>NZ_JAULBL010000009.1 GCF_030512175.1 Paeniglutamicibacter sulfureus | reverse complement strand
GCCCGTCATATCAGGGAAAATTGAACTTGCGACAGTAACAACATTCCTGAAATGAAGGGCATCTCGTAGATGCAAGTTTCCCACAAACCCTCCGCCGTGTCAGTTTCCTTCGACGAATCGAACCTCGTGTCCGCCGCCGGGTTGCTGCCGGCCATGGTCCTGGCCCGGGACTCGGGCCTGCATGAACTGGCCGACCAGTGGCTCAGCGTGCCCACCGACAAAGGTGCCAACGCCGGGTTAAAGATTGCTTCTCTCGTGGCCGGGATGGTGGCCGGCGCCGACTCCATTGACGATATGGCCCTGTTGCGGCACGGGGCCATGAAAAAGGTCTTCACCGCCTGCTACGCCCCCTCCACCCTGGGGTCCTTCCTGCGCTCCTTCACCTTCGGGCACGTGCGCCAGCTCGATGCCGTGGCCTCCAGGTTCCTGGTGGGCCTGAACCGCAAGGCCCCGCTGCTGGGAAACCCCGGGGAGAACGAGTTCATCTTCCTTGACGTCGATGACACCATCATCGAGGTCCACGGATACCAGAAGCAGGGCTCGGGCTACGGATATTCCGGGGTGCGCGGGCTCAACGCCTTGCTGGCCACAGCATCCACGAAGGACGCGGTGCCGTTCATTGCCGCCCAACGCCTGCGCAAGGGCGCAGCCAACTCCGCCCGCGGAGCCAAGAAGTTCGTCACCGAGGCACTGGGCACGCTCACACGTTGCCAGCCCGGATCGAAGGTGTTGTGCCGTTTCGACTCGGCCTACTACGGCCACGGGCCGGTATCGGCGGCCATGAAGGCGGGCGCGCAGGTCTCGGTGACGGTGCGCATGGACCCGGCCGTGAAGCGGGCGATCGCCACGATCCCGGAGACTGCCTGGGAGACCATCCACTACACCGATGCGATCCTTGACGAATCCACCGGGGTCTTGGTCTCCAGCGCCGAGGTCGCCGAAACCGGCTTCACCGCGTTCACCTCCCGCAAGAAAGCCGAACGGGTTCCCGGGCGCCTGGTCGTGCGCCGGATCCCGGAACTGAACCCGAAGAAGGCCGCCGGGCAAGGCACCCTCTTTGACACCCACCGTTTCCACGCGTTCTTCACCACCGTGGATTCCGGCGTCCTGGACACTGTCGCTGCGGACAAGACCCACCGCCAACACGCGGTCATCGAGCAGGTCAACGCGGATTTGAAGGACAGCGCACTGGCCCATATGCCCTCCGGGCACTTCGGCGCCAATAGTGCATGGCTGGTGGCCGCGGCCATCGCCTACAACCTCACCCGCGCCGCCGGGATCCTGGCCGGCGGCACCTTCGCCAACGCCAGGAGCGCAACGGTCCGGCGCAAGCTCATCCAGGTTCCGGCGCGCATCGCGCGCAGCGCCAGGAAAACCAGGCTCCGGCTTCCGCTGGATTGGCCCTGGGAAACCGAGTGGGAACGGCTCTTCACTTCCGCGCACGCCCCACCCCAAATCGCCTAGAACCGTTCACCGAGCCCTCTGCGGCGCAACCAGGAAACCA
>NZ_JAULBL010000008.1 GCF_030512175.1 Paeniglutamicibacter sulfureus | reverse complement strand
CAAGTGCCGGAAATGATCAACGTCTCCGCGCCAGACTCTGGGTCGCGATGGAGCAGTGATTCGATCCACCAATAAGTGCCGGCCCTGTCTACTTGGACTCCGGGAGAGGTGTAGCGCTCGCCGCTGTGAGGTCCGGCAGTTACGGCAATTGGTTCGGTGCGGCCGGCAAGATTCTCCATCGTGCACACCGCCTCACCGTTCAGCGCGTCTACCTCGGCCTGAGTCCAGGCAGTGTCGGTGAGCTCACCATTTTGATCGTGTTTGAGGTCTCCCGCCACCGGCGACTTGAACACCTCAAAGGTGAGTTCAGAGCCTGCCGGCACCGAGCCATCTACAATCGCGACATCGGTAATCGTGTCACCTACTGTGGCTTGTGGCTGCGCTTCCGTGCGCACCTCGGGGTGCACGATCCTCGCCGATTCTTCGGGTATGCCGAAATCGTCGCATCTCTCCTCCCAAAATCCCTGCGCACGCGGCAGCCTAGTTCCGCGTTAGGTTTTAGGCAGTTATCGGCGCCGATGATCGAGGGATCTTGGTCAGCGCCATCAATGTCCCACTTGTACGTGTAGTAACCCTGTTCAAGGATCTCATCGTCAAAAAGGAATGAGTAGGTTTGTGGGCTTGACTGATCCCGAGCTGGATCGGTTGTGAACGTCCCGCGTGCAGCGACGGGTGCACCTACCGGCGCCTCAGATGAAGGGTTCAGAGCGGGATCGCTGAGGTACGGACCGTAAGCCGTAACCTTGGCTTTGACCGGCATCCATTCGTGCGATCCATCCGTAGCTAGTCGCCAGCGCCATTCTCCGCTCGTGCCGGTATCAGCGGCGGTAGCAGCGAACGTGATGTCGTCGCTGTGCTGCTCGCCGACACTCACGAACTTGCTGCTCACGAGGCTTGACACTTCAGGAGCCCAAGTTGTGTCGAGTTCAACCGTAACGGCCTCAAATGGCCGTGCCCGTGAGGATTCGACCGACACCGAGGATTGCGAGTTGCCTCCGTCGCCCCAAAGCACGGTGGTAGGAATTTCGAGATACTCACCAGAAAACGACACCCGGTAATACCGGTCCCAACTCTCAGCGGGAGGCAGACCTTGCCACGAAAGAGACGTGCCGGCGGGGGAGCCGTTTCCTTCCCACGTCCGAGAAGTGGTGCCATCAGAAAACTCACCGCTCTCGATCTGCAGAGACAGGGTGCCGACAGGAATAGAAACGGAACCGGAGTACGCGCTTGTTGGTGACACAGAGATGGCGGTTGAACTCGAACCAACCTCGTGGCTTTGCCGGGCATAGGTCCACGAAGCGGCCTCGGCCATCAGCCTTTGCGACAGGGCGACTACGTCGGGGCCGACAGAGTTTCGCACGCGTGCAAGTTCTGCCTCATATCCGGAGCTGCCCCGCCCGTCGGCACCTCGAATCTCCCACACGGCGAGTGCCACAGCAGCAGCCTGGAGGTTGTCGTTTGTCTGCCCATAGCGCGCAATCACGAACGTGATCTGTTGTAGGGGCGCACCCTCAGTGGTCGCGACCGACACCCCGCCTGAGCTGTTGCCGGGAATTGTGGAGCTTCCTACAAAGACGGGGACCTTGGGGCCAGATCGGACCCAGGGTTCTGCGCAATACACGTAACGGCCGTCAACCACGAACGCCCCGGCACCGTGTACATGAATCCCGTTGCCCCAGTTTACGCCGGGGCCGTGGTGGTTATCGATTGCGTGTGCTGGGGATGTGAGATCAGAAGGCGAGGGTGTCGTGGCGATCGCTCCTCCAAAGAGAAATGCGCCGAGGATCAGCGCGGTGAAACGAAGATAAATCCGGTGGCGCGAAGACCACCTTGTCTGACGCTCTGAGATGGTTTGGTGCTCCAAAGAGTCCTCCTTTAGTGGGTAAGAGGCAGTCCATGTTGCGCGTTCGGGCGCACAAATGGCTGCTACTTACTAGACGAGGAGGCGCGCGCAGTCTCGTTTCACCGCAATTACGGTTACAGCT
>NZ_JAULBL010000007.1 GCF_030512175.1 Paeniglutamicibacter sulfureus | reverse complement strand
ACTGGCGGCCAGCGCGAAGGCACTGGATCCGCCCGGGATGGCCATGAGGACTACCCGCCGGCGGCCCCAAGCAAAAAGAATTAATCCGCGGTTTTCGGAGTTCGCATCCCTCCCTACCCCGCAGGCCTGTGGGCATTTCCCTGCTGGCCGTTGGGCCAGCCACTGATCGACGCTGCTTGGACGCCCCGCAGTGCCCGCGCCGCCCGGCATGGCAACGAAAACCGACGGTGTGGACCTGCATCCGGAGCGACATGCGTTCACCGTCCAAGTCTTCGGCAATGACGATGCGCCCCCGAGTACCAAAGGCCTGCCCCAGATGCATGCCCGCCCGGCGGTCGCGGACGATTCCGCACATGGCCATGAGCCAATGCCCGCCGGTGCGCATTTATTCATGGCCGCTAGTCTTTTGCGAGCTTCCGGCGCCGACCGCGGACGGGACTGACGCAATGGCGGAGACCGCGGGGCATAAACACCACGCACCATGTCCGAACCATCCCGCACGTTTGAGAGCCCTGAGCATGACATGGATGGCAGAGACCGCTGCGCTGTCAGCGCTCAGTTCTGACGAATCCGAAGCACGCCACCACAGTCTCGCGGCGCGAGCAGCTTCGCCCCGCAGATGTTGCTCTTTCGACCGTCAGCCGTCGGCGGACCGCAGGCCTACGAAGGGAGGAAGCTCCCTTGTTCGCCAATGGTGCTGTCAACCGATAGACCTGGCTGTAACAGACAGGAAAAATCGGCATCGCCACCGAGGTCGTGGACGCTACCGTGCAGACGTTGAAGGTGGGTGACAGGGACATGGAACACCTATGCGAGCTCGTCGGCAAGAAACAACTCGCCAGGCGCACCGCCCCAGTGGAGAACCGTGCCAATATCGGTCGGGGGCTCGATGGCTTCACCAATCCACGGGTACACGCGGTTGGCAGGTATCGGAATGCCATGTCCACCAACGAGATTGTCGAGTACGCCTTCTGAATCAAGATCGAATCGAAGTGTCTTGAAGAACTCTTCACCAGTCAGGCTGTAGCACTGCGCTATCCGCCCCGCTAGCAGGCTGGCCGCATGATGGGGCCACTGCGTAGGCGCCATGCCGGCCTGCTCCACGGAAACCGTCGAATCCTCAGTGCTGGCAACAATCAGCCTGCTGCGACTTGGCATGAATGTCAGCATTGGCTTCATCCGCATGCTCATCGTTACAGGGGTTGCCGGCCTCGGACACGTACTGCGGATCGTCGCCTATACGGTCGCGGTGATCTCCGGGCTACGGCATGCCGAACAGCACCTCGCCGGACGAACCCAGAAGGCGGCATTCACCATCGGAACCCTGATCGCAAGCGCAAGCACAAGCGCTGACCTGCTCGGTGGTTGCATTGCCGAACCACGAAGGCGCCGAAGTGATCCTGCGCGGAGTCCATTTCGGGCTTGCAGTCAACGGCGCGGTCATCCTCATGGATGCACCGATCAGCTTCTGTTCCTTCCCAAGAAGGTCCCGGCAGCCGGCGCCCAAGCACCCTGACCAACGCCTACACTGCCGACTTCGGCCTCTCTGAGGCCAGATTCCCATAAAACAGATTCTGCTTGAGGACTTCAGTCCGCGTGAAGCTTTCCGATCGGAACAGCGCTGCCGGATGGGTAAGCGACCTTTGAATCGCGAGGACCCCTACGGGTTGGTCAGTATGGGCGAGACTGCGCAGTTGCCGCATCTTGGAACCACGGACGCCCCAGACTCAATATCAATCCAATCCCGGCTCTGCCCATCCTGCAGGGAGCCACCCCCGCGGCCGGGTGGGCGATCGAGGCCTGGACGGAAATACGAGCGCCGTTTTGGGTTGAAAGACAGGGGCGCACTTTGTTCGAATCGTCTGTTGGAGTTATTAGGTGGATCTGGTGCGAGGCAAAGCCCTCTCGCTTCGTCAATGGTGGACCACGTATTTAGTCCGTTGACAGCTTTGGTCTGCCTCGTGAGGCGCGGATCACTTTCACCAATCTATTCAAAACGGCCATCTTCTTTCTCGTATCGACCCCTGCTTCCCTTTGTTGGCGGGGAATAATGGAGCCCACTTTGAAGGT
>NZ_JAULBL010000006.1 GCF_030512175.1 Paeniglutamicibacter sulfureus | reverse complement strand
AACGGACTCCAACGGATCCTTCTGGGCCGGAACGGCACCAATCTTCTCGCGCAAGTTGTACGTTCCTGTTTCGCTTCAGACGGAGTTTTGGATGATCCGGTCCATGCTTGCTTCGGCGTGGCCGACGAAGCCGAGCCGATGGCGGCAGAACACCGGCGACGTCGAGCCGCATCAGCATTCCCAGGGCTCGATCCGCTTGCAGAGCTGCATCCCGGTACCGCTCCGCCACAACAGTCCGCGATCGTCGGCACCATGGAGTCCGCAGTTCCCATCCAGATCTTCGGCGCCCAGTAGCTTGCTGTGCTGAGCCGTCGGGGCAAACGGTCGAGGCCGGGCCGGCTCACGTCATGTGGCCAGCCACAAGTCGACGGCAACGTGGCTCCCATGGTGAATATTCCTGTCGTCCCGGAATGGTCCCCACGCGCACTGTGCTGACGGCTCTCAAAGGCCCTATCGGTGGCTCTGAAGAAGAATACTCGAGTTTTGGCGGGGTGGCTCTGAACGGCAATATTGGTGGCTCTCAATGAGTCAAATATTCAGCTGGCGATGCGTTCCTCGCTGAGGATCACCGGGTACGGGTCCGCCAATGATCCCAGGCTCTCATTGGTTGCCATGGTCTGCTCGAAGAGGGCTTCGTGCTGCACGGTCGGCACCGGCGGTGAGTTGCCGTGTGGTCGTTCTTCTTTACTACGCCGATACGATGCCCCGAATGCGCCGGACGCAGGGCCACCTGCCCGTAGCGCCTGGCGGAGGTGATGGCGCGCGATCAATTTTAGGCCGGTCATTAAAGCGCTAAGAATCAGGCCACTTGGGCTCGATTTCCTGCCATGTTGGCATTTGGCCTATTTCATGAGGGCGTTCCTGACCCGGTAGGACTCGCCGGGAACTGCAGGAGCCTTCCGTGGTGCGCCTGCCGGTCGATGACGGCCGCGGCTATGTTGTCATTGCCGAACACCGATCCCCACCGGGAAATCTCCAAATTTGTGGTGATGATCAGGCTACGCTATTCATGCCCGTCACGTGATCACCTGAAACGGCAGCCTGGCCTCTTCGATATCGCTCGGTAGATATCCCAGCTCGTCGAGACCGGGAATATGCCGATATCCAAGGCGCTGGGCGGTCCAGTTACGTGTCGATGCCGGGCCTCTTGTTAGTTGCGATAGATGTCGTGGCGGCAAAGTTGCAAGCTCTTCAGGAAGTCCACGAGGCTGTCCGGTCCCTGGCATCGTCCTGGCGGCGAAGCAATTGATGTGGTCAGGGCGAAAGCCCGTTCCTTGATGGTCATGTCGGCGTACATGTACGTGTTCGATGACCGGACGTCGGCGCCACCGAGCTATAACGCGCTGACCTTGCAAACGTCGCCGGCATGCAGCAGCGTCATCGCCGTGGTGTGGCGCAGGGTGTGCGGGGTGATCTTCTTGGTCTGCAGCTTCTCGCACGTCAATGCGGCCGTGGCGTCGTGCTTGGCCAATCGTTGTTCAACGGCGTCGCGGCTCAAGCGCCTCCCCTTGCGCGTGGAGAACAACGGATCGACGGGCCGTTGCGTTCGGCTCTCCCTTCAGGACCAATGCCGTGGGATGGGTCAAGGGAACGGCGCGTTCCTCGCGTTCCTTGCCGCGGCATTGGATGTGGACTCCGGTGCGCGGGCCAATGTAACTGCCGTTCAGGCTTGTCAGCTCTGAGACGCGCAGTCCTGTTTGGATGGCTAATATCTGCAGTGCGTGGTTTCGTCGGCCTGACCAGCATGAGCGGTGCGCTGCCGCGATGAGCGCCCCGACTTCTGCCGGCGTGAGGTAGGAAGACGTAGCCTTTTCGAATCGTTTCGGAGGTATCCCCAGGACACCGGAGATCAGCGCTGAGTGCTCCGGGTGACGCAACGAGGCATCGGCGAACATGGGCCGAATGGCACCCAATCGATGAACGAACTAAAACAACAGCCGGAAGGTGCCGCGGTAGGAAGCCCTAGTGCGTGAACTTGCCTGGCGCTGCCTGGCCATCCGGTCGGTGAAGGACAACTGTACGGCCGGTGCGATCGTGCTCATGGTTGGTCTTCTTCGCTGCTGGAAGCGGCATCCCCGAGACAGTCGGCGGCAAGGGCCAAAAGCTCGACGCTGCCGAGAGGTACCAGTAAGTGAACCCCGGGTCCCGGTGTCCGAGATATGCCGAGAGATGC
>NZ_JAULBL010000005.1 GCF_030512175.1 Paeniglutamicibacter sulfureus | reverse complement strand
TGTGTGTGATCGACTATCTTTAGGCCGTTTCAGCCAAGAATGTAAGCCAAGTTGGCGGCCCATTTCAGGCCAAAAGAGCGGTAAGAACTAGGCCAGTAAATTCATCCCGGAGCACATCATTCCGGCTTTGGCTTGGAGATAGAGATCACCCGGTGGTTCGGAGTCCAGTCCAGAGTGTCAAAAGACATGGGCCCGCCGCCGGCCGATAAGTTCCTTACGGCGCTGCCATTGCAAAGCGTGTGCGCCGGAAGGGCTGGAAAGCAGATGACGGTACCCATGTCGTTACAAGAAAATATCAGAAAATTGGATTCCCAAGGAGTCCCCGTCCGTGAGATCGCACGTAGGTTGGGCATCAGCCGGACTTCGGCAGCCAAATACGCCAAGCAAGAAGACTTCTCCCCGGCAGCACCGTTGCCCGCGGCCAGACCTGGAGCCTCGGTGTTGACCGGCTTTGATCACATCATTGAACAGTGGTTGAGCGAGGATGCACGTCGGCCACGGAAACAACGGCATACGGCTAAGCGAGTTTTTGACCGTCTCGTAGAAGAGCATGGCTTCACCGGCACCTATTCGCCGGTCCAGCGCCACATGAAGCAATGGATCGCACGGAACCGCACCACCGGGGAAGGCTTCACAGAATTGGTTTGGCCCGCCGGCACCGTGCAAGTCGACTTCGGCCAAGCCGAAGCCATCATCGCCGGGATACGGCAGGTCATCCACATCTTCGTGGTGAGCTTCCCGTTCTCGAACATGCGCTTCGTGCAGGCGTACCGAGGAGAAACGGCAGAATGCGTGGCCCACGGCCTGCGGACGGTGTTCGAACACATTGGGGCCGTGCCACGCCACATGGTGTTTGATAACGCCACGGGCATCGGCAGACGGGTAGGAACCAAGGTCGTGGAGACCAAGCTGTTTGCCGCATTCAAACTCCACTACCGCACAGAATCACGCTACTGCAATCCATATTCTGGCCACGAGAAGGGCAGCGTGGAAAACGCGGTGGGGTTTCTCCGCCGCAATTTTATGGTCCCTGAACCGGAAGCCGCCACTTTGGAGGGTTTGAACAAGAGGTTCATGGCCAAATGCGACGCGTTGGCCTCCACCGTCCACTACCGCAAAGGGCTGCCCTTGGGTGAACTATTCGCCCAAGACGTCGCCGCGTCCCTGGAGTTGCCGGGGGTCGGGTTCGAGGCGGTGCGTTACGAGTCCCGTAGGGCCGACAGAGTCGGGAACTTACTCGTGGACGGGAACACTTACGCGGCCGGTTCCTCGTTCCATGGGCGACTGCTCACGGTGGGGCTGGGGCATGAGGTGGTGCAGATCTTGGATGAGCATTCCGCACCGGTCCGCACCTTCGGTCGAGTTTTTGGTAAGCAGACCGAGACGATCTTCGAGCCCTCTTCCTTGGTGCCGCTGCTGGTGACCAAGCCCGGGGCGTGGTCTCATTCTCCGTTACGTACCTTGGTCACTGATCCGGTGCGTGACTGGTTGGATAAGGCGACCGCCACGGATCGGCGGCGGCTGTTCAATGCGGTGGATGCCGTATCCGGGACCACCGGGTTCGAGCATGCAATACAGGCCGCAGACACGCTGATCCAGCGTGGGGACGGACCGGACATGGCCATGCTGGGCATGCTCGCCCGTCGCCTGGCCGACGGCACCGAACCTTCGGCAGCGAACGTGGATTTGAGCGTTTATGACACTTTCACCACCTTGAATATGAGCACGGGAGAAGTCGCATGAACCCGATTACCGTCCAAGACCTCCTCGATGCTGGCAAGCATGCTTCCTTGACCGGCAGCGTATTGAGCGAATGGGCTGAGAAAGGCACCCCGAAGCAACGTGAATACCTGCACGGGGTGCTGGTGGCCGAGCATGAATCCAGGCTCGAATCTCGGCGCCAGAGGTTGTTGAAGGCTGCACGGTTGCCGGCGATGAAGTCTCTGACAGGATTCGACTACAGCAACGTCAGGTTCCCCGACGACTATGGAAGCCATCCCCTTGAATCCTTGGACTTCATAGATCGCGCCCAAGACTTGGTCCTTTACGGGGACGTGGGGACGGGCAAGACTCATATGGCGACCGCTCTGGTGGTCGCAGCGTGCCAGCGGGGCATCGCGGCGAAGTTCTTCACCACCTCGGCGTTGGTGATGATGCTGAGGCGGGCGAAGGAGGAGGGTCGGTTGGATAAGGAACTTGCGTCCTTGGCCAAGAATCAATTAATCGCGATTGACGAGCTGGGATACCTGCCGATCGATACCGAAGGGGCCAGGTTGTTGTTCCAGGTGATCGCGGATGGGTATGAAAAGCGGAGCCTGATCATCACGACAAACCTCGAGTTCTCGAGGTGGGGAACGGTGTTCGGGGATGACAACATGGCTGCGGCTGTCATTGATCGTTTGGTGCACCACGGGAGGCTGTTGCAGTTCCGTGGTGAGTCCTATCGGGTCAAAAATGCGCTCATGAAATAGCTTGGCGCTGAAATGGACCAGAAGTGAGCCAAGGTGGTCTAGTTCTTAGCGCTTTAATGGCCTACTTAAATTTGACGAAACACAGCC
>NZ_JAULBL010000004.1 GCF_030512175.1 Paeniglutamicibacter sulfureus | reverse complement strand
GTTTCGACTTGTAGGTCTTGATCTTCGGTTATTGGCGGCGGCAAGCTGACGATAACCAAACTTAAGGCAAACGACCCAGCGCCAGATTTCGAAGGCTGCGCCGGGTCGTTCTAACGCGAAAGAGTCGCGCTAATGATCACGGTAAGTTATGCGCCCGCCGCTGTCGAATCTGATCTGCGTGGCGGCCTCCTTTCATGCCCCGAATGCGCCGGGGCATTGCGTCCGTGGGGCCATGCACGGGAACGACGGATCCGCATGGGAACCGCGGGGCCGTCCGTGTCGGTGTTTTGCCCGTTGCGGGCCCGGTGCACCGGATGCCGGATGACTCATGTGCTGTTGCCGGTTGTTCTGGCGGCACGGAAGGCTGATGAGGCTTTGGTGATCGCCGCAGCCATCGAAGCCAAGGCCCTCGAGGGGCTCGGCCACCGCTCCATCGCGGATCGGGTGGGCCGGCCGGTGAGCACGGTGCGTGGTTGGCTGCGGTCTTTCGGCTCTTCCGCCGCGTCCCTGTGTTCTTGGTTTCGGTCTCTGCTGCTCCGGGACGCGTCGGATGCCGCGTCGCTCTGGCCGCAGTCCGCCCGTGGAATTCTTGCCCAGGCCTTGGGGGTTCTGTTGGCCTATGCCCGGGTGGTGGGCGAGCGTTTTGCGGTCCCGGAAGCCAGTGCGGTTCCTTGGCATGCTGCCGCGTTGGCCAGCGCCGGGCCGTGGGTGTTCAGCGGCACCTGGTGGGTGAAAAGGCTTGCAACACCAATTGGCCCTGATAGGGCGGGGTGTTGATGGGCGAAAGTGGGCAACAAGCATGACCTGCGCCCCGGTGCAGGTGGTGCCGATAAATACCGTTTCCCTGAAAGGACACCGCCTTGATGCCACTTGCCCTGATCCCGGAACAGCGTCCGGAAACCTTCGTTGCAGCCGACCCTCCACCGGCAACACCGGCACCGTCCTCGGCTCCGGTGAAAGGACCGGTGAAACGCAGCGAACGCGCCGAGCAGATCGCCCTGTTCCGCTACCAGCTCATCCGGGAAGCAGCCGATGACCAGCTCGGTGCCAAGGCCCGAGGTGTCATGGTGCGCGCACTGGCCATCCAATACCATCCCTGGCCTTTCGGGGGCACCAAGCGGTTCTCCCGGGAAAGTATCGATCGCTGGATCAAGGCCTGGAAGAAGGACGGCTTTGACGGGTTGAAGCCAACCCAACGCGCCCAAGGCCCGATCACCGAGCCCCGGGTGCTGCTGCTGGCCGAGACCTTGAAGCGGGAGAAGCCTCACCGCACTGCCGCCCAAATCAAAAGGATCATCGCCACCACGCTGGGCGATGCACCCTCGGAAACGACGCTGCTGCGCCACTTCCGGTCCCTGGACATTTCCACCGGCGTTCCCGGGGCCGCCACCGGCCGCTTCGAAACCGAGGAATCCAACGAAATCTGGGTGGGAGATGCCCTGCATGGGCCGCGGATCGAGGGACGCAAAACCTATTTGTTCGCGTTCCTCGATGACCATTCCCGGATGGTGGTCGCCTCCCGGTGGGCCTTCGCCGAGGACACCGTCCGCCTGGCCGCGGTGCTGCGTCCGGCCCTGCAAACCCACGGAATACCACGTCAGGTCTATGTCGACAACGGCAGTGCCTTTGCTGACAAGGCACTTCAGCGGGTCACGGCGAAGCTGGGGATCAGGTTGGTTCATTCGGCCCCCTACCGCCCGCAGGGAAGGGGCAAAATTGAGCGGTTCTTCAATACCGTGACCCAGCAATTCCTGGGTGAAATCACCGTCACCAACCAGCCCTCGCTTCCGGGCACCGGGCAGGGATCGGAGATCTCCACCCTGCAAGAACTGAACGCGCTCTTCACCTCCTGGGTGCAGGTTCTCTATCACCGCACCATCCACTCCACCACCGGGCAAACACCGCTTGAGCGCTGGGATGCCAGCTGGGTCAAACGCACCCCGGTACGCAAATCCCCGGACCAGGTCAGTGAGGCATTCCTCTGGTCCGAGAAACGTAAGGTCACCAAGACTGCCACGATCTCCCTGCTGGGCAACACCTACCAGGTGGACCCGGTGCTGGCAGGAACCCGGGTCGAACTCATCTATGATCCCTTCGACCTGGCCGCCCCCATCGCCGTGCACTCCCACCTGGGAGTCCCGGCCGGAACCGCGACCCTGCTTCAGATTCGTCGGCACGTGCACCCGAAGGCCAAGAATGCGGCCGCCGACCGGGACGCCGGAGCCCAAAACGTTTCCACCGGTATCGATTACCTGCGCCTGCTCGAGGACCAACACAAACACACCATGAGCGGGGCTCCGATCAGCTTCGAGAAACTCGCCACCCCGTCCAGAAACACCGACACCGCCAAAGCGCACCACCGCCAGGAGAACACGCCGTGAGCATCACGTCACTGCAAAGCCATTACGGTTTTTCCCGCATGCCCTTCAGCGCGGACATCCCGCCCCAGGCGCTGCATCCGCACCCCGGGCACCGCGAGGCGATCGCCCGGATCCACTGGTGCATCGGCCAACGCCAAATGGGTGTGATCACCGGGGAGGTCGGTGCCGGGAAAACCGTCGCGGTGCGCGCGGCACTGGCCGGGCTCGAGGCCTCCCGCCACCAGGTCATCTATCTTCCGGACCCGACCATCACCATGCGCGGCATCCATGCCACCATCGTTTCGGCCCTGGGCGGCCAGCCATCCTTCTATTCCGGGGTACTGGCCACCCAAACCGCGGCACTGCTGGCCGGGGAGCTGGACGAGCGTTCCCGCCTGCCGGTCGTGGTCATCGACGAGGCGCACCTTTTGAGCAACACCGAGCTGGAATCCCTGCGCATGCTCACCAACACGGCCCTTGATACCGGGTCCCACTTCGCATTGCTGCTCATTGGGCAACCCACGCTGCGCAGGCGCCTGAAGATGGCCGTCCTGGCCGCGCTGGACCAGCGCATCGGCACCCGTTTCACCCTCACCGGCATGAACCTTGCCGACACAGCCAGCTATATCAAAGCGCATCTCGGTTTTGCGGGCAGATCGGACACGCTGTTCTCCGAGGATGCCGTTACCGCCATCCACCAGGCCTCCCGGGGTTACCCGCGAGCGGTGAACAACCTCGCCGTCTCCGCGTTGATCGCCACCTACGCCGGCAACAAGACCATCGTCGACCAGGCCGCGGCGCAATCCGCGATCACCGAAAACAGCGAATAGGAGCCCGGCACCGACGACGACCACGCCGTCAGCAAGACAACGAATGCCCTGCCGAAACCCCTCGGCAGGGCATTTCCATGGGCGGCTCGTCGTCAAACCCGGTGACGCGAAGATCGTCAAACAACGCGACGGTCAACA
>NZ_JAULBL010000003.1 GCF_030512175.1 Paeniglutamicibacter sulfureus | reverse complement strand
GGAATTGTTAGTCCGGTTGTGGGTGTTGGAAGTGTCTGTTGTTTGAGAACTCAATAGTGTGCCAAGTTTGTTGATACCAATTTATTTATTTTATTGGTGAATGGTTTCAGGGTCCGCACCCCCGTGTGGATGCCTGGGGCAATTTGCCAGGATGTTTTGCTTGGTGCAGCCCGGTCGATTTTTTCCAGTCGGCGTGTTGGTTGTGTCTGTATTTTTTTACGGAGAGTTTGATCCTGGCTCAGGATGAACGCTGGCGGCGTGCTTAACACATGCAAGTCGAACGATGACTTTTGTGCTTGCACAGAATGATTAGTGGCGAACGGGTGAGTAACACGTGAGTAACCTGCCCCTGACTCTGGGATAAGCCTGGGAAACTGGGTCTAATACCGGATATGCACCGTGGACCGCATGGTTTTTGGTGGAAAGATTTTTTGGTCAGGGATGGACTCGCGGCCTATCAGCTTGTTGGTGAGGTAATGGCTCACCAAGGCGACGACGGGTAGCCGGCCTGAGAGGGTGACCGGCCACACTGGGACTGAGACACGGCCCAGACTCCTACGGGAGGCAGCAGTGGGGAATATTGCACAATGGGCGAAAGCCTGATGCAGCGACGCCGCGTGAGGGATGACGGCCTTCGGGTTGTAAACCTCTTTCAGTAGGGAAGAAGCGAAAGTGACGGTACCTGCAGAAGAAGCGCCGGCTAACTACGTGCCAGCAGCCGCGGTAATACGTAGGGCGCAAGCGTTATCCGGAATTATTGGGCGTAAAGAGCTCGTAGGCGGTTTGTCGCGTCTATCGTGAAAGTCCGAGGCTCAACCTCGGATCTGCGGTGGGTACGGGCAGACTAGAGTGATGTAGGGGAGACTGGAATTCCTGGTGTAGCGGTGAAATGCGCAGATATCAGGAGGAACACCGATGGCGAAGGCAGGTCTCTGGGCATTAACTGACGCTGAGGAGCGAAAGCATGGGGAGCGAACAGGATTAGATACCCTGGTAGTCCATGCCGTAAACGTTGGGCACTAGGTGTGGGGGACATTCCACGTTTTCCGCGCCGTAGCTAACGCATTAAGTGCCCCGCCTGGGGAGTACGGCCGCAAGGCTAAAACTCAAAGGAATTGACGGGGGCCCGCACAAGCGGCGGAGCATGCGGATTAATTCGATGCAACGCGAAGAACCTTACCAAGGCTTGACATGTGCCAGACCGCCGTGGAAACACGGTTTCCCCTTTGGGGCTGGTTCACAGGTGGTGCATGGTTGTCGTCAGCTCGTGTCGTGAGATGTTGGGTTAAGTCCCGCAACGAGCGCAACCCTCGTTCCATGTTGCCAGCGCGTAAAGGCGGGGACTCATGGGAGACTGCCGGGGTCAACTCGGAGGAAGGTGGGGACGACGTCAAATCATCATGCCCCTTATGTCTTGGGCTTCACGCATGCTACAATGGCCGGTACAATGGGTTGCGATACTGTGAGGTGGAGCTAATCCCAAAAAGCCGGTCTCAGTTCGGATTGGGGTCTGCAACTCGACCCCATGAAGTCGGAGTCGCTAGTAATCGCAGATCAGCAACGCTGCGGTGAATACGTTCCCGGGCCTTGTACACACCGCCCGTCAAGTCACGAAAGTTGGTAACACCCGAAGCCGGTGGCCTAACCCCTTGTGGGAGGGAGCCGTCGAAGGTGGGACCGGCGATTGGGACTAAGTCGTAACAAGGTAGCCGTACCGGAAGGTGCGGCTGGATCACCTCCTTTCTAAGGAGCAACTAGCACCAGGCAGGGATTCCACAGTGTTTCCCGTGCGGGTGTTCAGTGCTGCTCGCATCCATCACTTGTGTTGATGGGCGAGTGCTCAAGGGTGGAATATCAACAAATCATGGCCGTCCATCGTTGGTGGGTGGTTTTCTAGTACGCTTCCGGGATTCGTTCCGGTGGTTGGAACGGGAGCCGCCGGCGAACGCGGGTGGTCTTTTGGCACACTGTTGGGTCCTGGAATAACAGGCCCCGGTCCGGTTTCGGGTTGGGTTCTTGTTTTTTCTGGATTGTCCCGCGCATGGCCTAAGCCGCACGAGCCCCCTGGGGGTGTGTTGGTGGTGGGTGTGACGGGGTTGTTGTTTGGGAACTGTATAGTGGACGCGAGCATCTTGTGAGGCAAGGGATTTTTTCCTTGTCTTGCATAGCAATTTCTTATGAATTATTGAACCTGGTGAACGCACTTTCGGGTGTGTTTTTCTTGGTTCTTTCGATTGTAATAATATATAGCTCATGTAAATTTTTGATCATGTTTGTGGTCAAGTTTTTAAGGGCGCACGGTGGATGCCTTGGCATTGGGAGCCGAAGAAGGACGTGGGAATCTGCGATAAGCCTGGTGGAGTCGATAACCGGACGTTGAGACCAGGATTTCCGAATGGGGAAACCCCGTACGGTGTCATGCCGTATGACCCGCAGCTGAACACATAGGCTGTGTGGAGGGAACGCGGGGAAGTGAAACATCTCAGTACCCGCAGGAAGAGAAAACAATAGTGATTCCGTTAGTAGTGGCGAGCGAACGCGGATGGGGCTAAACCGAGCCATGTGTGATAGCCGGCGGGCGTTGCATGGTCGGGGTTGTGGGACTTTCCATATCAGTTCTGCCGGACTGGTGAAGTGAGGTGCGGGCGCATAGGCGAATCGGCTTGAATGCCGGACCGTAGAGGGTGAGAGTCCCGTAGTGCGAATGCGTGCCGCCGCTTTGTGAGAGTATCCCAAGTAGGACGGGGCCCGAGAAATCCCGTTTGAATCTGCCAGGACCACCTGGTAAGCCTAAATACTACCCAATGACCGATAGCGGACAAGTACCGTGAGGGAATGGTGAAAAGTACCCCGGGAGGGGAGTGAAATAGTACCTGAAACCGTGCGCTTACAATCCGTTGGAGCCTCCTTGTTGGGGTGACAGCGTGCCTTTTGAAGAATGAGCCTGCGAGTTAGTGTTACGTCGCGAGGTTAACCCGTGTGGGGAAGCCGTAGCGAAAGCGAGTCTGAATAGGGCGAGTGAGTGGCGTGATCTAGACCCGAAGCGAAGTGATCTACCCATGGCCAGGTTGAAGCGCGTGTAAGAGCGCGTGGAGGACCGAACCCACTTCAGTTGAAAATGGAGGGGATGAGCTGTGGGTAGGGGTGAAAGGCCAATCAAACTTCGTGATAGCTGGTTCTCCCCGAAATGCATTTAGGTGCAGCGTTGCGTGTTTCTTACCGGAGGTAGAGCTACTGGATGGCTAATGGGCCCTACAAGGTTACTGACGTCAGCCAAACTCCGAATGCCGGTAAGTGAGAGCGCAGCAGTGAGACTGTGGGGGATAAGCTTCATAGTCGAGAGGGAAACAGCCCAGAACGCCAACTAAGGCCCCTAAGCGTGTGCTAAGTGGAAAAGGATGTGGAGTTGCGAAGACAACCAGGAGGTTGGCTTAGAAGCAGCCACCCTTGAAAGAGTGCGTAATAGCTCACTGGTCAAGTGATTCCGCGCCGACAATGTAGCGGGGCTCAAGCACACCGCCGAAGTTGCGTCATTCACATATTTGGCAGGCCTTCGTGGTCCAGCCGTGTGGATGGGTAGGGGAGCGTCGTGTGGGCAGTGAAGTCGCGGTGTAAACCAGCGGTGGAGCCCACACGAGTGAGAATGCAGGCATGAGTAGCGAATGACGGGTGAGAAACCCGTCCGCCGAATGATCAAGGGTTCCAGGGTCAAGCTAATCTGCCCTGGGTAAGTCGGGACCTAAGGCGAGGCCGACAGGCGTAGTCGATGGACAACGGGTTGATATTCCCGTACCGGTGAAAAACCGCCCATACCGAACTGGTGATGCTAACCGCCCCAACCACCCACCTCAAGGCCTTCGGGCCTTGTATCGGGTGTGCGGCGCGGGACCCGAACCAGGGAGGTAAGCGTATTAACAGGTGTGACGCAGGAAGGTAGCCGAGCCAGGCAATGGAATTGACCTGGTCCAAGGATGTAGGGCGAGTCGTAGGCAAATCCGCGACTCACATAGCCTGAGACCCGATAGGCGCCCCTTTTGGGGGGTGATTCGGTGATCCTATGCTGCCAAGAAAAGCATCGACGCGAGGTTTTAGCCGCCCGTACCCCAAACCGACACAGGTGATCAGGTAGAGAATACTAAGGCGATCGAGAGAATCATGGTTAAGGAACTCGGCAAAATGCCCCCGTAACTTCGGGAGAAGGGGGGCCTGCCCCGTGATGAGGATTTACTCCTCGGAGCGGGTGTGGGCCGCAGAGACCAGGGGGAAGCGACTGTTTACTAAAAACACAGGTCCGTGCGAAGTCGCAAGACGATGTATACGGACTGACTCCTGCCCGGTGCTGGAAGGTTAAGAGGACCGGTTAGCTCTTTGGAGCGAAGCTGAGAATTTAAGCCCCAGTAAACGGCGGTGGTAACTATAACCATCCTAAGGTAGCGAAATTCCTTGTCGGGTAAGTTCCGACCTGCACGAATGGAGTAACGACTTCCCCGCTGTCTCAACCATGAACTCGGCGAAATTGCACTACGAGTAAAGATGCTCGTTACGCGCAGCAGGACGGAAAGACCCCGAGACCTTTACTATAGTTTGGTATTGGTGTTCGGTGCAGCTTGTGTAGGATAGGTGGGAGACTGTGAAGCCCGGACGCTAGTTCGGGTGGAGTCATCGTTGAAATACCACTCTGGCTGTACCGGTCACCTAACTTCGGCCCATGATCTGGGTCAGGGACAGTGCCTGATGGGTAGTTTAACTGGGGCGGTTGCCTCCTAAAGAGTAACGGAGGCGCCCAAAGGTTCCCTCAGCCTGGTTGGCAATCAGGTGTCGAGTGTAAGTGCACAAGGGAGCTTGACTGTGAGAGCGACAGCTCGAGCAGGGACGAAAGTCGGGACTAGTGATCCGGCGGCACGTTGTGGAACGGCCGTCGCTCAACGGATAAAAGGTACCTCGGGGATAACAGGCTGATCTTGCCCAAGAGTCCATATCGACGGCATGGTTTGGCACCTCGATGTCGGCTCGTCGCATCCTGGGGCTGGAGTAGGTCCCAAGGGTTGGGCTGTTCGCCCATTAAAGCGGTACGCGAGCTGGGTTTAGAACGTCGTGAGACAGTTCGGTCCCTATCCGCTGCGCGCGCAGGAAATTTGAGAAGAGCTGTCCTTAGTACGAGAGGACCGGGACGGACGAACCTCTGGTGTGTCAGTTGTACTGCCAAGTGCACCGCTGATTAGCTACGTTCGGAAGGGATAACCGCTGAAAGCATCTAAGCGGGAAGCCCACTTCGAGATGAGATTTCCATACACTTTTGAGTGTGAGAGGCCCCCAGCCAGACCACTGGGTTGATAGGCAGGATGTGGAAGCGAGGACTAAAGACTCGTGAAGCTGACCTGTACTAATAGGCCGACAACTTAAACCACAAACACCACACCACCGACACGCTCGGTGGTTGGCAAGAAACGCTGCGTCCACTATACGGTCCCGAAACAACAAACCCAATTTGTTTTTCGCGGAACAACAACAACCATAACTATCATGGTCGTAACCCACAGATTCACCACACCCAAACCAGCTTTGGGTGGCGGTAAC
>NZ_JAULBL010000002.1:308148-3018191 GCF_030512175.1 Paeniglutamicibacter sulfureus | reverse complement strand
CAGCCGAACATCGGCGCAATCATTCTCAGCGTGGAACACTGCGGGCATCAAGGCCCGGCAGTCAGTCATGCCGAAAGTGGGGCCCTGCTCATATCCGATGACTCAGGCCGAACCCACCCAGACCATCGGCGGATCCGGGCTTAGAGATTCTCAGCGTGGTGATCTTGGTCAGGCGCGCGATTGCCTCAGGCGCAAGGGCCGTCACACCGACCAGCGACAGGCTCTTGATCCTCGGCGAATCATTCAACGCGTCAAGATCATCAAACGGAATCTGGATGATGACGAGGTTGTTCAGTAGTGGGCTCGCTGCGATGAGCGGCAAGTGCTCCTGCGTGAAAGAGTCAGACCCGATGATGAGCTCGCGCAGCTGCGGAATCAACGGAATATTCTCGATCCCAACGACCGGTCCCGGTGCCCAGATTCTGATGAAGCGCAGTTTGGGCATCTGTAGGCAAAGAGCGAGATCAATCTCACCCGGTTCCTTCAGATTCAGTTGGTTGATATCGCCCAGCACCTCTTCGAGGCTGAGCCCCTGCGCTTCATGTTGGGCAAAGTACTGCCGCCAGTAGGGGTTAAGTGATGCGTAAGTGGTCATATGTTGGTACGCGCGCTTCCTTGGTCACCAATGAATTCGGTCAAAGATATCACCGGGAATAGATGCATACGCATGTATGTTGCACCAAGCATGCGAGCTTTCGGATTCCTCTCCTTCGGTCACTACGGCAACGTCCGCGGCAGCAACACGCGCACCGCCGGCGACATGTTGCACCAGACCATCGACCTCGCTCAAGCTGCGGACGAAATCGGCGTAAACGGCGCCTACGTGCGCGTGCACCACTTCGCGAAGCAGGCAGCCTCTCCCGTGCCGCTGCTCACCGCCATGACTGCTCGCACGAAGCGCATCGAGGTCGGCACCGGCGTGATCGACATGCGTTACGAAAATCCTCTCTACCTAGCCGAGGAGCTCGCGGCACTCGATTACATCGCCGACAAGCGAATTGCGATCGGCATTAGCCGAGGATCCCCCGAGACTGCATTACGCGGCTACGAGGCATTTGGGTACACGGGATCCGAGGATCCTCGAGGCGCCGACATCGCGCGCGACAAATTCGAGTACTTTCTGCAAGCACTCGATGGCGACGGGCTCGTCGAGGGTGATCCCCAGATGGTCGGCCCAAACCAACGGCTCACGATTGAACCCTTCTCGCCGACGCTGCGCGACCGCATTTGGTGGGGTGCAGCCTCACGCGAGAGCGCCCAGCAGGTTGGTCGCCAGGGTCTGAACCTGATGAGCTCGACCCTGCTCACCGAGGCAACCGGCCAGCCCTTTCACGTGTTGCAGCGCGAGCAGATCGATCGCTTCCGTGAGGCCTACAAGGAGGCCGGGCACACCGGCGCACCCAGGGTAAGCGTGAGCCGCAGCGTCTTCCCCATCATGAATGAGCAGGACGAGCTCTACTTCGGCATGCGTTCACGTGAAAGCGGCGACCAGATCGGCATGATTGACGGGCTGCAAAGCACCTTCGGAAAAACCTACGCGGCAACCCCGGACAAGCTCATCGAACAGCTGCGCGCCGACGACGCGGTGATGTCGGCCGACACCCTGATGCTGACCATCCCGAACCAGCTGGGTGTCGAATACAACCTGCACGTACTGCAGTCCTTCGCAGAGCACGTCGCGCCATCGCTCGGGTGGAAGCCGAACACAGAAGGCCCTGTGCAGGGAGACACGATCTAAGCGCTGGCACCCTACAGTTCCATTGCAACCTTGGCGCTCATCGGCCCGCCACACTCCTCAGATCCGCCAGTTCGCACCCACTCCGGATGGATTTGTGTTTCGAACAGCACCTCACCGGTCGAGTCAGTGGCAAGAAGAGTTAGAGGCTCTTCGGGGAAGAACAAAGTTGCGGTCCAAGTATCTTGGTCTTGCTGAGCCTGCACGGCGTAGCCAGACCGCATCGACTCTTGAAGCGCTTCTTCACCCACGCAGTTCGATCCACCACAAACGGTTATTTCGGATACCTGACTTGAGTCGCCAATGAGTTGAATACTCAACGTACTGGAATATCCAATCGCTGGGCAGGCGGTCTCCACAGGTGAGCAGCCGGCCACAAGAAGCATCGACGCAATTACGAGGGCAAAAAGTGAGATCACTCGCGCAATGAACCTGTGCATGCCGCTCACTATAACTTCGAACGCGACATGCGGCTAACGATCATTCAGCGCGGCACTAGTTTGATTCTCTCTGGCCCTCTTTTTTAGAGCACTAGGCTCTTGCGACGATCCCTGCTCCAACTGCAAGGGATACCTCGCCGAAACCCCCACCACGATTCTGACACCGTGCCAGATCGCTCTGTTCAGGATTGATCTGGCACGGTGTCAGTCTGCTTGAAAACTCGCCGCACGCCACCTCGGGCGAGCATGAGGACGATAATCAACGCCGTCACCTGGAAGAACCCGCCGAGGCTCACCGAATCGCCGAAGAGCAGCGCAACGAGTTCAAGCACCAAGAATTTGCTACCTGGAAGCACGAGCAAAAGCGTGCATACGCTGACGACACGTGCCGCAATATTCTTCGCGCTGCGAATTCTTTCGATGACTTTGCTCTTCACCCCCAGCACGATTTCAAGAACGGCTTTGAGGAGGATCGCGGTCAAAAGGGCGAGGAGAAAAGATTCGGAAATCACCTCTGGGAACAGCTGGGTGAACGCGCCCAGAACCACGAGGTAGACGAGGACATCCACGAGATCAATCGGCTGGATTCTCATCGTGCAATCGTACCAACGAGCATCCTTGGCTCCAGCAAGGAAAAGCCGTCGCACCAGCAGTTCCGCTGCAGGGGCCGGCTTCTGCGGCACTCAATAACGCGGGGGGTTACGCCGGCACCGGCGCTCGCCATACACTGGCCTTGCCTCCACTATCGGAAGAAAGTGAGTGACCATGACAATCCCACAGCCTCCCGAGCCCCCGGTCAAACCGGCCGAACCCGACGGCGTTCCACCGGGTCCGCCGAACGAGCCGCCGCCGGACCCGGGCCCCGTTCCACATCCGCCAGCGCCGGAACCCCCCTATCCGCCGACCGAACCCGAACCCATCGGGCCGTACCCGCCGATCCGGTAGGCACACAGGCCACGGCAACGGGCAGGGGCATCGTCAGCACGACGATGCCCCTGCCCGTTGCGGTTCTCAGACGGAGCGTGCCTAGCGCTGGGAAAGGCGGATCATGTTGCCCGAGGGGTCCCTGAACGCACAGTCCTTCGGGCCCCACGGCTGGTCAATGGGTTCCTGGAGGACCTCTGCCCCGGTGGCGCGAACCTGCTCGAAGAGCGCGTCAAGGTCGCTGGTGCTGAAGACAGTCATCGGCAGCACACCCTTGGTGAGCAGCTCCTGCATGGTGTCCCCGTCGGCTTCCGATCGCCCCGCGTGCGGGTCCGAGAGCACGATTCCGAGCCCCGGCTGGGTGTCCGAGGCCAGGGTGACCCAGCGGTGCTCGCCCGAGGCCACGTCGTTCTCCACCTTCAGGCCCAGCCCGTCGCGGTAGAACGGGATCGCTTCGTCGACGTCGTTGACGGTGATGTGTGAGTATTGCAGTGAAATATCCATGGCTCCACGATAGGCACCAAGCCCCCGGGTGCGCTTCTTGGATCCTGCTCGATATCGAAGAATGGCTTAGGACTCCCCGCTGCCTACCGGGCGCGGCCGGTCACGGTGTCCCTCGGCGAGCGCCGGTCCATGCGGCCATCCGCGAGCATCCGGCGCCGGAAGGGGGATGAAAGCTGCTAGTACCGTTGGACCCTGGTGCTCTTGGGACGGGTCACGGATTTGGCAATGCAGGCAGGCATGGCTTCCACCGCGGTATGTTCCCGGTTCCGGTATCCACTGGGACTTTCGCCCGTGATCTGGGTGAAGCTGGTGCTGAAGGATCCCAGGGAGGTACACCCCACCTCCATGCAGGCGTCGGTGACGCTCATCCCGGACCTGAGCAACGCCATGGAACGCTCGATGCGCCGGGTCATCAGGTAGGCGTAGGGGCTCTGCCCGTAGGCGGACTTGAACTGCCGGGAGAAGTGCGCCGGGGACATCATGGCCCTGGCCGCCATGGTGGGGACGTCAAGGGGCTTCGCGTAGTCGCGGTCGATCATGTCCTTGGCGCGGCGCAGTGCGGTGAGCACCTCGAGCTCGTACTGCTTCATGCGATCGAGATTATCAGCGCACCCCGGCACGGCATGGCGACCGCGCCGAAGCCGGGCGGTCCTACTCGGTGACCGAGCGCACCACCCGTGCGGGGGAACCCACCACAACGGCTCCTGCTGGCACGTCCTTGGTGACGACCGAGGCTGCGGCCACGACGGCATCATCCCCGATGTGCACCCCCGGCAGGATGGTCGCGTTGGATCCGATCCACACGTTGCGGCCGATGGCCACGGGCGCAGGATGCATGTCCGCGCGTCGGCTCGGTGCAAGGTCGTGGTTCAGCGTCGCGATGACCACGTTGTGCCCGATGAGGGTGTCATCCCCGATGCTCACCCCGCCCTGGTCCTGGAACTTGCAGCCGGCATTGATGAAGATCCGCTTTCCGAGGGTGATGTTTTTCCCGAAGTCGGCGTTGAAGGGCGGAAAGAGCGTCACGGATTCGTCAACCGGCCTTCCGGTCAGCTGCGCCAGCAGCTCCCGAACGCGGTCCGGCTCCCGGTAGCCGCTGTTGAGCTCACCGGTTATGTGCAGCGCTTCCTGGCTGACCCGGTGCATCAGTACGTGCAACGGCGAGTCCCCTGTGATCGTGCGGCCCGCATCCAATTCCTTCAGGAGGTCCTTGAGTTCCATGATGTCCCTTCATTCGGGTGCCGGCAAAGGTTGCAAACACCAATTCAACTGCTGGCTTACCAAGACATAGGCACTCTTGAACAATAACCGCGAAGCGCACTGGCGGTGCCTTGCGGCGCAGTGCGTGTCTTCAAGTCCGGCCCCCTCCACTTCCCATGGTCCCCATCGTTTCCCCGGTCCATCTCGTCTGCTCCCCGCCGGCTCTCCCGTCCGGGCGCACAGGGGCGTAACCTAGCACCAACGTGTACTTCCGTCGCGGCTTACTGGGGGAAAGGAAAGCCTGCATGGAGAGCTCCGACCGGTTGCGGGACCGATGGCTCGATACTGCCGCCGGGATCCTGCAGGAAAGCGACCCGGGGATTGCCCGTCAACAATTGCACGAGGCTCTGCTGGATTCGTTCCGTGCCTTCGCGGCGGTCCGTGCCCCGTTGGCCATGAACGGCGGAATCGGCGGGCCGTCCATCTTCGGCCAGTACGCGGCGCTTGACACCTCGGACTGGCCGTTGGCGGTGGAGCGGGCCGGTAGTGACCACCCGGTGTTCGCCTACCACAACGTCACCGGCGACCCCATGCCGGTGACGCTTCGCCAGGCAGCGGAGCGAGGCTGGCCGGTCTCCGATTTCGCAGCGTCCATGATCGACCGGCTAGGTCTCAGCATCCATCAGCTCTCACTGCCGCTGGCCACCGTCGGGCCGGAATCCGCTACCTACGGATTTGTCAGCGACGGCGCCTACCTTGAGCGCGACCAAGAGTCTGCCCGGTCCATCCAGCCGATTGTTCGCGGCCTGGATGCACACATCCGCATGCTCGAGTCGTTGTTGACCGCCCCGGTGTCCGCACCAGAGCACCCGCTGACCGCGCGCGAACAGCTGGTTCTGGCCCTGGTTGCCCAGGGGCGCACGGCAA
Organism: Paeniglutamicibacter sulfureus; assembly: GCF_030512175.1. GTDB lineage: Bacteria > Actinomycetota > Actinomycetes > Actinomycetales > Micrococcaceae > Paeniglutamicibacter > Paeniglutamicibacter sulfureus. The sequence continues at coordinate 3,012,461 of NZ_JAULBL010000002.1, read as the reverse complement.
ATGGCATCGCTGCCCGTCTCTGTGTATCACCGCGCACGATCCACAAGCACCAAGAGAACCTATATAGAAAGCTGGGCGCGGTGGACCGTCTGTCGGCGGTCCTCCGCGCCCAGGAATGCGGGTTGCTCCCCCAGCAGCCCGACGGTGCCTATGGTTTTCCCGGCGGCCATGCCGGGGAGATGTTGGAGTTGTTGTAGATCACGGGCACGTGCGAAATGCCTTCCTCTTCCATCCACGGTTTTAGGGAGGCGACGAGATCTACCTTGCCCACGCAGTTCGGGGCGACCCCCCGGGATGAAGAAGCGGTTCGCCAGATCATCCAGCGCGATCCACCGCCCCCTCTTGCAGCTGCTTCGCATAGGCCAAATACGACTACCTCTCCTTGAAACTTTCGTGGGCCGGCGCCGTCGGGGCCGCCAGCACCGACAGCAGTGCAACGGCTCCGACGGCCGAAGCGGCACGGATCCCCCAAGTCTTGATTTCCATGCCCGATTCCTCCGAGTTTGGTGGCGCGTTCCTTTCGCGCCGACACGTCCCAGTGTTCACCACGTTTCCGGTGTGTGCCATACGCAGTGGTGCGTAGCAGGCCCGGACGTCGTCACGCCGGCGGCCGGGGCGTTACCCCCGGTCGGCGGGGTGCAAAGCTGCGGCGCCCTGGTGACCGTGGCCGCCGTTCGCTGACTTCCGTCCGACAGGTGATATCGCATGGCAATTTCATGTTCCCCTGGGTGCCTCCGCTTCGGTTGAGCCGTGGGGCATGACATGCCTGCAGGTCGGCATCGACTTGCAATGCCGCTACGCATTTCGGTTCCATCCTTTGGCCCCTGGCAGTGCCGAATCTGCTATCTGTCCACCCTCTTCGGTAGCCTCGGCCATACACTCGCAGCATCCGTCAGCAGCCACCGGCGAGAGGGCCCGGACATGAACAATCCACTTGATTTTCCGCCCGAAACAATATCCGCGGGAGACCTCAGCAAGTTCATTCAAGATTCGATTATGGGGAGGGTTTACTCGATCACCGGAGAATGCAAGGATGCACGACAGTGGCCGGACTCCTCCTGGAATTTCGATCTGGTCACCAAGGATGCAGTCACCGGGAGAGTCCACTTCCTTCCATGTCGAATATGGCCTGACGGACAAAAACGCATTGACAAAGGCTTCACCGAAGGCGGTTCATCCCTCGAGAAGGTGTTGACCGACGGAATGAGCTTGACAGTACGAGGCGAAACCCGGATGTGGAACAACCGCCTCCAACTGCGAACTCTCGAAATCAGTTCACCCTCAATACGCAACGGCCAGTTCCACCGCGACCAGATGGAACTGCTTACACGATTCAGGGACCGCTATCCCGGCCATCCTCGTCTTCACCTCGAGCACGATCTGGTCCATATCGATTCGACCTCCGGAGTTCCCGTCCCGCATGCCAATCTTGAACGGGTAATGGTCATTGCTCCCGAGAACGCCCGTGGGACAAATGATTTCAAACGCCAACTGGTGCGCCACCACTCCCAGCGCTCAAAAATCACATACCAAGCGATAACGTGGAGCACGGACAAGGCACCGGACCGTTTGCGCTCGCTGATCCATTCAGCTCATGAACACCGTTATGGAATGATCGTTCTGCTGCGCGGAGGAGGACATTGGTCCGAGCTGCAGGTGTTTGACGATGAAATTGTCGCTGAACTGATTGCCGCCTCCGAAGTTCCCATTATTACGGCCATTGGCCACAAGGACGATGTCTTCCTGGCAGATCGGGTGGCGCGGGCATCATTCGTGGCACCGAGTGCGGCAGCTTCAGCAATATCCAAGTCGCACGATATGCAATTCAGTCATGAATTGAAAGCCAAGGCTGAGCAAAAGGCAGCAAGTTCCCTGGCCCACCTTCAAGAAATCACGAAGCAGCTTGCCGACGCACGAACGGAACTGGATTCAACCAACAACAAGTGCCTTACCTTGCGTAGCGAAGCCGCAACGCTTGATGGCCGTTACAAACAGGATCTTCTGGAGATGGCGCGGCGACGGGTCCGGGGATATTCGCGGCTTGCCACTGGTCTCACTGTGGGCTTGGCTGTTGCCGTTTTCTTTGGGGCAAGCGGACTTCTGGACTTTTTTGGAGTGGAACCGACGTTTCCAGCTGTCCTGATAACCCGGTGTACGGCAATCGTGGTGGCTTGGATCATCACTTGGAGGCTCGATATCACGCGAGAGAGGATCAAGTGGCCTGCAGCAAAGCCGCTGCGCGTCCCGCTTACGGAGTCGGAGTGGATGTCCGAGATCAAGACGGTCCGCACCGTCCACCGTCTGCGAAAACTTCAGCGTCACCCGCCGGTCACCACGGAAGCTGAAGTCTAGAAAAGTCCCGAGTGCGCCTCGATGAGCTCGGGGCCGTCGTTGCGCACGTTGCCCACCGCCGGATCGACCTCGCGCAGCTCCCAGCTCGAGGCCACCGTCGCGGCCCCGGCGCGCACCATCTCCACCAGCTCGACGGCGTTGTTGTTTTCCGGGTCCAGCCATTCGGCCAGCGAATCCTTGGCCAGCGGGATGGGCAACCTGTCGTGCAGACCATGCAATTCCTGCAGGACCGGCAACTCCGAGTCCGCTTCCGGGGAGGGAGCGGTGAGGATCGTGGTGGAGAGCAGCCACCGCTCGGGGTCCCCGTCGTCCTTGGACGGGTCCTTCCACCATTCATAGAGCCCGGCAAAGAAGATCAGCGAGTCGTCGGCAGGATGCACATAGAACGGGCGCTTCTTGGCCTTGGGGCTGTCCCCGGCCAGCCATTCGTAATAGCCCTCGGCCGGCACCGCGCAACGCCTGAAGGCCACCGCGGACCGGAAGGTCGGTTTCTCGACCACGGTCTCGCTGCGGGCATTGAAGGCGCGCACTCCCACGGAGGGGTCCTTCGCCCACCCCGGCACCAGACCCCACTTGGCCACATGCACCTGCCGGCGCACCGCCCCCTCGACGAGCCGCTCGAGCACGATCGGCACGTCGGTGGTCGGGGCCACGTTCCAGGATTGCCGCAGTTCCAGGTTCGCATCCGCCTCGGCTTCCGCTTCGGCCACAAGGTCGCCAATTGCCTTGGCCATCACAAATCGTCCGCACATGGAATAAGACTCTCACGTCCTCGGTTACGTGGGGTATGAGCGAAAATGAAAAACTTGCCCCGTACATTCCGGAAGCCGGCGCCGTCACGATGTTCACCACCTCGTGGTGCGGCTACTGCCGGAACCTCAAGCGCCTCATGGATGCCAAGGGCATCGGCTACACCGAGGTAAATATCGAGGAAGTTGAGGGGACCGCCGAGCTGGTGGAGGCCTTCAACGGCGGCAACCAGACCGTGCCGACCTTGATTTTCCCCGACGGAACTGCCGCAACAAATCCGCGGATAGAGGAAGTGCTCGAGCGCGTCTAGTCGGGCTGTGCTTGGATGGAGGGGTGCCACTTGCCGAAAGGCAGGAGGCACCCCTTCCGCGTTAAGCATTCTTTTGTCGCGCATGCGCGCGACCGTCCGCAAGAATTGGAGTGACATGTCACAAAAAGTCCAGGCCGTTATCGTCCGCGCCAAGGATGCTCCCGTTGAGACGGTGACCATCATCGTTCCCGACCCGGGGCCCGGAGAGGTCGTCGTCGACGTACTGACCGCCGGTGTTTGCCACACCGACTTGCACTACAAGCTCGGCGGGATCGGCAACGACTACCCGTACCTGCTGGGCCACGAATCCACCGCGGTGGTCAGCCAGATCGGTGAGAACGTCACCAACGTCGCGGTGGGCGATCGCGTCATCCTGAACTGGCGGGCCGTCTGCGGCCAGTGCCGCGCGTGTGCCAAGGGCACCCCTCAGTACTGCTTCAACACCGCCAACGCCACCCAGAAGATGACCCTGGAGGACGGCACCGAGCTCTCGCCGGCCCTGGGCATCGGGTCCTTCGCCCAGAAGACCCTGGTCGCCGCGGGCCAGTGCACCAAGGTCGACGAGGACGTCGACGCCGCCGCCGTGGGCCTGCTGGGCTGCGGCGTCATGGCTGGCATCGGGGCCGCCATGAACACCGGCGAGGTCAAGCGCGGCGAGTCAGTGGCGGTCATCGGCTGCGGCGGCGTCGGCATTGCCGCGATCGCCGGAGCCAAGCTGGCCGGCGCCACCACCATCGTCGCGGTGGACCTGGATGACGACAAGCTCGCCATGGCCAAGAACATGGGAGCCACGCACACCGTGAACTCCAAGACCAATGACGCCGTCGAGGGCATCAAGGCCGTCACCGGCGGCTTCGGCGCCGACGTGGTCATCGACGCGGTGGGCCGCCCGGAAACCTACAAGCAGGCGTTCTACGCCCGCGACCTCGCCGGCCGCGTGGTACTGGTGGGTGTGCCGAACCCGGAGATGAAGCTGGAACTGCCGCTGCTGGATGTCTTTGGCCACGGCGGATCGCTGAAGTCCTCCTGGTACGGCGACTGCCTGCCGTCCCGCGACTTCCCGATGCTGGTCGAACAGTACAAACTCGGCCGCCTGGACCTGGACGCGTTTGTCACCGAGCGCATCGGGCTGGACGACGTCGAGGCAGCCTTCACCAAGATGCACGAGGGCAAGGTCCTGCGTTCGGTGGTGGAACTCTAATGAGCGCGCAGATTGAAAACCTGGTCACCTCCGGTACCTTCTCCCTGGACGGGGGAACCTGGGACGTGGACAACAACGTGTGGATCATCGGGGACGAGAACGAGGTCTTCGTCATCGACCCCGCCCACGAGCCGTCCAAGATCAAGCAGGCCGTCGGCAACCGCGCGGTCAAGGCCGTGTTGCTGACCCACGGGCACGACGACCACATCCGCTATGCCCGTGCGTTCGCCGACCTGGTCGAGGCACCGATCCACCTGAACCCTGCCGACACGATGCTTTGGGAAGCGATTTTCCCAGGCACCACCGCGGATCATGAGATCAATGACGGGGACACCTTCGAGGTTGCCGGGACCACCCTGGTGGCGCTGCACACCCCCGGGCATTCCCCCGGATCGACCTGCTTCTACGCCGAGTCGCTGGGAACACTGTTCTCCGGCGACACGCTGTTCAACGGCGGACCGGGTGCCACCGGGCGCAGCTACTCGAGCTTCGAAACGATCATCGACTCGATCCGCGAACGCCTGCTCGCCCTGCCGGCAACCACCGTGGTGAACACCGGACACGGGGATGCCACCACCATCGGCGCCGAGGCACCGAACCTGGACGAATGGATCAAGCGCGGGAACTAAGTCGGGTTTGATCTGTTGTTTCCTGTGGGAGTCGCGTGTGTGCGTGGCTCCCACAGACCTTTAACCGGTGCCGTAGCGACGCCTCGCCCACGCTAAAGTACCAAGTACCCCATGAGGCTTTTGCGAGCCATTGCTACACGAGGCCTTTCGGCGAAGGCGACTCGTTGGACAATCACACGCTTATCGCTTCTAACCGCCAAGGCAATAAGAAAGTACTCAGGGAGATGGAAAAGCTGGTGAAGAAATGAATCCGTTGCGACTGACCGTCGGTGCGGTGCTGGTGCTGGTTGGTATCACTGGGTGCGCACCCAGTGATCAGTTTGGTGAACCGTCCAAATCGACGACAACGAAAGAGGGCGCACCTGTGGGGAACGGGTTGACGTGGCAGGAGGCCAAGGCCCAGACACAAGACCTGGAACTGGAGATCGCCCGGCTGATTCCCGAAGACAAAGTGGTGAAGATCGACCAGGGGAAAACCGGTACTTTATTCAGCTGCAGCGAGACACAACATAATTGGAATGGGGCGACAACCGTCACTCTGAGCAAGGGGACAGAACCAGAGGCTCTCGTCAAGGCGATTGAAGCGCAGTACCAGGACAGCCGCTTCACCATCGAAACAGATCTCAGCATTACTGGAAATTATCGGGTGCAGCTACGCTCTCCACACACCGCAGCGTCCTACATCATCGTCAGGGATGACCCGAATGCAATTCGTATTGCATCTGGCTCTGCATGCTTCACCTTGCCTGGAGGAGTGTATCCGGGTGGTGATTTCTGAGCATTGACGGCAAAGGCCCGCAACCTGGTCCAGGATACCGGCTGGAACCCTCTAATGCTTACCGCGCTTGACTGCTGACCACCTTGGTCGACCAGCTGTTGGGCATCCGCCGCGTCCGCTCCGCGACTTGTCCTTCGGGAAAGTCATCCACGGCCGTTCAGGCCGAGGTGGAGAGTTGGGCGACAGCAACTAAACCGGAACCATGCCTGTCACCCAGCCCGCCATGGCGTGTCGCTGAACAAGACGCCGGCCGGTACCGCAGATTCCCGGTTGGCCAGCGCAGCCGCCTCCGACCCCGGGCCTAAGGCGGCGCACGACCCGTTCAGGGCTTGAGCAGGCGGCGGATAACCCGGCCCTCGGCCAGTGCGTCCAGGGCTTGGTTGATTTCCTCCAACGGTCGGGTGTCGCTGTGTAGCAATTCCACCGGGAGCCTGCCTTCGCGCCACGCTTTGACAAAGTAGGCAATGTCCTCGGCTGGCTTGGCATCGCCCATGTAGGAACCCAACAGGCGCTTGCCCGCCCCGGCGAACGTCAGCGCCGGCACCGTGAGCTCGGCCTCCGGATGAGGAAGCCCCACACAGATGACCGCCCCGCCGCGGGTCAGCACCTGAAGAGCCTCGCCGATCACCCGGGCCGAGCCCGACGCCTCGATCGCCACGTCGACCCCGTCCCCTGTGGCCGCGGAAACGAGTGCCCGGGCCTGTTCCGGTGTCCCCACGGCGGTGGCCCCGGCGGCAAGCGCCAAGTCATGCTTGGCCGTGTTCGGGTCGATGGCAATGATGCTTCCCGCACCGACCAGCACCGCGCCCATGATCGCAGCCAGCCCCACGGCGCCCAGCCCGTAAACAATCACCGACTGGCCCGCTTCAAGCCGCGCGGTGTGCCTGATGGCCCCGATGCCAGTGAGCACCGCGCAACCGAACATGGCCGCCACCTCGTCGGGGACATCCTCCGGCACTGGCACCACGGATTCAACGGCCACCACCGCGTGGTCCGCAAAGGCGGAGACGCCCAGGTGGTGGTTGATCCGCTCGCCGCCGGGCCCGCGCAACAGCGCCTCTCCGTGCAGCAGGTCCCCGGCGGTGTTGCTCACCGCTGCCCGGTGGCACAAGGCGGGGCGCCCGGCGGCACAGGCACGGCAGGTGCCGCAGCCGGGCACGAAAACCAGCACGACCTTGGTGCCGACGTCGAGGTGGTCCACTCCCGGGCACAGGGAGGCGATGCGTCCGACCGCCTCGTGGCCCAGGGCCATGGGCAGCGGTCGGGGCCGGGACCCGTTAATGACCGAGAGGTCCGAGTGGCACAGCGAGGAGTAGATGATGTCCACGCCGACCTCCCCGGCCCGCGGCCCGGGTGTGGCAAGTTCCTCGATGGCCAGCGGCCGGCTTTCGGCATAGCCCCCGGAGCCGTCCCCCGGCAGCTCGCGCAGGATCGCGGCGCGCATCAGGCGTTCCAGCCGCACTCAACGGCGGGGGTGTCCGGGGCGGGCCGCGGCGGACAATGGGCGGGTGCCGGCTCTTGGGCCATGACAGGTACCTCCGGGGATCGGGCAAAGCGCGGTGCAATAGGGACGAGTATTGCCCGCTCCGGCGCTCCGCGCAATGCACACCCCTGCACAGGGCGTGTGCGTGCCGCGGCACGCCCCCACGGTTGCCCGGCAACGGAAGGAACCCCCGTAAACCGGCGTCCTGCCACCACATTCAGGATTACCACGTGGCATACTCGTCCCATGGACGATCCCAGTCACCCCCGGAAGCATCCTTGGCGCAAACCGGCGGCGCTCGCCGGAACCATTGCCCTACTCGCATTGGTGGCGGGCATCGCGACTCTGGTCGCGGGCAGCGGGCAGGTGGCCGAATTCGGCTGGTTCGCCTACGCACCCCTGAGCGAAGGCGCCTTCGCCCCGGGCATGGTATTTCTCGGCCCGCAGCAAATCACCGGCTGGCTGCTTGTCGCCCTGGCCGCCTGCGCCGCCGCATTTTGGGCCGGCCTGGCCATGGGCAGGCGATCTCGCTGAGTCCCGGGACTACGCCCCGGCCAGCTCCACATGCAGTGCGTATTCGGCCAGCAGGTCGTCGATGAACGCCTCGGTCGTGTAGCCGGGCAGCAGGTCATCGGCGGCGCCTACCGTGGCCGGATCCATCGGGATGCCCATGGCCCGGTAGACGTCGTCCAGCAGCGCGCGAATGGGCGCCGAATCCTCGATCACGAACACGCTGGAAAACAGCCACGCCCCGGACACCACGCGTTGCGCGGTGCCCACCAGCTTCACCGCGTTCCGCGTCCGGGCGGCCGTCCCCGGCATTCCGTGGACGCTGAATTCCCCGGCGCAGTACTCCCCGGAGATCTCCCCCACCCTTGCATCGATGCCTCCGCGGCGCAGGGCGTCGGCATAGAGCGCGCCCAACGCCTTGAAGCGGTGCTGGTGGCCCATCATGGCCTCCGCGGCGGGTTCCACGTGGTCGACGATCACCGTGCCGCGGTGGTAGGCCGCCGCCCGTCCCCCGGCCTTGCGCACCACCGGGGCAAAGCCGTGTTCCAGCGACCGTGCCACCGCAAGCGCATAGCCCTCAAGGCGCACGTCGCGTTGTCCGAAAGCCAGGGTCGGACCGGGCCGGTAGATGCGCAGCGTCGCCGGCGCCTCCCCATTGCGCACCGCGCCCAGCAGCTCGATGCCGGCCCCCAGATCGGCCTCCGGGTCCCCCGAGGCATCCTCGATCCGCACGTGCAGCGGGTGGTCGGCATTGGGATTCCAAAGACTCATGGGCACGATTCTAGGTCCGGATGCGCGGCAGTGAATAATGGATGTCGTGCCGAAACAACTTTCCCCCCTGATCTTGCTGGGAGGGGCCTCCGGATCCGGAAAGTCCTACCTAGCCCACCGCTTCGGCCGACCCCATGTGGAACTCGACAACTTCTACCGCGAGATCTCCGAGCACACCCCCGAGACCCCGCTGCCGCTGACCGGCTACGGTGAAATCGACTGGGACCACGCCGGAACGTGGAACTGCGCCCTGGCCGTTGACGCCCTGGTGGACTTGCTCGAAAGCGGCGCAACAGAGGTCCCGAACTATTCGATCAGCACCTCCAGCTACGACTCGATGCGCCGGATCGAGCTCAACGGCGGTCCGCTGGTCGCCGAGGGCATCTTCGTTTCCGAGATCCTGGCCCCGCTGCAGCGTCTGGGGGTTCCGGTGCGGGCTTACTACATCGAGGTCTCGGCCCTGGGCACCGCGATCCGACGGCTCGTGCGCGATGTGCGGGAGCGGCGCAAGCCGCTGCCGTTCCTGCTCAAGCGCGGCTACGCGCTGTTCCGTGCCGATCGGGACATCCGGGCCAGGCACTTGGCCGCCGGTTTTGAACCCGTGAAGAAAAAGGCGCTCAAGGAAACACTGGCCTCCATCACCTCCTGAGCAGGTTCTTCGATCATCCCTTGACCTCCGTTTCGGAACGGGTTGGAATGGAGCATGAGGGCCGGATTTTTGCGGCATCGGGCCCCGGACCCGGAGGTGGAGCGTGTTGTCCCCGATACTTGGCTTGCTGGCCATGCTCTTGGGCATGGCCACGGCTTGGCTCATGGTTTCCGGCCCATCACTGGAACAGGATCCCGACGCCCGGTTTTGGTACGGCTTCTGCGGTTTCTGCGTGCTGGCACCGTTGTCACTGGGTGCCGCGCTGGTGAACCCCTTGGCCGGCGTGGCGGTGTTGGCTGCAGCCTGCGGCACCTGCCTTGCCACCCTCCGCTTCCTGGTGCACCAAGCCATGCAGCGGACGGCCGTGCAGACCGGTTCCCGGCTGCTTGCCGAGCACTCGGCCTTCGAGTCGCGGCATGACCAGGTTCTCAGGCAGTGGAGCCGCTACGAACTGGACCCGGCCGCGGCCATGGCAAGCCCGGGGATGAACGATGTCGAGGTCCCGGAGACTGCGGCATTGGCCAAGGCCCTGGCGCAGGCCGAACGCCTGCGCGGCCGCCAACCCAACGGCGCGGCCGATGGAGTCGGGATTGACTACCGGCGGGCAGTGATCGAACTCGAATCGGCATTCACCAGGGCCGAGCAGTCCCTCGCGGGCTCCTCCGGCCGAATGGTTCCCGGGGCTATCCCGCCGGGGCCGGACGCACCGTGAGGATCTGCTCGCTGCGCCCGAACGGTCCATGCACATCGTGCAGCACCGCGCTGGTTAGCCCGATGCCGTCGGTTCCGTAGGTCTGCTGGGCCTCGATGCCGAGCCACTGCCCCGCGGGCCCGCGGTGCATGTGGATCTGCAGGTCCACATTCGGGAACATCCAGGACTCGGGCCCCGGCTCCACCCGCGGGGCCACGCCGTTGGCGGTGTCCACCATGCCCAGGAGCCTGACCAGGTCGGAGGTGTGCGTGCCTGCCACCATTTCGAAGTTGTTGCGCATCCACACGACCCCCTTGCCCGGGCGGTGGCCGTCGGCGCCGCGGAATTCCAGGCCCTCGATGTACCCGCCGGGCCAGGGCGACATGCCCTCAAAGGTCGCAAGATCCTCGGGGTGGATGACGCCGGCGTCCTCGGTGGCGGCCACCGCGGAGCTGTCCAGGGTTCTCAGGCGCCAGCCGCGGGCGACGATGCAGGTGCGCCCCTGCGACACCATTTCCGCCTCGATGAGTTCGATGGTGCGGCCGGGGCGGATCATCCGCGTGGCGATTTCGAATTCCCCGCCGTGGATGATGCCGTGGATGTCCAGGGACACCCGGGCCATGCGCATCTCTGGCCGCGGGGCGAAAAGCTCCAGGGCGTGCACCAGCACCCCGGTGGCCGGTGCCATGTGCTGCTCGTGCGGGTTCCAGGCGCCCTGGGCGTGCACCGTGGATCGGTAGGTGCCCACGCCGGTGGGAAGGTAGTAGAAATCCCCCACCGCGAGTTCCGGAAGATTCTGTTCGGCCGCCGTTTGCGTCATGCGTCTCTCGTCCCTTGTTCCCGTGGCAACCCTGCCACCGTGTATCCGGGACCCAGCTTAGCGAGCAATGCGACCCGGGCCACAATTCGGCCACGGAACCACCCGGTGACCAGTAAAGATCCTTGGCTGGCCGCGAGGCCCCGGCGTAGGGTGGGGAACAATCGTCCCGACCCGCCAGGAAGAGATACCGATGCCCACTGTCGCCGAAACCATGATCGCCACCCTCAAGGCCAACGGAGTCAAAAGGATCTACGGGGTGGCGGGCGACTCGCTCAACGGCCTCACCGATGCCATGCGCAAGGACGGGTCCATCGCCTGGCTTCCGGTGCGGCACGAAGAGACCGCCGCATTCGCCGCCGGTGCCGAGGCTCAGATGACAGGCAACCTCACGGTGTGCGCCGGAAGCTGTGGCCCGGGAAACCTGCATTTGATCAACGGGCTCTACGACGCCAACCGCAACCGCGTCCCGGTGCTGGCCATCGCGGCGCACATCCCCACGTCCGAGATCGGCAGCAACTACTTCCAGGAGACCCACCCGGCCGAGCTCTTCCGTGAGGCCAGCGTGTTCTGCGAGACGGTCTCGGCCCCGGAGCAGATGCCGCGGCTGCTGGAAATCGCCATGCGCACCGCGATCGAACGGCGCGGGGTCGCGGTGCTGGTCATCCCCGGGGACGTCGCTCTGGCCGAGGCCGTGGGCACGCGCGTCTCGGTGCTCAACGCCAGCCGCTCCGCCGTCCTGCCCCACGCCGAGGACCTGGCCCGGGCCGCGGAGCTGTTGAACGCAGCCAAGCGGGTTACCATCCTGGCCGGCGCCGGGGTGGCCGGTGCGCACGCACGGGTCATGGAGATCGCAGGTCTGCTGGGCGCCCCGGTGGTGCACGCGCTGCGCGGCAAGGAGCACATCGAGTACGACAACCCCTACGACGTCGGGATGACCGGCCTGCTCGGCTTTGCCTCCGGGTACCGGGCCATGGACGCCGCCGACACCATCCTGCTGCTGGGCACCGACTTCCCCTACCAGCAGTTCTACCCGCGGGACGCGAAGATCATCCAGGTCGACGTGCGCGGGGAACAGCTGGGCCGGCGCACCCCGATCGATGCGGGGCTGGTCGGCACCGTGGCCGACACCCTGGAGGTGCTGGCACCACTGCTTCAGCGCAAGACCGACACCACGCACCTGGCCGACGCGCAGAAGCACTACCGCAAGACCCGCGAGAAACTTGACGACCTGGCCACCCCCTCGCGCCGGGGCGCGAAGATCCACCCGCAGTACGTGGCCCGCACGCTGGACGAGCTGGCGGACGACGACGCGGTCTTCCTGGCCGATGTCGGATCCCCGGTGGTCTGGGCGGCCCGCTACCTCACCATGAACGGACGGCGCCGGCTGCTGGGATCCTTCAGCCATGGCACCATGGCCAACTCCATCCCGCAGGCCATCGGAGTCCAGGCCTCCCATCCGCAGCGCCAGGTCGTGACGCTCTCGGGCGACGGCGGACTGGCCATGCTCATGGGCGACCTGCTCACCTTGGTCCAGTCGAAGCTGCCGGTGAAGATCGTTGTCTTCAACAACTCCTCGCTGAATTTCGTGGAACTGGAGATGAAGGCCGCCGGGTTCGTCACCTTCGCCACCGACCTGTCCAACCCCAACTTTGCCGACGTCGCCACGGCCATGGGCATCCGCGGGTTCCGGGTGGAAAAATCCAAGGACCTGCCGGATGTCCTGCGCGAGGCCCTGGCCCACGACGGACCCGCCCTCATCGACGTGGTGACTGATCGGCAGGAACTCTCGATGCCACCGGCCGTCACCGCCGAGCAGGCAAAGGGCTTTGCGCTCTACGCCGTCCGCACCGTGATGTCGGGAAAGGGCGACGAGCTGCTGGACCTCGCGGCGACCAACTGGCGCCAGCTCTTCTAGAAATACGTAAGAGAGGTCGGAACATCGGCGCAGCCCCAAGGCCGGACAGGCTTGCCGATTCCCCTGGGCCGGTGCGAAGCCGCCCGTCTTCGCATCGCGGTGTACGGCCTGAACAATTCGCGCTCCATGGCAGGCATGTCTTTTTGCCGTCCCGATATGCGCCGTCCGAATCTGGCCGATGGTTACCGAGTTGCTGGTGCCCCATTTGCGAACCCACTCCGGCTAGAGCAGTCATCCAGGCCGATCCGCCATAGGTTCCCGCTCCGGCACCGAAGGGCCCCACCGCAACATTTACTGACCTTGAGTCAGAACCCTTGCGTTAATCGCAAACATGGGCCTAGGGTTGCACCATGCCCGAACCAGAGAACATCCCCTCGGGGATAGCCGAGCGCATCCGCGAGGCCATCCGCAACACCGGCCTGCCGCAGCGCAAGATCGCACGCCGGACGGGATTCGAAGAGTCCAAGCTGTCCAAGTCACTCAGCGGCACCAGGAAATTCACCAGCGAGGAAATCGTCCTGCTGGCAACCGTGACCGGCGTTACAGCCAATTGGCTTATCACCGGTTCGGATGCGGCGCAGACACCCTCCGCGGCACCACCGGCAGACATCCTTCCGAAGCGTCACCGGGAAGACGAAAAGCATGCCCAACGCCGTCGAAGCATCATTGAACGTGCCTGGTGGCTGTTTTCCGAGCAAGGCTATGCAGCGGTACGCATCGCAGACATTGCCAAGGATGTCGGTGTCAGCACGCCAACGGTGCATTACTACTTCCCGTCAAAGCAGGCCTTGTTTGCCGAAACCCTGCACTATTCGGTAAAACTCGCCTACGACCGACAGGTCGCCGGGTTGCAGCCGATCACCGATCCGGTGGCCCAGCTCAAGCGCCTTGTCGAGCTCCAGCTTCCCCTCGGCGCCGAAGGTCGCGCCGAGTGGTCCATCTGGTTGCAGACCTGGACCAAGCTCGCCGTTAGCGAGGGAGGGCTCGACACCCATTCCCCCGGCTACCGGCGCTGGACCTCGACTGTGCATGACATCATCTCCGCCGGACAAAAAACTGGACACTTTGTGACCGTCGATGCCGGCACCCTAACCGCCGAGCTGACCGCCATGTTCGACGGAATGGGAATCCAGGTCCTGACAGGAAACCTGACTCCAAGTCAAATGTTCGCAAATATTTGCGGTTTTATTGACCGCACCATCATCCAACAGCAAGGAGCGACATCATGAGTCGTAAAGTCATCGTCACCTGTGCCCTCACGGGGGCCGGAGACACGACATCACGGAGCGAGCACGTTCCGGTTTCCCCGGACCAGATCGCTGCCGACGCCATCGCCGCCGCCCGGGCCGGGGCCTCAGTAGTGCACATCCACGTTCGGGACATCGCAACGGGCCAAGGTTCCCGCGACGTGGCCCTGTACAGGGAAGTCGTGCGCCAGGTGAAGGCCTCGGACGTGGACCCGGTAATCAACCTCACCGCAGGAATGGGCGGGGACCTCTTCATTGATCCTGCCAACCCCACCGTGCACATGCCGGGCACCGACCTGGTCTCCGGGCTCGAGCGTCTGGCCCACGTCGAGGAACTGCGCCCCGAAATCTGCACCATCGACTGCGGTTCGCTGAACTTCGGCGAAGGCTCCCAGCTCTATGTCAGCACCCCCGACATGTTGCGCGAAGGCGCCGCACGGATCCGGGACCTCGGGGTAAAGCCGGAAATGGAAATCTTTGACACCGGCAACCTGTGGTTTGCCAACGTCATGGTCGAGGAGGGCCTCATTGCTCCCCCGCCGCTCTACCAGATCTGCATGGGCATCCCTTACGGGGCACCGACCAATCCCGGCCTGCTGCAGGCCATGGTGAACATGCTGCCCGATGGCGCCCAGTGGACCTCGTTTGCCATTGGCCGCAACCAGATGCCGTGGGTCGCGCAATCGGTGCTGCTCGGCGGCCACGTGCGTGTGGGCCTGGAAGACAACCTGTACCTGTCTAGGGGGGTCAAGGCCACCAACGCTCAGTTGACCGAACGCGCCATCACGATCGTTGAATCGATGGGCCACTCGGTGGCCACCCCGGACGAAGCCCGTGAAATCCTCAAGCTCGATAAGGCGGCCTAAGCATGGTCACGTACCCCAAGTTCGAAGACATCTCGAGTGTTGCCTGCGTTGGCGTGGGCACCATCGGCGGCGGCTGGGCCGCCTACTTCCTGTCCCGCGGCCTGAGCGTCCGAGCGTGGGACCCCTCCCCGGATGCCGAAGCCAAGCTGCGCAGACTCATCGACGCGGCCTGGCCGGCGTTGACCGCGCTCGGTCTTGCCGAGAGCGCTTCCAAGGACAACTTCACCGTCCACGCCGACTTGAAAGACGCTGTTCGCGGAGTCGGGTTCGTCCAGGAGAGCGCGCCGGAGAACCTGGAGCTGAAGCAGGACCTGCTGGCACGGATCGCCGAGGCCGTTTCCCCCGAGGTGGTCATTGGTTCCTCAACGTCCGGATACGGGATGACCGAGATGGCGCAGAAGGCGGAGGACCCGTCCCGCCTTGTCGTTGGCCACCCGTTCAATCCCCCCTATTTGATCCCCCTGGTCGAGGTCGTGGGAGGTCTGCAAACGGACCCGCAGGCCACGAACTGGGCCTCGGGCTGGTACGAATTCATCGGAAAGTCGGTGATCACCATGGATCGCGAAGTTCCCGGATTCATCGCCAACCGGCTGCAGGAAGCGCTGTGGCGCGAGGCCCTTCACATGGTCGACAACGGCGAGGCCACCGTCGAGCAGATCGACCTGGCAATCACCGACGGCCCCGGACTGCGGTGGCCGCTGCAAGGACCCATGCTCACCTTCCACCTGGCCGGAGGCGAGGGAGGCATGGCACACATGCTTGACCATTTCGGCCCGTCGCTCAAGTCCCCCTGGACGCGCCTGGACGCGCCCGAACTAACCGCCACGTTGCGCCAGGATGTCATTGACGGGTGTGACGACGAGGCCGCGGGGCGCTCCTTCGGCGAACTGATAGCCCAGCGCGATGCGGCGATCATTGCCGTTCGCCAGGTGGTGGAGACCATCCGGAATCCGCAGGGGGTGCAGGCGAAGTGAGTCTTGATCCGTATCGTTGCACAGTGCCGGCCGAGTGGATCGACTACAACGGCCACATGTCCGAGGCCTTCTACGTACTGGCATTCGGTGACGCGACCACCTCGGTGATGAACGCATTGGGCCTGGACGAGGGCTACCGCCGCTCCAGCGCATGCTCCCTGTACACGGTTGAGGCGCATGTGCGCTACCTGCGGGAGGCTTCCCTCGCCGAGGAGCTGGAAATCACCACCTGCATTGTCGCCGCCGGGCCCAAGAAGCTGCACCTTGCCCACGAAATGCGCCGAGGGTCGGAGCTCATCGCCACGGAGGAAATACTGGGACTCCACGTTGACCAGGGCACCGGCGCCACGACGCCCTTCCCGGCCGACGTCCTGGCCCATATCGCCGCCCATGAGCACAGGACCCCCGATTGGAGTGGCCGATCCATCACTGCATGAATCCTTCGCGCCCTTCACGAGAATCGAGTACGTCTTGAATTCCCACGAATCACCATCCAAACGAACGCCGGGCACCGCTCCCAGCCGCCGCGCAGTCCTGGGCGGCGGCATGGCCCTGGGGCTGGGCTTGCTGCTCACCGCCTGTGGTTCCTCCGGCGTTGCGTTGCAAAACGCGCCCACCGGCGAGCCGGTCCGCGGGGGTTCCCTGCGGGTGGGCCTGGCAGGCGGCGGGGCCGCGGACACCCTCGACCCCCATTCCCCGGTCAGCACCACGGATATCGCCCGCGTGGTCAACCTGTACGAATCGCTGCTTTACCGCGACGAGAACTTCGAGCTCAAGCCGTTGCTGGCCCTCAGTGCCGTCCCCGATGCCACGGCCCTGGTGTGGACCGTCGAATTGCGGCCCGGAGTGAAGTTCCACGATGGACGCCCTGTCACCGCCAAGGATGTCGCCGCCACCTTTGCCCGGGTCACCAACCCCGATGACCCCAAGAGCGGGGCCGCCGCCCTGAAAATCCTCGACGAGGTCAAGGTCATCGACGACCTGACGGTCGAATTCAGGCTCAACACGCCCACCGCCACCTTCGACGACTCACTGGGGCAATATGCGCTGGGCATCGTCCCGGAGGACTTCGATGTGCAGCACCCGATTGGCACCGGGCCGTTCAAGGCCTCCAGCTTCGATCCCGGACTCCGGTCGGTGTTCGTACGCAACGATGCGTACTGGCGGGAACACGAACCGTACCTGGATGAGCTGACCATCCTGAACTTCTCGGACGACGACGCGATGCTCAACGCCTTGCTGTCCACCCAGGTCGATGCCATCGGCCAGATCCCGCTGGCCCTGCTGGAAGTCATCTCCGCAGATCCCCGCATCAGTATCCTGAACTCCGAAACCGGCGCTTGGATGCCCTTCACGATGCGCACCGACAAGGCCCCGTTCGACGACGTCCGGGTCCGTCAGGCATTCCGCCTCGCGGTGGACCGGCAACAGATGATCGAACAGGTCCTCAGCGGCAACGGCTCCCTGGGCAACGACCTCTACGCGCCTTTCGATCCGGGCTACGCGACGCATCTCCCCCAACGCACCCAGGACATTGGCAAGGCCAAGGCACTGCTTGCCGAGGCCGGCTTCCCCAACGGGCTGGACATCGAATTGGTCACCGCACCAATCCAGGCCGGCGCCGTCGAAGCGGCCCAGGTATTCGCCCAACAGGCCAAGGCGGCGGGGATCCGCGTCAGGATCCGCCGCGTGGACACCACGACGTTCTTTGGTGACGATTACCTTTCGTGGACGTTCGCCCAGGACTTCTGGTACACGCGCAACTTCCTGCCCCAGGTCAACAACAGTTCACTGCCGACCAGCCCGTTCAATGAAACCCATTGGGACGACCCGGAGTTCCTGGAGTTGATCGAAACCGCCACCACCGAAGTCGACGAAACCAAGCGCAACGCGCTGATCACCAAGGCGCAGCAGATCGAGTACGAGCGCGGCGGATACATCATCTGGGGCCACCCCAACCAGGCGGACGCCTACCAGAAATACGTGGCGGGGCTGATTCCAAACAAGACCGGCCTGGCCTTGTCGGGCTTCGAATTCCGCCGCGCTTGGATCGGGGTCGCCAAATGATCGCCCGCATGATCGCCAAACGACTGATGGTCAGCCTGGCCATCCTCTTCATCGTCTCCTTGCTGGTGTTCGTGGCCACCCTGCTGCTGCCCGGCGACCCCGCCCAGGCAATCCTGGGCCAGCAGGCCACGCCCGAACGGCTGGCCGCGCTCCGTGAGCAAATGAGCCTCAACGACCCGGTGTGGGTGCGCTACTTCACCTGGCTCGGCGGCCTGCTCACGGGCAACCTCGGATACTCGGCCGCCACCGGCGGCCCCGTGACCGCCCTGCTGTCCGACCGCATCGAATCCTCGCTGGTGCTCATGGGCCTTGCCGCACTGATTTCCATTCCGGTCGGCATCGTCGTTGGCACGTTCTCCGCCCTGAAGCGTGGACGGGCCTTCGACAACGCCAGCACCGGTGTTTCGCTGGTGTTGGCTTCCCTCCCCGAATTCGTGATCGGCATCGGGCTGGTGGCGTTGTTCTCGACCACCGTGTTCAAGATCCTCCCCTCGGTGACCATGGCCCCGCCCGGTGAGGCCGTGTGGAACCACCCGGTCCAACTGGTCCTGCCCACGATTACGCTCGCGCTGGTGGTGACCCCGTACATTGTCCGGATGATGCGCGCCACGATGCTCGAGGTGCTGGATTCCGGGTTCGTGGAGATGGCGCGGCTCAAGGGTGTGCCCGAGCACCAGGTGGTGCTGCGGCACGCGGTGCCCCACGCATTGGCCCCCGTCGCCCAGGTCATCGCCATCCAGCTGGCCTGGATGGCCGGCGGCGTGGTCGTGATCGAATTCCTCTTCAGGTACCCCGGCATCGGCCAGGCGCTGGTGGACGCGGTGACCAACCGCGACGTTCAGGTGGTGCAGGCGCTGTCCATCCTGATCGCCGCGGCCTACATCGTGGTGAACCTGCTGGCCGATCTGGTGGGAATCCTCACGAATCCGAAACTACGCACGGAGAAGGCCGCATGAGCACCGTCGATGATGTCATTGAAGCAAAAGTGTCACCCTCCCGTCCCCCTCGGCTGCTGGCCCGGATGATGCGCCAGCGCCAGGCCAAGGTCGGCCTGGTGCTGACGGTGGCCGTGTTGCTGGTCGCCCTGGCCGGGCCGCTGCTGCTGCCCTGGCTGACCGGCCATACCAGCACCGAATTCACGGGACGCCCGTTCACCCCCGTGGGACTGTTCGGCACCGACAACCTGGGCCGGGATGTGCTCTCGCGCTTCCTGGACGGCGGACTGCGATTGATCGCTTACTCGGCGCTTGCCACGGCGCTGGGCATGGTCATCGGAGTCGCCGTGGGAATGGCCGCGGCCTACTCCCGCGGACGGGTCGATGCGCTGATCATGCGCGGCAACGACGTGCTGCTGGCCCTGCCGCAGCTGGTCTTCGCGCTGCTGGCCATCACCGTGCTCGGCCCGCAGGGCTGGGTTCTCGTGGTGGTCATCGGGATCACCCACGCCCCGCGCATTGCCCGGGTCACCCGTTCGGCCACCGCATCGGTGATCACCGAGGACTACATCCGTGCCAGTGAAATGTACGCAGTGCCGAAGTGGAAGATCCTGCTCACCGAGGTCCTGCCCAATATCACCGGCCCGTTGATGGTCGAACTCGGGCTGCGCATGACCTACTCGATCGGCTTTGTCGCCGCGCTGTCCTTCCTCGGGCTTGGCATGCAGCCGCCCACCGCGGACTGGGGCCTGATGATCAACGAGAGTCGGATCGCCCTGGTCGTCCAACCCTGGGGCGTGCTGCTGCCAGTTGCGGCCATCGCAGTGCTGACCGTGGGCACAAACCTCCTGACCGACTCGCTCGCGCGGGCCTCGGCCAACATGAATGCGGGGAAATGACAATGACCACGATTGTTGAGAACGACATCGCGGCGAGTGCGCTGTGCGCCACCGACCTGAGGGTGCAAACGGATGCCGGAGAGGAAATCCTGCACGGGGTCAGCTTCACCCTGGCGCCTGGCCGCATCCTGGCCCTGGTCGGTGAATCCGGCTCGGGCAAGACAACCGCCGGGCTCGCATGCATGGGGCATTTCCGCCAAGGGCTGTCCAAGGGCACCGGCACGGTGCGCCTGGGCAGCGGGGACCACGGAAACATCCTGGATCTGCCCGACGCCCAATTGCGGCGCCTGCGCGGCAAGGTCATCTCCTACGTCCCGCAGGACCCGTCGCTGTCGCTGAACCCGTCCATGCGCATCGGCGAGCAGATTGCCGAGACCTTGCGCGTGCACCAAGTCGGCGCCACCGATTCCGAACGCCGGTCGCGGGTTGGGGAAGTGCTGGCCGAGGTGGGCCTGGCCAATGACCCCGCCTACCAGCGGCGCTACCCCCACCAGCTATCCGGAGGACAGCAGCAACGCGTGGGAATTGCGATGGCCTTCGCCTGCCGGCCGTCGGTGATCGTGCTCGACGAGCCGACCACCGGCCTGGACGTCACGACCCAGGCCATAGTGCTGCAAACAATCGGCGAATTGGCCGAACGGCACCAGGTCGCCGGGCTCTACATCACACACGACCTGGCCGTGGTCGCAGAGATCGCCGACGAGGTCGCCGTCATGCTCCAGGGCGACATCGTGGAGCACGGTGCGACCGACCAGGTCCTCTTCGCCCCGCGACACGGCTACACGCGCAGGCTGCTCGCCGCGGTTCCCGATCTCGCCGGCAGACGCCGGGTGGGCCAGGTGGAAGCAATCACCGGAGAACAGCCATTGGTCGTCGCCGGCCCCCTCGGCGTGCCGGACACCACCGGCTCCACCCAGCTCGTCGATGACGCCAAGTCCTTGCCCGGCATCCTGCCACGGCCGGCTTCCGTTGCGGTGGCTGCCCGCCCGCTGCTGCAACTGAGCGACCTGGCCCTGTCATACGGCAAACACGCGGTCCTGGACGGGATCGACTTCCAGTTGCTGGAGGGAGAATCGATGATGCTGCTGGGCGAGTCGGGGTCCGGCAAGACCACCCTCTCGCGCTGCGTGGCCGGGCTCAATGATGCCTATACCGGCTCGATCGAGCTTTTCGGCGAGAGGCTGGCCACCGGCACGCGGATGCGGTCATCCGAGGACCGGCGGCGGATCCAATACATCTTCCAGTCGCCATTCTCATCACTGAACCCGCGTCGAACCATTGCCGAGTCGGTGGGTGTCCCCTTGCAGATGTCGGGAATCAACGACAAGCGCAAGCGCCGCGCCTTGGTCCTGGAAGCCCTGGACCAGGTAAAGCTCGGCGAACGCTACATGGAACGCCGTCCCGGCGACCTCAGCGGCGGTGAACGCCAGCGCGCGGCGATTGCCCGTGCCCTGGTCAATGCCCCCTCGCTGCTGGTCTGCGACGAGATCACCAGTGCCCTGGACGTCTCGGTGCAAGCCTCGATCCTGGATCTGCTGCGCACGCTGCAGACCGACCACAACATGTCGATGCTTTTTGTCACGCACAACATCGCCCTGGCCCGGCACATCTCCCAGCGCCTCGCCGTCTTGCAAAAGGGCAAGATCGTGGACATGGGGACCACCGAGGAAGTGCTCAACAACCCGCAGCACCATTACACGCAGGAACTGCTCGCCAACGTCCCGGCCTTCAAGTAGGGAAGAACCTGAACATGTCACTTGAAATGTCCCTGACCAGCCACAATGACGGGCTGCCCCTACCCGGCTTCGAGATGCTGTCCGGAGTCTTCGCCCGGCACCTGGCAGCCGCCGAGGGTGGCATGGCCTTTTGCGTGTACCGCGAGGGCAAGCCCCTGGCCCGGTTCTACGGAGGCACCACGGTCAAGAATGGAGCCGCCCCCGCTTCGGGCACCGGAACGCGTCGGGCGTGGTCGGAATCAACCATGGCAGTCTTGTTTTCCGGCACCAAGGGCCTGATGGCCACCATTGCCGCGATCCTGATTGATCGGCGCGTCCTGGACCCGGAAGCCACCGTCGCCTCGTACTGGCCCGAATTCGCGGGGGCCGGAAAGCAGGATGTCACCGTCGCCCAAGTGCTCAGCCACACCGTTGGCCTCGTCTATGTCGACCCGGACCCCGACGATAGCCTGAGATACGACAACCGGGCCGTTGCAGCGGTCCTGGCGGCCCAGTCGCCCTTGTGGGAACCCGGCACCAAGGTCGCTTACCACGCACTGACCTACGGGTACCTGGCGGCCGAGCTGTTCTTCCGCGTTACGGGAAAAACCCCGGGTGAACTGGTTGGGGAATTGCTCGCGGTGCCGCTTGACCTGGACATTCACTTGGGTCTACCCGAATCACTGGACGGGCGACTGGCCACCATTTTCCGGTCGGAGAACTATGCGATCTCCACGTTCCTGCAGGATCCGGAACGGCGGAAGATCGTGGATCGGATGTACGCGGGCTCCCTCACCGGAACCGGCGATCCGTTCAATTCCGTGGAAATGAGGCGAGCGGAGATGGCCTCCGGCGGTGGCATTGGCACCGCCGATGCGATGGCATCCCTCTATTCCCAACTGGCCACGCCACATTCACCGTTGTTGTCCGCCGGGGCCCTCGCGTCCTCCACGGCGACCTGGTCCGAGGGCGTGGACGCAGTCAATGACCGGCCACTGCGCTTCGGGCTCGGCTATGAGTTGGCCGATCCCCTCGGAACCTACGGCCCGGTAGCCCCGGCCTTCGGGCATTCCGGTGCCGGTGGCGGATTGCATGGGGCCTGGCCGGGAAAGAACATAGGATTCTCGTTCTTGACCAACGAAATGCTCGCCGAAGACCAGGACCGCCGGGCCAAGGACCTGCTGGGAGCCCTGGCTCGCATTGTTTGACCCCCATCCCTTGATACCCGAAGGCATCGAGCAGGTGGACTTCGGGAAGCATCGGCAGCCGAACAGGTGGTGGAGGGCCGCCGCTCTTTTTGGCTAGCTACGTTGCCCGACCGCGGCAACCGCACCGGCGCGCAGGGCGGCCACCGCCGCGTCGGTCTCTTCCTGGATGAGGTCGGCGTTGACCATGGCGCCCACGCGCAGCCCGTCTGCGGCCGCCATCATCACCTGGGCCATGGGGTCACGGGTGTTCCCCGCCGCCCACAGGCCCGGGATTTCCGTCTTGCCCATTTCGTCGGTGGCAACGTACGTGCCGATGCCCGACGGGTGTGCCGTCGCCTCCAGGCCAACGCCGGACAGCACCTCGACCCCCGCCGCAAAGTGCGGCATGACAACCAGGGCATCGACGGCGCGCTCACCACCGTCCCGGAAAACCACGTGGGTCAGGTGGTTGTCGTTGCCGCGTACGGCGATGATTTCCTGCGGCACGACGCCGATGCCCCGTGCCTCCAGCTTCTCCCGCTCAACCGGATCGAATTCCCGTCCCGGAGCGGTGAACAAGGTGACGCGATCACTCAACTGCCTGAACATCAGGGCCTGGTGGACGGCGAAGGGGCTGTCCAACACGGCAATGTCCTGGTCCCTCACTTCCCAGCCGTGGCAATAGGGGCAGTGCAACGCGTTCTTGCCCCAGGACGCCTCCAATCCCTCGACTGCCGGAAGCGTGTCGCTGACTCCGGAGGCGAGGATGATCTTGCGGACGGCGAGCATGGTCCCGTCGTCCAACTCGATCCCGAACCCGTCGGCGTTCCGCCTGGTCGCCGAAGCGCGGGCATCGCGGAACCGGACACCGTAGCCCTCCGCCTCTTTCCGACCGAGGGCGAGCAGCTCGCGCGGCGGCAGTCCGTCGCGCGTGAGGAAGTTGTGCACGCCCTCGGCCGGGGCGTTGCGAGGTTCCCCGGCATCGATGACGACGATGCTGCGGCGCGAACGTCCCAGCGCCTGGGCTGCGGCCAGTCCCGCCGCTCCCCCGCCGATGATGGCCACGTCGAATGTATCCGGCGTCGTGTTCATGGTTCATGCTCCCTGGATCGTGTTTTCACCGGGGAAATCCGGTGCACCACCCAGCATGGACCCATCTCCCAACTTCTGGCAATCATTTTTGCCGATGTGGCAAAATAGGACCATGGAACAAGACATGGACAGCACCCTCGCGCAAGTGGGACCCCGGCTGCGCAGCCTGCGGAACGGCAGCAACCAGACCCTCCAGGAGCTCTCGGCGCAGACCGGTATTTCGGTCAGCACCCTGTCCCGGCTCGAATCCGGCCAGCGCCGGCCCACCCTGGAACAGCTCTTGCCGCTGGCGCGCGCCCACGGTGTGCCCCTGGACGACCTCGTGGGAGCTCCGGCGACCGGGGATCCGCGCATCCATATCAAGCCCATTGTCCGCCACGGCATGACCATCCTGCCGTTGAGCCGCGGGGCCGGCGGCGGACTCCAGGCATTCAAGCACGTGATCCCGGCCGGCAAAACCGTTGCAGACCCGCCGCTGGCGACCCACGAGGGCTACGAATGGCTCTACGTCCTGAAGGGGAACCTCAGGTTGCGGCTCGGGGACCACGACTTGGTACTCCCCGCCGGCGAGGCGGCGGAATTCGATACTCATACCCCGCACTGGTTTGGGCTGGCGGACGGACAGGGCGTGGAGTTCCTCAGCCTCTTTGGCCCGCAGGGCGAACGCATGCATGTTCGGGCCAGGCCAACACGGAAGACCCCTGCGGTTTCCTAGCACGCCCGGCAGATGGGGCTGCCCTGCCGGCCCACGTCCGCTGAAAGGCAAACGCACTAATATGGGATCATTTCGGTGCGGTGCCAGGCGGGCCGCTGAGCACGGTGGGGACGTATTCGAGCAGCTGAAGCCGTCCGTCGAAGGTTCTGCTGTCCACCATTTCGAGTGCCACGTCAGGATACCCGTCGTAGATGCGTTCCTTCCCGGTCCTGCCCGTGATCACAGGGAAAACGACTACCCGGAAGCGGTCCACGAGTCCCGCGGCCAGTAGCGACCGGCTCAGGCTGAGGCTCCCGAGGGTGCTCATCGGTCCGTTCCCGCTCCGCTTCATCTCGGCCACGGCCACGGCCTCGACCGCATCTGCGCTCACCAGCCTCGAATTCGGCCAGCTCAGGGGTGCCCGCAGGGACGAAGAGAAGACGACTTTGGCCACGTCGGCAAGGCCCGTCAGACTGGCTGCCTCGGTCTCGGAAAAATTGGAATCCGCGGCCGCCGCCTCAGCCGACATGGCAGACATCAACCGGTAGGTGTTTGCGCCGAGGAGGTAGGTGTACTGCTTCTGCCCTTCCCGCTCGAGCCAGGCGAGGTATTCCGGCGCTTCCAGGCCCCACCAGCCGGGCCACCCCTCGGCCGAGGCATACCCGTCCAAGGAAATGATCAGATCCACCATCAGCTCCGCCGACGACGCCTCGGCCGTAGTCTCGCCCATGACGTTCTCCCCGATCCAATCGACGTAGCCCTCTGCCGGTCCCCTCTCCCGAGGACGGCCATTTCGTGTTCGGGCCTCACCGGCACCGCGACCATCGGGTGCTCCGCCGGTGCCCGTGCCAGCAATGCTAGGCCCGGTCCCAACGGAGTTCAAGGGGTCGGCGAGACTCATCAAAAGTGCTCGCGAAATAGGGGAAACCCGAATTGACTCATGGAGAAGATTTCACTTCCGCGGTTCCCCGGGCGCAGGGCCGAGCCCCGAAAGCACGCAACAGGTAGCGAAGAGCCCACTGCGTGCGGCCGTGGCATCAAGACATCCGCTCCGCCAATCAACCCGGCGACCCGGCGACCCGACTTTCAACCGGGCAGTGTCGCCCTTGTCGGCAGGCCCGCCCGGCGCGCCCGTCCCGTGAGCGGGTCCGTGCTGGCGGCCGACTGGAGATTCGGCGACCGGCCTGTGAACGCCGCATCCGCATCAGCCACGAGTCAAGTCCTAGCGCGTACGCAACGTTTCCGTGCGCTCGAAGCGCCCCCGGCTCAGGAAGGCCAACTGCGCTTCCTTCTCCTCCAGCTGGATCTTGGGCCCGAGCTCGAAGCACGTGGCCTCCAGCCGGCGCACGGCCTTGTCATTCCGGGCATCGGGTTCCACCACGATCCGATCGATGGCTGGGTCGGCGAACATGAAGTTGATCAACGAGGTGACCAGCCGAGGCGTGAAATTCGGGACGGGACGGGTGGCCGGTGCCAGCAGCAGGTGCATCCCGATGTCCTCGACCCGGGCCGGGTAGGCCTCGCCCACGGGATCATGCAGTGGCTCGTAGGTCTGGAAGAGGGCCACCGGTTCGCCATTGAACAGCACCAGGAACGCGTGGTGCGTCTGAAGCGACTCGAGGAACTGGTAGACCTCCAGGACGTCGCTGCGGGAGTACTTGGTCATGCCCCAGAACCGGGCTCGGTCCTGGATGACCCAGCCGTGGATGAGGTCGAGGTCGCCCTCCGGGGACAGCGGCATGATCCGCACCGTCCCCCCGGATTCGAGGTCCTCGGTGTATAGGGCGGTGCGAAGGCCGAAGTCCTGGGCCGTTGTGGAGGTGGTGTTCATGGGGTCCTTCCGGATGGGGGTTCCGTGGCAAGTGAGGCGTCTTTGACCAGCAGGTCCCAGTCCGTGATGACTGGAACGAGGTCGCCGGCCGCCCAGAGCGGCAGTTGGTCGGAAAAATGGGGGCTTTCCGGGTTGCCGGCCGCGCCGAAGGGGACGACCCAGCGGGAATTGGCGCGGTCCGCGAGGTCCCAGACGTAGCGGGCCACCGGGCCGCGGAAGCTGCGGTCCTCGACACCGGGCAGGGACTCGGTGGAGAGCACGCAGCCGGTGTCCCCGGAGAGGGCCGCGGTCGGGACGCCGGCCGCGAGTCGGCCGGGGAGCTCATGCACGGCAAGGAGCGTGTGTCGCTCGCCCCAGTTTTGCTCCGATCCGGCCGAGGCCTCGGCCAGGGCAGCGGCAGCCTCCACCGCAGGGTCGATCCCCAGCTCCGTGCCGCCAAGCAACAGGGTCTCAACGGCGAAGCCCACCCGGGACGCCACGGAAAGCCATGGCCCGAACAGCGGCGCATACCCATGTGCTCCGGCCAGGGGCTCCAGGGCGGGGTGCCGGGCAATCCTGCTGACCAGCGCCGAGCGCCACGTGGCGAACGCCCCGGCGTCGGCGCTGTCCGCGGACATGTGGCCGTCCCATTCGAGGATGCGGGAGCGGAGCCGGGCGGCGGCGGGCGGCAATACACCGGCATCGAGCGATTCCAGCAGGGCACGGAAGGCGGGCAGCGAGCCGAGCAGAGTGTCCGAATGGATGGCCTGCATGGCGTCCACGGTGAGGGGTGCGGCATCCGGGTCTTCCAGGAGTTCGTGGATCCGCCGGGCGCGGTGGGCGGGAGCGAATTCCATCCCGACTGAATCCCCGCCTCCCGCTTCGCGGTCGTTGGCGCTCACCGCGAAACATTCCACCCCGGTCCTCGGCAGCTGCACATAGCTGCCGTCCCAGGCATGTTCGGTCGAGGCCGCCGGCACCGGCACGCGCCGGTTTTCTTGGTTCCGCTGCGGCACCAGCCCGGCGAGGAAATGCCGGACTGTCCCTTCGGTGTCCGCGGCGAGAACGCTGTTGACCGGCTCCACCCAGCGCTGCAGTGCCGTCTCCACGTCGGCGACGCGGCGGCTGCGCAGCAACGGCAGCAGCGCGTCGAAACCCAACCGCCCCTCGACCCGGGCGGGCATCCGCAGGCTCAACGCGCCACCATCTAGCCCTCCGGCGATGACCGGACCGCGGGCGGTCTCGATAACCTCCACGGCCTCGGGATTGCCGCCTCGGACCAGAATCGTTTCGACGCCCGCGACGGCTGATTCCCAGCCCCGCGGGCCGTACGCCTGGATGCCGCCGTCTTCGCTGCGGCGCAGCTCTTCTTCGAAGAGGTCCTGGTAATCGGCCATGGCGTTGGTGATGGCCCAGGCGGTGTGGCCGGTGTGGCCGAAGTGCGGCAGGCCAGGAACACCGGGGAAGGCGAAGCCGACGGCGTCGAACTCGGGGCAGGAAAGGTGAATCTGCTGGTAGACGCCGGGCAGCTCCAGCAAGCGGTGCGGGTCCCCGGCAATCAGCGGCGCACCGTCCGCGGTGGTCGACCCGTGGGCGGCCCAGGCATTGCTACCGGAGAACACCGGGGCCTCGATGCTGAACAGGGCGACGGCGTCTGGTCCGAGGGTCCGGGCGACATGGGCGCGGAAGAGCTTGTTCGGGAACGTGGAGAAGAGGATGTGCTGGACAAGGAACACCCCCAAAGGGGTCCAGGGGTTCCACCGTGCCGGAGCGGTGCCGGACTCATCGAATTCCGGTCCTCCGCGCACCCCGGCCTCGAGCGCCTGGTTGATGCCGGCCACGAAGCTGGTGCACCAGCGCTGAGTGTCGGCGTCGAGGGCCTCGAAGCAGCGGCGCGCGGTGTCGTCAAGCCTGCACTGCCGGGAGAAACGGTCCCACGGCACGCCGTCGGCACCCAGCATTTCGGCGGTGCGTCCCTCGGAGCGCCAGCGTTCCAGTTCGATCTGCCATGAACGGTCCGTGGCGGCGTTCAAGCCCTGCAGGCGCGCCAGCTGGTCTGCGGAATCGGCACGCAGATGCGGGATCCCCCACGCATCGCGGTAAGTGCCTGCGCCTGGGGCATTGCCGGAGGTGTGGTTGCCGGGGCCGGCGGGGTCAGGCGTCATGTTCACAAGGGCGCTCTCAAACTTAGGTAAGGCTTACTTTAGTCAAAGATAGGTGACTTGGGGCGGGTTCTCAAAACCGGGGCTCTTCGTGAAGGAGTGTTGCATGGAGCGCAGCTGGCATGTCTCCAAGTGCACGGTCCCAGAATTTTCACCTTGACGCTGCCACGTCCTGGTCGACCCCGATCCCGAGGGCGGAACTTTCATTCTGATCTCCAGACGGTTCAAAGCCTTGGGGGAAACTCCCGTCTTGGCATGACGGGTATCCGGGCGGGACGCACTTCACTCTAGAATCGTTAACCACAAAACCGCTGGCGTCCGAATAGGAACGCCAGCGGTTTTCGCCACCTAACTTCAAAATCACCAAGGGCGCCGGCTTCACCGTTGTGGTGACGCCGGCGCCCATGGGCCGATGTGGTTGGGCTGGGACCTAGAAGTCCCAGTCCTCGTCTTCGGTGTTTACGGCCTTGCCGATCACGTACGAGGAACCCGATCCGGAGAAGAAGTCGTGGTTCTCGTCGGCGTTCGGGCTCAGTGCCGAAAGGATCGCCGGGTTAACATCGGTGACCGATGCCGGGAACATGGCTTCGTAGCCCAGGTTCATCAGCGCCTTGTTGGCGTTGTAGTGCAGGAACTTCTTGACGTCCTCGGCAAGGCCGACACCGTCGTAGAGGTCGTGGGTGTACTGGACCTCGTTCTCGTACAGCTCGAACATGAGCTCGAAGGTGTAGTCCTTCAGCTCCTGCTTGCGCTCCTCGGAAAGGCCTTCAAGACCCTTTTGGAACTTGTAGCCGATGTAGTAGCCGTGCACGGCCTCGTCGCGGATGATCAAACGGATCAGGTCAGCGGTGTTTGTCAGCTTGGCGCGGGAAGACCAGTACATCGGCAGGTAGAAGCCGGAGTAGAACAGGAACGACTCGAGCAGGGTCGAGGCGATCTTGCGCTTCAGCGCATCTTCACCGTAGTAGTAGCTCTCGATGATCTGCGCCTTCTTCTGCAGATTCTCGTTCTCGGTGGACCAGCGAAATGCGTCGTCGATTTCCTTGGTCGAGCACAGGGTCGAGAAGATCGAGGAGTAGCTCTTGGCGTGCACCGATTCCATGAAGGCAATGTTGGTGTACACGGCCTCTTCGTGCGGGGTGAGCGCATCGGGGATCAACGAGACGGCGCCGACGGTGCCCTGCAGGGTGTCCAGCAGGGTCAGGCCGGTGAAGACGCGCATGGTCAGCAGCTTCTCGGGCTCGGTGAGCGTGTTCCACGACTGGACGTCGTTGGACAGCGGGATTTTCTCCGGCAGCCAGAAGTTGTTGACCAGTCGGTTCCACACCTCGACGTCCTTGTCGTCCTGGATGCGGTTCCAGTTGATGGCTTCGACGTGGCTGGCCAGCTTCAGCTTCTCAGTCATTTCCGTCCCTCTTCTTGCTAAGTTTTTGGTTGTAACGGGTGCGCGTACGACGGCGGGTGTGAACCCGCCGTCGTACGCATTCGGTTGTCAGGTTATCGCGACCTGGCAACCGGGGGTGAAACGGCTGCGACTAGAGCATGCAGCTGACGCAACCATCGACTTCGGTTCCCTCGAGTGCCAGCTGGCGCAGGCGGATGTAGTAGAGCGTCTTGATGCCCTTCTTCCATGCGTAGATCTGCGCCTTGTTGATGTCGCGCGTGGTGGCGGTGTCTTTGAAGAACAGGGTCAGGGACAGGCCCTGGTCCACGTGCTGCGTGGCAACCGCGTAGGTGTCGATGATCTTCTCGTAGCCGATTTCGTACGCGTCCTGGTAGTACTCCAGGTTGTCGTTGTCCAGGTAAGGGGCCGGGTAGTAGACGCGGCCGATCTTGCCTTCCTTGCGGATCTCGATCTTCGCCGCCACCGGGTGGATGGAGGAGGTCGAGTTGTTGATGTAGGAAATCGAGCCGGTCGGCGGGACGGCCTGCAGGTTCTGGTTGTAGATGCCGTGCTCCATGATGGAAGCCTTCAGCGCACGCCAGTCATCCTGCGTCGGGATGTCGATCCCGGCAAAGAGCTCGCGCACACGCTCGGTGGCCGGGACCCATTCCTGCTCGGTGTACTTGTCGAAGAACTCGCCCGAGGCGTACTTCGAATCCGCGAAGCCGTCGAAGGCCTCCCCGGTCTCGATGGCGAGCTTGTTCGAGGCACGCAGCGCGTGGAACACCACGGTGTAGAAGTAGATGTTGGTGAAGTCCAACCCCTCTTCGGAGCCGTAGTGGACGCGTTCGCGGGCCAGGTAGCCGTGCAGGTTCATCTGGCCCAGGCCGATGGCGTGGGTCTTGGCGTTGCCCTGGGCGATCGAGGGCACCGAGTTGATGTAGGACATGTCCGAGACTGCGGACAGCGCGCGGATCGCGGTCTCGATCGATGCCCCGAGGTCCTTGCCGTCCATGGCCTTGGCTATGTTCATCGAGCCGAGGTTGCAGGAGATGTCCTTGCCCACGGTCTTGTAGCCGAGGTCTTCGTTGTACTCCGAGGGAGTCGAAACCTGCAGGATCTCCGAGCACAGGTTGCTCATCGAGATCTTGCCCTTGATCGGGTTGGCGCGGTTTACGGTGTCCTCGAACATGATGTACGGGTAGCCGGACTCGAACTGGATCTCCGCCAGGGTCTGGAAGAACTCGCGTGCATTGATCTTGGTCTTCTTGATGCGAGCATCGTCGACCATCTCGTAGTACTTCTCGGTGACGAAGATGTCGCTGAACGGCACGCCGTAGACGCGCTCGACGTCGTAGGGCGAGAAGAGGTACATGTCCTCGTTCTTGCGGGCCAGGTCGAAGGTGATGTCCGGAACCACGACGCCCAGGGAGAGGGTCTTGATGCGGATCTTCTCATCGGCGTTTTCGCGCTTGGTGTCCAGGAAGCGCAGGATGTCGGGGTGGTGCGCGTTGAGATACACGGCACCGGCACCCTGGCGTGCGCCCAGCTGGTTGGCGTAGGAGAAGCTGTCTTCGAGGAGCTTCATCACGGGGATGACACCGGAGGACTGGTTCTCGATCTGCTTGATCGGGGCGCCGTGCTCGCGGACGTTGGTCAGCGAGAGGGCAACGCCGCCGCCGCGCTTGGACAGCTGCAGCGAGGAGTTGATGCCGCGGGAGATCGACTCCATGTTGTCTTCAATGCGCAGCAGGAAGCAGGAGACGAGTTCGCCGCGCTGGGCCTTGCCGGCGTTCAGGAACGTCGGGGTGGCGGGCTGGAAGCGTCCCTCGATGATCTCGTTGACCAGGGCGACTGCCATTTCCTCGTTGCCGCGGGCCAGGTGCAGGGCAACCATGCACACGCGGTCCTCGTAGCGCTCCAGGTAACGCTTGCCGTCAAAGGTCTTCAGCGTGTACGAAGTGTAGAACTTGAAGGCACCCAGGAAGGTCTCGAAGCGGAACTTCTTGGCGTAGGCACCGCGGTAGAGGTCGCGGATGAAGTTCATCGTGTACTGGTCGAGCGTCTCGCGCTCGTAGTACTCGTGCTTGACCAGATATTCGAGCTTCTCGTCCAGGTCGTGGAAGAACACGGTGTTGTTGTTCACGTGCTCCAGGAAGTACTGGCGTGCCGCTGCACGGTCGGCCTCGAACTGGATGCGCCCATCTGCCCCGTAAAGGTTCAGCATGGCGTTCAGCTCGTGATAACCCAGGCCCTGAAAAGCGGCCGGCAATTCCTTAGAATCCTGCTTCATTTCAGGTACTGCGACTTTCGTGTCCAAAAGACTTCCAATCCTTCGCGAACCCGGGTCACATCTTCTGGAGTGCCCATGAGCTCAAATTTATATAGAAGCGGAACGTTGCATTTGGCTGCGATCTTGATTGCGGCCAAGCAATATGTGGTTCCAAAGTTTGTGTTTCCGGCACCAATTACGCCTCGTAATAGGTTTCGGTTGCGCTCATCGTTGAGGAACTTGACGACTTGCGGGGGTATTGATCTTTCGCCCTTTTCACCGCCATAGGTGGGAAGCAGTAGCACATACGGCTCAGCCGCCACCAAGTGCGGTTCGTGGTTCAGCAACGGAATGCGAGCGCATTCCAGATCGAGTTTCTCCACGAATCGGTGGGTATAACCCGAGGCCGAGGAGAAATAGATCAATTTGTTGTTGGTAAGTACCTCTGCCGGAACGGCGTGATCATGCATTGGCGGTGTGGCCAACGATGAAGCAGGCATCTTGATCGCCTCGAAATCACTGGAATCGGTAAGGCTGGAGGTGGTTGGTTAGGCCACGGAGGAGCTCAAATCCTGGGCCAGCTCATCAATCTTGTCCGGTCGGAAGCCCGACCAGTGGTCGGCATCGGTGATGACGACCGGTGCCTGCATGTAGCCCAGGGCGCGTACGCGCTCCAGGGCAGCGGGATCCTGCGAAATGTCAACGCTCTGGTAGACGATGCCCTTCTTATCAAGAGCTCGGTAGGTTGCGTTGCACTGTACGCATGCTGGCTTCGTGTAAACCGTGACGGTCATATCCGTAAATCCCCTCGTGCAAAAATCTGTGTATGTGAAGTGGCTGGGTCCCTATGCGCATTCCCCGCGGGAAGAGACATACGAACGTTTTGCTCCGACGGCGACTGAGCCCTCAGGAGGCGGGGATTCGTACATTTCTCCGTCTTCCGGAGGTTCGCGCACTAGGCCTCACCAGCTAATTCAATACTACATCTAGTAGGGGTCGGGGCGTTAGACCCCAACATGATGTATTACACCCCTGTCATTCGACCTCAAGCCTGTCCACAAGCCTTGTGGATAAAGAGTGGGCGTTAAACCGCATGAATCCAGTGAAATCGAAAATCTATCCACAACCTGTGGAGCAATCAACCACAGATTAAAGAACTGGCGTGTCCTTCAGCACGGCGTGTCGAGTACATGGCGCCAAACCACTAGATATGGCCCGACAGCATGAACGCTAGCACTACTGGTGGTACATCGAGCCGCCAAACGCCGCACTCTCCCCCACAAAGACTGCATCGGGTCGAGAGCCGCACCCATGACGAAAATTTGCCCCTCAGACGGCGGCCAACCTGATGGACGCCCGACCCCCGCCATCCATTCGCGCGGCGGCACGGAGACGCGTGATGTGGAAAGGACAGGAGGCCTACCTGTGCAGCATCCAGCGTTGAGTTGCGCATGACTGGAACCTTGGTTCCGGGTGCTGGCAAAAGATAAACCGCCCACCGCAGTCGCGCTCCCGGCGAATCCGGGGTTCCGTCTCCACCGGCCCTGATTCAAGTCAAATTCCCGACCGTTGCCACGGCGATCGAAACATTTCCCGCGGATTGTTCCACCAGATCCCGCCGAAACCTGAGAGGTTCGGCCTGCTCGGGCAGCTAGCCGGCGACGGGCATTGCCCGAGCGCCGAAGATTCCCTGCCCCACACGCACCACTGTGGCACCCTCTGCAATGGCCAACTCAAAGTCGCCACTCATGCCCATGGACAGTTCCTCGATGGACATTTCGGCGGGCGCGCTTTCGCGCAGTGAGTCCCGGAGTTCCCGCAGTCGCACGAAACATGCCCGAACCGCTTCGCTGTCGTCACTGAACAATGCGAGCGTCATCAGGCCCTTGACGTGGAGCCGGTCAAACCGGGGCAGCTGATTCACGAATTCTCGAACGTCGTCGGGCGCAAGTCCCGACTTGCTTTCCTCGTCGGACGTATTGACTTGGACAAAGACATCGAGCTGGCGGTCCTCGACTTCGAGCCGGCGCTGCAGGGCTTCGGCCTGGCGAAGGTTGTCGAGCGCCTGGAATTCGTCTGCATACTTCGCCACGAATTTTGCCTTGTTGGTTTGCAGGCTTCCAATGACGGAGAACTTCAGTCCCGGAATGTCGGCCAGGAGCTCCGCCTTGCGAGCCACCTCCTGGACCTTGTTTTCGCCCAGGAAGTTCATTCCCGCCGCGATAGCCAGGCGAAGGCGGTCCTCCGGCACGGTCTTGCTAACCGGCAACAACCGGATCGAGGCGGGGTCCCGCCCGGCCTTCCGCGCCGCGGCATCGATCCGGGATCTGACAGAGGCAAGATTTTGCTTGAAATCGTCGATGGAGTTGGCCTGGACGGCGGCAGGGTTGGAGGAGTTCAGCGGCTGTGTCATGGAGGGGGAAAGTCTTTCACGATGAGGAGCGTCGAAGGCAGGGCGCATCATGCGGATGGCCAGTGCACCAACGCCAACATAGCATGTCCCGCCAGTGCCCGGCCTTACCCGTTCGCCGTCCCTTCCGCATCTGGCACGAACCCCATTTTGTTCGCAACCGCAGGGGCGGGATCCAACCGACGCGCCAGGTGGCGCGCATCGCGACCCGCCCCGCCGATGATGCCGGAGGCCAGGCCATACTGGAAGGGAATGCCGAGAAAACCCAATCCGGGAAACTCGGTGCTGACACCCCGGCGGTGGAATGGATAGCCGTTCTCATCCGTCCCGAGCCCGTCGATCCAGGAATAGTCCGGGTGATATCCCGTGGCCCAGATGATCGTGGACGCCTCGACCGGGATCCCGTCCTGGGTCAGCATCACCCCGTCGCGGACCGCTTCGATTCTCCCGACAGCGGCCACGCCTGCGGCTGCAACGTCCTGGGTGGATACCCGGATCAGTGGCGCACCTCGATGGTGGATCCGCTGGGCGACCTTTCGGCCGGCCGGAGTCGATCGCGTCAGCAGTCTATGGACCAGGAGCCAATAAAGCGCGGGGCCGTATCGAATGAATGCTTCCGGGACGTGGGATGTGGGTCTTCCGGAAATGGTTACCCGGTGGCTAGGAGCCAGCTCGCAGGCGATCTGGGCACCGGAGGTCCCGAATCCAACCACTGCCACGGGGCCATCCGGGATCTGGGCAGGGTTCCGGTATTCGCTCGAATGCAGTTGCATTGCATCTGCAGAGATTTGTGTCGACAGCGGAGGAATCCGGGGCACCTGGTGCACCCCCGTGGCCACGACCACCCGGCCGGCCTCGAACAAGCCCCTATCGGTTTGTACACGAAATACGCCGCCGAGGCCCACTTCCAGGCGGCGGGCTGTTGTCGAGGTCTGGATCGGCAGCTGGAAGGACGCGGCGTAGGTCCGCAAGTACTCGGAAACGGCCCTGGCGGTGGGAAATGTTCCGCGTGCTGCCGGAAACCTCTTGCCGGGCAACCCATCATGTTCCGCAGGTGTGAACAATTCCAGAGATTCCCACCGGGAACTCCAGCTGTTCCCCGGGGTCTGCCCTGCTTCAAGCACCACGAATTCTTCGCCTTTC
This sequence comes from Paeniglutamicibacter sulfureus, assembly GCF_030512175.1. Taxonomy (GTDB): domain Bacteria; phylum Actinomycetota; class Actinomycetes; order Actinomycetales; family Micrococcaceae; genus Paeniglutamicibacter; species Paeniglutamicibacter sulfureus. Next base: position 2,976,745 of record NZ_JAULBL010000002.1, on the reverse strand, counting down.
ACCGCCAGTTCGTGTGCCATGGCCAATCCGCAGTGGCCAGCTCCAATGATGATGGTGAAGGGATTTTGTCGTTGGCTTTTCATGGCGGTCTCCTCATTGCCTGGAGCCTTGGTCCCTGTGTCGCTACGATACGCTTCCAGTCACTGGAGCTCTATGCCTTTTCACGGATTCCCCTCATCCAGAAACACCCAATGGCCTGGCCCGCGAACGCGGCGCCGCGATCCAGTCGGTCCACCACTCCGTGGCCAACAAGACGGGGATGCTTTTAGGGATTACCGACCTGGCCGCCACAGGGCTATATGCACCGACAACTCCACTGGCCTGATTTGCGACGGAGTTCGCGAGCACCATGACGCCTCGGGGTATTGCCGTCGTGCCTTCCGATTGGTTCGGCGATGTCGGCTTCTTGACAGGTCGCCAGATACACATGCTGCCCAAAAGAAGGCGCCACCCCTCCAACACGGGAGGGGTGGCGCTAGGCTAATGGCGGCGTATTAGACCTTTTTTACGACGGATGACTTGAGCTGCATGGGCCCGAACCCATCGACCTTGCAGTCGATGTCGTGGCCGTCGACGCCGTTGACCAGACGGATGTTGCGCACCTTGGTGCCGACCTTGATGGACTGGGCTTGCCCCTTGACCTTCAGGTCCTTGACGATGGTGACGGTATCGCCGTCGGAAAGTACCTTGCCGACGGAATCCTTGATAACAGCATCCTTCGGCTCGTCCACTGCGTCAGCTTCGACCGACCATTCGTGGGCGCACTCGGGGCAAACCAGCAGCGCGCCCATTTCGTATGTATAGGGGCTTGAACACTGCGGGCACGATGGCAATACGTCACTCATGCCCATCATTCTAATGCGTCCGCAGAACTCGTCCGTCTGTCCGCATACGCCACGCAGCAGTACATCCCACGGTCCCTGGCCTAGAGACTGATGATCCGACCCACGCCAACTGCCGCGCATGCCCACAAAACACTGACGAAGGTTCCCAGAATGAACTGCTCCGCGGCCGCGTGTTGCTTAAGCTCGGAAAATCGCCCCAATCCCTTCACTGCCAGAACGACCGCCAGGCCCTCCGGCCAGGAGGCCCACAGGGTCGAGGCTATTGCCGCGCGTTCCAGCAACCCGATCCACATGCCTCCGCGCAGCGGACTCGGCTCCACCTCTTCGGAAGCGTCGTCCCCTGCCTCCCTTTTGAACGCCGCAAGCCGGAAGACCGTTTCGGTGACTGGCCCTCCACCGAGGGTTGCAGCCGCAACACTGGCCACGACCACAAGTTCATGGGGGATGGAGGATGCTGCGGGAAGGTGGTCGCCGATCGCAGCGGCAAGACCTGCCAGGCCAAGCACGGCCACGAGCAGGTAGCTGGTCGTCGACTGCTTCAACGGCCAGCGAAAGCCGGAATCCGCGAAGTATCTAGGTATGCCCAACGGAATAACACTGACCAGTAAGGCCCAGGCAATCCAGCTCATGAATTCTGCCCGCCTTCCATCGTCATCGAATAGTCTGCCAGCGCCCGACCCGCCAAATCGGTGAGCCTGGTGGTCTCATACCAGAGCCCCGAAGCCAGACGGGCCGAAACGGCCTGCTGCGAGATCTCTAGGCGCGCAGCGACCTGCTGCTGGGTCAGGCCCTGTGATACCAGTGTGCCGGCCTCGGCCGACGTTTTGGTTCGTCGCGCGTTAACCAGCGCGAGGAGCTGCAGTTCGGCCTCGATCCGTTCCGCTTCCGGCCCGGGACCCGACAGCGCCAGGGCGCCACTTGAATTCTTTGCCCGCTCAACCGCATCCCGCGCATATTCAAAGGCCTGCCCTCGTCCTGCCCGGGTTTCCCGGGGCAGCGGGGTCTGCACCGACCCCACACCGATTCCCACGCTCCACTCCCCCGTGTGTGCAACGTCCAGGGCCAAGGCAACGGCCATGACACCGTCGTCGAGCACTCCTTGCAGCTCATCGCCCGCCGTTCTCTCGAATCCCCGCACCGCGTTGTACTCGCTGTCCAGTCGGCGCAGCAGGGATTCGACCTTGTCCGGCCCCGAGCGGGACCTACGCTGGTCTATGGTGATGACAATCATGACACAAACTTACAGACTTGTAGCGTCATTCACAATGCCTAAGGCTTGTTGATCGTTTTACAAAGGTCAGCACATGCCAGTTCCCCGGCACCATCTGGCAGGAAACGAAGCCCCTCTCCGAACATGCCCCGCAACGAGCGGAGCGCCTTCGCGCTTCCCAGCCCGGAACCGCGGCCCGGCGCGACTGGGCCTCAGGGAAACGAAAAGGCCCCCGACCGAAGCCGGAGACCTTTTCATTCATACATTTTGGTGGAGGTAAGGGGATTCGAACCCCTGACCTTCTGCATGCCATGCAGACGCGCTACCAACTGCGCCATACCCCCAAATGAGAGCCGCCCTTGCGGGCAACTCAACCATCATAGGCCACACAAAACGTGTGGCGCAAATCGAGGGGCCTAGAGCGAATCCGGGAGCGTTTCGACGTGCGACATGTCGGTGGCAGGTTCGCCGGTGGTCGGCAGTTCAATGACCGGGCAGTCGCCCCAGAGGCGCTCCAGGGCATAGAAAACGCGGTCTTCGTTGTGCTGGACGTGGATGACGACATCCGAGTAGTCAAGCAGGACCCAGCGGCCTTGGCCGCGGCCTTCGCGGCGAACCGGACGGATCTCGAACTTCTCGGCGAGCTTGTCTTCGATCTCGTCGACGATCGAATTCACCTGCCGCTCTGAGGCAGCCGAGGCAATCAGGAATGCATCGGTGACGCCGAGGCGTTCGGAAACGTCCAATGCGACGAGGTTTTCTGCCTGCTTCTCGGCTGCTGCAAGGGCAGCTGTCTGCACCAGGTCGATGGAATGTTCGTGGGCGCTCATGGGGTTCTCCTTGAGAATTGGGTGCGACGCGGTGGGCGCTAGTTTGAGTTCAGGAACATGATGAGACCGGCAACGAGTGCCGCGCCTCCAACGGACAAAGCCGCGATGACCATCAAGAACATGTTGTTGGCACGGCGCATTCCGGCGGTCTGCACATCCAGTGGCTCAAGCCCCTGCGCGCGCACGGCACGCACGGGTGGGCGAGCCAGCGAAGGCCCAACATTTTCGGCAGGGGCATCCTTGGTATCGGGTGCTTCCACTGCCTTGCCGGCGCCCGGGGCCACGGGGGCCTTGGGGCCGGCGGGTGCGGAGGCAGCGGGCTTCGCCGCCGCCGTCCGTGCCGGTGCTGCTGCGGCAGCTTGTGAAGCGGCGGGCGACGTGGAGTCGCGAGCCGGTGCCTGGGCCGGAGTAGCAGCCTTTGGCTTGTGCGCAGGTGTGACCGCCGGGGCTTTCGCTGCCGGGGTCGTCGGCTTCTGCGCGTGGGGCGCTGAAGCCGGAGTCTTTGTGGCCGGGGCCGCGGGGGCCTGGCGGCCCTCGACGATGGTGCCCTGGTCGGTCATGGCAATGTTGTAGCCGCGCGTCAGCGGACCCGAGACGCCGGTGTTGACCAGCTTCTTTTCGATGTCCTCTTCGCGGAGGTGGTTCATCGCCCCGGTAAAGGGGTCCGAGCGGCGGGCACCGGCACGCTGGGTGTTTTCTTCCTGCATGCGCTGGCGTTCTGCTGCGCGGCGGGAAATGATGGCAGCGCGGGCGGCAAGTTCGCGCTGCTGTGCCAGGACCTCCAGGTCCACTTCGCCCAGGTCCTCTTCGGGCTGGATCAGCAACGGCTCGCTTGGGGCAGCCCCACCGGAGCGCCGACGAAGCGCAAGCGCGTCCTCCACACTCATCTGCGGCGCCGTTCCGGGAGAAGGAACCGGGGGGCCAACGGATGGTTTTGCAGCGGCGGGCTTCGCGGGTGTCTTGACCGGAGGCTTCGTAGCGGCTGCAGGCTTGGCGGCTGCAGGCCCGGACGCCGCAGGCTTGGCGGGCGTTTGCTTGGCATCCGCCGGCTTGGCGTCCGCGGGCTTGGAAGCGGCATCATCCTGGGGCCGGGATTCAGGAACCCCGGTCGCGGTGCCCGGTTTGGCGACGGAACCCGTGTCCTTGGCGGTGCCGAGCGCCTGGAGGCGCATCTGCTTGCGGGTCAACGGCGCGGGATCGTCGCCCGGCGACGGATCCTTGGGGGAAAGCTCGGAGACTTCCTGCTCCAGCCGGCGGCGGGTGCGCAGGGCTTCGCGGTCGCGGGCGCGCTGCAGGGATGTTCGTTCGGTGCGTTGCGAAACGGCATCGACTTCCCCGGCGGCGGCGCGGCGGCTGCGAACGGGTTCTTCGGGCTGCGGCACCGGCTGAGGTGCGGGGGTGGCGGCGGCCGGTGTCGTACTTGACGGTTTCGCCGCGGGCTTGGCGGCCGGTGCAGGGCTCTTGACGGCCGGTGCGGGAGCCTTGGGTACAGGCGTCTTCGCTGCAGGTGCCGGGGTCTTGGCCGCCGGGGCGGGAGCCTTGGCCGACGGCGCAGGGGATTTCGGCGCAGGCGCAGGAGTCGTCGCCGCCGGGGAGGCGGGAGCGGAAGGCTGGGCGGTCGCCGTCTTGCCGGCAGGGCTCGCGGGCGGCTGGCCCGACGCCTGCTCTTGGGCAAGCTTCGCTTCGGCCTCGGCACGTCGCTGCTCCCGCAGGGCTCGCCTGCTGAGCGCGGGCCCGGTCTCGTCGCTCATCTTGTCCATTCCCGGCCGTCTCTAGTCCTGGCCGTTGCTTACTGCGTTGTTCTTGTCGTTGTACAACTTGTACTTGGCGATGTACTGCACCACGCCGTCGGGCACCAGGTACCACACCGGATGTCCGGTCCGCACCCGTTCCCGGCAATCCGTCGAGGAAATCGCCATGGCCGGCACTTCCATCAACGAGACGTCGTTGCGGTCCAGCACCGGCAATTCGTGGCCCGGCCTGGTGACCCCCACGAAGTGGGCCAGCTGCCAGAGCTCCTCGGCGTCCTTCCAGCCCAGGATCTGGGCCATGGCGTCCGCGCCGGTGATGAAGAACAACTCCGCGTCGGGACGCTGTGCGCGCAGGTCCCGCAACGTGTCGATCGTGTACGTGGGGCCGGGACGGTCGATGTCCACCCGGCTCACCGTGAAGCGGGGGTTCGCCGCAGTGGCGATCACCGTCATCAGGTAGCGATGCTCGGCCGGAGCCACGTCGCGGTCAAGTTTCTGCCAGGGCTCCCCGGTGGGAACGAATACGACCTCGTCAAGGTCGAAGACGGCTGCGACTTCACTGGCGGCCACGAGGTGGCCGTGGTGAATCGGATCGAACGTGCCGCCCATGACGCCCAGGCGAAATGGGCGGTCCGTTCGTTCGGCCTCGAGACGGCTAGTGATGGCCGTGCTTGTTGGCGTGCGTGCGGTGCGTGTCCTCGGGCTCGGCCTTGACGTCGTGGCGGTTCGCGACGTTGGAGTACGACATGGCGATCAACAGCAGCAGCATGAAGATCACGAAGATGCTGCCTCCGACAATCAGGGCCTGCGTTTCGGTGGACATGCCTCCACCGGTGCTTTCGGCAGCGGCAATGGCCGCATTCAGGGACTGGGTAAACATGTTTCTCCAGGTTGTTGCGTGCCGGACGCGCACATGCGTGCACGGCACTGTCTTGTAACTTTTATGACTCGTTAGCCTCTATCGTACCCACCTTGGCACGCGGCTACGAACGAACATGCCCATCGCCTTGCACAATCCACTTGGTGGTGGTGAGCTCGCGCAGTCCCATGGGGCCGCGCGCATGCATCTTCTGCGTGGAAATGCCGACCTCGGCGCCCAGGCCCAGCTGCCCGCCGTCGGTGAAGCGGGTGGAGGCGTTGACGATCACCGCGGCCGAATCAACCTCGGCAATGAAGCGCTCGGCGTGGGAAAGATTGTTGGTCAGGATCGCCTCGGTGTGCCCGGTGCTGTGCCTGCGGATGTGCTTGATGGCACCACCCAAGTCATCGACCACGGCAACGGCCAGGTCCAGGTCCATGTACTCGGTGTCCCAGTCGGACTCCTGCGCATCGATCGTGGGGGTCGAACCGGCAAGCACCTTGGCGCGCGCATCGACGTGCAGGCGCACACCGGCCTTGTGCAGGGCGGCGAGGACCTCGCCGGACGCCTTGGCATTGGCATTGAGCAGCAGTGTCTCGACGGTGTTGCACACCGAGGGGCGCTGGGTCTTGGCGTTGAGCAGGATCGGCACGGCCATGGCGGCATCGGCCGATTCGTCGAGGTAGATGTGCACGTTTCCCTCGCCGGTCTCGATGACCGGGACGCTGGCGGTGGTGACCACGCGCTGGATCAGCTCGCGGCCGCCGCGCGGGATCAACACGTCGATCTGGCCGCGGGCACCCATCATGGCGTCGGCGCCGTCGCGGCCCCAGGCATCCACCGAGGCCACGGCGTCGGCGGGCAGCCCGACCGATTCCAGGGCGTCGCGGATCAAGGCCAGCAGCGCCACGTTGGAGTGCGCCGCTGCGCTGCCACCGCGCAGCAGCACTGCGTTTCCGCTCTTCAGGGCGAGCCCGGCAATGTCAACGGTGACGTTGGGGCGCGCCTCGTAGATCGCGCCGATAACGCCCATCGGGACGTGGACCTGGCGCAGCCGCAGCCCGTTGGGCAGGGTCTGGCCGCGCAGCACGGTGCCCACGGGATCCGGCAGCCCGGCCAGTTCCTCGAGCGCGGCGATCAGTGCGTCCACGCGCTGGTCGCTGAGCTTGAGCCGGTCCAGCAGCGCGTCGGAGGTCCCGTTGGCCCGTCCCGCGGCGATGTCCTTGGCGTTGGCCTTGATCACGGCTGCGCGGTGGGTATCCAGCGATGCGGCAATGGCCAGCAGCGCCCGGTCCTTCCAATTGCGGTCGGCGCGGGCCAGCACGCGCGATGCGGAGCGGGCCCGGTCGGCCAGCTTGCCCACGGCAACCCGTGCATCCTGGATGCCGGCGGCGGCCCCGTCCACGGAGGAAAGATTCTGCGATGCGTCGATGTTCTGGCTCATGATCACCTATTCTACGGTGGATGCGACGAAGCCCGCCCCCATGTTAAGCATGGTGGCGGGCGGCGGCTTTCGCGGTGGATCGGCTAGACAACGACGAGGTCGTCGACGTGCACCACCGCACGTTCGAATTGACTGCCCAGGTCCTCGCCGAGTTCCCGGGTGGAGCGGCCGAGCATCTGCGGCAATTCGGCCGAAGAGAAGTTCACCAGTCCGCGGGCAATGACCTGTCCGGCGGCGTCGGTGATTTCCACCGCGTCCCCGGCCTCGAAGGAGCCGTTGATCCCGGTGATCCCTGCAGGAAGCAGCGAGGCGACACCGGAGGCGACGGCACGCACGGCACCGGGATCCAGCAGCAGCCGTCCCTGGGTGGTGGCCAGGTGCGCGAGCCACAGCATCCGGGTGGAGCGCCGACCGCCGCGGGCGGAGAACCAGGTTCCCACGTCCGCCCCGGCCAATGCCGCCGCCGCGTTCGCGGTGGAGGTCACCAGGGCGGGGATGCCCGATTCGGCGCTCATGGTGGCGGCCTCGACCTTCGTGGCCATGCCCCCGGTGCCCAGCCCGGCTCCCCCGGTGGATCCGATGCGCAAGCTCGCCAGGTCCTCGGCGCGATCGACCCGGGACACTCGCACTCCCCCGGCGTTCGGCGGCGCGTCGTAGACGGCGTCGACGTCGGAAAGCAGCAGCAGCGCGTCGGCCTTGACCAGGTGCGCCACCAGGGCGGCGAGCCTGTCATTGTCGCCGAAGCGGATCTCATGGGTGGCGACCGTGTCGTTTTCGTTGACAATCGGCACGACGCCCAGCGCCAGCAGCCGGTTCAGCGCCCGGAACGCATTGGCGTACTGCTGGCGGCGGATCAGGTCGTCGGCAGTGAGCAGCACCTGGCCGACAGTGACGCCGTGGGCGGAAAACGCCTGGGTGTATCTGGCCATGAGCAGCCCCTGGCCCACCGAGGCGGCAGCCTGCTGGGTGGCCAGGTCGCGTGGGCGGCGCCCCAGGTCCAGGGGCGCCAGACCGGCGGCGATGGCTCCGGAGGACACCAGGATCAGCTCGGTTCCCGCGGTGTTGACTGCCGCGAGTCGGTCGACGAGGGAGCTTAACGCTTCCTCGGAGATCCCCCCGGCCAGCGTGGTCAGGGACGAGGAACCGACCTTGACCACGATGCGCGAGGCACGCGGCAGGTCCTGGCGCTGGGTGATGCCCGAGGGATGGTTTGTGGCGCGCACGGTGCTGTTTTACTCCCCGGACTTGGGTAGCTGGTGCTTGTAGTTGACAGACTCCGTCCAGATTCCGGCCTTGCGCTCGGCTTCCAGGTCCTCGCGGGCCGCCGCCTTGGCGCCCTTGCGCTGCTCGTGCAGTGCCTTCTTCTCCTCGCGGGAGGGACGCGCACCGAACTCGGAGAGGCGCTCGTCTTGTCCGCGGCGCGAGCCCAGCAGCTCGGCGCCGGCGGCCATCGTCGGCTCCCAGTCGAAGACCACGGCGTCGGCCTCGGAGCCAATCACCACGGCATCGCCGGGCTTGGCGCCGAGCTTGTAGAGCTGGTTTTCGACGCCGAGCTTGGCCAGGCGGTCGGCGAGGTAGCCAACGGCCTCGTCGTTGCGGAAGTCGGTCTGCATGATCCAGCGCTCGGGCTTTTCACCGATCACGCGGAAGAGCGGCTCGAGGTTGCGCTCCTCCTTGCGGATGACGAACCCTGCCTTGCTGGCCTTGGTGGCCCGCGGGCGCAACACCTCAACGGGCACGGGCAACGGGGCGGCCTCGATCTTGGCGCGGGCCTCGGTGACGAGTTCGGCCATGGCGAAGGAGAGGTCGCGCAATCCCTCGCGGCTCATCGCCGAGACCTCGAAGACGCGGTAGCCGCGCTTCTCCAGTTCCGGGCGCACGAATTCGGCCATGTCGCGTCCGTCGGGCATGTCGACCTTGTTCAGGGCGATCAGGCGCGGGCGCTCGTTCAGCGGGATGATCTGGCCATCGGCCCCGGCAAAGGAGGAGTCGACCTCGTATGCGTCGAGTTCGGCCTGGATGGTCTCCAGGTCTGCGACCGGGTCGCGGTCCGTTTCCAGGGCGCCGCAGTCGAGCACGTGCACCAGGGCGGCGCAACGCTCGACGTGGCGCAGGAATTCAAGACCCAGGCCGCGGCCCTGCGAGGCACCCGGGATCAGGCCCGGCACGTCGGCCACGGTGTAGCGGACTTCCCCGGCCTGGACCACGCCAAGGTTCGGGACCAGGGTGGTGAAGGGGTAGTCGGCGATCTTGGGCCGTGCGGCGGAGAGCGCGGCGATCAGCGAGGACTTGCCGGCCGAGGGGTAGCCCACCAGGGCGACGTCGGCGACGGACTTGAGTTCGAGGATGACCTCGGCGGCGGTGCCGGGGGTGCCCAGCAACGCGAAACCGGGGGCCTTGCGGCGCTGGCTGGAGAGCCCTGCGTTGCCCAGGCCGCCCAGGCCGCCGGAGGCAACAATGTATTCGGATCCGTCACCGATGAGGTCGGCGAGAATGTCACCGTCGCGGTTCTTCACCACGGTGCCCTCGGGCACGGGCAGGACCAAGGTCTCGCCGTTCTTGCCGGGGCGCAGGTCGCCCTTGCCGCCTTCGCCGTTGCCGGCGTGGCGGTGGGGCGAGTGGTGGTAGGACAGCAGGGTGGTGGTCTGGGCGTCAACGCGCAGGATCACGTCACCGCCGTTGCCGCCGCTGCCGCCATCGGGTCCGCCCAGGGGCTTGAACTTTTCGCGTTTGATGGAGACACAGCCGTGCCCACCGGAACCACCGGAGACATGGAGGACCACTCGGTCGATAAAGGCTGCCACGGTTGAAAGCTCCTAGCAAAAAAAGGGGTGGCGTCTTCCGCTGCCCGCCCGAGGGGCGTGGTGCGGAAAACGCTGGGGGTTTTGGAAAAACACATAGAGGGTGAGCCGTGCGGCCCACCCTCTACAGTGTAATGAATGCGGTTACGCGCTAATTAGCCAGCGGTAACGATGTTCACGACTTTACGGCCGCGACGGGTGCCGAATTCGACAGCCCCGGCTTCAAGTGCGAACAGGGTGTCGTCCTTGCCACGTCCCACGCCGGCGCCCGGGTGGAAGTGGGTGCCACGCTGGCGAACGATGATTTCGCCGGCCGAAACGACCTGACCACCGAAGCGCTTGACGCCAAGGTACTGGGCGTTGGAATCGCGACCGTTGCGAGTGGAACTCGCGCCCTTCTTATGTGCCATTGAAAATGCCTACCTTCAGGTAATGAGAATTCTTGGAATCAACCGCAATTAAGCGATCGAGGTGACCTTGACCTTGGTCAGCATAGAGCGGAAGCCCTGGCGCTTCTTGTAACCGGTCTTGTTCTTGAACTTCTGGATGACAATCTTCTGGCCGCGAAGGTTCTCAATGACCTCGGCGGTCACCTTGACCTTGGCAAGCTCATCGACTGCCGAAGTTACCTTCTCGCCGTCAACCAGCAACAGGGCTGGCAATTCAATGGAGGCGCCTGGGGCAGCCTTCAGGCGGTCAAGGGTAACGAGGTCTCCAACAGAAACCTTTTCCTGGCGGCCGCCAGCGCGGACAATTGCGTACACCACGTGGGTACTCACTTCTACTCGACGTTCAATCTGTCTTGCTGCGCATCACTACCCCAAAAGAAACCGGGGATTGCGCTGTGCTGGCACGCCGAGCGGAAGAATCCGATAGCTGGCGTTCGCACCGAGGATCTAGACTACGCTAAAAAGCGCTGCAGGGGCAAATACAGCCTGCCCCGCGAGTCGTCAAGATCCCTACTCTTTCAACTCTTTGACCGGCACCCCGACACCCAGCATAATCGGCGCATTGGCGGCGATTCGCGGCTGTGGGGCCTTGGATGGGTCAGCGAGCGAAGCGACATGGGAGGTACCCGATGCCGCCAGCGTGTCCGATGCCACAGAAACTGCGGTGTCGGATCCACCCTGCGGGCTCGTTGCACGGCGGCTGCGCTTGACGCGCGCCACCGGCTCGATGCCCGAAGTCTTTTTGGTTGCCGTTGCCGACGGCGCCTCGGAAGGCGCATCGTCGGACGCCTGCCCGGCCACGCCCGAGATCACCGGCGCGGCAGCAACCTCCGGCTGTTCGCCGGCGGCTGGTGCGTTCGACTCGGGAGCCTTGGAACGGGCCTTGCGGCGGGTACGGGTGCGTGCCGGACGCGTTTGCGCGGACTCGCCCTCCTCGGTCTCGGCGGGCGCCTCGGCCGGGGAGTTGTCGGGAAGCGCGGCTTCCAGGTTCTCCAACGTCAGCGACGGCGCAGCGGCCTCGGAGGAGGCTGCACGGCGGTTGCGGCGCGCAGCGGGAACCGTGACCGACTCCCCCGCCACGGTCAGCGTGGCACCGCTCTCGGCGGCCTCGGCATCGTCGTGTTCGTGGGCTGCATGTGCGGCCGCGGCGATCGTGGCAAAGGCGTTGCGCGTGGCAGTTGCCTTGGCCTCGTCGACCTCAGGCTCCCTGGTCTCGGCGTGCGCGGTTGCGGCACCCTGGTCCTCGGCCTGCGCCTCGGATTCCGGGCCGCGGTTGCGGCGGCGGCGTTCGGCCCGCGAGGGCTTCTGGTCGGCGCGGCTGCCGGCACTTTGCGGCTCACCTGCCGAGTTGAAGGAGCGGCGGTGCTCGACCGGCTCGTCGTGGGTGATCACGCCGCGGCCTGCACAGGCCTCGCAGTTCTCACCGAAGACCTCCAGCAGTCCGGTGCCCATGCGCTTGCGCGTCATCTGCACCAGGCCAAGTGAGGTGACCTCGGCAACCTGGTGCTTGGTGCGGTCGCGGCCCAGGCACTCGACCAGGCGGCGGAGCACCAGGTCGCGGTTGGACTCGAGCACCATGTCGATGAAGTCGATGACGATGATGCCGCCGATGTCGCGCAGGCGCAGCTGGCGAACGACCTCCTCGGCCGCCTCCAGGTTGTTCTTGGTGACGGTTTCCTCGAGGTTTCCGCCCGAGCCGGTGTACTTGCCGGTGTTCACGTCGACAACCGTCATGGCCTCGGTGCGGTCAATGACCAGCGAACCGCCCGAGGGCAGGAAGACCTTGCGGTCCAGGGCCTTGTGGATCTGCTCGTCCATGCGGAAGGCGCCGAAGATGTCCTCGTCGGATTCCCACTTCTCCAGGCGCGACACCAGGTCCGGGGCCACGTAGGTCACGTAGGCCTCGATGGTGTCCCAGGCTTCCTCGCCGGAGACGATCAGCTTGGTGAAGTCCTCGTTGAAGACGTCGCGGACGACCTTGATGGTCAGGTCCGGTTCCCCGTAGAGCAGTTCCGGTGCCAGCGTCTTGGTGGACGTCGAGGCGGCCTCGATGCCTTCCCACTGGGCGCGCAGGCGGTTGATGTCGTTCATCAACTCTTCCTCGGAGGCGCCCTCGGCGGCGGTGCGCACGATGACGCCAGCGTTTTCCGGCAGGTGGTCCTTGAGGATCTTCTTCAGGCGGTTGCGCTCCACGTCGGGAAGCTTGCGCGAGATGCCCGTCATCGAGCCGCCCGGAACGTAGACCAGGTAGCGGCCCGGAAGGGAAATCTGGCTGGTGAGGCGGGCGCCCTTGTGGCCGACCGGGTCCTTGGTGACCTGCACCAGGACGGTGTCCCCTGACTTCAGGGCGTGTTCGATGCGGCGCGGCTGGCCGTCCAGGCCCGCGACGTCCCAATTGACCTCGCCGGCGTAGAGCACGGCATTGCGTCCGCGTCCGATGTCGACGAAGGCGGCTTCCATGGAAGGCAGCACGTTCTGCACCTTGCCGACATACACGTTGCCGATCAGGGAGTCCTGCTGGGTCTTGGAGACGAAGTGCTCGGCCAGGATGCCGTCCTCGAGGACGCCGATCTGGATGCGGTCCTCGCGCTGGCGCACTACCATCTGGCGGTCGACGGATTCGCGGCGGGCCAGGAACTCGGCCTCGGTGATGACCTGGCGGCGACGGCCGGACTCGCGGGAGTCGCGGCGGCGCTGGCGCTTGGCTTCCAGGCGGGTGGATCCGCGCACGGCCGTGACCTTGTTGGAGACCACCGGTTCCAGGGTGGTGCGCGGGGCACGGACCCGGGTGACGGTGTTGGGCGGATCGCTCTCCGAGCCCCCGGCCAATTCCAGGTCGGCCTCGCCGCGGCGACGGCGACGGCGACGGCGGGAGGACACGCCTGAGCCGTCCGCGTTTTCCTCATCGGAATCGGCGTGGGCTGCCTCGTTGCGGGTGCGGCGGCCGGAAGGTTCCTCGAGCTCGTCCTCGTCGGTTGCCTTGGCGGCAACCGGGATGCTCGGTGCCTGGAAGATCAGCGACAGCGCGGATTCGGGGATGGCGAACGGATCGGAGATGGTCGCCGGCTCGGCTTCCGCGGCTGCTGACTCGTCTTCATCGGCTTCGACAATCCTGGCTTCGGCTGCGGCCGGGGCCTGGACCGCGGCGGCATCCGCGGCTTCCGGCTCCTGGGTGGCGCGGGCTCCGCGGCCACCACGGGCCGGGCGGCGACGGGTGGCCTTGGCGGGCTCGGCGTCTTCGGCCTGTTCCGCGGTGGCTTCGGCCGGGGCCTCGGTGACAGGGGCCTCGGGGGCTTCGTCGGCGGCAGGGGCCTCGGTGTTCGAGGCCGGGGCGGTTGCCTTGCGGCCGCGTCCCCGGGCAGGGCGCTTGGCGGCTGCCTTGGGTGCGGTTTCCTCCGCGGCAGGTGCCTCGGTCTTCTCGCCTATGGATTCGGTCTGGGCCTCGGCTGCGGCCTGCGCGGCAGGTGCCTCGATGACGGCCGGGGCCTCGGTTGCGGCTGCTCCCGGGGAGGTGACCCCGGAGGTTGCGCGGCGCGGGCCGCGGCGTGCAGGAGCCTTGGCCGCCTCGGCCACGGGTGCCGGGATCTGCGCCTTGGCGGTTGCCTCGGCAACGACCGACTCAACGGTGGCGGCCTTGGCCGGGGCGTTCCGGGTGGCAGGGGCGCGGCGTGCGGTGGTTGCGCGCGGGGAAACGTTGGCGCGCACCTTGCGCGTCGGTGCGGCCGCTGCGTCGTTGAGCTCGGCCAGGGTCATGGCCCGGCGCGGGGGCGGCGGTGACGGTTCGTTGAAGTTGCCGCGCGGGGGGCGGGAGGTACGGCTGCGGCCCTTTGGCCCCTGGCCCATTGCTGCCTTTGATTCGTCGCGATTCAATGCCATGTTAAAAGAGTGCTCCTCGGCGGGTCGACTGCTCCCACAGATAGCGCGTCTCCCCTGGTTGGTTCGCCGGACCGGGCCTTGTGGCCGCGTGTCCCAGCGGAAATCCTTGGATTTGCCTTGACCGGGTGCGCCCACCGTTGCGGGGCGCGGCATCCGTGCAAGACCAACGGCGCTTTTCCAAGCAAGCCGCTTTACGTTGCGGCGACCATATCGCGGTATTCGCTGAAGACCTTCGTATAGGCGGTCTCTTCGCAGCAGATGCATCGCAATCGGGCTTGAAAGCCTGTCGTTGGGTTGAAAGCAGACTGTGGATCCACGAACAACCACTGCAATTGTCTCACATCGACACGCCGAAGCACGCCGCCGAGGGGTTTCGGCGCGGCAAGAGGGCTGCCGCGCTTTGCCCCGCCCCTTGTGCCAACCCCGGCGCGGGGCATGAACGGCACCGCCGGGGGCCACTAGACTTCAGCTAGGGCCGCCGGCGAACACCGGCCCGACCGGGCGCCCACGCCACCTTCCGGGTGGCGGCAAACGGGGAAAACACGAACCGCCACGAGGGAGCACCCCCATGAGTTTGTCCGAAGCAGCAGCACCGCAACGCGAACCGGACGCCGTGCCGCGCATGGCCCGCGCACGGCCCTTTGGCCTGTTCCTGGTGCTCACCGGCGCGGTCGCCTGGGTCGCCTCGGGGATCCTGGTGCTCGAGCGCATCGCCCTGTACAAGGACCCCGACTACGTGACCAGCTGCGACTTCAATCCGTGGGTTTCCTGCGGCACCGTCATGAAGTCGACCCAGGCAGCCCTGCTGGGCTTTCCCAATCCCTTCCTGGGCATCGTGGGCTTCGGCATCGTGATCACCATCGGCATGGCATTGCTCGCCGGGGCGCGCTTCGCGCGCTGGTACTGGGTCGGCGTGCAGGTGGGCGTCACCCTGGCAATGGTCTTCATCGTGTGGCTCTGGTCCCAGGCCCTCTACGAGATCAACGCCCTGTGCCCTTACTGCATGGTCGTCTGGGCGATGATGATCCCGATGTTCCTCTACACCACGGCGCGCAACATCGCCCACGGCGTGCTTCCCGCTCCTTCGGCGCTGCGGCGCGTGGCGGGCGAATGGACCTGGGTCGCTGTCATCGTGCTGCTTCTCATCACCGCTGCAACCGTCGTCCTGCGCTTCCCCGGTGCCTTTGTCGGCGCCTAGGACGCACACCGGCGAACACCGAGGGGCCAGGACCCGGCGGCTGGCGGCGGCGGCCTGGGTGCTCCCGGTCATTGTCGTGGGACTGGCCTCGCGTTTCGGAGGCACCGGCCTGGCCGCAGACCTCGCCGGCGGGGTGCTCTACGCGGTGCTGGTGTACGTACTGCTCACGGTACTGCGCCCACAGGCTGCCCGCTGGTCCAACGCCTCCATCGCCCTGGTTCTTTGCGTACTCATTGAGTTGCTGCAGCTCACCGCGATTCCGGCGGATCTGGCGCGGGTCTTCGGGCCCATCCGGCTGGTGCTGGGCACCGGCTTCGCGCCCCTGGACCTGGTGGCCTACGCAATCGGGGCAGCATTGGCCTTGGGCATCGACATGCTGCTGGGCAGGATCCGGGCCAGGCCGGCGGCCTAGACCCGATCACGACCTGCCGAGGACAAGACGGGAGGGCCCGTCGTTTCCACTCGCGTGGAAACGACGGGCCCTCTTTCGTACGGCTTGGGGGGTGGTCCGGAGGTTAGGAGAACCAGATGCCGATTTCGCGGGTGGCCGATTCGACCGAGTCCGAGCCGTGGACCAGGTTCTGCTGGACCTTCAGGCCCCAGTCGCGGCCCAGGTCGCCGCGGATGGTGCCCGGGGCGGCGGTGGTCGGGTCGGTGGTGCCGGCCAGCGAGCGGAAGCCGGGGATCACGTTGTGGCCCTCGGCGATGACCGCCACCAAGGGGCCGGAGAGCATGAACTCGACCAGCGGCTCGTAGAACGGCTTGCCCACGTGCTCCTCGTAGTGTGCCTCGAGCAGTTCGCGGGTTGCGGCCACCTGCTTGAGCTCGGCGATCACGTAGCCCTTGGCCTCGATGCGGGAAAGGATCTGGCCGGTCAGCTGGCGCTTGACGCCGTCGGGCTTGATGAGGATCAGGGTGCGTTCAATGGCCATGGGTGCGGCTCCTTTTGTCGTGGTGGTGCAAGTTGTCGTCGGTATTGATTCTACGGTTGGGCCGGCTCCGCGCCGGGACCTTCCTGCGGGTGCGCCGCATCCCAGGCGGCCTGCTCGCGGGCACGGCGGGCCGTCTCCAGGTCCATGGCCCTGCCCTTGGTGACTGCGTACCACCAGGTCAGGGCGAACGCGGCCCCGATGAAGAACATCGAAGTCAGCAGGAACCCGGTAAAGATGAACAGCAGCTGCAGCGCCCAGCCGATGGCGAATCCCAGCGGTTTCTTGAGCAGCGCGCAGGTGAGCAGGCACACCAGCGCGACCGCGGCACCGGCACCGAGCACCAGTGCCGGTGACCATTCAGCGCGCTTGAGCCCGAAGAGTGTGAGTGCGACGAAGATCGCCAGGAACGCCTCGAGCGTCAGCACGGTGGAGGCGAACATCACACGGGTTGAGCGGGGCTTCTTGGGCTGTCCCGGGCGCCATTCACGTTGCGCCTTGGTCATTTTCGCCATGTTCCTACTCCCCTCCCAGCAGCATGCGGGCCTCGCCCACCAAGGTGATGGACCCGGTCACCAGCACGCCGCCGCCGAAGTCCTCGCCGGCCTCGGAGCGTCCCACCGCCCATTCCAGGGCGTCGTCCAGGCGCTCGGTGACGAAGAGGTCCTCCTCGTTGAACCCGGCCTCCAGCGCCATTCCCGCCAGTTCCCCGGCGGGGATGGCGCGCGGGGAATTGGACTGGGTGATGCAGATGTCCTCGGTGAGGTCCAGATAGGACTCGCGCAGCTGCGCGAGCATGGCCGGTGCGTCCTTCTCGGCCAGGATCCCGATGACCAGCACCAGCTTGGTGAAGCCGAAGGACTCCTTCACCGCGGCCGCGGAGGCGCGGATGCCGTCGGGGTTGTGCCCGGCGTCCAGCAGCACGGTCGGGGCCTTGCGGATGACTTCCAGGCGCCCGGGGCTGGTGGCGGCCCCGAAGCCCTCCATCACCAAATCGTGGTTCAGCGCGGTTTCCCCGCCGCCGATGAACGCCTCCACCGCGGCCAGGGCGACGGCGGCGTTCTGCGCCTGGTGCTCGCCGTGCAGCGGCAGCAGGATGCCCGGGTAGCGCCCGGCCAGGCCCTGGATGTCCAGCTGCTGGCCGCCGACGGCGACCGTGCGGTTCTCGACGCCGAACTCCACGCCCTCGAAGCGGTAGGGCGTTTCGAGTTCGCGGGCCTTCTCCAACAGCACCTGGGCGGCGGCTGCCGGTTGCGCGGAGGAGACCAGGAAGCCGCCGGGCTTGATGATGCCCGCCTTCTCGGTGGCGATCAGCTCGACGGTGTCGCCCAGCAGCTCGGTGTGGTCAAGTGAGATCGGGGTCACCACGGAGACCTGCCCGTCGCCCACGTTGGTGGCGTCGGTGATGCCGCCCAGGCCCACCTCGATGATCGCCACATCCACCGGGGTGTCGGCGAAGATCGCGAAGCCCAGGATGGTGACGGCCTCGAAGTACGTCAGCCGGTTTTCGCCCTTGGCGGTGAGCTCGTCGTCGACGATCTGCAGGTAGGGGCGGATCTCGTCCCAGATCCGCACGAAGGTCGCATCGTCCACCGATTCGCCGTCGATCGCGATGCGCTCGGTGACCGAATTAAGGTGCGGGGAGGAGTAGCGCCCGGTGCGCAGGTCGTGGGCGCGCAGCAGGGACTCGATCATCCGCGCCGTGGAGGTCTTCCCGTTGGTGCCGGTGACGTGGATGATCGGGAAGGCCTTGTTCGGCTCCCCCAGGATCTCCATGGCCCGGCGCATGGGCTCCATGCGCGGCTCGATCTTGTTTTCCGGGGCGCGCGCCAAAAGCTCGGCGTACACGCTCTCCACGGAGAACCTGTCAAAGGTGTTGCTCATGTGTTGGGTCCCATTTCGTTCTCGGCGGCTTCGGCCGCGGCCACGGTTTCGACGCTGACCACGGGGGCTTCCCCGTCGGATGCGGTCACCAGGACGAGCCCGAGGCTGAGCGTTTCGCCCTTGATGAGCTCGGCGTTGGCGTGCAGCGCCGCCACGGTGGCGGCGTCGGCGGTGATCTCGGTGCGGATGCGGTCCCCGACCAGCAGGTCGGCGTCCTTGCGGGCGGACTGGATGGCGCGGATCATGTCCCGCGCCGTTCCCTCCGCCGCGAGTTCCGGGGTGACTTGCGTGTCGAGCACCAGGAAGCCGCCGCCGGGCAGCACGGCCGCGGCGATGGAGTTTTCGCCTTCGGAGGCCTCCACGACGGTTTCGAGCGTGTACTCGTGTTCCTCCAGGCCCAGTCCCCCGGCGGTGACGGTTCCGTCGTCGTCCACCGACCAGTCCCCGGACTTGGCGCCCTTGATGGCCACCTGCACGTTCTTGCCCAGGCGCGGGCCCGCGGCGCGCGCGTTGACGACCAGGCGCTGGCTGATGCCGTACTCGGCGGCGTTGGCGTCGGCGGCGTCGATGAGCGTGAGCGAGCGCAGGTTCAGCTCGTCCTTGATGATGCCGGCGAAGGTGCCTTCGAGCGCGGCGACGTTCGGCACCGCGACGCTCATGCCCGCCAGCGGCAGGCGCACGCGCAGGTTCGCGGCCTTGCGCAGCGAGGAGCCGACCGAGGCGATCTTGCGGGTGGTCTCCATCGCGGCGACCAGATCATCGTTGCGGACGAAGAGCTCCGCATCGGGCCACTGCGCCAGGTGCACCGAGCGGCCGCCGGTGAGCCCGCGCCAGATTTCCTCGGCCGCCAGCGGCAGCAGCGGGGCCGCGACGCGGGTCAGTGTCTCCAGTGCGGTGTACAGGGTGTCAAAGGCCCGGGTGTCCTCGTCGAAGAAGCGCTGGCGGGACCGGCGCACGTACCAGTTGGTCAGCGTGTCCATGTAGCGACGGATCTGCTCGGCGGCCTCGGAGATGTCGTAGGCATCCAGCGACTTGGTGACCTCGCGGACCAGGTCGCCGGTGGCAGCGAGCATGTACGCATCCAGCGGATCCTCGGAGCTGTGGGCGATCTTCGCCTCGTAGCCCGCGCCGCCGTTGGCCGCGTTGGTGTACAGGGAGAAGAAGTGCCAGACGTTCCACATCGGCAGCAGGACCTGGCGCACGCCCTCGCGGATGCCCTGTTCGGTGACGACCAGGTTGCCGCCGCGCAGGATCGGGGAGGCCATCAGGAACCAGCGCATCGCGTCGGAGCCGTCGCGGTCCAGTACCTCGTTGACGTCCGGGTAGTTCTTCAGCGACTTGGACATCTTCTGCCCGTCGCTGCCCAGCACGATGCCGTGGCTGATCACGTTCTTGTACGCGGGACGGTCAAAGAGCGCGGTGGAGAGCACGTGCATGGTGTAGAACCAGCCGCGGGTCTGCCCGATGTACTCGACGATGAAGTCCGCCGGGTGGTGGGTGTCGAACCAGTCCTTGTTCTCGAACGGGTAGTGCGCCTGGGCGTAGGGCATCGACCCGGAGTCGAACCACACATCCAGCACGTCTTCCACGCGGCGCAGCGTGCCGTTGTCGGCGCAGCCCTCGTGCTCGCGAACCAGATCGTCGATGAACGGGCGGTGCAAATCAGGCTGCCCCTCGTTGTTCAGCGGCAGGCGCCCGAAGGCCGCCTTGATCTCTTCCAGGGAGCCGTGGACCTCGCTGTGGGTGCACTCGGCGCCGTCGCATTCCCACACCGGGATCGGGGATCCCCAGTAGCGGTTGCGGCTGATCGACCAGTCCCGCGCGTTGGCCAGCCACTTGCCGAACTGGCCGTCCTTCACGTTCTCCGGGATCCAGTTGATCTGCTGGTTCAGCTCCAGCATCCGGTCCTTCACCGCGGTGACCTGGACGTACCAGGAGGAGATGGCGCGGTAGATCAGCGGGGTGCGGCAGCGCCAGCAGTGCGGGTAGGAGTGCACGTAGGAGGCCTGCTTTATCAGGCGCGCGTCGTCCTTGAGCACGTTGGTGATGGCCTTGTTGGCCTCGAACACCTGCACGCCGACGATGCCGGCCAGCGGGCCGGACTTGAACACCGGCAGGAACTTCGCGCCCTCGTCGATGGAGAGGATCACCGGGATGCCGGCGGACTCGCAGATCTTCTGGTCCTCCTCGCCGTAGGCGGGGGCCTGGTGGACGATGCCGGTGCCGTCGGTGGTGGTGACGTAGTCGGCGACCAGCAGCTGCCAGGCGTTGGCCGTGCCCCAGGTCTCCGCGTCGGCGAACGTGTCCCACAGCGGCGCGTACCTGATCCCGGCCAGGTCCTTTCCGGAGTGGCGGGCGGTGATGGCGGCGGCGGCCGCGGCGGCGTCCGCGTAACCCAGGTCCTTGGCGTACGAGCCGAGCAGGTCCTCGGCCAGCAGGAAGCTTCCGCTGGCGTCCGAGGCCTTCACGCCGTTTTCGCCGGCGGGCACCACGACGTAGACGACGTCGGGGCCCACGGCCAGGGCCATGTTGGTCGGCAGCGTCCAGGGGGTGGTGGTCCAGGCCAGGGCCTGCACTCCGTCGAGCTCCCGGGAGATTTCCGTGTCGCCGGCGAGCAGCGGGAAGGAAACGGTGACGGTTTGGTCCTGGCGGTCCTTGTACACGTCGTCGTCCATGCGCAGCTCGTGGTTGGACAGCGGGGTCTCGTCCTTCCAGCAATACGGCAGCACGCGGAAGCCCTTGTAGGTCAGGCCCTTCTCGGACAGCTGCTTGAAGGCCCAGATGACCGATTCCATGTACTCGACGTTCAGCGTCTTGTAGTCGTTCTCGAAGTCGACCCAGCGTGCCTGGCGGGTGACGTAGTCCTGCCATTCGCCGGCGTACTTCATCACCGAGCTGCGGCAGGCGTCGTTGAACTTGTCGATGCCCATGGCCTCGATCTGCGCCTTGTCGCTCATGCCCAGCTGCTTCATGGCCTCGAGCTCGGCCGGCAGCCCGTGGGTGTCCCAGCCGAAGCGGCGCTCCACGCGCGAGCCGCGCTGCGTCTGGTAGCGGGCGACCAGGTCCTTGACGTACCCGGTGAGCAGGTGCCCATAGTGCGGCAGGCCGTTGGCGAAGGGCGGGCCGTCGTAGAAGACGAACTCGTTGGCCCCGTCGACACCGGCATCGCGGGCGTCGATGGAGGCCTGGAAGGTCTCATCGTTCTTCCAGTAGGAAAGGACCCGTTCCTCGATCTCCGGGAAGCGGGGAGAGGATGGCGTTGTGCCATGCGGGTCGGTCGAGGCCTTGGGGTAGCTGGTCATCTGCGGCAGTCCTGGTGATCGAAGGCGCGTGTGCGCTTAGGCGTTCTCCAACACAGGGACGATGGCGGAGCAATTGGTCACTCCACCTCGCGGTACCACCCCGCTTGCCCGGTTCGCCCCGGGGTGTTCCCGGACCGTTCCTGGCCGCTCGTTGACTGCTGTGACGGGCTTACCCGCTTGGTTCTACCGGGTGTCTCCCCGGCATGCCGGGCGTTCACCGTTCTTCCAAGGACTCGCCGGTGATTGCCGGGTCGACGTCGTAGTGCCACCAGTCTAGCGCGCCCGGGCTCCCGGCGCTCAATCCCTCCGGTTCCGGTCGCCGGCCACCGTTATCCACAGATCCGCGCATTGCGCCCCACGGTGCCCCGGCGGGGTCCATGCTGGGACCATGCCCAACACGCCAACACTCGTTGCGGAGGTCCTGGACGCCGTCAAGGCGGCGCTGCCGGGCCCGACCGACACCCTGGAAGGCCCGGCGACCGCCGCCGGTGCCCGGGGCGAGGCGTTGCGCGTGCTCGCGGTGCTGGTTCCGGTGCTGCGCCTGGCCCTGGACCAGGCGGCGTCGGGCATCGGTGCGTCCCCGGTCCGGGCCGCCGCCTTCGTGAAACTCTCCGAGGACCTCTACCGGCAGGCAGGGTACGGCCAGCTGCTGGCCGCATCCTGCGCCGGGGATGCCCAGGTGCACACCATCGGCGAGGAGCCGCTGGCAACGCTCAACGGATTGCTGGCGGACCCCGCCGCCTTCGCCGCCGGCCCCGCACTGCCGGGCGATGTTCCCGCCAAGCCCGGGCGCACGCCGCTGTACCGCGACGACGCCGACTTCCTGGCGGCCCGGCTGAATCTCACGCACTTCCAGGCGCAGCACCGAGTGCAAAGCGCCGAAAACCTGCTGCCGCACACCGGGTTCAACGGCAAGGAAGTCCCCGCGAAGTTCCCCTTGCTGGGCCGGGTGCTTACCGATGCCGCCGCCGACCCCAAGGCCGTGGCCACGCTGGCCAAGAAGTTCGAGCACCTGGCCCCGGACCTGGCACCCGGCAGCGACGGGGCGGCCACCGCCCGGCGGCTGGAAGCGGAACTGGCCGAAGCGGCCCGCACCCGCAATGCCCAGGGCACCGCGAAGTTGCTCAAGGACCAGGCCAAACGCCTTGACGAAGTTGCCGCGGCCCGTCGCGAAGACATCGAGGAGCTGTTCATCGGCGCGCACTTCCTGGGCCATACGCGCAAGGGCTACGAGTACAAGGTCATCACCACGGCCGAGGGCCACGAACTGCTGGCCACCGCCGCGGACATCCTCAACAGCCCCAAGACCAAGGCCGGCACCGCTCCCGCGCCGGCAAAGGAGGCGGGTCCGCCGATCCCCGACTGGGCCGTGGATCCCGGCACTCCGCCGGAAGCACGTCCCCTTGCCGAATTCACCGATCTCGGTGTGGCGCCGGAGCTGGACCCGGGGATGGAATTGCGCCCCGGGGAAACCGTCGAACAGGCGCTCACCCGGCAGCGGGCCCGCCGCTTGCACCAGCTCATCCTCGATTCGGTGCGCATCGCCACCAGCCCCCTCGAGCCCGGGTCCGAGAACGGGCGCGTCGGGGAGGGGCAGATGCCGCTGGCACCGAACGTCACCCTGAACGTCACCATCGACCTGAAGACCTTCCTGGGCCAGCTCGAGGCGGCGGGGGTCAGTGACCGCGGCGAAGACATCTCGGCGGCCAGTTGCCGGCGCCTGGCCTGCAACGCGGGGATCACCCCGATCATCCTCAACGGTGACGGGGTTCCGCTGGAACTCGGCCGCAGCCGAAGATACTTCAACCGCGCCCAGCGCCGGGCCATCGCCGTGCGCGACAAGGGATGCATCAACCCTGGGTGCACCATGAGGATCGGCCGATGCGAGGCCCACCACCTCGACGAATGGAACCAAGGGGGGCTGACCAATGTCTCACGAGGCTGTTTGCTCTGCCCGATGTGCCACCAGGCGTACCACAGCGGTAAATTCCGGATCGAGATGATCAACGGGCACCCGCACGTGATCCTGCCCAAATCCCGGGACCCGCTGCAGCTGCCGCGGCGCAATTGGATCTTCCACCCCGCCGCCCAAGCCGAGCGAGCGGCCTGAGCCGCCCACCGTCCGGAGCGGCAGACTGCCCGCGGGCAAGGTGTGCCTGAGGCTAGTCCAAGACGGTGTTTTCGATCTTCCACACGGTCAGTCGCGGGTACACCCAGAACGAATAGATGCCCAGGGTGATGAGGATCAGCAGGAACCACTTGATCCACAACCCGAAGATTCCCCACCCGGTGCCAACGAACCGCAGCGGCCGGCCCAACAGGAAGGTGTTCTTGGCCCGCCAGCGCTCCACCAACACCACCGCAAATGGGTAGCAGATCCCCAACGTGAAGATGGTGATGGCCATGCCCAGCAATTGCGTGCCGAACCACGTTGCCGCTCCCCCGCGGAAGACAAAGACCCGGGTTCCGGGCGGGAAGTTCCCCAGTGCCGCGACACCCGTTCCGGGCTGGTTGTTTCCGCTGACCTGCATGCTCATGATGTTTTTCCCCCTGGTGGTGAACGGGCCGACGGCCATGCGCCGCCCGGCCGTGCTTGTCCCTCGTAGCCTAGCCGGGCACCACCACGTTTTGGGGCCGCCCCGACCCGGGAACGCAACACCCCGGCCGCGTTGCGCGGGTGTGGCACCGCACGCCCGCCGACCGGGGGTTCCTCCGCCTCAGGCGCGGGAGCGGGCCGCTTCGTCCGCCGTGCGCGAGACCGCGACCATTTGAGCGCGCTCGACGACCTTGACGCGTTCGCGCGGCACCGGCCCCTCGCGGGTCGGCGCCGGGGCGGCGGCCGCGCCGAGCGCCTGCTCGTGGGCATCCAGTGCCAGCCAGCCTTCCCAGCTGGTGTACTCGACGCCCTTGGAATCCAGCAGGCCGGTCACGGCATCCGGGGCGGGGTTCGCGGCCACGGGCAATCCGGCGAGGTCGGCCAGCAGGTGGGCGATGGTCTCGGCGGCGTCGCCCTTGGTGTGGCCGATGAGCCCGACCGGGCCGCGCTTGATCCAGCCGGTCGCGTAGAGCCCGGGCACCTGGGTGCCGCTGCCGTCCAGGACCTTGCCGCCGTCGTTGGGGATGGTGCCGGTGCGTCCGTCGTACTCGATGTCCTGCAGCGCGGAGCCGAAGTAGCCGACGGCCCGGTAGACGGCCTGCACCGGGTAGTCGACGAGCTCGCCGGTCCCCCGCGCCTGGCCGGTCCCGTCGAGCTCCTGGCGCTCGAACCTGATGCCGTCGACCTTGCCGTCCGCCCCGGCGATCTCCACGGGGGAATGCAGGAAGTGCAGGTGCAGCCGG
Organism: Paeniglutamicibacter sulfureus; assembly: GCF_030512175.1. Classification (GTDB taxonomy): domain Bacteria; phylum Actinomycetota; class Actinomycetes; order Actinomycetales; family Micrococcaceae; genus Paeniglutamicibacter; species Paeniglutamicibacter sulfureus. Next base: position 2,952,028 of record NZ_JAULBL010000002.1, on the reverse strand, counting down.
CGGCTGGCGCGCCCCCCGGCCTCCCCGGCCTCCCCGGCCTCGCCGCGTTCCTCGCGCTCTTCCTGCTCGATGAGCCAGTTGGTGAGGGTGCCGACCATGGTCTTGACCTGGTTGTTGGACTTGATCAGTGCGTCGGAGGCCGCATCGAACTCGAAGTCCTCGGGGTAGAGCACGATGTCCACGTCGCGGCTGTGGCTCAGCTCGCGCAGCTCCAGCGGGGTGAACTTGACCTGGGCGGGGCCGCGGCGCCCGAAGACGTGCACGTCGGTGACCGGGGATTCGGCCAGGCCGCGGTACACGTTCTCCGGGATCTCGGTGACCAAAAGGTCCTCCGCGTGCTTGGAGAGCATCCGGGCGACGTCCAGTGCCACGTTGCCGTTGCCGATGACGGCGATCTCGGTGGCTTCCAGCGGCCAGGTGCGCGGCACGTCGGGGTGCCCGTCGAACCAGGAGACGAAGTCCGCAGCCCCGTAAGAGCCCTGTAGCTCGATGCCCGGGATGTTCAGGTCGGCGTCGTTGATGGCGCCGGTGGCGAAGATGACCGCGTCGTAATGCACCCGCAGCTCCTCCAGGTCCAGGTCCGTGCCGTAGTCGACGTTGCCGAAGAAGCGGATGTCCCCGCGGTCCAGCACCTTGTGCAGGGCCTTGACGATGCCCTTGATGCGCGGGTGGTCCGGGGCGACCCCGTAGCGGATCAGCCCGTACGGCGCCGGGTAGCGGTCGAAGAGGTCGATGGCGACCTCGAAGTCGCGCTCCGCCTTGGTGAGGATGTCGGCGGCATAGACGCCTGCCGGGCCGGCCCCGATGATGGCGACGCGCAGCGGGCGTGAGCTGAAGGCGTCCGGTGTCGCGGCGGCGGCCGGCGTGTTCTTCTCGGTCATGGGTTCTCCTGGGGTTGCTAGGGGGTTGCCAAGTGGGTGCGAAAGGGGTTGAAGTGCGGGTGCATCCTCAGGCGACGGGCAACGGCTGCCGCCCGGGTGCGGGAACCGCCGGCGCCAGCCTGCCGGCGGCGTGCGGGCTGAGCCGGACCACGTCGCCGATGACGACCACGGCGGGGTTTGCCACGCCGATGGCTTCGGCGGTGGCGGCGATCGAGTCGAGCCGGTCGATGGTGACCCGCTGGTCCGGGGTCCAGCCGCGCTCGATGACCGCGACCGGGGTGTCGGGCCGCAGCCCGCGCCCCAGCAGCGTGGCGGTGTTGCGCCCCAGCCGGGCCACGCCCATCAGCAGGACCAGGGTGTGGTCCGGCCGGGCCGGCAGCTCGGTGAGCTCGTCGTGCCCGGTGGCCATCGAGAATCCGGCGGCCACTCCGCGGTGGGTGACGGGGATGCCGGCGGCGGCCGGGACGGAGACCGCACTGGTCACCCCCGGCACGACCTCGACGGCGATGCCGTTTTCGCGGCAGTGGGCCGCTTCCTCGCCGCCGCGGCCCAGCACAAACGGATCCCCTCCCTTGAGCCGGACCACCCGGTTCCCGGCACGCGCCTCGCGCACCAGCACCGCATTGATCTCGTCCTGGGAGGCCAGGTGGTCCCCGGGGGCCTTGCCGACCTCGATGATGCGCACCGAAGGGTCGAGCTCTTTCAGCAGGTCGCGCGGACCGAGCCGGTCGGCGACCACCACGTCCGCGGCGGCCAGCAGCCGGCGCCCGGTGACGGTGATCAGCCCCGGGTCACCGGGGCCTCCCCCGACCAGGGCGACGGAGCCGGTGCCGGCGCGGCGCCGGCGCAGCGGCAGCAGCCCGGTGTCGGCCGCCAGCGCGATGGCGTTGCGCAGCCCGGCGGCGCGGCGCGGGTCTCCGCCGGCGGTGACCGCGACGGTGATCCCCTCCCCGGTCCGGGCGACGGCGGGGGTCCAGGCGCTCGAGGCGGCGTGGTCCGAGGCGTTGACGCACCAAATCCGCAGACCTTCCGCGTCGGCGGAAACCCGCGCGTCGAGCTCCCGGTCCCCGGTGGCGGTGTGGGCCAGCCACATGCCCTCCAGGTCCCCGGGCCCGTAGCCGCGCCGCAGCCAGGTGAGGCGACCGGCGTCGGCCAGCTCCTCGATCCCCGGAACCGCCGCCGGGGCGATGACGGTGACCTGTGCCCCGGCCTCGAGCATCTGGTTGACCCGGCGTTCGGACACCGCCCCGGCCCCGACGCAGAGCACTGCCTTGCCGGAAAGGCGCAGGGCCAGCGGATGGATGGGCGCCTCGCGAGGGGCGGTTGGCTCGAACATGCTCGACTCCTGACGGTGGTGGAAGGTGGTGGGTGTGTGGCGCGGGGGCCGCGGGTGGCTCATCGTCCTGCTCCGGGGGCCAGTCCCCGGCGGCGCAGCAGGCTGCGCTCCAGCGGGGCGAAGACCAGCAGCTCGACGGCGATGCCGACGGCCAGGATCGCCAGGATCGCGGCGACGACCACGGCCATCTGCGACAGGTCGCGACCCTGTTGCAGCAGCGAGCCCAGGCCGAAGCCGATGGACCCGCCGACGGCGATGATCTCGGCGGCCATCAGCGAACGCCAGGAAAACGCCCAGCCCTGCTTGAGTCCCGCCACGTAGCCGGGCAGGGCAGCCGGCAGCACGATCCGCAGCAGCTGTTGGGTGCGGCCGGCCCCCAGCACGGTGCCCAGCCGGCGGTATTGCGGCGGGACCGTATCGACGCCCGAGAGGAACCCGTTGACGATCGAGGGCGTGGCGCCCATCAGCACCACAAAGAAGACAGTGGCGTCGGTGAGCCCGAACCAGATGATGGCGGCGGGCACCCAGGCCACACTGGGCAGCACCTGCAGGCCGGAGACCAGCGGGCCCAGGCCGCGGCGCAAGGTCGAGGAGGCCGAGAGCAGCAGCCCCAGTGGCGTCCCGATGGCCAGGGCCAGCAGGAAGCCGAGCACCCCGCGCTGCAGCGAGGTGAACACCGCCTCGACCAGCCGTCCGTCGGCGGCCAGGGACGCGGCGGTGCCCAGCACATCGAGCGGGCCGGGGAAGAGGTCGGCGCGCGGGGAGCCGAACCAAGCGGCCAGCTGCCACAGGCCCAGCAGGCCGGCGAGGGTGCCCAGGGGCAGCAGGATCCGGCCGACGGTGGGCCGCGAGGTGGCGGCGGAGTCCTGCAACCTGTCCAAGCCGGCCTCGATTTCGCCGAGGCTGTCGGGGCCTCCCGGGCCGTCGCTACCGCCCGGGCCGTCGCTACCGTCGATGTCCTCGGGCGGTGCCGGTTCCGCGGCGCGTTCGCGGGCGATGGCCGTGGCGGAAGTGATGCTAGTGGGCATGGTGGCGGATCTCCTCGCGTAGCCTCTGCGTGATGTCGCGGGTCAGGGCGGCCTGCTCGGCCGGATCGGTGCGGACGTGCTCGGGGATCTCCCACTCGGCGGCGACCCGTCCGGGCCGCGAGGAGAGCAGCAGGACCCGCTGGCCCAGCCGCACGGCCTCGCGCACGTTGTGGGTCACGAACACCACGGTGCGCCGGTGGGCGCGCCAGATCCGCTCAAGTTCCTCGTGCAAAAGGTCCCGGGTGATTGCATCGAGCGCGGCGAACGGTTCGTCCATCAGCAGCACCGGGCGGTCCTGCCCCAGCGCGCGGGCCAGCGAGGCGCGCTGGCGCATGCCCCCGGAGAGCTCGTGCGGGCGCTTGGCCCCGGCATCGCCCAGGTGGACCAGCCTCAGCAGCTCCCCCGCGCGTTCCCGGCGCTCGGCGCGCGGCACCCCGCGCAGCTCCAGGGCGAGTTCGATGTTGGCCCGGGCAGTGAGCCAGGGCAGCAGGGCAGCGTCCTGGAACATGAACGCCGCGCCTCCCGCCGGGACGCTCACGGAGCCGGCGGAGGGCGGTTCAAGCCCGGCGATGACGTTCAGCAGCGTGGACTTCCCACACCCCGAGGCACCGAGGATCGCCACGAACTCCCCGTCGGCGATCGTGGTGGTGATCGAGGAGAGCACGGGGGCCGCGCCGTAGTCCTTGGACAGGTTCTCGATGACGATGCTCATGCACCCGCCTCCGTCCCGGTCGATGTTGCGGCACGTGCCCGCGCCAGGGGGGTGGTGTCGATGAGCCCGTCCAGGGACGCCGGTTCGGCGAGGCCCGCTGCGACAGCGTTGCCCAGCAGGCGCGGGTAGGCCCCTTCCAGCGGGTCGGCGGTGAAGCTGAGTTTTCCCAGCGCGCGCTTGATCACGGCGGGAGCCAAAGCGGCGCCGGCGGTCTCGGCGATCCGGGCGTTCAAGGTGGCCAGCACGTCGGTTTCCCTGGCGGTGTTGATCCAGTCAAGGGCGGCCAGGTGGCCGCGCAGCAACGCGTCGACGGTGTCCGGGTGGCGGGTTGCGAAGTCCGGGGACACCGCGAGCACCGTGGTGGGGAACAGTCCGGGGGCCCCGGTGTCGGCACCGTCCCACAGTTCGGCCTCGTCGACGAGCACCTTCGCCCCGGCCTCCAGCACCAGCCGGGAGGCCCAGGGTTCGGGCAGCCACGCCCCGTCGATCTTTCCGGCGCGGAACAGTTCGAGGGTCTGGGCGTTGGCCGTCGGGGTGATACCCACGTCCCCGCCGGCCAGGTCGGTTTCCAGTCCCTGGGTGGCGAGCCAGGTCCGCAGCGCGACGTCCTGGGTGCCTCCCAGCTGCGGGGTGGCCAGGGTCGTGCCGCGCAGCGCCGCGGCGTTGGCCAGCGATGCGCGGACCACCAGTTGTGCGCCTCCGGCTGCGGCCCCGGCCAGCACGCGCACCCCCTGCCCGCCGCTGGCGGCGAAGGCGGCGATGGCGGGGTTCGGCCCCAGGTAGGCGGCGTCGATGGCCCCGGCATTCAGCGCCTCGACGGCCGCCGGACCGGCCCCGAACACGCTGGTGGCCAGCTGCGTTCCGGATCCCTCGAGCTCGGCGGCGAAGAACCCCATGGCGGTGCCCACCAGCGCCGGCGCGTGCGTCAGGTTGGCGAAGAACCCCAGCCGCAGGGCGCCGGCCGGCCCCGCGGGAACGCTGCCGGCCGCCCCTGGCCGCGGCACCGTGGTGGTGGCCGCCGCCCCGAGCACCAGCAGGCCCAGCAGCCCGGTGCCGCCGGCGAGCAGCGCCCGCCGTCCTGGCCCGCGGTGCGGACCGGCGGCGGTGTACCGGATGTTCTCCATGGCTGAGGTGTCCTTCTCTGTGGGTGTGGGTGGGGGTTGGCACTGGCCTGCGGCGGGGTTAGCCGGCGGCGGGGCGTTCGCCCACGAGCCCGGCGGCGAGCGTGTTGCCGTCCTGCGGGTCGATGACCAGGAACGCCCCGGTGCGGTGGTGTCGCACGTAGGGCTCAGTGGGCAGTTCGGCAGCCAGCCGCAACACGACGGAGCCGATGTCGTTCAGTTCCAGCCCGTCGGCGGGAAGGAGCCCGAAGTCCTCCAGGTCAAGCCGTCCCTCGATGGCGGTGACCTTCGCGCGGACCGTCGCGGTCCCGTGCTTGATGAGCACCGTGGTGCCGGGGCGCAGCGGTGCGGGCGCGAGCCAGCACAGCTCGGCGAACAGGTCCGCCGAGGAGTCCGGCAGGGTCCCGGCAGCGGCGATGGTGTCTCCGCGGGCGATGTCCAGCTCATCTTTCAGCCGCAGCGCCACCGAGGCCGGTGCGGTGGCGGAGGCCAAGTCCCGTCCGGCGGCGTCGATTCCGATGACGGTCGTTTCCCGGCGAGGCTGCCCCGGGGTGGCGATGGTGACCGGGTCCCCCACGGCGATGGAGCCGGCGGCGATCGCCCCGGCGTAGGCGCGGTAGTCGCGGAAGGCGGCGGCATCCAGCCCCGGGGCCAGCGCGCCCTGCGGCCGGAGCACCAGCTGGACCGGGAAGCGGAAGGCCTCGGCAGCGGTGTCCGCCTCGTCGCGCGTGGGCAGGGTTTCGAGCAGCCCCAGCAGCGTGGGCCCGGTGTACCAGCCGGTGTGCGCCGAGCGTTCCACCACATTGTCCCCGACCAGCGCGGAGACCGGCAGGGTGTGCGGGGGGCGCAGGCCGAGCCCGGCGGCGACCCGCGCCACGTCGGCGGCGATGTCGGCGAAGCGCTGGCCGTCGTATCCGATCAAGTCGATCTTGTTCACCGCGACGACCACGTTGGGCACGCGCAGCAGGCCGATGACGCCCAGGTGCCGGCGGGTCTGTTCGAGCACTCCCTTGCGGGCGTCGATGAGCACGATCGCGGCGTCGGCGGTGGAGGCCCCGGTGACGGTGTTGCGGGTGTACTGCACGTGTCCGGGGCAGTCGGCCAGCACGAAGGAGCGCTCCCCGGTGCTGAAGTAGCGGTAGGCCACGTCGATGGTGATGCCCTGTTCGCGTTCGGCGCGCAGCCCGTCGGTGAGCAGGGCCAGGTCCAGGGTGCCGTCCCCTCCGCCGAAGCCGGTCTCCGCGGAGGTGCGGGCCAGTGCCTCGAGGGTGTCGGCGAGCACCGCCTTGGCGTCGTGCAGCAGCCGGCCAACGAGCGTCGACTTGCCGTCGTCGACGGATCCTGCCGTGGCGAAGCGGAAGAGCCCGCGCCGGCCAAGTGCCGGTGCGAGGGTGTCCAAAGCGGCGGTGTCCAGGGTGCTGGTGTCCAGGTTGGTGGTGCTCATCTTAGAAATACCCGTCCTTCTTGCGGTCTTCCATGGCCGCCTCGGAGATGCGGTCGTCGGCGCGGGTGGCGCCGCGTTCGGTGATGGTGGTGGTGGCCACTTCGGCGATGACCTCCGCGGTGGTGAACGCCTCGGAGAGCACCGCCCCGGTGCAGGACATGTCCCCCACGGTGCGGTAGCGCACGGTGCGCCGCGTCACGGCCACGTCGTCGCCCGGCCGGCTGAATTCCCCGACGGCCCGCCACATGCCCGAGTGCTCGAAGACCTCGCGCTCGTGGGCGTAGTAGAGCGGCGGCAACGCGATGTTCTCGCGTTCGATGTAGCGCCAGATGTCCAGTTCGGTCCAGTTGCTGATCGGGAAGGCCCGCACGTGCGCACCCGGGGTGTGGCGTCCGTTGTACAGGTTCCACAGCTCGGGGCGCTGGTTGCGCGGGTCCCACTGCCCGAACTCGTCGCGCAGCGACAGGATGCGTTCCTTGGCCCGGGCCTTGTCCTCGTCGCGGCGCCCGCCGCCGAAGAGCACGTCGAAGCGGTTGGCGGCTATGGCGTCCAGCAGCGGCGTGGTTTGCAGCGGGTTGCGGGTTCCGTCGGCACGTTCGGTGAGCCGCCCGTCGTCGATGTAGTCCTGCACGCTGGCGACCACCAGGCGCAGGCCCAGCTGCTCCACGGTGCTGTCGCGGAACGCGATGACCTCCTCGAAGTTGTGTCCGGTGTCCACGTGCAGCACCGGGAACGGGACGGCCCCTGGCCAGAAGGCCTTGGTGGCCAGGTGCAGCATCACCACGGAGTCCTTGCCCCCGGAAAAGAGCATCGCGGGACGCTCGAACTCGGCGGCGACCTCGCGCAGGATGTGGATGGATTCAGCCTCAAGGGCGTCGAGCACGTCGATCTCGGGCGCGGTGGCGGTGGCGGTGCGTGGTCGCTCGGGGGCTGCGGTGGGCGCGGTGGTGCTCATCTCTTGCTCCTTCGTCGGTGGGAGGGGTGTGGTGGTGCGTTCGGGACGGGCAGGCGGTGCCGGCCGGGCAGGCGGTGCCGGGCTCACCGGTGGATGCCGCATTCGGTCTTGGCGACCCCTGCCCACCGGCCGGCGCGCGGGTCCTCGCCCTCGGCCACCGGCCGGGTGCAGGGGGCGCATCCGATCGACGGGTAGCCGTTGGACAGCAGCAGGTTCACCGGCACGCTGTTGGCCGTGGCGTGGGAAATCAGCTCGTCGAAGCTCCATCCGGCCAGCGGGTTGACCTTGATCAGCCCGTGGGCCTCGTCCCAGGTGACCAACGGCGTGTTGGTGCGGGTGGGTGCCTCGTCGCGCCGGACCCCGGTGAACCAGAGCCGGTAGCCGGCCAGGGTCCTGGCCAGCGGCTCCATCTTGCGCATCCGGCAGCAGGCGGCAGGGTCGCGCTCGTGCAGCCGGGACCCGTGCTCGGCGTCCTGCTCTTCCACTGTGCGCACCGGGAGCACATCGATGATCCGCACGTCCAGCGAAGCTGCAACCTCGTTGCGCGCGGCGTGGGTTTCGGCGAAGTGGTAGCCCGTCTCCAGGAAGAGCACGTCGACACCTGGCAGCGCCTCTGCGACGACCGACGGCAGCACGGCATCGGCCATGGAGCAGGCGACGGCGACCTCTGCGGTGTCGAAGTTCCGCTTGACCCAGGCGATGACGTCGGTGGCCGAGGCGTCGAAGCCCAGTTCGGCGGCGCCTGACTCGGCAAGGGCACGGTCGGCGGCGAGTTGGTCCACGGTGTGGGTCTCGGTGCTCATTCGACGTCCTCGTCCGCGGCACGGTGCGACCACGCCGCGAAGGATTCGCCCGTCTCGGAGCCGGCCGAATAATTTTCCAGCACCCGCTCGATGTAGTCGGGCAGCTGATCGGCGGTGACCTTGAGCCCGCGCACGGTGCGTCCCAGGCCGGCCTCTCCGCGTTCGGTGGAGGCCAGTCCCCCGCCCAGGTGGACCTGGAAGCCCGGGGTCTGCCCGCCGTGCCCGTCGGGAAGCAGCTGGCCCTTGAGGCCGATGTCGGCGGTCTGGATGCGGGCGCAGGAGTTGGGGCAGCCGTTCACGTGCAGGCTCAGCGAAGGCGGCAGCCGCACGGCCGACTTCTGCGCGAAACGCTCCTCGAGTTCGGCGACCGCGGCGATGGTGGTGTCCTTGGTGTCAACGATCGCCAGCTTGCAGAATTCGATGCCGGTGCAGGCGATCGCGGAGCGGCGGAAGATGCTCGGCGCCGTGGCCAGGCCCAGCGCATCGAGTTCAGCGGCTGCGGCCCTCACCGATTCGGCGGGGATGTCCAGAGCGAGCAGCTTCTGGTGCGGGGTGGTGCGCAGCCGCGCCGAACCGTGGCGCTCCAGCAGGTCCGCCAATTCCAGCAGCAGCGTCCCGGAGAGCCGGCCGGCCTTGGGACTCGCGCCGATGAAGAAGCGCCCGTCCTTCTGCTCGTGGATGCCCACGTGGTCCCCCGGGGTGGTCGGCTTGTCCGGTGCCTGCCCGTCGGGCAGCGCGTAGCCGAGGTATTCCTCCTCGAGCACCTTGCGGAACTTTTCCGGTCCCCAGTCGGCCATCAGGAACTTCAGCCGCGCCTTGTTGCGCAGCCGCCGGTAGCCGTAGTCGCGGAAGATCGAGACCACGCCCAGCCACACCTCGGCCGCGATTTCGGGGCGCACAAACGCGCCGAGCCGCTCGGCCAGCCGGGCGTTGGTGGACAGGCCTCCGCCGACCCACAGGTCATATCCCGGCCCGTGCTCGGGGTGGTTGACCGCGATGAGGGAGATGTCGTTGATCTCGTGCACCACGTCCTGGGACGGGTGCCCGGAGATGGCGGTCTTGAACTTGCGCGGCAGGTTGGCCAGTTCGGGGTCGCCGATGAAGCGTTCGCGGATCTCGCGGATCACCGGGGTCGGGTCCAGGATCTCGTCCTTCGCGATCCCCGCCACCGGGGAGCCGAGGATGACCCGCGGCACGTCCCCGCAGGCCTCGGTGGTGTCCAGGCCCACGGCCTCCAACCGCCGCCAGATCTCCGGGACGTCCACGACGTCGATCCAGTGCAGCTGGATGTTCTGCCGATCGGTCACGTCGGCGGTGTCGCGGGCGAAGTCGCGGGAGATCTCCCCGATGGTGCGCAGCTGCCGAGTGGAAAGGGTTCCGCCGTCGATCCGGACGCGGAGCATGAAGTAGCGGTCCTCGAGCTCGTGCGGCTCCAGGGTGGCGGTGCGCCCGCCATCGATGCCCGGCTTGCGCTGGGTGTAGAGGCCCCACCAGCGGAAGCGGCCGTGCAAGTCGGTGGCGTCGATGGAATCAAACCCGCCCCGGGCATACACGGTTTCGATGCGCTCGCGCACGTTCAGCCCGTTGTCGTCCGCCTTGAACGCCTCGTTGGCGTTCAGCGGCGTGGTGCCGTCGATCTTCCACTGTCCGTGCGGCTTGGCCGCCGGGCGGGCCGGCCGGGCGGGCCGGGTGCTTGCCTGGGTGTCGGTTGCCTGTGTCATGGCTTCGACACTAGGGCGGGCCGGCGGGGGCCCGCCAACGACCTCCTACCCGCAACGTCATGCCGTAACCCGGCGACCTATTCGGTGTGGGCGGGTCCCGCTGAGATGGCTTCAGCGAGTCTTCCGGCGACACATTTCGCGATTGTGACGCCCGGGAGCAACGCCGTTGACACATAGTCGGCGCCGGCTTCGGCCAGTCGGTCGTGGAAGAACCCGGGGGCCAGCAGGAAGGAGGCGACGCCCACCCGCGGCGCCCCCGCGGCCCGTGCCGCGCCCACCGCCTCGGTCACCGACGGCGTGGCGGCGGAGCCGAAGGCGACGGCCACCGGGTGGCCCAGTTCGGCGGCCAGCAGCTCCGCCATCCGCGCCGCCTGCCGCTGTCCTGCCTCGATGCGGGTGCCCGCCGCGGCAAGCACCACGGCGTCCCCGGGTTGGTGCCCGGCCTCGGCCAGCCGGCGGGCCAGCACCGCGGCCAGGCGCGGGTCGGGGCCCACCGGCGCGCTCACGCCCGTGTGCGGGCGCGCGGCCGCCGCATCGGCGATGTCAACGCGGCTGTGGAAGCCCTCGGAGAGCAGCAGGGGCGCCACGATGGCGTCCTCGCCGGGCGGCAGTGCGGCCAGGACCGCCTCGAGCCGGGGTTCCTGCACGTCGACGTAGGCCTCGTGGACGACAGCGTCGATGCCCTGGAGCGCGAGCTCGTCGGCCAAGTCCCCGCGCAGGCCGTTAATGAGCCGACGCCCGTCGGGGTTGTCGGTGCCGTGGGCACAAGCCACGATGTGCAGCCGCCGCGGCCCGGGGCCGCCGGCGGGGCCGATCACGCCTGGCCGCGGATCAGCTTGTGGGCTGCTGCCTGCGCCACCGGGCGGACGACGATCTCGTCGAGGTTCACATGGTGCGGGGCGTTGACGGCATAGGCGACGATGTCGGCGATGTCCTCCGCCAGCAACGGCTTGGCCACCCCGGCGTAGGGCTTTTGGGCCAGCTCGCGGTCCCCGCCCATCCGGCGCAACGCGAACTCCTCGGTGTGCACCAGGCCCGGCAGCACCTCGATGACCCGCACATTGTGCTCGACTTCCTCCAGGCGCAGCGCCTGGGTCAGCGCGCGCTGGGCGGCCTTGGCGGCGTTGTAGCCGGAGCCGCCCTCGTAACTGACCATTCCGGCGGTCGAGGTCAGGTTGAGCACGGTGCCCTCGCCGTGGGCGCGGAGCATCGGCAGGAACGCGCGGGTGACCTTCATGGTGCCCATGACGTTGGCCTGGAGCATGAAGTCCCAGTCCTCGTTCTTCGCCTCGGCCAGGTAGTCGGCGCCGCGGGCGCCGCCGGCGATGTTGATCAGCGTGTCAATGCCGCCGCCGGCCTCCACGGCTGCCAGCAGGCCGGCGACCTGGGCGTCGTTGGTCACGTCGGCGGGAACGGGCACCGCGCCGGTTTCCTCGGCGAGCGCCGCAAGCCGCTCCGCGCGGCGGGCCACGGCGAACACCTTCCATCCGGCGGCAGCAAGGGCGCGGACGGTTGCCTCGCCGATCCCGCTGGAGGCCCCGGTGACGACGGCTGCATGTTGGGTGACTTGATTCTGTGATGACATGAGCAAAGCCTATCCAGCACGGTGGCCCGGCCCCAACAGCGATGTCGCTTCGTGGCACCGGGGGGGTGGGGGGGACAAACGCCTCAGGCCCCGTCGCCCGGGGCGTCCACGGTCCCCTGTTGGGCCTCGCGCAGGAAGTCCAGGAGCACCACCGCGTGGTTGTGCACGGTGTCGCGGGCGGCGTAGAGCAGCACCACGTCCTCGTGCTTGCGGGCGATCCCCAGCAGGCGGTGGGCACCCTCGGCGGCGGCCCCGGCCTCCAACTCGTGGCGGTAGTGGTCGGTGAACTCGGTGAACCGCTCGGCCTTGCGGCTGAAGGCGACGCGTAGCCCGGTTGAGGGTGCCGCGTCCTTGGCCCAGTCATCGAGCGCCGCCCGCTCCTTGCCCAGCCCGCGGGGCCAGAGCCTGTCCACCAGGACCCGGTAGCCGCCGTCGGCGGGTTCGTAGGCGCGCAACAATCGAAAGTTACCCATGCCAACAGCGTAGGACCGCCGCAGCGCATCTTCCAGCCGTTCAAGACCCGGTCCGTGGCGACAGGCGGGACCCGTGGGCCGCCATGACGGGACTTCCCCGCCCCGTCCAGACATACTGAAGGCACCGACCCGGCCCACCTGCAGTCCGAGAGGATCCACCCGCCCATGAACAGCCATGTTCCAGTTCCCGTGCCCGCCGCGCAATGGTGGCGCCAGGCCGCCGTCTACCAGATCTACCCGCGCAGTTTTGCCGATGCCACCGGTGACGGCCTGGGCGACCTGCCCGGCGTGACTTCGCGCATGGGCTACCTCGCCGAGCTGGGCATCGACGCCATCTGGCTGTCCCCGTTCTACCCCTCGGCCCTTGCCGACGGCGGGTACGACGTAGACGACTACCGGAACGTCGATGAACGCCTGGGCACCTTGGAGGACTTCGACGCCATGATCGCCGCTGCCCATGCGGCAAACATCAAGGTCATCGCCGACGTGGTGCCCAACCACAGCTCCAACCGCCATCAATGGTTCACCGCCGCCCTCGCCTCGGCACCCGGCTCTCCCGAACGCGCCCGCTACCATTTCCGTGACGGGCTGGGCGAGAACGGCGAACTCCCGCCCTCGGACTGGCCATCGCACTTTGGCGGACCCGCCTGGACCCGGATCACCGAAACCACCGGGGAAAACGCCGGGGCGCCGGGCCAGTGGTACCTGCACCTCTTTGCTCCCGAGCAGCCGGACTTGAACTGGAACAACCCGGAGATCCGCGAGGACTTCCACACCACGCTGCGCTTCTGGGCGGACCGCGGCGTGGACGGGTTCCGCGTCGATGTTGCCCACGCCTTGGTCAAGGACATGGCCCATCCGCTGCGCTCCAAGACCTCGCTGGAGATCCTGGTCGATGACGGCACCGACGTGCTCTTTGACCGCGACGAGGTCCACGAGATCTATGCGGGCTGGCGCTCGGTGCTCAACGAATACGACCCGCCGCGCATTGCGGTGGCGGAGGCATGGGTGCCCTTCACCAACCGGCGCCTGCGCTACGCCCGGCCCACCGGCCTCGGACAGGCCTTCAACTTCGACTTGCTGCAGGCCCCCTTCGCGGCCACGGAGTTCCGCGAGATCGTGGCGCGGTGCCTCGAGGAGGCCGAGGTCTCCGGGGCATCCTCCACCTGGGTGTTCTCCAACCACGACGTGGTGCGCCATGCCTCGCGCTATTCCCTGCCCGACGGCACCGACGCGGCGGCCCAGGATGCGTGGCTGCGCTCCGGCGGCAGGGAACCTGTCGCCGATCCGGCACGCGGGCTGCGCCGGGCCCGGGCCGCAACGCTGTTCATGCTGGGCCTGCCGGGATCCGCCTACCTCTACCAGGGCGAGGAACTGGGTCTCTTTGAGGCGGCGGACCTGCCCCTGGACTCGTTGCAGGATCCCACGTGGTTCCGCACCGGGAAGACGCTCAAGGGCCGCGACGGCTGTCGCGTGCCGTTGCCCTGGAACGCGCAGGAGGAGCACCTGGGCTTCGGCGGCCCGCCGTGGCTGCCCCAGCCTGCCTGGTTTGCCGAGCATGCCGTCAGCGCCCAGGACGCGGCGGAGGGCTCCACCCTTCAGTTCTACCGCAGCACCCTGGCGTGGCGCCGCAAGCTGCAAACCACCGAGTCCCTCCACTGGGTGTCTGCACCCGATGCCGCACTCGCGCACTACCGCCGGCCCAACGGCTGGGAGGTGCTGACCAACTTCGGCACCGCTCCGACGGACCTGCCCGATGGCCTGGACCCGGCCAGGATCGTCGTCACCAGCGGTGCGCTGCCCGTGCTGTCCGGGCTGGTCCCGGGGGAAACCACCCTCTGGTTCGCACCCTGAACCCCGCCCCGACGTCGCAGGTGGCGCACACCGCATCGCCGGGGGCGCCGCCCGGTGTGCCTGTGGTGTGCCTGTGGCGTGCATCAACCGCGGTCGACTGGGGGTAATGCCCGGGCTCATGGAAGAATGGGGCCCATGGCAGAAGACACCTTGGGCACAGACACGCCCGTCATCGTTTCCGTTCCGGACAAGCCCGCTCTTGAGGGCCTGGAGGAACGCCTTGGCGCCCGCTGGCGCGAGCAGGGCACCTACAAATTCAACGCAGAGACCACGCGCGAGCAGGTCTACTCGATCGACACTCCCCCGCCGACGGCCTCGGGCTCGCTGCACGTGGGGCACATGTTCTCCTACACGCAGACCGACGTGCTGGCCCGTTACCAGCGTATGCGCGGCAAGAACGTGTTCTACCCGATGGGCTGGGACGACAACGGCCTGCCCACCGAGCGCCGTGTGCAGAACTACTACGGTGTGCGCTGCGACCCGACGTACGCCCACGTGGAGGGCTACCGTCCCCCGGCGACCCCGGCGAAGAACCAGCGCGACTGGGACGTCGTGAGCCGCAAGAACTTCATCGAACTCTGCGAGGAACTCGCGGTCGAGGATGAGAAGGTCTTCGAGCACCTCTTCTCCACCCTGGGCCTGTCCGTGGACTGGGACCTGACCTACCGCACCATCGATGACGTGTCGCGTTCCGTCTCGCAGCGCGGCTTCCTGGCCAACTTGGCCAAGGGCGACGCCTACATGGCCGAGGCACCCACCCTGTGGGACGTCACCTTCCGCACCGCGGTGGCCCAGGCGGAACTGGAGGACCGGGAAGTGCCCGGCGCCTACTACCGCTACCCGTTCACCGCCGAGGACGGCACCCAGGTCTTCATCGAGACCACCCGTCCCGAGCTGCTGGCTGCCTGCGCCGGCCTGGTGGCAAACCCCGACGACGAGCGCTACAAGCCGCTCTTCGGCAAGACCGTCACCTCCCCGCTTTTCGACGTTCCGGTTACGGTTTTCCCGCACGCACTTGCCAAGATGGACAAGGGCTCGGGCATCGCGATGGTCTGCACCTTCGGCGACCTGAACGACGTGACCTGGTGGCGCGAACTGCAGCTGCCGACCCGGGCCATCATCGGCCGCGACGGCCGCGTCATCGCCGAGACCCCGGAGTGGATCACCACCGAGGCCGGACGTACGGCATACGCCGCGATCGCCGGCAAGACGGTGTTCTCCGCCAAGGAGGGCGTCGTCGAGCTGCTCATCGCCGCCAACCTGCTCGACGGCGAGCCGAAGAAGATCAGCCACCCGGTGAACTTCTTCGAAAAGGGCGACAAGCCCCTGGAAATCGTTTCCTCCCGCCAGTGGTACATCCGCAACGGCGGGCGCGACGAGGAACGCCGCGAGCGCCTCATCAAGCGCGGCGAGCAGATCGAGTTCCACCCAGCCTTCATGCGCTCGCGCTACGAGAACTGGATCTCGGGCCTGAACGGCGACTGGCTGGTCTCCCGCCAGCGCTTCTTCGGCGTGCCGGTGCCGGTCTGGTACCCGCTGGATGCGGCCGGGGAACCCGACTACGAGAACCCGATCCTGCCCACCGACGAAATGCTGCCGGTCGACCCGGCCGCGGACGTGGCACCGGGCTACGAGGAATCCCAGCGCAACGAAGCCGGCGGCTTCGTGGGAGACGCCGACGTGCTCGACACCTGGGCCACCAGCTCGCTGACCCCGCAGATCGTGGGCCGCTGGTCCCGCGATACGGACTTCTTCAACAAGGTCTTCCCGTTCGACCTGCGCCCGCAGGGCCACGACATCATCCGCACATGGCTCTTCTCCTCCGCAGTGCGCGCCGACGCGCTGCACGACGTGGCCCCGTGGAAGCACGCGGCGATCTCGGGCTGGATCCTGGATCCGGACCGCAAGAAGATGTCCAAGTCCAAGGGCAACGTGGTGGTCCCCACCGACGTGCTCAACGACTACGGCTCCGACGCCGTTCGCTACTGGGCGGCCAGCGCCAAGCTGGGCGCGGACACCGCGTACGAGATCAACCAGATGAAGATCGGCCGCCGCCTGGCGATCAAGATCCTCAACGCTTCCAAGTTCGTGCTGAACCTGGGCGCCACCGAAGCGAACGTCATCGCCGGCGACGCCTCGGTCATCACCAACGGGCTGGACAAGTCCCTGCTCGCCCGCCTGTCCCAGGTCATCGACGACGCCTCCCGCGCCTTCGATGCCTACGACTACGCGCGTGCACTGGACATCACCGAGTCGTTCTTCTGGTCGTTCACCGACGACTACGTGGAGCTGATCAAGGACCGTGCCTACGGTGCCCGCGGCGACGCGGAACAGGCATCGGTGCTTGCCACCCTGGCCACCACGCTGGATTCGGTGCTGCGCCTCTTTGCCCCGTTCTTGCCCTTCGCCACCGAAGAGGTCTGGGGTTGGTGGCGTGCCGGATCTGTCCACCGCGCCCCATGGCCCGGTTCCGCCCATCTGGTCGGCGCCGTCGAAGGCGCCAACACCGCAGTGCTGCCGATCGTCGGCGAGGCTCTCTCGGGCATCCGAAAGGCAAAGTCCGAGGCCAAGGTCAAGCAGCGCACCGAGGTGCTCTCCGGCGTGATTTCCGCGCCCGAGGCCACCCTGGAATTGTTGCGCAGCGGACTGGGCGACCTGTTGGCCGCCGGTAACGCCAAGGACATGACCTTGGTTGCCGCCGACGGGGACCTGACGGTCAGCGACGTGGTGCTGGCACCGGCCGAGGACACCGTGCAGGCCTAGCTTCCATGTGCCGGGGTCCCGGCAACGAGGGCGCCGTGCCCCACCCCGCGGGTGGGGCACGGCGCCCTCGTCCTTTCATCCGGGACCGTCCCCTCCTCCGACATCGCACCTGGCGGCAGACAGAGGGGAAGCCCCTTCGGCTGACAAACTAATGTCGGAGGGGCTTCGACTCGGTGTTGGTTCTCGTACAGCGTTGATTTAGAGAACCGAACAAAATCCTCGTTGCGTGGGTCTTGCTGCTTCGCTGCTGCAGCCGAGCTAGAAGAGATTCCAATAGCTCGTCACCGCGAATTCGGTTTTTGTTCAGCATCATTCCGGTAGTGATGCGTATTACTTTTATACGCCCTGCCCCGGAGACCGGCAAGGGACTGGGGCAAACTTTGAGGTTTGCTCCGGTCCCCTGCTGAAAACATTGGTCCTTGGGGCCATTGACAGGATTTTCAGGTCAGTTGGCTTCGACGTCGAACTGCGGGCTCTCGGTGCGGCTGCGCTTGATTTCGAAGAAGTACGGGTACGACGCCAGGCCGACGGCGGCATCGAAGATCTTGCCGGCCTCTTCGCCGGAGGGAACCCGCGTAATGACCGGACCGAAGAATGCGGTGCCGTTTAGCGCCATGACGGGCGTGCCGACGTCCTGGCCGACTCGGGAGATCCCGTCTTCGTGGCTCGACTTCAGTGCCTCGTCAAACTCGGTCCCGTTCGCCGCATCGGCCAATTCCGGTTCCAGCCCGGCCTTGGCCAGTGCGCGGGAAATGACCTCGCTGTAGTCCGCAACCTTTTCGTGGTGCAGCATCTCGCCCATGGCGGTGTAGAGATCGCCGAGCACCGCGTCGCCGTGCTTCTGGGCGGCGGCGATGAGCACGCGGACCGGGCCCCAGCCCTTGGCCACGAAATCGCGGTAATCGTCGCTCAGGCCCTCGCGACCGTCGTTGAGCACCGAAAGCGACATCACATGCCAAGCAACCTCGATGTCACGCACCTTCTCAACCTCGAGGACCCAGCGGGACGTCGCCCAGGCAAAGGGGCAGGCCGGGTCAAACCAAAAATCAACGTGAGTCTTCTCGGACAACGTGCATCTCCTTTAAATCAATGGCAAGGGTTCAAGGTCCGGGACATCGCGTTGGTGCGGAGCCCGGAGTGAACAAGTCAAGTACTAAGCGGACTTTTTGCCGCGTTTGTCGGCGACCTGCGCGGAAATCAGTGACGGATCCGCCCCGTTGAGCACCACGTCGCTGGTGATGACGACCTCGACGACATCGTCGCGGCTCGGCATTTCGAACATGGTGGCGCTGAGGGTTTCCTCCAGGATTGCGCGCAGCCCGCGGGCACCGGTGTCCCGGGCAAGCGCGAGGTCTGCGATGGCTTCCAAGGCGCCCAGCTCAAAGGTCAGCTCAACACCGTCCATGCGGAACATCTTTTGGTATTGCTTGATCAGCGCATTCTTGGGCTCCGACAGGATCTTGATAAGGGACTCCCGGTCCAGCTTTTCCACCGTGCTGATCACCGGCAGCCGGCCGATGAATTCCGGGATGAGGCCGAACTTCAACAAGTCTTCCGGGCGGACGTCGGCATATGACGCAGCCTCGGACTTCAACGCCGACAGCGGTGCGCCGAAGCCGATCCCCTTGCGTCCTGCGCGCGAGGAGATGATCTCCTCGAGACCTGCGAAGGCGCCCGCAACGATGAACAGCACGTTGGTGGTGTCCAGTTGGATGAATTCCTGGTGCGGATGCTTGCGGCCGCCTTGCGGCGGAACCGCCGCAACGGTGCCCTCGAGGATCTTCAGCAGTGCCTGCTGGACCCCTTCGCCCGAGACGTCCCGGGTGATTGAGGGATTTTCGCTCTTGCGGGAGATCTTATCGATCTCGTCGATGTAGATGATGCCCTGTTCGGCCTTCTTGACGTCATAGTCCGCTGCCTGGATAAGCTTGAGCAGGATGTTTTCGACGTCCTCGCCGACGTATCCGGCCTCGGTGAGCGAGGTGGCATCGGCGACGGCGAAGGGGACGTTTAGCCGGCGGGCCAGCGTCTGGGCCAGGTAGGTCTTGCCGCAGCCGGTGGGCCCGATCAGCAGGATGTTGGACTTGGCCACCTCGACCTCGTCGAGGGAGTTCGAGTCCGAAAGCGCCGCAACGGACTTGGCTGCAGCGCCGCCCTGGATGCGCTTGTAGTGGTTGTAGACGGCCACCGCCAACGAGCGCTTGGCGCCCTCTTGGCCGATGACGTATTCCTGCAGGGAGTCGAAGATTTCCTTCGGCTTGGGCAATTCGAAGTCGACGCCCTCTTCGACCTCGGCGAGCTCTTCCTCGATGATCTCGTTGCAGAGTTCAATGCACTCGGTGCAGATGTAGACGCCATGGCCGGCGATCAGCTTGCGAACCTGCTTCTGGCTCTTGCCACAGAAGGAACACTTGAGCAGATCAGACCCTTCACCCATGCGTGCCATCGATTTGGTCCCCTTATCTGGTACCGGTAAGACCGGCCCGAGAGAACCGGAAATGCTGAACTGCCTTAACTCTATGACAGAGTGCCGACAGAATGGGCGAACGGGCGGCCCGTGGTGCGCTTATTTCGCGCCCCGCAACAGCAGCCCGTTCGCCGTGTCCCGCCTTAGTGGGCGATGCTGCCCTGGGACTTGATCTTGCGCGGGGTCAGGACCTCGTCGATCAATCCGTAAACCTTGGCCTCGGCCGCGGTCATGTAGAGGTCGCGCTCGATGTCGTTGCCGACCTCTTCTGCGGTCTTGTTGCTGTGCCCGGCCAGGGTCGTCTCGAGCCAGGCGCGCATGCGCATGACTTCTTCGGCCTGGATCTGCAGGTCCGACGCGGTGCCGCGTTCGCCGCCGCCCATGGCGGGCTGGTGGATCAGCACCCGTGCGTTGGGAAGCGCCAGGCGCTTGCCCGGGGTGCCGCCGGCAAGCAGCACCGCAGCGGCACTGGCTGCCTGGCCCAGGCACACGGTCTGCACCTCGGGGCGCACGAACTGCATCGTGTCATAGATCGCCGTCATCGCCGTGAACGAGCCGCCGGGCGAGTTGATGTACAGGGTGATGTCGCGCTCGGGGTCCATGGACTCCAGGACGAGCAGCTGGGCCATGACGTCGTCGGCGGAAGCGTCGTCGACCTGGGCACCAAGGAAAATGATGCGGTCTTCGAACAGCTTCGCGTACGGGTCCTGGCGCTTGAACCCGTAGGGGGTCCGCTCCTCGAACTGCGGGAGGATGTAGCGTGCCGACGGCATTTCGCCGGAGGTGGCATTCGGGGTGAAATTCATCGTATCTCCTGGGAAATCAGTTAGGTCTGCCGGGTTCCGTCGCGTTACTTCGCGACCCCGCCGCCACCGGAGACGATGCCGGAGGACTGGGCGATGTGGTCAAAGAAGCCGTATTCGAGGCCGTCTGTGGCGGTGAACCACTTGTCGCGCTCGTTGTCCTTCAGAATGGTGTCGACGGTCTGGCCGGTCTGCGCAGCGGTCAGCTCGCTCATGATCTTCTTCATGTGAAGGATCAGCTCGGCCTGGATGCGGATGTCCGAAGCGGTGCCGCCAATGCCGCCGGACGGCTGGTGCATCAGGATGCGGGCATTCGGGGTGGCGTAGCGCTTGCCCGGGGTGCCCGAGGACAGCAGGAACTGGCCCATGGAAGCTGCCAGGCCGGTGGCCACGGTGACGACATCGTTGGGGATGTACTGCATGGTGTCGTAGATCGCCATGCCCGCGGTGATGGAACCACCCGGGGAGTTGATGTACAGGTAGATGTCCTTCTCCGGGTCTTCCGCGGAGAGCAGGAGCAACTGCGAGCAGATCGCATTGGCGTTGTCGTCTCGGACTTCCGAGCCGAGCCAGATGATCCGCTCCTTGAGGAGTCGATTGTAGATGTAGTCCTCGCGATTGGCCGGATCTACCGAAGCCATCGTGGGAGTGCGGGAGTCACTGGACATGTTCTGATACCTCTCCGTGATGCCGTGCCCCGATGTTCTGTCCGTCGGGCCACTGGCTCTTTACTTCCTTGAACATTACTGCCTTGGCCAGCGACTTTGGCGGCGCAGGGGCAGCTGTTCGCTGTCGGCGCATGGTGCGCGGGGCAGCCATCGCCGTGGGCTTAAAAGAGGGGTTAAAAGCAGGCGCGGAGCCACCTTTTGCAGGTGGCTCCGCGCCTGGGAATCCAATGCCGCGTCAGCGGCGCCGCGCTACTTGGCGGATGCTGCCGATGCCGAGGAGGCGGAGGAAGCCGAGGAGGCCGACGATGCGGAGCCCTCTTCTTCTTCGCCTGCCGGGCGCACGAAGTCGCTCAGGTCAACGACGCTGCCGTTGCTGTCGGTGACAACAGCCAGCTCCAGGACCTTGGCAAGGGCCTTGCGGCGGCGGACTTCGCCAACCAGCATCGGGACCTGGCCGGCGCCGTCGAGCATCTGGGCGAACTGGTTCGGGTCCATGCCGTACTGGCCGGCGGTCTGGACGATGTAGTCGATCAGTTCGGACTGGGCAACGCCAATCTTCTCTGCTTCGGCGACGGCGTCGAGCACGATCTCGTTCTTGAAGGCCTTGGCGGTGTTCTCGCGAACCTCGGTGCGGTGCTCTTCGGTGTCGTGCTCTTCACCCTCGTTGTGGGCGCCCTGCTCGAAGTGCTGCTCGACCTGCTCGGTGATGACGGATTCCGGAACCGGAACCTCGACGAGCTCCATGAGCTTGTCCAGGACGAGGTCGCGGGCAGCAACCCCCTGGTCCATGACCTTGGACTCGGCGGCATCCTTGGCGAGGGACTCGCGCAGCTCGGCCATGGTGTCGAATTCGGAAGCCAGCTGGGCAAAGTCGTCGTTGGCCTCGGGAAGCTCGCGCTCCTTGACGGCGGTGACGGTGACCTTGACCTGTGCGTCGGCACCTGCGTGCTCGCCACCGGCCAGCTTGGTGACGAACGTGGCGTCTTCGCCTGCGGACAGGCCGGTGACTGCCTCGTCCATGCCCTCGAGCATGGTGCCGGAGCCAACCTGGTAGGACAGGCCGGTGGCCGAGTCGACCTCTTCGCCCTCGACCGATGCGGTCAGGTCCAGTGTGATGAAGTCCTGGTCGGCTGCCGGGCGCTCGATGGTCTTGAGCGTGCCGAAGCGGCCGCGCAGGTCATCCAGTGCCTTCTCGATGTCGGCGTCACCGGCTTCGGCGGCTTCAACGGTGACTTCCAGGCCCTTGTAGTCCGGCAGTTCGATGCTCGGACGGATGTCGATCTCGACCTGGAAGGCCAGCTGGCCTTCGCCTGCAACCTCGGCGGAAGGCTGCTCGGTGATTTCGACCTCGGGGCGCGAGAGCGGAACGATTTCGTTCTCGGTGACGGCCTGCTGGTAGTAGGTGTTCATGCCTTCGTTGATGGCAGTTTCCAGGACGTAGCCACGGCCAACGCGCTGATCAATCAAGCGGGACGGGACTTTTCCGGCGCGGAAGCCGGGAACCTGGATCTGCTTGGCGATGGTCTTGTAGGCCTCAGCAATGCGCGGCTTCAGTTCATCATAGGGAACTTCAACGGTGAGCTTGACCCGGGTGGGGGTGAGGGTTTCGACGGCGCTCTTCACAGCGGTGTACTCCTGGTGTGTGATGTTTGGTCTGAGCTGGACTTCAACCCCGTAACGGTAACCGTTACGGGGTTGAAGGTACAGAGTCGGGGTGACAGGATTCGAACCTGCGACCTCACGCTCCCAAAGCGCGCGCTCTAGCCAAGCTGAGCTACACCCCGATAAGTGCTGAAACAGTCTATGCAAAATAAACAAGTTTTCACTAATCGGCCCGTCAACCAGAAGTTTGGATTTCGTCGACGGCGCGGAACAACCATACAAGCAAACGCGGGAAAACAAAATTCGTGCTTTCGCATGGGGAAAAGCCCCGGATCGCCACAGTTTTCGGGGGTCGCGATGCCTGGGGGGAAACCAAAAAACCTACGTGTCGCCGCCCCGCCGGGCGAAAAGGGACCGACGTCACAATTCGGCACTGGGGGCGGGACCCCATTGCTCGGGGAAAGAAAAAGAGCGACCTGGTTCCCGGGGAACCAAATCACTCTTTATTGGAGGGGATGACGGTGTCTGAAGCGAGGACATCGTTCCCACATGTCGCGGGACATCGTGCACAGTGACAGTGCAGCGGTGTCGCGGGACATGAAGCCCATTCTGGTGGTGGGCCGCTGTGGCGCGACATGGGTCTACCAATAATCCCCGCCCATCTCTCGCGACATCGTTCATACGCGGAGACGATGGACCATGGGAAAAAACAACCTCATCATCCAGTCCATCGTCCAGGGTCGCCTCACCCCCGCGCAGGCAGCCGAGCACTTCGGGGTCAGCCGGCGCTGGGTCTACGAATTGATGCGCCGGCACCGCGCTCAGGGGGACGAGGGGCTGGAACCACGATCCAGGCGCCCGCTCTCCAGCCCCCAAACCACCACTGGCGCCGTGCAGGAACGCATCCTGGCCCTGCGCCGCGAGCTGACGGCCAGGGGTCTTGACTCCGGGGCCCAGACCATCGCCTGGCACCTGCGCCGGGAAGGCCTCGCGGTGCCGGCGGCCTCCACCATCCACCGCATCCTGCGCGCCGAGTCCCTGGTGGCGGACCAGCCACGCAAGCGCCCGCGCGCTTCTTGGCACCGCTTCGAGGCCGAGCAACCCAACGAGACCTGGCAATCCGACTTCACCCACTGGACGCTGGCCGACGGCAGCGACGTGGAGATCCTGAACTTCCTGGACGACCACTCCCGCTTCCTGCTCTATTGCACGGCCCACCGGCCGGTGACCGGGCCCGTGGTGCTCGAAGCGTTCCTGCAGACCGCCGACACCCATGGATTCCCGGGTTCCACGCTGACCGACAACGGCCTGGTCTACACCGCCCGGTTCGCCGGGGGCCGGGGCGGGCTAAACGGCTTTGAGCGGACGCTGCGGGACCTGGGGATCGTGCAGAAGAACGGCATGCCCAACCACCCGCAAACCCAGGGGAAGATCGAGCGGTTCCACCAGACGCTCAAGCGCTGGCTGGCCACCCGGGACCCCGCGGGGACGCTGGAGCAGCTCAACACGGACCTGGAGCTCTTCGCCCGGATCTACAACACCGAGCGGCCCCACCGAGCGCTGGAGAGGCGAACCCCGGACCAGGCCTACACGGCCAGGCCAAAGGCCATCCCGCAGGGCCACCACGCGGGGCAGCACTACCGCGTGCGAACCGACAGGATCGATGCCACCGGCAAGGTCTCCCTGCGCCACCACGGCAGGCTGCTGCACCTGGGCCTGGGCCGGGAAGGCATCGGGAAGAGCGTCACGATTCTCGTGGCCGACAACGACGCCACCGTGTTCGAAACCGGCAGCGGAATAATTCTCGGCGAGTATGCCCTGGACGCCACCAAGGACTACCAAGGCAAAAAGAAAAAGCCCCCGGAAGAAACCGAAGACCAAACCTAAGGAACGATGTCGCGGGACATCCAAGGGAAAAAGAAAAAGTCCCCGGCAAAAACCGGAGACCCATCTTAACGAACGATGTCGCGGGACATATATGAACCATGTCCCGCGACATCACATTGGAGGGGATGACGGGAATCGAACCCGCATCATCAGTTTGGAAGACTGAGGCTTTACCACTAAGCTACATCCCCGCATTTGCCCACCTCGTCGGTGGCAACGGATAAAACCTTAGCACCACCATTCCACGCTGCGCAAATCAGGGTCCGAAACTGCACAGATCCTTGTCAATCCGCTTGTTCGCGAATCGGACGGGGCCATGTCCGCCGAGCCGTTCAGTTCCGGGACCGTGCCGGCGGCTGGCAGCCCGGGCACCAGTAGAGCTTGCGTGCCGCGACCTCGGCCAGCGAAATGGTGGCGCTGCAGATGCGGCACCCGCGTCCCTGCCGCTGGTAGGTGTAGTAGGCGTTCTCCGGCCACAGCGGTCCGGACTCGTCGCGGTGTTCGGCCCGGGTGGTGATGATTTTTCCGTCGCGGACCCCATCGCCCATGATCGAGACGATGTCGTCCCACAGGATCCCGGCCTTTCGTGAGGACAGCTCGTTGCTGGGCAGATACGGGTCGATCCGGGTGCGAAAGAGTGTTTCGGCGCGGTAGATGTTGCCCACCCCCGCCAGCACGCCTTGGTCCATCAGGGTGGTTCCGATCGGGGTTCTCTTGCGTGCCAGGCGCGCCACGAAGTCCTTGCGCGCCGCACGCGCAGCGGCTTCGTTCGCCTCCGTGGAGCCCCTGCCCTTGGCCAGGTTGAATTCGCCGGCGGCGGCCACCAGAGGGTCGGGCCCAAGTTTGGCACGCACCGCCAGCACCTGTTCCCGGGTGAGCACCTCGCAGGCGCTGGGCCCGCGCAGGTCCGCCCAGCCGTGCTCGGACACCAGACGAGCGCGCACCTGGCCCACCGGCTCGGGCGGGCCGGCATAGGGGCCCGCCTCTTCGTCGGGCCCCTGCTCGCTCTCCCCCACCTTGCGCGGGGCGCCGATCGAGGAGGCGCCGGAGAAGTGTTCGTCCCCGCCAAAACTCCAGGCGCCATAGAGTCCCAGGTGCACCCGCAGCACCAGGTCGTTTTCGAAACCCAGGAAAAGCTGCTTGCCGTGCGCGTGGGAGGAGATGAGTCGTTGGGCGTCGATCAGCCTGGCCGCTGGTGCGAAGCGGCCCTGCGGGGAGGAGACGGCAAGGACTTGCCCGCCAAAGACGTCGTCAAATTGGCGGGCGAGTCGGTGTACGGAGTGGCCTTCGGGCATGGTGGTGTTCCGTGGCGACGTTAGGCCACGACCTCGCCGGTGGTTTCGTAGGTGGCGATCTTGCCGATGCGGCGAATGTGGCGCTCGACATTGGAAAACGGCTCGGACAAGAAGGCCTCGATGATGCCGGTGGCTTCCACCAACGAGTGCTGGCGACCGCCGACCGCCACGACGTTGGCGTCGTTGTGTTCGCGGGCCAGGCGCGCAGTGTCGAGGTTCCAGGCCAGTGCGGCGCGGATGCCCACGACCTTGTTGGCGGCGATCTGCTCTCCGTTGCCCGAGCCGCCCAGCACGATGCCCAGCGAGTCCAGGCCGGCGGCCCGGTCGGCAACAACGGCAAGGGCAGCATTGATGCAGAAGGAGGGGTAGTCGTCCTCGGCGTCGTATGCGGTGGGACCGTGGTCGACCATCTCGTAGCCCTTGGCGCGGAGGTGTTCGATGAGGTGGGCGCTGAGCTCGAGGCCTGCGTGGTCGGTGGCAATGTGAACGCGCATGTGTTGTGTCCTTAGACCGTGGAGGGGGAAGATGCAGGCACAAGCCTAGCCCCGGGTGCAGCATGGCACTAAGTCGATGACCCGCCGGGCGCCGGCGATCCACCACGATGACGAAGCCGAAACCCGCAAGGCGAGCGAGTGCGGGGGTGCGGCCGCTAGATGAAGTGCGGCCCCCGCCCGCCCAACCGAAGCAGGCCGGAGACCATCGAGCGCGCGGTCAGGACGCTGGTGGCGGGGTTGGCAGGGTCCGGGAAATTCTCGATCGCGAACCTGTAATTCCCGCCGTGCCCGCGCATCTCGATCACATGGCTGGTCAGCGTCGCGCCCGGATCGGCAACGATGTCAACGCGGACCAGGCCCATGTCCCCGGCCGCCAGCCCCAGCGCCGCCGCAACGTTGATGTTGGAGGGAAAATGCCGGACGGCATCGGCCACGGAACCGCCAAAGACGTGGCGGGGCACGCCCGCGGCCCCCGCCGCGGCAATCGATTCCCGCAGTTCATCCGCCAGTCCCGGGTGCAACAGTGCCGCCGGCGCCTTGCGCGTGCCCAGGGCGATGCGCTCGATGGTCCCCGCCGAGGCCCGGACGAGGTCCAGCCCGCCGATGGCGCCGGTGGACAGGTGGCAGCGTCCGGGCCCTTCCTCCAGTAACGTGGCGCGCAGCCGGTCATCGACAAGCGCCCCCAGGGAGGCGACGAGCAGGTCGGTGCCCGCCCCGAGAATCCCGGGGCCATAGGTGCGCACCGCCGCCGGGGAGGCGCATTCAACAATGACATCGGCCCGTTCCGTGGCGGTTTCCAGATCCATCACCGGGACCAAGTGCCCGTCGGGCCCGGCCACGCGGGTCGCTCCGGTCCGGCCCTCCAGCGCGGCCCGGTCAAGCACCCCGAGCACCCGCACGTCCTGCGCATGAGGCGCCAGCATCCGGTGGACAGCCCGGCCGATTGCGCCATATCCCAGAAGAACCACATCAATTCCCATGTCATCCATCAAACCAGTCCCGCGCCACTTGCGGCACCGTGGGGTGTTGGTGAGACAATAGGCACACTGTTCAAGGCTTGTTTCACACTCCGGCGCCGCCCCGCAATCCACACCGCCGCGGCGCCGCGCCGGGTGGCAGGCCCGAAACACCAAGATTTTCGCCACCGGCAACCATCGAAAGGCGCGTCAGCGACCATGCCAGGAATGAACCTCACCCGCGAAGAGGCCCGCACCAGGGCCGCATTGATCACCGTCCACTCCTACGACGTCGAGCTGGACTTGACCGGGTCCGACACCGTCTACTCCTCGCGCACCACCGTCCGCTTCTCCGCCGTCGAGGGCGCGGAATCCTTCATCGACGCCGTCACCGATGCCGTCCGCTCGGTGAACCTCAACGGCACCGAGCTGGACCCGGCCGAGGTCTCCGACGGCGTGCGCATCGCTCTGCCGGGCCTCGCCGCGGAGAACACCCTGGTCATCGACGCCGATGCGCTCTACATGAACACCGGCGAGGGCCTGCACCGGTTCGTGGACCCGGTGGATGACGAGGTGTACCTGTACTCGCAGTTCGAGGTGCCCGATTCCCGGCGCATGTTCGCGGTCTTCGAGCAGCCCGACCTGAAGGCCACCTTCGCGTTCACGATCACCGCACCCGCGCACTGGGACGTCATCTCCAACGCCGCCACCCCGGTGCCGGTCGACGCCCACGACGGCGCCAAGACGTGGGCGTTCGCGCCGACGGCGCGCATCTCCTCGTACATCACGGCGCTCATCGCCGGCCCGTACCAATGCGTCCGCTCCGAGCTGACCAGCAGCGACGGACGGATGATCCCGCTGGGCGTCTTCGCCCGCGCCTCGCTCATGGAGCACCTGGACGCGGAGAACATCTTCACGCTCACCCGCCAGGGCTTCGAGTTTTTCGAGAAGCAGTTCGGCACCCCGTACCCGTTCGAAAAGTACGACCAGCTCTTCGTGCCGGAGTTCAACGCCGGGGCCATGGAGAACGCCGGGGCGGTGACGTTCCTGGAGTCCTATGTGTTCAGGTCCCGTCCCACCGATGCCATGGTCGAACGCCGTGCCATCACGGTGCTGCATGAACTGGCCCACATGTGGTTCGGCGACCTGGTGACCATGCGCTGGTGGAACGACCTCTGGCTCAACGAGTCCTTCGCCGAGTTCATGTCGACGCTCGCCGCCGCGCAGAACACCGAGTTCACCTCCTCGTGGACCACCTTCAACATCCTGGAGAAAAACTGGGCCTACCGCCAGGACCAGCTGCCCTCAACCCACCCGATCGTCGCCGAGATCCGCGACCTCGAGGACGTGCAGGTCAACTTCGACGGGATCACCTACGCCAAGGGCGCCTCGGTGCTGCGCCAGCTGGTCGCCTGGGTCGGCCAGGAGGAATTCATGGCCGGGGTGCGCAGCTACTTCGCCAAGCACGCCTGGTCCAACACCGAGCTGCCGGACTTGATGCGCGAGCTTGAGGCCTCTTCCGGCCGCGACCTGTCAGAATGGTCGAAGCTGTGGCTGGAAACCGCCGGAGTCAACACGCTGCGCGCGGTGATCTCCACCGACGATGCGGGACTGATCACCGATTTCTCCATCACCCAGACCGCAGTCGCCGAACACCCGGTGATCCGCCCGCACCGCCTGGCCGTGGGCTTCTACGACCTTGATGCCGCCGGGTCGCTCATCCGCGTGCACCGCGAGGAACTCGACGTGGCCGGCCCCACCACTGCCGTCCCGGCCCTGGTGGGGCGCAAGCGACCGGCGCTGGTGCTGGTCAATGACGACGACCTGGCCTATGCCAAGATCCGGCTGGACGGGCAGTCGCTGGCCACCGCCACCGCACACCTGAAGGACTTCGAACAATCCCTGCCGCGCACCTTGGTCTGGGGCGCTGCCTGGGACGCGGTCCGCGACGCCGAGACCCCTGCCCGCGCCTATCTGGAGCTGGTGCTGGGCAACATCGGGCACGAAACCGATTCCACCGTCATCATGGTGCTGCTGCGCCAGCTGAATACAGCCCTTGACTACTACGTCGACCGCATGGGAGCCCCGGCGGCGCGCCTTGCCGCCGCCGACCGGCTCTGGGAGCTGGCACGGGCGGCGGAAGCAGGCTCCGACGCACAGCTGCAATTTGTCGGCGCCTTCGCCCACCTGGCGCACACCGGCCCACAGCTCGACGCCGTGGCCGCGCTGCTCTCGGGCGAGCTTGTGCTGGAGGGGCTGGAGGTGGATGCGGAGATGCGCTGGGACCTGCTGACCTCCCTGTCCGCCGGCGGTCTCGCCGACGCCGGGGCCATCGCGGCGGAGCTGGAACGCGATGCCACCTCCACCGGGCAGCTGTCCGCCCACACGGCACGGGCCGCCATGCCCACCCCCGAGGCCAAGCGTGCGGCCTGGGATGCGGTGATCGGCGGAAAGCTCTCGAACCTCGAACAGCGCGCCGCCATCACCGGCTTCAACCACGTGCACGATCCCGCCCTGATCGCCGGCTACGTCGAGGAGTACTTCGACGTAGCCGGCACGGTGTGGGAAACGAAGAGTTACGAGATTGCCCAGCAGATCGTCACCGGGCTCTACCCTGCGGCGCAAACCACCCCGGAAACGCTGGCCAAGACCGACGCCTTCCTGCATTCGCTGGGCGAGGACTCCCCCGCCCTGCGACGGCTGGTCATCGAAAGCCGCGATGCGGTGGTCCGCGCGCTGGCAGCCCAGGCCGCCGACGCCTAGCGCCACCGAGGCCGCGGAAACTCGGGTGGATGTCGGTGCGTCATGTGCACCGGCATCCCCCGTCTGCGGCGAGAATGGAGTCATGAACCTGGCCCTGCACAACTATCGCGTTGACATTTCCTGGACCGGCAACCGCGGCCAAGGGACCTCCGGGTACCGCAGCTACGGACGCGACCACGTCATCCGCGCCGCCGGCCTGCCCGACCTGCCCGGCACCGCCGACCCGACCTTCCACGGGGACAAGGACCGCTGGAACCCGGAGCAGCTGCTGCTTGCCGCCCTGTCCCAGTGCCACATGCTTTCCTATCTGCACGTGGCGGTGAAGCACTCCGTGGTGGTGACCGGCTACACCGACGCTGCCGCCGGGGTGCTGCGGCTGAACCGCGACGGCAGCGGGGAGTTCCTCGAGGCGACCCTCGCCCCGCGCGTGGCACTGCAGGACGAATCCCAGCGCGAACTTGCCGACTCGCTTCATGCGGCGGCCAACGCCGTCTGCTTCATCGCCCGCAGCGTGAATTTCCCGGTGCACCACGCCCCGGTGCCCCCGGGCGCCTGAACCATGGACGGGAGGCAGGCGCATTCGGCCCTTGACCTGCTCACCGCCAGGCTGCTGCCGCATATCGTGGACGGCAAGGCAGCGGCGGCACAGGCCTACATGAAGACCACGCAGCCCTTCCTGGGCGTTCCGGTCCCCGAGGTGCGCCGCATCGCGCGCGACTTCGCCCGGGAGACGGGTGCCGCAAGTGCCGCGGACCGCCTGGCACTTGCCACCGAGCTCTTCTCCGAGGCCACGCACCGGGAACACTGGTACGCCGCCCAGGAGATCTGCGCCGCCGCATCCTGCCGAGGGCGCCTGGAATTCCTGCCGCTGTATGAGCGGATGGTCACCGAGGGCGCCTGGTGGGACATCGTCGACGGTTGTTCGCGGCGCTACGGGGAGCTGCTGCGCGCCCATCCGGAAACCATCGGCCCGATGATGCGCGAGTGGTCCCGGGACGCCAATGGGTGGAAGCGCCGCCAATCCATGATCTGCCAGCTGCACCTGGGTGAACACACCGACACCGACCTGCTCGATGACGCCCTGGCAGCCAACGTGGACGACACGTGGTTCTTCATTCGCAAGGCACTGGGCTGGGCGCTGCGGCAATACGGCAAGACCGACCCCGCCTGGGTAAGGTCCTGGGTCGACGCACACCGGGCCCGGATGAGCCCGCTGTCCATCCGCGAGGCGCTCAAGCACCTGGGCGAAACGCCGTAGCCTGCCCGTGGCCCGTCGGCGGCGTTCTCACGCCCTGCGCGAAAGCCCGGCGGACGGCACCGCTTCCACGGGATAATGGGCGTTGAAGGGTCCCGGGCCTCAGCCGGGAACTGAAAGGACACCACCGCCGTGAACGCGAACCACCCGGAACAAGATTCCACCCCCAAGCCGGTCCTGCTGCCGGCCGGCCAGAGCCTCGGCAAGCCCGTGGCGCAATTGCGCCCGGTGGGCGCCTCGCTCAGTGCCAGCCTGCCCGAGGGCCGCCTGACGCCAAACGACGACCACGACCCAAGCCAGTACGAGGGCACCTTCTACGCCCAGGTCGGCGGCCGGGAGACGTTCCGCAAGCTGGCGGAGAAGTTCTATGAATCGGTCGGCGAGGACGCGGAATTCCGTGCCATGTACCCGGAGACCGACCTGCGCCCGGCGACCATGCGCCTGCAATTGTTCCTGGAGCAGTACTGGGGCGGCCCCACGACCTATTCCGAGCGCCGTGGCCACCCGCGCCTGCGCATGCGGCACGTGCCGTACACCATCAATTCGCACAACCGCGACGTCTGGCTGCACCACATGCGCATCGCCGTGGATTCCCTTCAGCTGCCGCCGTTGCAGGCGGACACGCTCTGGGACTACTTCGACCGTGCTGCGCATTCGCTGATGAACGCGCCTGACGAGGCGCCGGGGTGCCCGGCCGGCGCCCAGTCCACCTAGCCCAGGACGCCGCCCTGGCGTGCCACCACGTGCCCGCCGCCGCTGCTCAGGCGCAGCCACTGCCCGGAGGCAAAGAGCGTGGAGGTGGCCCCCGCACGCAGGAACCCCAGCGCATGCGCGCCGAAGGCCATGCCCAGCGGCATCGGCGTCTGGACACCTTCAACGGGTGAGGACCAGATGCGGGCGCGCACGGTCTTGAGCACCGGCTTGCCGGCATTCTCCGGCAGGGCCTGGGCCACCACGCCGATCCCCCGCATCGCCTCGGCCAGCAGCGCATCGTCCTCGAGCGTCTCGCGCTGTTCCCAGCCGCCGCGTGGAACCTGCTGGCCCGCCCACGATGCCTGGACCTCCGCGGGGGGAATCGACAGCTCCAGCGAGGTTTCGCCCATGCGGGCCAACCGGTCGGTCAACGCGGAGATGGCAAAGACCCCGCCGGCTTCGGCCGGGCGTCCCAGGCGCACCGCGCGCATCCCCAGCACGGTGGGTACCGAGTCACCCAGGAACTCGGGATAGAGCACCGGGACGTACAGCGCCAACGCGCTGCCGGCGGCCTGGATCAGCACCGCTCCGTCCTCGATCGAGCGTGCGCGGGAGAAAAACGTAGCCAGGTCCGCGACGGTTTCCTGGTCCTCGAGTACAACGGTTTCACTTGCCATGCCTTCATACTTTCATGTCCCGCACCGCTGGACTCAATGCCGTTGCCCGCGCCGACGCATGCCGGAACACGGCAGCGGCCACCCGCCGAAGGTTACGGCGAACCCGCCGCGGGGGCGATAGTGTCTTAGCAGATCAATATTCCTGGCCCCTAGGAGCAGACACGTGAGCACCAACGACACCACGACGCAGAAGCTGATTGAGCTGCTGGAGCTCAGCGGGGACCCCGAGGCCCGCACCGACGAGGACATCTTCGTGGGCCACACCCCGCCACAGGCGCGCAACCGGGTCTTTGGCGGCCAGGTGCTGGGGCAATCGGTCATGGCCGCGTCCAAGACCATCGCCGGGGACCGCCCGATCCATTCCATGCACGGTTACTTCCTGCGCGCCGGGGACGCAGCCCTGCCCATCACCTTCGGGGTGCAGCGGCTGCGTGACGGCAGGTCGTTCTCCGCCCGCCGGGTGCACGCGTACCAAAACGGCGTGCCGATCCTGTCGATGATCGCATCCTTCCAGGCCCCCTCGGAGGGGCTCGACCACCAGGACACCATGCCCGAAGGCATCCCGGATCCCGATTCGCTGCCCACCACCGCCGAGCTCATCGGAGACCTCGACCATCCGGTCGCGCAGGAGTACGCGTTCAACCGGCCCTTCGACATCCGATACATCAGCGAACCGCTGTACTTCAAGGGACCGCGGGACCGACGGGCGGTTAACGCCGTCTGGATGAAGACGACGGCCCCGATGCCCGACGACGATGCCATGCACCGCGCCGCGCTCGCCTATGCCAGCGACTACACGCTGCTGGAACCGGTGCTGCGCCGCCACGGGCTGACCTGGATCGCCCCGGGCATGTCGGTGGCGAGCCTGGACCACGCCATGTGGTGGCACCGCCCGTTCCGCGTGGATCAGTGGCTGCTCTATGTGCAGGAATCCCCCAGCGCCTCCGGTGCCCGCGGACTGGCCACGGGCAGGATCTTCAACCGCGAGGGTCAGCTGGTGGCCACCGTCGCCCAAGAGGGCATGGTGCGCATTCCGGAGGAAGGCTAGCGCCGCGGCTACACCAAGAAGGGGCAGGCGGTGCGGATGAATTTTCATCCGCACCGCCTGCCCCTCTTTGCGGGCTGGGTCCCGGGATGCCCCGGGCCGAAGCCTTGGCGACTGCTAGTCGCGGGTCAGTCGACGGTGCGTGACGCGGTGCGGCTTGGCAGCTTCCGGACCCAGGCGTTCGACCTTGTTTGCCTCGTAAGACTCGAAGTTGCCCTCGAACCAGTACCAGTTGGACGGGTTCTCGTCGGTGCCCTCGTAGGACAGAATGTGGGTGGCCACACGGTCCAGGAACCAACGGTCGTGTGACACGACCACTGCGCAACCCGGGAATTCGAGCAACGCGTTTTCCAGCGAGCCGAGGGTTTCGACGTCGAGGTCGTTGGTCGGTTCGTCAAGGAGCAACAGGTTGCCGCCCTGCTTGAGGGTCAGTGCGAGGTTCAGGCGGTTGCGCTCACCACCGGAGAGCACACCTGCCTTCTTCTGCTGATCCGGACCCTTGAAGCCGAAGGCCGAAACGTAGGCACGCGAGGGAACCTCGACCTGGCCGACCTGAATGTAGTCGTTTCCCTCGGAAACAACTTCCCACAGCGACTTTTCCGGGTCGATGCCGCCACGGTTCTGGTCAACGTAGGAGATCTTGACGGTGTCGCCGACCTTGAGTTCACCGGAGTCGATCGGTTCCATGCCCACGATGGTCTTGAACAGGGTGGACTTGCCCACGCCGTTGGGGCCGATGACACCCACGATGCCGTTGCGCGGCAACGAGAAAGTAAGGTTGTCGATCAACACACGGTCGTCGAAGCCCTTCTTCAGGTTATTGGCCTCGATGACAACCGAGCCCAATCGTGGGCCCGCCGGGATCTGAATCTCCTCGAAGTCGAGCTTTCGAGTGCGTTCGGCTTCCGAAGCCATTTCCTCGTACCTAGCCAGACGGGCCTTCGACTTGGTCTGGCGGCCCTTGGCATTGGAGCGAACCCATTCGAGTTCCTCGCTCAGTCGTTTGGCAAGCTTCTGGTCCTTCTTGCCCTGGACCTCGAGGCGCTCGCGCTTCTTTTCCAGGTAGGCCGAGTAGTTACCTTCGTAGGCGTGCAGGCGACCGCGGTCGACTTCACAGATCCACTGGGCCACGTGGTCCAGGAAGTACCGGTCGTGGGTCACGGCCAGAACGGCACCGTGGTACGCGGACAAATGCTGCTCGAGCCACAACACGGACTCGGCGTCAAGGTGGTTGGTGGGCTCATCGAGGAGCAACAGGTCTGGCTTCTGCAGCAACAGCTTGCACAGCGCCACGCGGCGTCGTTCACCACCGGAAAGGTGGGACACCTCGGAGTCTCCCGGCGGGCACTGCAAGGCATCCATGGCCTGCTCGAGCTGGGAGTCAATATCCCAGGCATCGGCACTGTCAATGGCTTCTTGCAGGTGGCCCATTTCTTCGAGCAACGCGTCGAAGTCGGCACCGTCCTGGGCCATCTCCTCAGAGATCTCGTTGTACCGGGTGATCTTTTCGTAGATCTCCCCAACGCCTTCCTGGACGTTGCCCAGGACCGTCTTTTCCTCATTCAGCGGCGGTTCCTGCAACAGGATTCCTACGCTGTATCCCGGGCTGAGGCGTGCCTCGCCGTTGGAAGGTATATCCAGCCCTGCCATGATCTTAAGGATCGTCGACTTGCCAGCACCGTTCGGTCCAACCACGCCAATTTTTGCGCCTGGGTAGAAGGACATGCTGACATCGTCGAGGATGACTTTGTCGCCAACGGCCTTGCGAGCCTTGGTCATCGTGTAAATGAATTCCGCCATGCCATCAAGGCTAGTGCCTCGGAGAGTCTTACTCCCAATTATCGCGCCCGGTTTAAGCCGAGGGGGCATGTTCCTGCCCACATCCGGCGGCCACGGCGCCAATGCGCCGTGGCCGCCCACACGTTCGTCGACTTTTGTGCCCGGGGACGCTAGGCAGCCTCCGTGTCCGCGCCCTGCCCCGAGTCCGGCCAGCCGGTCACCGGGAACTCGCTGTTCGACTCCTCGGGCTCCCTCTCCGCCTTGCCGTGACGGAGGTGCTGCTCGGTGTTGTCGTCTCCCCCTGCGCGCCTGACTCTTTCAAAGCGGCTGACCCCGAACCGCAGGTCGTGGCCAAGCGCCATGGCGTCGATGTCCACGCTGAATCCACGCGTTCCGTCCTGACGGTCGTATTCGCGGACCTGCATCTTGCCGTAGACCACCACATGGTCGCCCATGTGAATGCTGGCAAGCATGTTGGTGGCCATGGCACGAAAGCAGGAGACGGTGTACCAATTGCTGTGCACGTCGTTCCATTGCCCCGTCTCGGGGTCCTGCCTCCGCTCGTTGCTGACCAGGCGAAACTTTGCAATGAGCGTGCCGCTGCTCCCCCCGCTCGGGCGGGGTTCGGTTCCCACCACACCGCGCAACGTAATGTGGTCCGTCATGGTGCACTCCAATGTTCGGCTCTGGGCAAGTACTTCTTGCCCCGTCACCCAAGCTTGGTGTCGCTATCGCACCGCCAGGCAGCGAGGGGTCGGTGCTGTGGACAAGTAGCTGGAGGGATTGAAATGGTTTCCCGCCTTCGATGTTTGTGTGGGGAACTGAGCGGGTGACCTCGCAACCCGATGGACAGTGGCATAGCGATGGGCCACCGGCGACCGCATCGCTTTCGCACTATGCCCCGAGGCGGCTTCGTTGAATCGCACAGGTCGCGGAAGACCGGCCTTCACCTCCCCGGAGCAGACCCCGCGCCGTCTAGAGTCATTGACTCACTAGGCCGTTAGCGTGTCCTGCCCCTATCGGTATTCCAGCTGGTGCCATAGCATGGCCAAATGCCAGACAACTATGCATCGGTCCCGTTACGTGAACTCAATAATGGCGCCTTCATGCCATCCATCGGCTTGGGCACGTGGCCGCTGGATGACATCCAGGCCGGAGCAGCAGTAGCCCACGCGTTGGATGCCGGATACCGGCTCATTGACACCGCGGAAAACTACGGCAACGAGGAAGGAATCGGCGAGGGCATCGGCTCGACGTCGGTTCCCCGTGAGGAATTGTTCATCACTTCCAAGTTCAATGTGCAGTGGCATTCGGTCCAGGGCGTGCAGGACGCCTGGGAGAACAGCTGCAAGCGGCTGGGCATGGAATACCTTGACTTGTTCCTGATCCACTGGCCCAATCCGCAGGAGGGAAATTACGTCCAGGCCTGGGAGGGCTTGGTCAAGCTGCTGAAGCGCGGCAGGGTCCGGGCCATCGGCACGTCGAACTTCACGGTCGGGCAGCTACAGGAACTGATGGACGCCACCGGCGTGGTTCCGGACGTCAACCAGGTACAGCACTCGCCGTTTTGGCTCAACGACGAACGGCTGGCCTTCCACGCCAAACACGGGATACTCACCGAAGGCTGGGCTCCGCTTGGCCGTGGAAAGCACGACCTTCTCAGCTCTGCACCGGTGCTCGCTGCGGCCGAGGATCACCGTGTCACTCCGGCGCAGGCCGTGTTGCGCTGGCAAATCGAGCGCGGCGTCGTGCCCATTCCCAAGACCTCAAGCCCCGAGCGACTGGCCGAAAACCTCGATGTCTTTACGTTCAACCTCTCCCCCGAGGAGATCAAGGCCATTGACGCGTTGGACGGCACCGCCGATGAGCCGGCCGATCCAATGAGTTTCGGGCACTAGTCCACTCGCTGCGGCCTCGGGGTCAGCCCCGGGACCGCAGTGGCCTTTGGCGTGATCAGCAACGTCACGAACAGGATTCCCGCCACGAGGATGAAGGCATTGAGCACCCCGTAGTGTTCGCCGAGGAAGCCCAGCACCGGCGGCCCCACAAGCATGGAAGAGTAGCCGAAGACTGCCACAATGCCCACGCGACGCGGCCCATCGGTTGGGTGGGCCGCGGCCACGCTCATGCCAACAGGGAAACCGAGGGATCCACCCAAGCCCCACAGGACTGCGCCGGTGAAAACGGCCCAGGGGGCCGGGGCCAGGATGAACAGCACGATGCCGGCCAGCCCAAGCAGGCCCATGAACACCAGAACCCTTTTGTGGCCGATCCGGTCGATCAGCGGTCCGCCGAAAATGCGTCCTGCGGTCATGGCGGCGACGAACGCGCCGAAGACCAGCGCCCCGGAGGCCTCGCTAAATCCGTGGTCGTCGACGGAGGCAATGGTGAGCCAGTCGTTGGCCGTGCCTTCGGCAAAGGCCAGCCCGGCGACCATGAGCCCGATCAGCATCAGGTGTCCATCACGGAAGATGCCGGTGAAGCGCTGCCACCACGTCGCGGCGCGGACAGCAACTTCGCCGCCGCGGGCTGCTGGCGGTTCAAGCCCCGACACGTTGCGGACGAAGTAGAGGCCCAGACCCATGATCAGAACGCCGACGATGGTGAAGTTCCACATTACGTTGATCCCTATGCCTGCCGCACCGGCGCCCAAGACCGCTCCGATGATGGTTCCGAAACTGAAGAACGCGTGCATCAGCGGCAAGAGTGTCTTGCCCTGGGAACGTTCGACCGCCGCTCCGTCGACGTTCATCATCACGTCGGTGGTGCTAAAAACGAAGCCGTAGAGGACGAGGATCGTCATGGCGCCCACGGTACTGCCGAGCATTTCGGTCACTGTTCCCAGGACTGCCAGCGCCGCGCCCAGAATGAGCAGGCCCAGCATGATGCCGCGGCGGATACCCAGTCGTGCCAGGATACCTGGAGCGAAGGCCAACCCGCCGATGGATCCAATGGCCAGGGCAAACAGCAGGATACCAACGTCAGAGGTTGAAAGATCGAGCTCCATCCGGACCGCCGGAAGCCGGGCAACCCACGTCGCAAACGCGAAACCGCACAAAAAGAAGATGCCAAAGATGGAGTTGCGCCAGGCGGTGTGGCTTGGCGTTGGGTCCACTTCGACGGTTGCTTCGGATTGGCGCGGCAATGGCATTCTTTCGGCTTTGAAACTGTGGCTTCGGACGGTGTCGGTCTTTTATCGCCCGCAGAGGTTGACTGCTATTTCATCATACGTCCGGAGTAATTGTTTTTCACGGCCCCACGCTCGTTCAAAACGCAGTATCGCCATCGGTGAAATATCGGCCCGGCCCGTGTTTGGGCTATGATTCTTGTGCCCGCCTCCGTAGCTCAGTGGATAGAGCAACAGCCTTCTAATCTGTCGGTCGCGCGTTCGAATCGCGCCGGGGGCACACATACGAGGCGGTCTTGACTAGGTACTTACCGAGCCAAGACCGTTCTTCGTTCCAGGAGAATTGATTCGATCTGCGGGATTCCGTTTGGGCCAACTGGACGTTGACCGGTCTTACGGGCCCTCGGCCGAATCTCCCCGACGCTTACTTGGCCGGCTTCTCAGGCATGGTGGATTCCCCCGACCCGGTGGGCGCCGTCCCATATCATCACCCGCGGCCCGGTCACCGGTTCGTCCGCAGTTATGGCAACATACCGGGCGCGGACCCTGGCTCCGCGTGCAGGTCCTCGGGCAAGGATTCCACCGTCAACGGGTCCGGCCAATTCGAGAAAGTCAGCTGGCGACCGTCGAATGGACCGCCGCGCAACACAACCTGAACAGTTGTCATCGTCGACCCCCGGCCCTTGGAGCTGCTGCGTCGGAACCGCAGGTCGCCAGCCAATGCGACCCCGCGACCTGGCCAACGTCGACCTGAACGAGCTCGCGGATTTTCATCGTCTTGTCCTCAATCGCTTGTTGGCTCCCACGCGGGCGGTTGCCGCGGCAACCCCAGCTTCACGCAGCCGGTTGAATTCCGCAAGAGGCAGCTTCGTCGCCTAGATCGGGAGCCGCCCGCCGGATTTGAGGTTCTTCATGACAATGGTGCTCGTGAGCTTTTCCACGCCAGGCAATGTCACCAGTACATCATCATAAAAGCGTTGGTACGCCGGCAAGTCTACGGCCATGACCCGCAACAAGAAGTCCGGTTCCCCAAAGAGCCGCTGGGCGTCGATGATTTGGCCGATCTTGCCGACCTCGTATTCGAAGTCCTTCATGGTCAGCCGGTCCTTCAGCGTGACAAAAACCAGCGCCTCGAACGCGAGGTTCACCTTCGCGGGATCCACGTCGGCCCGATAGCCGCGGATGACGCCACTGTTTTCCAATTCTCGCAACCTCCGGTGGCAGGGAGCCAAGGTGAGACCCACCTCCTCCGCCAAGGCAGTGGCGGTCATGCGCCCGTCGTCCTGCAGGCGGCGCAGGATTGCCCGGTCGATTCCGTCCATGTGACAGCTCCATTCGCTTGTTTTCTCGATCAACCGTGATGGTCGCGCTATATTCTTGCTCTCAACCAAACATAGCAGGAGATTTCTTGTTCATTCGTGATGAATTGCGCGAGAACTGGCAAGCACAT
The DNA here is from genome assembly GCF_030512175.1 of Paeniglutamicibacter sulfureus. Taxonomy (GTDB): domain Bacteria; phylum Actinomycetota; class Actinomycetes; order Actinomycetales; family Micrococcaceae; genus Paeniglutamicibacter; species Paeniglutamicibacter sulfureus. The sequence goes on along the minus strand of NZ_JAULBL010000002.1, from coordinate 2,912,391 downwards.
TTCGCCGTTTTCTTCCTAAGCTTGCCGGTAGATTCCCAGCAGGAAAGAGATCCGGTCATGGACCTTCAAGTCATCTACGGCTTTATCGCAGTGTCCTTCGCCCTGGCCATGACGCCAGGTGCCGACTGGGCGTACGCCATTTCCGCGGGTCTCGGTCGCCACCGGGTCTCGTCCGCGGTTGCCGGCCTGTGCAGCGGATACGTCTTTCACACACTGCTCATTGTTGGCGGAATGGCAGCCCTGATCGCCGGTCTGCCACAGCTGCTTTCCTGGCTCACGCTCATCGGCGCCGCCTACCTTCTCTGGCTAGGCATCAGCACCTGCCGCTCTTGGCGAAAGGCCGGCTTCACCGCCGAAGAAAGCCCCGCTCGGGAGCCACTCGGCGCGGACCTCGATCCGTCGGAGCCAGCGGGTACGCACAGCGGAGCAGGCACGCTCTTGCAGGTAAAGGTCTCCGCGGCAAGCACGACCACGAGCGGGCAACGCTTCTTCGGGCCTGCCTTCTTCCGTGGACTGGGAACCAGCGGCACCAACCCCAAGGCGCTGCTGCTCTACCTGGCGCTGATCCCACAGTTCATCCACGCGGATGCCGCATTGCCGGTCCCGGCGCAAACCGCCATCCTGGGCACCAGCCATATGGTGCTCTCGCTGTTCATCTACACGGGCGTCGCCCTGGGTGCGAGGGCGTTATTGCGCCAGCGCCCCATCGCGGCACGATTTATCACCTTGGCCAGCGGACTGGTCATGATCGCGCTGGGTCTGGTGCTGCTCATCGAGCAAGTTCCCACTTTGTGGGGCTCGATCCAGATGCTGGTGGTACTGCTCGGGGGCTGACCCCATTCGACGCACAACCTCGAAGTCGAACGATTTGCGTAACCCGGTTAGGGTTCATAGGGACGACCGCAATCGACGAACGGCAAAACGCATGCGAAAGCTTCTGACCGTCCTGGCCCTGGGTGCCATGCTGCTGATCGGCGGCGCACCCGCTGCCCAAGCCGCCGCGGCGACCGACATCGTTGTCGAGGACACCGCCGGGACGCTGGATTTGGACACGCTGTTCCCGGCCATCGAAGAGATCGATTTCAACGAACCGACCAAGGTCGCCATTTACACCCGCAACGGTGAATTCAGCGACAACCTCAACGAGGAAGTGCTGCGCTTCGCGCGCGAGAACCACCCCGAATGGCTCAGCCCGGATAAGCAAAAATGGGCCGACTCGCTGTTCCTTTTCGCCCTCGATCCGATGGGTAGGCAGGTGGGAACCTACTTCGGCGAAGATCGCAAGGTCTCCCCCGGCCAGCGCGACGACATCCAGGCAGCCACCAAGGACTTGTTCAGCGAGGCCCAGTGGACCGAGGGAACGGTGGCCGGGATCGAGCGTGCCGCTCAAACGATGAACCGGCCATGGTACGAATCACCAAGGCTGTATGCCTGGAGCGGCGTCATACTCGTCGTTGGCGGCATCAGCACCGGCAGCACCCTGTACGTGCGCAGGACCTACCGGAAACGTTCCGCAAAGGCACTGGGCGCGGGCAATGCGAGTTACGCGAATGTGAGCATGGACCTCGAAGTCACCGAACTGAACGCCAAGACCATCGGCAGCGACTCCCGGTACGGAAGTCTGGTGCTGGAGAAATACCGCGGCTTTTCCTCCGCCTACAACCAGCTCGCCGAACAAAGCAACAAGGCCAATGGCCTGGAGACAAAATTACACGTTCGCAAGCAGACGGCGCTGTTCCTGGAAAAGTACGCGGCGAACGCCTCGGAGCTGGACCGGATGGATGACGTGATCGCCGATACCAACATGCTCTTGAACATGGGCTCGGGCTGGGCGGGAGCCTGGGAGCGGCAGCTCGCACCGCTTCGGGAGGACCTTGCCGAAATCGATGAACTGCTCAGCCACAAGGATGCCGCCCCGGAGGCCCCGTCGGCGATGGCATTGCGCCGATTCAAGTCCATGACAGCGGCCGAGCCGGAAAAGTGGGCGGCGGGGCTCCAAGCGGGCAACCTGGACCCGGAGGACGCCCTGGACAAGATCGCCGCTGCCCGACAGGAGCTGACCGGGCTGCTCAAGGATCACTCCGAGGCCGTGATCGCCAAGTACGCGAAAACCACCAAGGAAGCCAAGCTCATGCGCGAGGCGATGCGAACTCCGAAGGCACCCGACACCAGGAGATCCTCGAGCCACAGCATCCTTGGAACCGTGTACCCGTCCAACAGGTTCTGGTCGGTCGTCGGATTCACCTCGGGTTTCCGCTCCGGCCAGTCCAGCGTCCAGGAATCCCGCAGCGCAAGTTCGTCCTCAGGCGGAAGCACCGGCTACGGATCCAGCGGCGGCAGTTTCTCCGGGTCGGGTTCCTCGTCGCGTTTCTAGTCTTTGGCCCCTCGAGGGCCCTCAGATAACAAGCGGGCTGCCGGCCGGAATGTTTCCGATCGGCAGCCCGCTTGCTTGGCCCGCAAAGGCCGGGACGGTGAGTTACTTGCCGGGGACGACAAGCTTCGGGGCACCGGCACGCGCCGCCTCGAAGCGGGCCGAAACATCGGCCCAGTTCACGATGTTCCAGAAAGCCTTCACGTAATCGGCCTTCACATTCACGTAATCCAGGTAGAACGCGTGCTCCCACATGTCCAACATCAACAACGGAGTCGTCGCCACCGGCACGTTGCCCTGCTGGTCATACAACTGCTCGATGACCAACTGGCCACCCAGGCCCTCAAAGCCCAGCAACGCCCAACCCGAACCCTGCAGGCTCATCGCCGCGGCCGTGAAGTGCGCACGGAAAGCGTCAAAGGAACCAAACGCGTCGTCAATCGCCGCAGCCAACTCGCCCTCGGGCTTGTCCCCGCCCTCCGGGGAAAGGTTGTTCCAGAAGATCGAGTGGTTCGTGTGACCACCCAAGTGGAACGCCAGGTCCTTGGACAACTTCGGAACGTTCCCGAACTCGCCCTTCTCCCGCGCCTCGGCCAGCTGCTCCAACGCCGTGTTCGCACCGGCCACATAGGCAGCATGGTGCTTCGAGTGGTGCAGCTCCATGATCCGCGCCGAAATGTTCGGCTCCAAGGCCGCGTAATCGTACTGCAGCTCAGGCAAGGTATAAATAGCCAAAATGACTCCTCAACTCATGTTTCGGTGAAAAACCGGACCCGGGTTTTCCCGGGGACGGTCAAGCGATGAGCCTGGTGTGCTCACCGATGCTGTGGTAGCCGCGCCGGTGGTACACCAGCGGGGCAGCGGTGGATTGGCCGGGGATGACCTCGAGCACCGAAGCGACGACGACCGTGGCCGGTCCGGCGGCAACCCGCGATTCGATGGTGCAGCGCATCGCGACACCCACCCCGTGGACCAGGGGTTCCCCGGTGGGCAGCTGTTCCCACCCTGCCAGTTTCGAGAAGCGCTCCTCGCCGGGTGTGGCGAACAAGGTTGCCACATCGGCATTGGGCTCCGTCAAGAAGTGGACCACGATGTGCTCGGCGTCCAGGATCACTTCGGCGGAGCCCGATCGCTGCGCAATGTTGAACGCCAGGTAGGCCGGTTCGGCCGAAACGGAGATCAAGGATGAGGCAGTGATTCCAACAGGTCCGCAGTGGCCGGTGGCCGTCACCACGGCAACGCCCGCCGGATGGTTTCCAAAGGCGAGGCGAAATTGATCCGCGATCGTGGCGGCTGGAATGTGGGTTTGCACGGCGGGTCCAGGTTCCTCTCGTCATGCGGGGCGCCCGCACGGGTGCGGCGGGCTTGGTCCAACTACTCCCCCACGCTAGAACCTCAACCTTGGTTGAGGTCAAATTCCGTGTCCTCCCGGAACAACGTCGCGCCTCCAAGACCGTCGGCCAATCGGTCATTGGGGTTGACGAATCCGCATTCGGCCAGCGACAGGCAACCACAGCCGATGCAGCCACCCAACCCGTCCCGCAACGACTGCAACTGGTGGATCCGCTCCTGCAAGTCGTCCCTCCAGGCCGCGGAAACAGCTTGCCAGTCCTCCTTGCGTGGCGTTCCGTCAGCGGGCAGCCCGGCGAAGAGTTCGGCGATTGACCGAAGCGGGATGCCGGCGCGCTGGGCGGCACGAATCACTGCCACGCGGCGCAGCACGCTTCGGTCGAACCGCCGCTGGTTACCCGTGGTTCGCCAGGAAGAAATCAGCCCTTCGCGCTCGTAGTAGTGCAGCGCCGAGACTGCAACGCCTGACCTGTCAGCCAGCTGCCCCACGGACAGATCCTGCGACGTTCCATCACCCGTATCCATGCCACCATTCTGCCTGCCGTCCACCGTTCGCGACCACATCGGCTGAGGCGCGGCAGTCGAAGGCTTCAGGCGTTGAAGCGATGCATGGTTGATGAATCGGGCCAAACGGTACGCTCGAGCCCGATGCCGCGGCGACGGTTTTTGGCCAGGCGTCGGGTGGTGGCCAACACTTTTGTGACCGGCGACCAAGACTTTTGAACAGTGTTCAAGTATTGTCATTCGTAACGCAACCGCGACGCGAATCCACGCACCGCAGCGCCACCATCTCGAATCGACAGGAACACCCAACCATGACGACCTCCAGCCCGCGCATCGACGCGCACACCCCTGCCCGGATCGGCGCCCGCGATCTCGCCCTGGTCTCGGTCTTTGCCGCGCTCATCGCCGTGCTCACCCTGGTTCCGGCCGTCCCGGTGGGAGCCCTTGGCGTGCCGATCACCTTGCAGACCATGGGCGTGGCACTCACCGCATTGATCCTCGGCTCGCTGCGCGGCGGCTCGGCCGTGGGCCTGTACCTGCTGGTGGGGCTGGCCGGAGTGCCGATCTTTGCCAAGTTCTCCGGCGGCTTGGGTTCGCTCGCCGCACCCAGCGCCGGATACCTGCTCGCCTTCCCCCTTGCCGCCCTGGTCACCGGCGCGCTCGCCACGCTGGTGCTGCGCAGGGTCACCCGCCGGCGCTTCGTCTGGCTGTTCCTCTCGGCCATGTGCGGCTCGATCCTGGTGATCCACCCGCTGGGCATCCTGGGCATGAGCTTGAACGCGCAGATCCCGCTGGGCCAGGCCTTCATCCTGGACATGGCCTACTGGCCCGGAGACGTCGTGAAGAACCTGCTGGCCGCTGCCATCGCGGTCAGCGTCTTCAAGGCCTTCCCGTCCTTCGCCCGCCGCCGCTTCAACGCATAGAGTGCCGGCTGCGCCAGCAGCGCAATTCGATCCACACCACCAGCAGGGAATACCGTTAAGCGTGATCCGATTCAACAATGCCGGCCTGTCAGTGCCCGCCGACGACCCGGCGCAGGCCCCGCGCACCGTCCTGGCCCCGTGCACCCTCGAACTCAACGAACGGCGCATCGCCGTGATCGGCGCAAATGGGTCAGGCAAGTCAACGCTGCTGCGCATGCTCAACGGGTTGGTGACCCCTTCGACCGGGGCAGTGGAGGTCCACGGCTTCGACACGGTCCGCCAGTCCAAGTCCGTGCGCAGGCGCGTGGGCTTCCTGTTCACCGATCCGCTCTCGCAGCTGGTCATGCCCATCGTCACCGAGGACGTCGAGCTCTCCCTCAAGGCCTTGCACAAGGACCGGGCCAAGCGGAGCGCCTCCGCATTGCGCGCGCTGGCAGCGCTCGGCCTGGAACACCTGGCCCACCGCAGCATCTACGACATCTCCGGGGGCGAGCGCCAGCTGGTGGCCCTGTGCAGCGTGCTGGCCGCGGGCCAGGACATCCTCGTGGCGGACGAACCGACCACGCTGCTGGATCTGGCCAACAACGAACTGCTCCAAAAAACGCTGGGTGCACTGGACCAGCAGGTCATCTACGCGACCCACGACCTGGACTTCGCCGCGGCCGCCGACCGGGCGCTGCTGGTGGCCGGCGGCAAGATCGTCTTTGACGGCCCGGCGCCCGAGGCCGTGGACACCTACCGCCGGCTGGTCCGCCATGGAAGCCCGGCCGCGTGAGCGCCTCGCACCAGATGCTGCTCGGCCACTACCTGCCCGGTGCCAGCCCGGTGCACCGGGCACCGCTGCTGGCCAAGTACCTGGTGGTCCTGGCGGTGGGTGCCGCGGTGCTCCTCTGGCGGATTCCCGCCGTCGGGCTCGGCACCCTGTTGTTGGGTGTGGGGCTCTTCGCCCTGGCCGGTCCACGGGTGCTGCGCGCGTGGGCCGCTCCGCTGCGCCAGCTGTGGTGGATCTTCGCGATCCTGGGCATCTACCAGTCGATCCTCAACACGCCGCTCTTCGCCCTGACGCTGGTCAGCGGGATGCTCGCTGTCATCCAGTGCGGGCGCCTGGTCCTGTTGACCACCACCCAGGCCGCGCTGCTCGACGGGTTGGAACGCGCCGCCGCGCCGGTCCGCCTGATCGGCGGGAACCCCGCCACCATCGCGCTGGCAGTGGCCCTGATGCTGCGCAGCATCCCGGCGATAGCAAGTTCGGTGCAGGACCTCGCGGACGCAGCCAAGGCCCGCGGAATCGGGCGCAACCCCGCGACGCTGGCAGCACCGGTGGTCATCAACACCGTGGCCTATGCCCAGCGCACCGCGGACGCGCTGGCCGCCCGCGGCATCATGGAACGCAACTAACGTTTCCCTCTCCCTGACCGCGGATTCAGGCCGTGCGCATCTGCGCGCCGCCGCGGGCCGCCGCCACCACGGCGTGCACAAAGTCATCCAGCGACGTCGGCACCACCCCGAAGCGCTTGGCCAACCGGCCGGTGTCCAGCGGGGAGTCGTAGGTTTCCAGCGCGGCCAACAGTCCGCAGAGCATCCCGGGCATCCCGTCGATTGGCTGCCCGGGGGCAACGAAGCTCACCGGAATCTCCCGTCCCAGGTGCCGTTCGAACGCTGCCAGCACATCGCGCCATGCCACCGGTTCGGGACCGCCGATCTGCAGGGCCTGGCCGACGGCGTCGTCGCTGTCGAAGGCCGCGAGCGCATAGTCCGCGACGTCGGAGATCGCCACCATCGAATGCCTGCGCCGACCCTCGCCGACCAGCGTGACGGCACCTCCGGCCAGCGCCGGTGCGCCGACGACGGCCATCGGCAGCATGTCCATGTAGAAGTCCGGCTGCAGCACCGTCCACTCCATGCCGCTCTCCCGCAGGCGCTGCTCGGTTTCGCCTTTGGCCTGCAGCAGCGGCATCGGGTGGTGCGCGTCGGCCCCGAGCGCGGAGATGAAGACAAAGCGCCGCACTCCCTGCTCGACGGCCGCATCGACGAGGTTGGCATTGCCGCGTCGATCAACCGATTCAATGGTGTCCGGATCGCCGCGGGACATCGAGTTCGCGGTGGTGATGATTCCCCGCACCGATTCACAGGCGGTCCGCAGGGAAGCGGCGTCAGTCAGGTCCCCAAGAACAAGGTGGGCGCCGGCGTCGGCCAGGTCGCGGGCAGCAGCGGAGGCCGGGTCCCGCACCAACGCCCGCACGGCATCGCCGCGGAGCAGTAGCCGCCGCGCGATGAATCCGCCGAGTTGGCCGGTGGCTCCGATGACGAGAATCATGGCAAGTCCTCTTCCGGTGCCGGGCCTGCGGCACCTGCTGTTCGTGCGATGGCGGCGTCGACATCGCCGCCGGTTTCATCAACCGGTTCCAGGTAGAGGCGCACCCCGGTCAGGAGCCCGTCACCGGCGGTGAAGATCATGACGCCGCGCAAGAGTTGCCGTGCGCCGTCAACCCTGGTGCCGCGCATTTCCCACTCGGTCCAGGCCCTCTGGCCGTCGATGGTCGAGCCGAGCAGCTGTGCCCGGAGGTCCGGGATGCCGGCGAACATCCGACTCCAGTTGCGCCGGACTTGCCCGGTGCCGGTGAAGCCGCGCGCGGGATGGGCGGGCGTTTCGTTTCGATAGCCGGGGGCGAAACAGGCGACGAGGGAGTCCAGGTCGTGGGCGTTGACGGCGTCCACCAGACGGATCAGCAAAGCCTCAAGGCCCGGGCTTGAAGGGTCGACCATGACAACTCCTATTTGATACAGTACGGTGTATCCAATACGAAGTATGGAACCAATGATGCCCACAGTCAATAGCCGCCGCGGATACGATTCCCGGAGCCGGCGCGCGGCCGCAGAGAAAACGCGGGAAGCGATTCTCGAGGCAGCCCGGGAACGGCTCCTGGCCCAGGGATACCCGGCGACAACGGTCGCCCTGATCGCCGCCGACGCCCAGGTCTCGGTCGAGACCATCTACAAGTCGTTCGGCGGAAAACCCGGGCTGGTCAGGGCCATCTACGATCGCGGGCTTCGCGGCAGCGGTCCCGAAGCCGCATTCGACCGCTCGGATGCGCTGCGGCAGCACGCCGCCGACGCCCAGTCGCTGATGCTCACGTGGGGACGCCTCACGGCGGAGGTTGCGGCCACGCTGACTCCCATCCTGCTGCTGGTGCGCTCGGCTGCGGCAAGCGACGCGAACATGGCCGAACTCCAGGAACAATCCAGCGCCGAGCGCCTGGAGAGGATGCAACACAACGCACGTTTCCTGCAGGAGCGCGGGTACCTTCGCGAGGACGTCAGCTTCGACGAGGCCGTCGATGTCATGTGGCTGCACAGCTCGCCCGAGCTTTATGAGCTGCTGGTGCTGCAGCGCGGCTGGAGCGCCGAGCGATTCGCACGCTACGTGGCCGAATCCATGGCAGGCGCTCTCGTGCACCGGGCACCTCCGCGCCCCTGACCCGCCCGGTTCCTGCGTAGGGTCCCGGGGCAACAGCGGGGCGATCGCCCGATAAACCTCCCAAATCGGCTACGCGCACGTATTGTATGAACCATGAGTTTCAATGACGACGCACAACTCGATTCCGGACGCATCAGGGACTCGCGCGGCCGGGGCCGCGGCGGCAAGATCGCCGCCGGCGGTGGCGGCATCATCGTGGTGCTGCTTGCCGCCTTGCTGGGTGTCAACCCCGACATGCTCACGCAGCTGGGACTCGGCGGGGATCCCGGCATCGAGCAGGGAGCCAACGAGAACGGGCCGGCGGGCATCACCGAATGCCAGACCGGGGCCGACGCCAATGCGCGCACCGACTGCCGGATCCTGGCAACCACGCAATCGCTTGACAGCTTCTGGCTCAGCTACCTGCCGCAGTACGACGTGCAGGTGCGGCAGCCCGGGGTCGAGGTCTTCGACGGGCAGGTGAGCACGGAATGCGGGACCGCGACCAGCGCGGTGGGCCCGTTCTATTGCCCCGCTGACCAGGTCGCATACTTCGACACCGGGTTCTTTGCCGACTTGAGCACCAACTACGGTTCGGATGGCGGGGCGCTGGCCGAGGAATACGTGGTGGCCCACGAGTATGGGCACCACATCCAAAACACCATCGGCACCCTCGCAGCCTCCCAGCAGGGGGCCAAGGGTGCGACCTCCGGCTCGGTGCGCGTGGAACTGCAGGCCGACTGCTTTGCCGGCATGTGGGCCGCGCATGCGGCGAACACCAAGGACGCCGAGGGCAACACCTTCATGAAGCCGTTCACCGAGGCAGACCTGCGCTCGGCACTGTCGGCGGCCTCGGCCGTGGGCGATGACAGGATCCAGGAGGCAGCCACCGGGCGGGTGAATCCCGAGGGCTGGACCCACGGTTCCTCGGCGCAGCGCCAGTCCTGGTTCCTGCAGGGATATGCGACCGGGGACATCAACCAGTGTGACACGCTCTCGGCGCGGAACCTGGACAAGCCCGGCGGCTGAATCCAAAAGACGAAAAGCGAGGTGCGATCCCCCCTGAAGGGGAAACGCACCTCGCTTTTGTCTTGTCCGCAGGACTAGATGTTGAAGCCCAGGGCCCGCATCTGGTCGCGGCCGTCATCGGTGATCCGCTCCGGACCCCACGGCGGCATCCAGACCCAGTTCAGCCGGTAGGAATCGACAACCGACTCCAGTGCCTGGCTGACCTGCTCTTCGATGACATCGGTCAAAGGGCAGGCGGCGGTGGTCAGGGTCATGTCGATGAGCAGTGCGCCGTCTTCGGCGTACTTCAGCCCATAGAGCAGGCCCAGGTCAACGATGTTGACGCCGAGCTCCGGGTCGATGACATCCTTGAGCGCTTCTTCGACGTCCTCGAGTTCGGTTTCTGCCGACCCGCTGGTCGTTTCGTTCGATACGCTCATGACTAGGCCGGAACGTTCAGGAAGCGGTCGTAGCCCTCGTCCTCGAGGCGGTCGGCCAGCTCGGCGCCACCCTGCTCGGCGATCTTGCCGTCAACGAAGACGTGCACGAAGTCGGGCTTGATGTAGCGCAGGATGCGGGTGTAGTGCGTGATGAGCAGGGTGCCCATCTCGTTCTCTTCCTGGGCGCGGTTGACACCTTCGGAGACGACCTTCAGCGCGTCGACGTCCAAGCCGGAGTCGGTCTCGTCCAGGATGGCGAACTTCGGCTTGAAGAGCTCCAGCTGGAGGATCTCCACGCGCTTCTTCTCGCCGCCGGAGAAGCCTTCGTTGACGTTGCGCGAGGCGAACTCGGCATCGATCTTCAGCTTTTCCATGGCACTCTTGACGTCCTTGGTCCAGGTCCGCAGCTTCGGGGCTTCCCCGTCGATGGCGGTCTTGGCGGTGCGCAGGAAGTTCGTCATCGAGACGCCCGGAACCTCGACCGGGTACTGCATGGCCAGGAACAGGCCGGCGCGTGCGCGCTCGTCAACGCCCATCTCCAGGACGTCGGCACCGTCGAGGGTGATCGAGCCGGAGGTGACGGTGTAGCGCGGGTGTCCGGCGATGGTCGAGGCCAGGGTGGACTTGCCCGAGCCGTTGGGGCCCATGATGGCGTGGGTTTCGCCGGTCTTGATGGTGAGGGAAACACCCTTGAGGATTTCCTTGTTGCCCTGCTCGGTCTCGATGGAGACGTGCAGGTCCTTGATTTCCAGAGTAGACATGCCTTGAGTCCGTTCTCTTTCCGTGAAGTCGATGTGGATCGACGAAGTTTTGGTGTTGGTGGGGGGAAAAGCCTGGACTAGCTGTCCGTGGCGGCGAGCTCGCGCTCGATCGTCTCGGCCAGGCGTTCCTCGATCTCCGGTACCCGGATCTGCTGCACGATCTCGTTCAGGAAGCCGCGCACCACCAGGCGGCGTGCGGTCTTCTCGTCGATGCCGCGGCTCATCAGGTAGAAGAGGTGCTCGTCGTCGAAACGTCCGGTCGTGGAGGCGTGTCCGGCTCCGTCGATCAAACCGGTCTCGATCTCCAGGTTCGGCACCGAGTCGGCGCGTGCGCCCTCGGTGAGCACCAGGTTGCGGTTGGCCTCGTAGGAGTTGGTCCCCTTGGCTTCCTTGCGGATCAAGACGTCGCCGACCCACACGGTGTGTGCGTCCTTGCCCTGCAGGGCACCCTTGTACAACACGTTGGACTTGCAGTTCTCGGTGGCGTGGTCCACGAACAAGCGGTGTTCCAGGTGCTGTCCGGCATCCGCGAAGTACAGTCCAAAGAGCTCCACCTCGCCGCCCTGGCCATCAAAGTGCGCCGAGGGGGTCAGACGCACCAAGTCGCCGCCGTAGGTTACGGCGATGTGCTTCAGGTGGCCGTCCTTGCGGACCTTCGCCAAGTGCGAGGAAGCGTGGATCGCGTCGTCGGCCCAGGCCTGCAGCGAGATCACGGTCAGCTTGGCGCCTTCGCGGACATCGATTTCGATGTTCTGCGCCAGCACTGCGGACCCGACGTGGTCGATGACCACGACGGACTCGGAGTTGGCCTCGGCGACGACCACAAGGTGGCTGGCGGCCGCTTCGGTGGAGGTGCCCGTGTAGGTCAGCGTGACCTGTTCGCCGCTGGAGTTCGCGGGAATGGTCAGCACCTTGGCCTCGGCCGCATGCTTCCAGGCGTTGGCCGAGATGCGGTCCTCCGGGATGCCGGCGGAACCGACGCGTGCATCGGTCATCGCAACGGTTTCCAGGGTGGAGACGTTGGCACCGGCCACGGTCAGCTCGGGGGCAACCCCGGCCAACGCGTTCTTGTGCAGGCCGCCCATGCGCTTGAGCGGGGTGAAGCGGAAGTCCTCTTCACGTCCGGTCAGCGCCGGGAAGTCCTCGACGTTGTAGCTGGTCTTGCGACCGGCGCGGGAGGAATCAGGGATTCCTGCCCCGCCGCCGTGGCTGTGTGCCTTGGCTGCGTCGCCGCCCAACGGCGAGGCTGCTACTTCTGCTTCGTTCAACGGCGAGAGGTTCTCGCCCTCTTCGGTGAAACCGGAAATGCTGGGTGCACCGATACGGGCCTTTTCGCCCGTTGAGTGAGTTGCGGTATCAGTCATGATTAACCGACGGATCCTTCCATCTGCAGTTCAATGAGGCGGTTCAGTTCCATGGCGTACTCCATCGGGAGCTCGCGGGCGATCGGCTCGACGAAGCCGCGCACGATCATGCCCATGGCTTCCTCTTCGGTCATGCCGCGGCTCATCAGGTAGAAGAGCTGCTCCTCGGACACGCGCGAAACGGTGGCCTCGTGGCCCATGGTCACGTCGTCCTCGCGGACGTCGATGTACGGGTAGGTATCCGAACGCGAGATCTGGTCGACCAGCAGCGCGTCGCACTCGACCGAGTTGCGAGCGCCCTTGGCACCCTCGCGGACCTGGACCAGGCCGCGGTAGGCGGCGCGGCCGCCGTTGCGGGCCACCGACTTGGACACGATCTTGGAGGAGGTGTTCGGTGCGATGTGGACCATCTTGGAACCGGTGTCCTGGTGCTGGCCCTCGCCGGCGAAGGCGATCGACAGGGTCTCGCCCCGGGCGTGCTCGCCAACCAGGTAGACGGCCGGGTACTTCATGGTGACCTTGGAACCGATGTTGCCATCGACCCACTCCATGGTTGCGCCCTCTTCACAGACGGCGCGCTTGGTCACCAGGTTGTACACGTTGTTCGACCAGTTCTGGATCGTGGTGTAGCGGACGCGGGCGCCCTTCTTCACGATGATTTCCACAACTGCCGAGTGCAGCGAGTCCGAGGTGTAGATCGGGGCGGTGCAGCCCTCGATGTAGTGGACGTAGGAATCCTCGTCGGCGATGATCAAGGTGCGCTCGAACTGGCCCATGTTTTCCGTGTTGATGCGGAAGTATGCCTGCAGCGGGATTTCCACGTGGACGCCCTTGGGGACGTAGACGAAGGATCCGCCGGACCAGGTCGCGGTGTTCAGCGAGGCGAACTTGTTGTCGCCCACCGGGATGATCGTGCCAAAGTATTCCTTGAAGATGTCCTCGTGCTCGCGCAGCGCGGTATCGGTGTCAAGGAAGATGACACCCTGCTTTTCCAGGTCCTCGCGGAGCTGGTGGTAAACAACCTCGGACTCGTACTGGGCGGCGACACCGGAAACCAGGCGCTGCTTTTCAGCCTCGGGGATGCCGAGCTTGTCGTACGTGTTCTTGATGTCCTCGGGCAGATCCTCCCAGCTGGTGGCCTGCTTCTCGGTGGAACGCACGAAGTACTTGATGTTGTCGAAGTCGATGCCCGAGAGGTCTGCGCCCCAAGTGGGCATGGGCTTGCGATCGAAGTACTTCAGGCCCTTGAGGCGCATGTCCAGCATCCACTGGGGCTCGGACTTGAGCTCCGAAATGTTGCGGACAACATCCTCGCTGATGCCGCGGCGCGCATTGGCGCCCGCGTCGTTCTTGTCGCTCCATCCGTACTCGTAATTGCCGATTCCTTGGAGTTCGGGGTTCTTCTCCAGGATCTCGGAAATTACGCCGGCGTCGGGGGACTCCTGTGCAATCTGATCCGTCATCGCGGCCTCTCCTGCTTCGTAATCTTGATTCGAGTTCTCTTCTCAGCGCGCTGAGGAGTTTGGTTCCGGCCCACGGGAACGTGGGTCGTACACACATGCCCGCCGCTGGCAAGTGTCGAGAGCCTTCGCACATCGACACCCAGCAGACGGGAAAAGGCCTGGGTTTCCATCTCGCAAAAGACGGGGAATTCCCGAGCCAAATCTTGGATGGGGCAGTGCCCCTGGCACAGCTGGACGCTGAGCATGGTGGCGGTCGGCGAATCTGCGCCGACCTTGCGGGTGGAGGCAACGAAGCCATCCGCACTCAAGGCCTCGCTCAGCGCCTCGGCGCGTTCCTCGAGGCCCTCGATCTCGGCGACCACGGGACGGTAGCGCCGTTCCATGCTCGCAAAGCGACGGGCGGCAAAGGCCTCGACGGCTGCCGGTCCGGCGGCCCGGCCAAGTTCGGCCAGTGCATCGGTGGCGATATCCAGGTAGTCGTTGCCCATTTTGGTTTGGCCGCGGTGTGACAGCACATAGCGGCGTGAAGGCCGACCGGCGCCGGTGCGCTGGTTGGCCACGAGCTTGACCTCGACGAGCCCCTGCTTGGAGAGCGCATCGAGGTGGCGACGGACGGCTGCAGGGGTAAAGCCCAGGCGCTCGCCCAGTTCGGCGGCGCTGACCGGGCCGTCTTCCAACACGGAATACAGGACTCGGTCGCGGGTGCGTTCTTCGGCTTCCCCTGTCGCGGGAATGTTGTGTGCCGGGGCGTCGCCGACCGGCACTGTCTGATTCGATGAATACACAACACAAGCATGCGCTAATCCAGCCAGCCCGTCTAGTAAGGCATTGCTTACCTCGCCACCGGCGTAACGCGGCGGCGCCGGGACCGTGCGCCGTGGAGACCGGGGCCACATCCGGCTCCGCCTCAGTTCTACCTGGCCTAGAATAACTGGGTGTCCAATGTGTCTCCAAGTCTCGTCATCGAGGACTTGCTCAAAGATTTCGGTCCCGTCCCCGCCCTGGATGGCCGCATGATGCGCGTCTTGTACGGCATCAGCCTCAAGGCCGACCCCGGAACCGTCACCACGCTGCTGGGTTCCAACGGAGCCGGGAAGTCCACCACCCTTGGCTGTGCGCAGGGCCTGCTGCGCCCCAACGGGGGCACAGTCCGGTTGTTGGGCGAGGATCCCTACGGCGCCAGCCCGGCATTGCGTTCGCGCGTGGGCGTCATGCTGCAGGACGGCGGGCTGCCGCCGTCGCTGCGCCCGATCCCGCTGCTGCGCCACGTCGCCTCGTTCTACCGCCACCCGGCGGACCTTGACGCCCTCATCGAGCGCCTGGGCATCAACGAGTTTGCCACAACCTCCATCCGCCGGCTCTCTGGCGGCCAGAAGCAGCGGGTGGCCCTGGCCGCCGCCCTGGCCGGGGATCCGGAAGTTGTCTTCCTCGACGAGCCGAGCGCCGGGCTGGACCCGCAATCGCGCCACGTGGTCTTCGACCTGATCGGCGAGCTGCGCGAGGCAGGCAAATGCATCGTGCTGACCACCCATCTCATGGAAGACGCGCAGAAGCTTTCCGACTACGTCTACATCATTCACGAGGGACGCAACGTGGCCCAGGGAACTGTCGCGGAACTCACCGCCCATGCCGACCAGGAGACCGCGACCCAGGCCGTTGACTTCACCGCCGCGGCAGCCATGGTCCCGCCTCCGCTGCCGCCGCACCTCACCCTCACCGAGGCCTCCCCCGGGCACTACCGCCTCGACGGCGTGCGCTCCCCCGGGGACCTGGCGGAACTGACGACGTGGTGGTCCCGCGAGGGCGTCCTGCCCCACGCACTGACAATGCAACCGCGAACTCTTGAAGACGTGTTCCTGGAGATTGCCGACAAGGGAAACAATGCCAACTAGCATGCAGGCCGCGCCGGCGGCCGCCAACGCCCAGGGAACCCTCAAGCGCATCCTGCTCCAGGGGCGCTACGAGACCATGGGCATGATCAGCAACGGGGAACAACTCGTCGTTGCCGTGGTCTTGCCGCTCATGGCGCTCTTCGGCCTGGTCTTCACCGACCTGCTCAAGGACGTCGCCGCCAAGCCCATCGACGCCGCAGCCCCCGGGGTTCTGGCCCTGTGCGTGGTGTCCACCGCGTTCACCGGGCAGGGCATCGCCACCGGTTTCGACCGCCGCTACGGGGTGCTGCGCTTCCTTTCAACGACTCCGCTGGGCCGCGCCGGTCTGATTTACGGCAAGGTCATAGCGGTCCTGGTGGTCCTGTTCCTCCAGGTCGTCGTCATCGGCGGCACCGCCCTGCTGCTGGGGTGGCGGCCGGCGCCGGCTGGCATCGGCTGGGCCATTGCCCTGCTGGTGCTGGGCGCCGCGGCGTTTACCGCCCTCGGGCTGCTGGTCGCCGGCACCGTGCGCCCCGAGGCCACCCTGGCCATCACCAACCTTGCCTGGGTATTGCTGGCCGCGGTCGGGGGGATCCTGTTCCCCAGCAACCGGGCACCTGCATACCTGCAGCCGATCGTCGACCTACTGCCCTCCGCCGCCCTGGGTGATTCCCTGCGGGCGGCCCTGATCGCCGGAACCACCTCGGTCGCCGGAATCCTCATCCTGCTGGCATGGACAATCATTGCCGGTTTCGCCGCAACACGCTGGTTCAAGTGGAACTAGAATCCTGGAGCACAACACCATGAGCACCACCTCCCCCGCCGCCAACCGCTGGACGGACAAGTTGCCCGCCACCGTGAACTCCACGGTGCACCGCCTGGCCATTGCGTCCCTCGCATCCCAGATCGGCATCATCGTCACCGGCGGCGCCGTGCGCCTGACCAAGTCGGGGCTGGGCTGCTCGCAGTGGCCCAACTGCGTGCCCGGATCCATGACCCCGGTTGCGGAAATGGGCATCCACGGACTCATCGAGTTCGGCAACCGCCTGCTCACCTTCATCCTCGCGGCCATCGCGGTGGCCATGATCGTGTCGATCTGGCGCATGCGCTCCACCCACAGGACCATCTACCGCCTGTCGATCGCGCTGCTCGCGGTCATCCCCGCCCAGGCGGTCATCGGCGGCATCACCGTCTGGTCCAACCTGAACCCGTGGGTGGTGTCCCTGCACTTCCTGGTCTCGGCTGCCCTGGTCATGGCCGCCACCCTGCTGGTCAACCGCACCGGCGCCCTGCGCCGCGGCGAATCCTCGCTGGGGACGCCCGCCGGATCCACGCAGCGTTTCCTTGCCTGGACCATCTTCGCCACCTCGGCGCTGGCTCTGGTGCTGGGCACCATCGTCACCGGGACCGGCCCGCACGCCGGGGACGCGGATGCCCCGCGCCACATGTTCGACCCGTACATCGTCACGCGGATCCACGTGGTTCCGGTCTACCTGCTGGTCGCAGCGAACGTCGTTGCCCTGGTGCTGGCATTCCGCCGGGCCACGGACGTGAAGCTGCGCAATCCGCTGTTGCTGATGGCCGGAGTCGTGCTGCTGCAGGGCGTTATCGGCTACGTCCAGCACTTCACCGGCCTGCCGATCCTCCTGGTGCTGGCCCACATGCTCGGGGCATCGCTGCTGGCAGCGGCAGCCGCCAACGTCTGGGACCGGACCACCGGGAAGTTCCCCTTCTAGGACCTCCCCCCCCTTCGTTCAGCAAACGCCCGCCTGCATCGCGGGCGAGCGTTTTGCGTTGCACCGCATGTCGCCGCCAGGTCTCCCTGCCGGAGCTCCCTGCCGGCGTTTTCGCGGTCGCGCAATATCCGGAAGTCAGTTCCACGCCGATCGCCCGTGGACCAGGCAGCGGGAACGAGCGCGGCAAGCCACGCCGGTCAGACGGGGAACCGCCCCGCAAGGCCCGTGGAAGAAACTGCCGGGCAACGAGAAGGCGGCCCGCCCGGGTTTCCCCGTGCGAGCCGCCATCGGTGCTTCGGCCTTGTCCCTGGCGTGTTTCCTAGAAGAGCGGGCCGCCCACGAACGGGTCGATGGCCAGGGCGACGAAGACGAGCGTCAGGTACGTGATGGAGATGTGGAAGACCTTCATGGCCTTCTTGTTCATGTCCGCCGGCTCATGGTCGCGCTGGGCCTCGCGGTAGAGCACGTGGCACTCGTAGACGAACCACAGGCCCGAGACGCCGGCCAGCACGGTGTAGACGATGCCTGCGTAGCCCATCGGGACCAACAGCAGCGAGCAGACCAGCGTGGCCCAGGCGTACAGGACAACCTGCACCGAGACCCGGCGGGCACTGGAAATCGCACCGAGCATCGGCACCCGTGCGGCGTTGTAGTCGTCGGCGTACTTCATGGACAGCGGCCAGTAGTGCGGCGGGGTCCACAGGAAGATGATCAGGAACAAGATGATGGCGGGCCATTCGATCTTGTTGGTGACCGCTGCCCAGGCAATGAGCACGGGCATGCAGCCGGCGATCCCGCCCCATACGATGTTCTGTGCGGTCCGGCGCTTGAGGATCAGCGTGTACAGCACCACGTAGAAGAGGATTGCAGCCAGGCCGAGTGCGGTGGTCAGCGGGTTCGTTCCGAACCAGAGCACCGCCAGCGACGCGAAGCCAAGTGCGTAGGAGAAGATCAACGCCTCGCGCGGGGTGACCTCGCCGGTGACCAGCGGGCGCCCCTTGGTGCGCTTCATGACCTTGTCCATGTCGCGGTCGATGTAGCAGTTGAAGGAGCCAGATGCCCCGGCAGCCATGGCCCCACCCAGCAAGGTGGCCAGCACCAGCGAAATCGAGGGGAAACCGCGTTCGGCGAACATCATGGTCGGCAGCGTGGTCACGAGCAGGAGTTCAATGACGCGAGGCTTGGTCAGGGCCACATAGGCCTTGGCCTTTCGCGACACGAAGTCGCCAACCGATTCATTCGGCTGACGAGCTGCACGGGCCCTCGTTGCGGAGTCAACGGACACGGTCTTCACAGACATCTACTCAGTTCTACGGGGGTCAATAAGGACAATCACCCTCTAGCATACCCTTTTACAGCACGTAGAAATGGGCCGCGATCTTTCCGCGCGGGCGACACGCGGGCGCGCCCGCCGGCAATCTCCGGCAACAATAGTTTTCGCCATGCCTCAACAAGCGGTCTCAAACGGGCATTTTTGAGGCCAATGGCGCTAAGCTGGAACCGTTGCGCCGCCGCCGAAACCGTCCCGTGAATCATTGGATGGACGGCGGCGTTGTGCTTACAGGGCGGGATGCCCCGCAACCACATGACTTTGAAATGCACACCGTACAGGGAGGACCCACAACGTGGCGCCACTAGCAGAAAACAGCGAATTCGCTTGGACCGATCTTGACCAGCGAGCCGTCGACACGGCCCGCGTGCTCGCCGCGGATGCGGTCGAGAAGGTTGGAAACGGCCACCCCGGAACGGCGATCTCGCTGGCCCCGGCCGCGTACCTGCTCTTCCAGCAGCACCTGCGCCACGACCCGTCCGATCCGGCCTGGATCGGCCGCGACCGCTTCGTGCTCTCCCCCGGGCACACCTCGCTGACCCTGTACCTGCAGCTCTTCCTCTCCGGCTACGGCCTGGAGCTCGAAGACCTCGAGGCACTGCGCACC
Organism: Paeniglutamicibacter sulfureus; assembly: GCF_030512175.1. Classification (GTDB taxonomy): domain Bacteria; phylum Actinomycetota; class Actinomycetes; order Actinomycetales; family Micrococcaceae; genus Paeniglutamicibacter; species Paeniglutamicibacter sulfureus. Next base: position 2,893,206 of record NZ_JAULBL010000002.1, on the reverse strand, counting down.
TGGGGCGCCAAGACCCCCGGGCACCCGGAATTCGGCCACACCGCCGGCGTGGAAATCACCACCGGTCCGCTCGGCCAGGGCCTGGCCTCGGCCGTGGGCTTCGCCTACGCCCAGCGCCGCATGCGCGGCCTGCTTGACGCCGACGCGCCCGCCGGCACCAGCCCCTTCGACCACACCGTGTGGGTCATCGCCTCCGACGGCGACCTGCAGGAGGGCGTCACCTCCGAGGCCTCCTCGCTGGCCGGCCACCAGGAACTCGGCAATCTCGTCGTGGTCTATGACGAGAACCACATCTCCATCGAAGACGACACCGACGTGGCGTTCACCGAAAACGTGCTCGGCCGCTACGAGGCCTACGGCTGGCACACCCAGCGCGTGGACTGGACCAAGACCGGGAACTACGTCGAGGACCTGGCCGAGCTCGACGCCGCCCTGCGCGCCGCCAAGGCCGAGAGCAACCGTCCCTCGATCATTTCCCTGCGCACCGTCATTGGCTGGCCCTCGCCGACCAAGGCCGACACCGGCGGCATCCACGGTTCCAAGCTCGGCGGCACCGAGGTTGCAGGCTTGAAGACCGCCCTGGGCTTCGACCCGGAAGCCAACTTCGCGATCGCGGACGAAGTCCTGGCCCACGCCCGCTCCGTGCAGGAGCGCGGCACCGCCGCCCGCGCCACCTGGCAGGAAGGCTTCGACGCCTGGTCGAACGCCAACCCGGAAAACGCCGCCCTGCTGGCGCGCCTGGAATCCGGCGAGCTGCCGGCCGGCTGGGACGAGAACCTGCCGGTCTTCGAGCCCGGCAAGGACGTCGCCACCCGTTCGGCCTCCGGCAAGGTCATCAACGCCGTCGCCGGCGTACTGCCCGAGCTCTGGGGTGGCTCGGCCGACCTGGCCGGCTCGAACAACACCACCATCGAGGGCGCACCGTCCTTCATCCCGGAATCGCGTTCCACCGATTCCTGGAAGGGCAACCCCTACGGCCGGGTGCTGCACTTCGGCATCCGCGAGCACGCTGCCGCCTCGATCGTCAACGGCATCACGCTGGCTTCCCCGACCCGCGCCTACTCGGGCACCTTCCTGATCTTCTCCGACTACCAGCGCCCGGCCATCCGCCTCTCCGCGCTGATGGGCGTGCCATCCATCTACGTGTGGACGCACGACTCCATCGGCCTGGGCGAGGACGGACCGACGCACCAGCCGGTCGAGCAGCTGGCTTCCCTGCGCGCCATCCCGAACCTTGACGTGGTCCGCCCGGCGGATGCCAACGAGGTCTCCTACGCGTGGAAGAAGATCCTGGAAACCACGTCCAATCCCGCCGGCATCGTCCTCTCTCGCCAGAACCTCCCGGTCTACGACCGTGCACAGCTGGGCTTCGGCTCGGCCGAGGGTGTCGAAAAGGGCGCCTATGTGCTCGCCGACGCCACCGCCAACGGCGAGGTCGTCGCCCCCGAGGTGCTGCTGCTGGGAACCGGCTCCGAGGTCTCCCTGGCCATCGAGGCCCGCGAGGCCCTGCAGGCCCAGGGCGTACCCGCCCGCGTGGTCTCCATCCCGTGCCTGGAATGGTTCAACCAACAGGATGCCGCCTACCGCGAATCCGTGCTGCCCGCCGCCGTCAAGTCCCGCGTCTCGGTCGAGGCCGGCGTGGCCCAGGGCTGGCGCGAGCTGGTGGGCGATGCCGGACGCATCATCTCCCTTGACCACTACGGCGCCTCGGCAGACTACAAGCGCCTCTTCACCGAGTTCGGGATCACCGCGGAGGCCATCACCGCCGCCGCCCTCGATTCCATCTCGGCCGCCAAGTAACACCCCCCAACACGCAAAGGATTTTTACCGTGAGCAACGCAAACACCCAGGCCCTTTCGGACGCCGGCGTCTCGATCTGGCTCGATGACCTCTCCCGCGAACGCCTGACCTCCGGTTCGCTCGAGGCCCTGATCAAGGAAAAGAACGTCGTCGGGGTCACCACCAACCCCTCGATCTTCCACGCCGCACTGCAGGACGGCGAGTCCTACGCGGCCCAGGTCGCCGAGCTGGCGGCAGCCGGCATGGACGCCGAGGAAGCCGTCTTCAAGATCACCAGCGACGACGTCGCCGCGGCCTGCGACCTGTTCGCACCGATCGCCGCAGCAAGCGGCGGCGTCGACGGACGCGTTTCCATCGAGGTCGACCCGCGCCTGGCCCGCAAGACCGCCGAGACCATCGCCGAGGCCAAGGTCCTGCACGAGATGGTCGGCCGCGAGAACGTGCTGGTCAAGATCCCGGCAACCGTCGAGGGCCTGGAGGCCATCGCCGAGACCCTGGCGGCAGGCATCTCCGTGAACGTCACGCTGATCTTCTCGCTGGAGCGCTACCGCGCTGTCATCAACGCCTTCCTCATCGGCCTGGAGGCAGCCAAGGCCAACGGGCATGACCTGTCCAAGCTGCACTCGGTCGCTTCCTTCTTCGTCTCCCGCGTGGACACCGAGATCGATGCGCGCCTGAACGCCATCGGCACCGACGAAGCACTGGCCCTGCGCGGCAAGGCCGGCGTCGCCAACGCCCGCCTGGCCTACCAGGTCTACGAGGAGACCTTCACCTCCGAGCGCTGGAACGTCCTGGCCGCGGCCGGCGCCAACGCCCAGCGCCCGCTGTGGGCCTCCACCGGCGTGAAGGACCCGGCCCTGCCGGACACCCTCTACGTCACCGAGCTGTGCGCCCCGAACACCGTCAACACCATGCCGGAAAAGACCCTCGAGGCCACCGCCGACCACGCAGAAATCAGCGGGAACACTGTGTCCGGCAGCTACGCCGAGGCCAACGCGGTGCTTGACGCGCTGGCGGCCCTGGGCGTGAGCTACAACGACGTCGTGGCCAAGCTCGAGGTCGAGGGACTTCAGAAGTTCGAGGCCGCCTGGAACGAACTGCTGACCGACCTCGAGGCCTCGCTCAAGAACGCGAACGTGAAATGAGTTCCCTGGGGTTCATAGCCACGGGGGCCGCGCAGGCGGCCATCGAGGCACATGTGCCGTCGCTGGTGGCCGAGAAGGTCGCCAGCCGCATCGCCGCCAAGGACGCGACCGTGTGGGTCGAGTCGGCCCGCGCCGAGGCCTCCGTCCGCCTGGGCTGGGTCGACGCGCCGGAAAACTCCCGCGCCCTGGTACCCGCCATCCTGGCACTGCGCGACGAGCTGCGCGCCGAAGGGGTGAACCGCATCGTGCTTGCCGGCATGGGCGGATCCTCCCTGGCGCCCGAGGTCATTTGCGCGACCAACGACGTCGAGCTGGTCGTCTGCGACTCCACCGACCCGGAAATGGTCGCCGGCATCCTCGCCGACCGCCTGGCCACCACCGCCCTGGTGGTTGCCTCCAAGTCCGGCTCCACGGTGGAGACCGACTCGCAGCGCCGGGTCTTCGAGCAGGCGTTCAACGACGCCGGCCTCGATGCCGCCTCGCGCATCATCGTGGTCACCGACCCGGGCTCGCCGATGGACGAGGCAAGCCGCAAGGCGGGCTACCGCGCGGTGTTCAACGCCGACCCGTCCGTGGGCGGGCGCTACTCGGCGCTGACCGCCTTCGGGCTGGTTCCCGCCGGCCTGGCGGGCGTCGACATCGAGGCCTTCCTGGACGAGGCCGCGGCCGCGGCCGAGTTCCTGGCCGAGGACGACGAGGACAACATCGCCCTGGCCCTGGGCGCCGCAATGGCCGGCACGAGCCCCCTGCGCGACAAGCTCATCTTCGCCGACGAGGGCTCGGGACTGGCAGGTTTCGCCGACTGGGCGGAACAGCTCATCTCAGAATCCACCGGCAAGGAGCAGACCGGCATGCTGCCGGTTGTCGTGGAGGACCGGGCACCGGAAACGATCAGCGCGGCTGCCGACTTCCTGCAGATCCGCCTGGTCGCCGACACCGGCCTGCTCACCGACGAGGACATCGACGCCGAGGCCGCCTCGGTCGCGCTCTCCGGCGCCTTGGGCGCGCAGATGCTGCTGTGGGAGTACGCGACCGCCGTGGCCGGGCGTCTGCTGGGCATCGACCCGTTCGACCAGCCCGACGTGGAGGCCGCCAAGGTTGCCGCCCGCTCGCTGTTGGAAGGAACCCCGGAATCCGTTCCGGCCGCGTTCAGCGACGGCGCCATCGAGGTCCGTGCTTCCGCGGGCTTGCTCGATGGCGTCGATTCGCTCGCCGGCGCCCTGGCGGCCCTGGTTGCCGCGATGCCGTCCAACGGCTACCTCGGCATCCACGCCTACCTGGACCGCCGGTCGGACATCGAGCTGGAGAACATCCGTCCGTTGCTTGCCGCCGCCGCCAACCGCCCGGTGACCTTCGGGTGGGGGCCGCGCTTCCTGCACTCCACCGGACAGTTCCACAAGGGCGGACCGCGCGTGGGCGCCTACCTTCAGCTCACCGCGGAGTCCTCGATGGACCTGTCCATTCCGGAGCGGGCCTTCACCTTCGGCGAGCTGATTGCCGCCCAGGCCAGCGGCGATGCGCAGGTACTGGCCGACCTGGGTCGCCCGGTGCTGCGCCTGCACCTGACGGACAAGGAAGCCGGCATCCGGCAATTGGACAAGCTGGCGCGGGAGATGGCCCAGGCCTGATCCTCCGTTCCTTCCGCCGCACACCGGGTGCATCCCCCGCACCCGGTGTGCGCACCCCTGTTTAAGTTCCCCCCTCCCAACATCCGAAGGTCCCGATCTTGATGCTTGAGTCCGCTCGGCGCCCCGTGCGCAACCACCACAATCCCCTGCGTGACCGCCGGGACCGGCGGCTTGACCGCATCGCCGGGCCCTCCGCCCTGGTGTTCTTCGGCATCACGGGCGACCTGGCCCGCAAGAAGCTCATGCCCGCCGTCTACGACCTGGCCAACCGCGGCCTGCTGCCGCCGAACTTCGCCGTCGTCGGCTTCGGACGCCGCCCCTGGAGCGCGGAGCAGTTCGCCGCCGAGGCCAAGGCCTGGGTCAAGGACCACGCACGCACCCCCTTCAACGAGACCGTGTGGGAGCAGCTGGCCAGCGGGTTCCGGTTCATCTCCGGCGGGTTCGACGACGACGAAGCGTTCATCGCGCTGCGCGAGACCCTCGACGACCTGGCAAAAAGCCGCAGCACCGGCAAGAACCACGCCTTCTACCTCTCGATCCCGCCGAATTCCTTCGAAACCGTCTGCGAGCAGCTCTCGCGGCACGGGCTGGCGAACGACGACTCCGCCGACGCCGGCTGGTCACGGGTGGTCATCGAAAAGCCCTTCGGCCACGACCTGGCGTCCGCCCGCGAGCTGAACGAAATCGTCGAGTCGGTCTTCCCGCCCGACGCTGTCTTCCGCATCGACCACTACCTGGGCAAGGAGACGGTGCAGAACCTGCTGGCCATGCGCTTCGCCAACCAGCTCTTCGAGCCGCTGTGGAACGCCAACCACGTGGACCACGTGCAGATCACCATGGCCGAGGACATCGGCATCGGCGGGCGCGCGGGTTACTACGACGGGGTGGGCGCGGCCCGCGACGTCATCCAGAACCACCTGCTGCAGCTGCTGGCGCTGACGGCCATGGAGGAACCGATCTCCTTCGACGCCGAGCACCTGCGCAGCGAGAAGGAAAAGATCCTGGCCGCCGTGCGGCTGCCCGAAGACCTTGCGCAGGCAAGTGCCCGCGGCCAGTACACCTCCGGCTGGCAGGGCGGGGAGAAGGTCACCGGCTTCCTGGACGAGGAGGGCTTCAACCCCGCGTCCAAGACCGAGACCTACGCGGCCATCAAGCTGGAGATCAACACCCGCCGCTGGGCCGGGGTGCCGTTCTACCTGCGCGCCGGCAAGCGCCTGGGCCGCCGGGTCACCGAGATCGCCGTGGCGTTCAAGCGCGCCCCGAACCTGCTCTTCACCGACCACAAGGACGACGTGTTCGGGCAGAACGCCATCGTCATCCGGGTCCAGCCCGACGAAGGCGTGACCATCCGCTTCGGCTCCAAGGTCCCCGGGACCTCGATGGAGGTGCGCGACGTGACCATGGACTTTGGCTACGGGCACGCGTTCACCGAGTCCTCCCCGGAGGCCTACGAGCGGCTGATCCTCGACGTGCTGCTGGGCGAGCCCCCGCTGTTCCCCCGCCACGAGGAAGTCGAGCAGTCCTGGCGCATCCTTGACCCGTTCGAGGAGCACTGGGCGTCGCTGCCCGAACAGCCCGAACCCTACGCCCCCGGCTCCTGGGGCCCGGCCTCGGCCGACGAATTGATGGCCCGCGACGGAAGGACATGGCGCCGCCCATGATAGTGCAGATGCAAGACACCACGACCTCGAAGATCTCCAAGGAGCTGGTCACCATGCGCCGGGCCGGGGGATCCTCGGCGCTCTCCCGCGTGCTGACCCTGTTGGTGATCACCAGTGCCGGGTACGAGGAAGACGCCATTGCAGCTGCCTCCCTGGCCAGCCGCGAACACCCCTGCCGCATCGTGGTGGTGGTCCAGGGCGCTGCCGACGGCAGGACCCGGCTGGACGCCCAGATCCGCCTGGGCGGGGACGCCGGCGCCGCCGAAGTCATCGTGCTGCACACCTTCGGGCCCGACGCGCACGTGGACGAGTCCCTGGTCTCCGGGCTGCTGCTGCCCGACGCCCCGATCGTGGCCTGGTGGCCGCACGGGGTGCCGAAGGACGCCGCCGGCAGCCCGCTGGGGAAGATCGCGCACCGCCGCATCACCGATTCCGGTGCCGAGACGGATCCACGGGCCGCGCTCTTCTCGCTCGCCGAATCCTACCGTGCAGGCGACACCGACCTGGCCTGGACCCGGCTGACGCTCTGGCGCGCCCAGCTGGCCTCGGTCTTCGACCAGCTGGACCCGGCGCAGGTCACCGCGGCGACCGTCACCGGTGCCGTGGATTCCCCCTCCACCGTGCTGCTCGCGGCCTGGCTGCGGCTGTGCCTGAAGATCCCGGTGACCCTTGCCTCCTCCCCCGAGGGCACCGGTGTACGCTCCGTGCGCTTTTCCCTGCCCTCCGGGGACGTCGAGCTGACCCGTCCTCCGGGGGACGTGGCCGAGTTGTACCAGCCGGGCCAGAAGGCCCAGCTGATTTCCTTGCCGCAGCGCCCCGTGGCAGACTGCCTGGCCGAGGAAATGCGTCGCCTGGATCCGGACGAGGTATTCGGCGAGGTCGTGCGCGAGGGTCTGAAGCGCACCAACCTGAGGAGCATCCGTGCCAGTGAACGCTAGGCGACACGTCGTCATCCATCCCGACCTGCCAGCCACCGCGGCGGCCGTCGCGGCCCGGCTCGTCACCGCGATCCTCGACGCGCAGGCCGCACGCGGCGAGGCGAGCATCGTGCTCACCGGCGGCACACTGGGCATCAAGTCCCTGGAACAGGTGGCCGCCTCCCCTGCCCTCGGCGCTGTGGACTGGTCGCGGGTGAACATCTACTGGGGCGACGAGCGCTTCGTCGAATCCGGTTCCCCCGACCGCAACGCCGTGCAGGCCGAGGTGCTCCTGGGCGTGCTCGACGGCCACGGGCTGGACCGCGGCCGGGTGCACCCGATGGGCTCCCCCGACGACTTCGCCACCCCCGAACTCGCCGCCGGGGCCTACGCGCAGCTGCTGGCCGAGGAAGCCGCCGCCGAGGGCACCGCGGGCGCGCTGCCCGTCTTCGACGTGCTGATGCTGGGCATGGGCCCGGATTCGCACGTCGCGTCGCTCTTCCCCGACCACGAGGGCGCCACCCGCACCGGGGTCTCCGTCATCGGCGTCCACGATTCGCCCAAGCCGCCGCCGATGCGCGTCTCGCTGACCTTTGATGCCATCAACACCGCCCGCGCGGTGTGGCTCGTGGTGGCGGGCGCCGACAAGGCGCCGGCCGCAGGAGTCGCCCTCGGCGAGGCTCCCGTGACACGTGAACGCGTCCCTGCCTCGGGGGTCGCCGGCACGCAGGGCACCTGGTGGCTCATGGATGCCGCCGCCGCGGCACTGATCTAGCAACAGCCGGCAAACGCAAAAGCGCGGCCCGCCCTCGTCGATTCGACGAGGGCGGGCCGCGCGTTGTGCTGCTGGGGGTGCCGGGGGCTAGGACTCCACGCTGAAGCGCATAACCAGGCCCAGCCCGATGATGACGACGGCCCAGATGATGCCCAGGACGATGGTCACCCGGTTGAGGTTGCGCTCGGCGACGCCGGAAGAACCCAGCGAGGTGGTCATGCCACCGCCGAACATGTCTGACATGCCGCCGCCGCGACCCTTGTGCAGCAGGATCAGCAGCGTGAGCAGCAGGCTCGTGATGAGCAGCAAAATCTGCAAAACCAACTTGATGACGTCCATAATTGCCCTTCAATCAGCTCGGTGGCGATTAGTCGGTCACCAGGTGGTGCTCGAACCTAACAATATTAGCAAACTCGGCGGCGTCCAAGGATGCCCCTCCGACCAACACGCCGTCGACATCGCGTTCGGCCAGGATCTGCGCCACGTTCGACGCCTTCACCGAACCGCCGTAAAGGACCCTGACCTTGGAGGCCGTCTCGTCGCCGAAGAGCTGCGCGAGCTCGGTGCGGATTGCCGCGCAGAGTTCCTGCGCGTCGGCCGGTCCCGCCACCTCGCCGGTGCCAATCGCCCACACCGGTTCGTAGGCCACCACCAGGGTCTCGGCCTGCTCGGCGGTGATGCCTGCCAGCGAACCGCGCAACTGCTCCAGCGTGTATTCAACGTGGGTGCCGGCCTGGCGGATCTCAAGTCCCTCGCCCACGCACAATACCGGGACCAGCCCGTGGCGGTACGCTGCGGCGACCTTGGTGGCCAGCAGCTCGTTGGACTCCCCGTGCAGCGCACGGCGCTCACTGTGGCCCACCAGCACGTAGGCGCAACCGAGCCGTGAGAGGAACTGCCCGGAGATTTCCCCGGTGTAGGCACCGGAGTCCTGCGCCGAGAGGTCCTGGGCGCCGTAGCGCACCGGCAGGTTGTCACCCATGGTCAGTGTCTGCACGCCGCGCAGGTCGGTGAACGGCGGGAAGACCGCCACCTCGACCCGCTCGAAGTCGTGCTCGGCGTCGGCAAGGGTCCAAGCCAGCTTCTGCAAAAGCGTGATGCCTTGGACGTGGTCCATGTTCATCTTCCAGTTGCCGGCAATCAGCGGCTTCCGGTCGAATTTTCCATTCGTGGATGTGGTCACTTACGCGCCTCCAAGGCAGTCAGGCCAGGCAGTTCCTTGCCCTCGAGGTACTCAAGGGAGGCACCGCCGCCGGTGGAAATGTGTCCGAAGTCGTCATCGTGGAAACCCAGCGTGCGCACGGCCGCGGCGGAGTCGCCGCCGCCGACGACGCTGAATGCCTCCGAGTCGGACAGCGCACCGGCAACGGCACGGGTGCCGTTGGCGAACGCCGGGATCTCGAAGACCCCCATCGGGCCGTTCCAGAACACCGTGTTGGCACTGCGGATGTAGCTGGCGAACTTCTCCCCGGAATCCGGACCGATGTCCAGGCCCAGGCCGGTGGCGCCGAAGGCACCGCCGGTGATGTTGTCCGCGGCCAGCACCTCGTGCTCGGCATCTGCCCCGAACTTGGAGGCCACGACCACGTCGGTGGGCAGCACGATGTCGCAGCCCAGTTCCTTGGCGCGCTTGAGGTAGCCGCGGCAGGTCTCGAGCTGGTCTTCCTCCAACAGGGACCCGCCGACCTCGTGGCCCTGGGCCTTGAGGAAGGTGAAGGCCATGCCGCCGCCGATCAGCAGGTGGTCGGCGCGGCCCAGCAGGTTGTCGATGACGGCAAGCTTGTCCGAGACCTTGGACCCGCCCAGCACGACCACGTAGGGGCGCTTGGGAGCCTCGGTGAGGGTCTTGAGGACCTTCACCTCGGTGGCCACCAGGTCGCCCTGGTAGGCCGGCAGCAGTGCGGCGATGTCGAAGACCGAGGCGTGCTTGCGGTGCACCGCACCGAAGGCGTCGTTGATGTACGCGCCGTCTTCGCCGGTCAGCGCGGCGAGCTCCGCCGCGAATTCGGCGCGCGCCGAGGCGTCTTTGGAGGTCTCGCGCGCATCGAAGCGCACGTTTTCCAGGACCAGGACGGCGCCGTCGGTCAGTTCCCCGGCCAGTTGGCGGGCCGAGGGGCCCACGACGTCGGTGGCCGTGCGCACGTCGAGCCCGGAGAGCTCGGCGAGCCGGGTGGACGCCGGGGCAATGGAGTACTGGGGGTCGGGTTCGCCCTTGGGGCGACCCAGGTGAGCCATGACAATGACGCGTGCGCCGGCCACGGCCAGCTTCTGCACCACGGGTATGGAGGCGCGAATACGCCCATCGTCGGTGACGGTGAGGCCATCGAGCGGCACGTTCAGGTCGCTGCGGACCAGAACGCGCCGCCCAAGGACACCATCGGCGATCAATTCGTCGAGAGTGTGGGAAGTCATTTGACTAGGCTATCGGAAGAGTCCGGGACTAACCGAGACGCGCGCCGACATAAACGGTGAGGTCAACAAGTCGGGTCGAGTAGGCCCACTCGTTGTCGTACCAGGCGACGACCTTCGCGGTGGTGCCGATGACGGAAGTCAGGCCGGCATCGAAGACCGCGGAGTGCGGATCGTGGACGATGTCGGTGGAGACCAGCGGATCCTCGGAGTACTTCAGGAAGCCCTTGAGCGGACCCTCTTCCGCTGCCTTCTTGAAGGCCTCGTTGATCTCCTCGACGGAGGCCTCGCGGGCCAGGTTCACGGTGAGGTCGGTGGCCGAGCCGGTCGGGACCGGGACGCGCATGGCGTAGCCGTTGAGCTTGCCCTTGAGCTCCGGGAGGACCAGGCCGATGGCCTTCGCTGCACCGGTGGAGGTCGGGATCATGTTCAAGGCGGCGGCGCGTGCGCGGCGCGGATCCTTCTTGTGCGGGGAATCCTGCAGGTGCTGGTCCGCGGTGTAGGCGTGGATGGTGGTCATCAGGCCGTCGACGATGCCGAACTGGTCGTTGAGGACCTTGGCCACGGGGCCCAGGCAGTTGGTGGTGCAGGAGGCGTTCGAGATGATGTGGTGCTTGTCGGCCTCGTACTTCTCGTGGTTGACACCCATGACAATGGTGATGTCTTCCTTGGAAGCCGGCGCAGAAATGATGACCTTCTTGGCGCCTGCCTGCAGGTGCTTCTCGGCATCCGCGGCCTTCGTGAAGAAGCCGGTGGACTCGATGACGACGTCCACTCCCAGTTCGCCCCAGCCCAGGTGGGCGGGATCCTTCTGCGAGAGGACCTTGATGCGCTTCTTTCCCACAACGATGAAGGCGCCGTCGACGGTCACGTCTTCTTCCAGGCGGCCCATGATCGAGTCGTACTTGACCAGCATGGCCAGGTCGTTGATGGACCCCAGGTCGTTTACTGCAACAACTTCGATGTCTGCGCCATGAGCCAGGCTGGCTCGCAGGAAGTTGCGACCAATGCGTCCGAAACCGTTAATGCCAACACGGGTAGTCACGTGTATTTCTCCTAAACAGAGTGGTGTTGCCACTGCCGCGAAAAGAGGGCCCCGGTGTTGGGACACAGGAAACGGAGTGGCTTGGAAAAAATTGGACACTCCGTTGTGTCGTCAGCTGGGATGCTGACCGGGTTATTGCGTGTCTTGCGGAATTAACCGCAAGACACGCAAAACTCGATGTTTACATCTTACGCCATAGAGGCGATAAATGTGAGGAGGCTTACGTCTCCAAGTCCTCGGATTACTTGCCGGGGACGACAAGCTTCGGGGCACCGGCACGCGCCGCCTCGAAGCGGGCCGAAACATCGGCCCAGTTCACGATGTTCCAGAAAGCCTTCACGTAATCGGCCTTCACATTCACGTAATCCAGGTAGAACGCGTGCTCCCACATGTCCAACATCAACAACGGAGTCGTCGCCACCGGCACGTTGCCCTGCTGGTCATACAACTGCTCGATGACCAACTGGCCACCCAGGCCCTCAAAGCCCAGCAACGCCCAACCCGAACCCTGCAGGCTCATCGCCGCGGCCGTGAAGTGCGCACGGAAAGCGTCAAAGGAACCAAACGCGTCGTCAATCGCCGCAGCCAACTCGCCCTCGGGCTTGTCCCCGCCCTCCGGGGAAAGGTTGTTCCAGAAGATCGAGTGGTTCGTGTGACCACCCAAGTGGAACGCCAGGTCCTTGGACAACTTCGGAACGTTCCCGAACTCGCCCTTCTCCCGCGCCTCGGCCAGCTGCTCCAACGCCGTGTTCGCACCGGCCACATAGGCAGCATGGTGCTTCGAGTGGTGCAGCTCCATGATCCGCGCCGAAATGTTCGGCTCCAAGGCCGCGTAATCGTACTGCAGCTCAGGCAAGGTATAAATAGCCAAAATGACTCCTCATTCTCTTCGGCACCCAGCGGGACGCGGGCGCACTCTTCTTCGTTACTGCATCTCCGCGCAGCTGGCGGAAAACTCGTGGTTTCAGTGCTCCAGCATATCCAAGGGAACGCTCGCCTCGGTGCCGGGTATTCCCAACTCGGAAGCTCTTTTGTCGGCCATGGCCAAGAGCCGGCGAATCCGCCCGGCGATCGCGTCCTTGGTCATGGGCGGCTCCGCCATGCGGCCAAGCTCATCGAGGCTGGCCTGCTTGTGCGCCACGCGCAGGGCTCCGGCGTACTTGAGGTGCTCGGGGACTTCCTCGCCGAGGATTTCCAGCGCGCGGTCGACCCTGGCACCGGCGGCAACGGCCGCCTGGGCCGAGCGGCGCAGGTTGGCGTCGTCGAAGTTGGCCAGCCGGTTGGCCGTGGCACGGACTTCCTTGCGCATGCGGCGCTCCTCCCAGACCATCAACGCATCGTGGGCGCCCATGCGGGTGAGCAGCTGCGCAATGGCCTCGCCGTCGCGGATGACCACGCGGTCAACGCCGCGGACCTCGCGCGCCTTGGCCACCAGGCCCAGGCGCCGCGCGGCACCGACCAGAGCGAGCGCCGATTCGGGGCCGGGGCAGGTGATTTCCAGTGCGGAGGACCGCCCGGGTTCGGTCAGCGAGCCGTGGGAGAGGAACGCTCCGCGCCACACGGCCTCGGCGTCGGCGGTGGAACCGTTGACGATGACCGAGGGCAATCCGCGCACGGGGCGGCCGCGCCCGTCGAGCAGGCCGGTCTGGCGCGCCAGGGACTCGCCGTCGCGGACGACCCTGACCACGTAGCGGTTGCCGCGGCGCAGGCCGCCGCCGGAGACGACGATGATTTCAGAGGTGTGTCCGTAGACTTCGGCGATGGCGGCACGAAGCCGCCGGGCGGTGGAGGCGAGGTCGACCTCGGCCTCGATGACGATGCGTCCGGAGATGATGTGGAGTCCACCGCAGAATCGCAGCATGGTGGATACCTCAGCCTTGCGTTCGGAGGATCTCCGAATCTCAAGCCGGGACAGCTCGTCCTTGACGGAAGCCGTCAGTGCCATGGATTGTTTCCTAACTGCTGGGCTCGTCTGTGCTGAACGTGGTGAACACGTCGTGGTAGGCGGCGGCAAGTCTCAAGGGGTCGTGGACTGCTCGTCCGGCACCAACCCCTACTTTACCGAAAAACGTGCGGGCACCTAGCCGGGCGGCGGCCTGGGTGAAGGCCTCGTGGTCGGAAATCGTCGTCGGGTCGGCCAATACGGCGTCCAGGCGCAGCTGTGGAGCGTACCTGGAGATGACCTCGAGGTGCGCCGCCGCATCCATCCCTCCGGTCTCGGCGGTGGTCGTGGAGAGGTTCATGGTCAGCAGCCGGCGGGCAGGGGTTTGTTGCAGCGCTTCGCGCATTTCCGGCAGCAGCAGGTGGGGCAGCACCGAGGTGTACCAGGAGCCGGGGCCCAACACGACCCAGTCAGCCAGCTCGATGGCGTCAAGCGCCTCGGTGCAGGCGGCGGCGTCGGCGGGTTCCAGGCGCACATTGGAAACCAGCGCGCTCTCCCCTGCCTCGGCCAGGTTCGCCTGGCCGGAGATGCGCCTGCGCACCAGACCGGTGCCGGCGTCCTCCTGCAGCACGTCCCCGGTGATGGTCAGCGGGGTGGTGCTCATGGGCAGCACCTGGCCGCGGGCGCCCAGCAGTGCACCTGCCCAGCGCAGCCCCGCCACCGGGTCCTTGAGCAATTCCCACAGGGCCACGATCAGCAGGTTGCCGACAGCGTGCTGGTCCAGCGTGGCGTTGGTGCCCGGCTTGGAGGTGAAGCGGTGCTGCATGACATCGCGCCAGGTCCTCCCCCAGTCGGTGTCATCGCACAAGGCTGCAAGGGCCATGCGCAGGTCCCCGGGTGGCAGCACGTCGAGTTCCTCGCGCAGGCGCCCGGAGGAGCCCCCGTCGTCGGCGACCGTGACAACGGCGGTCAAGTCGGTGGTGAGCCGGCGCAACGCCGACAGCGAGGCGGAGAGACCGTGGCCGCCGCCGAGGGCGACGACGCGCACCACCTGGTTGTCCTCGGCGGAACGTGCGGGGGGCTGGATGGGGATGGGGCCGGTGAAAAACGCCATGGTGGACTACTCGCGCCCCAGGTCCCGGTGCGTGATGTTGACCCGCACGCTTGGCAGCTGGGCCAGCCGGCGCCCGATCTCCTCGGCCGTGGCCACGGAACGGTGCTTGCCGCCGGTGCAGCCCACCGCGATGGTGGCGTAGTGCTTGTTTTCCCGGCGGTAGCCCTCGAAGACCGGTTCCAGGGCGCCGATGTAGCGCTCGATGAATTCCGCCGCCCCCTTGGCCGACAGCACGTAGTCGGAGACCTGCTTTTCCTTGCCGGTGTGCGGGCGAAGTTCCGGGACCCAGTGCGGGTTGGGGATGAAGCGGACATCCGCCACGTAGTTGGCATCGGTGGGCAGCCCGTACTTGAAGCCGAAGCTCATCACGTTCAGCCGCAGCACGATGGGGCCCGACTCGGAGAAGAGCTCGGTGATCGAGCGCGCCAGGTCGTGCACCGACATCTCGGTGGTGTCCACGACGATCTCCGCGGCTTCCTTCAGCTCGCGCAGCACCTCGCGTTCGCGGTTGATCCCGTCGACGATCCGCTCGTCCTCCTGCAAGGGGTGAGGGCGCCGGCCCTGCTCGAAGCGGCGCACCAGAAGGTCGTCGGCCGCGTCAAGGAAGAGCACCCGGTAGGCGATGCCGGCGCTGGTCAGCGCGTTCAGGTTCTCGCGCAGCTGCGGGAAGAGCGACTTGGAGCGCACGTCCATCACCACCGCGAGCTTGGGGATCGATCCCCCGGAGTGGGCCACGATCTCGGTGAGCATGCCCAGCAGCGTCGGGGGGAGGTTTTCCACCACGTACCATCCGTGGTCTTCCAGCGCGTGGGCGGCGGTGGTGCGGCCGGCACCCGACATGCCGGTTATCACCAGAAGTTCGGACTCGGGAGGTTTCACGGGGGCAAGCTCGGAGGTCATGACCCCTAGCCTAGTCGCCTTTGCGCGCCCAACCTGCTAGTCAAGTACCTCTCCGGTCGTCATGTTCACTGCCGGCGCACCGGTGCCTGCGGCGGCCAGCGCCTCATGCACCGTGGCGGCAAGCACCGGGCCGATGCCGGGAACGGCCGTGAGTTCCTCGACGGAGGCGGCGCGCATCTTTTTCATCGAGCCAAAGTGCTTGCGCAGGGCGTCGCGCTTGGCCGGTCCCAGGCCGTTGATGGTGTCAAGTAGTGAGGTGGTCATCGAGGCCGAGCGCTTCTGGCGGTGGAAGGTGATGGCGAAACGGTGCGCCTCGTCGCGGATCCGCTGGACCATGTACAGCGCGTGGGAGGCCCGCGGCAGGATCACCGGGAACTCGTCATCGGGCAGCCACAGTTCCTCCAGCCGCTTGGCCAGGCCGACGACGTAGATGTCGTCGATGCCCAGGTCCGCAAGCGCCCGGGAGGCGGCGGCGACCTGCGGCGGGCCGCCGTCGACGATGACCAGCGAGGGCGGGTAGGCGAACTTGCGCGCCGGCAGTCGTTCGGAGGCGTCGGCGATGTCGATTTCGCCGCTGACCATCGGCACGGTGTCGGCCATTTCCGCGAGGTAGTTCCTGAAGCGGCGGGAGATCACGTCGTACATCGAGGCGGTGTCATCCCGCGCAGCGTCCCCGGTGATCGCGAACTTGCGGTAGTCGCTCTTTTTCGGCAGCCCGTCCTCGAACACCACCATGGAGGCGACCACGTTGGTGCCCTGGGTGTGGGAGGCGTCATAGCATTCGATGCGCAGCAGCGGGGTGGGAAGCCCGAGCGAGTCCTGCAGTTCCTGCAGCGAGGCCGAGCGGGTGGTCAGGTCCCCGGCGCGCCGGGACTTGTGCAGGCGCAGCGACTGCTCGGCGTTTTCCCGCACGGTTTCGGCCAACGTCGCCTTGTCCCCGCGTTGGGGAACGCGCAGCGAGACGGCCGAGCCGCGGCGTTCGTGCAGCCACGCGGCCACCTGCTCGGTGTTCTCCGGCAGCACCGGGACCAGCACCTCACGCGGAATCCTGTCGTCCCCGGCGGCCTCGCCGTAGACCTGGGTGAGCAGGTGCTCGATGAATTCGGCAGGGGTCGAGTCCTCGACCTTTTCCACGACCCAGCCGCGCTGGCCCCGGATCCGCCCGTTGCGCACATGGAAGACCTGCACGGCTGCCTCGAGCTCGTCCTCGTGCACGGCGAAGATGTCGGCCTCGGTGTTTTCGGCCAGCACCACCGCGTTGCGTTCGAAGACCCGGCGCAGCGCGGCGATGTCGTCGCGGTGGCGGGCGGCCTGCTCGTACTCGAGCTTGGAGACCGCATCGGCCATCTTGGCTTCGATCTCCTTGATGAAGCGGGTGCCTTCACCGCCCATGAACTGGCACAGGTCCGCGGCGAGCTGCTTGTGGTCCTCGGGGCTGATGCGCCCCACGCAGGGGGCCGCGCATTTGTCGATGTAGCCCAGCAGGCAGGGCCGCCCGGAGGATTCGGCGCGCTTGAACACCCCTGCCGAACAGCTGCGCACCGGGAAGACACGCAGCAGCGTGTCGAGGGTTTCGCGGATGGCCTTGGCCGGGTAGAACGGCCCGAAGTACTTGGTGTCCTTGCGCTTGTCCCCGCGCATCACCTGGGCGCGCGGGTACTTCTCCCCCATGGTCACCGCGAGGTACGGGTATGACTTGTCGTCGCGGAAGACGATGTTGAACCGCGGGTTGTACTCCTTGATCCAGGTGTATTCCAGCTGGAGGGCCTCGAGCTCGGAGCCCACGACGGTCCACTCCACGGAGACGGCGGTGTGCACCATGGCGTGCGTCTTGGGGGTGAGCCCGGCCGGGTTGGCGAAGTAGGAGTTCAGCCGGGAGCGCAGCACCTTGGCTTTGCCGACGTAGATGACCCGTCCCACTTCGTCGCGAAAGCGGTACACCCCGGGGTTGACCGGGATGTCCCCCGTCGCGGGGCGGTAGCTTCTTGGGTCTGCCACGTCTGCGCCCTTCGTTGCTAGTCGGTGATGGGTGTCTGGTTGTAGGCGTCCACGCGTTCCTGGCCCGTGAGCTCCGCGATGGCATCGACGATCGTGTCGGTGGCTGCGCGGCGCTGCGGCAGCGGGTGCTTGCGTCCCAGGTGCTCGAATTGCAGCGGCTTGCCGAAGGCCAGGGTGAAGTGGTGCGGGGTAATCCGGTTGGTTCCGGCCGGCTGCAGCTTCTCGGTGCCGATGAGTCCGACGGGCACCACCGGCGCCCCTGTGCTCAGCGCCAGCCAGCCCACGCCGGTGCGTCCGCGGTAGAGCATGCCGTCGCGGGAGCGGGTGCCCTCGGGGTAGATGCCGATGCCGCCGCCGGTTTCCAGGATGTCGACCAGGGATTCCAGTGCCGCCACGGAGGCAGCCTGCTCGCCGCGCTGCACCGGGATGGAGCCCACGGACTCGAAGAAGGTCTTCATGGCCTTGCCCTTGAGGCCGGGGGTGGTGAAGTACTCGGCCTTGGCGAAGAACGCCACGTCGCGCGGGGTCAGCGCCTGGATGATGATGGAGTCCAGGAAGGAGAGGTGGTTTGAGGCGATGATGACGGGCCCGGTGCGCGGCACGTTTTCCAGGCCGGTGACGGTGGGACGGCACAGCCCCGAAAGCAGCCCGCGGATCGAGGAGCGGGTCATGGTGTACAGGCTCATTTAGGCGATGGCTCCCTTGGTGGTGGCGGCCATGACCGATGCGCGCACGGCTTCCCCGGCGGCGTTGCCCAGCAAGAGGTCGGCAAGTTCGGCAAGGTCCGCCGCGTGGGCGCCTGCCCCGGCGGCTGCCAGTTCGCCGTCGTCGGCGAACCCCCAGCCCGCGCCGATGGACGCGATGTTGTTCTCGTGGGCGGCCTCGATGTCGTAGCGGCGGTCCCCCACCATGACGCAGCTTGCCGGGTCCAGGTTGTGTTCGCTCATCGCCGCGGCGATGATGTGGGTCTTGGAGGACGATGTGCCGTCGCCCTCGTCGTCGTTGCCGAAGATCCCGTCAAGCAGCGGTGTGATTTCCTGCACCGCAAGCAGTTGGCGGGCAATGTGCGTGGGCTTGGCCGTGGCCACCAGCACCGTGGTCCCGGCGGTGCGAAGTGCTGCCAGAAGCTCCTTCACGCCCGGGTAGGGACGCGAGGCTGCCATGCCGGTTTCGGCATATTGCGCGCGGTAGGTGGCGATCAGGAAGCCGATGTCGGCGGCGGTGACGCCGTCGATGGAGGCCAGCCCGATGCTCAGCGGCGGGCCGATGAGGGAACGGAGTTTTTCTTCACCCGGGTCGGGGATCTGCGCCTGCGTCAACGCATGGCGGATACCCGAGGTGATGGCCCCGGCCGGATCCACGAGGGTTCCATCGAGGTCAAGGAGCACGGCGGAGGGAGCAATCATCACTGTTGTATTCTCGCATGGACTGGGCGCCATCGCCGTTCGTGCATGCCCGAAGCGGCATACACGAACGGCCGTGGGGCCTAGCCAAGTAGCGGCGCGAGGAACCTTCCGGTGTAGCTGTCTTCGACCTTGGCGACCTCTTCCGGGGTGCCGACGGCAATGATCTCGCCGCCGCCGGATCCACCCTCGGGGCCCAGGTCGATGACCCAGTCGGCGGACTTGATGACATCGAGGTTGTGCTCGATCGTGATCACGGTGTTGCCCTTGTCGACGAGACCCTGCAGGACCAGCAGGAGCTTGCGGATATCCTCGAAATGCAGGCCCGTGGTGGGCTCGTCGAGCACGTAGATGGAGCGGCCGTTGGAACGTTTCTGCAATTCCGCGGCGAGCTTCACGCGCTGAGCCTCGCCGCCGGAAAGCGTGGTGGAGGCCTGTCCGAGGCGGACGTAGCCGAGCCCCACGTCCACCAGCGTGCGCAGGTGGCGGGCGATCGGGGTGAAGGCGGCGAAGAATTCCGCGCCCTCCTCGATCGGCATGTTCAGCACGTCGGCAATGGATTTGCCCTTGTAGTGCACTTCCAGGGTCTCGCGATTGTAGCGCGCACCATGGCAAACCTCACACGGGACATACACGTCGGGCAGGAAGTTCATCTCGATCTTCAGCGTGCCGTCGCCCGAGCAGGATTCGCAGCGTCCTCCCTTCACGTTGAAGGAGAATCGGCCCGGCAGGTAGCCGCGGACCTTGGCCTCGTTGGTCTCTGCAAAGAGCTTGCGGATGTGGTCGAAGACCCCGGTGTAGGTCGCCGGGTTCGATCGCGGGGTGCGGCCGATGGGCGACTGGTCGACGTGGATGACCTTGTCCAGGTGCTCGAGGCCCTCGACGCGGGTGTGCCGCCCCGGGACCTGCTTGGCGCCGTTGAGCTTGTTGGCCAGCACCTTGTAGAGGACGTCGTTGACCAGGGTGGACTTCCCCGAGCCGGAGACGCCGGTGATGGCCGTCAGGACACCGAGCGGGAAGCGCGCGGTGAGGTCCTCGAGGTTGTTTTCGCGGGCGCCCACGACGGTGACCTGGCGCTTCTTGTCGATCTTGCGGCGCTTGGCGGGCACCTCGATCTTCCTACGCCCGGAGAGGTAATCGCCGGTGATGGAGCGGGTGTTCGCCTTCAGGTCCGCCAGTGATCCGGAGTGCACGACCTCGCCGCCGTGTTCCCCGGCGCCCGGACCGATGTCGACGATCCAGTCGGCCTCGGCAATGGTGTCCTCGTCGTGCTCGACGACGATCAGGGTGTTGCCCAGCGAACGCAGCCGGGTCAGGGTTTCGATGAGCCTGCGGTTGTCGCGCTGGTGCAGGCCGATGGAGGGCTCGTCAAGCACGTAGAGCACGCCCACCAGTCCGGAGCCGATCTGCGTGGCCAGGCGGATGCGTTGGGCCTCGCCGCCGGAGAGCGTGCCGGCGGCGCGTTCCAGGTTCAGGTACTCGAGTCCGACGTCCAGCAGGAAGCGCAGGCGGGCCTGGATCTCTTTGAGCACCTGGGTGGCAATCTGTGCCTCGCGCCCGCTCAGGACGAGGTTCTCAAGGAACTCGGAACAAGTGCGCATCGGCATGGCGGAGACCTCGGCAATGGACTTGCCGTTGATCAACACCGAGAGGGAGGCGGAGTTCAGGCGTGCGCCGTTGCATTCCGGGCAAGGGATCTGCCGCATGTACTCTTCGTACTTGTCGCGGGCATTGTCCGACTCGGTTTCCAGGTGCTTGCGGTGGATGTACTGCACCACTCCCTCGAAGCCGGTGGAGTACTTCCGTTCCCGACCGAAGCGGTTCTTGTACTGCACGACGACCTTGTGGTCCTTGCCGTGCAGAATGGCCTGCCGGGCCACCGCGGGCAGCTTGTTCCAAGGGGTCTCGAGTGTGAAGTCGAGTTCGGCGCCAAGGCCCTCGAGCAGGCGGTTCCAGTATTCGCTGGTTGCTGCTCCCAACGACCATGGCGCGATGGCGCCTTGTCCCAGCGGCATCTCGACGTCGGGAATGATCAGGTCTTCGTCGACCTCAAGGCGCGTGCCGATGCCGCTGCAGGCCGGGCATGCGCCAAATGGGTTGTTGAAGGAGAACGAGCGGGGCTCGATCTCATCGATGGCCAACGGGTGTTCGTTGGGGCAGGCAAGGTTTTCGGAGAAGGCGCGTATACGACCCTCGTCTTCCGGATCGAGGTCCACGAAATCAATCAGGACCCGGCCCTCTGCGAGGTTGAGCGCGGTTTCGATGGAGTCGGTCAGGCGCTGGCGAACGGTGTCGTTGATGGCCAGACGGTCGATGACAACCTCGATGGTGTGCTTGAACTGCTTGCCGAGCTTCGGCGGATCGCTGAGCTGGATCGTTTCACCGTCGACCCGTGCGCGGGAATAGCCCTTGGAACCCAGTTCCTTGAACAGGTCGACGAATTCCCCCTTGCGGCCGCGGACTACGGGTGCCAGGACCTGGAAACGGGTTTTGGGTTCCAGCTCAAGCAGTTGGTCAACGATCTGTTGCGGGGTCTGCTTCGTGACGGCCTCGCCGCAGACAGGGCAATAGGGGCGACCCACACGGGCCCAGAGAAGGCGCATGTAGTCGTAGATTTCCGTGATGGTTCCCACGGTGGAGCGGGGGTTCTTGGAGGTCGACTTTTGGTCGATCGACACCGCCGGCGAGAGTCCCTCGATGAAGTCGACGTCGGGCTTGTCGACCTGGCCGAGGAATTGTCGGGCGTACGCAGACAGCGATTCGACATAGCGCCGCTGCCCCTCAGCAAAGATGGTGTCGAATGCGAGGGAGGACTTGCCCGAGCCGGAGAGGCCGGTAAACACGATCATCGCGTCGCGCGGCAAATCCAGGTCGACATTGCGCAGGTTGTGCTCGCGCGCGCCCTTGACCACCAAGCGGGTCAGGTCGTGCGGACGGAGGGTTTCAAGGGAGCGGGAAGTAGCCACCAGAACATGCTAATCGAAAACTGGTTCGAATTGCGCGTCCTTGTGAGGAACAAGACTTGGGTCTAGCCGACCTGGGAACTGAACGCTGCGCGAACGTAGCCGACGGCCGCTTTTTCGGAGATCCCCCAGCGTGTCGCAACGGCAGCAAATTCCGACGCGGCGTCGGCCACCGCAACCGATCCTTCATCACCGGTGGCCTGGACAATGGTGCCGTGTCGCCCGCGGGTCACGACCGCACCGCTGGCTTCCAGTTCCTTGTAGACCTTTGCCGCGGTGTTGACCGCGAGGCCCAACTGCTCGGCGAGCGCCCGAACCGAAGGCAACTTGGTTCCTGCCTTGAGGCGCCCCTTGGAGATGGCGGCCAGGATCTGCTGCCTGACTTGTTGGTAGGGAGGGGTTTTGTCGGTGCTGTCGACAGTGACAAATGCCAGTGGATTGCTGTCCATGCGAGCCTTCCTTCGTTGATGCTGGGGGCAGGGCCTTCGTTTCAGACTATCGCCTGGCCATGGCCGCGCCACGTAAGGTGAAGTCATGACAGAAATCTTCCTTGACCTCACCGACGTGAGCATACGATCCGTGAGCGTCTCCGAAATGTCCAACAACATTTACCTGGTGACTTCGAAGAGCGACGGCTCGCAACTCCTGATTGATGCCGCCGACGATGTGCCGGCCATCGACGGCCTGATCGCATCCGCTTCGTCCGATTCGGAGGTTGCCCCGAGGCTTGAGGGCATCGCGACCACTCACCAGCACTGGGACCACATCAGGGCGCTGCACGAGTACGCGGAGCGCACCGGCGCGAAGACCTATGCGGGTACTGAGGACGTACAGGGAATTGCCGAGGGTGCCGATGTGGCCATTGACGTTGCGTTGAACCACGGCGACACGGTGTCGGCGGGGACAACGGTCCTGAAGTGCGTGCACCTGCGTGGCCATACCCCAGGATCCATCGCCTATGTACTTCGTGACAGCGGAGGCACCACGGTGATCTTCAGTGGCGACTCGCTGTTCCCGGGCGGCGTGGGGAACACGCAGAACGATCCGCAGCGCTTCACGACGTTGATTGATGACGTAACCACACGACTCTTCGAGCAGTATCCCGATGAAACCCTGGTGCTTCCGGGTCACGGGGCCACGACGACGTTGGGCGCGGAGCGGCCGAGCCTGGCGGAGTGGCGCGCTAGAGGCTGGTAATCACGACACTGTCGGTCGAGCCAGGCGGAGGCGATTCGGGCGTCCCCGGCAACGGCGGCGCCATGGCTCGGTACATCTGCCCGCTGGGCGTTTTTATTAGGATCGTGTGCCGGGGACCCAGAATCACGAATTCTTCCCAACCGGACGTTTCCTTGGTCTGGTTGCAGCGAACGCATCGTCCATCGCCATTGACTTCCGTCGTCTTTCCGCCCCTGGCCACTTGATAAACGTGGTCGTAGTGGCGAATCGGGGCGTCGCAATAGGGTGTGCGACAGAACTGATCTCGTATCGAGATCAATTCCTTCAGCTTTTGGGGAAGAATCCGAGCTTCCGAGTCCATGGCCACGAGCTGACCGCTAACCGGAGCCGTATATAGGCGTCGGACCCATGCTTCTGCTTCATTTTCACCGTCGGGACCGGTGCGGTCACCAGTGATCATCCAGCGTGCATACTCTGCGGATACGGTTCCGTAGCCTTTGATGAATGCCGGCTCGCTGTCACCTACCATTAAGCATCGGTCCGTCATCACGACCTCAACCGACAGTGGCGGTCGCGAGGCCAGTTGCTGGCCGGTGACACACTCCACCACGAAGTCGGCCATGACCTGCGCATCGGTGCGCTTGTCTTCCGCTGAGCGGCGTTTGGCAGCAGCCTTGGCCAGCCCCTCCTTAAGGGCGACGCCTTGCACCACTGGCAGCAGCCCGCTCACTCGCATCATCCCGTCCGGAGTGGGCGTCACGGATATGCGTCGCTTATTCATCGCGTCGGCATGGTTGTTCATATCCGTTTTGTTGCTGAACGCCAGAACTTCCTTCTTGGCTCGAGCCAGGAGTTGTTTGTCGCCTACGCCTTCCAACGCCCCACGCTCGCCAGCGATTTCCCGGTCAATGAGTTCACGGACGCCGGGATCCAACTTGTTGGTTTCGCGCACCAGGAGCATGGCCCGATCTTCGTTGAGTTCTCCGCGCTCCAAGGCGTTATAGGTATAGGGCATGTGCTCGATCATGGATTTCGAGTAAGAGATAAAGCTCGACCCTAGGCGTTGTGCGACCTTGCGAGCCAGCGCCACTTCGGCACCAGCACCGCGGTTCGGGTTCTCCGTGTAGATCCCCTCATCCTCATGCCGGGCGATGATGTCCTGCTCGAGCCCGTAGGCTTCCTTCGCCTGGGCCGCACAGATTGCGGCCTTGGCCCTTTCCAGTGCCGAAATCCTCGCCACTCTGACCCGTTCTCCAACATTCTGGGGCAGGAGGGTCATGGCAACGCCGACGTCGTCGATGAAATCGACGTATTCATCCCCTGGCCTTTGCGCCAACGCGCGTTCCCTGGCGGGCATTTCCATGCCTACGGGTATATGGCGGTGGCCAAGGAGAATTTCCCCGGCAGCCTCGGCGGAGAGCGAGCTCGGGTTCGACAAGTAGCCTTCGCACTCTTCGAACATATTTACTACTATACGCCTGTTCCAGACAAATATGAAGAGCTTGATGAATTTTCAGGCTCCCGAAAATCCATGTCACCGCGGGATCGAGATACCACCTTGGGCAACATGCGGAGGAGCACGTTCGACACCCCTGCCTACTTGAAACGCATCCCCTGCGCCTCGCAGGCGCTCTTGAAAGATTCCTCGTCCGTGATGACCGGTACTCCGGCGGCATCGGTTGACACCGCCGCGCGAATCGACTCGGTTGACGACGCGGCGCCATGTTCCGCGGCCTTGGCCATGTTGGCGCGGCCTACGCTTCCATCGTCCGTATAACCACTGCCAAAGTGGATGCAGGCAGTGTTTCCCTGGACATCGCGCTGGCGAAATTCGTCGGCCGATGGTCCCGCACAGGCACTGAGCATAAGGGTGGCCACGGCGAGCGCGGGCAAGAGGCTTTTTCCCATGTCCCCACCCTACGAGAGGGCACGGCTCCCCGGGGCAATCTAGCGCTTGCGGCCCACCATGAAGATGCGACGGAAGGGAAAGAGCGTGACGGTCCCGCCGCCGTGGTCGTCAACGGCCGGATAGGCCTCGCTCACCAAGGCTCCGTACTGGGCCTCGAAGTCGGCGGCGTCTGTCGCGCTGAGCCGGGCCAGGACCGGGCGCAGCGCGGTTCCGCGGACCCACTCCAGCACCGGGTCCGGTCCAGAGAGGATCTGCCCATAGGTGGTCTCCCAGACATCGGGTTCAAACCCGGCATCCAGCAGGATCTTCAGGTAGTCGGAGGGTTCCCCCGACGCGTCGTCCTGCCGCAGCACGCCGGACAGTTGCGGCGCCCAGCGCTCCGATTCCGCGAGCTGCCTCATCAGCGCGTGCGACGGCGAATGGAAGTTGCCCGGGACCTGCGCGGCAAACCACGCCCCCGGCGCCAACGCCTCCAGCCAGCGGGCGATCAACTGCCGGTGTTCGGGAATCCATTGGAGCATGGCGTTGGAGACAAGTACGTCGGTATCTGGCTCTGGCGTCCACTGCCTCGCATCGGCGAATTCAAAGGAGAGGTATTCCGCATGGTGCTTGGAGCGCGCCTGATCGATCATTTCCACCGACGAGTCCAGGCCCACCACGCGGGCGTCCGGCCAGCGCTCGGCCAGGGAATGCGTCAGCGGTCCGGGACCGCACCCCATGTCCACCACCAGTTGCGGTGTCGCGGCGGTGATGCGGGCCGTCAGATCGTAAAACGGACGATCTCGGTGATCTGCGAACTGCACGTACTTGTTCGGGTCCCATTTCATAACCACAGCGTAGGCGGAAAGGTCCACGTAAACCGATAGTCTTGGACACATCATGAAACTTACCGAGTTGCTGCCCAACACTCCCCCGCGCGGTGCCACCGCCGAATCAACCTATGAAGCCTTCGTGAAGTGGGTGGAGGACCGCGGCATCGGGCTGTACCCGGCGCAGGACGAGGCCGTCATGGAGTTCGTGGCAGGCAACAACGTCATCCTGGCCACACCCACGGGTTCAGGCAAGTCCCTGGTGGCGGTCGCCGCGCACTTCCATGCACTGGCCCGCGGGGAACGCAGCTACTACACGGCGCCGATCAAGGCGCTGGTCTCGGAAAAGTTCTTTGACCTCTGCAAGATCTTCGGCGCGGAGAACGTCGGCATGGTCACCGGTGACTCCTCGGTGAACCAGGATGCACCCATCATCTGTTGCACCGCCGAGATCCTGGCGAACATTGCGCTGCGCGAAGGCAAGAACGCCGACCTGGGTCCGGTGGTCATGGACGAGTTCCACTTCTATGCCGACCCGCAGCGCGGTTGGGCCTGGCAGGTCCCGCTGCTGGAACTCCCGCAGGCTCAGTTCCTGCTGATGAGCGCGACCCTCGGCGACGTCACCCGGTTCGAGGACGAACTCACGCTGCGCACCGGGCGCGCCACCACCACCGTGGCGCACGCCGAACGCCCCATCCCCCTGCACTACTACTACTCGCAGGACCCGGTGCAGGAAGCCATCGAGGAGTTGCTGGGCACCAAGCAGGTGCCGATCTACGTGGTGCACTTCAGCCAACTGGAGGCCATCGACCGGGCCAGCGGGTTGATGAGCATCAACGTGTGCACCCGCGAGGAAAAGGACCGGATCTCCGAGCTGATCGCCGGATTCCGGTTCGCCCCGGGCTTCGGCAAGACGCTGAACCGGCTGGTCCGCCACGGCATCGGCGTGCACCATGCCGGCATGCTGCCCAAGTACCGCCGGTTGGTCGAGCAGCTGGCCCAGGCCGGCCTGCTCAAGGTCATCTGCGGCACCGACACCCTGGGCGTTGGCATCAACGTGCCCATCCGCACGGTGTTGATCACCGCGCTGTCCAAGTACGACGGGGTGCGCACGCGCATCCTGAACGCCCGCGAATTCCATCAGATCGCCGGACGCGCGGGCCGCGCCGGGTTCGACACCGCCGGGACCGTCGTCGTGCAGGCCCCCGAGCACTCCATCGAGAACAAGAAGGCCATGGAGAAGGCGTTGGCGAAGTTCGGCGACGACTCCAAGAAGCTGCGCCAGGTGACCAAGAAGAAGCCGCCGCAGGGCTTCGTGACCTGGGGCGAGAAGACCTACGAACGGATCATCGCCTCCACCCCCGAGACGCTGAATTCCTCGTTCGCGGTGACCCACTCGATCCTGTTGAACCTGCTGGCGCGCGAGGGCGATTCCTTTGCCGCGGCCCGCCGGCTGCTCACCGAGAACCACGAGCCGCCGGTGCGCCAGCGCGCGCTGCAGCGCAAGGCGCTGGGCATCTTGCGCGAGCTGCTGGCCACCGGCGTCGTCGAGCGCCTCGAGCACCCCGACAGGCACGGCAACATGCTGGCCCTCACGGTGCACCTGCAGGAGAACTTCGCGCTGAACCAGCCGTTGTCCCCCTTCGCGCTGGCGGCCCTTGAGCTTTTCGACGCCGAGTCCCCCGGCTATGCGCTGGATGTGGTCTCGGTCATCGAGGCGACGCTGGAAAAGCCGCGCCAGGTGCTCTCGGCCCAGGAGAAGAAGGCCCGCGGCGAGGCGATCGCCGCGATGAAGGCCGAGGGCATGGAGTACAACGACCGCATGGCCGCGCTCGAGGAGGTCAGCTACCCGCAGCCGCTGGCCGAGGTGCTGGGCAACGCGTTTGAGCAGTACCGCGCCGGCGCCCCGTGGCTCGGCGACTTCGAGGTCGCCCCCAAGTCGGTGGTCCGCGACATGTACGAACGCGCCATGAGCTTCAGCGAATACGTGCAGTTCTACTCGCTGGCCCGCTCCGAGGGCGTGCTGCTGCGCTACCTCACCGACGCCTTCAAGGCGCTGCGCCAGACCGTGCCGCAGGACGCGCTGCGCGAGGACCTCTCGGACCTCATCGAATGGCTCGGGGAACTGATCCGCCAGATCGACTCCTCGCTGCTGGACGAATGGGAGGAACTGGCCAACGGCGTGCTGCACGAGCCCGACGCCGAGATCATCCCGCCGGCCCCCGAGCGCCTGACCTCCAACGAGCGCGCCTTCCGCGTGATGGTGCGCAACGAAATGTTCCGCCGCGTGAAGCTCTTCGCCGACGAGCAGGACGGTGCCCTGGGCGAGCTGGACGGGCACAGCGGCTTCGGTGCCGATGCCTGGGCCGATGCCATGGACGCGTACTTCGAGGAACATGAGGACATCGACGACGGCCCCGGTGGCCGTGGCCCCAACCTTCTGCTGATCACCCCGTCCAAGGAGTCATGGAAGGTGCGGCAGGTCTTCGCCGATCCGGCCAACCACCACGACTGGGGCATCGACGCCACGGTGAACCTGGCCGACTCCGACGAGGCCGGCTACCCGGTCATCACGGTGACAGGCGTGGGGCGCCAGGACTAGGACGGCCCCTGCAAATGCGCCCGCCGGATCATTCCGGCGGGCGCATTTCCTTTGCGCTAAAAGCCCAGCAACTTGGTCAGCGGCAGCACCTGGTTGTGGGCCAACAGCACCACCGGCACCACCAGCCCGGCCAGCGCGTATGCGGAGACCGGCACGCAGAGCAGCCACTCGCGCACCGAACCGGCCCGCCCCAGCACGGGAATGGCTATGCGACCACCCGGCTTCCACACGTCCTTGAGCAGCGGAACGCGGCGGATGAAACGCGGGGAACGGATCCGCACCGGCCAGATCAGGTTGCAGCCGCCAACGGTGAGCATGTCACCTGCAATGTGCACCGCGCAGCCCACTGCCACCGCAAGCACCAGCCAATTCTGCTCGTCCGGCGAGAACACCGCCACGAAGATGCCGGCCGGCACCGAGAGGAGCCACGGCAGCTTCGCCATGGTGTCGGGAATGAACTTCAACGCCTTCAACGCGAAGGACACCAGCAGCACCGCCAGCAACCCGGCACCCGGATAGACCAACCCGAAGCGGGTGGAATCCACTGTCCACATGCCCAGCACCCACGCCATGAACGTGAATGCGGCAATGCCCAGCAACGAGTGCGTGCCGTTGCGGTGGCCGCCGGACACCTCGCCGATGCCCGCGCAGATCGCGTTGGACACCGGCGGCAGCGAGTGCGCGATGGTGGCCCGGCGATGGTCCGCGTCGGGCAGCAGCGCCGCCCCGGCACAGACCATCGCCCCCGCGACCCCGGCAATCGGGGACTGCTCCAGCAGGCCGAAGCCCAGCGGGATGGCGTCGGGCAGCCAGGGAAGGTGCTCGGGGAGGCTCCCGGTGGGGAGCTTGAAATTCGTGGTCAACGCGATCCAGGCTGCTGCGCCGGTGGCCGCGTGGTGGCCGCCCATCATATTGCTTGGTGCCGTCCTTGCTTTTGTTCTTGCGTGTCGATCGCCCCCAACCTTAGGGGCCCGCACCCACGCGTTGGATTCACGGCACGCAAACGCTGCCGGTAGGCTTGGTCACATGCATTCGATTCGCCCGGCACAGCCCTCCGACGCCGCCGCCATCCTGGATCTCATCCACGAATTGGCCATCTTTGAGCGCGAGCCCGACGCGGTGAAAAACACCGAGGCCGATCTCCTCGCCCACCTCTTCGGAGCCGACCCGAAGGTCCATGCGCACGTGGTCGAGGAGCACGGCACCGTCCTGGGCTTCGCCCTGTGGTACCTGACGTATTCGACGTGGGAGGGCACGCACGGGATCCACCTGGAGGACCTGTACGTGCGCGAGCGTGCCCGCGGCGCCGGACACGGCAAGGCGTTGCTGGCCTCCCTGGCGCAGATCGCGGTGGAGCGCGGCTACCGCCGCGTGGAGTGGAGCGTGCTGGACTGGAATGAACCGGCCATCGGCTTCTACGACTCGCTGGGCGCCGGATCGATGGACGGCTGGACGGTGCGCCGGCTCGAGGGAGCGGCGCTGGCTGCATTGGGGAACCGGAAATGAGCACCACCCACGTCTTCCGCGGCATGCGCAGCACCGAGCACTACTTCGAGCTGCCGCTTGACCACTCCCGGCCCGAGGGCGAGACCCTCACGGTGTTCGCCCGCGAAATCACCTCCACCAAGCACGAGGACCCCTCGGCGATGCCGTGGCTGCTCTTCCTGCAGGGCGGGCCCGGCGGCAAGTCCCCGCGCCCCGCCTCGCTCACCGGCTGGATGGCGGAGGCCGCCAAGACCTTCCGGATCCTGCTGCTGGACCAGCGCGGCACCGGCCTGAGCACCCCGGCCAACCGCCAGTCCCTGCCGCTGCGCGGGGACGCGGCGGCCCGGGCCGCCTACCTCACCCACTTCCGCGCCGATGCGATCGTGCACGACGCCGAGGCGATCCGCCGCGCCCTGGGGATCTCCTCCTGGAGCACCTTCGGCCAAAGCTACGGCGGCTTCTGCACGCTGACCTACCTGTCCCTGGCCCCCACGGCCCTTGACCGCTGCCTGGTCACCGGCGGGCTGGCCTCGCTCACCGCCGACGCGGACACCGTCTACCGCGCCACGTACGCACGGATGGCCGCGCGCAACGAGGAATACTTCGGCTGGTACCCGCAAGACCGCCTGGTCCTGGACGAGGTCGTCGCGCACCTGCGCGCCACCGAGGAGCACCTGCCCAACGGGCGGGCCCTGACCGTGCCGCTGGTGCAGATGCTCGGCCAGTTCCTGGGCGGCAACACCCGGGTGCACTCCCTGCACCATGTCCTGGAGGGCGCCTTCATCGACACCCCCGGCGGCAAGCGGCTCTCGGACACCTTCCTGGCCGCCGTGGCCGAGCAGGCCGACCGCACCACGAACCCGCTCTATGCGCTGCTGCACGAGTCGATCTACGGACAGGGCGCAGCCACCAACTGGGCCGCCGAACGCGTGCTCGGGGAATTCCCGGCCTTCTCCCCCGACGCGGCGTCCCCGCTGCTGACCGGAGAAATGGTGTACAGCTGGTACTTCGACTCCGACCCGGTGCTGCGCCCGCTGGAGGAAACCGCGCGGATCCTGGCCGAACACGAGGACTGGGGCCGACTCTACGACCCGGAGGTCTTGGCTGCCAACACCGTGCCGGTCGCTGCCGCCGTCTACACGCACGACGTGTACGTGGACAGGGACCTGTCGATGGAGACCGCCGCCGCGGTGGGCAACATGCGCGTGTGGGAAACCGACGAATTCCACCACGACGGAATCGGCGACGACGGCTCGATGATCTTCGCGAAGCTGCTGGAAATGAGCAACGCGGATTCCTAGGCCCGCGCAACCTCGCGCACGCAGAAGACGGCAACCAGCAGGATGAAGCCCAGGCACAGGTAGCCGAGCCCGGCGTAGCCCAGCCACGCCAGCAACAATCCGGAACCGGCGGCGCCCAATGCCCCGGCGGCACCCATGAGGGTGTCGGAAACACCCTGGACCAGCACGCGGCGTCCGCGCTCCACCCGCGAGGCCAGGAACGCGGAGCCGGAAACGGTGCACATGGACCAGCCCAGGCCCAGCAGCACCAGGCCGGTGGTGACCGCTGCCCGCGAGTCGGCACCCAGCCCGGCGACCAGCACCGCCGCCACCAGCACGCCCTGGCCCGCCAGCATCATCCGCGGCTGCCCGATCCTATCGGCCAGTGAGCCGACGAGCGGGGAGAGCGCATACATGCCGGCGATGTGGAGCGAGATCACGAACCCGATGACCACCAGGATGTCGGCGGTGCCCCCGTGCATTTCGTGCCCCGGGATGGCGGCAAGATCCTTGAGGTGCACCGGGGTCATCGACATGACGCCCACCATCACCAGGTGCGCCACCACGATGGTGGAGATGCCCAGGGCCGCCCCCGGCGATTCCCGCACCGCCACCAGCCCGGTGGCCAGCGATCCGCGTCGGCGGCCCACCGCCGGCGGGTGCGGGGCAATGCCGTCGGCGGCCTCCCAGGCGCGGGCCAGGTCGATGGGGTCCGGGCGCAGCCCGATGTTCAGCACCAGGATGGCCAGGACCATTCCGGCAAGCGAGAAGAGGAACGGCCCGCTCATCGGCGGCAGCCCCAGGCCCTGGCCCAGCACTGCTCCCGGTCCAATGAGGTTCGGGCCGGCAACCGCTCCGATCGTGATGGCCCAGACCACCAGACCCAGATCGCGACCGCGGGTGGCGTCTTCGGCAAGGTCGGTGGCGGCAAAGCGGGCCTGCAGGTTTGCCGCGGACCCCACGCCCAGCAGCGCAGCCCCGAGCATCAGCACAGCGAAGCTCTCCAGCACCGGGGCCAGCATCATGCCGACGGCGCCCAGCCCGGCCAGGAAGTAGCCGAAGGACAGCGCCACGCGGCGGCCGCGCTTCACCGCGAGGGCCGCCAGCGGCAGGGCGCTGAGCGCGCCCGCGACAGAGATCGCGGTGGTGGCCGCACCGGCGAAGGCGTTGGACCCGGTCAGCTCCACGGCCATGAGCGACCCGATGGCCAGCCCCGCGCCGTTTCCCACGCCGGACAGCAGCTGGGAGGCGGAAAGCGTGAAGACCACGCGGCGCTGCGCCCTGGTGCGCGTTGACTCGGGGATGAGCAGGGTTTTCCGGGATACAGTCACCCTCGGCAGTCTAGCAACGTACGCGGGGGTTAAAGAGCTGCGGGGCCCGCTTCCCGAAGGAAACAGACCCCGCCTGCGCCTGGCGACTACTTGGAGTCGTTGTTGGCGTCCTCTATTGCCTGTTCTGCCTTTGCTGCCTTGTGCTCCTCGGCGGCGCGGCGGCCGGCCGGGGAAAGCAGCGAGGCAACCGTGGCAATCACGATGGTGCCCAGGATGACCACCAGCGAGACGGTGATCGAGATATCCGGCACCCACTCGATGTGACGGCCACCGTTGATGAAGGAGAGCTCGTTAACGTGCATCGCGTGGAAGACCAGCTTGACGCCGATGAAGGCCAGGATGATCGACAGCGCGTGCTTGAGGTAGATCAAGCGGTCCATCAGGCCACCGAGCAGGAAGTACAGCTGGCGCAGGCCCATCAGCGCGAACAGGTTCGCCGTGAAGACGATGAACGGCGACTGGGTCAGGCCGAAGATGGCCGGGATCGAGTCCACGGCGAAGAGCAGGTCGGTCATGCCGATCGTCACGAAGACCATGACCATCGGGGTGAACATCTTCTTGCCGTCGACGACGGTGCGCAGCTTGTTGCCGTCGTATTCCTTGGAGATCGGCAGGTTCTTGGTCATCTTGTAGACCAGGCCGTTGTTGGCGCCCTCGGACTCGTCCTCGCCCTTGTCGGTGGCCTGCTTCCAGGCGGTCCAGAGCAGGAACGCACCGAAGATGTAGAAGACCCACGAGTAGTTTTCGATGACAGCTGCACCGAGAATGATGAAGATGCCGCGCAGGATCAGGGCGATGATGATGCCGAACATCAACACTTCCTGCTGGTATTTACGCGGAACCGAGAAGCGGGCCATGATGATGATGAACACGAAGAGGTTGTCGATGCTCAGCGAGTATTCGGTGACCCAGCCGGCAATGAATTGCTGGCCGATGTCCGGGCCCGCCTGCCACCAGACAACGGCGCCGAAGATCAGGGCCAGGGTGACATAGAAACCGACCCACAGGCCGGATTCCTTCATCGAGGGTTCGTGTGGTTTCTTGACCACATAAAGCAGGTCAAGCAGAAGAATGATGCACAATGCGGAAAGAGAAATAATCTCAAACTGCAGTGACAAGCCGTGGTTTCCCAATGTGGGGCCTTTCAAAACGGGGTACGTGGAACTACCGCAAGTCTCTCCGCCGCCCGTTCAGATTGGGTCGGCCGCTGCGCCCGGCGGGGCATCATTGCCCCGCGTGTTGACGATCACAGCACAATTGGGATACTCCCCTACGCTTGGACCAGTCTAACGCAAACAAGTTTCAGGCACGTGAATGACCAGGCCAAAGAGGCAGTAAAGGCTGCCCATGAGGAAGCGACAACGCATCCGGCCCATATCGTCATACATGCCCTCGACGGGCACGCGTACCGCGAGTATGACCTGGCCTGAAATTATTGATCCGCGCGGCATTGCCGCCGGAAGGATCGGCTGGCTGACCTACGCGTGGCCCGCGTTCTTCATCTGGCGCAATTCCTTCTTCAGTTCGGAGACCTCGTCGCGCAGCCGGGCGGCGACCTCGAAGTGCAGCTCCGCGGCGGCCGCGTGCATTTGCTCGGTCATTTGCTCGATCATGTCCACCAGGTTCTCCGCCGGCGCCGCAGCCAGCCCGTCGGCCCGCACCGTCTCGTGGGCCTTATTGGTGCCGGCACTGGAGCGCTTGGCGGTCTTGGCCAGGCGCTGGTTGTTCAGCAGTTCCTGGGTGTCGGCGTCCTCTCGGGCCAACGAATCGGTGATGTCGGCGATCTTCTTGCGCAGCGGCTGCGGGTCCACGCCATGGTCCTTGTTGTACTTCTGCTGCACCTCGCGGCGCCGGTTGGTCTCCTCGATGGCCTGGGCCATGGCGTCGGTGATCTTGTCCGCATACATGTGCACCTGGCCGTCGACGTTTCGCGCGGCGCGCCCGATGGTCTGGATCAGCGAGGTGGCCGAGCGCAGGAAGCCCTGCTTGTCGGCATCCAGGATCGCCACGAGCGAAACCTCTGGCAGGTCAAGACCCTCGCGCAGCAGGTTGATGCCGACCAGCACGTCGAACAGGCCCATGCGCAGCTCGCGCAGCAACTCCACGCGGCGCAGCGTGTCCACGTCCGAGTGCAGGTACTGGACCCGCACCCCGTGCTCGGTGAAGTAGTCGGTGAGGTCCTCGGCCATCCGCTTGGTCAGCGTGGTGACCAGGATGCGCTCGTTGCGTTCGACCCGGGCGCGGATCTCGTCGAGCAGGTCGTCGATCTGGCCCTTGGTGGGCTTGACGATGATTTCGGGGTCGATCAGGCCCGTGGGCCGGATGATCTGCTGGACCACGCCGTCTGCCTTGCCGAGCTCGTACTTGCCCGGGGTCGCCGAGAGGTAGACGGTCTGCCCGATGCGCTCCAGGAACTCGTCCCACTTCAGCGGGCGGTTGTCCATCGCGGAGGGCAGGCGGAAGCCGTGCTCGACCAGGGTGCGCTTGCGCGACATATCGCCCTCGTACATCGCGCCGATCTGCGGGACGGTGACGTGGGATTCGTCGATGACCAGCAGGAAATCATCGGGAAAGTAGTCGATGAGGCAGTGCGGGGCGGTGCCCGGGGCACGGTTGTCGATGTGCCGGGAGTAATTCTCGATGCCGTTGCAGAAGCCCATCTGCTCCATCATCTCCAGGTCGTAGGTGGTGCGCATGCGCAGCCGCTGGGCTTCCACCAACTTGTTCTGGTTCTCCAGGGTGGACAGGCGCTGCTGCAGCTCGTCCTCGATGTCCTTGACGGCCCGGCTCATCCTCTCGGCGCCGGCGACATAGTGGCTGGCGGGGAACACGTACATCTCGTTTTCCTCGCGGATCACCTCGCCGGTGACCGGGTGCAGCGTGTGGATCGACTCGATCTCGTCGCCGAAGAACTCGATGCGCAGCGCCTGCTCCTCGTACATCGGGATGATCTCCACGGTGTCCCCGCGTACCCGGAAGGTGCCGCGGTGGAAGTCCATGTCGTTGCGGGCGTATTGCATGGAGACGAACTTGCGCAGCAGCGTATCGCGGTTCAGTTCCATGCCCTTTTTCAGGGTGACCATGCCGGCGACGTATTCCTCCGGGGTGCCCAGTCCGTAGATGCAGGAGACCGTGGCGACCACGATGACGTCGCGCCGGGTCAGCAGCGCGTTGGTGGCCGAGTGGCGCAGCCGCTCGACCTCCTCGTTGATCGAGGAGTCCTTCTCGATGAAGGTGTCGGTCTGCGGGACGTAGGCCTCGGGCTGGTAGTAGTCGTAGTAGGAGACGAAGTACTCCACGGCGTTGTTGGGCAGCAGCTCGCGGAACTCGTTGGCCAGCTGCGCGGCGAGGGTCTTGTTCTGCACCATCACCAGCGTGGGCCGCTGCACCTGCTCGATGAGCCAGGCGGTGGTCGCGGACTTGCCGGTGCCGGTGGCACCCAGCAGGACCACGTCCTTTTCCCCGGCGTTGATGCGGGTGGACAGCTCCTTGATGGCGGTTGGCTGGTCTCCGGCGGGCTTGAACTCGCTGATGACCTCGAAGGGGGCGACGACGCGGTTGATCTGCTGCGCAAGACTCATGCATCTAGGCTACGCCCTGGCACCCCCGCTTTGCCCGCGCGCTCGCCTCAGGCTGAAAGGCCGGCAGCGGCGACCTTTGTACGCAGCCGGCCGATGCGGGCGATCGGCGCGTCCTGCGCGCCGGAGGCGAAGCCGAAGTAGTCGGCCGCCCCGCCCAGGATGCCCTCGACCAGCTCGCCGGCATCCACGATGTGGCGCACCTTCCCGACGGTGAACTTGGCGATGCTCCCGGTTCCCGTCAGGAGGATGTTCGCATCGATGGACGGGTAGGGAACCTCCGAGCTCCCGTCGGCCAGATAGCCCTCGACGGCTTCCAGCAGGGCATGCCAGATCCCGGGCAGGTCGTCGACAAGGTCGACGGGGACCAGCTGCAGCGAGTGGTAGCGCAGCTGGACCGACCCGATGGTGCCTTCCAGGGTCGCTGCGCGTTCGGGGTCACGCTGGATGCTGAGAAGCTGCGGGGCCGAGCCGTCGGCAGGTGCGTGCCTCAGGAAGGATTCGGCGACCATCGAGGTCCTCACTTGCGGGCCTGCCGCTCCACGATGTTGCCCAGCGCGCCGCGCATCAACCGGATCATGAACACGATGGTGGCTCCGGTGGCGGAGAGGAGCCCGGCAAGGGCCAGCCAGGCCGGGAGCAGCACCTGCGCGTCGTAGCCGGAGTCCCGGGAGACGAACTGCTCGCGCCCGCCGAAGAAGAGCCAGAGCACCAAGGCACCGGCCAGGGCGATGAACGCCAAGGCCCAGAGTCCGCGGACGACGCGCATTTCGGTGCGGGCCTTGGCGGATTCGGCGGCCAGCAGCGCCGCAAGTTCCGCCCGGGCCCGCGAGTTCCCGTCGTTCCCGGGGTCCGCAGGGTGCTCAGCGGGCACGGCTGGTGGATGGGGCAATGTTCTTCTCCCAGATCTCTGTGACTTGTTGGCGCAGCTGCGCAAGCGTGCCGGAGTTGTTGATGACGATGTCGGCGACGGCCGCGCGCTGCGCGTCGGTGGCCTGCGCGTCAATCCGGGCGCGGGCATCTGCCTCGTCCATTCCGCGGTCCTCGACCATGCGGCGCAGGCGTTCGTCCAACGGCGCTGCGACAACGATGACCAGATCGAAGTCGCTCCCCTGCCCGGTTTCCACCAGCAGCGGGATGTCTTGGACGATGACCGCGTCCGCCGGCGCCGCGGCGCGTTGCCGGGCGGCCTCGGCCCGCACGCGCGGGTGGACGATGGAGTTCAGTTTTTCCCTGGCGGTCGCGTCGGCAAAGATCAGCGCCCCCAATGCCGGGCGGTTCAGCTCGCCGGCTTCCGTGAGCATTCCGGGGCCGAAGGCCTCGGCGACCTCCGCCAGGCCCGGGCTTCCGGGGTTCACCACGGAGCGGGCGATGGCGTCGGCGTCGATGAGCACGGCGCCGAGTTCGGCGAGCTGCCGGGCGACTGCCGATTTTCCGGCGGCTATCCCGCCGGTGAGTCCCACATTGAGCATGTGTCCCAGCATACCGAGGCGCGGCGGGCACGCGGAGGCGCAAAACACTAGACTGATCAGGTAATGGACAATGATTCGGTGGCGACGGCCTACACGACGGTGGACGGCGACTTCGCCGCCGAGCTGGAGATCAAGCGCTCGCGCTTCATCACCTACCTGCGCCGGGTCGATTCCGAGGCAGCTGCCCGCGCCCTGGTCGCCGAGTTGCGCAAGAAGCACTTCGACGCACGCCACCATTGCAGCGCCTTCATCCTGGGCCCGGACCGCACCGCGATGCGCAGCAACGACGACGGCGAGCCATCGGGCACCGCCGGCATCCCGATGCTCGACGCGCTGGCCAAGCGGGAGACCGCGCCCGGGACCACCGACCTCTCCGACATTGCCGCAGTGGTGGTGCGCTACTTCGGCGGGATCCTGCTGGGCGCCGGAGGTTTGGTGCGCGCCTATTCCGAGTCGGTGTCCACGGCGCTGGACGCTGCCCCGCTGCTGCGCCGCGAACGCCTGCGGATCCTGGGCGTCGATGCGGACTACGCCGCTGCAGGCCGGCTGGAAAACGACCTGCGCGCCGCCGGCATCCAGGTCCTGGGCACCGAGTACGGGCCACGGCTTGCCACGCTGCGGGTGGCGCTCAATGACCAGGCACCGGTCCTCGCGGCATTCGCCGACCGGTTGGCCAGCCTCAGTGCCGGGGCCAGCACCGCAACAAACCTTGGAACCGAATGGGTGGATGTCCGATGAGCCTTGACTTCGAGAAGTTGCGCCGCTGGCCCGACGTGGAGGCGGAGAACCTGCTGGCCGTCGATGCAGCGGACAGGCTGCTGCTGGATCTGGCGGCCGAGGCCGGATGGCCGGGCGAGCCAGGCCGGGTGGTGGTCCTGAACGACCACTACGGCGCGCTGGTCCTCGGGGCGCTGGAGGCCGGGGTGCGCGGGCTGCGCGGGCACCAGGACGCACTCACCGGCGTCCGCGCCATCGACGCCAATGCCCACACCCTGCTGCCGGAACTCACCGGTGAATACCGGCACCTGCCCCTGGGCCGCGAGCTGCTTGAAGGCGCCGCCCTGGTGTTGGTGGCATTGCCCCGGTCGCTGGACGCGCTGGAGGAAATGCTGGCGTTCGTCGCAGAACACGCCGGGCCCGACGTCACGGTGATGGCCGCCGGGCGCATCAAGCACATGAGCCTGTCGATGAACGAGGTGCTGGGCCGCTACTTCGCCTCGGTCACCGCCTCGCTGGGACGCCAGAAATCCCGGGTGCTCACCGCCACCGCCGTCCGCCCGGTGGCCCAGCGCCCCGCAGCGCGCTTTCCGCTGCGGGCCGGCCACGACCTGGGGTTGCCCGAACCGCTGCAAGTGCGCGCCTACGCGCAGACCTTTGGCGGAGCCAAGCTGGATCCCGGGACCCGCTTCCTGCTCGAGCACCTGTCGCTACCGGGCGACGCGCAGCATGCCGTGGACCTGGGCTGCGGCAACGGGACCATTGCCGCGTTTTTGGCCTTGGGGCATCCGGGCCTCACGGTGCGTGCCTCCGACCACTCGGCCTCGGCCGTGGCCTCCACGCGCGCCACCGCGGCCGCCAACGACCTCGCCCACCGGATCACCGCGGTGCAGGACGACGCCTTGGCCTCGCTGCCAGACGCCTCCGAGTCCTTCGTGGTCCTGAACCCGCCTTTCCACATGGGCAACACCGTGCATGCGGGGATCGCCCTGAAGCTGATTGCCGATGCCGGACGGGTGCTGGCACCCGGCGGGGAGCTGTGGTGCGTCTGGAATTCGCACCTGGGCTACCGCGGGCAACTGGAAAAGCTGGTGGGACCCACCCGCCAAGTCGCGCGGAACCCGAAGTTCACCGTGACGGCGTCGACGAAGAGGTAGCGCTCCGTCCGGGCCGCGAACGCGGGGGGTTCAGAGCCCCTGGAAGAGGTCCGTGAGCAGAGGTTCGCCGGCGGCGCGGCTCGGCCAGGCCATGACCGAGGGCTCGCGCGAAACCACGCGCTGCCACCGGCCGACTGTCACTCCCGGGTCCATCAGCACGTCCCGCTGGCTGCGGTGTTCCAGCAGCCCGGCGACCACGCGCCAGGACACCGTGGAGGTGTCGACCTCGATGTCGATGGACTCGTCCGGGACCGGGCGCAGGTGGTATTCGATCGTCGGATCCCACACCACGGCACCGGTGCGCCGGCGCACCGTGTTCCACCGTTCAAAGACCGAGGCGCGGATGGCGCCATGGACCAGGCGCCGCAGTCCGGGCCCCGGAACCTCGCGGGCACGCCTGAACGCCTCGTCGGTGGCGGCCCCGATGGCGATGTGGTCGCGATGCCCGGTGATCCCGTCCGGACCGAAGGTCGCCACCACCTGCGGCCGTTCCTGCAACAGGATCGTGCGGACCCGCGCAACCAGTTCCTCGAAGTCGACCTCCGCCAGACGCCCGTCGTCGTAGCCCAGCCATTCATGGCGCACCGGGATGGTGCCGTGGGCACGCCACGCGTTGGCACTTTCCTCCCGCCGCCAGGCGCCGAGGGTTCCCGGGGTCACCGGCACGCCGGCCGAGATTTGGCCGGCAGCCCCGTCGGTCGCCAGCACCAGCACAAACCGGAATCCGGGGTCGTGTTCGTGCATGGCAATGGAACCCGCGCAACCATACGCATCGTCGTCGGGATGGGCAACGACGACCGCGATGGTATGCGGCTCGTTCATGGGGCAAATTCTAGTCCCGGCCGACACCGCGCAACAGTGCGGCGGGCACGGCCCTTCCGCGGGCGCGCCGTCACCCGCGTCCGCCAGGGGGTGCAATACTGCTTCCATGGACGAGTCACTTGAAGGAACGAAAACCGCACTGGTCATCATCAACATGCAAAACGGCGTGATGGAATACTGCGTGCACCCCAAGAAGGTCATCTCGCGCATCCAGGACCTCCTGGCCCGGGCCCGCGACACCGGCACCCCCGTGTACTGGGTGCAGGATGAACGCGAATTCGAGCGCCACTCGACGCCCTGGCGGATGGTCGCCGCACTGGAGCCGCTGGACGGGGAGCACCGGATCCACAAGTCGTACCGCGATGCCTTCACCGGCACCGGGCTGCACGCCTCCCTGATCGCCGGGGACGTGGGGCGACTGGTGGTCTGCGGCGCGCAGTCGGATTATTCCCTGCGCACCACGGCCGGACGCGCGGCGGCCATGGGCTACGACGTCACGGTGGTGCGCGATGCCCACACGACGGGGGCGTCGACCTTCGAGGGCCAGAGCCTGACAGGGGACCAGATCATCGCACACACCAACGCCTACTTTGCCTCGCTGGACTACCCCAACCAGGATTTCTCGCTGGAACGCTCAGAGGAGGTCGGGTTCCGCCCCGTGGTGTTGAACGACTGAACCGTTCGCCCTACCCAAGGCCCCCTTCCGGGCTGTAGGGTGCTAGAAACTTGTCACGCAGGAGATCCAACCCAGGGTTGTCGTGACGGCCACCGCCGGACGGCAACGCACCCCGCATAGAGGAGCAAGCCTTGTTCATTTCCGACGAATCCCCCACAGCCAACGCCGCCACTCCCGTCCCCGGACGGTACGTGGTCGTCTTTGCCGACCCCCACCCCTCCGCCGGGGAGAGGTTCGGCGCCCGCACGCTCCAGGAGGAGGTGCCGACCATGCTGGAACGGGAGGGCTTCTCGCTGGACACCTACTTCCCG
Source organism: Paeniglutamicibacter sulfureus (assembly GCF_030512175.1). Classification (GTDB taxonomy): domain Bacteria; phylum Actinomycetota; class Actinomycetes; order Actinomycetales; family Micrococcaceae; genus Paeniglutamicibacter; species Paeniglutamicibacter sulfureus. Next base: position 2,852,241 of record NZ_JAULBL010000002.1, on the reverse strand, counting down.
CGCCTCGGGGTGGCTGTCGTGGGCGGGGAATCAGCCCAGCTCGGTGAACTGCAGGCCCGCTGTGATTCGCGGAACATGCCGCTGAGGATCGTCCCGGAACTGATGTACCACATCCTCTCGAGCCCGGCCCCGGAGCCGGGCATTGCTGCGGGACCGCCCTTCGCAGACAACGACGAGCTGACCTGGGGCCTGCAGGCGGTACGTGCCCGGGAGTCCGGCTACACCGGGCGGGGGATTCGCGTTGCGGTGCTGGACACCGGTTTTGACGCCGCGCACCCGGATTTCGCCGGACGCGACGTCACCACCATGTCCTTCATCGAGGGCGAGGATTCCCACGACGGGCACGGCCACGGCACCCACTGCATCGGCACGGCCTGCGGACCGCGCCCGTTGCCGGGAGCCAGGGCCTACGGCGTGGCCCCGGAGGCCTCCATCTTCGCCGGCAAGGTGCTCAGCAACGAGGGTTCGGGTTCCGATACCGGGATCCTCGCCGGCATCGACTGGGCCCTGCAAAACGACTGCCACATCATCTCCATGTCGCTGGGTGCCGACGTGCGGGAGGTCCACCCGCCCTATGTCGCCGCCGGCCACCGTGCCCTGGAGCGCGGGACCCTCATCGTCGCCGCGGCCGGCAACAACGCCCGTCGGTCGGCGGGCAACCCGGGATTCGTCGGCGCACCGGCCAACAGCCCCTATATCCTGTCCGTCGCCGCACTTGACGAAAACCTGCTCGTCGCCGACTTCTCCGCCCGCACGTTGCCGGGCCGAGGGGGCCAGGTCGATGTCTCCGGCCCCGGAGTGAAGGTCTATTCCTCCTGGCCCGGTGCCCAGCGCTACAACACCATCAGCGGCACGTCGATGGCTACCCCGCATGTTGCCGGCGTTGCGGCGCTCCTGTCCGAGGCCACCGGTTACCGGGGCAGGGAACTCTGGGCGGAACTCGTCCAAGAGTCCGAACGGCTCGAACAATTCTCCGTCGACGTCGGGGCGGGCCTGGCGCAAGCTCCGCCACCGATCCGGGAGCAGGCATCTGCGCCGGTGCCCGAACCGGTGTCCGAACCGGTGTCCAGTGAACCTTCGGAGGATGACGCATCTGAAAGCTTTTACGGCCATGGGTGATGACCCGGGGCAACAGCCCGCGGAAACCGTCGGCTACATCGTCACCGTGCAGAGCCAGTACCTGGGCCGGGTGGAGGAAGTCACCGGGCAGCTCGAATCGGCAGGCATGACGGTCGAGAGGGTGCTCGGCACCCTCGGCCAGATTATCGGCCGGGCCGAGGAAGCCAAGCGCACGACGCTGGCCGGGGTGGAAGGCGTTCAATCCGTCGACCCGGAACGGCGGTTCCGCATCAACCCGCCGGATAGCGACATCCAGTAGCGCAGGAGGGCTTGGAGACGCCCCGGGCGAATCCGCGACCTCCGGGGCCACACCGCCCACGCCACCGAAAAATTGCAAGAACCCCCGCTCCATTGCTGGAGCGGGGGTTCTTGTCGTCTACTTCAGGTGGATCAGTGATCCATCAAAAGTTCGTTCCTTAGGAACCGGCAAGCTTCTCGCGCAGTGCGGCGAGGGCCTCGTCGGAAGCCAGGGTACCTGCCTCGGTTGCCGGAGCATCCGAGGAGTAGGACGAGGAAGCGGACTCGGCCGGAGCCGATTCTGCTGCAGCGTCGTCGGCAAGGTGCTGTGCAACCTGCTTCTTGTGGGCTTCCCAGCGGGTCTGGGCGTCAGCGTACTGCTGCTCCCAAGCCGAACGCTGGGTCTCGAAGCCTTCGAGCCACTCGTTGGTCTCCGGATCGAAGCCCTCCGGGTACTTGTAGTTGCCCTCTTCGTCGTACTCTGCGGCCATGCCGTAGAGAGCCGGATCGAATTCGGCACCTTCCGGATCGACGCCCTCGTTGGCCTGCTTGAGGGACAGCGAGATGCGGCGACGCTCGAGATCGATGTCGATGACCTTGACGAACAGTTCGTCGCCAACGGAGACGACCTGCTCTGCAAGCTCCACGTGGCGCACGGCCAGCTCGGAGATGTGCACGAGGCCTTCGATTCCGTCTTCGACGCGCACGAATGCACCGAACGGAACAAGCTTGGTGACCTTACCCGGAACAACCTGCCCGAGGGCGTGGGTGCGGGCGAAGGTCTGCCACGGATCTTCCTGGGTGGCCTTGAGCGAGAGCGAAACACGCTCGCGGTCCAGGTCGACCTCGAGAACCTCGACGGTGACTTCCTGGCCAACTTCGACAACCTCGGACGGGTGGTCGATGTGCTTCCAGGACAGCTCGGAAACGTGGACGAGGCCGTCTACGCCGCCAAGGTCCACGAATGCACCGAAGTTGACGATGGAGGAAACGACGCCGGGACGAACCTGGCCCTTTTCCAGCTTGTTGAGGAACGTGGAGCGAACCTCGGACTGGGTCTGCTCGAGCCAGGCACGGCGGGAAAGAACAACGTTGTTGCGGTTCTTGTCCAGCTCGATGATCTTGGCTTCGATTTCCTGGCCGATGTACGGAGCCAGATCGCGCACACGGCGCATTTCGACGAGCGATGCCGGCAGGAAGCCGCGCAGGCCGATGTCGAGGATAAGGCCGCCCTTGACCACCTCGATGACGGTGCCGGTAACGACGCCGTCTTCTTCCTTGATCTTTTCGATATCGCCCCAGGCACGCTCGTACTGAGCACGCTTCTTGGACAGGATCAAACGACCTTCCTTGTCCTCCTTGGTGAGGACGAGGGCCTCGACGTTGTCACCGACGGCGACAACGTCGCCCGGGTCAACATCGTGCTTGATGGAAAGTTCGCGGGAAGGAATGACACCTTCGGTCTTGTAACCGATGTCGAGCAGAACTTCGTCGCGGTCAACCTTGACGACGATGCCTTCGACGAGGTCGCCATCGTTGAAGTACTTGATGGTGGCGTCGACGGCAGCGAGGAAGTCTTCAGCAGAGCCAATGTCGTTGATTGCAACGACCGGGGCACTGGTCTTCTCGTTGGAGGTGATGGTCATGTAGTAGGGACTCCGATGTGGATAGTCTGGGTGAGTCGGTCAGCCGGAAGTCCCGGCATATTCCGAATTTAGAATGGGTGCGGGCACGGCAGTAGCCGAAACACGCCCCCTCAGTCTATTCCCCCGGACCCGCAGGGTCAAAACGGGAACCGACGTTCTTGTCAAGTCGTCCCGGTCCCGTGTCAGGCGAAGGCCTCGGAAAGCTTCATGAGGCGCAATTTACTGGATTCCAGGGAATCCAGTAGGCGCGGAAGGGCCTTGGCAACGCCCGCCGCAGTACCGGAGGACGGGCGGTTGAAATGGCCGATCCCCACGTCACGGGCTCCCAACAAGGCAGTTTGCGCCGCGACGCCGGAAGCGGGGAACGTTGCGCCGGCATCCAGATTGACGGTGAAGTTCATCGGGACAAGGCTCAGTTCCCTGCACATGGCGGCACCCAAGACGTCCATGTGGGCGGTGCCGGAACGGAAGAACCTGGCCTGGATCCCGAAGGTGTCGGCCAGATAGTGCTGATTGCCCATGACCTCGTCGTATGCTTCGGCGATGGAGGCGGTACCGCGGATTCCGTATGCGGCCTGGCCCCTGCTGCCCAGAGGCGCGTGCGAGGTGCCGTGGTTGGCTATCTCAAAGAGTGGGTCCGCAGCGAGTTCGCGCATCAGCGATATGTTGGCTGCGGCCCACCGGCGATTGACGAAAAGCGTGGCGGGAGTGCGATGCGCACGCAGCTCCTTGATCAGCCTGGCGTCGTAGCCTTCGCCATGGAGTCCCCCGCAAGCGTCGAAGGTGAGGGCAGCGCCGCGCGCCGCAGCGGGAAGATCAAGTTGGATGCCCTGGGCCTCCAGCCCGAACGAGCCCGCCGGTTTCCCCGCAAAGGCGGAAACCATCGCTCTCCGGCTGGGCACGGCCATGGGAGCGCTCGGCGCCGGGGTCGGGGCCGGTCCGGGCGCCGAAGCGGAGGGGGAAGCAGTAGGCGCGGGGCCGGTTCCGGGCAGGGACTCCGGGTCAACGGCGCATGAGGCCAGCATGGAAGTGCCCATCCCGACAAGGGCGGCGAGCATGGTGCGGCGACCCACTTGGGGGTCGTTGGAAGCCAGGTTGGTCATATATCTAGAAATCCGCCTGGCAGTAGGGAATCGTGGAGGTGGCGAACAGGGAATCGAGGGTCCGGACGGCACCGGGAACATGGATCTTGAGCACACCGGCCTGGGCCAGGTGCGCAGCGCTGAACCCGCCGAGGTAAAGCGAGGCAAGGTCGCGGACATCCACGCTCACATCCGGTTCACCGTCGTCCGGGAGCCGGCGCACGTCGGCCGTCAATTCCTCGACGCGCAGTTCCCAGGTTCCATCGGCCATGCCCAGGGAATCGTGCACGCGCAGCCGGATGTGCCCGTCGCCGGCGTAGGTGCGCGCCTCCAGCGCGGTCTCCAGGTCCAGGATCCGCAGCCACAGGTGGTCCCCGAGCGCGGTGGCCTTGTAGGCACGCGCGTTTTCCAGCGCTGTCGGCAACACGTCATCGACGGGTCCGCGCCCGGCGATCTTTTCCACCAGGTCGTGGGCGCCGAGGTAGGCAACCAGCTCACGGCGGGCGGCACCCGATGCGGTGCACATCTGGCCGATTTCCATGGTGGGCGGGTCGACCTTCCACCCGGAAAACTGGTAGCTCATGAATCCGTCGGGCTTGCCTTCCGCGTCCAGGTGCAGGGCTGCGCGCAGGTTCTTGACCGGCTTGAGCGAGTCGTAGTCCTCCCACTGGCCAGCGGCCTGGCCCACGTCGAACTGGGTGGCGCTGATGGAACCAAGGGTGTGGGCGTGTGCCGCGGCAAAGATGGCAGGGGCGTACTTCTTCAGCTCCTCCGGGGCAACGGCAACGACGCTGCCTTCAGGCTCGACGCGCAGCGACGCGCCCTGCCGGGTCTTGAGCGTGTAGCGGGCACGCTGGGTGGCGCGGCCGAAGCCGAAGCGGCCGTAGATGGTGGCTTCGGAGGCGGTCAGCGCCGCAAACACCGCGCCCTGCTCGCGGGCCGTGGACAGGTCAAGGGTGATCATCCGGCGCAACAGGCCACGGCGACGGTGCGTGGGACTGACGGTGACCGAGGTGATCTGGTGCACCGGCATCAGGTTTCCCCCGCCGATGTTCAGCGTTCCGGGAAAGGCAGCGTAGGTGGCGACGGGAGCCGCTGCGTGCAGCGAGGGCTGCACCGCAGAGTCGTCGTAGACGGCGGTGAACGTGGTGTTGTCGGCGATTTCCAGCCCCGCCAGGATCTTCAACTCGTCGGCATCCAATTGGGATTCATGGAATCCGCGGCTGACCGCCTTCAGGAATTCGACGGTCGCAGCGGACGGTGCACCGTCGACAAGCTCGGGCTCGAATCTTTCAATGCGAATCGCGGCATCTTCACTCATGATCGTGGCGTTTGCTTCCTGGTGTCGGGGGCAGGGCAGGCGTTGGCGTGGAGCTAGAAACCGTTGATGGCGTGGGGTACGCCCGGCAGGTCCAGCAGTTCGGACAATGCGGCAGGTTCTGCCGGCAGGGCGCGTTCGGCGGGTTCCAGCAGACCGGCGGAGACCAGGTCCCCGATCCCGCAGGCGCCGAGCAGCAGCGGGCCCAGGGCAACTGCACCGCAGGAGAAGTCGGCCGGTCCGTCCTCGTCCAGTTCGGTGACCTTCGCCCGCCCGTCGCGGATCGCAAAGGCGTAGGACCCGGCAACCAGGCCCTGCGGGTCGGCGACGCGCAACGTGAAGGTCCCGGATCCGCGGTACTCCCGCGCGGCGAAAGCCGCGGGGACATCCAGCACCCGCACCCACAGGCAGTGTTCGCGTCCGGTGTAGCTGACCCGCGAGGGGTCCTCCAGCGCCCAGCCCAGCGGGTCGTCTGCGGCGGCGAATGGATGGCTGATGCGCTCGATCAAATCGACGCTGGACAGGAAACGGAAGATCTCGCGCCGGGCCACCTCGGTGGTGGCCACCAGGTCACGGACGTTCAGCGTCAAAGGCTTGGAATCCCAGCCGGCAAACACATACGTCACGTATCCCTGGATCTCCCCCGCCGGATCCAGGTACACGGCGGCACGCAGCTTCGGATCCGGGTCCGGCCCCTCCTGGCCCCAGCGTGCAGTGGCATGGCGGAGATAGGCTTCCTGGCGTCCGACCGAGCCGCGGCGGGATGCGTGGAACGCCTCGAAGACGGGCCCGGCAACCGTGCCCAGCACATGCGGCGGAACCTGCAGCACCGATCCGCTGGCCGCTGCGTGGAAGCGCACGTCCCCGCGCACATCCAGGTGCAGGGTTTGCTGCTCGGTGACCCGGCCGAAGCCGAACCTGCCGTAGATCGTCGCCTCGGACGCGGTCAGCGCGGCCACGGGGTAACCCGCGGCCTTGGCCCGGGCGAGGTCCCCGGTCATCAGTTCACGCAGGATGCCGCGGCGGCGGTGCGTGGGACGCACCGTGACCATGGTGACCAGGTGCGCGGGGACCAGGGACGCCCCGACGTTCAGCGTCTTGGCGAAACTGGCGTAGGTGGCCACCGGCACCAGCGGGTCCACCCAATCGGCGGGCAGGGAATCGTCGTAGACCCCGGTGAGCACCCGCGCATCGACCTCGTGGGCTTGGAACATCTGTTCCACCTGGTCCGCGGTGGCGGGCTGCTGGTGGAACCCCTCCCGGCCCGTGTTCAGCCAGGCGGCATACCCGCCGGACGCGGCGCCGGTGTGGGCGTCGCGGGCCAGCGGGACCTCCTCGATGCGCAGCTGCCGGGTGAGCATCAGTGCCCGGCGTCCTGCCAGGACGTGCCGATGCCCACGTGCACATCCAGGGGCACCTTGAGCTCCGCGGCGGCGCCCATCCTTTCCCGCACGATCTTTTCGACTTTTTCCAGTTCGCCGGCGGCGACCTCGAGGACGAGTTCGTCATGGACCTGCAGCAGCATGCGGGATTTCAGGCCGGCTTCGGCCAGGCCTTCCTCGACGCCGAGCATCGCACGCTTGATGATGTCGGCGGCCGAGCCCTGGATCGGGGCGTTCAGCGCCGCGCGCTCGGCGATGTCGCGCAGCTGGCGGTTGTCGCTGGCCAGCTCCGGCAGGTAGCGGCGGCGCCCGAAGATGGTCTCGGTGTAGCCGTCCTTGCGGGCCTGGTCCACCACGGCGCGCAGGTAGTCGCGCACCGCGCCGAAGCGCGAGAAATAGTCCTTCATCAGCGTGCGCGCCTCGTCGACGGAGATCTTCAGCTGCTTGGACAGCCCGAAGGAGCTCAAGCCGTAGGCCAAGCCGTAGCTCATGGCCTTGACCTTGGAGCGCATTTCGTTGGTGACATCGGCAGGTTCGACGTTGAAGACGTGCGAGCCGACGAAGCGGTGCAGGTCCTCGCCGTCCTGGTAGGCCTGGATCAGGCCCTCGTCCTCGGAGAGGTGCGCCATGATGCGCATTTCGATCTGCGAGTAGTCGGCAGTCAGCAGCGTCTCGTAGCCCTCGCCCACCACGAAGACCTCGCGGATGCGCCGGCCCTCCTCGGAGCGGACCGGGATATTCTGCAGGTTCGGGTTCAGCGATGACAGGCGCCCGGTGGCAGCGACGGTCTGTGCGTAAGTGGTGTGGATGCGGCCGTCGGAAGCAACGGCCTTGCGCAGGCCCTCGACGGTCTGGCGCAGCTTGGTCGCGTCGCGGTAGGCCATCAACGCGACAAGGAACGGGTGCCCGGTCTTGACCAGGAGGTCCTGCAGGGACTCGGCGTCGGTGGTGAAGCCGGTCTTGATCTTCTTGGTCTTGGGAAGGTCGAGTTCCTCGAAGAGGACAACTTGCAGCTGCTTGGGGCTGGAGAGGTTGACCTCGTGGCCGATGGCCCCGTAGGCCTCTTCGGTGGCCCGGTTGATGGTCACGGTGAAGTCTTCGTAGAGCCCGTCGAGCTTGGCGGTGTCGATGGCGATGCCGGACATTTCCATGCGTGCCAGGATCAACGACAGCGGCATCTCCAGCTCCTTGAGCAGGGCATCTCCCCCGCGCTCCACGAGCATGCCGGCCAGGTGCTGGCTCAACTCGCGCACCGCGTGGGCGGCGCGGACCGCCGGGGTGGCAAGATCCGGGCCCTCGAAGTCCAAGGCCAGCTGGCCGCTGGCCGGTGCCTTGGAATCGTCCAGCGAGATGCGCAGGTGCTGCTGGGCGATGTCCGGCAGGTCGTGGCTACGGCGGTCGGGCTGGATCAGGTAGGCGGTGATCATGGTGTCGTCGGTGACTCCCGCCAGCTCAAGGCCGCGGTTCTTGAGCATCTTGTAGGTGCCCTTGAAGTCGTGCACGGCCTTGGAGTGGCTGACCGAGGACAGCACCTTGGCCAGTGCCTGCTCTGTTTCCCCGTCAATTTCCTCGAGGGAGACGTAGGCGGTGGCGTCCTTGGAGGCGAACGCCAGCCCGACCACGTCGGTGCCGCCGACGCCCCCGACGGTGGCCGCGTGCACGCCCAGCAGCTGCGCGCCGTGAGCGGCGAACCATGCCTCGAGCGCGGCTGCGCCGCCGAGCATCTCGTGGGCGGGGATCTCGGCTTCCTCGGCGGCATCCTGCGGATCATCACCGAAAAGGTCGAAGAGGCGCTTGCGCAGGGTGTTGAACTGCAGCGCGTCAAAAAGTTCTTCGACGGCCTCGCGGTTGGGTCGATCCAGGATCATGGCCTCGAGGGCAACCGGCAGCTCGAGGTCGCGCAGCAGGTGGTTCAGGCGGCGGTTGCGGGTGACGTTTTCCACGTGTTCGCGCAGCGAGTCGCCGACCTTGCCCTTGATGGCATCGATGTTTTCCAGGATGCCCGGCAGCCCGCCGTAAAGATTGATCCACTTGGCGGCGGTCTTCGGTCCCACCCCGGGCACCCCCGGGAGGTTGTCGGCGGTTTCGCCGACCAGGGCCGCGAGGTCCGAATACTGTTCGGGACGTACGAAGTACTTCGCCTCGACGGCGTCCCCGTCCATCGGCGGGATGTCGGAGATCCCCTTCTTGGGGTAAAGCACCAGGGTCTTTTCGGTGATCAGCTGGAAGGCGTCACGGTCACCGGAGACCACCAGCACGTCCAGGCCGGCGGCTTCGCCCTGTGCGGCGAGGGTGGCGATGATGTCATCGGCCTCGTAGCCGTCCATGGTGATGGTGGGGATGTTCATGGCTTCCATGACCTTTTGGATCAGGTCGATCTGCCCGTGGAATTCTTCGGGCGTCTTGTTGCGCCCGCCCTTGTATTCGGTGTACTCCAGTGAGCGGAATGTGGGGGTGTCCAAGTCGAACGCCACGGCCACGTGGGTGGGCTTCTGCTGGCGGATCATCGTCAGCAGCATCGACACGAAGCCATGCACCGCGTTGGTGTGCTGCCCGGTGTCGGTGGAAAAGTTTTCGGCCGGCAGGGCGTAGAAGGCACGGAAGGCCATGGAGTGCCCGTCAATGACGAGCAGGCGCTGGGGTTCGGTTGCCACAAGTTTGGTTGATTCGCTCACAGGTGCCAGCCTAGTTGGCATGGGCAATAAATTCACTCAAGACAACGCAGCGGCCATCGAGACATCTGGCACCTTTGCCGCCAACGGGGCGCACCCGGTCAATCCCTTTGCCCGTCAGCTCTTCGAACACGGGGTACCCGAGGCGATGTGGCCGATGCTTGCCAGCCACGGCGTGGGGACCCTGGTGGAGAAGCTGGGCATCCATTTTACGGAGATCACTCGCGACCGCGTGGTTGCCACCATGCCGGTGGAAGGCAACCAGCAGGTCGCAGGCATCCTTCACGGAGGCGCCTCGGTGGCCTTGGCCGAGACCCTTGGTTCCTTCGCCGCGGCGGTACACGGCAAGGGCGAAAAGAAACCGGTCGGTGTGGATATTTCCGCCACCCACCACAGGGCAGGGGTCACCGGCCTGGTGACCGGGGTCTGCACACCGATCCACCTGGGGCGCACGCTGACCACCCATGAAATCATCATCAGCGATGATGCGGGAAGGCGGCTGTGCACCTCCCGCATCACCAACATGCTGCTTGATGGCTGATCAAGCGGGGGGCCAGGCTCCGCAACGCATTCTCTGCCACGGAGCCACCGGAAGCGGCAAAACCACGCTCGCCCGGGACCTTGGACGCATCCTGCGGATGCCGGTGCATTACGTGGATGACGAGTTCGGGTGGCTGCCGGGCTGGGTGCAGCGAGACCAGTCGGAGCAGAAGGCTCTCGCGCTGAAGGCTGCCAACGCCCCGCAGTGGATCTTCGATTCGGCATACGGGCCTTATCGCCAGGACATCATCGGCCGCTCCGACCTCGTCGTATGCCTCGATTATCCCCGCGCCCTGTCGCTGTATCGGCTTCTGGTGCGAACAGTGAAGCGGATCAAGCACCGGGAATCGGTGTGCAACGGGAACGTTGAGACCTGGAGAAGGATGCTAGACCGGGACTCCATCGTGCTTTGGCACCTCAAGAGCTTCGGTCCGAAGCGCCGGCAGATGCGCGAGTTGGAAACCGCGCTGGGCGCCGAACGCGTCAAACGATTCTCCCGTCCCCGGGAGACCATGCGGTGGCTGGCCGAGCTGGAGGCACGCGCGAGTGGGTTGCGGTCCTAGTATTCGCGGTCCTGGCCCGGGGTTTTTTTCACCATGAACCTGGTCTCGCGAATCCCGCCCGGATACTCACGCGTGTACGTGGGATCGAGCTTGGCGGTGCCACGCATGGCAAAGAGCGGGCGCCCGCCACCGAGCAGGACGGGCATGGAGTAGAGCAATATCTCGTCGAGGAGCCCCTCGTCAACGAATTGCCCGGCCAGCGAGCCGCCGCCCACCACCCAGACGTCCTTCCCGTTGGCACTGCGTGCGATGTCCCCGGCCCATTCGGTCACGTCCCCGCGCACAAAGGTCAGGTCCGCGCCCGGGAACGCAGCCAGTTCCCGGTGAGCGAAGACCCACACCGGAAGCCCCTGGTAGGGCCACTTGTCGCGCACTTCGTTGAGCATCCAGGAATAGGTGTCCGCCCCCATGGCGATTGCGCCGATCTCCTGCATGAATGCATCGTAGCTTTCGGCTTGCCCGGCGAATCCGTCAAAGTCCATGAGCCAGTCGAGTCGTTCGTTTTCATCGGCGATGTAGCCATCCGTCGAGGCCGCCACGAAATACCTAAATTGCGTCATGGTGCCCATCCTAACCACGCCACGGCCCGCCGCAGTAGGAATCCGCACCGGGTCGGCGTGGTCCGGAAGCCGAGTCAGGTGGCTTAAACGGCTTTCGCCCTCTCGGATCATTGGTTCCGGGAGGGCGAAAGTGCGATGCGGCTTTGCCTAGGCGCCGAGGATCCTTGCGCTGAGCGAGGGCACGATGAGAACGATGCCGAAGATGACGACCAGGCCGCACAGCGCAAAGCAGCCGTAGGCCGCAAGCCTGGCCGGCATGGCGGAGCGTTGGGCGTCCTCGCCCACGGCGAGCATGCGCACGCCCAACGAGTAGGCGCCGACGATGAAAAGCGCAGAGGCCCACGTGATGACCGCGACGATCAGGAATGCATCCCACTGAATTGCCACTACTTGACCTCCTGCTTGATCTTGGCGCGCTCCATCTTGCGACGCTCCTTCTTGGTGGGGATGTTCACTGCCGCGCCGGAGACATCCACATCGCTGATCGCGTTGTGGTGGCCCACGAGTTCACGGCGCGAAAGGACCCAGATCACCAACAGGGAGCCAACTCCCAAAACGGTCACAATGACCAGTCCGCCGGTGCCGAAGTGGGCAAGCCCGGCAGCAGCGGCGCCGATGATCCCGGCCGCGGGGAGTGTGAAGAGCCAGCCCACCGCGATGCGTCCAGCTGTTCCCCAACGGACTTCCGCTCCCTTGCGGCCCAGCCCGGAACCGATCACGGATCCGGAGGCGACCTGCGTCGTCGACAGGGCGAAGCCCAGGTGCGAGGAAGTCAGGATGGCTGCGGCGGTGGAGGTCTCGGCGGCAAACCCCTGGGCTGGCTTGACGTCGGTCAGGCCCGAACCCATGGTGCGGATAATGCGCCAGCCGCCCATGTAGGTGCCCAGAGCGATGGCCAGTGCACAGGTCGCGATGACCCAGAAGTGCGGGCCGGTGCCCGCATCCTGCAGGCCCGAGGCCACCAGGGTCAGGGTGATGACACCCATGGTCTTCTGGGCGTCGTTGGTGCCGTGTGCCAATGCCACGAGCGAGGAGGAGAAGATCTGTCCGTAGCGGAATCCGCCGCGCTTGGGGGACGCCAGGCCGGATTGGCGCTTGGTCACCGAGTAGGCAAGCTTGGTGCACAGATACGCCGAGGTTCCCGCGATCACGGGGGCGACCAGTGCCGGGAGCAAAACCTTGGACATCAGCACGTTGTAGTCAATGGCACCGAAGCCGGCACCGACGATCGCTGCACCGATCAGTCCGCCAAAGAGTGCGTGGGAGGAGCTGGACGGGAGACCCAGCAGCCAGGTGACCATGTTCCAGACGACGGCGCCCATCAGGCCGGCGAAGATCATGGCCGGCATGATTTGCACGCCGGTCTCCCCGCCTTCCTTGATGATGCCACCGGAGATGGTCTTGGCGACTTCTGTTGAAAGGAAAGCACCAACAAGGTTGAGGACCGCGGCCAGCGCGACCGCGGCCTTGGGCTTGATTGCACCGGTTGCGATCGGCGTGGCCATCGCATTCGCGGTGTCGTGGAAGCCGTTGGTGAAATCAAAGAACAGGGCAAGTGCAATGACCAGGACGACGATAAGCGTCAGATCCATGTATAAACCAATCGTGGGATTGCGGGCGAGGGCCGAGTCGCGCTGGCTACTCCGAAGTCCCGCATTGTTTACCCAATGTTGGGGTTCCGTTCACCTAAGTCGCAGATTCATCATATGGCCTGCTCCGATCTAGTCAATTTCCCGGGGAGGGGCTCGGCACACCTCAGCCGCCCGTGGTTAGGCACTGCGCGGGGGCACCGCCGCTTCAACGTGAGCGACTTCACGGACAGCCCGTCCCGGCCAGGTAGGCACGGAGACTTCGGGCCCACACTTGCAATGGAGGAGAGCGATGGAGATGGTTCAGGTGTTTTGGTGCGCGAATCGGCGCGGAGCCGTAAGCTCGTTCAATGGCCAGATTCTTTGACGTACACCCCGATAACCCGCAGCCACGTGCGATTGCGCAGGCCGTGGACCTGATACGCGATGGCGGGCTGATCGCCTACCCGACCGATTCCTGCTATGCATTGGGTGCCCAGATCGGCAACCACGCGGCGCTGGACCGGATCCGGATGATTCGCCAGGTCGGCGACAAGCACCACTTCACGCTGGTCTGCAAGGACTTTGCCCAGCTGGGCCAGTACGTGGAGGTAAACAACCAGGTGTTCCGCAACATCAAGGCGGTCACCCCGGGCAGCTACACATTCATCCTCCCGGCGACCAAGGAGGTGCCGCGGCGCCTCATGCATGCCAAGAAAAAAACGATTGGCGTGCGCATCCCCGATAATCCGGTGGTGCGCGCCTTGCTGGAGGAACTCGGCGAGCCAATTCTCTCCAGCACGCTGTTGCTTCCGGGCGATGAGGATCCGATGACGCAGGGATGGGAAATCAAGGAAGCGCTGGACCATGTGGTCGAAGGCGTCATTGATTCGGGGGAATGCGGCATCGAGCCGACCACCGTGGTCGACTACTCCAGCGGCGAGGCCGTCATTGCCCGCGTGGGACTGGGCGATCCCTCTCGCTTCGAATAACGAGGAGTCCGGGCGTCGCTAGACGGCATTCCCGTGCACATCGGTGAGATTGCAAACCAACTGCCAGAGGTGGCCGTCGGGATCGGCAAAGGTGCCAACATACTGCATCCGGCCATTGACGTGCTTAATCTCATGGGGAGCGAATGCCTTCCCGGCCGATCCGGCAACGGCGGCAAGGATGTCGTCGACCTCTGCCACGGTGCTGATGGCACAGCTAAGGAAGGCGTCGGTGGCAGGAACGGGAAGCAACGGCGTGCGCATGGCTTCACGCGAGTACTTCGTGAACGCCTCGGTCTCGGCCAAAAAGATCGTCATCCCCGGCATTTCCAGGCAAACCATGCCCATGGCCGGCTTCGCGCCCTCAATACCCACAACGTCGCGGTAAAAGGCCAGCGAACGCCCGGCATCCGTCACGGCTAGGCTCAGGACTACACCTTGGGTTTTCATCAGGTTTCGGTTTCCTTCCACGCGGTTTAACTGTTCTCGAGTCCATTATTCATCGGAAGGACTGCGGGGACCTGTGCACAATCCCCCACGAGGCTTCCCAGGTCTCGCCCGGAGCCAGCCAGCGCAGGCCCATCCCGTTGTTGAAGGCATTTGCCGGCGCGGTCATCGGCCCCAGGGCGACGGCACGCACCGGTCCCCCGGTACCCGGGAACGCCGGGGCGGTGAACACCTGGATGAACTTGAAATTCGCGTCCATGTGCAGTTCCACCCGGCTCCCGTCGGGTGACTGCAGGCCGTGCTTGCTGCTTCCGTCGGCTTCGAAGCGCAGCCCGGTCCACGGGTGTGGGTGACCTGGAGTCCGGTTGCCAGCAACTCTTAGTGCACCGACGTGGCCAGTTCGAAGGGGTACCCCGGCGCAGGCGAAATATCCGCCGCCAGCAGCACGCTGCCTATGGTGCGTTCGATCTGACGATAGCTGCGATGCCGCAATAGGCCATGAATGGCGTTGCCGCGGGCTGGCTCCGCGATCGCAAGCTGCTCATCATGGACCCGGTAGGACCATGCACCCCCGGCCACCCGGTGGGGCCAAGGAACCAGCGCAATGCCGGCAGCCGAGGGGCCGCGATTTCCTGCGGATAGCCCTGGACGAGTTCAACCCCGTTGACGACCAGCCTGCGCAGCGACGCACCAACCTGGTTCACCGCGGCCCGCTGGCTGTTGCCGTCAATGGCGCCGGAGAGTTCGAATCGTTCACCCATCGGCGAATCCGGGTTTGGCACGGTCGCCCTTTCATCGTGACAGCTTGCTGCCATTGCCTCTGGGGTGCGGCCGATCGATGCAACCTGATTTCGGCGTCCAGGGGGGGTGGAACGAAGACGGGGCCGCGGGAACCATCAAGTGGTTCCCGCGGCCCCGTATGGTGCGTCTCTTGGGTACGGCTACTTGACCTGGTCGATGACGGTCTCTGCTACTTCACGCATGGACAGGCGGCGATCCATCGAGGTTTTCTGGATCCAGCGGAATGCCTCCGGCTCGGTCAGACCCATCTTGGTCGTCAGCAGGCTCTTGGCGCGTTCGACCAGCTTGCGGGTCGCGAACTGCTCGGTGAGGTCTCCGACTTCCTTTTCAAGGGCGCGTATTTCCTCGTGGCGGGAAATCGCGATCTCGATGGCGGGGACCAGGTCGGCCGGGGTGAACGGCTTGACGACGTAGGCCATGGCACCTGCCTCGCGGGCACGTTCCACCAGCTCCTTTTGGCTGAAGGCGGTCAACAGCACCACCGGGGCAATGCGTTCCTTGACGATGGTCTCGGCAGCGGTGATGCCATCCATGACCGGCATCTTGACGTCCATCAGCACCAGGTCCGGCTTGTGCTCCCGAGCCAGCTCGATGGCCTTTTCGCCGTTGTCAGCCTCGGCAACCACCTCATATCCCTCTCCGCGCAGGATCTCGACAATGTCCAAGCGGATCAGGGTCTCGTCCTCGGCTACGATGACGCGGCGGGGCGCGCCGGTGTTGGGCTCGGCCGCAATTCGGGTAACTTCGGGCAGGTCGCTCATCGTGCTCCTTCAATCCCGGCGTGACCGGGGGCATCATCAGTACTCGGTTTCGTCGTTAAGCCTATCTGCATGTACAGTGGATAACCGCAAGGACGCGAGGATTTCAGCGCAAAGCAATTATCGGTTACGCTTATTCTCGCTGCTTCGAATTGTGCCCGCCCGAGTGGCGGAATGGTAGACGCGCTGCACTCAAAATGCAGTATCGAAAGGTGTGTGGGTTCGAGTCCCACCTCGGGCACAAAACGACCCCGATCCCTTATTTCATAAGGGATCGGGGTCTTTTTCTTTTGTCCGGGCCCGGCACCCCCAACGCCCCCGTTCCTGCCGGGAGTTCAGGAAAAATGCAATCCCAAAAGCATTTTCCCCTTTCGCCGCATGGCTCCGGAGCCATGCGTGAACACGTCGCCCAAGGTGTCCGTCACGGCGGTGCTCCTCGGGACGCATGTGGAGCCTGCTGGAGACGTGTCCTGCGACCGCAGATCGAAACCTGCCGCGGCCAGGAGCGCTCGAGGCCAAACGACGCATCGAGGATCAGGCTGTCACGGCGAAACACCCAATGGTTAGGCTTGAATCGTTCACGCCCAATTCGCCCCCACACACAGATAGGACCGCGATGCCCAGCGCAGTCACCTTGATTCGCTCCCAGCAGCTCAGCAATGTTGCGCAATATGCCTACGCCTCGACGGCGCCGGCCAATGCACGACTGATTTTCCTGGCAGGTTCTTGCCCGCTCAATCAGGATGGAAGCACCGCCGGAATCGGGGACTACGCGGCCCAGGCGGCCAAATGCATCGAGAACTTGAAAATC
The DNA here is from genome assembly GCF_030512175.1 of Paeniglutamicibacter sulfureus. Classification (GTDB taxonomy): domain Bacteria; phylum Actinomycetota; class Actinomycetes; order Actinomycetales; family Micrococcaceae; genus Paeniglutamicibacter; species Paeniglutamicibacter sulfureus. The sequence continues at coordinate 2,835,748 of NZ_JAULBL010000002.1, read as the reverse complement.
GCCTTGGAAGCGGCCGGAGCAGGCCTGCCCGATGTCATCTCCACGCGCGTGCTGGTTGCCTCATCAACGCAAAAGGACCTCGTGGCGGCTTGGGAGGTCGTTCGTGCCGCATTTGGAAACCACGACGTTCCCAGCACCCTGATGGGCACCACCGTCCTCGGATACGACCACCAGCTCGTGGAAATCGAGGCGGTCGCCGCCGTGCTGGACTGATACGGGCGCAAAGCACGAAGGCCGGACTCCCACCTCGATCCCCCAACGGGAACCGCGATGAAAATCCGGCCTTGGCTTGCCAGGACTAGATGGAGATGGCTTCGGGGCCCGCTACGTTCTCGGAGTCCCACGGCCCGACCTTCTCGCGTGCCGGCATCGGCTTGCCGTCACCGAGCTGGCCTGCATCTGCGAGGTCGCCGACCTTGTGGATGCGCAGCGAGTTGGTGGAGCCCGCCTGGCCTGGAGGGGAACCGGCCGCGATGCAGACAATGTCGTTGATCTCGGCAAGCCCTTCGGCCAGCAGTGCGCGGTCGACCTGTGCGGTCATCTTGTCGGTGTGGTCCGCGTACTCGACCAGACGCGGCTGGATGCCCCACATCAGGGTCATGATGTTGTAGGTCTGTGGCAGCGGCGTAAACGCCAGCACCGGGCGCTTGGGGCGCAACCGGGACAGGCGTCGGGCCGAGTCGCCGGACTGGGTGAACGCCACGATGTACTTGGCATCCAGCTGGTCGGCGATCTCCACGGCGGCGCGGGTGATCGCACCGCCGCGCGTCTTGGGCTTTGAGCCCAGGCGCGGGATGCGGTCCAGACCGTGCGTTTCCGTGGAGGAAATGATCCGCGCCATGGTCTCGACGGTTTCGATGGGGTATTCGCCCACGCTGGTCTCCCCCGAAAGCATGACCGCATCGGCGCCGTCGAGGACGGCGTTGGCGCAGTCGGAGGCCTCGGCGCGGGTGGGCGTCGGGGACTCGATCATGGATTCGAGCACCTGGGTGGCAACGATGACCGGCTTGGCCCAGCGGCGGGCCAGTTCAATGGCTCGCTTCTGCACCAGCGGGACCTCCTCGAGGGGAAGCTCCACACCCAGGTCGCCACGGGCAACCATGATCGCATCGAAGGCGTCGATGATTTCCTCGATCGCGTCGACAGCCTGCGGCTTCTCGACCTTCGCGATCACCGGAAGGCGACGGCCTTCCTCGTCCATGATCTCGTGCACGCGCTGGATGTCCGAGGCGTTGCGCACGAAGGACAGGGCGACCATGTCGACGCCGGCCCGGATGGCCCAGCGCAGGTCGTCCTCGTCCTTCTCGCTCAAGGCGGGAACGTTGACAGCGACCCCGGGGAGGTTGATGCCCTTGTTGTTTGACACCTCCCCTCCCACGACGACCTCGGTGACGACCTTCTCGTCATCGACGGCGGTGGCGCGCAGGGCGACCTTGCCGTCGTTGATCAGGAGGATGTCGCCGACGTTGACGTCCTCGGGCAGGCCCTTGAACGTCGTGGAGCAGAAGGTTCCGTCGCCCAGCACGTCGGCGATCACGATGGTGAAGGTGTCCCCCACGTGCAGCATGTGCTTGGCGTCGCCCACGAATCGGCCCAGCCGGATCTTGGGGCCCTGGAGGTCGGCAAAGATGCCGACCGGCCGGCCGAGCTCCTCAGCCGCTGCCCGCACGTTGCCGAGGTTCTCGGCATGCATCGAGTGGTCGCCGTGGCTCATGTTCAAGCGTGCGACGTCAACACCCGCCTTGAGCACTGCCAATGTCTTGTCGTAGGTGCCGATCGCCGGGCCCCAAGTGGCCACAATCTTTGCGCGTCTCATACGGTTAGCCTATCTGCCTTTCCATTCCTCAGGTCGGGAAAACACCGCATAAGAGGTGCATCCGTCTCACAACATGCTGATAGCCCGATCCGTTGGTGCAACGGGGGCTGGAAGGCGGGTTTCGCCCATCAGGTATTTGTCCACCGCCGCGGCACAGGATCGTCCCTCGGCAATGGCCCACACAATCAGGGATTGTCCGCGTCCGGCGTCGCCAGCCACGAACACCCCGGGGGTGTTGGTCATGTAGTAACCATCGCGGGCGACGCTGCCCCGGTCATCAAACTCGGTGTTGGCCTGTTCCATGAGACCGGCAGTCTCGGGTCCGGTGAACCCGAGTGCCAGGAAGACGAGGTCGGCGGGTATGACCCGCTCCGTGCCCGGCTTCGGAAGGCGCTGACCGTCAATAAATTCGGTCTCTGCCACTGTAACACCCATCACGCTTCCGTGCTCTCCCGTGAAGTTGACCGTGGCGGCCAAGTATGACCGCTCACCGCCTTCCTCGTGCGCCGACTGGACCTCGAACAGGGTCGGAGACATGGGCCAGGGCTGGTGCCCCGGGCGCTCGGTCGAGGGCTGGGCCCCGATGGCAAGGGTGGTCACGGAAGCGGCGCCCTGGCGTATGGCGGTGCCCAGGCAGTCCGCCCCGGTGTCGCCGCCGCCGAGGATGACCACGTGCTTGCCCTTGGCGTCGATGCGCAGGGTATCGCGTTCGCCCGCAACCACCTCGTTGGAATCCACGAGGTAGTCCATGGCGAAGTGGACCCCCGAAAGCTCGCGTCCCGGAACCGGAAGGTCCCGCGGAACGGTTGCACCGGTGGCCACGATGACCGCGTCGTAGAGCCGGTTCAGCTGCTCGAACTCAATGTCCGTGCCCACGGAAACCCCGGTGCGGAACACCGTTCCCTCGGCCTCCATCTGGGCCAGGCGGGTCTCCAGGACGTCCTTGCCCATCTTGAAGTCGGGGATGCCGTAGCGCAGCAGTCCCCCGATCTTCGTATCACGCTCGTACACCGCGACGGTGTGCCCGGCGCGGGTCAGCTGTTGGGCAGCTGCCAGGCCGGCGGGGCCGGAACCGACCACGGCAATGCGCATGTCGGTGTGGCGCACGGCAAGGACCGGGTCCAGTCCGCCCGAGGCAATCAGGGTGTCGGCGATTTCGACCTCGACCTGCTTGATTGTTACGGCCGGCTGGTTGATTCCCAGCACGCAGGAGGACTCGCAGGGTGCCGGGCACAGCCGACCGGTGAATTCCGGGAAGTTGTTGGTGGCGTGCAGGCGCTCGGCCGCATCGTCCATCCGGCCCTGGTGGACCAGGGAGTTCCATTCCGGGATGAGGTTGCCCAGCGGGCAGCCGTTGTGGCAGAACGCGATGCCGCAATCCATGCACCGTCCGGCCTGCGCGGTAAGCACCGTGGCGTTTTGCCGCTCGGTGACTTCCTTGTAGTCCATGATGCGCACGGACACGGGGCGCTTGGGCGGGGTTGTCCGTTCGCGTACCTCTAAGAATCCACGTGGATTAGCCACGGGTCACCTCCAGAATCCGGTTCCAGACAGTTGCTGAATCCGGGTCGAATCCTTCATTGGCGGCATCGTTGCGTGCCTGTGAGACGGCTGCGTAATCGCGCGGCAGCACCTTGGTGATGCGGGCGGCGGCCACCGGCCAGTCGGCCAGCAGGCTGGCTGCCAGCGCCGAACCGGTGTACTCCACCTGCTGCGTCAGCAGGTCCTTGATCAACGCCAGATCGGCTTCGTCCGGACCGGACAGGAGCAGGTCGTCGTTGGCTACGGCGAGCGGGTTCAGCGCCGCCACGTCCAGGTCCAGGACGTAGGCCACGCCGCCGGACATGCCGGCGGCGAAGTTGCGCCCGGTGGCGCCAAGGATCAGCGCGGTTCCACCGGTCATGTACTCGCAGCCGTGGTCGCCGATGCCCTCGACCACCGCGGTGGCGCCGGAGTTGCGCACGCAGAAGCGTTCGCCCACCATGCCGCCGATGAACAGCTCGCCGCTGGTGGCGCCGTAGCCGATGACGTTTCCGGCAATGACTTGCTCCGCGGGGTTGAATGCGCTGCGCGCATCCGCCTGGACGGTGATCCGTCCGCCGGAAAGGCCCTTGCCGACGTAGTCGTTGGAGTCGCCGACCAGGTGCAGTTCCACGCCGGCGGGCAGGAAGGCGCCCAGCGACTGGCCGGCATGCCCGCGCAGCGTCACCTTGATGGTGCCCGGTGCCAGCTCGTCGATCCCGAAGGTGCGGGTGACGTGGTGGCCCAGCATGGTGCCCACCGAGCGGTCGGTGTTCTTGATTGGGAGGTCAAGAACAACGTGCTCGCGGCGCTCCAGGGCAGGGGCGGCCGCGGCGATGAGCTGGTTGTCGAAGTGCTTGTCCAGGCCGTGGTCCTGGGACCCGGTGCGCCTGCGCGGCGCACCTTCCTTGGAACCGGCGGTGTCGAAGATCCGCTCCAGGTGCAGGCCCTGGGTCTTCCAGTGGCCCACGGCGGCGCGGGTGTCCAGCAGCTCGGCCTGGCCGATGGCTTCCTCGAGGCTCGCGAAACCGAGTTCCGCCAGCAGCTCGCGGACTTCCTGGGCGAGGAACTCGAAGAAGTTCACCACGTGGTCGGCCTGGCCGGTGAAGCGCTGGCGCAGTTCCGGGTTCTGCGTGGCAACGCCCACCGGGCAGGTGTCCAGGTGGCAGACGCGCATCATGATGCAGCCGGCAACCACCAGCGGTGCGGTGGCAAAGCCGAATTCCTCTGCTCCCAGCAGGGCGGCGATGACGACGTCCCGGCCGGTTTTCAGCTGGCCGTCGACCTGGACGGTCACACGTTCGCGCAACCCGTTGAGCATCAGCGTCTGCTGGGTCTCGGCCAGGCCGAGCTCCCAGGGCACGCCCGCATGCTTCAGCGAGTTCAGCGGGGAGGCACCGGTGCCGCCGTCGTGGCCGGAAACCAGCACCACGTCGGCCTTGGCCTTGGTGACGCCGGCCGCGACGGTGCCGATGCCGACCTCGGAGACCAGCTTCACGTGGACGCGGGCACCCGGGTTGGAGCACTTCGCGTCGTGGATCAGCTGGGCCAGGTCCTCGATCGAATAGATGTCGTGGTGCGGCGGCGGGGAAATCAGCCCGACGCCCGGGGTCGAGTGACGCGTGCGGGCCACCCAGGGGTAGACCTTCTGCGCCATGAGCTGGCCGCCCTCGCCGGGCTTGGCACCCTGCGCCATCTTGATCTGCAGGTCATCGGCATGCGTGAGGTACATGCTGGTCACGCCGAAGCGGCCGGAGGCGATCTGCTTGACAGCGCTGCGGCGCTCGGGGTCCAGCAGCCGATCCACGTCCTCGCCGCCCTCGCCGGTGTTGGACTTTCCGCCCAGGCGGTTCATCGCAATGGCCAAGGTCTCGTGCGCCTCGGCGGAAATCGAGCCGTAGCTCATCGCACCGGTCGCGAAACGCTTGACGATCTCGGAGACGGGCTCCACGGCATCGATGTCGATGGGCGTGCGATCGTCCAGCTTGAAGTCCAGCAGCCCGCGCAGCGTCATCAGGCCCTTGGCCTGGTCGTCGACGCCCTGGGTGTACTTCTTGAAGATGTCGTAGCGGCGTTCGCGGGTTGCATGCTGCAGCCTAAAGACCGTTTCGGGGTTGAAGAGGTGCGGCGGGCCCTCGCGGCGCCACTGGTATTCGCCGCCGGTTTCCAGCACGCGGTGCGGCTCGGGGTTCAGATCGCTGGGGTAGGCACCGGCATGGCGCATCGCGGTTTCGGTGGCGATGACGTCAAGGCCCACGCCTCCGAGCTGTGAGGAGGTGCCGGTGAAGTACTGGTCGACCACGCGCTGGGACAGACCCAGCGCCTCGAAGGTCTGGGCACCGCAGTAGGAGGCGACGGTGGAGATGCCCATCTTGCTCATGATCTTCAGCAGGCCCTTGCCCAGCGCCTTGATCAGGTTGGTCTGCGCCTTGGCCGGGGTCACGGTGCCGAGTTCGCCCTGCAGGGCCATTTCCTCGACCGATTCCAGGGCCAGGTAGGGGTTGATGGCGGAGGCGCCGTAGCCCACGAGCACGGCAATGTGGTGCACCTCGCGTACGTCGCCGGCCTCGATGACCAGGGAGGTCTTGGTGCGGTTGGCGCTCTTGAGCAGGTGGTGGTGCACCGCGGAGGTGAGCAGCAGCGACGGGATCGGCGCCCACTGGGCATTGGAGTCCCTGTCCGAAAGGACAATGAACTTCACGCCGCGGTTGATGGCGGCGGAGACCTTTTCGCAGATTTCCTGCAGGCGGGAGCGCAGCTCGGACTCGCCGCCCTCGGGACGGTAGAGACCGCGGACGCGCAACGCGACCTTGCCGCCGTTGGCATCGCGGATGTTCGCGATCTTGGCCAGGTCGTCGTTGGTGATCACCGGGTAGTCAAGGGACACCTGCTGGGCATCGATCTTGCCGGTGGCCAGCAGGTTTCCGTCCGGGCCAATGCTGGTGCCCAGCGAGGTGACAAGCTCCTCGCGGATCGAGTCCAGCGGCGGATTGGTGACCTGGGCGAAGGACTGGGTGAAGTAGTCGAAGAGCAGCCGGGAGCGGTCCGAGAGAACCGCGACGGGGGTGTCGGAGCCCATGGCGCCCAGCGGCTCGGCGCCGGCGGAGGCCATGGGGGCCAACAGGATCCGCAGCTCCTCGGTGGTGTAGCCGAAGGTGCGCTGGCGGATCTGCACGGAGGCGGAGTTGTGCTTGACGTGCTCCAGGTCCGGCAGGTCGGTCAGGCTGATCTTGTTTTCGTTGACCCACTGGGCCCACGGCGCCGAGGCAGCAACCTGCGACTTGATTTCGTCATCCGTGATGATGCGCCCGGCTTCGGTGTCCACCAGGAACATCTTGCCCGGGGCGACTCGGCCCTTGGCGGCGATGAGCGCCGGATCAAGGTCGATGACGCCGACCTCGCTGGCCAACACCACCAGTCCGTCGGTGGTGACCCAGTAGCGTGCCGGACGCAAGCCGTTGCGGTCAAGCACTGCTCCGACCTGCTTGCCGTCGGTGAAGGACACGGCTGCGGGCCCGTCCCAGGGCTCCATGAGCATCGAGTTGTACTCGTAGAAGGCGCGGCGGTCGGCATCCATGGCTGCGTGGTTTTCCCACGCCTCCGGGATCATCATCATGATGGCCTGGGCGACGGGGCGCCCGGAGAGCATGAGCAGTTCGGCGACCTCGTCGAAGGATGCGGAGTCGGAGGCGCCGGGGCTGCAAATGGGGAAGAGTTCCTCGGGGACCTCGCCCAGCAGGGACGAGGCGAGCTGCGACTGGCGGGCTCGCATCCAGTTGCGGTTGCCCTTCACCGTGTTGATCTCGCCGTTGTGGGCGATGGTGCGGAAGGGCTGGGCCAGCGGCCAGGAGGGGAAGGTATTGGTGGAAAAGCGCGAGTGGACGATCCCGAGACGCGAGGCGAAGCGGGTATCGCCCAGGTCCGGGTAGAACTCGGTGAGCTGCTCGGTGGAGAGCATGCCCTTGTAGACCATGGTGGCCGAGGAGAGCGACGGGAAATACACGCCGAACTTGTTTTGTGCGCGCTTGCGGATGCGGAAGACCCGGGCGTCAAGGTCCTTGTCCTGCTCCTGGGCGGCACCCAGGAAGAGCTGGGAGAAATGCGGCATGCAGCCCAGGGCGGTGGCGCCGATGGCCTCGGTGTTCACCGGGACGTCGCGCCAGCCGAGCACGGACAGGCCTTCCTCGGCGGCAAGCTCTTCGAGGGCGGTGACTGCGGCGGCGCGCTGTGCCGGTTCCTGGGGGAGGAACGCGGTGCCGGCGGCGTAGCGGCCGGGCGCGGGCAGGTCGATGCCGGTGACGGCGCGGAAGAATGCGTCGGGGATCTGCGTGAGGATGCCTGCACCGTCGCCGGTGCCTGCATCGGCACCCACGGCGCCGCGGTGTTCGAGGCGGCGCAGCGCCTCGAGGGCCTGCTCCACGATCTCGTGGGTGGCCTCCTGCGTCAGCGTGGCGATGACCGCCAGACCACACGCGTCTTTTTCGTTTGCCGGGTCATAGAGCCCTTGGGCTTCCGGTACATCGGCAAACCGGGTGTAGGGCGAGAAAACCTCCTCGCCTGGATGCGGTGAGGCATTAAGTTGGACTCCGGTCATGCTCATGAGTGGTCCCTTTCTCGGTGTGTGGGCAGAGGTTCTGGATCTTCGGGCGACGCTGGCCGAGGAAAGGCTAGGGGGCTCGCTAATCGGCACCCCGAATCGGGGGCCGTGCGGTGGGGTGGGGGGTGACACCTGCGATACGTGGACGTCATCCGCGCGCTCCCCTGGTGGGTGGAGCGCGAACTGGGTGCTTCCACATCATTGTGGTCGCCGACAGCATGGGTGGCGGAGTCTGGGTATTCCGCGCCCGTCACTGCTGCCACGGTGAAAAAAGAGTAGCACCGGCATGTTTCGGATTTGCACCCACTTATGTTTCCAACAGTTTTCGTACCTGCTACCAAACCGTTGCTGACTTGGATTAATAAAGTTTCCGCAAAGTTTCGTCTCAATGCGATATGAATCCCTTCATCTTCCTCGTCTCCACTGCAGGTATCAAGGGTTGGATGTCCTCGCGACGGGGTCCTTTCCGACGGGAACACCGGACAAGGACCTCCCGGCGAACCCGGCTCCGGGCTTCGACGCCGAGTGGTGCCCTTCGGGGTGGCCAGGCGCCCGGACGGAAAAGACCGGTCCCCTCCTTCCGGATGGGAAGGAGGGGACCGGTCTTGGCTTGGTTATCGCGGATCGGGATTCGGCGGGTGCCGAAGTGCTACTTGTTTCCCGTTTCGGGGCCGGCCTCGCCGGTGTCCCTGGCGCTGCCGTTCTCGTGATCGGCTGGCTTCGCGGCGTCCGTTGGCTTGGCGGCATCTGCGGGCTTGGCGGATTCCGTCACCTCGGCCTTGGGCTCGCGGCCCGGAAGATAGACACCGGGGTCTGGCTGCGGGCGCAGCTTGCGGAACACGAAGACCAGTCCGGTGGCGCCCAGGACAACCATGGCAATGGCCAGCCACATGTGCACGCGCAACCCGATGCCCAGGATGTAAATGGTGTCTGCGGCGTCGATGCGCATGGTTTCCATGATGATGCGGCCGATGCCATACCAGATGAGGTAGGACCAGAACATGGCCCCGCGGCGGAGCTTGAACTTGCGATCCAGTGCAATCAGCAGCAGGACCCCCGCCACGTTCCACAGTGATTCGTAGAGGAACGTGGGATGGAACAGCGTTCCGGCCGGGATTCCCGGGGGGAAGTTGAAGCTGTTCGGATCAATTTCCAGGCCCCACGGCAACGTGGTGGGCGCACCGAAGAGCTCCTGGTTGAACCAGTTACCCCAGCGCCCGAAGGCCTGGGCGAGCAGCACGCCGGGAGCAGCCGCGTCCAGGAACGCCGAGAGGCGCACTCCGGCACGGCGGCAGGCGATCAGTGCACCGACGGTGCCGAGGCTGATGGCCCCCATGATGCCCAGGCCGCCGGCCCAGATCTGCGGGATCTCGGCCAGATGCGCACTCTGCCCGTTGAAGCCGAAGTAGTAGTCGGGATCGGTGACCAGCACGTGGTACAGCCGCCCGCCCACGATCCCGAAGGGGATCGCCCAGATGCAGATGTCCCAGACCACGTCCTCCGGTCCGCCCTTGGCACGCCAGCGGCGGGCGGTGATCCACATGGCGGCGATGATGCCTAACATGATGCAGATGGCGTAGGCGTGGATGGTCAACGGGCCGAGGGAGAACTTCGAGAACTCCGCCGGAGGGCTCGGGATCGAGGCGAGCACGTTGGTTCCCGCCACAGCCAGCTGCATCATGCCTTCACTGTCCGACCGCTGAGTTCCGCGGTGAGCTCGGCTACCGCCTTCACTCCCCCGTCGCGCAGGGCTGCAACCAGTGCAGTGCCCACGATGACTCCGTCGGAGTAGGCCCCGATCTCTTCGACGTGCTTGCGCTGCGAGACGCCGAGCCCGACGCAGGCGTTTTCGGCGCCGGCGGCGTGGGCCGCGGTGACCACTGCCGCTGCGGCGTCGGAGACCTCGGCGCGGGCGCCGGTGACGCCCATGACGGAGACGCAGTAGACGAAGCCTCGGCTGGCTTCCACGGTGGCCTTCATGCGGGCCTCGGTGGAGGACGGTGCGACCAGGAAGACGCGGTCAAGTCCGTACTTGTCGGAGGCCTCCATCCATTCGGCTGCCTCGTCCGGAACCAGGTCCGGGGTGATCAGCCCGGCGCCGCCGGCCTCTGCCAGGCGGCGGGAGAACTCGTCCACGCCCATGCGCAGCACAGGGTTCCAGTACGTCATGATCATGACGGTGGCCGAACAGCGGGAGGTGATGCCCTTGACGATGTCGAAGACCTGGGCGACCTTGAAGCCCTGGGCCAGGGATTGCACGGTGGCGGCCTGGATGACGGAACCGTCCATGACGGGGTCCGAGTACGGGATGCCGACCTCGATGATGTCGGCGCCGTTCTCGGCCATCGCGACGGCTGCGTCAATGGTGCCCTGCACGTCGGGGAAGCCGGCGGGCAGGTAGCAGATCAGCGCCGGGCGGCCTTCGGCGCGGGCTGCGGCGATCGCCGCGGCACTCTTGGATACGGGGCTCACTTGGCGTCCTTTTCGGTGTCGATGAGGTTGAACCATTCCGCTGCGGTTCCCACGTCCTTGTCGCCGCGGCCCGAAAGGTTGGCGATGATGATGGTTTCCTTCGGCACCGCGCCGGCGGCGATCTTGCGCTGCGCGATCCTCAGCACGCCGGCCAGGGCGTGGGAGGACTCGATGGCCGGGATGATGCCCTCGGTGCGGCAGAGCAGCGAGAAGGCGTCCATGGCCTCGGTGTCGGTGACCGGCTCGTAGTTCACGCGTCCGATGTCCGCCAGGTAGGCGTGCTCCGGGCCGACACTCGGGTAGTCAAGGCCGGCGGAGATGGAGTGGGAATCGACGGTCTGGCCGTCGTCGTCCTGCATCAGGTAGCTCTTGGCACCGTGCAGCACGCCCGGCAGGCCCAGCGTGATGGCCGCTGCGTGGCGGCCGGTGTCGACGCCGTCGCCGCCGGCCTCGAAGCCGTAAAGCTCCACCGAGGGGTCATCCAGGAAGCCGTGGAAAAGGCCGATGGCGTTGGAACCGCCGCCGATGCAGGCAGCCACGGCGTCGGGCAGGCGTCCGGCCTGGGCGATGATCTGCTCGCGGGCTTCCTCGCCGATGACCTCGTGGAAGTAGCGGACCATGGCGGGGAACGGGTGTCCGCCGGCGACGGTGCCCAGCAGGTAATGGGTGTTGTGCACGTTGGCGACCCAGTCGCGCAGGGCCTCGTTGATGGCGTCCTTGAGCGTCTGCGAGCCTGCCGTCACCGGAATGACGGTGGCACCGAGCAGCCGCATGCGCGCCACGTTCAGCGCCTGCCGGCGGGTGTCCTCCGCGCCCATGTAGACCACGCATTCCAGGCCCATGAGGGCAGCTGCGGTGGCCGAGGCAACGCCGTGCTGGCCCGCTCCGGTCTCGGCAATGATGCGGGTCTTGCCCATGCGCTTGGCCAGCAGGGCCTGGCCGAGGACGTTGTTGATCTTGTGGCTGCCGGTGTGGTTCAGGTCCTCGCGCTTGAGGAAGACTCGCACTCCGCCCGCGGCTTCGGAGAAGCGCTTGGCCTCGGTGAGCAGGGAGGGACGGCCCGTGTAGTTCTTGTTCAGGTCCTTGACCTGGGCAATGAATTCCGGGTCGGCCTTGGCTGCCTCGAACGTCTCGTTGAGCTCGTCCATGGCGGCAATCAGCGACTCGGGCATCCAGCGTCCGCCATAGGCGCCAAAGTACGGGCCCGCGGCATGCCGCAGCGAGTGGGAGGGGGCGGACTCGGACTGGCTTTCGCCCGTGTCCTGGTCACCTGTCATCGGGTTCATCTGGCGCATCCTTCTCTTGCTCAGGAATTCTTCGAGGGGTGTGTGGGGGGTGTGTCAGCTGGCGCGGGCTGGCTTGGCGGCGGTCCCGGAGGCAATGAAGCGCTCGATCGCCGCGCGCGGGTCGTTGTCCTTGACCAGCGCCTCTCCCACCAGGATCGCGTCTGCTCCGTGGCTTGCATAGTGCTCGACGTCGGCAACGTCGCGCACGCCGGATTCGGCCACAATGACGACGCCGGAGGGGATGTGGGCGGCAAGCCGGGAGAAGTTCTCGCGGTCCACGTCCAACGTCTTGAGGTTGCGCACGTTCACGCCGATGATCTTTGACCCGAGCTTCACGGCACGGGCGATTTCTTCCTCGGTGTGCGTCTCGACCAGGGCGTTCATGCCCAGGGCATGGGTCAGGTCCAGGAACTCGCGCAATTGCGCGTCATCCAGGGCCGCCACGATCAGCAACACCAGGTCGGCGCCGTGGGCGCGGGCCTCGAAGATCTGGTAGGGATCGACGGTGAAGTCCTTGCGCAGCAGCGGGATCTCCACCGCGGCGCGCACGGCGTCGAAGTCGGCCAGAGATCCGCCGAAGCGGCGCTCCTCGGTCAGCACCGAGATCACGGAGGCACCGCCGGCCTCGTAGGAGGCGGCCAGTTCGGCTGGCTCGCCGATGTCTGCAAGGGCGCCCTTGGAGGGCGACTTTCGCTTCACCTCGGAGATCACGTGCAGCGTGTTTCCGCGTTGGGACGCGTCAAGGTGTCCGCCCAGGGCAGCGTAGGCGTCGAGCGCGGGAACGGCCGCCGCGGCCGCCGCCTCGATTTGCTCCTGGCCGATGATGGACCGACGGGCGTCCAGATCGATCTGAACGCCCGCGATGATATCTGTCAGTACACTCACGGCTAGTGCGAGTCGCCGGACCTGGAACCGTTGACGCCGAAGCCGGCCTTCTTCATGGCCCAGCCGACGATCAGGCCGAGGACCACGATGGCGCAGCCAACGTAGACGAAGGTCGGGTTGTGTCCGGCGAAGGCGATGCAGCCGACGACGAAGCCGATCAACATGACGAAGACCATTGACCATGCGGCCTTGGAGTTGCCGTGTCCGATTTCCTCGGCGTGCATTGGATCGATCTGGGTGTTGGCGTTAGCCATGGTGGGATACTCCTACTCACCTCGTGCGAATCGGGATTTTTCCCGATAAATCTCTTGGCTTCCATTCTGCCATTCTTTGCAGCGATGGCATGCCATGTTGCGTCGTGTGCGCGTTAACCGGTGGGATCGTCCCCGCGGGACAGCGAGTCCCAGCCGGAGATCTCGTCGATTGGGCCATTTGACGCTGCGCCCGGACGCCCCGCGGCCGTTGCTGCGGCGTCGCGGGAATATTTGCGGGATCCGGCCCAGTGTCGTCCGGCCACAGCCAGCAGCACCGCGTCGGCCACGAGAACCGCGCCGGCCAGCGCAGCGGCCCAGGGCCAGAAGGTCACGTCGTAGGCGCCGCCGGAGGCGTTCAGCCCGGTGGCTTCCCCGACCTTGGTCGTTGCAGCGAGCACCGGGTCGGCAAGCACCGAGACTGCCGAGGCGATGATTCCTCCGCCGACCAGCAACAGGATCGCTGCGATGATCCAGCGGGCCACCTTGCCGGCGATCATTGCCGCCAGCGAGCCGGCCAGGGCCACCACCGCCAGTGCCGCCACGGCGGCCGCGGCATCGGAACCCGCCACTTCGATGAGCGGAATCCTTACCGAGCCCACCTCCGGCTGGACGTTGATCCAGGTCCGGGTGCTGGTGGCCAGCGCGAGGACCGCGCCGAAAAGGCCCAGGAGCATGACGTTGCGCTTGGATCCCCTGCGCGGTTTGGTTTCCTCGCTCATGCCTGGGTGCCGTCCACTTGTGCCGGCGCCATGGTCCCTGCGGCCCAGACGGCCCGCAGGGGGGCTGCCGACTTGTTGATGGTTTCCAAGGCCTCGGCGTCGAGGTCGGAGTCCGCGACGATGCCGCCGCCGGCCTGCACGTACGCCCGGTTGCCCTTGATCAGCGCGGAGCGGATGGCGATGGCCATGTCCATGTCCCCGGTGAAGTCCAGGTAGCCGACCACGCCGCCGTAGATGCCGCGGCGGTAGGGCTCGAGTTCATCGAGCAGCGACAGCGCCCGCGGCTTGGGCGCCCCCGAGAGGGTCCCCGCGGGGAAGGTCGCGGCGAGCACGTCGTAGCCGTCGGTGCCCGGATTCAGCTTGCCGACCACGTTGGAGACCAGGTGCATGATGTGGCTGAAGCGCTCGACCTCCATGAACTGGGTGACCTCGACCGAACCGGGCACGCAGACCTTGGAAAGGTCGTTGCGCGAGAGGTCCACCAGCATCAGGTGCTCGGCGCGTTCCTTTTCGTCGGCCAACAGGTTCTTCTCGTGCTGCAGGTCGTCCTCGTAGTTGTCCCCGCGCGGGCGCGAGCCGGCGATCGGGTGGGTGACCACGTGGTCGTCGTTGACCGTGACCAGGGCCTCGGGCGAGGAGCCAACGATGGAATACGCCTTGCCGTGGGCGTCCTGCAGCGTGAAGAGGTACATGTACGGGCTGGGGTTGGTGCCACGCAGGATCCGGTAGACATCCAGCGGATCGGCGTGGGTCTCCAGCTCGAAGCGGCGCGAGATCACGACCTGGAAGACCTCGCCCTCGACGATGGCCTCCTTGCCGCGCAACACCGCGCGGCGGTAGGAGTCCTCGTCCCAGGAGTGGGTGACGGCGTTCATCAGCGTATCGGCCGGCACATCGGTTCCGGAAAGGACCGAGACGGGGTTTTCCGCAGCCTCGCCAAGCGCGTCAAGCATCCCGGAGAGGCGCTGTACCGCGTGGTCGTAGGCGCCGTCGACGCCGTCGGCGGTGCCGTTGAAGTTGATGGCGTTGGCGATGAGCGTCAGCGTGCCGTCGGTGTTGTCGTGCACTGCCATGTCGCCGACAAGGTTCATGGCAAGTTCGGGCAGGTGCAGGTCGTCCGCCGGCGGGTTGGGCAGCTTCTCCCAGTGGCGCACCGCCTCCCACCCGATGAAGCCGACCATGCCGCTGGTCAGCGGCGGCAGGCCGTCCAGGGGTTCGGTGCGCAGGGCGCGGACGGTGTCGCGCAGGACCTCGACCGGGTTGCCTTCGCTGGGCATGCCCGCCGGCGGTGTGCCCTGCCAGTGGGCCAGGCCGTCAAGGGTGGTCAGGGTCGCGGGGGAATTCACGCCGATGAAGGAATAGCGGGACCACACTCCCCCGGCCGCGGCCGATTCCATCAGGAAGGTGCCGGGGCGTCCGCCGGCCAGCCGGCGGTAGACGGAAATGGGTGTCAGTGCGTCGGCCAGCACCCTCATGGTCACGGGAATGACGCGGCGATCCGCGGCGAGGGCGCGGAATTCCTCGCGGGTGGGTGTCAGGGCGCCGAGAGCTTGCATAAGCGAAGAATGGTCCTTGCGTGTGCGGATGGAGCGGGTGGAAAGGTCAGGAAACGCGTCGGCCCACGACGGCGGGCAGTTCGCGTCCGTCGAAGCAGGTGCGCGTCCCGGTGTGGCAGGCCGCCCCGATCTGGTCGACGATGACCAGCAAGGCGTCGCCGTCGCAGTCAAGTGCCACTGAGCGGACCAGCTGGGAGTGGCCGGAGGTGTCGCCCTTGCGCCAGTATTCGTTGCGGGACCGGGACCAGAAGGTCACCCTCCCGGTGGTCAGGGTGCGACGCAGCGCCTCCTCGTCCATCCATCCGAGCATCAGCACCTCGCCGCTGCCATGTTGCTGGACAATGGCCGCGACAAGCCCGGCCTCGTCCTTCTTCAGGGCGGCGGAAATCTGGGCGGACAGTTTCCCGTCAACGGAGGCGGGGGCGGCGAAGGCTGGGTTCTGCGACATCAGTACCAGTCTAGTGCCACGGGCGGTGAAACCCGTCCCGAAACACGTTTGCGCCCCCGGCCCCGGCCAGCCGTCGGTCTTCACCGCCACGGCCTAAGGCGCGATTCACGCCTGTTGGCCTCACCGCGCATCCGGGAGCTCAGCCGTTGGGCCTACGCAGGGGGTCGGAACCCGCCGGCCCCGCATGCCGATCATCCAGCGGGGAGAGACCTCCCCCGGTGCTGCACCAGCCCGAGGGTGGGCAAGGCTCCGAGCGCGCCTGCGGTGGCCAGGTAGAGGACGAAACCGCCTGCCTCGTCGCCCGGGCGAGGACCACAGCGGAGATCGCCGAGACGCTCTTCCTGTCACCGGGCACGGTCAAGAACCACGTCGCGGGAATCCAGCGCAAGCCTGGCGTGGGACTCGGGTCGGGCCTGCACCTGCCGTCTCGTCCACTCGTGTTCACCCGCGCGTCACGCCCGGGCCCGGTCCCCGCGCCATGGAGGACAATGGGCAGGCACTCCTCCTGCGTCCCGACGCCGGGAGCGTGGCACTCGACACCAATGCCGTGCTTAATGGTCCATTCGCGGCGGACCGTTCTGACGCGGCTTGGGCGCGGAGCGAAATAGAAGCTCCATGCGCCCCCGAACGTGTTAGTTTCGAAGTGATGCATTTCGTCCCAGCCTCGCGTGAAGTATTGGCCGAAGTCCTGCTGGCAGCAGGGCCGACGGCTCCCACATTGTGCGCCGGATGGCAGACCCGCCACCTCGCCGCGCACCTGATCATTCGGGAGCAGTCCCTGCTTGCTGCGGGACTGGTCATCAAACCACTGGCGCACCGCATGGAGGCCGAGCTGGACCGGCGTGCGGACGTGGCCGGGGACCGCGACGCCTACGCCAGCCTCGTCAACGAATTCTTGCGCGGCGCCCCCAGGTTTTCGCCCCTGTCCAACCCGCGGGTGGACCATTCGGCGAACCTCTCCGAGTTCTTCATCCATACCGAGGATGTGCGCCGCGCATCCGACCGCTGGGTCCCCCGTGCGCTTGACGCCAAGTACGAGGATCTCCTGTGGGAGGACTTGGTGCGCCGGGCCGCGCACTACTACCGCGGCGTGGATGTCGGTATCATCCTGGTCCGCCCCGACGGGCAACGCCACGTGGCCCGCAAGGCCAGCACCTCGGTGGCCATCACCGGTCGCCCGGGCGAACTCCTGCTGCACGCCTCGGGACGCCGCGAGGAAGCACTGGTGACGTTCGAGGGTGCAGCAGAGGCCATCGCCCTGCTCACGGTCTCGCTCTAGCCACCACTTTGGGCAGTCGGGACTAGACCTCCACGAAGTCTCCCGCCGCCATTCCCCGGCCTTCCACCACGTGCACAACGGCAAGGATCCTGCCCGCCGGGTTTGATCCAGTGGCCGCCGGCTCCCCTGCCGCCGGGAGGATTGCCGTGGCATTCCAGGTGCTGCCCGTGCGCATCACCGTGGTCGGCTCGCCGTTGACCGTCAGCCGAATCACCGCGTCCGCCGCCGCACGGATTTCACCCTCCAGCAGCAGCCGCAGGGTGCCCCCTATGCGGTTTCCGGAATCGAGGCGACCCTGAATGGAAGTTTCCGGCGGTTGCGCGCCTGGCCGTCCCCGGAAAGCTGCCCGGTGGCGGTCCCCTTCAAGCTCGGGCGCCAGCGACGGAACCGGGCGCAAGGTGCCGGCGTCCTCGAACGCCCACCCCCAGCCCATGATCGCGTTGTCGGAATAGGCGGGGCCGGCAAAGGTCAGTCCCACCGGCATGCCGGTGTCTTGCATCAGCCCCATGGCCACGGTGACCGAGGGGATGCCGAGATGACGCAGGGCGTAGTTCCCATTGGAAAAGAAGACACCGTTCTCCCAGGCCCTGTCCGCCGATTCCGGGTTGGTGTCCGCATCCGCTGCCCCGACATCGGCGTTGGCAGGGAAGACGACACCGTCGAGCCGATGCTCGGCGAGCCAATTTTCGAAGAGCTCCTTGCGCAGCTTTTCCAGTGCCTTGAGCCCGTCCGGGAATCCGGGCAGCGTGGCTGGGTCCGGCAGCCCGTCGGCGGCCATCTTCACCACGTCGCGGTAGCGGTTTTCATAGTCCTCGACCTCTTCATAGCGGTCTGGGAGCGATCCGACAGGGGCCGGGAAGATCTGCAGATGCTCGACATCGGCCAGCCTGTTCAGCGCGGGGTCGTTGTTTTCCCGCAGGAACGTGTCCCATCCATGGGCGAGGAGCTCATTGAATTCCATCTCCATCCACCCCTCGGGCAGGATGCCCAGCGCACCGAGTTGTTCGCCACCCGGGGTCTTCCCCTCGTACTTTTCGATCAGCGGGAAGTCGACATCGACGACGGTGGCACCCAGGTCCTCCAGGCGGGAGCGTGCGGCGTCCCAGAGTTCCAGGACGCTGGGGCGCGGGTTGACCGGGAATCTCGGGTCCTGGCCCAAATACATGCGGGGCACGCCGAAGCGCTTGCCGGACAGGGCCTGCGGATCGGCCAGCTCCGCGTAGCTCCCGGGCCGGATGGCCGAGGCAGCGGGCAGAGGCACCGCTTTTTGGTGGCGCCAGAAGTCTCCCGTGGTTTCCGGATCGTCGGCGACGATCACGTCCAGCAGCCGGAACATGTCATCCATGCTCCTGGTATGCGGGACCACGACGTCGCGGGTGGGAAAGAGCGGCCAGTTGCCGCGGATGGAGATGACACCGCGCGAGGGGGTATAGGCGCACAGGCCGTTGTTGGAGGCCGGGCTGCGGCCCGAGGAGACGGTTTCCTCTCCCATGCCGAAGACCCCCATGCTGGCCGCGGTGGCGACGCCCGATCCGTTGGAGGACCCCGAGGCGTAGGCAGCCGCCAGGTAGTCGGCGTTGTAGGGACTTTCGGCGCGCCCGTAGACACCGCGCTGCATGCCGCCGTCGGCCATGGGCGGCATGTTCGTCTTGCCCACCAGCACTCCCCCGGCCTCGCGGATGCGTGCGACAGTGAAAGCGTCGTGCTTGGCCACCAGGTCCTTGAATGCCGGCGAACCGGCAGCCACGGTGAGCCCGGCGACCATGTAGCTGTCCTTGACGGTAAATGGCACCCCCTCAAGGGAACCGCCCCGGCCGGCACTGCGGCGGCGGTCGGATTCCGCGGCCTCGGAGAAGGCGTTGGGGTTCAGCATAGCCATGGCGTTGAGGCACACCGTGGACCTGTCGAAGCGTCCCACCCGGGCAAGGTGGGCGGCGATCAGTTCGACGGCGGTGACGGTGCCGTCATCGAGCGCACGCAGGACGCCCTCGATGGAGGCTTCGTGGATGCTGAACGGCAGGGCCATGATCGGGTTCCCTTCACAAGGGGTGCTCCGGCCCTGCGCGATCGAGATGTCCGACGGGGAGGAGCACACAAAAAATTGACTGGATATTCAGTTAAAGATAGCGTGTGGTCAACGGTTCGGGAAGACCCCGGGTCACCAAGGGAAAGATGCGGCACCGGCCATGGCCAATGACACCAGGCAGCGGATACTCGAGGCGTGCAGCATCTGCATCGCCCGTGACGGGGTCCGCGGGATGCGCGTGCAAGACGTCTGCAAACAGGCCGGCGTGTCCACGGGGCTGGTTTACTACCATTTCACCGACAGGGATGGACTGCTGGCGGCCACCCTGGAGTACGTGAACGCGGACTCGCTGGCCCAACGCGGGGAACAAACGGCCGGTGGGGGCAGGTCCCGCGGCTTGCTGCGGGATTTGCTGCTGGCCGAGATCCAGGACGACGAATCGGTGCGCGCCAAGTCGATCGTGTGGAACGAGATCAGGGCAATCGCGGTCTTCGAGCCGCCGCTGGCCGGGCATCTGGCCACGTCCACTGCGGCGTGGCAGAACCACGTCGCGGAACTGGTCAAGCTGCACACCGGGGCGGGGACCGGGCAATGCCGGGATACGGCACTTTTGCTCACTGCCCTGGTCGAAGGCATTTCCGGCCGCTGGCTATCGAACCAGCTGGACACCGCTGCGGCACGTGCGGCCCTCGAACGGGGGTTGGAGGCACTCCTGCCGGCGACGGCCTAGGCCGGCAACTGGCGGTAGTGGTAGCGCGACACCGTTTCAAATCCCAGGGATGCATAGAGTCCGGCGGCGATCGAGTTCCCCTCGACGACCTGCAGCCAGAGGCCTGCCAGATCCCGGCGGGCCGCCTCGGCCACCAGGGCCCGCATCACGGCCCGGCCGTATCCCCGGGAACGCGATTCCTCGCGGGTGGCCACGGCATAGATGCCGCCCAGGTCTTCCACCAAGGCCATGCGCGCAATGGCATGGATACTCCCCTCAATGACCAGTGAGGCGTAGACGGAGGGTGTATTGCCCAGGATCCGGACGCTGGCAGCCTGTGCGGCGGGCGAATGCGGTCCCTCGGATTCCCACAGGGCCTTCAGCCATGCCTCGGAGGGTGCATCCTGGAGGACGATCCCCGGGTCGGGCTCGCCGACAACGGCCCGCGCATAGTCCTCGCGTTTCAGCACCTGCATCAGGGTCGGGGAATCAAGTGAGTAACCGCGGGCACCAAGCATCGAGTCCAGGTCCTGCGGCAGGGAATCGGGGCTGATCTGGAAGACCGGCGGCAGCCCGCGGCGCCGATAGGCGGCTTCGACCTCGTCGATTGCGCCATTGGTATTGGGCGGACCGAACAACGGAAGCACCGAGTTGGCCCGGCGGGTGACACCCGAGGAAAAGCGGCACACCCACCCGGAGAGGTCTTCCTCCTCAAGTGCCCGCCAGCCCCGGGACATCACGGCGTCCAGTGACGCAGGACTAGCGAACCGGGAAACCGGCTTCACGGATGGCGTCCTTGACCTGCTTGATCATGTCGTCCGGGCCGAAGTGGAAGATCGAGGCGGCAAGCACCGCGTCGGCGCCGGCGGCAATTGCCGGCGGGAAGTGCTCCGGTGCCCCGGCGCCGCCGGAGGCAATCAGCGGCACGGTGACGGCCGCGCGGACCGCGCGGATCATCTCAAGGTCGAAGCCGTCCTTGGTGCCGTCGGCGTCAATCGAGTTCAGCAGGATTTCCCCCACGCCCCGTTCGGCGGCTTCCCTGGCCCAGGCCACGGCACAGCGGCCGGTGCCGGTGCGTCCTCCGTGGGTCGTGACCTCAAAACCGGATTCGACGTCAGGGTTCGTGGTGCGCCGGGCATCGAGCGAGAGCACCAGCACCTGGGATCCGAAGCGCTGGGTGATTTCGTTGATGACCTCGGGGCGGTCGACGGCAGCCGTGTTGATCGAGGCCTTGTCCGCGCCGGCACGCAGCAGGCGATCGACGTCCTCGGCGGCGCGCACTCCACCGCCGACGGTCAGCGGGATGAAAATTTCCTCCGCCGTGTGGGCCACCACGTCATAAGTGGTTTCGCGCTTGGCCGAGGAGGCCGTCACATCGAGGAACGTGATTTCATCGGCACCGGCGGCGTTGTAGCGCTTGGCCAGTTCCACCGGGTCCCCGGCATCCCGGAGCCCCTCGAAGTTCACTCCCTTGACGACTCGTCCGGCATCGACGTCGAGGCATGGGATCACGCGGATCGCAACGGCCATGAGGGGATCAACTCCTAGAAAAGCAATGAAGGGGAAATGTTCCGGGGCCCGGGATGCGGGCCGGGCGCTAGATGCGGCAGGCGTGGATGTTGGTGACAAGAATGGCGCGGGCGCCGATGTTGTACAGCTCATCCATGATGTTGTTGGTGTGGCTCTTCTTGACCATGGCGCGCACGGCGACCCAGTCCGAGTCCTGCAGCGGGGAAACCGTCGGCGACTCGAGTCCCGGGGTGAGCCGGGTGGCCTCGTCGACCAGGTCCCGGCGCACGTCGTAGTCGAGCATGACGTAGCGGCGGGCCACCAGCACGCCGGTGAGCCGGCGCTTGAGGACTTCGAGCCCGGCGGGGGTGCGGCCGGTGCGACCGATGAGCACTGCCTCGGACTGCAGGATGGGATCGCCGAAGACCGCCATGCCGGCTGCCTTGAGCGTGTTGCCGGTCTCCACGACGTCGGCGATGGCGTCGGCCACGCCGAGACGCACGGAGGACTCGACTGCACCATCGAGGCGGACCACGTCGGCGGCGATGTTGTTGGTTTCCAGGTACTGGCGCAGCAGCGCGTCGTAGCTGGTCGCGATGCGCTTGCCCTGGAGCTCCTGCTGGGTTGTGAAGGTCCCGGCGGGGCCGGCGAAGCGGAAAGTGGAGGCACCGATACCCAGCGGCAGGACCTCGTCGACGTGGTCGTTGACCTCGGCGTCCAGGTAAAGGTCTCGTCCGGTGATGCCAACATCGAGGATGCCGCCGCCGACGTACACGGCGATGTCACGGGGACGGAGGTAGAAGAATTCCACGTCGTTGTCGGGGTCGACCATGACCAGTTCGCGGTTGTCGCGGCGCTGGACGTATCCGGCCTCCAACAACATGGTCGAGGCGATTTCGGACAGGGCTCCCTTGTTGGGAAGGGCTACTCGCAACATGATGCGGTTCTCTTTTCAGGCTCTGGGGGGGGTATTACGGCATGTAGGACAACAAATGGTGCCTGTTGGCCACCGCGGCACGGGAGGACAGGGCGTCCCGAAAGCGGCGGCTAGAGATGCTTGTAAACGTCCTGCAGAGTCAGGCCCTTGGCCAGCATCATCACCTGAAGGTGATAAAGCAACTGGGAGATTTCTTCGGCGGCGGCCTCGTTGGTCTCGTACTCGGCAGCCATCCACACTTCGGCGGCTTCCTCCACGACCTTCTTTCCGATGCCGTGCACGCCGGAATCCAGTTCGGCGATCGTACGCGAACCTTCGGGGCGGGTCTTGGCCTTCTCGGAGAGCTCGGCGAAGAGGGTGTCAAAAGTTTTCACATAGTCAGGGTATCTTGGCCCGTTGGCCGCATTCACTACCGCACCCCCAATGTGACGAAGCACTCCCCCGCTCGGCTCAACATGACGCGGCCCTGGCACAGGTCGCGGGCGTGCCGCCATAGTGCACCACGACCACTGACGATGCTCGCCGTCACGGCGGGAAAGTGCACTTTTCGAGATCGCTTCCCACGATGCCGGGCTGCAGTGCGGGGGGGCATCGGACTACTGATGTCGACTGGGGCTGTTGCCGAACAATCGGGGTTTCACGCACACCTTCATGCCCTCCCCTCACGTGGCCGGTGGCGGCTTCGGTTTCATGGAAGCCACCGCAGGGCGGACCGAGCGCAACAATGGGGCATCACGACACGATTGCTGCGTCAGGACCTGTGGTTTGTCCGTCCGGACAATCCGGTCTGGCTAAGCGCGCCGCTCAATAGGAGGCCGTTGGAATACCAGTAACGCGTCGGACACCAAATCGTGGGGGTAGCGATCCCACACAATCTCGGTTGTCCCCACAGGGGTGAGGTGCTGCGCGAGCACGCGGGTGCAATCGCGGATCAAGTGGGTGGTGCGGTCCATGTGGAGAATGTCGGCCACATTCCACACCACGAAGCCGCCGGGCACAACGGTGCGCGCACACTGGGCTGCGACCAGCCCGAGCTCGTCCAGGTAGCGGCCGTAGTCCCCGTTGTCTTCCTCGTAGGCAGTGAGGGGGTCGGCGTCATGGTTCTCGGCGGTCATATATGGCGGAGAGGTGAGAATGAGATCGACACCCGCGTCGGTTTCGGGCGTCGTAATTCCGCGGACAAGCCTGAGCAGCTCCCTTGCGTCTCCCTCGATGATGCGCGCGCCGGGCACCTGATCCCGCAGGTACTCCGCCCGCTCGGGTAGCAGCTCAATACCGAGGGCTTCCCGTCCCAGTGCAACTGCCCGCTTAATGGTGGTGCCGAACCCTGCGAATGGGTCGAACACCAAGGCGCCCGAGGCGCTGCACCGTTCAATGACATGATCCACGATGGCCGGGAGCATGTGTACATCTTCGTCGGCCCCCGGCGGACGCTCGGCCAGAAACGTGGCGTGCAAGGCGGTTAGTCGTGAATCCAAGGGGGACGAGATGGGGGAGCTCCCGGTCGACACTTTTCCACGATCTTTCATCAGGCGAAGTCTACCGGCCGTGGAGAGGACCTTGCCGCTTCCCCCCGCCTCACCGAAGCCCGAACGCCGAGGCGGCTTGTTGCCCATTACACGGGGCCGCTCGGGTGCCGGCCCCCAGGACGGGATATTCGCCGAGGGACAAGACGTTGTTGGTGTGGACGGCATCGCCAAGCACATCGGGCAAAGCACCGGCATTTCTTACCTCGCCTTCCGCCCGCACGGGGCGGCCCGTCTCGACGTCAAGTTTGCCGTCGGCGTCCGGCCCTTGGCCGTGTTCGACGCACCTGCTGAAGCCATCTCGCGGGAGACGGACGCAGACGGGGCGACCTCGCACCTGGGCGGCCGGCTCGGCGAAGGCCGACCCTCTGAATGAGGCAATCGTGCAATCAATGGAACATGGAACAGCGCCGCCCGCTCCCCCGGCTTCGCTTCCTGGAAGCGGGTACCGGTGGTGCGGGCGGCAGCGCGGTGGCGGCTCGCCGAATTTGCTAGCGGCGCGCCAGTGCGACGGCTGTCTGCAGGCCCGCGCTCATGGCCTCGTAGCCCTTGTCTTCGACAGAGCCTTCCAGGCCGGCACGGGCAATGGCCTGCTCCTCGTTGTCACAGGTCAAGACCCCGAAGCCCACGGGAACGCCGGTGCGCACCGTAACGTCGGTCAGGCCCATGGTCGCTCCCTGGCAAACGAAGTCGAAGTGCGGGGTGCCGCCGCGGATGACCACGCCCAGCGCGATGACGGTGTCATAGGCGTGGGCCAGGCGTGCCGCGGCCACCGGGAGCTCGAAGGTGCCCGGAACGCGGATGACCTCGGGGGTGCTGATCCCGGCATCGGCGGCGGCGCGCAGGGCGCCGTCCAGCAGGCCGTCCATGATCTGGGTGTGCCAGCTGGCCGCAACGATGACGGCCCGCATTCCGGCTTTGCCTGCCGCTGCCAATTCGCCGGCCCCGACGAGGGGTGCTCCGTGTCCGCTCATGATTTGACTCCTGGGTTGGTGTTTTCGATGGATGGCAATTGCAATGAATGGTTCATCAGGTTTTGCTTGGTGCGCAGGTACTCAAGGTTTTCGGGACGCGCCGCAATCCGGGTGGGCACGCGCTCGGAAACGGCGATCCCGGCCTGCTCCAGCCACTCTTCCTTCAGCGGGTTGTTGGTGATCAACCGGACCCGGCGGATGGACAGGGCATGGAGGATGGCCGCGGCGGCATCGTAGTTTCGCGCGTCGACCGGCAGGCCCAGTTGCTCGTTGGCGGCCACGGTATCGGCACCGCCGTCCTGCAGCGCGTAGGCACGGATCTTGTTGGCCAGCCCGATGCCGCGGCCCTCGTGGCCGCGCAGGTAGACCAGCACCCCGCCGTATTCGTTGATGGCCTCCAGCCCGGCGGCCAGTTGCTCGCCGCAGTCGCAACGGTAGGAACCGAACACGTCGCCGGTGAGGCACTCCGAATGCACGCGCACCAGCGGCTCGGCCGGCATGGTGCCGTCGGGACCCGTGGCACTGAGCGAAAGGTGCTCGGTGCCGCTGACGCGTTCGCGCCAGGCGCGGACGAGGAACTCGCCGTGCGGGGTGGGGACCTTGACCTCCGGACCGCCCTGCACCGCGGCGGCACTGGTGCCCACTGCCGGCTCGGCGTCCATGGTGGCCCGCCAGGCGGCCAGGTCCTCGATGCTGATCAGCGGGATGTTCCACAGGTCCGCGAATTCGCGCAGCGCGGGCAGACGCATCATCGATCCGTCGTCGTGGACGATCTCGGCGATGACCCCGACGGGCTCTAGGCCCGCGGCCTTGCACAAATCGACGCTGGCCTCGGTGTGACCGCGGCGCACCAGCACCCCGCCGTCGACCGCGCGCAGCGGGAAGATGTGGCCCGGGCGGGTGATCAGCTCGGGGCCGGAGGCCGGATCGGCCAGGATGCGGGACGTCAGGGCGCGGTCGGCGGCGCTGATTCCGGTGCTGACCCCGTGTGCGGCGTCGCAGGAGACGGTGTACGCGGTGCCCTTGGCGTCCTGGTTGTTTTCCACCATGGGCGGCAGGCCCATCGCGTCGGCGCGGTCACCGTCCATCGGAGTGCACACGACGCCCGAGGAATGGCGGATGGTCCAGCCCATGAGCTCCGGGGTGGCGAACTCGGCGGCGAAGATGATGTCGCCCTCGTTTTCGCGGTCAGCGTCGTCGACGACCACGACGGCCTGGCCTGCTGCCATGGCGCTGATCGCGGCGTCAATGGAGTCCAGGCGAATGGTATCGGTGATCATGATGCACTGCTTTCGATGTTGTTGAATGAGGCAAGGCGTTCGGCGTACTTGGCCATGACATCGACTTCCAGGTTGACCGCGGAACCGGGAACGCGTTGGCCCAGGGTGGTTTCGCGCAGGGTGGTGGGGATGATCCCGACTTCGAACCACTGCTCTTTTTCGCGGGCCTCCGAGACCTCGGTGACGGTCAGCGAGATCCCGTCGATCGCGATCGAACCCTTCTTTGCCACGTATCTGGCCAGTTCGAAGGGGATGGAGAAGCGGAAGCGGTCCCAGGCACCGAGCGATTCGTGCTCCAGGAGGTGCCCGACACCGTCGACGTGGCCCTGCACGACGTGCCCGTCAAGCCGGCCGCCGGCCTGCACGCAGCGCTCGAGGTTGATGCCCTCGCCCTGGGCGAGGTCGCCGATGGTCGTGTGGCGCAGGGTCTCGCCCATGACGTCCAGGGACAGGATGTCCCCGGCGATGGACGTGGCGGTCAGGCAGACGCCGTTGACGGCGATGGACCCGCCCAGTTCCAGGTTATCGGTGTGGTTCGGCGCGCTGATGCGCAAGACGACAGAGTCGGATTCCGGTGTCGCGTCCATTGCTTCGATGCGGCCCATGCCGCTGATGATTCCGGTGAACATGCTTCGATTCCTTAGGGTGTGCCGGTGCCGGTTGGCATGGGTTCAAGATGTGTAAGGGTGTCGGGGCCCAGGATGCGCACCGCGTCCCCGTCGACGGCGTCCAGGCGGAAACGCCGGGCGGAGGCAAGGGTGTCGATTCCCAGCTCCCCCACGCTTCCACGCCCGGATCCCAGGAAGATCGGTGCCTGGTAGAGGAAGATCTCGTCGACCAGATCCGCCGCCAGGAACGCGGTGGCCACCGACGCACCGCCTTCGATGAGCACGTGTCCGATGTCCCGGGATGCGATCCGTGCCAGGACCTCGTGAGGGTCGCGGGTGCGGACCTGATCCCAGTTGCCGTCGGCCTTCAGTGCTGCGTCCCCGGGAATGTCCCGTTGCCCCATGACGATGCGTCGGGGCTGGGAGGCGAAGGGCTCGCCGTGTTCGTCGCGTGCGTTCAGCCGCGGGTCATCGGCCATGACGGTGCCGGTACCCACGACGATGGCGCCCACGCGGGCACGTACCTCATGGGCGTGGAGCAGCGAGCGCGGCGAGGTGATCCATTGGCTGGTTCCGTCCTTGGCGGCGATCCGTCCGTCAAGGGTTTGGGCCAGGTGCAACGTGGTGAAGGGCCGGCCGGCGGCGCGGGCCGCGAACCAACGGTGGTTCAGCTCGGCAGCCTGGTCCTCCAGCAACCCCTGTTCCACGTTGACTCCGGCCGCACGCAGCGTCTCGGCTCCCCCGCCGGCCACCGCGCCGCCGTCGGCGACAGCGAAGATCACGTTGCCGATTCCGGCGTCGATGATGGCGCGGGAGCATGGGCCGGTGCGGCCGGTGTGGTTGCAGGGCTCGAGGGTGACCAGCATGGTCGCGGCGCGTGCCGCGGCCGGGTCGATGGAGCCCAGGCGGTTCAGTGCGTCGGCTTCGGCGTGCGGGGTGCCGGCGCCGCGATGGTAACCGGTGGCCAGGATCGTGCCGTCCGGGTCGATGATGACGGCCCCGACCAGGGGGTTGGCTCCGCGGGTGCCGCGGCGGGCCAGCTCGAGGGAAAGCCGCATGGCGGCCAGTGTTCGTGAGGGTTGCATCAGCTGTGCACCTGCACCGTCGGGTCGGGCATCTCGGTTTGGATGCTGGGCTTGGCGTCGTTCTTGGCCTTCCACCAAATGAAGAACCCGACCAGCGTGAAGCACCCGTAAAAGAGGTACATGAACGCACTGGCGTAGTAACCGGCGCCGAAGAGCAGCGGAACCCCGACTACATCGACAAGGACCCAGATCAGCCAGAACTCCACCAGTCCCTTGGCCATGCCGTAGGTGGCCAGCAAGGAGCCGACGAAGGTCCAGGCATCGGCCCAGACAGGTGCGTAGGATCCCAGTGCGCCAAAGAGCGGGGTCAGTGCGACGGTGCCGATGATCATGATTGCAGCGAGCGAGAGGCGTTCCGTGCCGGTGGCCCAGCGCGGGGTGACCGCACTTCCGCCGGATTCGCGGCTGGATTTCCAGCGCTTCCAGCCATAGAAGGACACGGCGATGAACATGATCTGGCGTCCGGCCTGGCCGAGCAGGTTGGCTGTTTGGTCGTTACCGAAGATGCTGCCCAAGAAAACCGTCAGGAGCAGGATGTTGCCGACGATGCCAACGGGCCACGCCCAGACCTTGCGGCGGATGCCGCCCAGGGCAGAGGCAAGTCCGAAGACGTTGCCCACCACTTCGCGCACCAGCAGTGCGCTGCTGCCTACTGTGATGTAAGAATTGAAAGCTTCAATGAGCCACCGCAGAAAATCCATCGTCCTCCTGTCAAGCCGCGATGGCTCCGGGGGTTCGATACGACGGTTCCACCTTTGCGGCCGACCCGCTGGCGAAGGATCCGGAACCAGGGAAATCTCGTGGATTCCCACCTGGCCGTGCCTTGCGCACTCGCGAGAGCGCTGGTGTTGCGTGTACGTGCTTCTCCCATCCAGACTTTAACTGTCGGTACCGGAATTTCACCAGTTCAACCAGGCTTCAAGATCCCCGGAGGGATCTTTTTGGCTTGGGTCGCGGACTTTGACCGCCGGTTCGGACTTACACCGACCCCGGAGCACGTTGTGTAGTTGTAGCCCATAGTATTACATGGAAACGGGTGTCCTGGCTGCGAGATTTCGCAATGTGACTACTGCCTCGGCGGGATCCGCTGTTCCGTAAACCGAAGAACCGGCCACGAAGACGTCGGCCCCGGCCTCGGCCGCCCGCAGGATCGTTTCGCGGGTGACCCCGCCATCGACCTGCAGTGCGATGGGCAGGCCGGTCCCGTCAATGGCCTTTCGGGCCCTGCGGATCTTCGGCAACACGATGTCCAGGAAGGCCTGTCCGCCAAAGCCCGGCTCGACCGTCATCAGCAGCACCATGTCCAGCTCCGGGAGCATGTCCAGGTAGGGCTCGATCGGCGTGGCCGGGCGCAGCGCCATCGAGGATTTGGCACCGGCGGCGCGCAGGTCCCGGGCCAGCTTGATCGGGGCGGCCGAGGCCTCGGCATGGAAGGTGACCGAGGCGGCGCCGGCCTCGGCGTAGCCCGGTCCCCACCGATCCACGTCGCTGATCATCAGGTGCACGTCCAGCGGCAGCTCACTGACCTCGTTCAATCGCTGAACCACCGGCAAGCCGATGGTCAGGTTGGGCACGAAGTGGTTATCCATGACATCGACATGGACGGCGTCGGCGGTGTGGATCCGCGAGAGTTCGCGTTCGAGGTTGGTGAAGTCCGCCGAGAGGATCGACGGATTGATCTGGCAGGTACGCATGGTTTCCTTCTGGCTGCTGGCCGCCGGTCCGACTGGGTGGACCGGCGGGTTTAGGCGGTGCGGGTGAACAGCGCCATGAACATGGCATCGGTGCGGTGGATGTGCGGCCACAGCTGGATGGTGCTTCCCTCGCCCACGGGGCGGGCGGCCGATGCGAGTCCCGGCAGGGCTGCGGATTCCAGTGCCGCCCCGGTGTCCAGCAGCCTGGCATTCTTGTTCCGGGACAGCAGGTCATCGACCACCGCAACGGTTTCGGCCGGGTGCGGCGAGCAGGTCACGTAGGCGACCACGCCGCCCACGCGCACCGCGCTGAGCGCCGCGTCCAGGAGCTCGCCCTGCAGGATCGTCAGCTCGGCGACGTCGCGGGGGCTCTTGCGCCACCGGGACTCGGGGCGGCGGCGCAGCGCGCCCAGGCCCGAGCACGGCGCATCGACCATGATCCGGTCATAGCCCCCGGCGTATTCGCTTTCGCCGTATTCGCGGCCGTCGCGAACCGAGATCATCCAGGTCTCGGGG
Source organism: Paeniglutamicibacter sulfureus (assembly GCF_030512175.1). Taxonomy (GTDB): domain Bacteria; phylum Actinomycetota; class Actinomycetes; order Actinomycetales; family Micrococcaceae; genus Paeniglutamicibacter; species Paeniglutamicibacter sulfureus. The sequence continues at coordinate 2,806,051 of NZ_JAULBL010000002.1, read as the reverse complement.
TCGATGGCCACCAAGGCGTTGTTCACCAGTTCGGCACGGTGTTGGGCGGGTTCGTTGGCGGTCAGCTTCGCGCCCTGTTCGGCAGCCAGGGCTGCCAGCAATGCGGCCTTGCCGCCGGGGCCGGCGCAGAGGTCCAGCCAGTAGGTGTCATCGCCGTCCTCGGGCAGCGCCACCTGGGCCAGGGCGCGGGCGACCAGCTGGGAACCGGCGTCCTGGACACGGGTGCTGCCCGCGCGCACGGAGGAAAGCCGGGCGATGTCCCCACCTTGGTAATAGGCCGAATCGGCCACGAGGGTTCCGGGTTCGGCGCCCGCGTCGAGCGCCTCGTCCAGCGAACCGACGCCGGGCAGTGCCACGAGGTTGACGACCGGGGCCAGGTTGTCGGCGACCAGCAGGTCGGTGATTTCGGCGGCGTCGCGGCCGTGGGCCACCAGCGCCTGGCGCAGGGCGCGAACGATCCATTCGGGGTGGGAATGCACCAGGGCGGCTGCGGCATTTTCATCGGCGATCCCGGCGACCAGTTCCTCGCTCCAGGTCTCCAGGTCCTTCAGCGAGACCTTGCGCAGCACTGCGTTGATCAGGCCGGACGCGCCGGCGCCGATCACCATGCGGGCCAGCGACACGGTTTCGTCGAGTGCCGCGTGGCTTGGCACGCGCATGGCCAGCAGCTGATGGGCGCCCAGGCGCAACGCGTCAAGGACAGCCGGGTCCAACTGGTCCAGGGGGCGGTCGACGCAACGGGCCAGGATCGCGTCGTACAGGCCCTGCCCGCGCAAGGCACCGTAGGTCAGTTCTGTGGCGAATCCGGCATCGCGCCGATCCAGGCGGTGTTCGCGGATCCGGGCCGGGAGCACCAGGTTGGCGTAGGCGTCGTTTTCGGCCACGGCCCGCAGCACCTCGAAGGCGGTCAGCCGGGCCTGGTCGGCCCTGCGATTGCGGGCCGAGGGTGCGGAGGCACTGAACTGGCGTGGTCCGGATCCCCCGCGGTTGCGGGTGCGGCCGGCGTCGCTGCGGCGTTCCTGGCCTCCGCCGCGGTTCGGTTCGCTGCGTCGCGGACGGTCGGAACGTCCCTGTCCGAATTCGCTCATGCGAATTTCACCCCATCCACGGTTCCGGACGCGAGAATGCCCCGCGCCCAATCTGCTGCATTCATCATTTTTTTGCCCGGTGGTTGCACCAGGCCAAGTTCAACGGCGTACGAGCCCGTCCCCACCAGCACTCGCGGTTTCTTGCCCGGTTCGATGCGAACCTCGCCGGGTGCCAGATCCGTGACATCGGCCTGCGGAACCAGGGTCCCGAGTTTGAAACGCTGGCCATCGAGTTCGGTCCAGGCCCCGGGATCCGGGCTGGTTCCGTTGATGCGGCGGCGAATCACCAGGGCCGGAAGCGACCAGTCAACCTGTCCGTCAGCGAGCGTGAGCTTATGCGCGTAGGAGGTGTCCCCCTGCTGCTCGACACCCACGAGTTTGCCGGCCTCAAGGCCTGAAAGGGTCTGCGAGAGCAACACGGCACCGGAGATTGCCAGGCGGCCCAGCAACTCGCCGGCCGTGTCGGCAACATCGATGGTTTCGGTGAGCGTGCCGAAGACGGGGCCCGTGTCCAGTCCCTTTTCGAGCTGGAAGGTCACGGCACCGGTGATGTCGTCCCCTGCCATGATCGAGTGCTGCACGGGGGCCGCGCCCCGCCAGGCGGGGAGCAACGAAAAGTGCAGGTTGATCCAACCAAGGCGCGGGATCGTCAGCGCCTTTTCCGGCACGAGTCCCCCATAGGCGACGATTGCGGCGATATCCAGGTCAAGGGCCGCCAGGCGCTCCTGGGTTGGCTCGTCGATCCGGTTGGCATGGATGATGTCGATACCGAGCTCCGCGGCCCGTGCGGCGACAGGGGACGGGGTCATGATGCGCTTGCGCCCCACCGGGGCGTCTTCGCGGGTGAGCACGGCAACCACGTCGAACCCGTCTTTCACGAGCTGGTCGAGGGAGGCAACGGCGACCTGCGGGGTCCCGGCGAACAGGACCCTCATGCCAGGTTCCCGAAGCTCGAACCGGCGCCAAAGCTGGATCCCAGCGCCGAGCTGCGCTTGGTCACAGTGTTTGCGGCAACCGAGTTGTAGCTGGAGTCGCGCAGCTTGCGGAAGGCGTCCTTCTTCAGTTCGCCCTCAAGCCGGTCGATGTAGAGGATTCCGTCGAGGTGGTCGGTCTCGTGTTGCAGGCAGCGGGCGAGGAATCCCTCGCCTTCCACGACCACGGGGTTGCCATCAACGTCAACCCCGGTGGCCCGGGTCCATTGGCGGCGGCGCACCGGGTAGCCGAGTCCGGGGATGGACAGGCAGCCTTCTGTCACGTCGTCCTGGAATTCCTCGCCGAATTCCAGCACCGGGTTGATCAGGTGCCCGCGGTTCCCGCCGATTTGGTAGGTGAAGACCCGAAGCGAGACTCCCACCTGGGGTGCGGCGAGGCCTGCACCCTCGACGTTTTCCATGGTTTCGTCCATGTCTGCGACGAGCTTGCGCAGTTCGGGCCCGAATTCGGTGACCTCGTCTGCGCGGGTGCGGAGGATTGGGTCGCCAACGATGCGAATGCCTAAGACGGCCATGCGGTCCGGTCTCCCTTCGGCCGGCTGGGTTCCGGCAATGTGCTGTGGATGGAGGCGGACGGGCGCGGCCAAGCCAATGCTGCGCGCCTATCCCCTGCCCACCAGTCTACCGACCGCCTCATGCCGCAGGTGGCGGTGGCGGGCCCACCTCGCGCAGGGGCATCCCTGCATCACCGACCTTCTGGGTGGCTCCCCATACCTGGCGAAGCGACCAGAACTTCGACCAGTACGCGGGCAGGACCTCAGGATTGGCCATCACGGTCTGGACTTCGGTTTCGCCAATTGCCACGCCCAACAGCATCGGGTCTTGTGAGTATTTCCACGGTTCCCAGGTACCGGCGGCTGGGTCGATGACCATTTCCTCGGCTTTTGCCCCTGCAGCCAACTGCATGACCACCTTGGGGTCAAGTGGCTTGACCCGGCCGTCGCGACTGGTGCCACGGGTCTTGTAGTCGATCAGGCAAAGCCGACCGCCAATGGTGGCAACCAGGTCAAGGGTGCCGGCGTACCCGATGCTCGAGTTCCAGACAGTCACCTCCGCAGCAAGTGGTTGCACCTGGTAGGTCTCCCACCACTCGTCGAAGCGCCCGGCAAAGGCTTCTTCGTTGTTGGCGATGAGCGCTTCACGGGCCTGGGCCGCCTGGTGCGGCTTTCCCATGGCGCGCAATGCTATTTGCTCGCAGTATTGGTGCACCCGGTCCCCGCGGGCCGCGGCCAAGTCACGATATTCCGCAGCCGCCGTGGATGCCTGGCGCGCCAGCGCCTTGAGCTTCGCGGAATTCCCGACGGACTCGCCCAGCCTGGCATCCTGGACCACGGCCGTGGCCGCCATGTGACCTATCCAACCGTCCATGTCCATTTTTTCCTGCCCGATGACAGTGGTGATGGATGGAACCTCCGGAAGGGCGCCGATTTTTCTGGCATACATGCGCCCAAAAGAGGTCTGTTGGGCCAACGCTGGTGAAGTCATAGGAAGATTTTTCCACGTCCAGGGGACGTTTTGCCGTTTTCGGGCGTTTCCGGGCCAGTCAAAAACCGCGGGATCACAAGGATCTTTGCCGCATGTCGGCGCGGGAATGCGTCGATTTGGAACTTTGGTGAAACGTCGTATAGAGTTTTTACTCGTTGGAACGCAGCCAAACGGAACGAAACATTCCGGGCGGATTGCGATTCTTTCATGTGGACATAGCTCAGCTGGTAGAGCGCGACCTTGCCAAGGTCGAGGTCGCGAGTTCGAACCTCGTTGTCCACTCGCATTTGAATCACCGGGTCGGCTTGCCGACCTAACCACAAGGTATTTTACCAAGTGGTTATGGTGGGGTGGCCGAGAGGCGAGGCACCGGCCTGCAAAGCCGTTTACGCGGGTTCGAATCCCGTCCCCACCTCGTAGGAACATTGCAAGCAGTATGGGCGATTGGCGCAGCGGTAGCGCGCTTCCCTGACACGGAAGAGGTCACTGGTTCGAACCCAGTATCGCCCACGAAGAATCCACACCTGGTGTGTTGGTTTTTCACGTGGACATAGCTCAGCTGGTAGAGCGCGACCTTGCCAAGGTCGAGGTCGCGAGTTCGAACCTCGTTGTCCACTCTGAAGATCGGGCCTCAATTCCTTTTCGAAGAGAGGCCTTGTTCTTTGTTCTTTTACCCCCGGGTAAGAACACGCAGCACCCGCATGAAAAGTTGGATTGCCATTTTGCAGATCGCGAATCCAAGCTATAGTTCAGGTGCAGCATCCCCCTTATGGGCGATTGGCGCAGCGGTAGCGCGCTTCCCTGACACGGAAGAGGTCACTGGTTCGAACCCAGTATCGCCCACGAAGAGTCTATACTTTAGGTATTGATTGTTCATGTGGACATAGCTCAGCTGGTAGAGCGCAACCTTGCCAAGGTTGAGGTCGCGAGTTCGAACCTCGTTGTCCACTCCAAATAGTAGATCGTGTGATTACTCCAAATCACACGATCTACTTGTTTAACGCCTCGTGTTCCAGGCCCGGACCAAGGCGCGAATTACGGGCCGAGGCGCGATTTACGGGCCGAACAATCCCCCGGCGCCGTTGGCCCCCAACGCCCAACGGTGCCCCGGGTTTCGGTTCAGATCGCGGAATCCGGGCCTACTCCTGCGATACCACTGATGGCAGCGCTGTCACAGCTGCCAATATGTACATACAAGTCAGAGTCGCATCGGAGAAGAAATTCATCCAAATTCCCTTGATTCGATCGCGACTGAGCATAGGATGATTCCTAGACGGGGCTTTTCGGGCCCCCATTACTGAGAGGAGGTGCCTTTTGTCTATTTTTGACGAGCTGAAGGGCAAGGCCGAAGGACTGAAGGAGAAAGCGGCCGAGTTGATTCACGAAAACTCGGACAAGATCGGCGGTGCCATCGACAACGCCGGCAACTTCATCGACGAAAAGACCGGGGGAAAGTTCTCCGAGCACGTCGACAAGGTTCAGGATGGCGCAAAGGGCCTCCTCAACAAGGAAGACGGCGGCACGCCGACCGTCTAGGTTCCTGCCTGGTTCACTAGGACTCTTGCCCTAGGCACGACAAACGGGTGCCGGTACCGCCGTGAGGCGGAACCGGCACCTGTCGTTTGCACGGAAAGAAATGATTTGACCTCCAACGCCATCCCCAGCGCTCCACGGCGATCGACATTCGCACAGCCGATCATGGCCGGTCTTGTCACCGCGCTGGTCGGATACACCTCGTCGTTTGCCGTGGTGCTGACAGGACTCAAGGCCGTCGGGGCGACTGATGCCCAGGCCGCCTCCGGGCTTTTCGCCCTCACCATTGCACTGGCCATCTGCGCAGTTGGCCTGGCGTGGTTCACCAAGCGACCCATCACCACCGCATGGTCGACACCCGGTGCAGCGTTGCTGGCCGGAGCGGCAGCAGTGAACTTCGGCTGGAACGAAGCGGTCGGTGCCTTCATCATGACCGGAGTGCTGATTGCCGCCACCGGGGCCATCCCCTGGCTGGGCCGGACGCTTGCAGCGATCCCCGTCCCCCTGGCCCAAGCCATGCTGGCCGGAGTACTGCTCAAACTCTGCCTGGCGCCCTTCGTGGCGTTGTCCACTATCCCGTTGCATGTCGCCCCGGTTATCGTGGTCTGGTTGCTCTTCCTGCGCTTCAGTCCCCGCTGGGCGGTTCCGGCCGCGATGGCCGCGGCCTTGGGCATCGCAGGCTTTTCCATGGGAGGGGCCGACGCCGCGGGAGTGATGGGACAGTTGCTGCCGAGTCTCGAATTCACCGCACCGGCATTCAGCCTCGCGGCCTTCACCGCAATCACCCTGCCGCTCTTCGTTGTCACCATGGCCTCGCAGAACGTTCCGGGCGTGGCGGTACTGGCCAGTTTCAACTATGAAACACCGTGGCGCGCCTCCATGTTGGCCACCGGACTCGGCAGCTCGGCGGCAGCGTTCCTCGGCGGGCATGCCATCAACCTTGCGGCGATTTCCGCCGCCCTCGCCGCCGGAGACGAGGCTGGGGAAGACCGCTCCAGGCGGTGGATCGCGGCAGTTTCCTCCGGCGGCTTCTACATCCTGCTCGGATTGGCGTCTGCCGCAATCACGGCACTGGCCACCGCGAGCCCCGAGGGCCTGCTGGAAGCCGCGGCGGGCCTGGCGTTGCTGGCAACCCTCGGCGCCTCCGCGTCCTCCGCTTTGTCCGATCCCTCCAGCCGAATGAGTTCCCTGGTCGCGTTCCTCATTGCCGGTTCGGGCCTGAGCTTCGCAGGAATCGGCGGGGCATTCTGGGCGCTGGTCGCCGGATTGACCCTTCGCCTGCTCATCGAGCGCAAACGCCACTGACCCAGCACAGTTCCAACCCGCGGGTGGGCAACTTGGGTTTGCCTACCCCCTTGGCGCACGAAAAAGGCCGTGAGGCCCGTCCCCGCTTCCATCTCGGAAAACGAGGTGGTTGCGGACGGCGGCCATCACGGCCTTCGTGCGTTGAGGTTACAGCGCCGGTTCCCCCGTCTGGCCTTCGCGGGCCAGGGCGGTGAGGCGCGAAACGGCACGGAAGTACTTCTTCTGGTATCCGCCGGCCATCATTTCCGGGGTGAACAACTCACTGAACGGCTTGCCGGAGGCAATGATCGGCACGTCCTTGTCGTACAGGCGATCGGCCAGTACCACGAAGCGCAGCGCCACCGCCTGCTCGGTGATGGTTTCGACATTGTGCAGCACCAGCACGTCGGTCTCGGCCAGCAAGGCACGGTACCGGCTGGGGTGGACCTTGGACATGTGCCCAATCAGGTCCGCGAACTCGTCAACGGCGAAAGTCTTGTCCCCATAGCGCTCGACGGCGAACTCCTGGATGCCCGCGTCTTCCAGCGGTACCGGGGCGTCGGGGAGCCCGCGGTGGCGGAAGTCAACGCCGTCCACGCGGTGGACGTCGAACTGTTCGGAGAGCACCTTGATCTCGCGCTGGAAGTCCACGGCGGCAAAACGGCCCTCGCCCAGTGCGCCCGGAAGCGTGTTGGACGTCGCTGCGATTTTCACGCCGGCGTCGGAAAGCTCGCGCATCAACCGGGACATCAGCACTGTGTCCCCCGGATCATCGAGCTCGAATTCATCGATGCAGACCAGCGAGTAGGTGCTCAGCACCTCTACGGTCTGACGGAAGGACAGGGCCCCGACGAGGTTCGTGTACTCCACGAAGGTGCCGAACGCCTTCCTGCCCGGGGCCAGGTGCCACAGCGAAGCCAACAGGTGGGTCTTGCCCACGCCGAAGCCGCCGTCCAGGTACATCCCCGACTTCTCGACCTTCTTCTTGCCAAAGAGCTTGCCCAGGAAGCCGCCCTTGGAATTGCCGATGGTCGAGGCAAAGTGCTTGAGCTTGGTGACCGCCTCGGCCTGGGTGGGCCAGGCCGGGTCCGGCCGGTAGGTGTCAAACGACACCTCGCCAAAGCGGTAGGACGGGTGGAAACCTGCGAGCAGGTCGTCGATGGAGACCGTGGGGGTCCGTTGGGAAAGATGCGTAATCGTGGCCATACGGCGGAACGGTCCTTAAATCTTCGAATGATGGTGTGCGTGCGCAGCGCGAAGACACGCCCCCGCCATTTTACGCCCACAGAATCGACAACCACTAAACCTTGATCCACCGATCCGCCCCCGGTCGTCGTCTGCTGGCGACGGACGGGGGCGGTTTCGTTTTTGGGCACGGGAAGGGTGCCGGCCTCGCTGTCGGCGGGTGTTCCACGATGGTTTCCTGGTTGCGCCGCAGAGGGCTCGGTGAACGGTTCTAGGCGATTTGGGGTGGGGCGTGCGCGGAAGTGAAGAGCCGTTCCCACTCGGTTTCCCAGGGCCAATCCAGCGGAAGCCGGAGCCTGGTTTTCCTGGCGCTGCGCGCGATGCGCGCCGGAACCTGGATGAGCTTGCGCCGGACCGTTGCGCTCCTGGCGTTGGCGAAGGTGCCGCCGGCCAGGATCCCGGCGGCGCGGGTGAGGTTGTAGGCGATGGCCGCGGCCACCAGCCATGCACTATTGGCGCCGAAGTGCCCGGAGGGCATATGGGCCAGTGCGCTGTCCTTCAAATCCGCGTTGACCTGCTCGATGACCGCGTGTTGGCGGTGGGTCTTGTCCGCAGCGACAGTGTCCAGGACGCCGGAATCCACGGTGGTGAAGAACGCGTGGAAACGGTGGGTGTCAAAGAGGGTGCCTTGCCCGGCGGCCTTCTTCGGGTTCAGTTCCGGGATCCGGCGCACGACCAGGCGCCCGGGAACCCGTTCGGCTTTCTTGCGGGAGGTGAACGCGGTGAAGCCGGTTTCGGCGACCTCGGCGCTGGAGACCAAGACCCCGGTGGATTCGTCAAGGATCGCATCGGTGTAGTGGATGGTCTCCCAGGCAGTCTCCGGGATCGTGGCGATCGCCCGCTTCACGGCCGGGTCCATGCGCACCGTCACCGAGACCTGCGCGCCCGCCTTCATGGCCGCCGATACCGGCCCGTGGCCGTAGTAGGCCGAGTCGAAACGGCACAACACCTTCGATCCGGGCTGGCAACGTGTGAGCGTGCCCAGTGCCTCGGTGACGAACTTCTTGGCTCCGCGGGCGGAGTTGGCTGCGCCCTTGCGCAGGCGTTGGGCGGCAATGAACGGCACCGCGTCCTTCGTGGATGCTGTGGCCAGCAAGGCGTTGAGCCCGCGCACCCCGGAATATCCGTAGCCCGAGCCCTGCTTCTGGTATCCGTGGACCTCGATGATGGTGTCATCGACGTCAAGGAAGATGAACTCGTTCTCCCCGGGGTTTCCCAGCAGCGGGGCCTTGCGGTTCAGGCCCACCAGGAACCTGGAGGCCACGGCATCGAGCTGGCGCACGTGCCCGAAGGTGAAGGAGCGCAGGAAGGACCCCAGGGTGGAGGGGGCGTAGCAGGCGGTGAAGACCTTTTTCATGGCCCCGTGCCGCAACAGGGCCATATCGTCAATGGAGTCGGCGCCGGCCACCATCCCGGCCACGAGAGAAGCAATCTTTAACCCGGCGTTGGCACCTTTGTCGGTGGGCACGCTGAGCCACTGGTCGGCCAGTTCATGCAGGCCCGAGTCCCGGGCCAGGACCATGGCCGGCAGCAACCCGGCGGCGGACACGAGGTTCGATTCGTCGAAGGAAACTGACACGGCGGAGGGTTTGTGGGAAACTTGCATCTACGAGATGCCCTTCATTTCAGGAATGTTGTTACTGTCGCAAGTTCAATTTTCCCTGATATGACGGGCATTTCGTGGTTAAAACGCCGAGCAGGTCCCAAATCTCATCGGTGGATCAAGGCTAAAACGGGGCTCGTTCGCGTGTGCCACCGCCTCGCTGCCGGTGGCACAAACGCCGACGCTTGGAGCGAAATATGGCGTCGAATGACCCTGTTTCACCGCCGGTGACGCCCCGGATCGCTAGGCTTGGAGAAACACCATCCCACGATTTTTTGTTGCGAGGTCAATTCAGCATGAGCCTTCCCATCGACTCCAATCCGTCATTCGCCGACTACGCCCATCCCGAACGACTGGTGTCCACCGACTGGCTGGCCGCCAACCTTTCCACCGAGGGCCTGGTGGTTGTCGAATCCAACGAGGACATCCTGCTCTACGACACGGGCCACATCCCGAATGCGGTGAAGATCGATTGGCACTCCGAGCTCAACGACGAAGACACCCGCGATTACGTCGATGGCGAGCGCTTCGCCGCGCTGATGGCGTCCAAGGGCATCAGCCGCGACACCACGGTGGTCATCTACGGGGACAAGTCCAACTGGTGGGCCGCCTACGCCCTGTGGGTGTTCACCCTCTTCGGGCACGAAGATGTCCGCCTGCTCGACGGCGGCCGCGACAAGTGGATCGCCGAGGGCCGGGAGACCACTCGCGAGAAGCCGTCGGTCATCCCGGGCAGCTACCCGGTCATCGAGCGCGACGACACCGTCATCCGCGCGTTCCTGCCCGAGGTGCTGGGGCACTTCGGCAAGCCCATGATCGATGTCCGCTCCACCGAGGAGTTCACCGGCGAGCGCACCCACATGCCTGCCTACCCCGAGGAGGGCACGCTGCGTGGCGGGCACATCCCCACGGCAGCTTCGGTGCCCTGGGCCCGCGCCGCCCAGGAGAACGGCACGTTCAAGTCCCGCGCCGAGCTCGAGGCGATCTACCTCGGCGAGGCCGGGCTGGCCTCCGGTGACGACATCATCACCTACTGCCGCATCGGCGAGCGCTCCAGCCACACCTGGTTTGCCCTGCAGTTCCTGCTCGGCTTCGAGAACGTCCGCAACTACGACGGTTCCTGGACCGAATGGGGCAATGCCGTGCGCGTGCCCATCGTCAAGGGCATCGAGCCCGGTGCCGTGCCTGCGGGATACGGGGGCGTGGCAGCATGAGCGAATTGCCACAGGCCCTGGCCGAGATCGTCGAGGATTTCCAGTCCGTCACCGAGCCCGAGCGCTTGGAGATGCTGCTGGACTTCTCCGAGGAACTCCCCGAGCTGCCCCCACGCCTGGCCGAACACCCCGACCTGCTGGAGCAGGTCGTTGAGTGCCAGACCCCGCTGTTCCTGAACATCGAGGTCGAGCCCGCCGGCGAGCACCGGGTATCACTGTTCTTCTCCGCTCCCCCGCAGGCGCCGACCACCCGCGGGTTCGCCTCCGTCCTGCACCAGGGGCTCGACGGTCTGCCGGCCGCCGAGGTGCTGGCCGTCCCCGACGACATGCCGCAGCAGCTGGGGTTGACCCGTGCCCTGACACCGTTGCGTTTGCGTGGCATGAGTGCCATGCTTGCCCGTATCAAGCGACAGGTCAGCGAGCGGGTTGCCGCTGCCGGCTCGTAGGCCGAAACGATCGAAGAAGTTTGGGCGTCGGCACGTGCCGACGCCCAAACGCGGTTAACGGAGGATGGGGAAAGCCATGTCCAAGAAAAAGAACACACACTCGACCGGCACGCCCGCGACCACGCTGCTGGACCGCGAGTCGGTCCCCTACACGGTGCACTCATACGTCCACGACCCGTCCGTGGAGAACTACGGGATGGAAGCCGCGGAGGCCATCGGCGTCCCGGCGTCCCGGGTGTTCAAGACCTTGTTGGTGTCCACCGGGGAACCGGGGCCCGCGGCGTTGGTGGTCGGGATTGTCCCGGTCGACCGGTCGCTGGACCTCAAGGCCATGGCCGTGGCCCTGGGGCTGAAGAAGGTGGAAATGGCCGACCCGGCGGTGGCAGAGCGCCGCACCGGATACGTGGTGGGCGGCATTTCGCCGCTGGCCCAGCGCAACCGTTCTCGCACGCTGCTTGATGCCAGCGCGTTGGCCCATGAGACCGTCTATGTCTCCGGCGGGCATCGCGGGCTTGACCTCGAGCTGGCTCCGGCGGACCTGCAGCGTCTCACCGAGGCAGAGATCGCCGCAATTTCCCACTAGCCTTCCGTGGCTGCCCAGCCCCCCGGGCGGGGGGCGTCCAACACGGACCGGACGAAGGAGGCAACCTCCGCCTCCCAGCGCTGCGGATCGACGTTCCACTCGCGGGTGTGGCCCGCCCGGCTGAAGCGCCGCAGCCCCACCATGTCCGGGTTCAGCTCCGCCAGCTGTTCGGAGGGGCCGATGGGGACGAAGTCGTCGTCCTCGCTGTGCAGGATCAGGGTGGGCAGGCGCAGCTGGTCGTGCCGCTCGACCCAGTTCAGGATCTTCAAATCCAGGGGCGCCGCAAGCCCGGTGATCCAGCGTCCCGCCTTGTTGACCAGCAGCCATTGGCCGAACCTGCCCACTGCCTCGGGGATGCGGTTGCGCTTGGCCTGGTGCGAGAGCACGTCGATCCAGTTGATCACCGGCCCGTCGAGCACCAGCGCGCCGATCCTGCGTGCGTGCCGCGACCTGTCCGCCACCTGCAAGGCAATGGCCCCTCCCATGGACCAGCCAAAGAGCAGGATTTCCTTCGCACCCCGGGCAATCGCGTAGTCGATGGCAGCCTCGATGTCGGGCCATTCGGTGGCCCCCAGCCCGTAGCGACCGTCAACTGCGGCCGGGGCCACCCCGTCGTTGCGGTAGGAGACCAGCAGCGCGCTGAGTCCAAGCCGCTGCAGCGTCGGGATCGCGCGCAGTCCCTCCTTGCGGTTGGCGCCGCGGCCGTGGACGCAGATCGCCCAGGTGTCCGCCTCGGAGTTGCCTTGGACGAACCATGCCGGGGCCATACCGCCCAGAATGGGGATCTCGACCTCGTCGTAGTCAACGTCAAGATCCTCGGGGGAATCGTAGACGATTCCGGAGAACCGTCCGCGGGCCGCGGCGGACAGGTCTCCGAAGTAGATTTTTTCCACCGCCCGGGTCACGGTGCCGTCACCCAGGCGGTAGCCCTTGGGCTCACCCAGGCGTGCATGACCGGTGTCCGCGGAGAAGAACAGCGAGTATCGTCCCGGGGCCGTGGAATCCTTGTTCGCCGAGAGGATCACGTCGCTGCCCTCCGCGGTGCGCACCAATGCCAGGATCTCCAGGCTCTGGTCCGGCTCCGCGTCGGGCGTCACCACGCGGCGGGCAAAGTAGGCGGCCAGCGCCGAAACGCTGCCGGCAAACACCGATCCCGCCGCCGCGCCAATGCCCACACCCAGCAGCGCCCAGCTCAGGCCCTTGCCTGCGGATCGGGCGCGCGGGGGCATCGGGGAATGTTGTTCCTTCATGCCTACCATCATTGCAAATAAAAGCCTCCACCCAGTGGTTTTGGCACGCAGGGAATTGACTGGTCGGCATCGTGCCGGGAATGGGCAGGACCATGCCGGTGTTGTGCGTTGTGTGAGTGAAATCCAGCCCCCAGAAGAATCCAGCACCCCCACCCCAGGCGTCACCAAGACCGAGGAGCAGTGGCGCACCGAATTGACCCCGGAGGAATACCAGGTCTTGCGCAAGGCCGGGACCGAGCGTCCCTACACCGGCGAGTACTGGGACACCACCACCGAGGGTGTCTACGAATGCCGCGCCTGCGGCCATGAACTCTTCACCTCCAACGCCAAGTTCGATGCCGGCTGCGGGTGGCCGTCGTTCTTCGCCCCACTGGCCGAGGACCGGGTGCGCTACATCCGCGACTCCACGATGGGCATGGTCCGCATCGAGGTGCGTTGTGCTGCCTGCGATTCGCACCTGGGCCACGTCTTTGAGGGTGAGGGCTTCAATACCCCCACCGACCAGCGCTATTGCATGAATTCGGTCTCGCTGCGGCTCAAGACGAGCTAGCCGGCGACATGTCCGGATCCCCGGGGCCGAGCATTCCCTGCACACATGCCTTGGTGAGCACGGCATGGCACATGCGACAGCGTTGCTAATGCTCACACCGTTTTTCAATCAGTAACCACGACCCCTCAGTACGCTGGAACCAAGCTAAGGTCCGCAGCATCCGCGCGGCGCATCCAGCCGTACCGAAAGGGGTCTCCCACCATGTCACAGGCAACTCTTCCCAAGCCGCTGTCCAACTCAGAGCTCGTCAATTCCGCGCCGTGGTTGGCGCTGAAGGCCGCGGCCACCGAGTTCCAGGGCCTCCAGGGGCAGGACGGCTCGGTGCCGGAGGCCGCCGACAAGCCGCGCGCCGCGGCCTTGGCTGCGACCATCGCCGAATCGCTGCACGCATTGGCCCCGCAATTCCCGCACGACGCTGCCTACCTTGAGGGACTCGTCTCCGACCTGGCCACCTGGAGTGCCTCGGGCTTTGGCATTCCCGACTTCCTTGACTCGCTGCGCGCCTTCGCCCCGCAGCTGGCGCGCGAGGATGGATTGCGCCATGTGGTGCTTTTCCCGATGTACACGCAAAACGGATCCACCGACAGGCTGCTCGAGGCGGTCCTCGTCGAGGTCATCTGGCCCGAGTTCATCGCCGGGCTTGAAGCCGGGGACTACTCCAACAAGCTCTTTGTCCCACTGCGCTTCCTGGATTTCACCCCGGGCTACGACACCAATTCCGCGGTGCTCTTCCCCGAGTCCGTCGCCATCCGCGAAACGCCCGCCTTCACCTGGGGCGCGATCTTCCAGGACCGCGAGGCGGCCCGCTTCCGCCGCGTGCTGAAATCCGCCGCACAGATCACCAACCTGGAGCTGCCGGCGGATGCCGCCGAAATGCTCGAGGACCAGGCCCTCACCGAGGAAACCTTCGTGATGTGGGACCTGATCCACGACCGCACCCACATGCGCGGGGACCTGCCCTTCGACCCGTTCATGATCAAGCAGCGCATGCCCTACTTCCTCTACTCGCTCGAAGAGCTGCGCTGCGACCTCACCGCGTTCCGTGAATGCGTGAAGATCCAGCACGACACCTCGGCCGACCCCACCACTCGGCACCGTGCCAGGCTGGTGCAGTACGCGGTGATTTTCGACCGGATCTTCCGCTTCGCCATGACCGGCACCCGCACCCGCAACTACGACGCCGTGGGCGGCCAACTGCTCTTCGCCTGGATGCACCAGCACCACGTGCTGCACTGGACCGACACCAAGCTGTCCATCGACTGGGACCAGGTCCCGGAGGTGGTCTCGGCCCTGGGAGACGCCATCGACGAGCTGTACTGGCGCTCGATCGACCGCCCGAAGATCGCCCACTGGCTGGCCGCCTACGAGCTGGTCTCCGCGACCTTGGTCCCGCACCCGGGCTCGGTGTGGGCCAAGGGAGCCGACGCACTGCCGCTTTCCTCGCCGCTGCGCGAGATGACCAACCAGGTCCTCGACGACGAGTTCCCGCACTCGATGTTCTACGAGGCCCTGGCCAAGAAATTGCGCCCGGTCATCGACTCCACCATCGGCATCACCGGCACCTCGTCCATCTGATCCCGCCGCCGAAATCACCAGCAAAGGCTAGACTCGCTTCCATGGCTGACCTCACTGATTTGAAGGTACTCATTGCCGGGGCCACCTCCGCCTCGGGTGTCGCGGCTGCCCATGCACTGTGCGCCGCCGGCGCCACGGTGCTGGCGGCAGGTTCCAATGCCGAAAGGCTTGCCGAACGGCTGCCCTTCGTGCACGGGCGCTACGAAGTCGATCTGGCCAACCACGCTGCGGTGACCGAGCTGCGCCAGCTCATCGACGTGGAGCGCGGTCCCGTCGACGGGTTGCTGCACCTGGTCGGCGGCTGGCGCGGCGGCAAGGGCCTGGCCGGGCAAAGCGACGACGACTACGAATTCCTGCACACGCAGGTCGTGACCACGCTGCGCAACACCACCAGGGTCTTCCGCGACGACCTGGTGGCCTCGCGCCGCGGCCGCGTGGCCATCGTCTCGGCCACCGCCGTCGATGCGCCGGCCGGCTCCAATGCCAACTACACCACGGCCAAGGCCGGGGCCGAGGCCTGGATGCGCGCGGTGGCCGCCGAGCTGCGCACGGCGCAGGCCGGGAACAAGGACAACCCGGTTCCCCAGCGCGCCGCTGCCGCCATCTGGGTCATCAAGGCGTTCACCGACGCCCAGGCCCGCGCGGCGCACCCGGAGCGCAACACCGCCGGACACACCGACGTCGCGGCCCTGGGCGCCGCTGCAGTTGAGCTTTTCTCCGGCGAGGCAGCCACGCTCAACGGTGCGCGCATCCACCTGCCCACCCGCTAACTCCCCCCCCCCCCCACACAATCCCCTTGTTAGGACGCAATGCCAGTGACTACTTCGATTCATGATTCCTCTGTGCGCGGCTTCGCCTCGGACAACTACTCCGGTGTCCACCCCGAGGTCCTTTCGGCCCTGACCCAGGCCAACGGCGGGCACCAGGTCTCCTACGGCGATGACCAGTACACCGAGGAACTTGGTTCCGTCGTCGCCGGGCACTTCGGCGAGGGCGCCACCGTCTTCCCGGTGTTCAACGGCACCGGCGCCAACGTCATCGCGCTGCAGTCCCTGCTGCCGCGCTGGGGAGCGGTCATCTGTGCCGCCACCGCCCACATCAACGTCGATGAGAACGGCGCCCCGGAGCGCATGGGCGGCATGAAGCTGCTCTCCGTGCCGTCCACCGACGGCAAGCTCACCCCCGAATTGATCGACATGGAGGCGTGGGGCTGGGGGGACGAGCACCGAGCCCAGCCGCTGGCCGTCTCGCTGACCCAGTCCACCGAGACGGGCACCCTGTACAGCCTGGAGGAATTGCGGGCCATCACCGACCACGCCCACTCGCTGGGCATGCGCGTGCACATGGACGGGGCACGCATTTCCAATGCCGCAGCCGCGCTGGGGGTGGGACTCGGCGAGATGACCACGGGCACCGGAATCGACATCCTGACCCTGGGCGGCACCAAGAACGGCATCATGTTCGGCGAGGGCATCGTGACGCTCTCGGAGGGTCCTGCCGAGTCGATGAAGTACCTGCGCAAGATGAACATGCAACTGGCCTCGAAGATGCGCTTCATCTCCGCCCAGCTGCTGGCGCTCTACGGCTCCGACCTCTGGCTGACCTCGGCCGCGCACGCCAACGCGATGGCCGCCAGGCTTTCGGCGGCGGTCGAGGCAACCGACGGCGTGGAGCTGGTCTACCCGACGCAATCCAACGGCGTGTTTGCCGAGCTGCCCAATGCCGTTGCCGACAGGTTGCGCGAGCGCTTCCGCTTCTACGACTGGAACCGCGCCGCGGGCCAGGTGCGCTGGATGTGCTCCTTCGACACCACCGAGGCGGACGTCGATTCCTTCGTCGCGGCCCTCTCGGAGGAACTTGCCGCCAACTAGGGGGGTGTGGTCCCCCACCGGACGCCGGAGGGCGGGGCGCAACGCGGTCCCGCTCCCCCGGCGTGCCGCAGGCGGCATGGCGACGGCCACACTTTAGAGTGGCCATGTGAGTTCAAACGGACCAGTCCAAGCAGTGCCGCCGGCCTTCCTCGAAGCCCTGGCCGCAGTTCGCCGTGCCAGCTGCCGGCGCGAGATCCAGCTCCAGGAAATTCCCGCACCGGCCCGCCTGGCGCCCTACGCCCTGGCCTTGTCCGCCGATGTCCTCGAACGCGTCCCGCGCAGGACGGACCAGTCGGCACCGGTGCACGCCGAGGAACTGGCCACCGGGCGCTTCGTGCTCTTGCACGATCCGGCCGGTTCAGCCCTCTGGGACGGCACCTTCCGCATCGTGACCTACATCAGGGCCCGCATGGATTCGGAAATGGGCAACGACGCCATGCTGGGCTCGGTGGCCTGGACCTGGCTGCTGGATGCACTGAACGAATCCGGCGCCGACTACCGACAGGCCGGCGGCACCGCGACCCGCGTGCTGTCGGAGAGCTACGGCACCCTGGAGGACCGCAGTGAAACCATCGACATCGAACTGCGCGCTTCCTGGACCCCCGGCGACCACCACATCTCCACCCACCTTGAGGCCTGGGCGGACATGGTCTGCACCTTTGCCGGCCTGCCCCCGCTGCCCAGCGGCGTCACGGCGCTTCCGCACCGCAGGCTCTCCTAGATCCATCCGCCCGCGGCCCGTCAAACCAGGTCCCGGGGCAATCGGTACTAGAATCGATAGACCATGACCAGCACCCCCCATGCCTCGAACCCCAGCCACAGCACCGTGGAGGACGATCCGTCCGCCCCGGCGCACGCCCCGGAAACCGACGAAGCGCCGCAGGAGGTGCTCCCCGAACCCGTCTTGCTGGACACCCCGCGCGACGGTGTTCCCGAGGTCGTCACCACTGAGCCCGGCCTGCGCCGCGCCGCGCGCGCCATTGCCGCAGGCACCGGCCCGGTCTCCGTTGACGCCGAGCGGGCCTCCGGCTTCCGCTACGGCCAGCGGGCCTTCCTGGTCCAGCTGCGCCGCGAAGGTTCGGGCAGCTGGCTCATCGACCCGGTGCCCTTCGAAAACCTGGACCCGATCCAGGAGGCCATCGGCGACGAGACCTGGATCCTGCATGCAGCCTCGCAGGACCTGCCCTGCCTGCGCGAGCTGGGCATGGACCCGGCACGACTCTTTGACACCGAACTTGCAGCCCGCATCGCGGGGTTGCCGCGCGTGGGATTGGGCCCCGCGGTGGAATCCCTGCTGGGGCTGCGGCTGGCCAAGGAACATTCGGCCGCCGATTGGTCGACCCGCCCGCTGCCCGAGCCGTGGCTGCGCTACGCGGCGCTGGACGTCGAGGTCCTTGACCGGTTGCGCGAAGAATTGATCAAGATCCTGCAGGCCGACGGCAAGCTAGGGTTCGCCGAGGAGGAGTTCGAGGCGGTGCGCAAGGCCCCCCCGGCACCACCTCGCGTGGACCCGTGGCGCCGCACCTCCGGCCTGCACCAGATCCGCGACCGCCGGACCCTGGCCGCAGTGCGCGCCCTGTGGGAGACCCGCGAATCCCTGGCCCAGACCCGCGACGTGGCCCCGGGCCGGCTGATCCCGGATTCCGCGCTGGTCGCCGCAGCCAAAGCCATGCCCAAGAGCGTTCCCGCGCTGCTGAAGACCCCCGGCTTCCACGGACGCTCGGCCGCCAAGGACGCCCCCAAGTGGCTGCGCGCCCTGCAGGACGCGGCCGCGACCAGCGACCTGCCGCCCAACCAGGTGCCGTCGAACTCGCCCCCGCCGCCCAAGGTCTGGGCCGACAAGGACCCGGTGGCCGCCGCGCGGCTGCAGACGGCCCGCGCGCGGGTGGCCCGCACCGCCGAGTCACTGAACATCCCCACCGAGAACCTACTCACCCCCGACACGCTGCGCCGGCTGTGCTGGAGCCCGCCGGCGGAGATCGATCCGGACACCGTGTCGGCGACGCTGCGGGGCCTGGGCGCCCGCGAGTGGCAGATCGAGCTGGTGGGACCGGTGCTCACCGTGGCGCTGCTGGATCCGGACGAGTTGGCCAAGCGCTGATGAAGGGCCGGGCAGGTTCCCTCGACAAATCGGGGGAACCTGCCCGGCCTTTTCCTTGCCCGGGAGCGCACGGCTTGCACTCTAAGTTACTCACCAGTAGCGTATGGGGTGGATCACATCCCCATCCCGATCACAAGGAGTACCGGTGAGCCCCCAGCCAGTGAACACGCGCAATGCGCGGCAGGTCCGCGACGTCGTCTTCGTCGACGGCGTCCGCACCCCCTTCGGCAAGGCCGGAGACAAGGGCATCTACCACGGCACCCGCGCCGACGACCTCGTGGTTAAGTGCATCCGCGAGCTGGTGCGCCGCAACCCCTCACTGCCACCCGAGCGCATCGACGAGGTGGCAATCGCCGCCACCACGCAGACCGGGGACCAGGGCCTGACCATCGGGCGCACCGCCGCGCTGCTGGCCGGCCTGCCCCGCTCGGTGCCCGGTTTCGCCATCGACAGGATGTGCGCCGGGGCGATGACGGCGGTGACCTCCACGGCCGGCTCCATCGCCTTCGGCGCCTACGACGTGGTCATCGCCGGCGGCGTCGAGCACATGGGCAACCACCCCATGGGCGCCGGAGCCGACCCGAATCCCCGCTTCCTGGCCGAACGCATCGTCGACCCTGCGGCCCTGAACATGGGCAACACCGCCGAGAACCTGCACGACCGCTTCCCCGCCATCACCAAGGATCGCGCCGATGCCTACGCGGCGGCCTCCCAACAAAAACTCGCCACGGCCTACGCGGCCGGGGACATCCAGCCGGATCTGGTCCCGGTCGCGGCGCGCCGCCCCGGTGAGGGCTTCAAGCTGCACACCTCCGACGAGCCGCCCCGTCCGGGCACCACGCTCGAGTCGCTGGCCGAGCTGCGCACCCCCTTCCGCGCCCACGGGCGGGTCACCGCCGGCAACGCCGCGGGCCTGAACGACGGGGCCACCGCCGCGGTGCTGGCCAGCGCCGAGGCCGCGGCGGAACTGGGCCTGAACGTCAAGATGCGCCTGGTTGCCTACGCCTTTGCCGGTGTCGAACCCTCGGTCATGGGCATCGGCCCGGTCCCGGCCACCGAGAAGGCCCTGGCCCAGGCAGGCCTTTCCATCGACGACATCGGGCTCTTTGAGATCAACGAGGCCTTCGCGGTCCAGGTTCTTTCGTTCCTTGACCACTACGGCATCGAGGACACCGATCCGCGGGTGAACCGCTACGGCGGCGCCATCGCCGTGGGACACCCGCTGGCCTCCTCGGGCGTGCGCTTGATGACCCAGCTGGCCCGCCAATTCGGGCAGGATCCCACGGTGCGCTACGGCCTGACCACCATGTGCATCGGGTTGGGCATGGGTGGCACAGTGATCTGGGAAAACCCGCACCACGCAGACTACGGAAAGGACGCCTAAGGCCATGAGCCAGAGCACCATTGAAAATTTCGCTTCCCTTGCCTCGCTGGTCCCCCACGAGATCATCACCCACTCGCTCGTGGAGGACGTCCAGCTGCCCGGCGGCCACAGGATGGCGCTGTTGACCCTTGACAACGGTTTCGACCACACCAAGCCAACCACCCTGGGTCCCAACACCCTGCTGGAACTGCACGCCACGCTCACCGAGCAAAAGCGCCGGGCCGCCGCCGGGGAGATCCAGGCCCTGGCCGTCACCGGAAAGCCGCACTTCCTGGTCGCCGGCGCCGACCTCTCCGGGGTCAAGAACCTCACCGAACCGGTGCACGGCCGCGCCATGGCGGAACTGGGCCACGCAGCCTACGACCTGCTCGCGGACCTGGGGGTACCGACTTTCGCGTTCATCAACGGCGTGGCACTGGGCGGCGGACTGGAAATCGCCCTGGCCTGCACCTACCGCACCGTCTCCACCGGAGCCAACGGCATCGGGCTGCCCGAGGCCTTCATCGGGCTGGTCCCGGGCTGGGGCGGGGTCTACCGGCTTCCGCGGCTCACCGGGCCAGAGGCCGCCATGACGGTCATGATCGAAAACCCGCTGAACAACAACCGCTCACTGGACGGAACCGCGGCCGCGAAGCTCGGCATTGCCGACGCCTTGTTCGAGCCTGCCGATTTCCTGGAGCAATCCCTCCTCTGGGCCGACGGCGTGCTCGGCGGCGGGACCACGGTGCAGCGCCCGAATGCGGTGGAACCGAACGGCAACCCGGCCATTGCCGCGCGCTGGGCCGCCGCCGCGGCCAAGGCCCGGGCCTTCGTGGAGGCCAAGACCTCCAACGCGGCCCCGGCGCCGGCCAAGGTGCTCGAGGTCTTCGAGGCCGGCGCCTCCATCACCCAGAAGGAATCCGCAGCACTGGAAATCGCGGCCCTGACCGAACTGATGCAGACCAACGCCTTCCACAACACCGTGTACGCATTCCTTGACCTGGTCCAGAAGCGTTCCAAGCGCCCCGCCGGAGCCCCTGACGCCAAGCTGGCGCGGCCCGTCACCAAGGTCGGCGTCGTTGGCGCCGGGCTCATGGCTGGGCAGCTGGCCCTGCTCTTCGCCAAGAACCTCAAGGTGCCGGTGGTCATCACCGACATCGACCAGGCGCGAGTGGACAAGGGCCTGGCCCACATCCACGGCGAGGTCGACAAGCAGCTGGCCAAGGGCAGGATCTCAGGCGATGCCGCCAACCGCACCAAGGCCCTGGTCACCGGCGCGGTGTCCAAGGAGGCCTTCGCGGACGCCGATTTCGTGATCGAGGCGGTCTTTGAGGAATTGGCCGTCAAGAAGCAGGTCTTTGCCGAGGTCGAGGCAGTCGTCTCCCCCGAGTGCATCCTGGCCACCAACACCTCCTCGCTCTCGGTCACCGAGATGGGCCGGGACCTGAAGAATCCCGAGCGCCTGGTCGGCTTCCACTTCTTCAACCCCGTCGCGCTGATGCCGCTGCTGGAGATCGTGCGGGCCGAACGGACCGGAGAGGTGGCACTGGCCACCGCGTTCGCCGTCGGCAAGGCGCTGCGCAAGACCAGCGTGCTGGTCAAGGACGAGGCCGCCTTCGTGGTGAACCGCATCCTGCTGCGCCTGATGGGCGAGATCGCCCAGGCCTTTGACGACGGGACCGATGCGGCCACCGCCGACGGCGCACTGCGTCCGATGGGCCTGCCAATGACCCCGTTCACGCTGCTGGCAATGGTCGGGATCCCGGTGGCCCACCACGTCTCCGAATCACTGCACGCGGCCTTCGGCGAGCGCTTCCACGTCTCGAAAAACCAGCAGGTGCTCATTTCCCACGGCATCACCTCGCTCTGGACACCCACGGCGGACGGCGGAGCGGAAATCCCGGAGTCCACGCTTCGGTTGCTGGAATTCGGCAACAGCCCGAGCACCGCAGCGGACCTGCTGGTGCGCACGCAGGACGCACTGGCCCGGGAAATCGGGCTGATGCTCGACGAGGGCGTGGTCGCCGGCCCCCAGGACATCGACCTGTGCATGGTCATGGGAGCCGGCTGGCCCATGCACTTGGGTGGCATCACCCCGTACCTCGACCAGGTGGGCGCCTCCGAGCGGGTCAACGGCCGGAAGTTCCACCAGGATTGAGGTTTGGCCCGGAAGTCGGCGTGACGCGGGCGGGGCAACGGATCGAACCGTTGCCCCGCCCGCGGCGTCCCCGGTGGTCGGGGGCAAAAAATTCCTGCTCCCTTCCATCGACCTTGGCGCGATTGTGCGCGACACTTTGCTTATGAAAGAAAAGATCACGCTTGTGCCCACCCGCAGAAGTGTCATTGGCGCCGCGCTGGTTTCCAGCGCCGCGGTGACCTTGGTGTCGTGCGGGTCCGACGATAAGCCCCAGGATCTCCCGGAAGCCACCGGCACCGGTACGGACGCCATCGATGTCTCCCGTTTGCCGGTGGACGGTACCGCCTCGGTCACCGTCAACGGAAGCGGATACCTGCTTTACCGCCCAGACGAGGCAACCGTCCTCGCGTACACCTCCGTGTGCACGCACCAGGGATGCAAGGTCGGCAGCGGCAGCGGCGAAACCTTCGAGTGCCCGTGCCACGGCTCCAAGTTCTCGAAAGCCGATGGCTCGGTCGCCCAGGGCCCGGCCGACGCTTCGCTGAAGCGCTTTCCGGCTGCGATCGAGGGCGACAAGGTCAAGATCTTCCTCTGATCCGGAAGCCTGCCGGGCCTCGGCAGGGGTTGTAAGTGACATCGCACCGCCACTTCGATCCTGCCTGCGCACGTGCATGGAATGATGGGAATCATGACTTCGCTTTCTTCCCCCATCACGCGTCGCGCCTTTGGTGGCACCACCGTGGCGGCCGGTGCCACCCTGGCCCTGGCCGCCTGCGGCGACGGTTCCTCGGCGGCACCGAACAACGTGCCCTCCGCCCCTCCTGAGCCCGTCGGCACTGGCACCGTGGTGGCGACCACCGCCGAATTGGCCGTGGGTACTCGCCTGTCGGTTGAAGCGGTCCTCACCCAGTGCGAGGCAGCGGGTAGGCAGGCAGGCTTCCTGCTGTTCCGCCCGAACCAAAAATCCGTCCTGGCCTACTCGGCAATCTGCACCCACCAGGGATGTGCGGTCGGCGCGAAGTCGCCCAACGATGACGAGGCGTTCTACTCCTCCTGCCACGGCTCCTTCTTCCAACCCGAGGACGGCAAGGCCGTCGCCGGTCCCGCCCGCGGCGCGCTGGAGCGCTTTGCCGCGGAAATCAAGGGCGACGACGTCCTCATCTACGTCTAGGCTGCGCCTTGGTTGGGTCTTTCGGCGGCCGGGCATCCGAGACTAGGCATCGAAACCGTGGGTCATGAACCCGATGGTTCCCTCATCGAGCCCCGCTAGCGAGAGCCAGCCGGCCTCGCTGGGTGCCCCGGGCACGCCGAAGGCCGTGATGTTCGCTCCCCAGCGGGTGCACACCAGCTCGTTCGCATCGTTGACCCAGTGGGTGGCAACCAACAGTCCGTCGGCCCAGGCCTCGAAACGCCGGGCCGAAAGTACGCCACCCAACGGGATGGGGAGTTCTTCGGGCGGGCCCACCTGCTGGATCCGCGCATTGGGTTCCGCGCGCCGAGGGACGAGGGGGCCGTGTATCTCCTGGCCGGACTCGTTCAGGCGCACATACTCCACCGGGTTCCCGGGATCCCGAATGGCCCGCTGCAACATCAGGATGTCAGCAAAGCTCGGCATGGACTCCGCGGGCGGATCCTGCGTCTCCCGGCGCATGAGCCGGGCCTGGTCCATGGTTAGGTCGCGGAACCAGCTCAGCTCCCAGGCGTCGGAGCCCGGGTCAAACCGCACGCGCGACTCTGCCCGATAGGGTTGGACGCCCTCCTCCACCAGGACGCGGGTCAGCAACACGTTGGATTCAAGGTTCCGGTAGAGCACCCCGATCCGCTGCTGGTCGCGGACCAGCACATCCCACCGCTCAAAATCCTCTGGCATGTTTCTCCCATGGCTCGTTGGCCCCCAAGAAATCCCACACTACCGGCCCCGGCAGTCCCAACGAGCCGATGCGTGGTTCCGGGACCCATTTTCCCTGCTATGCCCGGGCGGCCCGGGTGTTGACCGTCGCGTTGTTTGACGATCTTCGCGTCACCGGGTTTGACGACGAGCCGCCCATGGAAATGCCCTGCCGAGGGGTTTCGGCAGGGCATTCGTTGTCTTGCTGACGGCGTGGTCGTCGTCGGTGCCGGGCTCCTATTCGCTGTTTTCGGTGATCGCGGATTGCGCCGCGGCCTGGTCGACGATGGTCTTGTTGCCGGCGTAGGTGGCGATCAACGCGGAGACGGCGAGGTTGTTCACCGCTCGCGGGTAACCCCGGGAGGCCTGGTGGATGGCGGTAACGGCATCCTCGGAGAACAGCGTGTCCGATCTGCCCGCAAAACCGAGATGCGCTTTGATATAGCTGGCTGTGTCGGCAAGGTTCATGCCGGTGAGGGTGAAACGGGTGCCGATGCGCTGGTCCAGCGCGGCCAGGACGGCCATCTTCAGGCGCCTGCGCAGCGTGGGTTGCCCAATGAGCAGCAATGCGAAGTGGGACCCGGTATCAAGGGCCGTGTTGGTGAGCATGCGCAGGGATTCCAGCTCGGTGTTGCTCAAAAGGTGCGCCTCGTCGATGACCACGACCGGCAGGCGGGAACGCTCGTCCAGCTCCCCGGCCAGCAGTGCCGCGGTTTGGGTGGCCAGTACCCCGGAATAGAAGGATGGCTGGCCGCCCAGGGCCGAAACGATGGTGGCATGGATGCCGCGCATGGTGATGGTCGGGTCCGGAAGATAGATGACCTGGTGGCGGGAGGCCTCGAGCCCGGCCAGTGCCGCGCGCACCGCGACGGTTTTCCCGGCACCGACCTCCCCGGTGATCACACCCATTTGGCGTTGGCCGATGCACCAGTGGATCCGGGCGATCGCCTCGCGGTGCCCGGGGTGCGGATGCAGCGCCTGGGGCGGGATGTCCGCGCTGAAGGGCATGCGGGAAAAACCGTAATGGCTTTGCAGTGACGTGATGCTCACGGCGTGTTCTCCTGGCGGTGGTGCGCTTTGGCGGTGTCGGTGTTTCTGGACGGGGTGGCGAGTTTCTCGAAGCTGATCGGAGCCCCGCTCATGGTGTGTTTGTGTTGGTCCTCGAGCAGGCGCAGGTAATCGATACCGGTGGAAACGTTTTGGGCTCCGGCGTCCCGGTCGGCGGCCGCATTCTTGGCCTTCGGGTGCACGTGCCGACGAATCTGAAGCAGGGTCGCGGTTCCGGCCGGGACTCCCAGGTGGGAGTGCACGGCGATGGGGGCGGCCAGGTCGAAGGGATCATAGATGAGTTCGACCCGGGTTCCTGCCAGCACCGGGTCCACCTGGTAGGTGTTGCCCAGCAGGGAGATCGTGGCAGTCTTGGTGACCTTACGTTTCTCGGACCAGAGGAATGCCTCACTGACCTGGTCCGGGGATTTGCGTACCGGGGTGCGTTTGACCCAGCTGGCATCCCAGCGCTCAAGCGGTGTTTGCCCGGTGGTGGAGTGGATGGTGCGGTGATAGAGAACCTGCACCCAGGAGGTGAAGAGCGCGTTCAGTTCTTGCAGGGTGGAGATCTCCGATCCCTGCCCGGTGCCCGGAAGCGAGGGCTGGTTGGTGACGGTGATTTCACCCAGGAATTGCTGGGTCACGGTATTGAAGAACCGCTCAATTTTGCCCCTTCCCTGCGGGCGGTAGGGGGCCGAATGAACCAACCTGATCCCCAGCTTCGCCGTGACCCGCTGAAGTGCCTTGTCAGCAAAGGCACTGCCGTTGTCGACATAGACCTGACGTGGTATTCCGTGGGTTTGCAGGGCCGGACGCAGCACCGCGGCCAGGCGGACGGTGTCCTCGGCGAAGGCCCACCGGGAGGCGACCACCATCCGGGAATGGTCATCGAGGAACGCGAACAAATAGGTTTTGCGTCCCTCGATCCGCGGCCCATGCAGGGCATCTCCCACCCAGATTTCGTTGGATTCCTCGGTTTCGAAGCGGCCGGTGGCGGCCCCGGGAACGCCGGTGGAAATGTCCAGGGACCGGAAGTGGCGCAGCAGCGTCGTTTCCGAGGGTGCATCGCCCAGCGTGGTGGCGATGATCCTTTTGATTTGGGCGGCAGTGCGGTGAGGCTTCTCCCGCTTCAAGGTCTCGGCCAGCAGCAGCACCCGGGGCTCGGTGATCGGGCCTTGGGCGCGTTGGGTTGGCTTCAACCCGTCAAAGCCGTCCTTCTTCCAGGCCTTGATCCAGCGATCGATACTTTCCCGGGAGAACCGCTTGGTGCCCCCGAAAGGCCAGGGATGGTATTGGATGGCCAGTGCGCGCACCATGACACCTCGGGCCTTGGCACCGAGCTGGTCATCGGCTGCTTCCCGGATGAGCTGGTAGCGGAACAGGGCGATCTGCTCGGCGCGTTCGCTGCGTTTCACCGGTCCTTTCACCGGAGCCGAGGACGGTGCCGGTGTTGCCGGTGGAGGGTCGGCTGCAACGAAGGTTTCCGGACGCTGTTCCGGGATCAGGGCAAGTGGCATCAAGGCGGTGTCCTTTCAGGGAAACGGTATTTATCGGCACCACCTGCACCGGGGCGCAGGTCATGCTTGTTGCCCACTTTCGCCCATCAACACCCCGCCCTATCAGGGCCAATTGGTGTTGCAAGCCTTTTCACCCACCAGGTGCCGCTGAACACCCACGGCCCGGCGCTGGCCAACGCGGCAGCATGCCAAGGAACCGCACTGGCTTCCGGGACCGCAAAACGCTCGCCCACCACCCGGGCATAGGCCAACAGAACCCCCAAGGCCTGGGCAAGAATTCCACGGGCGGACTGCGGCCAGAGCGACGCGGCATCCGACGCGTCCCGGAGCAGCAGAGACCGAAACCAAGAACACAGGGACGCGGCGGAAGAGCCGAAAGACCGCAGCCAACCACGCACCGTGCTCACCGGCCGGCCCACCCGATCCGCGATGGAGCGGTGGCCGAGCCCCTCGAGGGCCTTGGCTTCGATGGCTGCGGCGATCACCAAAGCCTCATCAGCCTTCCGTGCCGCCAGAACAACCGGCAACAGCACATGAGTCATCCGGCATCCGGTGCACCGGGCCCGCAACGGGCAAAACACCGACACGGACGGCCCCGCGGTTCCCATGCGGATCCGTCGTTCCCGTGCATGGCCCCACGGACGCAATGCCCCGGCGCATTCGGGGCATGAAAGGAGGCCGCCACGCAGATCAGATTCGACAGCGGCGGGCGCATAACTTACCGTGATCATTAGCGCGACTCTTTCGCGTTAGAACGACCCGGCGCAGCCTTCGAAATCTGGCGCTGGGTCGTTTGCCTTAAGTTTGGTTATCGTCAGCTTGCCGCCGCCAATAACCGAAGATCAAGACCTACAAGTCGAAACCTTGCATCGGCACCGAACTCGACGGCTCATCCCCAAACAACGCGACGCTCAACACCCGGGCAGGTTCCATTCTGTGGACGCGGTGCGCGGTGGCAGCCATGAACGCCTCGTCATGGGTGGAGAAGAGCACGGCCCCGCCGCGGTCCAGCACCTTCCCGATCGCACCGTGCAGCCGCGCCATCCCTTCCGCGTCCAGCGCCTCGGTCGGCTCATCGAGCAACAGCACGCTCGGATCGCGCACCAGCACGGTGGCCAGGGCCACGAGGCGCCGGGCGGAGGCGGGCAACTCGTAGGGGTGGGTTTCCGCCTCGGCGGCCAGCCCCAGGGTGGCCAGCACCTCCGGTACCCGCGCCGCCTGGGGACCGCGTTTGGGCAGGCCGAAGGAGACCTCGCGGCGGACCGTCCGTTCGAAGAGCTGGTCGGAGGGGTTCTGCAGCAAGAGCCCGATGGACCCGCCGGGGCGCACATGGTCAACGACCCGTCCGGCGCCGGGGCGCAGCAACCCGGCCGCTGCCTTGAGCACCGTGGTCTTGCCCGCCCCGTTCGGCCCGGCCAGCGCGACGCATTCACCGGCCCTCACCTGCAGGTCAAGTGAAGCCACCACGGGGTCGGAGGATCCCGCGTAGCCGAGCTCCGTGCCGGCGAACTCGAGCAGTAAGGCCCCGTCAGCGCGCGGATTCCGGCGAGCCGGTGGTGGTGCAGGCACGCTGCCGGCCATATCGGCGCCCTCTACCGGGCTGGTGCTGCCGGCGCGCAGCGACAGCACCCGGTCTGCACCGGCCGCCAACCCATCGAGGCTGCGGGTGAGCAGCACCAGCGCTGTCCCCTCGGAGCGCAGGTGACCCAGCAGGGCCGAGACCTGGCTCGCCGCCGAGGCATCCAGCCCGGCCAGCGGTTCGTCAAGGACCAGCACCGGCGCGGCGCCCAGGGCGAGCGCGGCCAGGGCCACGAGGCGTTCCTGCCCGCCGGAGAGCTTCCCCGAATCACGGGGCAGCAGGGAACCGATTCCCAGTTTCCGGGCCAGCGCGGCGATGCCCAGGCGCATGTCTGCGCGCGGCACCCCGGCGTTCTCCAGTCCCAGGGCCAGTTCCTCCTCCACGGTTTCGCGTACCCCGGAGAGGTAGTGCCGGGCATCCTGGGGCAGCATTCCGACGTGGCGGGCCCACCCCACCGGATCGATGCGCGGGTCGGCGCCGGCACCGTGGCGGATCTCCTGCCCGGCGAGGGTGATGCGCCCTACCATGTCGTCGCCGTCGTGGCGGGGCAACATCCCCGCAAGCACAGCACCAAGCGTTGACTTGCCGGAGCCTGAGTCCCCCACGATTGCCGTCAGCGATCCCGGCGCCAGGGACAGGCACATGCCGGCAAGCGTGTCGTGCTCGGCCCCGGAGTAACGGAAGCGTTCCAATTCCAGC
Source organism: Paeniglutamicibacter sulfureus (assembly GCF_030512175.1). Classification (GTDB taxonomy): domain Bacteria; phylum Actinomycetota; class Actinomycetes; order Actinomycetales; family Micrococcaceae; genus Paeniglutamicibacter; species Paeniglutamicibacter sulfureus. Next base: position 2,777,001 of record NZ_JAULBL010000002.1, on the reverse strand, counting down.
TCGAGCATTGCGTTGCGGGTCGCGGTCATGCGGCGGCCATCCATTCCGGGGCCAGGACCGCCAGGGGGCCGATGATGATGCAGGCAAGCGCTGCCCGGCGCAGTCGGGCCTGGGCGGCCGAGTCAGGAACCGAACGCAGGCGGGTGTGCGGCCCCGCAGCCGGGAAGCCGCGCGCGGCCAGGTGGGCGGAGCGGTCGGCTGCGTCCTGCAGGGCGAAAAGCACCAGCGGCACCGAGCACAAGCGGATCCGGCGCCACCAGCCAACCGGCCCGGCACCGGCGGCCGCCCCTCGCAGCGCCTGCGCTTGCCCGATGGCGCGCTGGCGTTCGGCCAGGCGGGGCAGCAGGGAAAGCGTGGCGGCCACCAGGTAGCCCAGTTGCGGAGGGGCACCGGAGAGATCGACGGCGGCGACGAGGTCGTGCCTGTCGATGAGCAGCGTGCACAGCAGCCCGGCGACCACCAGCACGGCGGTGCGCAGCCCCAGCTGCCCGGCGGTGGCCAGCCCCTCGATGGTGATCCTGAGCGGGCCGGCAACGGCCAGCACATGGCTTCCGGTACGGTCGATGAGCCCGTGGATCAGCAGCTGGGAGCCCCAGGCCGGCAGCAGGATGGCGGCAGCGAGCCCTGCCAGCCTCCGCCCACGGCGCGCCCACATCGCCAGCAGCACGCAGCCCAGCAGCACCGAGGCGCTGAGCCACCAACGGCCGGCCGCCGTGGTGGTGGCCACGACTGCCGCCGCGAGGGCGAGCACCGTGAAGGGATGCAATGGTGCGGTCCGGGGCACTGGCAGCTTCCTAGCGCGAGGCGCGGCGGCCGAGTACCCGATGACGGCGCACGAAGGCGAAGCCTGCACTCAGCCGCCCGGGCAGCGCATACACCAGCAGCGCGGCGAGCAGGAAGACGATGGCCTTGTCCCCGGGATCGGAGATCAGCGCCTGCTTGGTCACGGCGCCCAGCAGCGAGTCCCCCATCGAGCGGAATGCGGCGACCAGCGCGCCGGTGCCCACCCCGGAGGTCCCGCCGAAGACGAAGGCGGCGACGGGTGCGGAGAGAACGCCCACCAGGACCCCGGCCAAGAGCCCGGCCACCGGCGCCAGATAAGGGCGGCGCAGCGCACCGAAGCGGGCGGCGGTGCCGGCCAGGAAGCCGACCAGCGCGGCCCCCGCGGCGAAGGGCAGCACCGTCGGGTTGAACAACGACCAGATAAGCGTGCCGAGCACGCCGGTGGCTGCCCCGGCGCGGCGGCCGGCCAGGAAGCCGACGAGCACCGTGCCCAGCGAGTCCAGGTAAAGCGGGATCATCACGGAGCCGACAAACTGGCCCAGCACGATGTTCAGCCCAAGTGCCACGGGGATCAGGGTGAGCGTGGAGACCGGCAGCTCGGGCAGCACGGCCGCGAGCAGCAGGAGCGCGGCTGCCAGGTAGGCCGCGAAGGTGGCCAGGGCAACCCCTTGGCCGAGGCCGTCGACGAGGCCGGCCGGCTGGGTCAGGACCAGGACGGTGTAGGTGCCGGCCAGCAGGAGCACTCCGGCGGCGGCAAGGATCCGGCCGCGCAGGGCGTGCCCTGCGGCTTTCTCGGGCAGGGTCAGGTTCGGTGACATGATGGGGGCATTCCTCGGGTGCTGGGGGCGCAGCCGGTGAAGACCGGTGGCGCAGCTGGGCGGGAGCGGGGGCCTATGTCACCTCGGCCCGGTGAATGATTCTAGCCGATTTGGCCCGGGCCCGGTTCCCCTTGGGGAGCCCCGTCCAGCCGCCGGGCGAGGGCACCGAGGCGGGAAACGAGTTCGGCAAACCCCGCCGCCGGATCGTTCCAGGACACGACGCGGGCGTTGGCGGGCTTTCCCCAGAGCGCGCGGAAGTCAGCAACGGTGGTTCCCGTCAACAACGGGGATACGGTTTCGACATCCACGGTGGCGCCGGCGCTGCGGTACTCGAGCGTGCCGGCGGCGATCCCGGCGGCAAAGTAGTCGTGTACGTGGGCGATGTAGCCCTGGTCGTAGTGGCGGTGGAATTCGAAGTAGAAACGCAGCGCGTCGGAAAGATAGCGCACCAACGGGTTCGAGGCGGTGCTGCGCGTGCCTTCCGGGTCCCCGGCAAGCACCTGCTCGGGTTCGGCGCAGCCCGCCGCGGCGGCCAGGTCGGTGAGCAAGCCGGGCTGCATCTCGAAGCGCTCGGTGGAATCCAGCGAGCATACGATCGGCAACTTCTGGACGTCGAGACCCGCCTGGGCGGCCGCGGTGTAGGCGGCGTAGACCTCGGCGGCGGCGTGCGGGTCCACGTGGGTGTTCCACTCCGCGGTCGGGGTGGTGTTTCCCTGGTGGTAGAAGGCCCCGCCCATGATCACCACCCGGCCCAACAACCAGGGAAGCCGTGGTTCCCGGCGCAGCGCGAGCGCGAAGTTGGTCAGCGGGGCGCTCAGCAGGGCAGTGAGTTCCCCGGGGTTGGCGCGGGCTGCCTCGATCCAGTATTCGACAGCGTCTATTCCATGGCCGGCGGCGGGTCCGGGATCCGGCAGCGTCGCATAGCCGACCCCTTGCGGGCCATGGGTTTCCGGGGTGGTGGTCAGCGGCACCTGCAGGGGGGCCCGCGCGCCGATGAGCACCGGTACCTGCGGCTGCCCGCACAACGCCAACAGCGCCCGGTTGTTGGCAGCGACCTGGTCGGCGTCGACGTTCCCGGGCGTCGCGGTGACCGCCACGATTTCAACGTGGCCGCAGGCGGCGAGGTAGGCCAGCGCGAGGGCGTCGTCGATTCCGGTGTCGTTGTCCAGCAGGATCCGGATGCGGGGCGTGTCCATTGGCTAGAAGAGCGCGATCTTGGGCACGGCCGGGAAGATCGCGTCCAGCTCGGCAAGGTCCTCGGTGCCTGGCTTCCAACCGGCGGAAGCGGCGTTCTGCTTCACCTGTTCGGGGCGGGTGGCCCCGGCGATGACGCTGGCGACCGAAGGCCGGGAGGCGAGCCAGGAGAAGGCGACCTGAAGCTCGGTCAGTCCGCGGGCGGCGGCGAACTCACCGAAGTCGCCCAGCTGGCCGAAGTCGGCGGTGTCCATCAGGTGCCGTCGGGCGTGGGTCAGCCTGGAGCCTTCCGGGGCGGAGCCGCCGGAGTACTTGCCGGTCAACAGCCCGTTGGCCAGCGGGAAGTAGGGCAGCAGGCCCAGCGAGTACGCCTCCGCAGCCGGTGCCACCTCGAGCTCGGCACGCCGATCGAGCAGGTTGTAGTGGTTCTGCGTGGAGACGAAGCGTGCCCCGCCGGCGGCGCGTGCGGTGAACTCGGCCTCGGCGATCTGCCACCCGGCGCGGTTCGAGTGCCCGATGTAGCGCACTTTGCCGGCTGTCACCAGGTCGTCTAGCGCGGCAAGGGTCTCCCCAATGGGCGTGAGCTGATCCGGGGTGTGGAATTGGTAGAGGTCGATGTAGTCCGTGCCGAGCCGCCGCAGCGATGCCTCGACTGCCCGCACGATGTAGCGCCGCGAGCCGCGGGCACCGAAGTCGTTGCCGTTGGCGCCGCCCATGTCCATGCCGAACTTGGTGCCAATGACCACCTCGTCGCGCCGCTGCCCCAGTGCCTTGCCGAGCATGGTCTCGGACAGCCCGGGCTCCCTGCCGTAGGTGTCCGCGACGTCAAAGAATGTGATTCCCGACTCAAGGGCGGCGTTGATGACGGCGTCGGTGCCGGCCTGTTCCTCGGTCGCGGTGCCTGTCCTGCCCAGGTTGTTGCACCCTAGCCCGACGGCCGAAACCACCAGTCCGGATGCTCCCAATCGACGGTATTCCATGGTGCCCATGCGCATTAGTCCTTTCACCGGTCATCCCTTGGCCAATGCCCCGCGCGTGCGCGGAAGGCATGGAGGCGGGTTGCTGTGCCCGCCTAAGCATTCAAGCATGCACCATGCCGGGCGGCACAGTGTGTCGCGGCCGAGGCGGCGTGGGTTCACGGTAAACGCCCATGAACCCTTAAGATGGGGGTTATGTCTAAAGTCCTCACCTCCCTGCCCGTTGGCGAACGCGTAGGTATCGCGTTCTCCGGTGGCCTTGATACTTCCGTCGCCGTTGCCTGGATGCGTGAAAAGGGTGCCATCCCTTACACGTACACCGGAGACCTCGGCCAATACGATGAGCCGAACATCGACGCCGTTCCGGGCCGCGCCCTGGAATACGGTGCAGAGGCCGCCCGCCTGGTCGACTGCAAGCCCGCCCTGGTCGAAGAGGGCCTCGTCGCCCTGGCCTGCGGCGCCTTCCACATCCGCTCCGGCGGCAAGGCCTACTTCAACACCACCCCGCTGGGCCGTGCCGTCACCGGCACCCTGCTGGTGCGCGCCATGCGCGAAGACGGCGTGGACGTGTGGGGCGACGGCTCCACCTACAAGGGCAACGACATCGAGCGGTTCTACCGCTACGGCCTGCTCTCCAACCCGAAGCTGCGCATCTACAAGCCGTGGCTTGACCCGGCCTTCGTGCAGGAGCTCGGCGGCCGCTCGGAAATGAGCGAATGGCTTGTCGAGCGCGACTTCCCGTACCGCGACTCCGCCGAAAAGGCCTACTCCACCGACGCCAACATCTGGGGCGCCACCCACGAGGCCAAGACCCTCGAACTGCTGAACACCTCGCTGGAATCGGTCCAGCCGATCATGGGCGTGCGCTACTGGGACGAGTCGGTCGAGGTCAAGACCGAGGACGTCTCCGTGACCTTCGAGGCCGGCCGTCCGGTCGCCATCAACGGCGTTCGTTTCGAGAATGCCGTTGCGCTGGTCGACGAGGCCAACAAGATCGGTGGCCGTCACGGCCTGGGCATGAGCGACCAGATCGAAAACCGCATCATCGAGGCGAAGTCCCGCGGCATCTACGAGGCCCCGGCCATGGCGCTGCTGCACATCACCTACGAGCGCCTGCTCAATGCGATCCACAACGAAGACACCGTGGCCAACTACCACGCAGAGGGCCGCCGCCTGGGCCGCCTGATGTACGAAGGCCGTTGGCTGGACCCGCAGGCCCTGATGCTGCGCGAGTCCCTGCAGCGCTGGGTCGGCTCCGCCGTCACCGGCACCGTCACCGTGCGCCTGCGCCGCGGCGACGACTACACGGTGCTGGACACCACGGGACCGAACCTCAGCTACCACCCGGACAAGCTGTCCATGGAGCGCGTTGGCGACTCCGCGTTCGGCCCGCTGGACCGCATCGGCCAGCTGACCATGCGCAACCTGGACATCGCCGATTCCCGCTCGCGCCTGGAGCAGTACGCCAACCAGGGCCTGCTCGGCGAAAAGACCGTGAAGCTGGTCGGCAAGCTTGAAGCCGGCGGCGCATCGGCAATCGTTGACGCCGAGGCGGTCGACGCCGACGAATTGGCTTCCGATCGCGCCCTCGAGCGTGCCGCGTTTGATTCGGGCACCGACTAGCAGCGCATCACCGGTGTGCCCTTAAGGCCGCCACATTTGGGGCGGGGCGCCCCTTGCCGGGAAACCGGCGAGGGCGCCCCGCCCTTTTTCATGACCTGGAATCGATGGCATCGAGGTCGCGCACCGCAAAGCGGTGGTGCTCCCATTCCTCCTGCAGGATCGTGTGGAGGCAACTCAGGATCGTCTCCGGGTGTTGGGGATTCCAGGACTCCCCCGTCTTCGAGCAGGTCAGCGTCGTTGAATGTCGCTCCGTGCAGGCCGCCGGATGCGTTGACGACTGCCAAGGTGCCCGGGTTCGCAGCACCGGTCCGTGCCGGCTTGCTAGACTTCTCGACCACGCCACGTTGCCTACATTATTCGGAGAAACCTTGTCGAAAAACATCCCACGCGCCCGGCTCTGGTCGTGGGCGCACGCCGAGCGCACCGCCCTGGCCCGCGACCTCGACGGGCTCGAGGACAAACAGTGGGCTACGACCTCGTTGTGCGGGCGGTGGAGCGTGGAAGAGGTCGTGGCACACCTGAGTGCCGCGGCAAGTGTGGGCCCGGCTCGCTGGATGGCCAGCGTACTGGGTGCCAGGTTCAATTTCGACCTGCACAATGACAGGCGCCTGTCAGAGTACCGCGGGGCAACACCTGCCGAAACATTGGCACGCTTTCGCGCGATCCTCACCAGCACCACCTCGACATTCGGTCCGGTCGAGGCGTGGTTGGGCGAAGTCCTCATCCACGGCCAGGACGTCCGCGAACCCTTGGGGATCGAACACGAGGTCGATCCGGAGGCCGCCACCGCTCTCGCGGTTTTCCTGGCCCAACGGGATTTCACGGTTTCTAGCAAGACGAACATTGCCGGTTTGCGGCTCGAGGCTACCGACGGTCCTTTTGCCACGGGAGCGGGCCCACTGGCCAGAGGCACAACGATGGCGCTGGTGATGGCAATGGCCGGACGCGGAGCCTATTGCGGGCAGCTGGACGGTGCGGGTGCCGAAGCGCTGCTGGCCCGATGCACGGCGGCTACGGACAGCTGATCCTGCCATTGGACCTGACCTGGACAGCACAATGCCCGGCAACGATGAATCGTTGCCGGGCATTGTGCCCATGGTGCTAGTCCAAGGTGAACGGTGCCTTGGCCGGAAGCGGGAATGCCTGCCTGGCCTTCTCCGGCGCCTCGAACGGTGCGGTGGCGATGGAAAGCTTGGTGAAGTCCAGCTTGGCCTCGCGCAGGCAGGTCTTGATGGCCGCCACGGCCTTCTTGGGCTCCGGGGACAGGACGCGGATGTTCAGCTTGCGCGGGGCGTAGTCCGAGGACTCCACGGTGCCCAGGCCGCGCCAGGCCAGGTGCCCTACCAGGGCTTCCTTGGCGGTGGATTCCAGGTACTTGTCGCGGTCGGTACCCACGGCGGTCTTCAGCGCGTACTGCACGATGACCCAACCCTGGTCTTCCTCGGCCAGCGGCACGAAGCCGTCTTCCTGGCAGGCCTCGGAGAACGCGTCCAACAGCCCCTCGGCCGTCGCGGGTGTGACGTCCTTGGCGGTCTCGGTCTTGGACTGGTGGCCCACGGTACCGTGGTTCACCACGAACTGGCCGAGTTCTTCGCCCTCGTAGGTGGAGAACCAGGCCTCTCGGAAGTACAGGGTTCCGTCTTCGTCGCGGCGGTAGGTGCGGACTATTGACATGCGGTGGTGCTCCTTAGCGGGATGATGAGTCTGAAAATGCCGTACGGCCGCGTGCGAGCCATCCGGTCGCGGTGCCGTCAAAGGGGGCGTGTGCCCCGCCGAGCGAGCCGAGCAGGCGGCTGGCCTCGTCGCTGATGCACGACACCAGCTCCTGCGGGTAGCCCATGGATGCGCTGTGCTCGGCGAATTCGTCCTCGTCGTCGAGGAAGATGCCGCGTGAGCGCGAGTCTATGACGTCGAGGTCCATGTCCACGGAGTTGGCTTCCCAGCCGCCGCGGGCCAGTTTGCGCCAACCGATCTGGGTCGACAGGTCAAGGTAAACGCGGAAGTCCTCGGCGCGGTCGTCGTAGAACGTGCCCAGCCATTGCCCGGCACGGGGCACCAGGCAGACCGCATCGGTGTCGGCCCAGTGTCCGTGGCCGGGACGCGATACCAGCGAGCCGGCGGGCTGGTAGATCCAATGGCCGTGGTCGTCGGCGCCGAGGTAGCGCCCGGGCACCACCCAGTGCGGGTGCCCGTCGTATTTCCAGGCCCTGGCCACCACCAGGTCCCCGGGGTCGGCACCGGCAGGGTCCCGCGGCAGGCCCGCGGGCACCGGTGCTGCTGCGTTCACAGCTGGGGAATCTGTCCGGTGGGCATCTCTGCTCCGGGCAGCGGTCGGGCGAAGGGGACCTTGGTGCCCAGCACCTGGGCCAAGGTGTCGTTGGCGATCCGGTCGGCGGTGAGTCCCACTCGTTCCAAGACCTCGTCGCGGGTGCCGTGGGCCAGGAACTCGGTGGGCAGGCCCACCTCGTTCAGTGCCGTGTCGACGCCCGCCGCGCGCATTTCCTGACGGATACGCGAACCCACGCCGCCGGCGCGGACGCCGTCCTCGACGCACACCACGATGCGGTGGCGCGCAGCCAGGCCGATGATGGAGCGCGGCACCGGAAGCACCCAGCGCGGATCGACCACGGTGACCGTGATGCCCTGGGCGTTGAGCCGGGCGGCGACATCCAGGCACAGTTCGCTCATGGCGCCGACCGAAACGATGAGCACGTCGCGTTCCTCGCCGCTTCCGAGCTTGGCGAGCACGTCCACGCCGTCGTGCAGGCGCTGGATGGCGACAATTTCCGGGCCCACGCTGCCCTTGGAGAATCGGACCACCGAGGGCGCGTCCTTGATGGCCACGGCCTCGCGCAGTTCCTCGCGCAGCCGCACCGCATCGCGCGGGGCTGCCAGGTGGAGGTTGGGAATGATCTGCATCAGGGCCATGTCCCACATGCCGTGGTGGCTGGGTCCGTCGGGCCCGGTGACCCCGGCGCGGTCCAGCACCACGGTGACCCCGGCCTTGTGCAGGGCCACGTCCATGAGCAGCTGGTCGAACGCCCGGTTCAGGAACGTCGCATAGACGCACACCACCGGGTGCAGTCCGCCGAAGGCCAGGCCCGCGGCGGAGGTCATCGCGTGCTGTTCGGCGATGCCCACGTCCAGCACCCGTTCGGGGTGGCGTTCGGACATGGTCTTCAGGCCCACCGGCTGCAGCATCGCGCCGGTGATGGCAACGATGTCGCTTCGTTCGTCGGCGATGTCGGCGATTTCCTCGCCGAAGACCGAAGTCCAGGAACGGGCAGAGGCCTTGGATACGGGTTCGCCGGTCTGCGGGTCGATGACGCCCACCGCGTGGAACTGGTCGGCCTCGTCGGCGCGGGCCGGTGCATAGCCGCGGCCCTTTTCCGTCAGCGCGTGCACGATGACCGGTCCGCCGTAGTTGCGGGCCTGCTGCAGAGCTTGGTCGACGGCCGTCTGGTTGTGCCCGTCGATGGGGCCGATGTACTTCATGCCCAGGTCCTCGAACAGGCCCTGGGGTGCCCACCAGTCCTTGATGCCCTTCTTGGTGGCATGCAGGGACTTGTAGGTGAACTGGCCCACGGGGCCTGAATCCTTCAGGCGGCTCTTGAGCCTGTCCATGGTGTTTTCGTAGGCCGGGTGCGTGCGGAACATGTCCAGGCGCTGGCGCAGGCCGGCCAACTGGTCGGCGAGTCCGCCAATGGTCGGGGCGTAGGAGCGGCCGTTGTCGTTGACCACGATGACCACGCGGCGATCCTTGTCGGCGGCGATGTTATTGACCGCTTCCCAAGCCATGCCGCCGGTCAGGGCGCCGTCGCCGACCAGGGCGACAACGTAGCGGTCGGCTTCCCCGGTGAGCTTGCGGGCCCGGGAGATCCCGTCGGCCCAGGACAGCGAGGAGGAGGCGTGGGAGGACTCTACGATGTCGTGCACCGATTCGGCGCGTTCGGGATACCCGGAGAGCCCGCCCTGCTGGCGCAGCGTCGAGAAGTCCTGGCGCCCGGTCAGCAGCTTGTGGACGTAGGACTGGTGTCCGGTGTCAAAGATGATGGAGTCGGTGGGTGAATCGAAGGCCCGGTGGATGCCCAGCGTCAGCTCGACCACGCCGAGGTTGGGGCCCAGGTGTCCCCCGGTGCGGGCAACGTTCTTGATCAGGAATGACCGGATTTCCTTGGCCAGCTGGTGCATTTTAGCCGCGTCCAGGCCACGAAGGTCCCGCGGTTCCTTGATGGTCGGAAGCAGTGGCACGGAGGCAGTCCTTTCGCAGTGGCAAATACCCGTTCAATCTTACCGCTCGTCCCTTGCCGCCGGGCACCATGGCGGTGCACGCCACAGTGTCCCGTCCCACCATCGGCAGGCGCTGGATCAAGGAAGCCACCCTTGCGTAGGATCAAGTTGCGGGCAAACCCTGCCCTACGTCATCCCCCGCCAAGCCCTAGGATCCACAGCCCCATGAGCACTTCGAGCCCCCAGACCCCCTCGGTACTCTTCGTCTGCAACACCAATGGCGGGAAGTCGCAAATCGCCGCGGCGCTACTGCGCCAGGCCGCAGGAGATTCCATTGCGGTGAAATCAGCCGGACTCATTCCGGCCCACCACATCAATGAACTGGCCGCCTCCGTGGTGGAAGAAGTCGGCGCCGACATGCGCGCAGAGGTGCCGACCGCATTGACCGAGGAAGTGCTGCGTGCCGCGGACCGGGTCGTCATCGTGGGCGAGGCACAGGTCCCCGTCCTCGAGGGGGTCGCGATGGAGCGCTGGGTTCCCGCCGAAGCGCCCGCGGAGCTGAGCACCGAGCGCGAGCGCATGGAATTCCTGCGTGATGACATCGCAGCACGGGTTGCGATGTTGAACGATGATCTCGGAACGACTTCAGGTTAATCCCCTGTAGCCCGGATGACCACCGGCGCCGCATCGGTGTTCCCGCCTGCACGCTTTGTCACAGACCAACGTCTTGTCACGCATGCAGGGCGGAGCCGGCTGCCGTGTCAGTGCCCGGTGACACCCTCGCCCCGATGGCGCCCACCGTTTTCGGTTCCGCCGGAGGGATTTGACTGCGTCGGCTGATCGGGATCTCTAAGCGGTTCCCGTCCGGCCTCGGAGGCATCACCATCCCGGGTACCCCTGGTTTCGGCGTTCGTTCTAAGCGGTTCCCGTCCGGCCTCGGACGCGTCATCCTCCCGGGTGCCCCTGGCTTCGGCGTTCGGATCAAGCGCCCTGGCCTTGTTGGCCTGCTCCTGTGCATTGGTCCGTGCTGACTGGGCTTCGGCATTCTGGTTGCGGGCTTCTTTCTGGAGGCGTTCGGCGTCAACCTGGGCCTGCTTCGCGTCCGCTGCAGCCCTGGCAGACTTCGCTTCGCTCTCCCGGGCTTTGAGCTGCTCCTCGGCCGCCGACTGGCGGAGGGTTTCCGCCCGCTCGTGGTCCTTTTCCTTCTTACGTCGTTGGCCAAAGAAGAGCACTAGTCCAAGGACTACCAGTACGACAACGATTATGACGATGGTCCACACCAGTTGGCCTGAATCCATGATTTTCGACCTCGTTCCAATGGCAACAATGGGTGTAGAACCAGTAAAGCCCAAAACCAGATTGGTTGCCATGGATATGCCACAGCAGCTCGTCGCGGTGTCCCGATACAGACGAATTCTGCATGGCATTCACACGCTAGCCAGCCCCAGGACGAATTCTTCCATCGGCCGCATCCCCCGGGCGTGCGTCTCGAAAATCCAACCCCGCTGCATTAACGCCGCAAGGGCGGGCCGACCCGGACTTCTCCGGGTCGGCCCGCCCTTGCGAGCGTGTATCTTCGCTAACTAGATTAGTTCGCGGAGATCTGACGCAGGACGTACTGCAGGATGCCACCGTTGCGGTAGTAATCTGCTTCGCCCGGGGTGTCGATGCGCAGGACGGCATCGAAGGAGACGGTCTTGCCGTCTTCCGCCACGGCGGTGACCTTCAGGGTCTTTGGGGTGGTGCCGTTGTTGAGTTCGGTCACTCCCTCGACGGAGAAGGTCTCGGTGCCGGTCAGGCCCAGGGTCTCGGCGTTTTCGCCGACCGGGAACTGCAGCGGAAGCACGCCCATGCCGATGAGGTTCGAGCGGTGGATGCGCTCGAACGACTCGGTGATGACGGCCTTGACGCCCAGCAACGCGGTGCCCTTGGCTGCCCAGTCGCGCGAGGAGCCCGATCCGTATTCCTTGCCGCCCAGGATGACCAGCGGGGTGCCGGCTTCCTTGTAGTTCTGAGCAGCGTCGTAGACGTAGGCCTGCGGAGCCCCTTCCTGGGTGAAGTCGCGGGTGAAGCCACCCTCGACGTTGTCCAGGACCTGGTTGCGGATGCGGATGTTCGCGAACGTGCCGCGGATCATGACCTCGTGGTTGCCACGGCGCGAGCCGTAGGAGTTGAAGTCCTTGCGGTCCACGCCGTGGGCCAGCAGGTACTGGCCAGCCGGCGAGTCGGACTTGAAGGAACCGGCCGGGGAGATGTGGTCGGTGGTGACCGAATCGCCCAGCTTCAGCAGCACGCGGGCGCCGGAGATGTTCTCCACCGGTGCCGGGGTTGCGGTCATGCCCTCGAAGTACGGGGGCTTCCGGACGTAGGTCGAATCCTCGACCCACTCGAAGGTGTTGCCCGCCGGGGTGTCGAGTGCCTTCCAGCGATCGTCGCCGTCGAAGACACCGTCGTAGCCCTTGGCGAACATGCCTTCATCGATGGAGGAATCCATCGTTGCCTGAACCTCGGTCGGGGACGGCCAGATGTCCTTGAGGAACACCTCGTTGCCGTCCGTGTCGGTGCCCAGGGAATCGGTTTCGAAGTCGAAGTCCATGGTGCCGGCCAGGGCGTAAGCGATGACCAATGGCGGGGAAGCCAAGTAGTTCATCTTCACGTCCGGGTTGATGCGGCCTTCGAAGTTGCGGTTACCCGAGAGCACTGCGGTTGCGGAGAGGTCGTGAGCCTGAATGGCCTCGGAGATCTCAGCGTCCAGCGGGCCGGAGTTGCCGATGCAGGTTGCGCAGCCGTAGCCCACGACGAAGAAGCCAAGCTTCTCCAGGTACGGCATGAGGCCGGACTTTTCGTAGTACTCGGTGACGACCTTGGAGCCCGGGGCGACGGAAGTCTTGACCCATGGCTTGGACACCAGACCCTTTTCCACTGCCTTGCGTGCCAGCAGGGCTGCGGCAAGCATGACCGAGGGGTTGGAGGTGTTGGTGCAGGAGGTGATCGAAGCGATCGAGACCAGACCGTGGTCGATGGAGAAGCTGGTTCCGTCGGCCTTGGTGACCTCTACGGACGTCGAGGGGCGACCGATGTTCAGTTCGTCGGCTGCACCAGCTGCGTAGTTGTGGATGTCCTTGCGGAACTGTTCCTTCGCGCTGGAAAGCTCGATGCGGTCCTGCGGACGCTTCGGTCCGGCGATGGAGGGAACCACCGTCGAGAGATCGAGTTCGAGGAACTCGGAGAAGCGGATCTCGCGGCTCGGGTCGTGCCACAGGCCCTGCTCCTTGGCGTAGGCCTCGACGAGGTCCACGTTCTCCTCGGAGCGGCCGGTCAGGCGCAGGTAGTCCAGGGTGACGTCGTCGATCGGGAACATGGCCGCGGTGGAACCGAACTCCGGGGACATGTTGCCGATGGTCGCGCGGTTTGCCAGCGGCACCTCGGCGACGCCCTGGCCGTAGAACTCGACGAACTTGCCGACAACACCGTGCTTGCGCAGCATCTCGGTGATGGTCAGCACAACGTCGGTTGCCGTGGCACCGGCGGGGATCGATCCGTTGAGCTTGAAGCCCACGACGCGCGGGATCAGCATGGAGACAGGCTGGCCGAGCATTGCTGCCTCGGCCTCAATGCCGCCAACGCCCCAGCCCAGCACGCCCATGCCGTTAACCATGGTGGTGTGGGAGTCGGTGCCGACGCAGGTGTCGGGGTATGCACGAAGCACGCCGTTGACTTCGCGGGTCATCACGGTGCGAGCCAGGAACTCGATGTTGACCTGGTGCACGATGCCGGTTCCCGGGGGAACCACCTTGAAGTCATCAAATGCGGTCTGGCCCCAACGCAGGAACTGGTAACGCTCCCCGTTGCGCTGGTATTCGATTTCCATGTTGCGCTCGAGGGCACCGGCGTTGCCGGCGACGTCGATCTGCACGGAGTGGTCGATGACCATTTCGGCAGGAGCCAACGGGTTCACCCGAGTCGGGTCTCCGCCAAGTTCCTTGACTGCCTCGCGCATGGTGGCGAGGTCAACGATGCAAGGAACACCGGTGAAGTCCTGCATCAAGACGCGTGCAGGGGTGAACTGGATTTCGGTGTTCGGTTCTGCGTTTGCATCCCACTGGCCTACGGCCTTGACGTGTTCTGCGGTGATGTTCGCGCCATCTTCGGTGCGAAGCAGGTTCTCCAACAGAACCTTGAGGCTGTACGGAAGGCTTTGCGCACCTTCGACTGCGTTCAGCCGGTAAATTTCATATTCGTTGCCCTTGACGTCCAATACGCCCTTGGCACCAAAACTGTCCACATTGCTCACGGGGACTCCTCTCGCCGGAATTACATCTTCGTTGCACGCCCACAAGGAAATCCAGTTAGGCGATCCTAACTGAGTTTACCTGTGTTTTATTAGCGGCAGAGCTATAAACAGTCTATCCCCCGCCACCCTTGAAACCCCGCCATCCCGACATTTTCGGGCCGGACGGAGTCATATCAACGCCTAGTGGCGGACAAACAGTCCCACGGTTTCCATGTGGTGAGTGTGCGGATAAAGGTCAATGACATCAACCTCTTCCAAGCGGAACCCCGAAGCCAGGAGATCCGCAGTGTCACGGGCAAACGATGCAGGATCGCACGAAACGTAGGAAATCTTCTTGGCACCCGAACGCACCATCGCGGAAACGGCGGTCTTGCCGGCACCGGTGCGCGGCGGATCGAGCACAATCGAATCCAGCTTGGCCTTGCGCGTATTCAATTCCCTGGACAAGGTCTTTTCAACGCGCCCCTGGGAAATGATCGCCTGGGGGAATTCACGCAGGTTCTTCAGGGCGTCCTTGCTGGTTCCCGGGGCTCCCTCAATGGACAGCAGCATGCCGTCGTCGCCCACGGCCTTGGCCAGCGGTGCGCTGAAGAGACCTGCCCCGGCGTAGAGGTCCGCGATGCGCGTCCCGTAGCCCGGCGCCAACTGGCTCATCACGCGCTCCACCAGGGTGGCGGGGGCCAACCGGTGGATCTGCCAGAAACCTTCGCCGGTGATGCGGTAGTCGTGGCCCGCCACCGATTCGGAAAGCCACGTCCGCCCGCGCAAGCGCTGCAGGGCACCGCGCCCGTCGGCAGCCGATCCTCCGACCTGGGTCAGTGCCGCGGCGCTGGTCCCCTCGGGCAGGCGCTTGGCCGCGCGGCCCGCTGCCCCGGCTACGGTTCCGTCCTCGATGAAGAGCACCAGAACCCCGCCATCGTCGCCGGATCCGACGGCAACCTCGATGCGGCTGATGCCTGCCAGCGGCAGCTCCCAGAGCGCCAGCTCGTTGATCTTCGGGTGTGCCAGCGGCATTTCCTTGACCGGCACCAGGTCGTTGGAGCGGAAGGCGCTCATGGCCAGGCGGCCCTTGGCGTCCACTGCGAAGGCCGTGCGCGTGCGCCAGCCCAGCCCGTCGGCGGATTCCCCCTCGGGCGCGCGCACCGCGGTGAAGCCGTGTTCGGCCACGTCGATGCCGCCCAGTCGCTGCATTTGCTCGACGAAGATCTGGCCCTTGATCCGGCGCTGGGCGTCCAGTGCGATATGCCCGAATTCCGCGCCGCCCACCGGCAGGACGCCGCGCGGGGCCGCGTGCAGGGAGTCGGCCTGGGTCCAGAAATGCGGTACCCGGTCCGCGGAGGCCTCGTGGACCTCGACGACGTCGCCGCGCCAGAAGCGGGCCTTTTCGCCGTCATCGCGCACGGCGACCGAAACCAGTTCGCCGGGAATGCCGTGGCGCACGAAGATCACCCGGCCCTCGTGTCGGGCGACAGTGTGGCCGCCGTGGGCCGGTGCGTCGAGGCGCACCTTCAGGATGTTTTCGTGCGTGCTCATGGCTTGTCTTTCGGATTGGAGATCTGGGGTGCCGCTGGATGCGGCATGGGCTTGGCGCCTGCCGAGGCTTCCTCGGTGGGGCCCAGGTCCATGGAGGCGTCGGAGGAGGCCAGGCGCCACGGCACCGAGGCCACCACGACCCCGGGCTCGTAATGCAGGCGGTTCTTGATGCGCATGGCGGTCTGGTTGTGCACCAGTTGCTCCCACCAGCGGCCCACCACGTATTCGGGGATGTAGACGACGATCAGGTCGCGCGGTGAATCGCGCTTGATCGAGCGGATGTGCTCAATCAGTGGCGGGGCGATTTCCCGGTACGGGGAGGCAAGCACCGTGATCGGCACCGGGATGCCCAGGGCCTCCCACCGGGCCAGCGTCGCCTCGGTGCGCTCCGAGTCGGCGTCCACCACGATGGCATCGAGTTTCGAGGGACGCGCGGCGCGGGCGAAGGCCACCGCACGCAGCACCGGCTTGCGCAGCGTGGAGACCAGCACCAGTGCGTGCACGCGGGCAGGCAGGGCGGTGGCCGATTCGTCCTCGCCAATGGCAAGTTCCCTGTCCACCTGCACGTAGTGGCGGTGCAGCGAATCCATCATCGCGAACAGCACGGCGATGCCCAGCACCGCCAGCCAGGCGCCGTGAACCAGCCGGGTGCCCAGCACGATGAGCAGCACAGCGGCGGTGAGCGCGAAGCCCGCGAGGTTCAGCAGCCTGGAGCGGTGGATGCGGGCGCGCACGCGCTTGTCCGGGGTCTGGGCCAGTTCGCGGCCCCAGTGCCGGATCATGCCGAGCTGGCTCAGCGTGAAGGACACGAAGACGCCCACCACGTAGAGCTGGATCAAGGTCGGAACGTGGGCGTCGAACACCCAGATCAACGCGATGGCGGCGATGGCCAGGGCCAGGATGCCGTTGGAGAAGCCGAGCCTGTCCCCGCGGGTGCGCAGCTGGCGCGGCAGGTAGCCGTCGGTGGCCAGGTGCGAGGCCAGGTTGGGGAAGGAATTGAAGGCCGTGTGCGCGGCTATCAGCAGCACCGCAACCGTCACCGCCAGCACCAGGTAGAAGCCGATGGACGCGCCGCCGAAGATGGCCTCCGCCACTTGGCCGAGGACCGGATGCTGGATGTAGTCGGCAGGGATCGGACCGCCGTCCAGGCGCAGGCCGGTGGCGGGATCCTCCACCACGCGGACCTGCACTGCCCGCGCCAGGTACATGGTCCCCAGGGTCAATGCGCCGGCGAATAGGCCCAGCAGCAGCAACACCGCAGCCGAATTGCGGGCCTTGGGGGCCGCAAGCTTGTGGACGTTGGAGATCGGGACCTCGACCCCGGTGAGCGCGGCGGATCCCGTGGAGAACGCGCGCAGCACCAGCAGCACCCCGGCCAGGCCGGTGAGCCCGTGCGGATAGTCGGGGTCGGGAACCACCTCGAAGCCGGCACTGGGGGCGGTCCCCAGCGTGCCGGTGGCAGCAAGGATCCCGCCGGCTGCGAGCATCACGAGGACCACGCCGATGAACAAGTAAACGGGTGCAGCGGTGCCCATCTTGGACCGGCCCCGCCCGCGCAGGTTCAGCACCGTCAGCACCACGACCCCGGCGGTGGCGAACCATGCCTGGCTTCCGTCCAACGCCGGGAATGCGGCGATGACGTAGTGCGAGGCGGAGGAAATGGACACCGCCACGGTGAGCACGAAGTCGACCAGGAGGGCAGCTGCCACCGTGGTCCCGGCCCGTGGGCCCAGGTTCACCGAGGCGATCTCGTAGTCGCCGCCGCCCGAGGGGTAGGCCTTCACGGACTGGCGGTAGGAGGCGATGATGACAAGCATCACGACCATGACGGCAAGACCCACCGAGGGCGAGAAAGCCATGGCTCCCAGCCCCGCCAGCGCGAGGGTGAGGATCACCTCGTCAGGTGCATAGGCAATTGAGGAGAGAGCAGAGGCCGAAAAGATGGGCAGCGCAAGGCGCTTGCGCAGCGGGGCCTCCTTCAGGCGCTCGGTCCTGAAGGGGCGCCCCACCAGGATCCGTTTCAACGCGTCAAGGAATGAAAGCACGATCCAAAGCTAGCCCCCTTTGCCCGCACCTGTCATACACCACACCGTCGCGGGCGACGTGAAGAATCCCGCATCGGGGGCCCTAACCGTGAAACACTGGGGAATGAACCGTGCCACGGAGGACCGCAGGCACCTCGGCGGGAACAAGAAGGATGGATCATGGCGCACTTCGTCATCATGGGTTGCGGACGGGTGGGCGTGACCCTGGCCCACACGCTTGACGACGCCGGGCACTCGGTGGCGATCATCGACCAGGACGACCGCGCATTCCGCCGCCTGCGCCGCAGCTTCTCCGGACTCAAGGTCTCCGGCGTCGGATTCGACCGCGAAACCCTGGAACGGGCGAAGATCGCGGAGGCCTACGCCTTTGCCGCGGTCTCCAGCGGCGACAACTCCAATATCCTGGCCACCCGGGTGGCCCGCGAGACCTATCACGTCCCGCACGTGGTGGCCCGCATCTACGACCCGGGGCGGGCGGAGATCTACCAGCGCCTTGGCATCCCCACGGTGGCTGCGGTGCGCTGGAGCTCTGACCAGGTCTTGCGCCGGATCCTGCCCGAACATTCGCTTCACGGCGACTTCCGCGAGGCCTCCGGCCGGTTGATCCTCGGCGAGGTGAACATCCACGAGGGCTGGTACGGTTACGGGCTCGAGGAGCTCGAGGCCGCCGCCCCGATCCGCATCGCCTACCTCTCGCGCTTTGGCGAGGGCGTGCTGCCGGTTCCCGGCATGCGGCTGCAGCAGGGCGACATCGTGCACGCGATGATGCCCGTCCACGCCGACAAGGACATCGAGAAGGTCCTCTCGGTCGCCCCCAAACCAATCACGGAGCAAAACACGTAATGAAGGTCATGATTGCCGGAGCAGGGTCCGTGGGCAGCTCCATTGCCAAGGAATTGATCAGCCACGGGCACGAGGTGCTGCTCATCGACGAGAAGCCCGAGGTGGTTTCGCGGGCCGGGGTGCAGGGCGCCCGCTGGCTCTTCGGCGACGCCTGCGAACTCTCTGTGCTCAAGGAAGCCAAGCTCGAAGAAGTCGACGTGGTTGTCTCGGCCACGGGAGACGACAAGGTGAACCTGGTCGTATCGCTGCTGGCCAAGAGCGAATTCGGCGTCGGACGCACCGTCGGCCGGGTGAACAACCCGAAGAACGACTGGATGTTCGACGACGCCTGGGGCGTCGACGTCGCGGTGAGCACCCCGCGGCTGATGACGGCCCTGGTCGAGGAGGCGGTGGAGATCGGCGACCTGGTGCGCCTGATGACCCTGCAATCGGGCGTGGTTTCGATGGTGGAGTTCACCGTCCCGCACGATTCGGCGCTGATCGGGCGCACCCTGGGCTCGGTGGCGTGGCCCAACGAGGCCACGGTGGTGGCGATCCTGCGCGATGACATCCCGCTGGCGCCCAGCCAGGATGATGTCATCGAGGGCGGGGACGAGTTGTTCTTCGTGACCACGATTGTGGCTGAGGACGAGTTGCGCACCGTGCTGCGCACCACCGGCGAGCAATAGCCTCGGCGCGAACCCCGCCAACCGCGGTCCACTCCCCGGGACGGCCCAGCGCCGTCCCGGCATGGACGCCAGGTGCACTGGACTGCGTGCGAATCGCGTAGCCGGGGCCCGCCAGGCTAGGCGATGGTGTCCGGTGTCGGTTGGCCGGCCGGCGCCTTCTGCGGCCGCGAGATCATCCAGGCAACCCACAGCGCCGCAGCATAGAGCGGCACACCCATGGCCAGGCGCGCCGCGCCCAGGGCCGGGACGTTGTCGGCCAGGTACAGCGGGAATTGGACGGCCAAACGCGCGGCAAATACCGCCACCACGATCCAGGTCGCCCAGGCGTATTGCCTGGCGCGCAGCTTGTTTTCCCGCCAATGCGTTTGTTCCGAGCGGATGAATCCGAAGATCACGCCCATCAGGGGCCAGCGGACCATGATCGAAATGACCAACGCCGCCCCGTAGGCGAGGTTCGTGTAGAAGCCGGGGACGTAGTAGTCCTTGGCCTCCCCGGTGACCCTGGAGAAGATGGCGCAGATGGCCACGCCCGCCAGGCCGGTCAGCGCCTGGGTGAGGGAGCCGCGGCGCACCAGGCGCACCACGGTGAACACCAGGGCCACGGTCACCGAGGCAATCAGCGCGGTGTTCAGCTGCTGCCACAGGGTGAAGATGACCAGGAAAACCAGTCCCGGCAGCAACGACTCGACGAGTCCGCGCACCCCGCCAATGGTCTTGAGCACGTCGATCTGCCCGTCCTCGCGGCGTTCGATGCCGGAATTGGCGCCGATTCGCCGGGCCATGTCCTCGGCACCGGGCGCATCGTCCTCGGGCTGGGGCTGCTGTTCGTTGTGCTCGCTCATGGCGGTCCGTTGTCCTTGGGAAGACTCGAGGGTGAATGGGGGGCGGTGCGCACCGCTAGCGGGAGCTGCGCTCGGGCAGGATCTCGTAGCGGGGGTTGAAGACCGTGGGCACCGAATCAAGCGGTGCAACCATGCCTTCGTATTTGATCCGGGAGCCTGCCACGAGTCCCGGTACCCGGCGCTGGCCCAGGAACACCAGCCGCAGGTGCGGCACCGCGCTTCGGCGGCCACCGGGCGGCGCCGGGTGGTCAACGACCGTCGCGGAGAAGGCCGGGGCCTGCGCCAGGGGAAGGATCGTGATGGATTCTACGTAGCCGCGGTGCGCGATGCGCCCGCGTACCGGAAGCTCGGCCAGGGACGCCAGGGGCTGGACGCCCGTGGGTCCCTGCTCGCCCGGCTCACGGACGTCCGCGACTTCCGGTCGCTGCGACCAGGTGGCCTTCACCGCTTTGTCCTTGGGCAACGAATCAGCCGATCTGGGTGATTTCCGGGCCACGTTCGGGACGCTCGGTGCCGGGGGCCTCGCCGGTTTCATCCGGACGGGCCAGTGCACCGGAGGGCACCGTCAGGGACAGCAACTCGGTCGGCGGCATCGGCGTGTCGCCGCGCACCACCACGACCTGTGCCAGGGTGTCCTCCATGATCTTGGATTCGGCCGCATCCGTCAGCGCCGAACCGCCGATGACCGCGCGGAGGAACCAGCGCGGACCGTCGATGCCCAGAAAGCGCAGCGCCACATGGCCTTGGCGTCCGTCGGGAGCTGTCTGCGGAACCCGGGCCAGCAATTCGTTGCCGAAGCGGCCGGGAACCATTTCCGTTTCCCCGCCCTGGTCGGCGATGCCGGTGGCGATCTGAGTGGAGATGCCTGGCCACAGCTCATCGGACTTGGGTGCGGCGAAGACCTGCAGCTGCATGCGCGAACCACCGATCTCCAGTGCCACGGCGATGACGCGCTGCGTGGATTCCTCGACCTCGAGGCGAAGTTGCAGGCCGGGGACCGGCTTGATCAGCAAGGCTCCCAGGTCGAGGAAGCCCTCGTGGTCCTCGATGTCATCACCGTCAAAGGGCCCGCCCGCGCGTTCCGGGGTTGCCGCCGGCGCGTCCTGCGCTGCGGCCTCCGCCTCTGGAGCCTTGGCAGGCTTTTCCCCCGCCGGTTCCCCGGTCCCGCTGGCGGCCGCGGCATTGAGTCCGGCGATGGTCTGTTCGGGCTGCGCCTCGGCGACGGCCTTCTTCTTACGCTTGAAAATCATTGAAGTTGCTCTCTTGCTGTATCGACCGTGAGATTTCGCTGGCCGGCCCTAGTGGCTGCTGTTTGCGGTTTCGAAACCACCGGTGGAGCCAAAGCCGCCGGCGCCGCGCGAGGAGTCGTCAAGATCTTGGACCTGGATGAAGTGGGCCCGCTCGACCTTCTGGATCACTAGCTGGGCGATGCGGTCCCCGCGCTTGAGCACGATCGGGGTGGTTGCATCCGTGTTCAACAACGTGACCTTCAACTCACCACGGTACCCGGCATCCACGGTCCCCGGCGCATTGACCACGGTCAGGCCGTGCTTGGTGGCCAGGCCGGAACGCGGGTGGATCAACCCGACGTAGCCCAGGGGCAGCGCCAGGGAGACGCCGGTGGGAACCAGCGCCCGTTGTCCCGGCTCCAGCGTCACGTCCTCGCGGGCACACAGATCTGCTCCCGCATCGCCCTCGTGCGCATAGCTTGGTGCCGGAAGGTCCGGATCAAGCATTTTCAGGGCGATATCGACTCTCGATTCGGACATCTATTTTCCACTCCAAGGGGTTCAAGATTGGGTTCTGGCCACGGCACGGCCACTGCTGTTTCCCATTAACTCTAGTCCCTCGGGCGCGCCGGCGCTGGCCGGGTACGGACTCCCAACCGCCTATGCTTGAGGGTATGGCCGAGAACCCTTCACCGATGCAACCTGCCCCCGTCCACTTCAGCGAAAAGCTGTGGCCCGCGTGGTGGATCTGGGTCGTGACGCTGGGCCTTGGCGCCACCGCCGCCATCGCGTTCATCCCGGTGGGCCTGGGCTGGGGAGTCGTGGCCGGCGTCGTCGCCCTGGGCCTGATCTCCTTCGCCCTGGTCATGAGCACCCCGAAGATCGAGGTCCGCGACGAAACGCTGACCGTGGGACGTGCCACCATTGAACGTGAATTCGTTGGCGATGTCACCGGCTACCGCGGCGCGGCGGCCTACCACCAGCGCGGTCCGGGCCTGAACGGCATCGCCTTCATGTGCATCCGCGGCTGGATCGACCCGGTGGTGCGCATCCAGATCACCGACGAGCGCGACTCCACCCCGTACTGGCTGGCTTCGACCCGCCGTCCCGAGGAACTCACCGCCGCCCTGGGCGGCGTCATGGTGCAGTACCGCGAGCCCGTGGAGAACCCCGAGGCGCAGGATGGCAACTCCCCCGATGCCGCGGAGGAATCCGGCACCGCCTAGGCGCCAATCCACCGAGGCACAAAAACGCCCGCCATCCCCCTGCTCCCGCTTGTGCGGGGATTGGCGAGGGTGGCGGGCGTTGTGTTGTGGCTAGCCCTCGCAGTCGGTGCAGTAGAGCAGGCCGTCCTTCTGCAGGGCGATCTGCGAACGGTGCCGCACCAGGAAACAGGACGCACAGGTGAACTCGTCCGCCTGCGCCGGCATCACCATGACCGCGAGTTCTTCGCCCGACAGGTCGGCACCCGGCAGCTCATAGCTGTCGGCCAGGGCCGCCTCGTCTTCATCGATGAGATTCGAGGCGTTGGTGTTCGTGCTGCGCTGGGCCTTCAGCTCGGGCAGGGCCTCGGGCTTCTCATCGTCTTCGGCATGCTTCCGAGGTGCATCGTAGTCGGTTGCCATAATTGCTGCTTCACACTCCGCTTGGTTCAAGCTGTTGTTCGTCTTGGGTCGTCCCGGGACCGGTTCCGGTCCCTCGGGTCAATCCACGCAAATTCATGCGCTTATGCTTCAACGCAGAATCATGCTTTTTTGTGCCCGGTCGGGAACCGACTGTTCATCATTGCACCTTCGGGTCCAAAGACGGGATTTTTTACCCGTTTTTACGCGCGTTTTCGGGCTTGGTGGGAATAATCATGAAGCCGGTCCGCGCCACACCAAGGCACCTCTTAGGTATTTGCCCGCGCAGGTGGCAAAGTTTTAGTCACAACACGACGGTTTGTGGAGGATAGTCATGCGTCAACTCCGACTGGTGGGAATCCACGAGAACAGTGAGAGCCTGCACCTGAGCAGCGACGACGGGAACAGTTTTGTGCTGCCCGTCGATGAAGCGCTGCGAAGTGCATTGACTCGAGCAGCCCGGGCCGATCGTTCGGAGGCGCAAGCCGCGCCGTTGTCGCCCCGCGACATCCAGGCCCGGATCCGTTCCGGCGCCACGGCAGAGGACGTGGCGGCCGTTTCCGGCATGTCCTTGGAGCGCATCATGCGCTACGAGGGTCCGGTGCTGGCCGAACGCGAATACATTGCCTCCCAGGCGCGCAATGTGGAGGTTTCCGCCCCGCAGACCCATGACGGCTACCGCAGCATCTTCGGCGAGGAACCGGCCAACCTCGGCGAAATGGTCGCCTATCGCATCCACTCGATGGGCATAGACACCGAATCCCTGGCCTGGGACGCCTGGCGCGAGGCAGATGGTTCCTGGGAGGTCGTGGCAACCTTCGATTTGCCCGAATCCGACGCCAGCATCGCCTTGGACGCCGGTTCCGAGGAATCCGTCGCGCGCTGGTCGTTCCACCCGAACCGCAAATCGCTGCAGAACGCCAATCGCTGGGCCCAGGTCCTGAGCGAACTGGAACCGCTCGACGCGCCGGTGGGTGCCCGCCGACTGACGGCCGTCGCCGACGACCCCTTCGACGTCGAGGCCGACGGGGACGACGTCGACTTTGAGGCAGCCGTGGCCGACTCGGAACAGCTCCTTGACGCGCTCAGCGCCCGCCGCGGGCAGCGCCTGGGACTCGACGAAGAGGGCGACGACGCGCTGGCCGCCATGCTTTCACGCTCCCCTCACCCGGAGGACGACCCGCGTCTGGCTGGCCCCGCGCCGCAGGACGACGGCCTGCCCCGACTCTATGACGGCGTCAGCTCAAGAACCACGACCATTTCCCTGGTGCCGAGCCTTCGCCCGGAAACTCCTGACAAGGGGGAATCGGCAGAGGGTTCGGAAGCCGGTGCCCACGACGATGAGGCCGGTGGCAAGAAAAAGGCCAAGCGTTCCTCGGTGCCCAGCTGGGACGAGATCGTCTTCGGCCGGCGCAACAACAACGACTGACTCCACGTAGGCGCTGCACCCACGGAAAAGGTCCGGTTTTTGGCAAGGATTTGATGCCAAAAACCGGACCTTTGCTGTTGGGTGCTATTTCCCGGCCGGGCGCGCCAGGGTCAGCAGCGGAACCTCGCACTCGGCGCGGGTCAGCGAGCCGTGCTGCCCGATCATCGTGAATGCGGCGGGCTTCACCCTCCGCCCGTCGAGGAAGGCAATGTCTTCCGCGGACAGGATGAGCAGGTCCCCGATGCGTTCGCGCACCCGGTCATCCACCGGCCCGAACAGGCCCAGGTCGATGGCCTCGTCGCGGCCGAGCACCCAGGCCTTGGACCCAAAGCGTTCCCGCCATGCCTCGGCCACCGCCTCCCTCTGGGCCGGCGGGGTCTGGGCGTGGAAATGCAGTTGTGCCCCTCGCGGCTCGCCGGAGGTCAGTTCGACCCCGTCCACCAGCTCAGGGAACTCGGAGTAGTCGATCCGCCATTTCTCGTCCACGTCGACCATGCCGTGGTCAGCCGTCAGCAGCAGCAACGTGCCGGCCGGGACCCGTGCGGCCAGGGTGCGCATGACCGAGTCCAGGTCCTCCAGCGCGTTTCCCCATTGTGCCGATGCCTTGCCGTGCCGGTGCCCTGCCTTGTCCAGCTCGTTGAAATAGCAGTACACCAGGGAGCGGGGATTGGCCGCGAGGATCTCGCAGGTGGCGCGCACCCGTGCGTGCGGGGACTCCGCCGCGGTGAATTCGGGGCCGCGCAGTGCTGCCTTGGTCAGGGCCGAATCCCTGAATTGGGACAGGGACACCGTGGCGGTGTGCACCCCGGCCGCCGCCACCTGTTCGAACACCGTCCGGTGCGGCTGCCAGGACAGCGGGTCCAGGTCCTTGGGCCAGCCGCCCAACTGGTTCACGACGCGGCGGCGTTCGGGGTCTACCGCGTCGTAGCCCACGACCCCGTGCTGCCCCGGCGGCAGGCCGGTGCCCATGGAGGTCAGCGAGGCGGCGGTTGTGGAGGGGAAGGAAGCGTGCAGGGTCTGCGAGGTTTCCATGAGCTTGCGCAGGAACGGGGCATGTCCCCCGCGGGCCTTGAGCAGGGCCTTGCCCAAGCCGTCGACCATCACCACACAGATGCGGTTGGCCGTCGGAAGCCCCAGGGCGTTCTCGAAGCCCTTGACTCCCAGTGCCGCCGCCGCGCTGGGCAGCAACTCGGCGATCGTCTTGCTTCCATACGGAGGGGCCGCCGGCAAGGCGGTGGCAGGGGTTCTGCGGGTGCTGGTTGCCACGAGGCGGTGTTCTCCCTTGTGGCCTTAGCCCTGGTGGGTGTTTCGGCCGAAGCGCGAGCCGACGCGTCCGCGCACCTCGGCGGCGGGTGCCGCGGCCCCGGGGCGGGACGCATCGGCGCCGCGAGGGGCCGATGCACGGCGCATTGACTTTGCGAAGCCGCGGGCGGCGGTCACGGCATTGACGCCGTCGGCCTCGGCGCTCACGCGTAGCACGAGGTCCTCCTGCTGGGAGGTGCCGGTGTAGCCGTGGTCGGCGTCGCAAGCGGGGTCGGCGCAACCGGCCGGGGCCAGGTCGATCCGCTGGGCACCGGCCCAGGCGATGCCCAGGGTCAATTCCTTGACCATGTCGCCGGTGCTGTAGTTCTGCGGCTGGTGGTAGACGTAACTGGTGGCCACGGTGGTGACCTTGGAGAGCTGGACCAGCTCGGTGGAGACCTGGGCCATGACTTCCTTGCCCTTCTCGTCCAGCTGCTGGTCATCGACGTGGGCCACCAGCAGCACGTCCTCGGCCAGCACCAAAACGGTGATGTGCCGGTGGACCTCGTGCTGGTCGAAGTGGGTCTCCAGATGCACCAGGTGCGCGCCGGTCTCCCGCCCATCGAGTGCCTCGTCGATGATGTCGGCAACCATTTTCGGGTAGAACCCGGCACGGTCGAGGTCAGCTTGCAGGTCGGGGCCCGTGGCCGAAGAAAGGGGGGTCATGCCTACCAGTCTACCCAAGGGGACGAACCGGGAGGTCTGGGTGTGGTGTACGCCGCTGCCGCGATGCCGGCTCAGTGGCTCATGGCCCGGCGTGCGGAATCGGTGCGCTGCTCCGGGTTGCCCAGCCAGATCTCGACCGCCAGCACCGTCGTGCCGTTGGCGGTGGCCATGACCGGGTTGATTTCCAGCAGGGACACCTCCGGGTGGTTGTCCTTAAGGGTGGCCACGCGGTTCAACAGGTCTTCCAGTGCACCCAGGTCCACTGCGGGAAGTCCCTGGTAGCCGCGCAGTCGGGCGGAGGCCCGCGGGGCAGCCACCAGGTCCGAAAGGTCGGTGTTTGTCAGCGGCGGGGTGCCGTGCGCCCAGTCGTCGAGCAGGTTCACCGCGTCGCCAGCCAGGCCGAAGGACACCACCGGGCCCAGCAACGGGTCCTCGACGGCCCTGACCACGCAGCCCTGCCCTGCCGGGGCCATGGATTGGACCTCGAGGTCCTTCGCCGCATACGTCGCCAGGATCTCGCGCATGTGCCCGATATTGGAGCGCAGCGAGGCCTCGTCGGTGATATTCAGCCTGACCCCGCCGAGGTCCAGCCGGTGGCGCAGGTGCTCGTCGCGGGCCTTGAGCGCAACCGGCCAGCCCAGCCGTCCGGCAGCGGCAACCGCCTCGTCGGCGGTTTCGAAGCCCGAGGATTCAAGCACCCCGATCCCGTAGTGGCCCAAAAGTTCGGCCGCCTGTCCCTTTGACAGGTGCAGCAGGTCCACGCCCTCCACGGTGTCCAGGGCCTGCTCGATGAAGTCGGCGGCGGCAGGCACGTCGATGCCCGGCGGCTCGATGACCTCTCCCTGTTCCCGGGCGACCCAGCGCGCATAGTGGACGACCGCCGCCAGGGCGTTGACGGCGACCCCGGGGCTGGAATAGCAGGGCAGTCCGTAGTTGCCGCCATCCGGGTGGGTCCCGGCATCCAGCAGCCCGTCGACAGTGGCCACGGGATCCATGAGGCCGGTGAACACTGCCACCACGGGCTTGCCCGCCTCAACTGCCGCCTCGCGGATGCACCGGGCCAGCGCCTGGTTGGAAAGCCCCGGCTCCGGCAGCAAGGTGACGATCCCGCAATGCACTTCGGTGTTTTCCAGCGCCGTGGCCAGGGCCGCGGCAAGCCGCCGCAGCGCCCGGGACTGGCCATCCCCCAGGTGCACCCCAGCATCCGAGGCAACCACATCGAGGTGGTTCTGCTCGGCGGCGTCGGCGACCACGGAGGCCAACGCCGCGGAGTTGGACAACACCGCGATCCCTGGACCGGCCGGCAGCGGCTGGGCAGCCACCACCTGCGCGATTTCCATTAATTCCTCGTTGGTGCGCACCCGGATCACCCCGGATTGGCGCAGCATCGCGTCCACCGCCGCCGTGGGCGCCTGGGTGGTGCGCACCGCGTGGCCCGGCGGCAGCCGCAGCCCCATGACATCGGACTTGGCCACGATCACGGGCTTCGAGTGCGAGAGTCGGCGGGCGATGCGGGAGAACTTGCGCGGGTTGCCGAAAGACTCGAGGTACAGGCCCACTGCGCGGGTGGCGGGATCGTCTTCCCAGAACTGCATGGCGTCGTTTCCCGAGACATCCGCCCGGTTGCCCGCCGAAACAATGGAGGACACCCCGACGCCGCGGCGCACGGAGGCCGCGTAGAGCAGCACCCCGATGGCGGCGGATTGGCTAAAAAGCCCCAAGGTTCCCTGCTGGGGCATGCCGGGGGCGAGGGAGGCGTTCATGGAGGTCGCGGGGTCGGTGTTCACCAGGCCCAGGGATGCGGGGCCGATCACGCGCATCCCGTTGGCCCGCGCCAGCCGGACCAGTTCGCGCTGGCGGGACAGTCCAGCCTCGCCGTCCGCTTCGAAGCCTCCCGTGGCGATCAGCAGCCCCTTGACCCCGGCATGGGCGCACTGCGTGATGACCTGGTGGATCTGGTCCTGCGGGACGGCAATGACGGCCAGGTCGACGGGACCCGGGATCTCGGCCAGCGCGGCGTAGCTGCGCATGCCGCCGAGCTCGAAGGCCTGCGGGTTCACGCCGTAGACGGCACCGGTGAACCCGCCCTCGATGATGTTGTGCAGCAGCGTGTGCCCGACGGTGCCCCATTCGCGGCTGGCTCCGATGACCGCGATGGATCCGGGGGCCAGCAGCCCGGCCAACGACTTGGCCTCGGCGCGGTGTTCGCGCGATTCCATCACGGCGCGGGACTTTTCCGTGGGGTCGATCGGGAATTCGAGCATCACCACGCCCTCGTCGAAGTGCCGCTTGACCGCATAGCCGGCCTCGGCGAAGACCGTGAGCATCTTCCGGTTTTCGGGAAGGACCTCCGCGGAGAAACTCTCAATGTCGTTTTCGCGTGCGGCCGCGGCCAAGTGCTCCAACAGGATCGAGCCCACGCCCATGCCCTGGTAGGCATCGGAGATGTTGAAGGCCACCTCCGCGTCGGTGGGGTCATCAAGCCGGTCATAACGCCCCACACCGATAATGTCCTCGCCCCGGATCACGACGAAGGCCACCCTGTTGACGTGGTCGACCTCGGTGAAGCGCTTGAGCTCTTTGGCGGTGAGGGAGGATTTGTACGTAAAATAGCGCATGTAGACCGAGGCTTCGGATTGCCCGCGGTGCATTTTTTGCAAATTGTCGGCGTCGCTTGGTTGAATCGGGCGTAGATGTGCCGTGGATCCGTTGCGCAGGACAACGTCTGCTTCCCAATGGGACGGATATTCACCGGGTTTACGACCATCCACCATAGGCTTAGCCTAGCGGTCGGCGTCCGAAGAGCACTTGAATCGACGCGCCGGGACCGCAGCTAGAGATGAAACCTGCCCTTGCCCAAGGACAGGCATCAGTACCGAATCGAGGATTCACACCAAATATGGCGCGCAAAAAGCCCGAACCACTGCCCGCGGACTTCGTGGAGCACATCGTAGACATCGATGTGACCAAGGAAATGGAGGGATCCTTCCTGGAGTACGCCTACTCGGTGATCTACTCCCGCGCCCTGCCCGATGCCCGCGACGGACTCAAGCCGGTGCAGCGACGCATCTTGTTCATGATGTCCGAGATGGGCCTGCGCCCGGAAAAGGGACATGTCAAGAGCGCCCGGGTGGTCGGCGAGGTCATGGGCAAGCTGCACCCGCACGGCGACACAGCGATCTACGACGCGATGGTGCGCATGAGCCAAGGCTTCGCGCTGCGCCTGCCGCTGATCGACGGACACGGAAACTTCGGCTCGCTGGATGACGGTCCCGCGGCTCCCCGCTACACCGAGGCCCGGCTGGGGGCCTCCGCGGTGGCGATGACGGCGAACCTGGACGAGGACGTCGTGGACTTCGTCCCGAACTACGACAACCAGTTCATGCAACCCTCGGTCTTGCCCGCGGCCTTCCCGAACCTCCTGGTCAACGGCACCACCGGCATCGCCGTGGGCATGGCCACCAACATGGCCCCGCACAACCTCGGCGAGGTCATCGCCGCCGCCCGGCACCTGATCGCCCACCCGGACGCCGACCTGGCGGCCATCACGAAGTTCATCCCGGGCCCCGACATGCCCACCGGCGGCAAGATCGTGGGACTCGACGGCATCCGTGACGCCTACCGGGCCGGCCGCGGAACCTTCAAGACCCGGGCCAAGGTGGAGCTGGAACAGATCACCGCCCGCCGGCAGGGCCTGGTGGTCACCGAGCTGCCCTACATGGTCGGTCCGGAAAAGGTCATCGAGAAGATCAAGGACGCGGTCAATTCCAAGAAGCTCACCGGCATCGCCGACGTGGTCGACCTCACCGACCGCAACCACGGCCTGCGCCTGGTCATCGAGCTGAAGAACGGCTTCAACCCCAACGCGGTGTTGTCCCAGCTGTACAAGTTCACGCCGATGGAGGATTCCTTCGGCATCAACAACGTCGCCCTGGTCGAGGGCCAGCCGCGCACCATGGGACTGCTGGAGCTGCTCACCGTCTACGTCGAGCACCGCCTGCTGGTGGTTCGCCGGCGCACCGAGCACCGGCTGGCGAAGAAGCTTGACCGGTTGCACCTGGTCGAGGGCCTGCTCATTGCGATCGTCGACATCGACGAGGTCATCGCCATCATCCGGTCCTCGGACGAAACGGCCCAGGCGCGCGAGCGCTTGATGACGATCTACGACCTGTCCGAGTTGCAGGCCAACCACATCCTGGAACTGCGGCTGCGCCAGCTGACCAAGTTCTCCCGGATTGAACTGGAGAAGGAGGCCGAGGAGCTGCGCGCGGCCATCGATGAGTTGCGGGCGATCCTGGACTCCGATGAATTGCTGCGCGAGCTGGTCTCCGGCGAGCTGGCCGACATGGCCGAGAAGTTCGCCACCCCGCGCCGCACGGTGCTGCTGGAGTCCGAGTCGGGATCCCCGCTGAAGGGCACCTCGATGCCCGCGGCGGTGGGCACCGGCAAGGCGGCGCCGATGAGCCTGGAGATCGCCGACGATCCGTGCCGGGTGTTGCTTTCGGCCACCGGGCAGGTGGCCCGCACCGGATCGGCCGACCCGTTGGACGGTGCCGGAGCGCGGGTGAAGCACGATGTGCTCGCCTCCGTGGTGGCGACCAGCGCCCGCGGCGAAATCGGCGGGATCACCTCGGCCGGGCGGATGCTGCGCCTGCAGGTCGTGGACCTGCCGCTGCTGCCCCCGGCCCACGGCTTCCCGCAGCTGACCGGCGGGGTGAAGGTGGCCGAATTCGCCCAGCTGGCCAAGGGCGAGAAGATGGTCGCGCTGGTTCCGCTGGATGCGGTGGTGGCACTTGGCACCGCGAACGGCGTCGTCAAGCGGCTGAGCCCCGACTACCCGTTGAACCGCGACGAATGGGAAGCCATCACGCTCAAGGATGGCGACACCGTGGTGGGCGCCGCTGTGGGACCCGACGACGCGGACCTGGTCTTCGCCACCCGCGGCGCCCAGCTGCTGCGCTTTGCGGCCTCCGCCGTGCGCCCCCAGGGCCGCACCGCCGGCGGCATGGCCGGCATCAAGCTGGCTTCCGATGACAGCGTGATCTTCTTCGGCGTCGTCGAGGCAGCCGCGCAGGCACCCGTCTTCGTCTCGATTGCCACCGGATCCAACACCCTGCCCGGCACCGCCTCGCATTCGGTGAAGGTCACGGACTTCGCCGAGTACCCGGCCAAGGGCAGGGCAACCGGCGGGGTGCGGGCGCACCGCTTCCTGAAGGGCGAGGACCATCTGGAGCTTGCCTATGCCGGGGCAGGTCCTGCCCGGGCATCCTCCGCCGCCGGCGTGGTGCGTGCGCTGCCCACCGAGTACGCCAAGCGCGACGGCTCCGGTGTCCCCCTGGCGCAGGGCGTCGACTTGCTCGGCGGCACCCCGGCGACCGATGCGTCCCCGGCGGAGGCCGCGCTCTCGCCAAACGGAGGATTGCCGCTGCCCGGCAGCTCCACGCGCGCGCCGCTGGCCGCGCCCACCGAGGACAGCAAGCCCTTTGCCGATTCCGGGGTGGTCGAGGTCGAGTCCTCCCGCCGGGTTGCCATCCAGGACTCGTTGCTGGAGGAATAGGCTCCGGGCCCCGCGCACAACAGCGACTGGGGGAGGTCGTGGACCGTCGCCCACCGTGGCGACGGCCCACGACCTCCCCTTTTCCGTGTCCGGCAACCCCGCGACGCCGACCGGGCACGAGACCAATACCTTTTCATAGGGTTTGGCTGCAAGGATTCCTTCACGGTTGACATGGGGCTTCGAACAGATTCGAGGCCCGCGGGCCCATACCCAAGGCCTTCAGGAAAACCGTCCGGTCCGGGATTCGAGGATTCTCCCCCCACCCAGCGAATCCCGGGCACGGAATGGCACCGACGGTGCGGCGCACGCGAGCGTCACGGTTTCCCCAAGCCGGAAACCTCGCGTGCGATCCCCGGCGGGTTCCCATGATCGGGCGATATGGCACCAGCGGAGAGATTGGTCTTCGACGGCCCTGGCCTGTGACCAAGAAAGGCCACTGCCGCTTGCACTCGCCCCCTGCTCATCTTCGTCATCCAGGATGTCTCTCCCCGCCACCGCCCCTCTTGTCGGGCCGTGAAGGCGTGACCGTTGCGAATGCCCGGATAACGGATATCCGTGCGACTGTCCCACCGGGTCCAAACAAGCTCGATCCCCGTGGTCTCCACTGCGGTGGCCGGCAACACCGTCTCGGCCTTGGACGCATGAAAAACAGCGTTTCCGGCCTCCCGGTGCCCCATTCCTTGGCGTTCGCGAAAACCACACTTGACACGCTTATTTGTGGCGTGACGGGCCCAAGGTTTCCCTAAGGTGTTACACGCACAGTTGCCATATCTTTCGGATCGGCTGAGGAGTCAACATGAAATCCAACGAACTCAGGAGCTCGGGGCAGCACACTGCGGCGCCAAGAAACCTGCAAAGAAGAATTGCGATTACGACGATCGGGCTTCTGGCACTGGGCATGCATACCCCCGCCCAGGCGGCAACCCAGGTCATCGTCAAGAACCCCGGGGGAATCGTGGCCGTGGGTCCCGTCAACACGGATACTGGTTTTCCCAGTTTCTACCAGGACAGTGCCGGCACCCGCCTTGAGCTATGTCTTGACGCCTTGAATCCCCTGTGCGGATTCCTTCCCGGTGACGTCCCGAACGCAGAGGCACCGATTACCTTCCCCGACAATTTCCCGGACGAAGCCTTCTACATGCTGGCGTCCAGCGAATTGGAATTCCCCGGCGGGGGAAGCGCCGTTTTGGTCCTTGGACTCGAGGCGGCCTTCGCCAACGCCGTCCAGGCCGGAGACCAGGTCGTTTTCGGCCGACAACGCGTGGTGGTCAAGGACGGACCCGCCAACACGACGTTGACGTTCACTCATCCCTACGGCAGCCTGACCCTCGATACCGATGCAGCCGGGGACGGCAAACTCGTTGAAGACATTTCCCCTGCCGTAGAAAACTTCACCACGCCGCTCAAGAGCAATATCGGCCCATTCCTGAAGTGGGATCCAGCCCAGGCCCCGGCAGCGCCGGACGGCTACCTCGGGAACCCCGACGCGGAGCACACCGTGACCGGCAGCCCCTTTGGCACAAACGCCTTCTCGGTCACCGGCGGAGGAGTGAACCTGTCCACTAATCTGTTTGGTCTCCAAGGGAAGATTTCCAGCGACGGAACGGAACCGCCGCTCAATCCCAACGACGTGACGGCTCCCTTGATGACCGCCCAGGCCCCGGCCGCCGCCGCCACCGGCATTCCCGTGGCGGCGAACATCACCGCGTCGTTCAGCGAGTCCGTCGCCGGATTCAACCCGAACAATGTGCGCCTGACGCATGCGGACGGCACGGTGGTCGCATCGACCATCAGCTATGACGCGGCAACCCGCACCGTTACCGTCGATCCGTCGGCAAGCCTGGCCAATAACACCGTCTACACGATGTCGCTGACCGCCGGCATCCAGGATGCGAGCGCCAACGCCCTGGCACCGGTTTCGTGGTCGTTCACCACCGATGTGGCACCGGCCGTCACGGCGCGGACACCCGTTGCCAACGCTGTGGACATCCCCCTCGGGAACACTGTCTCGGCGACATTCAGCGAAGACGTTCTCGGGATCGATGCAACCACCGTGACACTGGCAACGGCCGCAGGGACCGCAGTCCCGGCCACCATTTCCTATGACGCAGCGACCCGCACGGCAACCCTAGATCCGACGGCCAACCTGGCTCTGGGCACCACTTACAAGGTGTCTCTGTCCAACGCCATCCACGATGCGAGCGGCAGTCTGCTTCCGGCCACTGCGTGGACCTTCACCACGGATGCGGCACCGGTGATCACCGGCCGGACACCGGCGGTGAATGCCACCAACGTGGCACGCACCGGCAACGTGGACGTAAGGTTCAGCGAGGTCATGACCGGGGTCAATGCCACCAATATGCGGTTGACCACCTCGACCGGTGCCGCGGTGTCGGCAGTTGTCACCTTTGACGCGGCAACGCGCCTGGCAAGGCTGAACCCGACGGCCACCCTGGCCGCCGGCACCCGTTACACGGTCTCGCTGGGCGCGGGCATCAAGGACCCCCGGGGCAACGCACTGCCGGCCACAACGTGGTCCTTCACCACCGATCCGCTGCCGACCGTCACGGGTCGGACGCCGGCGGCCAATGCCACCAACGTGGCACGCACCACCAATGTGGCGGTGAAGTTCAGCGAAGCCGTCACCGGCATCAACACCACCACGGTGCGGCTGACGAACCCGGCGGGAACCAACGTAGCGGCAGCGGTGACCTACAACGCCACCACGCGCACGGCCACGTTGAACCCCTCGGCCACACTGGCCGCGGGCACCCGTTACACGGTTCGGCTCTCCAACGGCATCAAGGACGCCCGCAGCAACCCGCTGACGGCCACCACGTGGTCCTTCACCACCGATCCGCTGCCGACCATCACCGGACGGACACCGGCGGCCAATGCCACCAACGTGGCACGCACCACCAATGTCACCGTGAAGTTCAGCGAGGCGGTCTCCGGGGTCAACACCACCAACCTGTGGCTGACCTCCCCCACCGGCGCCAAGGTGGCGGCTGCAGTGAGCTACAACGCCACCACGCGCACCGCCACGCTGAATCCGACGTCCAGCCTGGCCTTGGGAACCCGGTACACGGTGCGGCTTTCCAGCGGCATCAAGGATGTCCGCGGCAACCCGCTGACGGCCACGACGTGGGCGTTCACCACCGATCCGGCACCGAAGGTCATCGGGCGCAGCCCGGCAGTCAACGCCACCAACGTGGCTCGTGCCACCAATGTCACGGCGAAGTTCAGCGAGCCTGTCTCCGGCATCAACACCACCACGGTGAAGTTGACAAACCGGGCCGGCGCAACGGTCGGGGCAGTGGTCAGCTACAACGCCACGACCCGCACCGCCACGCTGAATCCCAAAGCCAGCCTGGCTGCGGGAAGCCGCTACACGGTTCGGCTCTCCAACGGCATCAAGGATGCCCGCGGCAACGCGCTCACGGCCACCACATGGTCCTTCACGACGGGAGCCCGCTAACGACACCATGAAGTCCTAGCACAACAGGCCGGAGGCCAGGCTGCGCATCGCGCAACCTGGCCTCCGGCACGTTTTCCGCTTCCCAGAGTTAGACCGCGGCCGGCACCTGAAGCGAGGCCGAATCCAGTTCATGGACCCTGTCAGCCAGTGCCGCAACGGCTCCGTCGTGGGTCACCAGCAGCACCGCTTCGCCCGCCAAACCGGCGCGGAGATCGGCGACCAATGCCACCGATTCGTCCGCGCCCAGGTGTGCGGTTGGTTCATCCAGCAGCAGCACCCGTGCCCTTGCGGCCAGGGCACGGGCCACGGCCAGGCGTTGGCGCTGGCCGCCGGAAAGCTGGTGGCCCCCGGAACCGATGCGCTCATCCAGGCCCGCGGGCAGCGTTCCCAACCACGATTCCAGCCCGACCTTGGCCAGCACCGCCCGCAGTTCGGCGTCGGAGGGCTGGTCTTCGGCGTCCCTGCCTAGCCCGAGGTTGGAGCGCACGGAGGAATCGAAGAGGTGGGCTTCCTGCGGGCACCAGGCCACCCGGGCCAGGTCAGCGGCACCAATGGGCATCCAATCCCCATCACCCCGCCTGGCCTGCAGGGCACCGGACAGGGGCTTCAGGGCACCCAGCATGGCCGCCAGCAGCGTCGACTTTCCCGAGCCCGAGGGGCCGGTGATCGCGACCCATTCGCCCGGATTCACTTCAAGGTCGAGACCTTGAACAACCGGCTCCCCCGCGGCCCAGCCGATGTCGGCAGCGTGCAGCCGCAGTCCCAGTTCCGCGGTCTGCACCTCCGCGGTCTGCACCTCCGCGACGCCGGCGGGTTCCGGGGTGTGGCCCGTGCCGCCGGCAGTGGCCCAGACGCGGCGCAACACGTCATCGAGTTGCGGCAATTGCTGGATGGACATGGAGGTGTTGGCGATCGGCTCGCCCAGGGCCAGGAGCAGCAGCGCGGCCACTGCCGCCGCTTCTCCCCCGGTCCCCACCAGGACCACCGCCAGCACCGCGGCCAGCGAGGAAAGCAGCACCGCCCCGCCCTGGGCGACACCGGCGCCACGGGCCGCGGCACGCAGCAACCTGGTTGCGCTCGCGTCGGCCGCGGTGAACTCCGACAGGGCCCGCGGGCCGACCCGGTTGGCACGCAGGTCCCCCGCCGCACCCAACAGCGTGGGCACCCGGAAAGCAAGCCACATGCGGTGCCGGCTGGTGTGTATGGTGCTGCGCCTTTCCACCGCAAGCACGGCCGCCGGCAACAGCACAAAGGCAGCGAGCCCCAACCCCAGCGCCAGCGGCAACGCCGCCGGGGCCCAGAAGCCGATTCCCACGGTCACGGCAACCCAGGTTGCGATTCCCGCGACCGGCGGCACCAGGACCCGGGGCACTGCGTCGCGCACCTCGTCGACCTCGGCCACCAGGTGACCCAGTGCAGCACCCGAACGGGTCAGCCGGCCCCAGCCATGTGGCCGTGCTACCAGCGCATCCCATAGGCGTTGCCGCAGGGTGGAGGCGAAGCCCATGACGGCGTCGTGCACGCGCAATTGCTCGGCGTAGCGCAGGACCGCGCGGCCGATGCCGAAGGTGCGCACGCCCACGATGGCGACCATCAGGTGCAGCATCGGGGGTTGGTGGCTCGCGGTGACGATGAGCCAGCCGGAGATCCCGGTCAGCCCTGCTCCGAAGATCGCCGCGGCCGCGGCCAGCACGAGACCCGGGAGCATGCCGTTGCGGAACCACGGCATGGAGCCCAGCAGCCGCCAGTGCGCGGCACCCGGGCCCGGGAGCGCAGCCCGGGGTTCGCGCACTGGAGCAGGGTGTGCGGGAACAGCGGCCAAGAGCGGGGGTTGCGCGGGTCCGTGGTCTTCGGCCGCCGGTCGCGCGGCAGCGTCCGGGTCCTGCAGCATCGTGGCCAGGGCCCTGTCGTGGGTGGCCACCAGCAGTGCGCATTGACCGCGCAGTCGGCGCATTGCCAGGCGGATGCGGACGGCGGACTCCTCGTCCAGGTGCGCTGTCGGTTCGTCGGCCAGCACCAGATTGACTCCGGGGTCGGCGGCCACCTTGGCGAGCACCCGCGCCACGGCCAGGCGGCGCAGCTCGCCGGGGCTGCAGTCCACCAGGTTCCGCTGCGCCAGGTGCTCGATGTTCGCCTCTTCCAGGACCGCCCGAAGCATTTCCCCGGACAGTCCTGCGCCGGCGTGCAGCCGGATCTCGCCTGACACGGTGGACTCGGTGAACCGGGGGTGCTGGGAGATGAACGCCGCGCGGGACAGGTCCACGCCAATCTCGCCGCCGATCTCGGACTCCTGCCCGAGCTGGCCGAGCACCGCCTGCAGAAGCGTGGTTTTTCCGCTGCCGCTTGCAGCATCCAGCACGCGCACCGCGCCGGCATCCAGCTGCAGGTCCAGCCCGGAAACCACCGGCTCGGACCGCCGGGCATAACTGACCGAAAGGCCCTTGATGGACAACACGGGCGAGGTCCCGGACGGTGTCCGGAGCCCGGAATCCGGCCCGTCCGATGCAGTGGCGCCTATGAATCCCTCTGTGCGTTCAAGGGCCTGGACCCCATTCTCCGAGGAGTGGAAGGCCGCCCCCAGCGCACGCAGCGGCAGGTAGCATTCAGGGGCCAGGATCAGGGCAATCAACCCGGCTTCCAGGCCCATATGTCCGTAGACCAGGCGCACGCCGATGAAGACGGCGACCACCGCCACCGAGATGGTGGCGATGAGTTCGAGGGCCAGCCCGGAGAGAAATGCCGTGCGCAGCGTCTTCATGCTGGACTCGCGGTAGTCCTCGGAGACCTTGGCCAGGGCCCTGCCCTTGCCCTCCGCCCGGCGCAGCCCAATGAGGGCGGGAAGCCCCTGGGCCAGTTCCAGCAGCTGGTTCGAAAGCCTGTCCAACCCGGCGGCCGCGGCCTGGACCCGATCCTGGGTATGCAGTCCAATCAGGATCATGAACACCGGAATGAGCGGGACCGTAAGGACGACGACAAGGGCGGAAATCCAGTCAGCGGCCAGGATCCTGGCGCCGACCAGGACCGGGATGACCATGGCGGATACCAGCGCGGGCAAGTACTTGGTGTAGTAGTTGTCCAGCCCGTCCAGCCCGCGGCTGGCCAGTGCCGCCAGCGCCCCGTTTCCGGGGTCGGCACCGGCAACCCTCCCGTCCAGCCCGGCGGCCAGCAGCCGGGAGCGTAGCTGCTCCTTGGCCCCGAGCCCGGCCCGGTGTGCCGCGAACTCGGTGCCCCACACCGCCGCTGCCCGAAGGATCGTTCCGCCCAGGCCAAGCACCAGCAGCCGCTGGACATCGAGTGGCGAGCCGGCAGCCAGTTGGCTGATGGCAGTGGCCAGGGCGTCGGCAACCAGGACCAGGCCACCGGCCTTGAATGCGGCGAGTCCGGCCAACAGGGCCAGGACCTTCCTGGAACCGGTCCCGGCGGGAAGAACGGGTTTCATGGTGGGGTTTCTCCTCGTGCCGGTCAGACGATCGAGGTCACGGTGTGTGCCTCGGGAATGTGGACCTCGGTGACCCGCTTGCGGAACACCCAGTAGGTCCAGGCCTGGTAGGCCAGGACCATGGGCAGGCCGAAAGCCGCCACGATGCTCATGAGCCTGAGGGTGTAGGGGGTCGAGGATGCGTTGGACACCGTCAGGTTGAAGGCAGCGTCAATGGTGGAGGGCAGGACGTTGGGATATGCGGCGGTGAAAATTGCCGCGACCCCCGCCAGCAGGAAGATGCCCAACCCGATGAAAACCAGGCCCTCGTGGTTTTTGCTCGCCTGGAACCAGGCGAACAGCAGGGCGCATACGGCCAGGCCCAGCGGTGCCACGGCGGCCATGCTGTGGTTCAGCAGCACCACCGCAACCGCCCATGCGGCCATGGGCAGCAAGGCCACGGGAAGCCAGCGGGCCACGAGCCGTGCCGCCCGGGTGCGGATGTCCCCGTCCGTTTTGAGGCCGAGGAAGGCCAACGCGTGAATCAGGCAGAATGCCACGACGGCGAGCCCGCCGAGGACCGCGTATATGTTGAACCAGGCAAAGGGCCCGCCCACGCGGTCGCCGTTGGCGTTCAGCGGAAGTCCGGTGGTGCTCAGCGCCAGCATCGCCCCGACGCCGAAAGCGGCGACAAAGGAGCCCAGGAAGATGGCCCAGTCCCAGGCCTTTCGCACGGCATGGGTGTGTGCCTTGCCGCGGTATTCGAAGGCCACTGCCCGGAAAATCAGGGCCACGAGCACCAAGGTCAATGGGACATAGAGGGCTGAGAAAAGCGAGGCGTACCAGTAGGGGAACGCTGCAAAGGTCGCGGCCCCGGCGGTGATCAGCCAGACCTCGTTGCCGTCCCAGACCGGGCCGACGGTGTTCAGCAGCACGCGGCGCTGCTTCTCGTTCTTGGCGAAGGTCTTCATGAGCATCCCCACGCCCAGGTCGAAACCTTCAAGGAACAGGTAGCCGCCCCAGAGCACGGCTATCAGGATGAACCACAGTGTGGGCAGGTAATCCACTTGTACAGTCCTAACTCTTAAGTCGGCGGTCAGTAGGCGAAGGACAGCACGTCGGTGTCCTTGTCCTGGTCATCGGGGTGCCCATCGAGCTCGGGCATGGCCGAACCGATCCCGCCACGGACGTAACGGGTCAGCAGAACGACCTCGACCACCAGCAGGAATGCGTAGATGGAGGTCAGGGAGATCAACGAGAAGAGCATCTCCCCCGCACTCACCCCCGGAGAGACGGCAGCCGCGGTGTACATGAAGACCTGGTCGATGCCTTGGAAGCTAGGGTTGGGTGCCACCACGAAAGGCTGGCGACCCATTTCGGTGAAGATCCATCCCGCGGCGTTTCCGCCAAAAGGTGCCAGGATTCCCAGGACGGCGAGCCTGGAGATCCATTTGCTGTGAGGCACAGTTCCCTTGCGGGTCAGCCACAGGGCCACCGCCGCGGCAACCGCGGAGAGTCCGCCCAGGGTGATCATCAGGCGGAAGCCCCAGTAGGTGACCTCCATGACCGGAAGGTAGTTGATCTCGGTTCCGGCGCGATCACCGTAGATCGGGTTGTCCGGAAGGTGGGTTCCGTACTTTTCCTGGTACTCGGGCAGGAGGGTGTTTACCCCCTTGACCTCGGTCGTGAAGTTGTCG
Source organism: Paeniglutamicibacter sulfureus (assembly GCF_030512175.1). Taxonomy (GTDB): domain Bacteria; phylum Actinomycetota; class Actinomycetes; order Actinomycetales; family Micrococcaceae; genus Paeniglutamicibacter; species Paeniglutamicibacter sulfureus. Next base: position 2,736,753 of record NZ_JAULBL010000002.1, on the reverse strand, counting down.
TGGGCGAGGAAGGAGAGCAAGCCCGGAATTTCGAAGACGCCGACGACGTCGTCGCAGGTGGTTGCGCCGCCGCCCCGAAGGTCGCCCACCGACAACAGGGAGAACCCCGTGCCGTCATGGCATGCCGCTTCCGCGGCTGCCATCTTCATCGGCTGTTGCTGGATCATCAGTTGGGCTTGGGCGTGGCCGGAGAGGGCAACACCCATGAACGCAACCATCGCCACGACGGCGCCAATGCGCAGCGACTTGATCCAGACCTGGTAGTCGACCTTGTCGCGGTTTTTCCCCAAGGTTGCAGACTCCCCCACCAAGACCTTGCCCGAGGCGTCCATGGTGTCAATGCCCGACTGGCGGCGTTTGTGGAGGTGGTACCAGGAGATGCCCAACAGGAATCCGCCGGCGACGGCAAACGCCCCGAAGATGGTGTGCGGGAACGTGACCAGGGCGGTGTTGTTAGTGAAGACTGCCCAGGCATCGACCATGGTGGCGCGGCCGTCGACGATTTCGGTGCCGACGGGATGCTGCATCCAGGAGTTGGCCACCAGGATGAAGTAGGCCGAAAAGATACTGGCCAGCGAGGCAATCCAGATCGTGGCCAGGTGGAGGCGCTTGGGCAGCCGGTCCCAGCCGAAGATCCATAGCCCCAGGAGGACGGATTCAAGGAAGAACGCCAGCAACGCCTCCATGGCCAGCGGTGCACCAAAGACGTCTCCGACGAAGCGGCTGTATTCGCTCCAGGCCATGCCGAACTGGAATTCCTGGACGATGCCGGTGGCCACTCCCATGATGAAGTTGATGAGGAAAAGCTTTCCCCAGAACTTGGTCATGCGCAGGTATTCTTCCTTGCCGGTTCGGTGCCACGCGGTTTGCATCACCGCGACCGTGAGCCCCAGGCCGATCGTCAAGGGAACCATCAAGAAGTGATAAACGGTGGTGATCCCAAATTGCCATCTGGCAATTTCCAGTGCATCCATGCCAAACCCTTCAGTGCAGTAATTCGCGGCGTTGCTTCGGCCCCGCACCCCGAGTTCTACGATCCGTAGAACTTCCTTTCTACCCACTGTAGAACATTTGGCCCCAACGCGGTAAACTGGATCCAGCGGGAAGCACTCAACACACTTCCCGCTGGCCTCTGCGTTAGCTACACGGGGCCTGGAACACTTTGTAAGGAAATGAGATTGGCCACTCTTGGCGACCTTGAACGCGCAGTAATGGAACTCCTTTGGGATGCCGAATCCCCGCTCACGGCCAATGAACTTCGCGACCAGCTCGCAGCACCCGGCGACGTGGAGGGCAAGGAACTTGCCGTGACCACCGTCCTGACGGTGTTGGCCCGACTGGAAAAGAAGGGCTTGGTGGCGCGTGAGCGCGACATCCGTCCGCATCGCTACACGTCGGTGACGAGCCGCGAGGACCACACCGTGTCCTTGATGAACGAAGCCCTGGGTACCGTGCTGGATCGCGAAGCCGTATTGGCCCGCTTCATCGGCGGCATCTCCGCCGAGGAAGCACAGTCATTGCGCCTGCTCCTCGATACACCACGTAACGCCTAGCGACGACCGGCACGGTTACCAACGTGCTGCTGACGTCTTATCTCCTGGCTGGACTGGCCATTCTTTTGGCATGGCCCGTACCCGTCGCCCTTTCGCGCGCCCAATGGACGGCCCGATCCCCCTTTACTGCGATGGTGGTTTGGCAAGCCATCGCCCTGGCAGGTGGACTGTCCATGATCGGCGCGATGCTCTTTTGGGGCCTTGAGCCACTTGGAAACTCACTCCTGGGTGCGCTGGAAGGCGGGGCAAGGCTCGTCCTCGGCGATGCGGACGTCGCCTCCCCGGGAACCATCCACATCTTTGCCCTGAGCACGGCAGCACTGCTGGGAATCCATTTGGTGCTCACCTTGATCCGGGCCACCTGGCGCATCACCCGCCAGCGCGCACGGCACAGGCACATCCTTTCACTGCTCAGCCAGAAATCCACCGCCAATCCCGGAACCCTGGTGCTGGACCACGAGACCCCCATTGCCTATTGCCTTCCTAGCTTCGCCGGGTCCGTTACCGTGCTTTCGCGTGGCCTGGTCCAGCGATTGAACGAGGATGAACTGCAAGCAGTCCTGGCCCATGAAAAGGCCCACCTGGAGCAACGCCACGACCTTCTCCTGCTGGCCTTCGCCTCCTGGAACGATGCCCTGCCGTGGTTGCCAACGGCCAAGCACTCGCTGGCCGCCGTCCAGGAGTTGGTTGAGATGCTCGCCGATGACGCGGCCCTTAGGGTAGTGACCGCCCCCGTTTTGCTCCGCGCCTTACTGACAGTCGCCACGGGAGCACTGGGCGAACCGGCCGAGCGGGGGCCGGCTGCCCTGCCGACCGCAGGCACCGGCGGCGCACCGACCGAAGAGCTTTCGTCGCATCGCCTGCGGCGGCTGTTGAGACCGCAGCCACCGTTGTCGACCATGGTGCGCTCCCTGATTCTTACGGCCGCGTTGCTGTTGCTGGCACTGCCCACCACAATGTTGGTGGCCCCGGGGCTCTTCAGCTGATCCAGCTCCGTGTTCGAACATGGAAATGGCCGGTCGGCGCCTACGAGGGCACCGGCCGGCCATTGTTTTCCCGTTATGCGTCGATCCTGTCACGTTCAAGGAGCTCGGCTCCTGAAATGATGAATTCCTTGCGCGGTGCCACATCCGAACCCATCAGCAAGTCAAAGACGCGCTCGGCCGATTCGGCATGTTCCAGCCCCACCCGGCGCAAGGTGCGGTGCCGCGGATCCATGGTGGTCTCGGCCAACTGGTCGGCATCCATCTCACCCAGGCCCTTGTAGCGCTGTATAGGTTCCTTGTAGCGCTTGCCATCCTTTTCCAGGGCGGCCAATACCTCGTGAAGCTCGTTCTCCGAGTACGTGTAGACCATCTCGTTGTCCTTGGAGCCGTGGGTGATGACCTCCACGCGGTGCAACGGTGGCACTGCCGCATAGACCCTGCCCTGTTCAACCATGGGCCGCATGTAGCGGAAGAACAGCGTCAGCAACAGGGTGCGGATGTGCGCGCCGTCGACATCGGCATCGGTCATCAACACGACCTTGCCATAGCGTGCGGCCTCGATGTCGAAGCTTCGGCCTGAGCCCGCCCCGACCACCTGGATCAGCGCGGCACACTCCGCATTGGAAAGCATGTCGGCAACCGAGGCCTTTTGCACGTTCAGGATCTTGCCTCGAATCGGCAGCAGCGCCTGGAAGTCCGAGGAGCGCGCCAGGCGGGCGGTTCCCAGGGCGCTGTCACCCTCGACGATGAAGAGCTCGGTCCTGTCCGTGTCGGTGCTGCGGCAGTCCGCCAACTTGGTGGGGAGCGAGGAAGTTTCCAGGGCATTCTTGCGTCGCTGGGTCTCCTTGTGGACACGCGCCGAGATGCGCGACTTCATTTCGCTGACCACTTTTTCCAGCAGCATTGCAGCCTGGGTCTTGTCGCCCTTGGCCGTGGAGTTCAGCTTGTCCGTGAGGCTCTTCTCGACCACCTTGGCAACGATCAAGCGCACCGCCGAGGTGCCGAGGATTTCCTTGGTTTGGCCCTCGAACTGGGGTTCGGCCAGGCGCACCGTCAGGACCGCAGTCAGCCCGGCACCGACATCGTCTTTCTCGATCTTGTCGTTCCCGGCCTTGAGCTTGCGGGAGTTGGCCTCGATGACCTTGCGGAAGGTCTTGAGCAGGGCCTGCTCGAAGCCGGTTTGGTGTGTTCCGCCCTTGGGTGTGGAAATGATGTTGACGAAGGAACGCAGGTTCGTCTCGTAACCAATCCCCCAGCGCAAGGCGATGTCCACCTCACAGGCGCGCTCCACCTCGGTGATCCGGCTGTGGCCCGAATCATCGATCACCGGCACCGATTCCTTAAACGTTCCCGAGCCGTGGAAACGCCAGATATCGGTGACGGCCGCATCGTTGGCCAGGTATTCAACGAACTCGGAGATCCCGCCGTCGTGGTGGAAGACCTCTTCATATGGGCCATCCTCCCCCAGGGTGCCGACCAGGCCGCGCTCGTCGCGCAGTGTGATCTTCAGTCCCGGCACCAGGAACGATGTCTGGCGGGCGCGTGCCTGCAATTCGGTGTAGGAGAACTTGGCATCGGGCGTGAAGATCTGTCGATCGGCCCAATAGCGCACGCGGGTGCCGGTGACTCCTCGCTTGGCCTTGCCCACCACGTCAAGCACCGAGGCCGTGGAGAAGGGTTCGAAGTTGGAGTCGGGCTTGGGCTTGCCCGTATCGGCAAATCTTCCGGGCTCGCCGCGGCGAAACTGCATCCCATAGGTCTTGCCACCACGGTCCACCTCAACGTCGAGACGGGAAGAAAGCGCGTTGACCACGGACGCACCCACACCATGCAGGCCGCCGGAGGCGGTGTAGGAGCCGCCGCCGAACTTGCCGCCGGCATGGAGCTTGGTGAAGACCACTTCGACGCCCGAGAGCCCGGTCTTTGGTTCGATGTCCACCGGAACGCCGCGGCCGTCGTCGTGGATTTCCACTGAGCCGTCGGCGTGCAGGAAGACCTTGATCGATTGGCCGTGGCCCGCCAGTGCCTCATCGACGGAGTTGTCGATGATTTCCCAAAGACAGTGCATGAGTCCACGCGAATCGGTGGAACCGATGTACATGCCCGGACGTTTGCGTACCGCCTCGAGCCCTTCCAGGACGGATAGGTGTCGGGCGTTGTAGTCAGTGCTTTTGGCCACGGTTATTGAACTCCTCAAAAACGTCGGAACGACGCTAACCACAATAGTCTCTGGGCCCGCCATTTCGCTGATGCGTGCCGCCAGTGAGCGGCAGCTCACCCCCTGACGTGCTACGCGGTGAGCGAAAGATCGTATTTTCACGAAGAAAATAGCCCTATTGCTGGTTGTATTGAGTACACATCGAATGAAGGAGGTCATCATGACAACGACCGCAGTAACCCGAGAGCTGAATGCCCTTGATCGTTGCGACCGGTGCGGTGCACAGGCTTTTGTGCGTGCGGTATTGGAGACCTCCGGTGGTGAGCTATTCTTCTGCGGACACCACGCTCGCGCGGTAGAAGGAAAGCTGCGCCCCTTGACCAACGAATGGCAAGACGAAACGGCGCGTCTCTACGAGAAGCCCGTTTTCGACGACGAGGACTAAAAGAGTCGCCAGCCACATGCTGAGATGACCTTTGGGCGGGACCCTGGCTTGATGCCGGGGTCCCGCTGTCGTTTGGCGGGACCTCCCGGATGCGCCAGGCCAATGACGACCCGCTGCTTAAGACACAAAGTGCCGGTGTCGACCCCTGACTAGCTGGGGAAAACACCGGCACCTGCATCGGGCCCTGAGGCCGAACTCCTAGTCCAGGTAGTCGCGCAGGACCTGGGAACGGGAGGGGTGACGAAGCTTGGACATCGTCTTGGATTCGATCTGGCGGATGCGTTCGCGTGTCACGCCGTAGACCTTGCCGATTTCGTCAAGGGTCTTGGGCTGGCCGTCGGTCAGGCCGAAACGCATGGCAACAACGCCGGCTTCGCGCTCGGAGAGCGTATCGAGAACCGAGTGAAGCTGTTCCTGCAGCAGGGTGAAGGACACGGCATCGGCAGGGACCACGGCTTCGGAGTCCTCGATGAGGTCACCGAACTCGGAGTCGCCGTCTTCACCCAGCGGGGTGTGCAGTGAGATCGGCTCGCGACCGTACTTCTGGACCTCGACGACCTTTTCGGGGGTCATGTCCAGTTCCTTGGCGAGCTCTTCCGGAGTGGGTTCGCGGCCGAGGTCCTGAAGCATCTGGCGTTGCACGCGAGCCAGCTTGTTGATGACCTCCACCATGTGCACCGGGATACGGATGGTGCGGGCCTGGTCCGCCATGGCTCGGGTGATCGCCTGGCGGATCCACCAGGTGGCGTAGGTGGAGAACTTGAAGCCCTTGGTGTAGTCGAACTTCTCAACTGCACGGATCAGGCCCAGGTTTCCTTCCTGGATCAAGTCAAGGAAGAGCATGCCGCGACCGGTGTAGCGCTTGGCCAGTGACACCACGAGGCGAAGGTTGGCCTCGAGCAGGTGGTTCTTGGCGATCTTGCCGTCGTGCACGATCTGCTCGTAGTCCCAGCGCAGGCGCTTGTCCATCTTGCCCTCGTCGGCGTTAAGCTTCTCGTGGGCGAAAAGGCCTGCCTCGATGCGCAAGGCAAGGTCGACTTCCTGCTCGGCGTTCAGCAGGGCAACCTTGCCGATCTGCTTCAGGTAGTCCTTGACCGGGTCGGCAGTGGCTCCGGCAACCATGACCTGCTGCTGCGGGGCATCGTCTTCGTCGGAAGTGAGGACAAAGCCCTTGGAGTTCTCGTCGACGGCCGGTGCCTTCGGGGTTTGCTCGGCATCGTCGGCGTCGGTTTCAGCTTCTTCGGACTCTACGTCCTCATCGGCCTTGGCACGGGACTTTGCAGGAGCCCGCTTTGCAGCAGGCTTCTTCGCGGTGGCGGCCTTGTCGGCAGCCGGCACGGCAGCAGCCTTATCCGTAGTTGCATCCTGCGGATCGGCGGCAGCATCTGCTGCCTGGCCATTGGTGGTCGTCTCAGAAGACACGAAATACCTTTCTCACGGTTCGTCCGCGATGCCACCTACCGGTAACACCACTATGACCCTGTCAAGTCCGCGTCCCGCCGATTAACGACGAGTCGGGATTCAGGGTCCAGTAAGTGGAACGCCTTTTTCCCGCCATTTGTTCCCATCGAACCAACTCGATGGTGCCGGCTTGATAGCCATGGAACACGAACCCAACCGGGTCTGTTGGTTAACAGTGTCTCACGTTTCGGGGTCACGCAGATTCATCGGGCGCGTGTGCCGGTGAAATATCTTCCACCGGGTTTCCCTCCTGCGTCATGCACTGAGCCGTCCTTCCAAGCGCAGCCGCCAGGCGCGCGCCGGATCGGCCACCCACGAGGGCATCTCACCCGATTCCAGCAGTTTGGCCATGAGTTGCGCCAGCCGGTAGTCCGGATCATTTGCCAACGCCGTCCCAAAGAGTTTCAGGGCCGAGCTCCCCTTGCCCTTGGCCCAGTTCACCCAACCGAGCAGGCACAGCAACGCGGACGTCTCCTCGCGTTCCGCGACACCAAGCAGGTCGCGGCAAAAGTACCACAAGCGTTCGAGCCGGTCCCACTCGGGCGTGCACGCCGCGGTTCCCAGCAGGAAATCGGAGAAGTCCTGTGATGCGGGCCCGAATTCGACCCCTCGCGAGACTTCCTTCAGCGCCTCGAACGCCTGAAGCGTGCCCCGGCCCGCCAGATAGGGCAGGATGTCCCGAATCATGCGGTCGTTGAGGGAAAGCAGCAACGACGCACACAACACGTCGTCCGTTCGCAGGCAACGCTCGGCGACGACCGGATCCTCATCCAGCAGCCGGGCCCAGTCCTTGATCAGCGACTCCCGCGGGACGGATCCGGAGAACTCCGCGGCCAGGATATCCAGGTTCGTCCGCACTTCATTCTTGTTCTCCCATTCGGCAATCCCTGTGCCGTCCCAGAGTTGGTCCTCGGGTGCCGACCCGGCGACAACCATCCTCAGGTGGGTCTCGGTCAGCGCGAGGTCCGGCAGGTCGAAGCCTTCGCTGGGGCAGCAGTTTTCGCTGAGGCAGAAGTAGCTGTGCCAGCGAATGGTGCCCACGAACCAGGCATCGCGCACCTGGATTCCCGAGCGAACGAGCTCAGGCGCGAGCCGCTCCACGAGTTCGTGCCTGGGCAGGGAGTCATGGTTCCCGGTGGGGGCTTGTCCGGTGTAGACGGCGGCAAAGACTGCGGTGGCATCGGGTACCTTGTGCACCAGCTGAACCAGCTGGTCGGCCCACTGGGCTACCAAGTCGCTCGAGCCTTCCGCCGCCGGCAGGTCAACCCGCAGGGTGGCGGCAAGGCCCTTGCCCTGCATGATCAGCAAGACCACCGCATTACGGGGGTAAAAGCCCAAGGCGTGGGGAATGTATGCCAAGACCTCTTCGGGGCTGGCCAGGGAAAAATTCGACGCTGAAGGTGTAGTAGTCATGCACCCCATGCTGCGCCCCGGTCAACAGCGGCGGCAGGAGACGTCCGGATGCCTGTGGATACGCGCGCCCTTGGAATCGCGCCGGGTCTCGCCCCGTGTGCGGATCAGTGGTGCCGGCAGAAAGTCGTGCGCCCAGAGGGCGCGCTATTCGATTTCGGTGCGCCCGGACAGCCCCCGAGCGGACCGCGGGGTGTAATCGCCACGCGCGGCCATGTTGCGGCGAGCCTTGTTGCGGGTGATGACCATGCCGATCACGCCACCGAAAAGCACCAGGAACTGGAAGGAAAGCGCCCACCTGAACGCATCAAGGGAGTAGAGCTCGGCACCGGAACCCGCAGCCTTCTGCTGGAGGTCAAGCAGCCAGCCCACCACGTACACCGTGACGAGCGCGGCCAGGAATCCCCCGACGTTGACGATTCCGGTGGCCGTGCCGATCACGTGCGACGGGTTGAAGGTGCGGGCAAAATCAAAGGCGATCATGGAGGCCGGCCCGCCCAATGCAACGCATACGATCAGGACAACCAGAAGCCACATCGGCGCTTGTCCCGGCCAAAGCAGCACGACCAGCCAGCTCAGGGCGATCGCCCCAATGACGTTGAAGGCGATCGCCGACCGTCGATGCGGATGGCGCGCCACGGCCGAACCAAGGACGGGACCGGCCACCAGGGCAACCAAGACGAAAATGGAGAGCAAGCCCGAAGCCGTGGCCGGACTGACGCCCTGCCCGGAAACCAGGAAGGGATAGCCCCAGGTCAGCAGGAAGACGTTGGTCGTGAACTGGGTGGTGAAGTGCGTCCAGAAGCCCAGCCGGGTCCCCGGTTCCCGCCACGCATTGGAAAGCAGCACGCGCGCCCGGGCGGGGGCCGGTGGAACCTCGTTGCTGAGCGGTCCGTTGCTGATGAGCACCAGGGCCAGGACAAAGCCCAGCACGGACAGCGCCGCCAGGGAAAGGAAGGCCGGGGTCCAGCTCCACGCGTGCAGCAGGGCAACAAACGGGATCAGTGAGAGCAGCTGCCCCAGTTGGCCCACCATGCCGGTGGCTTGGGTGAGCATCGGAATCCGGTATCCGGAGAACCAGATCGGCAGCAGCCGGATGACCGAGACAAAGGTCATCGCATCGCCGGCACCGACGAAGAACCGTCCGACCAGGCCGGCACCGACGGAATCCGCCATCGCCAGCAGGAGCTGGCCGACCATCATCAGTGCCGCTCCCCCGGTGATCATGGCCCGGGGTCCCCATCTGTCCACGAGGATGCCGACGGGAATCTGCAACCCGGCGTAGACAACCAGCTGCACCACGGAGAAGGTGGCAAGGATCGAGGCCGACGCGTCAAAGCGGTCGGTGGCCTCCAGGCCGGCCACACCGAAACTGGTGCGTTGGGTCACTGCGATGAGGTAGGCCGTGATGCTGACTATCCACACCACCCACGAGCGGACGGAGTCGTGGTGTTCGGCCTTGGCCACTAGGAGTCCTTGGCGGCCGTGCCACCTTGTTCGGGGAAGCCGGACAGGAAGGCCTCCACGGCCAGGGCAAGTTCCTCGCCGCCGGGGACCTCGGCATCGGGCGTGACCAGCAGCGAGCGGCGCTCGATATCCGGCACGTGCTGGTCAAAGCGTTCCTCGAAGTTTTCGACCATCCTGGCGACGTCGGGCGTTGCCGCAACCTGTTCGGCGATCTGCGATTCGAGGTTGCGCCCCGCCTCGCGCAGGCGGTCGGTCGGCAGGCCCAGCTCCATGGCGGCGCCGACATATTCCAGGACGCCCACGGCAACCTGCGGGTACTCGGCCTCGGAGAGGTAGTGCGGCACATGGATGGAATAACCCACCGCGTCCCTGCCGGCTTCAATCAGGCGTACCTCGATGAGGCTGGCCAGGCTCGCCGGCAGCTCCGCCGTCGGGGTCCAGGTGGAGATCCCGTCAATCAGGTCCTTGCGGTTGCCGTGTGCGGTGACACCGAGCGGGCGGGTGTGCGGAACCGGCATCGGCACCGCGTCAAAGGAAACGGACAATCGGATATTGAACGCTTCGACCAAGGCGACGATCGCGGCGGTGACCCGTTCCCAGGCCAGATCCGGTTCGGTTCCCGTCAGGAACAGGAAGTCGCGCTCCAGGCCATCGGTCAGGCGGTAAAGCTCCAGGCGCGGGGCCTGGTAGGCAGCGAAGTGGTCGCCGAGGAAGGAAATCTGGGGGCGTCGCTCGCGGTAGTTGACCAGCTGGTCGGTATCGAACGAGGCGATAAGCTTCGGTTCCAGCGAGTCCAGCAGCTCGGAGCGCACCTGGGCCAGCGCATGGCCGGCATCTGCGTGGCCGCGAAGGCCGATGAGCAGGTCAAGGCCCTGTAGCTCGGGTGCGTCCAGGTCGAGGTCTTCGAACCTGACCAAGGATTGTGGGTCAAGCATTGCCGCTGCTCCTTTCGGGTTGCATCGCTGGGTTTCACCGGCCACACCATCGCCTTGGCTCTGGCTCAAGGTGGCCTCCGGCCCCCGGGCACGACCGATTCGGTGCAATGCCAACGACAGGGAAACCAGGGACATGGTGCGGGCCGGATGAACCCAGTCGGGGTTCTTTCGGTCGCCTACTACTGGGGGTCAACCCCAACTGACGGCGATTTCTTCCCGTGGCCCGCATCCAATTCTAGGCCGATTGGCCGACGAATGCGCTGTGGCATCGGTCTCAGCGATACGATCGCTAAAGGCCGATCGGCTTTTGCGTCCCGGGGACCCCGGTACGCGGCAGCCGTCCCGCCTCCTTCGACGCATGGGCACCTGACATGCATGCACAGAATCCAATGAAGAGGAATCGTTCCGTGATCAACTCCATCGATCTCAAGCTGACCGCCGTTTCGACCGACATCAAGCGCCTGGGCGCGGACGCCCTGGTTCTCGGTGTCGTCAAGGGCACCGATGGTCCCGTCCTGGTGGCCTCGCCCTTCAGCGCCAAGGTCACCGACTCCCTCCAGGCCTCGCTGTCGGCCTTGAACGTCACCGGTGCGGCCGACGAGCTGGTCCGCCTTCCGGCCGGCGACGAGACCAAGGCCCGGATCCTGGTACTCGCCGGCCTCGGGTCCCACGAGGAATCCACACTGACCACCGAGGCGCTGCGCCGCGGCGCGGGCTCGGCGGCACGCCAGCTCGCAGGTCTCTCGACGGTGGTCTTCGCCCTGCCGGCCGCCACCCCCGAACAGGCAGCCGCGGTGGCCGAAGGCGTGGCCCTGGGCGCCTACCACTTCAACAGCCACCGCTCCACGCCGGCCGCCAAGCTGCCGCTGACCGAGGCAGTCATTGCCACTGCCGCGTCGGCCGACCCGGACCTGCCGGCCGCACTGAAGCGCGCCGCAATCCTGGGGCGCGCCGTGCGGGCCACCCGCGACCTGGTCAACGTCGCACCCAACGTGCTGTACCCGGCTTCCTTCGCGCAGGAGGTCAAGGACTCCACCAAGGGCCTGCCGCTGAAGGTCATGATCCTCGACGAGAAAAAGCTGGAAAAAGACGGCTACGGCGGCCTGATGGGCGTCGGCGGCGGATCCGATCGCAAGCCGCGCATGGTCAAGATCCAATACGCACCGGCCAAGGCGGGCAAGCACCTGGCCCTGGTGGGCAAGGGCATCACCTTCGACACCGGCGGCATCTCGATCAAGCCGGCCGCAGGAATGCACGCCATGAAGTGCGACATGGCCGGGGCAGCCACCATTTTCCAGGCGATCGTCGCGATTGCGGAGTTGGGCCTGCCGATCACCGTCACCGGCTGGCTCTGTCTGGCCGAGAACATGCCCGGCGGCGCCTCGACCCGTCCGGGCGACGTGATCACCATGCTCGGCGGCAAGACCGTCGAGGTGCTGAACACCGACGCCGAGGGCCGCCTGGTGATGGCCGACGGACTTGTGGCCGCCAGCGCCGAGAAGCCCGACGCACTGATCGACGTCGCCACGCTGACCGGGGCGCAAATGGTTGCCCTAGGCCTGCGCACCGCCGGAGTCATGGGCGACGAGGCGCTGCGCAACGCCGTGGTCTCCGCCGCCGAGAAGGCCGGCGAGACCGCCTGGGCCATGCCGATGCCCGAGGAACTGCGCCCCACCATCGATTCGCAGGTCGCCGACCTGGCCAATATCGGTGAGCGCATGGGCGGGATGATGACCGCCGCGGTGTTCCTCAACGAGTTCGTGGGCGAGGCCAACGGGACCAAGATCCCCTGGGCACACATGGACATCGCCGGCCCCGCCTTCAACGAGCAGGCCGCCTACGGCTACACCCACAAGAACGGCACCGGATCCTCGGTGCGCACGCTGGTGGCACTGGCCGAGGAAATGGCCTCCGCGAAATAACCCCCGGGAGCTCCGCCCGCCAGGCACGTATTTCTACCCCCTGTAGTAGATATGCGCGCCTGGACGGCCCCGGCGGTTCCTGGGCCGCACCGAAAAGCCCCCGCCGCTGTGCGACCGGTCACAGGCGTGCGCAATCTGCCTCACCGTATGTGGCCGAGCGCGTATCAGGGGGATAAGGTAATCCTGATAGATCACTAGCATCACCGTATTTGCGCGAGCCCTGCACGGGGTCCGCACGTACACCCCATAGACCCACTGGCCGACCACAACGTCGGCCACTACTCATAACGAGGGAGCGTTCACGTGGCCGAATCGGCAGCAACGCAAGAATTCGACATCCTCATTCTCGGCGGCGGTTCCGCAGGCTATTCGGCAGCATTGCGCGCCGTCCAGCTGGGCTTCACCGTTGGCTTGATTGAAAAGGCCAAGCTCGGTGGCACCTGCCTGCACACCGGTTGCATCCCCACCAAGGCGTACCTGCACTCCGCCGAATTGGCCGAGAACGCTCGCGAAGGCGCGAAGTACGGCATCAACACCACCCTCGATTCCATCGACCTGGGTGCAGTGCGCAGCTACAAGGACGGCATCGTCGCCGGCAAGCACAAGGGCCTGACGGGGCTGCTGAAGATGAAGAAGGTCACCGTCATCGAAGGCAACGGCCGCCTGGTTTCCCAGGACACCGTCGACGTTGACGGAGTGGCGTACAAGGGCAAGAACATCATCCTCGCCACGGGTTCCACCTCCAAGACCATGGGCATCGAAATCGGCGGTCGCGTGCTCACCAGCACCGAGGCCCTGAACATGGACACCCTGCCCAAGAGCGCCATTGTGCTCGGCGGCGGCGTCATCGGCGTCGAGTTCGCCTCGGTGTGGAAGTCCTTCGGCGTCGAGGTGACCATCGTCGAGGGCCTGCCCTCGCTGGTCCCCAACGAGGACCCGGCGATCATCAAGAACCTGGAGCGTGCCTTCAAGAAGCGCGGCATCAAGTTCAACACCGGCGTCTTCTTCGAAAAGGTCGAGCAGGACGCCAACGGCGTCAAGGTCTCCCTGGCCGACGGCAAGACCCTCGAAGCCGAGATCGTCCTGGTGGCCGTGGGCCGTGGCCCGGTCACCGAGGGCCTGGGCTACGAAGAGCAGGGCATCCCGATGGACCGTGGCTTCGTGCTCATCAATGAGCGCTGCCACACCGGCGTGGGCAACATCTACGCCATCGGCGACATCGTCCCGGGCGTGCAGCTGGCCCACCGCGGCTACCAGCACGGCATCTTCGTCGCCGAGGAGATCGCCGGCCTGAAGCCGGTTGTCGTCGAGGACATCAACATCCCGAAGGTCACCTTCTGCGAACCGGAAATCGCTTCGGTCGGCTACTCCGAGCCCGCAGCAAAGAAGAAGTTCGGTGACGACCAGATCGAGACCACCGAGTACAACCTGGCCGGCAACGGCAAGTCCTCGATCCTGGGCACCTCCGGCTTGATCAAGATGGTGCGCGTGAAGAACGGCCCCATCGTGGGCGTCCACGGCATCGGCGGGCGCATCGGCGAGCAGATCGGCGAGGCACAGCTCATCGTGAACTGGGAAGCCTACCCGGAGGATGTCGCACAGCTCATCCACGCACACCCGACGCAGAACGAATCGCTCGGCGAGGCCGCCATGGCCCTGGCCGGCAAGCCACTGCACGGTTAGTCACATTTGCTTCACCGGGCATGCGTTCCCCCGCGGAACGCATGCCCGGTGCACTAAGCTCGGAGGCACTGACCTCCCACGGGATGTGCGGGAAACCGCGGATCTCTCGCACACAATTTTTTAGTTAATAGGAGAACGGGAACAAGATGTCTGAAACCGTGAACTTGCCCGCCCTGGGTGAAAGCGTCACCGAAGGCACCGTTACGCGCTGGCTCAAGCAGGTCGGCGACCGCGTCGAGGTCGACGAGCCGTTGCTGGAGGTCTCGACCGACAAGGTTGACACCGAAATCCCTTCGCCGGTCGCCGGCGTCATCGAAGAGATCCTCGTGGCCGAGGACGAGACCGCCGAAGTTGGAGCCGCACTGGTTCGCATCGGCGATGGTTCGGGTTCCGGCTCGGCACCCGCAGAGGCTGCACCGGCCGCCGAGGCTCCCGCCGCACCTGCCGAGGCACCCGCTGCAACACCGGAAGCGCCAGCCGCCGCACCGTCCCCCGCCGAGGCACCTGCAGCACCGGCTGCCGGCGCATCGGGCACCGAGATCACCCTCCCGGCCCTGGGCGAGTCGGTCACCGAAGGTACCGTCACCCGCTGGCTCAAGGCCGTTGGCGAAGAGGTTGCCGTTGACGAGCCCCTGCTCGAGGTTTCCACCGACAAGGTCGACACCGAGGTTCCTTCCCCGGTCGCCGGCACCCTGTTGGAAATCCGCGTTGCGGAAGACGAGACCGTTGAGGTCGGCGCCGTCCTGGCCATCGTCGGCGCAGCGGGAGCAGCAGCACCTGCAGCCCCGGCCGAGGCCGCTCCGGCTCCGGCCGCCGCAACCCCGGCTGAAGCACCGGCCCCCGCTGAAGCTCCTGCTGCACCGGCAGCCGCTCCGGCCCCGGCCCCTGCAACCCCTGCTGAAGCACCCGCCCCCGCAGAGGCTCCTGCTGCTCCGGCCGCCGCTCCGGCTCCGGCCGCTGAGGCCGCAGGCAACGACGGTTACGTGACCCCCCTGGTTCGCCGCTTGGCCAACCAGAACAACGTCGACCTGGCGACCGTCACCGGCACCGGTGTCGGCGGACGCATCCGCAAGCAGGACGTCATCGATGCGGCTGCCGCCGCAAAGAGCGCCCCGGCCGCGGCTGCTTCCACGGCTCCCGCCGCTGCGCCTGCTGCCAAGGCAGCGGCAGGGGTTGTCGCGTCCTCGCTGCGCGGCACCGTCGCCAAGGCCCCGCGCATCCGCCAGGTCATCGCTCGCCGCATGCGCGAGTCGCTGGAAACCTCCACCCAGCTGACCCAGGTCCACGAGGTCGACATGACCCGCGTCGCCAAGCTGCGCAACGCCGCCAAGAACGAGTTCGCTGCCGTCAACGGCTCCAAGCTCACCTTCCTGCCGTTCATCGCCAAGGCCGTGGCCGAGGCCTTGAAGCAGCACCCGAAGCTAAACGCCGAGTACGACGAGTCCAAGCAGGAGATCACCTACCACAACGCCGAGCACCTGGCGATTGCGGTGGACACCGACAAGGGCCTGCTGGTTCCGGTCATCTCCAACGCCGGTGACCTGAACCTTGCCGGCTTGGCCGGCAAGATCGCCGACGTGGCAAAGCGCACCCGCGACAACAAGATCGGTCCGGACGAACTGTCCGGCGGAACGTTCTCGATCACGAACATCGGTTCGGTCGGCGCGCTCTTCGACACCCCGATCATCAACCAGCCGCAGGTTGCCATCCTGGGAACCGGTTCCATCGTGAAGCGTGCGGTTGTGGTGACCGGCGTCGACGGCGACGACACCATCGCCATCCGCCACATGATGTACCTGTCGCTGACCTACGACCACCGTTTGGTCGACGGTGCCGATGCAGGTCGCTTCCTGCAGACGCTGAAGGCACGCCTTGAGGAAGGCGCTTTCGAAGCCGATCTGGGCCTCTAACCCCAGGTAGCCTGTGAAAGGGGACGGCCACTGCCCTTGGGCGGTGACCGTCCCCTTTGCTATGTTCTCGACCACCATTGCCGGGACGAATTCATTGTGGTGTGCAGTTTCCATTAGGCTTGCTGGCATGACCTTTTTGCATGCAATCCTCATATTTCTGCACGTTTTGGGTGCAGCCGCGATCGTCGGCGGCTGGCTCGCCACGTTCAAGACCCCGACCGTGAACATCTGGCAGTGGTATGGCGCAATCGCCCAGCTGGTCACCGGCCTGCTGTTGGTCGGACTGGCCGAAATGGGTGACGGACAGGTCAACCATGCCAAGATCGCCGTCAAGCTCCTGCTGGCCGTCGGCGTCTTCGTCGCAGCCCTCCTGGGCCGTCGGAAGATCAAGAAGGGCCTCGAGGTTCCGACCGGCCTGGCCCACGGCACCGGCGGCACCGCACTGATTGCCATGGCGGTGGCCACCCTCTGGGTCTAAACGCTCGCGCGAAGTTTCACCCGGCCCCGCGCCGGAGAACAGTGGCGGTGTGTCATCGGGAGACGACTGTGTCCCTGCGGTGGCAGTCCACTCGCCGGCACGACTCGCCACCAGGTGACGGCGTGGCCGTAGTAGGCGAGCACTCGACCGACTGCCCGCGGAGCGTTGGACCCAAGTGCGTGCGCAATGTCACCGTATGTCATGACGCGCCCTGGCGGGATGCGCCTGATGACGTCGAGCACTGCGTCGACGAACTCCGGGCTTGGCATGCGTTAAGCCTACGGCCACAGCAGAGATTCGAATTGCGAGGATCGCGTGATTTTGAGGATCACCAAGCCAATTGGGCGCTGCTGAAGAGTGTGGGCTCGATCTTCGCCGATTAACCGAGTTGTGAGACCCCGAGGAGCGTACCAATGCCATAGGTGGCCGCGACGGCGATGCCGCCGAAGAGCAGCTGGCGGCCCGCGCTCGCGAAGGGGTTGCGGTCAGTGAACTTTGCGGCAGCGAAGCCCGCAGCGAGAAGACCCACTCCGCCGAAGAGGAGCCCCCACCCGAGGGTTCCGAAGCCGATCAGGAACGGAAGGACCGGGATAATCGCACCCACGCTAAAGGAGACAAGAGATGCGATTGCCGCCACCCTCGGCGATTGCTTTTCGTCGGGGCTCAAGCCAAGTTCGTGCGCGAGGTGCACTCTGAGCGCCTGTTCGGTGTTCGCGTGCACCTGTGAAGCGGCATCGCGAGCTGTACTAGGGTGCATGCCGAGCGACTCGAACATGATCGAGAGTTCGGCCTCCTCGCCTTCTGGATTGCGAGTGAGGGCGTCGCGCTCGGTGTCGATCTCAACTTGAAGCTGCTCGTTCTGCGTCCGCACGGAGGTGTATTCGCCAAGCGCCATTGAGATCGCGCCAGAGATGAGGCCCGAGATACCGGTGATCGCGATAATGCCAGGGGAAGCGCCTGCTGCGGCAATACCTGAAATGAGGCCGGTGTTTGAGACGAGGCCGTCCATCGCACCGAACACCGAAGCGCGAAGCCACCCAGACCCGGCGGAGGACGAGTGAGTGTGGTCGTACTCGTGTGGGTTTGCGATGTTGATTTCCTTCACGTGAGGCAACGTTAGCAATCATTCTCGATGCGTGAGAACCCGTTTTTGAAGGTGGTCGGGCCGCGCAAATCGACTGCGTCACGACGAAGATTTCCTCCGTGAATGGCCCAGTTTGTTACTCCGGGCGGGGGCTGCTGAGCTGAACGAGCACGTTGAGGTGCTGTTGGGCGATGACACGAACTCCCACAAGCAGAAGCGCAGAGAACAGGCACAATAGGCCGATCAAGATCAAAAACGTTCCGAGCATGGCTTGAAAGGGGGCTCCGGAGAAGAAATCACGGCTTGAGGTGCCCATGAAGATCATCCAGCCGAGAATCAAGAGGATCGGCGTGAGCGTAAAGAAGATTGCGGCGATACCGGGCAGGCCGATCCTCGGAGAAACTGAGCCGGATGCGTTCTGTGGTTGTGAATCGGTCATGGTTGAAGCTTATTCGGGAGGCCTGATGAGTGCCATGCCGTCTGGCTACGACTCCTTAGCTACAGTGCTGTCAGACGAGACGCTGAAATTGCTCCCCGCGAGCAAGGCTTCTAGTGCGGCCCGATGTTTTTCGTACGCGGTGCGACCTTGCTTGGTGATTCGAAATGTGGTCGTGCCGCCTCGCCCGCGGCCCGCCTTGGCGACCGTGATGTAGCTGGCCTCAGTCAGAGCAGTGGCCTGCTTGGAGAGGTCGGAATCGCTGACCCCCAATGCATCGCGCACAAACCCGAAATCTGCGTCTTGAGCGTGGGCAAGCAGTGCCATAAGCGCGAGCCGTTTGGGCGCGTGAATGACCGGGTCGAGGTCGGAAATCATGCCAGTCGAACCCGTACACGATCGGCAGCCCGCTCGTAGGCGATGCCGAACCAGGTCAGCCCACCCAGGCATGCCACGAAACTTACCGGAATGCTTACCCAGAGTGAACTCGTGACGGCCAGCGCGAAGACGCCTGCTATGAGTATGATCGTGCCGAGTAAGTACCAGTTGAAAACTCGGCGGATTTCTTGGGGAGCCTTGCCCTTTGGGGTGACGCCGCGGCGTTTTCTTTGGTCGAGGATCACGACAAGTGCAATGAGCACGATCGTAAGGGTCGGGATAGACCCCAAAGGGGTGCGCTCGGAAAACAATCCCTGCGTTTGCGTCACGAGCAGCACGAGGGCTGGACCCGTGAGGCTGATCAGGAGAGTGTGCCACCAGGGGGACCTGGGGAGAGCGATATGGGGCGCGGCGGCTGCCCGCTCGGCCTCGCGGAGCTGTTGTTGAATCTCATTACTTTCCATGTTGGAAAGATTAAGCTATCACTTTCCAGTCTGTCAAGTGATCGATTCTGTGGATCACTTCCTGCCTGCGCGCGAGTCTGCGGCGGATTTCAAGATCTACGGGTGAGGCGTCTCTCGGAGTACCCGGTATCGAATGCAAATGAAATCGCGATTGCGAGCGTGGTCAATGATTTCGAGTTGCAGATTTCGCGGAAGGAGAGGCTGGCCGGAACCAAGTGTTACCGGCGCGAACTGTACCCAGACTTCGTCGAGTAGCTCAGCATCTGCGAACTGGCCAGCAAGGTCGCCACCGCCCACCACCCAAATATCTTTTCCCTGCGCAGCTAGGACGGCCTCTGCGTGAGCCTGCGTCACTGAACCCTGAACAAAGCGGATATCTGCGCCTTCTGGAACGGGCAGGTCGCGATGAGTGAATACCCAGACCGGCTGCTCGTAGCCCCACTCATCTTGGTTGCTCAGTAGCCACTCATACGTGGAAGCACCCATGAAGAGAGCGCCAATTCCTTTCACGAACTCTGGGTATGCCATGGGGCCTTCGAAATCGAAGTCCTGCTTGAACAGCCACTCAAGGGAATGCTCGGGGGTGGCGATGAACCCGTCGAGGCTTGAAGCAGTATAGAAGTGGGTGGTCATGGGAGCGCACCTTTCTTGCGATGTTCTGGAAATCAGGGTCAGAGTTCTGCATCATTGAGCGCAAGCCGCAAGTTATATGGATTCCTCGTCCCTTCGATGCCAGGCAAACCAGGCGACCACACAGAAGGCTGCGAGCATGACGAGGTCAGCGATGAACGCAACTGGGACAGATCGAGATATCCGCGCAACCGGGAACGCAGCCGCCGCAAATACCAACAACACAGCGCTCCAGCGGGGCGTGAGCCCGGTCCACCAATGCATTGCGCCCAAGGACAAAAGCGCGACCGGAAAGAGCGGTCCGGCCAGAATCAGCACAATAGCCACCGGGAGTGGGTAGATGTCGAAAGTAGCTAGCGAGCGAAACTCGGTGATACCGAACACACTCTCAAACACGCCTTGCAGCCCGAACGCGACGGTGCCGAACATGCCGATCAGCACCAGAAGCATCCATAGCCCCGACAGAAGGGGAAACCGGGGGCGGAGGGCGTTGTATTCCCCAATGAGTCCGTACACCCAGGGCACGGCGGCTATGGCAATGAGAAGCCCGCCGGTCACTCCATAGTGTCCGTCGATCCAGAAGAGCGGTGACAGGGCGAACAGCAAGGGTCCGATAATCAGACCAAGGCTTTCCAAACGGCGTACCACCATGCCCAAAGAGTAACACTGCCAAAGCTCTGGCGCTTAGCCGGGGTGCAGATGCGTATGCGGTTGCCTGCAAGGATGGCAGGATGTGGTTATTACCGGAAAGCTTCTTGGACGGTTTCGCATGAAGGGGGAAAACCATCAAAAAAAACATTCAGGGTGCCGTTGACGCGACCGAACAGGCCTCGAATTCCCGGGCCTTTGTAGCGGTCGCGAGAGCCGGTTTCGTGGTCAGTGGCATCTTGCACCTGCTGATCGGGGTCATCGCCATCCAGTTGGCCTTCGGGGAATCCGGGGAAGCCGACCAGGATGGGGCGCTTGCGCAGCTTGCCGCCCAGCCTGCAGGGTACGCCTTGCTCTGGATCGGCGCGTCCGCGTGCCTTGCATTGGGTTTGTGGGAAGCCAGCGGTGTGGTCTTTGGCTACCGGAACGCGCCGGCAAAAAAACGAATGGGCAAGAAGCTGGCTGCCGCCGGGCGGGGAGTCGTATTCCTTGCCTTGGCCGCGAGCTTTGCCTCCTTTGCCCTGGGCAACCGCAAGGACAGCGGTGAATCCACCAGTGATGCCTCGGCCCAGGTCATGCAGATGCCCGGCGGTCCGCTGCTCCTGATGGCCGTGGGCGCCGGCATTGCCATCACCGGAATCGTGTTTGTCGTCAGGGGCCTCATGAAGTCCTTCACCAAGCAGGTGGAGCTGCCCGCTTCAGGAACCTTGCGCAGGGTCACCGAGGTCGTGGGTGTTGTTGGCTACGTGGCGAAGGGCATTGCGCTTTTCCTGCTCGGGCTCTTGTTCATCGTGGCGACGTTGCAGGCGAACCCGGAGGAGTCCACGGGGCTGGATGGCGCGCTCAAGTCGGTGCGGGCGCAGCCCTTCGGGGTCTACGTGCTCGCCTTCATCGGGTTCGGGCTGGGATGCTATGGGATCTTCCTAATCTTCAAGTCGCGTTTGGCGAAGATGGACTGAGGCCTTGCCCCGGTTTGTCCGCGGGGACATGCCCTATCGGAAACCGATGCTGTGGAAACCCGGCGAAAGGCGATAGCGTGGGCCACATGAGTGCAGACACACCGAACGCTGAAAATGAAGAGTTTGAGAACAACCTGACACCCAACACCGACGAACGGATGGTGAGCGAGAAGCAGCTCTCCAAGTGGAAGAGTGAAGGCGGGGCGTTGCCGACCGACTTCGACCCGGACCGGACCGAGGGCGATTCCGAGCAGTAACCGCCGATTGCTTTTCCGGGGTGCAGGGCCAAGTGCCCTGCACCCCTTTTCTATAAGTGCCGCAGGTAGCGTCCGGGCATGTTCATGAAGGATCGCCAATTGGCGACCAGATCGAGGCTTTCCCATTCGCCGGCACGCAATCCCCATGGGCCGACTTCATAAATGTCTGCTCCTGGCAGGGCCGCCAGCAGCGGCGAATGCGTGGACATGACGACCTGGGAATTTCCCTCGGCGATCAGGTCCTTCAGGATGCCCACCAGGGCCAGGGATCCGGAGAACGAGAGTGCCGACTCGGGCTCGTCCAACACCCACAGACCGCCCTCGCGAAACCTGTCCACCATGAGCTCGAGGAACGACTCGCCGTGGCTCATGGTGTGGAATTCCGGGTCCTTGCGCCGCGTGGAGGGATTGTCTTCCAAGTAGGTGTAAAGCCCGTGCATGGTTTCGGCGCGAAGAAAGTAGCCGCGCCGGCTCGCGCCGACGTTCCTGACCAGCTGCAGGTGCCGCTCCAGGCCCGATTCCGTGACCCGGGTGCTGTGCTGTGCGCCGGTGGAGCCGCCCTCGGGCGAGAGTCCGTAGCCGAGGGCGACGGCCTCCACCAGGGTTGACTTTCCCGAGCCGTTTTCGCCCACGAATATGGTGGCCGGACCGAAGTCCAGACCCTGGTCGAGAAGCTGGCGCACCGGCGGGAGGGTGTGGGGCCATTGGTCGCGGGGCGCGGGGGAAAGCCCGTCTTCGGCGATGCGGCGGATCGGCAGGTTGGAGAGTCTCACGGGCGGCCGGAATTTCCAGCGATGAGGGGGGTGCATCGGTGCCGGCTAGACACCGGTGACGGTCCCGTCGTCGTCGATGGCGAAGGACGGGTTGTGCACAAAGTCCCAGCGGAACCCGTCGGGGTCGGCCACGCAGGCGCTGGTGCCGCCCCACTCCCGGAGGGTCGGTGCGCCGATCGAGGTCGCGCCGGCGGCAAGTGCCCTGGCGTAGAGCTCGTTGACCTCCTCGACGCTTGCGCTGTTGTGCCCCACGGATAGCGGCGAGGCCAACGGGCCGTGCCCGACTTCCCCGTATTCACCGGGCATGGATTCGACGTTCCACAGTGCGAGCATCAGCCCGTACCCCGCCTGGACGAACAGGATCTCGCCGGGGATGTAGTTGATTTCGCGGAAGCCCAGGCCCGTGACGTAGAAGTCGCGTGAGCGCTGGACGTCGCGCACGCCAAGGGTGAGCGCAGTGATGGCCGGAGGCGTGCTTGAAGTCATGCTCCCCAGCATAGGCCCACGTGAGACCCGGGCAATAGGGCACCGAAACAACAAATCGTCGTACATGCGTTCTAGTCTCCTCTTGTATAGAACAAAGTTTCTAATAAAATGGTTCAGTGCATGGGTGCGGCCCGCTGCCGCCGTCCACCTCTTCGGGGTGTGGCGGCAACGGGCACGTTTGTGCGAGGGGAAGGTGGCGAGCGAATGGGAATCTTTACCCAGTCGATCGAAGTTGACTGCACGCCGGCGGGGGTGCCGATTCGCCTGCGCTGGCAGGGTCGGGAATACAAGCTGGCGGCCGAGCCGGTGCGCTGGTTCGAGCGGCGCAAATGGTGGACCGAGGAATTGCGCGCCGAACGCGGACGCGGGCCGGGACTCGTGGACTACGAGGTCTGGCAATTGCAGGTCAAGCTCGCCGGCGTGGGGCCGCTGCGCACCTTTGAGGTTTCCCGGCAGGTTGAGACCGGCCGTTGGCGCATCATTCGCATGCCCGAGGCCTACCGGGAGAGCGCCTAGTGCGAAGGATCGGACCACAAGACCCCGCGCCGGTCACCGGGTTCGCGGCCGTGGACTCTGGTTGTTGGAGGGGCGAGGTGCAAGGCTAGGGAGCAGGCGCCTGGATGACGGCCGCGAGGAACCTAACCACGGGAGTGCTCAGATGGAAGAAGTATTCGATGCGGCAATCATCGGCATGGGCCCCGGGGGCGAGGTCGTTGCCGATCGGCTGCTGACCGCCGGCAAGAAGGTCGTGGTCTTCGAATCCGAACTCATTGGCGGGGAATGCGCCTACTGGGCCTGCATTCCCTCCAAGACGATCCTGCGTGGACCTGAGGTGAACATCGAGGCCGACGGCGCCGCGGGTGCCTCCTCGAGCACCCTGGACTGGGAGAAGGCCAGGGACTACCGCGACTACATGGCTCGACACCTCGATGACAGCGCCCAAGCCGAGGGGTACGCCCGGCGCGGGGCAACGGTGGTGCGCGGGAAAGCCTCCATCTCGGGTCCCGGGCACGTGGTGGCCAACGGGGAACAATACCTGGCACACCACATCATCATCGCCACCGGGACCTCGCCCTCAATTCCCGACTTCCCCGGGATCGGCGACATCACCGCCTGGACCAACCGCGAGGTCTATACGCTCGACACGCTGCCCCACTCGGTGGCCATCGTGGGCGGAAGCGCAGTGGCCCTGGAAACGGCGTTCTTCCTGTCCGGATTCGGGGTAGAGGTCACCGTGCTGAATCGCAGCGCACGGCTGCTGGGCCGCGAGGAGCCCGAGGTCTCCGCGCTCGCCGAAGGGTACCTGCGCGAGCGCGGGGTCAAGGTCATGGCCAACAGCTCCGTGGCCGTCGGGCGGCGCGGGGACGATGGAAGCAGCATCCTGGCGTTGCGCGAAGGCGGAGAGGTCGTGGCCGACGCCGTCATCTTCGCCACCGGGCGCACCCCGCGCACCGAGGGCCTGGATGTGGCCAGGGCGGGGGCGACCCTCGATGGCCGCGGCAACGTGCGGGTGGACGAGCATTGCTGGGCGGCAGAGGGGCTCTGGGCCATCGGGGACGTCACCGGGATCATGCCCTTCACCCACGTGGCCAAGTACCAGGGGCGCATCGTCGCCGACTGCATCCTGGGCAGGGACCGAAACGCGAGCTATGACGGGATCCCGCGCGTGGTGTTCGCCGCCCCGGAAATCGCCGCCGTCGGCCTCACCCGCGAACAGGCCGAGGGGCGCGGGATCGACGCGGTGTCCATCCAGGTCAACCTGCCCGAGACGATCGCCCGGCCTTGGACCTACGAACAAGACCCGCACGGTGACCTTGGCATCCTGGTGGATCGGCATCGCAGGGTCCTGGTCGGAGCCTGGGCCATTGCCCCGCAGGCCAGCGAATGGATCCACCAGGCGTCCATGGCCATCAGGGGCGAGACCCCGCTGAGGGTCCTGCGCGACGCGGTGCCGCAGTTCCCCAGCTATTCCGAGGCCTATCTGGTGGCCCTCGACAGGCTCGGGGCCGGCGAGGGGATCTAGCCCCCGGGGACCGGGGTGGGCATTCTCACCGGAATAATCCCGCCACAGGTCAGTGGCGGGATTTGGTTGCCTGTCCACCGTGATTGCGCAGTGGGGTCGTTCCGGGACTTGAATCGAACACACGTTCTAATATGATGGTGTCATCCCTCCAGCGGGCGCGGTGCCCACCCGGACCCCAAGCCCAAACACAGCCAGGCCCCCTCTCGGGGCGCATGGAACAAAGGTGGAGGAGCGGGAACAGGCAAGGAGGGCACACCGGCATGGGCTTCACCCACCTGCACGTCGCCTCGGCCTTCAGCGCACACTACGGGGTTTCCTGGCCCGAGAACCTTGTCGCCGCGGCGCTCGCCGACGGGGCGGACGCCCTGGCCATCACCGACCGCGACGGACTCTACGGAAGCGTCAAGCACCTCAAGGCCTGCATCGAGCACGGAATCGACCCCATCCTCGGGGTGGACCTTGCCATCCTTGAACCCGCACCGCCCCGGGCCGCCCACGGCAAGCCCCTGCCCATGCGCACGGCCGGACGCATCGTCGCCCTGGCCAGGGGGCATGACAACGGCGCAGGGTACGCGGCACTCTGCCGCCTGGTCACCGCAGCACACCAAAAAGCCCCGGCCACGGCTGCGCCCCAAGGCCACATCGGCATCACCCGCGAGGAACTGGCCACCCATGCACTGGGCCCGCAGGGGGAGGTGCTGCTGACCATCCTGCTGGGGCCGGGCTCCGACATCGGCCTGGCCACCGGACACCGCCACTACTCCCAGGCACGCACCGCCCTGCACACCTGGCGCAGCCTGCTGGGACCCGAGGCACTGCGGGTGGAGATCACCACCCACCTGAACAACCCAGGGGACAGGCTCAGCACCGCACACGCCATCCGCATGCTGCGCTGCGCCGCCTCCGCTGACATCGCCCCCATCCTCACCAACGCCGTGCGTTACACGGACCCCGACGGGGCTGCAACCGCCGACGTCCTGGACTCCGCGCGGGCGCTGAGCTCCCTGGAAACCCTCAACGACATCCAACCCAACGGGCAGGGCTGGCTCAAGCCCGCCGGGCACATGCACCACCTCGCCACCGAAATCGCCCGCTACGCCTCCGACTCCACCCTGGCTGCCACCCTGCTGCGCAACACCGCCGCGCTCGCCGACTGGGCACGGATCGACCCGGTCCCCGACACCGGATGGGGAATCCCCGTGGTCCCCGAGGCACACATCATCGGCATCACCGCCGAACCCGACAGCGAACTCGCCGCCCGCGCGGAAGCCGGAATCACCCGGCTGCTCCCCGCCGATGCCAACGACCCCGCGCTGCGCCACCGACTCCAGGCCGAACTGTCCACCATCTCCGACCTCGGCTTCGCCCCCTACTTCCTCACCGTCGCGGAAGTCAGCTCCATGATCACCGGGATGGGGATACGCTCCGCCGCCCGAGGGTCCGGCGCCTCCTCACTGGTCAACTACCTCATCGGCATCAGCCAGGTGAACCCCCTGGCCCACGACCTGCTCTTCGAACGCTTCCTCTCCCGCGACCGCGCCACCCTGCCCGACATCGACATCGACGTCGAATCCGCCCAACGCCACAACATCTACCAAAAGATCTTCGACCGCTTCGGGCACCGACGCGTCAGCCTCATGAGCATGCAAAACGGCTACCGCGCCAGGGGGGCTGTACGCGACGCCGGCCAGGCCCTTGGCATGGAGGAGGAAGACATCGACGTGATCGCCAAGCAGCTCTGGCGCTTCTCCGCCTCGTCCTTCCGCGAAGCCCTGGAGGAAAAACCCGAACTCGCCCCCTTCGCCGACCGCCTCGGCACCGAAAAACAGCTCGACCTGCTCGTGGACCTCACCGAACGCCTCGACAGGCTGCCCCGCCACATCTCCATGCACCCCTGCGGGGTCATCCTCTCCGACGCGCACCTGCTCGAACGAACCCCCGTGGAACCCAGCGGGATCGGGCTGCCCATGAGCCAATTCGACAAGCACGACATGGACCCCATGGGCATGCTCAAGCTCGACGTGCTGGGGGTGCGCATGCAATCGGCCATCACCTACGCCCTGGAGGAAATCCAGCGCCTCCACCCCGACGCACAGGCAGTCGCCAAGGCGGGGGGACACCAGGGAGCCAAGCCCGGGGAAATCCCCGACTACATCCTGCCCAACGGCGCCATCGACCTCGCCCTGGTCCCACTGGACGACGAACCCACCTTCGAACTCATCCGCTCCACCCACACCCTGGGCTGCTTCCAGATCGAATCACCCGGACAGCGCGAACTCATCGGCAAGCTCGCGCCCAGGGAATTCAACGACCTCATCATCGACATCTCCCTCTTCCGCCCCGGACCCATGAAATCCAACATGGTCAAGCCCTACCTGGAAAACCGCCACGGATTCGCACCCGAAAAATACCCCCACCCGGATTTGGCACCCGCGCTCGCCGAGACCCACGGGGTCACCGTCTTCCACGAACAGGTGCTGCGGATCTTCCACGTGATGACCGGCTGCGGGCTGGCCAAGGCCGATGTCTACCGCAGGCTGCTGGGCAACCCGAAGGCGGAGCCGGCGGTGGAGTCCCTCTTCCGCTCCCGGGCCCTGGGGCGCGGCTATTCCCTGGAAGTCATCGACGAGGTCTGGCACACGCTGGCGGCCTTCGGGTCCTTCGGGTTCTGCAAGGCCCACGGGGCGGCCTTCGCCGTGCCCACCTACCACTCGGCCTGGCTCAAGGCCCACCACCCCGAGGCCTTCCTGGCCGGCATCTGGGAACACGACCCCGGCATGTACCCCAAGCGCCTGCTGGTGGCCGAGGCCCGGCGCATGGGCATCGAAATCCTGCCGCTGGACATCAACCGCTCCGCGCCCGGCTACAAGGTGGAAAGGCTCGACGGGCTGCTGCCTCCGGCGGCGCTGCCGGTGGTGCCGCGGGCCGTGGGGGCGGCGCCCCCGGGACGATTCGGCATCAGGATCTCCCTGCGCGGGATCCGCGGGGTCTCCGAACGCGAGGTTTCCCGGGTGGCGGCCGGACAGCCCTACGACTCGATCGCCGACGTGCGGGCCCGCTCCGGGCTCACCCGCACCTCGCTGAACCACTTTGCCGCGCTGGGCGCCTTCGATTCGCTGCAGGCCGATGTCGGGCGCGGGAACCGTGCCGACCTGGTTGAGCACCTGCGTGCCGGACCGGGAAAGACCCTGCCGCAGCGCTACCGGCCGATTCCCGGGCAGCTTGCCCTGCCGCTGGGGGACGTGGAGCTTTCCAACATGGCGATCGGGGCGGCGCACACGCCCTTGGGCGAGGTGGTGCGCACCGAGCTGGACCTGATGTCCATCGATGTCAGTGCGCACCTGATGGAATCCCACGCCCCGCTGCTGGACTCCCTGGGCGTCTCGCGCGCGCAGGACCTGCTGGGCATGCGCAACGGCACCGAGGTCCTGGTGGCCGGGGTGCGGGTGGCCACGCAGACCCCGCCGATGCGCGGCGGGCGACGGGTCGTGTTCATCTCGGTGGACGACGGCACCGGCTGCGTCGATGCAACGTTCTTCCACGAGGCCCAGCGGCGTTGCGGCCCGCTGCTCTTCTCCACCCGGCTGCTGCTGATCCACGGGCTCACCCGCCGCACCGGGCCCCGCGGCATCAGCCTGCAGGCGCTCGATGCCTGGGACCTGTCGGAAAAGGGCACGCTGCCGGCTCCGGGCTACCTGGCCGACCCCGCCAGGGCGCGCAACGAGGACTTCGGGTCCTCCGCCGCCGGGCCTGCCGTGAAGCACACCGGGATGTCGTTGGCCCAACGCATGGCCGCCGAGGACCTGGACACCCGCGGCTATCTGGGTGCCTGATTGCGCCGGGGTTATTGGTTAGCCGAGACGTTCCCCGTTGCGCAGGTGTTCGCGCAATCCAGGAATCGAGTACCTGACTTCGCCGCGTCCGGCCGGTTCGATCAGCCCGGCCTCAATGAGGCGGGCGCGGTAGTTGGCGGCCAATTGCAGCGAGGCCTTCATGCGCTGGGCCACCGCGGCGGTGCTGGACGGGCCGTTGTCGCGGGACATCGCCCGGAGATAGTCCATGTCCCGGTCGGAGGCCTTGGAGATGGCCGGGCCGACAACCATGCGGATGTTTCGCTTCAGGGCCGCGGCAACTGCCTTGTCCGCTGATTCCCGGTCAACCGCGCCCCCACCCCGTTCGGCTTCCTTCCACAGGAAGTAGCCGATCAGCTGGATGAGGAACGGGTAGCCGAAGCTCGCCTCGGCCGCCTCTTCCAGGAACCCGTCGGGAAACCGGATCCCGGCCGCCGAGAATTGCCGCGCGTAGGAATCCCTGACATCCCGAACCTCGACGGAGTGCAGGTCGATCTTGTCGGCCCTGCGAAGGAAGGTCGCCACGCCTTCGTTGAGGATGTCGGAGATCGCAGCCGGCAGGCCGGCGCAAACGAAGCTGATGGGCAGCCCGTCCCGCACCCAGTGCTGGATGACGGCGGCCAGCTGCAGCAATTCACTGCGGTCGGCGTCCTGGATTTCATCCAGCGTGATCAACAGCCCGGTGCCATTTTCATCCAGGCGATGCAAGAGCTTCGCACCGAGATTGCGGAACTCGACCTGGCGCTCCCGGGGAAGCTGCGTGGTGACCCCGAAGCCGGCGGCCGAGAACGCAAGAATTTTCCTGGGTGGCGGGCCGTCACCCAATTCCTCATCGATGAGGAGTGCGGAGTCTGCGATCCTTGCCAGGAAGCCTGCGGTGGAAGTCTCGGAGATGACGGCCCAGCCCTGCTCCTGCGCCAGCCCCTGCGCCTCGTTGAGCATGACGGTCTTCCCCACGCCGCGGGCCCCGGTGATGATGCTCAGCAAACCCAGGACGCCGGATCGGATGCGCAGACCGTATTCGAACTCTTCCAAGGTGTCGTTTCGGTCAATCAGCTCCGGGGGAGTCCTGCCGAAGGTCGGCCGGAACGGGTTTTGCAAGCTTGGCATCGGATCTCCTGCCGGTGAAATGGTATGAATTCTATTTATTCACACTTTACACATCTATTCATAACGCAGCCAGGCGTGCCATACAACCGGGCAGCGAGGATCTGACCCAATGGGCCCGGTTGCGCGACGTTGCCATCGAGTGCTTCGCCGCGCACGGGTTCGGTGAGTCCCACAACCCCTTTACACGGGTTTCGTGGCGGCGTTAGCGTGTGCAGCATGGATTGGAAACTGGAGCTTGTGTTTGTCCCCGTGTCCGATGTGGACCGCGCCAAGGATTTTTACGTGAACAAGGTCGGGTTCAACGCCGACTACGACGAGCGGCCCACCGAGTCGATCCGCTTCGTCCAGCTGACCCCGCCGGGGTCAGCCTGCTCGATCACCATTGGCGAGGGACTGAGCGATGCGGCGCCCGGGACCGCACCCAGCCTGCAGATGGTGGTCAGCGACATCCAGGTCGCCCACGACCAGCTCAAGGCCAACGGCGTGGATGTCAGCGACATCGACATCCAGCCGTGGGGGCATTTCGTTCACTTTGCCGATCCGGACGGGAACAAGTGGGCGGTGCAATACCTGCCGCAGCGGCCGAACGGATAGCCACTCAACCGGCAGCAAATTGCCGGTCAGGCCCTTGTTGCGGGTTCTTCGAGGGACGGAGCGGGAACTGCGGTTTCGCAGGAACGAGCCGCAGCAATAGGAAGGCCCCGATTCCCCACCAGGACGGTGAAGGCCGGGGCGATCCGTCAATTTCGCGTCCAACTTAGTGTCGGCCGGTAACCCGCTTGCTGGGCGGCAGGTCCCATTCGCCGTTGCCCATGCGCAGGACGGCCAGGCTCACCATGAAACTCGCCACGGTCGTCAGGCCCCAGCCTAGCGTCACGTCAAGCAGCCTGCTGGGAATCACCACTGCCGCAATGAAATGGAACGGTTGGGAGACCATCAGGGCAATGGCCGCCCACCATTTGATGATTCCGGCCCGCCCCAGCGCAATGCCAATCAGCACCATGCCCCCGATGTGTCCAATGAGCCAGATGATTCCTCCCACGGCCGCGAAAGTGCTGTCTTGGAGTGCGACACCGATCGCGGTAATGCTCGGTTGGCCGAAACCGCTGGCACCCAATTGCGAGACCAAGTAGTCCATGTTGACCGTGGTCGCACCCATGCTCCATCCAACAAACGTGAGCGCGCCGCCAATGGTGGCCAAGGCAGGCGATCCCCGCCTGGCCACATATGCGATCGCCACAACGCCCAACAGCAATGCCGGGGCGAAGAAGAGTCCGGACCACACCATGAAGTCCAACGTCGACCCATGGGCCAGGGACTGGGCCACCACCGACGCCGGGGCATCGGTGGTCCAGTACGGCATGATGGCTCGGATCACGAGGATTCCCAGCGGGCCGAGCGTAATGACCAGGGCGGCGGCGATCCGCCAAAAGGTGCGCATGTCCCGCGCCGCAGCCAGCGACGAAGACTCGGCGCGCACCTCGTTCATCCGTGTCATGGTCTTGCCTTCCTTGATAGGGGGCGGCGATGGGTTCGTCAGCCACAACCCCAGCATGGGCGGATGCGGCGCAGCACGAATCGTGGAGGGCACCTGAAAAACCTCGGTGCTGGCACGGAGGGCCCAACCATGGATCCGGGCTTATGCTGTGCCCATGGCATGGGCCCGCGCGGTTTCGATTGCAGTGCTTCCGCTGGCGGCGGTGTCGTTGTCGTTGGCGGCATGGGCGCTGACTTCCGGCGTGGATGCGCCCGCCGCACGTTGGCTGGGGCTCTGCATCTTCATGTCCCTGCCCGCGCTCGTCTTGGGGCACCTCATCACCCGTCGCCTGCCGCGCCAGGGCGTGGGCGCGCTCCTGGGTTGCGCAGGGCTGGTGATCCTCGCCGTGGGCTGCACCGACACCTATCTCGCGGCCGCGAAAGCATCCAGTGCCCTCCCGGTGAACGGCCTGTGGATCTCCTTGGCCCAGGGTGCCTGGATGCTGCTCTACCTGCCGTGGGCGCTGATGCTCCTGGTGTTTCCCTCTGGAATCCTGGGTGATCGGTCCGCCCGGCGACTGGCTGCCGGGCTTGCGGCAGTCGCCGCGGCCTTCGGGGTCTTGGCGGCCTTGAGCCCCGCACCCTATGGAGATCCATTTCAGCAGCAGCACCGGGGGCTGGGTTCGGTGCCCGGTGCAGACATTGCCGCCGTCGCCCTGTTGCCGGGCTTTCTGGCCCTCCTGGTGCTCAGCGTCGTAGACCTAGGCAGGCGATTCAGGCGGGCCGATCCCGCCGAAAGAAACCAGATCCGCTGGCTGGCGCTGGCCGGGACCGGCATTCCCGCAACCCTGCTACTGTGCTGGGCCGGCTACCTGGTGAACCGCAACGAATCCATCGTGATGCTCGGGCTGGCGGCCATGTACCTGTTCATCCCCGCTGCCATCGGCCTGGCGATTCTGCACGAGGACCTCTTTGACGCCGGGCGCGTGCTGGTCTCGGCGATGGGCGTGGGTGCGGTGCTCGGTGCCGTCGTGGCCTTGGCCGTGCTGCTGATGTGGTGGCCCGGGACTGGGTCCCGTCCGGCCATGGCACTGGTCGTGGCCGGCACCGCCGCGGGGACAGTGGTCCTGATGGCGCTGCGGCCACGCATCCAACGCCTGATCGGCCGCCTGGTCTACGCCGAGCACGAGCGCCTCGTCGAGACCCTGAAGGCGTTTGAAAACCGGGTCTTCACCCATGCGGCACGGCCTGCGGACCTCGAGGGGATCCTGCGCGCCGCCACCGCCGACCCCCAGCTGCGGATCGGCTATGCCCTCTCGTCCGGCGACGGTTTTTGCGATGCGAGCGGTTCCCGGCTTGGGGCGGACTCCGGGATACCCGTGGCCCTGTCCGGGAAGGTCTCCGGGATCCTCATTCCGGGTCCGGGGCGCGGCCGGGTGTTCAACGCCGAGGCCACCAGGGCGCTGGCGCTGATGCTGGAGGTGGGGCGGCAGCAGGTTGAACTTTCCGGGGCGCTGGCCGAAGTTGATGCCAGCCGCACGCGCCTGCTCTTGGCCTCGCTCGGCGAACGCAAGCGCCTCGAGCGAGACCTGCACGACGGTGCGCAGCAACGGCTGGTTGCCCTGGGCATGGGACTTCGGCTCATGCAGCGGCGCCTGCCGGCCGATGCCCGGGCACTTGCCGCCCAGCTTGACGCCGCGGTCGCCGAGCTTTCCACCGCGGTGGCCGAATTGCGGCAGATTGCCCACGGCATCAGGCCCAGCGCCCTGGACGAGGGGCTCGAGACCGCACTTCGCCAACTCAGCGGCAGGTCCCCGACCCCCGTGTCGCTGCACATTGACGGGCACCTGGCCGATGTGCCGGAGGTTGTTGGCGCGACGGCCTACTTCGTGGCCGCGGAGGCGGTGCACAATGCGAACAAGCATGCCGCGGCGCAGCGCATCACCGTGCGACTGGGGTCGGAGGGGCAGGCCATCAGGCTGTATGTCAGTGATGATGGCCGCGGCGGAGCCCGGAGCACCCCGGGTGGAGGACTTGCCGGGCTGGACGACAGGGTCAACGCGTTGGGCGGAAAATTGGTTGTCAGCAGCGAGAGCGGTTGCGGCACCACCATCGAGGCGGTGCTGCCATGCGGCTGGTGATTGCCGAGGACTCCGCGCTCTTTCGCCAGGGGCTTGCGAACCTGCTGGTGGATGCCGGGCACGAGGTGCTCGCGGCCGTCGGCGATGCCGAGGCGGCAGTGTTGCAAACAAGGGCCCTGGGACCCGACGTCTTGATCTGCGATGTGCGCATGCCGCCGGATCTCAGCGACGACGGCGCGCGCGCCGCCGTGGTGCTGCGCGGCGAGTTTCCCCGGCTTGGCATTGTGCTGCTGTCCCAGCGCATCGAAACCAAACACACTGCACGGTTGGTCCCCGGTGGATATTTTGCCTACCTGCTCAAGGACCGGGTGCTGGACGTGAATGAATTCCTGGACACCCTGCGCCGGGTGCGGGAGGGTGGAAGCGCCCTGGATCCGGAACTGGTTCTCGAACTCATCGGCGCGGCACGCACGAACCGCACCGTGGAATCCCTGACCCTGCGCGAGCGCGAGGTGCTGGCGCTGATGGCCGAGGGGCGCACCAACCTGGGCATTGCCCAGCGCCTGTGGCTGACCGAACGCACCGTGGAGACACATGTGGGCAACATCCTGGCCAAGCTCGAGCTGCCCATGGCCGCGCAGGACCACCGCAGGGTCCTGGCGGTCATCGCCTACCTGCAGGCGCAGGGACGCACCTAGGGCTTGACCGGGTAGCGGGACGTGATCGCAACCCGGTTGAACATGTTGATCGCCGCGCTCAGCCAGGCGACCGCAGAGATCTGTTCGTCGGAAAGCACCGCCCTGGCCATGGTGTACACCCCATGCGGGACGTGGTCCACCGAGACCAAGGTGATGGACTCGCACAATGCCAAGGCCGCGCGTTCCACCGCCGTGAAGTATTCGGAGTCGGCCCACGCTGAGACCAAGGCGAGGCGGTCCGTGCTCTCGCCGAGTTTCAGGGCGTCGCGGGTATGCATGCGCAGGCAATAGGTGCAGCCATTGATTTGCGAGGCCCGCACCTTGAGCAGCTCGCGAAGCCTGGGATCGATTCCCGCGGCATCGGCGGAATCGCTGGCGGCCTTGTTCATGGCGAGCAGCGCCGCATACGCAGCAGGATCGGACTTGCTGAGATTAACCCTGGGTTCCATGACTAGATGCTAGCCCGGCTTGTCGACAAGTAGTAGAGGGGCTGAATGCCGGCCTCAGGAACCCGGCAGCCCGCGTTTGGACAGATGGGCCCGCGCATTGGGCATCAACAGGTCCTCGCGATATTCGCCGATGCGCTGCACGAGGCCCTCTGCCTCGTCTACGGCGTCGGCGGCGCTCCACGCTTGAACGGGTTTCCCGCGCCCACCGAATTTGAGCGCTCCCGCATCAACGAGCTTTTGGATCCCCGAGTTGGCGGCTGTTTCGTTGGGATTCAGGCGCCGCGCGGTCGTTTCGACCGCGAGCAAGGGTTGGCCAGGGTTGAGGCCCTAACCTTGGCTGACTGCATTCCTATCCAAGGTATAGGTCCATAACCTTGGATAGCGGTTGTTTTGACCAAGGTTGGCTCCCCAACCTTGCCCCGCCCGTGCATCGGGAGCGGGCCCGCGACTCGCACTGCCCTGCCAGGACACGATGACATGCACGGTTTTCGATTGGTTGGCACGCGCGGGCGTCGGTTAAGCTGGGTGGTGGCTGGCTGTGGCCACCGTACGCCACAAGCCCTGAAGCCGAACCACGAAACGAGGAGCCGTAGTGCTTGAGCAAATCACACTGACCGTCGATGGGGAACAACGCGAGGTGAATGCCGGCACTACCGGGGCCGAGCTGTACTTTGACGACCGCGAGGTAGTAGTCATGCACGTCGATGGCGTGCTTCGCGATTTGGCCCGCCCGCTGGAGGCCGGAACCGCCGTCGAACGCGTGACCATCGATTCGCCCGCCGGGCTCGAGGTCCTGCGCCACTCCACCGCGCACGTGATGGCCCAGGCCGTGCAGCAGCTGCGCCCGGATGCCAAGCTGGGCATCGGTCCCTACATCACCGACGGCTTCTACTTCGACTTCGACGTCGCCGAGCCGTTCACTCCCGAGGATTTGAAGACCCTCGAGAAGATCATGCTTAAGATCGTCAACCAGAACCAGAAGTTCGCCCGCCGCGTCGTCACCGAGGACGAGGCCCGCAAGGCCATGGCCAACGAGCCGTACAAGCTTGAGTTGCTGAACAAGGCCAACGAGGCAGATTCCGCCGGTGAGGGCGTCAACGTCGAGGTCGGCGCCGGCGAAATCACCATCTACGACAACGTCGACCGCAAGTCCGGCGACGTGGTTTGGTGCGATTTGTGCCGCGGCCCGCACCTGCCCAACACCAAGCTGATCTCCAATGCCTTCGCGCTGACCCGCACCTCGGCCGCCTACTGGCTGGGCAACCAGGACAACCAGCAGCTGCAGCGCATCTACGGCACCGCCTGGCCGACCAAGGATGCCCTGAAGGCCTACCAGGAGCGCATCGCCGAGGCCGAGCGCCGCGACCACCGCAAGCTCGGCGTCGAGCTGGACCTCTTCTCCTTCCCGGACGAGCTGGGTTCGGGCCTGCCGGTGTTCCACCCGCGCGGCGGCATCATCCGCAAGGAAATGGAAGACTACTCGCGCGCACGCCACGTCGAGGCCGGCTACGAGTTCGTCTACACCCCGCACATCACCAAGGGCCACCTCTACGAGGTCTCCGGGCACCTGGACTGGTACCGCGACGGCATGTTCCCCCCGATGCACGTGGACGCGGAGCTCAACGAGGACGGCACGGTGCGCA
Organism: Paeniglutamicibacter sulfureus; assembly: GCF_030512175.1. Classification (GTDB taxonomy): domain Bacteria; phylum Actinomycetota; class Actinomycetes; order Actinomycetales; family Micrococcaceae; genus Paeniglutamicibacter; species Paeniglutamicibacter sulfureus. Next base: position 2,700,899 of record NZ_JAULBL010000002.1, on the reverse strand, counting down.
AGCCCGGCCAGGACTACTACCTCAAGCCGATGAACTGCCCGATGCACAACCTGATCTTCCGCTCTCGCGGACGCTCCTACCGCGAACTGCCGCTGCGCCTGTTCGAGTTCGGTTCGGTCTACCGCTATGAGAAGTCCGGCGTGGTCCACGGGCTGACCCGCGTGCGCGGCATGACCCAGGACGACGCGCACATCTACTGCACCAAGGAGCAGATGAAGGATGAGCTGACCGAAACGCTGAACTTCGTGCTGGGGCTGCTCAAGGACTACGGGCTGGACGACTTCTACCTGGAGCTCTCCACCAAGAACCCGGAGAAGTTCGTCGGCGACGACGCCATCTGGGAGGAGGCCACCCGCACCCTCGCCGAGGTCGCCGAGGCCTCCGGCTTGGAACTGGTCCCGGATCCGGGAGGAGCGGCGTTCTACGGTCCGAAGATCTCCGTGCAGGCCAAGGATGCGCTGGGCCGCACCTGGCAGATGTCCACCATCCAGTTGGACTTCAACCTGCCCGAGCGCTTCGAGCTCGAGTTCCAGGCCGCCGATGGAACCCGCCAGCGCCCGGTGATGATCCACCGCGCCCTGTTCGGCTCCGTGGAGCGCTTCATGGGCGTGCTCACCGAGCACTACGCCGGCGCCTTCCCGGCGTGGCTCTCGCCGGTCCAGGTCGTGGGCATCCCCGTGGCCGAGGCCTTCAACGAGTACATGTTCGATGTGATCGACAAGCTCAAGGCCGCGGGCATCCGCGCCGAGGCCGATATCTCCTCGGACCGTTTCCCGAAGAAGATCCGCACCGCGTCCAAGGACAAGATCCCGTTCGTGCTCATCGCCGGCGGCGAGGATGCCGAGGCAGGTGCGGTGTCCTTCCGTTTCCGCGACGGCAGCACCGACAACGGCGTGCCGGTGGACGAAGCGGTGGCACGCATTGTCGCCGCGGTGAAGAACCGGGAAGCCTAGAACCCATGGGGGAGTCCACACGCGAACACGCCATCGAAGCACCGCGCGGTATTTCGCAGGAGGAACAGGACGCGGCCATCACCGACGATTTCGAGATCGCCGGGGTGCCCGATTCCTTCCAGCGCCTGTGGACTCCCTACCGGATGGCCTATATCAAGGCCGGCCAAAACCGGGACAAGGGCGAGGAGGCCTGCCCGTTCTGTGTTGGGCCGACCCGCAGCGACGAGGATGCGCTGATCCTGCACCGCGGGAAGACCGCGTACGTGATCCTGAACCTCTTCCCCTACAACCCGGGGCACCTGCTCATCTGCCCGTACCGGCACGTTCCGGACTACACGGACATCACCGAGGAGGAAACCGCGGAGATGGCGGCCCTGGCGCAAAAGTCCATGCGGGTGCTGCGCCACGTCTCCCGTCCCACTGGATTCAACCTGGGCATGAACCAGGGAGTCACCGGAGGAGCCGGCATCGCCGCACACCTGCACCAGCATGTCGTGCCGCGCTGGGCTGGGGACGGGAACTTCTTCCCGATCATCGCCCAGACCAAGGCGATCCCCGCCACCTTGAGCGACATCCGTGAGGACCTGGCCGCCGGTTGGCTTGAGATCGACTAAAGACGAATAGAAATCCATGAATGGACTGCCGTGCGTGTGCGCGGCGGTCCATTCAGTTAAGTCCCGGGCGCCCCTAAGTGGACTTGGTCTTGCGCTCGGCGGGATTCCTGTGCGCCGCCGACAAAACCCTATGATCCAGCGGAAAACGATGTTTTGCTGGTAGGCGGGCAGTCCGAAAAATATAGGGGACTTATCTACTGATATTCATTTGTGACGACATGACCGAGGTCTTTATTACGTCCCCGTCCTACGATGATTCGCATACTGCTCACCTTATTGAAAGGAAACCAAGGTGTCTGAAAACGAAGGCGTCTCGACCCCCGCAACTACCGTAGGTAGCGACCGCGTCAAGCGCGGCATGGCGGAAATGCTCAAGGGCGGCGTCATCATGGATGTTGTCACTGCCGAACAGGCCCGCATCGCCGAAGACGCAGGCGCCGTCGCCGTCATGGCCCTCGAGCGCGTCCCGGCCGACATCCGCGCCCAGGGTGGCGTTTCTCGCATGAGCGACCCGGACATGATCGACAGCATCATCGATGCCGTGTCGATCCCCGTCATGGCCAAGGCCCGCATCGGCCACTTCGTCGAGGCGCAGATCCTTCAGTCCCTGGGTGTCGACTACATCGACGAGTCCGAGGTCCTGTCCCCGGCCGACTACGAGCACCACATCGACAAGTGGCCCTTCAAGGTTCCATTCGTCTGCGGCGCCACCAACCTCGGTGAGGCACTGCGCCGCATCAACGAAGGTGCTGCCATGATCCGCTCCAAGGGCGAGGCCGGCACCGGCGACGTCTCCAACGCCACCGGGCACATGCGCAAGATCCGCGCCGAGATCGCCAAGCTGGCGGCCCTGCCCAAGGACGAGCTCTACGTGGCCGCCAAGGAACTGCAGGCACCGTACGAGCTGGTCAAGGAAATCGCGGCCACCGGCAAGCTCCCGGTCGTGCTCTTCACCGCCGGCGGCATCGCCACCCCGGCCGACGCGGCCATGATGATGCAGCTGGGCGCCGACGGCGTCTTCGTGGGCTCGGGCATCTTCAAGTCCGGCAACCCGGCACAGCGTGCAGCCGCCGTGGTCAAGGCCACCACCTTCTACAACGACCCGGACGAGTTGGCGAAGATCTCCCGCGGCCTGGGCGAGGCCATGGTCGGCATCAACGTCTCCGACATCCCGGCGCCGCACCGCCTGGCCGAGCGCGGCTGGTAACACCTGACGCTCACCTGTTGGTAGATCCGGTTTTGCCGGTGGTCGGGCCTGTCGAGACCTTTGTCTCGGCGGGCCCGGCCACTTTCGCTTTTAAGTAAGGATTTCACCCCATGCACCGTTCACAGGCCTTCCTGCCTACCTCATCGCACCACTGAAGTACGACGGCGAACTCGAGCCGAGTACTTTGATTCTTGGTGGGAAACGCTGCTGCTGCGAGGATGTCCGGTGTGACCGTTCTTGCTACCTCGGATGCCGGTGTGACCTTCTTTCACGGTTCCCGGGCGCTTCCGATTTGGGCCCGAATTTGGGCTCGAACCCGAATTGGATGACGCACTCCTTTGCTGCGTACGGTGGAGCCCACGCGGGCGCTATTGTTGAAGGCGCGAAATTTGTCGGTGGAGAAGTTATTGAGAGACGGACAGGAGTAGAGCCGTGGTAGCAAAAAATGATGGTGCGGGTGCGGATAAGCGGGATCCGGATCCGGATACTGAGTTCACTGAGCAGGATCTACTACTTGGAAGGAAGGCCTCGAAATTTGTAGACATTATTTGTATCATTTCTTTTGTCGTAAGCATATTAGTTGTAATTTTCGTTTTTATGAACGTTCCCTTGGACACCAGAATGCCTTACGATGGAAAATATGATCGCAGTGGAAGTGGAATTCCCATGCCGATTGCGTTAGTTATGTCTCCGATATTCATTGTTATTTTTTGGCGAACAGGCAAGAAACCTGACGCTCATCATATGCGTAAAGGATCAAGAATTGGCTTATATATCCTTGGGCCGGCCTTGATGGCAGTAAGCGTCTATTTTCAATTCGTTTTTGCGGAGGGGATTCTCGTTGAAGGGGGATACCTTGCGGGGTGAAGTGATTCTGGGGTCCGGGCATCGGTGGTTTGAACCGAAGTAACTCGGCTCACCCCAAGACCCTTCCTTGATGGCGTGTCGCAGGATCAGGTCGATGCCCGGGTATCGGGTGTGGGTCACGGTGAGGCTCAGGCATGGTTCCTCGAAAGCAGGAGATTCACTCTTCGTCGTCATCGGATCCAGGGTGATCGTCAGTCGGCCCAGAGTCTGGACTTGGGTGGCGGGGTCGAAGTGATTCGTGTCGACGCACGGCCGTTCCCGGACGGTGTGGCGCAGGACCCGGCCGGTGCCGGCGTAGCGGGTCTGGGTCTCGGTCAGGTTTCGGCATGGCTCGGCGACCGCGCCATCTCGTGGCCCATGGGCGCCGCGGCCAGGGGGTCGTCAGGAAGCCCGGGGCAGTGGGATCGATGTCGCCGGTTGCTGTGAGGATCCGCCGAACCGACGAGAATCCCGCCCGCTAGCGCTCCCAAGGCGTCCCGCGTCGACCAGTCCTTGCGAGGGGTGGTGCCGTAGTGCATTCCCGTGTTGACAGTGTCTCCGCCGATTCCGTTGGAGACCGCAGACCTGCCCGTCTGTCGTCCCGGCAACCTCGCGATGTAGCGCCCAGCACTCGTGCTGACACGCGATTCCTGACCGAGCAAGGGGCAGACCGAGTTGGAGGCATTGCTGTTGGTCGGGTGAATACCGAGTTGCATCTTGGTGTCCCGGAACGCGAGGATCTCTGGAACGGTGGAGTCCAGGGATTTGTCATGGGAGGCAGCGGGCCAGCGCCTGGCCGTCATTCTAGCGGTTGGTGAAACGAGTAGTAGAGAGATATTGATGACTAGCGAGAGGCCGGCTCAAAAGGCGGGCGGGCAAAGATCCAAGTGGTTCTGGAAAATCGCTGCAATTTTCACGATTTTTGGCGCTGCCGGCGTTCTGTTAATCCCTCTGTGGAACTCAATTGGGGTCGAGGCAATTCAGTGCGAGGTGGTGTCTGCGGAGCCGCGGACGAGCTCGGGGGGCTCGAGAGGTTCGGCGTCGACGGCAGGGGTGTTGGTCAACACGTCGAATTGCGGGGATATCTAAGTCGACCGCGGCGTCAGCTTCGATAACCAGGAGGAGGTTGCGGCTTCCTTCACGGCCGGCGATGAGTATGAGTTCGACATTGGATGGTTCTCCCGGGTCATTATGGAGGGAATCTTCGACCAAGGCCTGTCTGCACAGGAGTATCGCCTGGTGCCCTGAGCGAGGGCAACCAGGGTAAGCCCCGTGGTCGGCCCTGACCCCGTGGATGATTCCGGCGGTGGCCATCAGAGACAGACGGATCTGCCGTTTTGGCAGCCGCCCGCCGACCCTACGGGCAAGGACGGGGTTGATGACCCATCGACCCCCGGCACGGTCCCGTTACTGATCCGCCGGGCGCACTTTGCAAGGAAAAAACCAAGCGGCCCGAAGCCATCCTGCACGGTGGATTCCCGATGTGTTAGCCGACGGTCGACGTTGCCGTATCAACGAGCTTCACGATCTGGGCAGGGGTAAGCCCGCCGCGGTACATCAGCACCCACTCTGCGTTCGGAGCCGCTTCCCGCCTCTTAGAAAGCGTTGGGGAAAGTTCGCGGTATTTCCCTGGGCGCTTATTCGTTCTTCCCCGCCTACTTTCGAGGCTTCATCTCAGCGCAGCACCAAGTGCCGTCCGCGGCCCAACAGGCGCATGCCGTTGGCCTCAAAGAACGGTGCCGAGCGCGGGGAAGCGGCGGCGATGAGTTCGATGCTTGATTCCTCGTCCAGCCCCAGCGGGTTGACCATGCCGCGGGCCAGCCCGTTGAGCAGGGCCGATCCAATGCCAAGCCGACGGTGCGCAGGCGAGACAGCCAGTCCGTGGATGGCCAACTGGCCGCCGAATGCCTGCTGGGCAAAGGCGCGGCCCACCAGATCACCCTCGAGGGTGCGCGCTGTGGCCTGTTCTACACGGCGCAACGCCGGGTGTCCGGCGCTGAGGCCCGCGGTGGCCGGATCGCGCCAAAGGTTGGCGACCTGGAGTTCATTCGCATCGGGACCGACGGCCTCGGGGATGTCCGTTCCCAGGCGCACGCGCCCGTCCCAGGGTTCCTCGGGTCCCACCAGTTCCCCGGCATGCCAGGAAATCTGGGCGGCATCGGAGAATCCTGCAGCCTCCAGCGGGCCCGAGGGCGCACCGGAATTGACCCAGGCATCCACCCGGCGTGCACCGAGGCGGCTTCCCTCGGCCAGGCCCGGGCGCAACCCGGCTTCCTGGGCATGGGCGGGGAAAAGCAAAACCAGCCGCGCTCGGGCCGGCTGCCAGGCCCACGAGCACCCGTGGGTGGTGAAGAGCTTGCCGCCCGTGGCAATGGCTACCGCCTGGTGCCAGTGGGAGAGCGCCTCCTGGGCAAAACTAATGGTTGTCACGCTTTGATTTCCTTTGCCAGGCCGCGGCGAAGCAGCAACGGTTCGATCAGTGCCGGACGGCCGCGGAAGACCTCATAGGACTCCAGCGGGTCCCGCGTGTTGCCGCGCGAGAGCAGCTCCGTGCGGAACCTTTCCCCGTTCTCCCGCTTCGGCCCGCCGTTCTCGGTGAACCATTCAACGGTGTCGGCGTCGAGCACCTCGGACCAGATGTACGAGTAGTACCCGGCCGAGTATCCGCCGTCGAAAATGTGCTTGAAGTACCCGGTGCGGTAGCGCGAGGGGACCAAGTCCGGGATCAGCCCGGCCTCGGTGAGCGCCCGCTGCTCGAATGCGAGCGGATCTTCGACGAGTTCGCCGTCCGTGAGCGAGTGCCAGGCCAGGTCCAGGACGGCGGCGGAGAGGTACTCTGTGGTGGCAAAGCCCTCGCCCCACAGGGCAGCGGCCTCCAGCGCCTCGACCGTGCCCTCGGGCAACGGTTCCCCGGTGCGGGTGTGCGCCGCATAGCCTGGCAGCACCTCGGCGTGCAGGGCCCACATCTCGTTGACCTGCGAGGGGTATTCGACGAAGTCCCGCGGGACGCTGGTGCCGGCCAGCGAGGGGTAGACGCCATTGGAAAAGAGCCCGTGCAGCGCGTGCCCGAACTCGTGGAAAAGCGTGTTGACCTCGTCCAGGCTCACCAGGGCAGGCTCGCCCGCCGCCGGCTTGGGAATGTTCAGGGTGTTGGTGACCACCGGAAGCTCGCCCAACAGCGACGCTGATTCGCGGATGGAGTTCATCCAGGCGCCGCCGGCCTTGGTGGATCGGGCAAAGTAGTCGCCGAGGAACAGGCCGAGTGTCGACCCGTCTTTGTTGAAGACCTCCCAGGTGCGCACGTCAGGGTGGTAGGTCGGCAAGTCGAAGCGCTCGGTGAAGCCCAGCCCGTACAGCCGGGTGGCGGCGGCGAACACGCCGCGCTCGATCACCGCATCGAGCTCGAAGTATTCGCGCAGCGCCGCGGTGTCCAGCGCGTGGCGTTCGCGCGCCACGGCCGCCGAGTAATAGGCCCAGTCCCAGGGCTCGATTCGCCCGCCCGAGAGCTTTTCCAGCTCCTCGGCCTCGGCGCGGGCATTGGCTACGGCCGGGGGGATGAGTTCGGCCAGCCGGCGGCGCACCGCGTCCAGGTCGGGGGCGGTGGCCTCCTGCAGCACGACGTCCGCATGGGTGTCGTGGCCCAGCAGCCGGGCCCGGGTCGAACGCAGCGACGCCATCCGGGCGGCCAGCTCAAGGGTCCGGTTCTCGCCCTCCAGCCCGCGGTTCACCGAAGCCTCAAAAAGGCGGCGGCGGGAACCGGAACGTACAAGCCGCTCCAGCAAGGGCTGCGAGGTGGGCAGCACCAAAGTCAGCAGGTAGCCGTCGGCGTGGCCGGCGGCCCGGGCTGCATCGGCCACTGAAGCAAGTTCCCCGTCGCTGAGCCCTTCCAGTTCCGCGGCATCGGCGAAGTGCACGGCTGCCTCGTTCATGGCGCCCAGCAGCCTGCGCGAGTATTCGCTGGACAGATCGGTGATCTCGCTGTTGAGGGCACGCAGCCCTGCCTTGCTTTCGGCATCAAGTTCGGCGCCGGCGGCACGGAAGGTGCGCAGGGTCTCGGAGACCAGCCGGGCATCCTCGCCCGCGAGCCCGGCGGCGTCCAGGGAGGCCAACCGGGCAAAAAGTTCCTCGTCCAGGTGGATGGCATCCTCGTGCGCCGAGACCAGCGCCTGAAGCTCGGGGTCGATCTCACGCAACTCGTCGGTGCCGTGTGCCGAGTACACCGTCCAGTACGCCATCAGGGCCCGGCGCAGCAGCGCGCCGCTGCGTTCCATGGCCACGAAGGTGTTCTCGAAGGTCGGTACCTCGGGGTTTTGTGCGATGGCCCGGAGTTCCTCCAGCTGACCGTCCACGCCGTGCCGGACCGCGTCCAGGTAGTGGGGAGCTTCCAGGGCTGAATAATCTGGGAATTCAAACGGCAAGGTGCTTCGCTCAAGCAACGGATTATGCATGCTGTTAACCCTGTCATAAGCCCGCGGTGCTGTCCGTTTCCCGCGCCGCAAGACCCGGCGCAGGGTTAGGCTTTTGGCTATGTCTCATCGATTCGCGCGCGGCACCGTTGTCCGAAGAAGCGCAGCCCTGTGCGCGGCGTTGCTGCTCGTCTCCGCCTTGGGTGCCTGCGCCCCCGCGCCGCCTTCGCCGGGGCCCTCCGGAAGCACCGCGGCGACGGCTTCAAGCCTCTCCGCTCCCACCGGACAGCCTGCGCCAACCGCAGCTGCGAGCGCGCCGGGGACCCCGCCCAATGCCGCGTCGGCGTCCCCGAAGGACCCTGATTGCCCGGGGGATGAGTGCATCGAGGTGGCCGTGGCCGGCGACATCCTGCTGCACCCGGCCTTGTGGGACCAGGCGGAGGAGGACGGGAAGGGTGCCATGGACTTCGGGCCGCTGCTGGAGGGTATCGAACCGTACCTGGCGGACAGCGACCTGGCGCTGTGCAACCTGGAAACCCCGGTCGCCGCCCCGGGCGGGCCGTTCAAGGGGTACCCCATGTTCAGCGTTCCGCCATCGGTCATCCCAGCCCTCAAGGACGTCGGCTACGACGGCTGCACCACCGCCAGCAACCACTCCATGGACGCCGGCGTGCCAGGGGTCAAACGGACCCTGGATGCGCTCGATGCGGCGGGGCTGGTCTCCACCGGTTCGTACCGCAGCGCAGCCGAGGCCGCGAAGCCGTTGATGGTTGAGGTCGGTACCGCAAGGGTCGCCGTCATCGCCGGCACCTTCTCGCTCAACGGGGTCGCGGAGGATGCTCCGTGGCGGGTGGACGACATCGCCAAGGCCTCGCTGGTCTCCAAGGCAAAGGCCGCACGTGCGGCCGGCGCTGACATCGTCATGGCGGCGCTCCACGACGGGGCCGAATACAGCAGCGAGCCCACCGCATCCCAAATCACGCTGAATCGCTCGCTGGCCGACAGCGGGGAATTCGATTTCATCTACTCCCACCACACGCACTCGGTCCTGCCGATCGAGAAGCACCAGGGCACCTGGATCGTCTACGGACTGGGGAATTCGGTGGCCAAGCACGCAACCAGGACGGTGCTGAACCAAGAGGGCCTCACGGTGAAAATGCAATTCGTGCGCACCGGGAAAAGCTGGAGTCCCGGGAAGCTGGCGTGGGCACCGCACATCATGAAGCAGGACCCGCTGCGGTGGTGCGCGCTGCCCGCCGCCGACGGGGAACCCTGCACCACCAAGCGCCAGGACAGCGCCTCGCTCAAGCGCACCACCGACACCGTGAACTCCATGAACGCACGCACCGATGGCGCGAAAATGTGGTCGTTGCCACAACAGTAGCCGTCCGACGCGCCCGAGAACGTCATCAAAATATTGCCGGAAGGCCGCCCGGGTTTACGCTGAGCTGTCCACGTGCTCCATCGCGGTGCGCCGGCCACCCACCATTGATTTCCACGAACCAGAAAGTGATCCACGATGGCGCCACATATTGGGGTTCTTGCCCTGCAAGGGGATGTACGCGAACACCTGGCCGCACTCGATTCACTGGGCGCGCTGGCGTTGCCCGTGAAGTCCCCGCGCGAGCTGGCAGACCTTGACGGGTTGGTCATTCCCGGCGGCGAATCAACGGTGATCGACAAGCTCTCGCGCATGTACGGCGTGGCCGAGGTGCTCAAGGCCAGGATCGCTGACGGGTTCCCGGTCTACGGGTCGTGTGCCGGAATGATCATGCTGGCCGACACCATCGCCGATCCGACAAGCAACCTCAAGGGCGAACCCCAGCAAAGTTTCGGGGGAATCGATATGGTGGTCAAGCGCAACGCCTTCGGGCGCCAGGTTGACTCCTTCGAGGTGGATCTGGCGATCCGCGGGCTCGAGTCCCTCCCAAGCCAGGACCCGAACCGGGCGACAGCACCGGTGCGGGCGGCATTCATCCGTGCACCGTGGGTCCAAAGCGTGGGTGAAAAGGTGCAGGTATTGGCTAAGGTCCCCGCCGAAAACACGCCCTTGGGCGCGGATGGGCTTCGGGTGGATAGAATTGTTGCAGTACGTTCGGGAAATTTGCTGGCGACCTCCTTCCACCCAGAGGTGGGCGGAGAGCGTCGGATCCACGAACTCTTTATCCAAATGATCAGAGGAGACGCGTAAGCATGTCCGGCCACTCCAAATGGGCTACCACCAAACACAAGAAGGCTATCCTCGACAGCAGGCGTGCCAAGTCCTTCGCCAAGCTGATCAAGAACATCGAGGTCGCCGCCCGCGCGGGCGGCGCCGACATGGCCGGAAACCCGGGCCTTGAACTTGCGGTATCCAAGGCCAAGAAGACCTCGGTCCCCAGCGACAACATCGATCGCGCCATCAAGCGCGGCGCCGGCCTGACCGGTGAGGTCATTGACTACACCGAGATCATCTACGAGGCCCGCGGCCCGCAGGGTTCGGCGTTGCTCATTGAGTGCCTTACCGACAACAAGAACCGCGCTGCCTCCGAGGTCCGCCTGGGAATCACCCGCAACGGTGGATCGATCGCCGATCCCGGATCCGTGGCCTACATGTTCACCCGAAAGGGCGTCGTGGGCCTGCCGAAGAACGGCCTGACCGAAGACGACGTGCTGATGGCAGTGCTCGACGCGGGTGCCGACGAGGTCAAGGAAGCCGGTGAATCCTTCGAGATCCACTCCGAACCCACCGACCTGCGCGCCATTGTTGCGGCACTCGAGGAAGCCGGCATCGCCTACGAGAGCGACGAAATCGAATTCGTTCCCTCGATGCAGGTGGAACTGGATGCCGACTCGGCCCGCAAGTTCCTGAAGCTGGCCGACGCGCTCGAGGAACTGGACGACGTCCAGAACGTCTACTCGAACGCCGACATCAGTGCCGAGGTCATGGCAGAACTCGAACAGGACTAGTCCTCTTCCATGCCCTTAAGAGTGGTTGGCGTCGACCCCGGACTGACCCGTTGCGGTCTGGCCGTGGTCGACGTCGAGCCCAACCGTCGCGCCACGCTGATTGATGTATCGGTGGTGGGTACCCCTCCGGGCACCCCGCTGGACCAACGACTGTTGGCCATCGCCGATGGCATCGATGCGTGGCTCGACAAGCACAAGCCCGACGTGCTGGCCCTCGAGCGGGTCTTCAGCCAGCTCAATGTCAGCACCGTGATGGGCACCGCCCAGGCTTCGGGCGTTGTCATCGTTGCCGCGGCACGACGCAACATCCCCGTCGCATTGCACACCCCCACCGAGGTCAAGGCCGCGGTGACCGGCTCCGGAGGAGCCAACAAGAACGCCGTGGGCAAGATGGTGGCCAAGATCCTGCGCCTTGACGAGCCTCCCTCGCCCGCCGACGCCGCGGACGCCGCTGCCCTGGCCATCACGCACGGCTGGCGCGGTGCCGCATTCGGCTCCGCCGGCGCCGCCGCCTCCGCCTCGGGATCACGTCCCGCGGGCGGGTCTTCGGGCCTGACCCCGGCCCAACGAGCATGGATCGCCGCCGAAGCGAAGGCCCGTTCGGTCAAGGCCCGGTAGCCCGGAGGGCGGCGCCTCGGCGGGAGGCGCCCTCCGAACCTGTAAGCTGTTCGTAGATATATTCGCATGGCTTGCGTGTCCGGGAACCACCGCGCAGCCCGGTACCACGGAGGAATACCCACATGATCAGCACGCTGCGAGGAGTGCCGCAACAGGTCAACCTGAACAACGCGGTCATTGAGGTCGGCGGCTTCGGCATGCTGATCCAAGCCACCCCGCAGACGCTGGCCACCTTGCAGGTGGGCCGCGAAGCGCTGGTGCACACCTCCATGGTGGTGCGCGAGGACTCGATGACGCTCTTCGGCTTTGCCAGCGGGGACGAGCGCGAGGTCTTCGAGGTCCTCACCGGGGTCTCGGGGATCGGGCCGCGCACCGGGCTGGCGATCCTCTCGGTGCACACCCCCGAAGAGGTCCGCATTGCCGCGAGCACCAAGGACACCAAGGCCTTCACCAAGGTCTCGGGCATCGGACCCAAGGGCGCCGAGCGCATCGTGTTGGAACTCAACGGCAAGCTCGTCCCCACCGGGGCCCCGGTGCCGGCAGGCAGCCCCGTGGCCGCCAGGTCCTGGGAACCGCAGGTCCTCGAGGCGCTGACCGGCCTGGGCTGGACGGAGAAGGATGCGGTCAAGGCCCTGGACGCCCTGACCAAGAACGACCCGCAAATCGTTGCAAGTGGCAGCGTGCCGGAAATCCTGCGGGCGGTGCTGCGTTCCCTGGGGCGTGGCAACCGGCCGGGAAACTAGGAGTAGGCCATGGCAGAAACCGGTGCGTTGACCGACGCCGGCTCGGAACCCGAGGAGCGGGTGCTCGAGGCGGCGTTGCGCCCCAAGAACCTGGACGACTTCGTTGGCCAGGCCCGCGTGCGCCAGCAGCTTTCGCTGGTGCTCGAGGCCTCCAAGATCCGCGAACGCACCGCCGACCACGTGCTGCTCTCGGGCCCGCCTGGCCTGGGCAAGACCACGCTGTCGATGATCATTGCCGCCGAGATGAACGCGCCGCTTCGCATCAGCTCCGGCCCGGCGATCCAGCATGCCGGCGACCTGGCCGCCATCCTCTCCTCGCTCACCGAGGGGGAGGTGCTGTTCCTGGACGAGATCCACCGGATGAGCCGCCCGGCCGAGGAAATGCTCTATATGGCCATGGAGGACTTCCGGGTCGACATCATCGTGGGCAAGGGTGCCGGCGCGACGGCGATCCCGCTTGAGCTTCCCCCGTTCACCCTGGTCGGTGCCACCACTCGCGCCGGGTTGCTGCCCGGGCCGCTGCGCGACAGGTTCGGCTTCACCGGCCACCTGGAGTTCTACAGCGTCGAGGAACTCGAGCTGGTGCTGCGCCGCTCGGCGATGATGCTCTCGCTGAAGGTCAACTCGGCGGCGTTCTACGAAATCGCCTCCCGCTCGCGCGGCACCCCCCGCATCGCCAACCGGCTGCTGCGCCGGGTGCGCGACTGGGCGCTGGTGAACCGGCTCGAAAGCATCGACGCCCGCGCAGCCTCCGCCGCCCTGGACATGTACGAGGTCGACGCCCGCGGTCTGGACCGCCTGGACCGTGCAGTGCTCCATGCCCTGTGCACCAAGTTCGGCGGGGGACCGGTGGGCCTCTCGACACTCGCGATTGCCGTCGGCGAGGAGACCGAGACGGTGGAGACCGTCGCCGAGCCGTTCCTGGTCCGCGAGGGCTTGCTCGGGCGAACCCCGCGGGGCCGCATCGCCACCGCGGAGGCCTGGAGCCACCTGGGGCTCCGGATGCCCGCCGATGCCGTATTTGCCGGGCAGGCCAGCTTCGAGCTCGACGCTGACGACGAGGAATAGGTGCCGGCCAACGCCCCGCGCCGGCGCGAGCCTGGATTCAGAGGACATTCGCAGGCCAAAACGCCTGCGCGGTCGGGGTTTGGCCAGAAAGTCCCTATAGTATGGAAAAGCCCACCGGCTGCGCAATTGCGATTGTGCGCGCCGTTGACCATGACTTAGAAACAGGTATTATCTCGTGACCGAAAACGTTTTGGCCCAACCCGCTGCCGGCGGAGCGGCCCCGTTCGACCCGACCATGTTGATCATGCTCGCCGCCTTTGGCCTGCTGATCTTCATGATGATGCGTGGCCGTAAGAAGGCGGCCAAGGCGCAGGAGGAAATCCGCTCCAATCTTGCCCCGGGCGCCGAGGTGATGACCCAGTTCGGTCTCTTCGGCACCATCTCGAGCATCGACACCGATGAAAACAAGATCGTCCTGGAGGTATCCCCGGGCAGCTTCGTCACCGTGCACTCCCAGGTCGTTGCCAAGGTTGTCGCCCCCGAAGCGGCCGCAGCCGACGCCGTTGAGGTCCCGAACGATGCATCCTCGCTGACCTCCGAGCAGGCCGGGAACACCGAAGCCGCCGACGTCGCAAGCCCCGAAGAGACCCTGCGTCGCCTCAACAACGACGACAAGGGCCCCAAAGCCTAAGGGGGCCGTGCCCCCCGGGCACCCCCCTCACCCCCGTAGCAGTGAACGGTGGCCGGATTTCTGTGGGCCAAGGGCCCACAGGTGAGCAACCCGGCCTCGACCGAACTTCACCAAGCGGCCCGGAGCCGCCCCGACCCCCCTGAGGGGGGAGTTGCGGCCGGCTTCGGGTTTTCCGCGGAATCTTCGTCCCCGCGAGGGCGACGGAACAACAGAAAGCCCCACGATGTCATCTACTGGTCCGATCAAGCAGGCGCGTAAATCCCTGCTGTGGCTCGGCGTGATCTTCCTTATTTCGGCAGCCATCCTCATTACCGGCGTGCTGAGCGGGAAGGCAGCATTTGCCCCCAAACTTGCCCTCGACCTTGAGGGCGGCACCCAAATGATCTTGGCCCCGCGAGTTGAGGGCGGTGCCGCGGCAACGCAGGAGCAACTGGACCAGGCGGTGGAAATCATCCGCCAGCGTGTGGACGGCACCGGTGTGTCCGAAGCCGAGATCACCACCCAGTCCGGGCGCAACGTCGTGGTCTCCATGCCGGGCGTCCCGGACACCCGCACCCGCGAACTGATCCAGGCCTCGGCCAATATGGAGTTCCGTCCGGTCATCCTGGCCGGGCCCTTCACGGCCGTTCCCGAGGACCAGCGACTGCCCGAGGCGGAGCTTCCCAAGCCGTCCGCCGAGCCGGAGAACGGTTCGGACCTGAACTGGATCGACGCGGCCCTGTACCAGCAGTTCGAGGCCTACGATTGCCCCGCCGAGCTCGGCCAGGGATCCGAGGAATCGCACGACCCGTCCAAGCCGATGATCTCCTGCGACCCGGACATGGGACAGAAGTACATCCTGGGTCCGGTCGAGGTTCCCGGCGCCGACATTGCCGATGCCTCCTTCGGCATGGTCCGCGGCCAGCAGGGCGCGGTCACCGGCCAGTGGGGCGTGAACCTGGAATTCAACAACGAGGGCAAGACGAAGTTCGCCGAAGTCACCCAGCGACTGGTTGGCATGCAGGGCGCGCAGAACCAGTTTGCGATCGTGCTTGACGGCACCGTGATCTCCGCCCCGACTGCAAACGCGGTGATCCCCGACGGGCGCGCCCAGATCACCGGCAACTTCACCGAGCAGTCCTCCAAGGCCCTGGCCGACCAGCTGAAGTTCGGCGCCCTGCCAATCAGCTTCGACATCCAGTCCGAGCAGCAGATCTCCGCGACCCTGGGTTCGGACCAGCTGCGCAGCGGCCTCATCGCGGGCCTGATCGGCATGGGACTGGTGGCCATCTACTCGCTCTTCCAGTACCGACTGCTGGGCATGGTGACCATCGTGTCGCTGATTGTTTCCGGACTGCTGACCTATCTGGCGCTGGTGCTGCTGGGCTGGTCGATGAACTACCGGCTCTCGCTGGCAGGCGTTGCGGGCCTGGTGGTGGCTATTGGCCTGATCGCCGACTCCTTCATCGTGTACTTCGAACGCATCCGCGACGAACTGCGCGACGGACGTCCGCTGACCTCGGCGGTGGAGATCGGCTGGAAACGCGCCAAGCGGACCATCCTGGCCTCCAAGGCCGTGAACATCCTGGCCGCGGTGGTGTTGTACATCGTTGCCGTGGGCAACGTGCGGGGCTTCGCCTTCACCTTGGGCCTGACCGCAATTGTCGATATCGTCGTGGTCTTCCTGCTCACCCACCCGACCCTGCAGCTGCTGGCCAAGACCAAGTTCTTCGGCGAGGGGCACCGCCTCTCCGGGCTCGACCCGTCGCTGCTGGGAGCGGTGCCGCTGTACCGCGGTGCCGGACGCGTCCGCAGCTTCAGCCCCGAGGCCGAGGCGGCGCGCGGCAAGAAGAACGCCAATGCGGCCTCCGAAGCCGGGCGCCGGCAGACCATCGCCGAACGCCGCAAGGCCGCTACCAGCGTCTCGGCGCCCACCAAGCAGGACGAACCAGCCGGTAAGGATTCTTCAAATGGCTAATCTCGCAACATGGGGCAACGAGCTCTACACCGGCAAGCGGTCATACCCGTTCACCGGACGGCGCAAGCTCTGGCTGGTGCTCTCCGCGGTCCTGGTGCTGCTGGCCATCCTGGTCCCCGTCGCCAAGGGCGGATTCAACCTGGGCATCGAGTTCCGCGGCGGATCCGAGTTCACCATCTCGAAGGTGGAACACACCGAGGTGCCCGCCGGCGAGTCTGCCGTTGTGGCGATCGCCCCGGACCACCACCCGCGGGTCACCAACATCGCCCCGAACACCATGCGCGTGCAGACCGACAAGCTCACCGACGACCAGACGCTGGACGTCGCCGAGGCACTGGCCGGCGCCTACGGCGTCACCAAGGCGGAAGTGACCTCGACCTTCGTCGGCCCCACCTGGGGCGCGGACATCTCCAAACAGGCAATCATCGGCCTCATCGTGTTCGTGGTGCTGGTGGCGCTGCTCATGGCGGCCTACTTCCGCACCTGGAAGATGTCGCTCGCGGCCATCATCGGGCTGCTTCAGGTCGTGGTGATCACCGCCGGGATCTACTCGCTCTCCGGCTTCGAGGTCACACCCTCGGCGATCATCGGCTTCCTGACGATCCTGAGCTACTCGCTCTATGACACCGTGGTGGTCTTCGACAAGGTCCGCGAAAACACCGCGGGGTTCGAGGGGCAGTCCAAGCGCAACTTCGAGGAACTCGTGAACCTGGGCATCAACCAGACCCTGGTGCGTTCCATCAACACCTCGGTGGTAGCAGTGCTGCCGGTGGCCTCGATCCTGTTCATCGGTTCCTACCTGCTGGGTGCCGGCACGCTGAAGGACCTGTCGCTGGCGCTGTTCATCGGCATCATCGTCTCGGCTCTCTCGACGCTCTTTGTCCAGGCTCCGCTCTACTCGCTGCTGCGCGACGGCGAACCGGAGATCGAACGCCACAACAAGAAGATCGAGGCAAGCCGACTGGCGAACGTCTAGTCTTTGCCTGCACACCGGGTTGAACCGGTGCATTGGACGGCGGGGCCCCCGGAGGATGACTCCGGTGGCCCCGCCGTCCGCCGTTGGCCCGGAAGTGCTATAACCTAGCAAGAGGAAGTTGGAGTGGCCTTCGCCGGCGCTGCCCGCAGCGGCACCCGGAACGAGGGCCTGTTTCGACTTCCCGTGAACTTATTGCGGCGCCAGCGCCACGGCGACGGACCCTGATCGAAAAGGAGGCACCCGATGGCCGAGAACCACGGTGTCATGATGCCAGGGGCCCCGAATCCCGCACCCAGGCGCGGGACGATCTCCCGGCTGGTCCGCCTGGCCGGACGCGGGCCCAGTGCCCAGCCCCCGACCCTGGAGCCGTTGCTGCGCACTGTGCGTGCCCAGAACCCCAAGGCGGACCTGGACCTGCTGGCCCGCGCCTACGCCGTGGCCGAACGCTGCCACGAGGGCCAGAAGCGCAAGAGCGGTGATCCGTACATCACCCACCCCGTGGCGGTGGCCACGATCCTGGCGGAAATGGGCATGAACGGGGCGATCCTTGCCGCGGCCCTGCTGCACGACACCGTCGAGGACACCGACTACTCCCTGGAGACCCTCACCCGCGAGTTCGGCGAGGAGATCGCCAAGCTGGTGGACGGGGTCACCAAGCTGGACAAGGTGCAGTTCGGGGAGGCCGCGCAGGCGGAGACCGTGCGCAAGATGGTCATCGCAATGTCCAAGGACATCCGCGTGCTGCTGATCAAGCTGGCCGACCGCCTGCACAACGCGCGCACCTGGCGCTACGTCTCCCCGGAGTCCAGCGCCAAGAAGTCGCGCGAGACCCTGGAGATCTTCGCACCGCTGGCCCACCGCCTGGGCATGAATACCGTCAAGTGGGAACTTGAGGACTTGTCCTTCGCCGCCCTGCACCCCAAGGTGTACGAGGAGATCGTGCGCATGGTCGGGGAACGGACCCCCGAACGCGAGAAGTACCTGGGCACGGTGCGCAGCGCCATCGCCGAGGACATCGCCGCCGCCCGGCTCAAGGCCGCCATCAGCGGCCGGCCCAAGCACTACTACTCGATCTACCAGAAGATGATCGTGCGCGGCAAGGACTTCGATGACATCCACGACCTGATGGGCGTGCGGGTGCTCGTTGACACTGTCAAGGACTGCTACGCGGTGCTGGGGTTGATGCACGCGCGCTGGACCCCGCTGCCGGGGCGGTTCAAGGACTACATCGCACTGCCCAAGTTCAACCTGTACCAGTCGCTGCACACCACCGTGATCGGGCCCGACGGCAAGCCGGTGGAGATCCAGATCCGCACCCACGACATGCACCAGCGCGCCGAATACGGTGTGGCGGCGCACTTCAAGTACAAGCACGGCGCCGCTTCCGACGGCCGCTCGGTCGAGGAACAGGACATGGACTGGCTGCGCAGCCTCATGGACTGGCAGAAGGAAACTTCCGACTCCAACGAGTTCCTGGACTCGTTGCGCTACGAGATCAACACCGCCGAGGTCTTCGTCTTCACCCCAAAGGGACAGATCATGTCCCTTCCCGTGGGATCCACGCCGGTGGACTTCGCATACTCGGTGCACACCGACGTCGGCCACCGCACCATCGGCGCGCGTGTGAACGGCAAGCTGGTGCCGCTGAATTCCGAGCTCCACCACGGTGACATGGTGGAGGTCTTCACCTCCAAGGCAGAAAACGCCGGACCGTCCCAGGACTGGCAGGGCTTCGTCAAGAGCGCCCGCGCGCGAAACAAGATCCGCCAGTGGTTCACCAAGGAGCGCCGCGAGGAAGCCATTGAGAAGGGCAAGGAGCAGCTGACGAAGGCGCTGCGGAAGAACAACCTTCCGCTGCAGAAGCTGATGACCCACGACGTGCTTTCCGCCGTCGCCCAGGAGCTGCGCCACCACGACATTTCCGCGCTCTATGCGGCAGTCGGCGACGGGCACACCTCCGCGCAGAACGTCATCGAGCACCTCACCGCACTGGTCGGCGGGGAAAACGGCGGCGTCGCGGAGGTGCTGGAGGAAACCCCCATCTACGCGGTGCCGGGACGGTCGGTCGATTCCGACGCCGGGGTCATCGTCCCGGGCGCCGGAGAGGTGCTGGCCAAGCTGGCACGTTGCTGCACGCCCGTGCCGCCGGACCCGATCCGCGGGTTCGTCACCCGAGGCTCCGGGGTGTCGGTGCACCGGACCGACTGCGTGAACCTCAAGCAGCTCGAGGAACAGCCCGACCGGCTGGTAGAGGTGCAGTGGGCGCCGACGAAGTCCAGCGTCTTCCTGGTGGAGATCCTGGTCGAGGCGCTGGACCGCAAGTCGCTGCTCTCCGATGTGACGCGTGTGCTCTCCGAGAACCACGTGAACATCCTGGCCGCCAGCGTCTCCACCTCGCGCGACCGCGTTGCGTTCTCCCGCTTTGCCTTCGAGATGGGTGACCCGAAGTACCTCAGCCACGTGCTCAATGCCGTGCGCCGGATCGACGGTGTGTACGACGTGTACCGCACCTCTGGCGGGACCCGCCGCTCCTAGCCGCCGGTCCCGGCTCGAACGGCTTCAGCCCGCCGCGGGCAGCTCCGTGTCCATCAGGCGGGTGATGGCCATCAGCGCGCGGCGCCGACCCGGCCGGCGCACCTGCGCGTTGATCTGCTCGAACATCTCCCGGTACCCGCAGCGCAGGCGGGCCGAGTCGTTGATGGCGGCCAGCACCGGCAACGATTCGCGCAGCTCGGAATTGAAGGCAATGTCCATCGCCGTGCGCAAGGGCGAGGTGACGGCGATGCCTCCCACCGTGCAGATCTGGTCTTCGTCCATGGCCCCTTCGCTCAGGCGCAGCACCATCCGCGGCGTTGGCGCGCAGGGCCGGTGGTAGCGCGGCACCACGATGTCCAGTTCGCGCGGCATCGGCGCGCAGCCATAGACCCATGCCGCCGTGCACTTGCACAGGGCACGGCCGGGCACCAGTTGCTCCCCGGCCACCGCGGCGGCCACCCGCGCGCGGGTCACTGAATTGTCCGGGTGGGCGGCGGAGACGTAGGCTCCGGGAAGCATCTCGCGCAGGGAACCGCGCAGCCTCAGCGCCTGCAGCTCGTTGAGGGTGAACGGCGCATCGACGAGGATGACTTGCAGGGCGCCGAGGACCGGGGCCGGTTGCAGGAGTTGTGGTTCGGCCGGTTCGCTCCGGGGGATTGTACGTTCCATTCCCCCACTCTCACAGGCGAGGGTGCCAGGTGGCAGGGGAGTGGCGGAAACTGTGGATAACCTTCGAGCACCCCCGATGCCGCGGGCATCCGCTTCCGGGGGGGCTTAAACGCCGCCGGGCGGGTGCGGTTCGAAGGAACCGTACCCGCCCGGCGGAGCAGTGCGTGTGTGCCGTTACTGGAAGTCCGCGGAGGACTTCTGCAGGGTCTCGAGCCACAGGCGACGCGCATCCAGGGCTTCCTGGGCGGCCTTGACCTTGGACTCGACGCCCTTGGCCTTTGCCTTGGCCAGGTCCTCCTCGAGGCCGGCGATGGCCTCCTCGAGCTGGGTCAGCATGGAGTTCGAGCGTGCCTTGGTCTCCGGGTTGGACCGGCGCCACTGCTCGTCCTCGGCCGAGCGAACGGCCTCTTCGACTTGACGCAGCGAGGACTCCACGCGCTGCATGTCGGCACGCGGAACCTTTCCCGCCGCCTCCCAGCGGTCACGGATCGAATCCAGCGACTTCTTGGTCGCGGCCAGGTCCTTGATCGGCAACAGGGCCTTGGCCTCGACCAGCAGGGCCTCCTTGACGATGAGGTTCGCGCCGAACTCCTCGTCGATGGCGGCGTTCGCGGACTGGCGGGCCTCGAAGAACACGTCCTGCGCGGCGCGGAAACGTGCCCACAGGGCGTCGTCGTCCTTGCGCGAAGCGCGCTTGGAGGCCTTCCACTCGTCCATCAGGCGACGGTATTCGCCGGCGGTCGGTCCCCAGTCGGTCGAACGCGAGAGTTCCTCGGCGCGTGCGATCAATGCTTCCTTGGCGGCCTTGGCCTCGGAGTTGGTCGCATCGAGCTGCGAGAAGTAGGCCCGGCGGTGGCGGTCGAAGGTGGTGCGGGCGCCGCGGAAGCGCTTCCACAAGGAATCCTCGGTGGATCGTCCCAAGCGAACGCCTGACTTCTGGGCGGTCTTCCAGGCGTCGAAGAGGTCGTTCATGCGGTTGGAGCCTTGCTTCCACTGCACGGTCGTCGGATCCGTGGCGGCCAGCGCCTCGGCCTCGGCGACGATGGCCTCGCGGGCGGCGAGCTCGGTGGCGCGCAACTCCTCATTGGCCTTGCGCTCGGTGGCAACCAGTTCGGCGACGGCGGCGCGGGCGGTCTCGATGCGCGCTTCCAGTGCCGGGATATCCCCGACCATGGCACGCTCGGCCACCGTGGCGGCGAGGTGGTCCAAGGTCTTGTTCATGTCAGAGCTCGGGGCCTTGGCGGCGACGCGCTGCTCCAGGAGCATGAGCGAGGAGACGACCTCGTCGTGCTTGCGCACGAAGTAGGCCAGGGCCTCTTCGGCGGTGGCATCCGGGTACTGGCCGACCGGGTGCTCGGCGCCATCGACGAGAAGGAAGACATGGCCGTCCTCGGAAACACGGCCGAACTTGGCGGCTTCCTCCGGCGGGGTGGTAAACGTCGGGGGAGCGGCCACGGGGGTGGCGACCTTCGCGGCGTGCTTGCCCGATGGGCGCGCGGACGGGGCCATGGCCGCCGGAGTCGGCACGGCATGTGCAGCGGGCTTGGCTGCTGCCGGGGTTGCCTCGGCGGCGGGTGCTTCCTGGGCCGCTTCTTCCTCAACTGCCGGGGTTTCCGTTTCGGGTGCCTCCGCTGCCGCTTCGGGTTCTGCAACCGGGGTTGCCGCGGCAACGGGTGCTTCCTGCGCTGCCGGGGCTTCCGTTTCCGGTGCCTCCACTGCAGCTTCGGGCTCGGCAACCGGGGTTGCCTCTACCGTGCTTTCGGTTTGCTGCTCCTCGGCCGCTGCTGCTGGCTGGAGATTGTCGTCGGATTGCTGACTGGTGGTCACCGCTGAAACTCTTTCGCTAAGGTTCGGCCCCGGTTATGCGCCGGGACACAACTGTCTCCGCCACTTTACCCGCCATGTCCCAACCGCCGGTACTCCTGCGCCGCAAAACCCTGACGCATTCGCGTCGTTTCGCCATCGGCGCAGTGGCGCGCCATTAGACTTGGTTCCCTACGTGCCTGCCGCCAATGGCCGAATCCCTCGGACCGACGGCCCGCGGTCCGTGGCAACCAACCAGTTTTCCCCCTTACTAGGAGTACAGACTTCATGGCACGCAAGGCCTCACTATCCGGCTTCCCCGAATGGCTCCCGCAGGAGCGTGCGGTGGAGCAGCATGTATTGGACACGCTGCGTCGGATCTTCGAGCTGCATGGGTTCGGCAACATCGAGACCCGCGCCGTGGAAACCGTCGGACAACTGCTGCGCAAGGGCGAGATCGACAAGGAAGTCTACGGACTCTCCCGCCTGGCCGCCGAGGAATCCGCCAAGCACGACCCCAACGCGCTGGCCCTGCACTTCGACCTGACCGTCCCTTTCGCCCGCTACGTGGTGGAAAACGCCGGACACCTGGCCTTCCCGTTCCGCCGCTACCAGATGCAGAAGGTCTGGCGCGGCGAACGCCCGCAGGACGGCCGATTCCGCGAATTCACCCAGGCCGACATCGACGTGGTGGGCGACGGAGAACTGCCCTTCCGCTACGACGTGGAACTGGCCCTGGTCATCGCCGAGGCACTTTCCGCCCTGCCCATCGGGGACTTCCGCCTGCGCGTGAACAACCGCAAGCTCGCCGAGGGGTTCTACCTTGGCCTGGGGCTCGAGGACACCGCCGGCGTGTTGCGCTCCATCGACAAGCTGGAGAAGATCGGTGCCGAGAAGGTGGCCGAGCTGCTCAAGACCGAGCTCGGCGCCAACGACGAGCAGGCTGCCGCTGCCCTGGCACTGGCGCAGATCTGCACCGCAGATGTCTCCTTCGTCAGGCAGGTCCGCGCACTGGGTGTCACCCACCCGCTGATGGAAGAGGGCCTTGACGAGCTCACCCAGGTGATCGAGGCAGCCGTGTTGCGCGCCCCGGGCAAGGTCGTCGCCGACCTGTCCATCGCCCGCGGCCTGGACTACTACACCGGCACCGTCTACGAGACGGTCCTGGTCGGCCACGAATCGCTCGGCTCGATCTGCTCCGGCGGGCGCTACGAATCCCTGGCCTCCACCGGCAAGAAGAACTACCCGGGCGTCGGGCTGTCCATCGGCGTGACCCGCCTGGTCTCGCGCATGCTCGCCGAGAACACCGCCGTAGCTGCACGTTCGGTGCCCAGCGCCGTGTATGTCACCCTGGCCAACGACGATTCCTGGAACGATGCCCAGGACGTGGCCGCCGAGCTGCGCTCCCGCGGCATTGCCTGCGAAGTTGCCGCCAAGGCGGAGAAGTTCGGCAAGCAGATCAAGTACGCGGACAAGCGCGGCATCCCCTTCGTCTGGTTCACCACCGCCGAGGGCACCCACGAGGTCAAGGACATCCGCACCGGTGCCCAGGAAACGGCGGACCCGGCCCTGTGGACCCCTGCGGCCGAGGACCTCAACAACCTGGTTGGCGCGCCGGCCCCGGCCGTGGCCTAGCAAACCCCTCTGCCGAGTCACGAAAGCGGGTGCCGCCTGCCACCGCTTTCGTGACTCGGCACACACCTTTCCCGGTTCCGTGGTTGCCACCGACCGCATGCCGGTAAACTCGCACATAGATTCTTCCCAATTCCGCGCTCCCCATGGGGGGTGCGCCCGTGCCGCGGGCGCCCGCCCGTGACCGGAGACCCACGCGGAAATTTGCACCTTTGTAGAAAGGAATGCAGTGCTACGCACTCATCAGCTCGGCACCTTGACCGCCGAGCACATCGGAGAAACCGTCACCCTCACCGGTTGGGTGGCCCGCCGCCGCGACCACGGCGGGGTCGCCTTCCTTGACCTGCGCGACGCCTCGGGCTTCGCCCAGGTCGTGGTGCGCGAGGAAGAGGTTTTCCACCCGCTGCGCAACGAATTCGTCCTGCAGATCACCGGCAAGGTCGAGCGCCGCCCCGAGGGCAACGAGAACCCGGCGCTGGCCACCGGCGAGATCGAAGTCATCGCCGAATCCGTCGTCGTGCTGAACACCGCCGCGCCGCTGCCGTTCCAGATCGACGAGCACGTCGAGGTCGGCGAGGAGGCGCGCCTGCGCCACCGCTACCTGGATCTGCGCCGTCCCACCCCGAACCGCAACATCCGCCTGCGCTCCGAGGCCAACCGGATTGCCCGCAACCTGCTGCATGACGACGGCTTCGTGGAAATCGAGACCCCGACGCTGACCCGTTCCACCCCCGAGGGCGCCCGCGACTTCCTGGTCCCGGCCCGCCTGGCCCCCGGATCCTGGTACGCCCTGCCGCAGTCCCCGCAGCTGTTCAAGCAGCTTTTGCAGGTCGGTGGCTTTGAGAAGTACTACCAGATCGCCCGCTGCTACCGCGACGAGGACTTCCGCGCGGACCGCCAGCCGGAGTTCACCCAGCTGGACATCGAGGCCTCCTTCGTCGAGCAGGACGACATCATCGCCGTGGGCGAGGCCCTGGTGAAGGAACTGTGGAAGCTGATCGACGTCGAGATCCCGACGCCGATCGCCCGCATCACCTACCACGAGGCCATGGCCAAGTACGGTTCGGACAAGCCGGACCTGCGCTTCGGCCTCGAGCTGACCGACATGACGGAGTTCTTCAAGGACACCGAGTTCGGCGTCTTCAAGGCCCCGCACGTCGGTGCCGTGGTCATGCCCGGCGGCGCCTCCCAGCCCCGCCGCACCCTGGACGGCTGGCAGGAATTCGCCAAGCAGCGCGGCGCCAAGGGCCTTGCCTACGTGCTCTACAAGGAGGACGGCGAACTTGCCGGCCCCGTTGCCAAGAACCTGACCGACGTTGAGCGCGCCGGCCTGGCCGAGGCCACCGGAGCCAAGCCCGGCGACTGCATCTTCTTCGCCGCCGGTTCCAAGAACGAGGCACGCGCATTGCTCGGCGCCGCCCGCGTGGAAATCGGCCACCGCACCGGTTTGATCAAGGAAGGCGACTGGGCATTCGTCTGGGTCGTCGACGCACCGATGTTCGAGCCTGCCGCTGCAGCTGTCGCCTCGGGCGACGTGGCCGTCGGGTCCGGCGCCTGGACCGCCGTTCACCACGCCTTCACCTCCCCGAAGCCAGAATTCATGGACACCTTCGACACCGACCCGGAGAACGCACTCTCCTACGCCTACGACATTGTCTGCAACGGCAACGAAATCGGTGGCGGCTCGATCCGTATCCACCAGCGCGACCTGCAGGAGCGCGTGTTCAAGATGATGGGCCTTGACCAGGAAGCGGCACAGACGAAGTTCGGGTTCCTGCTCGAAGGCTTCAAGTACGGCGCCCCGCCGCACGGAGGAATCGCCTTCGGCTGGGACCGCGTGCTGCAGCTGCTCACCGGCTCGGACTCGATCCGCGACGTCATCGCCTTCCCGAAGACCGGTGGTGGATTTGATCCGCTCACGTCCGCTCCGGCTCCGATCACGGCCCAGCAGCGCAAGGAGGCCGGCGTCGACTCGAAGCCGGAGGCCAAGAAGGCCGACTCCAACGAGCCTGTCTCGGCCGAAGCCAAGTAGTCCGCACCGCTCTTAAGCGGTTGCCGGGAGGGCGTCCACCATCACGGTGGGCGCCCTCTTGCTTGCCAGCGGGGTTTTGCGCGGGGGAGCGGCAGGGTGTCAAGCGGCAGGCCAGGGCAAATCCGGCGGGCGTGGCGGGGGTCTTGGGAATGGAAACGTCGCCTTGTCGGCGACCGATTTGTTGTGCCCGGCGCTTGCTGTGCTGTCGCATCCTTGCCGTGCGCTGACGACATGTGAAGGAAGGCGTGGAAAACAGGTGCGAAAAGTGGACAACCTTAGTAAGATTAATTATCTAGATAAATTTTTGACTTAGTCCGTCCTTTGGCGGCGTGCGTCATGGCGGTACCTCGCCTCCACAGAAAGGCCACGACATGAACCCCTTGATCCCGGCGTCCTCACGCCGTTTCGCCCCGAATCATGGTGCCGAACAACGCCGCAGGGCGGGGGAGCGGTCATGCTGAGCAACGACAAGGCGTTTCCCGGTGCGTGGCAACGGGCGCTGCTGCCCTTGAGCCTGCTCGATGCGCTGGAGGCAGGACCCAACCACGGCTATGCACTGGAGCGGATGCTCGAAGCGCGCGGGTTTTCTCCCATCAAGGGGTCGACGCTGTACCCTGCCCTGGTCAAGCTGGAGGCTGCGGGACTCATGGACAGCATCTGGGAAGACGGCGACGGGGCACCGGGCCGCAAGGTCTACACGCTCACCGGCACCGGCCGTGGCCACCTGGCCGCCCAACGCGAACTATGGGCCTTCTTCCAGGACGCGGTGCTGCGGGAATGATCACGTGCCCCAATGTCGATGTCCATCAGTTGTGCCGGCGAGCCCGGCCGGCCCTCCGCGTTGCCGATGCCCGGGATCCCCTTGTACTTCAGCAGGATTGACCAGGGTGCCGGGTGGGGTGTGACCGGCTCAGCCGGGCAGGTCGTCGGTGTCGACGATGAGGGTGTACGGTCCTGAATTCACCAGCGACACCTCCATCATCGCGCCGAAAACGCCGGACTCTACGTGCGCCCCGAGCTTGCGGAGCTGATCCATGAACTCCTCGTACAATGGCTCGCTCACCGCGCCGGGAGCCGCAGCGGTCCAGCCGGGACGCCGCCCTTTGCGCACGTCCCCATACAGCGTGAACTGGCTGATGACCAGCAACGGCGCCCCCAGGTCCTCGCACGATTTCTCGTTCTCCAGCATGCGCAGACGCCACACCTTGGCCGCGAGCTTGGCCGCCAAGGCCGGGGTGTCGCCGTGGGTCACGCCCAGCAACACCACCAGTCCGGGTCCGTCGATCTTCCCGACCACCAAACCCCCAACCTCGACCGAGGCCCGGGAAACCACCTGCAACACAGCCTTCATTCATCCGCCTTCTCATCGTTGTCCATCGCCCCGGCGCACTTTCGCCGCGCAAGTGCCGCCGAACGTAGCGAGCCTACCGTTTTGCCCGGGCCCGGGCACATTCGGGCGACGCAGGGACACCGCCCCACTTCCCCGCACAACCGGGACGATCCCGGGGCAGGCGCGGGCCGGAAGGCGGAAACTGGTGGACATGGGCACACCTCTAGCTGCACCACTTTCGGCGCAGGAGTTGACCGCGGAGCTTGGCCGGAAGATGGCCGCCGCGGCACTTGCCCTGTCCGAGGTCACCGCGCAGCTGGGACAGGTCGCGCTCGATGCGGCCTCCGGTGCGGCGATGATGGGCCTGCTCGAGCGCAGCCACCGCGCCATCGCCTATGGCCAGCTCGTGGTCGTCCAGCGCGCCGCAGCCGCCGAGGTTCACCGACTTGAACCTGTCATCGCCCAGGAGATCGACGAACTCGTGGCCCACCCCGAGGAGCTGGCAAGGGGCACCGCCGCCATCCCGACCGAACAATTGCGCCCCGGGATGGCGCCGCACCGCAACATCCTGGCCTACATGCAGGCGCACCTGCATATTTCCGGTTCCGATGGCCGACGCCGCATCACCGGCGCCAAGCTCCTGGTGGCCCCGGCCAAACCAGTGAACGACGACGGGCCCTCGGCGGCACCCAGCTACCCTATTCTGGCCAGGGCCGCCGCCGACGGCAGCGCCGACGTCGGCAACCTCGCTTCCGTCGCCGGCCGGCTCGACTCCATGCAGCCGCGCATCAAGCCGCGGCCCGACGCCGGCAAGGTCAACAACGCCATCGAGGAATCCCTGGTCCATGAGGCACGCAACGGCGAGCCCAAGATGTGCGGCAAGGCACTGCAGGACTGGGGCAGCTTCCTGGCCGAGAACGGGACTCCCCTCAGCGATGAGGAAATCCGCGCCAGGCGGGGCTGCTTCTACCGGGGATTCCGTGACGGCAGCGACGAATACCTGCTGCGCTGCGATCCCCTCGACTCGGAAACCATCGTCGCCTTTGGCGAGGCTTGGACCAATCCCCGCTCGCTGAAGGCCCCGCCGTACTCCGCCTCCACGAACCCCGGTCCCGCCACGTCCGCCCCGGATGACGACACTGCCGCCCCCGCCGGTGGGGCCGCCACCGGGACCCCGCGCTTTTCCCCGGCGGGCGCACCCGCACCGGGGTGGGCCGTGCCAGCAGATGGCGGGGACGAGGACATCCCGCTGAGTGGAATGGCCTGCGGACTTCCCCCGGAAGGCCCGGGGCTCGCGGCCCTGACGGCACAGGACCCACGCACCAGCCCGCAGCTGCTCCTCGATGCCCTCGTTGCCGCATGCTCCGGAGCATTGAACGGCACCGACATAAGCGAAACCGGCGGCATGCGAGTCAAGATCGGCGTCCTGATCGGCTACCGCAGCCTGCTGGGCCAGTGTGAAGAAGCGGGATTGACCGCACACAACCGTCCCATCTCCGCGGCCAACATCAGGAGACTCGCCTGCAATGGCGACATCCTGCCGGCTGTCCTCGGAGAAAACGGGGAGGTCCTCGACCTGGGCCGCGAAGTCCGCGGCTTCTCCAAGGCCCAGCGCAAGGCCATCGCCATCAGGGATCGCGGGTGCATCATGCCCGGCTGCACGCGGCCCGCCTCGACCTCCGAATGCCACCACGTCATACCCTGGCTCGAAGGCGGCGAAACCAATGTGGGAAATTCGGCACTCCTGTGTGAATACCACCATGTCCAGGTGCATGCGGGACTCATTACGCTTAAGTCGATCGATGGTGTTCCCTATGTCATCGCCATCGACGGACAACCTCGCGGCGCACCGCAGCGGAACCTTTACTGGCACCCCGAGCTTCGCACCGTCGGATTCACGGCGCCCCTGTTCGACTAGGGCCGCCAGCGATTCGCGACGGCGGCACGCCGGTCGTGCCGCACCAAACTCCCGGGTGTTGTCTTTCCTGCTGGTGGGGTTGTCCCCAGCACCGCCGTTGGGACTGATGTGACAGCACCCGGGCCCTACCGCCGACGAAGCGCCGTCAGACGCTTTGGGGCGCACCGATGCATCCACGGTCCCGTCAAGCCCCGCCGAGGGGGAAAACCACCCTAATCGGGGGCGGGGAATCGTCGGCGGCAATGCTGAACTAGGCTGGTGGAGTGAACGATCTGCTCAGTGCCTTGGGTGACGACGAGGAAAACGACGAAGAACATGTGCGCCCGCGCGCGCCCTTGGCGGTACGCATGCGCCCGCGCTCGGTCGAGGAACTGGTTGGCCAGCAGCACTTGCTCAAGGCCGGCTCCCCGTTGCGCCAACTGGCAGGCATCGACGGGCCGGGCCCCTCCGGGCCCTCAAGCATCATCCTCTGGGGTCCGCCCGGCACCGGAAAGACCACCATCGCCCACGTGATTGCCCGTGCCCCGGGCCGCCGTTTCGTCGAGCTCAGCGCCATCACCGCCGGAGTCAAGGACGTCCGTCGCGTCATGGACCAGGCGTTGGAGGACCGCGACTTGCGCGGCTTCACCACCGTCCTGTTCCTTGACGAGATCCACCGCTTCAACAAGGCCCAGCAGGACGCCCTGTTGCCGGGGGTGGAAAACCGCTGGGTCGTACTTGTCGCGGCAACGACGGAAAACCCGTCGTTCTCCGTCGTCTCCCCGTTGCTCTCGCGCTCATTGCTACTGACGCTGCGCCCCCTAGTGGAGGGTGACATTGCCGCGCTCATCACTCGCGCCCTGGCCGACGAACGCGGATTCAACGACGAGCTGGTTCTGGACCCGGCGGCACTTGACCATTTGGTGCGCATGGCCGGAGGGGATGCGCGCCGGGCGTTGACCGCCCTTGAGGCCGCCGCCGCAGTGGCCTGGAGCGCCGCCGAGTCACACGGACTGCTGGCCCGCCGCACCGCGCAGAAGTCGGAGGCGGAATCCGCCGGGGAACCTTCGGACGCACAGCCGGGGAAGGGCCCGGCGGAGGAACCCCCCGGAGCACCGCAGGATCCTGACACTGCCAGTGGCCTGGAAGCCGAGACCAGCGACGGAGACCGTGACGCCGGTGGACTGAGTCCCACTGGCCAGATCATCATCACCATCGAGCACACCGAACGCGCCATGGACGCAGCGGTGCAGCGCTACGACAAGGCGGGGGACCAGCACTACGACATCATCAGTGCCTTCATCAAGTCCATCCGCGGTTCGGACGTGGATGCGGCCCTGCACTACCTGGCAAAGATGTTGGAGGCCGGGGAAGACCCGCGCTTCATCGGCAGGCGCATCATGATCAGCGCGTCGGAGGATATCGGCATGGCCGATCCCAGCGCCCTTCAGACGGCCGTCGCCGCGGCCCAGGCCGTTCAGCTCATCGGCATGCCCGAGGCCCGGCTCATCCTGGGACACGCCGTCGTGCACCTTGCCACGGCTCCGAAGTCCAACGCCGCCTACAACGCCATCAACGCCGCCGTCGCGGATGTCAGGGCCGGCCGCGGCAGGGGAGTGCCCATGCATTTGCGCGACGCCCACTATGCCGGCGCCCAAGGGCTGGGTCACGGCAAGGGCTACCAGTATTCGCATGACGCCCCGCATTCGGTGGCCACCCAGCAATATGCACCCGATGACCTGCTGGGGGTCGATTACTACAAGCCCACCGCCAACGGGGCCGAACGTTCCATCGGTGAGCGAGTTGAACGCATCCGCGGAATCATCCGGGCCAAGGACCGCCGGACCAAGTAATCGATCGTGGGCAGCGGACAGATCTCACATGCCCGCCACCCTCCGAAGGTTAACGTTGGGTTTGGCGGCGGTGGTAGGATTGATCCTTGGCTGGCAAGCTGTCCAACTGCACACCATCCGAAACCCCGGTCTCGGACGGTGCGCAATGTGGCAGTTGTAGTGAATAGGGAAGCGGCTTCCCACAACTCTCCATCATGGAGGCCAGACCCAATGACAGCCGCTCACAAAAGATAAGGACACTCGTGGCTAACAACACTCGTGCCCGCCGCAAGGTTCGCCTCTCGCGAGCCCTCGGCCTTGCCCTGACTCCCAAAGCTGAAAAGTACATGGAGCGTCGTCCCTACGGTCCGGGCCAGCACGGCCGTGCCCGCAAGAAGCAGGACAGCGACTACGCAGTGCGTCTTCGCGAAAAGCAGCGTTTGCGCGCCCAGTATGGCATCCGCGAAGCACAGATGACCCGTGCCTTCGAAGAAGCCAAGCGCACTGCGGGCCTGACCGGTGAAAACCTGGTTGCCCTTCTGGAAATGCGTCTGGATGCCTTGGTTCTGCGTGCAGGCTTCGCCCGCACCATCGCCCAGGCCCGTCAGCTGGTTGTGCACCGCCACATTATGGTCAACGGCCAGCGCGTGGACCGTCCGTCGTACCGCGTGTCCGAGGGTCAGCTGATCCACGTTCACGAGCGTAGCGAAAAGATGGGCCCGTTCCAGATCGCCGCTGCAGGCGCCCACCGCGATGTTCTCCCCGCCGTTCCGGCCTACCTGGACGTCAAGCTTGAAGCCCTTCAGGCCAAGCTCGTCCGCAAGCCGAAACGCTCCGAGGTTCCCGTAACCTGCGAAGAGAACCTCGTCGTCGAGTACTACGCACGCTAAATCCGTCGGGTTCACGCCCAACGAATTGAGCTTGCAACACGAAGCCCGTGGCCACGCGCCGCGGGCTTCGTGTTATCCAAGACGTTTCGGTTCCGTGCTATCGCCAACCTTTCGGTAAGGTGGAAAAGCACATGTCACCAACCGTAGAGGAAAAGCACATGACAGGGTCGGATATCGCCGGACTCATCGCGGCAGGCGTTTTTGCCGTGCTGGTGGCACTGCTTGCCATCCCCATCTGGAAGCTCGGCAAGGTGTTCGATGAGCTCCGCGCCGCAGTGAAGGACGTCTCCGACGGCACCACCCCGCTGCTGACCGAGGTCACCAGTACCGTGGCCACCACCAACGACCAGCTGCGCAAGGTCGACGGCATCACCTCGCACGTCTCCGACGCATCGGCGAACATCAGCGCCTTGTCCTCCTTGACCGCAGCCACCGTCGGGAGGCCGCTGATCAAGGTCGCGGCATTTACCGCCGGGGTCCGTTCGGTCCTCGACACCAAGCCGAGCGGCAAGGGACGACGCTCGCGCTGATTCCTGCCCGCGGCAACGAGGGCACCGGTCGCGGCCGCCTGCCGGTACGTGCCATGCAGCAGCACCAGGCAGGGCACGAACCAACCATCCACGAAACGAGGAAACCGCAGATGAAGAAACTATTCTGGGTCGGCATCGGAATCGGCGTCGGCGTCCTGACCGCCCGCAAGCTCGGCCAAGCCAGGGATCTTGCCAGCTCCGACGGACTGAACCGCACCGTTGGGCGCATCGGCGATTCGCTGCAGGAACTGGCCGAGGCCTTCCGCACCGGCATGAATGAACGCGAAACGGAATTGCGCCAGGCCCTGGGCCTGGATGAAACACCCGGCCCAAGCCACCACTAGACTTATTTTCGTGGCACGCGTGCCGGTCGCCTCCGCCATGGGGGTTCCCGGCACCACGCGGTTCCCCGGCCGATAGGCCCCGGGGGAGCGGCACGTGTACGCCACACCCGAGCACAGCGCCCGTAAGCACGAAGGGATCGAAGAGGAACGATGAAATCGCAGGAAATTGCACGCCGGTGGGTCGACTACTTTGAGTCGAAGGGCCACACCGCGGTTCCCAGCGCCTCGCTGGTCTCCTCCGACCCGTCGTTGCTGTTCACCGTCGCCGGCATGGTGCCGTTCATCCCGTACCTGACCGCCCGCGAGGAGCCGCCCTTCAGCCGGGCCACCTCGGTGCAGAAGTGCATCCGCACCGGCGACATCGAAGAGGTCGGCAAGACGGTGCGCCACGGCACCTTCTTCCAGATGTGCGGCAACTTCTCCTTCGGGGACTACTTCAAGGAAGGCGCGATTTCCTACGCCTGGGAGCTGCTGACCAGCTCCGTCGCGGACGGCGGCTACGGCTTGCCTGCCGAGAAGCTGTGGATCACCGTCTACCACGAGGACACCGAGGCGCTGGAAATCTGGCGCGACAAGATCGGCATCCCTGAAGAGCGCATCCAGAAAATGGGCAAGGCCGACAACTACTGGTCCACCGGCCAGCCAGGCCCCGCCGGTCCCTGCTCGGAGATCTTCTATGACCGCGGACCCGAGTACGGCATCGAGGGCGGCCCGGAGGCCGACGATACCCGCTACATCGAGATCTGGAACCTCGTGTTCATGCAGTACCAGCGCGGCGAGGGCACCGGCAAGGACAGCTTCGAGATCCTGGGCGAACTGCCCAAGAAAAACATCGACACCGGCCTGGGACTCGAGCGCCTCGCGCTCATCCTGCAGGGCGTCGAGAACATGTACGAGACCGACCAGGTCCGTCCGGTGCTCGACAAGGCAGCTGAGCTCTCGGGCAAGGCATACACCTCAACCGAGGATCCCGCAGACCCGCACCACGCCGACGACGTGCGCATGCGCATGGTCGCCGACCACATCCGTTCCTCGCTGATGCTGATTTCCGATGGCGTCTCCCCGGGCAACGAAGGCCGCGGCTACGTGCTGCGCCGCCTGATCCGCCGCGCCGTTCGCGCCATGCGCCTGATGGGCGTGGAAACCGCGGTGCTCCCCGAGCTCCTGCCGGTCTCCCGCGACGCCATGAAGGGCGTCTACCCGATCGTCGAAACCGACTTCGAGCGCATCGCCCGCATCGCGTACGCCGAGGAGCGTGCCTTCCTGCGCACCATCGCCTCGGGCACCACGCGCCTGGAAGAGGCACTGGAGGTCTCCAAGTCCAAGGGCGGCTCGCTCTCCGGTGAGGACGCGTTTTCACTGCACGACACCTACGGTTTCCCGATCGACCTCACCCTGGAAATCGCCGCCGAGGCGGGCTTGGCCGTTGACGAGCCAAGGTTCCGCGAGCTGATGAACGAACAGCGCACCCGCGCGCAGAAGGACGCCAAGGCAAAGAAGGCCGGCCACGCCGACCTGACCGTCTTCACCCAACTGCACGATGCGGGCGACGTCATCTTCACCGGCTACGAGGAACTGACCAGCGAATCCACCGTGCGCGGCATCGTGCACAACGGCTCCCTGGTGGAGGTGGCCGAACAGGGCCAGCAGATCGAACTGGTTCTCAACGAGACCCCGTTCTACGCCGAGGCCGGCGGACAGGCCGGCGACGTCGGACTGATCACCGGAGACGGCTTCGTGCTCGAGGTGCTCGACGTGCAGGCCCCGATCCGCGGGCTGAACGTGCACCAGGCGATCGTGCGCGAGGGCGAACTGCCCGCCAACGCCAGCGTGCTGGCCGAGGTCGACCGCCAACGCCGCCACTCCGGGGAACAGGCGCACTCCGCCACCCACCTGGTCCATGCTGCACTGCACGAGATCCTGGGCCCCGACGCCCTGCAGTCCGGTTCCTTCAACAAGGCCGGCTACCTCCGCTTTGACTTCTCCTGGACCGAGGCGCTCTCCACAGCTGCCCGCAACGAGATCGAAGAGGTCGTGAACCTGGCCATCCGCAACAACCACCAGGTGAACACCAACGTCATGCCGCTGGCCGAGGCCCGCGCCATGGGTGCCATGAGCCTGTTCGGCGAGAAGTACGGCAATACCGTGCGCATGGTGGAAATCAACGACGCATGGAGCCGTGAGCTTTGCGGTGGCACCCACGTGGGTGCGACCGCGCAGATCGGCACGCTGACGCTGTTGGGCGAAGCCTCCGTGGGTTCGGGCAACCGGCGTGTCGAGGCACTGGTGGGCATGGAGGCCTTCCGCCACGGTGCTGCCGAGCGCGCCCTGGTGTCCGAGCTTTCCTCGATGTTCAAGGTCCCCGCCGCACAGCTCAACGAGCGCATTTCCGACACGGTTGCGAAACTGCGCACCGCCGAAAAGGAAATCGAGAAGCTCCGCGGCGCGCAACTTGCAGCCCAGGCGGGCGCCTTGGTGGCCAAGACACGGGAGATCAACGGGATCAAGGTCCTGGCCCACGATGCCGGAGAGGTCCCCTCGGCCGAAGCCCTGCGCACCCTGGCCCTCGACCTGCGGGACCGCCTTGGCTCGGAGGCGTCCACCGTGGCGCTGGCCGGCGCGGCCAACGGCCGCCCGCTGGTACTGGTCGCAACCAACGACGAGGCCCGCACCAAGGGTGCCAAGGCCGGTGCCCTGGTGCGCACCGCGGCCAAGATCCTTGGCGGCGGAGGCGGCGGCAAGGACGACGTGGCACAGGGTGGCGGCCAGGACGTGGCCAAGATCGCCGAGGCGCTTGACGCCATGGTCCGCTCGATCCAGGAGCTGTCATAGCCTCGGCGCCCGGCCCCTTGGCACCGACCCCGCGTCCCGGGGTGCTGCTTGGCGTCGACGTGGGCATGGCCCGCGTCGGCGTCGCGGCCAGCGACCGCGACGGGATGCTCGCCACCCCGGTCAAGACGCTGAAACGCGACGTGAAGAAGTCCAGTGACATCTACGTACTGGTGAAGCTGGCCGCCGAGCGGGAGGCCGCACAAATCTTTGTGGGCCTGCCGCGCTCGATGTCGGGCGGGGAAACCGCTTCCACCACGATGGCGCGTGATTATGCCCGTGATTTGGCGAATGCGCTTATGCGTTCCGGTTCTAGCGTGGACGTGCGACTGGTGGATGAACGCCTGACCACCGTCAGTGCGCACCGTTCCCTGCACGAAGCCGGACTCGACGGGCGCAAGCACCGCGCAGTCGTTGACCAGGTCGCCGCGGTGGAGATCCTCCAGCAGGTCCTCGAAATGCGCCGCAACGGCCAGCACTCTCCGGGGCAGCTGGCGGCGCCCGACATCCAGGGGACTGGCGATGACGACTGAGCCGGGACGAGGCGCCGCCCCCGGCCAGGGGCCGGCAAGGCCCGACGACCGCGATGTACTGCCCGAAAACCCCGCTTTGGGTTACGATCGCATGAGATCTCAATCGGCTGAAGAAGTGGGCCTGCGTCGCCCCTCGGCTACTACGTTGCCTGCGGGCATGGGAGAATACCGCATGACTAACGAATCGTTCAACGATTCTCCGCGCCGCGAATCCGGGGTATCGCCCCGGCGTGCAGCACGTGCCGCGCGCGAAGAGGAAGATCGCACTCGCAGTGCGGCAAAGCCCCCCGTCCCGGAGCAGGAAACTGGCCGGCGGAAATCCACGGAGCCCGCCACGGGCCCGAGGACTGGTGCCGGAAGCGTCTCCCGGGAACCCGACCGCCATGGCTCGGCCCACCACCACGGCGCGGCCCCTGATCCGGAATCCCGGGCGGCGACCACTGCCGATGAGGCCGCCAAGGCCAAAGCCGAATCCAAGGCGGCCACGGACGCGGTGCAAGCGGAGGAAACCCGACTCCGGGTACTTGAGGAAGCCCGGGTGCTGGCCGAGGGGGAGCGGACCAAGGCTCTTGACGCCGCCCAACGGGCACGGACCCAGAGTGCCCAGCGTGCGCGCAAGGAGGCCATCGAGGCCCAGCGCGCCGCCGCAGAACGCGTCCGCCAGACCCTTCGCGCCAACGCGGCGCCGCTGCGCGACAGGTCGGCAGCCGCCCGAAGTGCCATTACCCCCGCTTCGGCTGCCGCCGCGCCGCCGGCGGAAGACCGTAATCAGGCCAACCCCGCCCGGAACACGCCCTTTGACCAAACCGAGCGGCGGGAGCCGCCCGCGAGCCGGAACATCGCAGAGGTCCCCGATTCATCCCCGGCCAAGGTTCCTGCCCCGGCCGATTCCCTGGTTCCGCCCCCGCCCCCTTCCAAGCCCCCCGTCGTGAAAACGGATCCTGCCGCCAGGGAAACCCGGCCAGCGACAATGGGCGCGACAATGACCGCGCCAGCGGGCAGGCCGGAAAACGCCGCCGTGGCGGATTCCTCCCACGAGGATCCGGAACCCCACTCCGAGCAGGCCGACCACACCGGCGAATCCCGCCACGACGGAGTCGACGAGGCACCCGTGGACCGGCACGTTCAACCGGGGTACAACTCAGTCGACCCCGCCGAGCCGTTCGCTCGCCAAAACCTGTTCCTGACCTCCACCGCGACAGACCCCCAGGTCCGCAAGGCCCGCCGCCGCCGCCGCAACTGGATCGTGTTCTCGGTGCTCCTTGGCTTCTTCGCGGCCATCTTCGGCGTCGTGATCTTCCTTCAGGGAGTCCTGGACCGGCTGAGTCCCCCGGACTTTCCGGCGCCCGGTGGCGAGGCAGTCACCTTCGAGGTGAAATCCGGCTGGGGGGCCCAGCAAATCGGCCGTGAACTCGAAAGCCGGGAGATCGTGGCCAGCGACAAGCTCTTCCTCGAGGCCATCCAACTGGTGGAGGCCGAGAGCCGCGAGATCCACCCGGGCACCTACGAGCTGCGTCGCGAAATGCCGGCACTGTCAGCAGCCGAGATCCTGATCGGCGAACCTGCCGCGAAGGTCTCTTACGTGGCCATCAAGCAGAACACGCGCATGAACCAGGTGCTGGAGGATATTTCCGAGGCCACCGACCTGCCGCTCAACGAACTGCGGCGACTCGCCGAGGACCCCGCGGCCTTCGGCATCAGTGCCGATGTCCCCAACCTGGAAGGATACCTGCACCCCGGTGAATACCGGTTCCCGCTGGATACCGATTCCAAGACGGTGCTCAAGGCGATGGTCGATGCGACCGCCAAGACGCTGATTGACAACGGAATCACCGACGCCGCCCAGCAATACCACGTGCTGCAAGTCGCCTCCATCCTGCAGGCCGAGGCGCGGCCCAACGACTACGGCACCGTGGCCGGGGCACTGGAGAACCGCCTGCACACCAACAACACCGAGACCAACGGCCTGCTTCAGGTCGACTCGACGGTGATCTACGGGCTGGACAGGTACAGCCTGCAAATGACCGAAGCGGAAAAGAAGGATGCGGGCAACGCCTACAACACCTACATCCACAAGGGCCTGCCGCCGACGCCGATCGGTTCCCCGGGAGACTCGGCCATCAAGGCAGCGGCGCACCCGACGCCGAACGACTTCTACTACTGGGTCACGGTGGACACCAACAGCGGAGAGACGAAGTTCGCGAAGACCTACGCCGAACACCGCGTGAACCAGAATGAATTCCGCGCCTGGTGCGCCGCCAACACGGACGTTTGCAAGTGAGTTCCGCCGCGGCCGCGTGCCGTGCGGCGGTGCTCGGCCACCCGATCGGGCACTCCCGCTCCCCGCTGCTGCATT
Source organism: Paeniglutamicibacter sulfureus (assembly GCF_030512175.1). Lineage (GTDB taxonomy): Bacteria > Actinomycetota > Actinomycetes > Actinomycetales > Micrococcaceae > Paeniglutamicibacter > Paeniglutamicibacter sulfureus. Next base: position 2,662,719 of record NZ_JAULBL010000002.1, on the reverse strand, counting down.
CGGCGGCCTACCGGGCGCTGGGAGTGGACATCGACTACACCGCGATCGACATGCTCCCGCAGGAAGCCGGGTCATTTGCTGCCCGGTTGCGCACGGAGCCCGGCTGGGTCGGCGTCTCTGTCACCATGCCGCTGAAGGCGGCGCTGATCCCGCACTTGGACGTGCTCTCGGAGCGCGTGCTGCGCCTGGGTGCGCTGAACACCGTGGTGGTCGAACACCTTGCCGGCTCCGTTCGGCTGACCGGGCACAACACCGACGTCGACGGGATCGTGCGTGCGATGGAGGATGTCCTTCCCGCGCACCGTGGCGACGACGCGCCCCGGGAGAATCCCCGCGCCGCGATCCTGGGTGCCGGCAACACCGCACTGGCGGCGCTGGAAGCCTGCGCCCTGCTCGGGTACACCCACGTGGACCTGGTGGTCCGCAACCCGCAGCGCGCCGCCGCCGCACTGGTCCTGGCCGAAACGCTCGGCTTGGCCTGCGCCACGGTCGAAGTTGCAGATGCCGCGGCCCGGCTGGCTGACTACGGGTCAGTCATCTCAACACTTCCCGCCAATGCCGCGGACACGCTTATCTCCCCGCTGGGTCTTGGCCTGACCCCTGTTCGGTCAGGCGTGCTGGCCCCCGGTGCCGTATTGCTGGATGTCGCCTACGACCCGTGGCCCTCGGCGATCGCCGCCGCCTGGGAGGCTGCCGGCGGCACCGTCGTGTCCGGAATGTCGATGCTGGTGCACCAGGGCGTGGAGCAGGTCAAGTACTTTTCAGGAATTCAGGACGCCGACTGGCGCCACGTCACAAATGTGATGTGCGACGCAGTGGGCCTATCCCGGCCCTAATCGGAGCGCGGGGACATGGCAGGATGGAGTACATGTTGCGTTGGTTGACGGCGGGCGAATCACACGGCCCCGCATTGGTTGGAATTATCGAGGGACTGCCCGCGGGCATTGCCATCTCTTCACAGGATGTGCGCGATGCCCTCGCGCGCCGGCGCCTGGGCTACGGCCGTGGTGCCCGGATGAAGTTTGAGCAGGACCAGGTCTCCTTCATGGGAGGGGTGCGCCACGGGATCACCCAGGGCGGCCCGGTGGCCATCGAGGTGGGAAACACCGAGTGGCCCAAGTGGGAAAAGGTCATGAACCCCGACGCGGTGGACCCCGAGGAACTGGCCTCGATGGCGCGCAACGCGCCGCTGACCCGCCCGCGCCCCGGACATGCCGACTTCACCGGCATGCAGAAGTACGGCTTCGACGACGCCCGTCCGGTCCTCGAGCGCGCCTCGGCCCGCGAGACCGCCGCCCGCGTGGCGCTGGGCTCGGTGGCCGCGAACTTCCTGGCCCAGCTGGGCGTCGAACTGGTCTCCCACACCGTCTCGGTCGGCAGCGTCGCCTCCCCGGAAGGTGCCCGGCTGCCGCGCGCGGCCGACGTGCGCGCGCTGGATGCCGATCCGCTGCGCTGCTTTGACGCGGACACCTCCGAGGCCATGGTCGCGGAGGTCGACGCCGCCCACAAGGAGGGCGAGACCCTCGGCGGCATCGTCGAGGTGCTGGCCTACAACCTGCCCCCGGGCCTGGGTTCCTACGTGCACTGGGACCGCCGCCTGGACGCGCGCCTTGCCGGTGCCCTCATGGGCATCCAGGCGATCAAGGGCGTGGAGGTCGGCGACGGCTTCCTCACCGCCTCCCGCCGCGGCTCGGCCGCCCACGACGAGATCGTGCGCGGGGTAGACGGCGTCATCGACCGTTCGGGCAACAAGGCCGGCGGCATCGAGGGCGGCATGAGCATCGGCGACGTGCTGCGCGTGCGCGCGGCCATGAAGCCGATCGCCACCGTCCCGCGCGCGCTGCGCACCATCGACACCGCCACCGGCGAGGCAACCACCGCGCACCACCAGCGCTCTGATGTCTGTGCGGTCCCGGCCGCCGGCGTGGTCGCCGAGGCCATGGTCGCCCTGGTGCTCGCCCAGGCCATGCTGGAAAAGTTCGGCGGCGACTCGCTCACCGAGGTCAAGCGGAACCTGGAAAACTACCTCGGGGCCATCCCGCAGACCCTGGGGTCGGTCCGCCTTCCATGAGCACCCCGATCTTCCTGATCGGGCCGATGGCCAGTGGCAAGAGTGCCATCGGGGCGATCCTCGCGCGCCTTCTGGGCAGCACCCTGGTCGACACCGATGCGCGCGTCATCGCCGCCCACGGCCCGATCCCCGACATCTTCGCCGCCCACGGCGAAGCGGGATTCCGCCGCTTCGAGACCCAGGCACTGGCCGATGCCGTGCGCCCCGCCCGGCGTGGCGACGGCGCGGCCGAGGGTGCCGCGCCGGCCGTCGTGGCCACCGGGGGAGGCGCAGTGCTTTCGGCCCAAAACCGGGCGGTCATCGCCACGGGATTCAGCGTGTACCTGCTCACCGATGCCGCCACGGTCGCCCCGCGCATCGGGGCCGACCTGACCCGGCCGCTGCTCGGCGACTCCCCGCTGGAATCATGGATCCGGATCTTTGCCCAGCGCCGCGGACTCTACGAGGCCACGGCCAGCATGTGCATCGACACCAGGGGGCGGACGACGGAGGAAATCGCCGAGTCCATCCTCACTGCCTACCGTGATGCCGGACACTGAAACCCCATCTGGCAGGCCTCAACACGTACGCTTAAGTTTGGCAACGGACGCAACGACGCGCCCCGAGCACGGCTAGCCAGTCACCCGCGATGACGGGGTGACGCGTTTTCACTCTCGCGCCGAAGGCCAGCAGCAGCACCGCGCAAGCGGAGTTCGGCCCCGGCGCGCTACGCAGCACTTTGGAGGATCCAACGATGAACCCAGCACCCACGACGATTCAGGTCACCGGATCGGCTCCTGCCGAGAACTACGAGGTGATCGTGGGCAACGGCCTGCTGGGCCGCCTGCCCGGCCTGCTGGGCGAGCGTGTCAAGAAGGTCCTCATCATCCACCCGCGCGCCCTGCGTGCCACCGGCGACATCGTCAAGGACGAGCTCGAGGCCGCCGGCTACGGCGCGATGAGCGCCGAGATCCCCGACGCCGAAGAGGGCAAGCACATCGAGGTCGCCTCCTTCTGCTGGCAGGTGCTGGGCAAGAACGACTTCACCCGTTCGGATGCCATCGTCGCCGTCGGCGGCGGCGCTGTCACCGACCTGGCCGGCTTCGTGGCCGCCACCTGGCTGCGCGGCACCAAGGTCATCCACATCCCGACCTCCCTGCTGGGCATGGTCGATGCCGCGGTGGGCGGCAAGACCGGGATCAACACCGCCGAGGGCAAGAACCTCGTCGGCGCCTTCCACCCGCCAGCCGGCGTGCTGGTGGACCTGGACACGCTGTCCACCCTGCCCAAGAACGAGTTGGTCACCGGCTTGGCCGAGGTCGTGAAGTGCGGCTTCATCGCCGACGAGCGCATCCTCGAGCTCATCGAGGAAGACCCGGCCGACGCCACCGACGCCACCTCCCCGCGCCTGCGCGAACTCATCGAACGCGCCATCGCGGTGAAGGCCAAGGTCGTCTCCAACGACCTGCGCGAATCCGGGGAGCGCGAATACCTGAACTACGGGCACACCCTGGCCCACGCCATCGAGTTGGCCGAACGCTACTCGATGCGCCACGGCGCTGCGGTGTCCATCGGCATGGCCTTCGCCGCCGAGCTGGGCCGCAGCGTGGGACGCACCTCCGACGCGGTTGCGGACCGCCACCTGTCCATCCTCCGGACCCTGGGCCTGCCCACCACCTACCGCGGGGACCGCTGGCAGACCCTGCTCGACGGGATGCGGCGGGACAAGAAGACCCGCGGGGACCTGTTGCGCTTCGTGGTCCTTGATGGCATCGGCCGCCCGCGCATGCTCGATGTCCCGGACACCTCCCTCTTGTTCGCCGCCTACCAGGAGATTGCAGAATGAGCACCGCCACGCACATGGACCTGACCCACACCGAGGCACTGCTGCAGGTGCCCGAGGGCGGACTGGCCAGCGCCCCGCGGCAAAACATCGAATCCGGGATCCCCGGGGTGCGGCTGAACCCCACCCTGATGCGCCACGAGATCTTCGACGCCGAGCTTGCCGAGGAAGTCCTGCGAACCGGTGACCCCAGTTCCCAGGTGGTGGTGCTGCTGGCCAAGGGCGAGCTGCGCGCCGCGAGCGAACTGGTTGCCGAGACGCGGTTCATCGACCCGCAGAACTTCGCCATGCGCGTGCTTGACACCTCGCTGACCCGCGCTGCAGGCGACGCGCCCCGGGCCGTGAACCGGCTGCGCGCACTGCTGACCGAGTTCAAGGACACCGAGCACGAGTCGATCCTGCAGCAGCACCTGGGCTTCGCCTACGTCGAGAGCGGGGACGTGCTGGCAGCGGCCAACCGCTTCCGCAAGGCCCTGGACCTGCGCACCGCAGCGGATGCCGATGCGCACCTCATCGAGTCCTCGCGCGCCTGCCTGGAATCGGTGCTGGAACACACTGCGAAGACCGCCGGAAGCGCCGATGCCCCGCATCCGGCGGCGGTGAATGCAGCTGCCCAGCACCCGGCACCGGCCACCGCAGCGATTGCGCTGCAGCCCCCCGCGGCAGGCTAGGAAGCGCGGCGTCCGGAAAATCACTACCGCGGGGAAACCCGCAGCGCCGAGTCGTGCGCTAAGCTTAATCTTGGATTTTTGACAACACGCCTGAGGTCGCCGCCTGGCAGCGACCTCCGTCCGCCCAGCGCCTCGTGCGCATTGCGGGCCCCGGGCGACATACGGAAGAAGAGTAGATCGTGGCATCAACCACTGACATCAAGAACGGACAGGTCCTCAAGATCGAGGGCCAGCTCTGGACCATCATTGACTTCCAGCACGTGAAGCCGGGCAAGGGCGGCGCCTTCGTGCGCACCAAGATGCGCAACGTGCTCACCGGCAAGGTCGTCGACAAGACGTACAACGCCGGCGCCAAGATCGAGACCGCGACCGTTGACCGCCGCGACTACCAGTACCTGTACCAGGACGGCGAAGACTTCGTGTTCATGGACCTGAGCGACTACGACCAGATCACGGTTCCGGGCACCGTCGTCGGCGACCAGGCCGGCTACATGCTCGAAAGCCAGACCGCCACCATCGCCATGCACGAAGGCTCCCCGCTCTACATCGAGCTGCCGGCCTCGGTCGTCCTCGAGATCACCTACACCGAGCCGGGCCTGCAGGGCGACCGCTCCTCTGCGGGCACCAAGCCCGCAACGCTGGAGACCGGTGTCGAGATCCAGGTGCCGCTCTTCGTTGAGCAGAACACCAAGGTCAAGGTTGACACCCGCACCGGCGATTACCTGGGGCGTGTCTCCTAGTGAGCGCACGCGCCAAGGCCCGCCGCCGGGCACTTGACATCCTTTTCGAAGCCGAACAACGCGATGTCTCGCCCCTGGCAGCCATGCGTTTGCGCCGTGAAGCCACGGACATCACCATCAACGAGTACACCGTCACCCTCATCGAGGGTGTCATGAGCGAGCTGGACAGGATCGACGAGGTCCTTTCCTCCTACTCCAAGGGCTGGACCCTGGAACGCATGCCCACGGTGGACCGCACCGCGCTGCGCATCGGCACCTGGGAGTTGTTGTACAACGACGACGTGCCCGACGGCGTTGCCGTGGCCGAGGCCGTTGCGCTGGTCCGCGAGTTGTCCACCGACGAGTCCCCGGAGTTCGTCAATGGCCTGCTCGGACGCATCCAGCAGATGAAGCCAACGCTGCTGGCCTAGTCGCGCAACTCTTCTCCAGCACCGCCGGCCGGCGGGATCCCGAAGCAATCGGGCATCCCGCCGGCCGCTGCCGTTAAGCGGCAATGCGCCGCGTCAACGGACAACCTGCAGCGCAGGGCGCACGGCGTGGGCAGTGACACGGGGGAGGTGAAATGTGCCACACTGTGTGCTTGGGCCACGGAAACCGGCAACTGCCTGGTTCGGTCCCCGGCATCACCCCCCGCGTCCAGAGGAGAAACCATTGAATTGGCTTGACCGCCCCCGTTCCCTCGCACCTGAGGGCTTCAACCGCTGGCTGATCCCGCCTGCGGCCCTGGCGGTGCACCTGTGCATCGGCCAGGCCTACGCCACCAGCGTGTACAAATCTGCACTCATCGGCCACTTCGAGGTCTCGCAAACCGCCATCGGCGTCATCTTCTCCATCGCCATCGTGATGCTGGGCCTCTCGGCCGCCTTCATGGGCACCTGGGTGGAGCGCAGCGGACCGCGCAAGTCGATGTTCGTTGCCGCCTCCTTCTGGGGTGCAGGCTTCCTGGTCGGCGCGGCCGGCATCTTCACCGGGCAGCTCTGGCTGCTCTACCTGGGCTACGGCGTCATCGGCGGCATCGGGCTGGGCATCGGCTACATCTCTCCGGTCTCCACGCTCATGAAGTGGTTCCCCGACCGCCCCGGCATGGCCACCGGCATGGCGATCATGGGCTTCGGCGGCGGCGCGCTGATCGCCTCGCCCATGTCCACCGCGCTGCTCAAGGCCTTCGACGGCTTCGACCCGGTCAGCGACGGTGCCGACTGGATCGCCTCGGGCGCCTCGGTCGGCAAGCTCTTCCTGACCCTGGGCGTGGTCTACTTCGTGGTGATGATGTACGGGGTCGCCAACATCCGCGTCCCGGCACCGGGCTGGAAGCCGCGCGGCTGGGACGACTCCAAGACCAAGTCTTCGGCCATGGTCACCACCGGCCACGTCTCTGCTGCCAACGCCATCAAGACGCGCAGCTTCTGGCTGGTCTGGACGGCGCTGTTCCTCAACGTCACCGCCGGCATCGGGATCCTCGAACAGGCTTCCCCGATGATCCAGGACTTCTTCCGCGGCGTCGACGGGAACTCCGCTGTCAATGCGGCGGTCGCAGCCGGATTCGTGGGGATGCTTTCCATCGGCAACATGGCCGGGCGCTTTATCTGGTCCAGCACCTCGGATGTGATCGGCCGCAAGCGCATCTACATGGTCTACCTCGGCATCGGCGCACTCTTCTACGTGGTGCTCGCCTTCTTCGGGGGCGGCTCGATGCTGCTCTTCGTGGCCATGGCGGTGGTGATCATCAGCTTCTACGGCGGCTCCTTCGCCACCGCACCCGCCTACCTCAAGGACCTCTTCGGCACCTTCCAGGTCGGGGCGATCCACGGGCGCCTGCTCACCGCCTGGTCGGCAGCCGGCATCGCCGGGCCGCTGATCGTCAACGGGCTGCTGGACCTGCAGGGCAAACCGGGCACCATGAGTGCCCACAACTATCTTCCGGTGCTGCTGACCATGGTGGTGCTGCTGGTCATCGGCTTCATCGCCACCACGCTGATCAAGCCGGTGGATCCGAAATTCCACGAGCCGGGCGAAGAACTCGCCCCCGCCACCACCAAGGGAGCCTAGATGCCGACGCAACAGCCCGATCACATCGATGCAGCGGACGTTCCGGTGAACCCGGCCGTGGGCCGGCTGGTCTTCGGCTGGCTATTGGTAGGCGTGCCGCTGGCCTACGGGGTGATCACCACCCTCTCGCGGGTGGGCCAGCTCTTCCAATAGACACTCTTCCAATAGCCAGACGCCGCATGCCGGACGTCCAGAGGCGTGGGAGAAGCCGGGTGGGCCCGGGAAATGGCGGCGGTGGATGCCCGGGCATCCACCGCCTTTCCCGTTCCCCGGTTACCGTCCCGCGGACCCGGAGAATGGGCCGATGAGCAGCTGTGCCCGTTGCCGGTGGGATTGGTGCAGCAGCGCAGTCTCGCGGGCCAGGTCCGTTCCGGAGCCGTGGCCTGCAACGATCCGCTGGCGAACCGCGGCAAGGTTCATCGCGGTGGTGGTGAACTGCTTCATGTGGCGGCTCCGGCCGATTCCTGCCGCCCATTGCCTGGCCCGGCGCCGGCCCGCGGGAGTGGCAAACATCTCGACCTCCGCGTCGGTGAACCACCCGGCATCCCGGTAGTCGGCAAGGCGCCGCAGCGTCAGCTTCCGCTCGGCCCGCTGCAACAGCACCACGGCGACCACGGCGGCCATGAACAGGGGAACCTGCAACAGGAAATAGAAGCTTAGGAAGTCGGCGAAGAAGATGCCAACCCCGCCGTTCCAGAGGAAGTGCCCGATCATCGCCGGGACAAGGCCCATCAGCAGATACAGCGGCCACCTGCCCCGCCTGCCGCGTTCGGCGCACAGCCCCAGGGCAAAACCCGTCCAGGCGGTGAACATCACGTGGGCGAAGGGGGAGAAGAGCCCGCGCAGCACAAAAACCGTTGCCAGTTCGCCCGGCGCCCCGGGTTCGGCATAGCTGGAGCCGAAGTAGAGGATGTTCTCGGTGAACGCGAAGCCGGCGCCGACAATGCCGCCGTAGACAATCCCGTCAATGGGCCCGTCGAAATGCGCGCGGTTGATCCAGAAGATCAGCAGCACACCGGCGCCCTTGGCCAGCTCCTCCACGATCGGCGCCTGCACCACCGCGCCGAAGAGGTCCATCCCAAGCCGTCCGGCCGGGTCGAAGAACAGCTCCATGAACACGTCTCCCACCAGCAGCGACCCGGCCACCGAGGCGCCCGCGCCCCACAACAGGCCCAGGGCCAACAGTGCGCGCGGTTCCGGATCCCAGCGATCCACCCAGCGCAGCCCCAGCAGGCATAGTGCCAGGGGGACCATCGCCAGGGCGCCGAGCCACAGCACCGTGCCGGATCCGAAGACCCCGGAGAGGAACCAGGCGACGGCCAACAGCACTGCCGTGCACACCACCAGGGCCAGCGTGACGACGCCCCCGGGGCGGGTTGGCGGGGCGCCGCCGGGCCGCGGCTGGAAGGGCATGGAGCCCGGGGCGGCGCTGCCGGTCCATGGATCGTGCAGTGCGGGGTTGGGGGAGGGCTCCGGGGGCTGTGAGGTAACGCGCATGTCTCAAATCCTACGTGGAGCACCCGCTGTGCTAATTTTGATGGAGCAAGCAACCTTTAAATTCCGTCCAGTGAGGCGGGGAAGGAGGCCGCACATGAGCAACGAGCAGAACCATGCCCGTGCCACGGCGCCCGTCAGTGCCCGGATTGTCCTCTCCAGCGAAGACATCGATCGGGTCATCACCCGCATCGCCCACGAAATCATCGAGGCGAACAAGGGAACGGCAGACCTGGTGCTCCTGGGCATTCCCTCCCGCGGCTTCCCCCTGGCCCAGCGGTTGGCGCAGCGCATCAGTGCCACCGAGCCGGGCCTGGACGCAGCCGCAATCACCGGACAGCTCGACGTGACGATGTACCGCGACGACCTCCGCCACTCCACCACCCGCACCCCGGTGCCCACGCGCCTTCCGGCCGGCGGCATCGACGACAAGGTCGTGGTGCTGGTCGATGACGTGCTGTACTCCGGACGCACCATCCGCGCCGCGCTGGACGCCATCGCCGACCTGGGCCGCCCGCGCATCGTCCGCCTGGCGGTGCTGGTTGACCGCGGCCACCGTGAACTTCCCATCCGCGCCGACCACGTCGGCAAGAACCTTCCCACCGCGACCACCGAAAAGGTGCGCGTGCACCTTTCCGAGGTCGACGGGGAGAACAACAACGAGGTCGTCATCGAGGCCCACGCATGAAACATCTGCTCTCCACCGTTGATCTCTCGCGCGCCGACGCGATCCGCATCCTTGACATCGCCGAGGAAATGGCCGCCGTGGGCACCCGCGAGGTCAAGAAGCTTCCGGCGCTGCGCGGCCGCACCGTGGTCAACCTCTTCTTCGAGGACTCCACCCGCACCCGCATCTCCTTCGAGGCCGCTGCCAAGCGCCTGAGCGCCGACGTGATCAACTTCTCCGCGAAGGGCTCCTCGGTTTCCAAGGGCGAATCGCTCAAGGACACCGCACAGACCCTGCAGGCCATCGGCGCGGACGCGGTGGTCATCCGCCACGGCGCCTCCGGGGCCCCGGCCCGCCTGGCCGCCACCGACTGGATTGACGCACCGGTGGTCAACGCCGGGGACGGCACCCACGAACACCCCACCCAGGCACTGCTCGACGCGTTCACGCTGCGCGCCCACTGGTCCAAGGTCCGCGGTGAGGGCTCGCTCGGGGCCGACCTGGCCGGCATGAAGATCGCCATCGTCGGGGACATCCTGCACTCCCGGGTCGCCCGCTCCAACCTCTGGCTGCTGCGCACCCTGGGCGCCGAGGTCACCATGGTGGCCCCGCCGACCCTGCTGCCGCACGGCTCGCACGCCTGGCCGTGCACCATCAGCTACGACCTGGATGCCACGCTGGCCGGCGGCGTCGACGCGGTGATGATGCTGCGCGTGCAGGGCGAGCGGATGCATGATTCCTTCTTCCCCAACACCCGCGAATACTCGCGCCTCTGGGGCTTCGACGACGCCCGGCTGGCGGCGCTCGACGCCCAACCCGGGACCGAGACCATCATCATGCACCCGGGCCCGATGAACCGCGGCCTGGAAATCTCCTCGGCGGCCGCCGACTCGCCGCGTTCCACGGTGCTGGCCCAGGTGGCCAACGGCGTCGCGGTGCGCATGGCCGTGCTGTACCTATTGCTATCGGGGGACCAGCAGCGTCCCGCCGGCCTCTAAAGAACTTGTCAAGAAACGGGAGCCAATCCTCATGAGCACCACCACCAATGCCTATCTCATCCGCGGCGCCAAGCCGCTGGGCCACGAAGCCAGCGACATCCTGATCCAGGACGGCGTCATCGTCGCCCTCGGCACCGACGCCGCAACGCACGCAGCGGCCGCCACCGCCACGGTCATCGAGGCCGCCGGCCAGATCGCCCTGCCGGGCCTGGTCGATGTGCACACGCACCTGCGCGAACCCGGCCGCGAGGACGCCGAGACCGTGGAAACCGGCACGCGCGCCGCCGCATTGGGCGGCTTCACCGCCGTGCACGCCATGGCCAACTCCAACCCCGTGGCGGACACCGCCGGGGTCGTCGAGCAGGTCTGGTCGCTGGGCAAGCGTTCGGGCTGGGTCGATGTGCGCCCCGTCGGTGCTGTCACCGTGGGCCTGGCCGGTGACCAACTCTCGGAAATCGGCGCAATGGCCGACTCCCGCGCGCAGGTCCGCGTCTTCTCCGACGACGGCATCTGCGTCTTCGACCCGCTGATCATGCGCCGCGCCCTGGAATACGTGAAGGCCTTCGACGGTGTCGTCGCCCAGCACGCCCAGGAACCCCGGCTCACCGAGGGGGCCCAGATGAACGAGGGCGAGGTCTCCGCCGTGCTCGGCCTGGCCGGCTGGCCGGCCGTTGCCGAGGAGTCGATCATCGCCCGCGACGTGCTGTTGGCCGAACACGTGGGCTCCCGCCTGCACATCTGCCACGTCTCCACCGCCGGGTCCGTGGAAATCATCCGCTGGGCCAAGTCCCGCGGGGTCAATGTCACCGCCGAGGTCACCCCGCACCACCTGCTGCTCACCGACGAACTGGTCAAGAGCTACGACCCGGTCTACAAGGTCAACCCGCCGCTGCGGGCCGAGGCAGACGTCATGGCGCTGCGCGCCGGACTGGCCGACGGCACCATCGACGTCATCGGCACCGACCACGCACCGCACCCCTCCGAGGCCAAGGAATGCGAGTGGGCCGCCGCGGCCATGGGCATGACCGGCCTGGAAACCGCGCTCTCGGTGGTGCAGCACACCATGATCGAAACCGGCATGATCACCTGGGCCGACTTCGCCCGCATCACCTCCACCGCCCCGGCGGCCATCGGCCGCGTCGCCGACCAGGGCCGCGAGCTGGCCGTGGGCGAACCCGCCAACATCACCATCGTGGATGCCGACGCGCGCTGGGTTGTCGACCCGTTCGCGATGGCCACCAAGGGTCGGAACTCCCCGTTCAAGGGACTCACGCTCCCGGGCAAGGTCACCGCGGTGTTCTTCCACGGCCACCCCACGGTGCTGCGCGGAGCTTTGAACACCCCGCGGCCCACCGAGGCCGCCTAGATGGGCCAGTACACCGCAGCCGTGGTCATCACCCTGGCGATCGTGGTGCTGATGGTGGCGCTGATCCTGCTGGGTTGGCGCAACCGCCTGCGCCGCCAGGCATCCGTGCCGGCGCCGGGCCCGGTTCCCGAGGACGCCGACGGCGCCCCCGCCCTGGGCGCGCAGCTCGGGGACAGTGCCGAGGGCATCTACGTGTGCACCACCACGGCCGGGGACTGGCTTGACCGCATCGCCGCGCATCGGCTGGGCATCCGCACCAACGCGGACCTGTCCATCCACGCTGCCGGCGTGCTGCTGGCCCGCCGCGGGGCATCCGACCTCTTCATCCCCGCCCACGACCTGACCGGGGTTTCCCGGGCCAGCGGCATGGCAGGGAAATTCGTGGAGAAGGACGGCCTGCTGGTCATCAGCTGGATGCTGGGCACCATGGCCGTGGACACCGGCTTCCGCCCCCGCTACCACCAAGAACTCCCGGACCTCGCCGCGCGGATCGCCGCGCTGGCAGGCACCGGAACCAACGACACGCAACCACCCGCCGAAACAAAGGAAAACCAGTGACAGCAGTACAGGGAACCGAGCAAGCCCTCTTGGTGCTCGAAGACGGACGGGTTTTCCGCGGCCGTAGCTACGGCGCCATCGGCACCGCCTTGGGCGAAGCGGTCTTCTCCACCGGCATGTCCGGCTACCAGGAGACCCTCACCGACCCCTCCTACGCCCGCCAGATCATCGTGCAGACCTTCCCGCACATCGGCAACACCGGGGTCAACGACGACGACGCCGAATCGAACCGCATCTGGGCCGCCGGCTACGTGGTCCGCGACGCCGCGCGCCGCCCCTCGAACTGGCGCGCCCAGCGCACCCTGGACGAGGAACTGCGGGCCTACGACGTCGTGGGAATCCAGCAGGTCGATACACGAGCACTGACCCGCCACCTGCGCGACCGCGGCGCCATGAAGTCCGGCATCTTCTCCGGCGACGCCGCCAAGGCGTCCGTGGAAGAGCTGGTGGCGGCAGTGAATGCCCAGCCGTCCATGGAGGGACAGAACCTCTCCGCACTGGTCTCCACCAAGGAGGCATACACCGTCGAGCCCAAGGACCACGGTTTCGCCGGAGAACCACTGTTCTCCATCGCCGCGATCGACCTGGGCATCAAGTCGATGACCCCGCAGCGCTTCGCCGAGCGCGGGGTGCGCGTCCACGTGCTGCCGCACAACGCCACCTTCGAGGACGTGGCGGCCCTCGGCGCCGACGGCGTGTTCATCTCCAACGGCCCCGGCGACCCGGCCACGGCAGCCACCCAGGTGGAACTGGTCCGCCAGGTGCTCGACGCGAAGATCCCGTACTTCGGCATCTGCTTCGGCAACCAGATCCTGGGCCGCGCCCTGGGCTACGGCACCTACAAGCTGCGCTTCGGCCACCGCGGCATCAACCAGCCGGTGCTCGACAAGGCCACCGGCAAGGTGGAAATCACCAGCCAGAACCACGGCTTCGCCGTCGACGCACCCCGCGAGGGCGCAGCAAACGCCCCGCTGGAGCGCTTCGGCCGCGTCGAGGTGTCCCACATCTCGCTCAACGACTCCGTCGTCGAGGGCCTGGCCTGCCTGGACATCCCCGCCTTCTCGGTGCAGTACCACCCCGAGGCGGCCTCCGGACCCCACGACGCCAGCCACCTGTTCGACAGGTTCATCACCAACATGCGCGCGGCCAAGAACACCGCCGCCACCGCATCCACCCAGGGAGAGAAGTAATGCCGAAGCGCGAAGACCTCAAGTCAGTCCTGGTCATCGGCTCCGGGCCGATCGTCATCGGCCAGGCAGCCGAGTTCGACTACTCCGGCACCCAGGCGCTGCGGGTGCTCAAGGAGGAGGGCCTGCGGGTCATCCTGGTCAACTCGAACCCCGCCACCATCATGACCGACCCGGAGTTCGCCGACGCCACCTACGTCGAGCCGATCACCCCGGAGGTCGTGGAGAAGATCATCGCCAAGGAGCGCCCCGACGCGATCCTGCCGACCCTGGGCGGACAGACCGCACTGAACACCGCCATCGCCCTGGACAAGGCAGGTGTGCTGGAAAAGTACAACGTCGAGCTGATCGGCGCGAACATCGAGGCCATCGAGCTCGGCGAGGACCGCGAGAAGTTCAAGGGCGTCGTGGAGCGCTGCGGCGCCGAATCGGCCAAGTCCGTCATCGTGCACACCATGGACGAGGCCTTTGCCGCGGTCGAGGAACTGAACTACCCCGTGGTGGTGCGCCCGTCCTTCACCATGGGCGGACTGGGCTCGGGCATGGCCTACAACGCCGAGGACCTGCGCCGCATCGCCGGCGCCGGCCTGCAGTACTCGCCGACCACCGAGGTGCTCCTGGAGGAGTCGATCCTGGGCTGGAAGGAGTACGAGCTGGAAATGATGCGCGACAAGAACGACAACGTCGTGGTCATCTGCTCCATCGAGAACTTCGATCCCGTGGGCGTGCACACCGGCGACTCGATCACCGTGGCCCCGGCCATGACGCTGACCGACCGCGAGTACCAGCGCCTGCGCGACATCTCCATCGCTGTCATCCGCGAGGTGGGCGTTGACACCGGCGGCTGCAACATCCAGTTCGCCATCGAGCCCGACACCGGCCGCATCGTGGTCATCGAGATGAACCCGCGCGTCTCGCGCTCCAGTGCGCTGGCCTCCAAGGCCACCGGCTTTGCCATCGCCAAGATCGCCACCAAGCTGTCGCTGGGCTACACGCTGGACGAGATCCCGAACGACATCACGCTCAAGACGCCCGCGGCCTTCGAGCCGGCCCTTGACTACGTCGTGGTGAAGGTCCCGCGCTTTGCGTTCGAGAAGTTCCCCGCGGCCGACGCCACGCTGACCACCACGATGAAGTCCGTCGGCGAGGCCATGGCCATCGGCCGCAACTTCACCGAGGCCCTGCAGAAGGCCCTGCGCTCCCTGGAGCAGAAGGGGTCCGAGATCGCGTTCAACAAGCCGATGGACTTCGAGATCGAGAAGCTGCTCGAGGACTCGGTCAAGGGTTCCACCGAACGCCTGTACAACGTGCAGCGCGCCCTGCTGGGCGGGGCGTCCATCGAGCAGGTCTTCGAGAAGACGGCGATCGACCCGTGGTACCTGGACCAGCTGGTGCTGATCAACGAGACCGCCGCGATGATCCGCTCCAATCCCGACCTCAACGAGGACGTGCTGCGCGAAGCCAAGCGCCACGGCTTCTCCGACGCGCAGATCGCCACGCTGACCAACAAGTCCGAGGCCGTGGTCCGCGGGATCCGCCACGCGCTGGGCATCCGGCCGGTGTTCAAGACCGTTGACACCTGCGCGGCCGAGTTCGAGGCCTTCACCCCGTACCACTACTCCTCCTACGACGAGGAGACCGAGGTCGCGCTGCACGAGAAGCCCAGCGTGATTATCCTGGGCTCGGGCCCCAACCGCATCGGCCAGGGCATCGAGTTCGACTACTCCTGCGTGCACGCCACCATGGCGCTGCGCAATGCCGGCTATGAGACCGTGATGGTCAACTGCAACCCGGAAACCGTCTCCACCGACTACGACGTCTCCACCCGCCTGTACTTCGAGCCGCTGACGCTCGAGGACGTGCTGGAGGTCATCCACGCGGAGGAATCCACCGGCGGCGTGCTGGGCGTGTTCGTCCAGCTCGGCGGGCAGACCCCGCTGAAGCTCGCGCAGGAACTGGCAGACGCCGGCGTGCCGATCCTGGGCACCTCCCCGGAGGCCATCGACCTGGCCGAGCACCGCGGCGCCTTCCAGCGCGTGCTGGATGCCGGAGGCCTGATCGCCCCGAAGAACGGCACCGCCGTCTCCTTCGAGGAAGCCAAGCGCATCGCCGACGAGATCGGCTACCCGGTCCTGGTCCGCCCAAGCTACGTGCTCGGCGGGCGCGGCATGGAGATCGTGTACGACGAGGCCAACCTCGCCCGCTACATCACCAACGCCACCGAGATCACGGCCGACCACCCGGTGCTGGTGGACAGGTTCCTCGAGGACGCCATCGAGATCGACGTCGACGCCCTCTTTGACGGCAAGGACCTCTACGTCGGCGGCATCATGGAGCACATCGAGGAAGCCGGCATCCACTCCGGCGACTCCGCCTGCGTGTTGCCCCCCATCACCCTGGGCCGGGACGTGCGCGACCGCGTGGTCGAAGCCACCCGAGCCATCGCCGAGGGCGTGGGCGTGCGCGGGCTGATCAACATCCAGTTCGCGTTGGCTTCCGACGTGCTCTACGTGATTGAGGCCAACCCGCGCGCCAGCCGCACCGTGCCGTTCACCTCCAAGGCCACCGGCGTGCAGCTGGCCAAGGCCGCGGCGATGATCGGGGTCGGCGTGTCCATCGCGCACCTGCGCTCGGTGCACAAGATGCTGCCCGAATCCGGCGACGGCGCCAACCTGCCCGATGGCGCCCCGGTCTCGGTGAAGGAAGCAGTGCTTCCCTTCGCCCGGTTCCGCACCCCGGAGGGCAAGGTCGTCGACTCGCTGCTCGGCCCGGAAATGCGCTCCACCGGCGAGGTCATGGGCATCGACAAGTACTTCGACACGGCCTTCGCCAAGTCCCAGGCCGCTGCCAACAACCCGCTGCCGACCAAGGGCAAGGTCTTTGTCTCGGTCGCCAACCGCGACAAGCGCTCCATCGTGATCCCGGTCAAGCACCTGGCCGACATCGGGTTCGAGATCATCTCCACCGGCGGCACCGCCGAGGTGCTGCGCCGCAACGGCATCCCCTCCACCGTGGTCCGCAAGGTGCGCGAGGGTTCGGCCGAGGGCGAGTCCAACATCGTCGACCTGATCACCGAGGGGGAGATCGCCATGATACTGAACACCCCCTCGGGCGGCGAGGCACGCGGGGACGGCTACGAGATTCGCGCCGCGGCCGTCTCGGTGGGCACCCCGATCATCACCACGGTGGCCGAATTCGGCGCCGCGATCCAAGCGATCGATGCGATGCGCCACTTCGAGTGGACCGTCACCTCGCTGCAGGAGCACGCCAAGACCCTGCAGGCCGCCGGCATTGCCGAGGCCAACGCCGCGGCGGCCGCGGTGAATCGGGATGGCGCGAATGCCTAGCGCCGAAGCGCGGGCGGCCGCGGCTGCCGCCCGCGCCCCCTTCGGGCAGCGGCTTGCGGCTGCCATGGCCGAGCACGGTCCGCTGTGCGTGGGCATCGACCCGCACCCCGGCCTGCTGGCGGCCTGGGGGCTGGGGGATGACGTGCACGGGCTGCGCAGCTTCTCGCTTTCCGTCGTCGAGGCCCTGGCCGGGCACGTCGCGGCCCTCAAGCCGCAGGTGGCGCTGTACGAACGCCACGGCTCGCGCGGCCTGGCGGTGCTGGAGGAAACCCTGGCGCTGTGCGCCCAGGGCCACGTCCTGTCCATCGCCGACGCCAAGCGCGGGGACATCGGCTCCACCATGGCCGCCTACGCGGATGCCTGGCTGGGGGAGGGCAGCCCGCTGGCTGCCGATGCCGTGACGCTGAGCCCGTACCTGGGCTACGAGTCGCTGCGCCCCGCCCTTGACCTCGCTGCGGCCACCGGCCGCGGCGTGTTCGTCCTGGGCCTGACCTCCAACCCGGAAGGCAAGTCCGTGCAGCACGTCGGCGGCGCCGACTCCGTGGCCAAGGGCATCATCGGACAGGTGGCCGCCGAGAATGCCGGCGCGACCCCGTTCGGGTCCACCGGACTGGTCATCGGCGCCACCGTGGGCGCGGCATTGGAGGAGCTGGGCATCGACCTGGCCGCCTCCAACGCCCCGATCCTGGCACCGGGCCTCGGCGCCCAGGGCGCAACGGGTGCGGACATGAAGGCGTCGTTCGGCGCGTTCTGGCCGCAGGTGCTCGGCACCTCCAGCCGCGACGTACTCAAGGCCGGTCCCGACGCCGGAGCCCTGCGCGACGCCGCCGCGGCAACCCGGGATTCGCTGCTCTAGCCACGGGACGCCCCTGCAACCGGCATCGGTACCAGGTCAATGCCCCCGGCGCACCCCCCAAGGGGGTCGCGCCGGGGGCATTGTCGTCCACTTCGGGGCACCTCGGGGACGGGCGAAACGGCCAGGCCAGACCCGGCCGTGGCCTGATCCGTCCCGGCGCCGGGCGAGTGGCACATCGGTGCATGTGGGGCGCGCATCGGACCCCGGGAGAAGATTGCGGGATGATCTTGCTTACACCCGTGTCCCGGTAACCCGCCCCACGACCGGAATTTGCCACTCGTTCACGCATTTGCGGTAGCCACAGCGCGATTAACCATTGCATCGAGGCCCATCATTAGTTATCTTCAGTTCAGGGCTTGTTGCCCTGGTGCTTGACCCAATAGATGGAACGGCGGCAAAAGGCATGGTACTGCGAGAACTCTCAGACGAGGACCGTATTCGCGCACGGGCAAAGGCGTTGGCGGCCCGCACGCGCCGGGCCGAAATCAAGAACCAGTTCGGCGCCGGCAAGCTGGGCATCAATGAACTTCTGGACCTGGTTCCCCACGACGAGGCCATCGGACGACTGCGGGTCATGGACCTGCTGGAGTCGGTCCCCGGCGTCGGCGAAATCCGCGCCCACACGCTTATCGATAGACTAGGCATCTCACCCAGCCGACGCCTGCGCGGGCTGGGGCGCAAACAGCGCATCGCATTGGTGGATCATTTCCAGCAATCGCCACCCAAAACGAAAGAGTAACGAAGCACACCATGACGGTTAGCCCCCACCCCGCGGTCACAGTCCTCGCCGGTCCCACGGCCGTAGGGAAGGGAACGATCTCCACCTACATTCGCGACAACTATCCCCAGGTGTGGCTCTCGGTTTCCGCCACGACGCGCAACCCGCGCCCGGGCGAAGTCGACGGTGTGCACTACTTCTTCGTGGGTCCGGAGAAGTTCGGCGAACTGGTTGAAAACGGGGAAATGCTCGAGTGGGCAGTCGTGCACGGCCAGAACAGCTACGGCACCATCCGCACCAAGGTCCAGGAGGCGGTGGCCGCGGGGAAGCGGGTGCTGCTGGAGATCGACCTGCAGGGCGCACGCCAGGTGAAAGAGAATTTGCCGGACGCGACATTCGTGTTCCTGGCCCCTCCCAGCTGGGAGGAATTGGTGCGCCGACTTGTGGGCCGCGGCACCGAAACCCCCGAGGAGCAGCAGCGCCGGCTGGAAACCGCTAAACTGGAACTTGCCGCGGAATCGGAATTTGACGTGACCATCGTCAACGACGACATTTCGCGGGCCGCAAACGAGCTGGTGACCCTCATGGGGCTGACCCCGCACGCACGCTAAAAAACTTTTATGCAAGACCCGCCGCGTCCCGGCGGATGCAGTACCCCCTTACGTCTTGATCCACCATCTAGTTATTTGGAGGCTTCGTGAACACGAACCTTGAAGGCATCATCAGCCCGTCCATCGACTCGCTGCTGACCACCACCGATTCGAAGTACGCCTTGGTGATCAACTCCGCCAAGCGCGCACGCCAGATCAACGCGTACTACGCACAGCTGCACGAAGGCCTCTTCGAGTACGTCGGCCCGCTGGTCGACACCCGCCTGAACGAAAAGCCGTTGTCCATCGCCCTGCGCGAAATCAACGAGGGCATGCTCAACGTCTCGAAGATCGAGGAAGCCGCCGAGTAGCCACTCGGCCGCAAACGATTACAACGCGTGGGTGCCGGCGCACCCGGGAGATGCGGCCGTAACGGGCCACACACCCCCGGGCCGGCGCGACGCACTAACGCATCGGTGGTAGCAGTGAAGCGCATTGTCCTAGGTGTATCCGCAGGGATCGCCGCCTACAAGGCAGCTTTGCTGCTACGGCTGTTTAAAGAGGCCGGCCACCAGGTCGACGTCATCCCCACGGCGGCCTCGCTCGAATTTGTTGGCCTTGCGACCTGGGAGGCGCTGAGCGGACGCCCGGTGCGCACCAGCGTCTTCGAGGCGGTGGACACCGTCAACCATGTCCGCCTCGGGCAGGAAGCTGACCTGGTGGTCATCGCACCCGCCACGGCGGACGTCATGGCACGGGCCGCCGCCGGGATGGCCAACGACCTGCTCACCGGCACGCTGCTGGCCACCGGCGCCCCGGTGGTCATGGCCCCGGCCATGCACACCGAAATGTGGGAGCACCCCGCCACCGTCGCCAACGTGGCACTGCTGCGCAGCCGCGGCGTGCACGTGATCGAGCCCGCCGTCGGACGCCTGACGGGCAAGGACTCCGGTGCCGGCCGGTTCCCCGAGCCCGAGGACATCTTCGCGGCCCTCGGGCCGTATCTGGAAGGAACGCCGGGTGCGTCCCTGCCCGACGCGGCGGGTGCGGTGGACCTGGCGGCAGGGGCCGCCTCTCCGCTGGCCGGGAAGATCGTCGCGATTTCTGCCGGAGGCACCCGCGAGCCGCTGGACCCCGTGCGCTACCTGGGCAACCGCTCCTCGGGCCGGCAGGGCATCGCCCTGGCCAAGGCAGCACTGGCCGCCGGCGCCACCGTCCGCTTCATCGCCGCCCACATGGATGTGCCGGCTCCTGCCGGCGTCGAACTCAGCACGGCCTCCACCGCCCGACAGCTGCAGGTGGCCGTCACCGAGGCCGCCCGAGGCGCGGATGCGCTGATCATGAGCGCAGCTGTCGCCGACTTCCGGCCTGCCCAATACGTGGATTCGAAGATCAAGAAGTCCGACGACCACGCCGACCCGGTGATCACCCTGGTGCGCAACCCGGACATCCTGGCCACGCTGGTTGCCGACCGCACCGCCGCGGGCAGCGCCGGCGACCTGCCGCAACTGATCGTGGGCTTTGCCGCGGAGACCGGCGATGCGGAGGCGGGAGTGCTCGAGTACGGGGCGGCGAAGCTGAAGCGCAAGGGCTGTGAAATGCTCGTCGTCAACGAGGTGGGGGAGAACCTGGCCTTCGGGACAGACGAGAACTCGGTGACCATCCTCTTCGCCGACGGCGCCGCCGCGGTGCACGCCTCCGGGTCGAAGGACGAAGTGGCCGCCTCCGTCATCGAAGCGGTGGGACGGGCGCTGGCCCCGGCCCGGCGGCACTGACGGCCCCGGCGGCCGGGAAAAGAGTCAAGTTTGCTTCCGCGCGGCGTCATGAAGCGCCGCGGTGCGCCACGAATTGTCATCATGACGGTGTGGCCACTTCCACATGACCTCGACGATCCGCTGATCGATGCGGCGTGTGCTGTTACCGGTAGAGTGGCACAGTGACTTTAGAATCCCCGCAGCTCCGCCTCTTCACCTCCGAATCGGTTACGGAGGGCCACCCGGACAAGATCTGTGACCAGATCTCCGATGCCATCCTCGACGCCATGCTGGCCCAGGACCCCAACTCCCGGGTCGCCGTGGAGACCTTGACCACCACCGGACTGGTGCACGTGGCGGGCGAGGTGACCACCGACGGCTATGTGGAGATCCCGGAGATCGTCCGCCGCACCATCCTGGACATCGGCTACGACTCCTCGGCCAACGGCTTCGACGGTGCGCGCTGCGGCGTGTCGGTGTCCATCGGGCAGCAGTCCCAGGAAATCTCCGACGGCGTGTTCAACTCCCTGGAGGTCCGGGAGGGCACCGCCGTGGATCCGCGCGACGCGCAGGGCGCCGGCGACCAGGGCCTGATGTTCGGCTACGCCTCGGATGAGACAGCGACGCTGATGCCCACCCCGATCCACCTGGCGCACCGCCTCTCCGAGCGGCTCACCCAGGTGCGCAAGGACGGCACGCTGTCGCTGCTGCGCCCCGACGGCAAGACCCAGGTCACCATCGGCTACGACGGGGACCAGCCGGTCTCCGTGCAGACCATCGTGGTCTCTTCCCAGCACGCCTCCGAGTTCTCGCTGGAGGATTTGAAGGACGGCCTGTTGGCAGAGGTCGTCAACCCGGTGCTTGCCGGCACGGAGCTTGACACCTCCGAGACCCGCATCATCCTGAACCCCTCGGGCCCCTTCATCATCGGCGGGCCGGTGGGCGATGCCGGGTTGACCGGCCGCAAGATCATCGTCGACACCTACGGCGGCTACGCCCGCCACGGCGGCGGCGCCTTCTCCGGGAAGGATCCCTCGAAGGTCGACCGCTCGGCCGCCTACGCCATGCGCTGGGTGGCCAAGAACGTGGTCGCGGCCGGCCTGGCACGACGCGTCGAGGTCCAGGTCGCCTACGCCATCGGCGTGGCTCGCCCGGTAGGCCTGTACGTGGAGACCTTCGGCACCGAGACCGTCGACCCGGCCAAGATCACCGCCGCGATCAATGAGATCTTCGACCTGCGCCCGCTGGGCATCATCGAGGACCTAGACCTCAAGCGCCCGATCTACCAGAAGACGGCCGCGCACGGCCACTTCGGCCGTGAGGAGGCCGACTTCACCTGGGAAAACCTGGACCGCGTCGACGCCCTCAAGGCGTACTTCAACGCCTAAGGGGCGATTCTCCGGCCCGTAGACGTTTTGCGGGAATCGGGTGCCGCGCCCGCAAGGCGATGCGGCACCCGATTTTCGGTTAAGCGCGTTTCGACCGGGCTGGCCAAGGGTGGCCGGATGTCGACGGTAGGGTAATTCTCAAGGCGGGTAAAGGGGAGGTGCGGTGCATGGAGCGCTCGGCCCAACCATCGTTGTTGGCGGGCTTTGACCTGTCATCCCCGCTGCCCGGCATCCCCAACATGGCCGAGGAACTGCCCGTCGCCCGGGTCGTGATCGATTCCCCCGTCCCGCACCTGGACCGCCCCTTCGACTACCTGGTGCCGGCCGAGCTCGACGAGGCGGCACAACCCGGGGTCCGGGTCAAGGTTCGCTTTGGCGGGCAGGAACTGGCGGGTCTCCTCGCCGAAAGGCTCGAGCACTCCGATCCCGGGATCAAGCTGCAGCCGCTGCGCACCGTGGTGTCACCGGAGGTTGTCCTCTCCGCCCCGGTGCTTGCAGTGGCCCGCGCCGTGGCCGAACGCTATGCCGGCGGGGTCTGGGACGTGCTGCGCTCGGCCGTCCCTGCCCGCATGGCCAGGGTCGAGACCGAGAAATACGCCGTCGGGGAATCCCCGGCGGAGGAACCGTCGCCGGACGGGCCCGTCGAACCCTCCGCCGCCTTGCTCTCGGAGTACCACGGCGGGGCGGACTACGCCCAGGCGCTGCGGACCGGGGGAGCGCCGCGCGCGGTGCTCTCGGCGGTGCCCAACAGGCCCGGGGACTGGCCGGCGCTGTTGCTCGAGGCCGCCGAACTGACCCTGGCCTCCGGACGCGGCGTGCTCATCGTTGTCCCCGACGCCCGTGACCTCACCCGGCTTTGCGCCACCCTCGATGAGCGCATCGGCGACCACGGCTACGCCCGACTCAGCGCCGAGGACGGCGCGACCCCCCGCTACCGCAACTTCCTGCGTGTCGCCCGCGGGCAGGCCCGGTTGGTGGTCGGCACCCGCAATGCCGCCTTCGCCCCGGTGAAGGACCTGGGCCTGGCGATCATCTGGGACGATGCCGACAATTCCCACGCCGAGCCGCGCGCCCCGTACCACCACGCACGCGAGGTGCTGCTGCTGCGGTGCGGGATCGAGAACGCCGGCCTGCTGCTTGCTGCTCCCGGGCGAAGCGCCGAGGCGCAGCGGCTGATCCGCAGCGGCTGGGCCGCCGAACTGGTCGCGGAGCGGAAACTGCTGCGCGCCCACGCGCCGCGGGTCATCGCCGCCTCCGACGAATTCGAGGCCGACCGGGACCCGCTGCTGCACGCTGCCCGGCTCCCCGCGGCAGCCTGGCGCGAGGCCAAGGCGGCGCTGGCCCACGGGCCGGTGCTGGTGCAGGTGGCACGGACCGGGTTCATGCCCGCGCTGCGCTGCGAACGTTGCCGCACCCCCGCCCGCTGCACCGCCTGCAACGGCCCGCTGGCCCTTGACGATGCCCGCGGGGCGCCGGCCTGTGGCTGGTGCGGACTGGTGGCAAACCCCTGGAACTGCGTGGAGTGCGGATTCATGCGCCTGCGCGCCGCATCCATCGGCGCGGACCGCACCGCCGAGGAACTGGGCCGCGCCTTTCCCCATGTCAAGGTAGTCGCCGCCACCGGGGCCAAGCCGCTGTACACCGTGCCTGCGACCCCGGCGCTGGTCGTGGCAACCCCGGGTGCCGAGCCGGTGGCCCAGGACGGGTACGCGGCGGTGCTGCTGCTGGACGGGGACCGGATGATGGCCCGCGAAGGGCTGCGCACCGGCGAGGAAGTACTCAACCGCTGGATGGGTGCCGCGCACCTGGCCCGCGGGCGCGATGCGGCCGACGGCCGTCCGGGCGGCGGGACCGTGGTGGTTGCCGGGGAACCGGGCGAGCCGATGCGCGCCCTGGTGCGCTTCGACGCCGCGGCCTACGCGGAGGCCGAACTCGATGAGCGGCGCACCCTGGGCCTGCCCCCGGCCGTGCGCACCGCCATGGTCAAGGGGCCCGCGGCGACCGCCGACAAGTTCATGGCGGCGCTGGAGGTGGGCGATGAGGTGCGCCGGCACGGGCCGGTGCTGCTGGGGGAGGGAGAACACCGTTGGCTGCTGTTCTTCTCCTACGCCCAGGGCCCCGCGGTCACTGCTGCCCTGCGCGCCCTGCGCGCCACTTTCAGCGCGGCGAAGGAGCCCGTCGTCTCCCTTCGCATCGACCCGGACGGGATCCTCTGATCCCGTGGTCGATCCGGTGGCAGATGCCGGCGTGCCGCGACGTTCGCCCGGGCCCTAGTTCTTGTGCAGTGCGTGGTTGCCTGTCGCCACACCCGCGGTCCGGTCACGGTACGTGGTGCGCGGCATGCCTTGCGGCGCCCACGGGTGCTCGGAGGCCAGGAAGTCCTCGATGAGCGATGCGGCCTCGGCCGCCTTTTCGTAGTGGATCAAGTGCCCGACATCGCCAATGACCCGCATCCGGGCCCGCGGGAAGCTGCGGGCGAGCGCGCGCTGGGCGCGGATCGATCCCAGTTCGTCGTGCTCTCCGACCACCAGCAGCGTGGGCTCGTTGATGCGGGCCGCGACGTCGCGCACCGTCGCGGTGATCGAGGCGCCATAGGCCTCGCGCAGGGTGCTGCGCGAGGTGAAACCGGAGAAGTAGCGCCGGTGCTGGTCAACGACATAGGAGCGCATCGCCGGATCCCTGGACTTGAGCATGGCCAGCGACATGATGTCGGTGACCAGGCGCGAGCGCAGCAGCGCCTCGCCCGCTGCGGCCGGCAGCCTTTCCCCGGCGGCGTAGTACGCCCCGGCGGCCCGGGACATCGCCGCCTGGCTGCCCTCCAGCGCGGGCTCGCAGATCGGGTTGATGAGCACCAATTGTGCAAAGGAACCCGGGTGCCGCGCCAGGTACGTTGCCGCGACGATGGTGCCGAAGGAGTGCCCCAGCAGGATGGTCTCCGGGCCCAGCCCCAACTGCCCGCGCAGCGCGCCGATGACCTCGCCGTAGCCTGCCACGTCGTGGCGCGGAGCCGCCGCGGCGGAAACTGCGTTCGGATCCCCGGTGAAGGGTGTCGAGGCGCCGAAGCCGGGCAGGTCAGGCACGATGATCGCGTAGTGAGGCAGCTGGCCGATGATGCGGGCCAGGCCGTGGTGGTCGCCGCGGAAGCCGTGAACCGCCAGGATGACGCCGCGGCAGGGGCCCAGGGCCGGGTACATCCAGCTGGAAACCTCCGAGCCGTGGATGTGGTGGATGCTTTTCAGGGCGCGGCGCGAGGCATGCGGCGGGATCGGGAGCATGCCTCCAGCCTATCCGCTGCGCGGGGCTGAACGGGTGAATGCGCGCGGAAACGGGCACATGTGCGGCTCCGGTTCGGCAACGATTCGCCTACGCTTCACCCGCGGGGCTATGCGGTCGCGCCGGTGCCCCGGTAATGTCGACAAGACCATGTGAAGCACGCTTTACGCCCACTGCAACACCGAAGGATGGCCCCACCGTGGAAGCCGCAGCGTCCCACCGATCCCAACTGGCGGCACTGCGCGCCCGGCCCGGAGCCAAGGTGCTCATCGTGGGCGGTGGCATCAATGGCGTGGCGACCTTCCGCTACCTGGCGCTGCAGGGGGTCGACGTGGCGCTGGTGGAACGCGGCGACTACTGCCAAGGTGCCTCGGGCGCCTCCTCGCACATGATCCACGGCGGCATCCGCTACCTGGAAAACGGCGAATTCCGCCTGGTCCACGAGGCGGTGCGGGAACGCAACACGCTGCTGGAGATCGCGCCGCACTACGTCAAGCCGCTGCGCACCACCGTCCCGATCTTCTCCACCTTCTCCGGGCTCCTGGCCGCCCCGTTGCGCTTCGTGACCCACCGACCCGGGCTGCGGGCCGAACGCGGGGCGCTGCTGATCAAGATCGGCTTGGTCATGTACGACTTGTTCGCCGGGGCCATTGGCCGCAACACCCCCTGGCACCGGTTCCGCGGGGCCAAGGCCTCCCTCGCGGTGCTCCCGAAGCTGCGGACCGACGTGAAGTACACAGCCACCTACTTCGACGCCTCGGTGCACAATCCCGAGCGGCTCACCCTGGACGTGCTGCGCGACGGGCTGGAGGCAAACCCGCACGCGAGGGCCAGCAACTATGTGACCCTCATCGGGCACGGCGAGCGCGGGGCGCACTTGCGCGACGAGCTCACCGGGGAGGAGTTCGACTTCGACGCCCAGGTCATCGTCAACGCCACCGGGGCCTGGGTGGATGAGACCAATGCGGTGATCGGCACCCCGAGCCGTTTCATGGGCGGGACCAAGGGCAGCCACATCGTGCTGGACCACCCCGAGCTGCTGGCCGCCTGCGACGGGCGGGAGATCTTCTTCGAGCACTCCGACGGGCGCATCGTGCTGATCTACCCGCTGGGGGACCGGGTGCTGGTGGGCACCACTGACATCGATGCGGACATGGGGGAACCGGCGCGCTGCACCGATGCGGAAGTCGCGTACTTCTTCGAGCTGATCGGCCACGTCTTCCCCTCCATCAAGGTCGGTGAGGAGCAGATCGTCTACAGGTTCTCCGGGGTGCGCCCGCTGCCGAGCCATGAGAACACCGCCCCCGGATTCGTCTCACGGGACTACCGGATCGAGCATTCGCGGCTGGCCGGGGGCACCCCGATGCTTTGTCTGGTCGGCGGGAAGTGGACGACGTTCCGCGCGCTGGGCAAGGCGCTGGGCAACAAGGTGCTGGCCGAACTCGGGGTCTCCCCGGCCCCCGGCAACCGCATGCTTCCCATCGGCGGGGGAAAGGACTACCCCAAGACCCCGGCGGAACTGGAGGCCTGGTTCGCCCAGCGCGCCGCACTGGCGCCGCGGGCGCGGCTCGAGGTGCTGCTGCAGCGCTACGGCACCCGTGCCGACGCCGTGCTGGAGCACATCGGCCCCCACGACCCGACGCTGCCCGGGTGTCCGGAACTCTCCGCGGCCGAGGTGCGCTACCTGGGCACGCACGAGCAGGTCGGGACGCTGGCCGACGTGTTCATCCGCCGCACCTCGCTGGCCTTCCGGGGACGGGTGACCGAGTCGCTGCTGGCCCAGGTGGCCGAGGCGCTGGCGCCGGTGCTCGGCTGGGACGCAGCCGATACCGCAGCGCAGGTCGATGACTGCCGGCGCGTGCTCACCGAGGAGCACGGGGCGCATGTGGCCCTGAGCAACGCCTGACACCGCGCACCGCACGACGCTTTCCGCCGTCGAGCGCGACCCCCCTGAACGGCACCTTTGAAAGGCACCGACATGAACAAGTACGTCATCGCGATCGACCAGGGCACCACCAGTTCCCGGGCCATCGTCTTCGACCATGCCGGCACCGTGGTCTCCACGGGGCAGATGGAACACCGGCAGATCTTCCCGCACGCGGGTTGGGTTGAGCACGATGCCGTGGAGATCTGGAACAACGTCCGCAAGGTCATCGGCATCGCACTGGCCGAAGCCAACCTCACCCGGCACGACATTGCCGCCGTGGGCATCACCAACCAGCGCGAAACCACCGTGGTGTGGGACAGGCGCACCGGCAAGCCCATCCACCACGCCATCGTCTGGCAGGACACCCGCACCCAGGGCATCGTCGAGGAACTGGCCGCCGACGGGGGAGTGGACCGGTACAAGGAACGCGTGGGCCTGCCGCTGGCACCCTACTTCTCCGGCACCAAGGTCAAATGGATCCTGGACAACGTGGAGGGCGCCCGCCAGGAAGCGGAGGCGGGGAACCTGCTCTTTGGCACCACGGACACCTGGGTGACCTGGAACCTGACCGGCGGCACCGATGGCGGGGTGCACATCACCGACGTCACCAACGCCTCGCGCACGCTGTTCATGGACCTGGAGAAGCTGGAGTGGGACCGGGGGATCCTGGCCGACTTCGGGGTGCCGGTCTGCATGATGCCCGCCATCAAGTCCTCCTCCGAGGTCTACGGAACCGTGCACACCTCGCAGCTTCTGCGCGAGGTGCCGATCGCCGGGATCCTGGGCGACCAGCAGGCGGCCACGTTCGGGCAGGCTGCCTTCGAGGCAGGGGAGGCCAAGAACACCTACGGCACCGGCTGCTTCCTGATCTTCAACACCGGGACGGAAATCGTCCGCTCCGGGAACGGCCTGCTGACCACCATGGGCTACAAGCTGGGCGACGCCGCACCGGTCTATGCGCTGGAAGGGTCGATCGCCGTGGCCGGTTCGCTGGTGCAGTGGCTGCGCGACAACATCGGGATGATCTCCACCGCCGCGGAGGTCGAGGAACTGGCAGCCAGCGTGGAGGACAACGGCGGGGTGTACATCGTGCCCGCATTCTCCGGGCTCTTCGCCCCCTACTGGCGTGCGGACGCGCGCGGGGCCATCGTGGGGCTGACCCGCTACGCCAACAAGAACCACATTGCCCGGGCGGCGCTGGAATCCACCGCCTTCCAGACCCGGGAAGTGCTGGATGCCGTGAACGCCGATTCCGGGGTCCCGCTCACCGAACTCAAGGTCGATGGCGGCATGGTCGCCAACGACGCGCTGATGCAATTCCAGGCGGACCTGCTCGGGGTTCCGGTGATCCGCCCCAAGGTCACCGAGACCACCGCGCTGGGGGCCGCCTACGCCGCCGGGCTGGC
Source organism: Paeniglutamicibacter sulfureus (assembly GCF_030512175.1). GTDB lineage: Bacteria > Actinomycetota > Actinomycetes > Actinomycetales > Micrococcaceae > Paeniglutamicibacter > Paeniglutamicibacter sulfureus. The sequence goes on along the minus strand of NZ_JAULBL010000002.1, from coordinate 2,633,837 downwards.
CGTCGGCTTCTGGAAGGACCTCGGGGAGCTGGGCGCCAACTGGTCCGAGGACAAGAGATGGGAGCCGGCCATGGAACCGGCGGAGCGCGATCGGCAGTTGCGCCTGTGGAAGAAGGCCGTCACCCGCACCTTCGACTGGGTCGATCAGGACGTGCTGTAGGCCACTGCGGACGGCCCCCGGGGGCGGGCGTGCCTCCGGCGCGCCCGCGGGACCGGCGCCTTGTGGGGTAGAATATGGGGCATGAACGCAGTGCTCTTGCTAAGTTAGCCGCATGGGATAAACACCCCCCATGCGGCCGCCCCTTGCATGCAAGGGGCTTTTGTGTGTCAGGGGGCCTACGCCGCCGATGCACGCCAGCAACCAGCAGGACAGCCACGTTCCACCCACAGGCGCATGAACAGAAGAAGGCGAAACCCGATAGTGAGCACCCAGCCGACCGGCACCGAAACCGCTGACAACGAGTCCGCCGCAGCGGCCTACAGCTTCCAGGAGATGGAAGCCAAGTGGGCCCCGGTGTGGGACAAACTCGGGGTCTTCACGCCCAAGGACGACGGCAGCGCCGAACGCCGCTATGTGCTTGACATGTTTCCCTACCCCTCCGGCGACCTGCACATGGGCCACGCCGAGGCCTTCGCCATGGGAGATGTCGTCTCCCGCTACTGGCGCCAGCAGGGCTATGACGTGATGCACCCGATCGGCTGGGACTCCTTCGGGCTGCCGGCCGAGAACGCTGCCATCAAGCGCAACGCCCACCCCGCCGAGTGGACCTACAAGAACATCGACACGCAGGCCGCCAGCTTCAAGCGCTATGCGATCTCCGCCGACTGGGACCGCCGCATCCACACCTCGGACCCGGAATACTACCGCTGGACCCAGTGGCTGTTTACCCGCTTCTACGAAAAGGGCCTGGCCTACCGCAAGAACCACCCGGTGAACTGGTGCCCCACCGACCAGACCGTGCTGGCCAACGAGCAGGTCGTCAACGGCGCCTGCGAACGCTGCGGAACCGTCGTCACCAAGAAATCGCTGAACCAGTGGTACTTCAAGATCACCGACTACGCCGACCGCCTGCTCGATGACATGGAAGAGCTCAAGGGCCACTGGCCCGAGCGCGTGCTGGCCATGCAGAAGAACTGGATCGGCCGCTCGGAGGGCGCCCACGTCGACTTCGTCATCGAGGCCGCCGGCGGCAAGGAAGCCCACAAGACCACTGTCTTCACCACCCGCCCGGACACCCTGCACGGCGCCACGTTCTTCGTGGTCGCCGCCGACGCCGAGCTGGCGAACGAACTGGTCACCGAGGAACACCGCGAGGCACTGGAGGCCTACCAGGAGCAGGTCAAGGCGCTGAGCGAGATCGAGCGCCAGGCCACCGAGCGCGAGAAGACCGGCGTGTTCACCGGCCGCTACGCCACCAACCCGCTCAACGGCGAGAAGCTGCCGGTCTGGGCCGCGGACTACGTGCTGGCCGACTACGGAACCGGCGCGATCATGGCCGTCCCGGCGCACGACCAGCGCGACCTTGACTTCGCCCGCACCTTCGACCTGCCGGTGCGCGTGGTGCTTGACACCGGCGAAGAGGACCCGGCCGAGACCGGTGTCGCCACCGCCGGCGAGGGAACCCTGGTGAACTCCGGCGAGCTGGACGGCCTGCCCAAGGCCGAGGGCATCGCCCGCGCCATCGAGATCGTCGAGGCTGCCGGAACCGGCGAGAAGTTCGTCAACTTCCGCCTGCGCGACTGGCTGCTGAGCCGCCAGCGCTTCTGGGGCACCCCGATCCCGATCATCCACTGCGCACACTGCGGCGAGGTCCCGGTTCCCGACGACCAGCTGCCGGTGCGCCTGCCCGATGACCTGCGCGGCGAACAGCTCGCCCCGAAGGGCACGTCCCCCCTGGCCGCGGCCGAGGACTGGGTCAACGTTCCCTGCCCGAAGTGCGGGGCCGCCGCCAAGCGCGACACCGACACCATGGACACCTTCGTGGACTCCTCCTGGTACTTCCTGCGCTTCGTCTCCCCGCACTACACCGAGGGACCGTTCGACCCGAAGGCCGTGCGCGACTGGATGCCGGTGGGACAGTACGTCGGCGGGGTCGAGCACGCCATCCTGCACCTGCTCTACTCGCGCTTCTTCACCAAGGTCATCTTCGACCTGGGCCTGATCGACGTGAAGGAACCCTTCAGTGCGCTGCTGAACCAGGGCCAGGTGCTCAACGGCGGCAAGGCCATGAGCAAGTCGCTGGGCAACGGCGTGGACCTGGGCGAGCAGCTGGACAAGTTCGGCGTCGACGCCGTGCGCCTGACCATGATCTTCGCCTCCCCGCCGGAGGACGACGTGGACTGGGCCGATGTCTCCCCGGGCGGCTCGGCGAAGTTCCTGGCCCGAGCCTGGCGCATGGCCCAGGACGTCGACAGCACCCCGGGAACCGACCCGGCCAGCGGCGACAAGGCGCTGCGCCAGGTCACCCACAAGTCGGTGCACGAGGCGGCCGGCATGCTCGAGGGCGGCAAGTTCAACGTCGTCGTCGCCAAGCTGATGGAGCTGGTCAACGCGACCCGCAAGACCATCGACTCCGGCGCCGGCGCGTCGGATCCGGCGGTCCGCGAGGCAGCGGAGGCCGTGGCCGTCATCCTCTCGCTCTTCGCCCCGTACACGGCCGAGGACATGTGGGCGGCGCTGGGCCACGAGCCCTCGGTCGCCAACGCCGGCTGGCCGGCGGTCGACGAGGCCCTGCTGGTCCAGGACACCGTCACCGCCGTCGTACAGATCAAGGGCAAGGTCCGGGCACGCTTGGAGGTCTCGGTCGACATCACCGCCGAGGAACTCGAGGCCCTGGCCCTGGCCGACGAGGCGGTCGTCCGCTACCTTGACGGCGCTGCCATCAACAAGGTCATCGTGCGTGCACCGAAACTGGTGAACGTGGTTCCTGCCTCCTAGGGGCGGCAGGTAGCCTACAGATATGGACGCCTCCCAGCCACCCCCCAATCCGCAGCGGCCCACCCGCACCGGCGGTTGGATGGGGCGGCTCTGGAAGCAGCGCGTTGCGGATCCCGCCCACCGTGCCCGCCCCGCCCGGGGGCTGGTTCCGGTGGGCGTGGTCAGCGACTCCGCCGCGGCGCTGCCGGAGGACTGGGTGCGGCAGCATGCGCGTTTCCTGCGCGTGGTGCCCATGCCGGTGATGGTCGACGAGCAGATCTTCTCCGAGGGCACCGACGATGTGCCCACCGAACTGGCCCTGGGCCTGGCGATGGGCAAAGCGGTGCGCACCTCGCGCCCGGCGCCGGGACAGATGCTGCGCGCCTACCGGGAACTCGCCGATGCCGGGGTGAAGGAAATCATTTCCATCCACCTTTCCTCGGCGCTCTCCGGGACGGTGGACGCCGCACGCCTGGCGGCCGAGTCCTCGCCGGTACCCGTCACCGTCGTCGATTCACTCACCGTGGCCCTGGCAGAGGGCTTCACGGTGATGGACGTCGTGGAACTTGCCGCCGCAGGTGCGCCGCTGGCCGAGCTCGAGGCAGTGGCCAACCGCGCCGCCGAAAACCACGTGTACTTCGCCGTCCCCTCACTGGAGCAGCTGCGCCGCGGCGGGCGCATCGGCACCCTGGCCTCGGTGCTGGGCACGCTGCTGAACGTCAAGCCGATCCTTTCGGTGCGCGACGGGCAGATCGTCGCCCACGAAAAGGTGCGCACCCATTCGCGCACGCTGGCCCGACTGGTGGCCATTGCCCGCGACGAGGCGGCCGCCCGGGGGCCCGAAGCACGCCTGGCGGTGCACTACTTCGGGAACCAGGACGCCGCCGAGGAGATCGTGCAGGAACTAGCCGGGGCCTCGCTGTTGGAAGTGCTGGCGGTCCCGGTCCCCGCAGTGCTTGGCGCCCACACCGGGGCCGGCGTGCTGGCCGTGGCGATTTCCGGTGGCATCGCACCCCCGGTGCCCGGGCCCACGCGGCACGAGCCCAAGACAAAAGCGGAACCGAAACCAAGGCCCGAACCAAAAGCGAAACCGGTGCCTAGGCCCCGCAACATTGAGCCGCGGCGGGAATCGCGCCGCCGCACAGCCTCGCCCTCGGCCCAGGGTACGCCCGTCACGCCAACCTCGGCGTCACCGGACGAGCCGGCCAATCCCGAGGCTTCCGGAACCCCTTAGCGCATTCTCCGCCTCAGACCTTGGGCTGCCGCGGGCCGTGGTTCTCCACAACCCGGCGGTTCCCGTCCCGCACGGCACCGGGGGTCGTGTGCACTGGAGGACATGGGCTCGCACGAGTGGGTGGATCATGCCGAACGGAGCAACCTGGCTCCGGTCCCGGGTCGCCTGCGCGTGCTCATTGGCAGGTCCGCCGCGATTGTCCTGATCCTCGGAGCCCTGACCTGGATCTTGGTTTCGTTGCTGTTCAACCCGCCGCCGCGTGCTCCAAGCGGTGCCGAGTCCATCCCCTTGGAAGTGGCGGAGAGCGGCCAGACGGATCCCGCGGCGGAGCCGGGTGCCCAAGATCCGCCACCGGAACCACGGGAGACCCCGGAGACGGAGCAAGGACCTCCGAAACCGGGCACCACCGGCCCGCCGGGAAGCGGTGCGAGCGCCGTGGTCCACTTGGTTGGAGCCGTGAAGAAACCCGGGGTGTACTCCCTGCCGCTGGGATCCAGGGTGCTCGAGGCGGTGGATCTGGCCGGCGGGCTGGCGAAGGATGCCGCTCCGGAGGCGATCAACTTGGCGGCACAGATCCGTGATGGCGAACAAATCCGCATCCCGCGCCGTGGCGAGACCGGGCAGGTTTCGGTGCCCGGGGCTCTGGATTCCGGCCGTTCGGAGGGTGCGGGCGGGCCAGGCGCGCCGCCGGGGAAAATCAATGTGAACACCGCGGAGCAGGCGCAATTGGAGGAGCTGCCGGGCATCGGTCCCTCGCTGGCGGGCAGGATCCTGGAATTCCGTCAGGCCAACGGCCCGTTCAAGAACCTCAGCGAACTTGATGCCGTGAGCGGCATTGGTCCGGCCCTGATGGGGAACCTGCGCGAACACGTGGTCTTTGAATGAGTTTCCCGGGCCGTGGCCATGTCGGAGGCAGGGTCACCGGGCTGCTTGGTCACTGAAGGACGGCCGGAAGGGGATGCCCGCCCTTGGCTCCGGCACAGCCGGGAAGTTGAGGGTCTGCGTTCCCTTGGTCTGCCTGGCCAGGAAGTCCAGCAACTCCCTTCTGTGGCCAGGAGTTGCCCACAGGGGGCCTTCGTGCGGGCCGGGAAATTCGACCTTACGGAGCGCGCGCTCGTCACGTACTGTCTGGGCACGTGGTGCACCGACGGCCGTCCACCACGCATTGTGACCGTGGCCTTGACGGTGTTGGCCGGAAATTTCGCGCTCAAGCGCAGGGGGGTGCCCAGCGTGCCGGCAACCCGCTGGAGCTTGTCGCTCGTGGACGGCGGGCGAGCGGAAGGCTTCCCTCAACGCGTCGGGCCGGGCGGCCCATGTTCGGCGGACCGGCAACTCGTGGGCTGTCGCAATGCGGCCGAGGCTATCGGTGCAACGAATCGAGTGGCGGATAATATCTAAGTCCGGCACGTGTCGAGCTGGCGGATGCTTTACGCGCCCGAATGGCCCGGCGGCCGAAAGCGGAGCCGGATACCGAGCCCGGTCGGGTTGATCTCCGCGAGTGCTGGGCGTTGGCCGGTGCCTGAGTTGCGGCACTGGGAGGATTGCAGCTGCACCAAGTGTTCTGTGCGGTGGGTGTGTGGCTGTTTCGACTTTGATAACGTTGTCAAGCGTCGTCCATACCAAAGGCTAAATGCATAGCCTTTGGTATGTTTGGATGGTGACCATAGATAAGCAGCAGTCCGGCGTCTGGCCGGCGACCGGATACGAAGCACGCCCGTGGGTGCGCGCCGGGAACGAAGTCGCCTCACGTAGGGCCAAGCTCCAGGCCCGCGGCGACTACCGGGCCGCCGTCCCGCCGCTCATCGCTGCAGCACCAGTTGCTCTGCCCGCCGAGGTGATCGCCCTGGCCGATGATGCGAGCCAGGAACTCGCCCGATTCGACGCCGAGGCCGGAACGATGGCCGCCCCGTTTGCATCCATCCTGCTGCGAAGCGAGTCTGCTTCCAGCTCGGAAGTGGAGAACCTCACCTCCAGCGCCAAGCAGGTGGCCCTCGCGGAGATCGGTGAGTCGAAGTCCGGGAACGCGCGCTTGGTCGTCGCAAACGTTCGCGCCATGACCGCGGCCATCGCGCTGTCCGACCATTTGGATGAGCACTCGATCATCGCGATGCACGATGCGTTGCTGCGGGACACTGCGCCCGAATATGTCGGTTATTGGCGCAACGAACAGGTATGGATCGGCGGCGGCAGCATTTCGCCGCACGCCGCAGCGTTTGTGCCGCCCCACCACACCCGCGTTTCCAGCCTGATGGCCGACGTTGTCGCATTCGCCCGGCGCACGGACGTGCCGGTGCTCATCCAGGCGGCGATTGCGCACGCGCAATTCGAGACCATCCATCCCTTCCCCGACGGCAATGGCCGGACCGGACGGGCACTCCTGCAGGGCATGCTCCGCCACGGCGGCCTGACCCGCAATGTCACCGTGCCCGTCTCGGCCGGGCTCCTCTACGACACGGATGCCTACTTCCGAGCGCTGACCGAGTATCGGGCCGGGAACACAAGCGCCATCGTCACCGCCGTGGCCGAGGCATCCTTTGCCGCGATCCGGAACGGCCGTGTACTCGTGAGAGACATCCAAGACGCAGCTGCGCGCTGGGACGACTTGATCATGGCCCGAAGCGACTCATCCGTGCACAAGGCGAAGAGCTACCTGCTCCGCCAACCCGTGGTGAACGCAAAGACCCTGGCCGGTGAGTTGCAGATCAGCGACGTCGCGGCCCAGAAAGCCATCGACCGGCTGGTCGACGCCGAGGTGCTCACTCAGACCAACACCGGCCGCAGGAACCGTGTCTGGCAGGCGCCGGAGATCCTCGCCGCACTCGATGCGTTCGGCGCACGGGCCAGGCGCCGCCGCGGCTGAGAGTCGCAAAGCCCGTTCGACACTCGCAGAAAGATCTAGACATGCCCTTATCTGCCAGTTATCTCGGGGAACACATTGAGTCCTGGAGCATGGGAACCGAAGCGTGGGCCGCGCCTAGGCGCATCTACCGCACATCGGGCCCAACCTTTGCCCGCGTCCAAACTGGTGTCCCGACGCGGAAGCCCCAGGGGCAGTGCCGAAGAAGCCCTGGAGGCCGACTGCGGACTCTGCTTCGATGACCGACCGCCTGGATCTGAACCACCGATGAACCTGGGCTACGACCAACAGGCATTGCTGGCAACGCTGGATGCTCGATTATCCCTGGGATTCGGATGCCCGGGACAATTACTAGCGCTGAGGTTCGATGCAGTACTCAATGGGGATGCCGACCAGCATCTTTGCCGCCGAGCGCCTATATGAGCGTCCGCATTTCCGAAACGAGCCACTATGTCGGCGTACCATCCACACCGAGCCGAAGGTTCGCCTCGACAGCAGTGCCGATGTCGTTCTTCATCCTCCTCCGAATCCCGGAATGCAACGTTGTTCTCCACAGGCGGGCGCTGCCCGAATCGCGGACCCCGAGAATCCCGCTGGCCGGAGGCAGCACCGTGGCGGTGCAGGCCACCGTCTCGGCGAGCGAACCGGGGGACAGGCAACGTTTCTGGCTCAACGCCTCCTCCGACCTGGTGTCGGTGGGCAGCCCGCCGGCCCCGGGGGGTGTTCCAGGTCATGCCGGAACGTTTTGTCGGCGCGGCCGTGGCCTTGCCCCAGCCAGCACGGGCGCTGCTTCCGGGCGTGGTGTTCGGGGACCGCAGCGGGACGGACGAGTCGCTGGGCGAGGCGATGAAGGTCGCGGGCCTGTCCCACCTCAGTGCGGTCAGCGGAGATACAGTTGGAAAAGAAGATGGGTCCGCCACCAGCAAGACGACTTGAACAAGCTACACGCGATCCCGAAATAGCTCTGGGACATTTTCAGTAATTCTTGTCGGTGGTGCCTTGGCAATGCAGTTTTCCGGCGCTTGATCTTGGCGGTGGAACCCAGGAATTCTCGAGGTACCTGGTGGAAGAAGTGCCGGGCATGGTGGCGTTCGTTTACAAGGACGGGCTCTTCACGGGAGAGGATCAGCGCGGGGGCGGATTGAATGTCCGCCTGGGCGAAGCCAACGATCCGGAACTTGGCTTGGACGCTGGGCGGCAGTTGGCGAGCTTCCAGCCAGGGATGCAATCGGTCCGTTCCTGCGGGGCACCGAGCAGGTCGGGATCGGACACAGCTGGGGTACCCGAACCTCACGAGCTCTGAAATCTTCGGTGCCGAGTATGAGAAGTCGATCTCCCTCTCCGGGGCCGGGATGAACGACCGGATGCGGAGACGCTGTACTCGAATTTCGCGTTCAAGGACGACGTCCTACCCTGGGCGCAACGAACGGGACAGGTCTGGGACTGAATCGCGTGTCGATCCGGCGACTCCGTGACTCGGGAGCATTCTGTTCCGTAGTGCTACTCATGTGACTTTTTCCTTAAGTTGCTAACGCCCGGCAGAATCACCTTAATCGCCCATCGGACCGGCCAACCCCGGGAGTGCGGGAACCGGCCGGCGCCCCTCTTCTCGTTCTCCAGATCATCGGGCGTGTTTCTCCACAGTCGGGCGCCGACGCTGAACGCACGGCAGCGGAATCGTGTGCACTGGAGGGCATGGGCCCCTACGCGCGGCGTGATCACGCCGCAGAAAGCAAATGGCACGCGGCACTCGCCATGGGCGGGCTCGCGGACCTGATGCATGCAGCCTTATCCCGGCGTTCGAAGGGGGAGTCGGATCTGGAGCCCGGCCGCGTAGACCTGCGCGGGTGCTGGGCGTTGGCCGGGGCGTGGGTGGCGGCGTTGGGCGGGGTGCAGCTGGGGCAGCTGCACCAGGTATTTTGGGCGGTCGGTTTGTGGTTGGTGGCCGGTGCAGGTCTGCTGGCGTTGTTGCGCCCGCGGCATGGGCGGCTGGGCCCGGCCGCGACCCCCAGTTTTGCCGCACCCGCCCTTGGCTGTGCCGCCGCGGCCCTGGTCTTCACGCAATTGTTCTTGACCGGGGCGGGCACGAACCCTGACTCGCTTGAACAGGCAGCCCGCGCTGGTTCGCCGGTTCGCATCCAGTTGTCGTTCGCAGAGGCCCCGCGGGCATCGTTGCAAACTGACAAGTTCTCCGAAGATGCCCGGCCCCACCGGCAATTCACCGTCGACGCGCGTGCTCTGGTGGTCGCCGGCAACGGCAGTTGGCGAATCTCGGGGGTACCGGTGCGGCTCAGCTACCCCGAATCCCGGGCACCGGACATTCCGCTGCGCGGCGGCAGCACCGTTGAAGTGCTCGCCACGGTTTCGAACAGCGAACCAGGGGACAGGCAACGCTTCTGGCTCAATGCCTCCGCCGATCTCTTGCCCCTCGGCAACCCGCCGGCGCCGGACGTTTTCCAGGGAATGCGGGAACGCTTCGTCGGTGCCAGCGAGGCACTTCCACAACCGGCCCGGGCGCTGCTTCCGGGCATGGTGTTTGGTGACCGCAGCGGGGCGGACGAGGAACTATCGGAAGCAATGAAGGTTGCCGGACTGTCCCACCTCAGTGCTGTCAGCGGGGCAAACTGTGCGATGGTGCTTGGCTTTGTCATATCCGTCGGCCGTTTGCTGGGATTGGGTCGGTTGCCCACGCTGGGCTTGGGCCTGGCGGCATTGCTCGGCTTCGTGTTCCTGGTGGGCTACGAACCCAGCGTGTTGCGCGCAGCGGTGATGGGCACCATTGCGGCCGTGGGCCTGCACGCGTCCCGCGGCGGGAATGCCTTGGCGGCCCTGACGCTGGCCGTGGTGGTGCTGCTGGCCATCGATCCGTGGTTGGCCGGTGAGCCGGCATTCCAGCTTTCGGTCCTGGCCACTGCCGGCATCGTGATCATCGGCAGGCCGATGGCGGCACGGTTGAATCGGTGGGTGCCGTCCATCGTGTCCGATGGAACGGCCATTGCCTTGGCCTCGCAGATCGCCTGCCTGCCGGTGCTGGTGGCGCTTAGCCCGGCCTTCTCGCTGTACTCGGTGCCGGCAAACCTCCTGGTTTCACCGTTCATTTCCCTCATCACGGTGGCAGGGACGCTCGCCGTGGTCGTCCTGATGGTGTTCCCGCTGGTGGGAATGGCGCTGGTGTGGGTCGCTGGCATGCCCACCATGGTGGTGGGCCTCGTGGGAACCTGGATTGCCGCTCTCCCGGGGGCGCTGCGGCCATGGCCGGTCGGGGTGGCGGGCGTCTTGCTGGCCTGGGGAATTGTCTTGGGCACCCTGCTTGCCCTGGGTCACGTGCATCCCGCCGCAGGATCCTGGCAATCACGCACGAGGCTGGCGGCGCAGGGCGTGGTGACGGGGTTGTTGCTCGGGCTGCTGCTGCCGCTCACCGCACTGGTACCGGCACCGGCCGTCGACTGGATGGTGGTGTCCTGCGACGTAGGCCAGGGCGACGGGTTGCTGATCAACGCCGGGGATGCCGGGGCGGTGGTGGTTGACACGGGCAAAACAGCCGAAGACATCGCCGCTTGCCTGAAGCGGATGCGCGTCACGCGGGTCGCTGCCCTGTTCATCACACATCGCCATGCCGACCACGACGGCGGGATTGCGGGGGTCGGCGACCGGCGACCGGTTGACAAGATCTACTACTCGGCTGCTGACGACCCCGCGGATCCTCCGCACCTGACCGACTCCCGAGGCAGCCTGGTGACCGCCAGCCAGCTTGGATCGGGGGCGACCGGAGCCGCAGGCCCCGTGGCCTGGAAGGTCCTGGGCCCGATCCCGGACGGTGTGTTCACGGGAGAAAACGACGCGTCCCTGGTCGTCCGCTTCGAGATAGAGGCGGACGGTTTGCAGCGGCGCATTTCCATCCTGGCAACCGGGGACATGGAAGATGAGGCCATGGACCAGCTGATCGACAAGGGGCTGATCGGACACGCCGACATCTTGAAGGTGTCGCACCATGGTGCCGAGAACGGTGGCGTGCGCACGGCGCCAACCGTCCGTCCGGCTCTGGCATTGATCAGCGTGGGTGCAGACAACACCTATGGGCACCCCTCGGATGAGGCCCTGCAGGCACTCGAGGAGAACCACGTGGCAGTCTTCCGCACCGACCTGCGGGGCACCATCATCGTTGGCTGGGACGGGAAGTCGCTTCGGGTCTCGTCATTGGGTCCGACAGCGGAACGGACGTCGACACGGGGACCGTCAAAGGGTGGGGAATGATGAAGCATTTGGCGTTGGAGATAAGATCGATGGGGTTCGTTAAACACTATGTAAGGGTCGATCATGGCAGCGCCACGAGGCACATCCAAGAATGCGGGCATTTCATGGCGGTCAGTGGCGCCCGCCCCGTTGATCCTGCTGCAGGGCTCCGAGGAGCTGCTTGCCACCAGGGCCTTCGAAACCGTGCGCAACACCTTGCGTGGGGGTGCCGAGATCGAACTGACCCGCTTTGAAGCCAACAGCTACGAGCGCGGGGAAATGCTGCTGGCGTCCAGCCCGTCGCTCTTCAGTGAAACCAAGCTCATTGAGGTCCGCGGGCTGGCCACCATGAACGAGGATTTCCTCAACGACACACTCGCCTACGCGAAAGCCCCGGCACCTGAGGTCACCTTGATCATGCACCACGGAGGGGGAGTGCGCGGCAAGAAACTGCTTGACGCACTCAAGGCCGCCGGCGCGGTGGTCGTTGATTGCCAGCCGTTGAAAAAGGACGCGGAAAAGATCGACTTCGTCACCCAGGAGTTTCGGACGGCCAAGCGCAAGCTAAGCGCCGAAGGCGCACGCGCCCTGGTTGCCGCCCTGGGCAGCGACCTGTCCGAACTGGCCGCAGCCTGCTCACAGCTCCTGCAAGACACCACCGGCGCCATCGACCAGGACATGGTGGACAAATACTACGGCGGTCGCGTGGAGGCCACGGGGTTCAAGGTCGCCGATGCCGCGCTGGCCGGTCGGGCGGACATCGCGCTGAGCACGCTGCGCCACGCCTTGGCCACGGGCACCGATCCGGTGCCGATTGTCGCCACGCTGGCCATGAAGCTGCGCCAAGTCGCGAAGGTCGCGGGGGCGCGCAAGTCGTCCGGGCAGCTTGCCAGTGAACTGGGCATGCCGCCCTGGCAGGTCCAGCAGGCCCAGGAGCAAGCTCGGCATTGGAACGTCGATGACCTTGCCCGTTGCATCCGGCTGGTGGCAGAGGCGGATTCGCAGGTCAAGGGCGCCTCGCGTGACCCGGAATACGCCGTTGAGCGGGCCGTTACCCAGATTTCGTTGGCGGCGCGCCGCTAGTTACGGCAGGTAACGCCACGCGGCGCCGGCCGAAAACGATCAAGACAGTTTGCACGTGGCCTCACCACCGGAATGCCCACGGCCATTTCCAAACCCCAATCCAAGGGGCAAGCCATACGCGGGTTGGGACGCTAGGATCGACACATGAAACGGCGGTGGAAATTCGTGCTTGCCGTTGGCGTGTTTGGGGTTCTCATCGCTCTTGTTTTGGTTGTAGTGCGACCCGGTCTCGAGTGCCCGGCAGTGGGGTACGCGGATCTGGGCGACGTTGAACTTGAATTTACCAGCGAGCCGGACTCGGTTGCTGCCTGCTTCGGGGACGAGTGCACTCCACAACCCGTCCAGAGATCTGACGACGGCAAATGGAAAGTTCCGCAGTCCTACCCCTACATGCCGCAAGATTCGGACCTGCATGGCAACGTAAGGCCGGGCAATGTCACCGCCATTCGAATGATGGCTGCACGCCCGTCAGCCGCACCGATCGTCAGTATTATGGCCATCCATTCGGAACCTGCCGAAGGCGGCCAGTTCTGGTCCACGTGTCCTGGTCCAACGAGGTACATGCCGGTGCAGGTTCCCTGAGAACGTCAGTGGCGTCATCATGGTCGATTCGGAGCATCGGCTGGTACCGGCAATCATTGTGATACAAAAATCGCCCGGCCGGGAATACTGCAGGAGCTTCCCATGGCCCCCCTGTGATCCCCGGCTTCGAAGAACCATATGAGTGGTTAAACACGAAAGGCTCCCTTTCCCCTAGATATGGAGGAAAAGGAGCCTGACGATTCAGTGAAGCAATCCTTAGAGGGCGTTAACCTTCTTGGAGATGGCCGACTTGTGGTTGGCTGCGTTGTTCTTGTGCAGCACACCCTTCGTGGCGGCCTTGTCGATCTTGCGACCAGCTGCAACGAGTGCTGCTGATGCTGCATCCTTGTCTTCGGCTGCAACGGCAGTGTTCACTGCGCGGATTGCGGTGCGAAGCTCGGACTTGACGGCAGCATTGCGCTGGCGCGACTTCTCGTTGGTGAGAATGCGCTTCTTCTGGGACTTGATATTAGCCACTGTATTAAACTCTCTTGCTCATCGCTTGTATGGTCGGTGAGGGATATCTTCCGGGCCATTGACTGAGCGGCGTGGGGATACCTATGGCGACCCGGGAGAAGTGCCCGTCGACCTGCGCGGACACACAAGAAATAATACTAGCAGGTTCGGATGGCCATCACGAGTCGTTACCGCCCGCCGTGACTGTGAGCTACTTCTGCCGTGGCGAAGCGGGGTTCGCAGGTTTGGCCATGTATGGAGTTGCCCCGCATGGACGACGAACGGCCCCTGACCGTGAAGTCAGGGGCCGTTCGTGCCACAGAAGCTGCCGGTTATTTAGAGGGCAAGTTCCATCAGGTCCTCCATCGATATGCCGGTGTCGGTGGCCGGACGCCCCAGGATCGAGGACAGCACCTCGAAGAGCGCGGCCTGCGGGTCTTCAACCATGCGATGCGACCTCCAGCCGATGTGCTTGTCAGGGCGGACCAAGATAACGCCGTCTTCCTCGACTTCTCGTTGGTGCAGCCAGTCTCCGTAGAGGTCCTGCACCTCGAGGCCCTCGCCGATGACCACGGCTACCAGATCGATGCCCAGCCGGGAGCCGAGCTTGACCGCCGCATCCGCCCATGCCTGTCCGGTGATGCCGGTGAATAGCGTGAACTGGGTGCCCTTGGCGATGTCGTGGGTGGAGAACTTCCGGTCCCTGTCTCCGATCCAGGCATGCGGCAGGCGCAGTCCCGGATAGGTGGACTTCTGGTGGTGGAGCATCGGGTCTTCCGTTGGCTCCGGGCGTGTGCCGCCGTCGGAAACCACGGCGCTCGATTCGTAGAACTGGCCGATCTCCGTGCCCTGGGCGTTGAATTCGTAGTCCTTGTTGTCCAGGGCCTCCCGGAGCGCCTTGCGGCGTGCCGCGCCTTCGGGGGAGTTCTCCTTGCGCAACTTGAGCTTCTCGATGAACTCCTCGTCCGTTGCCGCATCCGTGACTCCCAGGGCATCGAAGATCGGCTTGTACTCGCGTCCGGAGTCGTTGGCGCGGGTGACGATCTGCTTGGCGACCGGTGCCCGTTCAGCCGAATAGGTCTCCAGCAGCTCCTCGCCGGCCTGGCCCTTGAGTACTGCCGCCAGTTTCCAGGACAGGTTGTACGCGTCCTGGATGGACGTGTTGGAACCCAATCCGTGGCTCGGCGGGTGCTTGTGGATGGCGTCTCCCGCGCAGAAGACGCGGCCCTTCTGCAGGTGCGTGGCGTATTGCTCGTTGTTTCCCCACAGCGAGTAGCCCAGGATCTCGACCTCGAGGTCGTCGATGCCCACCAGGTTGCGGATGACCCTGATCGCTTCGTCGTTGTCGAGCACCGGGGGTTCCCCGTTGATGTCGAACCCCCAACAGATCAGCCACTCGTTCCACGGCCTGACCATGCGGATCAGTCCGGCGCCCAAGCCGCCGATGTTGGAGCCCGGGTTGAAGACCCAGTAGAGGATCGACGGACGGTGGGCAGCCAGGTGGGCGAGGTCCGCCTTGAAGGTGATGTTCATGGAACCGCCGATGTCCATGGCGCCTTCCATGGGCAGGTCGATGTCGGTGGCGACCTTCGAGCGGGCGCCGTCGGCGCCAATGAGGTACTTGGCGCGGATCGTGTACTCGTGGCCGGTGAGCCGGTTCAGTACCTGCACGCTTACGCCCTCGCTGTCCTGGGTGTGTCCCAGGTACTCGGTGGAGAACTGCGTCTGGGTGCCGCGCATGGTGGCGTTCTTCAGCATGATCGGTTCCAGCAGTGTCTGCGGGATGTCGCAGGGCATGGACGGGGAGGCCAGTTCGTAGTCGGCCCGGCGGTCCGGGCGCAGCCCCCAGGTGGGCCGGCGCCCGATTTCCTCGCCGGCCATGGACTCGCAGTAGACGGTGTCGCCCATCAGCTCGTGAGGTGTCGCCTCGGCCAGGACCTGGTCCTCAATGCCTGCATCGCGCAGCACCTCCATGGTGCGCTGGTTGGTGATGTGCGCCCGCGGGGTGTTGGCTGTCCAGCGGTACTTGGTGATCATGATGTTCGGGATGCCCTGGTTGGCCAGGAACAGTGCGGCCGAGCTGCCGGCCGGACCGGATCCGACGATCAGGACGTCGGTCTGGACCACGTTCGCGGTCTCCGGAGAAACGGTATCGGTGATTCCATCGTTGAAAACAGGCATTGCGTGCCTCTCTTACTTGGACTGGTGCTCACTGCCCGGGGCGGGTGGAGCTGGGTATGCCACGAGTGTTGCAGCTCACATGCCCACGGTGGGTGGCCCTTCGCTTTGCTGGCCGCACAGTTGTAAAAGATGTCCGCTGAGTGCAAAACCCCTCGGACACCCTTGGAGGCCGGTGGCGGGGTAGCGTCTTTTGGTCCGTTGTGATTCCGGATACAATTGTGGCTCCATGGGCCACAACCAAGATGATGCCGAACGGGCATCCGTTGCCGAGCAGGGACAAGACCGCGCAGTTGCGCCCGGATCCAGGCCGGCCAAGCAACTGCGCTTCAGCACCAACGGCATTCCGGCAACGAATCGGATTGAGTTGTGGGAGCACCACAACGCCAAGGCGCTTATTCCCCTGGACATCAGGACCATTGATGAGGAGCCGCTTGAGGCCAGGGAAGTCAGCCTGGGCTACGGCTCGCTCAGGTTTGGCGGCGTCACCGGCAGCGCCCAAGTCGTGGAACGCAGCGAACGTTTCATCCGGCGGAATCCCACGGATGCGATAGCCGTCTTCTTCACGCTTCGCGGGGAGGCGCTCTTCTACCATCGCGATGGCCACGAGATCGTGAGGCCCGGCCAGGCCATCATCTGCGACGCGGACCGCCCGTTCATGCGCGGTTTCAGCAAGGGACTGAAGGAAATGGTCCTGACCATCCCGCGTGAAGAATACCTGGAACTTTCCGCGGGACAGCCGCTGCTCAAGCCCCGGATCATCGATTTCAGCCAGGGGGCGGCGTCAAATCAGCAGATGCGCGCGCTGGCCGGACTGGTTAGCTCCACACTCTCCGGGCAGCCAGGGAATCGGCCGTGTCCCGAAGGCTCCGCCCTGGACCTGCTCCAGATCCTGGTATCAGGAGGAAGCAGGGAGACCGGTGCCGGGTACCTGGCTGCGGCGCATGCCCATATCGAAGACCATTTGTGCGACCCGGAACTCGGGACGGCCAAGATAGCTGCTGCCATCGGCATCAGTGAGCGGCACCTCTCGCGCATCTTCTTAGAAGCGGGAGAGCCATCCGGCAGCTACATCAGGGAGCGGCGCCTGGAGTTGGCCCGCGGCATCCTGACCGACCCGGCCAGGCAATCGGTGCCGGTCGGGGCGGTGGCACTGCAGGTCGGCTTCGCGTCGCAAAGCTATTTCACGCGCGCCTTCAAGTCCCATTACGGCATCACGCCGTTGGCTTCTCGCCGCGAGGCGCTGTGGGGCACCTAAGGGGGTAGGTCAGGCAACGGATCTTGCCGCCGGTTCGCGGTGAAGTTGAATCAGGCCGCGGCGAGTCGTTCGGCGACTCGGTTAAAGGCCTGCTGGCCCAGGATCGCGCCCTCGCGACGGATTCCCGCCTCGTGCAGGCGAATGACCCGATCCAATTTCACCTCGCTGGGACGGCCCTGCCGATCCCAGGCACCGGTGCCGATGTCCACATAGTCGCGGTCCTGGGCCTGCCCGTTGTTGCGGTCCTTGGAGGTGAGCATCAACGCCAGCAGATACTGGCCGTCGCGCCCGACCAACAACACCGGGCGGTCCTTGCCCTGCGTGTGGTCCTCCTCGTAGGGAACCCAGGCCCATACGACTTCACCAGGGTCCGGGCGTCCGTCGGCGCGCGGGGAATACGCTGCGTTTACCGCACCCCGGAAGTCCCCGGGGTAGCCGCCGAACTCCCAGCTGGCGGTCTCGCCCGAGGCCGGAGACGGGGCCGGGTCCCGCCTGCGGGTCGAGGTGGAGCCGGGGCGATTGCCGGCCGGGCGGCCGGTGCTGCGCTGCTGCCTTGCCGCGCCCCTGAGGGCTGATTCGAGTGCGCGGCCCAGGAGCCTGAGGATGGAGGCGGTGTTGAACTTCATGTGGTCAAACTACCAGTTCGGGCATGCTCCTGAGTCGCAATGCGACACCGTGCCCCAAGCATGGGAGAATGGCCTGTGCGAAGTATTTCGCACCCCCCTGAACATTTTCGTCCCCCATTAGCGAGGTCCCTTACGTGTCACCCATGGCCCGCACCGCACCGGTGCCTGCCGCGACTGATCCGGCGATCATCAGAAACTTCTGCATCATCGCCCACATCGACCACGGCAAGTCGACCCTGGCCGACCGGATGTTGCAGCTCACCGGAGTCGTCTCCTCACGCGATATGAAGGCCCAGTACCTGGACCGGATGGACATCGAGCGCGAGCGCGGCATCACCATCAAGTCCCAGGCCGTTCGCATGCCGTGGGAGGTCGACGGACAGTCCTACGCGCTGAACATGATCGACACCCCCGGTCACGTCGACTTCACCTATGAGGTCTCGCGTTCGCTGGCCGCCTGCGAAGGCGCCATCCTGCTGGTTGACGCCGCCCAGGGCATCGAGGCCCAGACGCTGGCGAACCTTTACCTGGCCATGGAGAATGACATGACGATCATTCCCGTGCTCAACAAGATCGACCTTCCGGCAGCGCAGCCCGAGAAGTACGCCGCCGAGATCTCCAAGCTCATCGGCTGCGACCCGGAGGACATCCTGCAGGTTTCGGGCAAGACCGGCATGGGCGTCGAGGCGCTGCTGGACAAGGTCGTCCGCGACCTGCCGGCACCGGTCGGCGATCCGAACGCCCCGGCCCGGGCCATGATCTTCGACTCCGTGTACGACACCTACCGCGGCGTTGTCACCTATGTCAGGGTCGTCGACGGCAACCTCTCGCCGCGCGAGAAGGTCCAGATGATGTCCACCGGCACCGTCTACGATCTGCTCGAAATCGGTGTTTCCTCCCCGGAGCCAAAGCCCAGCAAGGGCCTGGGCGTCGGCGAGGTGGGCTACCTGATCACCGGCGTGAAGGACGTGCGCCAGTCAAAGGTCGGCGACACCGTCACCAACTTCGCCAAGCCGGCCGAAAAGTCCCTGGGCGGCTACCAGGACCCGAAGCCCATGGTGTTCTCCGGCCTGTACCCGATCGACGGTTCTGACTACCCGGCCCTGCGCGATGCACTGGACAAGCTGCAGCTCAACGACGCCGCGCTGACCTACGTCCCGGAGACCTCCGTGGCCCTGGGCTTCGGTTTCCGTGTGGGCTTCCTGGGCCTGTTGCACCTGGAAATCACCCGTGAGCGCCTCGAGGCCGAGTTCAACCTTGACTTGATCTCCACCGCACCCAACGTGGTGTACGAGGTCATGACCGATGACAAGAAGCTGCGCACCGTGACCAACCCGAGCGAGTTCCCCGACGGGAAGATCCTCGAGGTCCACGAGCCGATGGTGGCCGGCACGATCCTGGCCCCGAACGAATTCGTCGGCGCCATCATGGAACTGTGCCAGTCCCGCCGTGGTGTCATGCGCGGCATGGACTACCTTTCCGAGGAACGCGTGGAGATCCGCTACTGGCTTCCGCTGGCGGAAATCGTCTTCGACTTCTTCGACGTGCTGAAGTCAAAGACCCGCGGCTACGCCTCGCTGGACTGGAAGGCCGACGGCGAACAGGTCTCCGACCTGGTCAAGGTCGACATCCTGCTCCAGGGCGAACAGGTCGACGCATTTTCCGCCGTCACGCACCGCGACAAGGCCTACGCCTACGGGCTCATGATGACCCAAAAGCTGCGGGAACTGATTCCGCGCCAGCAATTCGAGGTGCCGATCCAGGCAGCCATCGGTTCACGCATCATTGCCCGTGAGTCCATCCGCGCCATCCGCAAGGACGTTTTGGCCAAGTGCTACGGCGGTGACATCAGCCGCAAGCGCAAGCTGCTGGAAAAGCAGAAGGCCGGCAAGAAGCGGATGAAGATGGTCGGCCGCGTGGAGGTTCCCCAGGAAGCCTTCATCGTCGCCCTGTCATCCGACGAGCCCAAGAAGAAGTAGCAATGCCTTCTGCCTTGCCCCTCGGGGACCCGGCGCCGTCGGACGGGTTGCTTCCGGCAACCTGCGCCGAGGGCGCCGTGGACCGGAGTTTTTCGGTCTACGTCCACATTCCGTTCTGCGCGGTGCGCTGCGGTTACTGCGACTTCAACACCTACACGGCCCACGAGCTGGGATCCGGCTCCAGCCAGGACACCTACGCCGAGGCGGTCTCCGCGGAAATCGCCTTTGGCGCGAAGGCCCTGGAGGAATCGGGCGTGCCGCGCCGCGAGGTCTCCACCGTCTTTTTCGGCGGCGGAACCCCCACGTTGCTGCCCGCCGAGGACCTGGTCCGGGTGCTGGCCGAAATCCGCACCCAATGGGACCTGGCGCCCGACGCCGAGGTCACCACCGAGGCCAACCCGGATTCGGTGACGCCCGAATCCCTGCAGCTGCTGGCCGACGGCGGGTTCACCCGCGTGTCCATCGGCATGCAGTCGGCGGTCCCGCACGTCCTGAAGACCCTTGACCGCACCCATGACCCCGCGCGGGTTGGCCAAGCCGTGCAGTGGGCCAAGGACGCCGGCCTGCAGGTCAGCGTCGACTTGATCTACGGCACCCCGGGGGAGTCGGTCGAGGACTGGCGCACCAGCGTGGCCACGGCCTTGTCCTACGATCCCGACCACATTTCGGCCTATGCGCTGATCATCGAGGAGGGCACCCGGCTGGCCGGGCAGATCCGCCGCGGTGAAGTCGCCAACATCGACGACGACGACCACGCCGACAAATACCTGATCGCCGACGAGCTCTTTGCCGCCGCCGGCTACAAATGGTACGAGGTCAGCAACTGGTCCAAGGACGAATCCACGCGTTGCCTGCACAACCTTGCCTATTGGCAGGGCGGCGACTGGTGGGGAGCGGGCCCCGGCGCGCACTCACACGTGGGCGGGCTGCGCTGGTGGAACGTGAAGCATCCGGCCGCCTACCAGCAGCGCATCGACGCCGGCACCTCGCCGGCGGCAGGACGGGAAACACCTGACGCCGAGGCGCGTTACCTGGAGAAGGCCATGCTGCTGACCCGCATCGTGGATGGAATGGACACCGCGGACCTTGAGCCTGCGGGCCGCACGGCCATTGCCGGGCTGATCGCCGATGGATTGGTGGTGCCCGAGGCGGCGTTCGCCAAGAGGGTCGTACTCACCCTGCAGGGCCGGCTGCTGGCCGATGCCGTGCTGCGGCGTTTGCTGGATTTCTAGTCCCGGGCGATTTGGCAGGACACCAAGGAAGGTGTGGTCGGAAACCCCGAGGGGCTTTCGACCACACCTTCCTTTTTTGGACGTTTCGCTGCTACCGGAAGAGGCGCAGGTTCAATCCGTAGCGGTAGGGGCGGGACTTGTTGACGTTGATTCCCGCACGCACTCCGCTGATGGTCAGGAAGAGCCAGATGGCCACCACCAGGATCGCGAAGATCCAGCCAATCCCGGGGATCATCGAGAACAAGTGCAGCACGATGGCCAGGACGGTCAGCGGGAAGGTGAAGTTCAGCGCTTCCCTGGATTCCTGGGCAGTGAACGGGCCGCGCGCCCGGAAGACCGCGTAAATGACCAAGGAGGGAATGCAGCCCAGGATCGCGCCGAAGTGGGCGATCGTGGCCCATTGGCGGTCCTCGGAGGGGGTCAGGGGCAGGGGCGCGGCCGAGGAACCTTCGAATCGATCCGACTGGCTGTCGCCGCCGGGAGCATTTCGTGCCTCGTTTACCACTGCTGATGTCCTCTTCGTTGGGTTGGTTGAACCGTTGGCCAGTTTATCCCCAATCGGGTGACACCGGCGAACACGAAATGCCGTTCGTTGCGCAATTGGGACCAGCTGGCGGATTTGGCCGGGATTCCGCGTTATCCCCGATGGTCCCACGTGCCCGTTCGCGTCGACGCGGTGATCAACCTCACGTGCGGGTGGGCGGGTCAGTGGTCCCCGGCGGTCAGGAAGTCGATGACTTCCTCGACCCGGCCCAGCAGCGACGGCTCCAGATCGGCGTAGGAGCGCACCTGGCCCAGGATCCTCTCCCAGCCCTGGGCGACATCGATCTGCTCCTGGTGCGGCCACCCCAGCCCCTTGAGGATGCCGGTCTTCCAGTCGGTGCCGCGCGGCACGACCGGCCACGCCTTGATCTTCAGCACGGAGGGGCGGATGGCCTGCCACACATCGACGTAGGGGTGCCCGACGATCAGTACGTTGCCGGCAGCGCCGGGAACGCGCATCGCCTCGGCGGCGATCCTTGCCTCCTTGGTTCCTGCCACGAGGTGGTCGACCAGGATGCCGAGCTTGCGCTGCGGGGAGGGCGCGAAGGCACGGATGGCACCGGCAAGGTCGTCGACGCCGTGCAGCGGTTCGACGACGATGCCCTCCACGCGCAGGTCGTGGCCCCATACCTTCTCGACCAGCTGGGCATCGTGCTTGCCCTCGACCCAGACGCGGCTGGCACGCGCCGTGCGTGCCTTCAGGTCGGTGACCATGCGCGAGCCGGAGGCGCTGCGTGCGGTTCCCTGGGGAGCCGGGGGAGCGGCGGCGGGTTCGATGATTTCCACCGGCTCACCCTCGAGCAGGAAGCCGAAGCCGGCGCGGAAGGACTTGGTGCGTCCGTGGCGGTCCTCGAGAACCATCACGCGCATGCCGCCGGATTTTTCGGTGCGAACCACCTCGCCGACCCATCCGCTTTCCACGTCCTCCAGCAGCAGGCCGCGGGCCAGCGGGACCTTGCGCAGTGTGCGTTTCCTGGGGGCGCTGATGTCCTGGGCGCCCCAGCCGTGGTAGCTCATCGTGTCACTTTCAGCTAGTGGTCAACAGGTCCCGGACCCATGTACGCAGCGGATTCGTTTGCCAGGGGCCGGGCAGCGTTCCGCCCTCCCACTGGCTGATGTGTCGAACGCGGCATCGCGGTCACGGACCAAACCATGCTAACAAGGGATGCGAAAGGTATTAGACTTAGCAGTTGAACGTGTCGAGTGCCAATGCCTGCCGTCGGGCCTCGGTGCGCGGCCGGGGGTGTGGACACTGCCCCCGGGACCATGGTGATCCGGCTTGCTGGGAGAGGTGAGAATGACCGAACCACGTAGGCTCGAAGTCCTTCGAGCCATCGTTGAGGACTACGTGCAGTCACGGGAGCCCGTTGGTTCGCGTGCCCTGCTCGATCGCCACGATTTGGGCGTCTCCGCCGCCACGATCCGCAACGACATGGCATCGCTGGAGGAGGAAGGGCTCATCGTGGCCCCGCATACCTCCTCCGGGCGGATCCCCACCGAAAAGGGCTACCGGCACTTCGTTGACCAAATCGGGGACATCAAGCCGCTCTCGGGCGCGGAACGACGCGCCATCGCGGCGCTGCTCGAGGGATCCCACGACGTCAACGACGTGCTGGAAAACACCGTGAGGCTGCTGGCCAGCATCACCCGGCAGGTTGCCCTGATCCAGGTGCCGCACTATTCGAACGCCACCGTTCGCCACATCGAATTGGTGGGACTGGGCGGCGGGCAGACTCTGGTGGTGCTCATCGCCTCCAGCGGCAAGGTCGAACAGCGCGTGATCCTGCTCCCGCCCTCCTTGGGGGAGTCGGACCTGCAGCAACTGCGCGCGGTGCTTCTCTCCGTCCTGGACGCCAAGCCGATATCCGACGTCGTCCGGCTCGCCCAAGGCGTCCCGGAACTCGTCGAGCCGCGCCTGGCACCGGCGGTCCGTGCGTTGGCCGAGGCCCTTGGCGCCCTGGCGCGCAATTCCTCGGTGGACAGGATCCTCACCGCCGGCACCGCGAACCTGGCCCGCGCCAACCTGGATTTTCCGCTGAGCATCACCCCGGTGCTGGAGGCGCTCGAGGAACAGGTGGTGCTTTTGCGCCTCTTCTCCGAGCTCGAACAGGACGCCCATGGCATTGCCGTGGGGATCGGCACGGAAAACCAATACGGCGCCCTGACCGAGGCCTCGGTGGTCGCCACCGGATACGGTCCCGGCGAACAGGCCATGATCGGCGTGCTGGGTCCGACGCGGATGAACTATCCCACCTCGATGGCCGCGGTTCGCGCCGTCGCCCGATATCTTTCCCGAATCCTGGCCGGCTAATGCGGGTCGTAACATATTTCTTGAAGTACGAAAGGACACAGCGAGCACTGTGAGCACCCATTACGAAGTCCTGGGCGTCAGCAAGGACGCCACCGGCGAGGAAATCAAGAAGGCCTACCGCAAGTTGGCCCGTAAGCTCCACCCGGACGTGAACCCCGGCGAGGACGCGAGCGAGAAGTTCAAGCTGGTCACCCGCGCCTACGAGGTGCTCTCCGATGCGGACAAGCGCGCCAACTACGATGCCACGGGCAACGAGAACGGCAACGGCCAGACCGGCTTCGGCGGCGGCGGAGGATTCGGCGGGGGTGGCTTCGGTGACATCTTCGAGCAGTTCTTCGGCGGCGGCGGAGCCCAGGGTCCTGCTTCGCGCACCCAGCGCGGCCGCGACGCGTTGATCACCGCCACCATCGACCTGGCCGACGCGGTGGCCGGGACCGTCTACCCGCTGGAGATGGAAACGGCAGTCACCTGCCCGACCTGCGAGGGCAGCTGCTGCCGTCCGGGCACCTCCCCGGTCACCTGCACCATCTGCCACGGTGCCGGACAGGTCCAGCGCCCGGTGCGCTCGTTCCTGGGCCAGATGATGACGGTTGAGACCTGTGCCGCCTGCCGCGGCTTCGGCACCACCATCCCCGACCCCTGCATCGACTGCAATGGCCAGGGCCGCATCCGCGAACGCATTTCCAAGCAGCTCAAGGTTCCCGCCGGCGTTGCCAGCGGCACCCGCATCCACCTGGCCAGCCAGGGCGAGGCCGGCCCGGGCGGCGGACCGAACGGCGATCTTTACGTCGAGATCGAGGTCCGCCGGCACAAGATCTTCGAACGCGACGGCGTTGACCTGCACGCGCGCATGAACGTGCCGATGACGGCCGCCGCCCTCGGCGCGGACCTGGACCTGGAGACCTTCGACGGCTCCCAGGTCATCGAGGTCGAATCCGGCGCGCAGACAGGGGACACCGTTCGGCTTCCGGGCTTGGGCGTCCCGCGCCTGCGCGGCGGCAAGCGCGGGGACATCATCGTCCACCTGCAGGTGGAGACCCCCACCAAGATCGACTCCGAACAGCGTGAGCTGCTTCAGCAGCTGGCCAAGCTCCGCGGCGAGGAATTCGCCGAGGGGCGCATGGAAAACAGCGGCGGAATGTTCTCGCGGCTGCGCGGGAAGCTGGGCAACCTGGGCGCATGAGCAACCAGTGCTTCTTCCTGTCGCCCGGTGAGCTCAAGGATGCGCGGGTAGACGCCGAGCTGCAGCTGGACGGCCCCGAGGGCCACCATGCGGTGACGGTCAAGCGCGTCCGCGTGGGCGAAATGATCGACCTGGTCGACGGCTCGGGGGTGCGGGCGGTCGCCGAGGTCACCGCGACGCAGAAGGCGGCACTTGTCGCAACGGTGCGCGCCCTCGAAGCCGAGGCGCTGCAGCCGGTGGCCATCACCCTGGTGCAGGCGCTGGCCAAGGGGGACAGGGATTTGCAGGCGGTGGAGTCCGCCGTCGAACTGGGCATCGACGCGGTGCGTCCCTGGCAGTCGGACCGGGCCATCGTGCGCTGGAACGACGCGAAGGCCGCCAAGGCCCTCGCCAAATGGGAGGGCACGGTGCTCGCCGCGCTCAAGCAGTCCCGCCGCACCTTCCTGCCCGAGGTGCGCCCGATGCTCAATAGTGCAGAGCTTGCCCGGGACATCGCCGAACGGGTCTCGGGCCCGGTTCCTGCCCTGGTGGTCGTCCTGCACGAACGCGGCACCGAGTCCCTCGCGGCCGTGGTTGCCGGGTGGCTGGAAGCCGCCCCCGTGCCGGTGCCGGACGAATCCGGGACGCGACAGGAGATCCAACTGGTGGTGGGACCCGAGGGCGGGATCTCCGATGCCGAGCTCGACCGCTTCACCGCGGCCGGAGCCAAGGTGGCCCTGCTGGGAAGCCATGTGCTTCGCGCCTCCACGGCCGGCCCTGCCGCACTGGTGCTCACCCGGCACCTGCTGGGCCAGCTCTAGGACACCAAGGATTCCCCCGTTCCCCGCTGGAATTTTTCCGGCGGGGAACAGGGGGATCTTTTTGTGCTGGTGGGGTTCCCGCCAAGCGCCAGGGGTGCAAGGCCTAGTGCTTGACGGTGAAGTCCTTGGACTCGGTGCCGGAGCGGCCGCCGGTCTGCGCGTCGACGCCCCAGGCCGTGAACGTGTATTCGCCGGGGGCCAGCACATAGCTGAAGGAAAATTCGTTGTGTCCCAGCGCATCGCCGCCGGTGTGCAGTGCACCGGAGGCCACAACGGTGTCCTCGTCGCCGGATTCGCCGCGGCGGGTGATTTCCCAGAATTCGCCGCCGGAGAACATCGCGCTCACGCCGTGGAAGGTGACCTGGCCGGCCTTCTGTGTGGATCCGAATTGTGGGTCGATGATCCACAGCGGCGCGGCCAGCGCGGTGTCGCGCCCGAAGTCGTGGTCCAGGGTGATGTGGTCAAAGGCCTCGTAGCCGGTTTCGCCGTCGACGAGGATCCGCACGGTGGGTTCCAGTCCCTCGGTGAGGATTCCGGCGTTCGACGCGGCCGCGGTGGCCGTGAACACCAATTGGGCGATGGAACGTTCGGCCAGTCCCTCATCGACGTCCGAGCCGAAGGCCTTGGCCGAAAGGTCCAAGGTGATGACGTTGTCGGGGCCGATTGAGGCGCCGACGGACGAGCTGGGGCGCCAGGCGCTGAAATAGCGGGGGTCCGCCGGCTCTTGGGAGAGCATGTAGCGCACCGAGTCGGCGATGGGATCGGCCGCCTCCTTGACGCGAACGAACTCCCGGTACAGGGAGACGGTTCCGTCGTTTTCCGCCAACCAATACACCGGGATGTGTGCGGTGGTGTTCAGTGATTCCATCTCCACGCTCGGCAACGGCGCAGGAGACTGCACGCTGGTTGCCGCTTTCGGCATGGAATACCGCTCGCCCGGTACGCCCAGCCCGCACGCGGCCAGGGCACCAAGTGCCACAGTCATCCCCAGCACCGCAAGGCGGGAACGGGGGGACCGGCTGGAACGGGACATCGGAATACTGGGCTCTCTGCAGGAATCTGGGGCGAATGGCTGGACCGGCATGGCGGGGGATTGCCGTGGGTCCTTCCCCAGCTTGGCATAGGTTGACGACCGGTAGGGCGGGAAATCCGCGATTCGCGTGGACTGTTGCCTGATTGATATGTATCGATGCAAGTTGTGCCCCAATCGTTGCCTTCCCAATTTGCAAACCATTCGCTATATGGTTTCTTGGCCGCACGCCCGTGCCGCCACACGGGTAGTCCTGGTCGGCACTTCCAAGTCCCGACGCTTCCATCCACGATAGGATTGGATAAGTGCAGGGAACCCTGGCCGCGGAACGACCGCAGGCGCCATTCGCCGGCACGGAATGCGGAGGCTTCAACAGTCATATGGACCAACAATTGAACCAAGTGGGCCAGCCCCGGGGAACCGACGCCCTGGTCCAGTTCGACAGTTCGGACCAAATGGTCGCCACGCTCGGTGCGCACGATGAGCTGCTGCGCGTGATCACGGGAGCCTATCCGCTGGCGGAATTGCACGTCCGCGGCAACGAGCTGAAGGTCAGCGGCGACGCGGTCCAGGCCCACAAGGCCCTGCGCGTGATTTCCGAGGCCCGCACGCTGGCTGGAAACGGCACCCGCATTTCCGCCCAGACCATTGAGCAATTGGTGCGCATGCTGGAAAGCACCGGCGCCGACGACGCCCAATCGGTGCTGGGCCTGAAGATCCTCTCGGGCCGCGGCAAGGCCATCCGCCCCAAGACCGTGAACCAGAAGAGCTACGTCGACGCGATCGACGAGAACACCGTCATCTTCGGCATCGGCCCCGCCGGCACCGGCAAGACGTACCTGGCCATGGCCAAGGCGGTCGCCGCGCTGCAGGCCAAGGAAGTCAGCCGCATCATCCTGACCCGCCCGGCCGTCGAGGCGGGGGAGAAGCTCGGCTTCCTGCCCGGCACGCTCACCGACAAGATCGACCCCTACCTGCGCCCGCTCTACGATGCGCTGCACGACATGATCGAGCCCGACTCGATGCCCAGGCTCCTGGCCGCCGGCACCATCGAGGTCGCGCCCCTGGCCTACATGCGCGGTCGCACGCTCAACGACGCCTTCATCATCCTGGACGAGGCGCAGAACACCACGCCCGAGCAGATGAAGATGTTCCTCACGCGGCTCGGCTTCGGGTCCAAGATCGTCGTGACCGGGGATATCACCCAGGTCGACCTTCCCGGCGGCACCAAGTCCGGGCTGCGTGTGGTCACCGAGATCCTCGAGGGCGTTGACGACATCGCCTTCTGTGAACTGGACGCCAGCGACGTGGTCCGTCACCGGCTGGTGGGTGCCATCGTCGGCGCCTACGAACGCTGGACGGTGCGCCAGGACCCCAATTTCAACCGGTCCCAGGCGCGTGCCCGCCGTCGCGCCGGCACCTCGAAGAACCCCGAACACGCGGCCGAAAAGAAACAGCAGGGCCCCGCGCCCGAAAACCAGGAGCAATCCCCATGAGCGTAGAGGTCAACAACGAATCCGCGGTTGCGGCGGACCTGGAGCGCGTCAGCGCGCTGGGACGCCATATCCTGGCGGAACTCTATGTGCACCCGGAAACGGACGTCTCCATCATCCTGCTCGATGAAGAGCCCATGAGCGCGCTGCACGTGGAGTGGATGGACCTCGAAGGCCCCACCGACGTGATGAGCTTCCCCATGGACGAGCTGCGCCCCGGCGTCCCCGGCTCGCCCACGGAGGCAGGCATGCTCGGTGACATCGTGATTTGCCCGCAGGTCGCCACCGCCCAGGCCCAGGCCCAGGGGCACTCCGTGGAGGACGAGATCCTGCTGCTGACCACCCACGGCATGCTGCACCTGCTGGGCTTCGACCACGCCGAGCCGGAGGAAAAGGAGATCATGTTCTCCCTCCAGCGCCAACTGCTCGAGGACTTCCTGGGCCGCCCGGCTCCCCGGGAGACGATGGACTAGTGACCGCGGTCATTCTCGCGCTCAGTGCGCTGGTCTTCATCCTCAGCGCCGCGCTGCTCACGGCCGCCGAATCGGCCTATCTCTACCTTTCGCGGCAGCAGGCCGAAGCCCTGCGCAACGACTACGCCTCGCCGCACCTGGCGAACATCCTCGCCGATTCCCAAAGCCACACGCACGCGGTGCGCTTCTGGCGGATCTGGTTCGAGACCGCCTCCGCGGTGGCAGTCGCCATCCTCTACCTGGACCGCCTCGGCAACATCTGGCTGGCCGGGCTGTTGGCCACCGTCACCATGGCGGCGGTCAGCTTCGTGCTGGTCGGGGTGTCTCCGCGACGCCTGGGACGCAGCCACGCCGACACCGTCGTGCGCTACACCGCGCCGTTGATCCGCTTCCTGCGCGTGGTACTCGGGCCCATCCCGACCTGGCTGGTGGGCATCGGCCAGGCCATGAGCCCGCGCTCGGTCGCCGAGGAGGATGGCTTCCTGTCCAAGGAACGCCTGCGCGATCTTGTCGACAGGGCCACGGAGGGTGACGCGCTGGAGGACGAGACGGCGGAAATCATCAACTCGGTCTTCGACCTGGACGACACCTACGTCCGTTCTGTCATGGTGCCGCGCACCGAGATGAAGACCATCGACAAGGGCGAAGGCCTGAAGGCCGCGATGGACTTGTTCCTGGCCTCGGGTTGCTCGCGCGTCCCGGTCATCGGGGAGGACACCGATGACATCCTTGGCATCGTCTACCTCAAGGACGTGGCCTACAAGCTGCACCTGAGCCCGGAGAGCACCGACAAGGTCGAGGATCTGGCGCGCAGGGCACGCTACGTGCCGGAGTCCAAGTCCGTGGCCGAACTGCTGCCCGAGCTGCAGCAGGAATCCACCCACATGGCCATTGTCATCGACGAATACGGCGGAACGGCCGGCCTGGTCACCCTCGAGGACCTCATCGAGGAAATCGTTGGCGAGATCGACGACGAGTACGATCGGCAAAAGGTCGACATCGAGGAGGTGGGCGATGGCAGCTTCGTGGTGCGCGCCCATACCTCCATCGACGAACTCGGGGAGCTTTTCGACATCGACATCGACGAGGACGAAGTCGACTCGGTGGGCGGACTGCTGGGAAAGGTGCTCGAATCGGTGCCGGTGCTCGGATCCCACGCCACGTTCGAAGGCATCGAAATGAAGGTCCTCTCACTGAGCGGCCGACGCAACCGGATCGGCAAGATCCTGGTGCGCAAGGAAACAACACCACCCACGACCGGCGAACAATCCGCCGCCAAAGATGCAGGGCATCACAAGGAGCAATCATGAGCCGGAACATCAAGAAGCCACAGATGCTGCCCACCGGAGGCTGGCCCGAGGACTTCCGCGCCGGATTCACTTCCTTCGTGGGCCGCCCCAATGCGGGCAAGTCGACGCTGACCAACGCGCTGGTGGGGCAGAAGGTGGCCATCACCTCCTCGAAGCCGCAGACCACCCGCCACACCATCCGCGGCATCGTGCACCGTGAGGATTCGCAGCTGATCCTGGTCGACACCCCGGGCCTGCACCGCCCGCGCACGCTGCTGGGCCAGCGCCTGAACGACTTGGTTGCCGACACCCTCTCCGAGGTCGACGCGATCGGCTTCTGCCTGCCGGCCAACGAGAAGATCGGCCCGGGCGACAGGTTCATCGCCGCCCAGTTGGCACAGCTGCAGAAAAAGCCCATCGTTGCGATCGTGACCAAGGCCGACACCGTTGACCGCGCCGCGCTGATGGCCCAGCTGATGGCAGTCACCCAGCTGGGCGTCGAAACCCTGGGCGAAAGCGGCTGGGCAGCAGTGGTCCCGGTGTCCGCCACCGGGGACTTCCAGGTCTCCGAGGTTGCCGACGTGTTGGTGGCGCAGATGCCGCTGTCCCCGCCGTTGTACCCGGACGGGGAGCTGACGGACGAGCCGGAAGCGAAGATGGTTTCCGAGCTGATCCGCGAGGCCGCCCTGGAGGGCGTGCGCGACGAGCTGCCGCACTCCCTGGCCGTGGTCGTGGAGGAAATGGTTCCCCGCGAGGGACGCCCGGAGGACAGCCCGTTGCTGGATGTGCGGGTGAACCTGTACGTCGAGCGCTCCAGCCAGAAGGCCATCGTCATCGGCAAGGGCGGGGCACGGCTGCGCGACGTGGGAACGCGTTCGCGCAAGGCCATCGAGGCGCTGCTTGGCACCCGGGTCTACCTTGACCTGCACGTGAAAATCGCCAAGGAATGGCAGCGCGACCCCAAGCAGCTGGGCAAGCTCGGCTTCTAGTCCTGCAGCCCACCTGGATATTCGGCCCCGCGCGCAGCCACCCTTTCGGGGGACCGTGCACGGGGCCGTTGCGTGGGCAGGCGCGGCCTACCTGGCGATCCGGCCCACGATCATCCGCGCCACCAGCCTGTCAATCCCTGGCAGGTGAGTGGCCCGGATGATCCACCGGCGCAGTAGCCGGCCGGTCCTGTTGGCGGGAAGGAACGACGAGGCGGCCCGCCTCCCGGAGGCTTGCGCCACGTCCACGAGGGGTTTCCACCGTCGCTCGAATGCCGCCAGGGCCTGGCCGATCCCCGCCGCCGAGTCCACCGGGCCCAGCACGTCACCCAGCAGGGCCCCGGCAATGGCCAGCGAGCCGCCTTGGCCCGCAAGCCGCGACACCGCAGCGCACGCGTCCCCAACCAGCACGGTCCGTCCGTGGTGCCATCCAGGCATGACGACCCGCGCGACGACGTCGTCGTACGGATGCTCGGGACACAATTCCAGCAGCCGGTCCACCGAACCGAAAACACGCCCTGCGCGCCGTCCCGGGTCAGGAATGTCAACCGCACGGCCGACAGATTCCGTCACGGGAGGCAACCGCAGCTCGTGGGCACGCAGGACCCCCCCCCGCCCTGCTGGACAGTGCGGCACCGGCGGGCGCACCGGGAACACACTGGCCAGCCTGCTCTTCCCTCGGCGGTTCGCCGTCCACCGGGTCATTGGCCGCGATGGCCCACAGGGCAGCGAAGCGGCAGCGCCAGGCCACCCGGTGTCCGGCATTTGACACATTTATCCGTCAACTCACATTCGGTGTTCGTGCGGTGATATGTTGGATTAATGCATTTCGGACTACTTCTACTAAGCCGCCGCGGCGAGAACCAAACAGGACTCTAACGCGTCCTTCGGCCGACCCCTCGCTGCGGAGTCACCCACTGTCCCGGCTCACTTTCTCACCATCAAAGAAAAGGCCCCTTGAAATGCTGAACCTGCAAAAGCCCTCCGGAATGCCCGTCCACAAGTATGTGCCGTTCCAGGACCAGATCCACGTCTCCCTGCCTGACCGCACTTGGCCGGACAAGTACATCACCACCGCCCCGCGCTGGTGCGCAGTTGACCTGCGCGACGGCAACCAGGCGCTGATCGACCCGATGAGCCCCGAGCGCAAGCACAAGATGTTTGACCTGCTGGTGAAGATGGGCTTCAAGGAAATCGAGGTGGGGTTCCCCTCGGCCTCGCAGACCGACTTCGACTTCGTCCGCCAGCTCATCGAGCGCGGCATCCCGGACGACGTGACCATCCAGGTCCTCACCCAGTCCCGCGAACACCTGATTGAGCGCACCTACGAGGCGCTCGAGGGTTGCAAGCAGGCCATCGTGCACCTGTACAACTCCACCTCGGTGCTCCAGCGCCGCGTGGTCTTCAACCAGGACCAGGACGGCATCGTCGACATCGCCCTGACCGGCGCGCGCCTTTGCAAGAAGTACGAGGAGCAGTTGGTCGGCACCAAGATCACCTACGAATACTCACCGGAATCCTTCACCGGCACCGAGCTGGAGTTCGCCAAGCGCATCTCCGACGCCGTGGCCGAGGTCCTGGAGGCCTCCCCGGAAAACAAGATGATCCTGAACCTGCCGGCAACCGTGGAGATGGCCACCCCCAACGTGTACGCCGACTCCATCGAGTGGATGCACCGCAACCTGGCCAACCGCGACTCGATCGTGCTGTCCCTGCACCCGCACAACGACCGCGGCACCGGCGTCGCCGCCGCAGAGCTCGGCTACCTGGCCGGCGCGGACCGCATCGAGGGCTGCCTCTTCGGCAACGGGGAGCGCACCGGCAACGTCGACCTCGTCACCCTGGGCATGAACCTCTTCGGCCAGGGCATCGATCCGATGCTCGACTTCTCCGACATGGACGAAATCCGCCGCACCGTCGAATACTGCAACCAGCTGCCCGTTGCCGAGCGTTCCCCCTACGGTGGCGACCTGGTCTTCACCGCATTCTCCGGCTCCCACCAGGACGCCATCAAGAAGGGCTTCGAGTCCATGGAGGCGGACGCGAAGGCGGCCGGCAAGACCGTGGACGAGATCACCTGGGGCGTGCCGTACCTGCCGATCGACCCGAAGGACATCGGACGCTCCTACGAGGCAGTGATCCGCGTGAACTCGCAGTCCGGCAAGGGCGGGGTCGCCTACCTGCTGAAGAACGAGCACTCGCTGGATCTGCCGCGCCGCGCGCAGATCGAGTTCTCCGGGGTCATCCAGCGCAAGACCGACGGCGAAGGCGGGGAAATCTCGGCAGCCGAGATCTGGAACGTGTTCCAGGACGAGTACCTGCCGGTCACCGAGGGCTCGGACGCGCAGGAGTGGGGCCGCTTCAAGCTGGGTTCGGCCACCGCCGAGACCGCCGAGGACGGAAGCTTCGCGCTGACCGCCACGCTGCTCATCGACGGGGTCCCGCACCGCCGCACCGCGGCCGGCAACGGCCCGATCAACGCACTGGTCAACATCCTGGGCAACGAGGGCGTGGACGTGCGCGTGCTGGACTTCACCGAGCACGCCCTGTCCGAGGGCGGCAACGCCGCCGCCGCCGCGTACGTCGAGGCCGCCGTGGGCGAGCGCGTGCTCTGGGGCGTCGGCATGGATACCAACACCACCATGTCCTCGCTGAAGGCAGTCATCTCCGCGGTCAACCGCGCGGTGCGCGACCAGGCCTAGGCATGCCAAGCGGCGGCGGGTGCACCTTCGGAAACCCCGGAGGATGCACCCGCCGCCGCATTTCTCTGGGATCATGGACTACGTGTCACGTTCAACCTTTGCAGCAAAGAGCTACCGCACCCGCGGCATCGTCTTGCGCACCCACAAGCTCGGCGAGGCCGACCGAATCATCACCCTGCTGAGCCCCGAGCTCGGGGTGGTGCGCGCGGTGGCCAAGGGTGTGCGGCGCACCAGTTCCAAGCTGGGTGCCACGCTCGAGCCGTTCATGGAGGTCGACGCCCAGATCGTTGCCGGACGCTCGCTGCACACCATCATCCAGGCCCAGCTGCGCCACCCCTACGGCCAGGCGCTGGTGGCCGACTACTCCGCGTACACCGCCGGGGCCGCAATGCTGGAGACCGCCGAGCGCCTCACCGACGCCGACGCCGAATCCATAGCCCCGCAATACCGCCTGCTGCACGGCGCGTTGGCCACCCTGGCCCGCGGCGGGCACGAATCCGGCACCGTGCTGGACTCCTACCTGCTGCGCGCGCTGGCCACCGCCGGCTGGGCGCCCAGCTTTACCCATTGCGTCCGCTGCGGCGCGGTGGGCCCCCACCAGGCCATCAACATCCCGCTGGGCGGGGTGGTCTGCCATGACTGCCGGCCCGCCGGATCAATGTCCCCGTCACCGGCTACGGTTTCCCTGCTTGCAGCCCTGCTCGAGGGCGACTGGGCAGTGATCGACGCGGCGGACGGGGCCACCCGCGCCCAGGGCGCGGCAGTGGTGGCCAACTACCTGCAATGGCACCTTGAACGAGCAGTAAAATCCCTCAAACTCGTGGAGCGACAATGAGCAAAGCCCCCAAGATCACCGGCAAGCCCGGGCCCAGCGTTCCGGCGCTGCGGCCGCAGGACGCGCCCATGCCCTACATCCAGCCCGAGCTCATCCCGCAGCACGTGGCCATCGTGATGGATGGCAACGGCCGCTGGGCCAATGCGCGCGGGCTGCCGCGCACCGAGGGTCACCGCGCCGGCGAGGCCGCGCTGCTGGACGTCATCGCCGGGGCTGTGCAAATGGGCATCAAGTACGTCTCGGTGTATGCCTTTTCCACAGAGAACTGGAAGCGCAGCCCCGAGGAGGTTCGCTTCCTGATGGGCTTCTCCCGCGACGTGCTGCGCCGCCAGCGCGACACCCTCAACGAATGGGGCGTGCGCATCCGCTGGGCCGGACGCGAGCCGCGGCTCTGGCGAACAGTGGTCAACGAGCTCAAGGCCGCCGAGAAACTCACCGCCGCCAACCAGACCTGCCAAATGACCATGTGCGTGAACTACGGCGGGCGGGCCGAGATCGCCGATGCGGTGAAGGCGATCGCCGAACAGGTCGCCGCCGGGACGCTGAAGCCCTCGCAAATCTCGGAGAAGACGGTGGCCAGGCACCTGGACGAGCCCGAGATGCCGGATGTCGACCTGTTCCTGCGCACCAGCGGCGAGCAGCGCACATCCAACTTCCTGCTCTGGCAGTCCGCCTATGCGGAAATGGTGTTCATCGACGAGTTGTGGCCCGACGTCGACCGCACGACCCTGTGGGATGCGGTGCGCGAATACGCCAGCCGCGACCGCCGGTACGGGGGAGCGGTGGACAAGCCGGCCATTGCCGGGGACGCGGCCGCCAACGCCTGAGAGAACGCGCTCAGCGTTGCCCGTCGTCGGCGCGCGCCCCGGGCTCCGGCAGGTAGCCGGCGCCCCAGCGGTCCATCGCCGCATAGGCTGCAGCCCTCGGCTCGGGCAGGGACGAGAACACGTCGTGCATGGCCCCGTGGAGGATCGCGTTGGTGACCTCGCTGCCCAGTTTCAGGGAACGCTCGCGCACCACGTTGACCTCGATGACACTGTCGTTGTGCAACATGGCCTCGTCGAAGCTGGTGCCCAGGTGCGTTGACTTCGAGGTCAGCACCAACACCGGGACCTTGATGTCCAGGCCCCTGGCCACTTCCCGGTGCCCGGCCATCACCGCGGTGATCCAGCCGGCGGTCGTCGGGAAGGCAATCGGCGGGCGCCAGCGTGGATGCAGATCCCAGGAGCCATTGCCCTGTCGGGACAGCGAGCGCCAGTAGTTGTCCAATTCCGGCAGGTGCAGCTTGGCCCGGGGCCGTAGTCGGGCAATGGGCTCGACCACGCCCTGGGCGGCGTAGCGCACCAGGTAGCTGCCCTGCATCTCCAGCCACGGACTGTTCAGGATCAACGCGTCGAAGGCCTCCGGGTGCCGGTTGACCCACAGGCTTGTCACCAGCCCGCCGGTGGAATGCGCCAGGCAGATGCCCGTCGCGTCCGCGCCTTCGACGGAACGGATCATCTCCAGCGCCGCGTCCAGGTCCGCGTCGTACTCGTTCAGGGACGCGGTGAATCCGGGGTTCAGGTGGTGTGCGCGCAGGCTGCGACCGTAGCGGCGCAGGTCCAGCGCGTAGAACGCGTAGCCACGATCGCTCCAATACCGGGCCAGCTCGGCGTTGTAGAAGTAGTCGCTCCAGCCGTGGACGGCCAGCACGAAGCCGACGTGCCGCCCTGCCGTCGCCGACGTGCCGTCGGTGGATGCTTCCGGTGCCAACGGTCCGGGCCACAGTGCGCCCAGTGCGCTGCGCAACCGGGAGCCAAGGGCGGGACGTGCATGCGCGGGTGCAGGGGTCGGACGCAGGTGGCGCACCAGGGTGGCGCACAGCTCGCCTTCGTCGTCCTCGCCCAGGGGCAGGGTGGTGTAGCTGAAGCCCTCGCCCAGGATGTCCGGCTCCCAGGTGCCCGGCAGGGTGGTTGCGCTGTACTCCGGCCACGTTGCGCTGGGATCGTCCGGAAGCGGTGGTGCGGGTCCGGAGCCGAGGGAGGAGGCGTGCGACATGTGTTGAGCATAACCAACTTGAAGTTGTTTGGAGCCGTGGATGCGGGAAGACTAGGAGTCATGCGCATATATCCCACGATTTTCCGTCTTGTTTTCACGAAGATGGACCCCGAAAAGGCTCACCACTTTTCCTTCGACGCCCTCCGGTTGGCAGAGAAATTCGGGGTGTCTGTCATCGCGCGGAAGCTGTGTGCCCCGGACCCTGCGCTGCGCCGCACCGTGATGGGGATCGACTTCCCCTCGCCCTTCGGCCTGGCGGCGGGCTTCGACAAGGAGGGGGCAGGCATTCCTGCCCTGGCCGACCTTGGCTTTGGCCATGTGGAGGTCGGAACCATCACCGGTGTCGCCCAGCCGGGCAACGAGAAGCCCCGGCTTTTCCGCCTCGTGGAGGACAAGGCGGTCATCAACCGCATGGGGTTCAACAATGACGGGGCGCGCGCGGTGGCCCCCCGCATCCGTGCCGCACGGCTGCGCCTGGGCACCCGCTTTGGCGCCGGCCGCCCGGTCATCGGCGTGAACATCGGCAAGACCAAGACCGTGGAACTCGATGACGCCGTCTCCGACTACCTGGTCTCCACCCGCGAACTGGCCGCCCACGCCGACTACCTGGTGGTCAACGTGTCATCGCCCAACACCCCCGGGCTGCGCCTGTTGCAGGGCGTCGAGACGCTGCGGCCGCTGCTGAGCGCGGTTGGCGCCGAGGCCGACCGCGTCGCCGGACGCCACGTCCCGCTGCTGGTCAAGATCGCCCCCGACCTCAACGACGACGACATTGCCGACGTCGCCACGTTGGCCACCGAGCTGGGGCTTGACGGCATCATTGCCACCAACACCACCATTGCCCGCGAACCGCTGGTCTCCGACGCGTTCAAGGTTGCCGAGATCGGGGCCGGCGGACTCAGCGGCGCACCGTTGAAGGCCCGCTCGCTGGCGGTTCTGCGGGTGCTGCGCGAAAAGGTCCCGGCTGAAATGGCGATCATCTCCGTGGGCGGGGTCAGCACCGGGGACGATGTCATCGAGCGCCTCGAGGCCGGCGCGGACCTGGTCCAGGGCTACACCGCGTTCCTCTACGAGGGGCCGCTATGGGTCCGCGGCATCAACAAGGCACTGGCAAAGGCACAGGCCCAGGGCAGGTCCCTGGCCAGGAAGTAGGCGCATGCGCCGAGCGGGGCCCCTTCACCGATCAATCGGCGAAGGGGCCCCGACTTCGCTTGGGCCGACGGGCGGGGGAGCGAGGGTGCTCTTCCACCCGATCCCGGACAGCGAAAAGGCGTGTGGCGCCCTGCCGGGAATCCATTCCCCGGGGGTGCCACACGCCTTGGTGTGGAATCTTGAACGCGTGTGCGTATTGTTAGCGCGGATCCTCGCCGCGACGCACCTGCGGCTTGGGCAGGCGCAACTTGCGGAACTGAAGTCCGCGCATGATGCCGTAGTAGGTCACGCCGCGTTCGACCGAGCCAAAGCGGGCAATCAGCCCCTTCTTCAGTCCGCGCGACATGATGAAGGCGTCGACGGCAACGAGTGCCACCAGGATCCACAGTGCAAAGGTGATGTAAACCTGGACCGCCGGGAACCTCGAGAGGGTCAGCGAAACGATCAGGAAAGCGAAGACGGCAAACATCAGGTATTCGCCGACCATGAAGCGGCGGTCCACGTAGTCGCGGGTAAAGCGCTTCTGCGGTCCCTGGTCACGGGCTGCCATGAAGCGCTCGTCGCCGGTCTCATTGGCCAACCGCATGCGGTTCTGGGCCTCCAGGCGCTGGTTGCGCTCGGCCGCGCGCGCAAGCTTGCGGTCGGTGGGTACCAACGGGCGCTGGTTTTGCGCCTGCTGCGCACTGCGCTTTGGGGTCGGGGCATTTTTGCCGGCGGGCTTTGTGGTCTCTTCTGTGGGCGCTTCTACGGAAGCTGCCTGATCTTTCTTGCGTCCAAACACCTTTCCAGTCTAGCTTGCACCCGGCACGCCATCGTCATTCGGCGCACGGCGCGGTTGTAGGCTTTTTCCCATGACTACCAAGAACACCGCCGCCCCGGCATCATTCGGCGTGGATCGCGAGTCCCTGAGCGCACACGTAGATACCGATTTCAATCGCATCGTCTCCGAACTCGGCAGGCTGGTGGCCATCCCCGGCATCGCCTGGGAATCATTCGACCCCGACCAACTGGACCGAAGCGCCGAGGCAGTGGCGCAGCTGGTGCGCGAAGCCGGCATGGAAAATGTCGAAATCCTCCGCGTTCCCACCCCAGCAGGAGTGCCCGGGGGCCCCGCTATCGTGGCCAATCGCCCGGCCCGCGACGGCAAGCCGACCATCCTTCTCTATGCGCACCACGATGTGCAGCCTCCGGGCGATGAGGACCTGTGGGACACCAAGCCCTTTGAAGCCACCGAGATCGATGGCCGGCTGTATGGTCGCGGAGCGGCCGATGACAAGGCCGGCATCATGGTGCACATTGCCGCCCTGCGCGCGGTGCTGGACAGCGTTGCCGACTTCGGCCTGGGTGTCACCTTCTTCCTCGAAGGCGAAGAAGAGGCCGGTTCGCCCAGTTTCCGCCGGTTCCTGGAGACCCACCGCGATCGCCTGGAGGCGGACGTCATCGTGGTCGCCGACTCCAGCAATTGGAAGGTGGGGGTCCCGGCGCTGACCACATCCCTGCGTGGCATGGTCGGGGGAGTGGTTGAAGTCCGCGCCCTGGCCCATGCGGTGCACTCGGGCATGTTTGGCGGGCCGCTGCTCGATGCTCCCACCCTGGCAGCTCGCTTGATTTCCACTTTCCATGACGCCGAGGGCAACGTGGCCATCGAGGGCCTGGTCTCCCACGAGCGTGCGGTCGTCGACTACCCCGAGGACTCGTTCCGGGCGGATTCCTCGGTGCTGGACTCGGTCAAGTTGGCGGGCAGCGGCAACATTGCCGACAGGCTCTGGAACAAGCCGGCCCTTTCGATCATCGGGATGGACATCCCCTCGGTTGCGATTTCTTCAAACACCTTGTTGCCTTCCACGCGATTCAAGCTGAGCCTGCGCATCGCCCCCGGGCAGGACCCGGAGTCGGCGGTTGCCGCGCTGCGCGCGCACATCATGGGCCAGGACCTGCGCGGAGCCCAAGTGACCTTTGAAGCCGACGAGGCCGGGCAGTCCTTTTCCACCGACACCTCGGCCCCGGCCGCGCAAGCTAGCCTGTGGGCGCTGGGGGAAGCGTGGGGAGTTCCGGCGGTTGAAACCGGCATCGGCGGATCCATTCCATTCATCTCCGACCTGCTCGAGATCTTCCCCGCCGCGCAGATCCTCGTGACCGGCGTCGAAGACCCGGATTCCCGCGCGCATTCGGCCAATGAGTCGCTGCACCTGGGCGATTTCCGTCACGCAATTTTGGCCGAGGCGCTGCTCTTGGCACGCTTGAACAACCACGGGCTATAAGGTCCGGGCGGCGTCGCTGCGCCAGTACGTGCGGTCTCGTCGTACCATTGAAGGTGAGGGGCCGCGCTTGAGGCGTAGCCCAAGTGAGCAGTATATGGAGGATCACGCATGACAACTGCAGCCAACGAGACCACCGCAGACCCGACCGAGCTTCCGAGCCACGAGGTCAAGCTGTCGGAGGTCGCAGCAGAAAAGGTCCGTTCACTGCTTGAACAGGAAGGCCGCACCGATCTTCGGTTGCGCGTCGCCGTTCAGCCAGGGGGATGTTCGGGCCTGATTTACCAGCTCTACTTCGACGAGCGCCTGCTGGAGGGCGACGCCGTAAAGGACTACGACGGCGTTGAGGTCATTGTCGACAAGATGAGCGTTCCCTACCTGGACGGCGCTTCGATTGACTTCGAAGACACCATCTCCAAGCAGGGTTTCACCATCGACAACCCGTCCGCCGGGGGCTCTTGCGCCTGTGGAGATTCCTTCCACTAAGTCGGAACCAAATGCACCGCCCATACGTTGAGACATCTTCGTCCCTGGGCGGTGTTTTGGTCGGCATTCGCATGCCCGAGAGGGTAAGCTCTACGATAAGTAGTAAAACTATGGTTTTCTTCGACCTCATCAGCGTTGATTCACTTGAGTCCGGCCGCTGGGTGTCGAAGACTCATTCAGCACCAACAAAGAGGAAGGGCCGTCTGTGAGTTCGCAAGACCGAACCAGCAGCCGCCGCAAAGGCAGAGCCAAAGTCATGGCGATTGCTGGCGCCGGCGCGTTGTTGTTGACGGGATGTTCAGCGGAAGTCCAGCGAGGTTGGCTCCCAAACGTCGAACGTGACACCACCAACCACACCGGTATGATCCAGGATCTCTGGGTCAACTCGTGGATTACCGTACTTTTGATCGGTATCTTGACGTGGGGCCTGATGCTTTGGTGCATCATCGCCTACCGCCGCCGCAAGAATGACACTGGCTTCCCGCGCCAGCTCAGCTACAACTTGCCAATCGAAATTTTCTACACGGCCGTGCCGCTCGTACTTGTCCTGACGTTCTTCACGTTCTCAGACAGCACCGAGAAGGCAATCAACACCGAGGTGGATTCCGAGCTCGTGGTCGATGTCCGTGCCAAGCAGTGGGCATGGGACTACAACTACACCTACCAGGGCCAGGAAAAGTACGATGCCACCGTTCAGGCACACCTGACCGGTGAAGAGGGCGTCGAGGAAACTCTGCCCACCCTGTACCTCCCTGTTGGAAAATCCGTCACGCTCGAGTTGAACAGCCGCGACGTCATCCACTCGTTCTGGGTTCCTGCATTCCTGCAGAAACTCGACATGATTCCGGGCAAGACCAACTACATCTACCTCACGCCGCAGGTCGAAGGACGATTCGACGGCAAGTGCGCGGAGCTCTGCGGTGAATACCACTCGGAGATGCTCTTCAACGTGCAGGTAGTGTCCGAAGCCGAATTCCTGAACCACCTGGCCACTTTGAAGGACGGCCACATCGGTGAGGAACAGGACCGCAAGCCGGGCGAGGTCAACCAGGTTTCGGCCCACGCATCGGAAGGGGAGTAATCCATCGTGACTACTTACGAATACGCAACCGATGAGGTCAAGACCCTCGCACCGCGCGTGGTACCGATTTCCAAGGGACGGATCTTCGTCAACTGGATCACCTCCACCGACCACAAGACGATCGGGTACATGTACCTGATCACCTCGTTCGTCTTCTTCTGCATCGGTGGCGTGATGGCCCTGGTCATCCGTGCCGAGCTGTTTGAACCGGGCATGCAGATCCTGCAGACCAAGGAACAGTACAACCAGCTGTTCACCATGCACGGCACCATCATGTTGCTGATGTTTGCAACCCCGCTCTTTGCAGGGTTCACCAACGTCATGATGCCGCTGCAGATCGGCGCACCCGACGTGGCCTTCCCGCGCCTGAACGCGCTGGCCTTCTGGTTCTTCTCCTTCGGTTCCACCATTGCGCTGGCAGGTTACCTGACCCCGCAGGGTGCGGCGTCCTTCGGCTGGTTCGCATACGCGCCGCTGTCGAACACCACCTTCAGCCCCGGCGTGGGTGGAGACCTCTGGGTCTTCGGCCTCGCGCTCTCGGGCTTCGGCACCATCCTTGGCGCCGTCAACTTCATCACCACCATCATCTGCCTGCGTGCACCGGGCATGACCATGTGGCGCATGTCCATCTTCACCTGGAACGCGCTGATCACCTCGATCCTGGTCTTGATGGCATTCCCGCCGCTGGCAGCAGCACTGTTCGCGCTCGGCGC
The DNA here is from genome assembly GCF_030512175.1 of Paeniglutamicibacter sulfureus. GTDB lineage: Bacteria > Actinomycetota > Actinomycetes > Actinomycetales > Micrococcaceae > Paeniglutamicibacter > Paeniglutamicibacter sulfureus. The sequence goes on along the minus strand of NZ_JAULBL010000002.1, from coordinate 2,591,830 downwards.
GGACCGCCGGTTCGGGGCGCACGTCTTTGACCCGGAAGCTGGCGGTGCCGTCCTCTGGCAGCACCTCTTCTGGTTCTTCGGACACCCGGAGGTCTACATCATTGCGCTGCCGTTCTTCGGCATCGTCTCCGAGATCTTCCCGGTCTTCTCCCGCAAGCCGATCTTCGGCTACAAGGGCCTGGTCTTCGCAACGATCTCGATCGCTGCGCTGTCCGTGTCCGTGTGGGCCCACCACATGTACGTCACCGGCTCCGTCATGCTTCCGTTCTTCGGCTTCATGACCATGCTGATCGCGGTTCCGACCGGCGTGAAGTTCTTCAACTGGATCGGCACCATGTGGCGGGGCTCGATCACCTTCGAGACCCCGATGCTCTGGAGCATCGGCTTCATGGTGACGTTCCTCTTCGGTGGCCTGACCGGCATCATCCTCGCGGCTCCGCCGCTGGACTTCCACGTCTCGGACACCTACTTCGTGGTGGCACACTTCCACTACGTGGTCTTCGGAACCGTGGTCTTCGCGATGTTCGCAGGCTTCTACTTCTGGTGGCCGAAGTGGACCGGCAAGATGCTCAACGAGCGCCTTGGCAAGATCCACTTCTGGATGCTGTTCGTGGGCTTCCACGGTACGTTCCTGATCCAGCACTGGCTGGGCGTCATCGGCATGCCGCGACGTTACGCCGACTACATGCCGGAAGACGGGTTCACCACCATGAACCAGTTCTCCACCGTGTTCGCCTTCATCCTTGGCATGTCGATGATCCCGTTCTTCTGGAACGTCTGGACCACGCACCGCAACGCCAAGAAGGTTACCGTGGATGATCCGTGGGGCTTTGGTGCATCGCTGGAGTGGGCAACTTCCTGCCCGCCGCCGCGCCACAACTTCCACTCGATTCCGCGTATCCGCTCCGAGCGTCCGGCTCTTGACCTCCACCACCCGGAACTGAGCGCCCGCTCGACCCCGGAGACCCCGGTGGCCAAGATCTTCGGCCCGGCAGACCAGAAGGACCTGTAGAGATGAAAATTGAAACTTGGCTCTTCCTGGGCGGCATCTTCTTCTTCACCCCGGTTGCGATCGTGTACGGCATCATGACCAACTGGGAAGAACACGTAGGCTACCTGGCGTTGTTCATGCTCTCGGGCATGTGCATCATGATCGGCTGGTACCTGCTGCACACTTCCCGTCGCGTTGGTCCCCGTCCCGAGGACCGTCTTGACGGCGAGATCCACGAGAACGCCGGCACCGTTGGCCTCTTCTCCCCGTGGAGCTGGTGGCCGCTGGCACTTGGTACGGGTGCCGCGATCGGCTTTGCCGGTTTGGCCCTGGGCTTCTGGGTCCTGTACATCGGCGTTGGCCTCACGATCATCGGCCTGGTTGGCTGGGTCTACGAGTACAGCCGCGGTGACCACGCCCACTAACCCGGGCATGTAACACCCGAAGTGCATCGGCGGAAGCGGTGCTTCTTTCCCCTCGCGGGGAGAGAAGCACCGCTTCCGCTTTTTAAGCGCCATGGCCCAGGAATGCGGGAGAATGGAAACCAGAGGGGCCGGAAGCCGGCCCACCGACACTGGAGCAAATGTGAAACCCTACGCGCCGCAGCCCAAGGTGCATGGCCTGATCGATGGCGATTCACCCGTGAGCAAGTACCGGCAGATTCGCGAGATCCTTCGTACCCACGCAACCACGGTCTGTCAGCCCGGATACCGGCTTCCACCCGAGCGCGAGCTGGCCGAGGAATTCGGTGTGGCCCGCAAGACCCTGCGGCAGGCCATCGACTCGCTGGTCGAGGACCAGGTGCTCAAGCGGGTGGTCGGCGTCGGGACGTTCGTGGCGCACCCCAAGCTGGACCTGCAGATCCGCTTGAACTCCTACAGCGAGGAAATGATCCGACGCGGCATGGTCCCCGATGCGCATGTGCTGCGCTTCGAGGAGTCGCCGGCTACCAGCAGCCTGTCGCGCCACATGGAGATCGACGAGGGCGAGCCCGTGATCCGCTTCAGCCGTCTCCTGCTGGCCGATGGCAAGCCGATGAGCCTCGATGAGAACTTCATGCCCAGCGCGTTGGTACCCGGGTTCCTCAACGACCCCCCGCCCATTTCCCTGTACCAGTCGCTGAATGAACGCTACGGCTTGGTGCTGGAGTGGGGCGAGGACCAGATCGAAAGCACGGCGGCGACCAGCGAGCACGCCGGGCTCCTGAAGGTCGAGGTGGGTTTCCCCTTGCTGCGTATCACCCGATACGCATTTGTCGGTGAGGTGCTCGTCGACTATTCGATCTCCCTCTATCGCTCCGACCGCTACAAGCTCTTTGTCCCGCTGCAGCGCCAGGGGACCCGCAGTCCGCGCTACAGCACCGTGCGGTAGTCCAGCGCCCGGGAACGCCTCCCAGCGGCCTGGAGGGCGTCCAAGACGCCGTGCGCATGAACCTGGCAACATCGGCACGACATGCCGGTGCGCGGAGCGCTGTGTTGGTGCGGCCGACGAACGCCTCGGGGGAGCGGGACCGTCTAGGGTGCGGGCTGTTCCGGTGTAGTGCCGGAAGCCGCTGTCGAAGACGGTTCAAAGAGTTCCACAGGTTCCCCGAGGGGTCTTCCAGCAGCAACTGCCTGCCGCCGGCACCGGTGATCACATTCGAGCGCAGTGGCACGCCTGCGGCCACGAGCCGTTCCATTTCAGCGGTGAGGTCCTCCACCAGCAGTGAAAAGCGATTCCATCCTCCGGGTGCGGGCATCGCGCCGTCCGGCATGGCCTGGCCAGCGCCGCCCGGGACACCGTGTTCATCCGTGCCGCCCGGGGCGCTGAGCATCAGCCGCAAGGCCCCCCGTCCCAGGATCGCGAAGCCCGGGCCCGTGTGAATATCCAGAGATTCGAGAGCCACCGGATATTACCTTTCAGAGCCAACAATTGCCGTTGAGAGCCAGTAGCTCCCCGGGCGGGAGCCTCCGGCCTGCAACGGATCCGTTCCGGGCTGAACGGCACCGATCTTTTCGCGGAAATTGTACGTTCCGGTTTCGCTCCAAGTGGTGTTGTGGATGATCTGGTCCATGATCACTTGGACATGGCCGCCAAGCCGGGCCGATGTCAGCAGTCATTCTACGGATACCGCCTGCAGAACACCGGTGAGGTTGAGCCGCAGCGGCGTTCCTAGGGGCTCGATCCGCTTGCAGAGACGCTTCCCGGTAGCGCGCTGCCGGCAACAGCCCACCGATCGTCGGCAGAATGGAGTCCGCAGGGCACTTCCAGAGCTTCGCGCGATCAGCCGAGTAGATAGTTTTCCCGAGAAATCGGGGCAGTCGGTCGAGGACGGGCCGACTCGCGTCGTGGGGCCAGCCACCCGTTGACGGTCAAATGGTTCCAATCGAGCATTTTCACGTTTCCCTGGACGGTCCCCATGCGCACTATTGACGGCTCTCAAAGGAGTTACTGATGGCTCTGAAGGAGAATACTCGCGTTTTGGCGGGGTGGCTCCGAACGGCAATATTGGTGGCTCTCAAAGAGTCAAATATTCACGTGTACAGGTCCACGCTGAAATCGAGAAGGTCTACGTAGAAATTGACGGCTGAGGAAACGTCATCGACGATGTAGCGGATGCTTGCCTTTTCCATGGTGTCCACCTGGAATCGTAGAGTTGCCGTCTGGGGGCTGGCAGCACGGCGACGTGAGTGGCCGATTTCAACGGTGGCATATACCGCCGCATGCCCACATCCATTGTTGCACCGGGATCGGCCCGTGTATGCCCGATTCCGGGCTTACGACGTTGGCCACGCTTCTGCGCGTGGCGTCGGTGACTGCCCTGTTGTCGGGCGCGAGTAACGGGCCGACGGCTGGCGGACGGGGGAAGGCCTTGCGGTCCCGCGGAGCTTGTCGCCGGCGGCGACGGGCTGGGCAACTGCGGGTTAAACACTGCGGGGCCCACCAAATGGTGGGCCCCGCAGTCAGGATGAAGTCCTGGCAGATACTACTTTTCGATGGATTCCGTGGAGGAACCTTCGATTTCTGCCGGTCCGTGTCCATGTTCGGCATGCACTGCTGCCAACTCGGAAGGCGTAACCGGGGCTACGCGATCCTCGAAGAAGAACTTGGACAGGGCGCCGCGGCGCTTTTCGCTGCCGCTGATGTGGCCGGCCGCGTTCGGCTGGGCCGGAATGACCTTGCGGTCCTCGTAGTTGACCAGCTGGTGCAGCTTGTAGACATCCAGCGCCTCGTGGCGCTCCGAGAAGGTGCCTTCCGGCGACATTTCGATGATTCCGGTTTCGCGACCGTGCAATACGATCTCGCGGTCCTTGCGCTGCAGCGACAGTGCGATGCGGCGGGCCACGATGAAGCCGAGGATCGGGCCGAGGAAGAACAGCACTCGCAACCAGTAAGTGACGTCGTTCAACGACACGTGGAAGTGGGTGGCGATCAAGTCGGAGGAGGCCGCTGCCCACATCACGCAGTAGGAAACGACACCTGCAACACCCATGCCCGTACGGAACGGGGCGTTGCGCGGGCGATCCAACAGGTGGTGTTCGCGCTTGTCCTTGGTGACCCAGCTTTCGATCCACGGCCATGCGAACATGATCGTGAACATGATGCCGGCAGGGATAAGAGCCGGAATCAGGACGTTCAGCGTCAGGGTGTTGGTACCCCACGGGAACGGGATGAGCCACTCGAAGGAGAAGTTGCCCAACACGCCCGGCATCAGTCGCAGGGCGCCATCGACGAAGCCGATGTACCAGTCAGGCTGGGTGCCGGCGGAGACCGGCGAGGGGTCATACGGGCCGTAGTTCCAGATCGGGTTGATGGTCAGCAATCCGGAGATCGCAGCCACGATGCCGAAGACGATGAAGAAGAACCCGCCTGCCTTGGCAGCGTAGACCGGACCCACAGGGAAGCCCACGACATTGTCGTTGGTGCGGCCCGGGCCGGGGTACTGGGTGTGCTTGTGCACGACCACCATGAACAGGTGGATGCCGACCATGAGCAGCAGGAGCGCCGGAACAATCATGATGTGCAGGGAGTACAGGCGCGGAATGATGACCGTGCCCGGGAATTCGCCACCGAAGAGGAAGAGCGAAATGTAGGTGCCCACCAGCGGGATCGACTTGATGACGCCGTCGATGATGCGCAGGCCGTTGCCGGAGAGCAAGTCATCGGGGAGGGAGTAACCGGTGAAGCCGGCAGCCATCGCCAGGATCAGCAGCACGCCGCCGACAACCCAGTTCAGTTCGCGCGGCTTGCGGAACGCACCGGTGAAGAACACGCGAAGCATGTGGACCGACACGGCGGCAACGAACAGGATCGCCGACCAGTGGTGGACCTGGCGCATGAACAGACCGCCACGCACGTCGAAGGAAATATCCAGCGACGTGGAGTATGCGGCGGACATGCCGATGCCCTTGAGCGGGTTGTACGAACCGTTGTAGATGACGTGTGCCATCGACGGATCGAAGAAGAACGTCAGGAACGTTCCGGAGATCAACAGCAGGACGAAGGTGTACAGTGCCACCTCGCCGAACATGAAGGACCAGTGGTCCGGGAAGATCTTGCGACCGAATTCCTTGACGATCACCGATCCGCCGACACGCTGGTCGACGAAGTTGGCAATGCGTCCGGTGGAAGTCTTCGGAGTGTACTCAGTTGTGGTGCTCATGGATTAGCCACGCTCCCAGTAGCTCGGTCCAACAGGCTCCTGGAAATCGCTCTGGGCGACCAGGAAGCCATTGGAGTCAACCGTGATTGGCAGCTGAGGCAGCGCGCGTCCGGCCGGGCCGAAGATGACCTTGCATTCCTGCGTGAGGTCAAAGGTCGACTGGTGGCACGGGCACAGCAAGTGGTGCGTCTGCTGCTCGTAGAGGGCCACGGGGCAACCGACGTGCGTGCAGATCTTGGAGTAGGCAACGATGCCGTCCACGTGCCAGTCTTCGCGTCCCTCGGAGACCTGCATCTTCGATGGATCCAGGCGCATCAGCAAGACAACGGCCTTGGCCTTCTCGTTGAGCATGTCCTCGGCTTCGTCAAGTCCCTCGGGAATGACGTGGAAAGCCGAACCAATCTGCACATCCGATGCCTTGATGGGGGTTCCGGAGGGATCGCGGGTCAGGCGAACGTCCGTGTCCCACATCGTGTGGCGCAGCTGCTCGACCATTTCGCCGGCGTTCTTGCCGGAACGGTCGAGGTCGCGGAACATGAAGATCGCGGGAATCGGAGCCAATGCCATGGCGCCGATGAGGGTGTTTCGAATCAATGGACGGCGCTTGATGCCCGTCTCTTCGATCACCTGGTTGATGATCTCCTCGGCGTCCTTGCGATCAGCCTCAGCGGTGATCTCGTGACGCATTTCGGAAATCTCGTGGTCCGGCATCAGGGTCTTTGCCCAGTGGACAATACCGATACCGATGCCGAGCATGGCAAAAGTGGTGCCAAGGCCGAGCATCGCGTTCTGTACGCGGATTTCCGAGATGTTTTCCGGACGTCCGAGAACGAAGTAAGCAATAAAGAACGACAGTGTTCCGACGATGGAGATGATAAACAGCAGCGCTACCTGACGCTCTGCTCGCTTCTCTGCATGCGGGTCGGTATCTGCCAAGCGCTTCCGATGCGGCGGAAGGCCGGGATCCTGGAATTTCTCCAGGGTTCCCGTGCCAGCCTTAGCAACGGTGCCCGAGTCGTCCGGACTGCCGTGACTATGGTCGCCCATGTTGTCTCTCATCCTTTTCTCAAGATTCATTAGTACGTAGTGATGTGGCGGCACGGGCCGCCAGCGACCTAGGAAGGACGCGAGGTGAGCCAGATGGTGAAGGCAATGATGATGCCCAAACCAGCGGTCCAGATGAAGAGACCTTCAGCGACCGGACCCAGCGAACCGAGCTTGGCGCCGCCCGGCGAACCCTGGGCTTCGACTTCCTTCAGGAAGGTGATCACGTCACGCTTCTCTTCGGGAGTGATGTTCGAGTCGTTGAAGACGGGCATGTTCTGCGGGCCAGTAACCATGGCTTCGTAGATGTGCTTCTCGGATACACCGGCCAGGGCCGGGGCAAACTTGCCGCGCGTAAGTGCGCCGCCGGCAGCGGCGGCGTTGTGACACATTGCGCAATTCACGCGGAAAACCGTACCGCCTGCGGCAGAGTTGCCATGGGATGTATCAAGCATGTCCTCGGACGGGATTGCCGGTCCGGCACCCAGGCTGGCCACATATGCGGAGAGCTGGGAGATCTGGGCGTCATCGAACTGTACCGGCTTGGCCTGAGCCTGGGGCCCCTGCATCTGCATCGGCATACGGCCGGTTCCGACCTGGAAGTCGACTGCAGCGGCGCCTACGCCAATCAGCGAAGGACCGTCAGCGGATCCTTCTGCATTCAAACCGTGGCAGGTAGCGCAGTTGGCGACGAAGAGCTTGTTGCCCTCCTCGATGTCACTTGCGCTGAATCCTGTAGCCGCCTTGGCCTCGTTGACGCTGCCGGCGGCCATGTACAGGCCTCCAGTGATGAGCAGGCCCATCAACAGCAGTGCGACGGCGGCGAGTGGATGGCGGCGCCTTTGCGAAAGAGCCTTCACTTGCTGGTTCCTCACTTATTTTTTAGAACGGGGAAGTTGCCGAAGTAGGCAACGTTGTTGGTTGCGCTACTTCAGGAAGTAGATGATCGCGAACAAGGCGATCCACACGACGTCGACGAAGTGCCAGTAGTAAGACACGACAATCGCACCGGTTGCCTCGTAGTGACCGAACTTACGTGCAATAAGCGCACGTCCGATGATCAGCAGGAAGGCGATGAGTCCGCCGGCCACGTGCAAGCCGTGGAATCCGGTGGTCATGTAGAACACGGAACCGTAGGCGTTGGAGTTCAAGGCAATGCCGTGAGCAATGAGCTCGGTGTATTCGTAGGCCTGAACGGAAACAAAGATGGCACCGAGGATGAAGGTCAGGACGAACCATTCAACCATTCCCCATTCCTTCAAGTTGAACAGTCCGCCGGTGCGGCGAGGCTTAAGATCCTCGGCACGGAAGACACCCAACTGGCAGGAGAACGAGCTCGAGACCAGGATGATCGTGTTGATAAGTGCGAACGGAACGTTGAGTTTCTCGGTTTCGGTCGCCCACATTTCCGGCGATGCAGCGCGGAGTGTGAAGTACATGGCGAAAAGCGCGGCAAAGAACATCAGCTCGCTGGCAAGCCAGACGACAGTTCCTACCGACACCATGTTGGGACGGTTCGGCGCAGGATGCGCCGGGGCAATTAGGGCATGAGTCGCAGTTGTCACAGAGCCATTATGTCTATAAAAGTACCTCTGACACCAATGCATTGAGCCCCGCGTGGCGGGAAATTTCACCGCTTCACGCCTACAGCCGCGGAAACACGCGGGATTAACATTTCAGACTTTCTACGATTCGTAGATAACCTAGTGGCGTGTCAACGATTCGAACGGACCCAAAGTTCCCCACATGGCCATCAATCCTCTCTGCGCTGATCGCCCGCGGCGATCTCGACAGGGACCAAGCGTATTGGGCCATGGGCGAGGTGATGACGGGCAATGCCAGCGATGCGCAGGTGGCCGGTTTCCTTGTTGCGCTCAGATCCAAGGGTGAGACCGTTGCCGAACTCACCGGCCTGGTGGAGGCGATGATCGCCAATGCCAGGCCGCTGGTCGTCGAGGGCGAACGCCTGGACATCGTGGGCACCGGGGGTGACCGACAGAACACCATAAACATCTCCACGATGTCGTCCCTGGTGTGTGCCGGGGCAGGGGCCCGAATCGTGAAGCACGGGAACCGTGCCTCCTCTTCGTCCTCGGGCTCCGCCGATGTGCTCGAGGCCCTGGGTGTGCGACTCGACGTTCCCATCGAAAACCTGAACGCTGTCTTGGACACCGCGAACATCACTTTCTGTTTCGCGAACATCTTCCACCCCTCAATGCGGAACGCCGCAGTGCCCAGGCGCGAGCTGGGGGTGCCGACGGCATTCAACTTCATGGGGCCGTTGACCAACCCCTCCGGGCCGACTGCATCCGCGATTGGCTGCGCGGACCTGCGCATGGCTCCGCTGATGGCAGGGGTGCTGGCCGCGCGGGGAGTTCGTGCGTTGGTCTTCCGAGGCGAGGATGGACTGGACGAACTGACCACGACCGCCGACAACAGGGTCTGGGAAGTCCGTGACGGCACGGTCACCGAGTCGCGCTTCGATGCGCGGGACCTCGGCATGGCACGGGTGACGCTCGACGACCTGCGCGGGGGAGACGCCCAGCACAACGCGCAGGTGGTGCGCGACGTGCTTGACGGTGTCCGCGGCCCTGCCCGGGATGCCGTCTTGCTCAACGCCGCGGCCGGGTTGGTGGCCTTTGACCAAGATGCCTCCGGCTCCGTCCAGGATCGCTTAGGGAAGGCGGTCGTGAGGGCCGCGGAGTCGATCGATTCCGGATCCGCCCGGCTGGTCCTGGAGAAATGGGTCAAGGCGACGGCCTAGGAATTCTTGCGTGCGGATCCGCACGCCGCCTGGCGCGTCCTCCATCTTGTACGGATGGGAGGCGCGCCAGTGCCGTTTCAGGGGCCCCGCGCCCGATTTGTTGGCCAGCTCCCGTGAATGTCTTTTTCGGACGCTGATGGGCCTCGTGCGGTTTTTTGGGCAGGAGCGTGCGGACTCTGGCGGTCACCGCTGGTCGTGCGGTTCCGCAACCGAGGTCGAGCAGAGCGCGCCCGGAAACCCGAGCGGGTCCAAGGCGGTGGTTAAATGCAGTGGCGGGTGTGCCGCTTGCCTCCGTTGAGGCGAGCGGCACACCCGCCACTTTTCATGAGCTGGGGACCGGCAGTGTGGCTATTCGAGACCGAGGGAGAACGCAGCATCCAGGTCGTGGCTTGAATATGCCCGGAACGCAATATGTGTTTGGGTTCCGGTGATGCCTGGAACCTTGGATAGTTTGTTGGCGATGACTTCGGCCAGCTCTTCGTGGTGGCGGACCCGGGCGATGGCGATGAGATCCCAGTCGCCGGCGACCGAGTAGACCTCGGAGATGCCTTCGATGTCCGAAATCTTTTCGGCGCACTCGGGAATGCTGTCAGAAGCGGTTTGGATCATGACGAATGCAGTGACCACGTGGGTACCTCCAGATGGTTATGGGCGGTGGTTTTCTGAACTTGATTTGAGCCTAGTTCAGGAAGTTGGCGTGCGCACGCGGCGGCGCGCTATAAGGTTTGTGGCTACCCTGCGTCCCACCAGGAACACTCCGAGAACAATCGTTGCGACAATGATGAACGGCACCGCGGCGGTGGCGCCAAACAGCACGCGCAGGGATAGCCCCAAGGCGACGGTGCCGAGCCATACGAGGATGCCGGTGGGCCAGATGCGCGAGTGGTTGGTCCAGGGGCGTGAGAGCAGCGTCAGTGCGGCCAGTGCCAGCAGGAAAGGCGCGGCGGTCTGGAGCACGCCCAGAATGGTCAATGAATGTTGGTGGGAGCCCCGCCCGCTCAACGCGAAGATCAGGACAAGGACCACATCGATCGCGAAATATGCGATCCAGGTCTTACGAGAGGTCATGCTTTTATTCTACGTGGCGTAGTACATAGTTGTGCCCCCAACGTGAGTGTGACCCATCGGAAGTGCCCTACGGTGAGGGTGTGGGCGTTGGACTCGGTTGCCGTGCCCTCGTCGGTGTTGGCGGGGGTTGCGGCGCCCTCGACGGCGTCGGCCTTGGTGCTGGTTTCGGTGGTCGTGCCTTCGAGGGCCTCGGGGGCGCGGGCGTGGGCGTTGCGGGGCGGGGGAGCAGGTCGAGTTCGACCAGCACAGTCTTCTCGGTGGAGCCAAAGACCCTGCCCGAGGGAGTGGCTGCCAGTCGGGGACCGAAGCGCTGCTTGCCCTTCGGGGTCCCGATGACCGCCTTGGTGCCGGCGCGGAAATCCACGACCGTGGTGGTGCCCGTCGCGCTGTGCACGAGCTTGGAACCGTCGCCCACCTGGGCGATGTCGGCGTTGGCCCATCCCGGGCGGTGGGCGGCGTTGCGAGTCGGGGTGAGGCGGTGGCGCCGGACGAGTTTGCCGTTGGCGGGATCGATGATGTTCAGGCCCTCGACGTCGGCCACCACCAACCACCCGGCGATGAGCTTGGGTGCATAGAGGGCACCGGAAGAAGCGACTGGTGAGGTTTCCCAGACCTTCTTTTTCGTGGCGATTTCCAACTTGAAGACCTTGGCCGGTCCCTTGGTGTCCGGGATGCCGTAGCCGTTGCGCACCGACGATGTCCCGAAGACATAGCGCTCATCGGCTGCCAGGCCGATGATGGAGTGGGCGCGGACGAATCCGGCACCGCCGCCGTTGAGCACCCAGCTGATCTTGTTGCTGCGGGGATCGATCATTCCCAGCACGCCGCCGGCCCGCCCGTAGTCCGGCACGGTGCCGAAGAACACGTTGCGTGAGTTCACGGCCCAGCCGAACGGACGGGACTGGTGGTATTTGCGGCTCAGCCGTTCAAGCCGCACATAGCCCCCGGGCTTGTCCTTCATTGAGCCGTCCATGCTGATGATGTCCGCCGAGCCGTAGGAACCGATGTAGCTGCGCGTGGCATCGAATTCGATCATGGCCTCAATCTGGTTGACGAGGCTTTCGTCGTCGGGGGAGTGCCAGCGTGCACCCGTGTCGGGATTGACCGCGGCCAGCCCGTCACCCATGTAGCCGCCCACATACACCTTTCCATCGGAGTGCCCCATGAGCGACTGGATCGTGAATTCCCCGTCGGTGAGCGAAACCGTGCGCACCTTGTCGATCTTGCCGGTGGCGAGGTTGAAGGTTTCGAGGCGCAGGCCCGTGGGGATCTGGCTGGCCACGAGCACCGCCTTGGAGGTGGCGTGTAGTGCCAGGGGTGCACTGGTGCCTACCGGACCGAGCTTGGTGTCCCGCCACGTCGCGGTGTCCGTCGCGTAGAGAATTCCCTTGGAGATGTTGAAGATGCGCCCGCCGGCCTTGACCTGGGCCGAAGCGCGCCCACCGCCCTGGGCCGGCTTCTGCCCGCTGCCCTTGATTTCCGCCGAGGCGCGGCGGGCGCCCCAGACCCGATCGACCTTGCCCGTCCACTTCTTGCTGACCGGGTCCAGCAGCAACTGGGCAGTGATGTCGCTGGCCGTGACTACGACGCGGTTTCCGATCACGTCGATGGAGGAGATGAAGCCGTTGTGCATCGGGTCGGGCAGCTGGACCTCGGTGCGGCGCCCGGGGTGGCTTGCGGGGAAGGTGAATAGCCGCGGGTTGCGGGAACCTGTCCCGACCCAGACCTGGTCGTTGGGGCCGATGGCCACGCGTCTGACGTAATCGGTGTCGGCCGCGACGCGGGAGTGGGCCCGGATCTTCTTGGTCGCCGCGGTGTAGGTAAAGGTTGCACCGTTTGGATAGGTGCCTCCCCACACGTTTCCGACCGAATCCAGGCGCAATTCGTAGAGCACCGTCGCCCCGGGAACCACCGCGACCCGGCGCACCTGCCTGGGGCTGGTTGGGCTCCAGGACAGTAGGCTGCCACTGGTGCTCAGATAGAGGGTCTTGCTGGCCCGGTCCCAGACCAGGGATTCGATCCCGCCGTTGTGGCTGCCGGGGATCGACACCACGTGCATTGGCGCCCCGGCATCGGGGTTGACGATCTGCAGTTGGTTGACCGGTCCGACGATTGACACGGCAAGCCAGGGGACCGGTGCCGAGGTCAGCCCGGGCAGGGGAACCACGGCCTTGACGTTCATTGCCGGGAAGGCCCCCTTGAAGCTCGAAATGGCGCCGCGGGTGTTGGCCGCCCGTTTCAGCGGAGTCGTCAACAAGGGATCGCGGTGGCGCCACGGCGGGGGGCCGGGCTTGGCCGTTGGCGTCGGCTTGGGCGTCGGCTTTGCGGTCGGAGCGGGAGTTTGCGGCCTCGGGACAGCCACCGGGTCCTCGGTGGGGGAGTGCAGGGGAGAGAGGGCGACCCCTCCGGCGGCCAATACCGCCAGGGACAGCAGCCCGCGTCGGGTCAGGCGGTGCGGATCACTCTGGGGGTCGTGGTGCACTGTCGGTCTTCCGGTGGTCGTAAATGGCTCGGACGGCCTTGAGACTAACAGCCGGAGATGTGGGATTTCCTGTTGAGCGCGCCGGATCATGTCGCATCTCACATCGACGATCCAGTGATCCGGCACGTTGGTGATGGGCGGGCGTGGGAATTCTGCATGAATCCCGGCAGTTGGAACTGATGCTATGAACCGTTTTCCACCGCGTAGGAATGGATGACGGTGCCGTTGGCCATGGTCCGTGAACCGCTCAGCCGCAACCGGGCCGCGTCCGTATGGTGGATCAAAAGACCTGCCTCGGGGGCATTGCCCAGGAAAAACGGGTGGATCCACAGCCGGATCTCATCCAACAGCCCATGCTCCATGAGCGTGCCGGCGAGGCGTCCGAACCCATAGGTCAAGATGTCCTTGCCCGGTTGGACCTTGATGCGCGCAATGCCGGCGGCGACGTCGTTTGCGATGATGGCGGTGTTGTCCCACGTGGTTTCCCGAAGGGTGGTGGAGACGACGTACTTCTGCATGGTGTTGATGCGATCGGTGAACGCGTCCCCCGAGTGTCCCTGCCAGACCTCGGCAAAACCCAGGTAGGTGTCCTTCCCCAGCAGCACCGCGTCGCACTGTTCGATGAGCTCCTGCTGGATCGTGGCCTTTTCATCGCCCGGGTCCGGCAGGGAGGGCCAATGCTGCGGGTTGGTGACGACTCCGTCGAGCGAGACATAGGTTGAATTGATGATTCGACGCATGTGGGCCCCTCCTCGTGAAATGTGCGGTGTGCATGCCCGATGAAACAAGGCTCGCAGTCCGGCACGGGCAATGGAACCCCTGGGCGCGGACAGTCCTCGGGCGCAATGGGGGGTTGATCGCACGGCAGCGGCCCGCGGCAGTGCGCGCCCTGGCCCGGCACCCGAAAGTCGGGGCAGCAGATCCTGCTGCACCGAATCAATTCTGGAAGTACAGCTCCGTGTGCAGCTTGCATCCCGGGTTGAACGTCGCTGCGCAACGCGTGCACGAGTCGACATCGAGATACTCGGTGATCGCCAATAGGTGGCCGCAGACGCCGCAGAGCACGGCCGGCTCGTCGCGGGAATCCACCGGCCACTGCGCCGCATCATGGTCGGCCGCCTCCGCGTGGCACAGGTGGCACGGGTAGAACTCGCGGCAGCACGCGAACTGGATCGCGATCACGTCGAGCTCGGTTCGATAGTGGACGCAGCGCGTCTGGCCATCGACGGCCGGACCCAGCACGTTCGGCCTCTCCAGGCTCATCGCACACCCCGCGCGGTGAGCGCATCGCCGAGCTCGTCCGCGTGCTTGAGCGCCACGATGAGAAAGGGGACGACGAAGGTGCGCGGGTTGTTTCGGGCACCGCGCGCCCGCTGTGCATCGCGCACCTCGCCCGCCCGGCGGCCCAGCACCGGGATGGTGCTGATCGTCACTGTGAGCAGCAGCGCGATCCGCTGCGCGTCCAGGCCCAGTCGTTCCAACGGGTGCAGCCCGCGTTCGATGGCATCCAGCAGCGCTGTCACCCGGGTGGTGAGTGCCAGCAGGGCGGCGATCGCTATCGCGGCGGTGAGGCGGGCGACGTTGGCGAGCGCGGGTTCCGGGCCCAGGAAGACCAACTGGCTGAGCGCGGTGATCGCGATGACCCAGCGGATCGCATGGACCTGGCGGCCGAGTTCCAGGATCCCGGACCATCCGGGTCCCAGGCCCGCCACCGCGTAGCCCCCGATGGCCGCCGCCGCGGCGATGGCCGCCGAAGACCAATGCGAGGGCAGCAGCGAGACTCCGAGCACGACCGCCAGGACCAGCAGCAGCTTCGGGCCGGCGGGCATGCGGTGCAGCCAGCCGGTGCCCGGCTTGTAGAGCGTCAGCACCGCAGCACGGCCTCGTACCTGGCGATGATCGCGTCGGGTTCGCCGACGCCGACCATGCGTCCGCCGGCGAACATCACCGCCTGGTCGCAACGCGCGGCCAGCGCGAGGTCGTGGGTGACAAGCACCAGGCGGTGTCCGACGTCCTCGAACAGGTGGTCGGCGACCCGTCGGGCGTTGCGTGCGTCCAGGTAGGCGGTCGGCTCGTCGGCGATCACCAGCTCCGGGTTGCGCACGAACGCGCCGCACAGCGCGAGCAGCTGCTTCTGCCCGCCCGAGAGATCGTGGGAGGGCCGTTCGGCCAGATGCGCGAGGCCGAAGCGTTCCATGGCCGTGGCCACCCGTTGCCCAAGCTCTGCAGGGCGGAGCTTGTCGGCGCGCAGCGAGAAGGCGACGTCCTCGCCGACGGTGGGCATGATGATCTGCGCGTCGGGGTTGCTGAAGACGACGGCGATGCGCCGGCGCAGCTCGGCGGCCCGGCGGCTCGGGTCGATCCCCAGGATGCCCAGCTCGCCCGAGGTCCTGGTGGCCAGGCCGCCGATCAGCCTGGCGAACGAGGACTTGCCCGAGCCGTTCTCCCCGATGACCGCCACGGTGCGTGCGTCCAGATCGAGGGAAACATCCTGCAGCACGTCAACGTCGCCCAGACGCATCCCGACGTCCCTGAGGTGGATTGCCGTGGTGCTCATCGAACCACCTCCAGCACTGCGGCGATGCCCATGCCGCCGCCAATCGATGCCGCGGCGACCCCGCGGGTTCCCGCCGGCGCCCCGGCGCGCACCAGGCGGCTGAAGAGGCGCACCACGGCGATCGCGCCGCTGGCACCCCAGGGATGGCCGAGCGCCAGCGCGCCGCCATCGGCACACAGGCGCGGGTCGTCCTCCGCGATCCCGATCCGGTCCAGCACGGCCAGGGACTGTGCGGCGAAGGCCTCGACGATTTCCAGCGCATGGACATCGGCCAGTTTCCATCCCGCCGAGTGCAGGGCGTCCTGGATGGCGCCGGCGGCCCCGATGCCGGGAAGCGCCGGATCGCAGCCGAAAACGGCGGAGGCGCGGATCGCGAGCCCGGGTGCGCAACCCGCGGGTCCCAGTACCAGGGCGGCGGCGCCGTCCCCGATGCGCGTGGCGGTGCCCGCGGTGAGCGTGCCGCCGGGGAAGAGTGCGGGCAACCGGGGGAGCAGCCGCTCCGCCCCGCCGATCGCGTCGTCGTAGTGGAGCCCGGACAGCGGCACGAGTTCGGCATCGAAGCGGCCGGCGGAAACCGCCGCGCGGGCTCGGGAGTGGCTGCGCGCGGCATGGGCGTCCTGGCGGGCGCGGGGGATGCCGTCGTGTTCGGCGAGGTCCTCGGCGGCCCGGGTCATCTCCGGGTCCTCGAAGCCGGCGGGCGTAAATGGCGCACGGCCGTAGGCGATGCCGTCCACCGAGCGCACGGGTGCGGTGGAAGCGCTCTCCACGCCGCCGGCGACGCGTATCCGGCGGTCACCTGCGTGGATCGCGGCCGCGGCATCGAGGAGAGCCGCGAGGCCGCTGCCGCACTGCCGGTCCACGGTTGCGCCGGGGACCCCGTGGCCCAGTCCTGCCGCCAGCGCGGAAATGCGGCCGGGGTTCCCGCCCGGGCCCATGCAGTTCCCGAGGATCACATCGGCCACGGTGATCGGCGAACCGTACGCCGCTTCGGCGTCTTCCAGGGCCGCCCGGATGACGGGCGCCGCGAGCTCCTCGACGCGCAGGTGCGCCAGGGCGCGTCCGCGGGTGCCTACGGGGCTGCGCCGGGCGGCGATGATGACTGGATCGCTAGCGGATGACAAGGGGCTGCACCTCCCCGGCCAGGACCCGGCGAACGGCTTCGGCACGCGCGGGCTTTCCCGACGCGGTGCGCGGGATCTGGCCGGCGAACCAGCGGCGTGGCCGGTGCGCCGGGGCCAGCTGGGCCGCGGCATGTGGACGGACATCAACGGGTGCATCGCCCTCAAGTTCCAGCAACGCGGAAACCAGGGCTCCGACGGGCTCGCGCGGCAGGCCGAACACGATCGCGTCGCGGACGCCGGTAATCGAGCGCAGCACGGCCTCGACCTCTTCGGGCACGATCGTCGCGGAGGCGCTCAGGATTGCTTCGTCGGCGCGGCCCAGCAGGCGCAGGCGGCCATCGTCCCATGCTGCACGGTCGCCGACCGTCGCCCACGCACCGTCACGGCGCAGCGGGCCGGAGCCGCCTGCATATCCGGAGGCGACATAGGGGGAGCGCACCCACAGTTCCCCGTCCCGGATCTCCAGTTCGACGCCGGGGAACGGGCGCAGGCCCTCGCCCTCGTCGCAGGCCACGAAGGACAGCTCGGCCGCACCGTAGTATGCGCTCACGCGGATACCCGCCGCTTCGGCACGGCGGCGGAGCGCCGGGTCCAGGTGGGAACCGCCGATCAATGCCGCGCGCAGCCGCGGGTGCGGGCCCGCGTCGAGGACCGCGCGAAGCGCCTGCGGGGTACCATGCAGGACGTCGGCCTCGGGTGTCGGACGCAGCACCGGGCGGGGTCCGCCGGAAAGCGAGTGTGCGAGCGAAAAAAGGGTGAGCGAGGAAGAGGGCGGGGCGGGCAGCGCCACGGTGTCGCCAGGCCCTGCGTCCAGGAACGCGCCGACGGCGGCGAAGGAGTCCGACCACGACTCGGCACTGCGCAGCACGATCCGCGGGGAGCCGCTGCTGCCGGAGGTGAGCGTCGCCCAGGCCGTCCCGTCGGGAAGCTCCGCCGCTGCAGCTGCCGCGACGGTGGCCTCCCACTGCAACTTCGGCCATCGGGCATCGCCGACGAGCGGCACATCCCCTGCCTCACGGATCCGGTGGATGCGCTCGAGTAGGCCCGGGTCGGCACCGCTTACCGGGACAATCATCGGACTCTTTCCGGAACCGGTGCCGCCTTGGGGGCCCATACGCGTTTGAAGGCGCGCGGGTAGGCCCGGACCAGCGTCATGACGATGACCGTCGCGGCCACGGCCTTCACGAGGTCACCCGGGAGGAATGCGAGGCTCAGCATGGCGGTCTCGCCCAGCGGCAGGCGCGTCACCATGCTCTGCACCGGGATCCCCACGGCATAGATCACCAGGATCCCGCCGACGAGCATGCCGAGGATCGTTCGCCACAGCACAGGCTTGCGTCCGCCCGCATGCACGATCAGGCCGATGACGAACGAGCCGACGATCCAGCCGATGAGGTAGCCGGCCGATGGTCCGAAGAACACGCCGATGCCGCCACGGCCGCCGGCAAGCAGGGGCAGGCCGATCGCGACCAGAGCCAGCAGCACTGCCATCGAGAGGGCACCAAGCCGCGGCCCGAGAATGGCGCCGGCGAGCATCACCCCGAGGGTCTGGACGGTGATCGGGACACCGCCGGCGAGGGAGAAGCCACCCGGCAGGCCCAGCACGGCGACAAGCGCCGCGAAGACGGCGACCCGTGCAAGCCCGGTGGCGTCAAGCTGCCGGGCGCCGCCTCGTATCGAGAGGGGGGAAGGATTGGTCATGGGAGTTTCCTTACGCGCTTCATGCTTGAACGGCGTTCAATTGAACAGTGTTCACTATAGTGATGCCGTCGCCAAAGCCAAAGCAATCGAAGTCATATTTCGTGAAACCGCCATCCGCGGTGCCGTGCCCATCGTTGGTGGCCTCGGGCTATTCGAGGCCCTCGCGCCGGGATGCGAGGCACGGATTTCGGTAGTGCCGGATGGATCCGCAATAGATGCAGTTTGTCTGGCTTCGCCACAAGAGAGGGGCCTCTTGTCCTCGTCAAGACGGTGCTCGTTCGCGGCCGGGGCGGGGGAGTAGCCCCTCCTGCCCGTCGGAGGTCATGGCGAAGGAACGGGGGCAAGTGTTACGTGTCCACCACTTCCCACCGGGATGCCCAAGGCATCCAGCACTGGCCAGGGCTTGGCCATTGCTGTCGGGCCGCTGGCGTTGATTGATAGGATCCTGAGCATGTCCAGCCCGCGAGCCGTCAGGCTTCGTTCCCGTTCCGAAGACGACTTTGACGTCTTGTTCCGAATTGCCGACGATCTAGCCACCTGGGAGGAGCGGAGCGCGGCATCGCCTGCGCCGTTGACTGGGGAAGCCTTCAGAAGCCGGCTTGCGCAGAGCGATGCCGATGATTCAGGCAAGGACGTGAGTTTCGTGATCGATGTGGACGGTGCAGCCGTCGGCAGTGTTTCGCTCTTCGATTTCGACGAGCTCGCCCGCCACGCGGAAGTCGGGATCGCATTGGTTCCCGAAGCACGTGGCAACGGCATTGGAACCGCAGCGATCTCACAGATCGTTGAGTTTGCCTTCGTGCGCTGCAACTTGCGCCGTGTCCACCTGCAGGTGATCGAGTCGAACCTCGGCGCGATCCGTGCGTATGAGAAGGCGGGATTCGTGGTCGAGGGTCGTCTGCGCCAGCACGCCTGGGTTCGCGGAAAGTATGAGGACATCGTCGTCATGGGAATACTCCGCTCGGCCTGGGATTTCTCAGCCCGGGATAAGGGTGGCCTTCCCCGGGACTGAGCGGCGCCGCGCGGAACTTTTACCGGAGCGCAACTAAGCCGCGACGGGGAGGGCCCTGTCAAGGAAGCCCGGCACCACTGGATCGGGGCGCAGGTAGCGCACCAGCGACAAGGGTTCACCATCCCGGAACGGCCTTATCGGGTCAGTTTCTTCAGTCCCTTCTTTGGTGGCACCCGCACAGGATGGGGCCAGCGGGGGCTCAGGGTATCGCCCAGCGTAGTGCCCCGTAGCTTTCGCCCGAACATGGGAAGTACCCACTCGGTGACCCACGTCCGGTGTTCCCGTGCCCGCTGCCGCACGCCGCGCGGTGCCCTCCGCTTGTCCCGGTGCGTGATGCCGTGCGGCACCTCAAGGACATCCAGGACCCTCGCTGCCATGTATTTGTGCCCGGCCTTGGACATGTGTAGCCGGTCGGGCCCCCACATGCGGGAGTTCGCATAGGCGTTGAAGGAGGCGTAATCCACCAATACGGCGCCGTACTTTGCGGCGATGAGCCGGACGCCGTCGTTGTAAGCGTGATTCTTGCGGCGCAAGGGCCCCAGAATGGGCGAGACCTCCACGTCGTAACCGGTAAAGAGCACGAGCGTTGCGCCCGTCTGCGCCAGCTGACTGACCAGGAATTCATACTCGGCCAAGATGCCAACGATCTTCGTCCCAAGGTCCATGACGTCATTGCCGCCGGCATACAGCGTGATGAGCGTTGGCTCCATCGCGATGGCGGGTTCCAGCTGCTCCGCGATGATGTGCCGAAGCCTCTTGCTGCGGATGGCGAGATTCGCATATTCCCAGCCTGGACTGTCGCTGGCGAGAGCCTCGGCCAGCCGGTCAGCCCATCCCCGGACGCCATTGGGGCGCCGCTTGCTGCCATCCCCGACGCCCTCCGTGAAGGAATCTCCCACGGCAACATAGCGGCCCGGTCCACGATCAATCATGAGAAATTAAACGGCTGCCCATCTCGATTTCGAGGCAAGGGGCAGCAGGAGGGCCGCGTCCGCACTCACCGGAAACGAGATATTCGGATCGTGAGTCGCTTCCGACGGTGGCGTCCCTACGCGTGGGCCCTGCGTCTTGGCTTGAGCCAGCTCCGCAAGATCGGTCGCAAAACGGGGCCGCCCGCCGTCGTGCGCACCTTGGAGCTGCGTGGCCACACCGGGCCCGTGGGAGGGGGAGTAGGAGCGGCCCGAGCAATTGGCCCGGCAGGCCATCGGAGCTGCATCCGCGTCAAAACCAATGTCCTCATGGAGCATTTGTGCCAGCGCGGGGGCAAGCGCTGGGCCAAGGTTGCCCACGCCGGCAACCGAATTTGTCATCGGCTTCCTCTCGCGCCTGCCGGAATCCGCGGGTGCTCTTCAATGGCCTGAGTGTAGAGATTCATCAGCTGCTCACACACGACCTGCCAACTGCGGCCTTGGACTTGCTGGAAAGCTGCGGCGGCGAAGGCTGCACGTTTGGCGTCATCGCCGATGAGATCCATTGCGTAATCACGCAACTGGGCCAGATTTCCTGGGGCGTAAAGCCAGCCCGTCCGGGAGGAATCCACGAGATCCACTGGGCCGCCGCGCCCGGTGGCAACGACGGGGACCCCTGATGCCATGGCCTCTTGGATGGTCTGGCAAAACGTTTCGAGTTCGCCCGGATGCACGAACAGGTCGAAGGTGGCCATGGCGGCCGCCAGCTCCTCACCGCCCAGGAAGCCCGTAAAATATGCGTCCGGAAGAAGGGCTTCGAGCGTTTCCCGCTGCGGTCCGTCGCCGACGATGACCAGTCGGGTGTCGGGGATCCCAGCCAGGACAGCCAGATCCTCAACCTGCTTTTCGAGAGCCAGACGCCCCACGTAGCCAATAATTTTCTGCCCCTGTGGCGCTACTGTGTCACGGAAACCTGGGCTGCGCTTGTCAGGGTGGAAGCGATCAGTATCCACACCCCGGCGCCACAATTCCAACCTCGGGATGCCGTGGCCCTGCAGTTTTTGCAGAGAGTCGCTCGAGGGAACGAGTGTTTTAGTGGCAGCTACGTGAATCCGTTTCACCCTTTGCCATGCCCAATTTTCCAGGAATGGCATGCCATAGCGGGCTGCATATCCGGGAACGTCCGTTTGGTAGACGGCAACCGAGGGAATATCCAGAGCCGCCGCGGCCCGGACGGCACGCCAGCCCAGGACAAAGGGGGATGCCAAGTGGACAACGTCGGGATTGAACTCGGCCAGCAGGGTCTTCACCCGCAGCACCCCACCCATGGCAACCCGGATGTTCCGGTAACCGGCGAGGGGAACGGCGGGCAGCCGCCTGACGGTTGCGCCTTCCATCGTAGGAGGCGCATTCTCCAACGTCGACGGGGCGATGACCAAGACCTGGTCCCCGCGCGCATCCAGATGCTGCAAGACTTTCAGCAGCGAATGGGTGACCCCGTTCATCTCGGGAAAGAACGATTCAGCAACTATGGCAACCTTCACGCCTCAACCATGACTATTGAAGGTTGCCACCGTGTCCAACTTCGGGAACACGACGGTGAAGAGTGGGTGAACGGCTGCGTCCTATGCTGTGCTCACGACACCCCAGCGCCGACCACGCGGGCGGTCGGCATAGGCCGCGAGCGGCTTATTGCCTGTTGGAGTCGATTTCGCGCACGTGTACGCGAACAAGATCTGCGACGAGGCGGCTGGGCAGGGTCTTTTCGAGCGTGAACTGGATGGAGTGTTCGGTGGTCTTGTAATCCTTAAGCTGGTCCTTCAGCTCCTCGATCGCCCATGAAGAGGGGTAGAAGCTCATATGTTTTTTGGATGCGGTGAAGTACACGAGTGCCCGATTCCTGTATTTGAGGGTCGGCATTCCGTAACTTATGGTCTCCTCGGTGTCCGGCACGAGCTGTGTTACGAGCGCGCGGAGCCGTTCGAGTTCTGCCCGGTATGCGGGGTCGAGTGCATTGAGATACTCGTCGACACTCTTCGCTTTTTCACCCATAAGCACGAGTGTATCGTCGGTCACCGTTCCGCTTCGCTCGGACACCGGTTCTTCAGAACTGCGGCGTCGGGTAGGTAGGAATGTAGCCGGCAAACCGGCTCGCCGATCGGAGGGGGGCACGGCAGCGACGTTCTTGGTCAGGGATTCGATGCTCTCCGGCTCGTCCAGGCACTGAAATCCAAAGTCTCATACACCCCGACAGCCGCAACCGGAGGAAATCTTCACCAGACAACTCTGACTGCGTCAACCACGAACTCGGTGGCGGTACCCCGGTGGGATCGAGGCCCGCTTTCACCGCATCCGGGCGCTCGAGGGGCCGTGAATGGCGGTGTGGGCCACGAATGGCACTTGATCGGCCGGTGCGATGCGGTTCCCGCGTCGCGCAAGCCGCATGCTTATCGGGCAATGGCCGAGATTGCTGCGTGGGGCCGGCCGCCTGGATCCTGGCGTGTTTCTGTATCGATCACGTCGAACCCGGCGTCATGCAGCAGGCTACACATCTGAGCCACCGACCAGTAGTACGCCGGCGCAACAGTATGGTCGAACGGTTCTGCAGACTCGCCATCGAAAAAGCCTACGAGCAGGTGCCCTTGAGGCGAAAGAACGCGGGCTAACTCACAGAGAACGGGCGGCAAGTCCGCTGGGGGCAGGTGAATCAGTGAATACCAGACGAGCACTCCATTCAAGCTTCCATCGGCTTCGTCGAGGGCGCGCAGCGAGGAGACTTGGAATGGCACATCGGGGAAGCGAAGACGGGCGCTTTCAATGAATTCGGGTACGAGGTCAATGCCTGAGATGTCTGCACCCCGTTTATGCAGAAAGTCAGTCCAATGTCCTGGTCCGCATCCGGCGTCGATGATACGGCCGCTAATCTGCTGAGCCCAATGCTCTATGCGGTTCCGATCCGGCTCGTGCATGTCATCGATAGCCCCAAGAATGGTCGTGTACTCGGATGCTCGAGCGGCGTAGGCCTGCTGAACTTGGGAGTCAGTCATGTAAGTAAGCCTAGAGACTCTTTAGCACGACCGTTGGCGCGACAGCCTCCAGCGTCGTCCCGACAGGAGCGTCCCGGATAGTTAGCAGAGGAACAGAAAAAGGAAATAGAACCAAGCCCGACAGGGGACGCCGTAAGCGGAACGCTAGGCGGGACGGAATACTAGATCTTGAGGTCTTCCCATTCGAAATAGGTCACGGTGCCGTTTTTCCAGTCTTGGCGCAGGATCGAGTAGGCAATGGCGGCGACGTGTCCGCCGTCTTTGGTGGGCCATCCCAATCGGTAGTGCGCTTCCTTGAGGAAGCCTGCGCGGAGGAAGGTCTTGCGCATGGCGATGTTGTCTTCTCGCGTTTGTCCCTCGAAGCGGAGCATGTTCGGCATCGACTCGAAAACCAAGTCGCAGAGCGCACGCAGCACTTCCACTCCCACGCCTTTGCCGCGTTGGGCTTCCTCCAGGCGCAGGTCGAAGAGCGGAGAATCGTCTTCTTGCAAATCCTCCAGAACAGCCATACCGATACGATGTTCGTCCCTCAATACCCAATAACCTTGGGTATCTTCGTTCCAGAAATGGCCATTCTCAATCTTCGTCCGTATGTCCGCGGCCTGAGGTGCGGCTTGAACATGGAACGGGAAACGATTTGAGGTCAGGAAGCCGATGAGATCTTCGGTGTCGGCTGGTGTCATTGGAACAAAGTCGATGGACATGCTCCGACTCTAACTACACAGACGGAACCTGTCCCGAATCAAGGAACGCTCTACGGAACACGATTGCCTCGGTTCATCCAGCGGAGACAAATCCTCGCCAGATCAACTGAGCAGGACATGCTGTTCTGCGGAAAAGCATGTCCATGAACCACAGGCAAGCGCAGGACAAATCCATTGGGTCATTGGCCGTTCCTGAGAACGCCAAGAGACGAGCCATTGACGTCCTACTATCGATTGGAGAACAATGGCTCATTCGATCTTCGCGATTAGAAAAGTGCAACTGACTAGTATTTGGCGTCTCAACAGCGACAGAAGTATGACGATGATGCACAACTTCCGCGAAGTACCTTCACTAGGTTCCAAGGGGATCCATGCAAATCGCCATCAGCATTGCGCTCGTTGCCGTTTCCATCGCGGTGGCACACCTGCTGATCACCTCAAGTTCACGTCAAGACGCGAAGTCCTCTCGCGTGAAGTGGCTCTTTGTAGGGTTGTTCATTGCCTTCTGCGTGCTCTTGGGCGTCAGCGATCAATTCGATTCTCCCGTCCTCGACGCAGTGTTCTTGGTTGCCCTTCCTGCGCTGGGAACCGTACTTTGGCACGCTGTAGCGGCGAGGAAACCCCGCCGCAGCTAGGGACACGCCGTCTGCTGCCCCTGGCGAATCGCTTTGAGTGACTGCACATGCACGGTCGGGCGTGCTGCGGCTCTCGCCGATACTGATCAAGCACGAGGCAGGGGTACGGGCTGGGCCGCACCACGATGGCCCTCCAAGCATTGCTGAAATGGACATGAGGCCCTGAGATGTCTGGGCTGTCGATGTCTTCTCCTCTGGTCGTATGCATAGCAGTTGCCGTCCCGGTTGGGGAATGCTCTGCGGGGCAGCGCTAGTTGACCGCAACGTGGTTGAACTGACACTCTCAAGTACATGCGTCCCAACCTGATAGTTATCGCGAGTATCGTCGCCACCCTCGTCGCAAACGTCGCGTTGGATATATTCACAGATATTCCCATGTTGTTTCGTTGGACTGTTGCGGTTGGGCTTGGACTGGCCGCCACATTCGTACTGACTAAGCTGTCCAAACGCCGGCCAGAGAGAAATACCAGCGGGACATTGGACCGCACGTAGGTCGTCAATGGATCAAACTTCCAATGCCGAGGTTGTCGTTAGCAGCGCCTGGAACAGCACAATCGTTCATCCCCGATTTCTGTCTCCACCAAGGAACGCTCTATGGTTCGGTCACTATCGAGATGGCCGACTTAGGTAGCCCTGCCTTTACCGCGGAACCATGCCAGAAGTCGTGGGCGGCGTTGCGGGATCGCTGCGGCCTGAAAAACCTCTCGACCTGAAAGTTCGAAAGCGCGCCCGAAAAGCACCTACTCTGTGCTGGGGGCTCCTGGGCCTCGAGGAAGAACCCCGGTGGATGCCCACAATGATTCACGCAACCATTGGCCGAATCCATGGACCTGGCGTATCTATACGATTTAGAGATTTCAGGGCGTGCCTAGTTCCAGTGTGCTTCCGCGCGCGTGACACATACATGTCAGAGGTGCTTTTTAGATGCGCCATAAGCTGTACCCATGGCTACTCTTCCCGCACAAAAAATCGGCACGCTAATCTTCCCCCTACTCGGCCTAGCCGTGCTGTCAGGAGCTGTATTGGGGTCGCTCGCCTTATTGCCTTTGCTGCCTTCCGGCGAATTGATGGACAGGCAAGACTGGCACTGGACCAACGTCCCACTGATGCTTTTTTGGGCTGCGGTTTGTGGCGCCGTCATTTCGATTCCTCCCGCAATCGGCGCGGCGGTGGCAGTGGCCATCCAGGGAAAGAAGCACTTTCCGACCTCGGGAAACCGTCAAGCGCTCGTCGCTGCCCTGGGTGCCGCGGCAGGAGCGATGGTCCCGATTCTGGCTTACCTGTTCCTCTTCGAACGAACCGCAATTGAAGTTGAAGGACCGTTGAACGTTCCGATCATCGCACCGATCTTCATCTTGGTCTGCTCCTGTTTAGCCTGGGCGGCTTTTAGAGGCGTGCTGTCCATCCTCAATAAGAGAAATAAGCAGTCCGCAGGATCTTAACCCAGACCTAAGCGTCGGTCGTTGGGGCCGCCGCAGAGAACGGCAAGAATCGTGCCCTAAGGCATCCTTAAGGCGCGTACCAAGTACGGGTAAAGCTTGCTGATGGAAAATATTTCAAGGCGCCCGCAGGGGGACCCTCTGCGAGATACTCTTCATTGCCAACCTGGCGCTGAGGGCGACCAACTTTGGTAGTCGCTAAGCCCTTCGGCAAGCCCGAATTTCACGGCTGGCCATGCGGATTCGATGATGGAGAAAACCACGGTGTCAGGGACGGTGCCGTTCTCGAAGATCGTGTGATTGCGAAGAATGCCGTCTTGTTTGGCACCGAGTCGTTCGATTGCGCGCCGGGATTGGTGATTATGCCAATGCGCCCGGAACTCCACTTCAATGCACCCGAGTTCCTCGCACGATCGCTGGAGCAAGTGCATCTTGGATGCGGCCTCGATGCCCATACCCATTGCTTTCGATCCGATCCAGGTTGACCCGATTTCAAGACGACGATTGGCTGGTTTGAGGTTCAAATACGCCGATAGCCGGCGATCCAGTAGCGGTTGGCGCGCCCCACCCCGGGCAGGTCTCCCAAGCGGCGGTAATCCCATCCCACCGTGGCGCAGAGGTTTGCGGAGGCATCAAAAAACTTTCTGGTCCTCGGCCTTGACCTTGGCATCGGGTCGGACATCGACAACGACGCCGGTGCCGTCGGCTCGGCGAACAAAGTAGTCGGGAACATGCCAAGTTTGGGGGAGTGGCTCCGGAAACGTGATCCTTAAGGGCTGGGAGGTAATGCCCTTGACGGTGGCATCAAAATCCAGGCGAATCAGATGGTCGCGTTCCAGCCAGGACTCGAAACCGACATGCCGGTTGATGGAGGCGCGCCACCAGAGGCCGGAGAAATTTCGTTGTCCCTTGTAGGCGGCAACGCGGCGGACCGGTGGCGAATTCTCGAAGTCGGTCGCCCAGCAACGCGCCAGAAGGTCGCTGGTTGTGACGGAGGAAAATTGCTCCCTGAAGACCAGGGAGCCGGCAGGATCCTTGGACCCGGCTGCAACGTCGGACGCCAACAGCGCGCGCGTCCCATCGCACCCAGTGTTAGCCGAGAACACCCGAATGCTTCGGGTGTAGTGAGATCACCTGTAATGAGACAGGACAACGACTGCTTTGAGTTGCACTAACACGAGAGGGGCTCCCGAAACCTAAGTTGACATAATGTAGATTATCGGCGATCTGGATACTAGTGGGGAAGTGGTGAAATCCAACATTTCGCACACATCGTCCAGTGACTGTTTAGCGCGTCTCCATGTGTCGGCTTGGCGCGCGGTGCCTCCCGGTGACCGGGCGCACGACCCGAGCCCGAGCCTTGGGACCGGGCGCGCCGGACCGATGGCGTCCGGGATTGGTGAAAACGTCCCGAGTACCGTTGGGATATGCGTGGGTTTATCCCGACCGGCCATTCTCCCGCCGGCGTCCTGGCCAAATAATAAACACTTGACATAACTACCTGGTGCCGTGTTTTGGTACTTGCATAGTTATTCAGGGAAACTCGATGGTATGCCACACCCAACGTCGCCCGTTCAGGGTTCCATCCTGCGCGGCGCATCCCGGCACGTCCGGCACGCCATAAAGCAATCCGTCGAAATCCGTGCGACTTCCGAACACCTGCAACTCGATGCCAGGCAGTATGAAACCATCGACCTGCTGTCCGGCAATGCCGCAGCTCATCTGTCTCCCCTGGGCCGCTCCCCCGGGAAAAACCATGTCTATCTCTGGGGACCTCCGGGGCGCGGCAAGACCTGGTTGCTGGGAGCGGTCTTCGATGCCCTGCCGACCGAGCGCAAACTGCGTGTGCATTTCCACGACTTCTTCCGTGACCTCCATGCAACAGCCCACAAGGCCACCACGGTTGCCCTTGAGCAGATCGACGAACCCGACTCACTCGGGGAAACGCGCGGACGCGCCGACCGCGTGGCGGCACGCACCAGCGCCATTGAACGGTCCATCGAGACCATGCTCGGCGGTGTGGAGATCCTGTGCTTCGACGAATTCCACTGCAACGATCCCGGCGATGCCATGTTGCTGGCACGCACCGTCAAATACATTATTGACCGGGGCATCCTGTTGATCACCACGTCGAACTACCCGCCGGAGGAACTCCTCTCGGACGAGTACTACCACCACCTGGTTCTGCCGACGATAACGACCATCCGCGAGAACATGACGGTGCACGAACTCGATGCGCAACGCGACTACAGGGCGATCGAGCGCCAGGCGGCACAGCGATCCGGATTCAGCATGGGAACACTGCTGCGCTCCCCCGACTCAGGTGACCTCGAGCGCCTGGGGTTGACCGAACCCTGCGCCGGCGACACGGTGCGGCTTACGCCGACAAGCCATGAAATCCTTGCGTTGCGCATTGACGGGCGGCAGATATGGTTTGGCTTCCCAGATCTCTGTGAAGCCCTGACCTCCACCGTGGACTACCTGAAGCTGGTACGAGACCACGATCACTGGATCATTTCCGGCGTGCCCGGCACCGAACGAATGACGCCCTATGGGCTGCGCCGGCTGGCCAACGTCATTGACGTCCTCTACGACCACCAAGTCCGCCTGGACATGTTCGTGGAAGATGGCTTCACTGACTCCTTCAACCACCTGCCCGAACTCGAGGCGGCCCGACTACGCAGCCGCATCAACGCACTGGACACGGGCAACGAACAGATATCGGGAACTACCACTTCGCTGGAGGGCGTCCACTCATGAATCCAAACGGCGAATCGACAACATCCGCCCCCTGGTCCACCGAAGCCATCCGGGCCGGGGTCGAGGAACTGGTCCGACTTCACGAGGCGGGTGTTCTTCCACCCATCGTGCAGTTGGGGCATCCGGTGCTGCGGATGGCCGCGGCGGACTTCACCGGCCAGCTGGAACCCGCTCTGTTGCGAGCCTTCCTTGACACCATGCGCGCGGTCATGCTGGATGCCCCGGGGGTCGGACTCGCAGCCCCGCAGCTGGGCATCCCCCTGCGCATCGCCGTTCTGCAAGACCTTTACGAATCCGTTCCGGAGATCGCCCTCGCCCGGGAACGTGAGCCGCTGGAGTATCTCGAAACCATCAATCCCCGTTATCGTCCCGTCGGTGACCGCACAGTCGGCTTCTACGAGGGGTGCCTGTCATTCAACGGATACCAGGGAGTTGTGGAACGGCCTGCCGACATCGACACCACGTACCGGGATGCCGAAGGCACCACCCATGAACGGAAATTCTCCGGGTGGCAGGCGAGAATATTCCAGCATGAGACCGACCACCTCGATGGCACCGTGTACATCGACAAGGCCGTGACCCGCTCGTTGTGCGCCAACCACGAATATCCACGCTGGGCCAACCCGGGTATTGCCGAGGCCAGGAGCGGGCTCGGATTCTAGGGACGGCCCAACGCCGTCACTCCCCCGGCACTGGACACTACCCCGACTCCCTTGCCCGGCCATGAAGGCCGGGCGGCGCGCCCGCGCCTACTACAGTGGTCAGAAGGCCACGCCGCAAGACCGGTCAACGAGCCGGTTGCAGCTAATCACCACCCCCAAGAATTGACACCATTGGAGCAGCTCATGAATCCGGACGAGGGTCTTCGCTGTCCCGTTTGCCGAGAGGGGTTGCGTCTGCAGCAGCAACCCGGGAGGCCCGACCGGCTCGGCTGCGATGCCGGACACGCATTTGACGCCGCGAAGCAAGGCTATTTCAACCTGCTGGCCGGCAAGGGAACGAACTTCAAGGAAGACGGGGCGCAGATGGTTGCTGCCCGGGCATCCTTCCTTGATGCCGGGCACTACGAGTCGCTGGCCGAAGCCCTGGGGCTCCGAGCCCGCAAGGCCCTGCGCGGATACGAGGAACCGCGGATCCTGGACGCTGGCGCAGGGACCGGATACTACCTGAGGCAGGTGCTTCAAGCGCTTCCCGGGTTCTCCTCCGCCAGCGCTGTTGCGTTGGATATTTCTCGCTATGCAATGCGGCGGGCAGCGAAGGTGCCCAACACCCTGGCGCTCGTGTGGGACCTGTGGCGTGAACTTCCCTTGGAGGACGAGTCGTTCGACGTGCTGCTGAACATCTTCTCCCCACACAACGGCAAAGAATTTGCCCGGGTATTGCGCCCGGGTGGAACGGCCCTGGTCGTAACCCCGCTCCCCGGACACCTTGCGGAGGGTGCGGAACTTCTGGGGCTTCTTGCGATCGCCCCGGACAAGGCTGCCGGAGTCGTGGCTTCCATGGGCGACGGCTTCACGCTCAATGCAACCGAGGAGGTCCGGATACCGTTGGTGCTGGATTCGGCCGCAGCTTTCGAGCTGGCCATGATGGGACCGGCCGGTCATCATCTGGACCCCGAAGAACTGCGTGGCCGGTTGGCTGATGCAGGAAACGCCATGCTCATCACCGCGGCATTCCGCATCCAGGAATTCCGCAAGAACCAATAGCCCGGCGACCTCAGCGGAGGTGCCGCCGATCATCGCAATGATGAGGTTGCGTAGGTTGAACATCCTCCCTTGTGCTGATTCGATTTGGCATGCCGATCGGGCAAGATGGTGTACGAGGTTGGTGTGTATCCAACGCATCCGGACTTGAGGGGTAAATATGTATGTGTGGCTTATAGACAACGCTTGGGTGGTCTGGCTCGCGCTCTTCCTCTTGCTGGCCATCATCGAAATGATTTCCCTTGACTTGTATTTCATCATGTTGGGCGTTGGAGCGCTTGGTGGTGTGGGAGTCGCCTTGGCGGGCGGCGAATTCTGGTTGCAGGTCGTGGTCTTCTCCGTCCTTTCCCTGCTCATGATCATGCTGGTCCGCCCCATTGCGCTGCGACATCTGCGTAAGGATCCCGAAGCCCTGCGAACCAATGTGGATCGACTGATTGGCGAAGATGCCCTGGTCCTGGAGCCCACCTCCAGGATGAACGGGCGGGCCAAGATCGGTGGGGAAACCTGGTCTGCCCGCACCGAGGACGAGGTTGCCCTGCAGCCCGGTACCTACGGTTCGGTGGTCCGCATCGATGGGGCAACGGCCTACATCACGCTTCGGAAGCAGCTGCCGGGTCTGGACTAAGGACTCAAAAAAGTTTTTCGGCGTCCGGAACATGACGCCCCTACGAAAGAGAGAAGAGATGCAAACATCGGGTCTAGGCCTAACGGTCGTCCTGGTAGTACTGGCAATCTTCGTGATCATTGTGCTCCTGCGCTCAGTGCGTATTGTGCCGCAGGCGCGAGCCGGGATCGTGGAGCGACTGGGCAAATACCACCGCACGCTACTTCCCGGGCTGACGATCTTGATTCCGTTTGTCGATCGGTTGCTTCCCATGCTTGATCTTCGCGAACAGGTCGTGAGCTTCCCGCCGCAGCCCGTGATCACCGAAGACAACCTTGTGGTCTCGATTGACACCGTGGTGTACTTCCAGATCACCGAGCCGCGTGCGGCCACCTACGAAATCGCCAACTACATCCAAGCCGTCGAGCAGCTGACCACCACCACGCTTCGTAACGTGGTCGGCGGGCTGAACCTCGAAGAAGCGCTCACAAGCCGCGACCAGATCAATGGCCAGCTGCGTGGGGTCCTGGACGAGGCCACCGGCAAGTGGGGTATCCGTGTCTCGCGCGTCGAGCTCAAGGCCATCGATCCACCCCTGTCGATCCAGGATTCCATGGAGAAGCAGATGCGTGCAGAACGTGACCGCCGCGCCGCGATCCTCACGGCTGAAGGCACCAAGCAGTCGGCCATCCTGACAGCCGAAGGCCAGCGCCAGGCATCCATTCTCAAGGCCGAGGG
This sequence comes from Paeniglutamicibacter sulfureus, assembly GCF_030512175.1. Taxonomy (GTDB): domain Bacteria; phylum Actinomycetota; class Actinomycetes; order Actinomycetales; family Micrococcaceae; genus Paeniglutamicibacter; species Paeniglutamicibacter sulfureus. Next base: position 2,559,907 of record NZ_JAULBL010000002.1, on the reverse strand, counting down.
TGATGCCAAGGCATCGATCCTTCGTGCGGATGGCGAGGCACAGGCCATCCAGAAGGTCTTCGATGCAATCCACGCAGGCAAGCCGGACCAGAAGCTGCTGGCCTACCAGTACCTGCAGACCTTGCCGAAGATTGCTGAAGGCTCCTCCAACAAGCTGTGGATCATCCCCAGCGAGGTTGGCGAGGCGCTCAAGGGAATCGGCGGAGCCCTGGGCAACTTCACCGAAGGCGACGGCGAGAACAAGCCCGAAAGCCCCAGCAGTACCCTGATGTAACGACCCTTCCGGGCCGGAATTGATCGGGCGGGCGACCTCACAACCGAGGTCGCCCGCCCGAAGCCGCGTCGTGGCCGTATAATGGAAACTTCGAGACTTGCGCCCCGCGGGAATTTTGAGCTGGACCGGGACGTTTAAATCGGTAGCCGAACCCGTATGTAATCGCAGTAGGGAGACAATATGAGCGATCGCAGCCTGCGAGGAATGCGCCTTGGCGCACAGAGCATGGAAACTGAGGCTGGCGTCGAGCCAGCAGCGCGCCAGCGCGTTGAATACCGTTGCGAAGACGGCGAGCAGGTGTTCGTGATTTTTGCCGCCGAGGCAGACATCCCGGCAACCTGGACCTCCAAGACCGGAAAGCTTGCAAAGCTGGTCAATGGCGAAGCGGAGCCGGAGGAATCCAACGAGAAGCCGGTGCGTACCCACTGGGACATGCTTCTCGAGCGCCGCTCCGTTGATGAGCTGGAAACAATCCTGAAGGATCGCCTGGACAAGTTGCGCGCAACACGCGGTGCAGCCCAGGCAGCGCTCAAGGGATAACGACCCCGGCAATACAAATGGCGAGGGCCCGAATGGAACATCCATTCGGGCCCTCGCCATTTCTGGTTGCCCTCACGGCATCCCGGCGACTACTTGCGGCTGGTGAGTTTCTTCCAGCGGGCGCTCAGTCCCCACTTGGTCACGTTCAGCATGGCTTCAATGACGATGTTGCCGCTCATCTTTGAGACGCCCAGTTCACGTTCGACGAAAGTGATAGGAACCTCGACGATGTTCTTGCCCAGTTGCGCAACCCGGAAGGTCATATCAACCTGAAAGCCGTAGCCGACGGAATCGATGGCGTTGAAATCGAGGGCCTCGAGGGTCTCTCGGCGGAAGGCGCGGTAGCCGGCGGTGATGTCTCGCAGGTTCACCCCGAGCATGGTCCTCGAGTAGAAGCTGCCCACGCGTGAAATCAACTTGCGGTGCAGCGGCCAGTTCACGACCGAGCCGCCCTTGACCCAGCGGGAACCGATGACCAGGTCCGCGCCCTTGGGGATTTCGGCCAAAAGCAGCGGAAGCTGTTCGGGCTTGTGGGAGCCGTCGGCATCCATTTCCACGAGCACGTCGTAGCCGGCGTCCAGGGCGCAGCGAAAACCTGCCAGGTAGGCTGCGCCAAGGCCGGCCTTGCCCGTGCGGTGCATGACGTGGATTGCCTTGTCCTCGGCGGCCATCTTCTCGGCGAGGTCGCCGGTGCCGTCGGGAGAATTGTCGTCAACGATCAGCACGTCCGAATCGGGCACTGCGGCACGCAAACGGCCTACGGTGATGGGGAGCGATTCAAGCTCGTTGTAAGTCGGAATGATCGTGACTACGCGCACGCGGCAGTCCCTTTCTGCTGATGGAATGATCCGCGGAAGAGGGCCGCATTGGGCCGAGCGCCAACGTGCCGCAAGTCGGGAACCCGCGGCGGTTGGCTTCGGGGATCAGGTGGGGGTCAGTGCTCAATTATACGCAACCGTCCCAGCGAATCCCGGACCCTCGCCGTGTGATGCGCAAGACGCCTCGGTAATGGTGCCAGACACAAATCGACCCCGCGGGCTTCGGTCCGTCCATTCCCGCCAACAAGGGGCGGGGCAGGTGTTATCTAGTGCCTACGGGGTCGATTTGTTCTTGCACACCGGAATGCCGGTAAGCCGGATCGAAGGATCAGACATTGGTTCCAGCCTACCGTCCAGTTTTTAACTGTCAACCGTTTCCGGACCACTGGCTTCATGAATCCGCTCAAGTCAACCTATAAATCGCGGGTTCATGCGTTTTGCCGGGAAATAAAACTTTCAAATCGCGTTACTTCATTTCAGGGCCTACCACAAGGCGGAAGATCTGAATTCCGTCTCGCTGGAGAAGATGATTCTAGGACACGCCGAGGGCATCGAAGAGCACGTGGCCTGCCCGGACTGTTCGGAGGCAATTGGGCAACTCGTCTTCCAACACCGGCAGCATGGGGGTACCGGCCCGGGCATCGGTGCTCCAAGAGGAAACACGGAGATCCGGGGTCTGCACCGACAACTCTGCGGCATCCCAGATGGCGAAGGTGGCGTCGGCACCGTTGACCAGTTGGCCGGCGAAGGGGTTGGGTGTGCCGAGGGCACGGAATCCGGAACGGGTGTGCGCCATGAACGCGGCCCTTGCCGAGATCCGGGCCTGGGGGTCACTGAGTTCGAGGCAGGCCTTGACGGAGGCCCACGGGCTGACCGAGGTGACGGGGGCATCCGACCCGACCACGACGGGAACCCCGGCAGCCAGGAACTGTCCCATGCCATTCATGGACGCGGCGCGGGAACCGCCGAGCCGCTGCTCGTACAGGCGGCCCGGACCTCCCCATGCTGCGTCGAAGCCCGGTTGCATAGAAGCCGTCAAGGCGAAGGCAAGCATTTGGGCCCGTGCGGCGTCGTCGGCCATTTCAACGTGTTCCAACCGGTGCCTGCCGGCCTGCACCTTGGCAATGCCCACGGATTCGGCGGCCCTGCCAAAACCCTCAAGTGCGAGGTCCAGGCCGGCGTCGCCGATCACGTGGAAGGAGGCTTGGATGCCGGCTAGGGAACATGCGGCAACATGGGCGCTGATGCTGTCAACATCCAGGTAGGAGGTGCCCCTCTCCCCCGCGGCATCGGAGTAGTCGGCGCGCAGCAACGCTGTACGGGAACCGATCGAGCCATCGATGTTCAGGTCGCCGCCCAATCCCACCACGGAGGGCGAATTGAACGATGCCAACAAAGAGCGGGCTTCCTCCTCGGTGCCCACTGCCTGGCCCCAATAGGCGTAGACCTCGGGGCTGGAAGCCTTCTCGGCGTCGGTGCGGGCCAGCAGCGCCTCGAGGTCGGCGCGTCCGGAGATGTGCTCGGCGGCCATTTCGACCACGGTCCCATGTCCCGTGGCAGCCAGGTGCTGAAGGGCAAGATTGCGGTTTTCGGTGTTCGCTGTGGGGTCGTAGGCGAATACTGCCGACCGGACACGTTCGTGGGCAGTCCCGCGTACCAACCCATCGACGTACTCGGGACCTTGCACGAGGCCGACGCGATGTGCCAGCGCGGGGCTGATGAGTGCGGAGTGCACGTCGACCCTCGCCAGGTAGATCTCCCGGTCGGGGGCTGCCCGGTGTAGCTGGTCGGACGTGGGCAATGTGCCGGAGGCGAAGGTCGACTCGTCCCATCCTGCACCGAGGATGGTCCCTGAGGTGTTGGCCGCGGCCACGTCCACGGCTGCGAGCACCTCGGTGGCGCTGCGGGCGGCACCGAGGTCCAGGCCCTTGAGGCGGGCACCCAACGATGCCAGATGCACATGCGAGTCCACGAAGGCCGGCGTGATGAGGGCCCCCTGCAAATCAATCTCGGTCATCCGTGCGTCTAGCAAGGCGCCTGCCGCTGCCTCGGTGCCGATCCACGCCACCGTCCCATCCTCGACCAGCATCGCCGTGGCAAAGGGATCGGCCGGGGAATAGATGGAACCATTGCGGTACATCTCAAGAGACATTGTCTACCTTTACTTTTCTCAAGCACGCCCATTGTGTCGGCGTCCTTCAATCCTGTCGTGAGTGGTCCCGCGGTGGCGGGACTCAGTCCACCACGTTTGAATATGCGACGACCCCGCGGCGGATCCGCTGGACCGCCTGGTTGCAGGACCGGGCAAGTCCGGTGTTCAGGTCCGGGATCTTGGCCAATTGGTCAAGCACGTCAATGACCTGTTTGGCCCACCGCACGAAATCGCCGCCGGCCAGGTCGGTGCCGCGGAGGCATTCGCGCAAATCCGAGCCCCGGGCCCACTTGTAGATCGGCCAGATCAACCCGGAGTCCGGGGCTACGGTCTCGGGCAGGCCCGCGTTGGCCTCGGCGTCGGAGAGGCGCGACCACAAGTTGACTGAGGTCTCCCAGGCGATTTGAACCTTAGCGGTCGGCATCCGCGGATCGGGGCCGTGGTCTTCGCGTCGCGCCTGGAAAACCAGGGCGGAAATGAATCCGGCCAGTTCCTCGGCGGTCATCTCGTTCATGGCGCCTGTTTCCATGACCAGGGATGTCAGGAGGTCGCGTTCGCCGTAGATGCGCCGCAACCGCTGACCGGCATCGGTGATTTGGGCCTGGCCCAGGTCGTCCGAGGCGGGCACGAGGTACTCGAAGTCCTCGAGCACCTTCGCGACGCGGTCAAAGGTCTTTGAAATGGTATTGGTGCGGCCGCTGATCTGGGCGCGCAGCTTGTTGGTGTCGCGCAGCAGCTTCGAGTGGCGTTCACCCCAGCGGGCATGGTCCTCGCGCTCCGGGCAGGCATGGCACGGGTGGGCCTTGAGCGCTGCACGCAGCCGAACAATGAGCTCTTCCTGTTCATCGCTGCCGCTGAAGGTGAACTCCGGGGCGCCGCGGCGTGGCGGACGCGATTCGGCCAGTGCGTTGTGCAGCGAAGCGGCCAGGTCCCGGCGTTCCTTGGGACTGCGGCCGGTGAAGCCCTTGGGGATCCGGATCTGCGAGATCACCTCAACCGGGCCGTTGAGGTCCTGGACCCCGACGCGGCGGATGTGTTTGTCCTCTGTCAGTACCGTGGGGCGCGGGTCGTGCCACGAGTTGTCCAACTCAATGACAACGCAACGGCCAAGCTTCCTGGCCCCATGGATTTCGATGATGTCCCCGCGCGTGAGGGATTCCAGGGATTCGCTGACTGCCGAGCGGCGCAGCCTCGAAATGGTTTTCGAGGCCTCCTTCTCCGCCACTGACAATTGCTCGCGCAAGGCGGCGTATTCCTTGAAGTCCCCCATGTGGCAGGTCATTGACTTGGCGTAGCCAGCCAGCGACTCCTCGCGGGAGCGTACTTGGCGAGCCATGCCGACCACGGAACGGTCCGCCTGGAACTGGGCGAATGAGGTTTCCAGGATGCCGCGAGCCCGCTCCCGGCCGAACTGCGAGGTGAGGTTCAGGGACATGTTGTAGGTCGGACGGAAACTCGAATTCAACGGGTAGGTCCGCTTGGAGGCAAGCCCCGCGATGGCCGCCGGATCGGTGTCCTGTTGCCACAGGACCACCGCGTGCCCCTCGACGTCGATGCCCCGACGCCCGGCACGGCCGGTCAGCTGGGTGTACTCCCCCGCGGTGACAGACACGTGGGATTCGCCGTTGAACTTCTCGAGCTTTTCCATGACCACCGACCGGGCAGGCATGTTGACGCCCAAGGCAAGCGTCTCGGTCGCGAAAACTGCCTTTACGAGGCCGCGGACAAAGAGGTCTTCAACGACCTCCTTGAAGATTGGCAAAAGGCCCGCATGGTGGGCAGCAAAGCCTCGCATGAGTCCTTCGCGCCACGGCCAGAAGCCCAGCACTTCGAGGTCGTCCGGCGGCAGTTTGTGGGCGACGATGTCAATCGTCTGTTCGATTTCGGTGGACTCCGCGATGGTGGTCAGCGCAAGCCCCGAGCGGACGCACTGGGCAACGGCGGCGTCGCAGCCGTTGCGGGAAAAGATGAAGACCAGCGACGGAAGCAACCCGGCATGGTCAAGGGCCATGATCATGTCCGGTCGGGAGACGCGCGTGCCCATCTGCTCGCGCTTCTCTCCCCAGGTCCCTCCCCCGCCGCGGCGGCCACGTCCGCGCTGGACGCGGCCCCGGGAGCCGGTGAGACCCCGGTGGGCCATCTTGGTGAGTTCGGGGTTGACCTCGGCCACCCGTTCCGGGGTATCGGCCACCTGGTCGAACGAAACATCCTCGGCAAACAGGTCGACAAGGCGGCCACCGACCATCACGTGCTGAAAGAGCGGAATCGGACGGTGCTCCGAGACGATGATGCGGGTATCGCCCCGCACCGCGTCGAGCCAGCCGCCAAACTCCTCGGCGTTGGAAACCGTGGCGGAGAGCGATATGACCTGGACATCCTCGCGCAAGTGGATGATGACTTCTTCCCACACCGCGCCGCGGAACTTGTCCGCCAAATAGTGGACCTCGTCCATGACGACGTAGCCCAGGGAATCAAGGGTGTCCGAATCCGCATACAGCATGTTGCGCAGGACTTCGGTGGTCATCACGACGATCTCGGCCTCGCCGTTGATCGTCATGTCGCCGGTGAGCAGACCAACGCGTTCGGGACCGTAGGTGGCCACGAGGTCGCTGTACTTTTGGTTGCTGAGCGCCTTGATGGGGGTTGTGTAGAAGGCCTTGCGTCCGGTGCGAAGCGCCTGGAATATGGCGAACTCCCCCACCACCGTTTTTCCCGCGCCGGTGGGTGCAGCCACCAGGACCCCGGAACCCGACGCCACCGCCCGGCAGGCTTCCTCTTGGAAGGGGTCGAGGTCGAATCCCAGTGAGGCCCGGAACTCGGGGAGCCCGCTTTCGCTCTCCTCGGGTTGGTTCTTGGCTGCGTCAAATCGCTCGGCCGGCATGCTCACGCTGCGACCCCTTTCAGGAGGGTAGTAGGTGCGCCCGTGTCCGTACTCCGGGCACGGGGGGTGTCCCTATGGGAGATCCGGCGAATCGGGAATGATGGATCCCTCGCCGGCACTGGCGGCGTTTTCGGCCTCGAGCTGGGCCCGCTTCTTGTCTCGCTTGCGGTCGTTCAGGTGGCAAATCAATGTTGCCGTCGCGAAGGTCACGAACAATGGACCGGCCAATGCAAACATGGTGATTGCATCTCCGCCCGGAGCCGCCATGGCGGCCACGAGGGCAATGAGGAAGACCGTGATGCGCCAATGCCGAAGGATCAACTTCGCCCTCAGGACGCCGACCAGGTTCAACCCGACCATGAGCACCGGTGCCAGCATGGCCAGCCCGAAGGCGATCAACAGCCGGAACACGAACGGTAGGTATGTGTCGGTCGTCAACCAGGACTGGGCGTTCTCCGGGGTCAATGAGATGAAGAACTTCAAGGCATGGGGCAAGACCCAATAGGCCATGCCTACGCCCACGATGAAGAGCGGCGCAGCGGCTGCGGCGAACCCGATGGCCGTGTTGCGTTCGTTCTTCTTCAGCCCCGGTACGATAAATGCCCAGAGCTGGTAGATCCAGATCGGTGCCGAGAACACCAGCCCCAAGAGCAACGAGGTCTTGAGCATGATGTCAAAAGGTGCCATGACGGAAGTGAAGTTGACTTCCCCGCCGTATGCACGGACCGGGGAGATGAGCAGCCCGAGGACCTCGTCATAAAGGAAGAATCCGCCGACCGTTCCCAAAACCAGCGCGATCAGTGAAATGAAGAGACGGTTCCGGGCTTCAACCAGATGGGCCTTGAGGGCCATGCGGCCCTCGGGATTGTTCTTCCGTCCCTTTTTGGAGTCCACGTCTTGTTCGCTCACGAAGGACTAGGAGTTGTTCTCACGACGGTCGGGGTCAACGATCTTGCCCTCGACGGTTTCTTCGCCGGCCTCGGGCGCCTTGTCGTCGTCCTTCATCTGACGGACCTCGGACTTGAAGATACGCAGGGACTGGCCAACAGAGCGGGCCAAACCCGGAAGCTTCGGGGCACCGAACAGCAAGAGTGCCAAAATTACGATGATGACCAGATGCCATCCTTGGATTCCACCCATTGGGGAACCTACCTTTCAATCGTTTTAAGTCTACGTCAGAACAATTCTAAATCGCCTACGCGTTGGGGTTGTCCGCGCTGGGCTTTGCGTTCAATGCGCGCGTTGCGGCGCGCGGTGGAACGGCGCAGCTTTCCTGCAGCGTGCGCCTCCTTGGCGATATCCCGGTCCTGGAAGAGAGCTGCTATTCCAGACGGCGTGCGCTCCGGTACCTCGGGATAATCCCGGGGTAGCGCCTCCTCATCCATGGCGGAGCCCACCCGGTCCATGGCATCGCCGACTTCGTGGGTCAGCGCCATGAAGCCGCGAAAGAGCCGGATTGCGGCCAGGACAAGGAATAGCAGCGTGCCCAAGGCGAGCACGATCCACAGCAACACCCAGAACCACCATGCGAACATCACTACTTCACCTCCAAGTTGGCCACTGCCGCACTGAGCCATGCTTCGACCTCGGCGCATAGCGGGGCAGGTTCAACAACTCGCAGGTCCCCGCCATGGTAGGCCACCATTCCCGGGAGAGTGGAAGTGGAAGTCATGCGAATCTCCGCGATGTTTTCATTCGCGCCCTTGGCCCACTGCTCCGGGGCGAATTCATCCACGAGCGAAGCCAGGCGAGGACCGAAGCCCAGGACAACCAACTCGTCGGTGGGGCTTGGGGTGAAGAAGATATCGTCCTGGTCGTCATGCCGACCCGGGGCAAAGGTGAACTGCTGGCCGCTGAACGTCGCCGACTGGATCCTATCGATGCGGAAACTGCGGATTTCGTTGTTGGGCACCGAGAAGGCGCGAAGGTACTGCCGGCCCGCGTTCTCCACGAGACGAATGGGTTCGACCTGCCTGACACCCAGTGCGTCGCTGGAAGCGCTGTAGTACGTCAGCTCCACCGTCTGGTGTTCACGGATGGCCCGCACCAAGGCAGCGTAGATCTCGCTTTCCTCGGTTGAGCGCAAGGCAATGGACAATACCGATTCCAGTCCTTCGAATCCCACCGCGGCTGCCTGCAGCTTCCCATAGGCCGAGTCGACCGCGTGGGCATGTTCGAAGTCCGGCAGTCCGCGCAGCGATGCCAAACCGGCCAGCATGGTCGCGGCCTCGGTAAGGCTGAGCCGGATGGGCGCATTGAGGGCCTCTGCATTGTTGATGCTGATGGTTCCCGCCTCCCATTCCACGTCGATCAATTCATCGGGCAGCCCGTTTGGCACCCCGCACATCATGATCGTCTGCAGGTGGGCCAAAAGCTGCTTTTCAGTCAACCCGAAGTGGGTGGCCGTTTGCTCAACGGTAGGTGAACCGAACTTGGCCACATAGGAAATGATGTCGAGGTTTCGGGCGACTGCCTCGGTGGACGGAGGGCGCCCGACATTGCGTCGTTTGCTGAGCTTGTAGGCGGGTACGGGCGCCTGCTGGGCGGCCAGTGCCCCCTCGAGCCTGCGGCGCACGGCCGTTGCAAGGGAAGCGGGTTCCAGCACGCTGGCATCGGCACCCAATTTTGCCACGTCGGCCGAAAGGCCCAGCAGGTCGTGGAATTGCACCACCAGTACATCGTGGTCATCGCCGGGGGAAATGGATTCTGCCCGGGAACGAAGCGCCCAGCCGGAATCCTTGGCCACCGACAGCCGGGCCTTTTCACCGGCAATGTCTGGATTCAGGCCACCCAAGGTGTCCGCCATGGAGAATCCAGTGGGGCGAGAAGAATGCTGGTGGCCAGTGCGGATATCGCTGAGGATGCGGGTCAGCCGGAACATGCGCACGTCCTGGCGGTCGTGGTCCAGTCCGACCAGGTACCAGTTGCCGAAGCGCGAACCGATCCCCCAGGCGTCCACGGTGCGATCGCTGGCACGGCCTTGGGCGTCCAGGTATTCAAAAGACAGGACCTGCCGTGCCCAGACTGCCTCAAGGCAGGCGGCAAACGCCGGTCCGGCGGCATGCAATCGGGGAACATACTCCGTGAACCGTACCCCGCGGCCGGTGTCCTCCAACCCGGCCGATAGCCGACCAGTGGCTCGGGTGGCCGAGGATTCCAGGTCGGTGTCCTTCCACAACTGTGCAGCAAGGCCCAGTACCGCGGCTTCCTCGGTCGTGAAACTCACTTCGGGCAGCCGATAACTGGCCGGGGTGATCAGGTAGCGCTCCTCGGAGCCGGTGCCGAGGGTTTTTACCGGCACGCCCATTTCACGCAGGTCTTTCTTGTCCCGGTCGAATTTACGGTCAAATGCGGCGTCACTCAGCGACTGGTAGTCATCGACGATCTTGCGCAGTTCGCGCTTGGAATATCCATGCGGGGTGTTGATCAACGCATAGGTAAGACTGACGAGTTTCTCGGCACGGGAAGGACCGCCGGAGTTAATTTGAGCCACGCTCGCAAGATTACCCTTTGGCGACAAGGCCGAGCCAATGCAACGCCGCGTTAACGGCCTTTGGCCGTGTTCTCCCCCGTTTAACTTGGGAAAACACGGCCAAAGGCGAATTGCTGTGCTTAGCGGACAGCCACCAGGTCCACGACGAAGATCAGTGCTTCGTTCGGGCCGATGGCTCCACCGGCACCGCGGGAGCCGTAGGCCATCTCCGAGGGGATGTCCAGGCGGCGGCGGCCGCCGACCTTCATCCCGATCAGGCCCTGGTCCCACCCCTGGATGACCTGGCCGACACCGGCGCGGAAGTCCAGCGGGGCGCCGCGGCCCCAGGAGGAGTCGAACTCCTCGCCGGTGGACCATGCCACACCGACGTAGTGGGCCGAGATGTTTGAGCCCGGAACGACCTCGGCGCCATCGCCAACGGCGATGTCCTCGATCTTCAGTTCGGTCGGGGCATCGGTGCCCGGGAATTCAATCTCCGGCTTGGTACGGTCGTAATCACGCTGTCCAAAAGACATGGTGGAATCCTTTCGGTTGGTTGCTAAAAGCTTTTAGCTACTTTACTTCCTTGAGCTCAACAAAAAAGACCAACGGTCCCGCAGGTCGCCCCTGGGATGCCGCATCCGCCCCGTAGGCCAGATCTGTCGGAATGGTGAGCATGACCTGCGTACCGGCCTTCAGGCCCTCCAGTCCCTGGGTCCAACCCGGGATGACGCCGGAGAGATTGAAGTCGGACGCTTCGCCACGGTCATAGCTGGAGTCGAACTGCTTGCCGTCTTCCCAGCGGACGCCGGTGTAATTGGCTGACACGTCCGAGGTGGCAGTGGCGACCTTGCCGGTGCCTTCCTTGACGACGTCAACGACCAAGCCTGCAGGAACTCCCTTGTCCTTCGGGATGGTGATGGACGGCTTCTCATCCTTCATCTCGAAGGTAGGTAGGGATCCTTCGTCCTTGAGCTTCTTGACCTCATCGGCTCCTAGCTTCTTGGAAGCCTCTGGAATCGGCTCGCTGGCCACGACCTTCAGGACAACCACGGTTTCGGCCTTTGCCTCGCCGGGGCTTGCAGAGGGCGAAGCACCTTCGGCGGGTGCTGCCTCGGCTGCCGGCTCGACCATGGCGACCCAGGAGCCGACCTTGGCCTGCAGGAGGGTTTCATAAAGCGCCGGGAGCTGGGCCTTGAATTCCTCGTTGGTCGGCAAGGTCACCGGTTCCCCGGCAAAGCCCGATCCGAGCAGGCTGGCATCCTCGGCCTTGTAGGCGATGGACTTGAACTTGACGTTCTGGTTTTCCTTGATGTCCTCGCCCTTGCCCTCGACGATGACCTTGGCGCCGGTTGCCGTGGCAACCAGCGGGGTGTCGAAGGTGACGGTCGGATCCGAGGAATCATCCGCACCGGGGGTGACCTTGATCGATTCCAACGGCGCAACGTCACCGCTGGATGCCGCGGTGGTTGAACCACAGGCCGTCACCAGCAGCAACGAGGCCGTTGCAACGAGTGCCATTACTTTGCGCACGAAATCAACTTTCAGTTGGGGATTTTGGAACTGGAAACACCCACGCTGTGCGGTGAGCTTTCGAACCTGACTAAAGCCAGCTTAAAGGCCGAAACTGTGAATCTCCTTATTGGACGCTGCAACGGGACGGATGGGGGGCTAGCCGCCCATGGCCGTAATCAGTGCCTCCACGCGGGAGTCCTCGTTGGCGAAGGGGTCCTTGCAGAGCACCGTTTGGCCGGGATGGTCGTTGAGCTTCAAATGCACCCAGTCAACGGTGAAGTCCCGCTCCGCGTTCTTGGCGGCCCGGACGAAATCGCCGCGCAACTTGGCCCGCGTGCTTTGCGGCGGGTTGTCAACGGCCAAGGCGATCTCCGCCGGATCCACCACAGAAGCCACCTTGCCCCGGGCCGCCAGCACATGGAAGAGCCCGCGCTTGGTGTCGATGTCGTGGTACGTCAGGTCCAGCTGCGCCAGGCGCTGGGCACCCAGGTCCAGCTGGTGGCGGTTGGCATAGGAATTGATCAGCTTGTGCTTGATGGCCCAATCGATTTCCGTGTCGATCCCGGAGAAGTTCCCCGATTCCACCGCATCCAGGGTGCGGGTCCACAAATCCAGCACGGCCGGCACCTGATCGTGGTGTGCTCCCTCGCGGGCAACGAAGTCGGTGGCCAGTGTCAGGAAGCGGCGCTGGAGCGCGAGCGCGGTGAGGTGCTTGCCGTTGGCGAGCTTGACCAGGGTGGTGCCGTTGAAATCGTGGGAGATCTCGCGGATGGAGCGGATGGGGTTTTCCAGCCGCAGGTCCTCCATGATCTTCCCCGACTCGATGATCCGCAGCATCAAGTCGGTCGCCCCGAGCTTAACCAGCTGGGTTGTCTCGGACATGTTCGAGTCCCCCACGATGACATGCAGACGCCGGAAGTACTCGGCGTCTGCATGCGGCTCGTCGCGGGTGTTGATGATGGGCCGCGACCGGGTGGTGGCCGAGGAGACGCCTTCCCACACATGGTCCGCGCGCTGGGAGAAGGCGTAGAGCGGTTCACCGTCGATGTTCACGATCTTGCCGGCCCCGGCGATAAGCTGCCGCGTGACCAGGAACGGGATCAGGATTTCGGCGAGCCGGGCGAACTCGAGCTTGCGCGGGATCAGGAAGTTCTCGTGGCAGCCGTAGGAGTTCCCGGCGGTGTCGGTGTTGTTCTTGAACAGGTACAGCCGGCCGTTGAACCCGTCGGCGGCCATGCGCTCCTCCGCGCTGGCCACCAGGTCGTTGAGGATTGACTCCCCTGCCCGGTCGTGCGCAATCAGCTGGCGGAGCTCGTCGCACTCGGCAGTGGCGTATTCCGGGTGCGAACCGACATCGAGGTAAAGCCTGGACCCGTTGGTGAGGAACACGTTGGAGCTACGCCCCCAGGCCACCACCCGGCGAAAGAGGTAACGTGCCGATTCCTCCGGCGTGAGCGGACGGCCCCCGGGATCGGAGTAGTTGATCCCGTATTCGGTCTCGATGCCGTAGATCCTGCGGTCCATGTGTGTCTACTTCCCTGCGCCCAGGAACCGGGCAATGGTTGGTGTGTCAAGGCGGCGGAAATGGCGGTGCGAACCCGAGGACGTGACGCGTTCAAGCACCGCGACCTCCAACAACCGGGCGTCCTCGGGGCTTTCCCCAACCCCCGGCAGCACCAGGGCGGCGGCGCGGATGACCTCGTCGGTCCCGGCGGCGGCCAGGTCTTTCCCTGCCCAATATCCGTTCCAGGCCTCGCGAATGGCGGGGGTGTCGCCGCCCATGATGATGTGGCCGGGCTGCTCGGCGATCGACCCGTCGAAATTCAGCGAGAACAAGGTGTCCAGTGCCGGCGTTTCGCCCAGTTCCAGAACCGCAAGCTCCACTTCGAAGGGCTTGGCCTCGGCGGTGAACACCGCGCCCAGGGACTGGGCGTAGACGCTGGCCAGGCCGCGGCCCGTCACGTCGTGGCGGGAGTAGGAATAGCCGCGGGTGTCTGCATAGCGCACCCCGGCCTGGCGCAGGGACTCGAATTCGTTGTACTTGCCCACAGCGGCGAAGGCGATCCTGTCGTAGATCTCACCGATCTTGTGCAGCGAGCCGGAGGGGTTCTCCGCGATCAGCGCGATGCCGTCGGCGCAGGAGGCCACGATGACGGCCCGGCCCCGGGCAATACCCTTCCGGGCGAAATCCGCCCGGTCCTTCATGAGTTGCTCGGGCGAAACGTAGTATTGCGCGCTCATCTAGGCTTCCTTCCCGTCATCGGTCCGCGTGGCAATGATCGACCGTGCCATCTCGGCGAGGATCGCGTCCTCCACGCGGCGGGCCCCATGGGAGTCCACGGCGTAGACCACGGGCCATAGCTTGCGCACCGCATCCGGTCCCCCGGTGGCCGAGTCGTCGTCGGCTGCGTCGTAGAGGGCCTCCACGGCCACGCGCACCGCGGCCGTCGCATCCATGTCCGGTTGCCAAAGTTTTTTCAGCGCGCCACGGGCGTACGGGGACCCGGAGCCGACCGAGTGGTGCTCCACCTCTTCGTAGAGCCCGCCGGTGATGTCGAAGGAGAAGATCCGCCCGGTGCCGGCGAGGGTGTCGTAGCCGGCAAAGAGCGGAATCACGCTCATGCCCTGCATGGCCAAGGTCAAGTTGGCGCGGATCATCGAGGCCAGGCGGTTGGCCTTGCCATCCAGCGAGAGCCGGGTGCCCTCGATCTTCTCGTAGTGCTCCAGTTCCACGCGGAAGAGCTTGGCGATGTCGATGGCGACCCCGGCGGCCCCGGCGATGCCGACCACCGAGAACCTATCGGTCTCAAACACCTTCTCGATGCGGCGGCTGGCAATGACGTTGCCCATGGTCGCGCGCCGGTCCCCCGCCATCACGATGCCCTCGGCGTAGGAGAGCGCGACGATGGTGGTTCCGTGGGGCACCTGCCCCGCGGCGCCGGAAGCGCCCTGGGACTGGATCGGGGCACCGGGCAGCAGGTCGGGCCGGTCCCGGTTCAGGTATTCCACGAAGGAGGGACCGGGACCGAGCTCGATCACTGGCCGCCCTTTTGCACGAAGCCGCGCACGAATTCCTCGGCGTTGCGCTCCAGCACCCCGTCAATCTCATCGAGAAGGTCATCCACACCGGCGTCCTGGCCGGCCGCTGCGGCAACTTCCTGCTCGGTCTCCTGGGCCTGGGTGTCCTCGCGGCGTTGTCCCGAGTGCTGTTCCTGTGTCATTGCCGTCCCGCTCTTTTCCGTGTCGTACGTGTCCGGCCCCGTCGCTGCGGTGCCCGGCACTGTTTTCGCTGGTATCTACATCTTGCCACTGGGTAGGGGCTTTAGCTCCGCAGCGTGGCGATGAACTCGTGAATCGACAATTGCGCATCCAACAGGTCCCCGACCAGGGCCTTGGTGCCGCGCAGCGGCTCCAGCGTCGCGATGCGCTCGAGCTTGCGGGCCCCGGGGACAGTGAAGGAGACCGAGTCCCAGCTCGCTGCCACCACGTGCTCCGGGTACTGGCTCAGCACCCGCCCGCGGAAGTAGGCGCGGGTGTCGGTCGGCGGGTTGGTTGCGGCCAGGGCGATCTGCGCCGGGGAATAGAGCGTTTCCATCAGCCCGCGCGCCGCCAGCCGGTGGTAGAGCCCCTTTTCCGGGCGGATGTCGGCCCATTGCAGGTCCATCAGTGCGATCCGAGGGTCGGAGAAATCCACGCCGTGGCGCTGCGCGTAGGAGGTCATGAGCTTGTACTTGGCCACCCAATCCACGGTGGAGGCAGCGGAGAAGATGTCCGTTTCCAGCAGCTGCAGGGTTTCCTCCCAGCGGCGCTGGATCTCCACGGTCGCCTCGTCGTCGGCATCGGTGGCCCCGCTGTGCTCGGCCGCCGCCTGGGCGTAGATCCACTGGATCTCAAGCGCGGTGAGTTTTCGCCCGTCAACTAGCTCCACCTTGGTGCGCAGCGTGGGGTCGTGGCTGATGGCCTGCAGGGCCGCGACCGGGTCGCGCAGCTCAATCGCCGGGACGGTGCCCGCCTCGATCATCGCCAGCACCAGCGCGGTGGTTCCGGTGCGCAGCAGCGTGGAGACCTGCCCGAGGTTGGCGTCCCCGATGATCACGTGCAGCCGGCGGTACTTCTCCCAGTGCGCGTGCGGCTCGTCGCGGGTGTTGATGATGGGGCGGCGGATCGTGGTCTCCAGCCCGATCTGCGCCTCGAAGAAGTCGGCCCGCTGGGAGACCTGGAAGCCGGGGTATTGGCCCAGCATGCCGCGGCCCACCCGCCCGGAGGCGCAGATGACCTGGCGGGTGACGAAGAACGGGATGAGCCCGGCGGCGATGGAGTCGAAGGGCACCTCCCGGGGCATCAGGTAGTTTTCGTGCGCCCCGTAGGACACCGACTTGTTGTCCGTGTTGTTCTTGTACAGGTGCACATCCGGCAGCCCGGCCAGGGACTCGATGCGCCGCACCGCCGCCAGGGCGACGTGGTCCCCGGCCTGGTCGTAGAGCACCGCGTCGAAGGGGTTGGTGGTCTCCGGGGAGGAATATTCCGGGTGGGCGTGGTCGACGTAGAGCCTTGCGCCGTTGCCCAGCACCATGTTCATCAGCACTTCGTGGTCGTTGTCCCCGCCCTCGTAGAGCGTGGAGCCAATGGTCACGTCCCCGCCGGCCATGGCCACCTGCTCGGCATCCAGCTCCGGTTCCAGGTCGGTGAGCTGGGAGGGATCCGCGGTGGCACGCGGCTGGGTAAAGCCACGTGCGTCGTTCAGCGGCGTCTCGTCGGTGTAGTCCCAGTGGGTGCCGGCGATCTTCCCGCGCGCCTCCCGGATGGTGGCCGCGTAGGCGTTGATGACCTGGGCCGAGAGCATGGTGGCGTTGGCCCCGGGCATCGCGGGGGCCAGCACTCCGTACTCGGTCTCCAGGCCCATGACCCGGTGCACGCTCACAGGTACTGCCCCGTTTCGTCGGACCCCGGGGCCGGCAGGGTCTTCCCGCGCCCGTTCTTGTCCGCAACGATGGTGCGGATGAAGGTGATGCGTTCGCCTTTGCGCCCGGAGATCCGCGCCCAGTCGTCGGGATTGGTGGTGTTGGGCATGTCCTCGTGCTCGTGGAATTCCTCCACGACCGCCTCGAGCAGGTAGTCCATGCGCAACCCCCGCTCCTGGCCGGTGAGCAGCGCCTTGATGGCCGACTTCTTGGCCCGGTCCACCACATTGCGGATCACCGCTCCGGAGGCGAAGTCCTTGAAGTAGAGGATCTCCGTTTCGGTGTTGGCGTAGGTGACCTCGAGGAACTGGTTCTGTTCCCCGGTGGAGTACATGGCATCGACGGTCGCCTGGATCATCGCGCGCACTGTTGCCGCCGGATCGTTTCCGTTCTCGGCCAGGTCGTCCGGGTGCAGCGGGAGGTCGGAGGTGAGGTACTTGGCGAAGATCTCCGCGGCTCCCTGGGCGTCGGGACGGCGGATCTTGATCTTCACGTCCAAGCGCCCCGGGCGCAGGATCGCCGGGTCGATCATGTCCTCGCGGTTGGAGGCGCCGATGACGATGACGTTGTCCAGCCGTTCGACGCCGTCGATCTCGGCCAGCAGCTGCGGGACGATGGTGGTTTCCACGTCGGAGGAGACGCCGGTGCCGCGGGTGCGGAAGAGCGAGTCCATCTCGTCGAAGAACACCACCACGGGGTTTCCTCCGGCCGCCTTTTCGCGGGCCCGGGAGAAGATCAGCCGGATGTGGCGTTCGGTTTCCCCGACGTACTTGTCCAGCAACTCGGGGCCCTTGATGTTCAGGAAGTAGCTCTTGGCCGTGCCGGTGTCGCCGTTGCGTTCGTTGGTGCGCTCGGACAGCGAATGCGCCACCGCCTTGGCGATCAGCGTCTTGCCACAGCCCGGAGGGCCGTAGAGCAGGATGCCCTTGGGCGCGGTGAGCCCGTGCTCGCGGTAGAGGTCCGGGTGCAGGAAGGGCAGCTCGACGGCGTCGCGGATGGCCTCGATCTGGTCGCTCAGCCCGCCGATGTCGGCGTAGGAGATGTCCGGAACCTCCTCGAGCACCAGCGACTGCATGTCGGACAGGTGCACCTTTTCCAGGGCCAGGCCGGTCCGCGCATCGAGGGTCAGCACGTCCCCGACCCGCACGATGTCCCCGGTCAGCGGTTCGGCCAGGCGGATGACGCGCTGGTCATCGGCCCTGCCCATGGCCACCACCCGGTGGTCGGCCAGGACCTCCTTGACGGTGACCAGTTCACCTGACTGCTCGTAGCCGAGTCCGGCGACGATGACCAGGGATTCGTTGAGCAGCACGTCCTGGCCGATGGCGAGTTTTCCGAAGTCCAGCAGCGGGGACACGCCCACGCGCAGCTTGCGGCCGCCCTGGACGATGTCGGCAGATTGCACGCCGGTCGAGGAAATCGCCACGCCCGGGACGGGTTGGCTGCGCGGATGCAGTTCGACGATGGTGCCGTGGCTGAAGGGGGTGTCCCCGTCCTTCTCCAGCCCCGATTTCAGGGCCAGGATCTCCTCGCGGGTGCGCTCCAGCATGGCGACCAGGCGGGCGTTGTTGGCTCCCGCCGAGGCGAGCTGCCGATCGAGCAGGCGGTTCTTGTCCCGCACCACGTTCAGCTGCCGCTCGGCGGCCGCGACCTGGCCCTCCAGCCGTGTGCGATCTGTCTCGTCGCCCATTTTCCACCCGTTTCACATAATTCGAGGAACACGTGTGCCGGGGTAAGCCGGCACACGCCACTGCTGTTCTCATCCTATGCATGGGCGGGGCCCAATGGCGGAAATGTGACCGCGACCTCACGGCGGGTCTGGTCGTGCTACTGCCCGCTGGCGTCCGCGGCGGTGTCGCCGCTGGCGTCCACGTCGTCAGCCGGTTCCTGGCCTTCGGGCAGCGAGCCGCGCTGGGTCATCGACTTGGCGTCCTTGGCGGCGCGGCGCAGTTTGCGGGCGGAGACGCCGCGCTCCCCCAGAGCCTCGTGGTTCCAGGCATCGGGCTCGTCCG
This sequence comes from Paeniglutamicibacter sulfureus, assembly GCF_030512175.1. Taxonomy (GTDB): domain Bacteria; phylum Actinomycetota; class Actinomycetes; order Actinomycetales; family Micrococcaceae; genus Paeniglutamicibacter; species Paeniglutamicibacter sulfureus. The sequence continues at coordinate 2,541,282 of NZ_JAULBL010000002.1, read as the reverse complement.
AGCGGGTCCAGGTCGCAAGGTCCTCGGCCGAGTAGGTGTGCTCCTTCACGCGCTTGGCGCCCGGGATGCCCACCGCTCCGTCGGCCAGCCGGCGGCAGGTGATCAGGAAGGCGGTGTGCGCGACCATGCGGTGGTCCGGGCGCACGGCCAGGCCCTCGACGTGCCAACCGCGGACCATGGTCTCGAAGGACTCGGGCTCGGTGTAGAGGCCGGTGGCGCGGATCGCCTCGACGGTGCGCGACATCTGCGTCACGGTGGCCACGTAGTTGACCCAGACCCCGCCGGGGGCCAGCACGGTGGAAACCGCGTCGACGCATTCCCAGGGCGAGAGCATGTCAAGGACCACGCGGTCCACGGAGCCGGGTTCCTCGGTTTCGAGGACCTTCTCCTGGAAGTCCCCGATGGTGATGTCCCAGGCGGGGTGCGGGCCGCCGAAGACGGTGTCGACGTTGCCGCGGGCGATCTGCGCGAACTCCTCGCGGCGCTCGAAGGAGTGCAGGTAGCCGCCATCGCCCACCGCACGTAGCAGCGACATGGACAGGGCACCGGAGCCCACGCCGGCCTCAACCACGCGGGCGCCCGGGTAGATGTCGCCCATCTGGATGATCTGCGCCGCGTCCTTGGGGTAGACCACGGTGGCGCCGCGCGGCATGGAGAGCACGAAGTCCTTCAGCAGCGGGCGCAACGCCTGGTAGCGGACCTCGTTGGTGTTCTCCACGATGGAGCCCTCCGGGGCGCCGATCAGCGCATCGTGGAAGAGGACTCCCTTGTGCGTGTGGAACTCCCCGCCCTCGGTCAGGGTGATGGTGCTGATCCGGCGCTTCTGGTCGGTGAGCTGGACCCGGTCGCCGGGGCGGAAGGGGCCGCGGCGGCTCTGGGCGCCGTGGGGGGTGGCTGGCATGTCGCTCATTCTCGGTTCTGTGTCCTTAGGTCCTGGGATGGTGGTGAAGTGTGGTGTCCGGTGAAGCGCGCCTAGCGCTGCTTGCCGGTGATGGCCGCGACGATGCGCGCCTGGCTCAGCAGCCCGACGACGCGGTTGGATTCATCGATGACCGCGTATTCGCTGCCCTGCAGCGTGGCCAGGTACCCGATCAATGCCCTGCCGTCGGCGTTGGCGCTGACCACGGCGCCGGGGTCCAGGGCGCGGGCGGCGGAGAGCGCGGGGGTCTGGGCGAGCACCGCGGCATCGATGGAGTGCAGCGTTGCCTCGTCGATCACCGCAACGGGGTTGCCGGCCGCATTGACGAGGATGACCCGTCCGCCGCGGCTGGCCAGGCGCGTGGTGACCTCGGCGAGGGTGGAGTCCTGGCGGATCGCGGTGGCGGGCTCCATCAGTGCGCGCACCGAAACCAGCGGCAGGCGCAGGCGCAGCTTGGCGTGCGTGATGCCCTGCGAGGCCCCGACCCACATGAACCCGCCGACCAGGATCGCCACGATCAGGACCTGGAAGTCCAGCGGTTCGTTGCGGGTCAGCGGGACGATGACAAACCAGCCCACGACCAGCACCACCAGCACCCGCCCGGCCCAGCCGGCGGCGATGGTGCCGCGGTCCTGGGAACCGGTGTAGCGCCAGACGGCCGATTCGACCAGGCGCCCGCCGTCCAGCGGCAGGCCCGGAAGCACGTTGAAGATCGCCACCAACAGGTTGGCCCAGATCAGGATGTCCCAGAGCAGGAACACGACCCCGGTTGGCTGGACGAGCAGCAGCAACAGGTAGCCTGCCCCGGCGATCACGAAGTTGGCGGCAGGGCCGGCCATGGCCACCGCGAGCGAGCGGCCCGGAGTGGCGTTGAAGGAGGAGAACTGGGTGTGCCCGCCCCAGAGGTTCAGGGTGATCCGGGCCCCTGGCCAGCCGAAGGACTTGGCCGTCAGGGCGTGCGCGAGCTCATGGATGAGCACGGAGAAGGCCAGCAGCACCGCGTAGGTGAAGGCGACCAGGTAGGCGCCGGCCCCCAGGTCGGGGCGGGAGCGGGCCACGGTGGGCCCGAAGACCATCACGATCAGGCCGGTGATGATGAACCAGGACCAGGCCAGGGACACCGGGACCCCGAAGACCGATCCGAGCGGGATCCCCTCGCGCTTGGTGGCAGGTTCGCTCATGCGCGCACCCCGACGGACGCCAGTGCGCCCAGGGATTCGACGTCGAGGCCGGCCAGCGACTCGACGCGCTGCCAGGACGGAGAGTCGGGCACCGGGGCGATGTGCTCAACGAGCACCGCTACGATCCCGCTGGCTGCCGCCGAGGCTATGCCGGGGGCGGAATCCTCGATCCCGACCACGCGGGAAGGATCAAGGTCCGGCACCAAGTCCCCGAGCTTCTCCAGTCCCAGCAGGTACGGGTCGGGGTGCGGCTTGCCGCGGGAAACCATGTCACCGGTGACGCGGAAAGCGAAATATTTCTTTGGCAGCTGATCCAGCACGAGGGCGGCCAGCGGTTCCTCGGACATGGTGACAAGTCCGCAGGGGACGTTTGCGCTGTGCAGCGCCTCCAGCAATTCGAGGGCGCCGGGGCGCCAGTCGACGCGGCGGGCCACCCCGGCCAGGACCTCGACGGTGAGCCTGTCGATGATTTCGCGCTCGGGCAACTCGACGCCCGCGCGCTGGAGCGCGGCGGCGGCGTCGGGCAGGGCGTTTCCTACCAGTCCCAAGGCCTGGGCCTCGCTCCACCGGCCGCCGAATTCGGCCACCAGAGCCGCCTCGGCGGCCATCCAGTAGGGTTCGGTGTCAAGCAGGGTTCCGTCCATGTCCCACAAGACTCCCTGGATCCGGGAGTTCACGGGGCGCGCGGGCATGGGGTCGGGATTCTGGGTTGGCATGTCCCAATTCTAGTGGGTGCGCACTTGCCCCGGCGACCGGTGCGCGCGCTAGGGTGAGGATGTGAGCGAAGATATGAATGATCCAGTGACACTTTCCTCCCTGGTGGCCGCCTCCACGATTCCCGGGCCCGTGCGCCCGGCCATCATGGTGGTCGCCTTCGAGGGATGGAACGATGCCGGTGACGCTGCCAGTTCGGCGATCAAGGACATCAAGGCGGCCACCGGCGCCGTGAAGGTCGCTGGCATCGGCGACGACGACTACTACGATTACCAGTTCTCCCGCCCGCAGGTGCGCCGCAACGGCGCCGGCAAGCGCGTCGTCAAGTGGCCCACCACCCGCATCTACCGCGCATCGCTGCCCGAATCCCCAGTGGACCTGCTGTTGGTGCGCGGCGTGGAGCCCACGTACCGGTGGAAGGCCTTCATCACAGAGATCCTCACGCGCGCCGAGGAGGAAAACGTGCAGGGCGTGATGGCGCTGGGTTCGCTGTTGGCCGATGTGCCGCACACCCGGCCGATCCAGGCAGCGGTCTCTTCCGACGACCCGAAGGTCTGCGAGGCCCTGGGTGCCCTGCCCGGCAGCTATGAGGGCCCCACCGGCATCCTGGGGGTGCTGGCGCAATTCTCCGAGGCCGCGGGGCTGCCCACGCTCTCGATCTGGGCGGCGGTTCCGCACTATGTTGCGCAGCCGCCCTCTCCCAAGGCGCAACTGGCCATCCTGCACCGGGTGGAGGAGCTTCTGCCGCTGGCCCTGGACCTGCATGAACTCGGCGAGGACGCCCTGGCGTGGGAGCGCGGGGTCGACGCGCTGGCCACCGGGGACGCGGACATCGCCGCCTACGTGCAACAGCTGGAGCAGGCACAGGACGAGACCGAGCTGCCCGAGGCCACCGGCGAGGCGATCGCCCGCGAGTTCGAGCGTTACCTCAAACGCAGGCACCGCCCCGGTGCGCCGGGGGAAGAAGGTCCCGGCACACCGGGAACCGGCGGCCAGGCCCCCGACACGCCCGGGTCCAGCGACTGACAGCCAGGCGCTTCAACACCAACGCGTCCCCCCGCCCGGCCCCCGCAGGGGGGACAGGGCGGGGGGACGCGTTTTTCATCATGCGGCCGTTGTCCGGCGGACGGGGACCTAGGAGATCTTGAGTCCCAGCAGTGCATCGAGCGCATCGGCGAGCAGCTGCCCGCCGGCCTCTTGCGAGCCGTCGTCCTCCAGAGGTTCCTGGGCGCCGAAGGCATCGAGCACGGACAGGGCCGCGGGGGCGTCCAGGTCGTTGGCCAGCTTGGAACGGATGCGGGTGACCACGGCCGTGGCCTCGGTGAGTGTGGTGGAGCCGATGCGCTTGCGCCAGCGGGCCATCCGGTCCTGGGCCTGGGTGAGCAGTTCATCGGTCCAGAACCAGTCGCTGCGGTAGTGCTGGCCCAGCAACACCGTGCGGATGGCCACGGGGTCCACGCCGGCGGCACGCAGTTGGGAAACCAACACCAGGTTGCCCAGGGACTTGCTCATCTTTTCGCCGTGCAGGCCCACCATGCCGGTGTGCACGTAGGACTGTGCCAGCGCCTTGCAGTCCAGCGCGGCCGCGTGACCGGCGGAGAACTCGTGGTGCGGGAAGATCAGGTCCGATCCCCCGCCCTGCACGGTGAAGGGGGCGGGCAGGAAGCGGCGGGCGATGACCGAACACTCGATGTGCCAGCCCGGGCGCCCGGCGCCCAGTGAGGCGCCGTCCCATTCCGGCTCCCCGGCGCGGGCCACGCGCCAGAGCAGCGGGTCAAGGGCGTCGCGCTTGCCCGGCCGTTCCGGGTCTCCGCCGCGCTCGGCGAAGAAGCCGAGCATGGTCTCGCGGTCATAGCCGCTCACGGTGCCCAGTTCCCAGGCGTCGGAGGCCGCGGCGGCGGCGTCGAAGTAGATGTCCCCGTCCGGCTCGCCGTTTTCGCCCGGCACCGCGTAAGCCAGGTCCTTGGCGACGAGTTCCTCCACGAGCGGGACCAGCCAGGTGATGGATTCCACTGCGCCGATGTAGTGCTCGGGCGGGATCACGTTCAGTGCTTCCATGTCGGCACGGAACAGGTCGGTCTGCTCCTGGGCCAGCACCTGCCAGTCCATGCCGGTCGCCGCGGCGCGCTCCAGCAGCGGATCGTCGATGTCGGTGACGTTCTGCACGTAGGTGACCTCGCGCCCGGCATCGCGCCAGGTGCGCTGCAGCAGGTCGAAGGCGACGTAGGTGGCGGCGTGCCCCATGTGGGTGGCGTCGTAGGGGGTGATGCCGCAGACGTAGATGCTCGCCGGCGCGTTGGACATCTCGGCGTCGGCGGTACCCTTCAGCCGGCCGGTGGCGGTGTCGTGCACCTCAAGGATCGGTGCGTTTCCCGGGACATGCGGGACGGTGGGCGCGGACCATGCAAGCACGGGGCGTCCTTTCTCTTAGGTGTTTGCCCGAACGTGGCCGGGCGCAATGCAATTACTTGGAACAAGTCCACGGACCCGGCGGTTATTCCGGGTTTCGGGGTCCGATTTTGCTAGGCGTTGATCACACCGAAGCCCAGCAGGAGGTACAGGGCCAGGCCCAGGGCCACGCGGTACCAGACGAAAAGGCTGTAGCTGTGCGAGGAAACGTACTTGAGGAACCAACCCACGATGACGAACCCGACCACGAAGGCGATGAGCGTGGCCAGGCCGGTCTGCGGCAGCGAGTACACGCCGGGTTCGTTGAAGGACTTGGCCAGCTTGTACAACCCGGAGGCGAAGACCGCGGGGATGGCCAGCAGGAACGAATAGCGGGCGGCGGCACCGCGGGTGTAGCCCATGAACAGCCCGGCGGTGATGGTTCCGCCGGAGCGCGAAACCCCGGGGATCAGGGCCAGCGCCTGGGCGAAGCCGAAGAGGATGCCGTGCTTGGGGGTCAACGCGGTGAGCTCGCGGTTCTGCTTGCCGTAGTAGTCGGCAACCGCCAGGATCAGGCCGAAGACCACCAGGGTGGTCGCCACGATCCACAGCGAGCGGAAGGAGGTGTCGATCTGTTCCTCGAAGAGCAGGCCCAGCACCGCGATCGGGATGGAGCCGATGATGATCAGCCAGCCCATTTTTGCGTCGGGGTCGCTGTGCGGCACCCGGCCGCGTAGCGCATTGAACCAGGCGCCGACGATCCGCACGATGTCCTTCCAGAAGAACACCAGCACCGCGGTTTCGGTGCCCAGCTGCGTGATCGCGGTGAACGCCGCACCGGGGTCGGACGCATTGGGCAGCAACTCCCCCACGATGCGCAAGTGGGCGCTGGAGGAGATGGGGAGAAATTCTGTCAGACCCTGGATCAGCCCTAGGAAGGCCGCTTCAAACCAATTCACGTACCTACACTACTTCACCAAGGCACGCCAAGGCCCATTGGCGCTCCATGATGAGTCGAACTTAATACTGTGGTCGGAGTCGCTATGGCCGGCCTGGCTACGTGGTGACGGGTTCCCCCTGGCTGTCTTCGTCGTACGGATCGTCGTCGTCGCTTTCCTCCACCACGCTCAGCGGGAGGAACTCCTCGTAGGACTCGTAGAGTGCGTCCTCGTACTCCTCAAAGGCATCGGCCACGGCCAGGAATGCCGAGCTGATCGAGGCGTCCTGGGCGCCGCGTTTTGCAGCCACGGCCGAAAGGTGTTCTTCGAGGCAACCGATCAATACACTGAGGGCAACACGCGGGTCTGTACTCATGTGTTCGACGTTACAGGCACAAGCCACACTATGGACAGGGTCATGATCGAAAAGAAAATCCCCGTAGCCCGACCCCGGGACCAGATGCCCGGAGACCCCGAGCACCTCTTCGAATACCTGGTGATTGCAGCGCTGCCGGGCGAACATCGCTCGGTGGCACGCGCAGCCCTGCGCGAGCATTCGGAGTACGGCAAGTGGGAATTGGTGCGCACCTGCCTCTACGAGGGCGGAGGCCAAAAGTACTGGATGCGACGACGGGTCATGCGCGTCAAGCCCACGCTGAACATCCGCGGCTGATGCACGCGGCACCCAGGTTGCATCGGCTGCCTTACTCCTTGACCGGGCCCAGCAGCCAGGAAGCCACGGTGGAGTGTGCCGATTCGGCATCCGAGGGGTGATACAGGCTGGCCAAGGCGTCGCGATAGAGCCGTTCGAGCTCGGAGCCGCGGAAGTACTGCCCGCCCCCGGAGACCTTGGCGGCGATGTCGATGCAGGAGCGGGCGGCGTCCCCGGCCTGGGTGCGCAGCGTGACCAGCCGCGGGAACCAGGATCCCCCGTGGTCCACCCGGTCGTCGAGGTCGCGCGTGGTCATCCGCAGCATCGCGTCGAGCTTCAGGACGTGCATGCCCGCATCGGCGACCTGCCACCTGATGTCGGGGTCCTGGTCGTAGGTCCGTCCGCCGAATTTCAGCGAGCTGCGCTTGGCCGGGTTTGCCGCCGCCAGCTCCATGCCGCGCTCGGCCAGCCCCACATAGACCGAGGCGGTCAGTGAGAGGAACGAGGCGAAGATGCCGAACACCAGCAGGTCCGGCACCGGTCCGACGGGCAGCTTGGTGTGGATGTGTTCCGCCGAAACCCGGGCACCAGTCAGCACGGTGGAGTTCGACTGGGTGGCGCGCATGCCCAGGGTGTTCCAGTTCTGCGGGATCTCGATCCCGGTGGCGTCCCGGTGCAGGAAGCCGTGGACCAACTGTGCCTGTCCGGTTCCCTCGTGCTTGCCGAAGACCCCGAGCCGCGTCCACACCGGAGCCAGCGAGGTGAAGACCTTGGTCCCGGTGAAGGAGTACGATCCGTCGGCGTCGGGCACCGCCCGGGTCACGGAGTCGAAGAGGACCTCGTCGTTCCCGGCCTCGGACACGCCAAAGGCCATGACCTCCCCCGCCTGCACCCAGTCCAGGACCATGTCCAGGCGGTCATCCCCGCGGGCGGCGAGCAGCGTCGCAACGCCCGTCCAGACCAGGTGCATGTTCACCGCCAGAGCCGTGGCAGGTGCATAGGTGCCAAGCAGACGCTGGGCGGCCGTCATTCTTTCCATGCCCCAGCCGAAGCCGCCACGGGCTTCCGGGAGCATGGCCCGCAGGTAGCCGACGTCGGTGAGCTCGGCGAAGTCCTCGGCGCAGAAGGCGTTCTCGGCATCGTAGCCGGCAGCCCGTGCCCGAAACCGGTCGAGCATCTCGGTGCCGAGCACCTCGTTGATGGATTTCACGCGTGTGTTCTTCGCTTTCCGCTCGGGTAATGGTGGTGCTTCGGGGGCATATTGCGCTGTTGTCAGTAGGTGGTCAGCAGGTCGCGCAACACCCGGGTGCCGAACTTCAGCGAATCGACCGGGACCCGCTCGTCGACGCCGTGGAACATGCCGGTGAAGTCCAGTTCCGCCGGCAGGCGCAGCGGGGCGAATCCGTAGCCGGTGATGCCCAGGCGGGACAGTGCCTTGTTGTCGGTGCCGCCGGAGAGCATGTACGGAAGCACCACCGCTTCCGGGTCCTCGCGCCCCAGCGACGCCACCATGGAATCGACGAGGTTCCCGGCGAATGGCACCTCCAAGGCGCGGTCAAGGTGCAGCGCGCTGAGCTCGACGTCCGGCCCTGCCAGGGTGCGCAGCGTCTCCATGACCAGTTCGTGCTGGCCCGGCAAGGTGCGGACATCCAGCAGCGCCTCGGCGGCCCCGGGGATCACGTTGTGCTTGTAGCCGGCGGAGAGCACCGTGGGGTTGGCCGTGTTCTGTAGGGTGGCGCCGACAAAGCGCGCCACGTTTCCCAGCTCAGCCAGCAGCACCTGCGGGTTGTCGTCGGTGAATTCGATCCCCGTCATCTCCGAGACGCCCTGAAGGAAGGCGCGCGTGGTGTCGGTGTAGGAGATCGGCCAGTCGTGCTCGCCGATGCGGGTGATGGCGGCGGCCAGCCGGGTCACCGCGTTCTCATCGTTGATTTGGGATCCGTGCCCGGCGCGTCCCGCGGCGGTGAGCTTGAGCCAGGCGATGCCCTTTTCGGCTGTCTGCAGCAGGTAGGCACGCTTGCCGTCGATGGTGGCGGAGAAGCCGCCGACCTCGCTGATGGCCTCGGTGGCGCCCTCGAAGAGCTCGGGTTGGTTATCGACCATCCAGCGCGCTCCGTAGTCACCGCCCGCTTCCTCGTCGGCGAAGAACGCGAAGATAAGATCGCGGCGCGGACGGGTGCCGGTGCGCTGCATCTCGCGCATCACCGCGAGGATCATCGCGTCCATGTCCTTCATGTCCACGGCCCCGCGGCCCCAGATCATTCCGTCCTTGATCTCGGCGCCGAAGGGGTCCACCGACCATTCGTCCTTGAACGCCGGCACCACGTCCAGGTGGCCGTGGACGATCAGGGCGGGCAGCGACCTGTCGGTGCCTTCGATGCGGGTGACGACGTTGGCGCGGCCCTGTGCGGATTCCAGCACCGTGGCCTCGAGTCCAACCTCGGCGATGAGTTCGGCCACGTATTCGGCGGCCTTGCGCTCCCCCGCGCCCTCGTTGTTGCCGTAGTTGGTGGTGTCGATCCGGATCAGTGCCTGGCAGATGCCGGCAACCTCATCCTCGGCGACGACGGTGACCGGGGCATTCTGCGCAGCTGACATGGGGGAATCCTTCTGCCTCTCGTGGTGGTGGGTCGATCTGCCTCCACCCTATCGAGGTATGTGTTCAACGCGCGAGGGGCTGCGATAGGCCCGTGTCGACGAGCGTGTTCCTTCGGGTACGAGAAAACCCCCGACCTGACTTTCGTCTGGTCGGGGGTTGATCCGTGCGAAGGAGGGGACTTGAACCCCCACCCACTTACGTGGACTAGCACCTCAAGCTAGCGCGTCTACCATTCCGCCACCCTCGCTGGTGGCCGCTGCACCGGAAGAAGTTCGTGAAGAACTTTGTTTCCGTTGTCCGCGGCGAGATAAGACTCTAGCACGGGTTTGGGGCGCACTTCAATTCGGGGGTTCCATTGGCTAAAAACCCCGGGTTTACAAGGCTATTTGCGCCCGTTGGGGCGAAAAACCCCGCACCACCGCGTAGTTTGTGAGCAGGGTCATATCGATCGGAACAAATGCGTGATTCTCTCCCGTTCGGACAATAGGCTCTGCGGTGAGTGGCGTTGCGTAGGATGATGGTGTTTGCCAGCCCGATCACCACACGTGGCGGCACGCCAGCACCCTTGAACCAACCAGCGCGTTAGTAGGCGACCGAGCACCGATGTCCACAACCACGACCCCTCCCAAGCGCATCGCGATGATTTCGTTGCACACCTCTCCGCTGGAACAGCCGGGGTCCGGGGACGCCGGCGGAATGAACGTGTACATCCGCCATCTGTCACTCGCGCTGGCCGAGCAAGGGGTTTGTGTCGATGTCTTTGTCCGCGGCGCCGGTGAAACCCGCGCCGTCGAGGTGGCGCCCGGATTCACCTGCCACGAGGTGCAGGCAGGACCCGCCGGCAAGCTCAGCAAGGAGGAACTCGCCGAGCACCTGGACGACGTGGCACTGGCGATCCGGCACTATGCCGCCACGCTTGCCCCCTACGACGCGATCCACTCGCACTACTGGCTCTCCGGAATCGTCGGGCTGCACCTGCGCGATGCGTGGCAGGTTCCGCTGGTGCACACCATGCACACCATGGGGAAGGTCAAGAAGATCTCGGCGCAGACCGAGGAATCCGGTGCCCGCATTCGCGGCGAAATGCTCTTGTGCGAACAGGCAGACCGGCTCACTGCCAACACGCCGGCCGAGGTCGAGGAATTGATCCACCTCTATGGCGCCGACGCGAAAACGCTGGACGTGGTGGAGCCGGGCGTGGACCTCGGCGTCTTCAACCCCGGGGTGTGCGAGCACCCCGGGAGCGCGCCGAATTCGCTGCGCGTTCTCTTCGCCGGCCGCATCCAGAAGCTCAAGGGCCCACAGATCCTGGTGCGGGCCCTCGGCATCCTCGCCCGCGAACGGCCCGACCTGGACGTGAGGCTCTCGGTCATCGGGGCGCGCTCGGGGTCCAAGGAGCTGAACCTGCAAAAGCTCGTCGAGGCCGAAGCGGTGGAGCACCTGGTGAGTTTCTCGCTGCCGATGCCCGCCGCGCATCTGGCCGAGGCCTTCCGCAGCACGGACGTGGTGGCCGTGCCTTCCTACAGCGAATCCTTCGGCCTGGTGGCCCTCGAGGCGCAGGCCTGCGGAACCCCGGTGCTGGCCCATCGCGTTGGCGGGCTGCCCTATGCCGTGCAGGACGGGCGCACCGGCATCCTGGTCGATGGTTCCGAGCCTGCCGCGTGGGCCGTGGCACTGGCCAAGCTGGCGACCGACGAGCCGCTGCGCCGACGCCTGGGTCGGCAGGCTGCCGAATTCGCCGCGGCGCACGGCTGGGAACAAACGGCCGCCGCCGCGCTGTCTTCCTATTCCGGTGCGATGCTGCGCCCGGCCGGCGGTCGCTGAATCCCGAAGCGGTCCCGAGGGACCGCGTGTCCCTCAGCCCGGCGTCGCGTCTTGGCCGGATGCCGCGTCGGTAAGCACTTCCTCGAGGCCGTCCAGAAGGTCCTGCAGCCCGGGTTCCTCGAGGGGGAAATGGCCGCAACCGCGCAACGCCCGGCTGCCGGTGGGGCCGGGCAGGGTACGCAGGGTGCGCTCGCTCAGTGCCTTCGGTGTCCACTGATCGAGTTCCGGGTGCATGAGGTGCACCTCGAGCGGCACGGTTCGGGCCTGGGTGTGCGGGTGCCGCAGATAGGAAGCGAAGAACCCCAGCGGCAGCCATGCGCCGCCTCCCCGTGGATCCCTGGCGCAGAGGCGCCCCAACGCGGGGTCCCGGCCCATGCGCGCCAGGTCGGCAATCCAGGAAATCTTCACCGGGATCCGGGCCACGGGTCCCCTCACCAACGAGAGCAACGGCATGAAGGGCGTCGCGAAGGACCCGAAGCGCGTTAGGGCCGCCTGGGTCCCCCGATCCCGCGGATCCAGCAGGCAGGTGGCGATGACCGCGGCGACGCCGTGAGAGGCGGCAGCCGCCTGAACAGCAAGGAACCCGCCAATGCTTGCACCGAAGAGCACCACGGGCCGTCCGTCGTCCTCGGCCGTCAGCAGGTCAACCAGCAGTGCGATCCAATCCTCGTACACCACCGTGTGGCGCGATCCCGTGACGGTTCTCCCGTACAGCGGCAGGTCGACGGCGGTGATGTCGACCCGGCCGCCGGCCAGAAGGGCGGCGACGGGCCAAAGCGCTGCGCCATGGGCTCCCGCGCCGTGGACGACAAGCAAGCGCACCGCGGCGTCCGGATTTCTGAACCTGGAGAGGTGGACCCGATGGTTCTTCCAGAACCACCACGTCGAGTCCGGGGAAACAAGCGGCAGTCGCCTGCCAGGCGGGAGGAAGTCCGCGTAGTCTTCGATGCCGATCTCGACTGGTCGACGCTTCTGCATGGCGGGCTGCACCTTTCGACGGGCCGGGAACAACTCGAGTCTTCCACAAAGCCCCCCACCAGTTCCCGGCCCGCGGTGTGTTGCCTGACCTAGTCCCCGGCGGGCGGCACCTTCCCGTGCGCGGCGACCGATCCGCTGAAGTGCGGCTTGCCGCTGCGCGCACCCCACCCGCTGAATGTCGTTTCACGCTCGCCGACCCGGATGGCCACATCGACGCTCGAGGGCAGGAACACCGGGGTGGCGAACTCGATCCCCCAGTCATAGCCGACACCGTGCGGTGCCGCTGAAGCCAGCGCGCGCCCGGCCAGGTACATGCCGTGGGCGATCGCGCGATTCATGCCCAGTGCCCGGGCCGAGGCCGCCGAGAGGTGGATCGGGTTGTAGTCGCCCAGCACCGCCGCATAGGCGCGCCCCGTATCGGCGGCAAGCCTCCACGACGCCGTGCGTTCCGGATTGTCCCGCGGCGGCCTCGGTGCCGCAGGGGCGCTCGGCCTGGCCCCGGGCCACACCCCGCGTGCCAGATAGGTGGAGACCCCGCGCCACACCACATCGGCACCCTCGCCGGCCTCGACCACCAGGTCAAGCTGGGTGCCGGCGCGGTGCTCGCGCAGGTTCACGGCACGGGCGGTGGCCCAGAGCGTGGCGCCCGGCGATATGGGCCGGAGGTGGGTGACCTGGTTGGCCAGGTGGACCATGCCCAGCAGCGGCAGCGGGAAGTCCTCGCGCACCATCACCGACATTGCCAGCGGGAACACCGTCCCGTGCACGAACACGCTGGGCAGCTCATCGCGCACCGTGTCCCCCATCAGCCGCTGGTAGGCAACCAGCTTGGCCGCATCGACCTGCAAGCCCTCCAGGTGGTGCTCGACCTCCGGCAGCGCGCCGCCCGCCGGCTTGGAACCCGGAAACAGGGCCGTAAGCCGCGCGCCGGCGGCCTTGGCATAGAGCGATCCGAGCGACGGGGAAGCATCGAGCACCACCCGCGTGTGCGCGCTCATGCCCCCACCAGCGACTGCCCGCACACCCGAAGGGTGCGTCCGTTGATGCCCGCCGCCGCGTCGGAAGCGAGGAAGCCGATGGCCTCTGCGACATCGACAGGCAGCCCGCCCTGCATCAGCGAGGGCATGAGCATCCTGGCCACGGCACGCGTGGCCACCGGGATCCTGGCGGTCATGTCGGTCTCGATGAAGCCGGGCGCCACGGCGTTGATGCCGCCGCCCTTGGCCGCAAAGGCGGGTGCGGAGGCCCGCACCATGCCGATGACCCCGGCCTTGGACGCCGCGTAGTTGGTCTGCCCGCGGTTCCCGGCAATGCCGGAGGTCGAGGCCAGGGAGACGATGCGCAGCCCCGGCAGGTCGGCGGCGAGGAATGCCGCGTTCATGGCCAGCTGCGAGGAGATGTTCACCGCGATGACCGAATCCCAGCGCGCGGCGTCCATGTTGGCCAGCAGCTTGTCGCGGGTGATCCCGGCGTTGTGAATGACGATGTCCAGGTGCCCGTGCCGCGCCAGGGCGTGCTCGATGATCTTCTCCCCGGCGTCCGCGCGGGTCACGTCCAACTGCAAGGCGGTGCCGGAGACCTGGTTGGCGACCTTCGCCAGCGCGTCACCCGCGGCCGGGACATCGACCACCACCACGGTGGCGCCGTCGCGGTGCAGCGTGGCGGCAATGGCCGCACCGATGCCGCGTGCGGCACCGGTGACCACGGCGACCTTCCCGGCCAGTGGCCTGCCGAAGTCCTCCGGCAGTTTCCCCTCGGCAGAGTCGATGGCCAGGAACTGCCCGTTGACGTAGGCGCTGCGGCCCGAGAGCAGGAAGCGCAGGGCCGCCAGTGCCGAGGGTGCGGCGGGGGCAACGCCCTCGCCGAGCACGACCCCGTTGGCGGTGGCCCCGCCGCGCAACTCGCGGCCCACCGAGCGCAATGCACCGTCGATGCCCTGGCGCACGGCGGCGACCGCGGGTGCGTCGGTGGAAAGCGCGGCGCGGCTGATGCCCACCACGCGTCCGCCGGGGGCGAGCTGGCGCAGCGCCTGCCCGGCCGCGAGCATGGGCGCCGAGAGCCCCTCCGGGGCAACGAGATCGTCGAGCAGCAGGAGGATTCCGCCGAGCGTGGACACCCCGACGGCGTGCCGGCGCACGTCAAGGCCCCAGCCCAGCAGCGTGTCGGCGAGTTCCTGCGTGGAGGGCGAATTGCCCAGCAACAACAGTGGGCCGGGCAGCAACGGGGCGCCGGGCACGTGGCGGCGCAGGATCGAGGGGCGAGGCAGGCCCAGGGACTTGGCGAGCTTCTTGGTGAAGCCGGCGTTCACGAGCTCCAGGTACTTGTCGGCCATGATCAGCGTGCCTCCAGGATCGCCACGACGCCCTGCCCGCCCGCGGCGCACACGGAGATCAGGCCGCGGCCTGAACCCTTTTCGTGAAGCATCTTCGCCAGGGTGGCCACGATGCGACCGCCGGTGGCGGCAAAGGGGTGGCCGGCGGCCAGCGAGGAGCCGTTGACGTTGAGCTTGCTTCGGTCGATGGACCCCAGCGGAGCGTCAAGGCCCAGCTTGTTCTTGCAGAAATCTTCGTTTTCCCAGGCGGCCAGCGTGGAGAGCACGGTGCCGGCGAAGGCCTCGTGGATCTCGTAGAAGTCGAAGTCCTGCAGCGTGAGGTTGTTGCGCTTCAGGATCCGGGCCACAGCGTAGGCAGGGGCCATCAGCAGCCCCTCGGCACCGTGCACGAAGTCCACGGCGGCGGCCTCGAAGTCCACGAAGTTCGCCAGCATCGGCAGGTCGTTTTCGCGGGCGTACTCCTCGGAGCCCAGCAGCACCGCGGAGGCGCCGTCGGTGAGCGGCGTCGAGTTGCCGGCCGTCATGGTTGCCGCGGCTCCCAGGTTCCTGCCGAAGGCGGGTTTCAGGGTCGCAAGCTTTTCAAGGGTGGAGTCTGCGCGCAAGTTGTTGTCCCGGGAGACCCCGGCGAAGGGGGTGATGAGGTCGTCGAAGAAGTTCCTGTCGTAGGCGGCGGCCAGGTTCTTGTGGCTGGCCAGGGCGAGTTCGTCCTGCGCCTCGCGGCTGATGTCCCAGGCCTTGGTGGTGATCGCCTGGTGGTCGCCCATCGACAGGCCGGTGCGTGGCTCGCCGGTGCCCGGTGCGTTCGGCGCCAGGTCGCGGGGGCGGAATTTCGACAGTGCCTTGAGCTTGGCGCTGGTGGAGCGGGCGCGGGAGATATCCATGAGCACCGCACGCAGTCCGTCGGAGACGGCGATCGGTGCATCGGAAGTGGTGTCCACGCCGCCGCCGATGGCCGAGTCGATCTGTCCGAGCTTGATCTTGTTGGCCAGCGAGCCGATGGCCTCCATGCCGGTGGCGCAGGCCATCTGCACGTCGTAGGCGGGGGTTTGCGCGGAAAGGGAGGTGCCCAGCACGGATTCGCGCACCAGGTTGAAGTCCTTGGAATGCTTGAGCACCGCACCGGCGGCGACGGCGCCCAGGCGCTGTCCCTGCAGTCCGAAGCGTGCGATGAGTCCGTCAAGTGCGGCGGTGAGCATGTCCTGGTTGCTGGCCCTGGAATAGGCGCCGTTGGATCGTGCGAAGGGGATGCGGTTCCCGCCGATGACGACGGCCGGACGAATGGCTTGCAATGGTTCGGACATGCTGTGGGGCTCCTGGCGCAGATGTGAGATGGGTTACTGATACCCAGCGTACCTGATACGCTGGGTAACGTGAAGAACCCAACCACCGAAGTCCCCATGGCACAGCAGGGCGATACCGGCACCGACCGCCGCTCGGCACGCTGGGACGCACACCGCACGGCCCGCCGCATCGAACTGATCAAGCTCGCCCGGCGTGCAATTCACGAGTTGGGGCCCAACGCCTCCATGGAGGACATCGCCGCGCACGCCAACACCAGCAAGCCGGTGTTCTACCGCTACTTCGGCGACAAGGACGGCTTGCGCCACGCAGTGGGCGAATTCGTCATCCAGCGCTTCCGTGCCGGGGTCATCGCTGCAGGACGCAAGTCAAACGGCAACGGCGAGGCCCTGCATGCCATGATGCTCGCCTACCTGCAGATGGCCTCGAACTCGCCCAACATCTACTTCTTCGTCACCGCCAGCCCCTCGGTCGACGTGCTCACCGACCCGGCCGGTGCCGGTGGCCGGATGCGCGAGGGCGCGCTGAACGACTTCTTCGACGAACTGACCTCGATGATGCGCGAACGCATGCACGCCTACATGGGAATCGCCCCCGGTCAGCTTGCCAGCCCCGCCCTTGAGCTCTGGCCGCGCGCCTCCATCGGCATGGTGCGGGCCGCCGGCGAGTTGTGGCTGCGCGCACCGGAGACCAAGGAACGGCCCGGCATCGAGGAACTCGCCCAAAGCATTGCCGACTGGCTCACGCACGGCGTGGCCCACCAGGCGCAAGCAGAACGACCCTGAACGCAACCACATGGCCGCCGACAACGGCACACACAGACGCCGGCACCAACCACTACGAACCCCAAGACAGTTACCCCGCACCGCGAGGGCAGCGCAACCGAAAGGCAGATACGCCAGTGACCCAGGAACAAATGACCCTTGACACCGCAGACGCCACCGTCGATGTGGCGGCCCTCGGCGAACAGCTGCTGGGCCGTTGGGCAGCCATCCGCAAGGAAGCCCGCGCCCTGGCCGGCACCGAGGCCGTGCGCGGCATCCCGGGCCTGGGCATGGACGAGCACCGCGAACGCGTCTTCTCCCAGCTGCACGAGCTGGTCAACGCCAAGGCCGTGCACCGCGCCTTCCCCAAGCGCCTGGGCGGGGAGGACAACCACGGCGGATCCGTCGCCAGCTTCGAGGAACTGGTCACCGCCGACCCGTCCCTGCAGATCAAGGCCGGGGTCCAGTGGGGGCTGTTCGGCTGCGCGGTGCTGCACCTGGGCACCAAGGAGCACCACGACAAGTGGCTGCCGGGCATCATGTCCCTGGAAATCCCCGGCGCCTTCGCCATGACGGAGATCGGGCACGGCTCGGATGTCGCTTCCATCGGCACCACCGCCACCTACGACCCGGACACGCAGGAATTCGTGATCAACACGCCCTTCAAGGCGGCCTGGAAGGAATACCTCGGCAACGCCGGCGTCCATGGCAAGGCGGCAACCGTGTTCGCCCAGCTCATCACCGGCGGGGTAAACCACGGCGTGCATGCCTTCTACGTTGACATCCGCGACGAGAACGGTTTCCTGCCCGGAGTCGGCGGCGAGGACGACGGGCTCAAGGGCGGGCTCAACGGCATCGACAACGGCCGGCTGCACTTTACCGACGTGCGCATCCCCCGCACCAACCTGCTCAACCGCTACGGCGACGTCACCGCGGACGGCACCTATTCCTCGCCGATCCACTCCCCCGGCCGCCGCTTCTTCACCATGCTCGGCACCCTGGTCCAGGGCCGCGTTTCCCTGGACGGGGCCGCCACCGCGGCCTCGAAGATCGCCCTGCAGATCGCGGTGACCTACGCCAACCAGCGCCGCCAGTTCAACGCCTCCTCGGATACCCGGGAGGAAACGATCATGGACTACCAGCGCCACCAACGCCGGCTGATCCCCCGACTGGCCCGCACCTACGCCGCTTCATTCGCCCACGAGGACCTGCTGGAAAAATTCGACGGGGTGTTCTCCGGAACCACTGACACCGACGAAGACCGCCAGGACCTGGAAACCCTTGCCGCTGCATTGAAGCCGCTGAGCACCTGGGACGCCCTGGACACCTTGCAGGAGGCCCGCGAGGCCTGCGGCGGCGCCGGATTCATTGGCGAAAACCGATTCACCTCCCTGCGCGCGGACCTGGACATCTACGTCACCTTCGAGGGCGACAACAACGTACTCTTGCAGCTGGTCGGAAAGCGACTGCTCACCGACTACGGGCAGGAATTTCGCAAGCTCGACGCCGGGGTCCTGGCCCGCTACGTCGTCAAGCAGGCCGAGAACGTAGCACTGCACCGCACCGGGCTGCGCTCGGTTGGCCAGGCCTTCGCGGACACCGGGGATGAGCGCAAGAGCGCGAACTTCTTCAAGGACGAGGCCAACCAGCGCGCGCTGCTCACCGACCGGATCAACACCATGGTCGCGGAGATCGCCGACGCGTTGCGCGGGGTCTCCACCAAGGACCGCGCTACCGCGGCTGCCGCCTTCAACGAGAAGCAGGACGCGCTCATCGCCGCTGCCCGCGCGCATGGCGAACTGCTGCGCTGGGAAGCCTTCACCCGGGCCCTGGCCCAGACCACGGATGCAGGCACCCGCACGGTGCTGACCTGGCTGCGAGACGTATACGCGCTGTCCCTGATCGAGGGGAACCTCGGCTGGTACCTGATGAACGGACGCCTGTCGATGCAGCGTGCCCGCACCCTTTCCGGATACATCAACATCCTGCTGGACCGATTGCGCCCACATGCCCAGGGTTTGGTCGATGCCTTCGGCTATGGCCCAGAGCACCTTCGGGCGAAGATCGCCGACGGGTCCGAGCAGGAGCGCCAGGACGAGGCGGCCGAATATTATCGTCGGCTGCGCGCCAGCGCGGATGCCCCCGTGGATGAGAAGGTGCTGATCGCCAGGGAAAAGGCAGCCAAAAAGGCAGCACACGAGGCGGCCAAGAAGTAGTCGCCGGCACGCGCTCCCGACGGGAGGGCGGCGCGGACCAACGGGCAAGCAACTGCCCCGGCCCGCGCCGCCCTTTCGGGTTTGTTGCAGGTTGCGTCTAGCCGCGCGTTCTTTCCACGAACGCTTCGGCTCCCGGACCGGTGAGTTCGTCGGGGGCAACGGGCCTCCCCGAGACCGCCAGGAGCAGGGCGATCGCCTTCCCGTGAACTTCCTGGCCGGCACCGTGCCCGAAGGTCGTGTCGGTGGCAACCAAGGTGTATCCCGCGGCACGTTCCTTCCCGCCGCCCATCTTGACGCTCGTCCGCAGTTGGTAGGCCAGGGCCTTGGCGACAGGGGAAGCCGGATAGTCGCCGCGCATACCCAGCGGACGACGAATGTCTTCCCCATGCACGAACGCCTCGACCAGTCGCGTGGCCGGTGCCGCAGGCGGGGTGCTCGTGCGCCCGAGCACATCGCGGAACCCGGCCAGGGTTTGGGCAGGGTCTACGCACCGCTGCGTGGCGATGCCGACGGCGTTGTCCTTGTCAAAATCGAAGCCCGCAAGGACCATGCGCCGGATAAATCCCCACCTCGTGGTCTTGGCGGAGTCGGTCAAATGGGCCAGTACGTCGTGAACATCCCAACCTGGGCACAATGACTGTGTCTCCCACTGTTTTGCCGACAGGTTCTCCAGATCGCGGAGCAACGCCAGCCTCTCGTCGTGCACCACGGGCCAGACTTCGGGGTTGTGTCGCGGGGTCATGGAACCACCAAAGCAGCAGTGCGCCGGATTGGCAAGAAAGCGGAGCGCAGGTCGGCACCGTGCACCAGCGGCGACGTGCGGAACTCCCTTGGCGGGAGGCCGCACGATACCGACAAGCCATGGTTTTCGGAACGCCCAACAGGTAGCCCACACGGTAAACCAACGTTCCATTTCACGCCGCCTCACCCGACAGGGGCTGCGCGGCTGTCGACCTTCCCGTGATTCTCAATTGACCATCGTGTCGTGGGCGAATCGACTCCGCATGGCTCAAACTAGAGAGCATCTAGTGGAGACGGAAAGCTACCCGCTGATTATCGAAATTCCTGGGGCGGGATCCACTCGGGATTTACTCGCTCGTGACTCGATCTGAACGGTGAGGGACCCCCGGGCTGGTCACGATGATTCCGTGGGGAACCACACCCGCTCCCGGTGCACAACGATCAGGAGACCATCATGGCCACCCATGGATGCGAAGGTGCTGGAGCAATCGTAAAAGTTGGGGATGGCCAACTCCTCGGACAGCGTTGCCACGGCGTCCAGCACGTCTTCAACGCCGAGGCCGACTTCACTGATCGACAAGATTCTCGGGTTGTCACCCTTGCTGGAATCAGTGCACGTGTCCGCGGCGCGGGCAATGAATTCCAGGATGATGCCTTCGGGACCGAGAAAATACAAGGAGCGGGAATTCCAATCATCCGGGCCAGGGATGATCTCGGAGCCGTCCGCCTGGAATAACGACACGCGACGGGCTAGCCATTCGTGCGCCCGTTCAAACTCTGAGGGCAGGATTCCGAATGCGAGGTGATGGACGCCGTCAAAACCATCCCCCGCGGCCATCGATAGTCGGCTTGAGCCAATGACGACATCTGCGCCGACGGGCGTCCATTCGACCGGCAGCAGCAGGGTGTCGCGGTAGAACTGCACTGCCATCGCGAGGTCACTGACCGTGATGGATACGTTTCGGATTTTCATTTGTGAAATGCCTTTCGTTGGGAATCGGTACTGCGGCATGCCGTTGAAGTTAGATGATTCTTGGGCCGTAACCTCCAGCCAAATGAATCCGGTTTGATTCGTGCGGCAGAAGGATGCGTTGATCGGCTGGAGACACTTCCCGCGTCGAGCTGTTTCCTGGGCAGCCTCAATCTCAGTGGTTGTTTGCGGGCGGCGCGTACGCACCATGGAACTAGCTAAAGCTAACTAGAGGTCAAGCTGGGGGCCTGACAACATGAGCACATGAGCACCGCCAAACCCAAGAGCATGCTGCCTATCGGTGAAGTTGCGAGCAGGGCAGGAGTTTCGGTGCCTACCGTGAGGTACTACGAATCTCGAAACCTCATCACCTCTGAACGAACGGCCGGCAACAAGCGCGTCTTTGGCCGCTACACCCTGCGGCGATTGGCCATCATTGCCGCAGGACAACGAGTAGGTCTCACCCTGGCGGAGATTGCAGAGGCACTGGCCGAACTCCCCTCGGACAAGGCGCCGACCCAGGACGATTGGCATCAACTCAGCACGCACTGGGCGCTCTTGGTGGCACAAAGAATCCGCCAGCTGGAAAAACTCCAAGGATCACTTGACGATTGCATCGGCTGCGGTTGCCTCTCCCTCGCGAAGTGCCACCTCTTCAATCCTCAAGACGAGGCGGCATCTGAAGGCCCGGGTTCGCGTTGGGTTCGAAGGAGCGTGGACGACGACGGAAAAGGTGCCAACGGTTGAACGCCGTCTCCTGCCCTCAGGAAGTCCCTGTCGCTGTTGCCAGACTTGCAGTTCCTGACGAGCGGCGCCGCAGTGCGTCAGTCAACAACCGATGCGCTTTTGGTCGTTTTGCGTCCGCCGGGGTTGTTGCCTTGGGAGCGCCGTGCCCCTCAAATAGGGGGGGGCGACACCTGTTTTCCCACGTGACCGAGGGCTTGAGTGACCCCCTCAAGAAGGGGATGTGGCACCATTACTAGCTTTTCACAAGGTTCATTGGTCATGCTGATTTCACGGTCTGATTAGGGACAACAATCCCAGTCACGGTTTGCGAACTGCTGGTTGGGTCACCGATTAAACCGTTCGGCTCGATGCGCGGACTCCCCCCACCCCGCGCAATTGGGTCGGGCGCAATCCCGCGTGGGGATGCTGCGCAGGCGAGGGTCCCGTTTCCGAAAGGCGGGACCCTCGTTGCTGGGCACGGCCGAGCCGGCCTCAATTTGTGGAGGCGAAACTGCGGACGGGGAAGAAAGCTGCTCGTGGGAAAGACTTTCGCAAGTTGTTTTCGGGTTGGCGGCCTATGGGATAGTTGGGCGTGATGGCGCTTCCCGGGATCCTTCCACTCGTGGAACCAGAATCGCGGGGTCGGCTGTGGGAATCTATGATCGCGTTCGGAAAAGGACTGACATTCTGTGGTCTGGGGGTCGGACGAACAACAATGGTCTTCGGTTGGGCCGGTTCAAGCCGTCGCATAGAATTGATGCAACGCGGCTTATGAAAGGGCGATACACCCCATGAAGAACTCAATTTTTTCACGACTGTTTCGAATCGGTAAGTCCAACGCCAACGCTGCGCTGGACGCTCTCGAAGATCCGCAGAAGATGCTGGACCAGCAGGTTCGCGACTACACCAACAACATCGCCCAGGCCGAAACCGCCGTCGCACAGACAATCGGCAACCTGCGCATGCTGGAGGACGACTACAAGATCGCCCTGAACGATGCACGCGAGTGGGGCCAGAAGGCATTGGCTGCCTCCAACAAGGCCGAGGAATTCACCACAGCCGGCGACAGCACCAATGCCGAGAAGTTCAACAAACTAGCGACCCTGGCCATCCAGCGCCAAATGGCCAGCGAGAAGCAGGCAAGCAACGCCGAACCGAACATCGCCTCGCAGCGCGAGATCGTGGAGAAGCTCAAGACCGGGCTGAACACCATGGGCACCAAGCGCCAGGAGCTGGTTGCCAAGCGCGACGAGCTGGTGGCACGCGCCCGCAACGCCAAGACCCAGGGCCAGATGATGGACGCGGTCAAGGCCCTGGACATGAACGACCCGACCTCGGAGATCAACCGGTTCGAATCCAAGATCCGCGCCGATGAGTCGCGCGTGCGCGGCGCGGCGGAACTCGCCGCATCCTCCCTCGATGCACAGTTCGCTTCCCTCGAGGACCTGGGTGAGGCCACCGAGGTCGAGGCCCGTTTGGCGGCGATGAAGGGCGAAAGCAACATCCTGGAGCAGGGAACCGCCGCTCCGGCGATCGACGAAACCGTGGCCCCCTCGGAAATCGAGGCCCGCCTGGCGGCCCTGAAGGCCAAGAACCAGTAAACCTTCGCGAAGACCATGGCCCAATGTCGGGACCCGTTTGTGGCGGATGCGACCTATTCGTATCCGCCACGTTTCCTGTAGCGGAAAGGCATCGTCGGCGGATACACAAATGGCGTTGGCCTAAACGGCATCAGCATAACGAGCAGGCGAAGTCCGGCCGTCTCCACCAAACGGCAACGTGGCCACCTTCGGCGTCGAACGTTGGAAACCACTTGATGCGTTTCGGTATATACCAAGGTCGCCTCTGCGAAGGCGTTGGCGCGTTCGTTGCCGTCCTTGAAGATGGTGTGGACGGAGCCCCGGTCCTGCGCAGAGGCGTTCCGCAATGACCGGGTCGCAGCCAGGTGCCCGTTGATTGCCTCGCTCACCTTCCACTTTAATAGTTGTTTCATAGGCCCGCACCGCCTGCACCGGTTTGCCCCGTGCCCGCCAAATCAGGCGTTCCGGCCACGGGGAGAGCTGCCGGTAGACTAGATGTCGACATGACTGAGAATTATCCTGCGGCCGATGCGGCCGGCAACGACGAGATTTTTACCGACGCCGAACTCCAGGCCGCCCTCAAGGTGCTGGGCCAGGTGCACCGCCTGGACGCCGAAGACGAGCGCCACGTTGCCGTGCGCCGGGCCACGGGAAAGATGTTCAAGGCCGCCAAGCGGCACCGCAAGAACGAGAAGCGCTCTGCCATCAACGCCGCCGACCGCGCCGTCGTTGAACGCACCGCCACGGGCTCCCCGCAGCGCCTGGATGACGAAACACTGGGTCTGGATCTGAGCACGCCGACCGAGGACCACACCGCCGGGGAGTACATCAAGCCGCGCGGCTGCTATATCTGCAAGCAGCGCTACACCACGGTCGATGCCTTCCACCACTACCTGTGCCCGGAGTGCGCCGCCGCCGGACGCGAACGCCGCGACGCCCGCGCCGACTTGACCGGCAAGCGCGCGCTGCTCACCGGCGGGCGTGCCAAGATCGGCATGCACATCGCCCTGCGTCTGCTGCGTGACGGCGCCCACACCACCATCACCACGCGCTTCCCGCGCGATGCCGCCCGCCGCTTCGCCGCGCTGGAGGACTCCGCGGACTGGATCCACCGCCTGCGCATCGTCGGCATCGACCTGCGCGACCCCTCCCAGGTGATCTCGCTGGCCGACCGCGTCGCCGCCGAGGGCCCGTTGGACATCCTGATCAACAATGCCGCACAGACCGTGCGCCGCACCTCGAACTCCTACCTGCACCTGGTCGAGTCCGAGAACCAGCCACTGCCGGCCGAACTCGAGTTCGCCGCCGGCGGCCCCGAGGTATGGGGCGAGGCCAATCCCCCGTCCGAGCACCCGCGCGCGCTGGCCAGCGCCTTTAGGCTGGAGGACTCGGCGCTGTTGGTCCCCGCCACCCCCACCACCTACGACGCGCAAGCGGTTGCCGAGCTCGCGATGACCGCCGGATCCGCCTCGCTGGAACGCATTGCCGCGGGCACCGCGATCGACGCCGGCGGGCTGGTGCCCGATGTGGTCACCGAGAACTCCTGGACGCAGATCCTGGGCGATGTCGACGCGCTGGAAATGCTCGAGGTGCAGCTGTGCAACGTCACCGCACCCTTCCTGCTGGCCTCGCGCCTGCGCCCGGCCCTGGCGGCGAGCGACGCGCACCGGAAGTACATCGTGAACGTCTCGGCCATGGAGGGGCAGTTCTCCCGCCGCTACAAGGGCGCCGGGCATCCGCACACCAACATGGCCAAGGCCTCGCTGAACATGCTCACGCGCACCAGCGCCGAGGAAATGCTGCAGACCGACGGGATCCTGATGACCGCGGTGGACACCGGCTGGATCACCGACGAGCGGCCGCACGATTCCAAGGTGCGCATGGTCGCCGAGGGCTGGCACGCGCCGCTGGATTTGATCGACGGCGCGGCCCGGGTGTACCAGCCGATCGTCGACGGGGAACGCGGCATCGACCTCTACGGCTGCTTCCTGAAGGACTACGAACCCTCCCCCTGGTAGGAAGACGCATGGTCCGGGCGCCGGCTCCGGGGAGGTGTCAGGGGCCCTCGCCGGCCGCGGTGATCCGTCCGGTGCCCCCGTCGACGGTGACGCGGTCCCCGTCGGCCAGCACCTTGGTGCCGGTGCGGGTTCCCATCACGGCGGGGATGCCGTAGTCGCGGGCCACGATGGCCGTGTGGGAACCCAGGCCACCGGTATCGACAACCACGGCCGCCGCCCGCTGGAAAAGCGGCGTCCATGAGGGGTTCGTGTACGGGCAAACCAGAATCTCCCCGGCCCGCAGTTCACCGAAGCCTTCCGGCCCCCGGATGACGCGCACGGTTCCGGTGGCGGTGCCCCGGCTTGCCGGGGTGCCCCTAAGCAATGCGTTGCCCTCCGGGGCGCGCGGGGCGAACGCCGCATCCAGATCCAACAGCGGGACACCGGCAAGTTCTTCCCGTTTGGCCGATCGCGCACGCACGATGCCGTGCCAACGTGCCGCCTCCCCGGGTGCCAGGGAGGCGGCACCGTCGATGGACGCGAGCTCCTCGAAGCGCAGATGGAACACCGCGTGGGCCTCGTCCAGGACGCCGGCGGAGCACAGCCGCGCTCCCAGCTCCAGCAGCGCCCGGCGCAGCGGCGGCAGTGCCATGGTCACGTAAAAGTGGCTGTCTTCCCGGAACCCCATCCCCCGCCGGGCGGCTTCCACGGATCCCAGCGCCCACGTGCGCAACCGGCGGCCGCGCAGGGCCCGGTGGCGCAGCAGGGACTCGAGTGCCTCGCCGGTTTGGTTGGTTGTCGCGGGAGGCTCGACCAGAAGCATCTTCACCAGCCCGAGCACGACGGCGGGGGCATCAATCCAGGTCGGGGAGCTGCTGAGCACCAGGCTGACGGTTTCCCGGTGGCCGTACTCGGCGAGGAAGTCGTCGAACTCCTTGCCGAAGGCGGCAAACTCCGGCTCGACCGACAACTGCTCCAGCAGCTCCCGGGGCGAAAGCCCGGCAAAGGCCCGGGCCAGGTCCACGTCGTTCCGGACCAGGCCGGCCAGGTGCTCCAGCACCTCGTTGCCCCGGGAGGTCTGGGTAGGGGCACCGGCGATCAAGGCCGAGGCCAGCCGGTGCTTGCCCAGGATCAACAACATCGCCCGGAGCCCGAGCTGGGGCAGGAACGCGCCCGGCAGGTAGGACACCCGCAGCTGGGTGACCAGCTCGGTGGCCCGCAGGGCGCGGCGGGCAAAGGCCACCACGGCCGCCCAGTCCAGCTGCCCCAGGTCCCGGGAATTGAGCTCGTCGATGTCCGCCAGGAAGGAGGCGAACCGCGCGTCCGCCCGCCAATTAGCCGGATCGAAGCGGCGCGCCCGCCGGATCACCGAGACTGGGGCCGCCAGCGTCCGCAGCGTCGGCCGCGGGGAGGGCACCACCAGCCGGCTGACCACCCCGTCCTCCTCGGGGAGCATTTGGCTCACGGAGGGGAAGCGGACCCCGAGGCTTCCGGCCATGGATTGCAGCATCCCCACGATCCCGAAGCGCAGCCATCCGGACACATCCAGCGGATAGGGACGTTCCTGGAACATCTCGATGAAGAACGGTCCCACCCGCCGCTGCAGGGGGTTCAGCACCACCGGTTCGGGAGGCAGTGCGGTCATCGGCCGCGACTGCAGCACCAGCACCTTGTCCCCGGACACCGCCCATTCCATGTCCTGCGGTGTCCCGAAGTGCTCGGTCGCCCGGCGGGAGATGCCCGCCAGCTCGGCCAGCCGCGCCTTGCCCAGGATCCGGCCGACGGACACCGTGCCCGGTTGCTGCCTGGTTCCGCCGCCGGATGCGGCCTCAACGACGGTTTCCGCCCCTCCCGGGCTCCAGTCCCGCAACCGTCCGGAGGCATCGAGGACGTAGTGCTCGGGCGTGACAAGGCCCGAGACGACCGACTCCCCCAGGCCCGCCGCCGCGTCCAGGACGGTCCTGTCCCGCCGGCCGGTTACCGGGTCGGCGCTGAACATGACACCGGCGACCTCGGCTGGCACCATCTCCTGGACGACGACGGCCATCCCCAGACCCCGCTCGTCGATGCCCCGGCGCGCCCGGTACGCAATGGCCCGATCCGTCCAGAGCGAGGCCCAGCACGCCACCACCGCCTTGAGGAGCGCAGCCTCCCCCGTCACGTTCAGAAAGGTGTCCTGCTGGCCGGCGAAGGCGGCACCGGGCAGGTCTTCGGCCGTGGCGCTGGAGCGCACGGCCACGGGACCGGAGCCCAACCGGCGGTAGGCGGCAATGATCTTCCCGGCAAGCGGGGCCGGAACCGCGACGGCGCCAACCGCCGTCCGGATGTCGTGTCCCGCGGCCCCGCCATCGAGCAGTGCCGAGATCCCGGACCGCAGCCCGGTGTCGTCGAGCATCGACGCAAACCCTGCGGTGCTGATGATGAAACCCGCCGGGACCGGCAGCCCGATCCGCAGCAGTTCCCCCAGGTTCGCGCCCTTCCCCCCCGGCCGCGGCAAGATCCCCGGCCCCGAAATCCTTCAGGTCGCCCACCTCCGGCGTTTCCCGGCGGTGGCGCGCCGCTTCACTGTGTCCTTCGAGCATGCCGATACCCTCAATCCGTTCCGGTTTCCGCGTGGGCCCGGCGCCACCGGGGAGTCCCGGACAGTGGTTTGAGTTCAAGCTAGCCGAGGGCACCGCAAAAAGACAGGTTCGTCCGTGGGCGCCGGCCCCGCCGCGTTGTGCGAAGCTCTCCGGGGCCCGGCATTGTCAAACGCTCGTTTCATGTTTGAATGGTCTGGTGGATCACATGCAGAGAACCCCCGGCCAGAATGAAAACCTGACACGCGACGAGGCCGCCTGGCGCGCCGGCACCCTCCGCATGGTCTCCTGTGAGGTGGACCTGGACCTTTCGACGGCGCAGGACCCCTCGGTGACCGGGTACCGCTCGCTGACCACGCTGTGCTTCACGGTCCACGGCACCACCGGCACCTTCATCGACTTCATCCACGAATCCGTCCAATCGATCACGCTCAACGGAGCCCCGGTGGACCCCGCCGAAGCCGTCGCCGGCTCGCGCATCTACCTGCACGGCCTGGCCGCGGGAGATGGCGAGGTGAACACCGTCGTCATCGATGGACACGCGAAGTACTCGCGCAGCGGCGAGGGCCTGCACCGCTACGTCGACCCGGCCGACGGCCAGACCTATTGCTACACGCAATTCGAACCGGCCGACGCCCGCCGCGTCTACGCCAACTTCGAACAACCAGACCTCAAGGCGCCGTTCACCTTCATCGTGCGCGCCCCGCATCACTGGCACGTGGCCTCCAACCAGTCCCCCGTCCGGGTGGACCAGCACGGCGACGGAACCGCCACCACGCACTTCGCCCCCACCCTGCCGATTTCCACCTACATCACCACGGTGCTGGCCGGACCCTACTTCGTGGCCACCGACACCTACAGCCGCACGCTGCCCGACGGCAGCGAACTGGCCATCCCGCTCAATGCCACCTGCCGCGCCTCGCTGGCCGCGCACTTCGACGCGGCGAACATCCTGGAGCTGACGAAGGCAGGGCTGGACTTCTTCCACGAGCTCTTCGACTACCCGTACCCGTGGGGCAAGTACGACTCCGCCTTCGTGCCCGAGTACAACCTCGGCGCCATGGAGAACCCCGGGCTGGTGACCTTCACCGAACACTATGTCTTCACCTCGCGCGCCACCGAGTCCCAGCACGAGGCCCGCGCGAACACCATCATGCACGAGATGGTCCACATGTGGTTCGGCGACCTGGTGACCATGGCCTGGTGGGACGACTTGTGGCTCAAGGAGTCCTTCGCCGACTACATCGGCACCCTGGCCAACGCGCAGGCCACCGAATTCGACACCGCCTGGGTGGCCTTCGCCAACCGCCGCAAGGGCTGGGCCTACGTGGCAGACCAGCTGCCATCCACCCACCCCATCGTCGCGGACATCGCCGACCTGGAGGCCGCGAAGCAGAACTTCGACGGCATCACCTACGCCAAGGGCGCCGCGGTGCTCAAACAGCTCGCCGCCTACGTGGGGGCCGATGCGTTCCGCGACG
Source organism: Paeniglutamicibacter sulfureus (assembly GCF_030512175.1). Classification (GTDB taxonomy): domain Bacteria; phylum Actinomycetota; class Actinomycetes; order Actinomycetales; family Micrococcaceae; genus Paeniglutamicibacter; species Paeniglutamicibacter sulfureus. The sequence continues at coordinate 2,512,404 of NZ_JAULBL010000002.1, read as the reverse complement.
CCGCGCGCACCTACTTCCGCGCCCACGAATACTCCAACACCACCCTGGCCGATTTCCTTTCCGCGCTGGCCGCAGCTTCCGGACGGGACATGGGCGCCTGGTCCGACGCCTGGCTCAGGACCGCCGGGGTCCCGCGCCTGGGCATCGAGCTGGACATCGTCGACTCGAAGATCACCGCCGCGACGCTCACGCAGTCGGGCACCGACCCGATCACCGGCACCCCGATCGCCCACCCGCACGTACTGGACGTCGGGCTGTTCAACGTGGTCGACGGGGCGCTGGCCCGCACCGCATCCCACCGCGTGGAGCTGGCCGGAAGCACCGTGGCGCTCCCCTTCCTGCTCGGAGAGGCCCGCCCCGACTTGATCCTGCCCAACGACGGCGATGACACCTACGCGATGGTGGACTTCGATCCGGTCTCCCTGGCGACGTTGCTGGCGCACCTGGGCACGCTGTCCGATCCGCTGGCCCGCGCCAGCTGCTGGGCGGCACTGTGGAACATGGTGCGCGATGCGAAGCTGCCGGCCCCCGATTTCCTGGCCGCTGTGCGCTCCCACGCCGAATCGGTCACCGAGGTAGCGGTCTTCACGCAATTGCTGACCCAAGCCCGCACGGCCATCACCCATTACCTTCCCCCGGTGCTGCGCGATGCCGAGCGCGCGGCCCTGGCCGAGGCGATCACCGACTGGCTCGGCCGGGCGGAGCCGGGCAGCGACAAGCAGGTCGCCGCCGCCCGCGCACTGGCAGTGCTGGCCCGCGGCGGCGTCGCCGGGCCACTGGTCGACGCGCTGCTGGCCGGAGAGCAGCCACATCCGGGGCTGGAGCTGGACGAGGACCTGCGTTGGGCGCTGTGGCAGGCCAAGGCCGCCTCCGGCACGCTGGACGAGTCGGCGCTGGCCCGACTCGAGGCCGACGCCGCCGCGCACCCCTCGGCCGTGGCCACCTCCGGCCGCCTGCTGGCCTTGGCCGCGCGTCCGGAGCCCGCCGTGAAGAAGGCGTCATTCACCGCGGTGCTCACCGGGCGCGACGCGGATGGCTCGGCACTGTCAAACGAGGCGGTCTCCGCCATCGCGGCTGGCTTCCAGCTGGGCTCCCGGGAGCTGCTCGACGGGTATTACGTGCAGTACTGGCCGGAGCTGGCCGGGATCTGGGAATCGATGAGCATCGGCATGGCCACCCGCGTGATTGCCGGGCTCTTCCCCGCCGCCCAGGACCTGGGGGACGACGCGGTGCACCCGGTCATGGCACGGGTGGACGGCTGGCTCGCGGGGAATCCGGACGCCCCGGCGGCGCTGCGGCGCATCCTCTTGGAGGAACGCGACTACCTCTCCCGCGCCTTGGCCGCCCAGCGTCTCAGCGCCGGCCAACGTCTCGGCGCCGGCTAGCCTCCACCCCCCCGCCGTGCCGCCGGGGCGGCAAGGAATGGCACCGGCGCCTACCGGATGCAGAACTCGTTGCCCTCGGGGTCGGCCAGCGTGTACCAGGCGAAGGGCCCCTGGCTGGCCTCGTGCAGGAACGTCGCCCCGCGGTCCAGCAACTTCTCACGTGCCGCGTGCCTGTCCCCCAGGTCAAGATCCAGGTGAATCCGGTTCTTCACGGTCTTGGGTTCGGGTACCAGCTGGAAGAGGATCCGCTGGCGCGGCACCTTGCCCAGCTGGTCCAGCGGGCAGATTCCCGCCCCGCTCCGCCAAGCCAGCTCGCCGTCGAAGATCAGGGTTTCGTCCTCGCTGGCATGGCCCTCGTCGATCATCTGCTGGATGAAGTCCGGGTCGCTGGGCTCCACCGTCCAGCCGAGCGTCTCCGCCCACCAGACGGCCTGCTTGTGCGGGTTGTCGCTGTCGATGGTGATTTGAATTGAGAGGTCCATGGGCACACGCTATTCCGCACGGGGTCCCGATTCAAGAGGCCTTCTCCCCGCCGGCCCTTGCCGCCCGGTTGCCCCGAACGTATTCTGGGCCGTGTGCCGCCGAAGCCGGCCGCGGCGGCATCGAACACCGACTTGAAAGCGAGCGCACCATGTCATTGGTGAGGGTCCACAATTTCGGCCTGTCGATCGACGGCTACGGCGCCGGCAGCAACCAGGGATTGAAGGAACCGCTCGGGGTGGGCGGCGAGGAGCTGCACGAGTGGATCTTCGGCACCGCCTACTGGCACCAAAGGACGGGGCAACCCGGCGGCAGCACCGGGAAGGACGATGCCTGGCTGCGGGCCGGGGACGAGGGCATCGGTTCCACCGTCATGGGCAGGAACATGTTCGGCCCCATCCGCGGCCCCTGGGACGCGGACGACGACGCGCGTTCGTGGCGCGGCTGGTGGGGCGAGTCCCCGCCCTTCGGGCACGACGTCTTTGTGCTCACGCACCATGGGCGCGATCCCCTGCCGATGGCCGGCGGCACCACCTTCCACTTCGTCAGCGACGGGATCCGTGCCGCACTCGAGGCCGCGCGGAAGGCCGCGAACGGTGGCGATGTGCGCATCGGAGGCGGCGTGCACACCGTGCGCGAGGCGGTGGCCGCGGGCCTGGTCGACCAGCTGCACCTGGCCATCGCACCGGTGCTGCTGGGCGCCGGGGAACCGCTCTTCACCGGGAACTGGGCAGAGGACGGCTATCGGCTGGTCGCATCCGAGCAGGGCGAGGGCGCCATGCACGTGCGCCTGCAGCGTTCCTGAGGCACACCGAACGCCTGCTGTAACCTTGTGCCCATGTACCTGGAAAACATCGTCTTCGACGCGGTGGATCCGCGGCGCCTCGGCACTTTCTGGCAGGACCTGCTCGGCGCCGAGCTGCTCACCGACTCCCCGGAGGGGTTTGAGACCCGCCTCTCGATTCCCGGCGGACCCGATCTGGACCTCTGCTTTCAACCAGTCCCCGACCCGCCGGCGGATCCCGTGCGCCTGCACCTGGATGTGCTCGGCGGCCCGGCACGGGACGCAGTGGTTGCCGAGGCCCTGCGGCTCGGGGCCAGGCACCTGGACATCGGGCAGGGCAACGTCCCCTGGGTAGTGCTGGGCGACCCGGAGTCAAACGCGTTCTGCGTCATGGACGACCGGACCGCGCACCGCGACACCGGTCCCATCGCTGCCATTCCCATCGATTCGGCCGACCCGGAACGGGACGCACGCTTCTGGGCCTGGCTGACGGGGTGGACCGACGCCGGCGCCGCGGCGCCGAGGACCCTGCGGCACCCCTCCCTGCGCGGACCGCTGTTGGAGTTCTGCGAGGAGCCCGCGCCCAAGTCGGAGCTGAAGAACAGGATGCACCTGGACGTGAGGCTGGAGGCAGCCGACGATCCCGACGAGGTTGCAGCGGGGATCGGCGCACGCGGCGGGCGGGAATTGCGCCCGGACTGGGGAGACATTCCCTGGCGGGTCTACCAAGACCCCTCCGGCAACGAATTCTGCGTTCTTCCCGCACCATAGGCAGTCTGCACCCGGGAGGGCGGCGGCCAGGGATGACGCCGCCCCGCGGGCCGGTTGGTGATCGGGGGCACACGTGGATTACGGTGGCCAGTAACCACGTTCTGCCGTCCCAAGGAGTTCCCATGAGTGTTTACGCAGTAACCAACCCGGCCACCGGCATTCTCGAAGCCACGTATCCCACGGCCGGCGACGCGGACATCCAGGCCGCGCTCTCACGCGCCGATGCCGCCTTCGGCAGTTGGAACACCACGCCGATCGCCACGCGTGCCGCCCTGCTGACCCGTGTAGCGGACATCTACGAGGAACGCCGCGACGAACTGGCCGCAATCATCACCCGCGAAATGGGCAAGCCGATCTTCCAGTCCGGCAAGGAAATCGACATCACCGTCTCGATTTACCGCTACTACGCGGCCAACGGCGAGAAGTTCCTGGCCGACGAGGAGCTGGAGGTCGCCGCCGGCGGCACCGCGCTGATCCGCAAGGAGGGCGTGGGCGTCCTGCTGGGCATCATGCCGTGGAACTTCCCCTATTACCAGGTCGCCCGCTTCGCCGCCCCCAACCTGATGAACGGCAATACGATCCTGCTCAAGCACGCCCCGCAGTGCCCGGAATCCGCGCTGGCCATGGAGCAGATCTTCACCGACGCCGGCGCCCCGATGGGTGCCTACGTGAACATCTTCGCCACCAACGGGCAGGTCGCCGACATCATCGCCGATGACCGCGTGCAGGGCGTCTCGCTCACCGGCTCCGAACGCGCAGGCTCCGCCGTGGCGGAGATCGCCGGCCGCAACCTGAAGAAGGTCGTGCTGGAACTCGGCGGCTCGGATCCGTTCCTGGTGCTGGAGGACGCCAACGTCGCCCGAGCGGCCAAGCAGGCCATGATGGGCCGCTTCGGCAACACCGGACAGGCCTGCAACGCCGCCAAGCGCATCATCGTCGACGAATTGGTCTACGACGAGTTCGTCGATTCCTTCACCGGCGCGGTGAGCGGCATCAAGGTCGGGGACCCGGCGCACCCGGAGACCTTCCTTGGCCCGCTGTCCTCCGCCGCCGCCCGGGAAGGTCTTGCCGCGCAGGTGCAGGACGCCATCGACAAGGGTGCCACGGTCCTGGCCGGCGGATCCGTTCTGGAGGGCGCCGGATCGTTCTTCGCACCGACGGTGCTGGCCGATGTCACACCGCAAATGCGCGCCTACACCGAGGAGCTCTTCGGCCCGGTGGCCGTGCTCTACAAGGTCTCCGGCGACGAGGAGGCGGTGGCCCTGGCCAACGCCTCGGCCTACGGGCTGGGGGCCTCAATCCAGACCGAGGACATGGACCGGGCGCATGGCATCGCCAGGCAGCTGGAGGTCGGCATGGTCTCGATCAACCAGACCAGCGGGTCGGCCGCCGAACTCCCCTTCGGCGGGGTCAAGCGCTCGGGCGTGGGCCGCGAACTGGGCAAATACGGCATGGAGGAGTTCGTGAACCGCAAGCTGGTCACCTTCCGCGGCTAGCGGGAACGTCGAGTGGGGGGCTGCATGTACGCGGCGGCCCCCTGCCGGGTCAGGCCCCGGGCGGGTTGCCTTTCGGTCGGCGGGTGATCCGGCATTCCGGGGGCCGGCCGCGCGCCGGTTAGAATTGATGGTGGAAGTACCGGGCACAAGCCGGCCCGGCGTCGAAACACCGGCAGGAAAGCGCAACCATGAACCCCGAACGCATGAACGTTGAGTCCTTCAACCTCGACCACCGCACTGTCGCCGCACCCTACGTGCGTGTCGCCGACCGCAAGGTGCTCCCGCAGGGAGATGTCATTACCAAGTATGACGTGCGCTTCACCCAGCCCAACGTTGCCCACCTGGAGATGAAGGCGATCCACTCCCTGGAGCACCTCTTCGCCGAAAAATCGCGCAACCACTCGGAGTCCGTCATCGACTTCTCCCCCATGGGCTGCCAGACCGGCTACTACCTCATCATGCAGGGCGAGCCCGATGTCGGGTCCGTGGCCAACCTCGTCGAGGCCACCCTCACCGACGTGCTGCAGGCCACCGAGGTCCCTGCCGCCAACGAAATCCAGTGCGGCTGGGGCGAAAACCACTCGCTCGCCGGCGCGCAGGACGCCGCCCGTGCGTTCCTGGAGCAGCGCGCCGCCTGGGAGCAGGTCACCGCGTGAGCGGCATCGACGTCGTGGTCATCGCCGCCATGGAGGAGGAAACCCTCCCGTTCCTGGCGCGCGCCACCTCCGTGGGCGAACCTGTCCGCGTCGGCAACTCGATCCAGCGCAGCGGAACCCTTGAGGGCCTGAACGCACTCTTCGTCCAGGGCGGCATCGGCCTGGTCAACGCGGGTAACGCCGCCACCGCGGCACTGCTGCGGGCCAACCGGGAAGACCCCGACGCCCCCGCGCCCTTGGTCATCAGCGCCGGCAGCGCCGGCGGACTGGGCGATTCGGTGCGGGTGGGAGACGTCGTCATCGGTTCGGTGAACATCAATGCCGATGCCGATGCGCGCGCCTTCGGCTACGAGCTCGGCCAGGTGCCCGGCATGCCCGCTTCCTACCCGGCGCCGCGATTCCTCCTCGACGCGAGCAACATCGGGAGCCCGGGGCACGGAATCGTGGCCACCGTGCACCACGGGCTGGTCGTGTCCAGCTACTCGTTCGTCGGGCACGAACGTTCGGCCGTCATCAAGGAGCAGTTCGACGGAGCGTTGGCCACCGACATGGAGTCCTCGGCGATTGCGCAGACCTGCGCCTCCTTCGGGGCCCCGTTCCTGGCCATCCGGGGAATCTCGGACCTCTGCGGTCCGGCCTCCGATGAGGACTTCCTGGATCACGTCGATGACGCCGCCGAGCGCTCTGCCGAGATCACGGCCGCGTTCCTGAGGTCCTGGCAGGATTCCGGGACCCCGCGCAAGGAAACCGAGCTGGCGCTGGCCTGACACCGGGGATCCTGTCCACGAGGCCGGTGCGGGACCCCCCGTCGAGCGGGGGTCCCGCACCGCACCGTGGCTACGGGACGCGCGCGGTCCATTGGTCGGTGGAGAACTTCGATTCCGCCAGATCGCGTGCGGCCTGCCGCGTCGGGGTGTCCAACCGCCCCGGGGTGGCAGAATACCGGCGGGCGAAGGTGTCTGCCATCGTCGACATGATTTCGGCCCGCGACAGCTTGGCCTGGGTCTTCAGCGGGTCCACGCGCTTGGCCGCGGAGGTGATGCCCTTGTCGGAGATCTTCTCCCGGCCGATGCGCAGCACCTGTAGCATCTTGTCCGCGTCGATGTCATAGCTCATTGTCACGTGGTGCAGCACCACGCCTCCTGCCAGTCGTTTTTGCGCCGCCCCGCCGATCTTCCCGACCTCAGTGGCAATGTCGTTCAGTGGCTTGTAGTGCGCCTTGACGCCCACCGTCGCCAGCGCCTCCATGACCCAGGCATCCAGGAACGGGTAGGAATCGGCGAAGCTCATGCCGTCCACCAGCGAGGAGGGCAGGTAGAGCGAGTAGGTGATGCAGTTTCCCGCCTCCATGAACATCGCCCCGCCGCCGCTGATGCGCCGGACGACCTTGATGCCGTGCTCGGCCGCGGCCTGCGCGTCGACCTCGTTGCGCACCGACTGGAAGGAGCCGATCACCACGGCCGAGTCTTCCCAGTCCCAGAGGCGCAGCGTCGGGCCGCGCGTGCCGGCGGCGACCTGGCGGGCCAGCACCTCGTCGAGGGCCACGTTCTCGATGATCGGCATGGTGTCCGGGCCCAGCACTTCCCAGCTGTGGTCGGCCCAGGTGGTGGCGTGGCCCAGGGCGCGGCGCACCGTGCGGGCCACGGCGTCGGCGTCGAAGCCGAACATCACCGCGCCCTCGCGCAGGCCGGCGGTGACGGCGTCACGCACCGCCGAGTGCTCAACGGTCGCCGGCAGGCCCACCAGCGCCTGGTTCAGGTCGAAGAGGGCTTCGTCGGGCTCCAGGAAGAAGTCCCCGTTCAGCGAGGCGGCTGCTATCGTCCCGTCCTGCACCAGCAGGTCGACGACAACCAACTTGCCGCCGACAACCTTGTATTCACCGTGATGTGTGTAGCCGTGAGTCATGGGATCAATCCTATCCACCTTGCCGTGGCGGAGGTTAAACAGCAACGGGACCCTCCGAAGTGGAGGATCCCGCGTGCAGGCGTGAAGGCGGAATTACTTCTTGCCGCCGAAGCCCTTGAAGCGGGCGTTGAAGCGCTCGACGCGGCCGGCCGAGTCCATGATGCGCTGCTTGCCCGTGTAGAACGGGTGCGAAGCGGCGGAGATTTCGACGTCGATAACCGGGTAGGTGTTGCCGTCTTCCCACTCGATGGTCTTCTTGCTCGTGGCCGTCGAACGGGTCAGGAACTTCTCGCCCGAGGCGAGGTCGTTGAACACCATGGTGTTGTACTGCGGGTGAATATCAGCCTTCATGCTAAAACCTTTGCTCACGTCACTGGATTTTGCCAGCAACCGAATGTGCCAAACCGGCCCGTGGGATCACGAAGCCGACGTTCCAGTGTAGCCGAACGGGACAAGGATTTTCCAATTCAGCCGACGGTTCGCCTAGCGAGCGCGCAATTCCCAGAAGGCCACCGCGCAGGCCGCCGCCACGTTCAGCGAATCGACGCCCGGGCGCATGGGAATCATGACGTGGAGGTCGGCCTGCTCCAGCACCGCGTCGCTGACCCCTGCACCCTCGGTGCCCAGCACCAGCGCCAATTTCCCGCGGGCGGTGGCGGCCACCTCATCGATGCCCCGGGCGTGGGCGGTCAGTTCCATGGCGGCGATCTCGAATCCCGCGGCGGCCACGGCCCGCATCCCATCCGGCCAGGCATCCAGCCGGACCCACGGCACCTGGAACACTGCGCCCATGGACACCCGGATGGAGCGCCGGTAGAGCGGGTCGGCGCAGCGCGGGGTGATCAGCACGGCGTCGATGCCCAGCGCTGCGGCGGAGCGGAAGATGGCGCCGAGATTGGTGTGGTCGACGATGTCCTCGAGGATCGCGACCCTCCGGGCCCCGGAGAGTACCTTCTCCAGTTCCAGCGGTTCGGGGCGGTCCATGGCCGCCAGCGCTCCGCGGTGCAGGTGGAAGCCGGTGATGGATTCGAGCACCGCGTCGGATCCCACGAAGATCGGCACCCCGGGGTGCGCGGTCAACACGTCGCGCAGTGAATCAAGCCACTTCGGTGCCATGAAGAAGGATCGCGGGCGGTGCCCTGCCGCCAGTGCCCGGCGCAGGACCTTGGAGCCTTCGGCGATGTAGCGCCCGTTGGCCGGATCGGCGACCTGGCGCAAGGCGGCGTCCGAGAGCCCCGCGTAGTCATGGACCCGCGGGTCCGCACCCGAGTGCAGGAAGACCAGCCGCCGGGAAATGTCCCCGCCGGCTGCCTCGCGCACCGCTTCCTCGAACCCGTTCTGCGCGCCGGGTGCTTGGTCGTTGGCTTGGTGGTTGGCCTGCATCAGGGACCCACGATGAGCTTGGCGACCATGTTGGCCAGCGCCACCAATCCCAGGACCACGATGACCAGGCGCAGCCAGCCCGGGGAGAGCTTGCGCCCGACCTTCGCGCCGATGAACCCGCCGATCAGCGAGCCCACCGCGATCAGCAGCACCACTGGCCAGTGGATGCGTTCGGGGGCGAAGACCAGGTAGGAGACCGCGGCCACCAGGTTGACCACCAGCGACAGGATCACCTTGATGGCGTTGGACTGCTGCAGGGAGGCGTGCAGGAAGATCCCGAAGACCGCCATCAGCAAGATGCCCTGGGCGGCGGTGAAGTAGCCGCCGTAGATGCCGATGAGGAACACCAGGATGTAGAGGGTGGGCCCGATGCGGGTCCTGTCGGCTTCGTCCGGATTGACCCCGACGCTGGCAGCCTGGCGCCCCTTCGCCCAGGCGGAAAGCCGTGGCTGGAAGATCACCAGCAGCAGCGCCAGCACGATCAGCACCGGGGCCACGTAGCCGAAGACCGTGTCGGGCAGATGCAGCAGCAGCCAGGCGCCGATGAGTCCGCCGACCAGCGAGACGGGGACCAGCTTGAGCATCGTCCGCCAGACGGTGGCGGCCTCCCGTCGATAGCCCCAGGCGCCGGAGAATCCACCGGCAACCAGTCCCATGGCGTTGGAGACCACCGCGTTGACCGGCGCGAATCCGAGAGCCACGAGAACCGGGAAGGTCACCAGGCTGCCGGATCCGACGATGGTGTTGATGGTTCCGGCCCAGAGGCCCGCGAAGAAAATGATGATGTCGCGCCACAAGTCCACGCCGGAAACCGCTCCCCTGTTGATGATCTATTGCTGTCCGCCAGGGCCCGAATGGCCGCGGCGGCGGTGCTGCCGCGGGTTTGGGCTAGTGCTTGGCGACGGCGCTGTAGCGCCCGCGCTCGGCGCGCAGGCTCAGCGGCGTGTTGAACGTCTCCGAGAGGTTTTCCTCGGTCAGCGTCTCCGTGATCGGACCGGCGGAGACCACGCGGCCATCGCGCAGCAGCAGCGCGTGGGTGAATCCCGGGGGGACTTCCTCGAGGTGGTGGGTGACCAGCACCATCGCCGGTGCTTCCTCGTCGCCGGCCAGTTCGGTCAGGCGTGCCACGAGGTCCTCTCGGCCGGCCAGGTCAAGGCCGGCACCCGGTTCGTCCAGCAGCAGCAGCTCGGGATCGGTCATCAGCGCCCGGGCGATCTGCACGCGCTTGCGCTCCCCCTCGGAGAGCGTAGCGAACGGCCGGTTGATCATGGTGGACATGCCCCAGTCGTGCAGCAGGGAGAAGGCGCGGCGCTCATCCAGTTTCTCGTAGTCCTCGCGCCAGCGTCCGGTCATTCCATACGATGCCGTCAGCACCACATTGAGCACGTTCTCGTGCTCGGGGATGTGGTTGGCCAGGGCCGCGGAGGAAAGGCCGATGCGCGGGCGCAGCTCGAAGACGTCGACGGCGCCGAGTACCTCGCCCAGCACTCCCGCAACACCGCGGGTGGGGTGCATCCGGGCACCGGCGATCTGCAGCAACGTGGTCTTGCCGGCTCCGTTGGGTCCAAGAACCACCCAACGCTCGCCCTCCTTTACGTGCCAGTTGATGTCAGTCAGTAAGTCTTTGCGTCCGCGTACCACGGAGACGTCGGCGAGGCCCAGCACTTCATTCATGGGTAAAACACTAGGCCAGTGACCCGTCTTTGACCCAACCGAAGGTGCCCGACATGCCGCTGGCGGGCCCCGGGCGCGTCGCTGCCCCCGTTCCCGCTCGGCGTCCCGGGGCCGTAATGGGCGTGTGATGTCGGACAAGATCCCGCGCAACAAAGCGTGCGACGTTTTGGGCGGGCGCGTGTGGCCGCGGGAGAATAGGCGAATGCAATCCACCGCCTTCATCGTCTTCCATTCAGCCGCCACGCCGTGTGCCGAACCCGCCGGCCTGCGCCGCACCCTGGCCGCCGCCGGCCACGCGGTGATCAAGGAGCAGTCCTTCGAGCGTGCCGGTCGCAACGGTGCGCGCTGGGAGGTCACCGGGACGGTGCGCCAGCTTCGTGCCCTGGTGAACCCGCTGGACAACCTGCTGGCCCGCTCGGAGGATCTCGAGCTGCGCACTTCCGCCATTGCCGTGGTGCCTGCCGCACTTGTGCGTGCGAAAAAGTTGCTGCTGGTCATGGACGTGGACTCCACCCTGATCAAGCAAGAGGTCATCGAGTTGTTGGCCGCCCACGCCGGACGGGAGGCCGAAGTCGCGGCCGTCACCGAGGCTGCAATGCGCGGCGAACTGGACTTCGCCGCCTCGCTCCATGCCCGGGTGGCCACCCTTGCAGGGCTCGATGCCGAGGTGATCGATGCGGTGCGCGGGCGCCTGGAGCTCAGTGACGGTGCGGCCGAACTTATCGCCGCCTTCAAGGCGGCTGGCCACCACGTGGCAGTGGTTTCCGGCGGCTTCGCCCAGATCCTGGATCCGCTGGCGGCCGAACTGGGTCTGGACTTTGCCCGCGCCAACGACCTGGTCATCGTCGACGGGAAGCTCACCGGCATGGTCAACGGGCAGGTGGTGGACCGCGCGTACAAGGAAGTCATGTTGCGCACCTGGGCCCGCGAACTCGGGGTCGACATGGAGCACACCATCGCGGCCGGGGACGGCGCCAACGACCTGGACATGGTCGGCGCCGCAGGGCTCGGCGTCGCGTTCAACGCCAAGCCGCTGTTGCGTGAAGCCGCGGATGCCAGGATCGACCTGCCGCGGCTGGACATCATCGCCGACTTGGTGGGGATCTCATAACGATTTTCCCTAATCACCCGTTATTTAGTCCTTCGTTTGGATGCCACCGGTAGAATGGCAGGTGGTGGCGAAGCCCTGTTACAGGGACGCCTCAACCCCCAACACGGTTCGCGGCCGTGCCCCCGATGGAAGAGAACGATTCGTTTTGCACAGTGAAAACATGGGACGCAAAAAGCGCGGCCCCGAACGCAAGTCACACCGTGGTTGGCTCATTGGCGGGGCATGCGTCGTACTTGCCGGCGGACTGTACACAGGGGCTGCGGCATACGCAGGCTCGCAGATTCCGGCGAACACCACCGTCCACGGGGTGAACGTCGGCTCCCTGTCCCCGGAAGCGGCACGCCAGATCCTGGCGGAGAAGCTCACCCCTGCCACCGCGCAGGAAATCCCGGTGCAGGTCAACGGCCGTGAGGAATCCCTCGACCCGGCCGCCGCCGGTCTCTCGATTGATCTCGAGGGCACCGTGGACGAACTCGTCGGCTTCGACTTGAACCCAGCCACCCTGCTCGAGCGCTTCACCGGCGAGTTGCAGATTGAACCGGCCAGCAACGTCGACGAGGCCAAGCTTCGCGCCGAGCTCGATTCCTTGGCAGCCAAGGTCGCAACTAAGACCGCCGAAGGCAAGCTGGCTTTCGACGGCGCAAAGCCCGTGCTGACCAAGCCGGTCACCGGGGTGGTGCTGAACGTGGACGATTCCGTGGGCGTCGTCTCGGAATCCTGGTTCGACCCGGCGGAGCCGCTGGAACTTCCCGCCGTGCTGAGTGAGCCCAAGACCTCTGCCAAGACGCTGGAGACAGCGCTGGAGGAGACGGCGAAGCCGCTGGTGGCCGGCCCGATCAAGCTCACCGATGGGAAGTCCACCGCCTCGCTGACCCCCGAGCAATTAGGCGACGCCGCCTCGTTCAAGGTCTCCGGCGATGCCGTGACCATGTCCTTGGACACCGAGAAACTGGTTGCCGCCGCAGCGAAGGGGGCCGACGGGTTCAAGTCCACGGCCAAGGACGCCAGGATCGTGCTCTCCGGCGGGGCGCCGAAGGTCATCCCGTCCCAGAACGGCACCACCATCGACTCGAAGAACCTGGACCAGCTGGTCCTGGCTGCCTCCAAGGCCAAGAACCGCACCGCCAAGGTCTCCTTGACCACCACGGTCCCGGAGTTGACCACCGCGGAGGCGAAAAAGCTGGGTGTGAAGGAAGCCATCGTGAACTTCTCCACACCGTACCCGGCTGCGGACACCGTGCGCACCAAGAACCTCTATGCCGGTTCCAAGCGGCTTAACGGCGTGCTGGTCATGCCCGGGGAAACCTTCTCGCTGGAGAAGGCGCTGGGCCCGATCACTACGGCCAATGGCTACTTCGGTTCCGGCGTGGTCGTCAACGGTTTCGCCACCGAGGCCGTGGGCGGCGGACTCTCGCAGATCTCCACGCAGATGTACAACGCCGGGTTCCTGGCCGGGTACGACGACATTACGCACAAGCCGCACAGCCGCTGGTTTGAACGCTACCCGGCCGGACGCGAGGCCACCCTCTGGGAGGGCCAGGTCGACATGGCATGGAAGAACAACACCCCCTACGGCGTGATGATCGAGGCGTGGGTCGGCGGCGGGAAGGTCAACACGCGACTGTGGAGCACCGATTACTGGAAGGTGGGCAGCAAGTCCTCGGCCAAGTACAACTTGACCAACCCGGGGACAGAGTACAATCCTGCCGCCAACTGCAAGCCCGAACGCGGCGGCAAGAAGGGCTTCTCCATCAACGTCACTCGCACGCGCACCGCACCGGACAAGACGCTCCCGGCTGAAACCAAGTCCTGGACCTATCAGCCCTGGAACAAGGTCATCTGCGGCAAGAAGCCCTAGCCCTGGCCCACGGGCATCCATGAAGGCGGCGTTCCCATCCCCCCGGCCGGGGGACGGGAACGCCGCCTTCTTCCATTCACCGCATCGCTGCGGATTCCCGCTGCCCGCCCGGGACGCCTGGCAGCCGTGTCGGCGGAGCAGCGAGTCACGTAGTCTGGACGCGTGGGCCACATGTGAGCACACCTGCTGGCCTCCAACGCCATCGGGTTCATTTCAAGTCTGCAGCGCATGCCGCGGAATCTGTCCATGCTGAACGAAAAGATCGAGAACGGCAACTTGCAGGTGAACGTCCGACAGTTCGCCTCCCCCACGGACCGCGGCTTTCTCACGGGGCTTGTCCACGAGGGCATCATCGCCGGGATTTCCATCGCCGCGATCCTCGGAAGTATCTTGCCGGTGGTATCCGAGAGCGGCCCCATGTTGGCGCAGAACCTACGGCTCTACCAGTTTTTTGGCTATACCTTGGCGCTCGGTGGGTTCATCTTCGGCCTGCGCTCCTTGGTGCGGATCCTGATCACGCGAAAGTGACTCGTCGCGGACCCGCGGCACGCGACTTCCCTCCGGTCGCCTGAAACGCTTTCTGGCGGAAAGCAGGAAAACCGTGCATTTCCGCCTTCGCAGGGGAAGGTGGAAATGCACGGTTTTCCCATAGGCGCCCGAGCGAGATGCCGGACGGCGGGACTACTTCTTGAGGAAGTCGCCGGCCCCGCCCACGTACTCAGTGTGGCCGGTGGGAACATCGGCGGTGACCATGGAGGCAACCTCGCCGCCGAACTCCACCACGGAGTAGAGCTTGCCGGCGGCGGCGCGGCGAGCCTCGATGGCGCCCGGCTCCGCACGGTCCAGCAGTGTCGCGGTGATGGTGCCCTCGATCATGTCGCCGGAGACGACCACAAAGCTGATGCCCTTGGCCTCAAGCGCCGGGATGAACTCGCGCAGGGCCAACTCGCCGGCGCGCTTGGAGCGGGCCACCGGCTCGTAGGCGTCCATGGTCTCGACCTGGTCGATGAAGTGCGCCTGGTGGCTGGTGACGAAGACGACGCGGGAGCCCGGGGCCATCTTCGCGGTGGCCGCCTCGAGCATTGCTACCTGGGCATCGCGGTTCAGGCGCAGTGCGTAGTCCTCACCGAGGCCCGATTCCATGCCGCCGGAGGCGTTGAGCACCAGCACGTCGAGCGAGCCGAAGTTCTCGATCGCGGCGTCGACCAGTGCGGCCGGTCCCTCAGGGGTGGTCAGATCGGAGCCCACGGCCACGGCGCGGCCGCCGGCCTCAACGATACCGGCAACGATCTTGTTGGCGCGCGGCGCCTTCTGGCGATAGTTGATGACCACGCCGGCACCCTGTGCGGCGAGGATCTTGGCTACTTCGGCACCAATACCGCGGGAGGATCCGGTGACGATGGCGCCCTTGGCTGAAAGATCGTTCAATGCTGCTCCTAAAGTGAAGGCCGGGCCTGGCGCTGCGGCGCGCACTGGATTCGGCACTTTTATGGTGTTGGTGGTGAAAGTCTTTGGGTGGAACACACAACACGTGCGCTCCGCCTTCTCAATCCTGCCAGTCCACACGGGTGTGAACTGTTGTAGGAATCCTCCAAACAAGTCTAGTCCAGGGGCCCCTTGGCCCGGTCCGGGGACGCGGTAGCGGGCGCCCAACGACTTGTCCTCCGGTGGCCTATGCCGCCACTTGCGCGGACGCCGCGAGTGAGTTTGCCTGGGGCCATCGCCCCGACCGCGCCACGGAGCAGTTGCAGGAACTGTCCACGCTGCTGTCCCCGGCACGGGGGCGCACCCCCCTTGGGATGCTCTCCCCCGTGGAAACGATTAGGCCAGTTCCGCGCGAACCATGTTGCTTAGTGCCTTGCCGTCGAAGCGGCCAGCGACCTTTTCGGTGACCTGCTTCATGACGGTGCCCATCTGGCGCATGCCAAGCTCGGTTCCACCTGCGCGCAATTCGGCGACGACGTCGGCGACGATCGCCTTGGCTTCGTCCTCGGTCAGTGCCGCCGGAAGGTAGCCTTCGATGACAGCGGCTTCCTGCTCTTCGGCCGCGGCGCGATCCAGCTGGCCGGCCTCGGTGTAGGTCATGGCAGTTTCGCGCCGACGCGCCGCTTCCTTCTGGAGCAAGGAAATCACCGCAGCGTCGTCGAGTTCGAGCGGGGTCTTGCCGCCCTTTTCGCGGGTGTTGATCTCACCCAGGAGGTTGCGCACGGTGGTGAGTTCCACCTTGTTCCCGGCCTTGAGGTGCGCGGTCATGTCCGCGCGGAGGCGGTCCTTGAGGCTTTCCATGATGGCTTCTTCTTCCCGTCGTAGCCCGGCTCGTACGCTGTGCGGCTGCACCCGTACGTTTGCCGGTGTCACCCCCAGTTTATGGCGTGGAACCGGAGCACGTCGCATCGGTTGGACGGCGCGTTGGGGAAAGCAGCGTCAGCGCTCCGCGTTTCCGATGCACTGACGGGTCCCCCTGCCGTGGGCTGTTTCCGGAATCACGATGGAAGATCCCGTCTTCCATGAAGGTAGCGGTGGCGAGCTTCGTGTATGACGCACCCAGTCAAGAGATTGACTAACTCAAAAATTTACCTAGATAAATAAAATTGGCCGGTTTTCAACAACCATCGACCAGGAGTTGGAAGCTGGTCAGAGCCGCACGATCCTGCTGCGTTTCAAAGGGTGTTCTGCCTCGGCATCGGGATTCCGCTGCCCTCGCTGATACTCCCCCGTCAAGGGGCACCAAACACGCGGACCCGCTCGTGCGGTCAGCACAGAATGTGTGGCGACCGCACGAGCCCTCCCCCCTCACCGGAGCGGGGAAGGGGCATGCTGGATGATGCTAGTGGCCCATGCCCAGTCCGCCGTCGACGGGGATGACGGCTCCGGAGATGTACGCAGCTTCGTCGCTGGCGATCCAGCGCACCACGTTGGCCACTTCCTCGGGCTCAGCGAAGCGGTTGGCCGGGATGGAAGCCAGGTAACCCTTCTGCGTGGCTTCGGGCAACGCGGCAGTCATGTCGGTGTTGATGAAGCCAGGTGCCACGACGTTGGCGGTGATGCCGCGGGACCCCAATTCGCGGGTCAGCGAGCGGGCGATGCCCACCAGGCCCGACTTGGAGGCGGCGTAGTTGATCTGGCCCGGGGAACCGTAGAGGCCGACGACCGAGGAAATCAGGACCACGCGGCCCTTGCGCATCTTGATCATGCCCTTGGAGGCGCGCTTGATGACGCGGAACGCACCGGTGAGGTTGGTGTCGATCACGGAGGTGAAATCGTCCTCGTTCATGCGCAACAGGAGCATGTCGCGCGTGACACCGGCGTTGGCAACCAGCACCTCTACGGGCCCGTGGGCTGCTTCAACCTCGGTGAACGCTGCATCGATGGAGACGGTGTCGGTGACATCGGCCTGAACGCCCAGCAACCCCTCGGGGACCTCCCCGCTGCGGTAGGTGATGGCGACCTTGTCGCCGTTGGCTTCGAAGGCGCGGGCGATGGCCAGGCCAATTCCGCGGTTGCCTCCGGTGACCAGCACGCTGCGGCCGGTGGGGGTTTCGGACATGGATCCTCCATAAAGAAGTTCTGGGGTGGGCAGGGGGTATGCGCATCCAATTCTAGCCGGAGCCGTGCCAACCCCGTCTTGTACCCGCTGTTCAGCGAGTCATCTTCAAGCGACCGGTGCGCACTGAACCTGTGAGCCGGAGTCGGAAAACCATTGCCCGGCAAGGGGACACCCCCCTGCCGGACGGCCCCCGGTCGGGCCCGGCACGGAGTTTCCCCTGGGGGCAAGGCAAGGATTCGTAAGGCGGCGCGAGTCGGTGACACAATGGTGCTTAACGGATCGACGGAAGAACCATGAGCGAGCCACATCACAACCACCACCACCATGACCAGGGCCAACCGGTCCATCGGATCACCGAGGCGCAAGAGTCCCACACCGTGGAACAGCACTCCCGCGTGCTCAAATACACGATCTCGATGTCCGTGCGCCTGGCCTGCTTCATTGCTGCCTTCTTCGTGCACGGGTGGCTGCAGTGGACCTTCCTCGCCGCCGCCATCGTCTTGCCCTACGTCGCCGTCGTCATCGCCAACGGCGGTGCGGACGTGACCAAACGCCAGCCGGCAGCGGAATACTTCGCGGGCGATGACCCGCACCAGCTTGGGTCCGGCACCGCGGCACCGGAAACCGGGAACGACCAGACCCATCCAACGCCCTTCGGCGAACCCACCACGGGAGCGGCCCCTGCCCGCCCCTGGACTGCAGGTGAAAGCTACGAATTCGACGAGTTCGGCGAAACCGTTACAGAGCGCGCCACCACGGAGGATGCTTCCGGAAGCGCGCAGCCTGATGGGTCGGACGCCTACTGGGCGGCTGTCGACGCTCCCTACCCGCAGGAAGCGCCCACCACCATCGACGGGAGCTTCGTGGAAGATGCGGAACAGCCCACCGAACCGGGCCAGCCCGCGGCCGGCCGACACCGGCACGGGGGCACTGCATGAGCATCTTTGATTCACTCGGAGGCGCCAGCCTGCCCCAGGGCCCCACCGGGCCCCCGAAATGTTCGCGCAAAGGCTGCCGTGCCGACGCCACCGTTGCATTGCTGTGGAACAACCCGAAGATCCACACTCCGGAACGACGGAAAACCTGGTTGGCCTGTGCCGATCATGCCGACTGGCTCGAAAACTACCTCACCGAGCGCCTGCTCTTCAAGCAGCGCCTGCCGCTCGAAGACGCCGCACCCGGCTCGAGCACCCAAGGAGAATGAAGAAGCGTGTATCGATTCCTGGCAAGCACCCGCTGGATTGGCTGGCTGCTGCTCGTGTGCCTGTTCGCCACCACCTTCACGTTCCTGGGCAAATGGCAGATGGACCGCCGTGAAGGCGCCCTGACCGAGATCTCCCATGTGAAGCTGAACTACGACGCCGAGCCGATCCCGTTTGCCCAGGCCCAGGGTCTCTTCGAGGAACTGCCCAACGACGGCAAATGGACGCCCGTCGCCCTGCGCGGCAGCTATCTGGCCGATGACCAGGTGGTGGTGCGCAACCGGATCTCCGGCTCCCGCCCCGGCTACGAGGTGTTGGTCCCCTTCCGCACCCTGGAGGGAACCACCGTGATCGTTGACCGCGGTTTCCTGCCCATCGGCAATGACAACTCCGGGCGCCCGGACGCCATCCCCGCGCCGCCGGCGGGAACCGTGGATGTCCAGGTCCGGCTCAAGGCCGGCGAGCCGACGCTGGACCGCGGGGCACCCGAGGGGCAGCTGGCCTCGGTGGACCTGGCCACCTACGAGCGGCAACTGGGATACCCCGTGGCCACCGGCAGCTATGGGCTGATGTATCTGGAGGACCCGGCTCCGGCCGCGGCACCCACCCAGCTGCAGCGCCCCGAGGAAGACGAGGGACCGCACCTGTCCTATTCCTTCCAGTGGTTCGCCTTCGGCGTGCTGGTGTTCATCGGCTTCGGCTATGCGGCCAAGCAGCAGGCCAGGATCAACCGCGAGGACCGCGAGGAGCGGGCGGCGGCCGCGCTGCGCGGCGAGGAACCGGTGCTGCACCAGGCGCACCGGTTGCGCAGAAAGCCCAAGAAGCTTGTCCGCCGCGACGGCAGCCCCACCGACGAGGCCACCGAGGATGCCTACCTCGATGAGCTGGAACGCAAGGCCGCCGCCGCACGGGACGCCGGGGTGGCCGGTCCCCACTCCTAGCCCCACGCCGCCGGCCCTACGCGCTGAAAGACGTCGTTCCCGGGACGAAGGCCTCTGCCAACGCTGCCCATTGGATGAACACCGATTCGTCATCCACCGTGGCACCCAGGGACCCATAGGTCGCCAGGGCAGCGACATTCCCCCTTTCGGTCCCGGTCCACATACCCGTGCAACCAAGCGCCAAGGCTTCAAGTGCCAGTGCGCGCAACAGTGCGGCGGCGATCCCACGGCGCCTGTGGCTCTCCGCGACGCCCAGCTCGTAAACGAACATTTCCGGTTGCTTGTCGGGATGGCGCATGACGACGCCGGAAACGAAGCCGACGGCGGTTCCGTCGGCGGTTCTTGCCAGCAGCAACCGGTGACCCGGCATGGCCAGGAACTCCCTGGCCCCGTGCTCGCTGACCGGGAAATCGAACAGCTCGGAGGCCGCGACCAGCTCGGAAGGGTTCGTAGGGGGTCCGATAGTCCAGTCGGTGGGGTCCATGGTTCCGTCCAGTGGCGTGCAGGGGGGGTGGCAGCAGACCCGCCCGGTGGAGCGGGTCCGGTACACCGAAGCTAGCCCCTGCCCGGCTCCGCGCGCAAGGTGGGGCGGGATCGATGCGCTTCGGGCACTGTCGGCGGCATCGCTCCCCCGGCCGCGGACGTGAAAAAGCCCGCCCTCCCGATGACTGCCATTGGCAGGGGCGGGAAAGGCGGGCCGAATCCTGACTAGGCCAGGGTGACCAGTTCCAGGTAGGAATCGTTCCAGAGGTCCTCGTCGCCGTCGGGCAGCAGCACCACACGGTCCGGGTTCAACGCTGCAACCGCGCCCTCGTCGTGCGAGACCATGACCACGGCGCCGGAGAAGTTGGACAGCGCGGAGAGGATCTCGGCACGCGAGGCCGGGTCCAGGTTGTTGGTGGGCTCATCGAGCAGCAGCACGTTCGCGCTGGAGGCCACGATGGTGGCCAGGGCCAGACGGGTCTTCTCGCCGCCGGAGAGCACGCCGGCCGGCTTGGAAACGTCGTCGCCGGAGAACATGAAGGAACCCAGAATGCCGCGCACCTCCGCATCTCCCATGTGGCTAGGGGCCGCCGAGCGCATGTTTTCGAGCACCGAGCGGTCCACGTCCAGGGTGTCGTGCTCCTGGGCGAAGTAGCCGATCTTCAGGCCGTGTCCCGGGATCAGGTCGCCGGTGTCGGGGTTGGAGACCCCGGCGAGCATGCGCAGCAGCGTGGTCTTGCCGGCGCCGTTCAGGCCCAGGATGACGACCTTGGAGCCGCGGTCGATGGCGAGGGAGACATCGGTGAAGATCTCCAGCGAGCCGTAGGATTTCGACAGACCCTCGGCCATCAGCGGGGTCTTGCCGCAGGGGGCCGGATCCGGGAAGCGCAAGGCCGCGACGCGGTCGGCGACGCGGACGTCGTCCAGCCCGCCCATGAGCCGGTCCACGCGCTTGAGCATGGACTGCGCGGCCGAAGCACCCGAGGCCCGGGCCTTCATCTTGTTGGCCTGCGCGAGCAGCGTGGTGGCCTTCTTCTCGGTGTTGGCGCGCTCGCGCTTGCGGGCCCGCTCATCGGTCTCGCGCTGGGCCAGGTAGCGCTTCCAGCCCAGGTTGTAGACGTCCATGGTGGCGCGGTTGGCATCCAGGTGGATGACCTTGTTAACGGTGGCTTCAAGCAGCGAGGTGTCGTGCGAGATCACCAGCAGGCCGCCCTGGTGGTTGGCCAGGAAGCCGCGCAGCCAGGTGACGGAGTCTGCGTCGAGGTGGTTGGTGGGCTCATCGAGCAGCAGCGTCTCGGCGTCCGCGTAGAGGATCCGGGCCAATTCGACACGTCGGCGCTGGCCACCGGACAGGGTGGACAGCGGCTGGTTGAGCAAGCGGTCGGGCAGGGCCAGGTTGTTGGAGATCGCCGCGGCCTCCGACTCGGCGGCATAGCCGCCGCCGGCGATGAATTCGGCCTCGATGCGGTCGTACTGGCGCATGGCCTTGGCAGCAACGGCCTCGTCCTCCGAGGCCATGTCGTCCTGGCATTTCTTGAGCTTGCCGACGATGATGTCCAGGCCACGGGCCGAGAGGATGCGGTCGCGGGCCAGTTGCTCCATGTTGGGGGTCCGCGGGTCCTGCGGCAGGTAGCCGATGGATCCCGTGGTGGTGACGGCACCGCCGGCAGGCAACGACTCGCCGGCCAGCACGCGCGTCATCGTCGTCTTGCCGGCACCGTTTCGCCCGACGAGGCCGATCTTGTCGCCCTTGTCGATGCGGAACGAGACGCCCTCCATGAGAAGGCGTGCGCCGGCGCGCAGCTCCAGATCGGCAACGGAAATCACTGTGAGACCTTTCGGTAAAGTTTTGGGGCCCTGCTGGGCAACCTACCCAGTCTACGCGGGTGACAAGCCCTTTGGTGTGATGATGCGTTCAATCTCACGCCGGCTCCACACCGGGGGCCCGCATCCGACGCAGTTGAGCCCCCGCGACGGCACACGATGTGCGGTGCCGCCGGGGATCTGAGATGCTCAGGGCTTGGCGTTGCCCTTGGCAGGTTGCTGGTCTGCCTTGGCGCCACCGGACCTGGGCACAGCCTTCGAATCGGGCTTCGAATCGTCTGTCGCCTCGGCCTGGGATTCGTCCAACGCCGCTCGCGCCGCCGATGCAGGCAATTCGGCGGCGGGCGCCGGCACGGGAGTGTTCTGGGCCTGCTTGATCCGGTACGCGTCCATCTGCACCAGGCGGCGGCGCAGTGAATCGGCCCGGTGCGCATCCCCTCCGCTGGTGGCATCGATGTGGGTGGTTCCGAAGTGCCACAGCAGTACGTCGTCCAACAGGCGGTCGGGGCCCGGGGAGTAGCGGTGGTCAAGGGCCGCACGCACCGAGGTGATCACGTTGGGTTGGAGCAGCGCGGCAAATTCGCGGGTGCGGGCGAGTCCGTGGGCGGCGAGCAGTTCCGCGGCCCACCCCCAGTCGTCATCGGACTTCCTGTCCACGTGCGGCAGCAGCGTCTGCCAGATGAACTGGATGCGCGCCGCTCCCAGCGGCACTGCTCCCTCGCCCTGGGCATCCCAGAAGCCGGTGACGGTCTCGAAGCGTTCGTGCAACTCGGAGAACTGGTCTTCCACCGCCTCGAGCATCGCGGCGGTGGCGGTGAACTGCCGGTCAATGTGCGGACTCCAGGCGCGCGGCTCGGCGTTCTTGAAGCGGATGTCGTGCTCGATCTCGCTCCACGCGTGGGAAAGGATCGTGCGGATCTGCACCTCGAAGACGAAGTTTCCGGTGATCTTGGTGTCCCCGCCGAGCCTCGCCTGGAAGTCGCGCACGACCTCCTCTCCGCGGGTCTTGAGGATCAGGTGGCGGGACGAATAGCCGTAGGTTCCCGATTCCACCGAGCCGATGTCCTTCTCCCGGTCGGAGCGGCAGTCGAAGTCGGAGCGGCGGCGCTTGATCAGGTTCGCCGCTTCGCGGATCTCATGCGGCAGCTTCACGATCACCCGCACTCCCACCAGGTCGTGGATCTCGCGCAGCGGGCTGGGGAACTCCAGCGCGGGGGTTTCCCCCTCCTCCCCCACCAACATGCGGGAGGCCTTGTCACGGAAGGACTCGACGGTCTTGACCCGGCTGACGACGAACAACGGGGTGTTCTCGGTTTCTTCAAAGAGGGACTCGATGCGGGTGCGCATGGCCTCGGCGACATGTTCCAGCATCGGGCGGGCAGCGGCATACCGTTCAACGCTGCCCCGAACCTGGTCGCGCAACGAATCATCAAGGGTTTCCCAGGGGGTGCCCACACGTGCCTCCTACAAAAAACGGCTGGTCGGGGGTGCTCACGGATCAGCTTATCAACTGCCGCTTCCCGTCATTTGTGGCGGCGCGGCAGCGGTCCCAAAGTTTGTCCCTCTTGCGGGAGGGCATGGAAAAGCCCGCGGCCCGTTGAGGCGGGGGACAAATCCCTGGAACAACGGTCCGCGGGCTTCAGCGGGTGGGCGCAGGTGCCTAGTTCTTGGCATCCAGCGATTGGGCAACCTCGTCGTAGAGCGGCGAGGGGCCGTTGGCATCCATGGCCTGGGCCTTGCCCGAAGGGAAAGCCTGGGCTGCGTTGGAAGCAGCGGCGGCCGGGTTCTTCGCTCCGGCGGACGGGGCCGCGGCCGGTTTTGCGCCCGGGGCGCTCTTGCCGGCGTCGGCACGGCCCTCGGCCCGGGCCCGTGCGGTGGCTTCGGCCAGCTGCTCCTTGGCCGCAACCAGGCGTTCGGCCTCGGCTGCCTGTGCATCGCTCATGGCAGCCTGGAAGCCGTCGTCGTAGGCCAGCCCGTATTTCTCGGCCTCGACAGCCTCCTCGTCGTATGACGCAATGGCGCGACGCTCGGCGGCTTCTGCCTTCTTCTGGTACATGTGCACTGTGAGGTGGGTGATCGCCAGCAGGACGACCGGCGGCATGGCCGCCACCAGCGCGGAAACCACCGGCGGGATGTCGGACTGCATGGCGCCGACGGTCAGGATTGCGTGCACGGAGTTCGCTGCCGTGGAGACGAAGGCGCCGAAGAAGAGCAGCGTCCACGGGTAGATCATGGCGCGGCGGTCGTGGCCGTTAAGCGCAACGATGGCCACCGTGGAGGCCACGATCATGCCGTCAACGATGACCGGCCAGATCCAGGCCAGGTTTTCGTCGATGCCCGAGCGCTGGGCAAGGTCGGTCAGGGCGGCAAAGGACAATACGAATGCGCCGACGGCAATCACGACGGTCGCAGCCACCGCGGTGCGCAAGACGGCCTTGTGCGGCTCGTTCGGGATCTTTTCATTCATTTGGCTGGATGCCTCAATCGATCGTGGGTCTGGTGATGCGCTAACGGTGGCCCTCCGGGCATGCCACGGCATGTTCCCCCCGGTGGCCGACCACGGTCAATCCTATGTGCTTGCACCCGCGCCGTCCGACCGCGCAGCCCCGGGTCCGGCCCGCGGGGAAGCACGCGGTCAAGGCGGCGGGCCATGAAGAAAGCACCAAGTAAGCCCACCGATTGTGTGCCCCGATGCGGGATCTGTGCCAATCATCACCCTCGGCTCGTGGCGGCCGAGCCTGCCCAAACGGCCCGCGAGCGGCTATTGTTAAGCGTGGATCAACCCTGCGTTCACCTTGGGGCATGACAGCCACCGGAACCACTTCGATCCCACTCCCCCCGCTCTAGCAGCATTGACATGGTTATGGACGTGCGTCGCCCCTTGGATGACGCGCGCCCGCAACGACGCCCCATGTCTCCGTACCACCAGCAGGAGAACCTCACCTTCATGACAGCCATTGCCCCGGACCACGTCGAACACTCCCTCATGGAACGCCGCTACGAGGAGCAGATCGAACCCGTCAACCGTCTTCTGGACGAGACCCGCGCGCTTCGACCCGCCACCTCCGTTTCCTACGTGGATCCGATGCACAACATCGAGGAGGCGCGGATCATCTCGCTGTACTCCAACATCGGTGTGGCCCATGAGAGCGGATTCATCGACGCCGGCTCGCAGGAAGCCGCCACGCGCATGCTGGGCATGCAATGGCAGCTGGGGCTGCGTCCCGAGTACATCCTGCCGTGGAACGTGCACCCGTGGCACACCCCGGGCGAGGCCAACGGCAAGTTCACCCCGCCGCAGATCACCTCGGGCCTCAAGCCGCTGCTGCGTCTGCTCAAGGTCGTGCCGCGCGCATCGGTCCTGATCGCCCACGGCACCGAGGCGCACCGCCTCTCCGAGCAATTGGTCAAGACCCAGAACCCGCTGCTGTGGCGTCGCGGATTCAAGACCTACAAGGTCAAGTCGCTGGACGGGCGCGCCTTTGCCGGCTCCCCGGAGCGCCAGCAAGCCCACCTTGAGGAAATCTACGCGGCCTACGCCGACGCGATGGCCCGCACCGGTCTGGCTCCCGCCAAGTAACACCATCGAATCGTCCACGCAGCGACTTGCGGATAAACTCGAGTCCATGCCCAACAACACCCCCGCTCCCGTGAGCCGCGCCCAGAAACTGCAACTGGGAACGGCAATGGTCCTCGCGGGGGTGTTGTACGTTGCACACTCTTTCCTGCGTTTTGCCAACTTCGAATCCCGCGGCTACGACCTGGGCATCTTCGACCAGGCCGCCCGGCAATACGCCATGTTCAAGGCACCGATCGTGCCGATCAAGGGCGTGGACTTCAACCTGCTGGGCGACCACTTCCACCCGATCCTGGCGCTGCTGGCACCGTTCTACTGGATCTGGAACGACCCGCGGATGCTGGGCATCGTCCTGACGCTGCTGCTCATTTCCACCGCGATCCCCGTCTACCTGTTCACCAGGCCGCGCTTCGGGCACCTCGGCGCCCTGCTCACCGCCTCGGCGATGCTGCTGTGGTGGCCGTTCCAGGCGATCGTGAACTGGGAATTCCACGAGGTCGCGTTCGGCGTGCCGGTCATGGCGTGGATCATCTGGGCCTTCGACCGCACCCGCCACTGGCTGGTTGTGGGCCTGTCCGCCGTGCTGCTGCTGGTGCGCGAGGACATGGGCATCACCATCGTGGCCATCGGCATCGTCATGCTCTTCCACAAGCAGTGGGCCAAGGCCGCGCTGCTGGCGGCCGCGGGCCTGGGCGGCTACGTGGCTGTCACCAGCTACCTGATTCCGCTCTTCTCCCCCGCCGGTGAATTCACCTACTGGCAGTACACCGCCCTGGGCGCCAGCGCCGGGGCGGCGATCCTCTTCCTGCTGACCCACCCGTTCCAGTCGATCGCCATCCTGTTCGACCACGAGCTCAAGGTCGCGCTGTGGCTGCTGAGCTTCCTGCCGCTGGCCCTGTTGCCGCTGGCCTCCCCGTACGTCATCCTGGGTGCGCCGATGCTGCTGAGCCGGCTGTTCAACGACCGCCTGAACACCTGGGCTCCGGTGTACCAATACGACGCGATCATGGCCCCGATCCTCATCCTCTCCGCCGTGCACGTGCTGGGCAAGCTCATGGAGCGCTTCGGCTGGAAAAAAATCCGGGTCATTGCACCGGCCTGGCTGCTGGCTTTCGCGCTGGTCGGCACGTTGTTCTTCCATTCGGTGTTCCCGTTGGGCCGCACGCTCACCGGCGCAAACTGGGCACCCGGCACACTGGTCGCCGCCAAGGAACGGGCCGTGGCGATGATCCCCGACGGCGTGTGCGTCGAGGCAGCCGACACGCTGGTGCCGCACCTGACCACCCGCACCTATGTGGGCATGCACGGGGACATCGGCACCGAGCTCTCCAACTGGATGATCATCGACTTCAACGAGCAGGAACTCGGCGGCTGGGATCCACTGAGCCCGCCGCAGGCACTGGAACGCGCGCACGCCCTGGGATTCGAGGAAGTGGCTCCTCTCGACGAAGGGCTGCTGGTGTTGCACCGCGACATCCCCGTGGCGGCTGTCTGCTCGGAGTACCTGGGTCGCTAGCGACAGTTTAAGCCAGGGACTTCCAACGGGGGCCGCACCGGACCGGTGCGGCCCCTGCGCGCTTTCCGGGCCGGTGCCCACCACTTCCCCACGATATACGGGTCGTGGGAAAAGTCCCCCCGGAATGCAGGCCCTGCTGCCGGCCGCCCGCCCGGGTACGCAAAAGCGGGATGGGAGCCAGGTTGTCCTGGATCCCATCCCGCCGGTTCAGCGTGGGGTCAGACCGGGATTACGCCGGCCGGTTGCCGGGCATCATGTTGACCGTCGCGTTGTTTGACGATCTTCGCGTCACCGGGTTTGACGACGAGCCGCCCATGGAAATGCCCTGCCGAGGGGTTTCGGCAGGGCATTCGTTGTCTTGCTGACGGCGTGGTCGTCGTCGGTGCCGGGCTCCTATTCGCTGTTTTCGGTGATCGCGGATTGCGCCGCGGCCTGGTCGACGATGGTCTTGTTGCCGGCGTAGGTGGCGATCAACGCGGAGACGGCGAGGTTGTTCACCGCTCGCGGGTAACCCCGGGAGGCCTGGTGGATGGCGGTAACGGCATCCTCGGAGAACAGCGTGTCCGATCTGCCCGCAAAACCGAGATGCGCTTTGATATAGCTGGCTGTGTCGGCAAGGTTCATGCCGGTGAGGGTGAAACGGGTGCCGATGCGCTGGTCCAGCGCGGCCAGGACGGCCATCTTCAGGCGCCTGCGCAGCGTGGGTTGCCCAATGAGCAGCAATGCGAAGTGGGACCCGGTATCAAGGGCCGTGTTGGTGAGCATGCGCAGGGATTCCAGCTCGGTGTTGCTCAAAAGGTGCGCCTCGTCGATGACCACGACCGGCAGGCGGGAACGCTCGTCCAGCTCCCCGGCCAGCAGTGCCGCGGTTTGGGTGGCCAGTACCCCGGAATAGAAGGATGGCTGGCCGCCCAGGGCCGAAACGATGGTGGCATGGATGCCGCGCATGGTGATGGTCGGGTCCGGAAGATAGATGACCTGGTGGCGGGAGGCCTCGAGCCCGGCCAGTGCCGCGCGCACCGCGACGGTTTTCCCGGCACCGACCTCCCCGGTGATCACACCCATTTGGCGTTGGCCGATGCACCAGTGGATCCGGGCGATCGCCTCGCGGTGCCCGGGGTGCGGATGCAGCGCCTGGGGCGGGATGTCCGCGCTGAAGGGCATGCGGGAAAAACCGTAATGGCTTTGCAGTGACGTGATGCTCACGGCGTGTTCTCCTGGCGGTGGTGCGCTTTGGCGGTGTCGGTGTTTCTGGACGGGGTGGCGAGTTTCTCGAAGCTGATCGGAGCCCCGCTCATGGTGTGTTTGTGTTGGTCCTCGAGCAGGCGCAGGTAATCGATACCGGTGGAAACGTTTTGGGCTCCGGCGTCCCGGTCGGCGGCCGCATTCTTGGCCTTCGGGTGCACGTGCCGACGAATCTGAAGCAGGGTCGCGGTTCCGGCCGGGACTCCCAGGTGGGAGTGCACGGCGATGGGGGCGGCCAGGTCGAAGGGATCATAGATGAGTTCGACCCGGGTTCCTGCCAGCACCGGGTCCACCTGGTAGGTGTTGCCCAGCAGGGAGATCGTGGCAGTCTTGGTGACCTTACGTTTCTCGGACCAGAGGAATGCCTCACTGACCTGGTCCGGGGATTTGCGTACCGGGGTGCGTTTGACCCAGCTGGCATCCCAGCGCTCAAGCGGTGTTTGCCCGGTGGTGGAGTGGATGGTGCGGTGATAGAGAACCTGCACCCAGGAGGTGAAGAGCGCGTTCAGTTCTTGCAGGGTGGAGATCTCCGATCCCTGCCCGGTGCCCGGAAGCGAGGGCTGGTTGGTGACGGTGATTTCACCCAGGAATTGCTGGGTCACGGTATTGAAGAACCGCTCAATTTTGCCCCTTCCCTGCGGGCGGTAGGGGGCCGAATGAACCAACCTGATCCCCAGCTTCGCCGTGACCCGCTGAAGTGCCTTGTCAGCAAAGGCACTGCCGTTGTCGACATAGACCTGACGTGGTATTCCGTGGGTTTGCAGGGCCGGACGCAGCACCGCGGCCAGGCGGACGGTGTCCTCGGCGAAGGCCCACCGGGAGGCGACCACCATCCGGGAATGGTCATCGAGGAACGCGAACAAATAGGTTTTGCGTCCCTCGATCCGCGGCCCATGCAGGGCATCTCCCACCCAGATTTCGTTGGATTCCTCGGTTTCGAAGCGGCCGGTGGCGGCCCCGGGAACGCCGGTGGAAATGTCCAGGGACCGGAAGTGGCGCAGCAGCGTCGTTTCCGAGGGTGCATCGCCCAGCGTGGTGGCGATGATCCTTTTGATTTGGGCGGCAGTGCGGTGAGGCTTCTCCCGCTTCAAGGTCTCGGCCAGCAGCAGCACCCGGGGCTCGGTGATCGGGCCTTGGGCGCGTTGGGTTGGCTTCAACCCGTCAAAGCCGTCCTTCTTCCAGGCCTTGATCCAGCGATCGATACTTTCCCGGGAGAACCGCTTGGTGCCCCCGAAAGGCCAGGGATGGTATTGGATGGCCAGTGCGCGCACCATGACACCTCGGGCCTTGGCACCGAGCTGGTCATCGGCTGCTTCCCGGATGAGCTGGTAGCGGAACAGGGCGATCTGCTCGGCGCGTTCGCTGCGTTTCACCGGTCCTTTCACCGGAGCCGAGGACGGTGCCGGTGTTGCCGGTGGAGGGTCGGCTGCAACGAAGGTTTCCGGACGCTGTTCCGGGATCAGGGCAAGTGGCATCAAGGCGGTGTCCTTTCAGGGAAACGGTATTTATCGGCACCACCTGCACCGGGGCGCAGGTCATGCTTGTTGCCCACTTTCGCCCATCAACACCCCGCCCTATCAGGGCCAATTGGTGTTGCAAGCCTTTTCACCCACCAGGTGCCGCTGAACACCCACGGCCCGGCGCTGGCCAACGCGGCAGCATGCCAAGGAACCGCACTGGCTTCCGGGACCGCAAAACGCTCGCCCACCACCCGGGCATAGGCCAACAGAACCCCCAAGGCCTGGGCAAGAATTCCACGGGCGGACTGCGGCCAGAGCGACGCGGCATCCGACGCGTCCCGGAGCAGCAGAGACCGAAACCAAGAACACAGGGACGCGGCGGAAGAGCCGAAAGACCGCAGCCAACCACGCACCGTGCTCACCGGCCGGCCCACCCGATCCGCGATGGAGCGGTGGCCGAGCCCCTCGAGGGCCTTGGCTTCGATGGCTGCGGCGATCACCAAAGCCTCATCAGCCTTCCGTGCCGCCAGAACAACCGGCAACAGCACATGAGTCATCCGGCATCCGGTGCACCGGGCCCGCAACGGGCAAAACACCGACACGGACGGCCCCGCGGTTCCCATGCGGATCCGTCGTTCCCGTGCATGGCCCCACGGACGCAATGCCCCGGCGCATTCGGGGCATGAAAGGAGGCCGCCACGCAGATCAGATTCGACAGCGGCGGGCGCATAACTTACCGTGATCATTAGCGCGACTCTTTCGCGTTAGAACGACCCGGCGCAGCCTTCGAAATCTGGCGCTGGGTCGTTTGCCTTAAGTTTGGTTATCGTCAGCTTGCCGCCGCCAATAACCGAAGATCAAGACCTACAAGTCGAAACCTTGCATCGGCACCGAACTCGACGGCTCATCCCCAAACAACGCGACGCTCAACACATCATCGGCTGTTCGCGGTCTTGCTCCCCAGCACGAACCTGTCCTCAAGCCCTTCCAGCGGCCCTGCCAGCGGATCGTCGAGACCCTCGGTGCGCACCACGTCGCGCTCGGGGTTCCGGATGTCGCCGATGATCTTGACGCAAAGGTAGACGAGCATGCCCATGTGCGCGACGATGCCCAGGCCGTAGAGGATCTCGATCGTCCAGGAATCCCCGAAGTACTTCAGCCCGGAGACCCACTTGGCGCTCCAGAGCCACACGAAGATCCAGTGGAACACCTCGATGCCCTGCCACACCAGGAACTCGCGCCACTTGGGCCGTGCCAGCACGTAGAGCGGGATCAGCCACATCACGAACTGCGGAGAGTAGACCTTGCCCAGCAGCAGGAACGCGGCGACGATCAGGAACGCGAGCTGGGCCAGGCGCGGGCGGCGCGTGGCGGTGAGCCCCAGCCAGGCGATGCCCAGGCAGGCCAGCCCGAAGAGGCCGTTGGACAAGTAGGACATCGTCGAGCCGTCCATCCCGGTCCAGACGAAGGCGAGCCACATCGAGGAGTTGCCTGCCGGGCGGTCCCCGGAGAAGGTGTAGAAGCGGGACCACTCGTCGAACGCGGTGAGCATGAACGGGACGTTGACGGCCAGCCAGGCCACCGCTCCGGAGGCCAGGGACACCCAGAAGTGGCGCATCCGCCCAGTGCGCAGGCACAGCACCAGGATCGCCCCAAAGAGGAAGAACGGGTACAACTTGGCCGCTGCGCCCAGGCCCAGCAACACCCCGGCCAACACAATGTGCTTCCGGGAAAAGGCCAGCAGCCCCGTCATCGCCAGCATCACCGCCAACAGGTCCCAGTTCAGCTGGGACGTGAGGATGATCCCGGGGGCCAGCGCCACCATGATCGCGTCCCGGCTGCGGTGCCGCGCCGCGTAGGCGACGGCCACCACGACGACCGCCCAGCAGATGAAGGACACCGCGGAATTGACGTCGAAATAGGCCAGCTGGCGCTCGGGCGAGAAGCCGATGCCGGGGATCACCAGCGCGGTGAGTCCGGCGAGGATGGCCAGCAGGACCGGGTATTCCAGCGCCTGCTCGGCCGGCAGCCCGGTGAAGTACGGGAAGAGCTTGTCGGCCATCCCCCGGGTGCCGAAGAGTTGGGTGAAGTCCGAGTAGCACAGGTGCAGGTGCTGTTCCGCGTCGGGCCACCCGTTGCTCCTGCACCACTGCTTGGTCAGCACGGCGATGGACGCGCCGATTGCGGTCAGCACCAGCAGCCCGATGATGATCGGGCGCGTGGCCTCACGGGCGTTGAACAGGTTCTTGACCGGTTGCATCACGATCCGGTTGCCTCATTTCTAGGGGTCTTCGGGATTTTGGAGGGGGTTTTGCGGGGACGAAGGGGCTATTTCTTGCCCGGCAGCAGCGGCCGGCGGCGGTCCGCGCCGAAGATCGCCGCGGTCTTGGGGTCGATGAACACCAGGTAGCCCATGTAGGCCAGGCAGATGGCCGCGGCGAAGAGCCGCACCCAGAGCAGGGAGAACCACTGGCCGATGGACAGCTGGTCCACCACCCCGGAGAGCAGCACCAGCAGGCACAGGATGTACAGGGCGCGTTCCCAATTCACCGGGTAGCGCCTGCTCAGGGCGAAGAACGGGATCAGCCAGAGCAGGTACCAAGGCTGGATGATGGGCGCGAGCACGACCGCAGCGCCCAGCCCGTAGCCGGCGTAGAGCAGCGGCGGCCCGGCCGGGCGGCGGACCGCCAGCCAGAACACGATGGCCAGGGAGGCAAGCCGGAAGACCGAGAACACGATGCCGGCAATGAAGTCCAGGTCCCCGCCCGCCAGCGAGCCCAGCCAGCCGACGAGCATGCCCAGCAGCCCGACCGGGGCGTAGGGGAAGGCCGCGGATCCGGCGCCTGCCATCGCCGGGATCCACCCGAACCAGAGCCCGGAGGCCGCGCCCAGCAGTGCCATCACCGCGGTTGCAACGGCCCCGGTGTACACCCAGGCGCGGATCTTGCTCCCCATTCGTGCGTTGCGCGCCACCATCGCCAGGCCCAGGAAGGGCAGGACCAGAACCACGATGGGCTTGATGGCGATGGCCGCGGCGGCCGCCAGGATGCCGGCCAGGTGGCGCTTGCGGGCCACCAGCACGAAGCCCAGCAAGGTGGCGCCGATCATCAGCCCGTCATTGTGCACCCCGCCGACCATGTTCAGCAGGAACAGCGGGTTGGCCACGGAGATCCACAGCGGCCATGCCGCATCCCGGCCGGTGAGCCTGGCCAGGGCCACCACCGCCCAGGCGCACAACGCGACCCCGGCCACCGCCACCAGGCGCATGAGCATGACCCCGTATTCGGGCACGCCGCCGGAGACGAAATAGACAAACCGCGCGTACATCAGGAAGAGCGGACCGTAGGGCGAGGTGGATTCGGCCCACAGGGAGTCGGAGCCCTGCGCGAACCAGCCCGGCAGCTGGGAGACCCAGTCGGTGTAGGGCGAGAGGCCTGCATGCATGAGCCTCCCCTGGCCCAGGTAGGAGTAGACGTCCTTGGAGAGGATCGGGAAGGAAAAGAGCAGCGGGATCGACCACACCCAAATGGACTTGGCGATCGAGGCCACCGGGTCGGTGCCCGGTTCTCCGGCGCGCTGGCGAAGCCGCAGCCACGCGCGGAAGAGCAGCATCGAGCCCAAAGCCAGCAGCAGCGTGCAGATGATGACCCCGAGCATCTCAACGCGCAGCGGAAGCAGGAACTTGGAGCGGGCCAGCAGGGATTCCTGCGAGCTCGGGATCCAGCCCACGCCCCAGGACCCGGCCATCACCATGATCGATGCCAGCAGGCCCTGGGCGATGGCGATGTCCGGGGAGTTCTCCCCGCCGCCGGTCAGCCGGCCCAGCAAGGGGATGCGGGAACCGCGCTGACGCAACGCCTCGAGGGCGCGGGTGGTGCCGGCGAAGCGTCGGCCGGCTCGAAGGTCGGGGAAATCCGGGATCCCGGCGGGGTTGCTCACGGGTTGGGCACCTCGGGATCCTCGCGCGGCCCGGGACCGTTCGCCGTGGCGCCGGGACTCCTGCGCCCGGTGCGCAGCGGCCCGGCGCCTCCGCCCAACCGGGTCGGCAGCGTCGCGACAAAGAGCTTCCGGGTCCGCGGGTCCACGAACGCCAGGTACGCCATCGCGGCCCAGGAAATCCCGGTGGACAGGTGCTTGACCCACGGGTCCAGGTCGGAGAGGAACTGCCAGATGAACAGCTGGTCCGCGGCGCCAAAGGCGATGAAGAAGGCGGTGGTGACATAGACCCACAACAGCTGCCAGTCGTCGCGGATGCCGGTGATGGCGAAGAAGGGCAGCAGCCACAGGATGTACCAGGGCTGGATGATTGGAGAGAGCACCACGAGCGCGGAGAAGGCCAGGGCCATGCGCTGGATCAGGTGCGAGGACTTGCCCTTGAAGATCAGCAGCAGGACCAGCCCCACGGAGGCGAGCCGGCCGATGAGCTTCAGTGCCGGCAGCAGCCAGTCGCTGGGCACGCCCATGGTCGACAGCGCCCCGGAGAGCAGGGCGTTGAGCGCGCCCACGGGGGCGAAGATGACGGCACCGGTGCCGGTGCCCAGCATGACCTTGAGCCAGCCGAAGCCGTAGCCGTTGGCCCAACCGATGACGGCCATGATCACGAAGACAAGCAGCAGCGTATAGGCCCAGTAGCGGATTTTCTTCCACCATCCGGCGTCGGGACCCGCCCACAGCAGGCCAATGAAAGGCAACAGGACCAGGGTGATGGGCTTGACGCCGATGGATGCGGCAATGAGCACCACGCCGAGCACGCCCCGGCGGGTGGCCGCGTAGTAGGTGCCGGCCAGGGCCAGGCCGATCATCAGCGAGTCGTTGTGCGCGCTGGCGACGAAGCTGATCAGGAACAGCGGGTTGGCCACCGAGATCCACGTGGCCTTGGCACCGGAGACCTTGTGCAGCGCCGCGATCTTGGGCACGTAGACCATGCACAGGATCACCCCGGTGAATGCGACCAGGCGGAAGATCAACACCGAGAGGTCCGGGCTCGTGCCCACCAGCTGGTTCACCCAGAACTCCACGTTCAGGTAGAGGGGGCCGTAGGGCGTTTCGTCCTCGGCCCAGGTGATGTCGGCGCCGAGTTGGAACCAGTTGTTCATGGTGGAGATGCCATCGACGTATGGGTCCTGGCCCGCGGCCACCAGTCGTCCCTGGCCAATGTAGGCGAAGACGTCGCGGGAGAAGATGGGCAGCGCCATCAACATCGGGACGCTCCAGGCCCACACGGCCTTCTTCACGGTTCGCAGCGAGCCCTCCGGCCAGCCGGCCAGCTGCTGGCCCAGCCGCAGCCAGGCGCGGAACAGGATCCAACACCCCAGGGTCAGCACCACGGTTCCGGCAACCACGCCCCAGTAGTCGGTGCGGATCGCGATCAGCAGCGGGTAGCGGTTCAGCGGGGAGACACTGGCGAGCCAGCCGACACCGAAGGATCCCAGCATGATCATGATCGAGCCGATGGTGCCTTGGATCAGCGGGGACAGGTGCGGCCCGCGACCCGCCTGGCTAGTGGTCCCGGCGGAGGATCGCACCGCTTTCATCTGCGCCCCGCTCCTGATTCGTCGTACCTTGGCTGGATCCACCAGGTGTGTTTTCGGCTTGCGCACCGGCTGTCCGGTCGCGTCGCGGCGGCGCCCACGGGCGCTAAAGTCCGCGTAAAAAATCAAGTCCGATCCTAGCATCGCCCGCTGGGTTTGACCCGGAAGCGGGCCCCGGTGCGCGCGAGGTCACATTGTTCGGTCGGACCGGACCGGTAGGCGCATCCACGGGCGCGTCGGCGGGTGCAGGCCAGGGCAAGTGCGGCGCCCTGCCGCCGGCACCTGCCACCGGCTGAGCACCGGGCGTGGCTAACGGGTTGGTGCGCGCGGATGGTGCATAGGCTGGGGGTCGGAACATTGATCGATCACAGAAGTGAGGCAACACCCGTGGGCAGGCGTGCAAAGAGTGTCGGCAGTGCGGTGCGCAACCATTCCCTGCTGGGCTGGGGTGCGTTCCTTTCGGTCCTGCTGGGGGTTGCTTCCCCGTTGTTGGGGATGAGCACCGTCGCCTCGATCGCCTTGGCCGGCACCCTGCTGGTCGTCTTCGTGATGCTGTGGCTACTGAGCGCCACGGGCAGCTCCGCCAGGCACTGAACATCGCAACTTGGTGGACGCGGCTGCCAGGGGGGCGCTTCGGATCCGCTCCCCCCGCTGGCCGCACCGCGGTCCGCCCGCGAAGGAATCGGGTAAATTGGGGTCCGTGCCTATATCAGCTGAAAAAATTGTGTGGATCGACTGCGAGATGACGGGCCTGAGCCTGGAACATGACGCGTTGATCGAAGTTGCGGTCCTGGTGACGGACGCCGAGCTCAACATCCTGGGTGACGGGGTCGACGTGGTGATCAGGCCCCCCGCCGCCGCCCTGGAGCAAATGGGCGACTTCGTGCGCAACATGCATACTGCCAGCGGGCTGATCACCGAGCTGGACGCCGGCCTGGAGATGGACGCGGCTCAAAAGCTGGTCATGGACTACATCCGTTCCCACGCCCCGGAGGCCAACAAGGCACTGCTTGCGGGAAACTCCGTGGGCACCGACAAGAACTTCCTGTCCCGGGACATGCCCGAGGTCACCGAACACCTGCACTACCGGATCCTGGACGTGTCCACGATCAAGGAGCTGGCCCGCCGCTGGTACCCGCGCGCGTTCTTCCAGGCACCAGCCAAGACCGGCAACCACCGGGCCTTGGGCGACATCCGGGACTCCATCGAGGAATTGAAGTACTACCGGGCCACCGTCATGGTCCCAGCTCCGGGGCCGGATTCGGCGTCGGCGAAGGCCGCAGCGGCCCGGATCATCGCGCAAAGACCGGCTGATTAGGAACTGTGGTGCACAACACATGCCAAAGGGCGGCTTTCGAGTTGGCACTCAACCTCAAAGTATGTGTAAGATAGTTCTCGTTGCCCAGCAGTTCGGAAGAGATTCCGACCGGCAGGGCAGCTAGCCTCAGGGCGAACTTGGTGGGTATAGCTCAGTCGGCAGAGCGTCTGGTTGTGGTCCAGAAGGTCGCGGGTTCAATCCCCGTTACTCACCCCAATGAAGCCGCTCCGGAAATTTCCGGAGCGGCTTTTGTCATTCCACCACACTTCACGTCGTCGCACGGCAGAGAGGGCCGGACCAGCAGATGGAACGCAGGATCTTCGGTGAAGACCACGGTCACGTCCGCGAGATCGCCACCGGCCACCTGGACCGGGAGAGGGGAACGCCGGATGCCCCGCTCTCCGTGGGAGGTCGCGGGCAGCCCCGGTGTAGCTCCGTTCCCCCCAGAAGGCCACGTCGATCAGCGCCCAGGCACCGCAAGCGGTGGCCACATCGTGGAGACCCCGGTCGCGCAGGCGCTCCTGGCCGCGCAGCTGCCGACAGTCGTCGGAATCACCAGCAAGCACAGGCCTGAAGGCATCTGCACCTCGCTGCTCGCCCACGCCTGAAGCCCATCGTCCCGGGGGCCGCCCCCGCCCCTCCCCCCCTACCCGATCCCCCTGAAAGCCCTAGGAGAAGCCTTGAGTATTCGTCCGGTCACCATTTACGGCGAGCCCGTGCTGCACACGCGCGCGCAGGAAGTCACCGAGTTCAACGACGAATTGCGCGAACTCATCACCGACATGTACGACACCATGGATGCGGCCAACGGCGTGGGCCTGGCTGCCCCGCAGATCGGCGTGGGCCTGCGCATCTTCACCTACGCGTACGAGAACGATGACGGCGCTCCGTCCCGCGGCGTGGTGGTCAACCCGCGCCTGACCCTCTCAAAGGTCTCGCAGGCCAACCCGGATCCGGAAGAAGAGATCGAGGGGTGCCTCTCGGCCCCCGCGCTGAACTTCCCGCTCAAGCGCGCCGATTACGCCCGGGTCGAGGGATTTGACGGCGACGGGAACGCGATCTCCTTCGAGGCTACGGACTGGTTCGCCCGCATCATGCAGCATGAATACGACCACCTTGACGGCTACCTCTACGTCGACAAGCTCAACGACAAGTGGGCGCGGCGCTGGAAGAAGGCCAAGAAGTCACTGGGCTGGGGCGTGCCCAACCTGACGTGGATGCCGGGAACCGACGAGGATCCCTTCGGCCACTGAGACAAACCCGTTCCCGCATCCCCTCGCCGGGGAGCCATGGATGCGGGCACCATGCAAGAAGCGGGCGCTGCCTTCCGGTTATCCGGAAGGCAGCGCCCGCTTCTATTCCCCGATTGGGGAAGGACCAGCTAGACCGCTGCAGGCTCGGTCACGGCCATGGCCGGAACCGCCAGCGGGTGCGTGCCGGCCATGGTTTCAAGGACGCGGACCACTTGGCAGGAGTAACCGAACTCGTTGTCGTACCAGACGTAGACAACGGCGTTCTTGCCGGTGGCGATGGTTGCCAGGCCGTCGACGATGCCGGCGCGGCGCGAGCCGACGAAGTCGGAGGAGACGACCTCGGGTGAATCGATGAAGTCGATCTGCTTGTGCAGCTCGGCTCCCAGGGATGCCTCGCGCAGGTAGGTGTTGAGCTCTTCCTTGGTCGTCTCCGTCTCAAGGTTGAGGTTCAGGATCGCCATCGAGACATCGGGGGTGGGAACGCGGATGGCGTTGCCAGTCAGCTTACCCTCGAGCTCCGGAAGGGCCTTGGCCACGGCCTTGGCTGCACCGGTCTCGGTGATGACCATGTTCAGCGCCGCCGAACGGCCGCGACGCTCGCCCTTGTGGAAGTTGTCAATGAGGTTCTGGTCGTTGGTGAACGAGTGGACCGTCTCGACGTGGCCGTGGATGACGCCGAAGCGGTCGTTCAGGGCCTTGAGCACCGGGGTGATCGCATTGGTGGTGCACGATGCGGCGGTGACGATCTTGTCCTCGGCGGTGATGTCCTTGTGGTTGATGCCGTGGACGATGTTCTTCAGGTTGCCCTTGCCCGGTGCGGTCAGCAGTACGCGGGAAACGCCTTTGGCCTGCAGGTGCTGGGAGAGGCCTGCCTCGTCGCGCCAGCGACCGGTGTTGTCCACCACGATGGCGTTGTCGATGCCGAATTCGGTGTAGTCGACGGTGGTCGGGTCATTCGAGTAGATGACCTGGATCAGGGTTCCGTTGGCGAGGATGGTGTTGTTCTCCTCATCCACGGTGATCGAGCCGTCGAACGGACCGTGGACGGAGTCGCGGCGCAGCAGCGAGGCGCGCTTGACGATGTCGTCGTCCGAGCCCTTGCGGACAACGATGGCGCGCAGGCGCAACCCGTAGCCGCCGCGTTCGATGAGGATGCGGGCCAGCAGACGGCCGATGCGGCCAAAACCGTAGAGGACCACGTCGGTGGGCTCGGCGTCGGTGGCGCCGGACTTGCCGACCTTCTCGCCCAGTTCCTCGGTGAGGAAAGCGGTGAGATCGGTGGAGCCGGATTCGGTGAACTTCTTGTTCAGGCGTCCCAGATCGATGGCGACGGCCCCGAGGTCCAGCGTTTCGATGGCCTGCAGCAGCGGCATGGTCTGCTCAAGGGGCAGCTCCTCGCCTTCGATGCGGCGGACCACGCGGTGTGCCTTGAGGATGTTGATGGCCGACTGGTTGATCAGCTTGCGGCCATAAATGGAGGTCACCACGTTGTTGTTGCGGTACAGGCGCCCGATCAACGGGATCATGGCCTCGGCGAGCTCTTCGCGCCCGCTCCATTCCTGTAGGGCTTCGACAGACTGCTGGGTCACTGAAAATCCTTCCAAATCAGCCGGCTGGCGATCCTCAAGCCGGTTGTTACCGTAAAAGCACCTTTGCAGAAACGGTTGTTCAGGGGGTAGCAGGATCATTCCCCCGTGGAGCACTAGGGCCCGAAACCATTCTAGTATGCCTGCGCGGAGATCCACGGTGCGGGTCGGTGAGGTCTCTCACACCTACTGGCTCTTCGGGGTCTCGGACGCCGGGGTGCGTCCTGGGCTCCGGTACGGAGTCGCCTTCGTGGCCCATGGATCAACGCCGTGCTCGAGCCAAACCAAGGTCTGCTGCCAGAACGTGGACTTGTGCATGTCGTGAAAAAGCCCGAAGTGCCCGATGCCCTTCTGGCCGTAGGCTCCCGGTTCCAGGAAACGTGTGGTGGACGGCGCGTGCGGTGTGTAGGCCAGGGTGCGGGCGATCGCCGGCGCGGAGGCGTACGGGTCGTCGGTGGTGGCGACCGCGAGGATGGGTGCCTGTAATCCACGTTGGGAGGCGCGGAGTCTATTGCGCAAGGCGGGCGGTGCATTCAACGTGAAGTCCTTGCGGCCGCGTGCCCAGTCCAGTGCGACTCCCCGGGGCAGGTCCTCGAGCCATCCGCTGCGCTTGCCCGGGAAGAATCCGCTGGCCAATGTCAACATCGGCATGACCAGGTGCCATCGGGCGATGAATCGTGCGCGGTGGCCCGTCGCGTAGTCACGCCAGTGTGCATGCTGCGCACCGACGGTCAGGATGCGGGTGAGGTGGCGGGATTCGGGCGCAAGCCCGACGCCGAACCCGCCAAAGCTGTGGCCCACGAAGTGCAGGGGCAGATGCACGTGGTGGTTCCGGGCCCAGCCGAGGACCGCATCGATGTCATAAAGGCCCCAGTCATGCCATCGCGCCCGGAATCCGCGCAGCGACACGGGTGCGGAGGCGCCGATCCCGCGGTAGTCGAAGGTGATGGCGCTGAAGCCGTGCTCCGCCAGAAAGGCGGCGTAGCGGCGGTAGTATCGCGCCGTCACGCCGGTAGCGCAGGCAATGACCACGATGCCCTTGACCGGAACCGTGTCCGAGGTGTCGGGGGCCCGTCCGTTCGGTTCAAATACGTGTCCGTACAGGATCTGCCCGTCGCTGCACGAGACTTCGATGGGGGTGGCCGGCGGCGCGATTCGTTTATCGCTTTGTACTATCGCGGGGTCCATGGTTCCTGTGGCGAATCATCGGAACCGTCGGCCGCCTCATGCGGGTGGCCGGGTGGTTGGTGCGGGAAACCTGCAAGGGGGTCCTTGTCCTGGCCTTGGGCCGACTCAAGGACCTGGCGTTTTTGTTCCTCCCGTGCCTGTTGGGCGGCCATGCCGGAGGGTTGGTAGAAGGCGTTCAGGGCATCGAAAAAGCCCGAGGCTCCGTCACCCCCGCCTTCGGTGGGAAAGGTGAACTTGGAGGCAGCCCACAGCAAACCGATGCACAGCACCGGTATCCCGATCAGCCAGAATAGCCACTCCATGCCTTGAGTCTAATGCTGTGGCAGGGGTGCCGGGGCGAGGCGTGTGCTCCGGCCCCCTGGGGTGTTCAGGCGACAAGTACGGTATCTGCCGACACCGGCGATTTCCGGATCTCGTCCAGACCTTCCACCTGGGCGGCTTCGGCCACCTTGGCCATCGGGATGTCGTGTTCCAGGGCGGCCGCCACGATGGCGTCGAGCGCTTCGATTCGTTCGTTCAGGAGAATGCGGGCGGAGGCCACGTCTTCTGCGGCGGCACGAATCAAGTCCAGTTGATGCACGGTGTTGTCCTTTCGTACGCGTCGAGTTTTGCAGGAGACAGTCTAGTCAGGCGTCGTCCGCTGCTCAACCGAAACTTGCAGGTTGTGGATGCCCTGGGTTCGGCGCCTGTGCGTGGAAGTGGTCCGGGTAGCAGGCTGCACGAGGGCCGGCAGCGTGGCGGTCGCCCTCGGGTTGGTCAAATGCGTGCGCGCGGCCGATCCTTGATGCCAAGCTCGGTGC
The DNA here is from genome assembly GCF_030512175.1 of Paeniglutamicibacter sulfureus. Lineage (GTDB taxonomy): Bacteria > Actinomycetota > Actinomycetes > Actinomycetales > Micrococcaceae > Paeniglutamicibacter > Paeniglutamicibacter sulfureus. The sequence continues at coordinate 2,471,430 of NZ_JAULBL010000002.1, read as the reverse complement.
AGTTGTTGAGCCTGACTTCCCACGGGTCGCCCGGGAGGCACGGGATTGTGGTGGACGGGATGGCCGATACGCCGGGTTTTGTGCCGCGGTCGGTTACCCGAATCGCGGTGACGATCATCTATCTAGGAGTGCCGTTGCCGACACCCTCAAGCGGTCCACCCGACTACATTGAGCGAACAACCCAGTAGTCTGTCTGACCTTGCTCCGGGTGGGGTTTACCGAGCCGCTCCGGTCACCCGGAGCGCTGGTGGTCTCTTACACCACCGTTTCACCCTTACCCGCACAAGTGCGGGCGGTCTATTTTCTGTGGCACTGGCCTGCGGGTTACCCCGAGTGGGCGTTACCCACCACCCTGTTCTGTGGAGCCCGGACGTTCCTCGGGCCACTTGCGTGGCACGCGATCGTCTGGCCATCCCGTCCAGCATTCAAGTCTAGTCGCTTTTGCACTGCTCTCCGCACCAGACAGGCGGCAAACTGCCATCTGGTGGTTGGCTGCGTAGTCGAATCAGGAATTCGGGTGCCGGAAGACTAGGCTTGACCGGTGTTGATTTTGCTTCCGCCCTCCGAGGGCAAAGAACCCGCCGGCGATGGCGACCCCTTTGATGCCGATGCCCTTCAGTTCCCGGAGCTGAAGCCGCATCGCCACCAGCTGTTGGCTGCCCTGGCCGAGGTTTCGCGTGCCGACGACGCGCTCGAGGTGCTCGGCGTGGGCAAGTCGCTGGTCGCCGAAGTCACGCGGAACATCGAATTGCACACGGAACCCGCGGCTGCCGCACACACCGTATACACCGGCGTGCTTTTTGAGGCGCTGGGCTATGAACGACTGGAAGCCGCGGCGCGTGAGCGAGCTGATGCGAGCATCCTGGTGATCTCCGCGCTCTGGGGAGCCGTGGGTTTTGCCGACCGGATCCCGGCGTACAGGTTGTCCATGTCGGTGAAGCTGCCCGAGATCGGCAAGCTTGCCGGTTGGTGGAAGCCGAAGCTGACGCCGGTCCTCAACGCGCGGGCCGGCGACGACTTGGTTGTTGATTGCCGTTCCAGCACTTATGCCGCGGCGTGGGTGCCGCCGGCTTCAAACTCCGTGAGCGTCTCGGTGTTCCAGTTGCGCGGGGGCGTGCGCAAGGTTGTTTCGCACTTCGCCAAGCACACCCGTGGCGAACTGGCATCGCATCTGCTCACCCGAGGGGCCGAGGTCGCGACGCCTACGGAATTGCTGGAGGCCGCACGCGAACGCTGGGAAGCCGAGCTGGTGCCCGGCACCTCACGCAAGGCGCACCAGCTGAACATCATCCTGCCGGAGGACCACGCCTTCAAGGCCGTCGGAAACTAGCTTGCGCGATTGGAACTTGCCGCGTCGGGTTCGGCGATGTCGGGTCCATGGGTACCCGGCATATCGGCAACCAGCTCCATTTCAAACCTGGCCGAATCCTTCAGATAGGACGCGTAGCGTGCCGGGCCACCCGCATACGGGTGTGCCTCGGCAAAGAGCAAAACAAAGCCGCTGGACTGGGCCTGCCACGTGAGTGCGTCGACCCTTCGGCGCGATCCGACTGAGCGGGCCAGGTGGTTGACGCCTGGTGCCTTCCTTCAGAATCCCAAGCCGTGTAACCAAGTTCCTCGAACAGTCAGCCGAGAGTGCCCCGGAACGCGGCCATGTCGCGGACCCGGATCTGCGTGTGATGCAGCCGCCCGGAACGCGGCGCACTTTCACGGACATGGGCCGCGGGGTGGACTACGCTCCCCATTCTTCGCTGCGCACCAAGATGGCTCCGGTGTCGGGGCAGAAGACCAGCTCGTCGGCCGGCGCAGCCTTGATTTCCCCCAGGTCGCCCGCGGACAGAGCAATGCCGCTGGCCTCGGAGGTGCCGTGGAAAAGGCGGGCCGCGCCGATGCCGTTGCGGGTGCGCAGCCTTTCGTAGATGGTGATAAGAGTTTCATCGAAGGTGGCCACCAGCGTGGCGCGGGCGTCCCTGCATTCGGCAAGCTGGTCCTGCAGCGCGGCAAGGGCGGCATCGCGGCGCGCCAGGTGCTTCGCGTGCTCGCTGGCCAGGGTGGCGGTATGGGCCTGCGCCTGCGCGGCCCGCTCCTGTACGTTCTCGAGAGCCGACATGAGCTCAAGCTCGGTGTCTTCAAGGTCGTTTCGACGGACGGTGAGCGAGTCGATTTCGTGGGACAGCGCCATCAGGTCTTGGTGCGTACCGGCACCGACATCGATGCGCTTCTGGTCCTTGCCGATGTGGGCCACGACTTTTTCCACGGCCAGCTCGGATTCCTTGAGTGCTGCTGCTGCGGCGTCGACCTCGATCTGCACCTCGTCCTGTGCGGCTCGGGCCTCCTCGAGGGCAACCTGGGCCGCGGCAAGTTGTGCATCAGCGGTGGCCTCGGCGATCTGGCGGGTGAGCTTGGTGGCCTGCGAATCGAGCGCTGCCACGTCCAAGAGTCGAAGCTGTTCCGCCGGTGCTGCCTTTGCCATGGTGTCCTCCGCTGTGCGCGCCGTGGCGCTGCCGTTCCTGGTATGCCTGGGCAATCAGTGATCGCCTAGGCACAACCCTAGTCAGTCGGGGAACTTCGTGGTGATTGTGACCCGCCGGAATCTGTCGATGGCGTGGCTGGCTCCGTCCGGGCACGGTCGGGAGGTGCGGCGGCAGGCGGCACGGCATCGCGGGAGGCTCGCCTTGTGGCGGGAGTGGAGTTTCAGGCGGCTGCGGCTTCGGGATGGAAGACCCAGTTCCGCCTGGGTCTTTGGAGCGGGTCGCGCGATGCGGGAAGGACGACATGTGGAATGCCGGCTACGACCCGGATGCCGAAGTGCCCCGCGTGGAAGGCGGTGTGGCACCGGATGCAGAGCAACAAACCGTTACTGACTTGTGTCTTTCCGCCTTCGGAGAAGGACTTGATGTGGTGGGCCTCGCAGCGGTGGACGGGCATGGAACAGCCGGGGTTGGCGCAGCCTCGGTCGCGGGCGGCGATGGCGCGCCTCTGGCCCTTGGTGAAGAAGCGTTTGCGTCGGCCCACATCCAGGGGCTGGCCCTCCCCACCCATGATCACCGGGGTAATCCCGGCGTTGCAGGCCAGGCGGCGGGCGGCGGCGGCGGAGATGTACTGCCCGTGGCTGGTGAACCCGGCGGTTTCCAGGGCCCCGGTGAGCGCGGCATAGTCGATCATGACCAACAATTCGACGCGGGAGTTCAACGGCATCCCGGGCTGCGCGGCCGCGGGGTCCATCCAGGAGCGCAGGGCCTCGAGAAGTGCACCCGAGAGGCGTTGGGCGCGGCGCCTGGCGTTGGCTTCGTCTCGGGTCTCGCCGGGGTATCGGTCGTCCTCGGGCAGGCCGTAAGGGTTGGCGCATGGCAGTGGCTTGCCGACATCGTTGAATCCGGCCCGGGGGCGCTGCCCGGCGGGGACATCGGGGTTGACGGCCCAGGCGGGAATCTCGGGAGCGTCTTCTGCCTGCTCGGCGCGTTCAATGGCTTCGGCGCCGTTTGCCGTGCCCGGGAATGCCGCCTCGTCAAAGAGTGCCGGCTGGGAGACGGTTTCCGGGGTGGCGGTAGTGCCGGAGGCGGTACGGGGATTGTTCAGGTCGTCGGCCAGGGTGCAGAGCATTTCGTGGCCCTCGGCATCGGTGGTGAGCTCCCAGATGTACCCGGCGGGTTTGTGGCAGCGAAAGCGCAGCCCCTCGAATCGGGCCCTTGCGGCCTCCTGTCCCTCGACGCTGGTGTGTTCAAGGTCGATGGCAACCTGCTTCAGGAGCCTGCCGACCGCGGCCTCGTCGGCGGTGTGCAGGGTGCGGGCAACTTGCTCCTCCAGCGCGGTGCGGGCCTTCTCCGGGTCCGGTTGCGCCTCCAGCGACGGTGCCAGCGCGACGAGCTTCGCCGCTGTGTTGGCCAGGACCTTTGGGTCCGAGGAACCGCCGGCCAGCGCCCGGCCCAGCTGCGGGAAGGTCGGCGGCAGCGTGGTGCCGCCCGGGCCCTTGTGCTCCATGAGCCGGGCGTGGGTGCTAACGCGGTGGGAGGCCTGGAAATAACTCAGGTGCAGTTGGTTCTTGAGGAACTCGGCGGTGTCGCGATGCAGGGGCTTTCGGTCGGGGCCGGTCACTGCATCCGCAGGCAGGCCGCTGGTGCCGGCGGCAAAGCCGGCCGCGTCTTTCAGCACCTGGTTCGTTTCGGCCAGCGGCGCTTCGGTAAGGGTGTGCACCTCGGCGGCCTCGCAGGTGCCGGCGGCCAGGACCTGCCCGTAGGACCCGGTGCGGAAGAGGCGTTCGGCCAGTTGCGCCAACGCGGCGGCCCGGACCGGGGAGCCGGCCGCGGAGGCGGCCCCCTGCTCCAGCAGGCGGCGGGCGACCAGGTCGACGGCGGCCAACAGACGCAGTGGATCGACGAGGGTGCCGGGACCGGCAGATGCTACGGTGCCCGTCCCCAAAGCCCCACCGAGTGCGGCGAGGGCCGAGTCGATGATGCCGGCCGGTGTGTCCATGGGATCCATGGTGCTCCCCGGACATCGGTGCCCGCCAGCGCCGGCATGGGTTCTGTGGATAACCCCCGCGGGCCGTCCAAGCGGGCACGAACGGCGCGGATGCAAAAGATGCGGTGCGCGCTCCCTGCCCGGGAAATCCGGGTGTGGTGGGCGCGCACCGCATCGAGGCAGGTGGGTGGGCTCGACCGGTTACGGGGTGAGAATGAAGTCCCAGGGATCGGTGTTGATGGCCGAGACGCCGACCTCCACATCGTGTCCCAAATCGTGCAGGACGTTCTTCAGCGCGTCGGCTGCGGTGGGCAGCCACAGCCACTCGGAAGCGAAGTGGGAAACGTCGATGAGGTAGGGCTTGCCGTTCAATGCGGCCTCGCGGGCCTCGGATGCGGGGTGGTGGCGCAAATCGGCGGTCACGTAGACATCGGCCTCGGCGGCACGGACGGCATCGAAGAGCGAATCCCCCGCCCCGCCACACACGGCGACCTTGCGCACGATCCCTGAGCGGTCCCCGGCCACGCGCACTCCGCCGGCCACCGAGGGCATCGCGGAGAAGACACGGGAGGCGAACTCGTGCAACTGCAGCGGTTCGGGCAGCATGCCGACCCGGCCGATGCCTTCCTCGGGCAGCCCGTCCCTAGAGGGTGCCAGCGGTTGCGTCTGGGTCAGGCCAAAGATGTCGGCCAGCACGTCGGAGACCCCGCCGATGGCCGAGTCCGCGTTGGTGTGGGCGGTGACCAGCGCGCAGCTGGATTCGATGAGCAGGTGCACCGCCTCCCCCTTGAACCCGGTGGCGGCCACGGAGTTGACCGGGCGCAGCAGCAGCGGGTGGTGGGTGATCAGCAGGTCGGTGCCGCGGGAAACCGCGTCGGCCACCACCTCAAGGGTGGGATCGACGGCGAACATGATCCGCTTGACTTCGCGTTCGGGGCGCCCGACCACGGGTCCGACGGTGTCCCATTCCTCGGCCAGCGAAGCGGGCCAGAGTTCCTCGACGGCAACCAGCACCTGTCCGAGGGTGGGAGTGGACAGCATGGCTTCCATCTGGCCGGATGCCGGTTCTTCGGTCTCGGTGCCGAACCGGGCAGGCGCGGCGGTCGAGGCGTTCCCGGAAGCCACGACCTGCCCCGCTGCGCCTGTGCCCGTCGCGGCGGCATCGAGGGAAGAATCGTTGCCGGGTGCGGTCGTGGGCATGCTCGACGGCGGCGATGCGGCCGCCACGGCGCCGGGGGCGGCGGGATTTGCCTCCGTATGGGCGGTGCCGGCGCTTTCCTGGTCGGCCGATCCCGGCCCGGAGACGATACGCATGCCGTGAGGCTGCTGCTTATTGCTCTGCATGCATCTACCGTATCCGGATCGGCCCCGAATGCCCTCATGTGCTGACCGCAATTTGCGCTTGTGCCGTGACCAGCAGGCGGCGGCATCGGGACCGCGGGAATGAATTGGCGGTGACTGTGCTTGAGTGTAGATGTGAACGATTTCTCGATTTCCAGCACACCGATCCGCTTTTCTCCCACGACCCGGGGTCCCGCCGGTCAGGAGCTGACCACCTTTGTGCTGGCCGGCGGCTGTTTTTGGTGCCTCGATGCCGTCTACCAGCGCACGCGCGGGGTCCACGCGGTGGTGTCCGGATACACCGGCGGTTCCGATCCCGCCCCGAACTACCGCTCGGTCTGCGGCGGAAATACCGGACACGCCGAGGCCGTTGCCGTAACATTCGACCCCGCCGTCGTTCCGGACGAGGTCATACTCGACATGTTTTTCACCACCCACGACCCCACGACGCTCAACCGCCAGGGCTACGACGTCGGCACCCAGTACCGCTCGGCGATGTACCCGCTTGACGCCGCGCAGGAGTCGATTTTCCGCGAAAGCGCGCTGAAGTTCGGGGAGCTCTACCCCGATCCGCTGGTGACGGCTTTCGAGGTCCCGGGTGACTTTTTCGTGGCCGAGGGAATCCACCAGGACTACTACAACCGCTTCCCCGAAGAGGGGTACTGCCGGGTCATCATCGACCCGAAACTGGCCAAGGCCAGGAAATATTACGCAACATGGCTCGAGGAACCCGCCGCCGAGCGGTCCTGACTAGGCTTGTACCTGAGGTTCCCGGCGCGTCACTGCCCGACGGGACCGTGCCTGAACGGCCCATTCCGCTCCCACACCCAAGGACAAAGGACACCATGTCGAAGATCTACAACGACGTCACGCAAATTGTTGGCCGCACCCCGCTGGTGCGCCTGAACCGACTGGGTGCCGGGCTGCCGGGCAACATCGCCGTGAAGCTGGAGTTCTACAACCCGGCCAACTCGGTCAAGGACCGCATTGGCGTTGCCATCGTTGACGCCGCCGAGGCCTCCGGGGACCTGCGCCCGGGCGGCACCATCGTCGAGGGCACCTCCGGCAACACCGGAATCGCCCTGGCCATGGTGGGAGCGGCCCGCGGCTACAAGGTGGTGCTGACCATGCCCGAGACGATGAGCACCGAGCGCCGCGTGATGCTGCGGGCCTTCGGCGCGGAGATCGTCTTGACCCCGGGTTCCGAAGGCATGCGCGGCGCCGTGGAAAAGGCCAAGGAAATCGTCGCCACCACCGACAACGCCATCTGGGCGCAGCAGTTCGCCAACGCCGCCAACCCGGAGGTGCATGCAGCGACCACCGGTCCTGAGATCTGGAACGACACCGAGGGCGAAATCGACATCTTCGTGGCCGGCATCGGCACCGGCGGCACCATCACCGGTGCCGGCCGCTTCCTCAAGGAGCAGAAGCCTGGCCTGCAGGTCATCGCGGTCGAGCCGAAGGATTCTGCGATCCTCAACGGCGGCAAGCCGGGCCCGCACAAGATCCAGGGCCTGGGAGCGAACTTCATCCCCGAGGTGCTGGACACCGAGCTTTACGACGAGGTGCTTGACGCCTCGATCGACGACTCGGTCGCCATTGCCCGCGCGCTGGGGACGCAGGAAGGCATCCTCGGCGGCATCTCCGGCGGCGCCGCCGTCTGGGGGGCCCTGGAAATCGCCAAGCGCGAGGAAAACGCCGGCAAGCTCATCGTCGCCGTGATCCCCGACTTCGGCGAACGTTACATCTCCACGCTGCTTTTCGACGACATCCGTGGCTAAGACTGCCGATCCGGTCGGTGTCGGTCGGGGCGCGCGGGAAACCCCACGCCCCGACCGGCACCGCTTCGGGCTTCACCCGCAGCTTTCCGGCCAACAGCCGGATCGCCGCACAAACAAAGGCCAAGGTTTGAGATTCTTTTCCCGACTAGCCGAAGACTTGCGCGGGGCAAGTGCGCATGATCCCGCCGCCCGCGGGCAGGCCGAGAACTTCCTGGCGTACTCGGGCCTCCATGCGATCTGGATCCACCGGCTGACCCACCGGCTGTGGCAGAACCCCAGGACGCGCTTTCCTGCGCGCCTGCTCTCCCAGGCCGGCCGCTTCCTCACCGGGATCGAGATCCACCCGGGAGCCACCATCGGCCGGCGGTTCTTCATCGACCACGGCATGGGCGTGGTCATCGGGGAGACCGCCGAGATCGGCGACGACGTGATGATCTACCACGGGGTGACCCTCGGCGGGCGCTCGCTGGCCAAGGTCAAGCGCCACCCGACCATCGGTGACCGTGTGGTCATCGGGGCCGGCGCCAAGGTGCTGGGCCCGATTGTGATCGGCGCGGATTCCGCCATCGGCGCCAACGCCGTGGTGGTCAAGGATGCCCCGGCGGATTCCATCATCACCGGCATGCCGGCGAAGAACCGCCCGCGCACCGCCGAGGAACACAAGCCGGCGGTGGATCCGGCCGAATACATCGATCCGGCCATGTGGATCTAGGGCTGGCCTGATCGAACAAGTTGCGGTGTCGGAGCCGGTCCCCTTGGGGGCGGCACCGGCACCGTTTTTTGCGTCTCCGGGCGGCGGACATGCCCGCAAAAAACCACGAGGTGGTGCCACCGGTATTCCGGGTGGCGCCACCTCGTGGTGGTGAAGCGCGTGTCGACTAGTGGGTGTCTTCGGCTTCGATCTCGGTCTTGTCGCCGCTCCACTGCGTGTGGAACGACCCCTCAACGTCCATGCGGTTGTAGGTGTGCGCACCGAAGAGGTCGCGCAGGCCCTGGGTCAGCGCAGCCGGCAGGCGCTTGCGGCGCAGGCCATCGTAGTAGGCCAGCGAGGCGGAGAACACCGGCACCGGCACGCCCAGCTGGACGGCGGTGGACACCACACGGCGCCAGGCCGGAAGGGCAGCGGCGATGGCCTCGGAGAAGGCGGGGGCGAACAGCAGGTTTGCAGGCTTTTCATCCGCTGCGTAGGCCTTGGTGATGTCTGCAAGCAGGGCCGCGCGGATGATGCAGCCTTCGCGCCACAGCGAGGCGATCTCGTCGAGCTTCAGGTCCCAGTTGTATTCCTTGCCCGCGGAGGTGAGCATGTCCAGGCCCTGGGCGTAGGACACCAGCTTGGAGGCGAAGAGTGCCTGGCGCACATCTTCAACGAAGTTCTCGTCCAGCTCGACGGCGACCTCGTGGCCGGCAAGGACTTCCTGGCCGATGGCGCGCTGATCGCGCTGCGAGGACAGGCCGCGGGCGAACACGGATTCGGCAATGGCGGAGATCGGGGAGCCCAGGTCCAGGCCCGACTGCACGGTCCAGCGGCCGGTGCCCTTCTGGCCTGCGCTATCAACGATGACGTCTACCAGCGGCTTGCCGGTCTTGGCATCGGTGTGGGCCAGCACCTCGGCGGTGATTTCGATGAGGAAGGAGGCGAGTTCGCCCTTGTTCCATTCCTCGAAGATCGCTGCCTGGGCCGCCGGCTCGATGCCGGCGCCGGTGCGCAGCAGATCGTAGGCCTCGCCGATGACCTGCATGTCGGCGTATTCGATGCCGTTGTGCACCATCTTCACGAAGTGCCCGGCGCCGTCGGTGGAGATCCAGGCGCAGCACGGAGCGCCGTCGACGGCCTTGGCGGAGATCTTTTCCAGCATCGGGCCCAGGGCGTCGTAGGACTGCTTCGAGCCGCCCGGCATGATCGAGGGGCCCAGCAGGGCGCCCTCCTCGCCGCCGGAGACGCCCACGCCCACGAAGTGCAGGCCCTTTTCGGCCAGCGCGGCCTCGCGGCGGCGGGTGTCCACGAAGTTGGAGTTGCCGCCGTCGATGATGATGTCGCCCGCCTCGAGCAGCGGGATAAGCGAATCGATGACCGAGTCGACGGGGCCGCCGGCCTTGACCATGACCAGCACGCGGCGCGGGGTCTCGAGGTTCTGGACGAGTTCGGCCAGGGTCTCGGTGCGGATGAAGTCGCCCTCGTCGCCGTGCGCGGCCAGCAATGCGTCGGTCTTGGCGACCGAGCGGTTGTGCAGCGCCACGGTGTATCCGTTGCGGGCGAAGTTGCGGGCGAGGTTTGCGCCCATGACGGCTAGGCCGGTGACGCCAATCTGTGCAGGCATGAAGTCTCCATCGTTGCGATTTTGCTGGGCCGGGCGAATACCGGCACGAAGGAGCGCCGGGCACGGCTCCGTGACTTCTGTCCACTTTAGTTTGTCTGGCGTCTCCATGGCCAGAAGAACACGCCTCGTTGCCATTTGTTGCCCCGGAAACACGTGGCTTTTTGCCTGTTCACTGGGAAATTTGTGCAGTTGATTCCCGATAGGATTGGCTTATGCCCAATAGCCTGCACCAACGAGCCGTCGACCATCTCGGAAGCCGCATTGTCGACGGATCCATTCCCGCCGGCGACGTGATCCTGGCATCCGAGTTGGAGGGCGAGCTGGGGGTCTCCCGGTCGGTCGTTCGCGAGGCCGTACGCGTTTTGGCCTCGGCCGGCCTGGTGGTTTCCACCAAGCGCGTCGGGATCCGGGTATTGGCCCCCGAGCACTGGAACCCCTTTGACCCGCTGGTCATCCGCTGGCGCCTGGCCGGAGACGGTCAGGGCGCGCAATTGCGCTCCCTGACCGAGCTGCGCGTGGCCGTTGAACCCATGGCAGCCGAACTCGCGGCAGAGCACGCGCCGCCGGAATTTTGCGGCGAGCTGCTGAACCTGGCCGCCCGGATGCGCCATGCCGGCCGTTCCGGGGACCTGGCCTCTTTCCTTGAGCTGGACATCCGCTTCCACGCGCTGGTGTTGGCGGCCTCGGGCAATGAGATGTTTGCGAACCTGGCCAATCCGATCGGCGAGACGCTGCGGGGACGCACCGAACTTGGCTTGATGCCCGAGCACCCCCACGAAGAAGCGCTGGCCTGGCACCAGGCGGTCGCCGACGCGATTTCCGCCCGCGAGCCACACCGGGCGAGGGAATCCATGGAGCTGATCATGCGCCGCACCAACCAGGAGATCTGCGGCGTGTGGGCGGATCGGCCGCGACTCTTCCCGCAGCCCCAGGCCTAAGACCCGCAAGCGAAAGGCGCTCCGCCGGATCCCCTACGGGAGTCTGGCGGAGCGCCTATGTTTTTTTGCGGTATGTCGAAACCTGACCGCGTGAAAGCAGCGGTTAGAACTTCAGCAGGACCTTACCGGATACAGCGGAGTCCTTCGCCACGGCGAAGGCGGCAAGGGCCTGGTCGACACCGAATTCGTGGGTGACGACGGCCGAGACGTCCAGTGTGCCGTCCGCAAGTGCGCCCAGCACCTCATCGATCTCGTCGTTGAAGCGGAAGGAACCGACCAGTTCGAGCTCACGGGTGATGGCCAGCGAGATCAGTGCCGGCTGCTCGCCCGAGGGCAGCAGGCCGACCATGACGATGCGCCCTCCCCGGACCGTGCCGCGAACCGCCGAGGCCAAGCCGCGGTGGTTTCCGCTGGCCTCGATGACCACGTCGGCCTCGATCTCGGCGATGGCGTCGACGTCATCGGCCTTCAAGGTGGTGGTCGCGCCGGCTGCCGTGGCGATTTCCAGCGGGCGATCGAACATGTCCACCGCGATGATTTGAGCGGCACCTGCCCGCTTGAGCACCGCAACGGCCAGCACGCCGATGGGACCGGCGCCAATGACCATGACCCGCTTGCCGGCAACCCCGCCGGCGCGGGAGACAGCGTGCCAGGCCACGGCGGCGGGTTCGGCCAAGGCGGCATCGCGCAGCGCAAGCCCCGCCGGCAGTTCCCGCAGCATCCGCGAGGGCAGGTTCACCGCTGTGGCAAAGGCACCCTCGGTGTGCGGGTACCTTGCCGCGGAGCCCAGGTAGGTGCAGCCCGGGGAGAGGTTGGGCCTCTCCACGGGGTAGCGTGCGCCGGAGCCGCCGGGGGTGGCGGGGTGCACCGCGATGCGGGTGCCGGCCGCGGGGCCGGTTCCATCGGCGGCCGCGGCGAGGACCGTGCCGACGATTTCGTGGCCCAGGACCATGGGCGCCTTGAGGATGGACTCCCCCGCCGCCCCCTGAATCCAGTAGTGCAGGTCCGATCCGCAGATGCCGCCGTAGGCGATGGCGATCTGCGCCTGGTGCGAAGCCGGCGCGGGGACCTCGATGGCCTCGACCCTAAGGTCGCCGGCGGCATGGGCCACCACGGCGGTTGCAGGGGTGCTAGACGACAACTGTCATTCCCCCGTCGATGAAGATGGTCTGGCCGTTGACGTAGTTGGATCCGTCCGAGGCCAGCCACACGGCGGGGCCGGCCAGGTCTGCCACGGTGCCCCAGCGTCCGGCCGGGGTGCGGCCCAGGATCCAGGAGTTGAACTCTCGATCGTCCACCAGGTTCTGGGTCATCTCGGTGTGGATGTAGCCCGGGGCGATGCCGTTGACCTGGAGCCCGCCGGACGCCCACTCGGCGGTCATGGCCCGGGTCAGGTTGCGCAGCCCGCCCTTGGCCGCGGTGTAGGCGGAGATGGTGGGCCGGGCCAGGTCCGTCTGCACGGAGCAGATGTTGATGATCTTGCCCTCGCCGCGCTGAAGCATGCCCCGCGCTGCCTCGCGGCCCACCAGGAAGGCGCTGGTCAGGTTGGTGTCGAGCACGCGCTGCCAGTCGGCGACATCCAGCTCCAGCATCGGCACGCGGTGCTGGATGCCCGCGTTGTTCACCAGGATCCGCAGCGGTCCGACCTCGGCCTCGATGGCCTCGATGTTCCGGGCCACGGCGTCCGCGTCGGTCACGTCGAACGCGTAGGAGAAGATGCGGTCCGCTCCGTAGCGGGACTCGAACTCGGCGGCCGTGGCCGCCAGTGTCTCGGCATTGCGGCCGTGGAGCACGATCGTGGCCCCGGCGTCGGCCAGGCCCGCGGCAAGTTCCCTCCCGATGCCGCGCGAGGATCCGGTGACCAGCGCGATGCGCCCGGTCAGGTCAAAAAGGTTGCTGCCCATGTGGATTCCTTCCCTGGGTGTTGTTCGAAGAGCTGCGGGACTAGAACGCGGCGGCGACGGCGAAGATCAGGTACGCGATGGCAAAGCCGATCACGCCGACCAGCGCCTGGCCCACGGTCCAGACCTTCAGCGTCGTCTTGACGTCCATCCCGAAGAACCGGCTGACCAACCAGAAGCCGGAGTCGTTGACGTGGCCGGCGAAGACGGAACCGGCGGCCAGAGCCAGCACGATGGCCACGACCTCAATCTGGTTCAGGTCTGCGTTGCCCACCACCACGGGCTGGACGATGGCGGCGGCAGTGGTCAGCGCGACGGTGGCCGAACCCTGGGCGACGCGCACCACGGCGGCGATGATGAAGCCGGCGACGATGATCGGCAGGCCGAGGGCGTCGAGTGAATCGGCAACCGCGTCGCCGATGCCGCTGGCGCGCAGCACCGCGCCGAACATGCCGCCGGCGCCGGTGATCAGGATGATCGAGCATACCGGGCCAAGTGCCGAGTCGACGACGGTCTCGATGAGTGTCTTGTCCTTGTTCTGCTTGTAGCCCAGCAGGTACATGCCAAGCAACACGGTGATCAGCAGGGCGACCGGCGTCTCGCCGACCAGGCGCAGGATCTGGACCCACTGGGCCTGGCTGTCCACGATTTCGGCTGAGGCAAGGGTGTTCAGGCCGGTGTTCATGAAGATCAGGACCAGCGGCAGCAGCAACAGGGTCACGACGGTACCCAGCTTCGGCGTGGAGGCGAAGTCGTGCTGCTCCTGGGCGGTGCCGGCCAGGATGTCCGGGATGGCGATATTGAACTTCCGTCCCACATACTTGCCGAACAGGTGGCCTGCGAAGAACCAGGTTGGCAGGGCGACGACGAGGCCCAGCAGCAGGACCAGGCCGACATTGGCCTCGAGCAGGCCGGAGGCGGCGACCGGGCCCGGGTGCGGCGGCACGAAGATGTGCATGACGGAGAATGCGGTGGCTGCCGGGAAGGCGTAGCCCAGGAAGGAGCCACCCAGGCGGCGTGCCACCGTGAAGATGATTGGCAGCATGACGACCAGGCCGGCGTCGAAGAAGATCGGGAATCCGAAGAGCAGCGAGGCGATGGACAGCGCCAGCGGTGCGCGCTTCTCGCCGAACTTGTTGATCAACGCATTGGTCAGCACCTCGGCTCCGCCACTTGTCTCGAGCATGCGCCCGAGCATGGCACCCAGGCCGACCAGCAGTGCGACGGAGGCCAGCGTCCCGCCGAATCCGCCGGTGAGGGTCGGAATCACCGCTGCCACCGGGATGCCGGTGGCAACTGCGGTCAGCAGCGAGATGACCACGAGTGCAACGAATGCATGGATGCGCCATTTGATAATGAACAAAAGCAGCAGCAGGATTGCGCCCACGGCAATGGAGAGGAGCGCAGGTGTGCCCAGCGTCCAGTTCATGACTAACTCGTCGGTCATCATTGTCCTTCGGAGGTATAAGGATGTCGGGTGATGGGGGTGGAACCGGTCGGTTCCGGATGTTACTTGTAGTTCAAGTTATTGGCCACGAGGGCCACAATGTCTTCCGGGCTATGGCTGATGTCCACTTCGATGGCGGCTTCGTCAGCTTCGATGGCCTCGAGCGCGTTCAATTGCGAGGTGAGCAGGGTCGAGGGCATGTATTCATGGCTGCGTTCGTCAAGCCGGTTCTGGATGAGGTCGGCAGGGCCGCGCAGGTGGATGAAGAGCGTGGCTGGCTCATGGGCACGCAGCAGGTCGCGATAGCTGCGCTTGAGTGCGGAACACGCGATGATCGCAGGGGTGCCGCTTTTGGAACTTCTGGAAAGTGCGTGGCCAATGGTCGCGAGCCACGGCTGGCGATCGGCGTCATCCAGCGGATGGCCCGCAGCCATCTTTTCCTTGTTGGACGCGGGGTGAAGATCGTCGCCGTCAGTGAACGTCGCACCGAGTTCCTCCGCAAGCATCTTGCCCACCGTGGATTTACCGCATCCAGAAACTCCCATAACGATCATGGGCGGGTTGGCAAGGCTGTTCATCGTCACTCCATCGTGGATCCAAAAGTAATGTCCGACATAACATGGTGATATCGGACATAAATCTGATTTATACAGACTAGGCCTCGCCCATCCGAGTGTCAACCGAGTGTTTTCCCGAGTCCATTCGGAACGTACTCCGTCTGCGAAAATCAGCGCCGACATGCCGATGCACGGGCCTGGTCCCAAGGCCGCGGAGCTGGCTTTCCGTTCACACCCCGTGGCTCCCAGCTAATGCCAAGGTTGACTTAATAGCGTGGAACGAGTCCAGGCAAGATCAACGAAGGGAATTCCACCATGGGACTCGGAGACAAGATCAGCAACAAGGCACAGGAAGTCGCCGGCCAAGCCAAGGAAAAACTTGGCGACGCAACGGATAACGAACGGTTGCAGGCCGAGGGCATCAAGGATCAGGCGGCGGCAAGGGCCAAGCAGGCCGGGGAACACGTCAAGGATGCTGCCAAGGACGTTACAGACAAATAATCAGTCCTTCGACCCAATACAAGTGCTTCGTGGCCCCGAGACAAGTCTGGGGCCACGAAGCACTTTTGCATTCGAGCGTTCGCCCGCATTGCCGGCTATGTTTTGGCTTAACGAAAAGATCCCTCGAGGGAATCGACTTACGTCATTCCCTCGAGGGATCTTGCGTGTGGGCCCTACCGGGATCGAACCGATGACATTCACGGTGTAAACGTGACGCTCTACCAGCTGAGCTAAAGGCCCCTGGAACAAGCACTTTCCCGGAATATTTCCGATCGAGTGCGTTGCAACAAGAAGATAATCTAATACAGACATCCCTGACTTGGCAAATCGCGCGTCCGAATCGCGTGAACCGGACAAGCCGGTCCAGCGCAGGCCCGAGGCCACCAGACGGTACCCAAGGGAACTATCCGGCGGCCCGACCTCCCCCTTGGCTACGCCTGCGCGTAGCGTTTACGCACGAAGTAGAGACCCACGAGGGAAATGACGGCAATCGCCATGTAGTAGAGACTCGGGGCGTTCAGGGAACCCGTGATGCTCAACAGCCACGTGAGCACGAGGGGCGCGATGCCTCCGAGCAGGGTGACTCCGACGTTGTAGGTGACGGCGAGCCCAGTTCCGCGGATGGCTGCCGGGAACAAGGCCGACAGCAGCGCCGGCATCGGGCCGAAGTAGAAGGCCATGATCACTCCGAGGAGCGCAATGACAATCACCATGACCGGCACGGTCGGGTTGCTGACCATCAGCTGGAACAACGGCCAGGCCAGCAAGAGCGCCCCGACGGCCGCATAGGTCATGACTTTGGCCGGGCCGACCCTGTCTGCAAGATGCCCGACAAACGGGACCCCGATCAGCACGATAAGACCCGCAACGACGCCGCCAAGAAAAGCAGCGGTGGCAGGGATCCCCAGGTTGGTCACGGCAAAGGTCGGCATGTACAGGATCATGTAGACCGAAATGGTGGCGACGCCGATGACAGCCGAACCGGCCAGCAGCCGGCCGTAGTGGTTGACCACCAGGGCCTTCAACGGAGCGTGCTCCTTCTCGCTTTGCATGAACTCCTCGGTTTCATCCAGCTTGGCACGGATGTAAAGACCAACCGGGCCGATCAGCAGCCCGACGAAGAACGGTACCCGCCAGCCCCAGCTGTACAGGTCCTCCTCGGAGAGCCACTGCGTCAAGCCATAGCCGAAGGCCGAGGCCAGCAGCATGGATGCGCCCTGGCTGGCGACCTGCCACGACGAGTAGAAGGCCTTCTTGTTTGGAGCGGTTTCAATCAGGAAGGCCGTTGCCGTGCCGAACTCGCCGCCGGCGGAGAAGCCCTGGATCAGCCGCGAGACCAGGATGATCACCGCACCCCACACGCCTACCTGGGCGTAGGTCGGGGCCACCGCCATGATGAGCGTACCGACCATCATCAGCATGAGTGTCAGCGTCAGTGCATTCTTCCGCCCCTTGCGGTCGGCATAGCTGCCCAGGATCATTCCGCCCAGCGGCCTGATGACGTAGGACAGCGCAAAGGTTGCGAAGGTGAGCACAAGGGCGAAGGTCCCGTCAGACTCCGGGTAGAAGTTCTCCGCGATGACCACGGCGAAGGTCGCGTAGACGATGATGTCGAACCACTCCAAGGCGGCGCCAATCGAAGAACTGACCACTGCCTTTCTGGCAGCCGAAAGCTGCGCTGGGGTGGCCACTTGGGTGTTGGCCATGTTTTTCTCCTTGGGGGTTGGTGAAGGACCGGGCTCGGGCTGCGGCGCGGTCAGGCGCTGAGCGCCACGATCAGGTTGTCGATGAATGCCTCGCACTGGACGATCTGGTCAAGTGCGATGAACTCGTCCGGGGCATGGGCCTGGGCAATGTCGCCGGGACCGCACACCACCGTGGGGATGCCGGCGTTGAAGAACAGTCCGGCCTCGGTGCCGTAGGTGGCCTTGTCCGGGCTAGCGGTGCCGCCCAGCTGGGCTGCCAGGGCGACGATTCCCGCTTCCTCCGGGGTATCCAGACCCGGTGTCTTGGCCAGGACCTCAAATTCAACATGTGCTTCCGGGTTCCGCTCCTGCATGGCCGTTTCGATGCGCTTGGCCTCGAGGCGGAAACGCTCGATGAGCTCGATGGGATCGTCGTCCGCGATCGAGCGGAACTCGAAGTGGAGGGTGCAAACAGCCGGGATCGTGTTGACCGCGATGCCGCCCTCGATCTGGTTTACCGTCGTAGTCGTATGCGGGACGATGAAGGCATCGTCGAAGGGGCCATCCTGGGCGAAGTCCCGTGCTGCCGAATCGACGAAGGCGGTGAATTCGGCGGCGGCGGAGATTGCATTGACGCCCTGGGTGGTCAGGGACGAGTGGGCTGCGACGCCATGGAAATCGACGCGAATGACGTTCACCGACTTGTGGCCACGGACAACGCGCATGCTGGTGGGCTCCCCCACGATGCAGCCGCGCGGCTTCAAACCTGCCTCGGTGATGGCGGCGACCAGGTCAACCGCCCCGATGCAACCTACTTCCTCGTCGTAGGAAAAGGCCAGGTGAATGGGTTCGTCCAGCTTTGCCCGGGCGATGCTCTCGAGCTTGGCCATGATCACGGCGACAAAGGTCTTCATGTCACAGGTGCCCCGGGCGTAGAGCTTGCCGTCCCGGATTTCCGGGACAAACGGGTCGCTGCTCCAGGTTTGGCCGTCGACCGGAACGACATCGGTGTGTCCCGAAAGCACGATGCCTCCGCTGCGGGTGCCGTCGGCGGCCGGGATGGTTGCCAGAAGGTTGGCTTTGTTGCCCTCGGCGTTGTGGACCAGCGATGAATCGATCCCGAGGGCATCAAGGCGCCCGACAACGTAGTCAATCAGGGGCAAGTTACTGTCCCGGCTTGTGGTGTCGAAGCCGATCAGCTTCGCGATTTCCGCCATGGTCGCTTCGCTGGGTGCGTGTGACATTGCTTCTCCTGGTGTTCATGGGGCCGGCCTCATTGCCCATGGTAAATCTGAAAGGGCCGCGAAGAGTCTCTCATTCTCCGGGCAGGGTGTTGCTGAGCATGAACGGGCAGGTAACACCGGAGGGCCAATTCGGCTTTGCAGATGGCGACTTGTTGCGGGAATCACGTCTGGCGCCAAGAATCTGCCTTGCTTTGCGCCAAAGTCATTCACGGACACGCTGGAGAACACTTTCAGGCCCGCCCAGATGACTCGGGGACGGACGAGCCAAGTGTCCATCAGGGTTTCCCCATGGTTGATCGGCAACCATCGAGGCATGAGCATCGATCAGGCCATAAATCAGGATGGACCCCCGGCCCAGGATAAACGGCGCCCGTCGCGACGCACTGTCTTTGCCCTTGTTCCGTTGGCGGCCTTGGCAACGACCGGGGTGGGAGTCGGAGCTGCGAGACTGCTCAGACCCCCGGACGTGCCCGCCACGCCGTTGGGCGCTCTAGGGTCACTGGACGGCGGTCTGGCGCGGATCCACGGGATCATCCCCTTGGAAACGGATTCCTGGAAGCCTCCGGAGCCCGTTGCGACGCTAAAGTCGCCGATTGCCTCCGGCGGTCATCGCGTACGGGTTCTTCTGGAGCTGACTGCCAGCAAGGCATCAGGCGTGCGGTTCGAATCAACAGACTTCGCCGTTGGGGAAATCGTCGGTTTCAGGGCGGAACCACTATGGGTCAGCCAGCAGTCGGCAATCATCTCGCTGGGCGAAAATTTGCAGGTGACGTTCATCTTTGAGATTCCCAACAAGGCAATACAGCTGGTTCTGGAGGGACCGGGGCGGCTGCGCCTTGCGCTCGGAACCGCCCATCACTCAAATCCCTAGGCCGGGCTAGTTCCACACGTGCAGGATGCGACCGCGCATATTTCCCAGGGGTACGGCACCGTAGTCGCGCGAATCAATCGAGGGGCCCCGATTGTCGCCCAGCACAAATACCGTGTTCGGCTCAACAAGAATCGGCCCGAAATACCTTGCATCGATGGCTTTGGGGTCGATATCGGGTTCCAGTCGGCGCACGCCGTCAACATATACAACACCGTCGATGATCGCGATTTCCTGCCCCGCCACGGCAATGACCCGCTTCAAGCTAATCGTTCCATCGTCGGGAGCACTGAATACCACTAGGTCATCCGTGTTCGGTCTGGTCGTTGTCGCGTGGGTCTTGAGCAACAGGGCGTGGGCGCCCTCGCTGACCTGCGGGCTCATACTGTCCGAGGCGATCGTGATCGGCTCGAGAAGGAATATCCTACCCAAGACCAGCACTACAAAAAGTGCCGCCGCAGCGTGGATCACGAGACGGCGGCGCCTTGGTAGTCCGGGTCTGGACATCAGTCGTTGTCCCATTCCGGGCGTGCAGCGGTCATCGGATCATGCTCATCGACCTCATTGGCGTTCAGCGCGACCCGAAATTGCGTCATCATGTCGTGGTCCTCGTGGGGAAGGTTGTGGCAGTGCACCATGTATCGGCCCTTGTGTGGTCCAAAACGCATGAGTACCTTCACCTTCTCGCCCTCCCCCACGTAGACAACGTCCTTGGGCCCCGCTTCGTACGGCATCGGAGCCTTGCCGTTTCGGCTAATGATCTTGAAGTCGACCAGATGGATATGTACCGGGTGGAACCAACCGCCCGACTTGTTCTCAATTTCCCATTCCTCCACGCTATCCATCGCTACCTGGGCGAAAACTTTCTGGTAACCGCTCGCGATCACCTCGGCCCAGCTTGATCCCCCGATGGTCCACATGTTTGTCGTGTCATCCCGCGCAACCCGCATGTATCGCTTCTGCTCAACCATCCCCTTGGTCAGGCCCATCACGTCAGTGTTCGGGGCAAGTACGGTGGGTACCGTGTTCCACGTCGTGTCACTTTTATCCACCGGGTCGCCCACTACATCAAAGGCCATGACCTTGTTGGTGTTGTCGTAGTCAACATTGTTCTTGTTGGACAGGTTGCGCAGTTCGACTCGCTGGCCCACTTTGTACTTGGAGAAGTCGATCAGTACCTCGTACCGCTCTGCGCCGCCGTGGCGCCACGATGTGACGGTGACGGGTGCGGGCATTAGTCCCCCGTCGGTGGCCACCATGGTCATGGCGTCGTTGGTACTGAGTGCCAGCCGCAGCGACCGGGAAATGCTGGCGTTGAGCACCCGAAACCTGTAGATGCGCCGTTTCACTTTCATCACCGGCCACGGAACGCCGTTGACGAGAATGACATCGCCCCAAAGGCCCGAGTGTGTGTTGTCGTCGTATCCCATGGCACCGTTTGCAGCGAACATGGCATCCGTAATGGTCAGGCCCACGTCGAATTCTCCCTGCGGAAGCAGTCCGCGTTCCTGCGGATCGTGGATTCGGTACTGTGCGGCCAGCCCTGAATAGGCATTCTGGGCCGTGTAGTGCACGCCGTGGTCGTGATACCACAACGTTCGTGCCGGCTGGAAATTGGGAAAATAGTACTTTTTTTGGAAACCAGGCATGGTGACGTCGCTGGCGTAGCCGTCATATTGCGGAAGCGAAGCCGAACCATGCAGGTGTGTTGAGGTGGCAAGCACGTGCCCGTGGGTGGGGTGGGTCGCCGGAAGCTTGTTCTTAACCGTCAAGGTGGTCTTGGTACCGCGTTCCACCTCGATGGTGGGGCCAGGGAAAATTCCGTTGTAGCCCAGGATCGGTGTTGAAAGGCGCGGAAGGATTTTGGCCGTTCCCGCCATTTGGGTCACCACATAGTTCTCGACCTTGGCTCCGTCGGCCGGGTCGATGCCCACCGAGTACGGACGCAAGACCGGCGGCTGGGTAAAAGCAGCCCGATACGGTCTGGGCATGTCGGAATCCCTGAGCCGGCTGGCTGACTTCGCCACCACCGTTCCCCATGGGGTGGCTACCGCACCAACACCCAGAACGCCGATTCCACCTAGCAGCAGGACTTGTCGTCTTGAGGGCTGCATGATCGTTCCTTACTCGAGCACGTGCATTGGTTCTGTCACCGAGCATGACCCAACAAGCTTGTGAAAAACCAATGAATGCACGAGGGGCTCGGACGCCGACTGGGAATGCCCGATCGAGAGACTTCGCCTCTTGTCCACGCCATGGTTGCTGCGGGATCCATCGCTGCTCGTCGACGTGATGGCGGGGTCGCTGTTCCTGTCACGGGGTTGTTCCGCCATACTCCTGTGCGCTGTCCTGAGCCGAGTCAGACGCCACCCGCGTAAAAGGGGTGTTCACCGTTCTGCCCGACGATCTTCGGGAGGACCGGATCACCTTAGGCGTCAACGCTGCGATTGGCGAAGGCCCCGTTTGTCGGGACGCGGACCCGAATGCTGGTGCCCTTGTCCAACGTGCTCGTAATTTCAAGTCGTGCGCCCGCCGTCTCGGCGAAATCGGCCATCAGACGTAGCCCGAAATGGTCCGACTCGGACCGATCCGAGGACCCAAACCCCACCCCGTCGTCGCTGACATTCAGATCCCAACTCCGGCCCAGTCGCATCAGGTGAAGTTCCATGTTCTTCGCCTCTGAATGTTTGATGGCGTTCAGCACTGACTCCCGTGCGATTCGATGGAACATGGTCGATTGCCGGTCGTCGAATGGCAGGGGGTGATCAATTCGGACGATCGTCCGGATTCCCTGGCTGCGGGCGCGCTCGGCGAGAATGCCAAGAGCGCGCGGCAACTCGTCCGCCGTGACCGAAGAGGAATAGAGCTCCGCCGTGATCCCTCGAAGCTTCCCAATCGTGTCTTGCAGCACCGCCCCCGGCGCAATGTTAGGTCCCAGCTCGGGCAATGGTTCCAAGACGTAGGCTAGGCCAGCCAAATCCTGGATGATGTCATCGTGCAACGCGGCGGCCAGCCGCATTCGTTCACGTTCTCCAGCGTCGATCGCCTGCTGCAGAATGGCACGGCGTTCCCGCTGGTGCTTTTGGACCTGTCGGGCCAACCGGATGCCGGGGATCAATTGCCCGCCCTGCAGAACCGCGCCAGCGACCAGCAGAACAGGGATCATGCCCAGCAGGAACTGATTCTCGGGACCGCGCACGACAGCGTCGTCGAAATACACCTCGAATAGCAACGGAACACCGCCCGCACTGCGGGAAGCCACGTAAACCTCCACCAGTTCGCCGTCGCCGGATTCGAACTGGTTTTCTTCTTCCTCCTGCACTTCCACGGTGGCCACCCCGGGGCCACCAGCCAACAGCTCCCGCGCCCACGGTTCAAGTTCGAATTTGGAACCGGCAAGTTCGCTCCTGTCTGAATACAGGATGGTTCCCTCCGCGCTCCACACCTTGATGCGAACGATTGATTCGTCGGCTAGCCACGGGGCCAACCGCGTGTCAATCCGGGACAGGACCTCCGGGTCAGGCTCTTCCGGAACCACGCCCAACACAGGGCTGATGACGTAGTCGGCCAGCCTTTGGGTGAGTTCCACCGCATCCTCAAGAGCCAGGTCACGGGACACTGCCCGGACCCAGAAGGAGAACGGGATGGCAACAACCGCCAACACCACCAACCCGGTTGCCAAGAATTTGACGATTGCGCTACGGACGGCGGATCCCTCCTCGACCAGGGTCCCGGTCGAGGTATCGGCTTTGGCCTTCGTCCTGTCAACGGATCCCCTCATCTCAGGGGCTCCCCAGCAGACCCAGTTTTGTAGCTGCTACGACGGCTTCCAACTGGGTATGCGCATCTAGTTTCGCAAGGATCGATTTCACGTAGCCGCGGCAAGTGTGGGTGCTGATGCCCAGTGCCCGGGCATTCGTCGACACATCTTGGCCCGCTGCCATGAGCCGCAACACCTCAAGCTCGCGACCAGTCAGACTCGGACCTGGCCCGACGGTCTTTCGTCCCAAAAAATCAAGGCGTGAAAGCAGCGCCGGAGCCACCACGAATTCCCCGGTCCGCACACCGCGAACTACATCCAACAGGATGTCCAGAGCTCCATCCTTGGGAAGAAATCCGCAAATTCCCACTGAAGCGGCACGCTGGATGGCGTGTACGTTTGGATCGCCGGTGAGCATGACGATGCGCGTGTCCGGGGCACGGGCGAGGATCTGCTCGGCCGCCTGAAGGCCATCACCGTCCGGCAAGCGGTAATCCAGGATCACCAGGTCCGGAGATAGTTCGAAGCAAAGCTCGACACCTGCCTGCACCCCATGGGCCATACCCACGCAATCGAGATCACCCTCCCGATTCAGGGCCGCGGCCAAGAGCTCGGCGAAAGTGCGATGGTCATCTATCACCACGATTCGGGCAGCTTGCCCCGTCGTGGTGCTCTGTTCGGTTGCCACTGGCAATACAGCTCTCCCCATGAGCGCGATCCCCCCAAGGCCGCTTGACACTGGGCCAAAGGCCCTAGGGACAGTATCTACGCATGAGTTCGTTCGTGGCAAGGGTCGAGACGATATGAGGGCAAAAGCCGGCCACCGGATTACACGGAGGCCGCACCCAGCGCTCGTTGCAAGTAGCCGAAAATGACACTGCCCGCTTCTTGGGGACTGAACCCGAGAACCTTGCCAGCATTTCCCGCATGTTGCCACGCACTGTTGCCATGGCCGGCGACAACTTCCTGGATCGAAAGCAATGCACCAATAACATGTCCGAAGTCATCGTCAGCTGCCGAGGTCAGGCGCAACAGCCGCTCTTGCGCTTGTTGCAGGACTGGCCCCGGGGAGCAGCCCAGCTCCCGATCCATAACCCGCCGGCAGTCATCGAGCGCTTGCAGACCCTGTAGCGGGTTGCCGCCCGCTTCCAATCCTAGGACCAGGCATGTCCATGCCGCCTCGTTGAGGTTGTCCCTATCCAACACTTCCTGCGACAGGCGAATTGCCTCAAGATTCATGCCCAACTCCAAGGCCAATTGCGCTGCCAGTATGCCGGCTGAGGCTACCCGAGCTGCGTGCACGCAACGCTCTGCATCGGCCCACCCAGGCAATAGCTCGCTCCCCAGAAGTGGTTCGGTGGCCAGAGCCAGGGCCTGGCGCAACAACGGGAGGGCGATTTTAGGTTCGGAACCTTCGGCTCGGAGTATGAGGCTGTCAAAGCGTGACAGGTCAAGGTCGACCATTTCCGGATCCAGCATGTAACCCCCGGTGGTGGTTCTGAGCACCCCGTTCTTGCCTTGTCCTGGCTGTAGGCACCGTCGCAGAACCGAGACGTATGATTCCAGGGTTGAAACTGCCGCAAGCGGTGCCGACCCCTCCCACAACATGTCGATCAGTCGTGACTTGGAGACCGGAGTTCCTAATTGCAACAGCAGAATTTCCAGTATTTGGCGAGCTTTCGGCCCACCTACCTCGCCGGCTTCCAATACGACATCGCCCATGCGGACCTTGAGGGTCCCCAAGATCTGTACATGGATTTTTCCGTCGGTTTCCCAAACGGTATGGTTATCCCCTCTAAACCCCAAAAGCGTATCCATTTTTTATCTCCCCAAGATGAAAAATCCCCAAGTCCAACAATTACGATTTTCCTCTGTCCCGTCTGAACTACAAGCCCCCTTGAGGGGGTTCTCGACACCCTAATTTAGGGGGGTGCCCGGTCTAGCCCGCCACGTCCTTCCAAGCATGATCCAAGGCCCTCAGCTCTGTAGGCATGTCAGATTGCCCCGGAAAGTGTTTTTGGCCAGGCGATGGTTGCCACGGCAAGGACCAGCGCCACCGGACTTCCACCCGTCCACTCGGTCCTCCACCGGGCCGCCGGGAGGGGCAGATGTTTGACCAGCCGAGCCAACCTCCCCAGCGGTCCAGGGCCTTGCCGGCGACAGCTCTTCGGCAGCGTTGGTGTGAGTGTACGGGCCACGGATTCGATTGGAGGCCGTGGAGCCGTCCCGGATCGACTCGTCGCCTATTCCGCAGAGGATCGTCGGCTCGACGTCAAAGTCTTCGGCATTCTCCACGTTGCCCGGGAAGCGTGAAGCCGCCCGGTCCTCACGTGCAAAGATGACCGCGACCATGGCGTGAACCTTAGGCTTGTCCGCGGACAAATCAGTTACTCATCGGATTTCCCGCCCGAACTAGATTCACCGTGTCTGGGAAGCGGTTTTCAGGAGCGCTCCGATAGTGACCGACTGGCCCATAAAAAGCGCAAACGTCGCCGGTTGCAAAGCCGCCCAATCATGACCTCGAGTTGCCCTTCTGCGTCCGACAGGTCCCTGCCCCAGATCTTCCCGCCACGCCGGTTGAGGGACACCGAGTGGTGGTGGGGCTTTCCCGTCATCGACGTTGCTGAACCCCTCGAAATCCTGGTGGTCATTCCACAATGGCGGCGTCGTCCGGAAGACCTCGGCTGGATCGAAAAAACCGGGGGTGGCCCTTGTTCCGGATCCACGAAATTGACACCCACGTCGTCCCTGGCAATGATCGCAGTTCCATGTCCGGGACCAGTTGTCGATGCCCCTGGTACCGGTCCCGTACCGCCGGCGGCCCGGAATCACTGCAATCAGCCTGCGGCACGAATATACCGGGGGCGGCAGGCCAGCAACGCATCCTTGCTTGCTTGCTTGCTTGCGGAGACTCGGTTGCGGGATGCCACGGTCAGTAGTCCGGGATCAAGCCGTGAACGCATGCTACCGCCGCCTTGGGAAGCCAGCTGCCCTGTGCTGGACACACAGCTGCTTCGCTGCGCACGGTCCGTAATACGTTCCGTGCGCAGCGAAGCACTGTTGCCCGCTGTTTACCGCTATCTGGCGGAAACCGTGGCGCTGGTCACCCCACCCCGAGTGGATTGGACCATGACAGAAGTGACTTGTCGACTTGGTCCGGGCTTGAGTTTCAACTGCCAGTTGTTGGTGGCGTCCACCACAGCCGTGCCAATCTTTTCGACTGGAGCCCCCGGCGTGGTGTTGTAGATGATGACCCTGGACCCTGGCGTCAATGCTCCGGTGACTCCCGACAGCGTGGCGGTTCCGGTCAACCTGAATTCCTTGTTGACCCGGTGCCTTGCGTCGCTGGCTACCGTCACGTTATCGGAGACGAGGTTGAGTTCGACTGTTGCCGGCTCGCTCTCCGAGCCGTCTTCCTTGCCCACTACAAGTTGCATCTTGATGACCTCTGTTGTTGTCACCGGCGAAGGGGCGGTGTCCGAGGTGTTGGCGAAGTATGGAACGGTGACGGTCGGCGTGGCACTGGTGTCGCTCGAGAGCGTAACCGGCATACCCGAGACCTGAGTCCATTTGTAGGTGTCCGCCCCGCTCGACGTCGAACCGTCCAACACGATACTGCCTCCGTAGTTGATGCTCGCCGACTCGGGGGTGGCCCGTGCAATGGCGGGTGCTGCCGGGTCCGGTGCAGGGTCCTGCACCGGACCCGGATCAGGTGCCGGCGCAATCGGAGCTTGGCCCTCCGGCGTCGCTTCACCGCCCACAACGCTGACATCCACCGAGGCCTTGGCACCAGTCGAATCCTTGACGATGACACGTTCCGGAGGCGCCGACACGGCAAAGGCAGCGCTTTGCGTGGCTTGGGTGGTGGCGCCCGGGTCCAAGGCCCCCAAGCCTTCGGCGGTCAATGCATTGCCGAACCTGCTGGCCGCGGCAACGTTGAGGATCGTGCCGTCATAGGTGGCCTCCAAGCCCGAGATCCCATGCGGATTGGTGACGTCGATGACGGAATTGCTGACGGGCTTGTCACCAATGTTGCTGATCTTGATTTGGGTAGGGGCATCTCCCTCAAACTTGATACGTGCGTAAAAGCGATTGCTTGCCGGATCAGTTTCCATGGGTGTGGTTGCGAACTTGCCCGCTTGGCCTTCTATCTGGAGCTGGGTGCCTTCACTGGACGCGAATACATCGATCATGTTTCCTTCAAGAAGGGCCTTTTTCCCCTCGACACCCTTGTTGGTGGAAATCTTTCCCTGAAGTGAGAATTGGTCCGTGGACAAATTCAGCCCACCACCGGTGACGGAGAACTGATTGTAGCCAAAGGGGCTTCCCGTCACGGTGTGTTCCTGTCCCGGGTCGCCGAGGTAACCCTCCGGAGCGGCAGGAGCCGTGTCCGGATCCCACCTCAGGAAGGGGCCGATGTTGCTCTTCAGTGCAGTGGTGAAGTTTCCCTGCGCCGGTGAAATGTCCTCGACGAGTTTGCCGTCACCGGCAGCGTCGGTGTCGATCGTCATTGAACCATAGGGATGCTTGAAGGTCAGGGTCGTGTTTGGAGCTGCCCCTCGCACTGTGACACGTTGGCGTCCGAAGACTACCTGGTCACCAGCCTGCACCTGGTTGGCGAACGCGGCCTCAAGCCCGAGGACCAGAACTGCCCGTCCGCCGCCCGGTAGGTCCAATGTCGTTGAAGCAAGCATGTAAAACGCTTCCTCCGGGAAATTATCTGGGAACGAGATCGGTGCTTCGTCGTTCGGGATGTCCCCGGCGGCGAATCCGCAGTATGGGTTTTCAAAATCAAGGCACAACTCCACGCGCGTGCCGACGCTGTCCTGGTACCAGCTGGGGTAGCCGTGGTCCGTATTCACCGGCCCCACTGCCACGATGCCACCGGGGTTCTTCTCCACAACTTCGGTCGCGGCTTGTGCGGGCGTAATGGTCGCCAGTGCCAGTAGGCCGATGGCCATCAGCGCGATCCTGGGTTTTTGCGATCCCCTGCTGCGTGCACGTGGCGCAGACGATGCGGGATGGTTCAATTTCATGTCGACTCCTTGGACGAGCTAAAAGATACACAAACTGTGCATGGCCCACCCTTGGGAAACCTTGATGCCCACAATCACCGAACGATCGTGCTTTTCGAATGGAGTGGCTGCTCGGCTTCCGACTGGAAATGCCCCCGAAGTGGGAAATCGGTGTCAAGAAAACGAGGGCCCCGCCTGGGGAAGCGGGACCCTCGCCTGCGCCCAACCCTTTGAGAACGGCGCCAGGCCCGACCTGCGGATAGGGGGGGTATCCGCTGGAGAGCCCTAACGGTGCAATCGCGCGCCTCATTGCGCCTTCGCATGTGGCACCTGTTGCGCTTACCGAGTGCGACCGTGAATCGATTCTGTCCATCTCACCCTATGAAAAGCCTAGGCGGCTTGGGCTTATGAGATAGGAGTCGCTTTTGTCGAAGGCTGGTGGCGACGCGAAAGCGCGGTGGGAGGATTTTCCACGTGGACTGACTTTGTCTGGACGCGCGCGAGAACCACGTGCGCACCCGCCGGGGACTACCGCAATGTCGCTCGAAGCGCGCGGCTATCGAGTGGCTGAGGTCGCACGCGGAAATCCCCCGCCCTCTATGGAGAGCAGCTCAAGCGCGTCGCTTCCATGGCTCCGCCAGGGCAAACGAAGTAACAACGGGGATCGGAAATACCGGGAACCGTTCTCTCCGCCGAGTTGGCGAATGGATATTGCAATGACTCTTTTAAAGTGGGCCCTACCGGGATCGAACCGATGACATTCACGGTGTAAACGTGACGCTCTACCAGCTGAGCTAAAGGCCCTTGGCACTACTGAATTCGTTTGGTTTTGGATCCGCCGGAAGTGTTCGTGACAAGAATATGACTGTGGCAATGTACCCGCCCGAGCTGTCGAATAGACGCAAGAATTCTTCGACACCTGTTAGGTGAGTAGGTCCAGTGCCTCTCGGTAGCGCGCGATGGCGCGCGCCTCATGGATGGGTGAACTAAACGAATCCACCACACGACCCTTCTGGATGAGGAACGTGTGCCGCGTTGCCGCGCCGGACTCGTTGTTGAATGCGCCATAGCACTTCGCTACGGCACCGTGCGGCCAGAAATCGGCCAACAGATCAAACCCGAAATGGGCCTGGTCCGCGTAGGTGCGCAATGCGTATTTGTGATCCACCGAAACGCCCATGATGCGGGTGTTACGTATGGCAAATTCCTCGCGAACCTGTTCCAGCTCTTCAAGTTCCGACCCGCAAACCGCGGAAAACGCGAACGGGTAAAAGACCAGGAAGTAGGCCTGCTCGCCCAGTGCCCGGGACTCGATGAGTTCACCGTGCTGGTTGGGAAGGGCGAAGACCGGGGCCGTTTGACCGGCCCGAGGCGTCGGGGAAATGTTCCCCGCTGCCGGATGTGATAATTCCACGCGCTAGTTCTTGCGGCGCGCAACAAGTCGAGTGGCCGACCAATCCTCCGAAACACCCTCGGTGTTTGTGACATGGAGGCCTGCGGTGGGAGCATCTGCCTGGATCGAGGCGGGTGACACATGGCCATCTCGTCCCGGTTTCGGGGTCAAGAGCCATACGACCCCCTTTTCATCCAGGTTGACCAGCGAATCAACGAGGGCATCGATAAGATCCCCATCGTCGGCGCGCCACCAATAGACGATTCCGTCCACAACCTCGTGGTCTTCCTCTGTCAGTAGTTCGGAACCCACTGCTTCCTCAAGGGAATCGCGCAGATCAAAGTCCACATCGTCGTCGTACCCGAGTTCCTGGATCAGGTCCCCGTCTTTGAAGCCCATTTTGTGTGCGGCTTCGTGCTTTGCCGGTGCGGCGTCGCTCACGTCACTCCTCCTGCTGCTGTAAAGCGTCTGGTTACAACCAAACACCCTTTTTGCGCTCTCATCAAGCGCAGAGGCTTCAACACGCCGAAATAGTGACTACTTCGACCTGATTTCGTCTCTCGGCGCATTGCCTGTTAACTCCAAATCATCGCATGTGTAGGGCCCAGATACGTTTTGGGTCCCCATGCGCATTAGAGTGTAATCGGCGGTCCGCGACCAACCACCCTTGGGGAACGGGCCACAACTTTGGCGCTTGCACCGCCACTGCGGTTCGAGGCATGCAATCTAGCGCTCGGCCCGCAGTCCCCGCTGTACCCCATAACGAGGAGAAGATGGACGTGGCTGTAGAGGAACACATTTCTCACATCCGTAGCGGCTTGACTAGCCAGTTGCCGGACCGGGATCCGGAGGAGACCGCCGAATGGATTGAGTCCTTCGATGATCTGGTCGAAACCCAGGGCACCGAGCGTGCCCAGTACATTGTTCGTTCATTGCTCCAGCGCGCTGGCGCCAAGAGCGTGGGCGTCCCCATGGTCACCACCACCGACTACGTCAACACGATCCCGGTGGACCAGGAACCGGAGTTCCCCGGCGATGAACAGATTGAACGCCGCTACCGCGCCTTCATGCGCTGGAATGCCGCCGTCATGGTGCACCGCGGGCAGCGCCCCGGGGTCGGCGTCGGCGGACACATCTCCACCTACGCCGGAGCAGCGACCCTGTACGAAGTGGGCTTCAACCACTTCTTCCGGGGCAAAAGCCACCCGGGCGGCGGCGACCAGGTTTTCTTCCAGGGCCACGCCTCCCCCGGCATGTACGCTCGCGCCTTCCTCGAAGGACGCTTGAGCGAAGAGGACATGGACGGGTTCCGCCAGGAAAAGTCCCGCGAGGGACATGCACTGCCGTCCTACCCGCACCCGCGCTCGCTGCCGGACTTCTGGGAATTCCCGACCGTCTCCATGGGCATTGGCCCGATGAACGCGATCTACCAGGCGCAGTCCAACCGCTACCTGCAGAACCGCGGCATCAAGGACACCTCCGACCAGCACGTCTGGGCCTTCCTGGGCGACGGCGAGATGGACGAGCCGGAATCGCGCGGTCTGTTGCAGCTTGCCGCCAACGAGAAGCTCGACAACCTGACCTTCGTGGTCAACTGCAACCTGCAGCGTCTTGACGGGCCGGTTCGCGGCAACGGCAAGATCATGCAGGAGCTTGAGGCCTTCTTCCGCGGCGCCGGCTGGAATGTCATCAAGGTTGTCTGGGGCCGCGAGTGGGATGCCCTGCTCGATGCCGACACCGACAACTCCCTGGTCGACATCATGAACCAGACCCCGGACGGCGACTACCAGACCTACAAGGCCGAAAACGGCGCCTTCGTCCGCGAGCACTTCTTCGGAAAGTCACCGCAGACCAAGGAACTGGTGGCCAACCTGACGGACGAGGAAATCTGGAACCTCAAGCGAGGCGGCCACGATTACCACAAGGTCTTCGCAGCGTACAAGGCAGCGACCGAGTTCAAGGGCAAGCCGACGGTCATCCTGACCAAGACCGTCAAGGGCTACGGCCTGGGCCCCCACTTCGAGGCCCGCAACGCCACGCACCAGATGAAGAAGATGACGCTCGGGGACCTGAAGGCCTTCCGCGACCACCTGCGCATCCCGATCACCGACGAGCAGCTTGAAGCCGACCCGTACATGCCTCCGTACTACCGTCCGGAGCAGGACTCGGCCGAGTACAAGTACATGATGGAACGCCGCGAGGCCCTGGGCGGTGCCGTGCCTTCGCGCCGGACCAAGTCCAGGGAAATCCACCTGCCGGAGGAGAAGGCCTACGAGGTCGCCGCCCGCGGTTCGGGCAAGCAGCAGGCCGCCACCACCATGGCGTTCGTGCGTCTGCTCAAGGACCTGATGCGCGACAAGGAATTCGGCAAGCGCGTTGTGCCGATCGTTCCCGACGAGTCCCGCACCTTCGGCATGGACTCGTTCTTCCCGACCGCGAAGATCTACAACCCTGACGGACAGAACTACCTGTCGGTGGACCGCGAACTGGTCCTTGCCTACAAGGAATCTCCGCTCGGGCAGCTGATCCACCCGGGCATCAACGAAGCCGGCGCGGTTGCCGCCTTCACCGCCGCGGGCACCGCCTACGCCACGCACGACGAACCGTTGATCCCGATCTACGTGTTCTACTCGATGTTCGGCTTCCAGCGCACAGGCGATGCCTTCTGGGCAGCCGGCGACCAGATGACCCGCGGGTTCATCATGGGCGCCACCGCAGGTCGCACCACGCTGACCGGCGAGGGCCTGCAGCATGCCGACGGGCACTCCCCGATCCTTGCCTCCACCAACCCTGCCGTGATCACCTACGACCCTGCCTATGGGTACGAGATCGGTCACATCATGAAGGC
Organism: Paeniglutamicibacter sulfureus; assembly: GCF_030512175.1. GTDB lineage: Bacteria > Actinomycetota > Actinomycetes > Actinomycetales > Micrococcaceae > Paeniglutamicibacter > Paeniglutamicibacter sulfureus. The sequence continues at coordinate 2,439,372 of NZ_JAULBL010000002.1, read as the reverse complement.
CGGCCTGGAGCGCATGTATGGCGGCAAGCACGAGAACCCCGACGTGATGTACTACATCACGATCTACAACGAGCCCTACCAGCAGCCCAAGGAACCGGAGAACCTCGATGTTGCCGGCGTGCTCGGCGGCATCTACCAGGTCTCCCCGGCCACCGTCGACGGACCGCGGGCCCAGCTGCTCGCCTCCGGTGTGGCGGTGCCGTGGACCATTGATGCACAGCGCATTTTGGCCGAGGACTGGGGGGTGTCGGCCGATGTCTGGTCCGTGACTTCCTGGAACGAGCTGCGCCGCGACGGCCTGGAGTGCGAGGAGCAGTCGTTCCTTGACCCGGCTGCCGAACCGCGCGTGCCGTTCGTTGCCCAGCAGCTGGCAGGGGCCACCGGCCCGATCGTTGCGGTGACCGACTACATGAAGGCCGTACCGGACCAGATCCGCCAGTTCGTGCCCAATGAGTTCGCCACCCTGGGCGCCGACGGGTTCGGTTTCTCCGACACCCGCGCCGCCGCACGTCGCTTCTACAAGATCGACGCGCACTCGGTGGTTGTTCGCACCCTGCAAATGCTGGCCAAGCGCGGGGAGGTCGATGCCTCGGCTCCGGCCCAGGCCTTTGCCAAGTACAAGCTCGACGACGTCACCGCCGGCACCAGTGGCAACGCGGGCGGCGACGCCTAGCTTCTGGCAGTAGCCGATCAACGGCGGTGGCACCGGTTTCCCCACACGTGGGGTAAATCGGCGCCACCGCCGTTTTCGTCTGCCCTCGTATTGGCTGCCCGGAATGATCCTGCGGTGCGCTCCACCGCCGGGCCTCGGCACCCCGGAAGTGTCGAACGTCATTGTGTGAAACATACAAAATAGTTCGTCGGCGTGATGATGCGTATGCTCATTCTATGAGTGATGAGCAAACGTCGAATCCGGCACAGCGGATCCGGCCCTTCCGGCAAGCCAAGGCCAGCCCGGAAACCCTCAAAAGGCTCAAGCAGCACCTGGGCGTGCTCTCCACGGTGGCGCTGAAGCACCTGGACCAGTCACTGCCTTGGTACCGGGGACTGCGGCCCGAAGAGCGCGCGGCGCTGGGCTTGGTGGCGCAGAAGGGAATTGCTTCCTTCGTCTCCTGGTACGAACGGCCCACCACTTCCCCGCAGTGGGTGCTCAACGACGTCTTCGGCGCCGCACCCACCGAACTGACGCGATCCATCAGCCTGCAAAAGGCCCTCCAACTGATCCGCACCATTGTCGAGGTCGTTGAATCCCAGGTTCCTGACATCGCCCCGGAGGCCGAGCACACGCAATTGCGCGAGGCGGTCCTGCGCTACTCGCGGGAGGTCGCCTTCGCCGCGGCCGACGTGTATGCCCGGGCGGCAGAGACACGCGGTGCCTGGGACTCGCGGCTCGAGGCACTGGTGGTGGATGCCGTCATGCGCGGAGAATCCCAGGATTCCCTCCGCTCCAGGATTGCCGCCGTGGGCTGGAAGTCGCACGAAAACATCTTGGTGATGATCGGAGCAACCCCGGCCTCCTCCCAGGTGGGATTCGTCAGTGAACTCCGCCGCGCGGCAGCCCGCTATGCCCGCGACTCGCTGGTCGGTGTCCACGGTGAACGCGCCATCCTGATGCTCGGCGGCGTGGAAGCCGACCGGGCCGGGCTGGACCGGCTCGCCACGTTTTTCGGCGAAGGACCGGTGGTCTACAGTCCCTTGGCCCCGACGCTCAAGGAAGCCTCCGCCAGCGCCAAGGCAGCCTTCGCCGCCATCGCCGCCGCCAAGGCCTGGCCACTGGCTCCGCGACCGGTGGATGCCGATGACCTCTGGCCCGAGCGAGTCATGAACAACGACTCCGAGGCGCGCGAGGCGCTGGTCTCGGGGATCTACAAGCCGCTCATCAAAGCTGGAAACGGCCTGATTGAAACGCTATCGAGCTATCTGTCGCTGGGCCACTCTCTGGAGGGAACGGCCCGAGAGTTGTTCGTCCATGCCAACACGGTGCGCTATAGACTTAAAAGGGTGTGCGACGTCACCGGGTGGGATCCCTTGGTTCCGCGCGAGGCGTTCGTGCTGCAAACCGCGTTGGTGGTGGGTCGACTGGACGCCGAAACAACCGAAATCTTGTCCGAAACGCGGCAATCGGTGCCGCGCAAGAGCCCGACCACCTTGTAGGATTCATACAAAAGCACGCCGACAAGTCGGTGTGCGAAAACAGCCGTCGAGACCGACATCTTTGGAAAGCTGGAGTAGTGCTAGCAATCGTGTGCCCTGGACAGGGCTCCCAGACCCCCGGATTCCTTTCTCCGTGGCTCGAGGTTCCGGGTGTTTCCGAACATCTCGCCGGACTCTCCGCCATCACGGAGCGTGACCTGACCGCCCACGGGACCGTGTCGGACGAAGAAACCATCAAGGACACCGCGGTGGCACAGCCACTGATCGTTGCCGCAGGCCTCATTGCCGCGCGCGCCCTCTTCGGTGACGAGCTTCCGGCGAACGTCGTGTTGGCCGGACACTCCGTCGGCGAGATCACCGCCACCGCGCTGGCCGGTGCCCTCAGCGAGCAGGACGCGATGGTGTTCGTGCGCGAGCGCGCAAACGCCATGGCCTTGGCTGCAGCTGCCACCCCGACCGGCATGGCAGCGGTCCTGGGCGGAGACGCCGAAGAGGTCAACGCGGCTATCTTGGCGGCCGGGCTGACACCGGCCAACGCCAATGGAGGCGGCCAGATCGTTGCCGCCGGCACGCTGGAACAAATCGAGGACTTTGCAGCCAATCCCCCGGCCAAGGCACGCGTGATTCCGCTCAAGGTCGCAGGCGCTTTCCACACCCACCACATGGCCCCGGCCGTGCAGGTGCTCCAAGAGCTTTCCGCAACATTGGAGGCCAAGGACCCGGCCATCACGCTGCTGTCCAACTACGACGGGCAGGCCGTTGCCGGTGGCGAAGCGAACCTTGCCTCGCTGGTCGCCCAGGTCTCGCGTCCGGTGCGCTGGGACAAATGCATGGAGGAGCTCGCCGCACAGGGAGTCACCGGCATCATCGAACTTGCGCCGGCAGGAACCTTGGTGGGACTGGCCCGCCGCGGCCTGAAAGGCATCCCGACCCTTGCGTTGAAGTCCCCTGAAGACCTCGAGGCGGCACGCGCCTTCGTACTCGAACACACCCAAGCATAGGAAGTTCCGGAATCATGACTGCAGTGATGAACCAAACCACCGCGCGCGAATTCAGCCGCATCCACGGCGTGGGTTCCTTCCGTCCCGACGTCATCGTGACCAACGACGACGTGTGCCAGTGGATCGATTCCTCGGATGAGTGGATCCAGCAGCGCACCGGCATCGTGACCCGCGCCCGCGCCGGGGCTGACACCTCGCTACTGGACATGGCCGAGGGGGCTGCGCGCGAAGCCCTGAAGTCAGCCGGCATCGAGGCCAGCCAGCTTGGTGCGGTCATCGTCTCCACCGTAACCTTCCCGCATGCCACCCCGTCGGCAGCCGCCGCGCTGGCCGACCGCATCGGCGCCACCCCGGCACCGGCCTTCGACATTTCCGCCGCCTGCGCCGGTTACTGCTACGGCGTGGCCCAGGGCGACGCACTGGTTCGCTCCGGCATGGCCGAGTACGTGCTGGTCATCGGTGCCGAGAAGCTGTCGGACTACATCGACAACCACGAGCGCACGATCTCCTTCCTGCTGGGCGACGGCGCCGGTGCAGTGGTCATCGGCCCGAGCGACATCCCCGGCATCTCACCCTCGGTCTGGGGTTCGGACGGCTCGAAGTGGGGCGCCATCAGCATGACCCACTCGCAGCTTGACCTGCGCGATGCGGTCCTTCAGGCCGAGTCCTCCCCCGAGGGCGCATCCCTGATGGCGGCCACCGAGGCACAGTTGTGGCCGACCCTTCGCCAGGACGGGCAGACCGTGTTCCGCTGGGCCGTCTGGGAGATGGCCAAGATGGCCAAGCTCGCGCTCGAGAAGGCCGGCATCGGTTCCGAGGACCTCGTCGCCTTCATCCCGCACCAGGCAAATATGCGCATCATCGACGAGATGGTGAAGCAACTGAAGCTTCCGGAAACCGTGGTTGTCGCCCGCGACATCGCGAATGCCGGTAACACCTCCGCGGCCTCGATCCCGATGGCCATGGATCGGATGCTCAAGGAAAACCCGGAGCTTTCCGGCGGCCTCGCGCTGCAAATTGGGTTTGGCGCCGGGCTTGTCTTTGGCGCACAGGTCGTTGTCCTGCCCTAGGCTTTATCTCCAGGGACACAACCCATCATTCGGACCGCACACCTGTGGTCTGCATAGTCGTCGGGCTTGGTACCGGCAATCATAGAAAAGGAGCCATCATGGCTAGCAACGAAGAGATTCTGGCCGGCTTGGCCGAGATCGTCAACGAAGAGACCGGCCTGGAGACCGAGGCAGTCGAAATGGACAAGTCCTTCACCGAGGACCTGGACATCGACTCCATCTCGATGATGACCATCGTCGTCAACGCCGAAGAGAAGTTCGACGTGAAGATCCCGGACGAAGAGGTCAAGAACCTCAAGACCGTTGCAGATGCAGTGAACTTCATCGCCGGCGCACAGGTCTAAGCCAAGTAGTGATGCGTCCCCTTGAAGCGTGTTCCCTCGCGGAAGCACGTTTCAAGGGGAGGCATCGTTTTCACTTCATGTTTCCCGGTTGGCAGGCCCTGAGACGCCAACAAGCTTTACCGGTTTCGTCACCGATCCCCAGATTTCCGATTCAATCCGGACACCGTCCATTCGGCCACCGTCCGACGCTTGGATCGCGCGCTAGCCTCGCTAGCCGTTTCGCCCCCAACCAGTAGAGAGTTTCAACATGGCTCGCAAAGTTGTTATCACCGGCCTTGGTGCCACCACCCCCATCGGCGGGGACGTTCCGACCCTGTGGGCCAATGCCCTCAAGGGTGTCTCCGGCGCCCATCTGCTGCCCGACGAGTGGGTTGAAACCTACAACCTTCCGGTGAAGTTTGCCGCCAAGGCCTCCAACCCGGCCTCCGAGGTCCTCTCACGCGTTGAAATGAAGCGCATGGACCCGTCCACCCAGTTCGCCGTGGTCGCCGCGCGCGAGGCGTGGAAGGACGCGGGCATCGAGGAGATGGACCACGACCGCCTGGCCGTGGCCTTCGCCACCGGCATCGGCGGGGTCTGGACCCTGCTGGACGCGTGGGACACCCTGAAGGAAAAGGGCCCGCGTCGCGTGCTGCCGATGACAGTACCCATGTTGATGCCCAATGGACCTGCAGCTGCCGTGTCTCTTGACCTGGGTGCCCGCGCCGGCGCGCACACCCCGGTTTCCGCCTGTGCCTCGGGCACCGAGGCCATGCACATCGGTCTTGAACTGATCCGCTCGGGCAAGGCTGACGTGGTGATGTGCGGCGGAGCCGAAGCAGCCATCCACCCCATGCCCATGGCTTCCTTTGCCGCCATGCAGGCCTTGTCCAAGCGCAACGACGACCCGGAGCATGCTTCGCGTCCGTACGACATCGACCGTGACGGCTTCGTCATGGGCGAAGGCGCCGGTGCCTTGGTGCTTGAGGCCGAGGAACATGCCATCGCCCGCGGTGCGACGATCTACGCCGAACTGGCAGGCACCTCGGTGACGGCCGATGCGTACCACATCACCGCACCGGACCCGCAGGGCCTGGGTGCCACCCGAGCCCTGAAGGCGGCCATGTTTGACGGCCTCATCCAGCCAGAAGACGTGGTCCACGTCAACGCGCACGCCACTTCCACCCCGGTGGGCGACAAGCCCGAGTACACCGCCCTGCGCGCCGCCCTGGGTTCGCACCTGGACAAGGTATGCGTCTCGGCCACGAAGTCGCAGATGGGACACCTGCTGGGCGCCTCCGGCGCAGTCGAATCGGTCTTGGCCGTGCTGGCCGTGTACCACCGCAAGGCTCCGGTTACCATCAACCTGGAAAACCAGGATCCGGAAATCCCGTTGGACGTGGTTGTCGGCACGCCGCGTGAGTTGCCCGAGGGCACCATCGTCGCCCTGAACAACTCGTTCGGCTTCGGCGGACACAATGCCGTCGTTGCCATCCGAAGCGTCTAATACGCGCGCAGGCGCAGCCTGAGGCACCAAAGAGCGGTGGCCCGAAGTTCACGTGGAACTTCGGGCCACCGCTCTTTGCGTATATGCCTGCAGCCGGACCTCGCGGTCGTCACTTCATCTGGTGAAAACCCTACGCGTCGTTTTGTCTGCAGGTAGAGGAGTACACCGGTTGGCTCATCGACCAGGAGGAGTGGTCGATGACTTCATTGGCGGTACAGGGATAGAACGGGTCAGATGACCTGGTGCAGCCAACGGACGGGCGCACCCTCTGCTGCGTAGCGGAAAGGCTCGAGCTCCTCGTCCCAGGCCTCGCCGAGGGCAATCGAGAGTTCCTGGTAGACAATCGCGGGATCCCCAGCACCCTTTTCATAAGCCCAGCGGATGCGTTCCTCGCTGACCATGATGTTGCCTGCGGCATCGGTGGTGGCGTGGAAGATCCCGAGCTCCGGGGTATGGGACCAACGGCTCGAGTCGACACCGGGACTCGCTTCCTCGGTGACCTCGTAGCGCAGGTGTGCCCAGCCGCGAAGTGCGGACGCCAAAAGAGCACCGGTACCGGGCTTGCCGGTCCAGTTGACTTCCGCCCGGGACATGCCCGGGGCGGCGCTCTGCTCGGTCCAGTGCAGATCGGTCCGCTGGTCGACAACGGAACCGATCGCCCACTCGATGTGCGGGCACAGCGCTGAGGGGGCCGAGTGTACGAAAAGTACGCCCCTGGTCAGTGCGTCAGACATGCTTTCCTCCGATGTGCTGTTGGAACGTCTTCCCCAACGTCAACAACCCTGATTCGAAGTCAAACAAGTCCTGATTAGTATTGTGCACGATTATACGGCGTTCGGCCAGCGGCTTTCGACCATGACTTCGGATTATGCGCGCGGATGGGCCCGCTGATAGCTCTCCTTCAGCCGTTCGACGGAAACGTGGGTGTAAAGCTGCGTGGTGGCCAACGAGGAATGTCCCAGGATCTCCTGGACCGCGCGCAGGTCCGCCCCGCGGTCCAAAAGGTGCGTTGCCGCACTGTGGCGAAGTGAGTGGGGGCCGCGGGCAGCGGTGTCACCCAGTGCCGCCAGCGCATCGGAAACCACTTGGCGCGCCTGTCGGGCGTCAAGCCGCTTGCCTCGGCGGCCCAGCAGCAAGGCGTGGCCGGAGTCGTCCGTCCGCAAGACCGGTCGGGCCCGCCGCAGCCAGTTGTCAACCGCGTTCATGGCAGGCTGGCCGAAGGGCACGGTGCGTTCCTTGTTGCCCTTTCCGATCACCCGTAGGGTGCGGCGGTCCAGGTCGACATCGTTGATGTCCAATGACACCAGCTCCCCCACGCGGATGGCGGTCGCGTAGAGCAACTCCAGAATGAGTTTGTCGCGGTCGGCGAGCGCGAGCTGTTCGCGGGTGGGCTCCGGGGCCTTGCCCTCTGGTGTGCCCTGGGGCACGGGAACCGGCTTGAAGATGCGTTCGATCTGGTTGTTCTGAAGGATGTGCGGGAGACGTTGTTCGCGTTTGGGCGATTTCAGCCGGATGGCGGGATTGGTGGCGATGAGTTCTTCACGCACTGCCCAGGTGAGGAAGCTGCGGATGGTTGCGGAGCGACGGGCCAGGGTGGCGCGGGCGAGTCCTGACTCCTGCAGGGCCATGAGCCAGGCGCGTAGGAGGGTGAGGTCCAGGCCTGCCAAGGTCGTGGCGCCGCGTGGGATGGCGTAGGCGTAGAGATTGCCGATGTCGCTGCCGAAGGCGCGCAAGGTGTGTTCACTGCGTTCGCGCTCCAGGGCCATGTATCTCAGGAAGCCGTCGCGGGCACTTTGGAGCTCGGCGGGCAGGCGTGTGGCTTCGTTGGTTTGTTCGATTGGCTCTGGCACGTCTCTACTGTCTCCCGTACCCCGTGCTGGGACGATGATGCCACGCCGGTCGGTGCGCTTCCGGCATGTCTCATCGGGGTTCCGGAGCTCCGCGTTGCGGTTCCCTGCCGTTGGGAAAGCGGCGTATCCATCCGGTGCCGGAGCGTTCAGCCAGTCCGCGTGTGGACAGGCGCGAGAGTCCTCCGAGGATGGCTCCCATTCCCAGTCCGGCGAGCGCCGCCAGCTGGTCGGCGGTGCGCGGGGACCGTACGGGCAGGGCGTCGAGGAGGAGCAAGTCCTGAATCGCCAGCCCGTCGTAGTCCCGGGGTTCCTCCCTGTCGTTGCTTGCCTGTTGGGCTTGAACGTCCGCGGGAGCGGGATCGGGGAGTTTGAGCAGTTCGAGTGCCTCGGCGGCGTCGGTGACGAGGATGGCCGCGCCCTCCCGGATGAGTCGGTGGCAGCCTGCGGAGTTGGCGGAGAAGACGGACCCCGGGATAGCACCTACTTCTCGGCCCATTTCCGCCGCGTGGCGTGCGGTGCTCAGCGCCCCGGAGCGCCAGCGTGCCTCGGCGACGACGGTTGCAGCACATAGCGCGGCGATCAACCTGTTGCGTTGAAGGAACCGCCAGCGCGTTGGGGTGGCACCGGGGGCGACCTCGGCGATGAGCAGTCCCTGTCGATGGACGGACTTGAGCAAGTCGTCGTTGCCGACCGGGTAGAAACGGTTCAATCCCCCTGCCATGACAGCAATCGTGGCAGGTAGCAGGGGTTCGCCCGGGCGGGTGCGGGCGGGTGGATCTTCGGCGAGCGCCGCCTGATGAGCCTGTGCGTCGATGCCATACGCTCCCCCGGACACGATGCAGATCCCGCGTGCCCGTAGCCCGTGGACCAGTTCCGCGGTGACGGTGCGTCCGTATTCGGTGGCGTCGCGGGATCCGACGATCGCGGCGAGCCGGGCGGGATCGCGCAGGATGGCGAGGTTGCCGGTGCCGCGGTACCAGAGGGCCAGTGGTGCGGCCAGGCCGAGGGCTTCAAAACCCTGGGGCCAGTTCCCGTCTCCGGGGTGGATGATCCCTCCCCCGAGCGTGGACATGAGCTTGAGGTCTGACTCGGGGTCCGCGAGCGCGGCGCGGGGGCGCCAGCGTTCGAGTCCGGCATCCAGGCGCAGGCTCGCGCGGCTGGCTCCGTGTGCGTCGAGCAGTTCGGCGACCTGTTGCTGCTCGTGGGCCGGGGCCGGACCGGTGTGGTCGTGGATGATGCGGTACGCTTCCACCGCTCCGCTGACCTGCACGAGTGCCGCTCCGGTTTGGTCGTTGGGTTCGATGATGTGGGTGAGGCCGGCGCGTGCCAAGACCTCCGGGTCTGCATTGCTCATGTCTGCGTGGCTTCCGGCTCGTTGGATGCTCCCGGGCGGGGTTTGCACTTGGTCCCCGGTATCGCGCGTGGAAGGGGATGCGTGGGTGCCGGGGGGTGCGTCTGTGGTGCTGCCTTCATCGTGCCTCCCATCCAAGGAACCTTGGAGGCGTCCAAGCGCGGTCTGGGGAACCACGCAGGGAACCTAGATCCGGCTGCAATGCTGTGTGGGCAAGTCGGCAGGAACCTCGTGGAAGCACTCTGCGGGCGGTCCTGGCCCGGTGCCGCTTCGACAATATCGTGGGCGGGATGCGTCGGGATGTTGCTAGTCGGACGCCAAATAGGTAACGATAGGTTCAGCCCGCCTACCGACGGTCACGTGCATCCGAGGCGGACCCGCCGGTAGATACTACTGAAACGGAACTAGGCCTGACACATGAAACGCATGAAGCTTCCTTTTATCGCCGCCCTGTCAGTGGTGGCCGGTTCGTTGGTTCTCAGCGGATGCTCCAATCCCACGGCGGCTCCTGCGCCGGATGAATCGGGCGCCACAGACCAAACCCTGGTCGTGTCCTCCGCGGATTTCACCGAATCCGAGATCATCGGCAACCTCTACGCCGAGGCATTGAAGGACAAGGGGTACACGGTTGAGACCAAGTTCCGCATCGGCACCCGCGAGGCCTACATCCCGGCGCTGGAGGACGGTTCCATCGACCTGATCCCCGACTACACCGGCAACCTGCTGCTGGCCCTGGACGAGGACGCCGATGTCAGCTCGCCCGAATCGATCCTTTCGGCCCTTCCTGCGGTTCTGGAGGCCAAGAAGCTGACCATGCTCACCCCGGCTGCCGCGGAGGACAAGGACGCGGTGGTGGTCACCCGTGCCACCGCCGACAAGTGGTCACTCACGACCATCGAGGACCTTGCGGCACACAACGACGAGGTGGTCATGGCCGGTCCCCCCGAGTTCAACAAGCGTCCCGTGGGCCTGCCGGGGCTCGAGAAGAACTACGGATTTGTGCCCTCCAAGTTCGAACCGATTTCCGATGGCGGCGGTCCTGCCACCGTCAAGGCGTTGCTCGACGGCAAGGTCACCGCCGCGAACATCTTCACCACCAGCACAGCGATCCCGGCCAACGACCTGGTCGTGCTGGAAGATCCCAAGAACAACTTCCCTGCGCAGCAGGTCGTTCCGGTGGCCGCCGCGGACAAGCTCGATGAGACGGCCGTGGAGACCCTTGATGCAATTTCGGCAAAGTTGAGCACCGAGGAGCTGATCAAGCTCAACGAGCAGGTTTCCGGCAGCGCCAAGGTGGAACCAAAGCAGGCGGCCATCACTTGGCTTACAGACCAGGGACTGCTGGGCAACTAACGCATAACCACGCCCCCGAATCGACAAGACTAGAACACTAGTTCGATTCGGGGGTAATTGCTCTCTCCCGCCGGTGGGAGCAACCCATTTTTGACCGTTTTCGCGCAGCACCGCCACCGATAGGACCCGAGAACCAGCAATGATTACCTTCGAATCAGTGTCCAAGTCCTATCCCGGTGGCACCCAGGCCGTGACCGACCTGGACCTGGAAATTCCCACCGGTTCGTTTACCGTCCTGGTCGGGCCCAGCGGCTGCGGCAAGACCACCTCGATGCGCATGATCAACCGCATGGTCACCCCCAGCAGTGGCCGCATCTGCATCGACGACCAGGACGTTGCGGACATCCGGGCCGTCACGTTGCGCCTGGGCATCGGCTATGTGCTGCAAAATGCAGGCCTGTTCCCGCACCGCACCGTGGTGGACAATGTGGCCACCGTCCAGCGCCTGCTGGGACTCCCCAAGGCCCAGGCCCGCACCAAGGCATACGAGGCAATGGAACGGGTGGGGCTGGACGCTTCGATGGCCAACCGCTACCCCGCACAACTATCCGGCGGGCAGCAGCAACGCGTAGGCGTGGCCCGTGCCCTGGCTGCCGACCCGCCGATCCTGCTCATGGACGAGCCCTTCAGCGCGGTGGACCCGATCGTGCGCCTTGAATTGCAGCAGGAGGTCCGGCACCTCCAGGCGGAGATCAAGAAAACCATCGTGATGGTCACCCACGACATCGACGAAGCACTTTCCCTGGGCGACCGAATCGCGGTGCTTGCTCCCGGCGGGGTTCTTCACCAATATGCTCCGCCGCTTCAGATCCTCACGCGGCCGGCCACCGACTTTGTCGCCTCAATGGTCTCCAAGGACCGCGGTTTCCGCCAGCTGTCCTTCGCCACGCTCCAGGACGTGCAGGCCACCGCGCTTCCCGCCCCCGGCGCCGACGACCTGATCGAGCTGGGGACACTCGCACCGGGATGGAAGCTTCGGCTGGACACCGCGCAGGGCAGGGCGGTATGGATCGATCCCACGGGGGCGGAGTTTGCAGCTGGCGGAGCGGTCCGGCGCGGGGACACGGTGCGCTCGGCACTTGATGCGGTGCTGGCCTCCCCGGTCTCGGCGGCACTGTTGCTGAACGGCGACTCGGTGCCGACCGCCTGCGTGACCATCGATGACCTGGCACCGTACCTGCGCCACGGCGTGCGGAACCCGGCATGAGGTGGCTGCTGGACAATGCCGGGCAGGCCTGGGCGCTCACGCTCGAACACCTGTACCTCAGCATTGTCCCCACCATGGTGGGTGTGGTCGTTGCGCTGGCCCTCGGGCTGGTCTTCGGGAACAAGCCGCGCGCCCGGGGTGCGATCACCGCGGTGGCCAGCGCGATCTTCACCATCCCCTCGCTGGCCCTGTTCGTGGTGATTCCCTCGATCATCGGCACCCAGATCCTTGACCCGTTGAACGTGGTCATTGCGCTGAGCCTGTACTCGGCCTCCTTGTTGGTGCGCACGGTGTTTGACGCGCTGGACGCGGTGGCCCCGGAGGTCCTGAACGCGGCCGAAGCGCTGGGCTACTCCCGCGCCCGGCGCAGGGTGTTCGTGGATCTGCCGCTGGCCGTGGCGCCGCTAGCCGCCGGCACGCGGGTCGCGGCGGTGACAAACGTGTCACTGGTGTCCGTGGGTGCCGTAATCGGCGTCGGCGGGCTGGGCCAGCTGTTCGTGGCCGGATACCAGCGCAACTACCCCGACCAGATCCTGGCCGGCATCATTGTGATCCTCGCGCTCGCACTGGTCCTTGACCGCCTCATCGCCGGCGCCGCCCGGCTGCTGACCCCCTGGCTGCACAGCGGTGCAGCCCCGTCAGGGTCCACGGGCAGGCGTCGGCCTGCCAACGGCCGCGAAAAACCGGTCGTCCCGGCGGCTCCGGATGCCGCGGTCCGGGAGGCGGGCAAATGATCAACGAGATGCTCTCCTACTTCGCCGACGCCGCGAACTGGTCAGGGGACGCGGGTATCCCCGCCCGACTGGGCGAACACCTCTGGTATTCCCTTCTCGCGGTGCTGGCCGCAGCCGTCATCGCATTCCCTGTCGGCCTGTTCATTGGACACACGGGAACCGGGACGGTGTTCCTGGTGTCGGCCTCCAACGTGCTGCGGGCGCTTCCCTCGCTGGGCATCATGACGCTGCTGGTGCTCCTGATGGGCATCGGATTGGTGCCGCCCCTGGCAGCCCTGGTGCTGATCGCGATCCCGCCGATCCTGGCAGGGGTATACGCGGGCGTCGCCAACGTCGAGCCCGCGGTGGTGGATGCAGCGCGGGCCATCGGCATGAAGGATTCGCGGATCATCCTGCAGGTCGAACTTCCCCTGGCGCTGCCGCTGATCCTCGGCGGGATGCGCGGGGCGATCCTGCAGGTCGTGGCCACGGCCACGATCGCCGCCTACGTGAACTTGGGTGGGCTGGGCCGCTACATCTTCGACGGGCTGGCCCTCTTCGACTACGGCGAGGTGCTGGTCGGTGCCGTGCTGGTCACCGGCCTCGCACTGGTGCTCGACGGATTGCTGGCCCTGCTGGCCAAGGCAGTGTCCCCTGCCCGTCGATCAATCGACCGATAAGTTGGCATTCCTCGGCGAACGCGGCTATCCCACGTCGCCCTTGCCGTGCTGGCGCAGCTGGATGGCCACATCCACGTCGTCCGACGTGGGGCAGGCGTGGGAGTTCAGGTCGGCGATTGACCACGCGATGCGCAGCACCCTGTCGTAGCCGCGTGCACTGAGCCGCAGCGACTCCGTGGCCCGGTTCAGTCCGGCCAGGGTGGCCGTCAGCAGTCGCAGCTCGTTGCGCAGGATCGATCCGGGCACTTCCGCGTTGGTGCCAATACCCCAGCGCTTGAGCCGATCACGTGCCGCCTCACGGGCCTCGCCCACGCGCGCCGCGACCACGGCGGAGGATTCGCCGGTTCCACGCCCGGCCAGTTCGCGGGCAGAGAGCTGCGGAACGAAGAGCTGCATGTCAATCCGGTCCAGCAGCGGACCCGAGAGCCTGGCCAGGTAGCGGCGGCGCTGCATCGGGGTACAGGTGCAGTCGGTGCCCTTACCCAGGTTCCGCCCGCACGGACACGGGTTGGCGGCCAGCAGGAGCTGGAATCGTGCCGGGTAGCTGGCGGTGCCGGCTGCCCGGTGCAGGGTGAGCACGCCGGATTCCAGCGGCTGGCGCAGCGCGTCCAGGGCCGGAGCAGAAAATTCCGGCGCCTCGTCCAGGAAAAGCACGCCTCGATGCGCGCGGGAGGCGGCGCCGGGCCGTGGGATGCCGCTGCCTCCGCCGATCAGCGCCACCATGGAGGCGCTGTGGTGCGGGGACTCGAAGGGCGGGCGGCGCAGCAAGGAGTTGATGGGTCGCCCGCCGGACGACAACGAATGCACGGCCGTGGTTTCCAGCGCCTGGGCGTCGTCAAGGTCCGGCAGCAAACCGGGCAGGCGCTGGGCAAGCATGGTCTTCCCGGCCCCGGGAGGCCCGGTGAAGAGCAGGTGGTGGCCGCCGGCTGCTGCCACCTCCAACGCGTACCGTCCCTGGGCCTGGCCGACCACCTCGGAGAGGTCCATGGCCGGTGTTCGGGTTGCCGACCATCCGGCGTTCTTCCGCGCGGGCGAGTCGTGCCGCGCCCGGTACTGGAGATCCAGCGGATCGGCGCCGCATTCGGCAAGCACCTGGGACAGGTGGGCGTAGGACCGTACCGCGGCCCCGGCAACCAGTTCCGCCTCTGCCTGGTTCTCGGTGGCGACCACGACGTTCGGGTAGCCGTCCCGCACGGCCGCCATGACGGCCGGAAGCACCCCGGAAACGGGACGCAACGATCCGTCAAGCCCGAGTTCGGCAAGGTAGACAACGCCCGGGGCCGGGGCGATGGACCGGTCCGCGGCCAGCGCCGCCAGCAGGATCGCCAGGTCGAATCCGGAGCCGCGCTTGTGCAGCGTCGCGGGCGTCAGGTTCACCGTGAGGCGGCGGTTGGGCAGCGGGATGCCGGAGTTGCGGGCAGCGGAGCGGATGCGCTCGCGCGATTCGTTGAGTGCCGCGTCGGGCAGCCCCAGCAGGATGAAGGCGGGGATGCCGTTGCCCACGTCGGCTTCCACCTCGATGAGCTGGCCGTTGAGACCGGTCAGGCCGATGCCGAGGGTGCGGGCCAGGCTCACGATTCCACCCCGATCAGGTGTTCGATGCCCGGTTCGCGCCCCGGCGCCATGAGGATCGCCACCACGTCCACGCGCACGGTGTGCGGATTGCGGCGGTGGGTCACGCACCAGCGCCGCACCAGGCGTGAGAGCCTGCGCAGCTTCTGCGGGTTGACAGCCTCGGCCGGGTGCCCGAAGCCCATCGAGCTGCGCGTCTTGACCTCCACGCCGACGACCTGGCCGTCCGTTTCGGCGACGATGTCCAGCTCGCCGAAGTTGCAGCGCCAATTGCGTTCCAGAACCGTGTATCCGGCGCCGGCGAGATAGGCCGCGGCAAGTTCCTCGCCCGCGGCGCCCAGTTCCTGGTTATGGCTCATCAGCAGACTCCTCTCCGTTCTGGGCCGCACGTCGCTCGTCGGGAGACGGTTGAACGGGAGCGGCCTGATTTCAAGGGTGCGCGCCTTGGCACGGCAACGAAGCCCGACCGGACAGAGGTGTGGATAAGCGCGAATCCCCTTTCGGCGAGCGCGACATCATGCCGTGTAGCCCGGGTGGCACCGATGGGGATGCGTCTTCACCCGGGGCTTGCGGCCACAGCGGCAGGATGCCGGTGTGGCCGCAAGCCGCAGCCAGGAGCCATCTACTTCAGCTACAGGTTCCTGCGGACCGCTGGAACCAAGCCCGCGGTAGCCAGGAGAGACTCCGCCGAGGAAGCTTCCCTCTGATCCCTCGATAAGTACGAAATCCACTTCGGTGGGAATCGTCTTGTTCAATCACGAAGCCCGAAGTTCCCGCGACGCAAGGCATCGCTCCTGAGCTCGGCCACGCCGAAACTGCGTTCGTCGCCGAACAAGACAGCAGTGGGAATCTCAGCCGAAGGTACCGGACAGCGCCAGCGTGGTGATCGTTTCTACCTGACCGCACTGCGCCAACGGCCCGGCCGCGAAGGTGCCCGGCACCCAGCGCTCGGGACTCACGTACCCGGCTCCCGGGGCTCGAAGGCGCGGATGCGGCCAGCTGCCCCACGCAGCACGGAGGTCTCCAACCGGAACTGGACCTCCAGGGGTTCGGCGCTGCCGTCGGCGGCAATCGCGTCGTGCACGGTGAGGGTCCCGGTGAGCTCTTCGGCCTCCGGTGCGGGATGGATCCAGAATTGGTGGTTCAGCGTGTAGCAGTGCGGGCCCACGTTCCCGTCGGCCCGGTGCGGCGCACAGTGCTGCGGCGCGCCCGTGGCCGCATTGCCCAGCTGCAGGGAGATCTCGACGTTTCCGTGCTGTTCGTTGCTGCGGCGGAACCAGATCAGGCCGTCTTCGCGCGGTCCGCGCACGTTGACGTAGTCGACCATCAGCAGCACCCCGTTGCCGAAGACCTGTGCGGTGTCCAGCCGTACGAACTCGGCGGGGGTTTGGTGGATCACCCGGTCCAGGACCACGGTTGCACCGAGCTCGGTGGGGCGTGGCCAATGCGTGTCGTCGGCATCCTCGGTGGACTCGTTGGCGGCGAGCAGTGCCGCCCATTCTTCCGGGGCGGGGGCCTCGTCCGGGAGGGACCGATCCGCCGGCACCTCAGGCAGGCCCTCGCCGGTGTACACCTGGTGCGCAGCCAGGAGCTCGGCCAGCGCCACATGGACGCCCCGGGAGGCAGCGAACAGCTCCGGTGCCAGCTCTGGCCGGCGCAGGGCATCTGGGATCCGTCCCTGGCGGTCCTCCAGCGCGTGGGCGTAGTCCAGCAGTGCCGCGTTCAGGGCGGGGATGGAAGCGTCGAAGGCGCGCTTTCCGACCTCGGGTCGTGCTCGACGCCGCCGAACTCGAAGGACAGCGAGCTGTCCTCAGAGTGGCCACCCGCGAGGAACCCGAAGTCCTTGGGTTCGGGTTCTTCCCCGTGGGCATCCCCCGGTCCGTTTGGGTCCTCGGGGTCGGGCTTGCCTGGCTGCTCGGTCATTTGCGTGGATTTCTTTCTGGTGCCTGGCTCGGACGCTGGGGCAGTTGGTTCCGGACTAGCCGCCGTAGGGCCAGGACCAGCCGCCGTTGTCCTCGGGGTCGTAGGCGACCTTCCCGGTTAGCGCATCCACGTCGAGGACGACCTTGCCCTTGACGCTTTGGCCTGGGTTGACCACCGGCGGCAGCAACACCGAATCATCGAAGCAGCCCCAGGCCGTTTCCGAGGTGACGTTGCGGTCCGCGGACCCGCTGGAGGTGGTCACCGAGAACGCCTCGGCGACCAGCGGCATGTACAGCTCCTGTGCCCCGCCACCGACCTTCGAGGAGACGGAGGCTGCCAGGGTCGCCTCGACGTCCAGGACCAGGAACTTGGTGCGCATCGGCTTGAGTTTCTGGTTCCCCACGCGTGATGTGCACTGGCCCAGCAACTGGGTGTTGGTGACCTCGATGGTGAAATAGTTCTTGTTCGTCTCTTCATCGACCAGGCCGGCCTTTTCGCCCGCCTTTTTCTGGACGTTGTCGAACCTGTCGGTCTTCACCTCGGAGCCGGTGGACGGATCGACTTCGGCGATTGCGGGGCCCGCGACGAGGTCGCCGGGGAGCTCCCACTCCGTGCTGTTGGCGGCACCGGCCATCCCTATGCCCCAGGCCGCGAGGCCGACGGCTGCAAAGCCTGAAACGACGCCGGTGGCGATCTTGCCCTGCTTTTTCATGGTCAGAACCTCTTCAGATAGTCGCCGGAAGTTACGCGGATTCCGTTTTTGGTCAGGTACTTGCCGATCTTCTTCGATCCCAGGTAGGCCCAGGACTTCTTGCCGTCCTTGTCGGTGACCAGCACGCGGTTGTAGTTCTGGTCGGCTAGCGGCTTATTGGGGTTGAAGCGTTCCCACTTGTCCATGTTGGCCACGGTGGCCCGGTAGCTGGCCGGCTTGATGTCCATCCGCTCGACAACCACCTTGTCGGAGGCCTTCTTGCTGGGGATGACGTAGGAGAGCCAAGTCTTGTTCGGCTGCAGATACATGCTGTGGCTGGCGATCGTCGTCTTGGTTTCCCTGGACGTCTTCCCCTTGAGGATGTAGTAAGCCGATTGCCCCTTGCGCAGCGTTCCGTAGACCGCGAACGAGTACTGGCCGGTCTTGTCCAGGTACTTGTTCGAAATCCAGCCGGTGCCCTTGGAAGACCTGATGTTCGACCAGCCGTTGGCGGTCTTGAGGTAGGTGACTCGCTCGTTGGCCGGTACCAAGCCAAGGCTCTTGTGCGAAGTGCCGGCGCCCTTGCGGATGTTCACCTTCGCCGTTGTCCAGCGGTAGCTGGCCTTGGGTGTAGGTTTTTTGGGGGCAGTCGGCTTGATGGCGGTGTTGGCCAGGGCCGAGGTCAGCACCCACCCATTGCCCTTCCCGGTCCGTATGGCGGTCCAGCCGGTGCCGGTGCGCAGCCATTCGACCTTGGCGTTTTTCTCCGCCGTGGCGACCCTTGCGGACTTGTTGTTGGTGCTCTTGTAAACGACCTGCTTGGACTTCAACCATCGGTAGACCACGGCGGGATTGGTCTTGGAAAGACGGGTGGATTCCATGAAGCCCGTCTTGCCTGAAACCTTGACCTTGGTCCACGCCCCGGAGGCCGAGAGGAATTCGACCTTGGCGCGGCGCTGGTAGGAACCCAACGACTGGCTCTTGGCGGATGCAGTCTTTCGCAGGGTGGTAAAGCCGGTGGTGTAGCGGTGAGCGATCGACTGTGACTTGGGCGCAGTCTTCTGGGCGGCGGGCGCGTTCTTGAGGTACCGGGAGGACACCCACCCGGTCTTGCCCTTATAGGTTGTCTTGCTCCAGGTGCCGCTGGTTTCGGTGACGGTGACGGTGGTGTTCTTCGGGACCGTCAGCAGTACCCTCGTCCGGGTGCTCTTGCCCTGGCGCAGATTCAGGTTATTGGTGGTCACCTTCTTCAGGTTAAGCTTTTTCGCGGCGATGCCTGTCGCAGCCGCGCTTGGCTCCAGGACCATTGGCGCTGCCCCGGCCGCACCCGTTGTCGGAGCGTGTACTTGGCCGGCCGCCGGCAATACAAAGCCGGTGCTGCTTCCTGTCACCGCGACGGCAAGTGCCAGCGCCGTCATGATTCGCTTTTTCTGCAATCGGATCCCCCCATTGGTCCTGGTTCCACTCGATGCTGCGCACTGCCGTGGTGGTGGCCCGTGCGAAGGATCTTGATCCGCCATACGTACGCCGAATCGAGTTTTTATGCTTCCGCTTGATCATAGCGTCAGAATGTTTGAAATCCGGGTTTCACCGGGAAATCTCCGGCGAAGTCGACGAGTAAGGCGTTTTGGATATCGAACCTTCTGCCTGGTGGCCGAGAGGTTCACGCCCGAGCTCGGGTCAAAGGGCGGCTCGGCCCCTCAGTCCTGACCGGGCTATTCTCCGTACGGCCACGACCATCCGCCGTTGTTCTCGGGGTCGTAGGTGACCTGTCCCGTGACGGCATCCACGTCAAGCACCAACTTGCCCGTGACGCTCTGGCCGGGGTTGACCACCGGAGGCAACAACACGGCGTCATCGAAGCAGCCCCAGGCCGTTTCCGATGTGACGTTGCGGTCCGGGGCCCCGTTGGAGCCAGCCACCGAGAAGGTCTCCGCCACCAACGGCATGTACAGCTCGCCGCCGTCTCCGCCGACGTTCTTTGGGATGTTGGCGTCCAGGGTTGCGGTGATGTCCAGGACCAGGAACGCCGTGCGCGTGGGCTTGAGCTTGTCGATGCCGACACGGGGGTCACAGTGGTCCACCACTTCACTGTTCGTGACTTCGATGGTGAAATAGCTCTTGTTGGTCCGCGCGTCGACATCATGACCGGGCGGCGGCCCAGTCGGCACCAGGCCGGCCTTTTCGCCGGGGCCTTTCTCCACGTTGTCGAATTTGTCCGTCTTGACCTTGTCGCCGGTGGGGTTGGTTTCCGCAACCACGGGCCCCGCATCAAGATCGGGCGGCGACTCCAGAGCATCGCCGCTGGCCGTGCCCGCCAGCCCGATCCCGCACGCGCCAAGGCCGACGAGAACCGCGACCGAGGCCACGGCGGTGATGGCCTTGCCCTGCTTCCTCATGGCTAGAACCTCCTCAAGTAGTCGCCGGAGGTCACGCGGATCCCGCTCTTGGTCAGGTAATTGCTGATCTTCGAGGCGCCGACATAGGCCCACGACCTCTTGCCATCCTGGTCGGTGACCAGTTTGCGGTTGTAGTTCTGGTCGGCCAGCGGCTTGCGGGGATCGAAGCGTTCCCACTTGTCCAGGTTCGCCAAGGTCGAATGGTAGTAGGCCGGTTTGATGACCATGCGCTCCACGACCACCGAACGGGCGGACGACGAGGATGGAATGATGAACGACCACCAGGTCTTGTCAGGCTTGAGATACATGTTGAAATAGGGCACCCGGGTCTTCGTTTCGCTTGCGGTTCGCCCGCGCAACAGGTGGTAGGCGGACTGCCCCTTGCGCAGCGTCCCGTAGACGGACACCGGATGCTGGCCCGCGGTGGCCAGGTAGCGGTTGGTGATCCAGCCGGTTCCCTTCGAGGATTTCACGTTCGACCAGCCCTTGGAGGTCTTGATGTAGGTGACTCGCTCGTTGGCACGCACCACGCCCAGGCTGGCGTACGAGGTGCCGGGCCCCTTGCGCACGTTCACGTTCGCCGTGGTCCAGCGGTACGTCGTCTTGGGTGCCGGCGACGTCGAAGAGGACGCGTTCTTCAGGTAGCGCGAGGCCACCCAGCCCGTCTTGCCCTTGTAGCTGGTCTTGCTCCACGATCCGCTGGTCTGCGTGACCTTGAGAGTGGTGTTCCTTGGGATCACCACCAGCACCTTGGTACCGGTGCTCTTGCCGTGGCGCAGGTTCGGGTTGTAGGTGGTGACTTTCTGGTTCTGCGGCTTCGCCGGGGCCTTGGCCGCGGGCGCGTTCTTCAGGTAGCGCGACGCCACCCAACCCGTCTTCCCTTTGTAGTTGGTCTTGCTCCAAGTTCCACTGGTCTCGGTGACGGTGAGTGCGGAATTTTTGGGGATCGTCACCAGCACCCTGGTGCCGGTGCTCTTGCCCTGCCGCAGGTTCAGGTTGTAGGTGTTGACCTTCTTGAGACTCACCTTCTTCGCCGCGATGCCGGCTGCCACGGCGGGATGGAACTCCGTCGGTGGCGTCAACGTGGCTGCCTGCGCGGCAACGACTTCATGATTGACTGTTGCTGCGGAAAAGCCCGTACTGCTTCCGGTTACCGCGACGGCGAGGGCAAGTGCCGTGACGAGTTTCTTCTTTTGCAAGTGATTCACCCCGTAGGTTTTCGTCCTTCTCGGTTCTGGGCGTTGCCGCTGAAGCGGCCCCGACGAGGGCGCGTGTCCCACCACCGATGTGACGCATAGACGCTATTGTTGCCGCTCGATGTCCATAGTTCAACCATCGAATGTGTCTTTATTGGTAAAGTGTCCGCAATTACCGGATAGGTGACGCGCTACACGTGGAATCTTTTGACGGATCCCGAGTCGGTGTCCGATCGACCGGCCGAAAATGGCGCGAAGAATTTTCCGGAAGACTTCACGGCGATTCGCCGGGTGAAGGTCCGGGGAAAGAGGTCTCCGTGAATTCGGGCATCCAACCCGGTTTCCCATCTCCCTGCGGAATCACGGCGGGAGTTGCGTGCCGGGCTTGGGGGGCGAGCACGTCGCAGTCCGCGGGGCGGTCCGGAGCCGGAAACAAGACTGCCCCCGAATCCGCCCCGCGCACGACGGGATGGCTTCGGGGGCAGAGGCCGCCAGGACAAGGCGATCGTGGCGGCAGCGGCTAGTTCAGCCCCTCCTTGGGGATGGACAGGTCATCGACGCGGTTCAGTTCCTCGATGTTCACGTCCTTGAACGTCACGATGCGCACCGACTGCACGAAGCGGCCGGTGCGGTAGACGTCCCAGACCCAGGCGTCGGTGAGCGTGAGGTCGAAGAAGACCTCGCCGTCGGCCGAGCGGGTCTTCAGGTCAACGTTGTTGGCCAGGTAAAAACGCCGCTCGGTTTCCACGACGTAATTAAAGAGGTTCGCCACGTCCTTGTATTCGCGGTAGAGCTGTAGCTCGAGTTCCGCTTCGTAGTTCTCCAGGTCTTCGGCACTCATGGTGTTTTCCCCTCGCCCCCTGACTCGATGTTCATTCCCGGCACCTTGGGTGTCAGCTGCCAGGTCTTCCGATGGTATTCGCACGCCCCGTGCTCGGCGATGCCGGCGCGGTGGGCGGCTGTGCCATACCCCTTGTTTCGTATCCAACCGTACGCCGGGTAGCTCACATCGTAACCATCCATGAGCGCGTCGCGTTCGACCTTGGCCAAGATGGAAGCTGCTGCGATGGACAGCGCGAGCAAGTCGCCCTTGATCAGGGTGTGCACAGGAATCTGTAGGCCGTCGATGTCCTGGGTGGCTCCGAAACCGGGAACCAGGGAATCCAGCAGCGTGGGCTGTGCGGTGGCCGAGAGCCAGTCCAGGTTTCCGTCAAGCAGCACCGCGTCGGCTGCCTGGACGCCATGCGCGAGGGTGGCTGCCCGCAACCCGGCCAGGCGCAGGGCAGGAACCAGTCCCAGCGCGTCGATCTCCGCTGCGCTGGCGTGGCCCACGCCCCAGGAGGCTGCCCAGTCCTTGATCGTCGGGACCAATTCGTGGCGCAACGCCGCCGAGAGCAGCTTGGAGTCGCGCACCCCCGGCAGCTGCGGCGAAGCGTCCGGGTCGATCACGACATAACCAACGGAGACGGGTCCGGCCAGGGAACCGCGGCCGACCTCGTCGGCAGCCCCGATGAACCGGTGGCCGCCCGCGGCGGCCAGTGCCAGTTCATGCTCCAGGGTGGGTGCAGTCGATGTCATTGGTTCGCCGGCACAGGGACGCCGGCGAAGACCTCGTCCTCGCCGGAGATGCCGCCCAGGCGGTCCAGCGGCCAGGAGATGACCGCTGCCCGTCCCTCGACGGCTGAAAGGTCGACGAAGCCGTCCTGCAAATCCTCGTGGAAGCGGGAGTCCGCGGAGGCACCGCGGTGGTCGCCCATGACCCAGATCTTGCCCTCCGGGACGGTCTTGGTGAACTCGGAGTCCGAGGGGTTGTCACCCGGGTAGATGTAAGGCTCGGTGATTTCCACGCCGTTGATGCTCAGTCTGCCGTCGGCGGAGCAACACTCGACGGTATCTCCGGGCATGCCGATGATCCGCTTGATCAGGTGTTGGCTGGACGGGTCCGGAAGCAGTCCGACGAAGGTGAAGAAATCGCTGACGGCGTTGGTCTCCGGGGAAGGGATCGGGGGCAGCCAGCCCTCTTCGTCGCGGAACACCACAACGTCGCCGCGCGAGAGCTCGAACGGACCCGGTGCCATGAGATTGGCGAAGATGCGGTCGTTGACCTGCAGCGTTTGTTCCATGGAGCCGGAGGGGATGTAGAAGGCGCGGAAGAAGAATGTCTTGACGACCAGTGATATCACCAGGGCCACCACGACGATGATCAGGACTTCGCGGATGGCGGCCCACACGGGGTTTCGCTTTTTCCGCGGTCGATCGGGTGTTGCGGCTGCGTCGCTGGCGTGGCTCACGTGGGTGAAGGCCCTTTCAATTTTCTGTCTTCGCTATCAATGCGGGATGCTTCCGATTTGGCTGCCCCGGAATACTGCCGAAGCCCAAATACGGTCCCTCAGGTACAACCCTACGTCGCGTTCCGCATCTTGTTAGTTCGTGGCGCGCCTGCGGCGGGCGAAAGGCGCGCCACGAACACTGGGGGCGCGAGTTGTCAGCCGGAGCTGGCGGGGGTTGCCGGTCCGTCGGATTCCACAAACTTCAGCTCGATGTCTCCGGTGACCTTGCCTTCTTTGAGCCCCTTCTCGATTCCCGCAAGTTGGGCGGAGTCGACGGCGAGTGTGATGGAGCCGTCGCGTCCGGACGGGAGGTAGCGGTGGATGGCAGTGGCGACGTCCCCGCCCTGTTCGCGCTGCCAGGACATGACCTTGCCGATGGCGGCCTCGATTTCGGCGGCCGAATGCTTCGCCAGGTGTGCCACCGCACCGGCCTCCGTGACGGTGGCCGCGGAGGCCTGGTCGATGACTGCAACGTGCAGTTTGTTCCCCTCGATCCAACCCTCGGAGTAGTTGTCCCCCAGGGTTTCCTTGAGTGATTCGTTGAGTTGGAGCAAATCCGGATCCTGGCTCTCGTTCGGTGTGGCGCTGAGTGTCGCCGGGGGTGTCGGGCTGGAGGAGGTCGGGCTTCCGGTCTCGCTGCCGCAGGCGGAAAGCAGGAGCACCGCCGCCAGCGCGACTCCGCCCAGTGCGGTTCGTGCCATGGGGTTGTTCAAATGAGTGACCACCTTCTGATGTGGGACGAGTCTAAGGGAGGTTCCGGGGCGTTGGCTGGATGAGGCGTGGGAAAAGCAGGGGCCTTCCGCGGAATGACTACCAATTCCGCGGAAGACCCCCCCTCGCTCACGAGTCCCGGCTAGCCGAGGACCACGTGGTTAGGCACTGTGGAGTCCGGAGTTGTTCTTGCGGCGCGAGAGCATGAAGAACCCGCCTGCAACCATCAGTGCACCGCCTGCGGCGATAATTGGCAGGACGGCGTTCGCGCCGGTGTTGGCCAGGCCGCCGTTGCCGCCGTTGCCGCTGTCATTGCCGTTGATCTCGCCCTGCGGAACGACCGGAGCCTTGGAAGGTTCGGAGTCCTGCGTGGGTTCCGGCGAAGCGGTTGGCTCTTCGGTCGGTTCCGGCTTCGGTGCCGCGGCAACGGTGAAGGTGTTCGATATGGCCGCCGAGGCAACCCCGTCAATGACCTGTACAGCCGTGACCTTGTGGTCGCCGGCTTCCAGGTCCTCCGGGACCATGACGGTCCAGGCGCCATTGACCACGACTGCGGCAACCTCGGATTCGCCGCTTGCCGCGTTAGCGGTTTCTGCGACGTTGCCGTTGGCAGCAACAGCGGAGGACAGTTCGGTGCCGTCAAGGCTCACCTTGATCGTGGCCCCGTTGATGCCGAAACCGCTGATGGTCCTCGGGGCCTTGTCGAAGGCGAACTCTTGGCCATCGGTCGGCGAATCGATCGACGGTGCCACCGGTACGACCTTGAAGTCGCTCTTCACCGAAGTAGACGTGGTCTCGCCGACGTTCTGCACAGCCGTGATGCTGTGGGATCCGTAGGACAGGCCTTCTTGAAGCTCGACGCTCCAGGAACCATCCTTGCCCACGACAACTTCGCGCGTGACGGCACCGGTCAACTTGACGGTTGCGCCGGCAACGCCGGTTCCCGAAATCACGGACTGTGCCTCGGTGAAGGTCTTACCGTTTGCCGGGCCGGTGATGGCCGGTGCGGCGAGCTGGACCTTGAAGGAACTGGTGGTGGCCTTCGAGGTTTCGCCGCCCTTGGCCTGGGTGGCCGAAATGGCGTACTCGCCGTAAGACAGCGCGGTGGGAAGCTTGACGCTCCACGTGCCGTCTGTGGCGACTGTTGCGGTGCCCGTGGCATCCCCGGCGAGTGTCACCGTGGCCCCGACAACGCCGGTTCCCGAGATGGTGGACACCGGTGCGTTGAGCGTGGCGTCGTTCTTCGGGGTGGTGATGACCGGTGCACCGATCACGACGTTCACCGATCCTGCAGTGGTGACGGACTTGTTGAATCCGTTGACAGTCTGCAGGGTGAAGTCGTACGTGCCGAAGTCCTCGGGAACCTTGAAGCTGAACTTGCCCGCGGTGACCGTGGCCTTCTTGACCAACTTGCCGCCGGAGACGACCCGGACGTGCGATCCGGAGGGAGCGCCAGCCACGGTGCCGGAGATCGTTGAGCCTGCTGTGACGTCGGCACCGTTGGAGGGCGAGGCCACCGCCGGGGCATTGAGGAACAGGGCGATGGAGTAGCCCTTTGCGTGCTTCAGCCCGTCCTTGATGTCGGTGAAGTACGCTCGACCTTCATCGTTCGACGAGACCGCGCTCGTGACGCCCACAGCTGTGCCGCCGGAAACGGCCGATCCGCCGGAGTCGCCCTCGTTGGCTTTCTTCAAGCCCACGTTGGCCATGCCGAAGCCGCGAACACCGCGGACGTCGTCTGCGCCGTTGTATCCGCCGACCAGGAAGATGCCGACCTCGTCCACGGTGCCACAGGTCCAGCCGGTGGTGCGTCCGGACTTGCAGATTTCGGTGCCGATGACGGCACTGGCGACTCCGGTCACCTTGGTGCCGGAGTCGCGCTCGTCGGCACCCTTCCAGTCGGTGACCGTGGATTTGAGAGTTAGGTCCGGGTTGATGTTGTCGATGACGGAGATGTCGGTCCCGACATTGCCCAGGTCCTCGATCTTCGTTGCAGTGTCGAAGCCTGTCACCGGTGAATTGCCCGGTCCGCCGAACTGTGAGAATCCGAAGGTTCCCAAGGGCGCGCCGATCCCCTCGAACTCGTTCGGAGCGGTGTGCTCCATGATGTTGACCTTGGTGATGTCACCGTCGTGCTCACAGTGCCCTGCCGAAATTGCTGCGTCGCCACCGTCGGCGTTGAAGCCGCTGAAGCCAATCGAGCACAGCGCGATAGCCGTGCCGGTTGTCCGGGCACCGTAGCCCATGCCGCCGAGCACATCGCCGGCTGCTGCAGACTTTGCCGGCCCTTCTGCCTTCTCAATGGTGACCTTGGTGTATTGCTGGGCGAATTCCTCCGGCGTCATCTTCTCGCCGAACCGCAGGGCCGTGGCCTTGGGGGTCTCGGATGTGTTCCTGCCTTCCACGTCGGCGGTTCCGCCGGTACGGATGACAAAGCTGTTGGACCCGGTCTTCATGACCGCTTGAAGCTGGGAAACGGCCTTCGGGTCAACGCTTTCGACGTATGCCTCGAGCAGCGACTCGGCGCTCTTGGGCATCGCCTTTGCCACGACCTCCGGCTTGGCCGTGGCCTCTGTCTTCGGGCTCTCAATGACCGGGAGCTTGGACGGAGCAGCCGTGGGGTCCTGCGACTTCGGTGCCTTCTTGGTCTCGACCGTTTTGGGCGCGACCGTGGCTTCGGCTTCGGGCTCTGTCACGATGCGCAATTCAACGTCAGTGCCCTTGGTTAGCTCGTCAAGTTTCGTGGTGACGGCCCCAAGAGATGACGCAGCCACCGTGACCTTGATTTTGTTCTCCTCGATGGCAAAGTCGGCGGCAAGTTCCGACTGTCCCAATTCCTTCGAGAGCGACTCGACAACTGAGCTCAGCTCGCCGTTCTTGTAGAACTCATCAATGGTGATGCCGAGGTCGCGTTCGACGGCCGCTTCCAGGCCGCTTGGCAGCGCCGCCTGGCTCTGGTCCTGTGATGCTTCAGCGCTCGTGACGGCCGAAGTCTCCGTTGACGCAGGCTCCGGGGCGACTGAAGTCGTGGCGATCGCCGGTACGGTAGCGAAGCTGCTCCCTAGCACCAGCGCCGTGGTCGCGGCAGCAATGCTGCCGCGCTTCAATAGCGCACGTGAGGATTCGTGCATATGTGAGGTCTCCCAATTCAAGGTGTGGTACCTCGCTTTTGTGTGCGCCGCGACTGTCAAGGGACATCCGATTGGGCACACCGCGAGCAATGAGTGTTACCAAAATGAAACCCTAACCTCTGTACATATCGCCTAACAAACAGCGCCGCTCCAAAACTCCAGCGTTTCGAATAATTGATGCGTCAACCAACCAGTTGCACTTCCGCATGATTCCGCGGCAAGGCAGGAAGGAGACGGGCGTCACTGGGCGCGACACGCCCGGAACAATACTCGGTCGATTCCCCGCGTAACTTTTGGATATTTCCCGGCATCCGTGCATTTTTCTGTGCTGACGGCCGGAAAGCTGGCCGGCTCACATCGACACACGCAATGTGAAAATTATGGAAACCTTATGGAAATACTTGAAGTTCGACACCGGACACAGGCTGAGGGAATCGGGCGCATGCACGCGGCTAACCTGCTGGACGGCACCGTTCCATGTCCCCGAAATCTCGAAGTATTGACGCCAACCAGGCGACGGGAATCGAAGTTGCCATCCAGCTCGAGGCAGCACCGACTACCGCGCACCAGCCAGACGGTTTGGCCGATCGGCCATGATTATTCCAACGCTCCTTGCCCGAGAATGCGGGTGCCGTGGGCAGGGGAAAGATCTAGTGACCTGCAGGCAGTCAAGTAGCCGGCGCTTACCCAAAGAAGCATTCATTCGCTTGCCCAGCACGGCCAGGCCTCGCGCGGTGGATGCCTGGCTATATTCGTAGTCCAATCGGACACGGTGTCGCGAAGTGTTCTTACTCGGCAGGTATGTTTGCCGATATCCGCCTAGCGCATCGATGCGACATCAACGGTCGTTTCCGGGTGTTCCTTGCCTGTGGTTTCCACCGGCACGCAGACTTCCCGTTCGTCCCGGATCGCACGGGGAGTACACCCATTAGGTCGACTGATCGTCTCCGTGAATGGTGCCGCGCATCGAGAAGCCGAGGATTCTGGTCATCCGAGGAGGTGGGGCGGAACGAGGGTTTGCCAGGATGCCGACGGCCAGTCGACGGCTGCCGGCCGTCACTTCGTGTTGCGGGAGTGGTGTTCGGTTATTCGGCGAGGGGTAGTCCACCCAATACGGATGAGCCATCGATGGGTCGCTTATTTTCCAGTGGCCACACCACTTCGGCCACCTTGCCAATGACACGATCCGTGTCAATCATGCCGCCACCTGGCGCGCCCATCAACGCACGCGAATCCTCGGATACCGAGCGATGGTCGCCCATGACCCAGAGACGACCCTCTGGTACGTGGACATCGAATTCCACGTCACTCGGTGTGTCCCCGCCATGGACATAGGGCTCGTCCACGGGGACACCGTTGATGCTCAGGCGCCCATCGGGGCCGCAGCAGCTGACGGTGTCGCCCCCGACTCCGATGACGCGCTTTACATAGACCGAACCACCTCCGGCCAGGCGCAGTGCCCAGGCCAGTGAATCCAGGGCAGTGGGACGCTGGTAGGGCAGGAACGAGCCGCGGCCGTCGAAGATGACCAAATCTCCGCGTTGGATCTCGGCGTCCTTGTAGGCGAGCCGGTTCACCAGCAAGCCCTCACCCGGGTTCAATGTGGATTCCATGGAAGTGGATCCAATGTAGAAGAAGTCAACGACGGTGGCGCGAACGCCAAGGGTGATCACCGCCGCCGCAGCAAGCGCGCCTACGGCAAAGCGCCAGCCCCTCGAAGGGGACCGGCGCTTTGTCGAAGCGGAAAAACGTTCCGATTCAGTAGTTTGATCCACGATGGATCCCCATCCTCGCCATCCGAAGGACGGCTTGGATAGAGGTTCTCGCTTTTCTGGCTACTTGGCAGACCGGAAGTCGCGCTTTTCGCGGATCTTCGCAGCCTTGCCGTGGCGATCGCGCATGTAGAACAGCTTCGCGCGGCGAACGTCGCCACGGGTTACCAGTTCGACCTTATCCAGAACCGGGGAGTGTACCGGGAAGGTACGCTCTACGCCGACGCCGAAGGAGACCTTGCGAACGGTGAAGGTTTCGCGAACGCCGTCGCCCTGGCGACCAAGGACGAAGCCCTGGAATACCTGGACACGGGAGTTCTTGCCTTCGATGATGTTGACGTGAACCTTGACGGTGTCACCGGCGCGGAAGTCCGGGACATCGCTGCGCAGCGAGGCTGCGTCGACAGAGTCGAGAATACGCATGAATGCATCTCCTAGGCAGACGCCGCAGGTCATCTACCTTAGACACGGACCGTAATTGTCCCTCATGAAGCGCGAAGGCGTCGAGGGAAAGATGTGGCGGTCCGGAGCTTGGTACCGCGATCCGTTTGCGGATCGGCGGTAGGTCGGACTGTTGATTCGTTCCCCCTGCGGCAGGAGCAGAACCCAGTAGACCCAAGAATCCATTTTGCCACACTCCGGGGCAAGCTGCGAAGTTCCTTCCTTACAGCCAGGTCCGTCAAAGCTCGATTGGCTTCGGCTCTCCGCCTTGAACGCCGGCACCATGGCCGAATTGTGCCCATAAAATCGGTGCCGCTCGTTCAGATTCCACTGGAAATATTGCCGCTGACCGCGCAGAAGGCCGGATAAGCCACCCGGGTTGGCCCCGAAGGGGTAATCGCCGACACTTGGGGACCAGAAGCGCGGAGGCCCGGTAAAGGACCAGGGCCCACCGCGCCGGTGCGCAAGGTCACACTCGATGCCGGATTGAATGTTGTGATAGTTTCACTTACGACCACACGGGTGCCCTTGCAGGGGCTGAGATCGAGCTGAAGCAGCAAGAGACCGTTGAACCTGTCCGGGTAATGCCGGCGAAGGAAGTGAGTACTCCTTGAGCAACACCATTTCAATGCACAGCCCTGTCCAAAACGCCTCGGAAGCAGCCGAGATCCAGTCTCTGAAGTCCCATTCCCTGGCTTATCTCGAGGACGCAGAATCGGGGATCCGGGTCCCGGTCACCGAAATCGCCTTGGAGCCATCCCCCGGAGGCACGGCCAACGCCCCGCTGCGGGTGTATCGCACCGCAGGTCCCGGCAGTGACCCGGTCGTGGGCTTGCCGCCCTTCCGCGGCGAGTGGATCGCGGATCGTTCGGACACCGAGGCCTATGGCGGTCGGGAGCGGAACCTGCTCGATGACGGCAAGTCCGCATTGCGTCGAGGAGCGGCATCGGCCGAATGGAAGGGAGCACGGTACCAGCCGCGGCGCGCGGAACCCGGAAAACGCGTGACCCAAATGCACTACGCCCGCCGGGGAATCATCACCCCCGAAATGCGCTTTGTGGCGCTGCGCGAGAACTGCGACGTGGAACTGGTGCGCAGCGAGGTCGCTGCGGGCAGGGCCATCATCCCGTCAAACATCAACCACCCCGAGTCCGAGCCAATGATCATCGGCAAGGCGTTCCTGGTGAAGATCAATGCCAATATCGGCAACTCGGCGGTCACCAGCTCCATCGCCGAGGAGGTGGACAAGCTCCAGTGGGCCACCCAGTGGGGTGCCGACACCGTGATGGACCTGTCCACCGGCGATGACATCCACACCACCCGCGAATGGCTGATCCGCAACGCCCCGGTGCCCATCGGCACCGTCCCGATCTACCAGGCACTGGAAAAGGTCAACGGCGAAGCCAACGCACTGACCTGGGAAATCTACCGCGACACCGTGATCGAGCAGTGCGAACAGGGCGTCGACTACATGACCGTCCACGCCGGCGTGCTGTTGCGCTATGTGCCGCTGTCGGCCAACCGCGTGACCGGCATCGTCTCGCGCGGCGGGGCCATCATGGCCGGCTGGTGCCTGGCGCACCACCAGGAGAATTTCCTCTACACCCACTTCGACGAGCTGTGCGAGATCTTCGCGAAGTACGACGTGGCGTTTTCCCTGGGTGACGGTCTGCGCCCGGGGTCCATCGCCGACGCCAACGACGCAGCGCAGTTCGCCGAGCTGGACACCCTGGCCGAACTGACCAAGCGCGCCTGGAAGTACGACGTGCAGGTCATGGTCGAGGGCCCCGGGCACATCCCCTTCCACCTGGTGCGGGAGAACGTGGAGCGCCAGCAGGAGCTGTGCGAGGGCGCTCCGTTCTACACGCTTGGTCCGTTGGTCACCGACATTGCGCCCGGTTATGACCACATCACCAGCGCCATCGGCGCCACGGAGATAGCCCGCTACGGCACCGCGATGCTCTGCTATGTCACGCCCAAGGAACACCTGGGGCTGCCCAACAAGGACGACGTGAAGACCGGCGTGATCACCTACAAGATCGCAGCCCACGCCGCGGATCTGGCCAAGGGGCATCCGGGGGCGTCCGAACGCGACGACGCGCTGAGCAAGGCACGCTTCGAGTTCCGCTGGCGCGACCAGTTCGCCTTGTCGCTGGACCCGGTCACGGCCGAGTCGTTCCACGACGAGACCCTGCCCGCAGAACCGGCCAAGACCGCGCACTTCTGTTCCATGTGCGGGCCGAAGTTCTGCTCCATGCGCATCAGCCAGGACATCCGGGACGAATACGGCTCGGCCGATTCGCAGGCCGCCATCGCAGAAATGGTCAGCGGGATGCGCGAAAAAAGCCAGGAATTCCTGGCCGCCGGAGGCAAGGTCTATCTTCCCGAGCTCGAGGTACCGAGCAAGGCCTAGCATCCCCGCCCCCATGTAGTCCCCCCAACGGGAACCTGCCCGAACGGATGCGTCTTCCCCGGGTTTACCCTGCGTTCAACGCGGGGAAGACACGTTCATTGTGACGGATTGAACTCCGTAATCCCGTGGCCACTCACCTCGGCGTCGCCCCGGACTAGGATGGGTCCATGTCCAACCGACATTCACCTTCCGCATTGATCACAGGGGCGCTGGTTGCCGCCATCCTTGGTTTGGGTGCCTGCAGCATCCCCACGACGGGCGTCCGGGAATCTTCGACGCCACGGGCAAGCACGTCGGATAACGGGACCGTCGACGTGACGGCGCCGGAGGAATCCCTGGTCGCGGCGGCGGTGGCCAATGACGCCGAGCAGGTACGAAGACTGCTCGATGCCGGGGTTTCGGCCAATTACCGCGGCACCGATGGCCGGCCGGTGCTGGTATCCGCTACCCGCGCCAACGCAGTGGACGCGGCCCGGGAACTGATCCGTCGGGGGGCCGACGTGAATGCCAAGGATCAGATCTCGGATTCGGCATTCCTGTATGCCGGGGCGGAGGGGCTCAACGACATCCTGAAAATCACGCTGGAAAACGGTGCGGATGTGGGAAGCACCAATCGCTATGGCGGCACCGCGCTCATTCCCGCCTGCGAACACGCCCATGTCGAAACCGTAAGGCTGCTCCTGGACGCCAAGGTCGCCGTCGACCACGTGAATGATCTTGGGTGGACCTGCCTTCTGGAGGCCGTCATTTTGGGCATAGGTGGTCCCGAACACCAGGAAGTGGTGCGTCTGGTCATCGACGCCGGCGGGGACGTCTCCATTGCGGATTCCGATGGGACCACGGCGCTCGAGCATGCCCGCCGGGGACAGCAAAGCGCGGTGGTCGGCCTCCTGGAAAGTGCCGAACCACCGCGCTAGGCGGCCTACAATCGCGTGGGGCTTAGGCGAGCTCGTCCTTCGGAATGATCTTGCCCTCGGATATGGCAAAGCCGCTGTGCCACAGGGTGTCGCGGTCGTGCCGGTTCAGCGTGGAGGGATCCAGCTGCACGATCAAGTCGGGGCGGCGGGACGCGGTGCGCTCAAGCTGCTTGTTGCGGCGGAAGCGGGCGATCTTGCCGTGATTGCCGGAGAGCAGCACCTCGGGGACCTCCCGGCCCTCCCAGGATCCGGGCTTGGTGTACACGGGGTACTCCAACAATCCGTCGGAGTGCGACTCCTCGACCAGCGACTCCGGGTTTCCAATCACGCCGGGAATCAGCCGGCCAATGGCCTCGACCATGGCCAGGACCGCCACCTCTCCCCCGTTGAGCACGTAGTCCCCGATCGAAACCGGGCGGACGTCGAATGCCTCTGCGGCGTGTTCCAGGACCCGCTCGTCGATGCCCTCGTATCGGCCGCAGGCAAAGGCCAGGTGCTCGGCTTCGGCCAGCTCGTAGGCCATGGCCTGGTTGAAGACCGCGCCGGCCGGCGAGGGGACGACCAAGATGGGCTTGTTCCCGGAGGTTGCGGAAAGCGGGGACTCGGTGGCGATCCTGTCCAGGACCGCGCCCCAGGGTTCAGGCTTCATAACCATGCCGGCACCGCCGCCGTAGGGGGTGTCGTCCACGGTGCGGTGGCGATCGTGGGTGTGGTCGCGCAGATCGTGCACGTTCAAATCCAGCACCTTTTCCCGCCTGGCCTTGCCGATCAGCGACAGGTCCAGGGCAGCGAGGTACTCCGGGAAAATCGAGACAACGTCAATGCGCATCGGGCCTAGGCTTCCTCTGCCGGTGCGTTGGTGTCAGCGACGTCTTCGCGATTGATGTCGAACAGGCCGGCAGGCGGGGTCATCAGGATGTAGCCGCCGGCGATGTTGACCTCGGGCACGATGCTCTCCACGAACGGGACGTAGATCTCGTCGCCTTCGGTGGATTCGACAACCAGCAAATCCTGGACATTGCCGGTGCGCAGCGCGGTGACCTTGCCGACGACCTTCTCCCCCACGCGGGCTTCCAGGTCCACGAGCTCGTGCTCGTACCAGCCCTCGGAATCGTCCTCGACCTCGTCGGTGTCGATGAACAGCTTGGCTCCACGCATCGTTTCCGCGGTGTTGCGGTCAAGCAGCTCCTCGAAGGCCAGCAACAGGATTTCCTTGTTCCAGCGGGCACCCTCGACGGTGAGCTTCTTGACGGTGGGGTGCTCGACCTCGAAGACGGCACCCGGGGCAAAACGATCTTCGGGTGCGTCGGTGAGGACCTGCACCGTCACCTCTCCGCGGATACCGTGCGGCTTGCCAATGCGGGCGACCTGGAGGCGCATGCGTTTTCTCCTTGAATACAAATCGGTGGTTTGCCGGCCTTGGCCGGCAGGGGCGTGCGTTCAGGGGACCTACATCCCGTGAACACACTTTTCTAGGTTCAATCTTACGTGCGACTTGGTGGTTGCAGGCTCCTCGCCGCTGACGGCTGCGTTGCACGTCGGGGCTTAAACCACTTTGGTCCCACGATCCGTCATGGATCGTGGGACCAAAGCCAGACAAGGCTGTGTGGTGAGGCTGGCTACCGGCGACGGTCCGTGTCGACTACGTCAACACGAATCGGTTCCTCCGCCAGAGCGGCTACCACGGTGCGCAGCGCCTTGGCGGTGCGACCCTGACGGCCAATGACCCGACCGAGATCCTCGGGGTGCACACGCACCTCGAGAATGTCACCGCGACGATTCCCCTTCAACGCAACCTGTACGTCTTCCGGGGTGTCTACGATGCCACGTACCAGGTGATCCAGCGCATCAACGAGCACTGGCTACTCGGCCTCGGTTGCTTCTGCCTCGACCTCGGCCTCGGCAGCCGGCTTCTCGGCCTTCTTGGTGATGGCCTCGGGCAGGATGACCGAACCCTTCTCCGGAACAACGAATGCCGGCTTGGCTTCCTTGACGCGCAAGGTGCCTTCCTGGCCTTCGATGCCCTTGAACTTCTGCCAGTCACCGGTGATCTTCAAGATCGCGGCAACCTGCTCGGTCGGCTGGGCGCCGACGGAGAGCCAGTACTGCGCGCGGTCGGACTTAACCTCGATGAACGAAGGCTCTTCGGTCGGGTGGTACTTGCCGATTTCTTCAATCGCACGGCCATCGCGCTTGGAGCGCGCATCCATGACGACGATACGGTAGTAAGGGGCGCGAATCTTGCCGAAACGCTTCAGACGAATTTTAACGGCCACGGTAGTGGTCACTCCTGTTTTCTCAACATGTGCGAATCCCTGTTTCTGCACCCGTGGGGCGGGCCATACCGCAGATCTTCAAAAGGACAGGATTCAACGCGGAGAGAGGGGCCACATCAAATCGAGTACCTGTCCATTATGCCAGAAAGTTTTGGACTGACGGGACATGTCACGTCATTTCCAGAGACCCGTGTCCGATGGCACAGCAACCACGGACGTTTGCATCGGTTCCGGTTGCCGATCGCAACAGCCGCGGGCAGCCATCCGCCCACGAGGGCAGCCACGAACCGCGGCTCAAGATCCAGGATCGGTGAGTCCCCTTCACCGGCGCCAGCAGAGGTTCGCCGGCCAGAGCCTGAACGGCCACTTGCCCTTGGTATATTCGGTGTCCGTCCGGGGCCTGTTCGACGTCCCGGGATCAAGGAGGAACAGGGATTTCGATGGCACCGGCCGACAAATGGAAGCGCGCCCAGCCCGATGACCCGTTCTGGGTCCAGCAATGTGAGGGCCTGCGGGCTGAACACGTGGCTCCCCTCAACGAGCTGATCGGCCGACTTGGTGATGGCAAGGACGGAGTGCGACTGCCGTTGGCAGCCCCGTGGCACGGCGGGATTCACGCCCCTGCCCTGATGGTGCTCAATGACGCGGGCGAACCACGGGACGAAACCAGGTTCATGTGCATCAGGAACCCGGACCGCGCAGCGGACCGCCAACGTCACCTGATGACGGAGTTCGACATCGATCCGGCGGATCTCTGCCACTGGAACGGCTATCCCTGGCCACGCCTTGATCCCAAGCGGGACCTGACGCCGGAGCAGTCGCTCGAAGGGGGAAGGGCGCTCTTGGAGGTCATGGGGCTCATGACGGAGTTGAGGATGCTGTTGCTCTTGGGGCGCAAGGCGCAGGACGCCGCGGACGCGGTTCTCCCGGAGATCGTGTCCGGCTATCCGGACCTGCACATTGTGCGTTCACTTCACCCGTTGGGCGCCAAGCGGACCGTCGACCGGGAGGAACAGAAACGCGTCTGGGCTGGAATCGCCAGCCGATTGCGTGAAGGCAAGCAGGATTCTTGACGCCCTCTGGCGGTGACGCATGCCAGCATCCCGACTCCCCGCGTTCCCGGCACTTGGCCGGGAACGACCCAGTGACGCGTGATACGTCAGCCCCTCCGGGCTACGGGTTCGGCTTCTGGCCGTGCCATGCTTGTGGTTCGACCCCCTCGAAAGATTCATGAGAGAACCCTTCATGCCCCGCAAGATGATCGACCCCGAATTCAGGAACTCGCAGGAATCGGAGTTGTGGGCTGAACACGTTGCACCCCTCAATTCCCTGGTTCAGGACCTGCGCGCCATTTCCCCGGAAGGCGCCGGAACCGTCCCCTTCGTTGCACCCCTTCACGGCGGCACCGATGCCACCGTCCTGTGCCTGATGCCGGCCCCGGACGCTGCAAACCGTGCCGAGACCGGCGAGGACATCGTTTCCAGCGAGGACGACACTGCCACCGCGGAGGCGTTGTCCACGTTGCTGGACGAGTCCGGAATCGATACCAAGGAAGTCGTGCTTTGGCACGCCTTCCCCTGGTACCGGGCCGAGGGTGCTTCCGGGCGGCTCACGGGTGCCGAGCAGAACGCCGGAGTCGATCCCATGGGCAAGCTGTTGCGCCTGGTTCCCAATCTCCGGGCGGTCATCCTGATGGGCAAGGGCCCGGAGGAATTCTGGGCAAAGGTCGCCAAGAAGTCACCGCAGGCGGTTTCACGCATCACTGCCATCCCCAGTTTCTCCCCCGCCCCGCTGTCCCTCAGCGGCACCACGGCCCAGCGGACCGAACGCATTGCCCGACGTTCACAGGCCATGCGCGAGGCCCGCAAGATCGTCCAGGCTCCCCGCGGCCCGGCCGGACCCCGCCGCGAGACCATGGTCCGGGCCGAGGACCTTGGGCCGGAGCACCTGCGCCGCGTGATCGAGGTCAGTGACGGCAACCAGACCCTGCATGGCCCGCTGCTCAAGGCCTTCCAGCCGAGCCCGGAGTGGCGCGTGACGCTGACGGTGGACGTGGCCGGACAGCGCCGGGCACTTGGCGTCACGGCCGACACCTGGGTGCGGGTCTACCGCGGCGCCGGCATCCGCTAGCAGCGCCCGGCTCGTTCCCGAGCACAAAAATGCCTGTCCGT
Source organism: Paeniglutamicibacter sulfureus (assembly GCF_030512175.1). Lineage (GTDB taxonomy): Bacteria > Actinomycetota > Actinomycetes > Actinomycetales > Micrococcaceae > Paeniglutamicibacter > Paeniglutamicibacter sulfureus. Next base: position 2,402,220 of record NZ_JAULBL010000002.1, on the reverse strand, counting down.
CGAAGAGTGCTCTTCCGACGGACAGGCATTTTCAGGTGGTCCCGAGGTGGCCAATTTGATCAGCCACGCCGCATGGCGGTTATTTCGATACCTTGCGTACGGGGTCAAGGATCGTTTCGCCCGCCGACTTCGTGCGCTTTTCGGCGCGCTTCTCCTTGATGGACTTCGAGGGTTTCTTGGCCTCGGCCTTACGCGGTGACTTCGACATTTTGTGCCGTCCTAGCCGGGAATGCTCGGCATTCCCAAAAGTTAGGGGAAAGTACCCCTACCGCCACACCATACGCTGTATTGCTGCGAACTTGTCCGGACCTGCCGGATTCCGCTCACGGCACCATGTGAACGAAGGTCCGCGGACAGCTGGTCATCGGGCAAGCCAGGCCCGGGCCGCGGCGACCAAGGCGTCGATGCCCACGTTCAGGGTCGGCTGGATCCGCGGGGCAAAATGCGGTGAATGGTTCGACGGAACGCCCTCCGGCATCCTGCCGGTGGCGGCAAAGTCCTTGATCAGGCCGGGGTCCTCCCCGCCCAGCAGCCAGTACACCAGCGGCACCCCCGCTGCCGTGGCGAGAACACCGACATCCTCGCTGCCTGCCACCGGACCCGGGTCAATGACCTTCCCCGCACCGAACCGCTCGACGAGCGCCGCGGTCACCCGCGCCGATGTATCCAGGTCGTTGACGGTCAGCGGGAAATGTTCCTCCAGCGTGATCACCGGTTCCCTGGGCGACCCCGAGGCCATGGCCTCCCCGCGCACGACCCGTTCGATGGAACTGAGCATCTTGGCGCGCACGCTCTCGTCAAAGGTCCGCACGCTCAGGCCCAGGGTGGCCTGCGCGGCGATGATGTTGTTCTTGGTGCCGGCATGGATCTGCCCGACGGTGAGCACCGCCTGATCGCTGGCGGCAAGTTCCCGCGAGACGATGCCCTGCAGGCGCATGGTGGTGGCTGCCGCCAAAAGCACCGGGTCCACGGTGGTTTCGGGCCGCGAACCATGCCCGCCGGACCCATGCAGGGTGATATTCAGCGAATCGGCCGAGGCCATGGCAACGCCGGGGCGCAGTCCGATCCATCCCGCGGGGAACGGCGCCACGTGTTGTCCGAGCACCACGTCCGGTGCCGGCACCATATCGAAGAGCCCGGCGTCAACCATCGCTTGGGCCCCGCCGCCTGCTTCCTCGGCCGGCTGGAAGAGTGCCAGCAGCGTCCCGGACCACGAGCCGCGCTCGCCCGCAAGTCTTTCCACGGCTCCCAGCAGGCAGGTGACGTGCACGTCGTGGCCGCAGGCATGCATGACGGGTACCAGGCGTCCGTCTGGGCCGATGCCCGTGGCGGTGCTGGCATATTCCAGGCCGGTCGCCTCCAGAACCGGCAAGCCGTCCATGTCCGCGCGCAGCATGACCGTCGGCCCTGGCCCGTTTGCCAGGACCCCGACCACCCCGGTGCCTCCAATGCCTTCCTGCACTTCCAGTCCAAGTTCACGCAGGTGCCCGGAAACAATTCCGGCCGTGCGGTGTTCCTGGAAAGAAAGTTCGGGGTTGGCGTGCAGGTCGCGGTACAGGCTCTCGACGTCGATGCTCATGGGCACGAGTCTATGACCCCAATCCCCGACAGTGAATGGCAATGGCGTTTCTCCGTGCGCGGGCGTATCGGCCACGGGCTTCCCCCGCAGCAGTGCTGCCGCTCCCTTCGGGCAGGTGGCGATCCTCGTGCTGATCCAGCTCGGCGGCCTTGGCATCATGTCCTTCGCCTCAACAATGCCGGGTTCGCACTCTTCAGCGAAGGCCGCTGCACTGGACCATGAACACCAAGCTGGTGGTCTGCTGTTCGGTAGCCCTGCTGGCCGCCGGCACCGCCTTCATCTGCGGCCTGGAATGGTCAAACCCCAAGACCCTGGGCGCGCTGGCCACGGTGGACACGCTGCTGGCCGGATTCTTCCAGTCGGTCATGACCCGCACCGCCGGATTCAACTCGCTGGCCTTCGGCCAGATGGTCCCGGCGACTTGGCTGGGCGTCGACGTCCTGATGTTCATTGGCGGCGGCCCGGGGGCACAGCGGGCTGAAGATCTCCACGTTCGCCGAGATCATCGTGGCCGGGGCGACAGCCGCCGCGGAAGGCTTCGCCGCGCTGCGTTAGCTGTGAGTTCCCTTGGAATCTTCTCCGCGGGCGGGGCCCGGCAAACAGGGCGTCTTCCGGCGCACTGTCGCGCCGGCAGGTGCCCGCGCAGGCCAACGGGGGGCCTGCCGGCGGCCCCGGACGCGAATACCGGACGCCGCCCGGTCCGCTAAAGTTTACAAGTACTATGGACGACCCCCCTTCCCACATGCCCTTGCCCCTCCACCGCTGCGCCGGATTGATTCCGACCACCACCGGAGAGGGGCGCCCCCATGCATGAGTTGATCATGATCGGCATCGGCCTGCTCCTGACCGTTGGCACCGGCTTGTTCGTTGCCTCCGAATTCGCCCTGGTCAACCTTGACCGCCACGAACTCGAGGCCCGCGCCGAGCGCGGCGAAAAACGGCTGGGCACCACCATCAAGGCCCTGAAGATCACCTCCACCCATCTCTCCAGCGCACAGCTGGGGATCACCCTGACCACGCTGTTGACCGGCTACACCTTCGAGCCGGCCATCAGCTCGCTGCTGCGCGGCCCGCTACTGGGCGCCGGCGTCCCGGCGGCCGTGGTCCCCGGCGTCGGCGCAGTGATCGGCATCTTCCTGGCCACCGTTTTCTCGATGATCATCGGCGAACTGGTGCCCAAGAACTTCGCCCTCGCGCTGCCGCTGGCCACCGCCAAGGTGGTCGTGCCTTTCCAGGCGGCCTTTACCGCGGTGTTCAAGCCGGTGATCCTGATGTTCAACAACACCGCCAACTCCATCATCCGCTCCTTCGGCATCGAGCCCAAGGAGGAGCTCTCCGGTGCGCGGACCGCCGAGGAGCTTAGCTCCCTGGTCCGCCGCTCCGCGCTGGAGGGCCTGCTGGACACCGACCACGCGACGCTGCTGCACCGCACGCTGCGCTTCTCCGAGCACACCGCGGCCGACGTGATGACTCCGCGCGTGCGCATGAGCGCCGTCGAGGCGACGGCCAGCGCGCAGGACATCGTCGAGACCGCCACGCTCACCGGGTTCTCCCGCTTCCCCGTCATCGGGCGGGACCGCGACGAGATCCTGGGCGTCGTACACCTCAAGCAGGCGTTCGCGATCCCGCTGGAAGCCCGCGGAACCGTGGCCGCCACCGAGCTGATGGTCGCCCCGCTGATGGTGCCCGAGTCCATGGGCGTCGACTCGCTGCTGGGGCGCCTGCGCACCCACGGCCTGCAGGTCGCCATCGTCTCGGACGAGCACGGCGGCACCGCCGGCATCGTGACGCTCGAGGACCTCGTGGAGGAACTCGTCGGCGAACTCGAGGACGAGCACGACCGCGCCCGGGTCGGCGTGCTGACGACCGGGCGCTCGGTCACCTTCGATGCCTCGCTGCGCCCCGACGAGCTGTTGGACCGCACCGGCATCACGGTGCCCGACGGCGAGGACTACGACACCGTCGCCGGCTTCGTCGCCGACGAGCTGGACAGGATCCCGGAGCCCGGGGACGAGGTCCACCTGCACGGCGGAACGCTGCGGGTCGAGCGCGTCGTGGGCACCCACGTCCAGCGCCTGAAGTTCACCCCCGACCTGACATCCCAGGACCGCAACGCCGACGATTCGACCCAGGAGCAGACCCGATGAGCGAGTACCTACCCGGAATCATCTGGCTCGTCGTCCTGCTGGTCATCAACGCCTTCTTCGTCGGCGCCGAATTCGCCGTGATCTCCGCCCGCCGCTCGCAGATCGAGCCGATGGCGGAGTCCGGCTCCAAGGCGGCCAAGACCACGCTGTGGGCCATGGAGCACGCGACGCTGATGCTGGCCACCAGCCAGCTGGGCATCACCGTGTGTTCGCTGGTCATCCTGAACGTCTCCGAACCGGCAATCCACCACCTGCTGGAAATCCCGCTGGGGCTGACCACGCTCTCGGCGGAGGCCATCGGCATCATCGCCTTCATCGCGGCGCTGCTGCTGGTCACCTTCCTGCACGTGGTCCTCGGCGAGATGGTCCCGAAGAACATCTCTTTCTCGGTGCCCACGCGCGCGGCCCTGCTGCTGGCTCCCACGCTGGTGCTCGTGGCCCGGATCTTCAAGCCGGTGATCTGGACACTGAACGGGATCGCAAACGCCGTGCTGCGGCTGTTCAAGGTCGAGCCCAAGGACGAGGCCGCCAGCGCCTTCACCCTGGACGAGGTGGCGGGCATCGTCGCACAGTCGACCCGCGACGGGGTGCTCTCAGATGCCAGCGGCACGCTGGGCAAGGCCTTCGAGTTCACCGCCAAGAAGGTCTCCGACGTCGAGGTGCCGGTCGGCGAAATGGTGTTCCTGCCGCAGGGTTCCTCCCCGGCCGACATCCAGTCCACCGTGGCCGAGCACGGCTATTCCCGCTACATCCTGGTGAACCCGGACGGCGAACCCACGGGCTACCTTCACCTCAAGGACGTCATGGACCTCACCACGCCGGAGGCCTTCGCCTCCGCGGTCCCGGCCAAGCGGATTCGGGCCCTGGCCTCGGTCTATGGCGCGAGCGAGCTGGAGGACGCGCTGGCTGCCATGCGCCGCACCGGGTCCCACGTGGCCCGCGTATTTGACGCCGAGGGCGCCACCACCGGGGTGCTCTTCCTGGAGGACATCATCGAGGAACTGGTCGGCGAGGTGCAGGACGCCACCAGCGCCTAGTTCGTCCACCGCCGTATACGCGACGGGAGCGGTCCGACCCCCATTGGGCGTTGGACCGCTCCCGTTTTTCCTGCCAATTCGGGACGCTAGGGACGCTGCGTGATCGAATCGATCGCCCTTGCGGCATCCTCGGCAAGTTCCTTGGGCATCGGCGCGCTCTTGGCCGAGTCGGCCGCGACCTTCTGCCCCTCGTCGCTGACAACATAGTGGCCGAAGGCCTTGACCAGTTCCACCGTGTTCGGATCGGTGTAGCCGCTGCACACGATGAAATAGGAGACCAGAACCAACGGGTAGGCGCCGGCCTTGGTGGTGCTGCGGTCAAGTTCCAGGGCAATGTCGTTGGCGCCGCGGCCGGGGACCCGGTGCGAGGCGGTGACGGCGATGGCCGCCGACTCGCCGCTGACGGCTACGAAGGAATCGCCCACCTTCAGCTTTCCCTTGCCAAGCGTTTTGTCAACGAGCGAATCATCGGCGTAGGTCACCGCTCCCTCGGTGCGGGCCACCGTGGTGACGACCCCGGAGTTTCCCTGGGCCTGCTCACTCCCCAGCCCGCCGGGCCAGGAGCCCGAAGGATCGTGCTCCCAATTTTCGGGCGCGGCGGCATGCAGGTAGTCGGTGAAGTTCTCGGTGGTGCCCGAGTCGTCCGAGCGGGCGACAGCGGTCAGGGGGACATCTGGGATGGCGACACCCGGATTCAGCGCCTTGATGGCGGGGTCCTGCCACGAGGTGATCTTGCCACCGAAGATCTTGGCAATGGTTGCCGCATCGAAGTTCAGTTCCTTGACCCCCGGCAGGTTGAAGGCCACGGAAATCGGCGAGATGTAGGTGGGGATGTTGATGGCCCCCTCCGGTCCGCAGGTCTCCTGGGAGCGGGCGACTTCCGATTCCTTGAGGTAGGCGTCGGAGCCGGCGAAGTTGGTGGCGCCGGCCAGCAGTCCCGCGCGTCCCGCGCCGGAACCCACGGAAGCGTATTGCACCTGCACCTTGGGGTGCATCGTGGCGAATCCGCCAATCCACGCGTTCATGGCGGAGTTCTGGGCACTGGATCCGCCGCCGGTGACGGTACCGGAGAGGTTGGAGGAGTTGTTCTCCGCCGCCTGGCGTTGCGCCTCGCCCAAGGGGTAGTCGGCACCGCAGCCGGTGAGCAGCAGGCCGAGGCCAAGCGCCGTCGCCACACGTCGAATCGACGGGGTATTGAAGCGGGGCCCGGTGACCATGGGTTTTTTCGCCTGGTGCGGCAAGGAGTCCTCCTGGTTAACAACTGATGAACAGCAACTAGTCGACCATAACGCGACCGGTCGACGCCACCCGAACTGGCGGGTCGCGTGTTCTGTTAAGCGGGGAAAATTCCGACGGTCCATGGACACGCCGCCAACCGCGGGCGCAGTTTACTGCCTGCGATCGGGTGGCGGAGGCGCGGTGGCCGGATGCACCTGGTGCTTCCTTGGTGTCGTTGCACCAGGCGCATCGGGAACCGCCGTTTTCGGCCCGGGTTTTCTCCGATGACGACGTTGCCATGGGACCAGTCCAGAAAACGACTCCGGCAGTTTGGTGTCGGGAAGGTGCCGCCCCGGAACGGAGGCGAGGCGGTCTCCGGACTATTCCTCCCGGGTACCGACCAGATCGGCGTGTCCGTGCCGCGTTCCGGTGGCGAATCCTATGGCCAGCGGCTCGGGGGTGTCGCAGCAGGACCCGGAATCCGTTTCCGGTGTGCCGCAGCCGGCCGCGGCTTCGGCGGGAACCGGTGTGTCGCAGGATCCGCCAAGGTCGGTGGAGCACACGCCGGTTTCGGGCAGTTGCAGCTCGACGTTGTCGGCGGCCGCCCGGTCCCCGGCCAGGGCGGCGGCGATGGAGCGGACCTGCTCGTAGCCGGTGGCCATCAGGAAGGTCGGGGCCCGACCGTAGCTTTTCATGCCAACGATGTAGAAGCCTGGTTCGGGGTGGGCCAGGACGCGCTCGCCGTGGGCGGAGACGGTCCCGCAGCTGTGGAACTCGGGGTCGATGAGCGGGCCCAGCGCGCGCGGGGCCTCCACGATCGCCTCCAGGTCGAGCCGCAGCTCCGAGAGCATGGCCAGGTTCGGGCGGAAGCCGGTGGCCGGCACGACCAAGTCGACCACCAGGCTACGGCCATCGGCGAGGTTCACGCTCAACCCGTCTGCCTGTTCCAGGGAGGTGACGGCGAGGTTTTCCAGGATGGTGATGTCGCCGTTTTCCACAAAGCGGCGCAGCGACGTGCCCAGCTGGCCGCGGGCGGGCAGCTGGTCGGCCGCTCCGCCGCCGTAGAGCTTGACGGGGTTGGCCGGCCCGCGCAAGCCCCACAGCACGGTGGTTTCCGGGTGCTTCTGGCGCAGGCGCCCGAGGCTGATGAGGGTGTTGGCCGCGGAGTGCCCGGCACCAAGCACTAGGATCCGCTTGCCGGCGAAGTGCCCCAGGTCCGATCCCAACGGGTCCGGCAACGGCGCGGTGATGCTGCCGCTGGCCCTGGCCGCTGCCTCCCCGATGGCCTCGATGCCGGAGCGTCCCACCGGGTTGGGGTTCCCCCAGGTTCCCGACGCATCGATGACCGCCCGGGCCATGATGTCCTCGATGCCCCGGGCGGTGGCAGTGCGCACCAAGAAGAGCGCATCGTCGCGACCGGCCGAGCGGGTCTTGTCCGCGCTCCTGCCGTCGGCCTGGACGCGGGTGACAAGCAGGACGCGGTGCCCGTAGCTGATATGCGGGGCCATGCCGGGGTGTTCGGCCAGGGGCCGGAGGTAGTCGCCGACCATCTGTGCGCCGGTGGGGAGCTTGGTTTCACGCGGGGCTTCCCAATCCCCGGCGTAGCCGTCGCCGGGGGTTTCCAGCAACCGGCGCGCGGCTGCATCGATGTTGTAGCGCCAGGTGGAGAAGAGCCTGATGTGACCCCAAGCCTGCATCGCAGCACCCGGGCCGGCTCCGGCCTCCAGGACGCGCACCTCCTGGTTACGTTCGAGAAGGTGCGCGGCGGCGGCAAGGCCGATCGGTCCGGCACCAATGATGACGACTGGGTGGGTCTGCTTCATGGTCTGCTGCTCCTGGCGTTCACTGCGGGTGCTCCGTGCTGGCGCGTTCGTCAAGGCCGGGAGAAACGGCGTTTCGGCGGCCGGTGCGTGCCACCAGAATCTTCCATCCCAACCCATACATCGACGAACTTCGATATGTCGAGTATCGTTGCAGATATCGATGATTGTCAATCTCTGGCCCGGAGCCGGAAGAAAGCGATGGATGCGCCCATGTCCACTTTGGCCGACCCCCAATACCGCGAGCATGGCCCCGCGGCCGACGGCGTCGCGCGGGCGGCATGCTGCGTTTCCGCCCCGGGACAGGAGACCCTCGAGGCGACCGAGGCCGAGGCCCTGGCCGGGCGCTTCAAGGCGCTCGCCGACCCCAACCGCCTGCGCATCCTCTCCATCGTTTCCTCGTCCCCCGGGGCCGAGACCTGCGTCTGCGACCTGTCCGAGCCCCTGGGCCTGAGCCAGCCGACAGTCTCCCACCACCTGAAGATCATGGTCGAGGCCGGCCTGCTGCACCGCGAAAAGCGGGGGGTCTGGGCCTACTTTTCACTGGTTCCCGGCGCGCTGGATTCCCTGGCCGCAACCCTGAAACCGAAGGCATGATGATGGAAGAGAATCCACGCGCACCGCGCAAGCCCGCCGTCCTGTTCGTCTGCGTCAAGAACGGCGGCAAGTCCCAGATGGCCGCCGGGCTCATGAAGCACGAGGCGGGCAACGACGTGGACGTCAGCTCCGCGGGAACCAAGCCCGGGGCCGCGATCAACGGACTTTCCGCCGAGGTCCTCCAGGACCTGGGCATCGACATCAGCGCGGAGCGGCCCAAGGCGCTGACCGAGGAGAACATGCGGGCAGCCGGTTTGGTGGTGGTCCTGGGCGCCGAGGCCAAGGTCCCTGTACTCGACGGGGTCAGGGTGGAAACCTGGGAAACCGAAGAACCAAGCGCCCGCGGCATCGAGGGCAGGGAGCGCATGGAACTGGTGCGCGATGACATCCATGCCCGGGTCAGGGACCTCGCTGCCCGGCTGCTGGGCACCGAGAACAGCTAAGCGGACGAGGGAACCCTAGCCCTCGTCGATCCAGCGTGACAGGGATTCGAGAATCAGCTCCAGGCCGATCCCGAACTCGTCGCCGAAGTCATATCCCGGCTGCAGCACGTGTTCCGTCGCGATTTCCATGAGGTGCGGGTACTCGCCCGAGGCGAACATCTGCACGATGGGATCGGTGACGCTCGCGGCCGTGTCGGGCCCGGTAAACGGCAACGCGGCTTCCTGCATGGCGAAGCCGTAGGTGTAGCTGTCCAACAACGCATAGGCGTGGGCAGCGGACTTGACGGAGAACCCAGCGGCGCGCAGGACGCCGAGGGTCGCATCGTGGTGGCGAAGCGTCGCCGGGCCGGGGGCGGTGCGCGACTCCAGTAACCCGATGGCCCATGGATGACGCCCCAGCGCTTCACGCACCGAGCCCGCGCGGCGGCGCATCTCGTTGCTCCACTCCCCGCCTACCGTCGGGACATCGATTTCCGCATAGACCATGTCGACGAGCGCATCCAGGATCTCCCCCTTGTTGGCCACGTAGTAGTAGAGGGACATGGGCTTCACCTCCAAGGCCGTTGCCAGCGACCGCATGGTCAGGGCCCCCATGCCGTCCCGGTCGGCAATCGAAACGGCGCAGGTGAGAACACGTTCCCGATTGAGCGGGGTGCGGGCGGGCGATTTTTCCCGGATTTCCTTGGACTTCATGGCCCGATCCTATCGCATTTTAGTACAATGTAAGTTAGTCTCTCGTACTAAGTAAGGTTTCGACTCGCGAGGCCTTGCATCCCGGAAGGAAACGCCATGACCGGCGCCAAGCGACATCCAGCACGAGGACTCGAAACGAACGGAACCATACCGCCCCAACGCTCGATGCGGGCCATCGCGCAGGACCGCTACGGGGATGCCGAGGTGCTCCACGAGGCGCACCTGCCCATCCCCGTGCCGCGGGACAACGAGGTGCTGGTCCGGGTGCACGCCGCCGGCCTGGACCGCGGAACCTGGCATGTCATGACCGGCACGCCGCTGCTCATGCGCCTGGCCTTCGGGTTCCGCGGGCCCCGGAACCCCGTTCCCGGCCTTGACCTTGCCGGAACGGTCGTGGGGATGGGCTCCGCTGTCACCGGCTTTGCGGTGGGCGACGCGGTCCACGGATTCGGGCAGGGCACCTTCGCCGAGTACGCGGTGGCGAGGGAGGACAGGCTGGCCGCCAAGCCCGCCAGCCTCGACTTCGCCCAGGCAGCGGTTATCCCGGTGTCGGCAGCCACCGCACTCCAGGCACTTCGCCTGGGACGCATTGCCGCCGGCCAGCGGGTCCTGGTCATCGGGGCCTCGGGCGGGGTCGGAAGCTATGCGGTGCAACTGGCCAAGGCCCTGGGCGCCGAGGTCACCGGCGTCGCCGGGCCGGCCAAGCAGGACCTGGTGCGCACGTTGGGCGCCGACCACGCCATCGACCGCAGCCGCGAGGACTTTGCCGAGAGAACCGGGCACTACGACCTGATCGTGGACATCGCCGGAAACCCGACCCTGGGCAGGTTGCGCAAGGCGCTGGCACCCAAGGGCACTGCCGTTATTGTCGGCGGAGAGGGTGCCGGCAGGTGGCTGGGCATGGGCCGGCAGTTTCGAGCCGTCGCACTTTCGCCCTTCATCGGCCAGCGCCTGGCCATGCTCGCCTCCGCCCAGCGCGCAGCCGACCTGGAGGAGCTGGCCGGATTCATCGAATCCGGTGCCGTGCGCCCCCACCTCGACAAGTCCTTCCCGCTGGCGCAAGTGCCCGAGGCCATGGAGCACCTGGTGGCGGGCAAGGCCCGCGGCAAGATCGCCATCATCATTTAGCCTGCGCCGCCACGAATTCCGTGCCCCCGCCTCTCTCCCCCAACCCCGCTTCACTTCGCGAAAGACGAACGCCATGACCAACCCACCAGCACCCCCACTTCAGACACCGCCCGTCGGACACATGCCGGGAATCCATCTGGCCCTGCTGCTGTTCGGGGCGCTGCTGATTCCCGCCTCCCTCGGAGCCCTGGCCATCAAGGAGTTCCGCGACCTTGACCTGTTCGCGCTGCTGATTGCCGCCGGGATCGCCCTGGGCATCGTGGCCATCCTCGTCGGCGCCGCGGGGCTGGGCCGCGGCATCGGAATCGGCGCCCCGCAGGCAAGCGCCCTGCCCGGGCCGGTCCCGGCGACGCCGGTGCACCTCTCCGGGCACCTGGACCCGGGGCTTTCGCGCTGGAAGTGGCTGGTGAAGTGGATCCTGGCCATCCCGCACGTGGTGGTGCTGGCCCTGCTGTGGGTTGCCTTCCTGGTGGTGACCGTCGCCGCGGGACTGGTGATCCTGGTGACCGGGCGGTATCCGGCCTCGTGGTTCCAGTTCTCCGTCGGGGTGCTGCGCTGGCAATGGCGGGTGTCGTTCTACGCCTACGGGGTGCTGGGCACCGACAGCTACCCGCCGTTCACGCTGGCGCGCGGTCCCTATCCGGCCAACTTCGACGTCTCCTATCCGGCACGGCTTTCGCGTTGGAAGGTGCTGGTGAAGTCCTGGCTGCTCGCCCTGCCGCACCTTTTGGTCATCGCGGCGCTCTCCGGCGGCTCCTGGGACACGGAGGAGGCCGGGATATCCCTGCTCGGCCTGCTGGTCCTCATCGCCGGAGTCGTCCTGCTGGTCACCGGCACCTACCGCCGGGGGCTGTTCGACCTGCTGCTGGGGCTGAACCGCTGGATCCAACGGACCGTGGCCTACACCTCGCTGCTGACCGACGCCTATCCCCCGTTCCGACTGGACCAGGGTCCCGGGGAGCCGGCGGCATATCCCGGGGAACCGGGGCCATCCGGCGCCGACACCCGGTCCCTCTAGCCAGGGCCGGGCGCCGGCGCGGGTTCCAGGCGCACGATGATGGCCTTGGACACCGGGGTGTTGGACCCCTGGGCCGTCGCTGCCAGGGGAACGAGCACGTTGGCTTCGGGGAAATAGGTCGCAGCGCAGCCGCGGGCGCTGGGGTAGGAAATGATCCGCAATCCGCGCAGCACCCGATCCACCCCGTCGCCGGCTTCCGAGTGCACGTCCACGTAGCCGCCGTCGGCCAGGCGCAGCGCGGCCAGGTCCTGCGGGTTCACGAAGATGACGTTGCGTCCCTTGTGCACACCGCGGTACCTGTCGTTTAGCGAGTAGGTGGTGGTGTTGAACTGGTCGTGCGAGCGCAGGGACTGCAGGATCAGCCGATCCTTGGGCAGCCTGATGGTCGCCAGCTCGTTGACCGTGATCACCGCCTTGCCACTCGGGGTCGGGAAGCGCCGCTCGTCCCGCGGCGGGTGGGGAAGCACAAAGCCCCCGGGCCGGCGCACCTTCGCGTTGTAGTCGGCGCAGCCGTCCACCACGCGCGAGATGTGCTCGCGGACGTTGTCGTAGTTTTCCTCGAAGCCCTCCCAGCCGATGGGGTGTTCGGGCCCCAGCACCCCACGGGCCAGGCGCGACACGATGGCGACCTCCGAGAGCATCTTGTCCGAGACGGGCATGACCCGCCCCTGGGAGGCGTGCACCGCGCAGACCGTGTCCTCCACGGTGACGAATTGGACCCCGGATTTCTGCACGTCGATGTCGCTGCGCCCCAGGGTGGGCAGGATCAGGGCGGCGGCCCCGGTGTATGCGTGGGAGCGGTTGAGCTTGGTGGAGATCTGCACCGAGAGCCGCGTGGCTGCAATGGCGTCCTGGGCGGCGTTGGTGTCGGAAATCGCGTGGACGAGGTTCCCGCCCAGGGCGATCAGCACTTTGATCCGCCCCGCGGCCATGCCCTGGATGCTCTGCACCGCGTCGCACCCGTGTTCCCGCGGCGGTTCGAAGTCGAACTCGGCCGCCAGCCTGTCCATGAAGGAGCGCGGCATCCGCTCCCAGATGCCCATGGTCCGGTCCCCCTGGACGTTGGAGTGCCCACGGATGGGGCAGGGCCCGGCGCCGGGGCGACCGATGTTCCCGCGCAGCAGCAGCACGTTCATGATTTCCTTGATCGTGTCCACAGCCTTGGTGTGCTGGGTCAGCCCCATGGCCCAGGTGATGATGACCCGGTCGGCCAGCAGGTAGCGCCGGGCCAGGTCGTCGATCTGCGCGCTGTCCAGGCCGGTGGCTGCCAGCACGTCGGCCTCTTCCAGGGTGGAAAGGTGGCGGCGGTACTCCTCGAGCCCGATGCAGTGCTCGGCGAGGAAGTCGTGGGCCAGCACCGAGCCGGGAGCTGCGTCCTCGGCCTCGAAGACCCGCTTGGCCAGCGCCTGCATCAGCGCCATGTCCCCGGCCAGGCGGATCTGCAGGTAGGCATCGGCCAGGTCCGTGCCCCGTCCGACCAGGCCGCGCGGGCGCTGCGGGTTCCTGAAGTTGATCAGCCCGGCCTCCGGCAGCGGGTTGATCGCCACGATGGAGGCCCCGGCCCCCTTGGCCTCCTCCAGCGCGGTGAGCATCCGCGGGTGGTTGGTGCCGGGGTTCTGCCCCATGATGATGATCAGGTCGGCCTTGGCGAAGTCCTCGTACTGGACCGCGCTCTTGCCCACCCCGATGCTCTCGGTCATGGCCACTCCCGTGGATTCGTGGCACATGTTCGAGCAGTCGGGCAGGTTGTTGGTGCCGAAGGCGCGCGCGAAAAGCTGGTAGGTGAAGGCTGCCTCGTTGCTGGCCCGGCCCGAGGTGTAGAAGGTCGCCTCGTCGGGGGAAGCCAGCGCGTGCAGTTCCCTGGCGATCAGGCCGAAGGCGTTCTCCCAGGAGACCGGTCGGTAGTGCTCGCTGTTGGGGGGCTTGTAGACAGGTTCGACCAGGCGGCCCTGTTGCCCCAGCCAGTACTCGCTGCGTTCCTTGAGCTCGGAGACCGGGTGCCCGGCCCAGAACCCGGTGGGCACCTTCAGCGGGTCGGCCTCCCAGGCCACCGCCTTGGCCCCGTTCTCGCAGAACTCGGCGACCTTGCGGTGCGGCGGATCGGGCCAGGCGCAGCTCATGCAGTCAAAGCCGTCTTTCTGGTTCATGTGCAGCAGCGTGCCGGCCGCCCGCCGCGGACCCATTTCCCCCAAGGCCAGCGGAATGGACGCCAACAGCCCCGGCAGGCCGCCGGCGCTGCGCTTGGGCGGGCCCACCGCCAGGTTCTCGTCGGTGACGTCGTCCTTCAGCGGCTTGCCTGCCATGGGAATCAGAGCCCCTTCGTCGGACCGCCCGCGGCCCGGTCGGAATACGCTCCGGCACCGGGCCGAAGCCATGTGCCTTCAGGTCTAGCACCGGGACGGGTGGCATTCAAGGGCCCCGACGCGGTAGCTGTCACCGGCCGCCGATGTGAAACACTGGAGCCCGGACCCGGATCCCCCGGAATGCCCCATTGACATGAGGAGAGCCTGGATGAAGGAACCCGCCGGGCGCCCCGGATACTCCCTGCTGGCGATCCTGCTGGTCGCAGTCGGCATCGGCCCCCTGTTGACCTACGGGCTGAGCGCCGTCAGCGCGCTGGTCATCACCGAGCTGGGAATCAGCGAGGCGCAGTTCGGGCTGCTGGCCACCGTCTGCTTTGGCGCGGGGGCCGTCGGCAATGCCGCCTTCGGCCGCTTCACCGACAAGCAACCCGATGCCCGCCTGCTGGCGCTGGTCTTCGCCCTTGCCACACTGTCCCTGTTGCTCGCCGCGATCCCCGGCGGCTACGTGCTGCTGCTGGTCGCCTCGGGCCTTGCCGGCCTGGCCCAGTCCTTCCCCAACGGCGTCACCAACCGGATCCTTGCCGAACGCGTCCCGGAAGAACAGCGCATCGGCTGGATCGGCATCAAGCAATCAGGCGTGCAGGTCAGCCAGCTGGTGGCAAGCCTCGGCTTCCCCGCCCTGGCCGCCTGGATCGGCTGGCACGGGGCCAGCGGCGCGGGTGCCGCGGCCGCGGTGCTGCTGGGCGTGGTGGCGCTGCGCGTGCTCAAGGCCGTCCCGCTGCTGCCCAAGATCCCGATACCGGTGGGCGAGATGCCCACCGGCGGCCCGGCCCCGGCCCCGCCGAGCACCAGGTTCCTGATCTGGGCGCTGGCCGCCTTCGGCTTCGTCAACGGCATGGGCGTGCAGGCCACCAACGTCTACCTCTCGCTCTATGCGGTGCGCGAACTCGACTTCTCCCTGGTGCTCGGCGGCGTGGCCGCCGCTGCGGCCGGGGCAATCGGCGTGGCCGCGCGCGTGGGCTGGGGACGGATGATGTCCCGCGGCATGGCGGCCCCGCCGCTTTTGCTGTTGCTTGCCCTGCTGGCGCTCGCCGGTGCCTGGGTGTTCCTGGCCGCCGGCACCACCGGGTCGGCGCTGCTGCTCTGGCTGGCCGTGGCCCTGCACGGGGCCTCGGCCCTGGGGGTCTCGGTGGTGCTCATGGCCGCGGTGGTGCGCAGCGTCCCGTCTTCCTCGATGGGCATGGCCACCGGGATGGTCACCGCCGGGCAGTTCGGCGGCTTCACCGTGGGCCCGCTGGTCATGGGGACCCTGGTCGGCTCGGCCGGCGGCTTTGCGCTGGGGTGGACGGCCGTCGCCGGCATCTACCTGCTCTGCGTGGCCTTGGGCCTTTACCTGGTGCTGCGCCGGCGCCGGCGCAACCGGAGGGCCTCCGCCTAAGCTCGCCGGGACGCCGAGCCGCCGGGCCGCCGGGCCGGGATCCCGGAGCGCGGGGCCTGGCCCGGCCGGGGTGCGGGCCGCACCTCGGCCGGCGCCGGGCGCCGTCGACAGGTACGGGGAACCCCATTTCACGGGCACTATTCCCGGGCCTCGACAACCCTCGCCCGCGGGTGGGGGAAGCCCTACAATGTGAGCATCAGGCGAGTGGCACCGGACCCGGGACCCTCATCCCCGGACAAAGGAATTTCCATGGGCACCACACCGAAGGCCTCCCAGCGAATGACCCCCGAACAGCGCCGGGTGGCGGGGGCCACCATGATCGGCACCACGGTCGAGTGGTACGACTATTTCATTTATGCCAACGCCGCCGCCCTGGTCCTGGCCCCGCTGTTCTTCTCGCAGCTGGAGGGAACGGTGGCCTCGATCGTCTCGTTCGCCACCGTGGGAATCAGCTTCCTCTTCCGCCCCTTCGGCGCGGTGGTGATGGGCCGGGTCGGGGACCGCTACGGGCGCCGGGTCGTACTGATCATCACCTTGATCCTGATGGGCGCGGGCACCACGCTGATCGGCGTGCTGCCCACCTACGCCACCATCGGGGTGTGGGCGCCGATCCTCCTGGTGTTCCTGCGCGTCGTCCAGGGCTTCTCCGCCGGCGGCGAGTGGGGCGGGGCGGCGCTGATGGCCGTCGAGCATGCCCCGGCCGATCGGCGCGGCAGGTTCGGGGCCTTCCCGCAGCTGGGCGTTCCGGCCGGAATGCTGCTGGCCGCCGGGGTCACGGCCATCTTCGCCGCGGCGCTGACGGAGGAGCAGTTCCTGGCCTGGGGCTGGCGGGTGCCCTTCTTGCTGAGCTTCGTGCTGATCCTGATCGGGCACTACATCCGCACCCGGGTCGAGGAGTCCCCGGTCTTCCACCAGATGGAGGCCACGAAGCAGACCGAGACCGCACCGCTGTCCACCCTCTTCCGGCAGCACCCGGGCAAGGTCGTCCAGGCCACGCTGGTCTTCATGGGCAACAACGCCGCCGGCTACATGCTCACCGGCGGCTTCATCCTCGGCTACGCCACCAAGCGCCTGGGGCTGGACGCCGGCACCATCCTGAACATCATCACCATCGGCTCGGTGGCCTGGCTGGTTTCCACCTGGGTCTCCGGGGTGGCCTCGGACCGCATCGGCCGGCGCAAGATGTACATCATCGGATGGGTGGCCATGCTCGCCTGGCTCTACCCGCTCTTCCTGCTCATCGACACCGGAGAGATCGCCATGGTCGCCTTGGCACTGATCGTCTTCGGCGCGGTGATGGGCCTGTCCTACGGACCGCTGCCGGCCCTTTACGCCGAGCTGTTCCCGGCCCGCATCAGGCTCAGCGGATCCTCCATCAGCTACGCCCTGGGCGCGGTGCTCGGCGGGGCCTTCGCCCCCACCATCGCCACCGCCCTCGTGGGCTCGTTCAACACGACGGTGGCGGTGTCGACCTACCTGTTCCTGCTCGTCGCGGTTTCGCTGATTGCCACGATCACGCTCAAGGACCAGACGGGCACCAACCTCTACCTCGGGGACGAGGACCTCAAGCCGCTGGAAACCGACGAAACACCCGGACCCATGTACGACCCCTAGGCGTTTGACGCGCCACCGACACCAGCGGACCCTCGAACCCCGCCCGGCGGCGTGGCTCCCGGCCGATTCCGTAACCAACGCCGCGTTGCCCCCATCGGATCCCGTGCGGATTCGCAGAGGTCCTCAAGTGGGGCAACGCATCAAGCCCCGCGGCGGCTGTTAATGGGTCAACGCGAGATCTTGCCAGCCAATGGGCTGGAATTGTTTGGTCGGCGCACCGGACGGTGCGGATTCCGACAATGCCGTCGAGAGGAACCGTTCCATGTCATCCGAGAAGCTGCTCCGGCTAGCCGGTTTGGCCGCGATCGCGGCAGGGATTCTTTCCATCATCGGGGATGTGCTGAGCCTGGGTGTCGACCTGGAGGCCACCGACGCAGCCGGCGACGTCTCGCAAAGAATCGTGTTTGGCTTCTACCTGCTCGGCACCGTGTTGCTGCTGCTCGGGTTGACCGGGCTGTACGCCAGCCAGTCCCGGGCCGCGGGGATTCTGGGCTTTGCCGGATTCCTGCTCGCCTTTGGCGGGACCGCGCTGACGGTGGGGGCGATCTGGTTCGAGTTCTTCGTGGTCCCCGATTTGGCGGCCCAAGCCCCCGATGTGGCGACCGGAGAGCTGGGATTCACGGGATTCGCGCTTTCCTTCCTGATCGCCGCCGTCGGCTGGGTTCTCTTCGCCATCGCGACACTCCGTGCCGGCGTCTATCCGCGACTCGCCGCGGGGCTTCTCCTTGCGGGGGCACTGGTCTCTTTCGTCCCGCTCTTCGTCCAGGTGCCGGCAACGGGACTACTCCTCTCAGTTGCCATCGTCGTGCTCGGATTTTTCCTGTGGAGGCGCCACGGGGCCCCGGCCCAGATCGGTCAACGGCGCACCAAGTAGTGCAGGTGAAGCACCCGGTTGCCCTGAATCACGACGTCGGGATCCCCTAACAGGTGCTGTGCACGGACCGACCCGAAGTAGCGCTTGCCTGACCCGAACACGACGGGTACGACGTCCATGCGCACCTCGTCGACCAGGCCCGCGGCAAGCACCTGGCCACCGACGTCGCCAACGGAGACCTCGACGATGCGCTCACCCGCGAGCTCCTGAGCCTTGGCCACGGCTGCCTCGACGCCGTCGACGAAGTGAAATGGAGCCTCGGGGTCCCAGCCCTCCGGCTTGGGGCGGTGCGTCACGACGACCACGTGGTCTACCCCGCTTGGGGGCTTCCCGTCCCAGCCCTCGGTCATGTCGAAGACGTGGCGGCCCACAATTGTCGCCCCGATTTGGTCCCAGTACGGCCGGGTGTAGTCGTAGGACGCCTGCGACACCTTCAACGCCCCGCTCTCATCCAGCGGCACATCGCCGGCGGACAACCAGTCGAACAGCGGTCCGGGCTGGTCGTTCTCGTCCGCGACGAAGCCGTCCACCGACACCGATCCGTACATGACCACCTTGCCCACGGGACTCTCCTTTGCTTTGGGGGTGCCCAATATTAACCGGAGCGGACTCGCCTTGCAACAGGAAGGCACGGCAGGACTGTGGCAGTCGGCCAAGACCACTGAGTACCGACAGTTCAAGGCGATGATGATCTCCCTGGAACGGACCACGCAGGCGGCCTCGGGCACGCCGCAGGCCGATGCGGGGGCAGGCGGCCCCCGCGCAGGCGCGCTCTGCTCCTTCGATCTGGCGGACTCCGGCATGAGCTGCGCGCAGGCCGCGTCGTTTGTGCAGAAGCTCTCGGGCACCCGGCCAGGCGCCGGCGGCGTCGAGATCATGGGCCACGGCGCGTGCGAAATGCCGTATCCCGGTCTCTGCGGCAGGTGCATCATGGAAGACACCGGGGTCACCTTCCGCTACGAGTTGAAGCAGTAGCCCGGAACCCCCTGGCACCGCGCAAGCCACTGGTCGGAAGGGTGCCGGGAGGCCTGTTTACGGGACAGGTTCGGACCCGGACAGTCCAAGGCGAAGCCGCTCGGCTTAGCGCAGCCCTCGCGCGAGTGTAGATTCTAGGGATGGTTCACAGCACTTTCACTGATTTCGACTCCCCTCCCAACACCGACGGCAATGACGTGTTTCACGAGGCCCGCAGGCGCCGGACGTTTGCCATCATTGCGCACCCCGACGCCGGCAAGTCGACATTGACCGAGGCCTTGGCCCTGCATGCGCGGGTCATCACGAAGGCAGGTGTGACGCACGGTAAGCAGGGGCGCCAGGCGAGCATGTCCGACTGGGGCACCATGGAACGCGAACGCGGGATCTCCATCAGCTCCACTGCATTGCGGTTCGAACACGGCGATGTCATTTTCAATCTGCTCGACACCCCGGGGCACGCGGACTTCTCCGAGGACACCTACCGGGTGCTGACGGCCGTGGACTGCGCCATCATGCTTGTCGATTCCTCACGGGGAATGGAAACCCAGACCCTGAAGCTCTTTGCCGTCTGCAAGGAACTTGGGCTGCCGGTGGTCACCGTGTTCAACAAATGGGACCGTCCCGGACAGGAAACGTTGCAGCTGCTAGATGAGGTCCAGGATGCCACCGGCAGGATGCCGGTGCCCTTGAACTGGCCCGTGGGCATCGCAGGCGACTTCCGTGGCCTGTACAACCCGGAAAGCGGAACCTACACGCGCTTATCTCGCACCAATGCCGGCGCCAGCCTCGCACAGGCCGACGAACTGAGCCCCGAAGAGGCCGCCCTGGACGCCGGGGACTCGTGGGAAGCCGCCCGCGAAGACTGCGACATGGCCGTCGCCCTCAATGGCGGCTTTGACGGGGAAGATTTCTTGGCCGGTCGGGCCACTCCGGTGCTTTTCGCTGCTGCGGCGTCCAACTTCGGGGTCGCCCCGCTCTTGGATTTCCTGGTGAACCGGGCGCCCGCGCCTGGTCCGCGCGCGGATGAGGCCGGCACCTTACGTGCATTGGATTCGGATTTCTCCGGGTTCGTCTTCAAGATGCAGTCGGGCATGAACCCGAACCACCACGACAAGCTTGCCTTTGTCCGGGTGTGCTCCGGGACCTTCCGGCGGGGCATGGCACTACGGAACGATTCAACGGCAAAGCCCGTTTCCTCCAAGTACACCCACCACATGAGCGGCAGGGACCGCGATTCAGCGGATGAATCGTGGCCCGGTGACGTGGTGGGCTTCAGCAATGTCAGCGGTTTGCGGATCGGCGATACGGTGCATGCCGGCGAGGCTGTATCCTTTCCGCGACTGCCGCACTTCAACGCCGAACACTTCCGCATGGTGCGCAGCCTGGATGCCGGTCGAGCCAAGGCGTTCGCCCGTGGAATCTCCCACCTCGAAGAAGAAGGCACCATCCAGGTTCTCTACCGCAGCTCCGGGACGAGCCAGTCGCCGATCTTCGCGGCAGTCGGAGTCCTGCAGTTCGATGTGGCCCTGGATCGGTTGAAGCGCGAGTTCAACGCTCCGGCCGTCATCGAAGAGGCACTGCCCTATGAAATGGCCAGGGACCTCTACGGCCCGGATCCGGTACAGACCGCCAAGGCCGCCGCCGTCGAGGTCGTCTACCGGTCGAATGGGAATCCCGTGGGACTCTTCAGGAACCAGTGGAAGCTCGGTCGCACCATGGCCGATAGCCCCGAGCTCTTCGGCATCACCGGCGACGAAGCCAAATAACACGGGAACCTGCGGAGCCGGCTAGGCGTCGATCACCAGGTCGCCGGTCGGCGTGGAGCAGCAGATCAGGATCTTGCCCGCGGCGATCTCCCCGGGCCTAATCCCTCCGGCGTGGTTCATCTCCCGTGCCCCCGAGCAGGGAGAACTTGCAGGCGCCGCGCATCCCCGGCGTGCACGAGGAAGGCACGGGAGCCCCCGCGGCCAGCACGGCGTCGAGGATGAACTCGTCCGCCGCGCAGTCGATGGTGCGCCGGCATTACCCGGGCGCCGGCATCCAGCAGCGCCCGGGTAATGGACACCAGCGGGGCGAAGCCGCCCAGCGGACCGTGGGCGACGGTCACTGTGCCGGGGGCCAGCGCGTCGGGCAGCCAAGTAGAGGCGGGTCCCCCGGGCACGGCCTTGACCGTAATCTCCAGTCGCGTCCTGCGGGATGCGTTAATCCGCCGCGTGGTCGTGGTGCATGTGGGCCCGTTCCCCGCCGTGGTCGAAGATCGTCAGGATCTCCACCGGACCCTCGTGCGCCCCGATGTGGTGTGGGACCATGGTGGAAAATTCGGCGGCCTGCCCCTCGGAAACCAGGATGGTGCGCTCCCCCAGCACCAGGGACGCCGTCCCGGAAAGCACGGTGAACCACTCGCGGCCCGGATGCACGCTCAGGCCGATGTCATTCGTGGTCCGCTCGTGGGTGATGCGCATCTTCGCCACAGTGGTTCCATTGACGGAGTGCTCGCGCGAGAGCAGCCAGGTGGTGAGTCCGGGCTGGTGCTCGGGTTCGGGTCGGATCACCACGTCCTCGTCGCTGGTCGGCTCCACCAGCTGGTCGAGGGTGGTGCCCAGCGCCTTGGCCAGGGGAACGAGTTGGTCCAGGGCGATCCTCCGGTGGCCGGTCTCAATCCGGCTAAGCGTGGAGGGACTCAGGAAGCAGCGGGCCGCCAGTGAATCCAGCGACCAGCCCTTGGCCAGCCGCAGGCCCTTGAGGCGCTGGCGGATCACAGTGTCCATGGAAAAATCTTCTTGCGTCATACGCAAGAGTGTATGCCAATCACGCATCCACTGGTTAGGCTTGAACCATGACGACACAGCATTCCCCGGAACACGGCCACCACCATCACGGCGGGAACAACGCCAATCACCACGGGCACCAGCACTCGAACGAGCAGGGCATGGCGGAAATGCTCGACCTGGATGCCCAGTTGATGAAGGACCACCTCCAGGAGATCTTCGCCTGGACCTCCGGGCACCAGCCAGACCCGCGCACCATCCTGGACCTGGGCGCCGGCACGGGCACCGGAACGCTCGGACTGGCCCGGACTTTCCCCGAGGCCGCGGTCGTGGCCCTGGACCAGTCGGAGTTCATGCTCGGGCGCCTGTCGAAGAAGGCGAGGGACCATGGGTTCGAGGAGCGGCTCACGACACTGCAGGTGGACCTGGACACGTCGTGGCCGGATCTGAGGGACATTGACCTGGTGTGGGCAGCATCCTCCATGCACCACATGAGCGATCCTGCCAACGTATACGAGCAGATCGCCGGCACGCTGTCCTCCGACGGGCTGCTGGTGGTCGTGGAAATGGATTCGTTCCCCCGCTACCTGCCCCGGGATCTGGGCTTCGGCGACCCGGGCCTGGAGGAACGCTGCCACGCCGCAGCAGGCAGCGCCAACTGGAACGCCCACCCGGACTGGGCCGGCCCGATCAAGGACGCGGGGATGGAGGTCATCGACCAGCGAACCTTTGTTTACGCGATCGACCAGGACCAGGAGCTGGTGGCGCGCGCCGCCCACCGGTGGTTGTCCCGAATGCGCGATTCCCTGGCGGACACGCTGCCGGCGGCGGACCTCCAAGCCCTGGAAGCGCTGCTGGATGCCAAGGACTCGCGCTCGGTGCTCACACGCACGGACCTGTCGATGCGCGGCAGCCGCACGGTGTGGGCGGCACGTCTCCCCCGGTAGGAACAACCCACAGGGCACCTGCGCCAGTTATTCACCGGCGGTCCGCCCTGTTCGGGTCGAACTGTTGGGGACAGTCAGGACCGGAAGTCGACGTCCTGCGCGGCGGTGACCGCCGCGGTGCGCTCCGGCGCCCCCTGGAATTGCCAGTAGAGGTTGATGTGGGAGATGGCGACCTCCGGGGGCGGGGCGCCCCACTGGGTCATGTCACTGGTGGTGTGCGCGTCGGACACCAGCGTCACGTCGTAGCCGCGGGTGAAGGCGCCATGGACGGTCGAGCGGATGCAGGCATCGGACTCGGCGCCGGAGACCACCAGCCGGCCGACGCCGGCGGCGGAAAGCACGTCCTCGAGATCGGTGGCCTCAAAGGAGTCCCCATAGATCTTGTGGATCACCGGCTCGTCGGCGGCCGGCGAGAGTTCAGGAACGATCTGCCAGGCGTCGCTGCCCTTCTCCATTTCCTCGTCCGAATGCTGCACCCACACCACCGGCGCTCCGGCCGCACGGGCACGCTTCACGAGGCCACTAATGTTGCCAATGGTTTCGTCTCGCCGATAGGCGTTCGCCACGACGTCCCGCTGCACATCGATCACGATGAGAGCGGAGCGGGTTCGATCGGAAAATGTGCTCATGAGAAATCCTTCGCGGGCGTCATGGAGTTTATCCACGAACCAACCTACGCCGCGATCCAGACATTTGTGAATGGCGCGAGTGAATATTCGAACAATTCTTGGCTCAGGTCCATGGCATGGTTACGGCAACTTCGGATTCGTCGTTCCTTCAATCCGGCTACGTGCCCCGATACCTCGAGGAATCAATTCTGCAGGATGCGCAATCACTGGTCGCCTCCGCGCCGACCCGGCAGAGTGGAGACATGACCAATGAACCCTTGAACGCCCTGATCCTCATTTGCACGCTTTCCCCATCCCCCAAGGCATCCAGCAGCGACATGTTGGCGCGACAGATTGCTGACGAGTTCGCCAAGCACAAGGTGGAGAGCGAACTGGTACGCATTGTCGACCACAACGTGATGCCCGGCGTCCTGAAGGACATGGGCGCTGGCGATGACTGGCCTGATCTCAGAAAAAAGCTCCTGGAAGCGCAGATCCTGGTGCTCGCCACCCCGATCTGGGTGGGGCATCCCTCGAGCCTGGCCCAACGGGTTTTGGAACGTCTTGATGCCGAGCTATCCGAAACCGACGACCAAGGTCGTCCCATCCTGTTCGACAAGGTGGCCATGGTTGGAGTGGTCGGCAACGAGGATGGGGCACACCATGTCATTGCCGACCTGTCCCAAGGTCTGGCCGAAGTTGGCTACACCATCCCGGCCCAAGGATCAACATATTGGGTGGGCGAAGCCATGCACACCACCGATTACCAGGATCTGGAACAGACGCCCGAGGTGACCGCCAACGCCACTCGGATCTCGGTCCGGAACACCGTGCATCTGGCAGCAGCGCTGAGGGACGGGCCCTATCCTGCGGCCTAGGTCGTGCCCGTTTGTCCGTACTAAAGTCCCCTGCCACTAGGCGAGACGATGATCTTCACCGCCGTCTCATTGTGATTGATCAAAGTGTCGAAGCCCTTGTCGATCAGGTCCTCCAGGGCGATGCGCCCGGTGATGAACGGCTTGAGGTCAATCTTTCCGCTGCCGACCAGCTCGATGACCTCGGCGTGGTCGCGCACGTAGGCGATAGTGCCGCGCACATCGATTTCCTTGAGTACGATTTTTTGCATGTCCACGGTGGCCGGGCGACCCCAGATGGAGACATTGACCAATACGCCGGTGGGCTTCAGCGCATCCAGCAGGGTGTCGAGCACCGCGTTGACCCCGGCGCATTCGAAGGCCACGTCGACACCGATTCCGTTGGTGATTTTCAAGACCCGCGACTTGACGTCCTCGGCGCTGGGATCGAGCACGTGGTCGGCGACCCCGCTTTCGCGCGCCTTGTCCTTGCGGGCAGCCGAAAGCTCGCTGACGATCGTGGTGACTCCCATTCCCTTGAGCACCGCGGCAGTCAGCAGGCCGATGGGTCCGGCGCCACCCACGAGGGCTACCTGCCCCGGCATCACGCCGCTGCGCACTACCGCATGATGCCCCACCGACAAGGGTTCGATCAGCGCGGCCTCGTCCAGCGGGATGTTCCCGATGGGATGGACCCAGCGCGCGTCGACGACGATCTTCTCCCCGAGTCCCCCGCCTCCGCCGGCAAGCCCGATGAAGCCCATCTTGACGCAAAGGTGGTAGTTCCCGTCCTGGCAGGAGGCACACTGTCCGCAGACAAAGTAGGGCTCGACCACGACGTTCTGTCCGACTGACAGATCCATGACGCCCTCGCCAACCGCCGTGATGGTTCCGGAGAATTCGTGGCCGAGGGTCACCGGGGCCTCTTCGTGGGACAGCGGGTGCGGGTGCCCGGGCCCCGGGGTGAAGATCGGGCCCTCCAGGTACTCGTGCAGGTCGGTGCCGCAGATGCCGCACCACGCGACATCGATGGTCACCGCCCCGGGGCGCAGCGCGGGCTCGGGAATCTCTTCAATGCGGATGTCCTTTTGGGCGTAAAAACGAGCAGCCTTCACGGCAAGTCCTTTCTCGAAAGATCGGACGCGGCGACTCGCGCCCTCGCGATTCCCGACAACAATCTTGCGCACCGGCCGCCGGGCAACGCTCATGATCGACGTTACCGCTGTGCCCTCGACACTGGCTAGGGGCAATGCACAACGTTTCGGGAATACGGCCGGGACCAGATAAAACTCTCCACTTGTTGCCTGGTTCGAGGGTGGGCAGCGGGAAAACTGCCCCCTGCGATGAATAGGACAATATCCCTACGGGCGACTCTTGACCGCCCCATCCGCATGCCCCGGATTCGGCAGCACCACGGGGCCCGCACTGGGAACCGGCGAAAATGCCGTGATGGGCTTAGGACGCGGCGCTGGAGTTGGACGGATCGAGCGCCGCAGCCAGTTCGTGACCCGTGACGACTTCCGGCCGGTAGGGTTCGATGGCCCCCGCCTCGATGAGGCCGATGGCACCGCGGGCGAATTCCGCCGGATTCCGGATGTCCAATTGGTTCAATGCGGTGGGCGAGTAATTCCACCAACTGCTGCGCAGCAGATCGTTGGTGGTTTCCTCATCGAAGCGCGGCCTGATGGTCTTGGCGGGTACGCCGCCGACCACGGAATATGGAGGCACGTCGCGGGTGACGATCGAGTTGGATGCCACCACCGCCCCGTCGCCAATCGTCACGCCGTGGCCCAGGGTGACGTCCTCGCCGATCCATACGTCGTTGCCGATGGTGACCGGATTCGGGGTGTAGTCGAACTTCCGGTAGGTGGGCCGCTCTCCCCTGTCCCGCTCGAAGGTCTCCATCATGAGCCGGCGGTTGTAAAAGACCGGGCTGGTGGAGGCCCATTCGTGCGGATGCCGTGCGCCCATGACCTTCACGCCCTTGGCAATGGAGGTGTAGCGCCCCACCTTGGCCGAAAGCGGAAGGCGGGAATGGGTGTATGAAAAGGATCCCAGGCTCACCAAGTGCCGGCCGCTACCTGCCCAATAGGTGGCGTAGGGCTCAAGGCGCAGGTCGTCGCCGAACTTGATCTGGGTGTCATCCCCGTAGCTGGCTCCGGTGGCTTCTATCGACTTGGCGCCGGGACCCATGAAAAAGATCCGGTTCGCAACCAAGTGAGGGCGTAGTTCGCTCAAGCGTAAATGCATCGTTCAACCGTAGTCATCGAATCCGGTGGTTTCATCGGCATTTACTGGCAAAACCATGACCGGCAGTCACGGAAGAACGCCAAGGCAGAAAGCGGGCCGGGGATCCACGCGAAATCGTGAAGTCCCCGGCCCGCCGTCATGGTTGGCGAATGACATTAGCCGACCGCGACGCGCAGCTGGTTCCGCCACGGGTCTTCGAAGCGCAGCTCGGCACCGGTGTGGTGGCTGGAGATCCCGGCAACCTTGAGGCGTTCGGCAAGAGCGCCGACCTCGTCCTGGTTCGGGACGGTGATGACGACTTCACCCAGGCCCAAGGTGTCCTTGCGGGGACCGGCGCCGCGGGAGTTCCACACGTTCATGGCCATGTGGTGGTGGTAGCCGCCGGCGGAGACGAAGAGTGCCTGTCCGTGGAAGCTCGTGGTCTTGGCAAAGCCCAGGGTGTCCACATAGAACTTTTCCGCCGTGGCCACGTCGCCCACCTGCAGGTGCACATGGCCGATGCCGGCATTCGCGGCGGTCAATCCGCTCACGGCCGCCTCGTTAAGGTATTTGTTGAGGTAGTCATTGGGATCCAGGTAGATGGTGTCCATGGCGACGGTGTCGCCGTTCCAGGTCCAGGTGTCACGCGGGCGGTCCCAGTAGAGCTCGATGCCGTTGCCCTCGGGATCGTTGAAGTAGAAGGCCTCGGAGACCAGGTGGTCGGAGCTGCCGGTGAACAGTGATCCGTCGAACTGGGCAGCAGAGAGCACGGTGGCAGCAAGGTCCGACTGCGTGTCAAAGAGCAGCGCCGTGTGGAAGAGGCCCGCTTCACCACGGCCAGGAAGGTTCAAGCCCGTGCCGTCTGCTAAGTGAACGAGCTCGAGACCACGCCGGCCCAGGCCTGTCCCTGTCGGTCCCTCCGATAGAACTTCGAGGCCCAGGGCCTTCTGGTAGTACGCGCTCATCTTCTTCATGTCCCCGACCTTGAGCATGACGGTGCCCATGGCCAGATCGGCGGACAATTGATCTTGGGTGATGGTGCTCATCTTGGCAGCTCCTGATGCGTGATCGTGGGATGTTCTTGCTTCAAGTATGACACGATTTACTTGAAGCTACAATCATTGATCTTGTTCCGTAGATCACCAGACGTCACGGTGTCGGCTTTGCCAAAGGCACCGCAGGTTACAGGTGCATCACCGCCTGCTCATGGGATGCCTGAGTCGCAGCAGGAGTCCGTGCTGGGTTCAGCGCTTCACCAACCCGCTCGCCAAAGGACCGCGCGGCGGAGGGCACTTCGTGGCGCGGGACCAGGCGGCGGCGGTGCACAAGATTCTTAGGGCCAGCGCAATGTGCACCGTTCGTTTCGAGAGGCTCGCCTCGCCCGCCCCGCCTGGCGGCAGGTCTAATCCAGGAGTCCAACGGCAAGTCGGGCCTGTCCCGTCACGGTCGCTGAGCAGGGTCCATCGCCTCATATGCCTGAAAGGCCAGCCACAATTGGGCTACCGCGGAGGATTCAGCCAGATCCAGCCCGGTGAGTTCGCGAATCCTGCGGATGCGATAGATGATGGTTTGCCGATGGACAAAAAGCAACGTGGCAACTTTTTGAGCCGATCGCTGGTTTTCCAGATAGCTCCGGAGAGTGTCCATGAATTCGGTTTGGTTAACCCGGTCGTGCTCAATCACCGGTCCGAGCAGTCTCTGCACCAGTGCCGCGCCGTCACGGTGCCCGCGCATCCCGAACCAGTCTCCCTCCTCCGCATACCCGACCAACCGCATGCCCTGGGCCGCGGCCTGGCCCAACGCCCACAAGGATTCGCGTAGACCACGTTGAATTTCATCGACTCCGACCGGAGTGCTCAGGCCAATAGGCAGCCTGGCCTCCAAGACGTGTTGCAGCAGATCCTCGGGGCAATCTTCGGAGACGAGCAAATGCAGTTTTCCCTCAACCGCCAGACAAATGCTGTTCACTCCATGGCGCCACAAAGCGCGGTGGACCTGCGGCAGGCCCGTTTCGGATCGGGCCGGCACGGCAACCAGGCGTAAGTCGCCAGCCATTAGTCCGAACTCTTCGAGGCGGCGCGCGGCTTCAGCCACACCTATGCGTCCTTCGAATGATTGCAACAAGAATTCCCCTCCCGACTGGAAGCGGCTTTCCATGGACAATGCCGAGCGCGAAAGTCCCAATCCGAGCACGGTGGCCGAATGCAACAGGACGACCCCGTCCGGTTGCGTATTCCCCGCGGGCAACACGACCAGCAAGGCATGCGGATGGGTGGGAATATCCATGAGCATCATGGAGTCCCCGCCGTCGGAACTCCACAGAAAGTGGCGGGTCTCTGCCGTGGATTCGGAGCTGATTCGCCGCACACGCTCCAGCACATCATCGGGCAGGGCGGCATCCCCTGGTTGCCAGGTATGCAGGCAGCGATCATCCACCACATACAGCCGAGCGTCGATTTCCCTCCCGATCCCCTCGAGTAACTGGGACCAGGTTTCGCCGGGCGTCGTGGCCTTGCGCAACAAGTCGTAGATGCGAGCGGTTTGCTTGATCCGGCGTGATTCCTCGAGCAGGCTCGCCTCGGCAATGGACCGGGAGATCGCCATAAAAGGCAGAGGGTAGGGAACGGAGACCAATGGAAGGGGCAAGGAATCGCAGGCCTTGAGGAACTCGTCGGAGAAGTCCGGGGAATGCATCTTCTCTCCCACCGCCAGCGCCACAGCCCCTGCGTTCGCCAGCGCTTGGGCGAGGTGGACCTGCCCCGCGGGATCCGACGGGATCGAAAGGCCATTGGTCATCAAGAGCACCCCCGGTGACACCCATTCCCAGAGGTTGGGCAGGTCCGATGTGTGCGACCAGGTGATCGAATGCCCCAACCCTTGCGCCCCGGCCACCAACTGCAGACCCAATTGCGGTTCGTCCAGCAACTCCTTCACGCTCATGGCCATTGCGCATTCCCTTTTGTCGACGTCCGCGGCACCGCCGCCGTTCCGGCGGGATCCTCCCATCAAACGCGACCTGTCATACAAATGTCTAGTCGGTGCCAGCGATAGTTGACACATGTCGATTGTCGTCGTGACTCCGATCACGAATGATGGAACCACACCACTAGCCAGCCCGTAGTTCTCGGGCATACAGAGAGAAAAGAGCCCGCAATGAGCACCTCCGTTCGCCTCATTGACGATGCGCCACTGACGCGGTTCCATAAAAAGCTGACCGTGTTTTCCTCCGGCGGTCCCTTCATTGACGGCTACGCCCTGTCAATCATTGGAATCGCCCTGATCACCATGACCCCGGCGCTTGACCTGGGCCCCAAGGAAATCGGCATGGTCGGCGCAGCCAGCCTCGTCGGCATCTTCTTTGGCGGGGGTGTCTTTGGCTGGGTAACCGACAAGGTCGGTCGCCACACCATGTACATCCTGGACCTCATTGCCCTGGCGGTTTTCTCCATCCTCAGTGCCTTCTCCACAGATATCTGGCAGCTGGTTCTATGGCGCTTCCTCCTGGGCGTTGCCATCGGAGCCGACTACCCGATTGCAACCTCGCTCCTGGCTGAGTTCCTCCCACGCAAGCATCGCGGCCGGCTCCTGGGTGCCACGTTCGTGGTCTGGGCCATCGGCGCGGCGGCCGCATTCGCCGTCGGGTTCGCCATGCGCGGCGTGGGGCCGGACGCCTGGCGCTGGATGCTCGCCAGCCCGGCCATCTTCGCGATCATCACGCTGCTGTTCCGGTTGGGCACCCCCGAGTCCCCGCGCTGGCTGCTCTCCCGCGGCCGAGTCGACGAGGCACGCACCGTCATCAAGAAGGTCTACGGCAACGACTACGACGTCAATTCGCTCGGCGAGGACGAGGACACCGGCAAGCGCGCAGCCACGTTCACCGACATCTTCAACAAGAAGTTCTGGCGCCACACCCTCTTTGTCTCAATTTTCTGGACTGCCCAAGTCATCCCCCTCTTCGCGGTCTACACCTTCGCCCCGGAGCTGCTCGCCTCCTTCGGCCTGGACGGGGATGCCAACCTCTACGGCGGGTCGCTGCTGATTTCCCTGCTCTTTGTCGTCGGTGGCATCCCGGGCCTGTGGCTGGTCGAGCGCATCGGACGGCGCAAGCTGCTCCTATGGACCTTCGGCATCATTGTCCTGGCATTGGCAGCCCCAGCGTTCATCCCCGGTGTCGGTCCAAAGACCCTGTTCACGGCCCTGGCAATTTTTGCCCTGGCCTCGGGTGCTTCCAGCTTCCTCGAAGTTGTATACCCCAACGAGCTTTTCCCCACCGAGATCCGGGCCACCGCCGTCGGCTTCGGCACCGCGGTCAGCCGGGTGGGCTCGGCGGCAAGCACCTACCTCATGCCGGTTGCAATCATCAGCTTCGGTGCTTCCGGCGCCCTGTTGATTGGTGCCGGGATCTCCTTGGTGGGGCTCATCGCCACCTTCATCCTGGCCCCCGAAACGGCCAACCGTTCCCTTGCCGACATCTCGGGGGACGGCAACAAGAAACACACCAAGCCCCACGGCAAGACCACGGAAACGACAGTCAAAGGAACCCTCGTATGAGCAAGCACCAGCCCATCGGCCCCGTTGAGGCCACCAAGGTCCCCCGGTTCGCCGGGCTTGGAACCTTCGCCCGCCTTCCACAGATCGATGCGGTCCCCGACTACGACATCGCAGTGCTCGGCGTACCCTTCGATGGCGGTACCTCCTTTAGGCCGGGCGCCCGGTTCGGTCCGGCCGCGGTACGCGAGGCCTCCCGCCTGCTGCGCCCCGGCTACCACGTCGAGCTCGACGTCACCCCGGTTGAGGCAGTCCAGGTCGTCGATGCCGGCGACGTGGCCTGCACGCCGTACGACATCGGCAAGGCCGTTGAGCAGATCGAGGAACAGGCCCTGCCGCTGCTCGCCAAGGACAAGCGCGTGATCGCCGTCGGCGGGGACCACACCATTGCCCTGCCGATGCTCAGGGCCGTGAACAAGGTCCACGGACCGGTGGCCCTGCTGCACTTCGATGCGCACCTGGACACTTGGGACACCTACTTCGACGAGCCGATCACCCACGGCACGATGTTCCGCCGGGCCTTCGAGGAAGGCCTGCTGATCGAGGACAAGTCGATGCACGTGGGCATCCGCGGCCCGGTCTACGACCAGGACGACTTCCTGCGCGACCACGAGTTCGGCTTCCAGATCATCCGCTCCACCGACATCGACGAGATCGGCGTGCCGGCGGCCATTGCGAAGGTGCGTGAACGCCTGGGCGACACCCCGGTGTACCTGTCGGTGGACATCGACGTGCTGGACCCGGCCTTCGCCCCGGGCACCGGCACCCCGGAAATGGGCGGCCTGCACTCCCGCGAGCTGCTGCGCCTGCTGCGCGGCCTGAACGGCATCAACATCGTCGGTGCCGACGTCGTCGAGGTCGCCCCCGCCTACGATCATGCCGACATCACTTCGCTCGCCGCGGCCACGGTAGTTTTTGACATGATGGGCCTGATGGTCAATTCGGGCCATCTGATCCGGGAACAGTCTGAACTGACTTCTCAGCCTGCCATGGTCTAGGCCGGCTCCCACGGTGCTTTTGGCCCGGCCAACGTCTGAGGCGTTGGCCGGGCCGGCGCTGTAGAGAGAACCACACGTGCCGTAGCTGGCTGGCCCGCCCGAATGATGTTGCCAGAACACCCGCCGAAAGCCGAAAGGTTGCCGTCCCACAATGCAAAGAAGCACGGGAGGACGCACTCCATCGAGATCTATTTGATCTGGCCGGGCAGCGAAAGCGTCACACCGCGAGCACCAGGGATGGTGCACTGTTGGGCCTGTTTCGTCGGCAGGCCTTGTTGCCGACGAAACAGGCCCACTCAAATACCACGCAAGCGACATGCCTCAGTCGAAATGCGTGTGGGTCGCTTCCCTGCTAATGGACCGCACCAGGGTGTCCGCAATGTCACGCAGCTTGAGATTGCGCCCATTTGACGCCGACTTGAGAATTTCCACCGCGGTTTCCTGGCTGCACCGGTTTTGGGCCATGATGATACCAACGGCAAGGTCAATGATGGTTCGTGATTCCAGCGCCGACCGTAGATGGGCGGCAGTCTCAACGAGGCGCGCGAGGCGCAATCCGAGTCGCAAGACCTTGTTGACTTGCTCAGTGTAGCTCTTGGCGGCCTCCACGGCCTCCGCATCGAACCTTTCAGGTGTCGCCGAGTACAGGTTCAACGCCGCTTTTGCGTCGTCCTCGAGATCGAAGGGCACGGCCAATACCGAGCAAATCCCATACTGGCGCACGGCCGCTGCGTATTCAGGCCACCGTAGTTCGGCATCGAGGTCCGGGATCTCGATCGTCAATTGGTCTCGGGCTGCGGTCATACACGGACCGTCGCCGAAACTGTATTGGATTTCGTCCATTTGCCGAGCGTGATCACTGCTGCTGGCAACGGTTGCGGCCTTCCGGTCTCGCAGAAGGGTGATTCCACACAAGACTTGGTCATCGTCGTTGGAGAGAATAAGTGCGGCATGGCTAGCGAGGCCATTGAGGAACTCTTCGATGTCTTTGCTCTCCAGAATCAAGCCTTGGAGATAGTCGCTGATGGACGATTCAGCTGCGTCGGGATGTGCGGTCGTGTTACTGGCCACGTTCAATTTGCCGTTTCCGTTGTGCCTGGGATCGAACGCGTCCATGCCCCATGGAAAAAACCGGGATTCCGGTACGTCTGGGGGCATTCGCTAGGGGTTGGATCCCGAAAGGCATGCCAACGGCTCTTTGCTTAACCGTAAGTACCAATCTTATGGCCTAAAGTGATCTCTCGCATGCCGTGCGTAGTCGTTACGGTGGTCACGTTTCGCATTCTTTCCCTGTCGCGACTCCGACAATCACGCGGGGACCTGGTCATGGAAGTCTCAGCCCGCCCCCCCTGCATGTGCACCGCGGGCAATTCAAGATCCCGCCGGACCCTGGACCCGGCTCGACGAGACCGTGGGCGCGGTGGCCCATCGCCCTGGATGACAGACACGGGCACCGCGTCCGGCCATCGGACCCTGTGTCCGGGTTACAGTCCCAGGCGGCGGAGTAGTTGATGGACGATCAAAAGATGGACTGAACGAAACTTTGCCGTGTGTTGGTTCCAACGAATGTCAAAATCGTTGCTCCGTCCGAGGGGTCGTGTTTAACTTTTGGCAAGCAGGAAAATATCCACGGAAGACAATAGATTGCCGAGGTGTTCTATGCGCAGCCCCAAGGGATCCAACAGCCACAGCGGATCAGCAGCCGATACCGCAGCCAAGGGCAGGTCGGCTCCCGCTCCCGACGACAAACGGAAGCCGGAAAGTCCCACGGATTTGAATGGGACATCGTGGAAGTACATCTTCACCCGGTCCATCAGGGAATTCTCGCGTGAAAAATGCACTGACCTCGCCGCCGCCTTGACCTACTTTGCAATGCTTTCGCTTTTCCCTGCCCTCCTTGCCTTGGTTTCATTGCTCGGCGTCGTGGGACAAGCCGAAAGCACCACTCAGACGATGATGCAGGTGCTTGAAGGCATTGCGAGCCCCGAAGTCGCAAATACCTTGCGCCAGCCCATCGAACAGCTCGCCAGTACGCCATCGGCCGGACTGGCATTGATCGCCGGTCTCCTGGGTGCACTCTGGAGTGCTTCCGGCTACGTCGGAGCCTTCGGGCGGGCGATGAATCGTATTTACGACGTGGAAGAGGGACGCCCGTTCTATAAACTGAAACCGCTGTTGCTGTTGCTGACCCTCGTACTGCTCCTCATGACCGCTGGCATGGCGATACTGCTCGTCATTTCCGGACCGCTGGCCCAAACCATCGGCGACGCCGTCGGTTTAGGCGAAACCACGGTCAGTATCTGGAACATTGCCAAGTGGCCGGTGCCGGTGCTTTTCGCCATAGTCCTGATAGCGGTGCTCTATTACGGCACCCCCAACGTCAAGCAACCAAAGTTCCACTGGCTCAGTCCTGGCTCGGCCATTGCCTTGCTCATCCTGGCGATCGCGACCCTGGGCTTCTTCTTTTACGTCTCGAACTTCGGCAATTACAACAAGACCTACGGAACCATTGGCGGAGTCATCGTGATGCTGCTGTGGATCTGGATTGCCAATCTGTCGTTGCTCTTCGGCGCCATCTTCGACAGTGAAGCAGAACGGGCTCGCGAATTGCAAGGCGGCATAGAGGCCGAGGCATCACTTCAATTGCCGCCTCGCGACACCAAGGCCAGCGACAAGCTACGGAAACGCGAGGAACAGGACATACAGGAGGGCAAGGATCTTCGTCTGGAAGCCACGGCACGGGGCGAGGATCCTGACGCAAACGAACGAAGGAACACGTAGCCCGGCGGGCAAAGGAATGGGAAGGGGATCGCGGACAACACGTCCGGTTCCCCTTCCCCATTCCCCCGATCAGGGCTGCAACACGACCTTGATGCAGCCGTCCTGCTTCTTCTGGAATGTCTCATAGAGTTCAGGGCCACGGTCCAGGGGCACCGTGTGTGTCACCAGATCATCCAAACCTAAGGGGTCCGTTGTGTCCTCGGCCAAGGGAAGTAGCTCCTCGGTCCAATGCCGGACATTGCATTGCCCCTGACGCAACTGGATCTGCTTGTCGAACATCTCCAACATGGGCATGGGAGTAGCCGCCCCGGAATACACGCCACTGAGGGAAATCGTGCCGCCCCGGCGCACCGAGGCCACGGCCGCGTGAAGCACTGCGGTGCGATCAACCGAGACCTTTTCAAGGGCCAGCTTCGCAATCTTGTCCGGTAGCAGCCCGGTGGCCTGTTGCAACACCTGGGCTCCCGGGGAGTCGTGGGCTTCCATCCCCACCGCATCCAGCACTGCGTCCGGTCCCCGGCCCGTTGCATCCAATAGTTCCTTGGCAATGTGTTTGCCAAAGTCCATGGTCTCGATGCCGTGGCGTTCGGCCATGGCTCGGCGTTCGGGCACGGGGTCCACTCCAATCACCCTTTGGCCCAGGTGCGTGCCGATGCGTGCGGCAAGCTGGCCCACTGGTCCTAGCCCGAAGACCGCCAGGGTCCCCCCTTGCGGGACATCGGCGTAGGCCACACCCTGCCAAGCGGTGGGCAGGATGTCGGAAAGGAAGAGGTAGCGGTGGTCGGGCAGTTCCTTTCCGACCACGATCGCGCCGTAATCGGCATGGGGAACACGTAGGTATTCCGCTTGTCCTCCGGGCACCCGGCCATAAAGTTCCGAGTAACCGAAGAATGCAGCACCCTTGTTGTGGGACCGCACTTGGGTGACCTCGCACTGCGACTGCAGTCCGCGGTCACACATCCAGCAGCTGCCGCAGGAGATATTGAAGGGTATGACCACCCGGTCCCCGACCTTCACCCTGGAAACCGACGACCCGATTTCCTCCACAATGCCCATGGGTTCGTGACCCACAACATCGCCGGCGTGCATGTACGGTCCCAACAATTCGTAGAGGTGGAGGTCGGATCCGCAGATTGCGCTCGATGTTACTTTTATGATGATGTCCCCGGGCTCTTCAATGCACGGATCGGGCACCTCCGTGAACTCGATCTTTCGTTTTCCCTGCCAGGTCAATGCCTTCATGGTTTCCTCCCGAAGCGTGGTGGATTCAATTGGTGTGTGTTTGTGGCCGCAGCGGCTAGAGAGATCGCCCCGGGGTTCGCCGAAGCAGGCCGTCACAGCCCGATTCGATCGACGGGCGACGGAACGAGGTTCACAGCAGTGTGCCGCGGGGCCGGGATCGCCCGGTCCCGCGGCACAACGCCTTGCGCTACTGGAATCCGCCGCTCGTGCGTGGCGGATCGGGGAAAGCTGCCCCGCGATCCGTGGTGGTGCGCGGTGTTGCGCCCGTCGTTCCGCCCGAGTCCGACACATTCGCCGCGGCTCCGCCGGCGTGGTCCTTCAGGTGGCTGGCTTCGTCGGCCGTCTCCGTCCGGAGTGTATCGGCCGATTCGCGAGCGGAGGACTTCAGGTTCTCCACGGCCTCGGTTGCCGGTTCCTTCATGTCCTCGGCGATGGTCTTGGCAGCCGCGGACAGTTCGTCGGTCAATGGCTCCGCTTTCTCCTTTAGCGTATGAACCATCTCGCGTTCCTGGTCGCTACCCGGTATGAGGGAAGAGACGAGAAGTCCGGCACCAAAGGCGATGAGGCCCGCTGCCAGCGGGTTCCCACGGGTCTTGGAGACCATGGTGTCGGGGGCATTATGCAACATGTCGCTCGCATCTTCCCCCGCGGTTTCAACGCTGCCCATCACCGCGTCCTTGGCCCGACGTACCGAACCTTTGATCCGCTCGCTTTGCCGGTGGGCAATACTCGAGGGACTGACCTTGTCGGCAATGGCGTCCACGTCCTCACTGAGGTTTCCGCGGGTACGCTCAATGTCATCACGAATCTCTTCCGGCTCCCTGCTCATGGGGTTTCCTCCTTGGGGTTGAATGCTGGCGGGATGTCCTTGATGGTTTCGGCGGTCTGGGGAAGCCCCTTCACCTCTTTGAATTGCTTCTTGGCAACGCTTGCCATGACCGCGGCGACAATGGCCCATACCACCGCAACGATGACGGCGGACCAGCCGTAGCCGACCCAGTTCGCGATCCCGACCATGGCCGCTATGGACAGGAAAAGCAGGACGAAGTGACCTGCAACTCCTGCGCCTCCGTAGAGCCCCGCCCCCTTACTTGCAGATCGGGCCGAAGCCCGTAGTTCGGCCTTGGCAAGTTCGGTTTCCTGGCGTACCAGGTTCGAAACGTTCTGTGTCAGGTCACTAAAGAGGTCTCCCAACGACAGGTCCGCGGCAGCATTGGTGGTTTCCGCGTTCGGCGGAGCGCCGGCCTGATGAGCACCGGTATTTGTCGGGAATTCGCTCATGATCCGCTGAACCCCTGTTCGCTCCGTCGACCCGTGGGCGGGTAGTACTCCACCCCCGGGTCGATGCCTGTGCCGCCGATGGCACCTGAACCCATGGTTTGGTTAACCGTTGGCGGAAGAGGACTTACGTCCCGTGGTTCGCCCATTTCGGGAATTTGCGCCGTTGAGGCCCGGGACTTTTCGGAGGCATCTGGACCGCTTCCGGCGTTTCGGGTGATTCTGCCGGCGAGCAATCCTGCACCAAGTGCGATGCCCAAAAAGGCCCCGGGACGACGTCGGGCAAAGTCCTTGACTTCGTGGAGGATGTCGCCCGGCTCCTTGTTTCCAAGCCACTGCGCGGCGTCGCCGCTATACCGGGCCGCTTGGGCCACGAGGTTTGATGCAGTGCCCGAGGCGTCCGAGGACTGCACCATGGAGCGAAGTTCATCGCTGATCTGGCGCAGGTTCGTGGAAACTTTTTCCTGCGCGACGGCGGTCTGGGCCTTCACGTCCGAGCCAAGTTCATCCAGCAGGTTGCTGGTCTGCTTTTTCGCGTCGTCGAGTACAGACTCCGCCTCTCGTTTGGCTGCCTGGCCTACGTGCCTGGCGGATTCCTTGCCGTCTTCGGCCAGTTCGCGAGCCTGTACCTTGGCTTCTTGGCTTTTCCCGGACGTGGAACCCGGCTGAGGAGCGCCCACCACAGGGGCGCCGGAGACTTTCGCGTCGCCGCCGGCGGTACTGGGTCCACCTAGATCGGGAGGCAGAAGTGGTTCCGGCGGCACAGTGGGATCGCCCGTCTCGAACGGCTCGGAAACCGGGTCATTCCGATGCGCTTGGACGTTGTGTCCTCCCGTCTTCGGTGGGGGCACACGACCTGCGTCGCCCATGTTTCCCTCTGGCGGGTATGCGGCGTTGAAATCATTCTCACTCATTGGTTGACCTCCAATTGATCCACGCCCCGTAGGGCAGTATTCGTCGGATTTCGTGACCCGCAGCCTGTGTGGCGGGACACCGTGCGTGCATCGCACCGGGTCCTTGGCGCGTATGCGAATCAATGAACTTGACTTGTTCTCAGTATTTCGGCTTCCTGAATGTTCGCGCTTTGCTCAGGATCAAGAGAGGAAACTTTCCATGCCGAACCTAAACGCTGGATCCCCGCTGCTAAAGGATCCGCGATACAAATCAGCAAAACAAGAGAATCGCGCGGACACAACCTTTTTGACATCGACCCCATGAAAATTGTTGGGATCTCTGTCGCGGCGCTTCGGAGCGGCCGTCAGAAACAGCCTTGAGGACGGTCGTTGCCCTTGCTTTGAGGTTGAGTCGTCAATAACCGTAGAGGGTGTATAGAGCGGAAACTGGCCTTCGACTGGACTCCAGGCCCAGCGTTGCCGTACAGGTCGCCGGATGGGAAACGTGGCACCTTGAATCATCCATCGTCAATTGACGTACGGAGGACCGATCGCGACTACTTTTCATCGACTCGGGCGGACCTCGCGTCTTCAATACAGGGAGGAGCCACAGGGACTCCACAGTGCCGGAATACTGCAAGGGCAGGCAACTGGGAGCGCATGATTTTTTTTGGCCGTGAGTTTGGGTCCTGTGGGAATGATCCTATGGGAATGAGTAAGGTCGATTGCCTCGAACTGGACGTCCACGACATCGCCCGTGCGACGTCTATTATCACGTTGTCGGTCTGCTTCGGTTCAGATCGATCGAATCCGTTTTGAAGCTACTCCAATGAACGAAAATCCACATACTCCGGCAACCCGTCAAAGGCTCGTGAATCGCAGCCGCCCCTCTCGCGCGGCAGTTTCAACTAATGGGCGGCCGAGTGCGGGAAGTGCAGTTGCGTCCCCACCTAGTAGCGTGAGATGAATGCTGAGTTTCCGATGTCAATTGAACAATCGGAACAACGGGCTCTTGGAGTGTTGACGCTCAACCGAAAGACACCTACCCTAACCAAGCGACAGTGGTCGCCGTTCCGAAGAACAGCGACCACTGAAGGCGTTCTCGTCCTCTATTGGACACACGCTTGATACTTAACGATCCTCGTTGCCGAATTCGCCAAGTGTCTCGTCTTCACTGCTACCGGTACGGTCGCCGAGCTGCTCGGACTCGAGGGGTTCGCCGTCGCCGCCGAACCCACCGGACTCCTGGCCGCCGCCGTCGCCGCCACCGAACCCACCGGACTCCTGGCCGCCGCCGTCGCCGCCACCGAACCCACCGGACTCCTGGCCGCCGCCGTCGCCGCCACCGAACCCACCGGACTCTTGGCCGCCGCCGAACCCGCCGGACTCCTGGCCGCCGCCATCGCCGCCTAAATCACTGACCATTTCCGAGCCATCCGTGCTTTGTCCGTTGCCGAAGCTGCCAGCATCGGCCTCCCCGCCGATCAGATCTTGATTCTCGTTTTCGTCTTGGTTTCCGAACTGTCCGGAGTTGTATTCATCTGCCATGATTCTTCTCCTTTTGTATCTTCGACCCCTATACGAGCGGGATGACGAGACCTAATGTAATAAACCAGCACCGACGTGACAACCCGTTTTTGGCGACTCGCCGAGGTGGCTTTTGAACCGTAAAAACCTTCCATCGCCTTCAATTGCGGTTGCACCGAAGGTCCTCCAGGTGATTCAACCCCGTAATATTCCGATACTGGAGATGCCTTCCACGCGATTCGATAAATACGTCGATATTGAATGTTCCTAGCAACGTGTAAAGTCCTTCCTTGCATGGCAAGAGTGCCATTAGAGTCGAACTACACAGCTCGACCATGGGACCGTCATATGGCTCGGTTAGCAGAGCTCAGAGCCGCCTGCGCGGCGAATACTAGCTATCGGGCGACGGTCCCGTGATCGAGGACTGGGCACCGTCGAAACCAATGCAACTGCCGGGCTTGGTCAGGGAACCCTGGGTCGCCCGGAATGACCACGATGTTTTTCCCGCCGACGTGCAAGGGGCGAAGCATGGCGCAGAACGCCAGATCCAGGAGAGTCATAACCGAATTCGATTTTGCACAGTCACGGAAGGATGAGGTCCGACGACCGCGACTGCCAACAAAGGGACCGTTTGCTGCTGAGCAGTCCGTAATTGCTCCCATGAGCCGGACATCACGCGCAATCTCCGCGTTTCGAGAAGACGTCCCACGGCAGCCGTCCTGGCACATCGGCGCTAACAGAGTGAACCACACAGGCGAACGACGCAGACGAGTGGTCCTTCGACCCTCCCTCGATATCGAGCACGCCATCACGCGTTGGATCCATATGCCAGCGATCCATCCAAGCCCATGGCAGGGCCAGCGAGAAAGCAAACCAGTGGATGTCCCGATGCTGGATTCGCTCGTCGATCTTGAACGAATGGTCAAACAATCTGCTGATCTCTATGTCAGGTATGCAGAAGGGTGGGACGGATCGCGAACGGGGAAGCAAAGACCACGAGAGCGGGATCGAGATGCTGGCCTTATCAGTCAATCCGCTATCCCCGGAACTTTGCTGGACAAGACCCCTGACGGATTGGTTGGCCCGCCAGCTTTGCCAATTCAAGCACCTGTTTGGGGAGAACCCGAAGCGCAAGGGATGGATCGCACATGGCAACAACGCAGGACGGGGGCCGGACTGCGATCCGCTTTTCACCCAGGTCGAGTCAGCGGCCAAGCTTTCGGATGCCTTGCTGGAAAATGACCCGAAGAATAGGGGTCCCCAGTAGCTGGAGGGAAACACTCCAGTGACGCTGACACCACAAAAAACCGCAGAAGCAACCCAAGGAGCACACCATGGACTCGATATGGCTAGATCCTCGACCTGGCATTGCAACAGACCTCTTCGTACCCGACGGGCACTACGACGCGGTGGTGGCCGGGGCCGGCCTCACCGGTCTGGTTAGCTCGCTGCTTCTTAGCAGGGCCGGATTGCGCGTGGCATTGATCGAGTCCCGATTCGTGGGCGCCGGGACCACCGGGCACACCACGGCGAAGCTGAGTCTGCTTCAAGGCACCACGATGCAGGAAATCCGCAAGAATTTCCCTGCGGAAGTCGCACATGCCTATATGGAAGGGAACAAGGAGGGACAGTCCTGGCTATTGCGGTATCTTGACGAGGTCGGGGTACCGCACCAATCCCGTGATGCCTTCACCTATGCAGTCGATGCCTCGGGCCGCGAACAACTCGAAAAGGAGGCGCAGGCCAGCAGTGAAGCCGGACTGCAAATCGACACCCTGGAGGATCCGGATATCGGGCTGCCGTACGCGGTTGCCGGAGCCCTCGTCCTGCGCGACCAGGCCCAGTTCGACCCCGTGGACGTGTTGACGGCCCTATGCAATGACGTCCGCGCCCGCGGAGTCAAGGTCTTTGAGGACACCCGTCTCACCGGCGCGGGCAATTCCGCACCCCTGGAGATCACCACCAATCAAGGATTGCTGTTCGCCGACACGCTGATCATCGCCACCGGCACCCCTGTCTTGGACAGGGGTGGATTCTTCGCCAAACTGAAACCTTCCCGGTCTTACCTCGCTGCCTACACCGGTGCCCCCGACGGCCGGCCCTTTCCGCAAGGCATGTATCTCTCGGTCGGGAACCCAGGTCGTTCCCTGCGCACTGCCACACGCCACGGAAAGCCCGTATTGCTGGTGGGAGGCAATGGCCACCCGGTTGGCGCAGGGTCCCCAAGCGCAGCTGCCCGGGACCTGGACCTGTGGGCCAGGGAGCACTTCACGGTGGCCGAACGCACGCACGCTTGGTCCGCACAGGACTACCGTTCAGTCAATGCCGTGCCGTTCGTCGGTCCGATGCCGCGCGGCGGCGGCCGGATCCACGTCGCCACCGGATATAACAAGTGGGGCATGACCAACGCCGTCGCAGCCGCATTGAGGCTCTCAACCGAAATCCTGGGCGAGGAGACCCCCTGGGGCGCGGTGTTGGCCCATCGCACCTCCGGTGCCGCGGCACTGGCCGAAACCGGCAAATTCAATGCGGGTGTTGCCAAGGGGCTGGTGACGGGTTGGGCGCACGCGCTGACCGAATCCAATTCCCGCGTCGCCGAAAAAGCCCCCGACGCCGACGAGGCAACCGCGCCGGGACGAACAGATGGCAGGGTGGTCCATGACGGCGTTCACCCCGTCGCCGAATCAATCGTGGATGGGCGTACCTGTCGGGTCTCGGCCGTTTGCACCCATTTGGGCGGGATCCTCACCTGGAACGACGAGGAACGTTCTTGGGACTGCCCGCTGCACGGCTCCCGCTTCACTCCCTCGGGCATCTTGATCGAGGGCCCTGCGACCAGCGACCTGAAGCCCGCACACGACCGGACATAGAAGGAGGGAATGGATGCGCATTCTCTGGTCACCGAATGCCCCGGGTGCTTGACTGGGAACATGAGAGCAATCTGGACCGGATCCATCGCGTTCGGGCTGGTCAATGTGCCGGTCAAGGCCTATGGCGCCACGGAGGACCACGACGTCCAACTCCATCAGGTGCACGACGCCGATGGCGGCCGAATTCGCTACCAGCGCCGCTGCGAGGTCTGCGGCAAGAAGATCGACTACGAGCACATCGACAAGGCCTACGACGACGGTGAGCGGACGGTGGTGCTCAGCGGCTCGGACATGGAAGCCCTTCCAGCGGAGAAGAGCCGGGAGATCGAGGTGGTTCAGTTTGTGCCCAGCGATCAAATTGATCCCATCATGCTCGAACGCAGCTACTACCTCGCCCCCGATTCGAAATCGCCCAAGGCCTACTCGCTGCTGCGCCGCACCCTTGAAGAGACCGAACTGACCGCGGTGGTGAAGTTTGCGCTGCGGCAGAAGACCCGATTGGGTGCCATGCGCGTGCGCGGGGACGTTTTGGTGCTCCAGGGGCTGCTCTGGGGGGACGAGGTCCGCGAGGCTGACTTCCCGGAGGCCCGGAAGGACAGCAAGATCAGTCCGCAGGAGCTGAAGATGTCGGCGGCCCTCGTCCAGCAATTCAGCGCCGATTTTACTCCCGAGGAGTTCGAGGACGACTACCAGGCCCAGTTGCGCACGCTGATCGAGGAGAAGCTCAAGCAAGGCGATTCCCTTGACACCGAAAAGACCTTCGGCGCGAAGGACACCGATACGCAGGAGGCCGAGTCCGGGGACGTCATTGACTTGATGGAGGCGCTCAAGCGCAGCATTGCCCGGAAGGGCCAGCCCAAGGACAAGGACGAGGGCGGCACGGAGGGGCAAAGCGGTACCGGCAAGAAGGCGACGGGCACAAAAAAGACGCCGGCGAAGACGAAGACACCTGCGAAAAAGAAGACCACGACAACCAAGACCGCCGATGCCCCCGCTGCAAAAAGCAAGTCCCGCAAGGGCGCGTAAATGCACGATGGCCTTGAACGCGTGGAGCCCGGTACCGCGGGCATTCGCAGGAAGGTTGCCGGGCGCGGCTTCAGTTACCTGTCGGCCAACGGGCGGCGGATCCGCTCGGAGCGGCTGCTCGAGCGGATCCGGCAACTGGCGATTCCCCCGGCCTGGACGGAGGTCTGGATCGCTTCCTCCCCCAAGGCCCACATCCAGGCAACAGGGGTGGACGCAGCGGGACGCACGCAGTACCTCTACCATGCCCGCTGGCGCGAGGTGCGCGATGACGAAAAATTCATCCGCTCCCTGGCCTTCGCCCAGCGACTCCCGGTCCTCCGCCGCATTGTGACCCGTGACCTTAAGCAGACCCAAGACCCCAGACGACGGGCGCTGGCA
This sequence comes from Paeniglutamicibacter sulfureus, assembly GCF_030512175.1. Taxonomy (GTDB): domain Bacteria; phylum Actinomycetota; class Actinomycetes; order Actinomycetales; family Micrococcaceae; genus Paeniglutamicibacter; species Paeniglutamicibacter sulfureus. The sequence continues at coordinate 2,358,389 of NZ_JAULBL010000002.1, read as the reverse complement.
GCTGCCGTACGGCTCATGGACCGGGCCGGACTTCGGATCGGCGGCGTTGCCTATGCCCAGGAGAACGGTTCTTTCGGCGCGACCACGCTGCTCAAGCGACACGTTGAAACCGAGAGCCACACCGTACACCTGCATTTCTCCGGCAAATCAGCCGGAACCTGGGACGTGACGATCAGCGATCCCCTACTGGCCGACTATTTTTCCTCGCTGCCGCGCACACCCGGCTCGGGGCCGGCGATCTGCCACGCCGTGGCATCCGGTCGCCGGAAGCAATGGACGGCAGTATCGGATACCGAGGTTAACGCTTATCTGGGCGACGTTGCCGGTCATGGGTTCACCGCCAAGGACTTTCGCACATGGCAAGGCACCGTAGTGGCGGCCGTGTCCTTGGGCCGTGCCCAGCGGGCGGGGGCCACGTCGCCCGCCGCCGTCACCGCCGCCATCCAGGAAGCCGCCGACTGGTTGCACAACACCCCCGCCGTCGCCCGGGACTCCTACGTGAACCCGCGGGTGATTGCGCTCTTTGAACGTGGCGTGGTTGCCAATCCCGGGCACCGGCCGGATCGTGCGGTGCTGGACCTCTTGCTCGATGGGCGTGAAGGACACCGTGGGTGAGCCCTGTACCGCTCCAGGTGGTCACCGCTAAACACGAACGCCCGAATCCTTTACGTCATCAGCTATTGCTTTCGCCGTCCTTGGAATCTGCGTGTGTGTTCGGCCGGCCCTCCCCGGGGCGTGTGACGAACATGGACGCGTGGATGTCGAAATGCTTGTGCTCCGCGACACCTCACCTACATAATCAAAAGGTCTTCAGTTGGCGGATTCTTCCGCCAGCCACACGGCGCTTCTCCAGTCCCCGGGAACCCGTTGTCTTTCAACGAAACTCGAGGATCGGGTTCATGAAGTCCCCCCAATTGCTTGCGGAGCCGCAACGACACGTTTCCTTGCCCGTGCCGGCGGCAGCCATGGGCGTCACTACGTCGCCAGCCCCGCCAAAAAATGGTTCGGCAGTCATCTGTGAAAGCTGCCAAAGCGATCACTACCTCGTCTTCGAAAAAGTCATTCCCCTGCCGCATCGGAGTTCCCAACTGGCAACTTGGGAGATTGAATGCTGGTGCGGCCGGTGCGAGAAATTCCTGGCGGTGCGGACCACCCAACCGCCGCTAACGCCGCATTCCATCCTTAATGCGGCGACGGGACAGAAACACGGGCGCATCTGACTCCCATTCATTGATCCATCAGCTGGCCAATGCTTGACTTGGGATGAGCGGTAAGAGGCTGGCATGCCACCATCGGATGCCGAATGACGGACTGTCCCTTCGAAACGAGTGCCGAAGCAAGCCGCCCATGATGTGCCGGAAGCATCGACCAGCACGCTGTCCGCGTTCCAGTTGTCCAGCATGCCTGACGAACGAAATGACCGAAGATAAGAGGCCGCATTGAAGCGGCCAGTGAAAGGAAAGTGCCGTGCATGAGTTGGACCTGATCCGAGCAGCCAGCGAAGACGTGGCGGCCGCTCGGCTCTTGCTGAGACAACGCCAGGAAACCTTGGACGCCATCACGCGCGCGGCGCTGGAACACGGTGTCCCCGCCGCGGAAATCGCCGCAGCCCGCAAAGAGACCGGCGACATTCCCCACGTCGCGGGACTACCGAGGAATGTCGCCACGAGAGGCTGAGAGCACCGTGTTCTCGCCCCGGGCTTTCATTTTCCGGTCGGGGCCCATGCCCCTCCCGTGAGCCGAGCGAACGCCTCGCGATTGTCAGGCCCTGTCGGTTGCCTGCGCGTGCCCCGCCTCGCGGGCGCAATGGGCACAACAGTACATACCGGTCTCACTTTCCACGCCGTGGCCCAGGATCCTGCATCCGCAGTGGGCGCATGCCGGTGCCATCATGTGGATGGCACATTCAAAACTGTCGAACGTCCGGGTCTCCCCGCCCCGGGTAAGCGTGAAGGTCTTGTCATAGTCATTGCCGCACATATCGCACGTAGCCATGGTTGCTCCTTTTGTATGATCTTCTTCGGGGGGGTAAACCAATTTTTTTCCGTTCCGGAAGGATGAGGCGAGACAGGTCCCCTACCTTGCTTGTCCCGCTCGAAACCTCCTTCCCGGTCCCCCAGGGCATCCCCGGCGGAAGCCGGGAAGTGTCATGCTTCATCGTCCAAGCGCATCCTTTCCGTCTCCGGCGCGCGTTTCACGGTGCCGTGTGCCGGGAACTGGTTTTCGGGGGCATCTCCCGGTGGGTTGCGTTGCCATCGGGCAAGCCATCGAAAGCTTCGAACCCGTTCCGGCCCATGCCGATGAGTACGGCGGCGATGATGACCCAGAACGCTGCCAGAAGAAGTCCTGCGTATCCCCAGCCGATCCAGGTTGCCAGGCCTGCCAGGGCGGCCAATGCCAGGAAGAGGAACGCGAACTGTCCGGCCAGGACGGCCCCGGCGTAAAGCCTCACCCCCTTGCGCACCGTCCGGTAGAGGATCCGGATCTCGCCCTTGACCAGCCCGATCTGCTGGTGGACGATGACATCAAATTTTTCGGTGAATCCCCTGAACCGGTCCTCCAGCCCATGGCGCTGCATCCGGTCCGACCCATGGGTGCGGGGCGAATCCAAGGTGCCTTCGGGCTGGACGTCCGCTGGTTGCCTGCTCATGGTCGGCTGAATCCCGGCCCCGGGCCGTGCAGTCCCGAAGGCTTTCCTCCAACATCGGGCTCGCCTTCGGTGCGCCGAGGCTCGATGCCGCCAATGTTCGCACCTTTCGCCGGCTGCATCGCGGAGTTATTCCATGGACGCTCTGCAGACACCGGGTTCCTGCCTGTCCGCGCGTCGTCTGCCTCCCGTACGGACAGACCTTCGCTGGCGTTCCGGGTCAGACGGCCGGCAACCAGGCCGGCGCCCAGGGCAATTCCAGGCAATGCCGCCGGGTGTCGCTTCGCAAACCGCTTGGTCTCCTGAACAAGGTCGCCGGGGTCCCGACCGTCCAACCAATCAGCCGCGTTTGCGCTGTACACCGTTGCCCGTTCGACGACGTTCGCGGCCAGACCCCTGGCTGAACCGTCATGCAGCATCCACGCGAATTCGTCGCTGATTTCACGGAGCGTGGTGACGACCCGGCGTTGCTGGAGGGAGGCCTGGTTCCCGATCTCGCCGACGAGTGTGGAGAACAATCTGGACCCCTCATCCCCAAGGTCCCGCGCGATATGGGTCCCCGCGGACTCGCTCCCGGAGACGACCGGTCCCGGCGCGTCGTTACCGGCTTCCCCATCTACGGCCGGACCGGAGGGGCCCACTGCCGGAGGGGCGGGTCCGGTCGCCGTCCGCCTGGCGGTATCGGTCCACTGGTTCTTGATTGCCGGCTGCACGGTCGGCCGAACTGCTTGCCGATCCATCGGGAACTCCGGTGGGTAGGGGGCACTGAAATCATTGACGTTCATGGTCTTCCTCCAATAGGTCCGCGCCTTGGAAGCGATGTCTGCCATGGAAACCCGGCCGCCCATGACCTTTCACAGCGCATGATTCTCCTCGCGCCCCGGTTCGGTTATCTCTGGACTCGATGTGAATTGGTGAATGGCCCGTCGTTGCGTGTCGACGCCGTTGGAGACAGCGGCCCCATGTGGGGTCCTCAACGTATCCCGGCGGCCATCGGCGCTGCCACGATGCGGTCTTCCGGAGCTCTGGGGCGCCCGGGAAAACCCTGTCAATAAGAGCAAAGCAACAGTTCCGCCTCGGCACAAGGGTTTTGACATCGGAGGCAGGGAATCGCTTCACTGGACGGCTTATGACCTGTCGGCGAGGGAAACACTGCGCGTCCCGGAGTCGCCCCCATGGTCGCATGGGTGCGTGCTGTCCTGGTCGGCCCGGAATCGACGGCAAAGGGCCGGGGCCCGGACCCCGCCAGCGGACATTGTGGCCAGTCCGGCCGGGAGATGGGGGTACTTGCTAGTGGCCCGAGCGACGATCCCGGGTGAGCCGCCAGGTGCCGATGCCGATGTTCGACAGTGCGTCTACTCCCCAGAGCGCGGCAATGAGAGCCACGGCCCAGAAGGGCAGCCAGGGTTGCTGCCAGTCGGTGAGCAGCACCAGTGCCATGGCAACCACCGCCTCGAACACGCCCCACAGGACCTGCGTGCGGGGTCGCCAGGAAAGAATGTTGAAGAACTTGCGGATGCCCTTGGCCTCGCGCGCGTCGGCGCCCATGGCCTTGGCAACGGTTGGGCCCAGTCCGCGGGGCTCGACCAGGCGCGCAGATTCCGGCACCGTGCCATCCTCGACGTAGTCGGCCAAGGCACGGGGCCTGCCAAAGATTTCCAGCACGGCGCGCAACTTCTCGACCGACCCGCTGCCGCCAAGTGCCTCGTTGAGCTGGGTGATCACGTCCTCGCCGATGCCGTATTCGGAGAGCCGGGCAATGGATTCCAGGTCCGGCGCGAGCCATTCGCGGGTGAGGAAGTCGGAAACCTCGGCCGCCTTGGTGCCCGGAACGGGGTCGAGCACCGGCTCGGCAGCGACCGACCAGCCGTGGCCGAAACCCGGGTAGCCGTGGAGCTTACGGCTCTGGCCCTCGAACCAGAAGACCATGGAAAAGCGCGGGCCAAGGCGCGAGAGCATGATGGCGGGGAACGTCGACTTCGACAACATGATCTCGGGCATGTAGCCCTGGTGCACCGCCACGTCGCCGTGTTCGGTGGAGAAGTGCTGCCAGGCCGTCTTGGTGGCACCGGCAAAGAACGCCACCTCGGATTCCTTGAACGTGCCCAACAGCACCGATCGCCCTCCGGTCGGGTGCTCGAGCGCGTCGTCGGCGATAGGTTCCCCGCTCTCGGCATCCACACCGTCAAAGTCGGCGTAAAGCGCTCCGGTGCCACGTTTCAGGGCGATGGCGAATCCCTCGATCTGCTGGCCGAAGGAGATCTCCCCCGCTTCATCGGCCATGACGATGAAACCGTCGGGGTTCACCGCCACGACCATCTCGACCACCGAGAGCTTGCCCCAGGAGACGGGTTCGGCCAGCAGGGAAATGCTTTGCCGGGCGCGCAGGGTCTCCTTCAGGCGTCGGTGGGCCTGGACGCCGGAGGGCTCATCGAAGATGAACGCCATGGAGGCGATCAGCCACGCTGGCGCCACGCCTCCATCCGGCTCCCCGGGGCTACTTGCCAAGGAACTTCTCAAACCCCTTCGGCAGGTTCAATTCGGAGGGGTCAAAGTCCTTGGGCCCGGCGCCGAAGGCGGCACCCGAGGGGGTCTTGGCCTTGTTGGCCTCCGCCGCCGCCAGCTGCGCGGCCTTGGCCGGATTCCCGAACTTCTGCTTCTTCTTGGCCGAGCCCTTGGAACCCTTCTTGGCGCCTGGACGCCCGCCGGGCATGCCCGGGATGGCCCCGCCGGAGGCCAGCTTCTTCATCATCTTCTGGGCCTCGCCGAAGCGCTCGAGCATCGAGTTGACCTCGGAGACGTGCACGCCCGAGCCCTTGGCAATACGTGCGCGGCGCGAGCCGTTGATGATCTTCGGTGCCACGCGCTCGTGCGGGGTCATGGAGCGGACGATGGCCTCGATCCGGTCGATCTGCGACTCGTCGAACTGCTCGAGCTGCTGGCGGGAGATCTGCGATCCGGGCATCATGCCCAGGATCTTCTTCATCGACCCCATCTTGCGGATCTGGGCCATCTGGGCCAGGAAGTCATCGAGCGTGAAGTCCTCGCGGTCGGCGAACTTCTTCGCCATCCGCTCGGCCTCGCCCTTGTCCCAGTTCTGCTCGGCCTGCTCGATCAGGGTGAGGATGTCGCCCATGTCCAGGATGCGGGACGCCATGCGGTCCGGGTGGAAGATCTCGAAGTCGTCGAGGTTCTCGCCGGTGGAGGCGTACATGACGGGCTTGCCGGTGACCGAGGCCACCGAGAGGGCGGCACCGCCGCGGGCGTCGCCGTCGAGCTTGGTGAGCACCACGCCGGTGACCCCGACGCCGTCGTTGAAGGCCTGGGCGGTGTTGACAGCGTCCTGGCCGATCATCGCGTCAATGACGAAGAGGACCTCGTCCGGATTGACGGCGGCGCGGATGTCAGCTGCCTGCTGCATCATTTCGGCATCGATGCCCAGGCGTCCGGCGGTGTCGACGATGACCACGTCGTGCAGCTTGGTGCGGGCCTCGGCAACGCCGTCGCGCGCCACTGCCACCGGGTCGCCGGTGGCGGACTCGAACTCGGAGGAGACGCCCGGGTGCGGTGCGTAGACCGGCACCCCGGCGCGTTCGCCGTTGACCTGCAGCTGCTTGACGGCATTGGGGCGCTGGAGGTCACACGCCACCAGCAGCGGGGTGTGGCCCTGGGCCTTGAGGTGCTTGGCCAGCTTGCCGGCCAAGGTGGTCTTGCCCGCACCCTGCAGGCCGGCGAGCATGATGACCGTGGGGGCGACCTTGGCCAGGTTCAGCCGGCGGGTCTCCCCGCCCAGGATGTCGACGAGTTCCTCGTTGACGATCTTGACGATCTGCTGGCCCGGGTTCAGCGAGGCCGAAACCTCTTCGCCCAGGGCACGTTCCTTGACATGGGCCACGAAGGCACGGACCACCGTGACGGCGACGTCGGCGTCCAGCAGGGCACGGCGGATCTCACGAACGGTGCCGTCGATATCGGCCTCGGTCAGCCGTCCCTTGCCGCGGAGGTTCTTGAAGGTGGATGTCAGGCGGTCGGAGAGTGAATTGAACACGTGCCGTGCACTTCTTTCGTTGTGGGCGTTAGGCGCGGTCTAACCCGCTGGACTCAACATCCAAGATTACCAATAACATGGGGCTCTTTCTTCAACACATGGCAGTCTTGGAGATGTGAACCCTGATTCAAGCTCCCAGACCGGTACCCACGTAACCACATTATTGATCCTCGGCGCCTCCGGCGACCTCACCGGAAGGCTGTTGCTTCCGGGCCTGGCCCGGCTGGTTGGCTCGGGCCGAGCCCGCGGGCTGAAGCTTGCCGGAGCCGGTGGCCCGGGCTATTCACAGGAGAAATGGCAACAGCGCGTCAACGAGGTCTGCGCGGCGGCGAAGAAACAGGCCACGGGCCAGGGCGGCACCGAACTCGACAAGATTGCCGCCGACACCCGCTTCGCCGAACTCGACGTCACAAAACCCGGCGAACTGGCCGCCCTGGTCGATTCCCTTGAGGGGCCGGTGGCACTGTACTTCGCGCTTCCCCCCGCGGTGAGCCAGAAGGCCTGCGAGGTCCTGGAACCGGGGGAACTTCCCGAGTCCACGCTGTTGGTCATGGAAAAGCCCTTTGGCTCCAACCAGCAATCCGCGCAGGAACTGAACCGCACGCTGATCCGCCTGGTCCCGGAGGAAAACATCCACCGCGTCGACCACTTCCTGGGCAAGGGCACGGTCTTCAACATCCTGGGCCTGCGCTTCGCCAACCACCTGCTCGAACCCCTGTTCACCTCCGAGCACGTGGAGAAGATGGAAATCTTCTACGACGAGGAACTCGCCCTCGAAGACCGTGCCGGGTACTACGACGGCGCCGGGGCGCTGCGCGACATGATCCAGTCGCACCTCTTGCAGATCCTTGGCCTGCTGACCATGAACGCCCCTGCGACACTGAAGGAACGCGACGTGCGCGACCACCTCGGCTCGGTGCTGCGCGCCACAGCCTTGGCCGGCAACCCCGCCGAAAACACGCGCCGTGCCCGCTACACCGCCGGCACCTCGAAGGGCCGTCCGGTGCCCGACTACGCCAGCGAGGAAGGCGTGGAACCGGCATTGAAGACCGAGACGCTGGCGGAGGTCACGCTGAACATCAACAACTCGCGCTGGGCCGGGGTTCCGTTCATCCTGCGTGCCGGCAAGGCCCTGGGAACCGCGCGCAAGGAAGCCATCATCACCTTCCGCCCGGTCTCCCACCTGCCCACCGGATTCAAGGGCACCGACGAACCCACGAAACTGCGGATCGGATTCGGCCCCGACACGCTGTCACTGGACCTGGACGTCAACGGCCCCGGCGACCTCTACACCCTGGACCGCGTCACCCTGGCCGCTGAACTCAATTCCCCGGACCTCCTCCCCTACGGCGAAGTCCTCCTCGGCGTGCTCTCCGGCGACCCGACCCTGTCTGTGCGCGGAGACACAGCGGAGGAATGCTGGCGCATTGTCGATCCGATCCTCACCGCGTGGGCCGACGATGCGGTGCCCTTGGCTGAATACGCCGCGGGCGGAAACGGCCCGGCCGACTGGGACACCAATTGCACCAAGCCCGTCAATGGCACGCCCGCAAAGGCCAAGGCCAGGCACTAGCAACGCGATCCCCGCGGACGACGCTTGGCGCGCCCGTGTGTGCCCCGGGCACGCCGAGGGAATACGGTAGGACGAGGACATTTTTAATCGTTGGACCTTGAGATGGATCCGGCGTCCGTATTCTTCGCGCCCGACACCGGCACGACGGCCCCGACACAAAGGCTAGATTTTGAACGGCAATGCAACGTTTCGGCACCATAATTCGGCCCTCTTGGCCGTCACCAGCGTGCAGGCCCCGGTGGTCATGACCTCCGGGGAATTCGACGAACGTCTGGCACCCAGCCTCAAGCGCCTGCGCTTGTCGAAAAAGCTGTTGGAACGTGTTGCCGGAGTGATGGAGCGCCGCTGGTGGTCGGAGGGGACCAGCTTCGATGATGCCGCGGTCGAGGCCGGAGGCAAGGCCCTGGCCGAGGCCGGCATCGAGCCGGGCGAGATCGGCCTGCTGATCAACACCTCGGTCACCCGCCGCAACCTGGAACCCTCTGTGGCCTCCAAGATCCACCACGACCTGGGACTGCCGTCCTCGGCCATGAACTTCGACGTGGCCAACGCCTGCCTGGGCTTCGTCAACGGCATGACCTTGGCCGCGAACATGATCGACTCCGGGCAGATCAAGTACGCCCTGGTGGTCGCCGGAGAGGATGCCCAGCCGACCCAGGAAACCACGTTCCGCCGGCTCAATGCCGAGGACTCCACCCGCGAGGACTACCTGCGGGAATTCGCGACCCTCACTCTTGGTTCGGGCGCCGCCGCCGCGGTCATCGGCCCGGCCGACGCGCACCCCGGCGCGCACCGCATCGTTGGCGGGGTCTCCCGTGCGGGAACCGAACACCACAAACTGTGCGTCGGAGGCCCGTCGGGCATGTACACCGACACCAAGGGGCTGTTGGACAACGGCCTGGAACTGGTGGTCGATGCCTGGGACGAGGCCCACCAGGCCGGCTGGAACTGGAAATCCATGGATCGCTACGTCACCCACCAGGTATCCAATTCCTACACCAATGCCATCATCAAGGCCGTCGGCCTGGTCCGCGACCGGGTGCCCATCACGTTCCCCAAGTGGGGCAATGTCGGGCCCGCATCGCTGCCCATGACCCTCTCCCAGGAAGCCAAGACACTGAAGCCCGGTGATCGGGTGCTGTGCATGGGGGTAGGTTCCGGGCTAAACACCGCCATGCTGGAGCTTGCCTGGTGACCGAGCTCTTCCCCGGTGTCGATTCCCGGTACTCCCGCCGCGTCATGGTGCCCTCCACCTCGGACGTGGATGCACCGGGCACCAGCCACCAATGGCACCTGCTGGACAACGCCTCCGAGCTGGCCGACAAGGGCATCACGCCGATCGGCACGCTATTGTGCGTGCACGGCAATCCCACCTGGTCCTACCTGTGGCGCGGCCTGCTGCAGCACGTGGCCACCCATGACCTGCCCTGGCGCGTGGTGGCGGTTGACCAGCTGGACATGGGCTTCTCCGTGCGCACCGGCGTGTTCCGCCGGCTCGCCGACCGGGTCAACGACCTCGGCGACCTGTCCGACGCCCTGAAGCTGACCGGCGACGTGACCACGGTCGGCCACGACTGGGGCGGACTCATTTCCCTGGGCTGGGCCCTGGCACACCCGGACCAACTGGCCAACGTGGTGCTCACCAACACCGCGGTGCACCCGGCCGGCTACGAACTGCCCGCAGCGCTGCGCCTGGCCTCCCACCCCGCGGTCCACGGCTGGGGCACCAAAACCACCGACGCCTTCCTGCGCACCACCCACTCGCTGGCGCAGCCGGCCCTGGAACCGATCGTCCGCCAGGCTTTCATGGCCCCCTACGCCAATGCGGGGCGGAGGACGGGAGTGGCGAACTTCGTTGCCGACATCCCCTTCACCGAGGACCACCCCAGCCGCACCACCCTCGATGCCATCGCCGATGGCCTGCGCACGCTGGAGGTTCCGGCCTTGCTGCTCTGGGGACCCAAGGACCCGGTATTCTCCGACCGCTACCTGCGTGACCTGATGGACCGGCTCCCCCACGCCGCGGTGCACCGCTTCGAGGGCGCCGGCCACCTGCTTCCCGAGGACCGCGACATCGCCACCCCGGTCTTTGACTGGCTGGCCCGGGCAAACACCGCGCACACCGCCCGGCGCGCCGGGGCCCTGGCCGAATACCGGCCCATGCTGGCCGAACTCGATGGGCGCACGCAGGACACCGGCACCGCGGTGGTGGACATCAACCCGGCCGGCTCGCTGTCATGGGCGGAACTGGGCAACCGGGTCAACGCGCTGGCCCGCGGCCTGGCGCACATCGGGGTCAAGCCCGGTGACCGGGTCAATCTTCTGGTGCCCCCGGGCATCGAACTGACCTCGCTGATCTATGCCTGCCTGCGTTTGGGCGCCGTGATCGTGGTGGCCGATGCGGGTCTGGGCACCAAGGGGCTGGGCCGCGCCATCCGCGGGGCCGGCCCCGGCTACCTCATTGGAATCGACCGCGCACTGACCGGGGCGAGGTTCCTGGGCTGGCCCGGAACCCGGATCGCCGCCGGGGACATGCCCGCCGCCAAGCGCACCCTGCTCGGCGTGGCACACACCGTGCCCGAACTGCTCGAGGCAGGCACGACCACCGCCGCCCAACACCGGGAATTCACCCCGGCGGACCCCGATGCCGATGCGGCGGTGCTCTTCACCTCGGGATCCACCGGCCCCGCCAAGGGCGTGGTGTACACCCACCGCCAGTTGGCGGCCATGCGGGACACCCTGCGCGACACCTATGACCTGAAGGCCGGTTCGGCGCTCGTGGCGGGCTTCGCCCCGTTCGCGCTGCTCGGCCCCGCCCTGGGCGCCACCTCGGTGACCCCCGACATGGACGTCACCGCCCCGCGCACGCTCACCGCCACGGCACTTGCAGATGCGGCGGCCACCGTGGATGCCACCACGGTCTTCGCCTCCCCCGCTGCCCTGGCCAACGTCTTGGAAACCCGGGAAGGCCTCGATGCCGCCCAACGCCGGACCCTGGCAGGCATATCGCTGCTGCTCTCGGCCGGCGCCCCGATCCCCGAGCCGCTGCTGGCAAAGATCCAGGACCTCGTGCCCGGTGCTCGCGTGCACACCCCGTACGGGATGACCGAAGCCCTGCCGGTCACCGACATCGACCTCGAGGGCATCCGGGCTGCCGGTGCCGGCAACGGGGTCTGCGTCGGCACCCCCGTCGCCGGGGCCCGGGTCGCCATCGCCCCGCTGGACGCCAACGGGCGAGCCGGCGACCAGCCGCAGACCGCTGCCAACCTCACCGGGGAAATCCTGGTGCGCGCCCCGCACGTGAAGGACCGCTACGACAGGCTCTGGATCACCGAACAACTCAGCACCTCCATCCCGGGTTGGCACCGCACCGGGGACGTGGGACATCTCGATACGGCCGGACGGCTCTGGGTGGAAGGCAGGCTCGGCCACGTGCTGGACACTGCCTCCGGACCGCGGACCCCGGTCGCCGGTGAACAGGCAGCCGAATCGGTCCGGGGCGCCGGACGCGCAGCACTGGTCGGTGTGGGGCCCTCGGGCACCCAGGCCCCCGTCATCGTCATGGAGACGGTGCCGCCGGTGCGCCGCGCGGCCCCCGCCCCCGAGGCGCTGGCCACAGCCGTGCGCGCCGCGGTCGCAGGCACCGGGACCGAGGTGTCCGCGGTGCTGGTGGTCCCGGCGTTGCCCACCGATATCCGGCACAATTCCAAGATCGATCGGGCCGCGCTGGCCTCCTGGGCCACCGTCACCCTGGCCGGCGGACGGATCCGCAACCCGTGAGCAACCAGGGGAACCCGGACACCGGCCGCCGCGTGCTGGTCACCGGTGCCAGCGGGCTGCTTGGCGGCGCGGTGGCTTCGCTGCTGCGCGCCAAGGGGCACCGGGTGCGCACCTTCCAGCGCCGGGCCAGCGCGGGAGCCACCGACGAGGTGCTGGGCTCGCTGACCGATCCTGCCGCGGTGCGCCGGGCCGTTGACGGCATGGACGCCGTCATCCACCTGGCGGCGAAGGTCTCCTTCACCGGGTCCTGGCACGATTTCACGGCAACCAACATCACCGGGACCAAGACCCTGCTGGAGGCAGCCCGCAGCGCGGGGGCGGCGGACTTCGTGTTCGTCTCCTCCCCCTCCGTCGCCCACTTCGGCGAGCCGCTGGCGGGCGCCGGTGCAGGTATGGCGGACCCGGACCGTGCCCACGGAAACTATGCCCGTTCCAAGGCGGCGGCAGAGCTCAGCGCGCTGGCACTGGATGCGGCCGACTTCCGTGTCACCGCCATCAGGCCGCACGTGGTCTGGGGACCCGGCGACACCCAATTGGTGGAGCGCGTCATCGAACGCGCCAGGTCGGGAAGGCTGCCGCTGCTCGATGGCGGCGTCGCGTTGATCGACACCACCTACATCGACAACGCCGCCGATGCCATCGTGCGCGGGCTTGAACGCATGGAACACGCCCACGGCCGGGCCCTGGTCATCACCAACGGAGAACCGCGCCCGGTGGGTGAATTGATCTCCGGGATCTGCCGCGCCGGCGGCGTGCCCGCACCCCGGCTCAGCGTCCCGGGCTGGCTGGCACGCGGCGCGGGCTCGCTCATCGAGCGCGCGTGGCTGGCCGCAGGGTCCCGCAACCTGGTGCACGACGAGCCGCCCATGACCAGGTTCCTGGCGGAGCAGCTCTCGACAGCGCATTGGTTCGACCAGCGCGAGACCCGCGAGGTGCTGGATTGGGCACCCCGGGTGGGAATCGACGAGGGCCTGAGGCGCCTAGCCGCGCACTACGGCGGCACCGGGCCCCGAAAGGCTTCCTAAAACATGGAGTCGGGTGGACATCGTGCCCACGGTTTCCGATTTCCTCCGCGAAGACCAGCTGGTGTCATCGATCGACGGGCGGCACGGTGCCCGAATGCTGCTATCCCCCTACAAATTCGAAGAGCTGTTGCCGTCCCCGGTCGGTGTTTTCCTCGCGCACCCCGGTGTCGGGCCGCTCGCCAACCCAGGCGAATTGCGGGTCATCTCCAAGGACCGCGATATTCTTGTCGACCACTATCACCCATTGTGCGTCGTATTTCGTCATGAGTTCGGCCCTGCGCCGGGGATCCGTACTGTGCCTGAAGAATTCCAGCGAATCGGCACGCCGTTGCTGCTCAACATCCCCCAGGAACGGATCGGGCCACGCTGTCATGACGGTGAATATCCCGTAACCCGGAGCCATGGCTCGTGCGTCCCAGTTGGTGGTCATTACCGAGTCTCCTGGGTCTGCGTGCTCGGTCAGCCAGCGGTAGTCCCCCTTGGTCATGCGCGAGCCGAAGGTTTCATCCAGGGCCGCGGGATAGGAGCCTGGCGCCAGAAGATTAACGAATCCGCTTTGGAATACCACCCCGGCCAGGATGCCAAGGCAAGCGGCTGTGGCATAGAGACGTTGGATTTGCTTGCGCCCGCGGCCCAGCCACTGGGCTACGGCAATGCCCACAGCAATCTGGCTCAACAGCGCCACCGGCGGGAAGATCCTGGCCAAGAAATAGTTTCCGCTAACGCCGCCGTAGACGAAGACGGCCAGGCAAAACAAGACGGTGAGCACCAAGGGGTCGGCCTTGTCCTTTGCCAGCCGATACACCAGCACGGGGGTGGCCACGAGCAACAACGAATACCTTTTAACCAGGTCTGTGTAGAGCGACTTGTGCACCGCATTGAATCCGTCCACTCCGCCGGTCGAGGACAGCAGGTTGAACCACGGCCAGAGAAGAATCGACGCTAGTACGGCGGCCACGATCACGGCGAAAAAAATCAAAGTGGTCCGGGAAAGTCTCCGGTGGTGCCTCGCCACATACAGCCCCGCGTAGAGGCAGACACCCACGGCCGTGAACTGGTGGGACAGGACCACCAGTGAACCGCCCGCGGCGATGGTCAGGGTGAGCGCCACCCGCGATACTGAACCGCCCGTTTCATTGATAAGCCTGGAGAGCCAAGCCCAGAGCCACAGGCCCATGCCGACGGCAAATGTCGAGGGATATGCAATCGACGCAATGAGGCTTGGGAACGAAATGAATCCACTCCAGTAGAGGAATCCGGTGCCCCACAGGAAGAACACTGCTGCCAGCGAAAAGACCGGCGCCTTCCGGTTGCCTGTCAACGTTCCGACAAAGGCCCCGAATCCAGTCAGGAACAGAACCAGGTTCACGATGGCCCCGAGCCGCAGGACGACGAACGTCCCCAAACCGGTGAACTTAGCCATGGCGGCCCAGAAGACCATGTACGGCGAGAAATAGGGGTTGCCCAGCCCGTCCTCGTTCACCATGGGATCCCGGGGGTCCCAGAAGTTCGCCTGCAGCTGTTCGAGGGTGGCCGCGTGCACGAATAGGTCGTTCGAGGCGGGGAGCATAACTATCACCAGGATGAAGAAGGCTCCCAGTGCCAGACAAGTCCGCACATACGGGGTCAAAACAAATGGGGCGCGCACCTGATCAATATACGGAGGTCGCTCGGCTACGCCGAATCACCGAGCACCAAACTTCCCCTTCCCGCGTCACGAATAGGAATCGACGAGGGCCTAAAGCGCCTCGCCGCGCACTACGGCGGCACCGCCCCCGGGCAGTAGCCAACTCGAACCGCCGGGTACTTCAGTTCCGTGGACCGGTGCCCGTCGCCGAGTCCCTGCGTGCCGGCCTCGGGGCATCGGGGGCCGATGCGTTCAGCAGCATCGCGCTGCCTATCCCCCAGGCCACACCGGCCACCAGCGCGCCGATCGATGTGGGCACGTGCATCTGCGGGCCGACGCCCGAGGCGCTGTCGACCTGCCCCAAGGTGCCTGCCAGCATCATTCCGGTGGCAACCACGGCGCTGCCGGTGCAGAGGCCGAGGAGCAGCGGTCCCGCTTCCTGCTTGCCCCGGCTGGGCGGCAACAGTCCCAGCGTCGCCAGCCCGCAAAGCACCACAATCGCCGCAACCCC
Source organism: Paeniglutamicibacter sulfureus (assembly GCF_030512175.1). Taxonomy (GTDB): domain Bacteria; phylum Actinomycetota; class Actinomycetes; order Actinomycetales; family Micrococcaceae; genus Paeniglutamicibacter; species Paeniglutamicibacter sulfureus. The sequence goes on along the minus strand of NZ_JAULBL010000002.1, from coordinate 2,343,178 downwards.
GCCCCACACGGTCTGCGGCAAGCTCCCGGCGGCATCGGCGGTTCCACCCAGGTTCCAGTGGCTACCCAGTGCTTCGGGGAGCCGGCTACCCAACAGCATCAGGCTTCCCACGTGAACCGCCACCAGCACCACGGCAGTTCCCCAGGCCAGTTTCAGCAGCAGCTTCCTAGAATGCAATTTCACGCCGTTGACTCCGATTCGTTCTTTCCGCGGTCGACCCGATGGCATGTCGAATATCTCATTTGTCCAACACACTACCCCTTTCGGTTTCCTCGGGTGTGGAAGGGACGATGGCCGTCAAGACGCCGACGGCAGCCTTGAGTGCAGGCTCCGGCGAACAGTGGGTCATTTCCCCATTCCGATGGAAAATGATGACAACGACGACATTTGTCTGGAAGCCCTTAGCCACACGGGCTAGGGTTGGGCCAATCGCCAGTTTGTGGTCGATATGCCATTGGAGGAAGACCTTTTTGATGCAAGATGCACCTGGTGCCAACTTCGTAACCTGGCTTCACAGCCGGCCCGCAAATCCGCGCCCCCCTTATCGGCCCGTACTCATGGTCACATGGTCAGTCCAGGAGAACTTCGGCGGCATGACCACCATGTGCCTCAAGCGTGCGGGGTTGTTCCACGATCGGGGGGTTCCCAGCGCCGTGGTGACATTCGATGCCAACCCCGAGCTTGAGACCATTCGCACAAAGCTGGTGGAAACCGGCAGGCACCACGCCGAGGTCCCGCTGCTGAATCTCCATGACTTCTATGCTGTGCATTTTCTGACACACGCAAAAGGGCAGGCCAAGCCTCGTACCCGGACTCCGGAATGGGTGGAGACTGCGAGAACCCGTCGCTCAAGCGATGGTTCGCTCTTCCACGTCGATTACAGAATACCGGGGAATGATACGGACACCCTGCGTGAGTACCACCGTGCGGACGGGACTGTCTACCTCATTGATTCGACGCTACCCTCGGACGAGAAAACGCTAGGCACCCCGCGTGCTCTACAGCTCGTCGCCCATGACGGATACGTCGCTGCTACGTACAGCAGCACTTCCAGGCTCTACCGACGTTTCCTCACGGACTTGGTAAACCAAACGCACGCTGATGTTGTGGTGGACAGCAAATACGCTGCAGGGTTCCTCTGGTCGTGGAAGCATCCCGATGCGGTGAAATTCGTGAACTTCCACAGCACTCATGTGGCTGCGGGCCAGAATCTGCTGACCGGAAAGCTGTCCACGGCCCACCAGAAAATCATCCAGAATCGTGATGCGTGGGACGGAATCGCGTTCTTGACCGAATCCCAGCGCAAGGCCTTTGTGCAACGCTTTTGCGAAGCGTCCAACACGTTCGTGCTCAGCAATCCTGTGGACGGCCCGCAGACGTTGCCGACATTCGGAGACCGTGAGCCGGGCACTGTTCTTCACGTTGGTCGTTTCACCCCGGGGAAGAACATTGGCGAGGTGCTGGAAATCATTGCGAAAGTCGCCGAGGCCCGGATTCCGGTTCATTTGGATCTGGTGGGCGACGGCAACCAACGCCAGTCGCTGGAAGCCACGGTGCGCGAGCTCGGCGCCGAGAACTTGGTGACATTCCCCGGCCATGTCGACGACGTAGGGCACCGTCTCGACCGAGCGCGCGTCCTACTGATGTGCAGCAAGTTCGAGGGTCAATCGCTGGCCATCCTCGAAGCACAGGCCCACGGTTGCGTACCCGTGGCCTACGATGTTGATTTTGGTCCCAGGGACATGATTGAGGACCAGCGCAATGGCTTTCTCGTTCCCTTCGGCGATCAAGACGCCGCGGTCCGGGCCGTGACCCGCCTTTTGTCCGATGACGCATTATGTGAATCCATGTCAATCCAAGGATTCCATGATTCAACAAAGAATCGGAGTGACGTGATTTTCGGACGATGGATGGAAGCCTTGGATAATGCCCGCATGAACAGTAGTTCCCGTGTCGCCCTCGCTGCTGCCAGCGTTCGGCTCGCGGGGATTAAGTTCGACCCGAATGGCGACATCGAACTCGAAGTGGGCGTCGACACAGGAGCGGCGCAACTCACTCGACTGTGGCTTGAGAGTAGACAGCGTGGCATCCCGGACAGTTACGGATATGAAATCGAACCCCACACTGTGGAGGACGGCCTCGTCCATTTCCGGTTGCCGGCGGACCTTCGCACGCAACAACCCGACGGAGACGCTTTGGACCTGAGCATCGTCCTGAGTATCGGGTCAGTGACCCGTGCCATTCGGCTGGGCGCGAACCCATTGTTGCAGACAACGCCATACTTGACCGTCTACGGCAACCTCAGCCTAAAGTAGACACCCGCCGCCCAGCTGATGGTCCGCCGTACCGGGGAGAGTACGTTCGCGGCCTCGGACGCCTTTGAATGGCGGTCGAAACCTATCTGTGACCGAGTCTTTGCCGGAGCATGGGACTATTGAGGCAAGCAACAGGCTTTGCTCGGATGGGCGTGACACAGTCTTGGGGAAGATGAATTGAAACGAACGGCAGGAATCCGTGCCGTGCACTACTCCGCGCTTGAGCACGAAACCATGAAAGTAGTTGATGCAGGTGAAAGATTGGCTGGCGGAACAACTCAGATCCGCAATTGTCTCCAAACCAGGAGTAAAGGCGCGTCGGTGGCTGGGGCTGGCCAGCGCACCGGTGGCCAATCACGAACTCGACCAAATTCCGGTAGCCGCTGAAGTGGTGGTCTACTTCAGCGATGTAGTGAACAAGGCCTACCAGCTTGAACAGTGGCTACCCACCCTGGAAAAACTCCATCAAACCCATCGAGTGGTCTTAGTGTTTCGTAAAGTCCCCTCATTTCGGCACTTCCGCAAGTTGACCGGATTGCCGAAAATCTTCGTCCGGCGTCTCGACGATTTAGTCAATTTGTACGAATCGAACAATTTCAAGCTGTGCTTGTACGTCAACAACGGCGTGGCGAACTTTCAGTCCTTGAGCACGGCTAAACCAGTCCATGTCCACATCAACCACGGTGAAAGCGACAAGCTCTCCATGGTGTCGAACCAAGCCAAGGCCTACGACAAGATCTTTGTCGCCGGTCCCGCGGCCATCGAGCGACACCGAGCCGTCCTGCTGGACTTCGACCTGGATCGACTGATCACCGTTGGACGACCCCAGCTGGACACACATTTTGCTTCTGAGCTGCCAGCGTTCCATGGACGGACCTTCATGTATGCCCCTACTTGGGAGGGCGAAAACGACGCGAACAACTACACCTCCATGGATGTATTCGGCGAGAAGATTGTCGAGGCGTTGATCGCGTTGCCGAATACGAGGGTCATCTACAAGCCACATCCGCGAATCCCCACATCCACCAACCCGGCCATAGCCGGCGCCCACGATCACATCCGGGCGATGCTAGAGGAGCAAAACGCGGTCGGGGGCCAACATTTGATCGCTGAATCGTTCAACATCTTGGCTCTTTTCAATGACGTTGACGGATTGATTACGGACGTTTCGAGCGTCGGCCTAGACTACCTTTACCTCCACCCTGAGAAGCCACTCATTCTCACCGACCGACGCGATGACCTCGAAAAGCTCAACCGCGAAGTGCCCGTCAGCCGGGCCTCACCGGTGATCAGTGAATCAACACGGGATGTGATTCTGACTGATCTGGCGCCCCTGCTCGGGTGTTCCGGCAACATGCAACGATTGCACATGCGTAGTTTCTATTTCGGCGATCGGGAGCGTGGAAGTTCCACGACTGCCTTCATCGAAGCAGTTGGCAAGTTGATCGGCGAACGCGAACGTCAGCTACGCTACTATGAGTCCCACGGACAGGGCGTGGATCCAGGGGAAATCGAGTAGCCGAATATTGGCCCTCCAGGCCCGCCTTCATGCTCCCAAGAGGACTTGGCCAGCACATCAGACATACCCTCTGGAAGGCAGACAATAGACATCGCCACGGTTCAGAAATCCCTGCGACGAAAACTTGCCAAGATCAAGGCAAAAATTACTTCCAGACTCGGCCAGTTCCGGGTCAGGGAGTCGGACTCCGGCCCCAGCGTCAGCGCGCAATCTGCGCGGGTTGCTGTCATCGTCCCCGTCTTCAATTCGATGCCGTACCTAAAAGAACTTCTGGATTCCCTGCGTGCCCAAGACATGGACCCGGACTTGTTTGAGGTGATCGCCGTGGACGACGGATCTACCGACGGTGGAGGCAAACTACTGGACGCATATGCGACGCAGATGCCGAACATGCGAGTCATCCACCAGCGCAACAGCGGCTGGCCCGGCCAGCCAAGAAACGTGGGAATCGATGCCAGCCGATCCGACTACGTATTCTTCTGCGACTCCGATGACCTGATGGGCCCGGAAGCTCTACGCAGGATGGTTGACTTCGCCGATGCCCACGAAGTTGATGTGTTGGCTCCAAAGCTGGTCGGCATCGGCGGCCGACGAGTGGCTGCAAAACTCTTTGCTTCTACGCTCGTCGATGCCCCGCTGCGAACAATCACCGGCACCCTCTCCCCGCAGAAGATGATCCGGCGCAAGTTACTCGAGGAACATGGAATCCGATTCCCCGAAGGCAAGGTCAGACTCGAAGACGGCATGATGCTCACCAGATGCTATTTAGCTTCCATCCGCAACTCGATCCTCGCCGACTACGACTACTACTTCATCCGCACCCGACAAGTCGGCAGCAATATCAGCAGCGGCCGCGTCGAGCCCGAAGGTTACACGGAGTCGGTCGCAACAATTGCCCGGATCCTCAAGGAAGGGCGCCTTGAACCCGCGGTTGCTGACCAGTTGGTGCTGGATCTCTACCGACGCAAGGCACTTCGCTTCTACGTCCCAGCACGATTTCGGGCCATGTCCAGCGAACGGCAACGCAGATGGGTGACGGCACATGCACAATTCGTGCGGGACCATATCCCCGCAGCCCTCGAAGCGGAATTGAGTTTTCCGTTCCTGCAGCGATCCCGGCTGATTCGGAACGAAGATGTGGCCGGGTTGTTGCAGCTAGCCACGAGCGAGGAACTCGTGAAGGCAGTTTGCCGAGCCACCCCGCTCAACGCAGATGAACTGGAGTTGCGGTTTATTCTAGAGCCGGCGGCGGACTTCGAGTCGGTTCGTCTGCTGGCCCAAGACAGGGGCACAAAAACGGCTTGTTCCTTTCTCCTCCGGCAAGATGGCCCGGAGTTCATTTTGGATGATCCGGCCCAGAAGTTCGAACAATTGGAAAACGTCGTGGCGGACCTCTTTGTTCAATTGGAGATCAACGGGCTGCAGGGACCGCTACGTCGCGTGGAAGCACCGGCTGCGGGCACGCCGCTGGAATTCGACGGAACACGAATCTATGCAACGGTCAATGGAAACCTCAGCATCGATAGGCGCCACTGAGAGCAATCGCCGACAACAGATTGTCCTCCGAACACGTGGGACCACATACAGGCGCGACCTTGGCGAGCGGGAGCGTACAGGTGCCGCCGCGATGGTACCTTCGCCGTTCCATTCAGGGCAGGAAAGCACATAACTCAACAGGAAGGACTCCCATAAAATCGGTGGCGGCACCGGCTTCTTTCGTTGGGGTGGCGGACGGGCCCTGCTCTTCCGGCTGACTGGTTCGCCATTGCGCGTGCTTGATTTCCGGACGTCCATGGGCATCAGATGGCTGGGTGCGGGTATTTCAGGCGGTCGCTCGAAGTCCTGTCCCGCAGCAGACGTCTGCCAAGATATGCTGGTTTGCCTCGGTTGAGTTAAAGGTCACCGGGCAAAAGGCGACCCATGCGGCGAGCTTCCCACGGGCTAATTGCCGGGCTGAGTAGACTGACCACCAAGCAGCCTGCCCCCAACCCCAAGGACCACCCATGCCGGAATTCCGGTTGCCACTGTCTCGTTTGTTCACATTATCTCTCGCGGCATCGCTGGTCGCACCCCTTGCGCTGGCCGGCACGGCCGCCGCGGCACCTGTTGCCGACACTACGCTCGGAGCGGCCACCACCGCCGAGTCTGTGCAACAGCCACCCCCGGGCTCCGGTGCCGCCGCCTTATTGGACTCGGCCCTCAAGCCCGACACGAAAACCCCCGCCCTCCCGGAAGTCGATCCCGGCGCGGCCACCACCGCAGCCAAGGAGATCCGTACCGAGCTCAAGTCCGGCGGCAAGCTCACGGCAACTGAACGCATCGAGTTGTCCGATCAGGCGCTCACGGCCGTGGGAATCGAGGCGCTGGATGCCGAGCTGGGACAGGGCCAGCGACGTATCGAGGAATCCGGCGACGCCAAGGCCCCGACGCTGGAGGAACTAGAGTCCTTGGCAAGCGCCAGCCAGGAGCTGGCCGAATCGTCCCCCGAACCGTCGAAGGACGACGCAGCAGTGCCCGGCCCGTCCGAGGAGGCGAGCCCCCCGACCACCGGAACAGCACCCGAGGCCGGAAGTTCCTTCAACGTCGACAGCGCCGCACGGACCACCAACACCGCGGCGGCATTCGAGGCTTCATTGGCCGGAGTCGCCGTGCCCACCTCGCTGGCCGATCTGCGCACCTGGCGTCCCCCGGGCGTACTTGGCGTTGATGTTTCCCATCACCAAGGCGACGTAAATTGGTCGCATGCTTGGGGCAAGGGTGCCCGATTCGCCTACATCAAGGCAACCCAGTCCTGGCCGACCACGCTCTTCAAGGATCCGAAGTTCGGGCAAAACTACTCCGGTTCCAACAATCAAGGCCTCATGCGCGGTGCGTACCACTTCGCCATGCCGGCCCACTCTTCCGGTGCCACCCAGGCCAAGCAATTCCTCGCCAACGGCGGCGGATGGTCGGCGGACGGCAAGACCCTCCCGCCATTGCTGGACATTGAGTGGAACCCTTACACCGCCGATGCTTACGGCGCGGGCAAGGGCGATGCTTGTTACGGCATGACGCCGAGTCAGATGGTTGCCTGGATCACGGATTTTGGCAACACCGTCAAGGCCGCGACGGGGCGCCTGCCGATGATCTATACCGCCCAGTCCTGGTGGGATGACTGCACCGGCGACTCCACCGCCTTCAAGGGCTGGCCGTTGCACGTCTCGCTGTTCCCCACCGCCGAAGTCCCCAAGAACCCGCGCGAGCTGCCCGAAGGCTGGACGACGTTCAACGTCTGGCAGTACTCCTCCAACGCCGATTTGATCGGCTCGGGCAAGAACGTGGACGCGAATGTGTGGAACGGCGACCTGACCTCGCTACGCGACTTCGCGCGCAACAAACGCTCCACCGCTTACCGTTTGATCACCAATTACCTCGGTAACTCCGACGTGTGGCCGACTCGGCTAGACCCGGTCCGGCTCTACGGTGCCACTCAGTACGAAACCCCCGTGGCGATCTCGAAACGCACATTCCCCTCCACCACGTCCACCGTGGTGGTCGCTTCTGGCGAGAATTTCCCTGATGCACTGGCAGGTTCTCCCTTGGCCACCCTGAAGAACGCCCCATTGTTACTGATCAAGAAGGGGTCTCTGCCCTCAGCGGTCAGCGCCGAGCTCGAGAGACTGCAGCCCAAGAACATCCTGGTACTTGGTGGCCCGATAGCCGTCAGCGACGCAACGGTGGCGAAGCTGAAGGCCTACAGCCCGGTTACCCGGATCTGGGGCAACTCGCTATATGACACCAGCTCGAAAATTTCCGCCAACTGGAGTTCCGCCCCAACTGTTTTCCTAGCGACCGGTGAACGCTTTGAGGACGCCATGTCGCTGGCTGCGGTGGCAGCCGGACGCAAGGCACCGATGCTGCTGACCGCGCAATCCGCGGTCCCGGCCACCACGCTGAACCAGCTAAAGCGGCTCAAGCCGAGCCGCGTCTACCTGGCTGGCGGCCCGCTGGCCATCTCAACCAACGCCGAAGCACAGGTACGCCGGGCGGTGCCGAACGCGACGGTTGTCCGCTACGGGGGCAGGACGCTCTATGACACCAGCGCGATGATCGCCAAGGCGTTTTGGTCCCGCGGCTCCCAGCGCCAGTTCATCGCCACCGGAACCCGATTCCCGGACGGTCTGACCGGGGCTGTCGCCGCAGGCTACAACGGTGCGCCGCTGCTGTTAGCAAAGAAGGACTGCATGCCCGCCTCGGTCTCCAGCGCCCTAGTATCGATGAAAGGCTGGACCAATGTGCTTCTCGGGGGGCCGTTGGTGCTGGACTCGACAGTCGCCTACCGTTCCAACGGCCAGCCGAACGTCTGCTGAAACCGACCAGCACAGCGGCCCGCCCGGTCTAGCGGAACGGCGAGACGGTGTTTGCCCGTAGAGCCGGTCTGAGAATGGCATGCTCCGCCAATAACGACAGAGCCCCAACCAAATGGTTAGGGCTCTGTCGTTGAGATGCTGTGCCTCGTTTGGCTCTGCTAGACGGCTGCCATGCCTCGTTCGCCGGTACGGACCCGGATCACTTCCTCGACATTGGTGACCCAGATCTTCCCGTCTCCGGCGCTGCCGGTGTTCGCGGTGGAGATCAGGACGTCCAGGATGTCGTCACAGGTGCTCTCCTCCACCAGGACTTCAAGGCGCACCTTGGGCAACAGGTCGACCGTGTATTCGGCCCCGCGATAGACCTGGGTGTGGCCGCGCTGCCGGCCGTAGCCGCTGGCCTGGCTGATGGTCATGCCCTGGACTCCGTAGTTTTCCAGTGCTTGACGGATCTCGTCGGTCTTTTCGGGTCGGATGATGGCTGTCACGAGTTTCATGCGCTGACCTCTTCCTTGGCTCGGGCCGCATCCTTTTCGGTTGCGGAGGACTTCAGGTGTGCCGAGGTGGCCGGGTGGGGAACGAAGGTTCCACCGGTGCCCAGGCCGCCGAACTCGTAGCCGGTTTCTGCGTGCTGCATCAGGTCGATGCCGGCGATTTCCTCTTCGGTGCTGATGCGGAAGCCCATGGTCCTGTGGATGGCCAGGCCGATGATGGTTGTCATGACGGCGGTGAAGGCCATGACCACGACGCAGGCAACGATCTGGGCCCAGAGTTGGGCGAATCCGCCGCCGTAGAACAGGCCGCCGCCGATCCCGTCGACGGGAAGTGCGATGAAGCCCAGGGCGAGGGTGCCGATGATCCCGGATACCAGGTGCACACCGACGACGTCCAGGGAGTCGTCGTAGCCCCAGCGGTACTTCAGGCCAACTGCCAGGGCGGAGGCAACGCCGGCGATGAGACCCAGGCCAATGGCCGCGACGGGGCTGATGTTGGCGCAGGCCGGGGTGATGGCCACCAGGCCTGCAACGATGCCCGATGCTGCACCCAGGGAGGTGCTGTGTCCGTCGCGGAAGCGTTCAACCAGGATCCAGCCCAGGAGGGCGGCGGAGGGCGCAGCGAGGGTGTTGACCCAAATCAAGCCGGCCTCTTCGGCGGTGCTTGCTGCGCCGCCGTTGAATCCGAACCAGCCGAACCAGAGCAGCGCGGCACCGAGCATGACGAAGGGGATGTTGTGCGGGCGCTGGCTCGGGTCCTTCCCGAAGCCGCGGCGCTTGCCGAGGATGAGCGCGAGGATCAGGCCTGCGACACCGGCGTTGATGTGGACAACGGTGCCACCGGCGAAGTCAATGGCCTCACCGACCACGGAGCCAATGGCTCCCTCGGCGCCCAGGATTCCGCCACCCCAGACCCAGAAGGCGATGGGAGCGTAGACAAGGGTCACCCAGACGGGGACGAAGACCAACCACGCGCTGAATTTGACTCGGTCCGCCACGGCCCCGGAAATCAGGGCGACGGTAATGATCGCGAAGGTCGCTCCGTAACCGGCGGCGATGAAGCCATCGGTGCCGAGCATTGATCCCATCCCGAAACCGTCTGCCGGGTTTCCAAACAAGCCGCCCACGTTTGCCCCGCCACCTGCCATGGAGTTTCCCCAGAGCACCCACACCACGGTGACGAGGGCGATGGCCGAGAAGCTCATCATCATCATGTTCAGTACGCTTTTGGCCCGGGTCATTCCACCGTAGAAGAATGCCAGTGCCGGGGTCATCAGCAGGACGAGTGCGGCGCACACCATCATCCATACCTGAGTCGTTGTTAGCTCCATGTCTAACGCCTCCCTGAATCGCTTGCGAGTCTTTCTCGCCTGATTCAAGAATTCCCTGTCGGTGTTACGTCCGGCACGGCCAAGCATTTCGTGGTGGTTACCGATTCCCCCTGGACGTAAAAGGCGGGTGTCGCACTCATTTCGGCGATGTTTCCGAAACCTTGTCCGCATGGCAAAGGCGGCCACGGAAGAAAAATCCGTGGCCGCCTTAGTCAGCTGTCGTACGCGCGGTGTCTACAGGCTGGGTACCGCGTCAACGATCTTTCTTTCCAATTGATCCGTGAGCGTGCGGGCAAACGTTGCGGTCAGGTGGGACGCATCGAAATAGGGAACCACGGAACCGATCACTGCGGGGCACGTTTCGTCATCACAGAAGTACTCTGTCATGTCTATCGTGCTAACAAAGGGAAAGTTGGCTTCCTGCGCCGCAGTGGCAAGGGGATCCAACGACTTCCATGATTTGGGCGTTCCCGAACAATCCTGTAACGGGTCACTGCTAGTTGCCAGACAATCAGGAACATTGTCCACGGTGTTGCCGGGGAACGGAGAATCGCGAATCACCACGATGGGGGCGTCTGCCGAATGCCAGTCCGAAAGATAGCTGGTGTAGCCGGCCTTGGCCGGCTTCTCGGTATTCGTCATTTCGTATCCCTGCACCGGCAACCCTTGGCGGTTCGACGTGATGATGAGATCAAACTTCCCACCAGCCGTTTGTTCCTTGACCCATTGTCCGTAGTCGAGACAACCGTCGGTCTTGACCTTGGAGTCTAGGGCGATCGGCGCATCCGAGGGCGCACAGATTGATGCGATATAGGTAGTGATAGTCCAACCGCGTCGATCTGCAATCTCCGCCAGCGCCGGCAGCCACTGTCCAGCATGCGAGTTGCCGGTAAGTGCAACCTGGACCTTGCCGTCTCCATAAGTACAGACAGGCCGCTCGCTATAGTCTCCGTTGGACCAGCAATCGTCCGCGTACGCCTGTGACTTGTCGTTCTTGGCGGCCGCCGGGGAGGGCACCATGGGGGATGCGCCGGTGTTGGCGCAGGAGTTCATCATCGCAGGGGCGCCGAAACAGTCCACGCCGACGTCGGCCTGTACACGTTGGATTTCAGTGGCCAGCTTGTCGCCGGTTTCCTCGTTGCTCGACCCCGCATTGACCATGACGGCTCCAAGAAGCCCCAGTATTACGGTCCCGGCCAACAGGAATCGTCCTCCGGTCAGGATCCGGCCGGCGTCCAGGTGGGCGCGGAAGCGGTCCTCCACATAGCGCTTGGAGATCAGTGAAAGGACGATTGTCGCCGCGATGATTGCGGCCTTGTCCAGCAAGCCGAGCTCTCCGCTGTAGAACGGCAGGAACACGATGAGCGGCCAATGCCACAGGTAGATCGAATACGAGTGGTCGCCAAGGAAGCGCGACACCGAATGGCCCAGCAGGCCGTTGGGTGAGTGGGCATGTGAGGCGTTGGCCCAAATCACCAACGCAGTGCCAAGGACGGGCAAAGCCGCGGCATAACCGGGGAAAGGGGTGGCACCGCTGTAGGTGACACCGGCATAGGCGATGGCCAGCAACCCGATCCAGGCGAGGATGGCGTTGAACCTTGAACGACGCAGCAGCGTGCTGGCCGCTGGAAGCACGGCCGCCAAGGCGCCAATGGCGAGTTCCCAGGCACGGGTGAAGGTGGAGAAGTAGGCAATCCCCGGATCGGTCACGGTGGAAATGGAGGAAAAGACCAGCGAGGACACCACTATCAGGACGACGCCCGTCGCGACAACCGCCCCGGTTTTCTTGCGCAGCATGGCCGCCAGGGCCACCAGTACGGCGATGATCACCGGCCAGAAGAGGTAGAACTGCTCCTCGACGGACAACGACCAGAAGTGCTGGACCGCTGAGACGGCGTTGTCTGCCGCGAGGTAGTCCACGCTGGTGGACGCCAGTCTCCAGTTCTGAACGTAGAAGGTCGAGGCTACGATCTGGCTGGCCCAGTCCTTCCATACCGTCACCGGGGCAATCAGCGGAATGGCGGCCAACGTCGTAGCCAGGACCAGGAAGGAGGCGGGCAGCAGGCGCTTGACCCGCCGCATCCAGAAGGCCACCAAATCCGACCACGACTTGGGCGGCCGCTTCATCAGGTGCGAGGTGATCAGGAATCCGGAGATCACAAAGAAAACGTCAACGCCAATGAAGCCGCCGGTCAGCCGCTGCGGCCACAGGTGGTAAACGACCACCAAGGACACCGCAATGGCACGCAATCCCTGGATATCACCCCGGAAGCCCTTGGACTGGCCTCCCGTGTTTCCCACCCGCGCTGGGGCGTCCGTCCCCGGGGCGTTCGGTTCGGCGAAATGCCGGCCCTTGACTTGGGTAGCTCCTTGGATTTCTTGAATCATTTGTCCTTAGTCCAGCAGTGCGTCGACGAACGCCGCAGCATCGAATGGCGCCAAGTCGTCGGGGCCCTCGCCCAGGCCGACCAGCTTCACCGGGACACCGAGCTGGCGCTGGATGGCTACAACGATGCCACCCTTGGCGGTGCCATCCAGTTTCGTCAGGACGATGCCGGTGACGTTGACAACCTCGGAAAAGACCTTGGCCTGGTTCAGGCCGTTCTGGCCGGTGGTGGCGTCGAGAACCAGGAGAACTTCGTCGACGGTGGCCTTCTTCTCGATGACACGTTTGATCTTCCCAAGTTCGTCCATCAGGCCGACCTTGTTCTGCAGGCGGCCGGCGGTGTCGATCATGACGATGTCGACTTCCTGCTCGATGCCGGCCTTCACTGCCTCGAAGGCGACGGAAGCCGGGTCGGCGCCGTCGATATCGGACTTGACCGTAGGGACGCCTACGCGGTCTCCCCAGGTTGCAAGCTGTTCGGCGGCGGCGGCACGGAAGGTGTCGGCGGCACCAAGGATGACGTCCTTGTTTTCGGCAACCAGCACGCGTGCCATCTTGCCGATCGTGGTGGTCTTGCCAACGCCGTTGACGCCAACGACCATGATCACGTTTGGACGGTCCGCATGGCGAACCGGGATGAAGCTGCGGTCCATGCTCGGGTCGACCAGCTTGATGAGTTCTTCACGCAACATGTCGTGGACGCGCTGGGGGTCCCGGCTTCCTTCCACCTTGACGCGCTCGCGCAGGGCATCAACCAGTTCCAGGGTGGGTTCGGTCCCCAAGTCGGCCAGGAGCAGGGTCTCTTCGATTTCGTCCCAGACGTCTTCGTCAATCTTGTCCTGGCTCAACAGGGCCAGCAGGCCCTTGCCCAGGACGTTGTTTGACTTGGACAGGCGAGCCCGGAGGCGTGCCAGCCGTCCCTGGACGGGCTCGGGTACATCGATGGGGACGACGACCTTGCCGACGGTTTCGTCGACAACATCCGTTGCCGGGGCTTCCGCGGTTTCAGTCGGGGCCCCCACTTCGGGGGCTTCGGTGGACGGCGCGTCCGTGGTGAGCGTGGGCGCTGGGTCGTTGGCGTCGCGCGGACCGGTGTACGTTCCCTTGGGCGCCTTGCGGCCCCGGACAAGGAAGAAGGCAGCACCAATACCGATGACGGCAACCACTGCAACGAGGACAATGATCAAGTTAAGTTGTTCTGACACCGTCCAAGCTTCTCACAGACTAAACTTGTCTTACTTATGCCTAAGAATGCCTCGACCCCCAACTTCCCGGAAAAGCCGGTTAACGCCGGTTCCGAAAAGTTGCCGTCGGTTCCCCGTGAAATCCGCGTGCTTGTCGCGGCCGCCTTCGTCGTCGCCCTCGGATTCGGGCTCATTGCACCGATCCTGCCTCAATTCGCAACGAGCTTTAACGTCGGCGTTGCCGCAGCCAGCGTCATTGTCAGCATTTTTGCCTTTGCCCGATTGATCTTTGCCCCAGTCAGCGGAAAGTTGACCGACTGGCTCGGCGAACCGACCGTGTACGTCACCGGTGTCCTCATCGTTGCCGCCTCGACCATTCTCTGTGGCTTTGCCCAGTCCTACACCCAGCTGCTCATTTTCCGCGGGCTGGGCGGACTGGGCTCGACCATGTTCACGGTCTCGGCCATGGCATTGATTGCCCGCATGTCGCCGCCGCAAATCCGCGGACGCATCGCCGGGCTGTATTCAGGCTCGTTCCTGCTCGGCAACGTGGCAGGTCCGGTGCTCGGTTCCCTTGCTGCCGGCATGGGGTTCCGGGTTCCCTTCTTCATCTACGGCGGGGCGCTAGTGGTGGCGGCCTCAATCGTCTATTTCTCCCTCTCCCACTCGCGTCGCGCTACCATGAAGACGGCTGCGGAAAAGGCGGCCCCGGCGGTCGACCGAATACCCCTTTCAGAGGCCTGGGGTGCGGCGTCCTTCAAGGCCGCGTTGGTTTCCGGCTTCACCAATGGCTGGATGGCCTTCGGCGTGCGGATGTCCCTGATTCCGCTCTTCGCCGTCGCGGCGTTCGCCTCGCAGGGCACTCTGCTCGCCGGCCTGGCGCTGGCGATCTTCGCCGTGGGCAATGGTGCGGCCCTCACCGTGGCGGGCAGGCTCACCGACACCTACGGCCGCCGCCTGCCGATCCTGGTCGGGCTGACCGTTGCCTCGCTGGCCACTGCCGCGATCGGCTGGGTCGACACCATTCCCCTCTTCATCGCCTTGTCGGTCATCGGAGGCCTCGGGACGGGGCTGATGGGCCCGGCCCAGCAGGCAGCGATCGCTGACGTGGTCGGCCAGGGCCGCAACGGCGGAAAGGTCATGGCCACCTTCCAGATGGCAACCGACTTCGGCTCCATCATCGGTCCGATCCTGGCCGGTTTGATCGCCGACCGGGCAGGCTTCGGGTGGGCATTCACCGTCAGTGGCGCCCTGGGTCTGATGGGGGTCATCGCTTGGCTCCCGGTTAGGGAAAAGCGCGAGCCGTCCGACCAAGCTTCCCCGAAACACTGATCCCGGATTGGCGCAGGGTTGCGGGGTTCAAAGAGCCACATGGATGTGCTTCTCCCCAGGGCCTACGCGTGAACGGTTCCCGGCAATGCAATGCGCCCCTCACCGGTCGTCGCCGGGAGGGACACAGCAAAATGCGTGCAAACAGAGGTGGCTACCGCAGTGCCTGGATTTCGGCTCGGTATTGCGCGCGCAGCGGGCCCTCGGCGTGTGCCACGGGCAGGGCGTCGCGCAGCAGTTGCAGGTCAATGTGCAGTTCCGGGAGCGTGGCCTGCGCGGCGAAGGCGGCAAGGTCGGTGGTCGCCAGCTCTTCCTTGGAGATCTGCACGCGACAGACCGCGTTCCGGTCGAGGCAAGTGAAGAAGTCCTCGAACTTGAAGTCCTTGCCACCAAGCTGATGGTCCGTCACGTCCAGCCACACCCACGGCACCCCGTAGGCTTGGGCCACTATCAGCCCATGCAGCGAGCTGGAGACCACGGCACTCGCCCCCGCCAGCTGCTCCACAACGGATTTGACGTCGCCGCGCACATCAACGAGTCGCCCGCCGATTCCGTGTATGTCGAGCTGCGGCAGGTGCACGTAGTGCGGGACCACAGCAACCTGTCCGTGCGGGGCATTGGCCGGGTGGATGATGTCGGGCAGCAGCAGTGCCGGGTCCCCGTATACTTCCGGGACGTCCCAGCCGAGCGACTCCTGCAGCTCGCGACGGGTGTCCTTGCCGCGCACCGCCTGGATCTTCACGCCTTTGAGTGCCGAGCGGACCTCGATCTCCTTGGCGGTTAGCGGGCGCATCAAGCCGCTGCCCCAGACATCGACGTTGTTCCGGGTGACTCTGTGCAGGATCGAGCCGACGCTGTAGAGCACCCGGCCGCCGACACCGGGCCGGTCGGATTGCACTGGCTGTCGCCCGGTGTAAGCCTGGACGAGCTGCGGACCTATCCAGTCGCCGAAGTTGAACTTAGCCGAGTACCAGTGCATGGCCACTGTACTTCCCGGGGCGAAGTCGCCGGCTTCTTCCTGGTGACGCAGGGCCAGTGCGGTCCCGGCGACCCGAACGATGGCCTCAGCGAGCAGGCCAACCGGGACCCCTCGTTCCAGGGTATGCATCGGGTTGCCGGCCGCGTCAAAGCCAACGGATGCCTTGGTGATGAACACGTCGTTGAGCCACTTGAGGGCGGCGCCATTGAGGGCGACAAGGCCTACCATGTAGCCAGTGGCGTCCGGCACAGCACGCACCGCGACCGTGGAGCCGAGGATCGGCAGCGTGGCTCGCACGGCGTCCTGGCTGGCGGTGAAGCTGGTGAAGAGCCGTTCCGCGTCAGGCCCGTTGGCCAATTCCGAAACCAGCAGTCGCATCATTCCAGCAGTCATCAAGTCTAATTCTTTCGCCCAGAGTGTCAGTGGACCGCATCGCGGTCCACGCTTTCAATTCGGAAACCGCACGGGGCGGCCCGTGGGTGACCAGCCTACCAACAGGAGGGCGTGGATCCGGTCAGGAGACTGTCAGCCGGCCTTACGCACATCGATGCTGAAGAACCCGTGCGCCGTGCGGTAATAGCGCACCTTGTTTGAATCGGCGGAGGGTATTTCGCCATCCATCGCGACGCGCCGAAGATCGGTGTCCTCGGTGTTGTAGGAGAGCCAAACGTTGCCCAGACGCTGCAGGGTTGCGGCCATCGCAGAGCTGTCCAGGGCGGCGTACAGCAGCCCGCCTTCGCCAACCACGAGTGGAATACCGGCCTTCTGGCCCGTGTCGCGGTCCTCGATGATCACTTCGCGCGCGGTGCGGTCCGTCGCATAACTTCGAATCTGGAGGCGGACGCCTGATGCGGTGGCATCCAGCGCGACCAGATCTGGATTGCGGGCGCTGGCGAGGTCGGCCTCGGCCAGCCTCACGAGCTCGTCAAGCCGTCCGGCGCGGATCGCTGCCACCCGCACCCGGTGCACTCCGTCAAACAGGCCGGTGGTGTCTCCCGGCAGGAACCGGTCCAGGAGCCGAGCGTGCGCACCCATCCACTGGCTGCGGCCCTCGTCGTCGTAGTCAAGGAACCGCTTGCCCTCGTAGAAGCGCAGGCCCTTCCGGATGAACAGGGCGGCCACCAGCTTCCGTGCGCGCTCGGCGTCGCCCACGTGTTCGGTCACAATCCGGGCGATTTCGCTGAGCGAGCCCACATACCCCAGCGGCTCGATGAGTCGGATGCTGATGTTTTGCCCGTCGCTGCGCGACCGCGCCTGGTAGTAGTCGTAGTCGGAAAGGATGGAGATGCGCCCGGCGGCCATGTACGCCTCGGTGACGGCCATGCCGTCCTCCAGGCGCACCGGCTCTTCCTTGAAGCGGATCCCGTTCTCGAGCATGATTGAGCGGCGGATGAGCTTGATGGGGTTCAGCGAACGCAGCGCGACTTCCAGCGGGGTGTCAAGTCGCGTGGCCCGGTAGAGGCCGGACATGACCTTGCGTCCGCCCAAGCCGACCATTTTGGGGATCAGGATGTCCACGTGGTGGCGTTGCGCATACTCGGCCATGCGGCGCAGCGCCTCGCGCCCCAGTACGTCGTCGCCGTCGCAGAAGAAGACATACTCGCCGCGCGCGACGTCGATCCCGACGTTGCGCGGCTTGCCCGGCCATCCGCTGTTCTCCTGGTGGACCACGCGGAAGTTCGCGTTGCGCTTGGCATACACATCCAGGATCTCGCCACTGTAGTCGGTCGAACCGTCGTTGACTGCAATGACCTCGAAGCTGCCCTTGTCCAGGTCCTGTGCCTCGAGCGAGTTCAGCAGCTCGGTCAGGTACGGCATGGTGTTGTACACGGGGATGATGACGCTAATGATGCAGCCATCCGTCCCGTTCGGCGAATCCATTTCACCTGCGGCGGGTTCCGTCATATCGATCGCCGGAGCTCGAGGATCCACCTCGGGGTGCCCCAAGGACTTCGCATTACTGGCTTTCGACGAATTCCTGCCAAAACCGAACAAGCCCATGCCCACCCTTTAACGTATAAACCGAAGATTGACAAGCATCATATCAGTTCGACTTCGCGCGCCAACCGTTCGATGCGCTGGCTGATCACCATGGAAACGCCGTCTCCACGCATGGTGACGCCGTAGAGCGCGTCCGCCACTTCCATGGTGCGCTTTTGGTGCGTGATCACGATGAGTTGGCTGGATTCGCGCAGCTCCTCGAAGATGGTGATCAGGCGACCCAGGTTGGTGTCGTCCAGCGCGGCTTCCACTTCATCCATGACGTAGAAGGGTGACGGACGTGCCTTGAAGATCGCCACCAACAGTGCGACGGCAGTCAACGACCGCTCGCCACCGGAGAGCAAGGAAAGCCGCTTGATCTTCTTCCCGGCGGGACGGGCTTCCACTTCAATGCCGGTGGTCAGCATGTTCTCCGGATCCGTGAGGACCAGGCGCCCTTCTCCCCCGGGGAACAATCTCCCAAAGACCCGCTCGAACTGTGCCGCGGTGTCGTTATAGGCCTCCGTGAAGGCACGCTCCACGCGCTCGTCGACGTCCTTGATGATATCGAGCAGGTCCTTGCGGCTCTTCCGCAGGTCCTCCAGTTGCGAGGTCAGGAACTTGTGCCTCTCCTCAAGCGCAGCGAACTCTTCCAGCGCCAGCGGATTGACCCTGCCCAACGCAGCAAGATCCCGTTCGGCCCTTTTCAGCCTTTTTTCCTGCTCGACGCGGTCAAACGGGATTCCTTCGGGTATGGCGTTGCCCTCGTCATCTACTTCAGCGCGCAGGGCAGCCCATTTGTCGTCCTCGGCAGCGGGCTGCGGAACCGGCAGGTGCGGACCGAAGTTCTCAATGAGGTGCTCGCTGGTCAACCCGAGTTCCTCTATGGATCGGTTCTCCAGCGATTCAATGCGCATGCGCTGTTCTGCCCGAGCCATCTCGTCGCGGTGGACAGAATTCGTCAGCTCCGCCAACTCATGGCCCAGCTTGTCGACGCGTCCGCGCACGAGGGAAAGTTCGGCTTCCAGTTCCTCGCGCCGGGCCTGGAACTCTTCCCGCTCCCGGTCGGCCAGCTCGATCGATATATCCATGAACGAAACGACGCGTTCGACCTTGGCCGAGACCTCGCGGGCAGCGGCGGCCTGCTTGCGGCGGATCTCGGCCCGGCGTTGCGCCTCGGCACGTGCCCGGCGTTCGGTTTCCGCCGCACGTTTCAGGGACTCGACCCGACCGCGCAGCCCGTTGGCACGCTCCTCCGCGCTGCGCAGGGCCAGACGGGCATCCAGTTCCTTTTGCCGCGCGCTTGAGGCGGCAGCCGCCAGTTCATCGCGCTGGTCAGTCTCTGGTTCGTGTTCCGCAGGTGACTCCTGGGCCATGTCCAGGCGCTCAATGAGTTCGGCGAGCTTCTCCTGCTCCACTTCCAGCTTTTCCTGGGCAATGGCAATCTGCTGTTCGAGGCGCTCGCGTTCGTCCTGGCCCTGTCGGAGCAGGGATCCCAGGTGCTCCATGCGCTGGGCTACGGCCGAGATCCTCGCATCCGAATCGTGCAAACGGCTCAATGCCGTGTCTGCGGCCTCCTCGGCGGCCATGAGCCCGGCGGTGAGGTCAGCTGCCTCCAGGCGCAAGGAACCAAGGCGTTCCTCAATCAGAGCCAGTTCGGCTTCGGTTTCGGCGATGGCTGCGTTCTGTTCTATCAGCGAAGGGGCGGCAGCGGTGCCGCCACTGGCAGAACCCGCAGTGAGAATGTCACCGGCCAGTGTCACTGCCCGGGTACCTGCATCCTGTGACAACAAATGCTTCGCCTCGGCAAGGTCCGTGGCGACCACCGTGGTTCCCAACAGGTGTGCCAACGTGCCGCGCAATGCTTCGGGTGCACTGATGACGTCCAATACATGCTTCCCCGAAGACGCAGGCGATATGCCGTGGGAAGAGGCGTCAAGATTTCCACTGACCAGATGGACACGCCCTCCCTCTGATGCGCGCAGCCCGCCCAGGATCTCCAGGGCGTGGTCCAGTTCCTGGACGGCAATGGCTTCGGCAATCGGGCCCAAGGCGGCCGCAACGGCAATCTCATAGCCCGTCTCGACTTCCAGGTGTTCCGAGAGGCGCCCCAGCATGCCTTCATGCCCGCCGGCAAGGATATCTTCCGAGGCATCCTTGCGGACGGCCCCCTCGCGCAGCGCCTCAAGCCTTCCGCGCAGGGAACCCAATTGCGTGGCAAGTTCTTGTTCAGTCCGGCGTTGGGTATCCATCTGGGCTACCAGCGCCTCGTGGCGGTCGGCAGCATGTTCATAGGCCGTATCGAGGTCTTCCTCTCCGTCCTGGACGGATGCCGCCTGTTGCTCAAGGGCGGCAAACTCGTTGGCGGTACCCTCGCGACGCGCTGACCAGCCCTGAAGCGACTCGCGCAACCTGCCCAATTCACCTTCTGCCGCTTCGACTTTGCTGCGGGAGGCGCCCACTTGCCCGGCGAGCCGGGCGAGCCCTTCCCTGCGGTCCGCTGCCACCCGCAATTCAGTGGTCAGGCGCTGTTGTTCGGCATGTGCTGCTTCCTCGGCCTGCGATTTGGCCTCGAGGGCTTCCTCAAGCAGCTCCTGGCGAATCTCGAGGTTTTCCTCGAGTTCCTCCAGCTCTTCGCGCAGTCGCTCAGCCTGTGCTTCGAGCCGGTCGGGATCACGGCTCGGGTCGGCTTCAATGCCGTCGGTTCCGAGCAGGCGGGAGCGTTCCGCTGACAGGGCACCCAGGGACCTGAAGCGTTCCCGCGTGGAGGTCAAGCCAAACCAGAGGTCCCGCGCCTTATTGAGGGCGGGGGTGGCGTGGGCAGCCGCGACTTCAAGCTTGGTGAGCTCAGCCCGGGCTTCTTCGAGCCGGGCCTGGACCACTTGCTGGGCTGACCGCTGTGACTCTTCGTCGGCGATGTCCTTTTCCAGTGTGTCGCGTAAGGTCACCAGGTCATCGGCCAGGAGCCTGGACTTGGCATCACGCACGTCGAACTGGACGCTCTGGGCGCGGCGGGCGATCTTGGCTTGTTTGCCAAGGGGTGTGAGCTGGCGGCGGATCTCGCTGGTGAGGTCTTCGAGCCGGTTCAGGTTGCCCTGCATGGCGTCAAGTTTCCGTACGGTCTTTTCCTTGCGCCGACGGTGCTTGAGAACACCGGCGGCCTCCTCGATGAAGCCCCTGCGGTCCTCGGGCGTGGCATGCAGGATTCGGTCAAGCTGTCCTTGGCCGACGATCACGTGCATTTCCCGTCCCAGGCCGGAGTCCGAGAGGAGTTCCTGGATGTCCAGGAGCCTGCATGAATTGCCGTTGATGGCGTACTCGGAGCCGCCCGCCCTGAACAGGGTCCTGGAAATGGTGACTTCTGCGTATTCGATGGGAAGCGCACCGTCGCTGTTGTCGATCGTCAGGGAGACATGCGCGCGGCCAAGCGGCGCGCGGCCGGAGGTGCCGGCGAAGATGACATCCTCCATCTTGCCGCCACGCAAGGTCTTGGCGCCCTGCTCCCCCATGACCCAGGCAAGTGCATCGACAACGTTTGACTTGCCCGAACCATTGGGGCCGACCACGGCGGTGACACCCGGTTCGAATTCAAAGGTCGTTGCCGAGGCAAACGACTTGAATCCGCGAACGGTGAGTGTTTTCAAATGCACGTGGGAGCGTCCTGGCTAATTGGTGACTAAAGTGGTCGGAGGGCTGCCTTCCATACTATCGAGTCAGGTTGGCTCAAGAGCGTAGGTCAAGCCCGGCATACAGGTATTTTCATCAAGAATGCTAGGAGAAGACCCTTTGAAGAGTCTTTCGGCCATCGATTCATGGCCTTCGACACAGGCGGCTTCGGCCGTGGTTGCCGCCGACGGCGCAGTCCTGGGATCACACGGCGATGTTGAGCACCGCTTTGCACTTGCCTCAGTCACCAAGCTGCTCAGTGCCTACGCATTTCTGGTCGCGGTGGAGGAGGGAGCTTTCGAGCACGACACGCCGGCCGGCCCCGAAGGCTCCACCGTGAAGCATCTCCTGGCCCACACCTCCGGTTACGATTTTGCCGAACGCAAGGTGCGCTTTGCCCCTGGTGACCGGCGCCTGTATTCGAATGCCGGCTTTGAGGTCTTGGCCGAGACACTGGAGAAAGCCACCGACATGAAATTCGCCGACTACCTGGGCGAAGCCGTCTTGCAACCGCTCGGCATGGACTCCACATCCCTGGACGGCAGCGCCGCAGCGGACGGCGTCTCGACCCTGGGCGATCTCATGACGTTCGCGGCCGAATTGCAGGACCCGACGCTGTTGGACGTGCAAACCCATTCCCAGGCAACCCACGTGGTTTTCCCGGACCTTCCCGGGATCCTCCCCGGCTACGGACGGCAAAAGAACAACACCTGGGGACTGGGTTTTGAAATCCGGTCGGAGAAGTCCCCGCACTGGACCGGCACGCTGAACTCGCCGGAAACCTACGGACACTTTGGCCAGGCTGGAACGTTCCTTTGGGTCGACCCGGTACTGGGTGCGGCCTGTGTGACTTTGACCGACAAACCCTTTGGCCCATGGGCGGTCGAGGCATGGGCACCGTTTAACGACCAGGTGGTCGCCGAGGTCCAGGGGTTGTAACGGTCAAGTCCCGCGGGGCATTTTTGGCCTAGCGGGGCTTGCGCTGGCACCTGGGACAACTGTAGGAGGAGCGTCCCATGAAGGGATCGCGCCTGATCACCGACAGCACGCCCTCCTCGGCACAACGCTGGCAGTCCCGGCCTTCGCGGCCGTAGGCGTTCAGCGACCTGTCAAAGTAACCGGAAGCTCCGTTGACGTTGACATAAAGCGCGTCGAAGCTTGTTCCGCCGGCAACAAGCGCACGGCCCATGACGTCCACGAGTGCAGTGTGGAGTCGTATTACATCGGGGCGGCGGATCGTGGCGGTGGAGCGCAGACCGTGCAGCTTGGCGGCCCAAAGTGCTTCGTCCGCGTAGATGTTCCCGACACCGGAAATGACCTGCTGGTCCAGGATTGCGCGCTTGACTTGAGTATTCTTCTTGCGCAGGGCTTGATAGAGGACCTCGGGGGTCGAAGCGGGATCAAGGACATCCCGGGCGATGTGAGCCGCGGCCTCTGGAATCCACGGTGCCTCGGAACCTTGGCCTCCGGGAAATTGGTCACCGGTGGGCACCAGGGGCGAGAGAAACATGCCGCCAAAGATTCTTTGGTCGATGAACCGCAGTTGGTTCGGCTTGTTGGCCTCTGGAGACAGTTCAAGGCGCACCTTCAGGTGCTTCTCGTCCGGCGCGGCGGGCTCCTCCACCAACAGCTGTCCGCTCATGCCCAGATGGGCCACCAACGCGCTGGGCCTTGGCAATCCGTCGAGCAGCAACCACAGGAACTTTCCGCGGCGCACCGCCGCGCCAATGCCGGTCCTGGTTAGGCTCGCGGTGAAATCAGCCGGTCCTCCGAGATGTCGGCGAACCGATCGTGGATCTACGACCTGGACCGCTTCGACGGTCCGACCAACGACCCAGTCCTCCAGACCTCGCCGAACAACCTCGACTTCCGGAAGTTCAGGCATTGCTTAGTTGGCCTTGGCCGAGTCATTCTGCGGGCCGACCAATTTCCAGGTCACTGCCGCTGATTCCTGCTCGGCTTCCTTCTTGGAGGGACCGGTTCCCTGCCCGTACGGTGTGCCGCCAATATGGAGCACGGCGATGTAGGTACGTGCGTGGTCGGGGCCGGAGCCCGTGACACGGTACTCGATGGCGCCGAGCTTCTTGGCTGCGGCGATTTCCTGGATAGCGGTTTTCCAGTCGGTCCCGGCGCCCAGGACGTCCACGTCGTGCAACAACGGCAGGATGAGGCGCATGACCATTTGCCTGGCCACTTCAATCCCGTGGTTCAGGAAGGTCGCACCGATGAGGGATTCCATCGTGTCAGCAAGAATGGACGACTTGTCCTTGCCATTGGTCAGGATTTCACCTTGACCCAAGAGAATGAATTCCCCTACGCCAAGGGAACGGGCGATACCAGCCAGGGCACGGGTACTGACAACGGCGGAACGTCGCTTGGCCAGGTCGCCTTCGGGCAGGTCCGGGTAATTCTTGTAGAGGTGGTCGGTGACGGCATAGCCGAGCACGGAGTCTCCCAGGAATTCCAGACGTTCATTGGTGGGGATGCCACCATGCTCGTAGGCGTAGGAACGGTGTGTGAGGGCAAGACGAAGCGTCTCGGGGTCAATAGTGACCCCGAGACGCTTCAAAAGCTCTTCTGTTGAAGGCATCAGACAGACTTACGCGTCTGCGACCTTGCGACCCTTGTATTCAAGGAACAGCTCGGTGCCTGCGGAATCCGTAACAACCTTTGCCTGGTGCGGCAGGCTGTAGGTGACGCGGCCATTTTCCATGGTCTTCACCAGGGTAGGCGCGGTTGCCTTCCACTGGGCGCGACGGGCGCGAGTGTTTGAGCGGGACATCTTCCTCTTCGGGACAGCCACGGCTACTTCTCTTCTCTCTCGACTGAATGTGTACTCTGTGTCGCGTCCTCTGCGACGATGTCGGTCAGCCCGGCAAGCGCTGCCCAACGAGGATCCAAGACCTCATGGTGATGCTCAGGATCCTCATTCAGGCTTTTTCCACATTCGGAGCAAAGCCCTGCACAGTCTTCCCGGCATACCGGTTGGAACGGCAGTGCGGTCACCACTGCATTCCGGAGCACCGGTTCGAGATCAATACGATCATCTACAACCTGGTACTGGTCGAGCTCTTCTTCTTCGGTGAACTCGTGTAAGCCCTCGTAGTAGAAAAGTTCTTGAATGTCGGCATCGAAGTCGTACGCCATGGCTTCCAAGCACCGTCCGCATTCACCGCTGATTTCAACAGTGGCGGTTCCGGAGACCAGAATGCCCTCGTGCACGGCTTCGAATCGCAGATCCAGATCAACTTCCGATCCTTCACGGACTCCGATGAGTGCCACACCGATTTCAGCTGGTGCGGCGACCACCTCATCAAGGGTCGTCATGTTTCCGGGGCTTCGCCCAAGATCCTTGGTTAAGAAAACCAGGGGCGAACTGCGATCGATGTCGTGTGACGACGAACGATCTGAACGCTTTTCGCTAATGATGACTCCTGTAGAACATAGACCGACATTACATCCTAGCGCGGTTTGCGACGGGAGCCAAAACCATTGAGGAACGCGCGTTGCGTCACAGGCTGGCCCGTGCCGAAAATTTCATCGACAACCCTGCCGGCAGATTCTCCGTCGTCATGGGGAGCAAACCTGGAGATGAATTCGTCGCTGGGACCGGTCTGCCCCAGTTCTCCGTCCAGTGCACTCCCGAGTGCCGCCCACAGCTGGTCCTCGTCGGTGACGATCGGCCCCGGGAGTTCCTTTTCGTAGTCCATGTAGAAGCCGCGCAGGTTGTCGCGGTAGTTCTCAAGGTCGTAAGCGAAGAAGAGGATTGGCCTGCGCAGGAGGGCGAAATCAAAGAAGACCGAGGAGTAGTCGGTTATCAGGACATCGCTGGCGAGGTACAGGTCCTGGATCTCCGGATAGGCCGAAACATCAACGATCCTCCCTCGCAGCTCCTCCGGAATCCGGAGCCCGGAACTGACCAGCACGTGCATCCGCAGCAACAGCACCGTGTCCTCCCCAAAGCGTTCGTCAAATGCCTCGAGGTCGAAGGGCAGCTCAAAGGTAAACCGTCCCTTCCCGTTGCTGGCATCGTCACGGAACGTTGGCGCATAGAGCACGACCTTGTGGCCCTCGGGGATCCCCAGGGTGGTCTTGACTTCCTGCGCCCGCACCCGCGACTCAGGTCGCAGCAAGGGGTCGTTGCGCGGGTACCCCAGTTCCAGGACGGGTCCCGTGTATGCAAAGGCGCTACGCATCGCCTCGGTCGCGTAGGGGCTGGGCGACAGGAGGTGGGTCCACTGGCCGATGGCACGCGTCACCCGGTCTAGGTAGCCGTCGTCGCGGCCGTGGATGTCCTCGATGTCGTTCAGCATCCGCTTGAGCGGGGTACCGTGCCACGTCTGGACATAGACGCCATTCTTGCGCCGCGTCATGTAGGAGGGCAGGTTTTGGTTCACCACCCAGTATTTGGCGCGGGCCAGATTCCAGAAGTATGCCGGCGACAGGCGCTTGACGGTCGTGGTGTTTGGGTCGGTGAACCCATGGGTTCCCGAGTAAATCCAGACCTTCTTGCGCGTGTCCCCGCGCCGGAGCATTTCCTCGTAGATGTAGCGCGGGGAGTCCGCGTACTGCTTGCCTAGACCGGATTCAAAGACGACGAGGTCATTGTCCATGGGCAACTTGCCGGCGAGCACCTGCAACCGCTTCATTAGCGGGAAATAGAAGCGGCTGTTCCGGAAGCGTTCTTGTGCGCGATCGGCCAACTCGCTTTCCCGAGGATCCTTGATGTCAACCAGCGGCACGTGCATGTCCCGGATGGCCTCGAAGACACGGGAGGAATGGCCGCGGTCACGGGCCACGATGAATTTGGATGCGCGGTCATGATAGGTGGTTTCCATCTGCATCCTGCGCCCTACCGTTAAAGCCAGGGATTCCAACAGTGCTTCACGCGTAAACGAGATCCGCCCCGGCAACTCGCGATCGAGGTCCAGGTGCGATCCCAATTTACCCAGGAACCGGTCGCGGTCGAACTGGAAGTAGTGGACGGGCTTGTCCAGGAATCCAAAGTCGAAGCCAACGCTCGAGTAGTCGGTGACCATGGCGGCGCTTTGCTTCATGAGGAACTGGACATCGACTTCGCCCTGCCCGACGATACGGACCGGCGCTCCGGTGAAGAATGACCTCAGGTGCTGCATGTTGGGGTGCAGGCAGAAGACGAGTTCGAGTTCGTGTTCACGCACCAGGCCGGCCAGGGCGGGATCATGCAGGAATTCGTTCCACTTCTGGAAGTAGTCGGACTCGAGGAACGATCCTTCGTCTTGCAGCCAGTCCCGCCAGGTGGGAATGATCAGGACCTGTCGGGGTCGGACAGGTACGTCCCTGTCGAAGAGTGCATCGAAGCGCGGCAGGCCCGTCACCACCACCTCCCCTGGATCGTAGCCGAAGTCCTTGACGATATAGGATTTCTCACGCTCGGAAGAAACACAGAACAGATCGGTCTGGAATCCGGCCGACTTCTTTCCGTAGTTTGGAACCATCCATTTGGTTCCCATGACGCCGTGCTGCAGGAAGACCTTCCCGGCGCGTGACTTCGCGAGGAAAGACGGATGGCGCGTGGGGTACAGATAATCGGGGTGGTGCGATCCAACGATGCGGTCCGCGGCCAGCGCGATCTCGAAATGTTCCTTCGACTGGTGGCCGATGACATTCCCAAGCCGGGAGACGTTTTCGAATTCCGGCGATGCCTTGTCTATGACGTAGTAGGCATCTACTTCCGGGTGGCTTTCCCTGACATAACGGAAGAAATGGTAACCATTGTCCTGGGCCTTGTAGGGCAGTTCCCCGATGAGCCAGACGGGCTTCCGTCCACGGCTGGCCAACAGGTGCTTGGCGGGGCTGAAGTCCTGGAGCACTTTGAACGAGGACTCGTCCAGCACCTCAAGAATCAGGGACGTGGCCTTGCCCTTGAAGGTGTAATAGGGATTGACGACCAGGGTCTTGCCGTCGCGGGTGACGTCGCCGGCGCGCGTGGTGGCGCGTATCGCATATGGGGTCCTGGCCACGCGCACACGTTTCGGCTCGTCAACCCCCTGGATGCCAAACTCGAGGTAGAGGTCAAAGTTGTCCGTGGACTCGATCGTGTCCCAGTCAACATCGGCAAGGGCGGCTTCCGCTGCCCACCTGTACCTGCCGAATCCGTTGCGCAGGCTGGTCTGCTCCTGCATCAACCGAAGATCAACGGCACCGGTGAATTCCTGGCCGCTTCGCCGACCCAGGACCAAGAGCCGTGCGGATGACAGACGCGAACTCCGGCTGTAGGCGACTCCGGAAAGTTTCAGGTTTCCCGCGACAACGGAAATGGCGTCGGTGCGCAGCTTGACACTGTGCCGGATCTCGCGGTTCATGGCGATCACGAGCTCGCCGCGCTTGTTGACATAGGGGCGGGCGAGTCCGTCGGGAGCTTCATGACCTACGAGGGAGTTCAGGTCGGTACGGGCTGCGCGACCCAGCACGCGATGGAACCGCACCGGTTCCCCCACCTCGATCGAACCTTCATCCACCAACTCATTGACCTCGGCCCGTGTCAGTGTTCCCTCGACTGCATCAAGCTCGACCGCAGCCACTCCGAGTGGAAGTGCACCGATTTCGCCTTCATATTCGAGGCAAGCACGTACGACGCCGTCGACGCCGTCGAAATCGTCCTCGGGCTCCCCCACCAGCACGGGTGCCAGTGCGTTCCATTGCCCGCACAGGGATGCGAGGTCGATCGCCCCGGTGGAGAGATAGCCAGCCGCTCCCGCATCTTCCATGGAGTCAAACGCAATGCGTTCGATGACGGTCTTGCCGTGAAGCACACTCAATCCCAGCGGTCTTTGGCTCGTGGCCGCATGTACCCGGAGGAAACGCCCCTCTTGGCTGACAGCCAGGGAAAGCGAGCCCTTGAGCGTCCGGGATTTCCGTTGGGCGTCCTTCCGGTGGATGCGCTTTCCGTACAGGTCCTGGACCATGCCGGCCAAGGTCTTGGGTGTTTGCTTCACAAAGCAACCTTTCGTTCAGGAGAAATCTTTGGGGCGGGGATGAGCGGTCTCACCATTCGCCTGGGGCCAAGTGGCCCCGGAAAAGCTGCCATGAGTCCCGCTGCGGCCCCGTTGCCGTACGCGTTCGCCCCCGCCCGCACTGGCGATTTCGAAGGAGGACGGCCACGGAAACACGTGCTGCAGGAACTCCTTCACCGTCGAGGTGCGATCCGCATGTTGGTGTTCATGGACGCTGACTTCGTTCAGGCAGAACATCTGCGGACGCTCTTGCAGGAACAGCCTGGCCAGTTTGAGGTGCACCTGTTCCGCGCCCAGGTCGACGTATTGGTAATCGATCTCCGCGGGGAACGCCGCGCCGAGGGCACATCCGTAGTAGTGCGCAAGGGCCGAGGGAATGGACAGGTCCGTATCGCTTCTGAACCGTGCCCTGGCCGTCCGGTCGGTTTCCACCGGGTGCCGCTGCGCGATGGTGGTCAAGGTCGATTTGAGTTGCGCATGGGCGACGTGCTTGAACTTGTGGGCGGCCGATTTTCCAAAGGCGGCCTGCAGGAGGCGATTGTTGTTCATGGCCGCGACGTTGACCGGCAGGTTCTGTGCCTCCGGGAGATCGAATCTCGCACTGGTGAGTGCGAACTTCGGGTAGCCCGTCGGCGTGTAGAAGACCTGCGGACCCAGCAAACGGCCAAAGAACACGTCGTCGTTGACGTACACGAAACGTTCGGAAAGATTGGGGATCCGGTGCAACTGCGACTCGATGGCGTGTGAATTGAATGTCGGCAGGGCCTCGGGGTTGGCAAAGATCTCGCGGTGGTCCACGAGCGAGATCCTGGGATCGTCGACGTTGAGCCATTCGGGGCGCTGTCCCGCAGTCACCACATAGATGTGGTTGACCCAAGGAAGGAAGGCCTCGGCCGATCGCAGCGAATAGCGCAATTCGTCATGCGAGGCGTATCTGGCCTGGTCGTCGGCGGTTGGCAACAGGTCCCCGGAGATCATTGCCTGGGCTTCACGCCGCTGTCTTTGCCACTCTTCATCGGCGCCATCAACCCACGTGTAGACCAAGTCGATGGGTTCGGCCACTTCCAGGACGTTTTTGGCGGTTGGATTCCTGCCGTCCGGGACAACCAACAGGTGCACTCCGATCGCCTCGACGAGGTCCCTGCGGCGACCCGTCTGGGACCTGGTCGCGCAGCTCCAGCCGGATACCGCTCCCGGCGCAAGCGCGTCCTCCGCGATCGGCTCCAGAACCCAGCCGGCGGACTTCAATGCGGAACGCAACTCCGAGGCGTCGCGCTCGCCAACATGGACCAGTGCCCTGCCGCCTGTCCACTGGACCTGCTGTGCGGACCCGGGTCCGCTGCCCGAAAAGGCGACGCCTTGCACACGCCTAAGCTCTGCAATGGAGAGGGTGGAAGCGGGAGTCTTGCTGTCCAGGAGTTCGATGGCCCGTCGCCAGAAGCCGGGCGGAACCTTGGCGCCAACTCGGCCTTTCCAACCGGACTCCAGAGACATAAACACAACCTTCGAGGTATCGAATCCAATGCGCACAGGTACGTTTGCCGCCCCACCAGTCTATTCATTTTCCCTGGCAGGTTCCGACATCCGGGCGCAGGCTCCCCCGAAGACGCACATAGTATGGAGCGGTGAGCATCTTCGAAGTCGTGTTGCGACAGTCCCAACTCATGTCCAGAAAAATCCATGCCGTTGCCGTCGAGAAAAGGGTGGCCAGGACTCTTCGCAACAACTTGCCCGGACCTTCGGAGACCGTTGATTTCGTGGTCTTCTTTGCTGAAGGTCCCGCCCAAAGCTACCAACTTGAACAGTGGCTGGCGCCCTTTGAAGCCCTCCAGCGCAGCGGACACGGCGTGTGCCTGGTGTTGATGAACGCGCTCACGGCCGAACTGGTCACGCGGCGAACCGGACTGCCGGTACTTCTGTCACGCTCCATGGAGCGTATCGAGACGGCCCTGGCGTCCTGGGGCACCTCCGGCATTTTCTACGTCAACAACTCACAGGCCAACTTCACCATGCTGCGGATCAGCGGCCCGGCCCACGTGCACCTGAGCCACGGCGAAAGCGAAAAGTCGTCGATGGTCTCCAACCAGCTCAAGGCCTATGACTTTGCCTTCATTGCCGGCCGTGCCGCCCGGACCCGCATCCTGGAGGGCATCCCCCGCTTTGACCCTGCCAAGCTCGTCGAGATCGGCAGGCCCCAACTCGACATTCCCGCTGCGTGTTCCCCGGTGCACCCCCCCGCCGGGCGCACTAACGTGCTGTACGCGCCGACCTGGGAGGGAGACGGGAAATCCATGGCCTACTCGTCCATCACCACCGTGGCGGCCCGCCTTGTCGAAGCGATGCTGGCGGACGGACGTTTCAGTGTCGTGTTTCGGCCACACCCCAAAACCGGCACCTGGTCGGCAACGGCCCGCCGGGAGCTTGCCCGTATTGAAAAAGCCATCGAAGCGGCCGCTGCCAGGGACAAGGACGCCGGTCACCGCGTCGAGGTAGCGGGCGATTCCTCACTCAGCATCATGGGCTCGGATATCGTCGTGTGCGATATTTCGGCCATGGCCATGGATGCCATCGGGCTGGACAGGCCCCTGATGCTGTTGCACAGCACCGATACACCCATGATCCGGGAATTGGACCCGGAGCAGGCCCTTTCGCTGGACGAGGCAGCCGAGGACCTGCTCGAAGGGAACGGGCGGGATACCTTGGACACGGTTGCACGCATGGCCGCCGACGGTCCCTCGGCCCGGCAACGATCACTTCGCGATGAGGTATTCGGCGATCCCGCGTTGGGCCGACCCACGGAGAGGTTCATCGCGGCCGCAATCGCGGTCACCGGTGCCGATATCCAGGCCTAGTTTGTCACCGCGATCGCCAAGCGGGACACGGCGCGGAAGCATTCACCGCGCCGGACTTGACGCCCGCGGGTCACATTCCTGGCCGCTAGGTGATCTTGCGCAACGCCATGTCTAGATCCTTTTCCAGGAACGGGGTCAAGGTCTTGGCGTAGGTGGCGGTGATGTGGGAGGCGTCGAAGTACACGACGACACCGCCGATCACTGCCGGGCATGTGCCTTCCTGGCAGAAGTACTTTGTGGGGTCGATAACCGCCACCTTGTCCTTTGCACGTTCCTCTGCCTCCTCCGCGAGGGGGTCCATCCACTCCCACCTGTCGGAACTCCCCGAACACTGCGCATTGGCGTCCGTTGCCGTGGCCACGCAATCCGGGATGTTTGGCAATGTGGCACCCGGATAAGGCGTGTCGCGGATAACCACGATAGGCGTGTCCGAGGCGGTCCACTGGTCCAGGTACTCGTCGTAGCCATCACGGGCCGGAGCCTCCGTCGTGGCCATGGAATGGCCAACCACCGGTACCGATTGCCGTTCGGAGGTGATGATCAGGTCGAACTGGCCGTTGGCTGTCTGGTCAAGGACCCACTTGCCGTAGTCGGCGCAACCTTGGGACTTGACGTCGGCGTCGAACTTCAGCGGTGCGTGCGTAGGATTGCACCGCGACACGAGGTAAGTGGTGATGGTCCAGTCCTTCTCGGCGGCCATTTCCTCAAGTGCCGGAAGCCAATGCCCGGCATGGGAGTTTCCAACGAGCGCGACCTTGGTCTTGCCGGTTCCGTAGGTGCACGTCGGCTTCTTTTCATACGGTTCGGTGGACCAGCAACTATCCGCATAGGCTGCAGACTTGTCGTCTTTTGCCAGCGCGGGAGACAGGATCAGTTCCTTCTTTGGCTGGTGT
Source organism: Paeniglutamicibacter sulfureus (assembly GCF_030512175.1). GTDB lineage: Bacteria > Actinomycetota > Actinomycetes > Actinomycetales > Micrococcaceae > Paeniglutamicibacter > Paeniglutamicibacter sulfureus. Next base: position 2,310,906 of record NZ_JAULBL010000002.1, on the reverse strand, counting down.
TGGCATGCGCCGTTCCGATCCGGCAGCGCGGCCGCACCGAAGCAGGGAACGGATCCCTGCAGTGCGGCCTCGAGCGAAACGTTGGCCGTCTGCTCCCGGAGGTGGGCTTCCGTGGCGACGCCTCCGGCCACCAAGGCGACGGAAGCCGTGGCGACGACCAGGAACCGCAGGGCCGTCACCAGGGGCGAGACGTCAAGTGTCTTGCGGAAGGCGTCCTCGACGTATTTCTTGGTGAGCATCGACAGCGCGATGGTTGCCAACGCCACGCCCACCAGATCCAGGGCGCCCAAGGAACCGGAAACGAACGGCAGCGAGACAATGATCGGCCAGTGCCACAGGTAGATCGAGTAAGAGTGCGCCCCTAGGAACTGAAAGGGCCTGGAGGAAAGCAATGTGGTAGGCGAATAGCGCGACGTTGCAGCAACCCAGATCGCCAGCCCCGTACCCACGACGGGCAGTGCCGCCTGGTAGCCGGGGAACGGCGTGGACGAGTCGAATGCGATGCCGGCACCGATGATTCCGGCAATGCCCACCCAGGCAATCGCGGCGCCCGCAAGCGAGGAACTGAGGCGCTTCCGCGGAGTGGGAACCAAGGCCACCACTGCTCCCAGGGCCAGTTCCCATGCACGGGTGAAGGTGGAGAAATAGGCAACCCCGGGTTCCACGGAGGTCAGGTAGATCGAATAGGCGCAGGACAGAACCACAATGAGCGAAACACCGACCAACACGATTCGCTTGGGAATGAGTTTCCTCCTGACCGCAAACCACCAAAGGGCGGCGATGCACAGGGGCCACAAAAGGTAAAACTGTTCCTCGACGGCCAGCGACCAATAATGTTGAACCGCCGTAGGTGCATTGTCTTCGGCCATATAGTCAACGCTGGTGGCGAGCAGGTACCAGTTCTGGGAATAGAAGGCGGATGCAATCGACTGGAGCGCGTTGTCCCGCCAAAAGGACTCCGGAGCCAATACGCGGACCGCGACAACAGTGGAAAACAATACCAACATCGATGCAGGAATGAGCCGCTTGATTCGGCGTAACCAAAAGTTGCCGTATTCCGCAGGTTTGCGCGGCGGATGCTTGATGAGGTGGGAAGTGATCAGGAACCCCGAGATGTTTAGGCGGAGCTTTCGGTAGCGCATGTGGAACGAACCGGTAGCAAAAATGTAAGTATCCGGTAGCGCTTCGGGGGATTCAGAGTCAGGATTGCTTTCACCCACGGCAACAGGTCGTGGACAGTGAAAGGAAACCGACCGTAGTGGCTGATTACAAACAAATCATGGCCCTGCTGGTGCAGGGCAATTCGTATCGGCAGGTCCAAGCGCGAGCCGGTTGCTCGCATCGAACGATCTCCAAGGCCCGCCAGGTCCTTGACGACCAGAAACTGACCACCCTTGATCAGGTCGGTGCGCTTAGCGATGAGGACCTTGACCGGCTTTTCAGCGATGGCCGCAAGAACGTGTCCAGCGAGTTCGTTCCCGTCAACATCGATGCCGTGGTGAAGGCCCGGATCGGCCGGAAAAAGCCACCGTTAAAGGTCATGTGGGCCCGCTACCTGGACACCCCGCACACGGGCTCCGCCCGGTTTTACGGGTATGAACGGTTCTGCCAGATCGTTGCCGAGCACGTGAAGGCCAACGACCTGACCAGCCCGCTTACGCACGAACCCGGACGCACGATGCAGGTCGACTGGGCCGGGACCAAGATGCAGCTGACCGACCCCATCACCCGGGAAACCACGAAGGTCTCGGTCTTCGTGGCGTCGTTGCCGTATTCGGGCATGATCTTCGCGTACGGGTCCCTGGACGAGAAGCTTCCAGCGTGGTGCCAGATGCACCGCAGGGCCTTTGAATATTTTCAAGGCGTGACCCAACTGGTCATTCCCGACAATGCCTCGACCGCCTCGAACCAGATCAGCCGCTATGAAAAGGCCCGGGACGTGAACCAGTCCTATGAGGCTTTCCTGGAGTATTACCAGAGCGCGGCAGTCCCGACCGGATCCTACAAGCCGCAAGAGAAAGGCCACGTCGAGGCCGGGGTGAAGATCGTGACGAACTGGATCATCCACTATCTTGCCGACCGGCGCTTCACGACCCTGGATGAGCTCAATGAGGCCGTGGCCGAACAGATGGACATGATCAACGAACGGACGCCCTTCCGCGGTGAGCCCCGCTCCCGGCGTGAGTGGTTCGAGGAAGCCGAGCGCCCCGAGTTGATCGGCCTCCCGGATGAGCCGTGGCGGGAAGTTCAGTGGCGCAAGGCGAAGGTCTCGCGGGACTGGCACGTGCAGGTCGACACGATCAAATACTCGGTTCCGCACCAGCACGCCGGGCAGACCCTGGACGTGCGGGTGGTCGGTGAGCAGGTCACGATCCTTGCCGGCGGGGCAGTGATCGCTTCGCACCAGCGTGGGGCGCGGCGTCATTCCTACGTCACCGACGCCGACCATGCGCCGCACGGGTATGAGGACACCTCACTGCTATGGACCCGGGCCTATTTCATCCGGCAAGCGACCAAGGTCGGCCCCTACACGGTCCAGGCTTTGACCCGGTTGCTGGAGCGGAAGAAGATCGAAGCCCAGGGCTACCGGTCGTGCTTGAACATCCTCGAGCTGGGGAAAGGCAACAACCGCAGCCTGTTGGAACAGGCCTGCCACGACCTCTGCGTGCACGACGCGAGGAACCCGATCAGCTATACCGCGGTCAAGCATCGCATCGCCGTCCTGCGTGCGGACCATGCCGGGCGTCCTGCAACTCTCGCTCCTGGCCCGGGGCCGTCCGCTGCGACGGGGAGAACGGTGGGCGTCCGGGATACCAGCCGTGCCCACCTGGACGGGATCTCGCAGTTCAGTCTCGAGGCGCTGACCAACGCAAGCCTGACCGAGCCGACGACGGGGGAAGGCCGTGCTTGACCACCACCTGACGGAAGATGACATGGGGCTGTTTACCAGGTTGCGGATGACCGCGTTCGGCCAGGCTGTCATCGACATGGCCAACGATCCGGCCTATGACGAATGGACGTTCTCCCGCAAGGTCCGTCACGCCTTGGACCAGGAGACCACGGCCCGGGCCCAGCGTCGGGTGGTGAAACTGCTCAAGGAGTCGAAAACGCCCAACCCGGCCGCTTGCATTGAAGAGATCCACTATCTGCCCGATAGGACGCTGAACCGGGAGGTCGTGGCACGGCTCGCGTCGTGCCAGTGGATTGAGCAGACGACGAATCTGGTGATCCTCGGGAAATCAAGTGTCGGCAAATCGTATTTGGCCCAGGCCTTGGTCAACGCGGCTTGCCGGCACGACCACACGGCACGCTACTTCCGGCTTGATGACCTGGCCAATAAGCTCGCGGTCTATCATCGGGCGGACTCCGAACGGCTGAAGTTCCTCGGAGACCTGCACGACTGCGATGTCCTGGTCCTGGATGATTTCCTGACCACGCCGATCAGCCCGGAGACTGCGAGCGAACTGCTCAATATCCTTGCAGGACGTGAACACCGGGGCGCCACGGTGGTGACGTCGCAGTTCGATCCCGAGGACTGGTACAAGTCGCTGCACGATGCGGTGATCGCCGAGTCAATCCTTAACCGCATTGTTTCCAGCAGTGAACTGATCCAGCTTGACGGGCCGAATATGCGCCGGCGCGCCCACGCCGATCAAGGAGCTGAGCCTGCAAGCTAAAGCGGTGGGGTGCTGGTGCGAGGGTTCGGGCACTACCGGGTCCTCGCACCAGTGCTACCGGTTCGTTCCACAGGCGTTACCGAAAGCTCCGTCCATACACCCGAGATCACGAAGAAGACGTCGACACCGATGAATCCGCCGGGGATGCCTTGGGGTAGCAGGTGGTAGATGACCACGAGGCCGACGGCTATGGCACGCAGGCCTTGGATATCTTGCCTGAAGTGCGTTGGCTGGGGGGTAATCATAATCACCTGTTGGTTGCGTTCGCGGAACTCTTCGGTCCCTTTCACGCAGAATCCGTCCGGTCGCCGGGGCGGCCTGCCGGATCCACGTGGTGCTCCTGACCCAAGAAAGGGGTGGTTAGCTCAGTTCCTTGACTATCTGGCTCAAGCTGTCGAGGGTGTCTTTCAGCTTGGCGACATGGCGTTCGTCGAAGGCGCTCAGCACCCGCTTCAATTCCGTGGTGGAGATGCCCGAGGTGCGGGGAAGATATACGACCTCGACTTTGTCGCCCAAGTCGTCGAACTTGCCCTTCCAGTCCTCTCCGATGCCAAAGACATCGACATCGTACTTGGCAATGTCCAAACGCTTCTGCTCCCAGTTGTCTTCCGGGATGGCCTCGTCGACGTACTGGATTGCCCTGACGATCTCGATCCGCTGATCGAAGGGAACGATCGGCTTCTTGCCCTTGATGGCATTGAATTCATCGGTGGATACTCCGACGATCAATCGGTCGCCTTTTTCCTTCAGACGCTTGAGGATGTTCAGATGTCCGATGTGGAAAAGATCAAACGTGCCATAGGTGAGGACTGTTTTTGCCATGTTCAACTCCATTTACTGCTTGGTTGCGTGCAAGGACGCAGTGATCGAAAGTCTTAGATTATGGGTGGTCGGCCCGCCAGGAGCATCCGTAGATGGGTCGACCATTTGAGTTTGGGCCGGGGTGTTGAATACCAAGGAATCTCTCGCCACCCGGCAAGCCAACCGCTGAAATATTGCCGCACCGCATCGGGATCCTTGCGCAGGCGGGTTGCTTCCACCAAGGCCCAACTGGACACGTACATCCAACTAAAGGGCCAGCGCAGGTTCCGTTTGGCCAGCCATACCCGGTTTCGCGCATTCAGTCGGTAAAACTCTTCATGACGTCGTTGATCGACAACCGGGTGGCCGATCCTCATGTCACCGGCGTACCAGACGTGATGCCCGGTGTCCCAAACACGCCAGGCAAGTTCAATTCCCTCGTGTGCGTACCAGAAACCGCCGGCCCAGCCACCGGTCTCGTCAAAGATGTGCCGGGGCATCAATAGGCAGGTTTCGCCCACATGAAAGACTCGGCTTGATTCGACGGCCGTACGTTTGTTGAGGCGCGGGATCCACCGGGTGGGGTCGTCATCGCGTGTCGGGTCGGTGATCCGCGGCTGGAGAAGACCCATCCGGGGGTGGCTGTCGAACCTGGATATCGCCTCTTCGAGGAAGTCTGTATCCAGGAACCAGGAATCATCGTCCAAGAAGCAGAGGAACTCCCCCTTGACCAACGGGACACCGGCATTGCGTCCGGCCGGGATACCGAGGTTGTGTTCAAGAAAATGGCCACGCACGCTGGCCGGAAGCCCGACAGGATCCCAACCGTTGCCCACCACGACCACGTCAAGTTCGACTTCTCGTTGGGCCAAGAGACTCGTCAAGGCACGGTTCAGTTCCTCAGGTCGGTTGCCCATGGTCAGCACGACGACGCCGACCGTCGGAAGGTCCCCCTCTGGAATGCTCAAGGGATCACCGCAACCGGGATGAAGCCATGGTGGAAACAAAGTGCCCGATATTCACCAGGACAACTGCCGGCAATAGGATCCAAAGCATCCATTTCTCGGCAATGCCGGGGACGCCAACGATGGCAGAGACAATCGACAGGACCAGGATAACGAGGCTAAGTTCCACTGCATGAAGCATCTTGTGAAACGGCAGGAACCGGGCTGCGGAACGCAGTTTCCCGACAAAGCTGGTCTGCGAGACCGCACGGGCCTCAGCCGTATCCGGGAGCTTTCCCAGTCCGGCCATCCCACGGGCGGCATGCACCATGAGGCTCTGGGAACGGTTCAATACAAGGAGAACCGACAGCACTGCGGAGATGAAGAGGGTCGGCCACGCCTGGGCGGCATCGGCGCCCTGGGTCTGAAGCTCAAGGAACACGCGATAGCCCAAGGCGATGGGAATCAAGGCCTCGGTGGTGTGGTGTCCCACCATGTCAATGAAGATCCCGCGTGGCGACTGGGTGCCGCGCCAGCGTGCCACTTCCCCGTCGCTGCAATCGAAGTAGAGCTGGACCTGTGACAAGACAACTGCCAATAGCGGGCCCCACACACCAGGGATCAGTAGGGCTGCCGACATGAGCCAGCCCGCAAGGATCATGAGTCCGGTGACACCGTTGGCGCTAATGCGCGTGCGCACCAGTACCGCGGTCAGGTAGATCGAGATGTGCCGCAGGTAGAGTTCCGCGGTCCAGTGCTCGGCGTTTCGCCGTGCCCGGACCTCCGGGGGCTGGCATACCGCACGCAGCTGTTCGAGCGTCGGGTTGCTCGGCCGAATGGTTTCATTCATGAACGTACCCGCCCCCTGTCCAGGGTTCCCTGGGCACCGCGTACACGGCCCTTGACAAAGCCAACGGCCCACGGGAAGTGGATGGATGGAAAAACACCGAGCATCAAAAGCTTCTCCTTGAAGGTCGTGGTGCGCTTGCCGGTCAATGTCGCAAAGACGACCAGTCCGGCATACCCCACCGGAGCGAGCTTCAACAGGTTCAAGGCGATCCGCACGGCGCCTGGTGCCTCGGAAGTCAACCAGGGGTCGATCACCCAGGCAATCGCGCCCAGGCTGGATCCGACCAGCATCAGCGGCGGCAGATCATGGCGCATCGACTTGCCGTCGGGATATCGCCGAGACAATTCGCCGCGCCAGACTCCCGACGCATAGGACTGTGCAGAGAGGGCCTTGTAGGTATCCCGGGGGTAGTACGCGGTCTCAAGTTCCGGGTCGAACCACACCTTGTAGCCGGCCTGGCGGATTCGCAGGCAGAGTTCCCAGTCCTGGGCGCGATGCAGCGACTCGTCGTAGTAGCCGACCTCGTCAAAGACCTGGCGGCGAAAAATGCCCAAGTAGGCAGACTCGGCGGGGCCTTCCGGCGCGCCGCTGTGGTAGGCGGCGCCGCCTAGGCCCCAAGGGGAATGGTAGGCGGCGGCAATGGCACGCTGGAGGGGGTTCTTCCCGCGGGCATCCATGAGTCCACCGACATCGTGTGCATCGACGCGGAACATGGTCTCCACGCCGCGGGCAGTGTAGGTGGGTGCCAATTCGCTGTGGGCATCCACACGAACCACGATCGGATATTGCGAGGCCCTAATGGCAAGGTTCAGCCCGATCGGCGTGCGTCCCTGGGGATTGTGGACCAGCTTGACCCTGTCGTCCTCGATGGCAAGCTCGGCCGCAACTTCGTCGGTGGCATCGGTGCTCGGCCCAAGGGCCAGGACAATTTCCTTGTCCCCGGCGTAGTCCTGGCCAAGGACACTGGCCACTGCGTCACGGAGATATCCGGCCTCGTTGAGCACGGGCATGACATAGGAAACACCCAGGGTCTGCGCAGCAGTCACTTCTTTTTGGCCTTGTACGCATCGACAACCGTCTTAGCGTCCCCGTCCATCATCAGGACACCCTTTTCAATCCAGATCACCCGGTTGCAGGTATCGAGGATTGATCCCATCGAGTGAGAGACCAAGAAGATCGTGCCGGCGTTTTCCCGGATCTCACGGATCTTGGCCTCGCTGCGCTTACGGAAGCGTGCGTCACCTACGGCCAATGCCTCATCGACAATCAGGATGTCGTGCTGCTTGGAGGCCGCGATGGCGAACTTCAGTCGGGCGGACATACCGGAGCTGTAAGTACGCATGGGCAGGTCGATGAACTCCTCGAGCTCGGCGAACTTCGTAATGTCCTCGCGCATCTCGTTGATCTCGTGGCGGTTGTACCCTAGGGCCAGACCACCAAGCATGATGTTCTTGTCACCGGAAAGGTCAGGGATCAGCGCCGCGCCCACGCCCAACATGTTCGGGCGCGACGAGGCGTAAACGGATCCTTCAGCAGGACTCGTAAGGCCTGTAATGGTGCGCATGAGCGTCGACTTGCCGGAGCCGTTCGAACCGATCACACCGATCGACTCGTTCTCATAGGCAACGAATGACACGCCCTTGACAGCGTGGACTTCCCTGATGCCGCGGGTCGACGACTGCAGCAGGCGCTTGGCGCCTGCTGCGCCAACGGACTTGCCGCTCGAATAGACTTGGTACTTGACGTGAAGGTTATCCACGATGACCACGGGCTTGCGGGCGGTATCAACATCTATCGGTGCAGTTTCTGCCGACGTCTGGGTTCCAGCGTCGTAAACTGGCTCCGGCTCGAACTTGCCGTGCAGACGGGGGTTGATCAGATCATCAAAATTAGTCAACTCGACCATAACGCTCCTCCGCAGCCCAGAAGTAAATGGTGCCGCCAACGAGGGCCCCAACAGCCCAGACAGATAGAACAATCCAGTAGAACGATGGGTATTCAACGCCGTTCATGATGGAACCTCGGGCAATTTGCAACGCTTGGTAGATCGGATGGAAATCAAACACTAGGACCAGCGCAGGGAATGAAGTCAAGATTTTTTCGACACTGAAGAGAACTCCGGAAGTGAAGAACAGGATCCGCGTAATCAAAGGCAGGATATGCGTGAAGTCCCGCACATGAACAGTCAGCCGGGCGCATACCAGTGCGATACCGGTATTGAACATTGTGAATAAGACGAGCAATGGAACCACCATAAACCAGCTCCATTTCGGTGTAGTGCCAAGGATCATGCAATAGATAAACATGACTCCCAGCATTGGCACCAACGTGAGAAACTGCTGAATGACCGCCGCTATGGGCAATGTGATTCGCGGAAATGCCAAGGATTGAACCAAGGCCGCATTGCCTGTGATCGACTTGGCCCCGGAATTTGCCGAACTCGAGAAGAACTCAAAAAGGAATACGCCAATCACCACGTGGGCAGGGAAGTCGAGCGGCGTGTTCCCGCCTTGAAGGATCCCAAAGATGAAGCCATACATGAGGGCGTTCATCGTCGGTTGAATTACAACCCAGAGCATGCCCAGGCGATTGCGCTGGTTTGAAGCCTGCAGCTTGCTTCTGGCAAGTTCAAACGCAAAGTCTCGTCTGGCCCACGCCTGTTTCAGATAGCTCACCAGGTCCGGACGAGCACCGACCCTGTGCAGGCCGTACTGCGCCGCATATTCGGCAGCTGTCATAATTCTCGTTACCTCGTTGATCACGGTTTACTCGCCTGCTGTCGCTGACGAACCTTATGAAGTCTAGTAGATACGCATGCCCATGAGCGGTTTGCATCCGGCGACAGGGCGATGTGTGATCTATGTATCAGTTGCTACTGGTCCAAATTTGCACTGTCCAGGTAGGTCTTAAGATCGTCCGTGCGAAGTGACTGGCCGATATCGAGGATGGCCTGTTCGTCCCGCAGAACGATGGATTGCCCGTCCGGCGAGGTGCCAAGCCCTGCGGTCGGCAATGTGAACATCTCTATGTTCGATGGGCGGAGGTCCTTCAGCTGCAATCCAATGCCAGCGGCGGTGGCCGCATCCAGTCCATCGTCAAGGGCGAGGTAAGGCGAAACCTTGTCAATAACCTCAAAGATCGTTGCCGGGTTGGTCAAAGTGTCCTTGGACAACATCTCGTTCATAACAGCCTTGATGAACTTCTGCTGGTTGCGTACTCGCTGATAGTCGCCGTCAACAAACGGCTTGCGTTCACGAACGAACCGCAACGCCCGATCTCCTTCGAGTTCGATGTTGCCGACGGGAAACTCATACTTCTTGCTATCGGTCGACGTGAACTCGATGTCGTTCTTTACCGTGACACCGCCAAGTGCCGTCGTCAGCTCCTTGAATCCGTCAAAGTCGACCATGGCCACGTGGTCGATCTTGGTATCAAACATCCCTTCAACGGTTTGGACGACCAACGGCACACCGCCCAGCGACATGGCGGCATTGACCTTCTGCGTGCCATGGCCGGGAATATCCGTGTAGAGGTCTCGCATGATCGACATCACGTAGACGCCTTTCCGGTCCTCCGGGATGTGCATCATCATTATCGAGTCTGAACGCTGGTCGGTTCCGCCGGCCTGAAGCAGGTTGGTCGTCTCCGTGTCGTCCGCCCCATGATCGACACCTAGCAACAGGAAGTTCAAGGATCCATCATCGGGGTTCTTGACCGGACGAACCTGTTCCTCAGGAAAGGCTTGGCCAATTTCCCGGGTCTTCGTATTGAACGTCTGGGCGAGATTGGCAACGTATGTACTGGCGACAATCGCTGCCACAAGAACCAGCGCTATCGTGCCCAGTAGCACAACGAGGCTCTTTCGCTTCTTAGGCCGAGCTAGGCGACGAGGTATGTATTCGCCTGGGAATTTCTTTACTTTAGTCAATCAACGTCTCCATAAGACCAGAACGAGAAGTCTCGGACGACTCGAGGCAATGTTACGGTCGACAACTTTCGCACAAACTAAAGCAAGGCTAATCAGTCACCCTGTGAAGACGCTGAATCAGCCTTGCCATATAAAAATCCTAGCGCGTTGAAACGAAGTCCTTAAGCCACGGCAGGAGGTCCGGACCTAGGTCCGCGCGTTCGCAAGCCAAAGATATAACGGCTTGGATGTAACTCAGCTTGTCACCGGTGTCGTAGCGCCGCCCACGGAAAACAACGGCGTGGACGCCGCTGCCCGGGCCATCGGCCGCAGCCAACGTTTCAAGGGCATCGGTCAACTGGATTTCATCGCCTCGACCGGGCTTGGTTTCTTCCAACACTTCAAAGACCCTTGGGTGCAGGACATAACGGCCGATAACTGCCAAATTCGAAGGTGCATCTTCGACGGCAGGTTTCTCCACCAGCCCGTTGACCTTGACGTAGTTTTCACCGTCAACGGTAGAGACATCGGCGCAGCCATACGCACTGATCTGCTCCGGTTCAACTTCCATCAAGGCAATGACTGAGCCACCGGTCTTTTCCTGGACGTCGATCATGATCGAAAGCAATTCATCCCGCTCATCGATCAGGTCGTCACCGAGCAAAACGGCGAATGCCTCGTTGCCAACGTGCTGCTTCGCGCAAAGGACGGCGTGTCCAAGGCCCTTGGGATCGCGCTGGCGGATGTAGTGGATTTCGCCAAGATCTGTGGCTTCCTGGACCCGACGCAGTTTTTCGCTGTCTCCCTTGGCTTCGAGAGTAGCTTCCATGGACGGCACGCGGTCAAAGTGGTCTTCCAGCGCACGCTTGCTGCGGCCCGTGATCATCAAGACATCCGTAAGCCCGGCCTTCGATGCCTCGGCCACTACGTATTGGATGGCGGGCTGGTCGACAACCGGCAGCATTTCCTTGGGCATCGCCTTTGTCGCTGGCAGGAATCGGGTTCCCAGACCAGCGGCAGGGATAACGGCTTTAATTACGCGCCTACTTTGAGTCATGTTTTGACTTTACGTCATGGAATGCACAAATCCCGAACCCGATTACTGCTCCTGCGAGGCGTTTCTTAATCTTTTGAGTACGGTTCGCGGCAGGTAGTCAGCCACATCTCCACCGAGGGACTGGACTTCCTTTAGCAGGGAAGAAGAAAGGTGCGTATAGCGGTTATCCGCCGCGAGGAACACGGTTTCAACCCCTGTGAGATGGCGGTTCATCACAGCCATCGGGGTTTCGTACTGGTAGTCGACCGTGGAACGCAGACCCTTAACGATGGCGTCTGCGCCATGCAGTTTGCAGAAATCGGCCAACAGGCCGACGCCCATGGGTTCGACGCTGACGCCTCGTAGTCCCCCAATGGTTTCCCTGACCATTTCCAGTCGTTCGTCCGGCTCAAATCGATATTTTTTGGCGTAGTTCGTTGACACGGCCACAATGACTTCGTCAAAGAGGTTGCTGGCACGGGCAATGATCTCGACATGACCATTATGGATGGGGTCAAAGGACCCGGGGCAGACGGCTCGACGCATACTCTGCAATCTATCAAGTGAGCTTCAGGTCGACCTCTTCGTTCGCCTTGATGACTCATCGTGTCTTTTTCGTTTCGTTGGCCATCGAATCACCGACTCACGGGATAATGGACCATGTCTTCAATTGATGTTCCATGGCAGCGCATGGCTGCCGGTGCCAATTTACTGTCCGCCAATGGTGATCTCGGCGTCACCATCTTCGAGGAAATCACCACACTTGCCGTGAAGCACCGGGCGATCAACCTTGGGCAGGGCTTCCCGGACACCGACGGCCCGAAATTCTTCAAGGACGTGGCCGCCCAGGGAATCTCCGGCGACCTCAATCAGTATGCGCCTGGCGCGGGAATCCTTCCGTTGCGAAGGGCCATTGCGGATCACCAGAAGCGTTTCTATGGCTTGGACGTAAATCCGGAGAATGAAGTGGTTGTAACCACCGGTGCCACCGAGGCCATCGCCGCGGCCATCCTCGCGTTCATCGGAACCGGGGACGAGGTCATTACCTTCGAACCCTTCTATGACTCCTACGGGGCAAACATCGCGTTGGCCGGCGGCATCCACCGAACCGTGGCCTTGAATGCGCCGGATTTCCAGCCGGATGTCAACGAGTTACGTGCAGCGTTCAATGAGCGCACTCGCATGGTCGTGCTCAACAACCCGCACAACCCCACGGGCAGCATCTTCGGCGAGGATGTCTTGGCGGAAATCGTTTCGCTGGCGGCCAAGCACGATTGCATCATTGTCTCCGACGAGGTCTATGAACACCTCACGTTCGGCGTCGCCCACACGCCCATTGCCACGCTGCCCGGCGCATGGGAGCGAACCCTGACCATATCCTCGGCAGGCAAGACCTTTTCGTTTACGGGCTGGAAGGTCGGATGGGCCACTGGCCCGGCCCATCTCGTGTCTGCCGTCCGCACGGTCAAACAGTTCCTGAGTTACTCCTCGGGAACTGCTTTTCAGCCGGCCGTCGCGGAGGCGTTGCGGTCCGAGAACACGTTCTTTGCCGAGTTTGCCAATGATCTCGGCAAACGCAGCGACGTACTGGCCAAGGGGCTTGAGGCGGCCGGAATGACGGTCTACCAGCCGCAAGGCACCTACTTCATCGTCGCCGACGTGGCCCCCCTTGGTTTCGACAATGCCCTGGATCTGGCTCGTCGGATGCCCGAAGCAATCGGAGTCGCCGGCATTCCGTTGTCTGTCTTCTGCCATGCGGAGGGGGCCGAACGCACCAGAAGCCTGATGCGTTTTGCCTTCTGCAAGAGACCGGAGTTGCTAACCGAGGCAGCCAACCGTTTGTCCCGTTTGTCTGCATCGGTGGGTGGCTAATCGTGGTCAAACGTGCCAGCCGGTGGCTGAGCAATCTTGGAGCCCACGCCACGCTCGAGGAAGACGCCTTTGTACCCGGTGCCTGGGTCTTGCAGCTGGGAGGCGCCGAGCAATCACATGTGAATGTGGATCATCCGGAAGAGATCTTCTACGAGTACCTGCGACGTCTTGCAAACCATGTCGACGAACACGGTGAAGCTGGAAAACCGCTGCACGTCCTGCACCTCGGAGCCGGGGCTTTGACCTTGGCACGATATATCCAACGCAAGAGACCCGGAAGCGTTCAGGTCGCCGTGGACTTGGAGCGCGAACTGCTAGATTTTGTCTTCGACGCCCTGCCCATGGAAAATCCAAGGAATCTCCGGACGATCATTGGGGATGCCAGACGGGTGCTGACGCATGAATTGGCGGGAGAGAAATTCGACATCATCGTCTTGGATATCTTCAGTGGCGCCGGAGCGCCGGAGCACTTGACGGTCCCGGCATTCTACGCAGAAATGAACTCCCTTTTGCGTCCCGAGGGTCTGGTCCTGGTCAACGTCGGTGACGATCCTCCATTTACCTTCGCGGACAGCCAAATCAAGGCGATGTCCGAAATTTTTGCCACGGTCATGGCCAGCGCCCCGACCGAGATCTTCTCCAGAAAGTTTCCGGGAAACATGGTCGTGGCCGGGACCCAGTCGCGACTCGACCTGGCCATGGTGGATCGGTTGCGGGCCTCCGGGCCGCACCCTGGAAGCGTGCTATTCGGCTCCGACCTTGACGGGTTCGGCAAACCATAGACGGGTCTCCCCGTATTTCTTTTCGGCGAATCTTTCCAGCCCCACGGGCCACGTGGGCTCGGCCGAACGCGAGGATCGTTCCACCACAATGGTCGCGCCGTCCTCGAGGACCAAGGCGACCTTCTCCAAGGTTTTGGCCAATTCCTCTTCCGTGAGTGGATAGGGCGGGTCCATGAACACGACGTCCCAGGTTTTCCCGCCGTTTGCCCCTGGGACGGGGGCAAATGAATCCAGGACGGAGTCCACCGAGCCGCGGCGGACGCTGACCACGTCGTTGCGCAGCGCCTTGTTGACGATGCCTGCATTGGCTTGGCATACCGCCACGGCCTTGGGTGCCAGTTCCACCAACAGCACCGACCGCGCGCCGCGACTGGCAGCTTCCAGGCCCAAGGATCCGGCGCCGGCATACAGGTCCAGGACCCGGGCGCTGCCGAGTATGTCATAGCTTTCGAGCCTCGAAAACAGGGCTTCCTTGACTCTGTCGGTGGTGGGTCGGGTGGAGTCCCCAGGAACGCTCTTCAGCGGAAGTCCTCCGGCGGCGCCGGCAACGATTCGACTCATTGGGATCTATCCCCTTTCCAGGAATGCTTGCATGTCTTCGTCTACCCATTCCTCAACCGCGGCTTGGAGGCCGGGATACGTCCGCAGTCCGTCGTCACCGTCAACAATTGACTCGGCCGCTTCCCTGGCCCGGGCAATGAGTTTGGCATCTTTCATCACGCGTAAGACCTTGAGCGTGGACCTGGAACCAGATTGGCTTGCCCCCAGGATGTCGCCTTCCCGGCGTTCATTGAGATCCGATTCTGCCAGCAAGAATCCGTCAGTGGTGGATTCCACGGCTTTCAGCCGCATCACCGACGGGTGCTCCGCGTCGAGCCAGGTGGTCATGAGGCATGTGCCGGGCAGCCCGCCACGACCGATACGGCCACGCAACTGGTGTAACTGGGATATCCCAAAGTTCTCGGCATCAATAATGACCATCAGCGTGGCGTTGTGCACGTCGACACCGACTTCGATCACTGTGGTGGAAACAAGGATGGAAGCTCTTCCCGAGTCAAAGGCCATCATGGCATCCGCTTTTTCCTCGCTGGGCATGCCTCCATGCAAGGCCCTGATCTCCGTGTTGGCGAAGATATCCATGGATCCAAGCAATTCCAGCATCTTTTCAACCGTCATCGTGGCCGGTTTCGCTGCGCCGTCGCTGGCCGTCGTATCGGGCGTTGGCTCGATGGGCATCGGAACGAAGTCGTCTTCTACCGCTTTTTCGCTAATGCGGGGGCACACCACGTATACCTGGTGTCCCTTGGCAGTTTCCTCGGCCATGCGGGCAAAGAGTCGCTGCTGCATCGCCGGCAACTGAAGCGGCACAATGTGCGTGGCAATGGGGGCACGCCCTGGAGGCAATGTCCTCATGAGGCTTACTTCCAGGTCTCCAAAGACGGTCATTGCCACGGTGCGTGGGATCGGTGTTGCGGTCATGACAAGCATGTGCGGTGGCATGTCGGCCTTTGACCGCAGGGCATCTCGCTGTTCAACACCGAATCGGTGTTGCTCGTCGACGACCACCAGACCGAGGTCCACGAAACGGACCATGTCCGACAACAGGGAATGTGTTCCCACCAGAATGCCGGTTTCCCCCGAGGCGGCGCCAAGGAGCACTCGTTTGCGCTCGGCGGTCCCTGCTGAACCAGTCAGCAGATCCACGCGGGTGGCGCGCGGGTCTGAGCCAAGCTCTCCCCCAGTCCCGAGCGAGCCGAGGTGTTTCTTGATGGACTGGTAATGCTGTTGGGCGAGGACCTCGGTGGGGGCCAGGAGGGCCGTCTGCCCCCCGGAGTCAATGACCTGAAGCATGGCGCGCAAGGCCACCAGGGTCTTGCCCGAACCAACCTCGCCTTGCAGCAGCCGGTTCATGGGATGTCCGCGGACCAGGTCATCGGCGATTTCCCTGCCGGCGATCAACTGGCCGTCAGTGAGAGTGAACGGAAGGGTCTTATCGAAAGCCGCCAAAAGTCCATCGGCAGTGCCTGACCGGGCAGTGGCCGGCTGTTTCATGCGGTGGGCACGTCGCTGGGCCAGGGCGAGTTGAAGCAGGAAGGCCTCTTCAAAGGCAAAGCGTTTTCTTGCCGCATAGCCTTGGGCAACGGTTTGTGGCCGATGGATATGTTCATAGGACACCACCCGGCCGGGGATGCGATGGGATTTCAAGACTGGATCGGGAATGAACTCCGGGAATCCCGCGGTCCCGATTCCTGCCAGGACAAGTTCCATGACTTCGCGGATCTTCTTGTTGGGAAATTTTGCGGTGGCCGGGTAGATGGGAATGGGCCGCGGGTCCGCTTCCTCGGCCGCATCGAGCAACGAATACTCCGGGTGGGTGAGCTCCAGGTGGTTGCGGTAGAGGGTGACCTTGCCGCTGAACATTGCCGTAGAGCCCACCTGCAGGTCCCGCTTGGCCTCATAGCCGTTGAAGAAGGTCATGCGAAGCGTCGACTGCTCTGGACCGAGCGCGTCGCTGACAAGCACCTCCAGCAGAAAACCGGAGCGCGAATGCATGCGCCGCTGATTCACCGATTTAACCTCGGCAACGATCGTTACGTCCTCCCCCACAGGTAACTCCGAAATCTTGGAGAGCTCCCCGATTTCCATGTACCGACGCGGGAAGTGCGAGAGCATTTGGCCCACAGTCGAATATCCAAACGCCGTTTCCACCTTGCGTGCCGAAGCCGCGCCAAGGACGATGTCGAGTGGCGTTTCGTTGGTAAATTCTGCGCTAGCCGTCATGGGTGCATAGATCGGTCACTGAGATGTTGACCGGGGACCCGATGCCTCGAATGACGCTCATGGCACTCTCGGCATCGGGGACATGTACGTGTACTCGCCAGCGGTATCCGTCCTCGGTCGGGTTGACCGGGCTCATAATGACGGAGTCGCCGATGGTGTCCAGCTGTCCCCGCAAGGTTGCAGCTCCCAAGGCATCGAGGCTGATGGTGCACATAACCTCGACACCCGAGTCATGCACGACGTCGTGGTGGATATGCGGATCCTGGATGCCGTACCCATGAAGTTGGGAGTATTCGTCAGGGTCAATGACTTGTCCCAGAAGTGCACCACGGAGTTCGTCCAGGATGATCAACATGCCCACGGCGCCGGCATCGACGATCTTGGCTTCATGTAATTGCCCGAGTTCGTTCTCCGTGGCGACCACGGCTTTCTCCGCGTCAATGCACAAGGCATCCAGAAGCTCAACGAGTGCGGCCTTGCTCTCCGGCTCAAGTTCGCTGGCGCGGTGCGTTGCGCGGGCGGTGTTGGCAACGACCTCCATGACGGAGAGCATTGTCCCGGAGACCGGGTCGCTGAGGGCCGACCATGCCCTGACCTTGCCCCTTTCCAAGGCGGTGGCTAGCACTGGGGCCGTTATCCGCTCCACTCCGCACAGTGGTTCGGCCAAGCCTGCCATGAACACGGCAAGCAAGGTGCCGGAGTTGCCACGTGCCGATTCCATTGCAGCGCGTGAGGCCATCGTCAGAAGCTCGCCGATGTTTTCCGTTTCAAGCTTGGAAATCGCGTCGTGCGCGCTGCGTGCGGTGAGGTAGAGGTTGCTGCCGGTGTCCCCGTCAGCAACGGGGAAGATATTGATCGCGTTGAGGCGGTCACTATGGTTTCCCAGGCTCTTGACCATACGCTCAAGCCACGTGGACATGGCCTTGGAATTGGCGTGGATTTTTTGGTTCATGGTGTGAGTGATCACTCGATCCTTAGAGACCGTTATCCTCTATAAATTGTCCCACGTTGTCTTGCTTCAGGGCCTCGGCGAATTCGGAAACCACGGCCATGTCGGGAATGACAATCGACTGACCGTCCGCTGAGCGGCCGGTGCCGTTGTTGGGAAGCGTGAAGAAGGTCATGTCGCTGGAACGGACGTTGGCCATGGAGCTGCCCAGCGTTGCGACCTTCATCGCATCGAGGGTTTCGTCCACTGCGACGTAGGGAGCGAACTCCTGGACGGTGGCCGATATCTTTCCCGGATCCGTCAGGGTTTCCTTGGACATCATGGTGCTCATGATGGCCTTGACGAAAAGCTGTTGGTTCCGGACCCGCTGGTAGTCACCGTCAGTGAACGCGTAGCGCTCGCGAACGAAGGCCAAGGCTTCTTCTCCATCCAGTGTCTGGACCCCCTTGGGGAATGCGTAACCGTTGGCGAGGTTCTGCTTGAAGGCGATGGGGTTGTTGATCTCCACCCCTCCGAGTGCGTTGGTCAGGCCCTTGAAGCCTTCAAAGTCGATGGACGCAACGTGGTCGATGCGCGTGTCCAGCAAACCCTCAAGCGTTTGGACGGTCAGCGGAACTCCACCCAACGCAAATGCAGCGTTGATTTTCGCCTTGCCGTGGCCAGGAATATCCAGCCAGGTATCCCTCATGATGGAGGTGACGTAGACGCCTTCGCGATTCGCCGGAATGTGCACCAACATCATGGTGTCAGAACGGCCGCCGTCCGGCAGCTCGGCAAATTCTTCCCCGCCTTGGTTCGTGGCGCGTGTGTCACTGCCAAGAAGCAGGATGTTCGTAGCGTCCTTGGCGGTTTCGGCCTTCTCCGGCCGCAACGTCTCTTCAGGGAACGCATCCGTCAACTTCGTGGTCCCGCTGTCGAAGCTGCGCGCCAGCGACAACAGGTACCCTCCGGCCACGAGCAACGCGATCAACACCAGCGATACTGCACCCAGCAATATCATCAGTCCGGTGCGTTTCTTCTTTTTCGGCTCTTCGTAGCCGGTGTCCTGGAAGGACCCGTTCAAATGTGTCATTTATGCCTCTCAAGCAAATACTTCTTTACATCCTAGTCATGTCGCGCGACCGGTAGGCTGTTTAAGTGCCCAGATTGATTTTTACCAGCTCAGATTCCCCGAACTCACAGTCCCTTATCAGGAACGCATCCCCTCGAAGGGTGCACGGCGTGAAATTCGCCACGGCAATCGCCGCGTCCCTGACCGGCTTGTTCGTGCTCTCGGGCTGCTCCCCCATCGCAAATGTCCAGCCGGCGGATGACGCGGGCAATCCCTTGTGTGCCGAGATGATGGTCTTGCTTCCTCCGGAAATTTCGGATCAGCAGAAGCGTCAGACCAATAGCCAGGCCACGGCCGTCTGGGGAGACCCGGCGCAATTGGTGCTTCGTTGCGGGGTCACGGCGCCTCCTCCGTCCACTGATCCATGCGTCAGCGTGAACGGGGTTGATTGGCTGGCGAAGGAGGGCGAGGAAGCCTGGACGCTCACCACCTATGGCCGGACGCCGGCCACGGAATTGGTCTTTGACCCAAATGTGATTCCGTCCAGCACCATCCTGGCCACCCTGTCTTCCGCTGCTTCGAAGATTCCCGCACAGCGCACTTGCACCACGGTCAGCAAGACCGTGGACGTGCCCTAAACAAGTGGTGGAGATGAAGGTGGGGGTCCTTCAGCGAAGCGAAGCTTGCTGAAGGACCCCCCCCTGGATGCGCGAGGCGGTTTTTAGCGCAGACCGGTCTTGCGGCTGAGTCCCAAATGGATCAGTTCGTCAATGAGGTCGGCATACTCAAGTCCGGTCTTGGACCACATGTGCGGGTACATGCTTGAGGGCGTAAACCCGGGCATGGTGTTGATCTCGTTGATGATCCACTTGCCCTCGGGCGTGTAGAAGAAGTCAACGCGGGACAGCCCTTCGGCGTTCACCGCCTCAAAGGCCTCGGCCGCCAGCCGGCGCACTTCGTCCGTGGCAGCGGTCTCCAGTTCGGCCGGGCAGCTGAGCTGGGCTGCAGCCCCGTCGACATACTTGGCGTCAAAGTCGTAGAACGTGTGTCCGGCGTCTTCGACCACGATTTCTCCGGGCATTGAAGCCCTAGGTGGCAGCGAACCGCGGCCTTCCAGGACGCCGCATTCGATTTCGCGCCCGACGATGCCTTGTTCCACGATCACCTTGGGGTCGTGGATGCGGGCGGCCTCGATGGCCGCCGGAAGTGCGTCCGCGGTGTCCACGCGGGAGATGCCCACCGAGGAGCCGGCACGGGCTGGCTTGACGAAGAGCGGGTATTGAAGACCTTCAACGGATTTCAGGCATGCCGCCTGGTCTCGTTCCCAGTGCTTGTCCGGAATGACAACGTAGGGCCCGACTTCGAATCCGGCGGCTTCGAAGACCACCTTCATGAAGTGCTTGTCCATGCCGATGGCGCTTGCGGCAATGCCCGAACCCACGTACGGCACATCCACCATTTCCAGCATTCCCTGCAATGAGCCGTCCTCGCCAAACGGACCGTGCAGCAACGGGAACACCAGATCGATGTCGCCCAGGCTGCGCACGGCGTGGCTGTCATTGGAGGCAAGAAGTTCGTGGCTGCCCGGCTCCCCGGTCAGGCGCAGGATCTCGGACCCGGCGGTCACTTCGGGCTTCTGGCTGTTTGACAGCGACCAGGAGGTGACGTCCTGGTCCACCAGGGTCCATGCTCCGTCGCGGGTGATTCCCACCGGAACAACCTCGTACTTTTCGCGGTCAATTGCCTCGAGCACGCCTGCAGCAGTGACACAGCTGACGGGGTGCTCGGAGGAGCGGCCGCCGAAGAGCAGCATGACCCGGGGCTTGTGTGCATTCACTTGACTCATTTGAGCTCACCTTCAGACTTTAATTGACGCCCCAACAGACGTGCTCCCATGTTCTCCACGCTCAGCGTGCCTTCCAGAACCATGACTACTGCCTCGGTAATGGGTACTTCTACATTGTGGCGAGTGGCCAGGTCCAAGACTGCCCTGCCCGACTTGATGCCCTCGGCCGTCTGGGACATTCGGTCATTGACCTCATCCAGGTACAGGCCCTGGCCCAGCAGGCGACCGGCGGTGTTGTTGCGGGAAAGCGAGGAAGAGCACGTGGCCACAAGGTCTCCCAGGCCTGCAAGGCCCGAAAGCGTTTCGTAGCTTCCACCCAGTGCCAGCGCAAGACGAGTGGTCTCGGCAAGGCCACGTGTGATGATCGAGGACTTCGTGTTGTCCCCCATGCCCAGGCCGTCGCAGATTCCCACGGCCAGGGCAATGACGTTCTTGGCAATGCCGCCGATTTCAACGCCAATGACGTCCGTGTTGGTGTAGGGACGGAAGTAGTCGGTGGAGCACAGCGAAGCGATCCAGGTGGCGGTGTCAATATCCGTGCAAGCCACCACCGACGCGGTGGGTTGCTTGCGGGCTATTTCCATGGCCAGGTTGGGTCCGGACAGCACGGCAATGCGTTCGTCCGATATTTCGACTTCGGCCGAGATCACTTCGCTCATGCGGGCATCGGTGTCCCGCTCCAGGCCCTTCATCAGGGACATCAGGACAGCGTTTGGATCCAGGAATTCCTTGAAGGAATGCAGTTGTTCGCGCAGGCTTTGGGCCGGCACGGCCAGGACAACCAACTCGGCTCCCGCAAGGACCTCGGCGGTTTTCGATGACGAGGTGATATTGGAGGGCAATACCGTTTCGCGCAGGTAGCGCGAGTTGGTGTGGCGGGTGTTGATTTCAACTGCCACTTCGTCGCGGCGTGCCCAGACCATGACCTCCGTCCCGGCTTCGGCGCCCGAGTCGGCCAGGACCTTGGCAAATGTTGTGCCCCAGCTGCCGGCACCCATCACTGCAATTTTCCTCGGAGCGGGCCTCATAAATCGTTTTCCTTCGTTTGCTTCGATGGCGAACCGTTCTCGAAATTTCGTCCCTGGGTTGCCTGGCCGTGGTGCGCCGGATCCCACAGGACCTTGGGCGCATCCTGCCCGCGCAGTCGGGCCACGTCCTTGGCCAACGCGCGCATGATGCGTTCGGTGGCCTCCGCGAGAACAGTCCTTGTCAAGGGGACATCACGAAGGTCATCGAGGTCCACCGGGTCTCCGGCTATGACCGTCACGTGGCGGCGCGGGAAGAGCCTAATTCCCTTGGCATAGCGTGGAAACAAGTCCTGCGCTCCCCAATGTGCCATGGGAATGACCGGGGCGCCGGTTTGCAGCGCGAGGCGGGCGGCACCGGTGTGGCCGCGCATCGGCCACAGGTCAGGGTCCCTGGTCAAGGTGCCTTCGGGGTAAATAATGATGACACCGTTGGCGTCCAGTACCTCGCGGGCCGTTTTGAGTGACTGCGATGCCCCGGTGGAGGTGCGCGCAACGGGAACCTGTCCTGTCCGGCGCAGCATGTTGCCCAGCACCGGGACCTTGAACAAGGATTCCTTGGCCAGGTAGCGCGGGTAGCGCTTGCTGCTGTAGATAGCATGGCCGACAACCAAGGGATCAATTTCCGTCACGTGGTTGGGACACAGGATGAACCCGCCGCTGGGCAGCTTGTCGAAGTCCTGCCACGTTCTTCCGATCATGAGGTTCATGATCGGTCGAACGATTCCGGCCGCTATTGCAAACGCGGTTTTTGTACCGCGGGATTCTTTCATGCAGGTCAGCCTATGCGGATCAGGCGATTTCGTTCATCTCGACGCGCGCACCCAAGTCAGTGAGCTTGTCCATGAACTTCTCGTAGCCACGGTTGATCAGTTCGATCCCGGTGACGCGGCTGGTGCCCTCGGCGGCGAGTGCCGCGATCAGGTGGGAGAATCCTCCGCGCAGGTCCGGGATGTCGATGTCCGCACCGACCAGCGGGGTGGGTCCGGTGATGACGGCTGAATGCTGGAAGTTGCGCTGGCCAAAGCGGCACGGGATGGCTCCCAGGCATTCGCTGTGGAGCTGAACCTTGGCACCCATTTCCACCAGGGCGTTGGTGAAACCGAAACGGTTTTCATACACGGTTTCGTGGATGATGGATACGCCGGAAGCCTGGGTCAATGCAACGACCAGGGGCTGCTGCCAGTCGGTCATGAATCCGGGGTGGACGTCTGTTTCAAGGATCAACGGCTTGAGCTCCCCGCCCGGGTGGAAGAAGCGGATTCCCCCGTCGGTGACCTCAAACTCGCCGCCGATTTGGCGGTAGGTGTGAAGGAAGGCAGTCAGGTCGCGCTGGGCTGCGCCCTCGACGTAGATGTCTCCATTGGTGACCAGGGCGGCGGAGGCCCAGGATGCGGATTCGTTGCGGTCCGGCAACGCCTTGTGGTTGTAGCCGTTCAGGCGGTCGACACCGATGATGCGAATGACCCGGTCACGGCCAACCGTGATGATGGCACCCATTTTTTGAAGCAGGGAAATAAGGTCGAGGATTTCAGGCTCGATGGCAGCGTTCTCGACCTCGGTGGTTCCCTTGGCGCGCACGGCGGTCAGCAGCACCTGTTCGGTGGCGCCAACACTCGGGTAGGGCAGGGAAATCTTGGCACCAGTCAGGCCGTGGGGTGCACGGATGCTGGTGCCCAGTGGGCCTGCCTTGTCGATTACGGCACCGAAGTGGCGCAGCACGTCCAGGTGGAAATCAATCGGACGGTCACCGATCTTGCAACCGCCAAGGTTGGGAATCAGGGCCTCGCCCAGGCTGTGAAGCAGGGGGCCGCAAAAGAGGATGGGGATGCGTGAGTCGCCGGCGTGCGTATCGATCTCATTGCTGGTGGCTGTCTTGGTGCCACTGGGGTCCATGGTCAGGTCGCCGGTGGCTTCATCCTTGGTGACGGTGACGCCGTGGATCTTCAGCAGGCTGGTGACAACTGCGACGTCCTTGATCTCCGGGACGTTGCGCAAGACAGAGGGCGAATCACCCAGAAGGGCCGCAACCATGGCCTTGGGAACCAGGTTCTTGGCACCCCTGACGGTCACTTTTCCCTTGAGTGGCACGCCACCATGAATCGTTAGGACTTTCGCCATGAACTTGAGTACCTCACCAGAAATTGTTTGGCCTTCGAATCCGAAGGGAAGACTAAGCAAGCATACAGCCCCCGGCATTGCCGGAGGCTGTATCGAAAATGTAACGCTGGTCGCGCCGCCAGCCACCTCGGTCGTTGAATCCCCCGGAATTCCGGGGTGAGTAGCAGTAACCGAGGAGCTGGGCAGCGGCGTTAAGCGGTCAGCTAAGGCTAGGAATAGCGGGCCGGAAGCGTGGTGGGCTTGAAGGCCGGACGCTGTGATTCATAAGCCGTGATGTCTGCCTCGTGCTGGAGGGTCAATCCGATGTCATCAAGACCTTCCATGAGGCGCCAGCGCGTGTAGTCATCAATCTCGAACGGCGCAATGATGGATCCGCACGTGACGGTCCGGGCTTCGAGGTCCACTGTCACTTCCGTGCCGGGGTGGTTCTCGATTTCCTTCCAGATCAACTCGATGTCGCTCTGTGCCACCTCGGCGGCAACCAGGCCCTGCTTGCCCGAGTTGCCACGGAAGATGTCGGCAAAACGGGAGGAAAGGACTGCCTTGAAACCGTAATCCTTCAGGGCCCAGACGGCATGTTCGCGCGAGGAACCGGTACCGAAGTCGGGTCCCGCCACCAGGACCGAGCCCTTGGAGAATGGTTCCTGGTTAAGGATGAAGTCCTTGTTCTTGCGCCATCCCGCAAAGAGGGCATCCTCGAACCCGGTGCGTGTGATGCGCTTGAGGTAGACGGCCGGGATGATCTGGTCGGTGTCCACGTTGCTTTGGCGCAGCGGAACGCCGATTCCGGTATGGGTGTTTATTTTCTCCATGATGAATCCTTAGGCTACTTTTGCGGCGGAGGAAGAGGTCGCGAGATCCGAGGGCGAGGAAAGGGTCCCGCGGATCGCGGTTGCAGCGGCAACCAATGGCGAGACCAGGTGGGTGCGTCCACCCTTGCCCTGGCGTCCCTCGAAGTTGCGGTTCGAGGTCGAGGCACAGCGCTCGCCCTCTGCAAGTTGGTCCGGGTTCATGCCCAGGCACATGGAGCACCCGGCGAATCGCCATTCGGCACCAAAGTCCTTGAAGATCTTGTCAAGCCCTTCGGCTTCGGCTTCCAAGCGCACCCGGGCAGAACCCGGAACCACGATCATGCGGATATCTGCATCCTTTTCCTGCCCCTGGATGATGCTGGCGGCGGCGCGCAGGTCTTCCATGCGGCTATTGGTGCAGGAACCCAGGAACACCGTGTCCACACGAATGTCCTTCATGGGCGTTCCGGCTTCCAGTCCCATGTATTCGAGCGCCCGTTCGCAGGCTGCACGCGCATTTTCGTCGTCAAAGTCCTCGGGGGCGGGAACCTTGCCGGAAAGCGAAATCCCTTGTCCGGGGTTGGTGCCCCAGGTGACGAAGGGCTCCAAGTCGTTGGCATCGAGGAACACCTCCGAGTCAAAGGTTGCGCCTTCGTCCGTGGCGAGCGTGTCCCATTCGGCAACAGCCGCATCCCAGTCGGCACCCTGTGGCGCGTGCGGGCGCCCATTGATGTATTCGTAGGTGATTGCATCCGGTGCAATCATGCCGGCACGGGCACCGGCCTCGATCGACATGTTGCAGATGGTCATGCGGGCATCCATGGACAGCGAACGGATTGCCGAGCCACGGTATTCCAGCACGTAGCCCTGTCCGCCGCCGGTGCCGATCTTGGCAATGACCGCAAGGATGATGTCCTTTGCCGTCACACCCGGCTTCAGGGTGCCCTCGACGTTGATGGCCATGGTCTTGAATGGCTTCAAGGAAAGGGACTGCGTCGCCATGACGTGCTCGACCTCGGAGGTGCCGATGCCGAAGGCCAAAGCGCCGAATGCACCATGGGTCGAGGTGTGGGAATCACCACAAACCACGGTCATGCCCGGCTGGGTCAGGCCAAGCTGCGGGCCGACCACGTGAACGATGCCCTGCTCCTTGTCGCCCAGCGAGTGCAGGCGAACTCCGAACTCGGCGCAGTTCTTGCGCAGGGTCTCGATCTGCGTGCGGCTGGTCAGATCCGCAATCGGCTTGTCGATTTCCAGCGTCGGGGTGTTGTGGTCCTCGGTGGCAATCGTCAGGTCGGGGCGGCGCAGGGGACGCCCCGCCAAACGAAGACCCTCGAAGGCCTGCGGGGATGTCACCTCATGGATCAGGTGCAGGTCAATGTAGATCAGGTCCGGCTGGCGCGCACCGCCTGCTCCCTCGCCCTTGCGAACGACGTGTGCGTTCCATACTTTTTCGGCCAGCGTCTGTGCTGCCTGGTGTGCGGCCATAACCGACTCCCTCACTTGATAAAAGTCCTATGTCTTAACTGTTCCACCCACGCACACGTAATATCCAGTAAGCGGATTTGCATCTCAAATAGTGAGATAGCAATATCAAACTATGGACACATCAAGTGGCGTTGGCGTCATCGACAAAGCGGCCCTCATCCTCAATGCCCTTGAGGCCGGGCCAACCTCCCTTGCCCAGTTGGTCTCCCTGACCAAGATCTCACGGCCAACAGTGCACCGTCTGGCCCAGGCACTCGTGCACCATCGTCTTGTCGGCAAGGACATCCATGGACGATTCGTCCTGGGCGGCCGCCTCGTGGAACTCGCCTCTGCGGCGGGCGAAGACCGACTCATAGCCGCAGCTGGTCCGCTGCTGATCCAATTGCGGGATTCCACCGGGGAAAGCACCCAGGTGTTTCGTCGACAGGGCGACTACCGCGTGTGCGTGGCCTCCGCCGAAAGGCCGGTGGGCCTCCGCGACACGATTCCTGTCGGAACCCAACTGTCGATGAAGGCAGGTTCGGCCGCGCAGGTCCTTTTGGCATGGGAAGACCACGAACGGCTGTTGGATGGATTGCACGGCGCACGCTTCACTCCCACCATCCTGGCAGGAGTCAGGCGACGGGGCTGGGCCCAAAGCCTGGGCGAACGCGAACCCGGCGTTGCCTCGGTATCTGCTCCCGTGCGTGGACCTTCCGGACGTGTCATCGCGGCAGTGTCAATGTCGGGGCCCATTGAACGTCTCTCACGACAGCCCGGCAAGGCCCACCAGGAAGTCGTCGTGCAGACCGCCAATGCCCTGACCGAGGCACTGCGCAAAACCGGGGACTAAGGGAAGATCGTTTCCACCGAACGCTCCGGCAACCCGGTTTGGTGAGTTCACCGTGAACATCGGATAAGCGACGCCTTAGCCTTCGAAGTGGTCAAATCCCTTGGCGGAATCTGCTCTCCTGCCGTCCAGGAGAACTTCCCCGCCCGGCTCGCCGCCAGTGGATTTCCTGACCATGCCCACGGCCCGGAAACCGTCGGGCAAATCCTCAACCTTCGGGAACGTGGCCAATAGCCCGTGGTCTTCCCCTCCTCCGAGGACCCAGTCCATCGCTTCCCTGCCCAGCCTCGAGGCAGCCCGGGACAGCCGTAGCGCGTCGGCCTCCAGGGAACGGGTATCGAAATCAATGGCTACTCCACTGGCAATGGCCATGCGACGACCATCCTTGAGCAACCCGTCGGAAAGATCCATCATGGCCGAAGCTCCGGCGCGGGCAGCACCGGGCCCAGCCGCCAGTGGCGGGGTAGGCCGCCGTTGGCCAAGGACAAGAGCCTTCTCATCTTCAGTCCATTCCACGTGCGAAACCGATGAATCCATGAGTGCCAGGCCGGCCGCAGCTACGCCCAGCACGCCGCCAACCGCCACCACATCCCCGGGCCTCGCACCGCTGCGAAGGACCGCACGGTCTGTGGCAAGGGCGCCGGTGACTGCCGCCGTAATGGACAGCTCGCTTCCCCTGCCCAGGTCTCCCCCGCCGATGGCGCACTCGCCGGCTCCCAGTTCACGCACGGCAGAGCTGAATCCATCGGCCAAATCCTCCACCCAAGATATGGGGGTGGAGTGTGGCAACGTCAGCGAAATCACTGCCGACGTCGCAATGGCACCCATTGCATTCACATCGGAGAGGTTTTGGGCGGCGGACTTCCATCCGACGTCGAACCCGCTGCTCCGAAAACCACTGGGCCAGCTCAATCTGAAGTCCTGGTTTTCCACGAGCGTGTCCACAGTGATGACAAACTTTCCACCGGGAGCGGCAATCAAGGCCGCATCGTCACCCGGGCCGAGCAACGCCGGAGCCCCCTGCAACCGCGGCAGTATCCTTTTCAGAAGCCCGCTTTCTCCAAGGTTTCCTACGGTCATGAGATCAGCTGCGGGCACGTTGCAAGGCTCCAATGAAATGATTGTGTCTGGTGATTTCCGCGCCTACCGGCTCAATGACCGAGCGCTCCGCCACGGCACCAACCGAAGCATACAGCGCTCGTCGGGCCTTGCGGGCGCGTCCCGCAGCGCCGATGCGGGCGATCAGCCCTGTGGCCAGCCCCAAGACAATGCCTAATAATATGCCAATGAAGAGCATCAATGTGGGGACAGGGAAGCCTTCGACCTTTGGAACCTCGGGCAAGGTGAATTGTAGGTACTGCGCACCGAACAGGGCGCCAAGCCAGAGCGCGCCCGCAAGGGCTGTGACCAATGATATCCACTGGATGACGGAGACGATCGGCCACCACCAGGACCCCTTGGCGGCACCGATAGCGGTGTTGGCAATTGCCTGGTCCAACTCGTCGGGAAGCTTTGCCTCACCGGCGCGCGCCGCCCGGCGGATCGATCCCTTCCAGGCTTCTGGCGCTCCGGCGCTTGCCTCGTCCGCGTATCGCCGAACCGCTGAATCAGCTTGAGCCCGCTGCGCGGCACCTGGGGCAGGAAGGGACGTGCGATTGAGCTTGGGGTTTACATCCGCGCTCTTGAGGTTGAGCCGGCGCAAAGGGTCGGGTCGGACCTTGGCCAGCCATCGGGTCAGTGGCCAGCCGGTCTTCTTGTGGGCGTCCATCCGATAGGAGGTGCGCACGGCATCCACCACCGTATTCACACCCGCGGCCGCGGCCAGCTCCACGGTCAATGCCTTCTTGGCAGGCTCCCCGGGCAGCTTGAGTTCCTCTTCCCGGGATCCCTCCGCCATCCGGCCCGCGATGGTGGCCACGTCGGCGGTCAGTCGATTTGTCGCGGCACCACGTTCGGTGACCACCCGGGCAATCTCCTGTCGCAGGGCATCCAGGCCCTCGCCGGTAAGCGCCGAGACGCCAAGTATGCGTGGACTTGCCAGGCCGTCTGCCAGAAGGATGGAGCGCAACGAATCCATCACGGGCTCCCGCTGGTTTTCCTTCAGCTTGTCAATTTGGTTCAGGACCACCAAGGTGACCGAGCCGTGGGTAGCCAGAGGCCTGATGAAATCATGGTGGACAGCCGCGTCCGCATACTTTTGGGGATCGAGCACCCAAATCAAGACGTCGACCTGGCCGGCGAGCTTGGTGGCGATCTCGCGATTGGCTGCAACGGTGGAGTCAAAGTCCGGTAGGTCCAAAAGGATCAGGCCGCTGGCTTCCTTCTCCGATCCAAAGAGCCCCTTCTTTTCCAGTCGCAAGGGCGTGTCAATGAGGTGGCGTTCCTGCACGCCCAGCCAATCAAGCAACGGTTCGGATCCTGGGCCTCCCCAGACTCCTGCCATTGGCTGACTGGTGGTCGGCCGGGTTGCGGCGGTCCGTGCGAGGTCCTGTCGCACGATCGCATTGAACAAGGAGGACTTTCCACTGCCCGTCGCTCCGAAAAATCCGACCACCGTATGCTCCGCGGAGAGTGTTCTGCGGGTTGAAGCCCGCTCTAGCACTTGCCACGAAGCATCGCTCACCGCAGGCTCAAGGCGGTCGGTACCCAGTTCGGTGGCTAGCTTGAGCGCTTCAAGCCGACGTTCGAGCGGGCTCACGGTGGTGGTTTGACGTCGGCGGCTCATGCACCTTGCTCCCGGGCCAGTCGGCGGATGGCTGCCGAATTCTGTTTCATGACTTTGGCGTCCTGTGCGGTGGGGATGTTTTCCAGGCGCGAGATGAATCGCTGCTTTTCCGTCTCCAGCAGGGCCGTGCACCGGTCGGCCAGGGAATCCTTTGCCTGCTTGGTGAGCCTGCGCACAGCGTCTTCGCCAAAGATCGCCTCGAGCAGCTTCTGCCCGACCACGGCCGATCCGCCGGCGATTCCGACTTCCAGTCCCGTCAATCCGGCGGTGGAGGCGAAGACGACCACCATCAGTGCCACGGCGACTCCGTTGACGCCGAAGGACACCATGCGTGCGGTCATGCGTTTGCTGGCACCCTCGGTGCGGATGATTTCCATCAGGTCCCCTTGCCAGGCGCGCACCTGCTCTGCCACCTGTTCGGAGAATCCGGGAGACAGTGAACCGAGATTGGCGGTGCCCACCAGGGCTTTGCCTGCCGGGTCGGCCCGCCAGCGCTCTTCAGTGGTTTCACTGGCCTTGGCGGCCTGGTCGACCACCACGGCATGCAGACCGCTTTCTATGGCCTCTTCCACATGGTCCACGGGTTTGGGCTTGCCGGTAAAAAAGGCACCGATCCGATCCCGAAGCCGGCCAATGCCGGATTCAAGGGAACGGAAAAACTCGCCGGTGCCTACGAAGTCCTGCCACCGTGCCAAAACCTCGCCACGCAACAGCGTTCCGTCTTGCACGCTGGACAGAATTCCCTCGTGTGCCTGTTCAAAAGCCTCATCGGCGTATTGGGCCAGGCGGCTGCCGCTGGTCTCCTGCTCCCCCATGGCCACGGCAATGACATCGCTGCGATCCGCGAGCTGGCCAAGCACCCCGGCCAGCGTTTGGCGGGCAATCGATGCCCGTGATTCGGCATTGGCAGCCAGCTCACCCAGCCAGTCCTTGAGCGGATCAACCGCTTTGGCAGGCAGCATGTCCATCTCGTCGAGGTCAAATTCCGGAACCACGAAAAGCTCGGCGCCGCCCAGACCTTCGCGCAGGAGCATACCGCGCAGGTCAGTGGCGATCTCATCCTCGAGACCTGCCGGCACGCGGTCCAGGACGACTGCCAAGGTGATATTGCGCCCGGCGGCCTCGGAGAGAAGTTTCCAGGGTACGGCGTCCGCGTAACGGTTGGCCGTCGTGACAAAGATCCAGAGGTCGGCGGCAGACAACAGCTGGCCGGCCAGACGGCGGTTTTCATCCGAGATGGAATCCACGTCTGGAGCATCAAGAATGGCCAAGCCACGTGGGACTGCGTCATCTTGCAACAAGATGATGGAGTCGGTCAGCGCGGCGTCCGGCGTGGCACCAACCCGTGCCGCAGGAATGTGTTGGTCTCGGCTGACTGCGGTTCCGGTGATGCGCCGCAGGCCGGGGAGGATCCTGTCGTTTTCCAGCCAGGCACGGTCCAACTCGTGGTGGAGGAGGATTGGTTGGCGGGTGGTGGGTCGAATGGCCCCGGCACGGGTGACAGGGTGTCCCACCAGGGCATTGACCAGTGTGGACTTCCCTGCTCCGGTTGAGCCGCCCACCACGGCCAACAGGGGTGCATCCAGGCTGCGGTATCGCGGCAGGATGTAGTCGTCGAGTTGTTCCACTGCGCTACGCGCGTTTTCGCGTGCCTGGGCAACGCCTGCAATTTCAAGCGGCAAGATGCTGTCCGCAAGATTCGTTCGAACGCCGGTGAGCAGGTTGATGGCTTCCATGTCGGCCGGCACGGCCGAGAGTGGTGGAGAACCTAGGGGTTCAGAGCCATTGCTAGTAGTCACCACTACATCATGCCAAACACTTTGGATTTTTATTCGTAAGCTAGCCGAAGAATTCCAGGGACCTTGGGAAAACCCGTCTTAACGACAAATGGTCCCAAACCGAAGTTTGGAACCATTGTGCTCGTGACCCCAGCGGGATTCGAACCCGCGTTACCGCCGTGAGAGGGCAGCGTACTAGGCCGCTATACGATGGGGCCGCATAGCTGCAACGTTTTAGGACTGTTACCGTCCGATTCCAATGAATCGTGACCCCAGCGGGATTCGAACCCGCGTTACCGCCGTGAGAGGGCAGCGTACTAGGCCGCTATACGATGGGGCCGTATGCTCTGCGTGGGGACTTTCGTCCCCCACGCAGACCGGTCCTCGCTTTCGCGAAGACCGTGACGCTGGGGTACCAGGACTCGAACCTAGAATGTTGGTACCAGAAACCAGTGTGTTGCCAATTACACCATACCCCACAGCGTTGATTCGCTCTCCGGCTTTCTCTTCGAAAGCTTTCGTGCGCCTCAGCACGAGAAATAACTATACCGGCGGATCTGCGGAAAGTACAAATCGGGGGCCCACTAGGATCCTAATGGGCCAAAAACCCCGAGTTTCCGGTGATTATGGCGGCCAAAGAACCAAGATTTTGCAGGATTTCGGTCGATCTGGTTTTGTGATCTGGCGCACGATCCAGCAGGATTCCCTGCAGTCCCGCGTCGATGGCACCCTGCACATCGTTGACCGGGTTGTCCCCGACGTAGAGGGTCGCGCCGCGGGCGGTGCCGAGCAACCGGCAACCTGCATGGAACGGCCCCGGATCCGGCTTCGGCGCCCCGGCGGTATTCGACCCCACGAGTACTTCGATCCGCCCCAGCCCCGAAAGTTCCAATTTGCGGCGTTGGTAGTCTTCCACGTTATTGCTGACGGCCCCGTAGGGAATGGAAAGGGCGTCCAGGGCATCAAGGCAGTCGTGCACGTCGGGGAATGGCGCCCACATGCCCTGAACCACGTCTTCGTAGCGTGCGCTCCAAACGCCAAGGGCCTCTGCCGACGGGGCAT
Organism: Paeniglutamicibacter sulfureus; assembly: GCF_030512175.1. Classification (GTDB taxonomy): domain Bacteria; phylum Actinomycetota; class Actinomycetes; order Actinomycetales; family Micrococcaceae; genus Paeniglutamicibacter; species Paeniglutamicibacter sulfureus. Next base: position 2,278,591 of record NZ_JAULBL010000002.1, on the reverse strand, counting down.
CCAATCCGGCAAGTCCATAGGCGCGCCGGATTCGTTCAGCGCGCTGGCCCAGGAATGTCAGTTCCCCGGCCATGTAGCGCTCATAGGCCCCAGCACCGTCATCGGCATAGTCCCGCGCCGCATGCTCCCTCAGGCTATCGGGAACGTCCCTGAAGTCTTCGGAGGTGAGGAAGTGAAATCCCTTGACTGCGGCGGCATTGAGATCCACCAGCGTGTCGTCAATGTCAAAGAGAACGCCCTCAACCCGGGCCACGGAACGTGCACCGTGAATTGAGTTGAGGGCGCTGGTCGCGTTGTCCACGATTCTCGCTTGCTCCTGCTTACCGGGTGGCCCGGAACGCGCGTACGCGGTTGAGTGAGGATTCCTTGCCCAGAATCACCATCGACTCAAACAGCGGAGGGGAGATCCGCTTGCCGGACACGGCAGTGCGAATGGGCCCAAATGCGTGGCGCGGCTTGATGCCCAGTCCTTCGACCAAGGAGGACTTCAAGACGTCCTGGATGGTCTCGGCGTCCCACTGCGTTGCTGCCTCGAGCGCGGCCAGGCCGGCGTCCAAGACTTCGGCGGTGTTCTCCGGCAGTCCCTTCAAGGCATCGGCGGCAGGCTCAATGGCCGAGTCCTCGGTGAAGAGGAATTCAAGCATGTCGGGCGCCTCGCCTAGCAGCGTGATCCGCTCCTGGACCAGCGGAGCGGCCTCGGTCAGGATCTCATGCTGGCGTTCCGTTAGCTGCTCCCCGACCAGGCCCTGGAACCTGAGGTAGGGAATCAGGCGTTCGCGGAAGTCAGCGGCATCCAACATGCGCACGTGGGTGCCATTGATGGCTTCTGCCTTCTTGATGTCAAAGCGTGCCGGGTTGGAGAGCACGTCGTGGACGTCGAAAGCCTCAATGAGCTGGTCCCGGGTGAAGATGTCTTCATCGGCGCTCAAGGACCAGCCAAGCAAGGACAGGTAGTTCAGCAGTCCCTCGGGAATGAAACCGCGGTCCCGGTGCAGGAACAGGCTCGATTCCGGGTCGCGCTTCGAAAGCTTCTTGTTCCCCTGGCCCATCACGTAGGGCAAGTGGCCAAAGAGAGGCATGTACTGGGCGACACCGATTTCAATCAACGCGCGGTACAAGGCGATCTGGCGGGGGGTCGAGGAGAGGAGGTCCTCGCCGCGCAGCACGTGGGTAATGCCCATCAGCGCGTCGTCGACAGGGTTAACCAGCGTGTAGAGCGGCTGGCCGTTGGCGCGCACCACTACGAAGTCCGGGACGGAGCCGGCCTTGAAGGTGATTTCCCCGCGCACCAGGTCGGTGAAGGTCAGGTCTTCGTCCGGCATGCGCACGCGCAACACCGGCTCGCGGCCTTCGGCACGGTAGGCGGCAATCTGCTCTTCGCTGAGGTTACGGTCGAAGCCGTCATAGCCCAGCTTCGGGTCCCGGCCGGCAGCCTTGTGGCGATCTTCGACTTCCTCGGGGGTGGAGAAGGATTCGTAGACATGCCCGCCCGCACGGAGCTTGGCAATGACGTCCTGGTAGATGTCCCCGCGCTGGGACTGGCGGTATGGTTCGTGAGGACCGCCGACGTTGACACCCTCATCCCAGGTGATCCCGAGCCAGTCCAAGGCGTCCAGCAACTGGTGGTAGCTTTCCTCCGAGTCGCGCTTGGCGTCGGTGTCTTCGATGCGGAAAATCATTTTTCCGCCGGTGTGGCGCGCATAGGCCCAGTTGAACAGGGCGGTGCGAATCAGGCCTACGTGCGGTGTGCCGGTCGGAGACGGGCAGAAGCGTACGCGGACGGGGGTTTCATCGGTCACGGTGGGAATGAGGGATACATCAGTCATGATGTGACCATTCTATGTCCCCACACCTAGTCAACCCGCCAGCACAGTGCTGAAGCGCGCAGTCGGGGAGCATAACTGCAGTTGGCCCCGGATACCGGGGCCAACTGCGTTGCAAGGGTCCAACCGGGAATTTAGCGGCGGAACGGATTGCTCAAGGTGCCGATTCCCTCGATCTCCACGTCCACGCGCTGTCCCTCGGTCACCAAACCGACGCCGGCCGGGGTACCGGTGAGTATGACGTCACCGGGTAGCAGGGTAAAGGCCTGGGACGCGTAGGCAATCAGGTCGTTGATACCCCAGACCATGTCGGAGGTGTTGCCGTCCTGGACGACGTTTCCATCGAGCCGGGTGATCAGCTGGGTGTCCTCGTGGTCCAGCTCGGTCTGGATCCATGGTCCCAGCGGGCATGAGCCATCCCAGCCCTTGGCCCGAGCCCATTGTCCGTCTGTCCGCTGGGCATCGCGTGCGGTCAGGTCATTGGCGATGGTGTAGCCGAAGACCACGTCTTGGGCCTTTTCGGCGGGAACGTCCTTGCAGATTCTCCCAATGACAACCGCGAGCTCTCCCTCGTAGGAGATTTCCTCGGAGAAGGACGGCAAGGTGATCGGGTCACCCGAGCCGACAACGGAAGTGTTTGGCTTCAGGAACATCAAGGGTTCGGTCGGCACTTCGTTGCCAAGTTCGGCGGCATGGTCGGCGTAGGTACGACCGAAGCACACCACCTTGGAACGGGGGATGATGGGGGCGAGCAACCGGACATCCTCAAGCTTGTGCTTGACGCCGGTTGGCTTGATTCCTTGGAAGAAGGGGTCGCCGGAAATGACGATGACCTCGTCCTCTTCCACGACGCCGTACATGGGGTCACTGTCAACGACAAAACGAGCAATACGCATGGTTTATAGCTTAGTGGCTTCGCTGGAGTCGGGTGCGCGCTTCTGCTTCTGTCGCTTGACCACGTCTTCCTCGGTTTGATCCTCGTCATGCTGGTCGGCAGGTTCGTCCTCGGGATAGCCGGTGGGATTGTTTGACTGCCACCGCCACATGTCCTCGACCATTTGCTCGAGGCCGCGTTCGGCCTTCCAGCCGATTTCCTCACGGGCCAACGTGGGATCGGCGTAACTCGCCGCCACGTCACCTGGGCGGCGGTCCACGACCTCGTAGGGGATCTCCCGTTCAGAAGTTCGGGCGAATGCCTGGATGACCTCAAGCACCGAGGAGCCGTGTCCGGTTCCCAGGTTCCAGGCGTGCAATCCGCCATGGTCGTGGAGATATTCAAGTGCAGCGAGATGCCCGGCACCAAGATCCACAACATGGATGTAGTCTCGCACGCCTGTTCCGTCCGGCGTCGGGTAGTCTCCCCCGAATACGTTGACTCGCTCGCGAACGCCTACAGCCACCTGCGCAATGTACGGCATCAGGTTGTTGGGGATGCCTTGCGGATCCTCGCCTATCCGGCCGGATTCATGTGAACCCACCGGGTTGAAATAGCGAAGCTTCGCAATGGACCAACGCTGGTCCGAACCTGCAAGGTCATCAAGCATTCCTTCAATGTGAAGCTTGGTCCGGCCATACGGATTGGTGGCAGACAACGCCGTTGATTCAGTGATCGGGAGTTCGAGCGTTTCTCCGTAGACGGTGGCCGATGAGCTAAAGACCAATGTGCGAACGTCGTGGGCTTCCATGGCATCCAGCAGGTTGAGCGTGCCGGTGACGTTGTTGCGGTAGTACTTCAGGGGTTCGGAAACGGACTCCCCCACTGCCTTGAGCCCGGCAAAATGGATGACGGCCTCCGGCCTGGACGCATCGAACACGTCCCCGAGGCGGCTCTCATCCAACAAGTTGCCGACATGCAGTTGGGCGTGGTGGCCGGTAAGTTCGGCGACCCGCCGCAGGGCCTCGGGCGAGGCGTTGCTCAGGTTGTCAATGACGTGGACCTCGTGTCCCTCTTCCAACAGAAGCAGGACCGTGTGGGATCCAATGTAGCCGGCACCGCCGGTGACCAAAATACGCATGTTGTCCAGTCTAGATATGTTTCATAATGATTGCAGTCTCTATTTGAGGACGCGTACTGCCTGTGCTTTGATCCCCCCCTGTCTCGGTACATTCGTGACGTGGTGGAACATGCGAGATTGTTGCTTCTTGATTTCGGATTTGGAGTTCTTAAGCGCAGTCAAGTGGGCTACTAGCCAATAGCATCTCGTCCCGACGAACCCTTCAGCTCCCCGGAATCCTTGCCCGGCCTGCTTAAAAAGCATTATTTCCGGGTGGTGCGCTGGCTCTCAACAACAATGTCATTGGATGTCGCAAGTGCAATCAGCAAGATCATGAATGGGATTCATATCCATGCGTACTCCCAGTCTAATCGGGTCAGGCCGTTAGATGCCAAATCGCCATAAATCTCAGGGTGCCCAGTCGGGAAGACAAATGCAGCTCGAATATCAGTCCAATCCCTACTTGTGCCATGGCAACAGGGGTCTCGAGTCGCAAAATTTCTTGTTGTCGCAGTGTTTAGGCCGTAGGAGCAATATCTAGATAGAGTTAAATGGATAATGCCGACGCTCGAATGCCGTCTACCATATGGAGATTTGAGGTCTGTTGATGTCGGAACTAGGGAAAAACGACGCCAGTCTGTACCTAGAACGCCGCCTCAAATTCGTCACACGCTTCCGAGTTGTTTTCGTCACCAAAGCGGACAGATTCCCGTGAATCGTGAATTACCGCCGGATTGAGTCAGGGGAAAATTTGGATAACTGTCACTACCGCCCTGAAGGAGGATGATGGACGACCCGTCAGATGCAAACCAGAACCACGGAGTTTCTGTTCCGCTTTGTACCGATGAGCTTAATATCCAGCGGCGTACCTTGCTTGGACTAGGACTTGTAGCGACATCCGGGCTATTCGCTGGCGATTCTTTGCAAGATCGGCACCACGTCAATACGCCGTCGCCGAAACCACCAACTGCCGCTCAGAGGGCATGGCCCAGAACGTTGCGGATGCTGCAACCAGCGCGCGGCGTCGTCAAGACGTTCAATGACGTGTACGTGATGACGTCGATTTCCCAGGTGGCCTCCATCAGCACCCGTGCGGGCGCACCGCGGCTGGCAATCATCATGACGGCCCAGAGCAACCAACTCCAGATCATAGACCCTCTCGGTGGGGTCCTGGAAAAGGTCATTACCCTTCCCCAGAACTTGATCGCACGAGGGCTGGCCTGGGACCCGAAAACACGAACCTTGTACGTGGGCGCAACGAACGGACGCATTTACGGCTACCACTACGACGAGGCTAACCTTGTCGTCCTGGGTCAGGTGGCACCAAAAGCCGCCAGCCTCTATGGACTGACCATTGATTCAACAGGACGACTATGGGGCGGAAGCTACCCCGGAGGCGTCGTGTGGAACTACACGCCAACTACGAAGAAGTTTGCCCAGCTCCCCCGCATCGACGCCAATTCCGACTATGTCCGTTCACTGGCCATCACCGCCGACGACACAGTATACGTAGGCACGGGAACCACCGTGCCCAAGGTAGTTTGCTTCCCTGCCGAATCGCCTGGCAAACGGACGACCCTAAAGCTTCCGATGCTTCCCCCGGTTGGTTTCGTCAACCAGATCACAGTGAACGGCGATCGTGTCCTGATAAACGCCGACAAGGTGAAGACCCAACTAGTTTGGAACCACCGAACCAAGAAAATAACCACCGCCGCATTGGAGATGGCACAGCGACAAAGCGCCGGTTCTCCCGGCACGCAGACAAGCTTCTGGATCAACAACAAGGTGCTTTACTCAACCGATGCCACGACCGGAAAGGATACGCCGCTGGGCAGCCTAGGCGTCGCCTCCCCCGAACACATCTGGACCGGCAACGACAGCGTCTATATCCTCAACCGCGACGGAACCGAAGCCGTGACCCACAGGTTTGATTTGAAAACCAAGAAGGCCACGATTCAATCGTCCACCACACTCAAGGGCGCGGGAGTGGCCGTTCATAGCCTTCTTGCCCATACTGATGGCAAGCTCTACGTCGGGGGCTTTCAAGGTCAAGGCATCGCCACTTTGAACCCCGACAACGGGGCACACTGGCAGTCGCTGGATACCGTGGCACCAAACCAGATATCGGGAATGGTCCAGTGGGACGCGAAGAAAACCTTCATCGGTTCCTACGGCTCCGGAGACATCATCAGCTTCGCCACTTCACGTGCGGCGGAGGGCAATAGCGCCTTCAAACTCTTGGAGCGACTGCGTACCAAGTATGGCCAGTCCAGGCCCTATGGATGGGCGAGGAACAAGACTCACGTATTCTTTGGAACCGTTCCCGAGTACGGGCTGAGCGGAGGTGCCCTAGGCATTATCGATCCTTTGACCGACACCATCGAAGGCGTCTACAACAAGCTGATCCCGAACCATTCCATAATAGGACTGGTGGCGGACGAAAAATATGTTTATGGGACAACCTCCACGCGCAACGGATACGGTCTCCCGGACACTAAGGGGAACGCCAAGGTCTTCGCCTTTGACTTGGCAACTAAAAAATTGGCATGGACCCGCCACATCCCCGGCCACAAGGCAGCCATGAAGCCGATCTTGGTAGCTGACAGGATCGTGGCAGCGACCCTCGAGGGACTCGTGATCCTCAAGGCATCCAACGGCACCCTTGTCCAGAGCCACGCCTTTACCGGCCTACTAGACAAAAACTTCCGTCCGGGATGGTCCTATGCCAGCGTCGAGCAGTTGGGTGACAGCCACCGCTTCGTTCACGCCGTGGAAGGTGCAATGCACGTAGTTGACCTCCAGAACGGCACCTTGCGCAAGGTTCACGGAACCTCCGCGACCGGTACGGTCATGACAGCAACCCACGATGGACGGGTTTTCGTCAACCAGAATGATATTGGCGTTGCGGAAGTAGCCACGGAACCTCGGAAGCGTTCGTGATGCCTCATCGGAGGCTACCTCGGCATGACAGCAAGTTGGGTGTGACTCATAAAGTCACACCCAACAAAGTCTACGCAAACGACTTAGGCCATTCGTTCGAGCCAACCGTGACGGTCTTCAACGGCACCGGTCTGGATGCCCAGCAATTCTTCGCGCAGCGCCATGGTCACTTCTCCTGCGGGTGCTTCCGGATCGCCGATGAGCTCGTCGCCGTTCTTCAATACGCCAATCGGGGTGATGACGGCGGCGGTGCCGCAGGCAAAGACCTCCTGGATGTCCCCGCTGGCAATGCCCTCGCGCCATTCACCCAGGGTGATGGTGCGTTCCTCCACCTCAAGGCCGCGGTCCGTGGCCAGGTGGATGATCGAGGAACGTGTGATGCCTTCAAGGATGGTGCCGGTCAGGCGCGGGGTGACGAGCTTGCCGCCCTTCATCACGAAGAAGACATTCATGCCACCAAGTTCTTCCACCGCCTCATTGTTGAACGGGTCGAGGAAGAGGACCTGCTTGCAGCCGTTTTGTTCGGCCTCTAGTTGCGCAACAAGGGAAGCGGCGTAGTTGCCGCCGCACTTGGCAGCCCCGGTGCCGCCGCGTCCGGCGCGCGCGTAGTTGTGTGACACCCAAATGCCCACCGGCTTCAGCTCCCCGCCGAAGTAGTTGCCGGCCGGGGACGCAATGACGCGGTAGGAAACCTTGCGAGCCGCCCGAACGCCCAGGAAGGCCTCCGTGGCAATCATGAAGGGGCGGAGGTAGAGCGCTTCACCGTCACCGCTGGGGACCCAGTGCACATCCGCCTTGACCAATCGTCGCAGTGACTCGACAAAAGCTTCCTCGTCCAACTGCGGAAGCGCCAGGCGCTCGGCGGATCGATTCAGGCGGGCTGCGTTCGCATGCGGACGGAACGTCCAGATGCTGCCGTCTGCATGGCGGTAGGCCTTTAGGCCTTCGAAGATTTCCTGGCCATAGTGCAGCACCGAGGCCGCTGGATCCATGGCAATAGGGCCGTAGGGTTCGATGCGCGCGTTGCTCCAAGTGCCCTGCGGTCCTTCACCATCGGCCGACCAGTCGATGACCGCGGTGTGGTCAGTGAAGAAATCCCCAAAACCTGGGTTCGCCAGAATCTCGGCGCGTTCCTGATCGCTTTTACGGTGAGTTGAGAGATCTTCAATGAATTCCATGATGCCGTCAGGCTTCCTCTTCGACAGGGTGTTGCGGTGGCAAGCCAGCAGGGGCTTGCCACCCTAAGAATTGGTTCCTAAATGAACCTAGTCACCAGCTTAAGCCAGTGCGGCAACGATTGCATCGCCGATCTCCGCCGTGGTGCGCGGATCGGTCATTTCATCGCGTGAGGCAATGTCGCTTTCCACTGCTTCCTCAACCCGGCGGGCCGCCTCTGGAAGACCCACGTGGTCAAGCAGGAGGGCTGCCGAAAGGATTGCCGCAGTCGGGTCCGCCTTTTGCTGGCCGGCGATGTCGGGGGCCGATCCGTGGACCGGTTCAAACATTGAAGGCGCGGTGCGGTCCATGTTGATGTTTCCGGATGCGGCCAGGCCAATGCCACCGGTGATGGCGCCGGCCTGGTCGGTGAGGATGTCGCCAAAGAGGTTGTCGGTGACGATGACGTCAAAGCGCGACGGGTTGGTCGTCATGAAGATGGTTGCGGCATCGACGTGCAGGTAGTCGTGGGTGACATCCGGGAATTCGGCAGCGACTGCCTCAACGGTCCGGCGCCACAGGTGGCCGGCAAAGACCAACACGTTGTGCTTGTGGACCAGCGTCACATGCTTGCGGGTACGCTCATTGGCACGGCGGAAGGCGTCGCGCACGACTCGCTCGACGCCGTGGGCAGTGTTGATTGACACTTCGGTGGCGATTTCGTGCGGTGTACCCACGCGCAGGGCGCCGCCGTTACCGACGTAGGGTCCCTCGGTGCCTTCGCGGACGACGATGAAGTCGATTTCGCCGGGGTTTGCCAACGGGCTCGGGACCCCTGGGTAAAGCTTGGAGGGGCGCAGGTTCACGAAGTGATCCAGGCTGAAGCGCAGCTTGAGGAGCATTTCGCGCTCGATCAACCCCGAAGGAATGCGGGTATCCCCCGGCGCTGCGCCGACAGCACCGAAGAGGATGGCGTCATGGCCGCGGAGCGCAGTGAGCGTCTCCTCCGGAAGGGTCTCCCCCGTCTCCAGCCAATGCTCGGCACCGAGCTTATAGTCGGTCAGTGCCAACTGCACGCCAGAGGCTTCGGTTGCCTTCTTCAGGACCTTCACGGCCTCGGCAATTACTTCAGGACCAATGCCATCACCTGGAATGACGGCAATATTCAAGGATTCGCTCATGCCTACGAGTTTATCGACTCGTATCACTATGTGAGCAACCCATCTCATATTGTGAACGGCGCACCGATTACGCTCCAATTCTCATGCCACGGCATGACGATTGCCCTCCTTCAACACCGTAGGCTAATCAAGTAAGAAGAAGCAGCCCCATTGCCCGTGCAGGATTCGATGACGCCACACCGCAGCCTAGATAGGTGGATTCGCGAGAATCCACACAAGGTCGATCTGATCCTTGGCCTCGGGATATGGCTCGTCTTCGGGCTTCTCGCCGGAATCATGCTTGGAGTTTCGGGAAACGGCTGGCAATTGGCCATCCTGGGTACCGTCCAAACGCTTCCATTGATTTGGCGACGCCGGCATCCTGGGCTGGCTGCCGGAATCATTGTCCTCGCCCACCTCATCCAAGTTGCAGTCACCGACGAGTTATTGCCTTCCCAAATTGCCGTGCCGATAACAGTGTATTCGTTGGCCGCCTATGGACGACGCTGGCAGTCATTCGCTGGTCTCGCCGCGGGATTCATGGGCGCACTTCTCGCCAGTATTCGAGTGGGGGCCTGGTCCGCAGGCAGCTCACCGGAAGCTGCGGTGCGGAATTTCATCGGGCTCGGCCTCCTGGTCTTGGTGGCCTGGACGTTTGGGGATTTGGCCCGCACGCGACGGTTGACCCTGCAGACGCTCGAGGACCGCGCACGGAGGCTTGAAATTGAGCGGGAGCAGGAACGCGCCTTGGCCGCCGCTGACGAACGCAGCCACATTGCGCGAGAAATGCACGATATCGTTGCCCATTCACTGTCGGTGATCATCACGCAGTCCGATGGTGCGCGCTACGCAAGTGAACACGATCCGGAGATCGCCCGGGAAACCCTCACGACCATTTCACAGACGGGACGAAGCTCGTTGCGCGAGATGCGCCGGCTGCTGGGTGTTCTGCGCAGCGATGAGGAGGCTTCAACCCGTCCCCTGCCCGCCCTCGTCGACGTTCCCGAATTGCTGGATGCCACGCGCATGAGCGGCTTGGCCATCAGTTTCACGCAGGAAGGCACGGCTCGGCGTGGGCTTCCGGCAGGTGCCGAGCTCACCGTATACCGGGCCATGCAGGAGGCCCTGACCAACGTCCTGAAGCACGCCGGACCCGAAGCCGCGGCCGGCGTGACTCTGCGCTGGGACAATCGGGGACTCCAGCTGCTGGTATCTGACTACGGGCGCGGGGCCGGTGCCCTGGGAAGCTCCGCATCCGGCCAGGGCCTTCGGGGAATGGCCGAACGAGTTGCCCTCTACGAGGGTCACGTCGAAGCAGGACCCGCACCCGGCGGAGGCTTCCGCGTTTCCGTATTCATCCCCTACACCGAGGACTAAGAGCTTTGCCAAAAGAAAACCCCATCCGCGTCGCCCTGGTCGACGACCAGCTCCTGGTCCGCAGCGGCTTTAGGATGCTCATTAATTCCCAGGCCGATCTTGAGGTTGTTGCCGAGGCATCCAACGGCCGCGAGGCCATCGCCTCCCCTGCACTTGTCGCGTCGGATGTCATTCTTATGGACGTGCGCATGCCGGAAAAGAACGGCATAGAGACGACCGAGCTGTTGCTTTCAGGACCATCCGAGGCGGCACTTGGCCCCAAGGTCATTGTCCTCACGACCTTTGACCTGGACGAGTACGCGCTGGCCGCAATACAGGCCGGCGCCAGTGGCTTCTTGCTCAAGGACGCTCCTCCGGAAGAATTGCTGGAATCCATCCGTACCGTCCACCGCGGGGATGCAGTCATCGCGCCGTCCACCACCCGGCGCCTTCTTGACCATGTAGCGCCGATGCTAAGACGCTCTACCCTTCCTGACAGCGCCCATGTCGTGGCGGTGCAGTCCCTAACGAGAAGAGAGCGCGAAGTCTTTGAATTGATTGCCTTGGGCCGGTCCAATCCGGAAATTGCCGCCGGACTTTTTCTTTCCGAAGCAACGGTCAAGACGCATGTGGGGCACATCTTGGCCAAGCTCAACGCACGGGATCGAGTCCAAGCCGTTGTTATCGCTTATGAGACCGGAATCGCCTCGACCTAGTTTTCGGGCACCGATTTCGGTCCTATTTCACGCTTGGACGACCGCTGGCGAAGTAGCGACGGCTGCCAGATAAAAGAGGCACTGATCTCCAACCTGGCGTTGGTAATCAGTGCCTCTTGATGTGCTTCGAACTACATGCTCGCGGCATTCACCAGACTGTCCTCGGAGGGCAAGTTCGAGTCAAAGTCCTCCATGCGTTTGCCAACGCCAAGCAGCTCGGCAATAGCTGCAACCGTGCGGATTGCTGCCTTGCCGTCACCGTACGGGTTTGTCGCCATGGCCATCTGCTCGTAGGCAGCAGCATCATTGAGCAAGAGCTCGACCGATTCAAAGATCTTCTCTTCGTCGGTGCCGATGAGCCTCACGGTGCCGGCGACAACGGCTTCCGGGCGCTCGGTGTTCTCGCGCATGACGAGTACCGGCTTTGCAAGGCTCGGAGCTTCTTCCTGCACGCCACCGGAGTCGGTAAGCACAATGTTTGCCGCGGCGATGAGCCGGGTGAATTCACCGTAGGCCAGCGGCTCGGTCAGGGTGATGTTCTTGCGCCCCTCGATCTCCGGCAGCAGGGCTTCACGCACGGCGGGGTTGCGGTGCAGGGGAAGAATGAACTCAACCTCCGGTTCAGCAGCCGAGAGGCGTGCCAAGGCGCGGCCTATGCCGCGCATGGGCTCGCCTTGGTTCTCGCGACGGTGCGTCGTGACCAGGACGATCTTGCGACCGGAGGACACCAGCACTTCAAGCTTGGGGTCGCCGAACGGAATGTTCTTTTCAACCACGGTGAACAGGGCATCGATGACGGTGTTACCCGTGACCGTAATGGTCTTCGGATCAATGGTCTCGTTGATCAGGTTCAGCTGGCTCAGCGTGGTGGGAGCAAGGTGCAAGCTGGCGATCTGCGAGGTCATCTTGCGGTTCGCTTCCTCCGGGAACGGAGAAAAGATGTCGTAGCTGCGAAGCCCCGCCTCGGCGTGGACCACCGGGATGCCCCGGTAGAACGCGGCAATGGCGCCTGCAGTGGACGTGGTGGTGTCCCCCTGGACCACGACGGCGTCCGGCTTTTCCTGCTCAAAGATCGCGTCCAGACCATTGATGGTCTTGGTGAGCAACGAGTTGAGGGTCTGCCGCGGCTGAATGACGTCGAGATCGTATTCAGGGGTGATGTCAAAGAGTACATTGACCTGGTCGAGCATCTCACGATGCTGGCCGGTAACTGTCACCACACAATCAAAAAGCTCGGATTCCTGCAGGGCCTTCACGATCGGTGCCACCTTGATGGCTTCCGGTCGGGTGCCGTAAATCGGCATGATTTTCTTCACGATAACCTATCCGTTGGGGCGAATATTGAGTTGGTTCGACGTGCTGTCAACAGCCTAGCGCCACAATCCGCGAGTATCGATGACATCCTTGCCGGCCAGGGCGGTAGCGGGAACTGCCTTGAACTGGTCGTGGTCAACCAGGACCACGACGGTGGAGGCTTCTTCAAGGGCGGCCTCGGTGTTGGACAAGGATACGTTGCGGATTCCAGCCAGGCCCTTGGGCAGCTCTTGGATGTGTGGCTCAACCAAGAGGAGTTCAACGCCAGGAGCCATTTCGGACAGAGACTTGGCGATCGCGATGGACGGGGATTCGCGAAGATCATCGATGTTGGCCTTGAACGCCAGACCCAAAACGGCAACCTTGCCGTTAAAACCGGGCGTTTCAGTCGACTTGATGACCTTGTCCACGACCCATGAAGGCTTTGCATCGTTGGTTTCGCGTGCCTGGCGAATCAATTTGGATTCCTCGGGCGCGGCAGCGACGATGAACCAGGGGTCAACGGCGATGCAGTGTCCGCCAACACCGGGTCCCGGCTGCAGAATGTTTACGCGCGGGTGGTGGTTTGCCAGCTCGATAAGCTCCCACACGTTGATGCCGACTTTATCGGAAATCACCGACAGTTCGTTGGCGAAAGCAATGTTGACGTCGCGGAAGGAGTTTTCAACCAACTTTGCCATCTCGGCGGTCGTGGCATCCGTAACTAGGATTTCTGCCTCGCAGAAGACGTTGTAGAGGCCTTTGGCCATTTGTGCGGCCTCGGGCGTGATGCCACCGACAATGCGGTCATTCGTGACGAGTTCTTCCATAACACGGCCTGGCAATACGCGCTCAGGGCAGTGAGCAATATGGAGGCTCGCAGAGTCCAGATCGGAACGGGCAGCGAACAAGCGGTCAGCCATATGTTGGGTTGCACCGGGAGGAGAAGTGGACTCAAGGATGATGAGTTCGTTGCCACGAAGCTGCGGGGCAATCTTGTCGGCTGCCTCTTCGATGTAGGACAGATTGGCGCTGTGGTCGGCATTGAAGGGAGTCGGCACGGCCACGATGTAGGCATCTGCGGTCGGTGTATCAAAGCTGGCGCTCAACGTTCCGTTGGCCACGGCAGCCGCAACGAAGTCACCTAGTGCAGGTTCAACGAACGGAACCTCACCGCGATTTACGGCATCAACCGTGCGCGGATTGACGTCTACTCCCCTGACGATGATGCCCTTCGAAGCAAGAATTGCTGCAGTCGGCAGTCCGATGTAGCCAAGTCCAACGACGGCAACTTCTTTGATACTCGTCACTATGACGTTTCCCCTTGGTTATAGTGGGCGTACCAAGGCGTGAAAACAACCGAGGCACTGAAGTTCAGAAGGCTACTATTCGTAACCTCGACCAGAATACTGCATTCATCCATTCATTGCAGTTTGTCGGTGATCAATTTGTATGTCTTAGACAAGTTTCGCGCGTTGGCAGCCCAGGTGCGTTCGGCGAGCATCTGCTTTCTCCCCTGGGCCCCCATAGAAGCTCTCTTCGATGGTTGCCGCAACAATGTCCTCATCGCCTGAGCCAGTTGATTGGAGTCGTCTGGTTCCACCAGGAGTCCTGTTTCGCCATGCACAACGAGCTCGCGTAAGGCTGGCAGGTCCGCCGCAATGACGGGAACTTCACAGGCCAAGGCCTCGACGGGCTTCAGTGGGGTTACTGCCCGCGTCACCGAAAGATTCCTGCGCGGAACAACGAAAATATCCAACGCACAATGATAGGTTCGAGCATCTTCCCGCGGGACCCGACCAGGAAAAATGCAATGCTCAAAAATACCGAGCGATTTGCTCAGTTCCTTGAGATTGTTAGCTTCAACACCACTTCCGACTATTAAGACGCGTAGCATCGGATTGTCTGGAATAAGTTGTGCAGCGGCCCGGATCAAAAGATCCAATCCTTCGTAGGCAACCAGACTACTGACGGTGCCCACGTACTGGTGCTCCGTGGAGAGTCCCAGCATCCGACGTGCCTGCGTGCGTCCAATTGGCGCTTCCAGAAACGCGTCCCCAATGGCATTAGGAGCAATTGAAATCTTGGAGTCTGGAACGCCTTGTTCAACTAGTTCAGCTTTCATGGCCTCACCCAAGGTCACGACGTGGGTCGCTCGAGAAGCAACGAATGCTTCCCGTTCCTTGAACAACCTATAGCGCTGGGAAGACTTCGCACCCTCTGGACGTGTCGAGGCCCATGTGTCCGCCAGCTGTCCGCGGACCTCGTATACCCACGGCAAGTTATAGGCTTCTGCAACGCTCATGACAGCAAGCGCATTGGAGAAGTCAGTTGTTGTGTGCAGAATGCTGGGTCGCAATCGAATCACGGCCTCGGCCAGAGCGTCTGCTTGCTGCTGGATCTTCGAACGCATATCCGACTCATAATGTGCCGGAACAATTCGGCGGTAGTGGATGCCGTCAACTACGTCTAGTTCTCTCGACCGAAGGTTCCCTACAGAAAGCGGGTAACCGGCCCTCGTGAGAACCTCGATTTTCCAACCCAAACTTTTGAGGGAGGTCATGATTGAATGCGAGCGCTGGGCGTATCCGCTTCCTGTGTGCGGGAGTGAATTCGTTAGGAAGTGCAGAGCCGTAAATCGGTCGGATGGAGCGTGTTTGCTGGGCTCGCCGATCACGGTTCTGGGCAGGTCGCCCCGAAAAATTTTTAATTCACTTTGGTAGTGACGAAGCTGCTTATTGGAAGATGAAACTACGGATGCCAAGATATCGATCGCCCCTTGCATGTCACCCAAATACCAGGCGTGCCGGGCGCGAGTTCTGCACAATGCAACGTGCGTTGAGTCGCGTTCCTTCAGTAAGTGTTGGGCGCCCACCGGATCTTGAATCGCGACGGCCATGTCACCCAATCGAGCCAAAGTCTTATCAGGAAGCGTCGACGTATCGACTCTCCTGAGATATTCACCAAGTCCCGATGTGTTGCCTGACAGTAGTAGCCCCGCACTCTTGAGTTCGACTGCTTGTTTGGGGAGAAAGCGAATAAAAACGCGAGCAATCTCAGCCAGTAGTCCAGAGTCAAAGCGCCGCGCTGCCTGCAGAAAGAAGTAGATTGGATCATCAAGCACGTTGTCGCCGATGATTCTGGCAGCGGTGCGCAGGCTCCTCACCGCATGAATGAAGTCGCTTCCACTATTAACCGAGTCCCTTTCAGCCATGCTTTTTCTCACTCGTGATGATTCCGTTGATCAAATCTACGTACTTTTCGCCTAGTTTTTCCAATGATGCTTTCTCAAACACCCAATCCCGACCCGTCTTTCCGACATCGAGTTTCTGCTTGTCTGTGAGCAGTTGCCGCCATAGGTCCGCTATGTGGATCGGATCGTGGTCTACGATATCGCCGGCAGCTGCGTCGGAGATGATTTGCGCTGCTTCGCCTTTGACTATTCCGGTGATGTGGCAGCCCAAAGACAGCAGCTCATAAATCTTTGAAGGCACCGTATGGTTGAAGCTGGCCCAATCGTCACGCAAGCTCACCACACAGGTATCCGCCCATTCATAGTGAGATCTAAGTGCATCGCCTCGGGCTGGTGCCTGAAAATCGATTCTTGCATCAATTTTTTCTGCGTAGCGGCGCAGGCGATCACTAGCGGTTCCGCCGCCAACGATCCGCAGTTTTACGTGCTCAGGCACCATCGTGGATGCAAGAATTACTGATTCCAGTCCCTGGCTTTCCCCTAGATTCCCAAGATAGAGCACATGGAGCTTTGCATCTGTGCGTTTCGGACGATCGTGGAGTGGTTCAAAGTGTCTGGTGCTGATCCCGTTGTGAATGGTTTGCACCGCCCGTACGCCGTCGCGAGCCAATATGTCAGCAAATCCGTCCGTCACCGTCACGACGACTGTCGCGCGACGTTGAACGGCCCGGACTGCCCCGTGCGCCAGCCGAGTCAGCCATTTCCAACGAAGAATTCTTGAATCCGAGATCAAGTCCGGCCAGGCATCCCGCATTTCCAAAAGAAGCGGTCGCCTAAAAATGGTCGCCACGATGAATCCAATAAACATTGTCGGCAACGCAGGAACGGTTGCTATCACAATGCTCGGCCGCGCCTGGAGCAAAGCCCTCGGAAGCATCAAAGCGCCATCGACGATGTTTTTGGCGATCTTGCCGGCGATGTGGCTCGGCTTCTTCATAGACGGATAACTACGGATGTGTTCTCCGTGTGGTCCAACCTCAATTGAGCGTAGCCGTCGATTGGACGAAGTGGAGTCGAATTGCTCAACTGTTCTTGGAGTTACGACGTTAACTCTCCAGCCAGCCATACGAATGACGTAGACGAACGAGTCCCAACGCCGTTGTGGTGGCGAAACCTCCGGAGAATAGGAATGCGTCAGCAATAGAACGCGCACGGCCCCAACTGACATCTTCCACCTATCTCCTGGAGCAATAACCCCACTTATATCCATCGATTCTGCGACAGATTCGTCCAGCATCTTCCGCCGCCCAAGCAGTACGAGTACAGCTACCCACATTTTGGAGCAGCAGTCCGAATCAAAACATGATGTGCTGTTCGTTTAGTCCGAATGACGACACCACACCCGTCGCGAGCAAGTCAGTCTCTTCGATTGACCAGGTATGCCCTTCGCCCTGTACTGAACGCATCTGCACAAAGTTGAAGCGGTCGGCCGAGTATATCGTTCCACCGCCATCTACAACGTCTCTGAGAAAGTTGGTGTCCTCTCCCCTGCCCAATTCAAGGAACGGAACATCTTGCATCATTTCACGGGTCGTGAAAATCGTAGGCCCCATGACCAAGTCCGTGAACCGATGCTCACGCTCTTCGAATCGCAACAATGTGGCATTACGATCCGCCAGATACATGTAGTGTGCCTGCTTGCCTACCACATTTGCTCCACTGTAGCGGTGGGCCGCTGCTTGGTCCTGCAGGTAATTGAAACCGTAAAGGTCATCGTCGTCCATCTTCGTGACATAGAACCCGGACGCCGCGGCAGCTGCAAGATTGAGACACGCACCAAGCGGCGTTGTTCGCGGCTGATGCATGAGAACAAGGTTTTCAATTCCATGTTCGAGCGCCGCTGCCCGTACCGCACGTTCGTCAAGTTCGAATCCATGGCTCAGTAAGACAAGCTCGGTTTCAACGTTCACCTGTTTGCCTACTGTGGCAAGGATGTGCCCGATTTGTTGCGGCCTAATGGTGGACACTAGGGCGGAAATGCTTGCCCTCTGTGTCATTGAAGAAGGTTGAGGCGATTCGACGTTGATTCCCGAAGCATGCAATACCTGTTCTGCGCGATGCGCATACGTATGTTGCTGCCAAATCTTGCGTTGCCCGAGGTGCACAGTTCTATCACGCAGCTCCCGGCTGCGGACCAAGGACCGGATCATGCTCGCCGATTCCTCGCGGGTGCCGACTTCGAGTACTTCCGACTTGTCAAAAAACTCCGCAATCGCTCTGCTTGGTGCGGTCACGACGGGCGTGCCCGACGCAGTGATCTCAAAGATTCTGCGCGCACACATGCTCGGTGAATCAACCACGGAGTTCACGTTGAGAAAGACCTTATAGGCCTTGTATGCGGTGAGCATCTTCTCATAGGAGAGACTCCCAACCACCCGATCGTTGAACGGCGCCGGAAACTGGTAGATAGAATCTCCGCCGAGTTGCCGGGAGAAGATCTCAAGCCCGTGCTCCATGGCCCCAGACACGTCCAGCGCGCCAGTGAGCAACATGTCCATTTGCTCACGGCGTTCGGGAAATTTGTGAGCAAAGTACATGCCCGCAAATGCAACATCACGCGCCTGAAATCCTCGTTGTGGACGAATGGGATTGTGCACTGCCGGTTGGGCGGCAAAGCTCAACGCCTCGACGTTGTCATGCCCAAGATCCACCTTGTATCGTTCAATTTGAGTCGAGTCGGAAGTCAACACCGTGTCAAATAGCCGGGCAGTAGCCAAAAAGTCTTCGTAGTGGGGTGGATCTTCTTTGTTCCAGAAGACCGTTGGGATGTGCTGGGAGTTACACCAAGCCACCAGCTTCACGATGGCCGGTCGCGGCGCGGACGTCCCGGTCAAATGGTACGACCAGGCTTTGCCATTTCCGGCCCAGGCAGACTCGACAAAAAGCAGGTCAACTGGTGCAGCCGTCAATTCCTCAAGCCACGTATCTGGCTTGACTGCAAGACAGTCCCACTCATATGCCCAAGCTTGAGCTGAAAATTCATCCAGAATTACTGCCACACGCGGTCTAGACCCCAAAACGGATTTCCCATTTGCTTGAAGCGGAGGAAAATCCAGGACTATTGGGCCATTCCATGAGGAATGAATCTTCCGCCCTTCAATGCTAGTGGTGCCGTTCTGGGCCAATGCGGATTTCCGGCGTCTCCAACGGAGCAGCTGTTCCAGCCCGCCTTGCCTAAAATGCCAAAGAGCAATCCGCAAATTCTTGATGATGGGTTCCTACTGTTGTGCGTGCGCTGATTTCTATGCCGTCCTGCAGAGCTTGACGGACCACTCAAGTGTAGTAGATTTATTTGATTTACATTGCTCCGAATCCAGCGCTACAACCATGTTATAGCTAGCGTAAATTCATGCTCTTGCGGGTCCGCATTCTGAATCCGACACGTGATGAATTCCGAACCAACCGCATGTTTCAATAAATCAACAGACGAGCTACTTCTCCAACGGACAGACGGCGGAGACCAACGCAGGGCTTTGCGCGAGGCAATTCTGACCATGCAATTTTAACGGTTCGAACGTGTCAGTCAATGATGTCGCTGGCCAGTACGTGGTAGCGATATGCCGTCAATATTGCGTCGAAAGGAACTTACGCATGCTGTAATTACCAGGCCACCCGTGTTTCCTGATAACTTGGCCGCACGACGGGGAATTGAACTAGGTTACGGTGGGCATCTTAGGGATGTAGAGCGCGAAGTCCTCAAATGGAAATATCCCCATGTGCGGTGCTTCGTAGATACTGCGTGTGAACATTTGCAGAACAATTCAAGCGAAGACTTCCATGCGAGCTGTCCTGGTCCGCGCGACTGATAAGGTCGAAAATCAGTTTCCCCTAGCAGCCAGAAGAATTCAAGGGATCAGCAGAACAATGAATTTTCCTCTTTTTCCGCGGGGCTTTGTCTACTCAAAGCACTTCGTGAAACTACCCGACGATGTTGCTCACTTCGCTCGACGAGATACTAGTATGGGCACATTTTGGTTTGCACCTGATCTTCACCACGAAGTATTGGAAGCCGAAGATTTGACCGTCGTGCTTTTCGGTCATGCGCACTACGTTACCTTCGACACTTCTGACAATGACCTGCTGAACATCACGAGAAGAATCGCTACTGCTTGGATGGAGTCCGGCAGCGCTGGCGTCGAAGGAACCCTATACGACTTGGCGGGCAGGTACGGGCTGTTCATCCGAAGCACAAGTGGTTGCTACGTTTATCAGGACGCTCATGGTATGCGTTCGATTTATCACAACACCGAAGCAACCGTCCTAAGTTCTCATGAAAGATTGCTTGCCGACATTACCGGCGCCAGACGAGCGACGAGCCGCCTTTCCGAGCTTCCTTTGAGTATCAGGTGGAGCCACAGTAAATACGCCGGTATCCGGTCGTTAATCCCGAATCATCGTCTCCAACTTGAGACGGGAACGAGCGAACGGTTTTTCGGCCATGAGGCAAACCCCCATCACGGCCTATCGAACGAACAACGCGTTGATATGGTCCATCAGCTCTGGAGCGAGCAGCTTCGGGCATTAGCGCGGAATCACAAAATCGCATTGTCGATCACGGGCGGACTTGACAGTCGAACGTCACTTGCGATTGCACGCCCGCACTGGGACAGCCTCCACACCTTCACCTACACGACAGCCCCTGACGAAGGAAACGGGTGGGCAAAATCCCTTCACAAGGATGATGTCATAGTCCGGCAGATTTTAGACGTCGTCAATGTCAAGCACACCCTGCTTGACCGAGGGAACGCGACCCCAGTTGATCGCGGGCAACAAGACATCATGAATAGGAACTCTGCCGGGCTGCACGGTCAATGGCTGCTGAATCTGTATCGCAAGCACATTTCAGGACCCGACGTAGTTCATTTACGCGGCAACCTCAATGAAACGGCGAGAAACTACTACCACGATTTTGTTGATCTCTCTACTCCCCTCGAAGGTGTTCGCCAAATGATGCGTAGCCAGGTTCGGGTCAAGAGGCCGGCTCTGGTAGCAGCTATTGATGAAATCTTGGAGGAGCTGGAGAAGGAAGTCGTGGAGGTCCAGCTGGACCGGATCGATCCGTCCTACGAAATCCTGGACTTCTATTACTGGGAGATACGGATGGGTCGCTGGTTCTCAGAAGTCTTCAATGAGACCGACGCCGCTTTCGAGACATTCATACCGTTCAACCACCGGCGGATCATCGACATTGCCTTGTCGTTTACAGGTCAGGAACGCCTCGACGGAGTGCTGTTCCGTGAGTTGATCAACAAAAACGCGCCGTTCCTCAATTTCTTCGGTGTCAATGAAACCCCCAACCTCTACGAACAGTACCTACGCACGGTGCCGTCTGCGCCCGTGCCGAATAGATCTGTTCTACCATTGCAAACTATTTCGCTTTCGGACCGACAAGGCGTCCTAATCAAAAGCGTTCCATTTGACGGTCTGTTGTATATTCCCGAAGAATTCCTCAAACTTGGCAATGAAGCTTCAGTTGAATATCCTTTGGTTCAATTCATGGGGTCGAAACTGCGAGCAGACATCAAGATACAGATTGACAATTCATATTCAAGTCCCAACGGTCAGCGATATTTGGAGCTGATAGTAGAACTGGATGGACGGGACATCGCCAAACATGATCTGGCCCATTGGCCGGAGCCCTTCGCCATCTCAATCACCAACGTTACGGCTGACTCGAAAATCAGAGTGCGCATCCGGTCGCTGCGCGACAGCCCCAAGAAATCGTGGGAAACGGCGAGCAAGACCAAGATCGAGATCTCCGCGGTGAACAACTTTGACCCCGGACGACGGATATTGACCGACAATCCATACGCCTCGCTAACGAATGAATAAAATTGCGGTGACCCGCACGGCTATGAAGGAACGATCGACAAAATGAATAACACGTCAGGCCGCCAATTGGCGGACATAACTGAACGAGCCACGATTCTGCCTCTGAAGCTCCAAGCGGAAAACCAGCGGCTGAAGAAGGAACTGGTCAAACTCTACGAGCGAGAAGCGCAGCTCCTCGAATATATTGACATTCAGGACCGCCATGGGCACGGCACTGCTGCATTGAAACAACTTCCGGCGAAGTTCGTGCTTGGCACGGATCCGATGACCGAGAGCGATCTGGAAACCGCGAATGCACCACGAGCGATCGATCCCAACATGGCGAACCTGCTTAAGCGCTATGATGCCTTGAGCAAATCCAGACTTGGTCGGCTCCAACTGTGGTACTGGCGCACGCGGGCAGGGAAGTAGAAACCATGGATGAAAAGAGCTTGAAAAAGAGACAATCAGCGATTAAGCGCCGCGTTGCACAGCTCACGGACCCGGAGGGTTTTCCCATGGGATTCGATATGAGAAAGCACCTCAAATCCCGGTACCATCGCGAAGCCCTGGCCGGAGCGCATCCTTTCTACGAACCAGCCAAAGACTTCTCGGAATACGACGCACGACGCAAATACTTCAATGAGCAACGGCAGGGCGCCGTGGATGAATACTCAGAGATCGTCAACCGTGCCGAAACCAATGGTCAACGCTGGTACACACCGTTTGACCTGAAGATTGGGATTATTGCGGACGAATTCCTATACAAGAGCTTTGTCAGCACCGCTCTCTTCATTCCGCTGACACCGACTAACTTTCGCGACTTTGCCGGTGAACTCGATTTGGTGCTCGTCACGACATCGTGGCGCGGGCTTGCACAGGAATGGGTCGGTGCCGCGCAGCATAACAGCAACACACGAACGCTGATCGAAGAAGAGCTGATCCCGTACTATCAGGACCTCGGTACCCCTGTTGCGTTCTACTCCAAGGAGGATCCTCCCAACTACGAGGCATTCCTGAGCACTGCACAGCGTTGTGACTTCGTCTTCACCAGTGCCGTGGAAATGATCGAGAAGTACAAGGTTGCTTGTCCGAAGGCAAAGGCGTTCGATGTTCTGCCGTTCAGCGTCGATTTCCGCCATCACAATCCCGTCGGAAGCCGTCGGAACCGAATCAGCGACGTGCTCTTCGCGGGTTCATGGCACAACCACAAGTACAGCGAGCGCCGTGCCGCCGCGTATCGGATCTTCGACGGGGTCATCGCGTCAGGTCGACGTTTGCGCATTATCGACAGGAACTGGGACCTAGACAATGAAAGGTACATGTTCCCCGAGCGCTATCTGCCGTACGTGGAACCGACTGTGCCACACGATGAGCTACTGAGGATCCACCGCACCAGCGATATCGTGATCAACCTGAACTCCGTCGTTAGCAGCTCGACCATGTATGCGAACCGAGTAGTGGAATTGCAGGCAATGGGCTGCACAGTACTCTCGAACTACAACGCCGGGGTCAACGACCAGTTCCCGAATGTCTATATGCCCGAATCGAGCTTCGATACGCAGGACATCATCGCATCGCTCGACGACGACCACCTATACGAAAACCAAATGGGCGGTCTGCGCACTGCGTACGCCGAGCATGCGAATTTCGACCGGATGCGTTGCATGCTCAGTGCCTGTGGACTGGCAAGCAAGGAAAAGCAAACACGGCGCATCGGAGTTGTCGGAGAGCCGGCTGCAGTCGCGATATTCATAGATACCCAGAACTATGCCGGAAAATTGGAGCCCTTCACCGATGCCATCTCGGCCGAGGCTGCCGGAGTCGATCTCGTTTGCGACATCGAAGCCTCCTATTCCTATGGCCAGTACTATTTGCAGGACCTGGTCAACGCAACCAAGTACGTAGACAGTCGATCCATCTTCAAGGCTGATGACACGTTTGAGCGGACCAGCCAACATAACTACACGGACAGGCAAGCACCAGCACACGGATCGCTGACGTGGGTTTCGGAGGGCCATACCGAAACCGCGACTTCCGACAGAAATTATGTCGTAGACAACTTGCAAGTGCGAGCTGCGGCACGTGACCGTGAGGAGATCGCTGCCGTGCCCAAGGCCAAGCTAAGCGTCGTCG
The DNA here is from genome assembly GCF_030512175.1 of Paeniglutamicibacter sulfureus. Classification (GTDB taxonomy): domain Bacteria; phylum Actinomycetota; class Actinomycetes; order Actinomycetales; family Micrococcaceae; genus Paeniglutamicibacter; species Paeniglutamicibacter sulfureus. The sequence continues at coordinate 2,254,954 of NZ_JAULBL010000002.1, read as the reverse complement.
TTCCCGTGTACAACAACGGGCGCCACTTGCGGTACAAATGCTTTGAGTCCCTGCGCCGCAGCTCGATCTTTGACCAGATGGAAATCCTATTGATCGACGACGGCTCGACGGATCCGGAAACCGTAGCGACAGTCAAAGAGTTGGCAAGCAACTACACAAATGTTCGCGCCTACCTACATGAAACTGGTGGATCCGGGAGCGCCTCGCGCCCACGCAATGTTGGATTGGAGATGGCGGCCGGTGAGTGGATTACCTACTTGGATCCGGACAATGAAGCTTTGTCGGACGGTTACGCTAAGCTGCTTCAACTAGCAGAGAGAAGCGACTCTCAATTCGCGATCGGAAACATGCTCCGCAATGCCCAGGGGCGTACGCTCACTAACAACGTACGCACCCTTCGTCGGCAGATCTACGAGACCGAGGTCGGGCCCGATACCTACGGGGTAGACGCTCAGGTGCTCTCCAAGATCAACTACACCCCCATGAGCATCCAGGCGCTCGTGGCCAATACGGCATGGTTGCGTTCCCTCGGCATCGAGCAGCCCGTGGGTGCAGTCGGTCAAGACTCGTACTTCTTCCAGCAAATGCTCTATTACGCCACGCAGATCTCTCTTCTTGGAGAACCAATCCACACATATTTCGCGGCAGTCTCCAACTCCACGGTAAATACACTTGGGACCACGTTCTTCCGCAAGTACATTCCGCTGGAACGTTCCCGTGCCCAATGGCTCGGACAGATCGGACTACTGGAGGACTACAAACAACGCAGGTTCGAGGGATTCATCAAAGGTTGGTATCTAGAGAAGCTGAATCGGGTTTCCAAGGAGGAAAGGCAACAGTCCAGCGAAGTGATTGTTGAGCTGGCCGGATATTACGGAGAGCATGAGTGGAAGGATGAAGGACTGCGGGGATTCTTCACCAAGATGAGTCTCTAGCGAGGTTGTCTGCAGCTCCACCCGTCGCGGATAGTGATCGGCACTGCCTATACCCAGTTGCCGTGCTGATCACTATTACGAGGATTGTTGGTCCAGGGAATGCACAGTTCTCGGTGCCGGGCTGCGACAGCTAAACGGCGGAAAGCTGGCGTATCTCGATCATCGCCCAAATCCCCGACACAATGGCGGTTGCTGTGTTCGCTTTCCAAGATACCCACCAAACGGCCGACGGCTGGGCCTTCCTGCTAGACCAGATTTTTTCTCATACCCTAAGACCGTGGATCCCGTGACTCTCGGGAACGGCGGACTGACCGATTTCAGGACAAGTTGGGATGGCCGTGTTGTTGGCCTTTGCGCCGGCTTCCATCCCCCAGTCGGGCTTCTTCTTAAATCGCGCAGAGACTTGCCGCGAGGTGGGTGTCGATGCCGAGAGGTGCCTGCTACTGATGAGTATCCGGGCGATCGAAACCAGCCGGCAGCGCTACTATCCTTTCCTGTCCCAGACCACGGCGGCATGGCCTGCAGGCAGGACCTCCACCTTCATCCAGGAGACGAGGTTCACCACAAGCACCGCCAAGTCTGGCCACAATAGGTTCGATGAAAACGATGCCCCCGTTGCCTTTTTCGTAGCCCCTCCGCCGGATCCGTGAGGAACGACTGGGGTTGCTTGCCTGTCGGTCCCGGCATGATTTAGTCCCCCTGTCAATTGACGATCCGGTGGTACTGTCACCGGTGCCGAAAGGCACCAAGGACATCGCTAATAGGGGCCGGATCAGGACAATTGTTTTGGATCCAGTGGATGAGACGGTAGCTGGGAACCTGCAGGGCGAAGGAAGTCGATGACTGCAGTCATTGTGAATGCAACTGGTGCACGAATTGGCGGGAGACCTCGGCGCTGCCGGTACGAATCCGGCTCTTCTTCGCGGCCAGGTTCCCATGCTGGTCGTGCAACGAGTCGGACAATTGGCCAAGGCTTCGGTGAGCACGGTTGTGTGGTGCGGCGGCGGCGGAGTTGGCGCTCTAGTTTTCCGGCCGCAGCATCGGGGCCAGCATCACCCCGTTGCCCTAATCGATGCTAGCGACCATCGGAGAGGATCCGTACCCGCCCCTGTACGTGCCTGCACTTCCATGCCACTAGAGCTCGGCCAACAAGGGCGACAGCCATAAGCACCTGACCGGACGGACCAGGATGTGGCCGCCTGGTCACGCCGGGGAACGGGCATTCGAGGGCCACTGTCCCGATGGCATGGTGCAGGACGCCTTATCTTTCGTCAATGCATGTCTGGATCGCCGGTGCGCGCCGGAAGATCGCGTGGACCACCTGTGGCTTGGAGCGTTCGTGATTGCGAACCGGGAGCGCATGGCGATCCGTGGAGCTCTCGTCCGGCCGGCACGGGTCCAGCGGGCGACGAAGTACGGGCGGATTGTTGTCCGCACTCAGTTGCTGCCAGCGTGGTCGCGCGGTACGGCTCGTGGACATGGAGCATCGTGGTGGCCAAGGCGCATCCAGACGCTTTCCAACGCCCGCACATTTGCTACCGCTTCGCTACACAGCTGCTACTAAAGGCCCCGTCCATACAGTGCAACCATGGGCGACGGCCTAGGGCTGTTTGGCGGCACGCGCCACAAACCGCGAAATTATTCACGTTGTTTGTACGTGATCACACCAAAATGTCCAAAGAAGTCGGAGTGCATCAACGAGGACCAATAGCCCCGAATACTTGATGGTGAGAGCAGCGTTTTCGTGGGTTCATTCACTGATCAGTTAGAATACTTGAGACTAATCCTTCATGCTTCCTAAGCCGCCCTCTCCATGTGCCGTGACGGCCTGTTTTCAGAAAGATCGCCGATGCTACACACCGATCAGAATTGTCTAGTCTACTATCCAGCCAGATACGAATCCGAGCTCAGGCTGGTATTTGCATACAAAGTTCCTGTCGCACCCAAATCGGTTGTAGCCACATTGAAATGGATACCCCAGGACGAGAGTGATGAAACCGTACTTAACACCTCTTGGTCTCCTGGTCTAGACAGCCATTACGTATATGCACCGGCATCGGAAACTCCAGGGCTCCGCAAAGGGGCAAATATAAAATTTCCTAGTCGTGGAAAAATGGAAATCCGGCTAGTGAATTGGCCCTCGCGTACACCAATTGGCACGGATGTAGTTAGCGGCCTCTACGCCCATACCAACACCTCCGAAACCGGACTTGAATTAGCTACTTTGCAACGAATTGACGAAATCGGCCTTGACTCATGAGCAATAGCATTGATATATCCGTAGTAATTGGATTCCGAAATTGGGGACAGCGGCGTCTGCAGCTCGCAATTAAGAGCATTCAGGAATCGTTTGGAAGCCTCAACGGCGAGGTCATCGTTTCAGACTATGGTTCTGATGACGGGCAGGTAACTCGTGAAGCTATCGAATCAAGTGGCGCTCGGTACATCTTCACCCCCACCGACGGAACATGGTCTCGATCGCGTGCGTTGAACGCCGGCTTCGCCGAGGCAAGAGGGGCGGTCCTAGTCTCGACCGACGCTGACATGATCTTTAGCCCCCATTCATTTGAAGTGATCGGCACGACCCTGCTGAACGATCCGACACTTTGCTTGTTGCTCCAGTGCCGTGACCTACCAAAGACTTGGGGCGACCAAGAAGTCGCGGAAGCGGGATTCAATTGGGACACGTTCGAAAGCGTCTCACGGCTGCGACCGCGATGGGGCATGGGCGGTATGATGGCCGTCCACCGCGATGTTTATGCACGTATTCGTGGGCTTGATGAGCGTATGCACACCTACGGAGGTGAGGACATCGACTTCGCTACTCGTGCCAAACGTGCTGGACAACGTCTCCTCTGGGTGGATCATCCTAATGCGCGGATGTACCACATGTGGCATCAACCAACTAGGGAACTTATCGAAGTCGCACAAGAAGGTCGCGACGCCGTCCAGTACAACAAGAACATTGTTTACAAAGACAAATCCTTCGTGCGAAACACAAGAATGTGGACTCACCGTCTCAACGGCGCTCCTCCCCTGGTTTCTGTGGCAATTGCCACGCACAATCGCGCTCAGTACCTTTCTGAAAGCATCACTTCGGTCTTGGGGCAAACCATGCAAGACTTTGAAATCGTCATCGTTGATGACGGTTCAACGGATGGTACGCGCGAGGTTATTGAGCAATTCGACGACCCTCGGATTCGATACTTCTTCCAGGAACAATCAGGCGTCGCCGCGGCAAGGAATCGAGCGGCTGACGAGTCACTCGGCGCATACACAGCCGTCCATGATGACGATGATTTGATGACCCCATGGCGCCTTCAGTCACAGCTTGACGTACTGGAAGCGGGTATTCATGGAAGCTTCGGATCCTTCGTGAACTTCGATGATGAATCGGGCGAAATGAAGCTCTACAAATCGAGGGCTCTCAATTCGGGTACGATCAATGACTCAGGTGGTGCGCCAGGACATGGAACTTGGCTGCTTGAAACCAGAATTCTGCAGCGCCTTAGGTACGATGAATCGCTTTCGAGTGGTGTTGATAACAACCTGGCACTGAGGATGGTTCGTTCCGGTTTCAAGTTTGTTCACTCTGGTGAAATTTTGATGATGCGCCGGATGCACCCGGGGCAGATAACTGTTTCAGACGAACACACCCAAAAGTTGGCCGCGCGTCAGGCTCGCAAAGTTTTTTCGTTCGGTACCACGCCTCAGGGTTCAACTGAGATGAAGGAACAACGGGGTGCCGCGGATTGGACAAAGATTCGTTTGGCGGATCAGCTTACAGCCCTGCTTCCATACCTACCTGATCACCTAGTGAGTAGGTGGACAGCTGCACCACAATTGGTTTCTGGAGCGGCCGTAGCGGACGCCGTGTCGGTATCGCATGATGGACAAGAGCTGGGTTCGCTTATGGGTTCTGGCCTGATATCTGCCGCAAAGCTTGCGAAACTTACGTCGACTAATTATGCACAGTCCATAGTCGCTGAAATCAGAACCAACTCGTCCGATGACGAGATTTTGTACGACGAGGATCCGGCGATCACAATTAGGCAATACCTCGCAGGGACTGCACGCTCCATCTTGACCGATATGGGCCACAAACGAACTGTTGTGGTTACCGCGTGCGGGACACCTACTGATGTACTACGGCAGTTGAACGAAACAGCGGTCGTCGGCTCGTCCAGAGATATCCAACAAAATGGAACCACCAGTTCCTATACTTTCCTTTTGGATCACACTGGCACAGAGTGGGTTTCCTGGCTCTCATTGGCGACTATTGAAGTGATGAATGTTATGGCGAGACCAACACTAGATCTTTCCATTTCTGTTAATCACGCATCAACTGAAGCCGGGGTCAAAGCATGATCATCACGTGGCTGAGCGAACTTGACGGACAAACTGGATTCTTCGCCGAACCAGGGGATTATGACGGAGCCCCGTACATTTCAAACCTCTGGATGGATTGCGGTCCAACGGACCGCCACTGGGACAGGCAGGCAATTGCGGCATACCTAGTATTCGGCCGTACGTTTGGCGGCCCGGTACACATGCCACATAAGTTCTCTCCAGCCGTCGCCAACGCGATGAAGGTGATTGCCACACCGGTGCAGCTAGATTTGCAGCCCATTGAATATCATGCAAAAAGGCTGCCAATCGGTGAAAGAAAGCTGATTCTAGTGCGCAACAATCCAATACCGGAACGCCTTCTGGATCCAGAGAATCAGATGGAGAGCTATCTGGAAGTACTTCCATCAGACAAGGCTAGTGGGGCCATACGCCGGATCAATGGCCTCACGGTGGCATCCAACGCATGGCTTCACGTGTCAGCGGATGGGCTAGCGTCTTGGTATCCATTCATCGCAATGGCATGCCTTTTTGCCGAAGACCTCGACGCGGGAACCATTGTGGTGCCCGATGAAATTGACACATCTACTCAGGAATGGAAAAACTTGCACTACCTACTCTCAACGGCACGCCTTGGCTTGGAGATCGGACTATGAAGATCACACCTTCAACCATCGCCAACAGTCCTCGCCTGACGGTAATTGGTACCGGTTACCTTGGAGCCACACATGCAGCGGCCATGGCCGAGTTGGGCTTCGAAGTGCTGGGAGTTGATGTAGACCCAGACAAGATTGAGCGACTGAGCCGTGGTGTGCTCCCCTTTCATGAGCCTGATCTACCAGAGTTACTGACCAAACATCTTAGCTCCGGGCGGCTCAAATTTACGACGTCTATCGAAGAAGCTGGGGCTTTTGGGGACATCCACTTCATCGCTGTTGGCACCCCGCAGAAGGAAGGCGAAGGAGGCGCTGACATGACCTATGTAGACGAAGCGGTGAGCGCAATTGCCACTTCGGCGACGCATGATTGCGTCATTGTCGGAAAATCGACAGTACCTGTCGGATCCGCCCGGCGCCTGCAAAACCTAGTTGAAAGCGTCAAGCGGCCCAACGTCAACATCAGCTTTGCCTGGAACCCTGAATTCTTGCGCGAAGGTTTTGCCGTTCAGGATACCCTTCAGCCGGATCGTCTCGTCGTTGGAGCCGACGACGATACCGCGATAACTGCTCTACGCGAAGTGTACGCGGAGGCCATCCTCCGAGACACTCCATTCATCACTACGGACTTTGAGACCGCGGAGCTGGTAAAGGTCGCGGCGAACGCCTTCCTTGCAACAAAGATCTCATTCATTAACTCTTTTGCCGAAGTTACTGAAAGGGTTGGCGGCGATATTCGAACCCTCGCAGATGCAATCGGCCACGACGCACGCATTGGGCGGAAATTTCTCAACGCCGGCGTCGGTTTCGGTGGTGGTTGTCTCCCTAAAGACATCAGGGCGCTGCAAGCACGAGTCAGCGAACTCGGACTAGACCGCACCATGGCCTTCTTGCATGAGGTCGATAACATCAATCTACGCAGACGCGAACGCGTCATCGATGTTGCGCACTCACTCACCAACGGAGTGAACAAGAAGAAGATCGCTGTCTTGGGGACTACCTTCAAGCCGAACAGCGACGATGTCCGCGATTCGCCGGCACTAGATATTGCTGCCCGTCTCTATGGACAAGGGGCCGACGTTCGAGTTTACGACCCCAAGGGCATGGAGAACTCCGCCAAGCGGTTCCCGCGGCTAACCTATAGCGAATCGCTCGAGGCTGCTTTGGAAGGAGCTGAACTCGTGCTTCTCCTCACAGAGTGGCAAGAGTTCTGTGAAATGGATCCGGTGCAAATTGCCCTATTAGTCGATTCCAAGACGATTGTCGACGGACGAAATGTCTTAAATCGCACGAACTGGATCGATGCAGGATGGGATTATCACGCCCTCGGGTTAAAAGCGGTACACGCCGCAGAAGTTGCATTGGTCTAGCCTGAAATTACATTTGAAATCTACCCCGGATCCGCACGGTTCCCGGGCATTTCCGCGTTTTGGACTAGAAAACGAAGCCACCTGAAGTTTTCACAAAAAATCCTCCGATTCCAGACGCGCAGGCGTCCGTTGTTGCCGTGGAACCGGACACCAAGGGCATGCACGTAGCCCTCAACACCACCCACCGGACCAACCAAGCCGGCGTTCATGTCGTTTACCAATCCGCCCTGGTGGCAGATATGCCTAGTTGGTACGCCCATTCCACGTAGGTGGTACCCCATTTCCGCGTAAGTGGTACCGCTTGGGGTTTCGCCGTGTTTCGCTGGACGGATTCACCGCGCATCCGGCGCCGTGAATCCGAGACAGGAGAAACGCAAATGGTGGACCACAGGGCGATCATGTCGTTGCTGTTCAAGCACCGCAGCTACGCGGAGATCACGGTGTCGACGAAATGCTCACGCCGCGACGTGTCGATGGTGAAGAAGGCTATCGAATCCGGCGGCATCACCGCGGAGCAGTGCGGGACCATGAGCGCGGCGGATATCGCCGCACTGTTCCCCGACGGGCGCAGCAACGTTTCCTCGGAGTACGTGCAGCCCGACTTCGGACGGGTTGTCGCCGCGATGAAATCGAACCGGCACTTCACCATCCAGCAGGCCTGGACCCGCTACATGGATGCCGCGCCAGGTGCCGGGAAGAAGTACCGGTACTCGCAGTTCGCCGAGCTCTTCGGCCGGTTCGCCGAGGCAAACGACGTCGTGGCGACGCTGCGCCACGAGCCGGGCAAGTCGATGTTCGTCGACTGGGTCGGGGACACCCTGGACGTGCAGGACGCTGTCACCGGCCAGCTGCACAAGGCCTACCTCTTTGTTGCCTCGTTGCCGTTCTCGGGGCTGGTGTTCTGCGAGGCGTTTGCGAACATGAAGCAGGACGCCTGGAACCAGGCCCACGTGGACGCGCTGGCCTTCATCAACGGGGTCACGCAGATCATCGTGCCTGACAATGCTTCGACCGCGGTGCACCGGCGGCAGCGCGGGGACACCGAGCGGGTGGTGACCGCCAGATACCGGGAGCTGGCCGAGCACTACGGCACCGCGATCGTCCCGGCCGCACCGTACCGCCCGCGCCACAAGGCCCACGTCGAGTCGATGGTGAACACGGTCGAGAAGCGGGTCATCGGCTACCTGGCCGAGGAAACCTGGACCACCTTCGCCGAGCTGAACGAGGCCATCGCCGAACGCCTGGTGGACATCAACGAACGCATCCACCGACCCGACGGAACCACGCGGCAGGAACGCTTCGATGCGGAGGAATCTCCTTTCCTGCTGCCGCTGCCCGAGCTGCGGTTCGAGTCGGTGGAGTGGAAGGAACTCAAGGTCGGCAGAAATTACCATGTCGGCGCGGACTACCAGCAATATTCGGTGCCCTACCAGCTGGCGGGTAGGACGCTGCGGGTGCGGCTCACCGGCACCACCGTCACGATCTTCGACGGGCAGCAGATCGTTTGCGAGCACGCCCGCAAGCTCGGGCGCAAGGGCCAGTACTCCACGGTGCCGGAGCACGCCCCGGAGCAACACCGGAATATCGACGGGCTCTGGTCGCGGCAGTGGTTCCTGGATCTGGCACGCGGCTTCGGACCGGCCACCGTCCAGGTGATCACCCAGGTCCTGGACCGTTTCCCGATCGAGGCGCAGGGCTACCTGCCCTGCCAGAACATCCTCGGCGGGCTGGGCAAGAAGAACAAGGCACGCCTGGAGGCGGCCTGCCAGCAGGCGCTGAACCTGGGCGGGTATCCCACCTACAGCACGCTCAAGAGGATCATGGCCGCCATTGCCGGTGATGCCCAGGCCGGCGGCCCGCCGGTGCCGGCGGCAAGCAACGAGAAGAACACCACCTCGGACCCGGGCCAGCCCGGTGTCATGGTGCGCGGCGCGGACCACTACAAGATCGGCGGCCAGCGCAATGTTTAGCCCCGAAGCCCATGAAAAGTTCAAGGCCCTGCGCATCACCCGCCTGGCCTCGAAGTTCGAGGAACTGGCCAACGACGAGGCCAACCACCGGCTCACCGCGGAGGAACTGTTCCACGAGGCGGCCGACGACATGCTCACCGAGCGGCGGTCCGAAAGCATCGCCAAGCGCTCACGCCAGGCGGGATTCCCCATCCCCGGCGCCTCGCTGGCCGAGATCGACTACCTCGACGGCCGGTCCATCAGCGAGCGGAGCATGAACAAATATGCCACCCACCAGTGGAGCGCCGACCCGATGAACCTGATCGTCATCTCGCCCTCAGGCGGCGGAAAGACCTACCTGGTTTGCGCCATCGGAAACGCGGCCTGCCAGTCGGGGCACACCGTGTCCTATTCCAGGATGGACGACCTGGCCCGCAAGCTCGTGGCGACCCGCAGCGATGCCATCGCGCACCAGGAACTGCTCAACAAGCTAACCGAGGTTGACCTGCTGGTTATAGATGATTTCCTCACCGTCGGGATCGACCAGAACGCGGCCAGCGACCTCTTCGCGATCCTCGCCGACCGCGAGCACCGTCTCCCGACCGTCATCGCCGCCCAAACCGATCCCAGCTACTGGGTCCAGGCCCTGCCCGACCGGGTGGCGGCGGACTCCATCGTCAACAGGCTGGCGAACAACACCCGCTGGATCCTGATGGGCGACCGCGACATGCGCCGGACCAAGCACGACCAGGCCCGCGCCAGCGAGGAATTCTGGGAGTAAACACCGCCCGCACACCCACAAGCGGGAACACCGAGGTGGTGCCGGGAAAAGGATCAAGATCCGGTGCCCGGTACCACCTGTCCGGAAGGCCGGTACCACTTACGTGGAACATCCGTACCATCTAGGCATATTTGCCACCCTGGTACGCCGCACCTACCGCCGGGACGGGAAGGTCAAGCACGAGATCCTAGCCCGGGATTTTCATGAGGGTTCCGGCCCGAGGATGTGTTTAACAGACGAAAGGGTGCTCTGAACTGGGAAAATAAAGGTGTCTAAGCCAAATATTCCTGATTCAAGGGAGCACCCTTTCGATGCTTAAGAATACCGGAGTTTTCCCCGCAGTTCCTGTCGCCCCGACCGGCCAGTCGCTCATCTCGCACGCCGGACTGAACGTGCTGACCTCGTTCGTGGACTCACTCGGTTTCAAGGAACTCTGCGAGAACCGGTTGGGTCAGTTCGTACCCGCCCAGGCACGCCACCGCCCCTCACAGCCAAAACGGCCCAAAGCTCAGCGCTCACCCATAACTCATTCCAAGCAATGCCGATCACCCGGAAATCCTGGCTAGTCGGAAGCAAAAGTGGCATCTGGAAACCTTCTACACGGTGACCTCGGTGCCGACGTACCAGGCCAGCCCGGCGCAGCTGGCGGGTTGAGTGCGCTGTCACTACGGAAGTGAAAATGGCCTCCACTAAGGGGATGCCGTTTTTCTGTAGGAAAACACCACGCGCAACGGCGAAGACCGCGGATCGTAACCATCCTGCAGGAGAATAGCCATCACCATACTCAAATGTCTCGGCCAGGAAAACCTAGCCAAAGCCTCTCGGCACCTTCGATACCCCCGTTACCCCGGGGAGAATCATTGAAATGATCCGATTCAGCTCACGCTAGCGACATTCCAGGAGCCCTGGGACATCACGGTCGGGGCGTAATCTCCTGGGGGCGGAACATGCCGCGGTATGGGGAAGCTTGCAAAGCAGACGGGTCGGGCGTAGAACCCAAGAAAATACCAGGCCACCTGGACTCGCCCGCCAACGCCGCCTGGCCGTCAACAATGGCCCGCTTACCCTCGCGGGTCGGCACGTTCGCCCAATAATCGAACACGCTCCCGATGTCCAAGGCGAACCCACCGCGGGACTTGACGACCGAACAATACTCCTTGGCGAGCAGGCCAGCTCCGATCAAGTAGAGATGACATGGCCCGTCCGGGCGGAGCCGGTCCTTGATCCGCTCGTAAGCGTCCGGATAGTGCTGATCCCTGTTGTCGCCGTTCAGGGCATACTGACGCTCCACCGGTATTAAATGCTGGTTCGCAGTAATGTGCGGGTAGGCGTCCTCGAACTGGTCAAGCACATCACGGCCAGTAATCAGAGTGACCCGTTGCGCTATCTTAAGTAGACGATCCAGCACTCCGGTACTCTGCATGTAGATATGTACGTTCGGGTGGCAGGCTGTCATCCACCCCAGCCCGGCGTCGGACAGCATTTCTTCGTGGACGACGCACAACTCGTTAGCTTCATAGGAGTCGTACATGCCCACAACATCGGCCGAGTTGACCGCCTGCACCATCCCCGCGCGGACATCGCCGACCTCGGCATCCGTATATGGGCGATCGGACATGGCGCGCTGAAACACATACTGGATCCGGACCGCCGGTACGTTCGGGTACTGGAGTACAGATAGCTCGCCATCACCGATACGAATTAGTGAGAATGGCGCCTTGGCCGCCCACTTGGCGCGGATCAAGGGCTCAATGTCATGCAAACGAACGAAATTAACGGGGGTCATGAAAACGACTTTATCAACCGTTGAGGAATACCACGCCTTCCCGAGTATTGTGCGTCGCATCGCCTGGTGCTGCGTTGGTCAGGGTGGTTTTATTGGCCCGGCCGGCGCTGGAAGGCTGATCCGTTCAGAGACCGCGCTGATTCCACACGAAGGGGCCCCATCCCGGCGGTAGGCATGATCGGAAAAAGTCGTTGACATGGGCACTGAACCAGCGGCGAGAAGCGGACTCGATGATGATCGAGGGCAGCCCCGAGCTGACCGAGAAGGCATTGCAGGCAGACAAAATTCCGTGCCCTGCCCGTTCGGCGCAGCTGCGCCCCCACGGGCACGCCCGCACCCGCACCGTGAGGGGCCTGTGCGATGAGCGACTGACGCAGCAGCCCCGGTGCGCCCGCTGTACGAGCTGCAGACGCACCCAGGTATTGCTGCCGACCGCGCTGTCCGCCCGACGAGCAGCCGACACCCTCGAGGTCATCGGGACCGCAATGGCAGCCCAGGCCGTTGGCAGCGGCCACCGGATGATCGCCACCCAAATGGGCCGGCCCCTCTCGGCGGGGCGCCGCTGGGGGCGCCGCGTGCCGGAACACCACGCCCACTGGCTGTATGAGCAGGCGGTGCAGCACGCGTTTCGCCTCAAGCCTGACACCCTAGTTCGTCGCATGCGGTGGCCGAACCTACTCGGCTGGAGCTTGAATGTTCTGGCCGGTGCCGCACTGGCCCACTGCCGCCGGGTGGGCCCCGAGCTGCCGCCCTGGACCCCGGGCGGGCTCTTCAAGCGAGGTAACCTGCTGAGCCCGCCGCTGCGCACCTGAATAGTGGCCAGACCAAGAATTGCTGAACTCTTAAACGGACGTCACCGTGACGACGACACTTGTGGCTATTTCCATGTGCCCGGCAGCGTGCAGACGGCCGCGTCACGATGACGACCAAACCCACCACTCTCATCGGCATCCACGGCGACGCCGCCATCATCAAATAACGCGCTCGGCAACTACGAGCCAGGCTCACTGACGTTCCGGTCCATATCGACTTGATCCTCATCAACGTCGTCCTGACAATCGGCGCAGATCGAATCCCGGTCTGCGCTATCCAGGAGGACACCAGCCACGGCAGACACGTGATCAGGGAACTGCAGGTCCTGACGCCCACCCGGAAACTGGCGTTCAACTGCCCCGGGGCCGCCCAGCAGATCGCCAGACTCACTGCCACCAGGGACCGGAAGCGTGGATCAAAGACATCTCCCAAGGCCGTTGGGCACTTGAGCACAAGCTGCATCTTGTCAGGGATGTGGCGTTCCGGGGAGCACGCAATCGGAATCCGGCGGGACGACACGCCTGGATCGTCTCGTCGCTGGCCAACGCGGTCATTACGGCCATCCGGCAGGCCGGAAAACCAACATCACCGAAACCACGAGGGCCGTACACGCAGTCGGCGACCTGATCCTCGACAACTTAAAGTGAGAGGAGAATCATAAACCGACTATTCAACAGCCCGGACTATCAGGTCTTCCAGCAAATCCGGCCCTATTCATGCGATAAAGTGAGCGGGACGCTGAATACGACCTTGAGGGGGATGCGTGGTAATTGCTGATGGGAATGTGTGCGTTGATCGCGCCATGGCTTGGGGTAAGTCCGATACCTGTAACGCGGGACTCGGACATGGCAACCGGAGCCTCGCGGGATGACGTCGATCTGTTTTGTCTCCGAAACCGGGCGAAGCGAGAGGCCCATCAACGACCCCTCGGTACGGTACCGGTGCTATCACCCTGCAGAGGTGCTGGTTGGCCAGGGCAATTTCGTCTCCGTGTACTCGGCCGCGCAATTCTACAAAGACCCGAATTTCGATTACGACGTCTATGTCTTCCACCGGCCCAACAAAGCCCGCGGGAACTTCTTGCCGATCCTCCGGCAGCTGCGGGGAGCCGGCAAGACGCTGATCGCCGATTACGATGACCTCATCTTCGGCGACGAGGGGATGGCTCTGCAGTCGTCGGCGGCAAAGAACGGGACGCTCACACCAGAAAGGGCCATCGCGGCGTTCGCGAGCAACCTCGCGGGCCTACGTGAGTTCGACAAAGTGTCCGTCTCGACCTCGCCACTCGCTCAGCGGGTGCAGCAGTCCAACCCGGACGCGGACGTCCACGTCGTGCCGAACATCATCCCGCCGTCGGTACTGTCCATCCATGGCGAACTGGCGACGTACCTCGCGCCGCGCCCGAGCACGGCGATCGGCTACTTCGCGGGAACCAAGAGCCACGACCGGGACTTCCCGGTCGTCGCCGATGCGCTGCACCGGGTGCTCATGGAAAATCCCGATTTCACGCTGATGGTCATCGGGCCGGTCGCTGTCCCGCCTGCACTCGCTGCGCTGCCGAACGTCAGCACGGCGCCCGTGGTGAACTTCTTGCGCCTGCCGGGGCTGATGACGCTGTGCAGCACGGTAATCGCCCCGTTGGAGATGAGTGACTTCAACGCGTGCAAGTCGCGCGTGAAGTTCCTCGAAGCCGCCTTGTCGGGCTGCCGCCTGCTCGCCAGCCCGATCCCGGACATGCGATCCTTCGAATCAGAAAGCCTGGAGCTCATGGAGTCGCTCGACGACTGGTACGAGGCCTTGTCCACGCCTGTGAAGCCTGGTGGCTACCCACGGGCAGAAGAGAACTTTGAGTTCCTGCGTAGCGCCTCCCATGTGGACGGTCTGACAACATTCTGGAGTGAAGCATGAGGGTCCTGATCTACGTCGAGCCGCACCCTATCCGGGACAGCCCGACGATTTTCAAAGATGTCGCTCGGCACTTCCTTCCGCTGCTCGCGGGGTCCACCCCGGACTTCGACGTTCGCATGTACTCGACAAGCGCCTTGGTCGGAGCTCTCGGGAAAGAGGCCCTGGCCGGGGTGGAGAAACGCCTCATCCGGGCGAGCCCCGCTGAGGAGGCCCTGTTCGCGGGGCATCTCTGCGACTGGGAGACCGAGGGCATCCCGGCGTGGTCGAACCTCATGGCCGGTGGCGATGTCGCCGACGACTACGTCGGGGTACTGCGCCGCGTCTGGAGTGTCTTCCCGTACGACATCATCGTCCACTGGGGTGAGAACGGAGCGGTGACCCGCTTCGTCGAGGAGCGGCCTGTGACGCGCATCGCGATAGAACTCGGCTGCACCCGCGCCCCGTTCCTTCGGACCGTCGTTATGGACCCGTTCGGCACCAACGGCAGTGCGATCGTCCCCCGGCTGTCGGTGGAGGACCTGCGCGGCATCGTCGGCGACAACCCGATGTCGGCCGCCGAGGCGCTTTACGGCTACTCGGCGAACGTCGAGGCCCTGCCCTACGAACAGCAATTCCTCCCCGTCGACGGTGGGGACTGGTCTACACGGATCCTGGGCACCACCCGGAAAATCGCTTTCCTTGCGCTCCAGCTCCACGACGACGCCAACCTCTTGCGCTTTTCCAAGTACGAGACGGTCGAAGACGTTGTCCTCGACGTCGTGCCGAAGCTCGCGGCCGCCGGGTACCTGACAGTCATCAAGACGCATCCGGATGCCAAGAGCAGGAAACAGTCTCACCTCGCCTTCTCCCTTGCCAGGGCCGCGTTGCGACCCTGGGCAGACGACGTCGTGTGGCTGGACGCCACCAAGGCGGTGTACAACAATGCCCAGCTGGCCGCGCTGGCCGATCTCGTGGTGACGGTCAACAGCTCCGTGGGGTTCGAGTCGCTGTACTACGACAAAGTCGTTTCGGTACTGGGCGACGCTGTCTACAAGCCGACGGGCCTGTTCCCCGACCTCGACGAGGCGATCTCCGACGCCTTCGACCTGCCAACCTACCGGCACGGGATTGGCCTGCTGCGCCGCTTCATGCTCGGCGGGTACATGGTCAGTGATGCCGTTCGCGGCGACTTCCACGCATTCCAGAGCATTGCTATCACCCTCGACGCGGCGCGCCATGAGCATGGCGAAGACGCCGTGGCCATCGCGAAGCGCATGTACCAGGCGTTCAGCCTGGCCCGGGAGCACCAGGCCCGCTCGCGAATGGTGAGGGGTGGCTCTGTCCCTGGAGCCGGCGAGTTCGGCGTACCCGTCGTAATGGCGGCCCAGCCCCTTGCGACCGTGCCGACGTCGGCCGAAATCGCGCGCACCGAATTCACCGGCCCGGCCCGCAGACTCCTCGCACTGACCGGTGCAGTCGACGGCGACAGCTTCCGCAACGCGCTGTTGACGGCGTTAGAAGATCCGGAAACCGCGGAGAATTACATCCGCGCCTCTAGAATCGTCGACGAGACGTTCTATCTCGCCACGCATAGCGATGTCGCCAAAGCGGCGAAGGATCCTGTATGGCACTGGGCGCGCTACGGTCTCCGCGAAGAGCGCAAGCCTCGGCGTGGTCTGAACATCGGCTCGGTCGAACGGCTGGTCGACGAGCTAGTCGCCGCCGCTGAGCCGCTGTTCGACGGCATCCCCGACTTCCCCTTAGAGAAGGCGGCCGAAGCTCGCCGTCAGATCAGCCTCACTGCGATCCGGGGTGGCCTCGGCACGCGAGACAACAAGATTGCCGTCATCGCGCATCTGTACTACCGCGACCTCGTGCCGGAGATCCTCGAGCAGTTGGCAAATATCCCCGAGGGATTCGACCTCGTGGTGACAATGCCTGACTGGGGCAACCGCCAGATCGCGGAGCTGGTGCGCGCGGTCTACCCCAACGCACTGCTCTACCCGGCGGTAAACCGCGGCCGCGACATCGGACCGTTCCTCGACGTGCTCCCCGCGGTTCTCGAGCACAACTACGATGCAATTCTGCACCTGCAGACCAAGGCCGGCTACTTCCATGCCGGCCGCCTCCGGCGCGATCTCGGTGAGCTGTGGCGCAGCGAGGCGCTCGACGCTCTGCTCGGCAGCCCCACGCGAGTGGCGGCGATCCTCGACGCCTTCCGCACAGACCCCGCCGTCCACGAAGTCGGACCGCAGCCGCACTACCTCTCCCTCGAAAAATACCCCTACCACGACGAGGGAGACCTCAGCGCGTCGCTCCTAGGGGCGCCCCCCATGGAGGGGTTCTTCGCTGGAACGATGTTCTGGGCCCGGCCCGAGGTCTTGCGCCCACTCGTCGAGCCAGGAGCACTCACCCTGACGAGCTTCGCCGAGGAGACCGGCGCGAACGACGGTGTGCTGGCCCACCTTGTGGAACGAATGTTCGGCCACGCTGCGCTGGCCGACGGCGGAGTGATCCTCGGAGCACCCGTCGACCCGACCGAGCCTCTTATCACCGACCTCCAACCCCTAGCGGTCACGATCCATGAACATATGGAAGCCGCCCTCGCGGCGAAGCAGACGGCGCTCAAGGCGCGCTCAGTTGGGGCGCTGGCATGGTAAATAACCCGTCAAACGTCACGCTGGTCGCCGGACCATCGCACGTTGTCCGGTGGAGCTGGCACGTGCGCGACGGCGTCGTCGACTCACCTTTGGAGTGGGACCGCTTCATCGGACGAGGCGGAGCGCCGATATGGCACGCGTCACTGCTGAGGCAGGCAGTTGAGGCGGCAGGTGCCGAGGCAAGCGTCGTCGTCCTCGTCGGTGACTTCCGGTTCGGTAACGGCATCCTCCTGGCGAACCCAGTGCCCTCTGGCGTTTTGGTCGACGAATTCATGGGCGTCACTGCTGGCGCGATGACCCCTGAACATGACCAGGCGATGCTACAGCGTGGCCTGGCGGGCCTGCGCGCCTGGCATGAGACGTACGGAGACCAGGCACGGTACGTGCTGTGGGATGTGTTCGGGCGACAGGTCCAGGATCGCCTCGCGGGCCGCCACATCGCCGACGGTCACTACCGGCACCCCGTGTTCAACTACGACGAAATCGCCGCCGCACTCCCTGGCCTCGACATCGTCGATCTGGCCCCGCTGTTGCGCCTACCGCAGCACGACGTGTCACGGCTGTTCATCGACGGCAGCAACCACCCCTCGCAGATCGGGTACCTACTGCTCAACGGCCTCGTCTTCGACCGACTCGAGGTGCGGGAGGCCTACGACCGTGCTGTCGCGACGGTGGAGGGGGAGTTGCTCACGCTCGCGCAGAAAATCTCCGAATCCGCTGGCCGGCCAGTGCTGCTCACCGGCAGATCGGCATGGCTCGACACCCTGTCGCGGTACATGGGAGTGAACGGAGCGCGACGCTTGGCCGACGCCGGGCTCATCCTGGCGCCGCTAGACCACGTGCCTGGGCAGCCCTCTCTGACTCAGGTCGTTGAGAGAACCGATCTCGAACCCTGCGCCGCCGTCGTCGTCTCTGCCGGCGGTAAGGACATCTCGGCTCTGCTGGCCCGTGCGTTCCGGACGGAACTCTCGATGTGGACGGACGTGCCCGTCATCGACTGGGAGAGCGCGACCGAGAAGGCTATCGGCGACCGGGGCGAGACACCCCGGTTCGCTCGCCTCGACCCCGCCCTCCCCGCCGACCCCGACGCGATCAAGCCCGCCCTCGTTTCCCGCGCCGTCGAGCAGGGGCCGCTCGGCACCCCATCGTGGTCGGGCCTCACGGCGCTCTTGCGACAGATCGCCGGAAGCCGCTGGCACGCCCCGATGACAGGCCATCGTGAGGCAGTGATGACGGCTGCCCAGCCCGACCTCGCAGAAGCTATGGCGGTCAATGGTTCGCGGGCGCGAGAGTGCTACGACGCAGCACCGTTCTTGAGTCTGAAGCACACCACGTACTTCTCCGTCTATGACCAGTTGTTCTCTCGCTTCGTCGGCAAGGCCCCGGTGATCGTCGAGGTGGGGGTCCTCAACGGCGGCTCACTGTACATGTGGCGTGAGTTCTTCGGGGCGGATGCCCGAATCATTGGAGTGGATCTCAACCCCGAGGCTGTTTGGCTGCGCGAGGACGGCTTTGAGATCCATATTGGCGACCAGAGCGACCCGCAGTTCTGGGAGAACTTCTTCCGCCAAGTGGGAGACGTCGATATCTTCCTCGACGACGGTGGACATACCTATCCCCAGCAGATCGTAACTTCCGCGTCGGCGCTCGACCACATCCGGGACGGCGGGCTAATGGTTGTCGAGGACACGCACACGTCGTATATGTCGGAGTTCGGCGGGCCGAGCGACACCTCCTTCGTGAGCTGGGCCGTCAACCTGGTGCACGGCGTCAATCACCGCTTCTCCGCTTTTGTCGAGGACCATGACCCGGAGTTGCGCGTGTGGTCAGTACAGTTCTTCGAGTCGATTGTGGCGTTCCACGTCGATCGCCCGCTCGCGACCCTCGAGTCGCAATCCACGATGAACGACGGCATCGGCCGCGACGCCAAGGACTTCCGCTATCACTCCGAGAACACCATGACCAACGAAGGTCTGAGGGACTACTTCAGACACTGACCACCTGGTGGACTTTGTCCTAGGTTCGTCGGGGGTACATGTCCGCCCAGGCAGCGGGGTCGTTCAAGTATAAGCCGCACGCGGTGTGGAGGACTTCCTCGACGCTGCCCGCCGGCGGCCCGGTGGGCAGCACGGAATCCTCATAGTCGTCGTGGCTGGCGCCCAAACCGAGGACGGTGAACCACCGGCGGAAGGCGACTAGGTGATGAGCCACGAAGAGAAATTCCGGCCAGAGCCGCAGGCACTCCTCGCCGTCCCCATGCCCGCCGCAGACGTTTACCATGCTGGGCGTCGCACCGTACGCCCCGGCTCGCCGGTTCTTCTGGGTCGTGGGCAACAATTTCTTACATACCGGGGCCCCTCCAGTGGCCCGGATGGGTACGACGTGGCCCCACGTGCTCCTGGTCCACCCGCCGGTCCACGCCTTTTGGCCGAGCCCGGTGGAAGTCTGTTTCTCCATCCTGCAATGCAAGGCCATCACCGGCGCCGTCACCCGGACCGGGACGTCCTGGCCCACCGCATCACGGTATTCCAGGAATGCAACAACGAGACGGCGGACCCTTCCGGTTAGAGTTCCACGCGGCACGACCTCAGCGAACGCCTCCGCCGGCTGGCCGCGCATGAACCCACGGTTGCCGCGTGACCCGCAACGGATTTAGAAAAAAGACCACTAAAATCCTGATCAATCGAACGCGACGAGTCAGCCGCGAGGCGCGGGCTGGCTGGTCACGACCCCGAGCACGTCGTCACCTACGCCGACGAGCAGCGAGGAGATCTGCCGGCTGGCCATCAGCGCGAGGGCGTCCTCCATGCGGGTGGTGGGCGCGACCATCGTGGGCGTCGTTGTCATGATGTCTGCTGCCACGAGCGAGAAGAAAGCGTCATCATGGTCCTGCACGGCCCGACGAATGTCGCCATCGGTGATGATCGCGGGGCCGTTCGGCGTGGACACCAGTGCGATGCCGAGCTGGCTCTTCGTGATCTGTCGGATGACCTCGAGAATGCCGTCGGACGCGGTCGTCCACGGAAGTTTCTTGGTGATCATCACATCGCTCACCTGGTCGAGGAGACGTCGCCCAATTGAACCCCCTGGATGCAGACGGGCGAAGTTTTCCGACACGAAACCGCGCGCTTCCATGAGGGCCACCGCTAGTGCATCGCCCATCGCGAGAGCGGCAGTCGTGGACGTTGTCGGAGCGAGGTTGAGCGAGCAGGCCTCCTCGGCGACCGATACATCCAGGTGGAAGGTCGAGTGACTCGCGAGGGTCGAGGTGGGGTTCCCCGTCATCGCCAGGATCCGGTTGCCGTTGTCGAGCAGAAATGGCAGCAGGGCGACGAGCTCCTGCGTCTCGCCCGAATTGCTGATCCCAAGGAAGTAGTCGGCATCCGTGGCCATCCCTAGGTCGCCGTGGAGTGCTTCGGCCGGGTGCAGGAAAAAACTCGGTGTGCCGGTGCTCGCGAGGGTCGCGGCAATCTTGCGGCCGACAAGACCCGACTTGCCCATCCCGCACACGATCACGCGGCCAGAGGAAACGAGAATGTCCTCGACGGCTGCGTCGAATTCAGCGCCCACTCGCTCAATGAGGTCCGCGACGCCCTGCGCCTCGGCGGCGAGTACCCTGCGGCCGGCTTCCGCGTGTTTTCGTGGTGGGCTGAACGCGGCGTTACTGAACGACATGGCTGCTCGTCATCGTCTCCATTATGGGTCTGTACATGTCTTCGAGGCTCAGCCCCCGTGCAGCGAGCACATGCTCCGCCGCCTCTCGTGCGACGCCGCGCCCGCCGGGGCGGTTGAGCACGACGTCGGCGGCGGCCAGCACGAGGGGGTGGGCATCGCTGGGGGCGTAGAACCGGCCCACGATACCCGCGAGCGGCAGGTCGACGATGTCGTCACCAACGTACGCGACCTCTTCGCAGGAGATCCCCTGCTCCGCTGTGATGGCCACGAGCGCATCGGACTTGCCCAGAGTGCCAGTCACCGCGACATCGAAGCCAAGCTGCTTGACCCGCGCGTCTAGCGGCGCGCTCGACTTGCCCGACAGCACGCCGCAGCGGATCCCGTGCGCATGCAGCAGCGCGACGGCGAGCCCATCTTGGACGTTGAAGCCCTTGACCGCCTCGCCGCCGGAGCCGTCCATCCAGATGGTGCCGTCGGTGAGCACACCGTCGACATCGAATAGGACGAGCCCGATCACGCGATGTCCAGCGCCGGGAAAGACTTCACGAGGTCGTCTATCGCCTTGACCTGCCCGAGGAACGCTTCGAGCTCGCTCAGTGGTAGCGCGCTCGGGCCGTCGCACCGTGCGTTGTCCGGGTCTGCGTGCGCTTCGACGAACAACCCGGCGAGCCCGAGCGCCATGCCGGCGCGGGCGAGTTCGGCGACCTGGCGCCGCCGTCCCCCGGAGGCGGCGTCGCCTGCCTCGCGGCGTTGGAGGCTGTGCGTGACGTCGAAGATCGCAGGCGCACCGTCGCACGCCTCGACCATCTCACGGAAGCCGAGCATGTCCACCACGAGGTTGTCGTAACCGAACTGTGAGCCACGTTCGCAGAGGATCACTTGGTCGTTGCCCGCTTCGACCAGCTTCTGTTGGATGTTTGCCATCTGGCGTGGGCTCAAGAACTGCGGCTTCTTGACGTTGATAGGGAGGCCCGTCTTAGCGAGTGCGACGACGAGGTCGGTCTGGCGGGCGAGGAACGCCGGAAGTTGCAGGACATCCGCCACCTCTGCGACGAGAGCCGCTTGAGCAGCCTCGTGGACGTCGGTGATCACCGGGACGCCAAACTCCGATTTTACGGCGGCGAAGATACGTAGCCCCTCGTCAAGCCCTACGCCACGGTATGAGTCGACCGAGGAGCGGTTCGCCTTGTCAAAGGATGCCTTGAATACAAGCGGCATACCGAGCTTGGTGGTCGCCTCTACATAGCGTGATGCCGCTCGGAGCGTCGAATCGAGGTCTTCGATGACGTTGATCCCACCGAATATCACGCAGGGGCGGTCATTGGAAACGGCGACGTTCGGCCCGATGGCCACGGTTTTCGACATATACCTAGTCTACTAGACTGATAGCAACTTCAGTTCCCGATTATTTGATTAAGGATGTCCATCCATGCGAGCACTCGCCGTAATCCCCGCCCGATACCTGAGCACCCGGCTCCAGGGCAAGCCACTGCTCAAATTGGGCGGGCGAACCGTCGTACAGAGGGTGTGGGATGCGACGATCGCCAGCGGCGAGTTCGACGACGTCGTCGTCGCGACGGACGACGAGCGGATCTTCGATGCCGTGCAGGGGTTCGGTGGCGTTGCCGTGATGACGTCACCGTCGCTGGCAAACGGGACCGAGCGGGTCGCCGCAGCCGCCGACTTGATGCCGGGAGATTACGACGTTGTCGCGAACGTCCAAGGGGACCAACCGTTCGTGTCCCACGGAGCGCTCGGCGCCTTGCTTGCCCCGTTCCGCGAGGGTGAGGCTGCAGACATGACGACGGTGGCGATGCCGCTTCAGCCCGAGCTCGCCGACGATCCCAACGCTGTCAAGATTGTCACGGACACTCGTGGCCGAGCCCTGTATTTCTCCCGCTCCCTCATCCCAGCGAATCCACGCGGAGCCGACCACCCATATCTTCAGCACCTCGGGCTGTACGCCTTCCGTCGCGACGTGCTACGCCGATTCCCGACGCTGACGCCCACGCCGCTGGAGCAGGCAGAGAATCTCGAGCAACTCCGCGCGCTCGAACACGGCCTCAACATCGTTGCACGCGTCGCCGTAAGCAGCAGCATCGAAATCAACACACCTGAGGACTACGAGCGCGCCCAGGCTTGGGTCAGCGAGCACGAAGGTGCGCAGTCGTGACGGAAGGAAATGGCGAATCGACCGCTGGGCTGTAAATGCCAAATAGCGTCTGACGGTACCGGTGTTCTGGCAACCTGGCGTGTGATCTCGCTACGTCGTAGACACTCTCACCACTTCGTGGAGAACCAGTCTCATGCCTTCGTGTACATCTACCACAAACCATCCAACAATTGCCGGATGGCTTGTGGGTTGCCCGTGATCTGGTTCAAGCCTGTGCGAAGATTTCGGGCATCTGCGTTTCCCGAAGCGCGTATTCCATCCGATAGTTCTCAGCCTTGCGCTCCCAGTGCACCGTCGCATTGCCGTTCTTGTGCATGGCCGTCATCGGCAACGGGAACGACAAGACCACCTCGCCGGTGTCAGGATCCGAAGCAGGAATTCTTCATCGGTGACGGTACGGCAATTCTGGCGGCCCGCCAATGTTGAGGGCACGGAAATGTGCTGGCCCTTGTAGAAGACCTTTCGTTGGTCTCTCATAACTTCAATCAAGATCTGATTCGCGGCCAGGCCGGCAGCAGGCTCCGGGAACGAACCGGCATCGATGATCTCGCCGGTCTTGGAAACCGCAATGCTCGCCTGGCCCAGGGCAACCTGCTTGAGTCTGCGGTTACGCAGGTATTCGGCGGCCTTGGCCTCCAACACCGACAGATGTATCGGTTCGATGGCCGGCGTATGTTCCAAGGTCTGCCAAGCGATTTCGGGTGTGGACTGGTTCAATGACTGGTGTGGCATGCGCCGGTTGTAATGCTCGCGATAGCGCGTGATGAGCCTGCGCAAGTCGGCAAGGTCCTGCGGTTTGTTGGCATCCAAGAAACGCCGCAGGGTTTGGTGGGAGTGTTCATTCTTTCCCTGAGTCGTGGGCCGCCCGGGAATACCGCTGATCGGCATGGTCCCCTTGGACGCGAGAAAGAGATCCACCGCGCCGATCGTTCCGCTCCGCAGTTGGTTGAACGCCTTGGAATTGTCACTGAGCAGTTCCCTTCGGTGCCCATGGTTCTTGATAACCCGAGCGAGCAGTTCGTGGGCGTCGTGGCTATTCTCGTGCTGCTGATACGCCCATGACCCGACGTCACAACGAGTTGCGTTTTCGATTAGCCGGTAGACGGTGCCTACCTTGCCGTTGCCCGTACGGTATTCGAAGGCGTGCAGCCGCCACAACGCCATGGCCGTTGACCCTGGAAAGGGCAGGTACGAGGATTTCGGTCGCTTGCGCGGATTGCGGTCAACGTGGCCGACGTCTGATACCAGCCGGGCGATCGTGGCAATCGAGGGAACGCGCCGCCGGGGAAGGTAGCTTGGATGGTCACTTCGTAGTGGATCGTTTTCGGCCCGTAGTCCCACCCATCGTTCTTGAGCTGTTTGCGCATGCGCACCAGTTCGTTGATGACCTCGGGTCCGTAGCGTCGTGCAGGATGGTGAGGCGCCCTGGAACGTGGATGGAGGGCAGATGCAGACTCGGGGGAGGCGCGGGAGCGGATTCGATAGAAAATACTGCGAGAGATTTTCTGTGTTTTGCAGAACTCACTGATCGTGAGTGCGCCGGGTTGGGTTGGGTCGTAGTTGATGATCATGGCCCGCGTGTGCGCGGTGGCAGTGGATGGCTCATGTATTGAAACTGCCAGAAAACCCGAGCACGAAACTGTCCCCGACCCTTCTTATGGATTAAATCAAGCCCCAAATGCTTCCAGTTGCCGGAAAATTGAGCGGGCGAGAAAACGTTTGAGGCATCGTTTGATTTCGCGGTAGCTCAGTCCCTCTGCGGTCCGTCGTGCAACGTAGGCCTTGGTTTCTCGTCTCCTATCATCCGGTGCTTGGCGATGATGTCCAGGGCCATGTTCAGCTGCCTGTCGCCTCCGCGGTTGAGCCGGTGCCGTTTGGTGTTCCCGGAGGACGCCTGGAGTGGTGAGACGCCGGCCAATGCCGCGAAGGCTGCTTCGGAACGAACCCTGCCGTGGTGTGAATACGCGGCCAGGATGATTCCCGCGGTCACCGGCCCCATGCCGAATTGGTCATGCAATCCCGGTGCCATTTTCTCGTCAAGGTCAACCAACTCATCCTCAACTTCCTTGAGCCGTGCTTTGCCGGCTTTGATGGATTTTTCTAGGTCGATGGCCTCGGCCCGGGCGATCCGCTGGTCAATGGAGTCATGTTCGCGGGAACGCCAATCGCTGATTTCCTTGATCTGGGCGTCGGTCAACGCGTGGCGGGCATCAATACCCAACTCGATCTACCGCACCAGTGCGTTCAAAGCATTTCTATTGGCCGTGCGCTGGTGATCGAGGCGTCGTCGGGCCGCCAAGAGCACGCTGATCGCCGCACGTTCCCCGTCGTGGCAGGGGTGAAGCAACAGGTCGATCTCCTGTCCCAGGACGCTTGTCGCTGCAGCAACCGCGTCGATCTGGTCAGTTTTTCCGACACCGTGACGGGCCTTTTTCATTGGCGGTTTCACCTCAACTACCCGCACTCCTTCAAGGACGAGAGCACGACGAATGGAGGACCCGTAGGAGTTGGTTCCCTCGATGGCTGCCAGGATTTCTCCGGTGGTGTTCCTCCGGATCCAGGCGAAGGCTCGGTTCATGCCGGGTTTGGTGACGGGGAATGCCTCGCAGCCGGCGCGGGCGCCGGTAGTGGTGTCGATGATCTCGTAGGTGTGGGTGCGCGAATGGGTGTCGATGCCGATGACGTATTCGTATTTTTCTGCCACGATGGTCATGACGGTGGTCCTTCTATCCAGTCGGGTGCCGTTGTTGGTGGCATCGGCCTGGTAGTGAAGTCTTGTGCGGCAGATCTCTAACGAGACACACACCACTGATGGTGTGGTCAACCTTTTATGAAGCCACGGCAATGGGTCAGGCTGATGCCGCCCCCCGACGACGGAGGAGTCGTGGAGAAGTCACCTTAAACTCAGGGACTGATGTAGCGTGAGTCACTTCATCGAGGGTGGCACCAATCCTGCCAGCGGGTACCAGACCTGCCAAGAACCATTAGAGATGTAGCGAGATTACACACTGTGAGACTTGTCAGTAGCTGGTCTGGGACTGGCTGGCAAGATAGGTACTGGCCGGTCTACCCCAAGAGCATGACTCTTTACACACCTGCCCCTCACGGTGGCTTGATCTGGATTTGTCTGCTCTTGCGGGTGGTCGGCCGGCACCAGTCCGGCCCACCACGGTAGCTTGATTAGAAGATTGTCCACCCTCACGGGCGTGACCCCTCACAGTGCTGTTCCGTTGTGACCCTTACCCGGACTGGTACCGGCCGGTGACGGCGCCAACCAAGTCCATCACAAGATGAAAAGCGGTGACCGCTCTGTCTATCGTCTCGCATTCGCACCCCTTTGTCGTGGGTGTCGACACCCACGCACGCAACCACGTCTACGCCATCCTCGACGCCGCCAACGGCGCCTTGTTGGATACTCAGTCGTTCCCGACTACTGCGGCCGGCATCAACCGGGCCATCGCATGGGTGGCCCGCCGCACCAGCTCCGACGCAAATACCCTCTGGGTGATCGAGGGAGCTGCATCCTATGGGGCGATCCTCGCTGGCACCGTGGCCGCACACGGATTCCCCGTCGCCGAGGCGCCTCGCATGGACGTCAAGAAGAACCGCGGCGTCGGAAAATCGGATTCCCTGGACGCCCAGCGGATGGCCATGGCCGTGCTGCCGTTGCCGGAGGCGTTACTGCGCCGTCCCCGCCTGAACGAGGGGATCCGCCAGGGCCTGCGGATTCTGGTCACCGCCCGGGAATCCATGTCCAAGGACCGCACCCGAACGATCAATGCACTCAACGCCCTGGTGCGCGGCAACGACCTCGGCGTGGATGCCCGCAGGAAGCTCACCCCGGTCCAAGTCGTGGAGGTCTCCCGCTGGCGCGAATGCGAGGAAGAACTGGCCCTGGACATCGCCCGCGCCGAGGCGGTCCGCCTCGCCAAGCACATCCTGGGCATCGACGAGCAGCTGAAGGCCAACGAGCAGAAGCTGGACGAGCTGGTCTGGGCCAGCGAGGCCGCACCCCTGCTGGAGGAGAAGGGCTTCCGGGCGGTGACCGCCGCGAAATGCCTGGTGGCGTGGTCGCACGAGGGACGGGTCCGCAGCGAGGCCGCCGTCGCATGCCTGGCCGGCGTGAACCCCATCCCCGCGTCGTCGGGGAACACTGTGCGCCACCGGCTGAACCGGGGCGGCGACAGGAGGCTCAACAGCGCCCTGCACATTGCTGCGGTCAGCAGGATGACGCATGACGCCACGACGTGCGACTACGTCGAGAAACGCCGCGCCGAGGGCAAAACCGACGAGGAAATACGACGATGCGTGAAACGCTATCTGGCCCGGCGCGTCTTCAGGATTCTGGCCGCCTCTGGTCGTGCGAAAAAGGCCCACGAAGCCGCTTGACAAGACATAGAAGAGTCCATGTGGCCAGAACAGCTCTACCTTCACAGCTATTCGGCAGCCAGACACCCGGAACCAAAACCGCTAGGATCCCTGACAAGGGATCCTAGCGTACTGTCTGACGAAACTTCTCTAAGTAATTTCCTGTCGAACCCATTCTGTTTGTGGGCTCGCCATTCGACGGCCTCGGTGATAGTGGACGACATTATTGCCCACGAAAAATCCGACCAGTTGTGCCTACGGATGCTCGAGTTCGCAGGTCAGACCTCGTACACCGCTGACTTCAAATTTCTCCGCAAGAGCCACTCGCGAACATCTTGAGTTAGCGTTTTTGCCCGGGCTTGGAACGAATGATCCGCTAATACTTGACGTGCTTGATCAGCCCGTTCTTCTTCCGTACCGAAAGCAGCGAGTCCTTCGGGGCTACACAACCATCGCAGCTCATCGAGCGAATCATAAACCTGCACCATGCTGCCGAAAACGTCTCTCAGACCAGAAACTTGGTCAGAGACCACCGGTGTCCCACAAGCAATTGCATCGAAGATACGGTTCTGGATGAAGCCCTGTTCTGCCATTTCCGTCCAGTGGTCAGCTAGGACGCGCTTCGAAGATCTGTAGAACTCCCCCAGCAGTTCATTCTTGATGCCCTCAGCCTCGTGCATCCGCGGCTCCAGAACATCGGCCCAGCCGTGACCGATGATTCGAAGATCAATACCGGAGACTAACGCGTCCGAAACGACCTTTCGGTCCCGATTGTAGGTGTTGGCACCCACGAAGGTAGTTGGCCGCGACCGGTCATCAGTTCCGGGAGCTGGCAGATGAAAGCGACTAGGGTCCGTAGCTTGGAGAAGAGGCTTGACTTCGCGCCCACTCATCTCGGTCATTTCTGCAGACCAAGACAGGGAAGACGCGTAGACGAGATCAAAGGATTGAAGCTCCTCGACAGAAACGTCCTCAGGATGGCTGATAACCCACAGGACATTTACTGCTCCCGGAATAGGCGATATTTTATCCAGCCCCCTGACGACCAGATTGACGTCGTCAAAGACCTGATCACGGTCGACATTATGGCCGTGACGGTAGCTCACGACGTCACAACCTACTCCTCGCAGGGCATCGGCCAGGGAATTGACGTAGTGGGTATCGCCCCACTTATCTCCATGTGCGCCGCCCGTGGCCGCAAATCGAATTCCCCAGCGCTGATTTTCAGGACGCTTTGCACGAGTAACGATCGGCCGCGGAGACGGGATGAAATTATTATCCCCACCCACGTGCACCAACTCGAAACCAGCGCGAGCGTACTTGTCAGTTTCCGGTGAGGGAAGCTTGCCTGTCCATCGTTTCATAAATTCTCGTCGGTTGGACTCGATATTAAGTCCACGCCCAGGCGTTTTACTTTCATGATGCGTAACCTTGGAACGGGGTTCAACCGCAAAGTAGCCATCATTCCGCTCGATTGCCCGCAGACATAGGTCGATGTCCTCCATTCCGTTGACGAAGAATGGATCAAAACCTCGCAGTCTGGCCACGTCCCTGGTTCGCCACAACATGCAAGCACCAGTAATGGCCGAAAATTCACTGTCCGCGACAGTCGCTGCATCTTCTGGAGGATGGTTGGCAAGGAAATGACCCGGCAACCGGTTATCGGCCATGAAAACTGTGCCAGCGGTCTGGATGGAGTCATCCGGATATTGCAACAGCGGCTGCACTGCAAGCACCGTTGGGTTATGCAATCGCTCCAGCAACGGTTCTAACCAGCCGTCACGAACACTAGTGTCGTTGTTCAGGAAACATGTGAATTCGCCAGTCCCAAGGTATGCACCATAATTTGAGCCAATGGCGAAGTTCAAATTGCGCGGCAAGCGTATGTATTTTACTCGTGGATCAGATCCAAGAAGCAGTCCGAGGGCCGCACTGACGTGATAAGCCGATCCGTTATCGATAACTATCACTTCAATATCGACTGACCCTGAGCGTTCGAGAACACTCTTTACAGCTCGGGCCGTCATCAACCAATCCTGATAGACGGGCATAGAAATCGTAACTCGACCCGGGACTGAGGTGCGTTCTTCCATCGCCTGCCAATCGACCATGTTCTTCCCGAGCACGACCCATTGCCACGAATCCGATTCGGAAGTGGTGATCCGAGTTTCGGCTTCACGATCATCCCAATACTTGCACCCTATAAACGGTAAAAGCCGAGGGACTGAAAGCTTCGCAATTCGAATAGCGAAGTCATGATCGACCCAGCGTTTGAGCCCTTCGTCAAATCCCCCCGCCTCGACGGCCAAAGACCGTTCGACGGTCAAGACATTGAGATCAATGTGGTTCACGATCATCAATTCATCTAAGGCACCTTGGTATGCCCTGTAGGAGACTTTCCCTTCATTATGAAGTTCCAGCCCGGCATAAACTGCTTGCGCGTTGGACTGAAGGGCGCCCTTGATAGAGAGCTCAAGATATTCGTCAGGCCAAACATTATCCGTGTCTAGAAAAGAAACCCATCGACCAGTTGCACGATTGATCCCATGGTTTCGGGCAGCGGACACTCCGCCATGCTCGGCTGAAATCAATGAAATGCGAGGGTCTGCGGCCGCCAAGAGACGCACGACGTCTCGTGTTGCGTCTAGAGATCCATCATCAACAACAATCAATTCCCAAAGATCCATTGTTTGACGTTGCACGGATCGAATAGCTTTAGCTATGACGTCGGCACGGTTCCAAGCCGGCATGATGATGCTTACGAGCGGCTCGCCGCCATTCGACGAGGGCAGATCAATCGGATTGACCTTTCCTCTCCATTCGTCTTCAGCGCTCTTGTCCCATTTGGCTGTCACCCGTCGTCGCGACTTGTAGGTTTGGGTTTTGATCGTGTCGACGATTTTCTTTTTTGAACTCAGTACATTTCCCCAGACCCACTGTCCTTCGGGAAAATCAACGACATAGTCATCGGGCGCGTGTCCAAGAAGCCAACCTAACGTGCCACCCGCATGCGAGGCCACGTTTTCAGAAGATATGACATTGCCACGCGTATTTAGCATTCGTGGGACGAGGAGTGGACCCACGGGGGGCTGAGAATCAAGAGATCCGCGGAACCACTTTAAGACGGAGTTGAGTTCGCCATCCTTCCATGCGGTGCGCAAATGTCCCGGCCACGACCGGACGTCCATGAGCGGGTGTGGGGACATTTCTTTTGACATGCCCAATAAGAGGAAGTCCTCCGCTGCCGCTTGCACGCTTGAAAAAAACCTGTCACTTTGAGCGGAATACCAATATCGATCAAAAATTCCTGAATCGAGCAAGAGATCTAAATTAGATAATTGATCGAACATTTTAGACATTTGTTTTATCCCTATAAGTGTTGACATAGATAAAGTACTTGAAAAAACAGCCTCCATTATGGGCTGCAGTTGCCTTAGGAACCCGAAGTGCCGATTATGGATAATGGATGTGACGTAGGAACCTCATTCGGACGCTGATCCCTCTGGCCTGGCACCGAAGCGTAAGAAATGAACCACACCCGACTGTCGTCCTCCGGCGACCAACCACGAGCTGCTTCACACCTGTCAATCAGCCCATCGGAGCGCCTACTCCGGCTCAAGGGTCCCCCAGGTACGGCCGGTTCTGTGGAAACGAGCAGCAAGTTCGTGTCGAACAAGTAGGCCTGAACCTCTTCATTGAGTCGCACGTCGACTGACAGTCCTCGCGTCGTCGTAAGAGGAACCCCAATTTCAATTTTGAAGTCCAGCGATCCTTGCCCATTGACGTCCCAGGCGAAGTTCCAATTCATAAGTTGTCGTATGACACAGCTCGAATCTTCAAATACAGCTGACCATAGTTGTTGCGAGCCGCTTCCATCCCGCTTATGGTAGAGCGCGACAGGGCGGTGGTCCGGCATGAAGCCAAGCCGAACGTTATTGTTAGTAAGCCCATGGCTCGGTGACACCGGATCCACTAGGCTCTGGTTATTTAGAGCAATCGGTCGATTCAATGGTCGGCCATGCCCACTTCTCCACGCGACAAGGTCATGGCTGCACGCGTAGTTGATGGAGTGAGTCGACTCCGCGTCAGGTGAGTCCCGCCATACCCAAAGTAAATGCCAGAGACCGTCGGGTCCCAAGATCGGGGCGTTTGAGTCAAGATAGGCGTTGCGCTTGCCGCCACCGTCTATCAAAGGACCTTCACTAACTCGCTTGTTTCGCCGTTCAGAGTCATCCCAAATTACTACCACGAAGTCGCCGTCTCCACTTGAACCGTTTCTATAAGTGAAGATTAGGGAGCCATCGGACGAACGAATGAATCGAGGATAAGTGATTCTCAGCTCGGCCTGGGGATCAAGCAGAGCATTCACTTTCGCCAGTCGAATTTCCTCGTTAGAGAGGTCGATTATCCAGTATTGCAACGGCGAAGCATGCATGTTTCCCGCGACATGCAACTGGCCAGACTTGTCGAACCCAAGGCCTATGTAGTTGTGACTATCCCATTTTGCACTGGAGTCGAGCTTCCTATGATTCCAAACTAGACCGCCAATATTCCTGTCGGCAATAGTCAGCGTCCGATCGGCATCGTAATACGAGACCGTCTGAGAATTCTTGTACTGAAGCAACGTCGGTGGAATCGCCACATCTGAGAGTGCAGCACCCACCACATTGATCGAGGAGATCACAGCATTGACCCAATGTTCGCCAACGCCATAGATAATCCCCGGTTCAGTCATCGCTAGTCGCCCTGACCATGTTCTATAAGACTCAACAGGTAACTCCCGTATCCACTTTTCACGAGAGTTTCGGACAGCGCTCTAAACTCGTCCGTGGTGATAAATCCTTGTCGCCAAGCGATCTCCTCAGGAGCGCTCAGCTTCTGTCCCTGACGAGCCTCGATAGTGCGAATGTAATTAGACGCATCGTTCAGCGAATCAAACGTACCCGTATCCAGCCATGCTGTCCCACGCGGCAGGATCGAGACCTTCAGCTCGCCCATTTCAAGGTACCGTCGGTTAACGTCAGTGATTTCCAGCTCCCCCCGTGGCGAAGGCTTAAGACCACGAGCTATCTCGACTACTCGATTGTCATAGAAATACAGACCTGGCACTGCGTAGTTACTGCGCGGGTGCTCCGGCTTTTCTTCCAAGGAAATCGCATTTCCTTCGCCGTCAAATTCCACTACACCATAGGCGTGTGGATCAGCCACGTGGTAGCCGAATACCGCTGCGCCTTCGAGGTCGTTCAGGTTCTGAAGTTGCGTACCAAGCCCGGAACCGTAGAAGATGTTGTCGCCCAGTACGAGAGCAACCTTGCCATCACCGATGTGCTCCTCGCCAATCAGAAACGCCTGCGCCAGACCGTCCGGAGATTCCTGGACAGCATAGGTTAGTTCTAACCCCCACTGTGAGCCGTCGCCAAGCAGCCCACGGAACTGGTCGGCGTCGTGCGGAGTCGTGACTAACAGGATCTCTCGAATACCAGCGAGCATAAGCGTCGCTAGTGGATAGTAGATCATCGGCTTGTCGTAAACCGGAACGAGCTGCTTGCTGATGCCTTGGGTGATTGGGTGCAGCCGCGAGCCCGTACCACCGGCGAGAATTATTCCCCTCATGAGAATTAGAATACGTGTCGTTGAGACTTATGCAGAAATCAAGAACACACCCATATTATTGAGGATGTAGTGAATGTACTGTGAATTTTAGTCGCGAAGATCAACAGGTTCTGCCTCCAACCATCGTTACAAGTCCGACCCATCGCATCAGATAGGCCGATGCCGAGCAGAAAGGAGTCCAGCCGTTATCGGTGAGTCGTCTCGACTCGTAATTAAGTGTGGGGTCAGAAACGAGCAGCTCTTATGGCTACAATCACATTCCACCACTTCGAGCCTTACCAACCCGCAACTAAGCCGAGAGGGTAACCTGATGCCCATGAACAACATCTTAGTCACCGGTGGTGCCGGTTTCATTGGTTCAAATTTCGTGCATTACGTACTTGGACACACAGATGCGAGTGTCACCGTCTTGGACAAGATGACCTACGCTGGAAATCGCGCTTCCTTGTACGGCTTGGATCCGCGGCGATTCCGCCTTGTTGAAGGAGATATCTGCGATGCCGCGTTGGTTGATAGCCTCATGAGCGAGGCCGAGGCCGTCGTGCATTACGCTGCAGAATCCCACAACGACAACTCTCTGGCTGACCCGCGCCCATTCTTGGACACGAACATCATCGGAACCTTTACGCTTCTCGAGGCCGCGCGCAAGCACGGGGTCCGTTACCACCACATTTCCACCGATGAGGTCTACGGCGACCTTGAGCTCGATGACCCGCAGCGGTTTACCGAAGACACCCCATACAACCCGTCCAGCCCATATTCCGCGACCAAAGCCGGTTCCGACCTGCTGGTGCGTGCTTGGATGCGCTCGTTCGGTGTTGCGGGGACGATCAGCAACTGCTCGAACAACTACGGGCCTTACCAGCACGTGGAGAAGTTCATCCCCCGCCAGATCACCAATCTCATCGATGGCGTGAAGCCCCGGCTCTATGGCAGCGGTGAGAATGTACGCGACTGGATCCACGCCGATGACCATTCCAGTGCCGTCTGGACGATCCTGAACCACGGTCGGATTGGTGAAACATACTTGAT
Organism: Paeniglutamicibacter sulfureus; assembly: GCF_030512175.1. Taxonomy (GTDB): domain Bacteria; phylum Actinomycetota; class Actinomycetes; order Actinomycetales; family Micrococcaceae; genus Paeniglutamicibacter; species Paeniglutamicibacter sulfureus. The sequence goes on along the minus strand of NZ_JAULBL010000002.1, from coordinate 2,220,909 downwards.
TGGTGCCGACGGGGAACATAACAACCTCGATGTCGTGAAATCCCTCTTGGACATCTTTGGTCAGGAACAAAATGCATTCGACCACGTCACCGATAGGGCGGGACACGATCTGCGCTACGCGATCGACTCGACCAAGCTGCGAACCGAACTTGGCTGGACCCCGGCCCGGTCCGACTTTAGTGCCGGTCTAGCCGAAACCGTCGCTTGGTATCAGGAGCACGAGAACTGGTGGCGCCCGCAGAAGGCCGCCACCGAAGCTGTATACCAGAAGGCGGGTCACTGAGAATGGCCGAGGTGAAACCTACCCTCCCGCCAACAGACTTGTCTGCCACGCCTGTTCCCGGCATCCCGGGGATGCTCGTGATCCGCATGCCTGTTCACGGAGACAACCGCGGCTGGTTCAAGGAGAACTGGCAACGCGCGAAGATGACGGCGTTAGGCCTGCCCGACTTCGGTCCCGTGCAAAACAACATTTCCTTCAACGCCTCAGTGGGCACCACCCGTGGCATCCATGCCGAGCCCTGGGACAAATATGTTTCGGTCGCCACCGGTCGAATTTTCGGCGCTTGGGTCGACATGCGCGCCGGGGGTTCCTTTGGGGCTGTCTTCACAACCGAACTGGATCCGGGTACCGCAGTGTTCGTCCCCCGAGGAGTAGGCAATGCGTTCCAAACACTGGAACCCAATACCGCATACACCTATCTGGTGAATGATCACTGGTCCACCGAGGCCACTGCCCGATACGCCTTTTTGAACCTTGCAGACGAAACCGCGGGCATCGATTGGCCCATTCCTTTGGAGCGGGCCGAGCTCTCGGACAAGGACCGACAGCATCCCCGCCTAGCCCATGTGGCGCCCGTGCCACCGCTACGCACATTGGTGCTCGGCGCTGGCGGTCAGCTCGGTACTGCACTGCGGCGCCGCTTCGCCGGACGCGAAGACGTCGACTACGCCACGCGCGCCGATTTGGATCTCGCCAACACCTCCGCACTCTTCGCCTACGACTGGTCCGGGTTCAGCACCGTCATCAATGCTGGCGCCTACACCCAAGTTGACGCGGCCGAGACCTCCGACGGGCGGGCCGCGGCCTGGGCCGTCAACGCCACGGGTGTGGCAGCACTCGCCCGAGTCTGTATCGAGCACGGCCTAACGTTTGTCCATGTTTCCAGTGATTACGTGTTCGACGGGACTTCCACTGTCCCGTACACCGAGGAGGCTGCGCTCGCCCCTCTTGGGGTCTACGGTCAGTCCAAGGCGGCCGGAGACTTGGCAGCGGCCACCGTTCCGAACCACTACCTGATCCGCACCAGCTGGGTTGTCGGCACCGGTGGCAACTTCGTAGCCACCATGCTCAACCTGGCCAACCGAGGCATCGAGCCGAACGTCGTCAACGACCAGTTCGGCCGGCTGTCATTCACCGACACGATCGCGGCAGGCATCGACCACCTGTTGGCCACGGATGCACCGGCCGGTACCTACAACCTGACCAACGCCGGAGATCCTGCCAGCTGGGCCGACATCGCAGAGGAAACTTTCGCCGCTGCCGGTCGGGAGCGCCTGTCAGTCACCGGAATTAGTACCGCGGAGTATTTCGCCGGAAAACAAGTAGCACCACGACCACTGAACTCGGTGCTAGACCTAGCCAAGATCAGCGCAACGGGTTTCACCCCCCAGGACCAGCACGAGGCCCTGCGGTCCTACCTCGCCGGCCACATAAGTGACCCTGCCTGAAAGTATTGAATTTCCAGTTTGGGTGGCGTCATGACCGAATATTGTGGCCACTTTCAGGAGGCTCGTCGAGACCGAGATGCTGACACAAAGGGAAGAAAGTGGGAACCTGCATCTGTGAAGTGCTACGTTTTCGATGGTAATTGCGCTTTTCACCAGGTCCATTTTCCCCTCTAAAAGAATATTTCGTGCTTGATCCACCGTCACCGGAAAATTCCTAGGTGGATGGGGGCTTAGGGCAGGGCTAATGCGGAGTCCCTAACCGAGGCATGAAGCCGATGCGTTCCAGCGTCCGTATGGGGTGTTTGGCCGTACAGCAGTTGGCCTTGGCGATGTTGGTGCTCGGGTCGAGCCGAGGCAGGCTGAGGGTCAGGTTTCGTAGGCTCGGCGTCACCCGCGGCGCGACACCCGTCCCGGTCCGGCTCGCATCCTCCTGGAACGTAATGTCCGGCACCAATGCAAAAAATTCTCAATTTTCCAATGCCACGACTCCAGATGTTCAGCAGCCGCGGGCTTGCCTGATGGGTCGGCAACGTGGGGATCAGATAAACGACCTCGACTGCCCATTCCTTCCCCTTCAACGGCCGTGTTTTTCGGATCAGTTGTGCTGCCTCCAACGCGTCGGGGAGTTGATTCCACCGGTGAGCGCGGCGACCTTGATTCTCCGGATGTTCCTGCACCCGCGCCCGGTATCTTGCTGCTGATTCCCTCGTGGGACTTCCTTCCAGGGCAAAGCTTGGAGTTGTTTGAGCAGCTGGGGTTGATTGCCTTTCACCGTCATCAGAAAATGGGCACTTCGTGCGTGGAGGAACTCCGCATGGCATCCCGGCGTATGCGGGGCATCAATCGTGATGATCTTGCCTTTCAGGTCCCCAAGGGTCTCCAGGAGCGAATCAATTCGGGTGTTCTCGTTGCTCTTGACCCCGACGTCGACCTGTCAGATGACAGTGCCGGTGTCATGGTCCCGCGCCGCCATGATGGGTATTCGACGCTTTTGGGACCACCCATTAATGCCGTTGGGGACCACTGATATTGCCGTTGGGGGCCAGTACCTCCCGATGTGGGACACATTGGCCTCCAACGGGCCCATCTATTCCTGAACGGCGCCGATTTTCTCGCTCATATTGTGGCATCCGGTCTCGATCCAAATTGTGTTGTGGGTGTTCCGGTCCATGATCGCGTGGGCGTGGACGCCGGACCCGAACTGCTAGTGCCAGTCCTTCTGCGAATACTGCGTGCAGAACGCCGTTGACGCCGATCCGTAGCGCCATTCCATGAGTTCCAGGAGCATGCGCAGGAAGTCGCCTCTAGGGCGGTCCAACACTACAAAACGGCTCATGGTCTTGGAATTATGAATGTCTTAGTCAACACTCATTCCGTAGGGCCACGTGCCCTACTTGTTTGATGACGCCACACTCAAAGTCCGAGAGCCGTTTTGACAGGACTCTCTGGCGACCAGCTTGTACCCCATGACACCGTGGACACCGAATCTCGTGACTTCGTAGGCAATGAACCTCGTGGCACACAAACAGGCCGGAACGGAAGTACCCTCTGGCTATTTAGCACCCGCTACCGAAAGCCCGTCAATACACTATGCCTTTTCAAATTCTTGCACGAATCAAGTCATAGTAGGACCGGACGGAAACCCCGGAGTCGCATCTTGAAACTGCTGGAATGTTCAGCAGGATCCGCCTTACCGGAAGTTACGGGCAAGGTCCCCTAAATGAACAACTACGCAAAAACGCAGGACCTAGCATTATTAGCATTTTCGTCCAGACTTCGAGCTAAAGGGGATTTTTAATCTTGGGCAATCCATTTGTTTCAAGATAAGCATTAAAATTACCAAATAGGTTCGATAAATTATCGAAAAAATTATCGTAATTCATGGATTCTATTATTTCAACCTCTGTCATTTTCGGAATATCAGTGAGCGGAACATTGGGAAGGTGCAGGAAGTCTGTCAGTTCACGTGTCCGCGCATCGTGAGTTATCCAAAGTGCGGGAATACCGCTAAGAATTGACGCCATGTTTACATGAAAACGCGTTCCGTAGGTGTGGGATACATATTCGTCATTAAACTCATACCAAGCGTCAACATTCCTGAATAATCGATAGTATGTCTGGAAGTATCGTCTAACTTTTAATGATATCTCGCTCTGGTCCGAGAAGCTTTCATAAAGCCTTCGTATGCCGACCGGAACCGTGTACTCCGCTTTTAGAGAAAGCGCATCGATATGCGCTTGATGGGAAATCCTTGAGACGGGTTCGATCAAATAGTAGTTATTATCGATTGCCGTTTTCAAAATGTGACGCTCATCAGGACGCTGTAGATTCGTCACGTTGACAGCAAGCCGTCCCTGCCCCCTGTCCCTAAGATTCTCACGAAGCTTGACGAGCATTTCAGGTCGAGAAAAGAGAGAGGGGCAACCGGTTACGAAGGCGTTTTTCACGCCACAAAGTTTTTCAATAACCTTTTTAGTATATTCTCCACGAACGCCCAATAGTTCAGTCTTATGACTCAGAAACTTAATTAATTCAATCGCTTCTTTCGGCAAGAAAGCATTTTCTAAATCGTAACCGTTTGCCTGAACCCCGAGGCCGAAAACAACGATGGGCTTGTCATACTGTTCCAACGCCCTCTGGAAGCGTGAATAGTTTGTTCCATCCGTGCGCCCGAGAACCAAGGTGTTGGCCATAGTTACAATTAGATGACTACAAGAGTTGTTGACAAAAGGTCGGAAACTTTTATCCTCACTAGCAGCAATTCGTCTATCTTTTGAGTGAAAGCTATTGGGGAACATATTCAGTGGAGCGTTGGCATGAATCATATTTCCCGAGTTTTCGGGAGTATCAAGCGGGAAAGACAATGGCAGAGAAGGAAGGCATCCCATGACACCAATTGATGTTGATTTGTTCATTTCATTCAAACCTTTGTAGTGTTTATTGATTCTTTGAATGCTACTCTACAAACTTTGGGAAGACCGGGGTTGGAACCGGCAATTCCGTCCCGGCGAGGATTAGTGTGTGGAACGCTTTGAACTCACGTGCAGAGCCTTCTGTCTGGCCCAGGATTCCAAGCAGCGAAGCCGCGGCCGTTGGCATTACCGGCTGAACGAGCAGGGCAACGCGACGGACAACTTCCAGGGTCACGTAGAGGACCGTTTCCATGCGGGCAACATCGGTCTTCCGCAGTACCCACGGAGCCTGGTCGGCGAAGTAGGCGTTGGTGTCGCCTAGAACCGTCCAGATGGCTTCGAGAGCTTTGCTAAATTCCTGGCGCGAGAATGCGTCGCGGCTGATCTCCAGCAGTTTGCCGGCAGCAGCCAGGATCTGTTGGTCCGCTTCGGTGAACTCACCCGGAGTCGGTACCGCTCCCCCGCAGTTCTTCGCGACCATGGACAACGATCGCTGTGCCAGGTTACCCAGGTTGTTGGCAAGGTCCGAGTTCATACGTCCCACAATGGTTTCGTGGCTGTAACTGCCGTCGGCACCGAACGGCACCTCTCGCAGGAAGAAGTAGCGGACCTGGTCAAGTCCGTACTGGGCAACGAAGTCCGCGGGAGCCACGACGTTGCCTAGGGACTTGGACATCTTCACGCCATTGTTGTGAAGGAAACCATGAATCATCACGCGCTTTGGCAATGGCAACTTTGCAGACATCAGGAATGCCGGCCAGTAGATCGCATGGAACCGGGAAATGTCCTTGCCTATCACATGGACGTCCGCGGGCCAGTACTTCTTGAATGACTCCGACTCAACGTCGGGGAATCCCGTTCCGGTGAGGTAGTTAGTCAGCGCGTCAACCCACACGTACATGACGTGGTCCTTGTTTCCGGGAACCGGAACGCCCCAGTCGAAGGTGGTGCGTGAAATTGACAAATCTTCCAGACCGCGTTCAACGAAGCGAATCACTTCGTTGAATCGGGTATGTGGAGCCCCAAAATCCGGCTGCGATTTGTAGAGTTCCAACAGCTTGTCTTGGTACGAGGACAGGCGGAAGAAGTACGATTCTTCCTCGGTCCAGGTCACCTCGGTATCGGTCTCCTTGGAGTAGCGGAGGCCGTCCTCACGAACTTCGGTGTCATCCTCGTGGTGGAACGCCTCGTCGCGCACGGAGTACCAGCCGGCGTACTTGTCCAAGTAGATATCGCCATTGTCCTCCATGCGCTTCCAGATGGCCTGAGCTGCCGCATAGTGGTCCGTGTCCGTGGTGCGGATGAATCGGTCGTAGCTGATTCCCAGCTCGTCGTTCATGGCTTGGAATGCATCCGAGTTGCGCTGTGCCAGCTCACGCGGGGTGATTCCCTCGCGTTCGGCCGTCTGAAGCATCTTCTGTCCATGCTCGTCGGTACCCGTCATGAAAAATACGTCATGGCCGTCAAGCCGCTTGAAGCGTGCCATGGCGTCGGTGGCGATTACCTCGTAGGCGTGCCCAATGTGGGGAACGCCGTTCGGGTAGGAAATGGCCGTGGTGATATAAAACGGAGTCTGCTCAGAAGTCACCATAGAAATCTATCGCATTTTGGCCCGAATACGCCCATCGGGGACCCCTATGTGAGCTGATCGAGCTGCTCCCAGAAGGCCACCCGCAAGGCACGGCGGATATCCTGCAAATCGGTCTTCCATTCGCCGAGTCGCTGTGCGCAGTCCTTGAGTAGAACCCTGTCGATTTCCGGGGGAAGGAGCGGACGGTCTGCAAGAAGGTCTTTTAGCTCGGTTTCAGTCGTGCTTGCCCGCCAATTGGTCGCCACGCTGCTGCCCACTTCCGTGGCTACCTCCATGGCGCCACGGTCGGCACTAGTTGCCCCCGCAAACCCCGAAGATTGGTTTGTCGAGCTGTAAACCAGTTGGTAGTCCGCCGGTGCCGGGGCGGGGGCTTGGGTGGTCGATTGAAATTTGGGTCGCTGGCTCAGCAATGCGGGTGTGGGAACCTTCGGCATGCCTGGCTTCGGGGCCATCGGTGCTGACGCCGAATCGGTAGGAGCTTCCTTGGAGGCAGCGGCAGCACTCGCGATAGCAGCCGAATGCATCGCATGTTCCGGATCCCATGACACTGCCTTCACAAAGGAAGACTTGATGAGTTCTTCGGGCAAGGTAATGATGCTGTCTACCCGCAAGGCAAGATGTTCGGCAACGGATGCCACACCCAGTCGGTGATCGGCCTTCTCCACGCCAATGAGAACGACCTTCATACCCAGGTCTTGGGCCTCCTCGACGGCTTCGGCTAGGTCATCATCACCGGAAACTAGGAAGGCAACCGAGGCGGCGCGGTTCCGGGCAATCCCAACCAGGTCGAGGCCCAGTTTGAGGTCGACCCCCTTTTGTTCGCCATTAAACGAAATGCGGCCCAGCCGCACCTTGACGCCAGGTATCAGTCCGATGCGTTTGTGCTGATCCGTAAAGATGGCATCCTTGGCTGCGTCGTACCAATAGATCCTCAGGTTCTCCAACCCACTGGAATCCTTGGCTGTTTTGAGGATCCCTTCGATCAGGGCTTCGTAGTTAACCGTAAAAGCGGCACGCAATGTTGTTCCCGAGGCACGGTGTCCCCCAATGGCTAGCAGGAAACTGGCATCGACGAATATGGCGCTCTGAGACATCATCCTTCAATCCTATGCGGTGCGAAGGATGCCCTTGGGAAACGCGCGGCCCACCTGCGCCTTTTCTGGTCATTTGCCAGATTGACCCAGGTCCTGACGCATTCAAGCGGCGCGTGCACTTGGTCTGGGCCACTTCGCCGCCGGCGTCCCACAATCGTGGATCCTCGGCCACGACGACCTGCTCGCTGACAGCTGCAAAAAAGCGTGCCCTACACGCCAACCCGCATCCTCTTCAAAGACGTTCCAAGAGGTACCCAGGAGGCGTGCAGGGCACGCTAATTGTTTACGATTGCGGGACGTTAGTCCTCGAGGTTGATCTCGCGGGCAACCGTGGCGCCAATGGCGGCACGCACGATGTCCAGGACGCCGGCGGGAAGGGCCGAGTCGATGGCCAACACGGCGACAGCCTCGCCGCGCTCTTCCTTGCGGGCCACCTGCATGCCGGCAATGTTCACGCCTTGCTCACCCAACACGTTGCCCAAGGTGCCAATGACGCCGGGACGGTCTGCGTAGCGCAGGACGATCATGTGGTCGATGATCGGGATCTCGATTTCGTAGCCGTTGATGCCGACCAGCTTTTCGATCTGCTTCGGGCCGGTCAGCGTGCCGGCCACCGAAAGCTGGGTGCCTTCGGTCGAAGCGCCCGCGACCGTGAGCAGGTTGCGGTACTCCGGGGAATCCGGGGTGGTGACCAAACGAGTGGCCACACCACGCTGTTCGGCGAGCACCGGGGCGTTGACGTAGGAAACCTGGTCGGAGACAACGTCCATGAAGACGCCCTTGAGGGCCGAAAGCTCCAGCGCCTTCACATCCAGGGAGGCGATTTCGCCGGCAACAACCACGTCGATGCTGGTGAGGGAACCAACGGTCAATGCGTTGAAGATGCGTCCCAGCTTCTCCATCAGCGGGATGCCCGGGCGGACGTTCTCGTCAATGATGCCTCCGGCAACGTTGACGGCGTCCGGGACCAGTTCGCCGGCCAAGGCCAAGCGAACGGACTTGGCCACGGAAACGCCGGCCTTTTCCTGGGCCTCATCCGTGGAGGCTCCCAGGTGCGGGGTGACGGTGACGTTCTCGAATTCAAAGAAGGGAAGGTCCGTGCTCGGCTCCTGGACGAAGACGTCAATGCCGGCACCGGCAATTTCCTCGTTCTTCAGTGCGGTGTAGAGCGCGTCCTGGTCAACCAGTCCGCCGCGAGCCACGTTGATGACGTAGGCGGAGTTCTTCATCTTGGCGAAGGCATCCTTGCCCAGCATGCCCACGGTTTCAGGAGTCTTGGGCATGTGGATGGTCACGAAGTCGGACTCGGCCAGGAGCTCGTCCAGATCCACCAGGGTGACACCAAGCTGCTGCGCGCGTGCCGGGGTGATGTAGGGGTCGTAGGCAAGGATTTCCATACCGAAACCCTGCAGACGGGCAGCGACCAGCGCACCAATGCGGCCCAGGCCAATAATGCCTGCCTTCTTCTCGAAGAGCTCCACGCCAGTGTAGGAGCTGCGCTTCCATGCGCCGCTCTTCAGCGATGCGTTGGCAGCGGGAATGCGACGGGCCAGGGACACGATGTGGCCCACGGTCAGCTCGGCTGCCGAAATGATGTTGGAGGTCGGGGCATTCACGACCATGACACCGGCCTGGGTGGCTGCCTTGATGTCCACATTGTCCAGACCCACACCCGCGCGGGCGATGATCTTCAGGTTCTTGGCGGCCGCAATGGCTTCTGCGTCGACCTGGGTTGCGGAGCGCACGAGGATGGCGTCAACATCTGCAATCGCGGACAGCAACTGGGAGCGGTCCGCACCGTCGGTCTGGCGAATTTCGAAATCGGGACCCAGGGCCGCAACGGTTGCGGGCGAGAGTTCTTCGGCCAATAGGACGACTGGCTTGTTTACAGACACAGGGGTGGCACCTTTGCTATTTCAGTGGGCTGGATGCTTGGACCGGATTGAGACGGGCCAGATACCAGAATATCGTCCGCCCCGTCATAATCCCGGCTCGATAGGGCGATGTTACGGCACAAATCCGGGCCACTGTGCGCATAGTCACAGACACTTGGCTTACGGGGCAATACGTGGCTTGGACCATCCCAGCCATGCTCCCAGTCTCCAAACGCGGCTATCGCCCGGCCCGGGATCCGCCCATCGTTTTGAAATCCGCCCACCGAATTAGGCCGTCGGGTTGGCGACACTATCGTGGTGCCACCCGGCGGCAGGCTCAGGCATCCTGCCCACGAAGCAGGCGCGGTAGAGTCCGCACGCGCCAAGCCCCGGGGGCCACGCTTCAAGCGTTTGGGACGAACAGGCAACGCCCACCGTCTGCAGTTCACGGCGCAACGGTTCCACCAGGTGCAGCACGTCGTTGATCGCGTCGAAGGAGTGATTCCGGAGGAAACGGCCAAGGGTGAAGGAACACGGGTTTCGGGTTGCCCACCGGAGCGGTGATGTCCAGCGGCCCAACCAAGATCTATGGACAACGACACGTAATTGGCTACGTGTCGTTGTCCTTTGGGACGTCCGGGACTTGACGCAACCCCGAACGAGGGCCGAAGAGCGCTCAGGCGCCGCGCACCGCGACTTCGCCCGACTTCGCGTGCTCCGTTCCGAACACGACGTAGCGGTTGGCGATCTTCTCGGTGAAGAAGCGGTCGTGGCTGACCACCACCACGGCACCCGGGAAATGTAGCAGCGCTCGTTCCATCACCTGGGTGCTGGACATGTCCAGGTGGTTCGTGGGCTCATCCAGGATCAGCACCGAGGCTCCAGAGAGCAGACACATTGCCATGGCCACACGGGCACGTTGGCCGCCGGACAGATTTCCGATGCGGTTCTTCAAATCCGCCTCGGAGAACTGGAACATGGCCAGGAATCGGTTCACCGACTTTTTTGTCGCACTGAACGCCAGGGAATTCGGCATGGCATTGACCGCGTGGGTGACGGTGTCATTTGGATCCAGTTCGTCCAGGATCTCGTTGTAGGAAACCACCGCGGCACCCTTGGTCCAGGTGACGTATCCCGAATCCTGCTTTTCCTGTTCGGTCAGCACACGGAGCAGTGTGGACTTGCCACTGCCGTTGGCACCGAGGATCACCATGCGGTTGCCACGGCGGACCTCGAAGCTGAGGTCAGTGAAAAGGGTCTTCTCCCCATAGGACTTCGACAAGCCCTCAACTCGACAAAGGGTGTCCTTGATGTGCAGGCCACCGTAGATTTCGGTGATGATCTTGTCCACGGGCCGCGGGGCGCGTGACTTCTTGATTTTGGAAAGCTTGTTGTCCAGGCCCTTGCTTGCAGCCTTGGCTGCTCCCCGGCGGTCGGAGATGCCTTCGGCTTCAAAGGCGAGGAGCTCCGACTCGTGAACGAACTGGGACTCAAGGGACTTGAGCTTGAACTGCTTGGCCACCACGTACTCGGCGAAGTTTCCCGGGTATTCGTGGAGGTGGAAATTCTCGACCTCGATGATCCTGGTAACCACCGAGTCCAGGAACTTCCTGTCGTGCGAAACGATGATTGCCGCGCCCTTGAAGGACTTGAACCAGTTCTCCAGCCATTCAACACCCGCAACATCGAGGAAGTTGGTGGGTTCATCCAACAGCAGCACATCCGGGTCCTCGAGCAGGATCTTTGCCAGTGCAGCACGGTTCCGCCAACCGCCCGACAAGGAATCGATGGGGCGAACCCGGTGGGCCTGGTCGAAGCCCAACTTGGTGAGCACGGTGTCGATGGAGCGGGGGTAGTCCCATCCATCCATTCGATCCATGGATTCAAACAGTTCGGACTGGCGGTGAATCAACCGATCCATTTCATCGGCCTTGGGGTCGGCAGCAATGGCCACGTCGATCTCGGCGAGTTCCGCTTCAATCGCCTTGACCTCGGCAAAGAGTTCGTCAAGCACCTCGGAGATGGTGGACGCCCCGTTGAGCTCCGAGAACTGGGAGAAGTAGCCGATCTTTGTTCCAAGTTCCACCGCCACGGTGCCGGCGTCCGGCTCCACTTGGTCAAGGATCAGTTTCAGCAAGGTGGACTTGCCCGAACCGTTCCTGCCGATAAGCCCGACCCTGTCCCCCGCTTCGAGCTTGAAGAATGCCTCGCGCAGGATCTGGTTGTTTTCAAATCGCACGCTGACATCGTTTAGCCGGATCAAGCTCATGGTGGTGTGGTCCTATCAAGAGAATCGGTGGTGGAATGACGGTCATATTTCCCCATATGGGGGATCGCTCGGTGACATGGACACGAGCCAATACCGCGAAACACCACTATCGATTCTACAAGGCGGGGCACGGTGGTGCCTTTCACCTTCCAATGCCAGACTGGGGGGTGAGGAGGCGAGCCGTGGCTGGAAACGAATTCACCGGTTCACGCGACAGCTCTGCCCACGAACAACTGATCTGGGAATACATCGAGTCATTGCCCGAGAATGAGATCGACGGCATGCTCGCACGCGCAGAGCGCAAGGTTGAAAAAATCGCCCATGGCATGTCGATGGCCGGACGGCCTCTCGAGCCAAAGATCCGCGACCGGCTGATTCAGGCGGCCATCCTGCGAGAACTAAATACCCGCGCTGGATGACATCCGGGGTGTACGCCCATCCTTGGGACCATCGTGCGGGCACTATTTCACCAGCGGTGCCCCGGTCCCGGAATTTCCATACGTCTCCGCATGGATGTGGTCCAGATGTCGCGTCGTATCGTTCCAGTTGTTGACGAACTGATTGCCGTACTTGCCGGATTTCGAGTACTCTTCCCACCCCTTTGCCGGGCCCAACCAGATCTTGTCTTTCCAAATCAAGTAATAGATGCCGAGCGACTCGCGGTTTGCAATGAGGAACCGGGCAATCTCATCGCCGTTCCTGATACCTTGGGCGCTCTTATAGTCCTTGATCATGAGGTCCGTGGCCACGCCGCTACTGTGGCCGACGGAGCCGGCGCGGACACCGCCATAGGCTGAAACGTAGCCCGCATACCTTTGCTTCACTGCCGCATTGACCGCAACGGTATCCGGCTGGAGAGTTGCCACTGCTTTCGTGGAAAGGTAATCCTCGCTCATCCATCCGGTGCCTCGGCTAGTCACCACGCGGGCCCATCCACTCTCGGACTGCAGGTAGGTGACACGTTCCCCGGCGGGAACCAAGCCCATAATCGGGTACACCGTCGAATTGCCGGCGCGCAGGTTAACGTTGCCGGCGGCCCACCGGTACTGGGTGGTTACCGGAGGCGGTGGCGCCACGGTGGACAGATAAATTACGCTCACCCACCCCGTGCCCTTGCTGGTCTTGACATTGGCCCAGCCACCCGAGGAACGGCCAAGGAGGACCCGCTCGCCCTTGGGAACCACAGCCACGGAACCATAGCCGGTTCCTGCACCCGAGCGGAGATTCAGATTCGCAGTGGTCCAGCGCGGAGCGCTGAAGGTGACTAGATCGGGCTTCGGTGGATTCGGCTTCACTACCGTTGGCTTTGGCACCACGGTCGAAAGATAGCCAGCGCTTATCCAGCCCGTGCCCTTGCTGGTCTTGACATTGGCCCAGCCACCCGAGGAACGTCCAAGAAGGACCCGTTCACCCTTGGGAACCACAGCCACGGAACCATAGCCGGTTCCTGCACCAGAGCGAAGGTTGAGATTCGCAGTGGTCCAGCGCGGGGTACTAAAAGTGACTGTCGTCGTTGGAGGGATAACCTTGATCGCGGCGGTGGACAGCTTGCTGGACTGGATCCAGCCAATCCCCGAACCGGTACGCACCTGCTGCCACGAACCCGAGGTCCGCAGCCACTGGATCCTCGTGTTGTTCGAAAGCGTGCCGATCCTCTTGCCCGTGGTCTTGGCAGCTTGGTAAACGGGTTGCTTGCCCTTCACCCAGCGATAGACGTTCGAGGGATTGGACGTGCCCAGGCTGCTCGCCGGCACAAATCCGGTCTTCCCCGAGACAATAATCCGCGTCCAGGAACCGCTCCTGCCCAGCACCTCCACCTTCGTCTGGCGGTGCAGCGAAAGAACACTCGCCGAGGAACTCGACGCCTTGGCCTTCACCGTAGTGAACACCTTCGTGTAGTTGTAGACCTTGGCCGGAGGCTTGATCGCGGCGGTGGACAGCTTGCTGGACTGGATCCAGCCAATCCCCGCACCGGAACGCACCTGCTGCCACGAACCCGAGGACCGCAGCCACTGGATCCTTGTGTTGTTCGAAAGCGTGCCGATCCTCTTGCCCGAGGTCCTGGCAGCTTGATAAACAGGCTGATTGCCCTTCACCCAGCGATAGACGTTCGAGGGATTGGACGTGCCCAGGCTACTCGCCGGCACAAATCCCGCCTTCCCCGCGGCAAGGACCCTGGTCCAGGAACCGCTCCTGCCCAGCACCTCCACCTTCGTCTGGCGGTGCAGCGAAAGAACACTCGCCGAGGAACCCGACGCCTTGGCCTTCACCGCGGTGAACACCTTCGTGTAGTTGTAGACCTTGGCCGGAGGCTTGATCGCGGTGGTGGACAGCTTGCTGGACTGGATCCAGCCAATCCCCGCACCGGTACGCACCTGCTGCCACGAACCCGAGGTCCGCAGCCACTGGATCCTCGTGTTGTTCGAAAGCGTGCCGATCCTCTTGCCCGAGGTCCTGGCAGCTTGATAAACGGGCTGCTTGCCCTTCACCCAGCGATACACGTTCGAGGGATTGGACGTGCCCAGGCTGCTCGCCGGCACAAATCCGGTCTTCCCCGAGAAAATAATCCGCGTCCAGGAACCGCTCCTGCCCAGCACCTCCACCTTCGTCTGGCGGTGCAGCGAAAGAACACTCGCCGAGGAACCCGACGCCTTGGCCTTCACCGCGGTGAACACCTTCGTGTAGTTGTAGACCTTGGACTTCGCCACTGAAACGGATGTCAGATAGTCGCCGGAAACCCAACCGGTTTTCGACTTGAAGGTAACTTGGTGCCAGGTGCCGCTGACCCTGAGGATGGTGAGCTTCGTGTTCTTGGGAATGAGCACCAATGAAGCCGACTTCACGGTCGCGTTCTTGCGAAGGTTCAGGTTCGCGGTGGTTTGCTTGACCGCCTTCACCTTGGCAGTGCTTATGCTCACCGCAGCCGTCGGTGCCAAAGGCTGGGCGGTGGCCACGGTAGTCGGCCCGCCGATCAGTGCCACGGCAAGAGCCAGCACCACTCCAAGGTATTTACTTTGCAATGCGGGCTCCTGGCCAAGCGAATGACGAACAATGCACCATATTACCCACAAGCATCACGCGGACCAGTGGATTTGCGGCGCTTTCTGATATGAGTTCGCGTGATGTTCACTGAAGGTGGTCACGGGTGGATTCTCGCCATTGACTGGGCCTGCGAAGGTCCCGTCCCGAACCGGCGCCGATAGAGGCACCTTTCACGGTCGGATCCGTGCCTCAAGACGCACCTTCGCGCACGGCCGCACGGCTGCTCGGGCGTGATGACCGCACGTGGTCCAGCCACGAACGGCCATCACGTCCCGAATGGCGGTCCCTAGCCCTGACGGGCCTTCATGCGCGGATTCTTCTTGTTGATCACGAAGACCTTCCCGCGGCGCCGGACAACTTGGGCACCCGGAATCTTCTTGAGTGCTCGGATGGAGTTGCGTACTTTCATCATTTTCCTTCGGTAGTTATTGCAGTAAAAATAGTCGCCGTCGGACGCGAATTTCAGCTCAAGTCAGTGAGGCGCAATGCGTCCTCGAACGTATGGGGCGACCTGAGGATTTCGGCATCTGACAATTCACAGGAGCCCAGGATCTTCGCCAGCTCCGATGCATCGTTGCTGTCGCTGGTCAGTGCAATGTGGGTGCGAGCCGTCTCGGCACCCCACTTGCCTTGGCTCTCTAGCCAGACGAATGGCCCGGCACCGCCGAGCACCATTTTGGTTTCCGGCGCGCTCCCGATCCAGAAGGTACCTCGCAACCACACGCAGCCTTCAGCCATCCGGTGCAACGCGTCCTTGAGCCGTCCCGGATGCAACGGGTGCTCCGCATGAAGTTGCACCGTGGTGAATTCCCGGCCCTGCGCCGTGTCTTCCACGCCGTCGCTGGTCTCGGCGGCATCTCGGAGAATGATGGCGCCAGGCGATGCGCGTCGGCGCGCACAGTCCGGCTCATAGGTTGCGAGAGCTAGATCCTCGTCCGGATGGATTACCGCCAGGTGCGGTCCCATCTCAGTGAGCAGCTGCGTCCCGCGCAGGAAGAGTCCTCCCCCGGATTGGCAACCTGGCGCCTCCGATTCAAAGAGGTGGGCAAAGAGGCCCTCAAGCATCAGGGACGTGTCCGCCCAGGCGATCTCCTTGACGAGGAATTCCCCTGCGGTCCTGTCGTCTTCCTCCACGCTGCTCAGACCCGCCTGCCAGAGCGTGCGAGAGTCCCACATCTGGTCCTCGAGCGCGGCCGGGTCCAGTGCAAGACAGATCGAGTCAAGTACTTTCCCGCGCAATGCCAGCTGCGGTTGTAGGTATTCCACGACCATGTCCGCGTTGACGCTGGGCGGCAATCCGACGATCACGTCCTCGGGCAGGGTATCGAGGATACGGGTCACCGTGGGCAAGACGTCAAGCCTCACCGTGCAGGTCAGGCAGCCGTGTTCCAAGGGGATTTCATAGCGTTCCAGGCTTGCCGTTCCCCTGGACACGCGACGCAGCACGCGTTCGCCTTCCAGCAAATCGTGGCGAACCACCATCGCGTTGGGCATCGATGCCACCAAGGAGTCGAGTGCCTTGTCGCGGATGTGGGATTCGAGCGATGTTACAAGTATGAGAGTCACGACCAACACAATAGCTAAGAATGATTCTCATTAGCAAATCGTTCGCTTCTTCCCCACCATCGCGCTCACAGACGATTATGCATTGGCCCTCGGCCAGGGGAATCCACCCGGATCACCGGAAATTGCATGGCATCGCTGCCGACAACCAGCGCCGTCAGGAGGCTTCGTGATGGACGGGGACCACAACCACGGGCAGCTGCTGGTGCGCAATAACGTGGTGTGCGGTAGTCCCGTTGAGCAGTTCCGACACCCGGGCCCCGACACCCTTGTGCCGGGTGCCCACCACGATCATCCGCGCGTGCAGTTCATTGCCCAGCCGGGCCAGTGCCTTGCCGGGATCCCCCGCCATTACCCGCAACGACCATTCGATCTTGGTCCCCGCCATGGCACTGTCCAGGATCCGCAGGACGTCGCGGGCATCCTCGGTCATGTCGTCGTCGATCTCTCGCGGATGCAGGGAATTGCCGCGGATCTCCTCCTTGAGTTCCCACTCGACCAGGTAGCTGTTGATCTCCACATAGGCGAAGACCAGGGGTGCGCCGAGTGCCTCGCCAAGTGTCCGCGCCTCGAGCACCACGCGCCTGGGCTGTTTGGGCAAGACGCCCACGACGATCGGGCCCATTCCCCCGACATGTGGGGCTTCCTTGTTCATCATGACCTCCCGGATTGCGTGCTACGCCAGCGCTCTCTACTCGTCATTTTCCGCCCATATCACCGGAAGGGGAATACCGGCATCTGCCGTCTTCCATGTCCGACCGCACCCAACAGAATCTCGCCTTCTGCGCAAGAATTTCCGCGACGCCCGCTCCGGCAGCGCGAACCGGAACATTCTCCTAACACCAAAAAACGCCCGACCTACAGGTCGGGCGTTCCTTTGGTTTTGGCGGCGGGCTCGGGATCAGATCAGTCCCAGCTCGGCGAAGGCGGCGGCGATCCCGTCGCGGCTGGGCGGGAGCGCCGTGCGGTCGGCCAGAACCAGCAGCCCGGGATGCGATCCCTCGATGGCCACGCCGAGCCCCGCGTAGGCGATCATTTCCAAATCGTTTTCCCCGTCGCCGAAGGCGATGGTGTCAGCCCTGTCAATACCCAGGCGTTCAATCGCCACGGCGACGCCGTCGGCCTTGGAAATCCCGCGCCGGAACAGCTCCCCGGTATGGCGGCCCTCGTCGGCGATGGAGTTTTCGACCACTGCCACGTCCGCCCCGATCTCCGCGGCAATGCTGCCCACCGAAACCGGGGCCTCGAACACGGAAATCTTTGCGAAGGAGGGATCTGCCGGGATGGTGGCCAGGGAACCCAGGATGGCCGAGGAACCGGTCTTCCGGCCATCGGGGCGCTGGCTGAAGTGCGATTCGATGATTTCCCTCAGGCGTGGTTCGGCAGATGCACGGACGTGGAGTGCCTCCGGGGATTCAAGGACATAGACGGCATCGTGCGCATCGAGGGCGGCAAGGGTCCGGTCCGCCATTTCCGCGGGGAACCGCCGGTCCATGAGCACCTCGCCGTCCACCTCGACGTAGGCGCCGGCACTGGCCACCAGTCCGTCGAATCCGGCTTCGAGGATGTGCTCGGGGAGCATGGCAACCGGCCGGCCGGTACACAGCAAGACCTTGTGACCGGCTGTCCGGGCAGCCCGGACGGCCCGGGCATGGGACTGGGGAACCACCCCGTAATCCGCATAGGTGCCGTCGACGTCGAGGAAGACGGCATGGATGGTCTTGGCGGGCGCGTGTGGTTCGGCGTGCATATTCACGGAGTCTACCGGCGCGCGATGACGCTGTCGCATCCGGGCCACCGGGATGACGCCGGTCCCCCACGTGGGCCTGGCCGCTTCGCTAGACCGGCACGGGACAGGGATCGGGCTCCCGGGCCAGGCACCTCTCATAGAAGTCCACGTGCTCGAGCGCCATCCGCCTTGCACTGAATATTGTTTCCGTCGAGGCGCGACAGTCCTGGCGCTTCAGGTGGGCACATTCGGGCAGTGCCGCTGCGAGTGCCCGGGGCGTGTCCCTGATGAATCCGGTGACTCCGTCGGCAACGATCTCCGGGGCGGAGCCGCGGGAAGTGCACAGCACCGGGGTGCCTGTGGCCATGGCCTCGATCATGACCATGCCAAAGGGCTCGGCCCACTGGAGGGGGTTCAACAGGGCCAGGGATTCCCCGAGCAGCCGGAACTTTTCCCCGGCCCGCAATTCCCCAACGTATTCGATGTCCCCTCCCAACTTCGGGCGGATCACCTGGGTGAAATATTCGTGTTCCCCGGTGCTGGCCATCTTCGCCGCGATCCGCAATGGCACCCCGGCCCTCCTGGCCACCTCAATGGCTGTGAGCACGCCCTTGTTCGGGTGCATCCGGCCCAGGAAGCAGGCATAGCCGCCGCTGCCGGTGCCAAGGGGAATGCTGTCCGCGTCGATGCCGTGGTGGATCACCCGGCAGATGTCCACCCCCCGCGCGCTGGTGGCCTGGTGCCTGGAGATGGCCAGCAGCGAGGCGTGCCCGGCGATCGCGCGATAGATGGGCAGGGTGAGGGCGTCCATGGGATTGTGGGCGGTGGACACCACGGGGATCGCCCCGGACGCGCGCATCAACAGCGGGCCGGCGAGCGTGTTGTCGTGGATGATCTCCATCCCGTCCAGCCGTCGATAGGCGTTGATGACATGCCGCAGCTCATCCTGGGTACGGCCCAGGTGCCGGGGATCCGGCGGAAAGCTGCCCGCTGCCAGGGCCACCGGGCTGGCGCTGCCCGAGGCAGCCGCCAGCAGCACCTCGTGGCCCAGTGCCGCCAGCCCGCGGGCCAGCACATCGATGACGGTTTCGGTCCCGCCGTAGCCCTCCGGCGGCACGGTGAGCCACGGAGGGGCAATGATCCCGATACGCACCTATGGCCTCCGTCCCGGTTTCATGGGCGGGCCGCCGTGACATCGAGCATGTCGGCCAGCGGGCCGCGCAGACCGTGCACCACTTCCAACCCTGCCGGTGCCCCCTCGATGCGGAACCGCGTGCCGTTGGCGGTGATGTTGATCTTGTCCTTGCCAACGGAGATGTTTCGCAGGTGCACCTCGCCCCATTCGGGCGGCAGCACCGGGTCGATGAAGAGCTTCCCCTCGGTCAGGACCGGGTCGAAACGCAGCATGATCCGCAGCAGGTGCATGGGTGCCGCAGCCGCCCAGGCCTGCGGCGAGCAGGAGGTTGGGTAGGGCACGGGGACCGGATGGCTGCCGCGGTCCAGTCCGCAGAAGAGTTCCGGCAGCCTGCCGTTGAGGAATCCGGCCGCTTGCATCAGGGCCGTGGCGATGCGCTGGGATTCCTCGACAAAGCCATAGCGCATCAGGCCACCGGCTATCAGTGCGTTGTCGTGGGGCCACACCGAACCATTGTGGTAGCTGGCCGGGTTGTACGCCTTCATCTTGCTCGAGAGCGTCCGCACGCCCCAGCCGGTGAACATGTCCCGGGTCATCAGTGCCTTGGCCACCTGCGGGGCCAAGGCACTGTCAACGATCCCGCTCCACAGGCTGTGGCCCATGTTCGATGCGCATGAGTCCACCTGTCGCTGGTCGCCGTCAATGGCCAGGGCAAGATACCCGCGGTCGGCAAGCCAGAATTTTTCGTTGAAGGCTTCCTTGAGGCGTTGGGCCTTGGCCGCATACTTCAGCATCAATGTCGTGTCGTTGGATTGCTGGGCAATCAACGCCCGCGCGAGGTAGGCGGTGTACACGTAGCCCTGCACCTCGCACAGGGCCAGGGGCGCCTCGGCAATGCTGCCGTCGGCGAAGGTGACGCCGTCCCAGGAATCCTTCCACCCCTGGTTGGCAAGGCCCGTGGGCGTCGAGCGCTGGTAGGTCAGGAAGCCGTGGGGATCCTTCGCGGTGGTGCGTTCGATCCAACCCAGGGCCTTGTCCATCGACGGCATCAAGCGCTCCAGGGTTTGCCCGCCCACGCCCCACCTGGTCATTTCCCCGGCCATCGTGACAAATAACGGCGTGGAGTCGACGGAGCCGAAATAGGCCCCGGTGCCGCCGAGCTCCTTTGACGGCGAGGACCCCATGCGCACCTCGTGGAGGATCTTGCCCGGTTCTTCCTCGGTGGGTGGATTGGTTTCCCTGCCCTGGCGTTCGGCGAGGGTTTGTATGGTTCCCAGCGCCAGGGAGGGGTCGACGCTCAGCGACAGGAACGAGGCCAGCAGCGAATCCCGCCCGAAGAGCGCCATGAACCATGGGGCCCCCGCGGCAACCACCACCCGCTCCTCGTCCTCGGGGTCGAAGATGCGCAGCGATCCAAGGTCCCCGCGGCCGGTCTGCAGGGCTTCGCCCACCCCGCGGTCCTGTATTTCCGCCGTGGGAAGCGGCGGATTCCCGCCTTGACGTCAAAGAGGTCCGCGAAGTCGGCTGCCACTTCCAGAAAGATCGTGGCGGCAAACTCGGCCTTCGAATAGTTGTGGATCACGATTCGTTCTTTCAGGCCGCCGTTGAGGCTTCGATGGCGTTCCACCAGCACGTGGCTTTCATTCTCCAGGCTGCTTCCGGCCACCCGGCCGACGAACATGGCCTTGTAGGGTTCGATGGCGGTCCCCACCAGGGGCTCCATGTCCTTGCCGTTGATCCGCAGCCGCCAACCGGAGATGAAGCGGGTGTCGCGGAAGAAGAACCCATGCGGACGGGTTCCGTCCATGTCGCCGTTGGCGGCCGCCAGGGCGAACGTCGTTCCGTGCAGGATGGTGACCGCCCCCGGTCCCGCCAGCTGGGCGCCAACCCCTGAGGTCCAGGCGCTCACCATGATGGCACGCCGCCGGATTCGGTGCATGGCACAGGCGTGGGATATGACGGCGCGAAGAGGGCCGCACGGCGCGGGGCACCCGACGCTGGGCCCCATGCAGTGCTGTGGCGTGGATCTGGCATGATCAATTTCCGGCAATAGTGCATCCTGCGGCCCACTGCTTGACCACACTCCCCAGCATAGGCCGGTGCCCCTGCCGGAGGAACAGTTTCGATCCCCTCCTCCACGGAGGTGTGCGGGCTGACGTCGGGATCCGGCGCGGCGAGGCCGCAATTTCCTTCCGCGCTCCGTGCCTTGGCCGTAGTGTGGAGAAAGGTTGCCGTCACGAGTGCGCGGCCAGCATTCCCTCCGGTGCCCGGCTCGCCGGGACAAGTCCCCCCATGTCGAATCCGAGGAGCAATCATGAATGATTTCCGGGGCGTCAGCCACCAGACCCTGTCCAACTACCTCAACGAGCACTTCCTGGGATCCGAGGGAGGCGTCAATGCCTTTCGCGCGGCTGCCGACACCTGGAAGGGAACCGCGCACGAGGCGGCGTTGCTCTCCCTCTGCCGACAGGTCATGGCGGATCGGGAGGACCTGCGGAGCCTCATCGACCGGCTGGGCTATGACGGGCACCCGCTGAAGATCACCTTCACCCATGTGGTGCGCCTTGTGGGTCGGGTCAACCCGGTGAACCTGCTGCGTCGGCGGCAGGCCGGCCTGGCACAGGTCGAATTGGACGTGCTGACCGGGATGTTGCGCGCCAAGCTTGCCATGTGGGAAACCCTGCTCCTGGTGGCTACCAAGGATCCCCGCTTCGACGCCGCATTGCTGCGCGACCTGCAGGCCCGCGCCACCGACCAGATCAACCAGGTGCGCGGGATCATCGAGGCCACCTGGGAGGAACGCTTCTTCGCAGGATAGCCACCAGAAAGGAAGCCACCACCATGACACGAACCGCGATCGTCGTCGGCGCCGGTCCCAATGGCCTTGCCGCGGCCGCCCGGTTGGCCGAACACGGGGTGCAGGTGACCGTTTACGAGCAAGCTGGAAAGGTCGGCGGGGCCGCGCGCTCGGCCGACACTCTGGGTCCGGGAACCACTGTCGACCTGGGTGCTGCCGCCCACCCCTTCGGCGTGGGAAGCCCCGCCTTCTTGCATCTTGGCCTGGAGAGGCACGGGCTGCGCTGGCTACGCCACCGCTATCCGATGGCCCACCCGCTGGATACCGGACGCAGCGCCGTGCTGCATCCCGACCTCGAGACGACTGCGGCAGAGCTTGGCGTTGACGCGGCCGCGTGGCGGACGCTGCACCGCGCGGTGGCCGGCCACCCGCTCGAATCCCTGGAAAACGCCACCGGGCCGCTGTTGCGCATCCCGCCGCATCCATTGCTCATGGCCGGCTTCGGGGCGCGGGCACTGTGGCCCGCCGATGGCCTGGCGCGCCTGGCCTTCCGAACCGAGGCCGCACGGGCCCTGTTTGCGGGTTCGGCGGCCCACTCGATGCTTCCGCTCAACCACGTGTTCACCTCAGGCTTCGCAGTGCTCTTCGGCGGGCTGGGCCAGTCGTTGGGTTGGCCGGTGGCACGGGGCGGAACCAACGCGATCATCCACGCGCTGGTGCAGCAACTGGCCCTGGAGAACGTGGTCATCCACACCAACAGCCCGGTGGCCGACCTGCGCGAGCTGCCTGCCAGCGATGCAGTGTTGCTGGACTTGACACCGCGGCAGGTCCTGGACCTGGCAGGCACCGGGATCGGCGGACGCTACGCCTCCCACCTGCGACGCTGGAAGTACGGGCCGGGCGCCTTCAAGGTCGACTACCTGCTGGACGGGCCAATCCCCTGGAGGGACGAACGCACAGCGCACGCCGGGACAGTGCACGTGGGCGGTTCCCTGGCCGATGTGATTCAGGCCGAGCGGGACGTGGGCAGGGGCAAGGTTCCCGCGAGGCCCTTTGTCATGCTGGCCCAGCCTTCCGCGGCGGACGAATCCCGGGCGCCGGCGGGGCATCAAGTCATCTGGAGCTACGCCCACGTGCCGAATGGCTGCGACGCCGACGTCGGGCCGCTGGTTGACCGCCAGATCGAACGTTTTGCCCCGGGTTTCGGGGACCGGGTCATCGGACGCGTCGAGACTCCGCCGCGTGCGCTGGAGGACTGGAACCCGAACCTGGTGGGCGGGGACATCGGCGGCGGCTCGTTGCGGGGAACCCAACAAGTGCTGCGTCCGGCGCCCACGTTGCGGCCCTACCATGCAGGGGCACCCGGGCTCTACATCTGTTCGTCCTCGACTCCCCCGGGCGGCGGCGTGCACGGCATGGCCGGCTGGCATGCGGCCGATGCCGTGCTACGGGATCTGGGCATCGGCTGACGCATCCCCCTGGCCGTGGCCGTGGAACACTTACCGTCCCGGCGGCCTACGCATCAAAATGGGTGCCGATCGGCTGGTTGGTGGTGGAGGCGATGACCGCCTCCGCAACATGGCGCAGTTTGATGTTCCTGGAGCTGGAAGCCGACTTCAGGATCTCGACCGCCCGTTCCTGGCTGCACTTGTTCTGGCCCATGATGATGCCCACCGCCAGGTCAATGGTGGTCCGGGATTCCATGGCGAGCCTGAGGTTCTCCTCGTTGTCGCGGTGCTTGGCCAACCGAACGGCCAGGTTCAACAGCGCCGAGGCCTGCTCGGCGTAACCTTCCACCCGTGTCACGTCCTGCTGATCGAAGGCGTTCTTGCTCATGGAGTAGATATTGATCGCAGCGGTGTCCTCGGAATCCAGGCTGAACGGAACGGCCAACATGGATCGGACCCCTGCGGAGGAGATGGCCTCGAAGTATGCGGGCCAGCGGCCGTCTCGTTCAATGTCGTTGATCAGAATGCTCCGTTGCTCCTTGCACGCTGAGAGGCACGGTCCTTCGCCAAAGCTGTACTGGATCTCGTCGAGTTCCTGTGCCAATGCGCTGTTGCTGGCCACCGTGCCCGCCCGCTTGTGCCGCCGCAGGGTAATGCCGCAATGGACCGGCTCTCCGGACTCGGACAAGGCCTGGGCACTGACATGTGTCAGCGCATTGAGAAATGATTCGAGATCATGGGTTTCAAGAAGGAGATCTCGCATGTATTCGTTTACGGCAATCATCGTTCAACCTTTCTAGCGGTGTCCCCCCCCACCGATCCAGGTTGAGGCTACCGCAGATTCAGAAAAGCACGGTACCAAACTGACGATCGTCTAAATCAGAGCGGGAATAACGATCTGTTTTCCCGTCACCATCAATCTAAAGACTACTTCCATTTCCCCCACAAACAATAGCTTCCTCGGCCGAGGCACGTCATTGCAGACACCGGTGCCCACCCGTGGCAAGCGGAGAACGGACATTGGCCATTCCAGGTTGCTTTCCCGGGCCCGGGCGAGCCCCAAAATTCGTTGGTCCTGCGCGTTGCAAAAACCAAGACCGCACTGCCGAATCGGTCTACGCTTAATCCATGACACGGAACCTGGAACTGGATTGGATTGATTCGCTGACCGCGCACGTGACCAACCGAACCGGTAGCCCGGTGTTTGACGTTGATCTCCGCACCACGGGAAAAGTCACGGTGGAGGGGGAAGCGGACTGGAGCTTCTCGGCCGAGCAATTGCCGGACGGGGAATTCATTGGCCTCAACCGGGTCAAGGACGACGTCGGTTGGGCAACCGCCCCACCCTTTCTGGAAATATCGTGGCGCAACGAGGACTCAACGGAGCAAAATTACCGGCGCGTGCCGCTGCACCACGCAAAGGAATAGGGCCGCGGCGGCTACACGTCCGCACTGGATCGGTGCCAGCCATGGGCGGGGCGGGAACCGAGGAGGATTCGGGCACAGCTCCCGCCGGTTCCCTGCCATCCGTCCCGGGACTCGTCCGACAATGTGACATCACGATCCGAAGAGTGCCTCTTCTTGCGAAGCGTATTCGTCGAGCAGGCGCAATGCCCTCTGCCCGGCTTTCCCTTCCTGCCCCAATGCCGCCCGCATGGTGGGCAACTTCTTGGCACCTTGCGGGAAGGGCGGCAGCAACGGCACCGAGGCATCGGTGTGGACATCGATGACCACCGGGCGATCGGCCGACAACGCCTGGCTCCAGGCCCCGCCAAGATCCCCAGGGTCCTTGACCTCGATCCCCCGCATGCCCAGAAGTTCCGAGTAGCCTGCGAAGGGAAAATGTGGCAGATGCTGTGTGGCACCGTAGCGCGGATCCCCTTCTGTTTCCCTTTGTTCCCACGTCACTTCCGCAAGATCGCCGTTGTTCAGGACGCACACCACAAACCGGGGATCCGTCCAGTCCTTCCAGCGGGAGGCTACGGTGATGAGTTCCGCCACTCCGCTCATCTGCATGCCGCCGTCACCGGCCAGCACCACCACTGGCCGCTCCGGATTCAACAGCTTTGCTGCAAGCCCATACGGAACCCCGCAACCCATCGAAGCCAATGTGCTGCAGAGATGCGCTGGAACCGTCGGTGGCAGCACCAGCTGTCGGGCATACCAATATACGCAACTGCCCACGTCAAGAGCCACCTGCGCGTCGTCGGGCAAGACCGCGGAGAGCTCGCTGAAAACCCGTTCGGGGTTGACCGGTTCGGCCGCAGTCAGGGCGCGCTGCCGCGACAGGTCCCGCCAGGCAGACACCCGTTCGCGGACCTCGGTGCGCCAGGGTGCCCGTTCACCTTGGTCAGGGGCAAGGCGCCCGGCTAGCGCCTGCAGCGTTTGCGCCGCATCCCCCACGAGCGCCACCTCGACGGGGTAGCGATCGCCGGGCCGTTGGGCGGAAATGTCGATCTGCACTGCACGGGCGCTTCCCGGGGCCGGGTAGAACTCGGTCCAGGGATCGTTGGATCCCACGATCAGCAGCGAATCGCAGCGCCCAAGCAGTGCAGCGCTGGCGGAGGTGCCAAGGTGACCCATGACCCCGGCGGCATTCGGCAGCGTTTCATCAACATATGGTTTGCCCAGCAGGCTCGTAACAACCGCGGCACCGAGCCGTTCGGCCATTCCGGCTACCTCGGTACGGGCGTTGCGGGCCCCTTGCCCCACTAACATCACGATGCGCTTGCCGGCTCGAAGCAGGTCTGCAGCCGCGTCCAACTCGGCATCCCGCGGCAGCACCTGCGGGGACTCCCACACCGGTGCCGTGGCAATCTCGGCATGGTCACCCGATGGCTGCGACGCGGGCTGTTGCTGCACATTGTGGGGAATGATCACCACACACGGTGTGGATGTGGCCAGGGCCGTGCGGAAGGCGCGGTCCAATACACCGGAAACCTGCTCAGGCGTGGAAATTTGTTCGCAATACCCGGCCACGTCCTTGAAAAGCGCGGGGAGGTCGATTTCCTGTTGATACCCGGAACCCAGCGCCTTGAGGTCCTGCTGTCCGACGATGGCAACCACCGGAATGCCATCGAGCTTTGCGTCGTAGAGTCCGTTGAGCAAGTGGACTGCGCCGGGTCCCTGGGTGGAGACCATGACCCCGATGCCCGGCCCTCCGTCGTAATCGGCACCATACTGGCCCACCCCGTATTTGGAATGTGCCACGGCCATGAATGCGGCATTTTCCTCGTGGCGTGCCTGGACAAATTCGGGAGCGTTGTCATGACGGCGCAGCGCCCCCAGGAAGGTATTGATCCCGTCCCCGCTGTAGCCAAAGATTCGCCTGACGCCCCAGGCATTGAGCCTGTCAACCATCTCATCTGCCACCAGTCGTTCAGCCATGGGCATTCCTCCTTGCGTGTCGATTCACTCCTGGACGCCGGCTTCCCCGGTGGCGCAGGCAGGATCGTTCCTTCAACAGTCCGTGCCATCTCCTGCCTACCATGGACGTTGCAGGCGCCACAACGATTCGGCAGGCACACAGGAGGAAAGAGCAGCATCATGCTCCGGTTCCGGCCGTGCCCTCGTAGGGAATCCTCCCTCGTGAAGCAGCCTTCCATCAACGACAATGCCCGCCCCGACAAACGTCGGGACGGGCATCGTCATGTCGACAACCAGCGGCTCGAGGCCGCGGTCACCAAGTGATTCAGCGTGCCTTAGCGGGCGACGGAACCTTCGGTGTAGTCATCGGTGGTCTTCCAGGAGAAGAGGTTACGCAGTTCGCGGCCGGTGGCCTCGATCGGGTGGGCCTCGCCCTTGGCGCGCAGTTCCAGGAACTCCGGTGCTCCGGCTTCCTGGTCTTCGATGAAACGCTTGGCGAAGGCACCGTTCTGGATGTCGGCGAGAACTGCCTTCATGTTCTCCTTGACCTCCGGGGTGATCACGCGCGGGCCCGAAACGTAGTCGCCGTACTCGGCGGTGTCGGAAACGCTCCAGCGCTGCTTGGCAATGCCACCCTCCCACATCAGGTCAACAATGAGCTTGAGCTCGTGCAGGACCTCGAAGTAGGCGATTTCCGGCTTGTAGCCGGCTTCGGTCAGGGTCTCGAAGCCGTACTGGACCAGCTGCGATGCGCCACCGCAGAGGACAGCCTGCTCGCCGAAGAGGTCGGTCTCGGTCTCTTCGGTGAAGGTGGTCTCGATGACGCCGGCGCGGGTGCCGCCGATGGCCTTGGCGTAGGACAGTGCCAGTTCCTTGGCGCCGCCGGTGAAGTCCTGCTCGACGGCGATCAGGTCCGGGATGCCACGGCCGGCTTCGAACTCGCGACGCACGGTGTGTCCCGGTGCCTTCGGGGCAACCAGGGCAACGTCGACATCTGCCGGCGGAGCGATGTAACCGTAGCGGATGTTGAAGCCGTGGCCGAAGAACAGGGCGTTGCCGGCCTGCAGGTTCGGTGCGATTTCCTCGGCGTAGACGAAGCGCTGGACCTGGTCCGGGGTGAGGATCATGATGACATCGGCTTCGGCTGCTGCCTCGGCAACGGAGACCACGCGCAGGCCCTCGGCCTCGGCCTTGGCGATCGACTTGGAGCCTGCCTTCAGGCCGACGCGGACGTCAACGCCGGAGTCGCGGAGGTTCAGTGCGTGGGCATGGCCCTGGGAACCATAGCCGATGATGGCGACGGTGCGTCCCTGGATGATCGAAAGGTCTGCATCATCGTCGTAGAACATTTCAGTCACTGTGGTTTCTCCTTGGTATCAGTGTGAAGATTATTGCGTTTTAGGCAGAGACGGAACGCAGGGCGCGGTCCGACATCGATTTGGAGCCGCGTCCGACGGCAAGGGTGCCCGCCTGGACGATCTCGCGGATGCCGAACGGTTCAAGCACAGCGAGCAGTGCGTTGATCTTTTCGGCGTTGCCGGTGGCCTCAATGATGAGTGAATCGGTGGACACGTCCACCACGGAGGCACGGAAGAGGTCTGCGGCCTGGGTAACCTGCAGTCGGGTGGCCGCATCGGCGCGCACCTTGACCAGGATATGGTCACGCTGCACCGAAGCCTCGGGCATCAGCTCAACGATCTTGATGACGTTGATGAGTTTGTTGAGTTGCTTGGTGACCTGCTCGAGCAGGTCGCCTTCGGCGTCGACGACCACGGTGATCCGGGAAATTCCCTTGATCTCCGTGGGGCCGACTGCCAGCGAGTGGATGTTGAACGCGCGGCGCGCAAAAAGACTTGCCACGCGGGTCAACACGCCCGGTACGTCCTCGACGAGCACGGAAAGAGTGTGACGTGCCATGGGTTTCTAGTCCTCTTCTTCCCACTCGGGCGTCATGCCGCGAGCAATCTGGATCTGGTCGTTGCTCACGCCGGAGGGCACCATGGGCCAGACCATGGAATCGCGGGAGACCACGAAGTCGATGATCACCGGGCGGTCATTGATTTCCAATGCCTGCTTGATGGTCGCGTCGATGTCCTCGTCGCGTTCGCAACGCAGCCCCACGCAACCATAGGCGTCGGCGAGCTTGACGAAGTCCGGGACTCGCGCGGTGCCGTGGCCGGTGTTCAAGTCGGTGTTGGAGTAGCGGGAATCGTAGAACAGGGTCTGCCACTGGCGGACCATGCCCAGCGACGAGTTGTTGATGATCGCGACCTTGATCGGGATGTTGTTGATGACGCAGGTCGCCAGTTCCTGGTTGGTCATCTGGAAGCAGCCGTCGCCGTCAATGGCCCAGACCACGCGGTCGGGGTTGCCGACCTTCGCGCCCATGGCTGCCGGAACGGAGTAGCCCATGGTGCCCAGGCCCCCGGAGTTCAGCCAGGAATGCGGGCGCTCGTACTTGATGAACTGCGCCGCCCACATTTGGTGCTGTCCCACGCCTGCGACGTACACGGCCTCCGGGCCGGTCAGTTCGCCGATGCGCTGGATCACGTTCTGCGGCGCCGAGAGACCGTCGTTGGTTTCGGTGAAGCCGATCGGGTAGGTCTCGCGCAGCCGGCCGATGGTGTTCCACCAGGCCGACAGGTCCGGGGCGCCGGCATCGGCGAAGAGCGTACGGCAGGCCTCGGTGAGTTCCGGGATGATCTCCTTGACCGAACCGACGATCGGGATGTCCGCTGTGCGGTTCTTGGAGATCTCCGCCGGGTCGATGTCAGCGTGGATGACCTTGGCGTTGGGGGCAAAGGTGTGCAGCACCCCGGTGACGCGGTCATCGAAACGGGCACCCAGGGTGATCAAGAGGTCCGACTGCTGCAGCGCGGTGACCGCGGAAACCGAGCCGTGCATGCCGGGCATGCCCACATGCAGCTCGTGGGAATCCGGGAAGGCTCCGCGGGCCTGCAGGGTGGTGACCACCGGGGCGCCGACCAGCTCGGCAAATTCCTTGAGCTCCGCCGAGGCGTGTCCCTTGATGACGCCGCCGCCGACGTAGAAGACCGGGCGGGAGGAGGCAGCGATGAGCTTGGCCGCCTCGCGGACCTGCTTGTTGTGCCCGCGCACCACGGTCTTGTAGCCGGGAAGATCGATCTTCGGCGGCCAGGAGAACTGCATCAAGGACTGCTGGGCGTCCTTGGTGATGTCCACCAGCACCGGGCCGGGACGGCCCGTGGCGGCGACGTGGAACGCCGACGCCAGGACCCGCGGGATGTCCTCGGCCTTGGTGACCAGGAAGGAGTGCTTCGTGATGGGCATGGTGATGCCCACGATGTCGGCTTCCTGGAATGCATCGGAGCCGATGAAGGCGCTGTGCACCTGGCCGGTGATGGCAACCATGGGGACCGAGTCCATGTGCGCGTCGGCAATGGCGGTGACCAGGTTGGTGGCCCCGGGGCCGGAGGTGGCAATGCACACCCCGACTTCGCCGGTGACCATGGCGTAGCCCTGGGCCGCGTGGCCCGAGCCCTGTTCGTGACGGACCAGGATGTGGTTGATCTTGGTCGAGTCCATGAGCGAGTCGTAGGTGGGCATGATGGCCCCGCCCGGCAACCCGAAGACGTCCTTGACGCCCAATTCTTCCAGTGAGCGAACAATGGCTTGTGAGCCAAGCATCTCGGTGGGAGCAATGATGTTGTTCGGGCCTTGGACCAGGCTCGATGCTTCCACAACGGAAGAGACAGCGGCATCCTTGCTACGGTTGGCGGGTTTGGCCGGCAGCGAGGGGCTGGCGGTGGTTCCGTTACTCATGGGGATATATCCTTCTCTATCTCTTCTAACCCTGCACATAAAAAAACCCCAAAGGCACCTTGCGGCGAATGGGGTTTGCGCGTCACCGAAGCCCTCCATGTTCCGGAGGGGCCCAAGCTCAGCGCTTGATAACTAGTAGTACTTCGGTGCGGATATGCATGTGTCCAGTTTGGTCGCCGCCAAAGCCAGAGTCAAACGCCCACGCCCACAATCTCACTATTTGAGATTGTTGTCCGAAGGGTGGACGCCTTGGTGGCGCCCGCCCTTCGGTTCAGGCTATTTCCTAGCCACAGTATGCGCCGGTCGAAGCGGACTTGACCAGCTTGGCGTACTTGGCCAGCACACCGGTGGTGAACTTGGCCGGAAGCGGCTCCCAGCCGATCTTGCGCTCCTCGAGCTCCGCCGGCTCGACCAGCAGGTCGAAGGAGCGGGCAGCGATGTCGACGCGGATCTTGTCGCCGTCCTTGACGAAGGCGATCGGACCGCCGTCAACGGCCTCGGGTGCCACGTGGCCGATGCACAGGCCGGTGGTGCCGCCGGAGAAGCGGCCGTCGGTGAGCAGCAGGACGTCCTTGCCCAGGCCGGCGCCCTTGATGGCGCCGGTGATCGCAAGCATCTCGCGCATGCCCGGGCCGCCCTTGGGTCCCTCGTAACGGATGACCACGACGTCGCCGGCGTGGATCTCGCCGGCATCAAGAGCGGCCAGCGCTCCCTGCTCGCGGTCGAAGACCCGAGCGGTGCCCTCGAAGACGTCGGCGTCGAAGCCAGCTGACTTCACGACGGCCCCCTCGGGTGCCATGGTGCCGTGCAGCACGGTGATGCCGCCGGTCTTGTGGATGGGGTTGTCCAGCGCGCGCAGGATCTTGCCGTCGACATCCGGCGGGTTGATCGCCTCGAGGTTCTCGGCAACGGTCTTGCCGGTGACGGTCAGGCAGTCCCCGTGCAGCAGACCGGCGTCCAGCAGGGCCTTCATGATCACCGGCACGCCACCGATCTTGTCCACGTCGGTCATGACGTAGCGGCCGAAGGGCTTCAGGTCGCCCAGGTGCGGGATCTTGTCGCCGATGCGGTTGAAGTCGGCCAGGGTCAGGTCCACTTCGGCCTCGCGGGCGATGGCCAGCAGGTGCAGCACAGCGTTGGTGGAACCGCCGAAGGCCATGGTCACGGCGATCGCGTTCTCGAAGGCCTTCTTGGTCATGATGTCGCGGGCGGTGATGCCCTTGCGCAGCAGTTCAACAACTGCCTCGCCGGAGGCGCGGGCGAAAGCATCGCGGCGGCGGTCAGCCGAGGGCGGGGCGGCGGAGCCCGGAAGGCTCATGCCCAGGGCCTCGCCGATGCAGGCCATGGTGTTGGCGGTGTACATGCCGCCACAGGCACCTTCGCCGGGGCAGATCGCCTTTTCGATGCGGGTGAGGTCCTCGAGGCTCATCTTGCCGGCGGCGCAGGCACCCACGGCTTCGAAGGCGTCAATCAGGGTGACTTCCTTTTCGGATCCGTCTTCCAGCTTGACCCAGCCCGGCATGATCGATCCGGCGTAGAGGAACACCGAAGCCAGGTCCAAGCGGGCCGCTGCCATGAGCATGCCGGGGAGGGACTTGTCGCAACCGGCCAGCAGCACCGAGCCGTCAATGCGCTCGGCCTGCATGACAACCTCGACGGAGTCGGCGATGACCTCGCGGGAAACCAGCGAGAAGTGCATGCCCTCGTGGCCCATGGAAATGCCGTCGGACACGGAGATGGTGCCGAACTGCATCGGGAATCCGCCACCGGCGTGGACGCCCTCCTTGGCGCCCTGGGCCAGGCGGTTCAGCGAAAGGTTGCAGGGCGTGATTTCGTTCCACGAGCTCGCGACGCCGATCTGCGGCTTGGCGAAATCGTCATCCCCCATGCCGACGGCGCGGAACATGCCACGGGCCGGTGCTGCATGGATGCCGTCGGTCACGACGCGGCTGCGAGGCTTGATATCTGGGGCAGTGTCCTGGCTCATGCCCTTGATTGTATGGCTGACCGGCACCTAGGCCGAACCCGTGACGGTGGACCGACATATTTCGCCCTGCGTAT
Source organism: Paeniglutamicibacter sulfureus (assembly GCF_030512175.1). Classification (GTDB taxonomy): domain Bacteria; phylum Actinomycetota; class Actinomycetes; order Actinomycetales; family Micrococcaceae; genus Paeniglutamicibacter; species Paeniglutamicibacter sulfureus. The sequence continues at coordinate 2,188,496 of NZ_JAULBL010000002.1, read as the reverse complement.
ACGGGACATGTGTTCGAAACCTCCATTGGATAGGGTGGAAGCCATGGAGACACTCAATGTTGGATCCGACGACGTCCTCAAGCAGCTCTTGCACGAGGCTTTCGACACCCAGATCCCCAACTACGGCAGCTACAACCTGGTGGCTGCCGTGGGCAGCTCCGGATCCGCGGGGCTGAAGGTGATCGGCTTCCGCCGCGAGCCGGCCGAACTCATTCTTTGCCCGCTGAATCCCGAAAACCTGCAGCCTACTGAGCGCGCGGTATCGGTCAACAACACCAACGTCTCCCACGTGGCATTGGTCCTCGACGGCGGCTACGAGGTCGGCACCAGCACCGGACGCGTCTACCGCTTCAATGTCCCGGCCCGGCTGTCCCTGAATATCCCCGCGGTCGGGCACGAAGGCACGCGACAGCCGACTTCCGGCATCCTCGCCCAGGATGACGACGCGCAAGAATTCGCTGAATTCATGAATGCGTTCATGGACAGTCTTGACCCCGCGATCACTCCGTAGGTCTGGCCCGCGGCCAGGAACAGGGACCCGTTAGTCGCCTCGTTAGAACTGTTCCCCCTCCGGGGCATCCGGCGGCAGGGGCCGGCCAAGGACGTCAAGACCTCCGGCTTCCTGGCCTGCGGCATCGGTGGGTTCCTCAACCCGCGCGCCGGCAGGAGTTTCCAGGTCTTCCTGCGTCGCGGCCCGGTCCTCCTCAGTCAATGGAAGCGCATCTTGGGCACGCGCCTCGTTGCCGTTCAACGCGTCCGCTGCGCGATGTTCATCGCGCAGCGGGTCCATGGTGTCGAGGGTTCGCGGATCGTCGGAGGAACCTTCCTGCACAGGTTGTCCGTCACGGCCGTCCATGGGGTTTCCTTCTGCTTCTTCATCGCGGCCCGGTTCGCGTTCGGGGGTATTCAAAGACATGGTGAACTCCTTGTGCTGGGTAGTGGCTGGTTCCTGATACGAAAGGCCGCGGGGCCTGCCGCGGGCCCGTGGCTGTGAGGTCCGGCTACATGGGTTCGTTGGTTGTCCCGCCCCTGGGGTTGTCGAGCATGCCGGGTCCCTTCAACGCCCGGTATAGGCCGTATCCCGCCATGCCCAGACCAATGAGGACGCCAATCCACATGGGAGAGGCAAGACCCTCGCCCGGCTGCTTCCCAGCCATGATGAATAGCCCAAAGACAATCACCAAGATGACACCGGTGACCATGAGCGGGGCTCCCCTCCTCTGGAAGAAGGACTTCTTGCTGGGTTGTCCCGGCTGGGTGCTCATATCATGCTCCGTTCCTGTTCAGTGCCGTGCTTCGAATGGTTCGACTACTTCGTGCCGTGCCCCTGGACTTGCTTGGCCAGATGCCCATCGTGGGCAGCGAGTAGGGCGTCGGTGGTGACGATGTGTTGGCGGTACTCTGCTTGAAGCAGCCCCAAGGTGGATTTTTCGAAATCGGGGTCGGATGAGGCAATCGCGTCGGAAACCAGCCAGACACGAAGATCGTCGGCATATGCGTCCGCCGCTGTCGAGGCAATGCACGTGTGGGACGAAACGCCCGCCATGAGGACGGATTCCACTCCAAGCCGGGCCAGCTGCTCGCTCAGGTCCGTCCGCCAAAAGGCGCTGTCCCGTCTCTTGAGGATCTCCGTGGAATCGCGGACGTCGAGGCCCACCAGGTTTTGTGCCTGTTCACTGCCCTCGAACAAGAATCCCTGGTCGTCATCGAGCATGCTGAGTGTCCATGTGCTTTTGTCCCGCGCATGTTCGGTCCTGATATTGAAGATCGGCATCCCCATCGAACGCGCGTGCCCGGCAAGTTCATTGCAGTGCCGCACCAGGGATTCGCGGTGTCGCGCCAGGATGGGGTCCTCGAAGAACGCATTTTGCATGTCAACGATAAGCAGGGCTGTTCGTTCGGAAAGCTGCGAAAGTTCTTGCACTGGCACTCCCGTCCTCATTGGCACTCGGCCTTGGATCTTGTGTCCACCGTAGGCCGGGCACTTCGTGTGCGCAACGGTTCCGCGGGCTCCCGGCAGGATTGTCGCAGGTGCCGCCTCTCAGTTGCGCAACCGTCAGCGCAGTCGCATCCAGATCGCTCTTCCCGGCGGCCCATCAAGCCTTTCAGGAAGCAGTTGGGCAGCTGTGTCGCTCCGGGCCATTCAGTCCTCTCCCCCCTCGTGGTGGAGTGTGCCATCCTTGTTGGCCGGGATAATCGGACATTTGCCAAAGGAAATGCTTCTGCGTGGTTGGCACAAGACTGCACAGAATTCGTTTTGCGGCCGTCTCGTAAAAAGGTGCTCCGGCAGTCGGAGCCTGACGCGATCCATGCTGATGCCATCGACCCGGTGGAGCGTCGACCGATCGGGGGTTACCGTTTTCCCGACGTTACATTTAGCTATCCATCTGCACTTTCTTCGTTGTAGGGTCAAAGAGTGCATCGCCACAATGATGCTGAAACTGGACCTTCATCCGAAAAGGAGAAAAGTTATGGGTTTCATTGGTTGGATTGTTCTAGGACTGATTGCCGGAGCCATTGCAAAGGCAATCAAACCGGGTGACCAAGGTGGCGGCTGGATCGCCACCCTTCTGCTCGGAATCGTCGGCGCCGTTCTCGGCGGCTGGATCGGATCGGCAATCTTCGGTGTTGGGATCAACGAGTTCTGGTCGCTCTCAACATGGTTGCTGGCCATCGGCGGAGCGTTGCTTGTCCTCATTATCTGGGGACTGTTGACGCGCAAGAAGGCCTGACCGCTGCACATGGGGGGTGGGTTGCCGCGGCCAACGCCGGGGCAACCCATCTTCCTCCTTAACTGCAGGAACCGTTGACAAACGGCGTTGCAATGTTGATTTTCCATCGGCCAGCGGGCGTCTTTGTCCCCGCTCCCGTGAGCGTGTTGCCTCAGGTGACGTCATCTGTGCCCTTGTTCGCAGTGCCGAAACGCAGTTCCCTTTACGTGGATAGCCGTAGGCCATACGCTCGCGTCATGAGGACTCAATTTGCTTTGTGGCTTGGAATGATACTCAGCGGGCTGACGTTCATGGCCATCGTCAGTTTTTCCGGGCGGTGATTGTCAGTGGCCAAAGCAATCAGAAACCAAGGGCTCAGCATCTGTTTCGCGGTTCTTTTCATCGGCGCACTCGTGGGCCAGTCATTTGCGGGACTTGCGGTTTACAACGAAGACCAGATCGCCCACGGAGCCGCTAGCCTCGGATACTGGGAATTCGTGACATCGAGCAATTTCGTTGTCGATGTCGCGGAGAACTGGCAGTCGGAGTACCTGCAGTTCTTCCTCTTCATTTTTGCGACAATATGGTTTGTCCAGCATGGTTCGCCCGAGTCCAAGAAGCCAGGCGACGAGGGGCCCGACAGCGACGAGAACCAAATGGTGGGTCGCTTCGCCAAACCGGATTCCCCCAAATGGGCCAAGGCAGATGGCTGGCGGCGGCTCGTGTACTCCAATTCCTTGCTTTTGGTCATGGGAGCCGTTTTCCTGCTTTCGTGGTGGTTGCAATCGGTGGCCGGGACCGTGGTGTTCAATGCCGACCAACTGGAACACGGGCAGCCGGAGGTCGGGTGGTTCGGTTATGTGACCAGCGCCGATTTCTGGGACCGGACACTGCAGAACTGGCAATCCGAGTTCCTGGCCGTGGGCAGCATGGTCACCCTTTCCATCTTCCTGCGCCAGCGCGGCTCGGCCGAGTCAAAGCCCGTGGGCACCCCGCATGACGAAACCGCCACGGAAGGAGAATGACAATGTTGAGCGAGCCACGACTGACGCAACACCACATTGGCGGCACTGAAATGGCGGCACGCGGATCCCGGTCGGCAACGGGCCCGAAGGAGCCGGCCACCGTCGCCTTCACTTCACCGGCAACAACTTCGCGCCTGGAATGGGATCTGGCACCTGCTCTGGTTGATGCCGCCTATACGTGCGCCGGCGATCCGGTGCCGATACTCGGACTACTGGCCTCCTTCGTCGAGTCGCCGCCCACACCCGGCGACGGGCGAACTGTCGCCCTGTGGGAGTTCCTGGCCACGCTGGCCAGCGTCGACCTCGCGGCCGCCCGAACGGTTGAGCCGCATCTGGACGCCGCGGCAATCCTCGCGCAGGCGGGACTCCCCTGGCCCGCCGGAAGCACCTGGGGAGTCTTTGCCGCCGAGGGTCGGCCCAAGCTTGTTGCCGCCGCCCCGGCACAACCGTCAGGCCCCTGGGTTCTGGAAGGACAAAAGCCATGGTGCTCCCTGGCCGCGACACTGGACCGTGCCGTCGTCACCGCCCATGTCCCCGGCGGGCGCCGAGCCTTCATGGTGGACCTGAAGCAACCTGGCGTGATCGCGCACCATGGTCACTGGGCCAGTCACGGCCTGAACAAGATCCACAGCGAGGCAGTGCAATTTAACCGTGCCCCGGCCCTTCCCATTGGTCCGACCGATTGGTACCTGGACCGGCCCGGATTCGCCGTCGGGGGCGTCGGAGTCGCCGCCTGCTGGTTCGGCGGCGCAGTCGGGATCTTCCGCGACCTCTTCCGCTCCGCCCAGTCTCGCGAACCCGACCAGTTGGCCTTGGCTTGGCTGGGCGAAGCCGACCGAATGCTGGCCTCAGGGGCTGCCATGCTTCACCGCGCGGCCCAGGCGGCTGACCAGGGAAGCCTCGACGAAGTTTCCGCCCAGCGGGTGCGTGGACATGTGGCGGGGATGTGCGAACGCATCATCGCCATTGCGGGGCAGGCCATGGGACCCGGTCCCCTGGGCTTCGACCACCAACACGCCCGAAGGGTGGTCGACCTGGGAATCTACATCCGGCAACACCATGCATCCCGCGACGACGCAGCACTGGGCGGGCTGCTGTTGAAGGCCCCCAAAGCGGCGGAAGGAGGTTCGTGCCCATGGTGAGCTTTACCCACCTGGAACCCGGCACCGAGGAAACCCTCTGGCTGGCAGCCGGCGTGACAAAATTGCCCGCCCTTCCCATGGACTGCTTTGCCGGGGCGGCACACTCACTGGTGGTGCTCTCCGCGCATCCGGACGACGAAACCCTCGGCGCGGCGGGCCTGATCCATCAGGCGCTGCGCGCCGGAACGGCAGTCCACGTGATCGTGGCCACCGCCGGCGAGGCGTCCCACCCGGATTCACCCACCCACTCGCCCGAACGCCTCGCCGGCATTCGGGTCGCAGAACTGGCCCAGGCACTCGGGGAGCTCACTCCCGACTCCCCCGGCGCCGGCACCCTCACCTTTGAAACCTTGGGCCTGCCGGACGGCTCGCTGGCGTCTCACAGTCAGCAGATCCAGTCAGCCATCAGGAAGGCGACGGCCAAGGGCCGGACCACGCTGGTGGCCCCGTACCGCCGCGACGGCCATACCGACCACGACGCGCTCGGTGCGCTGGCGGCAAGCCTGGCCGACGAACTGGGCCACGGCCTGCTGGAATACCCCATCTGGTACTGGCACTGGGCCACGCCGGAGCGGGACACCGAGTGGGAGCACTGGGGTTCGCTGGCCATGGATGCCGACACGACCCGGGCCAAGGCACGGGCCACTGAATCCCACCGTTCCCAAGTGGCTCCGCTGTCCGATGCACCGCAGGACGCGCCGCTGCTTCAGGACTCCTTCCTTCAACACTTCCGACGCACCATTGAAACGTTTCGGTTCACTCCCCCGGGATATCGGGATTCCGCCACGGCATCCGCCACCTTTGACGGACTGTATGAGCGTCGGCCCGATCCATGGGATTACTTGGGAAGCGCCTACGAACGTCGCAAGCGCGCGATCACGCTCGCGTCGCTTCCCCGGTCCCGGTACGGCGCCGTCATGGAGCTCGGTTGTTCGATCGGGGTGTTGAGCCGGGACCTTGCACAACGTGCCGACACCCTGCTGGCCGTTGATGCGAGCCGGGTTGCTCTGGAATCAGCCGCCCCGCGCCTGGCCGGCTTCAACCACGTGGTGCTCAGGCAAGCGGTACTGCCCCACGAGTGGCCCGATGTCATGCCCGGATCCCAGGACCTGGTCGTGGTCTCGGAAATCGGGTATTTCCTGGCCGCCGACGAACTTGACCTCTTGTACGCGCGTTGTCTCGAGGCGCTTTCCGCAGGAGGGCACCTGCTCCTGTGCCACTGGCTGCATCCGGTGAGTGGCTGGCCGATGGACGGTGCCCAGGTGCATGCCGCCGCGCAAGGTCTGGGTCTGGCGACCAAGGTGCTGCACCGGGAATCAGATTTTGTGCTGGAAGTCCTCGAAAAGGCAGGCGGGAACGATGGATGACAGGCTCTCGGCGATCGTCATTGTGGTGCCTGCACGCAACGAGGAGGAATTGCTTGGCGCATGCCTCTTGCGTCTGGGCAAGGCCATGGACCGGTTGAACCGTGCCAGGCCCGAGCTCGAGATTCGGCTCACCGTGGTCCTTGACCAATGCCGGGATTCGTCACCGGCGCTCGCGGCATCCTTTGCTGCCAACGACCCGCGTCTGTCGGTGCTTTCGGTGGGATGCGGGGTGGTAGGGGCCACCCGGGCAGCGGGAATAGATTTCGCCCTCGAAGCCCTGGCCACGGATACCCTGGCGCGTCATTCGCCGGAAAGCATCTGGATTGCCTGCACGGATGCCGATACCCGGGTCCCGGTGCACTGGTTGACTCGCGCCGTGAAGCTGGCGGAGTCCGGGTCAGACGTCATCGCCGGCACCGTGGAGCCCGACAGCGCCGACATGGACCAGGCATTTTATGCATTGTGGTGGCGAGACCATGACCGCGGGGAAGGCCATGGCCACATCCACGGGGCAAACCTGGGTTTCCGGGCCTCCGCATATTGCGCGGTGGGCGGGTTTGATCCGGTTCCGGTGAGCGAGGACGTCCTGTTGGTTGAAAAGCTGCGCAGAAGCGCGGCCAGGGTCACGGCCACTGGAAAAATCCACGCGATCACCTCCGGGCGGATGCAGGGAAGAGTGGGGTCCGGCTTCGCTGGATATCTTCGAAAGCTGGCGCAGCGCCACGTGGAGCATGCCGGAGAACACGGTTCCTGAGGGAGCATCGCAATCCCCTTGCCACTTCGTGGCGATGCGCATATGTTGGCCACAGGGGCCCTGATCCCGGCCTCCAGGGCATCCTCCCGCAGTTCCTTCGATTCGGCACCACACCGAGAAATGGGGAAGCAAATGGTTGAAAACCCGGGGAAACGTGCCGAGCCGGACGCCGTGTCCGGTAAACCCATCCGTAATCGGCCAACCAAGAACGTCACGGCGACGACACGTGCAGGGGTGATTTGGACATTCACCATCGTCGCCATCGTGGTGCTGATCCTCCTGGTGATATTCATGATGCAGAACCAGACCCAGGCGACCGTCAACTTCCTCGGATTCCAAGGGCAGATGGCCCTTGGCGTGTCCATGTTGCTTGCGGCCGTGGGCGGGGCAGTCGTCGTGGCCATTGTCGCGGCGGTACGCATCATCCAGTTGCGAAGCCGCGCAGGTACGGCGGCCAAGCGCCGGGAATCCTGACCAAAATCGCATCCGTTGTGGGCGAACGTAGTTTCACATGTCAACAGCAGAGAGGATCCAACGATGCATGATCTCGAAAAACAGATGAAGACGATCCAGACCCAGCTCAAGCACTGGGCGGAGAAGGCAAAGCAGGAGTATCCCAGCCAGTTGGAGGCCTCCGTGCGCCACGCCGTGGACCGGATGGACCCGGCCGGGCTGGCCCGGGCATCCGAGGAGGTCGTGGCCACCGTGACGGGTAACCGCAAGACGGCCCGCCGTGCCCGGAAAGCTGTCGAACTGGCCTTGCGCAACGCCCAGCGGAAGGCAGGCAGCAAGCACAAGGGCCGTGGTCGGGTGTTGGCCGTCCTCGGCACCCTGGCAGTCATCGGGGTCCTCGTCGTGATCGTGCTTCGCCGTGCCGCTGGACCCCACGAGCGGAATCTGGGAGCCGTCAAGTTGCACGTCGACGACACGACCGAGGGCGTGGATCCGGACCTCGGCGAATAACCCGGGCTGTGCCCGGAGGAAGGGCACCGGCGGCCTTGCTTCCCCCATTTCCCAGGGGGATGTCGAGGGGCCGGCGCCCTTCTTGTGTCCGGCGCGCCACGGAACCCGCCTTGCAGCGGCTCAGTCTTCCCAGACCACCTGGGCCGGGTCCTTGTCCTCGCGCCAGCCGCGCCACACCGGATGGCGCAACCTGCCGCCCCCGGTCGTCTCGCCATAGCGCACCTCGCCGACGAGCTTGGGCGAAACCCATACCGCGTCATGGCTGTCGGCGGCCGGCACGTCCTCGGCCGCCGGTGTCTTGCGCCGCAGCTTCTCCAGCTTGGTCCGGGCGGCTTCCAGTTGTCGGTCGGTGAATCCGGCGCCCACCCGCCCGGCATAATGCAATTCGCCTTCCTTGGGAACTGCCAGCAATAAGGATCCCACCGTATCTGCGCGGTTTCCCTTCCCATGGCGCCAACCAATAACAACGACTTCCTGGTGGCGGTCGTGTTTGACTTTCATCCAGTCCCCCGAGCGCTTTCCCGGGCGGTAGCGGCCATCGAGCCGCTTGGCCACGATTCCTTCCAATCCGAGTTCCGTGCTGGTTTCCAACGCCTCTTGCAGGGAACCATCATGGGCCTCGGGGATGTGCACGTGCTTGCCCGTGCGCACCTGGGAGACCAACAGCTTGCGCCGGTCGGCGTAGGACCGGTCCGTGAGGTCCTCCAGTTTCCCGGTCTTGGCGTTCGGCAAACGCAGGGCGTCGAACAGCATCAAGTGCACCGGCGCCGCTTTGGCGCTCTTCCCACCGTTGCCGGAGTTGCGGGTTTGCAGCAACCCGAAATTGGGGCGGCCGACGGCGTCAAGTGCAACAATTTCCCCGTCCAACACGGACCCGTCCGGGGCCAGCCCCGCAATTTCCTGCAGTTCGGGGTAACGTCCCTCGAGGGCCTGGCCATTGCGGCTGCGCAGGGTCGCCATGGATCCGTCAACCGTGGCCAATGCGCGGTACCCGTCCCATTTCATTTCAAAAACCCACGCCCCATCCGCATCGATGTCTTCCTCGGTTCCTGCCTGGGCGAGCATTGGTGCCGGCACGGCGGTGGACCGGGCTTCGGGTACATCGTCGTGGGCTTCCGAATCGGGTGCGGGTGGTTTCTGCGGCTTGGGCTGGTCCTTCATCAGCTGCAACAGCCAGTTCTTCGCATCCCCCATCCCCGGCGTGTTGATCAGCGCGTATCGCCGCGGCACCCCGCCCAGTCCCCCATCCGGGCGTCCGTGAAGCACGGCAATCACTTCGGAGTCCTCCCGCCATTTCTCGATCTCGCAGTCCCCGGAGTCCCAGATCTTGACGGTCCCTGCACCGTATTGCCCGCGCGGGATCTCGCCCTCGAACTCGGCGTAGTCAAGCGGGTGGTCCTCGGTCATGACAGCAAGCCGGTTCTTCTTGGGTTCCAGCGGCGGGCCCTTGGGCACGGCCCAGGAGACCAACACGCCGGAATGCTCGATCCTGAAATCCCAGTGCAAGGCTCGTGCGTGGTGTTCCTGGATGACGAAGGTGGAGCGGCTTCCGGGTCCCGCCGGGTGGGGCGCCGGTGCCGGAACCGGCTCGGGGGTTTGGTCCGGGTCGCGCTTGGATCGGTATTCGGCAAGTCTGTCAGGGGTGGCCACGGGGATCTTGCCCAGCGCTGCCATGGGATCGATGGAATCCTGCACTCGCTCCAGGACCTCATGGAAGTCGAGTTGGGCCAGCTTGGGTTGACCGATCTCGTCCCAGGTCCGGGGTGCCGCCACTGTGGGATGTGTCCGCCCGCGCAGCGAATATGGACAGATGGTGGTCTTGGCGACGCTGTTCTGGCTCCAGTCCAGCAACACCTTGCCCTCGCGCAGGGACTTCTTCATGTCGGAGACCACCAGATCCGGGCGTTCTCTCTGCAGTTGGGACGCCAGCTCCTTGGCAACCAGCGAGACCTGTTCGGAGGTGTGTTTTCCATCCAGTGCGGCATAGAGGTGGATGCCCTTGGACCCGGACGTCACCGGGTAGGCGACCAGATCCATTCCCTCGAGCAATTCCCGGCACAGGAAGGCGACCTCGGCGCATTCGGCCAGTCCAGCACCGGGTCCCGGGTCCAGGTCCAACACCATCCGGTCCGGATTCATCGGCTTCAGGTGTTCGTCAAAGCGCCACTGCGGCACATGGACCTCGAGGGCAGCCAACTGCGCGAACCACGCCAGCACCGCGGGATCGTTGACCATTGGGTAGGTGTTCACGTGGTCCTTGTGGGTGATGTTGGCCCGCGGGATCCATTCGGGGGCAGAGTCCTCCAGGTCCTTGCGGAAGAACACCTTGCCCGGCTTCTCCCCGGTCCCGACTCCGTCGACCCAGCGCTTGCGCGTTGCCGGCCGCCACGCCGCCTGCGGAATCAGGACGGTGGCCACATCCGCGAAGTATTGCATGACTTCGCCCTTCGTGGTCCCGGTCTCCGGGTAGAGCACCTTGTCCAGATTGCTGACCTTTAGCCGCCTGCCCGCCACCGAGACAGTCTGTTCCTTGGCACGCGTTGCCATGGGCAATTCCTTTCCCTTGCCTTCAACTGTGCCGTGGCCCTGCCCCGATGGCCAGCCTTTGTGCCCCAACGAAGCAAGTTCCCCCCTCGCGGCAGGCCATGGCCATGCGCCGGTCGACAAGGTGCAATTCCCTAGACATGGCCGCGCTGTGCTGCGTAGCGTTGGGACTGTTGAACACCGGTCGTCCCCAGGCACCGCCAGGCCGGCCATCCAGGGTTGGTTCGTCCCTGGCCCCTCCACCCGCTACATCCATTCGCCGTCTTTCCGGGTCGCGGCTGCTTGTCCGGCAAGCGCCGACGGCCAACCTTGCGCGAACGAAGCATGAACCCCGCAAAGGTTTCCGGTGATTTGGTGAAGAAGCACAATCCGGTGGGGTCTTGAACCATGGATCCGCGCCGAGCCCTCGAAGGCAACAACAGGAATACTCTCCGTTGCCAGCCCCAATCACCAACACACGGAATCAAACACGCAGGAGGAACAATGGCAACCGCTCGAGAAATCATGACGGGCTCGGCCGAATGCATCGGGGAAAATGAAACGCTGGAAGAAGCAGCACGCAAGATGCTTCAACTCGATGTCGGATCGTTGCCGATTTGTGGGGAGGACAACCGGTTGAAGGGGATCATTTCCGACAGGGACATTGTCACCAAATGCGTGGCCCAGGGCGGAGACCCGCGCACTACCCGAGCCGGAGAACTCGGCGAGGGCAAGCCAGTGACCATCGGTGCCGACGACAGCATTGAGGAAGCCATCTCCACCATGCAGTCCCACCAGGTCAGGAGACTTCCCGTTATCGACGGACATGAACTGGTCGGAATGCTCAGCCAAGCCGACATTGCCAAGAACTACCCCGAAGACAGGGTCGGCGATCTCGTCAAGTTCATCTCGCTCGACTGAGCGCCAGCCAAAATAGGCCGGCCCCACCAACATCCGTTGGGTTGCGCCCGCAGGATTTCCCTGCGGGCCGCGCGGTGTTTCGACCTGCTCAACGGCACGCCCCCGGGGTTTCGGGCGTCGTGTCGGCAACGGGCACCGGACTCAACCCGTGCCATCGCGAGGGCAGGAATTGAGCGAAACAAACGCCAATGCTTCAACGAACGATACGAAACTTTCGCGGTATTGCCTTCATCGGCACATCTTTGTAACCTAAAAGTGGTTCAGCAGTGGGCCGTGGATCCTTCGAAAATGGAGCACTCCATGAACCTGCCCGTTGGCATATCGCCGTGTGAACCCGCAGTACGATTCCTCCCCTCCAGTTCTCCGCATGGTCCAGGCACGGGCGGGCACGCCCGCAGCCCCCTGACTGCAGAGCGCAGGTTGGCGCGATGAGGGTCATTGAGAACAACCAGGAATTGCTCCGATACCAGCTCTATGAGTTGGGGGATTTGGCCGGCTTCGTCCAATACAGCATGCAAGGCGACGAACTTTGGCTGCACTACACCCAACTCAAGCGCCGGTACAAGTCGGCGGAAATCATCGAGGAACTGCTACTCCACGTGCTGGATGATGCACACCGCCGGCGCCTGGCGGTCATGCCGTTCTGCCCGGCCATGCGGCTCTTCATAGCCGATCATCCTCACTACCGACGCATGGTTCCGGAGGCCTGGCAGGATCGTTTCCTGTCAGCGCAGACGGCCGCGCTCAGACCGATGGACAAGGTCCGCTACACCGGTTCCCCGAAACGGCGCAGCACCGCTGCCCATGCACGCGCGGCCACGCCGGTCGGCCTCGAGCCTTCATATACGGGCTCCCGGCAAGCACAGCCACGCCTGAGCGGGACCTGAGACCAAGTCCCGGCAAACAAAGGCGGGTGCGGAAACCTTCTTCCGCGCCCGCCGTTGTTTGCCTCCGCCTAGGACGTCGGGATGTCGAACCGCTCCCAGGCCCGGTGCGAGGCCAACAGGGTTGCTGTGTCCTGGATCGCTGATTCGATGGTCGCCTTCACCAACCCGGGGCCCATGGCGGGCAATCCGATGTCCTCAAAGAAGCCCTCGTTCTGCTCCACTGTCACGATGGCCTTGCCTTGCCTGTATGCCTCTTGTAGCAGCAGTACCAATCGCGGGTCCAGCTCTTCGGCGCCCGGGGGACGGATGGCCCCTGCCTTGGCGTCAAGATCGACCTTGGAATCCGGTGCCGGGGACAACGCCGCTGCGACCACTATGGCGTCGAACTCGATGGACCGCGCCGTGAGCAGCGTACGGTCCACGGGGGAACCGTCCGCGAGGCTGCCACCGGTGGGTGCCAGCAGCAGTGGCTTCAGGCCCTGCAGGTTGGCGTTGGCCACCAGCAACTCAATGGTTTTCGCCGGGGTGGAATGACTTGCCACGATGCCCAGCACCCTGCCATCGACCGGCCACATCCCACCCATTTGCGAGACCGAAGGGCAAAGCTCGGATTCCGGCACTTCGGTGTCCGCCTCGGGGGCAGGCAGGCCAAGTTCATGTGCAACAGCGGCGCACAGCCCGGCATCGATGTTGGCCAAGGCCTGCAGTTGGCGTTTGCGGACCTGTTCGCTGGCGCACTTGCCCAGTTCAAACGAGTAGGCCTGTTGGACGTGCAGTTGTTCCTGTGTGTCCAGTGAACGGTAGAACATCGTCACTTGGCTGAAGTGGTCCTCGAACGACACCGGGTTGCCACGTTCCTTGAGTGCTTCGGCGACATGCTCGGGAACGTCGATGAATGGCGGACGGATATTGTCGCCCTCCCCGGCCATGAAGGGGCAGCCGCCGTCCAGCGAATTGGGATGATAGGGCGCGATGCCTTCGTGCACGTACGTCTGGTGCATGCCGTCGCGCAGCATGTCATTGACCGGCGCGTGTGGCAGGTTAATGGGCAACTGCGAAAAGTTCGGCCCGCCCAGACGCGTGATTTGGGTATCGATGTAGGAAAAGAGCCGCACCTGGAGCAGCGGGTCGTTGGTGACGTCGATGCCCGGCACCAGGTGCCCGGGGTGGAAGGCGACCTGCTCGGTCTCGGCGAAGTAGTTGGCAGGATTCCGGTCCAGGACCATCTTGCCGATCAATTGGACAGGAGCAAGCTCCTCGGGAACGAACTTGGTGGGATCCAGCAGGTCGATGCCCTTGAACATCTGTTCCTCGTTGTCTTCGAAGACCTGCACGCCCAGTTCCCATTCCGGGAATGCACCTGCCTTGATGGCCTCGGCGAGGTCGCGGCGGTGGAAGTCGGGATCGGCGCCATTGGCCAACAAAGCCTCCTCCCACACCAGGGAGTGCACGCCAAGCCGCGGCTTCCAGTGGAACTTCACCAGGGAGGTCGTCCCGTCCGGGGCGACCATCTTGAAGGTGTGGACTCCGAATCCCTCCATCATGCGGTAGGACCGCGGGATGCCCCTGTCACTCATGAACCACATCGTGTGGGCCTGGGCCTGGGTGTGTTCGGAAACGAAATCCCAGAAAGTGTCGTGGGCGGACTGCGCCTGGGGTATCTCCAGGTCCGGGTGCGGCTTCACGGAGTGCACGACATCGGGGAACTTGATGCCGTCCTGGATGAAGAACACCGGAATGTTGTTCCCCACCAGATCGAACACGCCCTCCTCGGTGTAGAACTTGGTGGCGAAACCGCGGGTGTCTCGGACGGTGTCGGCCGATCCTCGCGATCCGGCGACGGTGGAGAACCTGACAAACACCGGGGTTTCCACGCCCTCGGCCAGGAACCCGGCACTGCAGATCCGCGAGCCGGTGCCGTAGCTGATGAACCGGCCGTGGGCCCCGGCGCCGCGGGCGTGGACCACGCGCTCGGGGATCCGTTCATGGTCGAAGTGCGTGATCTTTTCCCGCAGGTGGTGATCCTGCAGCAGGATCGGGCCACGCGGACCGGCCTTCAGCGAGTGGTCGGTATCCCGCAGTGGTGTCCCTTGGCTGGTGGTCAACGCGGTTCCCTGCGGATGGGTGGGCCGGGCGCTTTGCTTCGGACCGGATTCGCCCGACGCTTCAGGAGTTGGAGTGGACATGTCAGAACCCGCTTTCGTTCCGTGCCCGCAGTGGGGCGCGTGCGATGGAATGTTGACTTCCGGCGGCGTTTCGCATGTTTGCGTGGAGGTGGCTCATCTCGCAGGCGCCGCCACCTCCACCGTAGGCCCGGGTCCCCGGGGCACGTCAAGGAAAGTGCGCCTGGCACAGTGTCGGTCTCTGCTGCGGGCATTCTTCGGCCATGCCCGGCCTTTTCGCCTATTCCGGTTTACGGACCAAGTTCTCCGGTTCGGTTCCGTTGGCCCAGGCGACCAACTGGCGCTTCAGCAGTGCCGTCATGCGCGGAAGAAAGGCCTCGGTGTTGCCGCCGTTGTGGGGAACAATCAAGGCGTTGGGCAAGCTCCAGATCGGGTGGTCCCCAGGCAAGGGTTCGGGATCAAAGACATCGGAGGCGCAGCGCAGCCGGCCCGTGCTCAATTCCGCGACGAGTGCATCGGTGTCGACAACCGGGCCGCGGGCCACATTCACGATCACCGCGTCGTCGGGCAGGGCGGCCAACAACTCGGCGTCCACCAGGTGGTGGGTGCCCGGGTTGTGGGGCACGATCAGGATCAGCACCTCGATGTCCTTGGCATACTCCAGCAGGTCATCGATCGCCAGGACCTCGCCGTGGGCATCGGTGCGGGCGCGGGTGCCGAAACGGCTCATTTCGACCTCGAACGGCACCAGCCGCTTGCGGATTTCCTCACCGATGCCGCCGACGCCCACGATGGCGACCCTGCGGTCCGCCAGGCCCGGCCAGCGCCGGGGGTTCCAGCGGCCCTCCGCCTGGTCGCGCACTGACTCGCCAATACCGCGCAGCGAAGCCAGGGCCAGCCCCACGGCCAGCTCTGCGGTTGCCGCGGCGTGGACTCCGGCTGCCGTGGCGACAGCGACATCGGGACCCACCAACTCGTGCACGCCGTCGAACCCGGTGGTCTGCGTCTGAACTAGTTGGAGATTCCCGGCCCGCCCTATGCCCTTGAGCATCGACATATTGGCCATGTACGGGAAGATGGCCACGTCGATCTCATCGAGCTCCACCCCTACCGGTTCCCCGGCAATGTCCCAGATGCCAGCCTTGATCCCTGCGGGCAACGGGCCCACGGCGTCAAGTAGTTCGGTATTGGGAAATGACACAACGTGGATTTGCTTCATAGGCCCTAGCCTAGGTTGGCCCAGTACGCCGCCCCAAGGGCATAACGCTCAGCGTCGTAAAGGATGGACACACACACGACGTGCCTCCCCCGCGACATCGAAACAGTCCAACGACCCTACTCAAGGTAATATTTGTGACCTCGATCCCAAAGGATCGATTCGGTTTGCTTTCCGCCCGCAAGCTGGTAGAGTTTCATGTCGTTGCAGAGCGCGGGAGCCACGAACTTCCAGCGAAACAACAGTCGCACCTCTAGCTCAATTGGCAGAGCAATTGACTCTTAATCAATGGGTTTCGGGTTCAAGTCCCGAGGGGTGCACATACAGGAAGGTCCGGTTTGCTAAAGCGAACCGGACCTTCCGCTTTTCCGACAGGAAGTGAGCTTGCCGCCATGCGGCATCCCCACCGGCCGGCACGCCGCAAACTCCGGCCACCGCGAGTTTCGCGCAACGGTGCACTGTCCGGAAAGCGGAGCGATAGCCTATGGCGTTCCGGGTCTCACAGAATTCAACAGTCACGCTGAAAACATTCAGCCATGAATTTGGGCACCCAGCGCTCAACTGCGGATGGACATGCAGGGCCCCGGATCCCGGCCGCCCGTCGACGGCATTCGCCCCCGGATCCACCGCGCAGGGCGGTGGCCTGGATACGACACCTACATCGGCGGTGTGGTGATATTTCATCCCGGAGACACCCCGGGACACACCTGTCAAGGATCGGGGAGTCCGGGCCCCGGAACCGCTGGACCCGATAGCCCTAGACGGTGTGCGCGCAATCACACATCGAATTCCGGGAATTCCGATCCGAAACTCCGGGCAATTCCGGGCCAACAACCCCGCAAATCCCCGAGTTATCGGCATTTTTGCCTCACCGCCCAGACCCTCCTCGCCGATTTTATTTCCTGGGTGTTTTCTGGTTATGATTATCTGCGTCGCAAGGACGGGCTCCGCATGGAGCGCTGACCAGAGCGACTCAGCACCTCTAGCTCAATTGGCAGAGCAATTGACTCTTAATCAATGGGTTTCGGGTTCAAGTCCCGAGGGGTGCACGGTGAGAAAGACCCGATCTGTTTCGACAGATCGGGTCTTTCGTTTTTCTCAGCGCTCCCAGCCCATCGCGAATCGACTCTCGGCCCGTTCCCTTGCCCCGGCATCCGCCATTGCGTGCGGTCATACCTGCAGATCGCGAGCCTCCGCTGTCGGATGCCACAGCGCTATGGACCCTTGCCGCTTGGGATCCCCCGAAATCCGCAGACCACCCCATCCCTGCGACAACACCGTCCGGTCACATATTCGATAGGCTCATGGGTAGACCCTCACCGAAGATTCGATTCGCCGCTGTATTCAACTGCTCACGCCGAATCCACCATACCCAGGGAGTACCCATATTCATGAGTGATAACGCCACCACCGAAGCCGCCCGCCTCTCCGCCGGAGACACCGCGCCGGACTTCACCCTGCCCGATGCCCGGGGCCAGGAACTCGCCCTTTCCTCCCTACGCGGGAAGAAGACGATCGTGTACTTCTACCCGGCGGCTTCCACCCCGGGCTGCACCAAGCAGGCCTGCGACTTCCGCGATTCCCTCGAGTCGCTGACGGCGGCCGGCTACCAAGTCGTGGGCATCTCCCCCGACGCGCCGGCCAAGCTGGCCAAGTTCACCGCCAAGGAAGAACTGACCTTCCCGCTGCTGGCCGACGAGGACCACGCCGTTGCGGCCGCCTATGGCGCCTGGGGTGAAAAGAAGAATTACGGCCGCACCTACGAGGGCCTGATCCGATCCACCGTCGTAGTGGATGAGCAAGGGAACGTCGAATTGGCACAGTACAACGTGAGGGCCACCGGACACGTCGCAAAGTTGCGTCGTGATTTGGGTCTCGATCCAAAATAAAGTTTCGCCCACAGCCCAAAAGCCACAAATCGGGCCAAAATTCTCCGCTAGACTGATTTCTGCCGAACTTCGAAAGCGGTTCGCTGCCTTGCGAGCGTGGCGGAATTGGTAGACGCGCTGGATTTAGGTTCCAGTGTCTTCGGACGTGGGGGTTCAAGTCCCCCCGCTCGCACACAAACGCCATATGTATCGTCTGATACCTACGGCACCACGCAGGGCCCCCGGATACTGCCGGGGGCCCTGCGCTTTAACATTGAGCAGCGGCCGCCATCATTTGGAGCCCAAAACACTGACGAGGAGTCTTGGTGCCAGACCAGCCGCACAGCCCGGATCGACCCAGGGCCACGCGCCGAACCTTCCTTGCCGGCGGTCTGGGTCTCACGGCGCTGGTCCTAACCGGCTGCAATTCCAAGGACACCACGGCACCTTCCAGTCCGACCGGCAGCGCCGAACCGGCGATCCGTACTTTTCACTTTGGTTCCGCCGCCGACCCGGCAGGACTGGACCCCGCAATCTCCGGGGACAATGAGACCTTTCGCATCACGCGCCAGATCTACGAGGGCCTCATCGGGGTGGACCGCGAAACCGGGGCGCCGATCCCGCTGCTCGCCACCGACTGGATCGTGAGTCCGGACCGACTGCAATACACCTTCATCTTGCGCCGCGGAGTCAAGTTCCACGACGGCACGGACTTCGATGCGCAGGCCGTGGTCACCAATTTCGAACACTGGATAGCGCTGCCGATAGAGGTGCGCGCCAACTCGGACCAGGGCTTCACCCAAGTTTTCCGCCACAACGAGCAGCTCCCGGTGCTTCCCAAGTCCATCCCCGAACCCAAGGCAACCGCGAACGAGGACGGCAACGAATCCGTTGACCCCCAAAAGCTCGTTGAGCACGCGGCGCAGACGGCGTTGCTGACGTCGCTCCGTGAACAGCTCAGGGCAAATCCGTTCGTGGGGACCAGCGTCGGTGGCACCGCCAGCTACTTCGGATCCATCAAGGCCGCAGACACCCACACCGTGGTGCTGACCCTGCGCCAGCCGATCTCCGGACTCATCGAGGCGTTGACGCTGCCCGGCCTGGCCTTGGCCTCGCCCAAGGCGCTTGCCACCCCCGCGACATCGAACGACCAGGTGTCCTACCTGTCAACCCAGCCGGTAGGCACCGGGCCGTACAAGTTCGTATCTTGGAAGGACGGGGCGGTGACCTTGCGCAGCTTCCCCGAATACTGGGATGCCGCCGCCGTGGAAGCCAACGCCACCGCTCCCACCCTGGTCGTCTTCCGTGAAATCCGTACGCCCTCCGGGCGCCTGGGTGCCTTGGACCGCGGCGAGATCGACGGCTTCGACCTGGTCGCGGTGACGGGGTTGCGCGAATTGGTGCGCGAGGGCAAGCTCATCGTGCAGCGAGACCCGTACTCCGTGACCTATTTGGGGATGAACCAGAAAAACAAATGGTTGGCCAAGGAGGAATTCCGCCAGGCGATTGCCCACGGAATCGACAGGCAAAAGATCATTGAACAGTTCTACATCTCCGGCACCAAGGAAGCCCGGGGCTTTTTGCCCGCTTCGCTGGGGATCAAGACCTCGGACACGTACTACGGCCCGGATTCCAACCGTGCCAAGGACCTGCTCGAATCCTGCGACTACGACGGAAGCCCCATCCCGTTCCTGTACCCCTTGAACATCTCCCGGGCCTACCTGCCCCTGCCCGAACTCATCTATGCAGAAATCTCACGGCAGTTGGCCCTGGTCGGAATCAAGATCGCACCGGTGCCGATGGACTGGAACGACGGCTATGTCGCCGCGGTCCGCTCCGGGGACACCCCTGGCCTTCACCTGCTGGGTTTCAACGGCGGCTATCGGGACCCGGATGACTTCATGAGCGCACTCTTTGCGGACAACAAGCAGCAATTCGGCTACGACTCCCCCGTCCTTTCCGCGCAGGTGCTGCTGGCTCGTTCCATGCCCTCCGGAGAGCAGCGCATCAACGCATACCAGGACCTTTCCAATACCTTGGCCAAGGACTTGCCAGCTCTTCCCCTGGCCTTCCCCATCTCCGCGTTGGCCTTCAACGATTCCGTAAGGAACTACCCCTCGTCCCCGGTTTTGGACGAAGTCTTCACCGATGTGAGGATGAACACTTAATCAGCCCGCTGTCAAGGGACCAATTTCTTGGACACCCCCGGATGGCGCTAGTCTTGCCTAGAGTCAAGACGAACTTTCAATGGAGAACCCCCGTGCCTTCTGAATCCACCAATCAGTCTTTCGACGTCGTTCTCATCGGCGCCGGTGTCATGAGCGCGACGCTCGGCACCATGATCAAGCAGCTGGAGCCGGGGTGGAGCATTGGCCTTTTCGAGAACCTGGACCAGGCCGGCCTCGAGTCTTCCTCCCCTTGGAACAACGCGGGAACCGGCCACTCGGCACTCTGCGAACTGAACTACACCGCGGCCGGCCCCGACGGCAGCGTCGACCCGGCCAAGGCCATCGGCATCAATGAGCAGTTCCAGGTCTCGCGCCAGTTCTTCTCGCACCTGGTGAAGAACAAGCAGGTTGGCGATCCCTCCACGTTCATCAACGCGCTGCCGCACATGAGCTTCGTCATCGGCGACGACCACGCCAACTACCTCAAGACCCGTTACGAAGCGCTCAAGCCCCACACGCTCTTCAACGAGATCGAGCACACCGAGGACCTGGACACCATCAAGTCCTGGGCCCCGCTGGTGGCCAACGGCCGCGACGAGTCCCAGCGCGTTGCAGCCTCCCGCGTGGTCTCCGGCACCGACGTGGACTTCGGTTCGCTGACCCGCCAAATGACCGAGAACCTTGCGGCCAACGGAGCCGAGGTCAACTTCGGTCACCGCGTTACCGGCATCAAGCGCGACGGCGCCGGATGGGATGTTTCCGTGCGCGACAACGCCACCAAGGCCAAGCGCACCGTCAAGGCGAAGTTCGTGTTTGTGGGCGCCGGCGGCGGTGCACTGGGCCTGCTGCAGAAGGCAGGCATCGACGAAATCAAGGGCTTCGGCGGCTTCCCTGTCTCCGGCCAGTTCCTGCGTTGCACCGACGATGCGATCATCGACCAGCACCATGCCAAGGTCTACGGCCAGGCCTCGGTCGGCGCCCCGCCCATGAGCGTGCCGCACCTGGACACCCGCTTCGTCGACGGCAAGCGCTCGCTGATGTTCGGCCCCTACGCTGGCTTCTCCACCAACTTCCTGAAGACTTCCTCGCTGCTGGACCTCCCGGCCTCGATCCGAGCGCACAACATCCTGCCGATGCTGGCCGTGGGCAAGGACAACCTGGACCTCACCGTGTACCTGATCAAGGAGGTGCTCAAATCGCGCGGCAAGAAGGACGACGCGCTTCGCGAGTACCTGCCCGAGGCCACCGGCGAGAAGTGGGAATTGATCACCGCCGGACAGCGCGTCCAGGTCATCAAGAAGGACGCCAAGAAGGGCGGCGTGCTGCAGTTCGGCACCGAGGTCATTACCTCCGCCGACGGCACCATCTCCGGGCTGCTCGGCGCCTCCCCGGGAGCCTCGACCGCGACCCCGATCATGATTGGGCTGTTGGGCCGCTGCTTCCCGAAGCAGTTTGCCGGCTGGGAATCCAAGCTCAAGGAGATCATCCCGTCCTATGGGGTGAAGCTCAACGAGAATGCCTCGCTCTACGCCGAAGTGCGTACCGAGACCGACAAGGTCCTCGGCCTCGCTTAACTAGTAGGTGCGCCGGCACCCCCTCCGGTTGGACCAAGACAGAAGCCCGATTCGTGGTTTTCCCTTTCGCATAGCGTGACGGGATCATTGAATCGGGCTTTTGCCATCCCGTCCCCCCATGCATTCCCACCGCATGGACGCCGGGTTCAGGGTCTGCACCCAAGACACCTCCTGCTGAGCATCTTCATCGCTCGGGGTTCATGAACCCCAGTCGCCCGCCCAAATTAGCGCGTCCCATCCGTTGAGCAAACCACCCGAAACATTGCGACGCGGACACAATCCCGCCCGAGCCCTTTACAGTGCCCTGTCCGCGGACCATACTGACTTCAATACTTGGGAAGTATTTACATCGTTGGGATTATCTCCGGTTCTTGGCTAACCCGGAGATTGCTTGGGAATTTGGGAACTTGGGGAGGTTGTACCAGCCATGCTTGAAACTTGGGGAAATCGCGCTGCTCCGCGCCATCACAACATCGGGTCGCGACCCGTGACACCGGAATCCGCTAGACCACTGCTTTCGCGACGCTCTTTCGGCATCACCATTGGAGCCTCACTCGTCCTGGGCGCGGGCGGCATCGCTGCATTGGCAGCCGCATTCACCGCCGCCGGACCGTTGGGCACCACCACCGTACAAACCAGCTTCGGACAGGCGCGGATATCTCGGGCCGAGCGCCAAGCAAGACTGGCATCCGGCGCCGCCACCGGAGGCGGCCACTCCGGGCACCAGTCGACAGTCGACGGAACCCGGCAACCGGTCAACATGACATTCGGGGACCATTTGCTTCTCCAGCTCGAGGTCTTCAATGAAAGTGACGAGGACCAAATGTTCTCGCCGGGGCTGCTGCGCATCCAAGGCAACAGCCAACCGTGGCTCGTCGTCAACCGTTGGAACGACCTCACCCCCGGTTTGATGGCCCCGGGGTCACAGGTTCGGGCCAATATCAGTTTCCTGGTTCCATCCGATGCCACGGCGTTCACAGCCCTATTCGATGACATCGCAAATCCTGGCGGAAACCCCGTAGAACTACCCTTGCCGGCCGTGAACTGGCGTCCCGGATTCCTGGAGGAAGCACATGTCTAGCGATAGCGTGCCCACAAAGACCAACGGCACAGAACCCGCGTCCACAACCGATTCCCACCCGGATGATCCCGGTCTCGATCGGTCCAGTGTATTGAAGCTCGGTGCCGCAGCGGCCCTGGGAACTGCCGCAGCCATGGCGGCAGTGGCCCGACCGGCCACAGCGGCCCCACCGCGCAGGGCCCGTGCCGCGGTTCCCCTGGCCGTCACCCCGCTGCCAGGGGTACTGGACCTCTACATCAACGAGGGCTACACAAGGATGGTCGATGATTCCCTGGTCTACCAGCGTGGATTCGGCGACCAGCCAACGGCCCTTCGGGACGCCAATCCGTCACTGCGCATCGTTCCGAAGATCTTCACCCGTGCCGGACAGGTGGTGGAATCACGGACCTATCCATTGAACGCGGCGCTTCCTCCCAACGGGACGCCGACACCTGCCGGACCGGACCCCGCGAACCCGGGCCAGTTCTTTATCCGGAGAAACCACTGGGCCAGCTATTTCCCGCAACGCACCATCATCGTCGAGACCGGTTCCAAGGTGCGGTTGCGCATTTTCAACCGCCTTGCCGGCACGCACCAGTTCACCGTTGCCCAGGGTGCCCACGGCCGCAGCGACATCACCACGGGACCGATACCTCCAGGCGGGGAAGCGCGGTTGGACTTCGACGCACCATACGCCGGCACCTACCTCTATTACGATCCAACGAATGCGCCGGTCCAGCGTGCGCTCGGGCTCTTCGGATCCATTGTCGTGGTGGACCCCGAGGACGCCTGGCGGGTCGCGCCCAACCAGATGGGCTTTGAAAGGCAATGGCTGTGGGTCACTCATGCCATTGACACCAAGTGGGCCAACATCGAGGCAGCCGGCGGTACCGTTGACCCAGTGGCAACCCCCGCCGTACCCCGCTACTTCCTGCTCAACGATCGCAGCGGATATGAGGCCTTGGGCCATTCACCCAACCGGGATATCAATCGACTGGCCCACGAGGAGTCGCTGATCTCCGGCTATCCGCGACAAGTCGATGTACGCGATTTCGGGGAAGACCTGACTCTGGGCACCATCCGCGGCGGGCAGGTGGTCAGGATGGTCAATGCCGGAATAGCGTTCCACCAAATCCACTTCCACGGCAACCATCTGTGGACGGTGCGCCGCAACAACGTCGAATGGCCGCGTGAATTCGGCCACGTGGATGAGGACGGACACGTGGTGCTGCAACAGTGGGAAGACGTGATCCAGCTCGAACCCATGGATCGGAAAGACTGCATCATCCCCATGAAGCGACCACCAGACGCCACAGACCAGGTCTGGTATGCCCGGACCGAAGACTGGAAATATCCCATGCACTGCCATGCCGAGATGTCGCAGACTGCGGCCGGCGGCATGTACCCCGGTGGGCTGGTTGCCCACTGGGAGCTTAAATCACCGGTGATCGGAGGCTAGGACCATGAGAACAACATTTTGGGATGCCATTAGCGCAGCTGCGGGTAAGGTCCGCGATTCCCGCCGGGACGACGACGACAAGAAGGGGTCTTCACGCAAGCCACGAGCCACAAAGTCACCCAAGCCCACGCCGACGCCGACACCCAAGTCGACGCGAAAAAGCACTCCAAAGCCGAAGCCGACCAAGTCCGCGACGCCAAAGCCAACGCCGACCAAATCGGTAACGCCAAAACCAACGCCGACCAAATCCGCAACACCAAAACCGACGCCGACCAAGGCCTCCACCCCGACGCCAACACGCAGCTCCACGGGGCCAACCTCCACCAGCAAGTCTGCGACGACATCGCCCAGCTCGACGGCGCCGTCGCCACGGCCCACGAGCGCCACACCATCCGATGACGATGGCGAAGAAAGGGATTACGACTCCCAAGCCGATTTCGCATCGCACCAGATGCAGCAGGACAATCCGGAGACGCTTTTTCGCCAGACTCCCCATTTGGAAGTCAACATGGACCTGTCGAGCCGCGACTTGCGTTTTCCCGACGGTGCGGAATTCGAGATGTGGGTCTTCCACAGGAGCGACTCGGGGCGCGGTTTCCCTGGCCCAACCTTGCGACCCATGGAAAAAAACATCTTCCATGCCACGGTGGAACCCAGCATGGGGCCACACACCATCCACTGGCATGGCATGGAGCCCGACCCCCGAAACGACGGCGTGGGACACACCTCGTTCGAAATCGACGACTCATACACCTATCAGTGGCAGCCCGAACCGGGGCGTGCACACGACCCGAACTACGGCGCGGCAGGCACCTATTTTTACCATTGCCACGTCAACACCCCGCTACACGCCCAGATGGGGCTGCTGGGCCCGCTGGTCATCGATCCCATCGTGCTGCCCGAATTCCCGGTTTCCCCGGGAAACCGGCGCGCCTTTGCCGACGGACCCGAATACGACATCGCCACCGAGTCGCTGATCATGCCGTTCTCGATCGATCCACGGTGGCACGAGATGGGACATGCTGCTGGCCTTTCGGGCGAAGATGTCGGGCTGAACCGTTTTGAACCCACCCACTTCTACATCACCGGCGGTCTTTTGGCCCAGCGCAAGGAACGGGAAGAAGAAGTGTGGGCACCGACCCAGCTGCCGATCAATGTGAAGGGAAACGGGAAGGCGCCAAGCCTGATGCGCTTCTGCGACGGGAACTACCTCCCCAACAGGATCACGTTCCTCCACGAAGACGGAACGCCAGCGCGCATCGCCGAGCTCATTGCCCACGATGGCCGGCCCTTCCGGCATACTTCGGCCCCCGGGCAACCGGCAATCCCCACCAGCATGCACCCGGATTCCAGGGCTCGTTTGTTCACCCATACCCTTACCATGGGTGCTGCGGAAAGATACGACATGCTTCTGCATCCGCCTGCGGCAGGAAACTACACGTTGAGAATTGACTGGAATGATTGGATCACCGGTCAGAGGGTAGGTCGCCGGGAGTTGAAGCTTATCGCCTCCTGAATCTCATCCCTGCCCACTCGAGCCTGTTACCTCCCGTTGCCCTTGAATGCATGGGTGCTCGGTGCTTTGCTTGCAGTGGATAACCCGTCACTCCGGATGCCCAGGTCGGCTTGCCCCTCCTGGGCATCCGTGTTCGCGCAGCGGCGTGGTACGGATGGTGGGAACGGGTGGAAAATCCAGGAAGGACACAGACATGCTGGGCCACGGCTACCTGAACGCATTGAAGAATGCCAAGAGCACTGTCTATGGTCCGGCGAGGGAAAAGATCGGGACCCTCGGGAACATTTTCATGGACGTGCGCACCGGGGACGCGGACTTCGTGACTGTTCGTCTCGGCCTGTTCGGAGCGGAGGAGCTCCTCGTCTCCCTCAGGGGTGCGGTGATCACTGACGGCCACCTGCAAGTTCGGTTCTCCAAGGATGTCATCAGGCACGCGCCAAAGGTCGACCCGGCTTCCGTGCTCGATGACGCGGAGAAATCGCTGCTGGATGGCTACTACTCGGTGATGGACCCGGACACCGGCGGATAGGCCCGTGTGGCCCGGGTGGTGATTCTCACCGTCGCTGGACAACGATGATGATCCCCTCGCGGGACGCCCGGCCCGGGGCATCGTCGTATTGGGATTTTCTCGATGCCCAGGTGCGGATGTTTCCAGCCGTCTCCTAGTGGTGCGACACTTTCTTGAATTGCGATGCCGGCAGTGTTTGGCTTGCGGCATGGGCGAGGCTGCGGGTCACACGCTTCCCGTTTGCCAGTCCGTGGCTGAGCTCGTGCGGGGAGGAAGTAGATGCCAGTAACTGGGCCGATCGTGGGCGGAGTAAGTCTCCGCTTCCGGGCGAATACGGCACAGGACATGACATGCCCGTTCCCCGCCACGCAGAAGAATCGTTCACGATACTGCGCCGGCCACTTCGAATCTCCTCCCGAGCTCCCCCGGAAAGGAAAACACCATGCTGAACAACGAAGACCTCAAGCCCCTGCTGGAAACCAAAGCCAACGTGTTTGGCTCCGAAGGAGAAAAGATCGGTACCCTCGGTCAGATTTATCTTGACGATGGAACCGACCTCCCACACTTCGCTACCGTGAAAACCGGTCTGTTCGGTTCGTCTGAAAACTTTGTGCCGCTGGATGATGCGGAAATCTCCAATGGACAGCTCTACGTCAGGTTCACCAAGCAATTCGTGAAGGACGCGCCCAACGTCGATCCCATGGGGCATCTGAGTCCCGAGGACGAGGATCGCCTCTACGACTACTACTCGCAGGCCGGTCTGGGCGCGAACCGTGGAGTCACTGAACCCGAAACACCAGAGACCCCAAGAGACCAGGACAACCTCGAACCCGTAGGCCTGAACCAAGACACCCCGCAGGGCGCCGAAGAACATGTGCACACCATCGGCCCCACGTCCGGACGTCCCCGAATCCGGAAGTACGTGGTTACCGAGCATCCAGTGGACGCATCGGCGTCCGAACAAGCAGGGGCATCCTACGGCCTTTCC
Source organism: Paeniglutamicibacter sulfureus (assembly GCF_030512175.1). Taxonomy (GTDB): domain Bacteria; phylum Actinomycetota; class Actinomycetes; order Actinomycetales; family Micrococcaceae; genus Paeniglutamicibacter; species Paeniglutamicibacter sulfureus. Next base: position 2,161,723 of record NZ_JAULBL010000002.1, on the reverse strand, counting down.
GGGGAGCATGGCGCGTACCTCGATGGACCGCAAACGAACGACGTGGAGCGGAACGGAAACGAATCACTTTCCGAAGGTGACCGTAGTGCGACGGAAGACGGGCCTGAAATGAAGCGTCCCCGCAGCGGCGAACGGATGGATCCCTGAGAAACGGCCTTGGGGCACGAGCAGCTCCTTGCGAGGCAATACCTAACGGGTGACAAATCAAGAAAGAGGTCGTTTGATGGAAACCACGGGTTCAGGTTCGAGTACTTCCAGCTATCGAGCCAACGAGAGGTTGGCTCGGGAACGCAGCCAATTCGGTGGCGTCAAGGTCGGCAGTGCGTTCTTTGGCTGGGTGACCGCCATGGGAATCACTGTCCTGCTCACGGCGCTCATCACAGCCTTTGGTGCCGGCGTTGGTTTGGCCACCGACACCGATCTGGGTACCGCCACCGAAAGCGTTGCCGGCAATCCGGATGCCACCGCCTGGATCTCCGCCATTGTCTTGGTGTTGGTCCTGCTTCTTGCCTACTTTTGCGGCGGCTACGTAGCTGGCAGGATGGCACGCTTTAACGGGATGCGGCAGGGAATGGCCGTCTGGCTTTGGGCGATCATCGCCGCGATTGCCGTAGCCGCGCTCACAGTCCTTGCCAACGTCAAGTTCGAGGCCTTGGGGCAACTAAACGGCATCCCACAACTTCCCATGGACGGCGCAATGTCCGCTCTTGGTTGGATCGCGCTGGCAATCGCAGTCATCGTCCCGCTGCTCGGAGCAATCCTCGGAGGCCAAGCCGGGATGCACTACCACCGGCGGGTGGATCGCAACAGCGAAAACATCTATCGGGCGCCCTAGCTCGGCCGGATACAAGTTCGCGGAAAGGGAGGCGGGCAGGACATCGATGAATTTGTGGGCACGTCATGCGGGTTCAATACCCGAAAGCGGCTGTCGCGCTTCCGGGGCACGGCTCGCGGCCACTGTGGCCATGCACGTTACCGAATGTACAAAAATCTGGAACCAATCCTAGGAGGACCCCCGTGGGTATCGGAGACAAAATCGGCAATAAGGCGCAAGAGGCCGTAGGCAAGATCAAGAAGAATACCGGCGACGCAACCGACAACGAAAGCCTGCAGGCGGAGGGCGCAAGGGAAGAGGCTGAGGCCAGGGCGAAGCAAGCCGGCGAGCACCTCAAGGATGCCGCCCGGGACGTCACCGACAAGTGAGCAATCCACGCAGGGCTAAGGTTGCTCTTGCCTGCAGGACCTGGAAGGTGGGGTCGACCGCATCAGCCGTCGACTCCACCTCCGTCTTGTAATGCACGGGTTACTTCTGCCCTACGCCGCGCTGCTTTACCCAGCATCGAAGCGTGCGTCGTCTTCGTTCGAGTCTTCGGGCCCGCGCTAATTTGAACCGGGAGCTGTACTTCCCGGTTCTCCGAGCAAGTCCGCATCTCTGTCCTTGGCTTCTTCGTTCCTCGGGGTGCCGTTGTCCAGCAACGTCTCGGCGTCGCGCAGCGGATCAAAACTGTCCAGCGTCGGAGGAACGGACGTTTGGTCCTCCTGATCCCCGTCGGCATTCTTGTGAGTCATTTTCTGCCTCCTCGTTGTCAGTCAATTCGTCTCCTCGTTGTCAGTCAATTCGTTAGGAATTTCGCAGCGAATCGATCAGTTCCTTCTTGTTCTGCTTCGAGTAACCACTCAACCCGATTTCCTTGGCCCGGGCCTTCAGCTCTGGAACAGTCCAGTCTTCGTAGTCGCCTGCCTTTCCGCCCCGCTTCCCTACTTTCGACCTTCCGTCGCGGGCAGCCGCGTTGGCGATTCGAGCGGCTTTTTGCTTGGAATTTCCTTCGTCGCGCAACTTTTCATAGAGTTCATCGTCCTTGATCTGCGGAGTCTTGTCCTTTGGCATTGTCATGCTCCCTTCACATCGAACTGTCCCTGGCCACTCCCTTTGATGTGTCGAACACGCACACTTCCGCCCGGAAGGCAGAAGGACATTCGGCCACAAATGGGTGCTGGTCCCTTCCAGCGCAGTGGGGCGGTCCCCGGGGCTGTGTCTGCCACGCTACTTGGCCGTCTTCGGGATTCCAACCTTTTTGCATCCCTTTGATGCGGGGCCTGCCGGTGTCTAGAGTTCAGTCAGCGGCGTGTCGAGCATCCAGGCAAGTGAAGTTCCATCCACCCGCCCTTCGCGCATTCCTTTGAGATGTGCGCTAAACAGGTCGAAGGGTATCCGCGGCGATCGATAGGCGCGCGCTCGATCATGGCTGAGGCAATCCGGGTTGTGCCAAACGAGCAATTGAAGCGTTCCCTCGTCGGCATGCACAAGGGCCGGTCCGCGTTGGATCCCCAAGGCATCCAGCCGCTGGGCAAGGGCCTTGGCGGACACCCCTCTTTCCCACAGGAAGGCAGCCAGCTCGCGGGGGGACTGCTTGTTCCAGTCAATCGACTGCACGGTCTCTTCGGGGAGTAAAAGAGCATAAGCAAATTCCTTCGACCATTGGTCCCTGCGTCGTGCCCGATGGCCGATTTCCGGTTGTCTTCCGCCCACCAACTCCCCGAGTTCACGCGCAAGCACAAGGTTCGCTTGGTACCAAGCGCCCGTGCCGCGCACTACCACGTACGTGACCTCGCCGGCGACCATGGCCCGGGCGTCGAATGCGGGCCCCTCGGCCACCACGAAAACCCCGATGCCGTAGGCATTTTCAATGGCGGCGGGTAAGTCCTGCATGAAAGGTTGCGAGGAGCCGCGCGAGAGTAGGGAAGCTACGTGGGTCGCGGCTTCTTCGGGCGTTAGCCCCGTGGGCGGCACGGGCACAGAGGGCGTAGTCAAGGCAACTTCCCGGTAGGCGCCCGCAGGAAAGGCAACGGTCTCGGCCACCCGGTCCAATCTGCCTCGGACATATGGCGGTCCTTCGGAATTGTGGGCGTCGGCCCGCGGGTCTCCCGTGATCAGCCATTGGAGCGAGACCTTCAGGATCTTGGCCAGAGCTGCCAGCTCACTGGCGCTAAAATTTCGTTGTCCGCTCAGGGAACGGCTTAAAGCATCTTGGCTCATGGCTGCTTGGCGTGCGATGCCTGATTGATTCAATCCTTCGGTGTTTGAACTGATGGCATCCCTGACGCGCAGACGAATTTGGTTCACCGGAATCGAGTCCTCCTTTCCCATCGTTCTTTTCCCAACTCATCGGTGTATGTGGCCGCAACCTCCCCCCGGGGGCTGTTCCCAGCATTGCCGCCCATCCGGGCCCGTGTAAAGATAAATGCATGGTGGCGTTCAAATGCCCTTTCCCCAAGCGGGCGAGCCGGAATCCGGCAACGTGCGGGAAGATACCCTCCGTCATGACCGAAAATCCACGCACCGCACCGAGGAACCAGCCCACCGGCTGGCCGTGAAAGCGGGTGAGGCAAGTTCAAGGGAGCCGTTCGCAACAGACCGATTTTCCCGTGGGGCTGGCTTCGCAAAGAATACGGTCAAGCCCAGTGGCACTTGAACGGGTGTCTCGTGGGAGCAGCCCGTGTTCGCCCATTGTCCGGGCACCGAATCGGCACGCTCGCACGTCAATATCCCGCATTCAATCCCTCCTTCCGCATACAACGTCCATTGATACCGCACTCCTTGACCCGAAAACTCGGAAAGCATGTCGGCCGAGTGCGGCACACCGTTCCACCCCGATTTGAACTGCTCCCCGAAAGTTGGACTGAATAATTCAGATCCTTACTTTCGGGGAGTTTTTCATGCGTCAAAATAGTTCATTGACCGCCGAGCAGCGGCTGGCTGCCGTCGATCTTTTCGAGCAGGGAATCGGGCATAAGGCGGTATCCTCAAGACTGAACGCCGGTGAACACGCCGTTCGTGGGCTCGAGAAACGGTTCAGGATTTGGGGTAGGGCAGCGTTGGAAAGCAAACCGACCAATCAGGTGTATTCCTTCGAGTTCAAGCTCGCGGTCGTCCGCCAGTTCCTCGACGGCGAGGCGACGCTGATGGAGCTTGCCCAACGACACCGGCTCAGCTCCCCGAACCTTCTCAGGACCTGGGTCAGGACCTACCGGGAACAGGGCGAGGACGGGCTGCGTCCCAAGGCCAAGGGCCGTCCCAAGACCGCTTCCGGCGCCGAAGCGGGTGGACCCACCGAACTCGAGAAGCTGCGCCGCGAGAACCAGCGGCTGCAGGCGGAGAATGCATACCTAAAAAAAGTTCGGGCCTTGAGGAACCAACCACCGCGCTGAAAATCAGCGCGGTGATCGCCCTCAAGGCCTCCCACCCCTTGCCCCTGCTCCTGGCCGCTGCCGGGCTTCCCCGCTCCACGTTCTTCCACCGCCAGGCCGCGCTCAAGGCACCGGACCGGCACGCGGAGCTCCGCGCACGGATCCACGAGATCTTCACCAAGGCCATGGGCCGGTACGGGCACCGCCGCATCCACGCCGAATTGCTCGGCGGCGGGTGGCAGGTGGCGAAGAAGACCGTGCTGAAGCTGATGCGCGCCGAGGGCCTGGTCTGCAAGGTCCGCAGCAAGCGAAGGTATGCCTCCTACAAGGGCACTGTCGGCAAGGTCGCCGAAAACCTGCTGAAGCGCCAGTTCGACACCGAGGCACCGAACCTGAAGTGGGTGACCGACGTGACCGAATTCAAGATTGCCGACAGGAAGGTCTATCTTTCGCCGGTGCTGGACCTGTTCGACCGCTCGATCGTTTCCTACTCGGTGTCGCAGTCCCCGACCGTGGCCTTCGCCAACCAATCGCTTAGCGAGGCCATCGGGACCCTGGCCGCGGGCGAGGCGCCGATGGTGCACTCGGACCAGGGATTCCAGTACCAGCACGCCAGCTGGCAGAGGCTGCTGGCCGACGCCGGCATGACCCAATCCATGTCGCGCAAGGGCAACTGCCTGGACAACGCCGTGATGGAAAACTTCTTCGGGCACCTGAAGGAAGAGATGTTCCACCACCACGAACACACCAGCGTCGAGGCGTTCACCGCCGAGCTCGACGACTACATCCACTGGTACAACTATGACCGCATCTCGTTAACGCTCGAGTGCCTGAGCCCGATGAAATACCGGGCCCAGGCACTGGCTGCGTAGACTTTTACTTACCGAGTCCAACTTTCGGGGACCAGTTCAATTCCGCTCCCTCGCCATGGGGCTTCGACTTCCGGCTGCGGGTTACTGTAAGGAGTTCACCATGAGTACCTTTGGCATCGAAGAGGAATTCTTTCTCATGGATCCCGAAACCGGATTGCCCGCTGCTCCCAGTGAGAAGGCCCGCGAGGCGCTCATGTCCCTACGTGCGGGAGAGAGCAGTTCACAGCACGAGCTCCTGGATTGCCAGATCGAAATGGCCACGCCCGTTTGCTCCTCCGCGCAGCAGGCCCTGGATTCTGTCCGTGGCTTCCGGCAAGGCCTTGCGAGGACTGCATCGGGGCACGATCTGCTTGCAGTCTCCCTGGGCACAGCCCCGCTGATCGGGGCATCCGCAGCCGGGATCGCCCCAACCGAACGCTACAGGGAGATACACCGGTACCTGCCTGGCATCAGCAGCGAGCAATATGTATCGGGTCTGCACGTGCACGTCTCGATCCAGGATTCCGAGGCCGGGGTGCACGCCCTCAACGGCATCCGTAGATGGTTGCCCGCGCTTGCGGCTCTCGGCGCAAATTCACCGTTCTGGCGCGGGCAAGACTCGGGGTTCGCCTCGTGGAGGAGTATCCACTACCGTCAATGGTCGGTGCAGGGAATTCCGCCTTATTTCACCGGAGCGGATGACTACTTCAAGCGGCTAGAACAAATACTTGGTTCAGATGTGGTTCTTGATGCCGGCCATATCGGGTGGGCGGCCCGCCTTTCAAACCATTATCCGACCATAGAAATCCGGATTTCCGATGCCCAATTGCAGGCCGACGAGTCGGTGACGTTGGCGTTGATCATCAGGGCACTTGTGGAGACGATCATCCGTGAACCCGTTCCGCAGGATGGAATACATCCTGAGATGCTTGATCTCGCATTCTGGCAGGCGGCTAAGAACGGCCTGGAGGGCAACCAATTGCACCCCGAGACCGGCGATAGAGTACCGTCCGATCAAATTGTGCGAGTCCTGCTCGGCCATATCCGCGATGCGCTGGATGAGAACGGCGACCTCGAGTTCGTGAAAGCCGCCACGGACCAACTTCTGACTCGCGGCAATGGTGCCCGGCGACAACGAGAGAGCATGGCCCTGGGCGGAATCGACCGGGTCATCAATGACGCGGCAAGCGCGCTTACGGCCTGAGTTCTGGCTCGCCCCTCGAAGACGGGCAAGCCCCAGGCCGCGAAGGGCGGGATGCGTTTCGGTGCCGCATCTCACCGAAGCCGCTCCGCACAACATCCTCTCTCGTGAAACCGACTAATCCATCGACGGTGGCCTGGTGGTTGGGTCGGGGTGCGGCATGGGGTCTGGCCCCGGGGCCGGGCTCGGCGAGGGGAACGGGTCCGGCGAAGGATCGGGAATAGGCGATGGATAGGGCCCGGGTTCCGGATCGGGATGGGACGGGGGCCCTGGCGGAAAGTCGGGACCTGGTACCGGGTATTCCGGATCCGGACCCGGCGGCGGGCCCGGTGGGGTCTCAGGCGCGGGCTCGTGCTCCGGAGGAAGCGTGAGGCCCTGGGGATCGCCGAATTCTGGCGTTCCCTGGCCGAACTGCTTGAACATATTTTCTCCTCTGACTGTGGGAGTAGAAAGTCGTCCCTTCGCGGATTCCACTGGCAGCCTGGCACCATGACCCGACTCGCTTGACCGTTCGTCAATCGTTGCACGGGACGCAGAGGTCAGTCCACCGTATCGACATCACGACTGTCGAAAGCGCCAGCGCCAGCGCTTCCGGCAGGCAATATCCAGGCGCATCGAGGTTTTACCAACACGCGGTGCAGGAGCCCGAACAAATCGGCCAAATATTTTTCCGGTTTCCTGTTCCCCGCGTCCGTCGTTCGATAATGTCTCCTGCATAGAAACTAGCCAGAAAGAAGATTCAGGATTCACATAGTGGCGCCACGACCACTTAGAAATTACCCGGGCATGGGCCCGGTGGGGCGATTACGGGCAGCTATGGGCAATCCACTCGTGGAAAGTCATTCCACTCAAGGTCGTTGCACGTGCGTTCGACGACTGGGTTCCACCACATAGTGTTCATACGCTGGATCTTCAGCACAGCGTCACACTGCATCCCTCCGGGATACGCACGCAAAAGTCTCCTTCGAGGGGTGCAGGGAATAACATTGGGGGATCCTGCACCCCGCGAAGGAAAAGGTCCCGGACTCCGGTGCCAGGGAGACCTTTTCCGCCATGAGTGCCCCAGCGATGGCGTGTGGCTTTTCCCGGAAATCAAGGTACGCCTCTGGGTGCATTCGCGACCGCCGCAGGCCAACTAGAGTTGTTCTCGGAGCAATAGCGAACAACACAAACTTTCTAGGATGGCAGATGCACCGGCTGGCGGCACTATCCCTGGGCAATCGCGCCCTCATCGCATTGATCACGGTCTTTGTGGCGGTGTTTGGCGTGATCACCATGGGGCAGCTCAGGCAGGAGCTCATCCCCGCACTCGAGTTCCCGCGGATTTCGGTGCTGGCATCCCAGCCTGGAGCTTCCCCGGAGGTCATCGACAGGCAGGTGGCCCAACCACTCGAGGGCGCGCTCCAGGCAGTGGAGGGCTTGGAATCCTCCTCCTCCACCTCGCAAACCGGCTTCACGACCCTCTCACTGTCCTTCGCCTACGGAACCGATCTGGACCGGGCGCGCGCCCAGGTCGACAAGGCCATCTCCAATGCCAAGTCCTCGCTTCCCGAAGACGTCGAACCCTCGGCCTTTGCCGGTTCCATCGCCGACTTCCCCATCGTCTATCTCGCGGTTTCCGGGGGCGAAAACCTGAACGACCTGCGCGCGGACGTCGAGCGTCTGGTGCTGCCCAAGCTCTCCAAGGTGGAGGGCGTACGTACCGCAGAAGTTTCCGGCGGCACTTCCCAGCACATCGCAGTGCTTCCCGATACCGCCAGGCTTGCCACGGAACGCCTCAACGGCAACGACCTGAAAAAGGTCATCGAGGAAGGCTCCGGACTGATGCCGGTGGGCCGTCTGGACACAGAGGGCCTTGACCTGCCCGTCACCTCCGGCTCCACCATCGATTCCCTTGACGCCGTCAAGTCGCTGCCGGTGCGGGGTGCCAGTGGCGTTCACGAGCTTTCGGAGCTGGCTGATGTCAGCATGCAAGAAGACGCCGCCACCTCGATCACGCGCACCAACGGGATCGAGACGCTGGCCGTGTCGGTGACCAAGAAGCCAGACGGGGACACCGTGGGCATTTCCCATGCAGTCGCCGCGCTGCTGCCCGAGCTCGCCGCGCAGCTGGGGCCCGACGCGACGTTCACCACGGTCTTCGACCAGGCCCCCTTCATCGAGCAATCCATCCACGATCTCACCGTCGAGGGACTGCTGGGACTGGGCTTCGCCGTCGTGGTCATCCTCATCTTCCTGCTTTCGGTGCGCTCCACCCTGGTCACTGCGATCTCCATCCCGCTGTCCTTGTTGGTGACCTTCATAGGCCTGCGCACCGGCGGCTACACGCTGAACATGCTCACCCTGGGCGCGTTGACCATCTCCATTGGCCGCGTGGTGGACGACTCCATCGTGGTCATCGAAAACATCAAGCGCCACCTCGCCTATGGCGAGGAAAAATCCAAGGCCATCCTCACCGCCGTGCGCGAGGTGGCCACGGCGGTGACAGCCGCGACGCTGACGACCGTGGCAGTGTTCCTGCCCGTGGCCCTGGTCGGCGGCATGGCCGGGGAACTCTTCCGACCGTTCGCGCTGACCGTGACCATTGCCCTGCTGGCCTCGCTGTTGGTCTCCCTGACGATTGTCCCGGTGCTGGCCTATTGGTTCCTGGGCCACAGCCGGCCAGGGGCAGCCGATGCCGCAGCGGCCAGGGCGGCCGCCGAAAAGAGGGAAGCGAAGTCCTGGCTGCAGCGCGGCTACTCCCCCATCCTGCGCAAGACGCAGAAACACCCCGTCATCACCTTGACGGCCTCCGTTCTCCTGCTGGGACTTACCGTCGTCTTGATCCCGCTGGTGCCCACCAACCTGCTGGGCGGCACCGGGCAAAACACCTTCTCCGTCACCCAAAAGCTGCCGGCCGGTTCTTCCCTGGAAACCACCATGAAGGTGGCCGAGCCGGTGGAGGAGGCGCTGCGCGGGCTCGATGGCGTCGTGGATGTGCAGCTGACGGCAGGTTCCCCGTCCGGCGGCTTCGCCGCGTTCCAGGGCGGCGCTACCGACACTGCCGGCTTCACGGTCATGACCGATGCCGACGCCGACCAGGAAGCCATCCAAGCCGCCGCCCGCGCCGCGGTGGCTCCCCTGGCCGGCGACTCCGAGATCTCCATCTCCGCCGCCGAGGGCGGCCGGGGCGGCTCCTCCGCGATCACCGTCCAGGTCGGCGCGCCCACCCCGGAGCTGCTCACCGAGGCAACCCATGCCACTGTGGCGGCCCTGACCGGAATCGAGGGCGCGACAGACCTGGGCGACAACCTCTCCGAGGCGCGCCCCCAGGTCTCCATCGACATCGACAGGGCCGAGGCAGCCGCCGCCGGGCTCTCCGAGGAACAGATCGGCGCGCTGGCCGCCGGGACGCTCTCCCCCGTCCCCGCGGGCACCGTGCGCCTTGGCTACACGGACTACCCGGTGCTCATCGGCGAGGGAACAGAGCTCACCGATCTTGACCAGCTGCGGAACCTGGTTCTGCCTGCCGCGGGCGGCACCTTGAAACTGGGCGACGTGGCGACGGTGGAGCGCTCCGAATCCCCTGCAACCATCACCTCCTCCAACGGGGATCGCATTGCCACGGTCTCCGTCACCCCGGGGGAAAACGATCTGGGTGCGGTTTCCGCCGAGGTCGCCAAGCGCCTCGAGTCGCTCACCCTGCCCGCGGGAGCCACCGCGGAACTGGGCGGGGCGGCCACCGAGCAGGCCGAGTCCTTCGGCCAGCTCTACCTGGCGCTGCTGGCGGCCATCGCCATCGTCTACGTGGTGATGGTCGCGACCTTCAAGTCGCTCATCCAGCCGCTGATCCTGCTGGTCTCCATCCCGTTCGCCGCCACCGGCGCCATCGGCTTGCTGCTGCTGACCAAGGTGCCGCTCGGCCTGCCGTCCCTGATCGGCATGCTGATGCTGGTGGGCATCGTGGTCACCAACGCGATCGTGCTCATCGACTTGATCAACCAGTACCGCAAGCCGCGCGACGGGCACCCGGCCATGGACCTTGCCGACGCCATCCACCACGGTGCCCGGCAGCGCCTGCGCCCGATCCTGATGACGGCACTGGCCACGATCTTCGCGCTGGTCCCGATGGCCCTGGGCCTGACCGGTGGCGGCGGATTCATTTCCAGGCCACTGGCCGTGGTGGTCATCGGCGGGCTTCTCTCCTCCACCGCGCTGACCCTGATCCTGGTGCCGGTGCTCTACCACCTGGTGGAGGGCGCCAAGGAGCGGGCGGCCAAACGCCGCATCGACAGGCACTCCGAACCTGGCACACGGGCCGGAACCTCGGTTGTTGTCACGCCGACCGAACCGACGCGGGAGCTGATCACTGCCATGGCAGCGGCCGGGCGCACGCCGCTTGCCGATGGCGCATCCGTCGGGGCGGGCAACTCGGGCAACGGCTCGGTACCACCGCCGGTCAGCGCCACGGGCACCGCAGCCTCGGGCACCTTGATCAATCCGGCCACCGGGATGATCCCGCTGACCCGCAAGGAACGCAAGGAAGTCGAGGACGTGCTGAGGAATCAGCCAAGGGATTCCTGAGTCCGAACCGGGTGCGGGGCGCCATCCCCGCCCATCGGGCCGGCATCATTCCGGCCCCTTGAACTCCGGCGGCCACACTGGCCCGGAAAACGGGTACGGTCCTCTGGCCACTTTGTCCGACCGCACGTACGCTCAAGTCATGGAAAAGGAACAGACACACACGGACGTTGAGGCCCTCGAATCCAACCAGTGCCTGGAACTGCTTCGAGCGGTTTCCCTCGGCCATCTCGCCGTGAGCCACGGCGACATGCCACAGATCTTCCCGATCAACTTCACGGTCGACCACGGCACCGTGGTATTCCGCACCGGGCCGGGAACCAAGCTGGACACCTTGCGTGCCCAGCCCCACGTTGCCTTTCAGGCGGACGGGGTGAACCCGGAAACCGGCGTCGCCTGGTCGGTCATGGTCCAGGGCAAGGCGGAACTTTTCGGCGGCATCGAGGAAACGCTGGATTCCTTCAACCTCATGCTCTTCCCCTGGGAATCCGGGCCCAAGGACCAGTTCGTGCGCGTCATCCCCAGCTCGATGACGGGGCGGCGGTTCAAGGTTGCCGATCCGCTGACCTGGTGGAAGCACATGCGCCACGGATAGGCCCTACTACTTCTGGCAGTACTTTTCACCGGACTTCGCGGCGCTCGGGGATGGTCCGCGCATGTCCATGAAATTCCCTGCCGGTGACGATGGACAAGCACGTCAAAAGGAGTATCGTCGAAGACGTCGGGACCCCTCAGGACTTCAATGTGGCTCTACCGGCCTATACCGCGCTCCAAGGAATCCAGGAGCAAGGTGTTCGTGCCGGCAACCCACGAGAACTTGAAGCGCGGGTCCCGACGCCCACACACCACATCCGCTCGGGGGATGCCGTGCGTCTCGCGCGACGGGAACTCCTCCCCCACACGCCCGCCTACCGGTGCTTCCCGGCCAGTGCGGTATCCTCGAGGGCATTTCGCGGCACGGCGAACAGCACCAGTGCGCACACGATCCCCGTCCCGCCGCAGATGGCCCAAACGATCATGTATCCGGCCAATGGCGCAGCGGTGTTTTCCACCGCCGTGTTCGATGCCGCCCCGGCCACCTGGCCGATGAGGGCCAGCCCGAAGACCGCCGAAGCGAAGGAACCTCCAATGGTCTTCACCGCATTGGTCAGCCCGGTGGCCATGCCCGTCCGGTGATAGGGGGCGGCTGCCGCAGCCGCCGCCGGCAGAGCCGCGATCAACGCCCCTGAACCAACGCCTGCAACCACCATGTTGGCCAACACCTGGGCCAGAGAGGCATGCAACGGCAGGAACATCAGATACCCGATGCCAACGAGCGCGCTGGCCGAGACCAGCGTCGCCTTGGCACCCACAAGTCGCGCAGCCACCGGGAACAGCAACGCTCCCACAAGCATCGAAAGCACATACGCCCCAATGATGACCGAGACGCCCGATGCGCCCAGCCCGAGGCCATACCCATTGACGGCCGGGTCGGTGCGGGCGAAGGTGCTCATGGGAATCTGGGCCCCCAGGACCGAGACGCCAAAGAGTCCTGCGGTCAGCTGCACCGGCCACATCGACCGGGCGAAGAGGACCTTGAAATCTATCAGCGGATCGGCCTGCTTGTTTTCGTGGCGGTAGAACACGTAAAGCACGGCCAGGCCCAGCACCATCGATCCCCATGGCAACGGGCTGCCGGCGCCGTTGATCCGCAGGAAGCTCAGTCCGCTGGTGAGCAGCAGCAGGCAGGCCGATGGCCAGGTAGCCGAATCCCCCGCGTCAATCCTGGCCCCATTGCGCTCCCCGTCATCGGGCACCCCGAAGGCCACGGCAAAGATGCAAATCGTCGTGGCGATGGCGGGGATCGTCATGGTCAGCGGAACACTGCCGCCGAAGACCCCGATCAGCGCGCCGCCTGCCAACGCACCGGCAATCACCCCGACCTCGAGCGCCCCAACCAGCAGCCCCGCCGCGCGACGGGTCATCGGGCCGGGGATGCCCAGTTTCCGGGCGCGTGAAAAGACGATGGCTATTTCCAGCGGCAGCCACACCGCATAAACCCCCTGCAATGCCCACGAGACCAGGAAGGTGGTGAAGGATCCGGAAAACACCACTGCCCATGACGCCAGCGCGGTGACCACGGCCGAGAGCAGGAGCATCTTCTTGTGCCCGAAGATGTCACCGAGGGATGCCAACAGCGGGACCGCCAGCGCGCTGACCATGAGCTGGGCGGCCTCGAACCAATTCACATCCGCATCGTGGATTCCCAGATGGCGGGCTATGTCGGTCATGAGCGGGGTGTAGTAGCCCTGCAGGATCCCGCTGGTGAGTTCCACAATGGCCAGGAACCCGACGATCCCGGCCACCGAGTTCCAGCGCACCGGATCCCGCCGGGCAGGGTCCTGGTTGATCGATAGAGGCGTGTCCATGGCCGGAGCCTACCGCGAAGCCGAAGCGAGACGTGAGTGACGCCACATGAGCCCCGGGGAATTATTTGGTGACGATTCTCGCTATTCCATGCAAACGCATATAAATCTGGCATACTGGTTACCAGAGCGAAGTCCACCCAGCCCAACAGGAGGCATCATGCAGTTCGGTATTTTCTCAGTCAGTGACATCACCCGCGATCCCACCACCGGCAAAACGCCGAGCGAGGCCCAGCGCATCAAGGACATCGTTGCCATTGCCAAGAAGACCGAAGAGGTCGGCATGGACGTCGTCGCCATCGGCGAGCACCACAACCGCCCGTTCTTCTCCTCGTCCCCCACCACCACTTTGGCCTACATCGCGGCGCAGACCGAGAAGATCATTCTCTCCACTGCCACGACGTTGATCACCACGAACGATCCGGTGAAGATCGCCGAGGACTTCGCGATGCTGCAGCACCTCGCCGACGGCCGCGTGGACCTGGTGCTCGGACGCGGCAACACCGCCCCGGTCTACCCCTGGTTCGGCAAGAACATGCAGGACTCGGTGAACCTGACGATCGAGAACTACAACCTGCTGCGCCGTCTGTGGGACGAAGACACGGTGAACTGGGAAGGCAAGTTCCGCGCCCCGCTGCAGAACTTCACCTCAACCCCGCGCCCGCTCGACGACGTGGCCCCCTTCGTCTGGCACGGATCGATCCGCACCCCGCAGGTCGCCGAAATCGCGGCCTACTATGGCGACGGTTTCTTTGCGAACAACATCTTCTGGCCCAAGGAACACTACATCCAGCTGATCAACCTCTACCGCGAGCGCTACGAGCACTACGGCCACGGCCGCGCGGACCAGGCCATGGTGGGCCTTGGCGGGCAGTTCTTCATCCGCAAGAATTCCCAGGATGCCAAGAATGAATTCCGTCCCTACTTCAACAACGCCCCGGTCTACGGCCACGGCCCCTCGATGGAGGACTTCACCGACCAGACCCCGCTCACCGTGGGCTCGCCGCAGGAAATGATCGAAAAGACCCTGACGTTCCAGGAGGCATTCGGCAACTACCACCGCCAGCTGTTCCTGGTCGACCACGCCGGCCTGCCGGTCAAGACCGTCCTGGAGCAGCTCGACCTCTTCGGCGAAGAAGTGTTGCCCACGCTTCGCAAGGAACTTGAAGGCCGCAAGCCGGCCGACCACCCCGAGGCACCGACCCACGCGAACCGCGTTGAGGCCCGCGACGCCAAGCTGGCCGCCGGGAAAGCCAATGTCTAGCCAGGCCTCGCTTCGTTCCGCGTCCGCCGCCTGGGAAGCAGTATTCCGGGCACAGGTCACGGTGATGCGCGAGATCCAGAAACTCCCGGAGTTCAAGGAGCTCAGCACCCGTGAATACGATGTGCTCTTCAATCTCTCCAGGTGTTCCTCCGGTACCAGCCGGCTTTCGGACTTGAACCAGCACCTGTTGATTTCCCAGCCGAGTCTCAGCCGCATGGCTGACAGGCTGGAAGCCAAGGGCCTGGTCTCGCGCCAGTCGGATCCCACCGACCAGCGGGCTGTCCTCATTTCCTTGACCGAGGAAGGTGCCCGGCTGCAGAAGGCGATGGGCCGCGAACACGTCAAGGGCATCCACGACCTCATTGGCACCGCGCTCACCGACGAGGAATTTGCGACGCTGCAGCAACTGGCCACCAAATTGCGCCAACATGTGGAAGCGCCGTAGCCACTAGGTCCACACCGGACAATCCACAGGCCACGGGTGCCAAGGAATCCATCTTCCTTGGCACCCGTGGCCTCTTGCCTGCCCGGGCCGGGCCGACGGATCCACGTTAGACCCCGAACGGCTCCGCATAGCGGAAGTTACCCTTGGGCAGTGGCATCGGCGAGAGGTTCAACACCATGAAATAGTCGCCCCAGGACGGGTCCGAGGGAATGATCCCATGGGGCATGGCCGGCACGTACCCCAGGCGCCGGTAGTATTCCGGCTCGCCCAGCAAAATGATGGCGCGTTCCCCGCGCTGGGCGGCGCGATCCCGGATCTCATTCAGGAGTGCGGTCCCGACCCCCTGCTTTTGGTCCCCGGGATCCACCGACACCGGGCCAAGCCCCAGCAACGGGATGTCCCCGTCGAGCCATCCGCGCGTGGCGATCGCATGACCTGCCAAGTGGCCATCGACTTCTGCCACCACGGAATATTCGGGTAGGTACCCTTCGCAGGAATAGAGTTCGGACAGCAATGCCGCTTCCCCGGGTTCCCGGGCGGCGTCCGGGTCGGTGAATGCGCGCACGGTCAGCTTGCGGATCTCCTGCCGATCTGCCGGTTTCTCGCTTCGAAGCCTCATGCCACCAGCCTATGGCCAAAAGCAATCAAAATCCGCTAAGACGCAAGTGAAAGGCCCGGTTGGGAACCGGGCCTTTGAAGGTTGATCTCCTAGTGCGAGCCAACCGGATGATGCTCGTGGTACAGGCGCATCGTCGGCTTGATCGCCATTGCCGAGGCGACCAAAGCGACAATACCCGGAATCCAGGTATGCCATGCCACCATCGGCGTGCCCGAGGCGAAGCTGCCCATCCAAGGCGATGCAACAACCAGCGCTGCCACGACCAGCTGAACCCATTCGGCCGCCGGCATCCCGGGGGCAGCAAGGTTGATAACGCCGAGAACGATCAAGGCGATACCACCGGTCAGCATGTAGGCGGCAGACTGTCCCACTTCCGTAGTCCAGGTCATGGCCAAGACCGTGTAAAGGCCAGCGGCCACGGCGACCCAATTTTGCCATGCAGTCCATCGCTTCATGGTCTAGATCTCCTTTGTCTTACGTCCATCCCCCGATCCACGGCTTCTCCGGAATCGCGAAGGTTGCCCGTGCGGGCACCGACGGTTCAACGGGCCCCCACTTGCCTGGCACATTGCCCCTTCGGTTGTCATCTCATCCTGCCCGCAGCTCCCGCGCGAGGGTAGGGTCCAAAGTCACGGTCAGTGGGGTCGCATGGGGGCAATCTCCAACCCGCGTCGCTGTCCTTCGCTGCGTTTAGGCATCATCAAACGGTGCCCAGGGGATCCACGGTGCAGCTACCGGTAAAGTGGTCGGGTTCGTGGATCCAGACCAGCCACAAGGAACAAACAGGCTGGATGCGTTCGCAATACCTGCGCTGAGTCCTGACCGCGGATGGCCGATGACGGGCAACGGGTCCGGGGAAACTAAACTGGTTCAATGACTGCAACACTCGTGGCCAAGGACCTTGCCGGCGGCCATGCCAACCGGACGCTATTTTCTTCCCTCAGCTTCACCGTCTCCCCCGGGGACGTCATCGGGGTGGTGGGTGCCAACGGGGCCGGCAAATCCACGCTGCTGCGATTGCTCGCCGGGGTGGACGTTCCGCTGGGCGGAACCGTCTCCAGCGCACCGGACGGCGCGTTCATCGGCTGGTTGCCGCAGGAACACGAACGCATCGACGGTGAAACCATCGAGGCCTACCTGGCCCGGCGCACTGGCTGTGCTGCGGCAACCGAGGCCATGGAATCCACCGCCGAGGCACTGGGCTCCGGGGCACCCGGTGCCGATGACGCGTACGCCGCCGCCTTCGAGCACTGGATGGCCAGCGGCGCGGCGGATCTTGAGGACCGGGCTCCGGCGACGCTGGCGGAACTTGGGTTCACCCTGCCCACGGACACCCTCATGACAGCACTCTCCGGCGGACAAGTGGCCCGCGTGGCGCTGGCGGCCCTGCTGCTTTCCCGCTTCGATCTGGTGCTGCTTGACGAACCCACCAACGACCTTGACCTCGCCGGGCTCGAACGCCTTGAATCCTTTGTCTCTTCGCTGCGCACCGGCGTCGTTCTGGTTTCCCACGACCGCGAATTCCTTGCCCGCTGCGTGACCCGCATCGTCGAGCTGGACCTGGCACAGAACCAGGTTGCCGTGTACGACGGCGGCTACGACTCTTACCTGGAGGAACGTGCCATTGCCCGTCGCCATGCCCGCGAGGCCTACGACGAGTTCGCGGAAAAGAAAGCCGACTTGGTCGGCCGCGCCCGCACCCAGCGCGAGTGGTCCTCCCAGGGCGTGCGCAACGCGATGAAGAAGAACCCTGACAACGACAAGCTGCGCCGGAAGGCATCCAACGAGTCCTCTGAGAAGCAGGCGCAGAAGGTCCGCCAGATGGAATCGCGCATCAAGCGCCTCGACGAAGTAGCCGAGCCACGCAAGGAATGGGTGCTGCAATTCGAGATCGCCGCCGCCCCGCGTTCCTCCACCGTGGTCTCCACACTCAACGAAGTCTCCATCACCCGCGGCGACTTCACCTTTGGACCCGTTTCAGCGCAGGTCAACGCCGGGGACCGGATTGGCATCACCGGTCCCAACGGGGCCGGGAAGTCCACCCTGCTGAAACTACTGCTGGGGCACCTGGCGCCGGATTCCGGATCGGCCACATTGGGGTCCTCGGTGGCCATCGGCGAGATCGACCAGGCACGCAGTTACCTGGACGAGGGCACCGCCTTGGGCGACGGATTTGAACTTGCGGTTCCCCAGATGAACCCGGCCGAGGCACGCACCCTGCTGGCCAAGTTCGGCCTCAAGGCCCACCAAACCGCATCCCTGGTCCGAGATCTGTCCCCGGGTGAGCGGACGCGGGCGGGCCTGGCCCTGCTGCAGGCACGCGGGGTGAACCTGCTGGTGCTGGACGAACCCACCAACCACCTTGACCTGCCGGCCATCGAGCAACTCGAGGAGGCACTGGAATCCTACGAGGGTGCGTTGCTGCTGGTGACCCACGACCGCCGCCTGTTGGACAACGTCCGCCTGGATGCACGCTGGCACGTCGAGGCCGGAAAGGTGCGCCTGGGGATCAACTCCTGACGCCCGGTCGGCGTGGGCCCGGTATCGAGCTATTCCCAACGTCCGCCATGGATTCTGCGCTAGGCGAACCCGTGGACGGTGACCATTCATTGCTAAAGGGGACATGTTCGGGACATGCTGAAATGGTTGCACGTAACGTGTGCCAACCTACTGGACGGTACGTCGAAAGTGGTCTCCATGAAGAAGTCAGTTTCCAAGCGTGTGCCCCGAATGCCTTTGCTTTCCGGGCAGGCAACCCCCTCAGCCGGTGCCTGGATCATCCAAAGGAACGAGGCACCAACCTATGATGCCCCGACCTGTGAACGCTGTGACTCCAGCGAATATCTTGTCTATGAAAACGTCACCCTTCTGCTCGACTCCAAAAGGGTCCAGCCCCCATGCTGGGACATCGAATACTGGTGCGGTGCATGCGAGTCCTTCTACGGGATGCTCACCACCTACGTGCCCGAAGACCGCCAGGCCGTCAGGCTGGCGGCGGAGAATCCCCGCTACGTGCACTATCGCGTGACAGGGCCGGAACGCGGCAACAGCACGAAGGTCGCCCGGGGTGCCCGCCAGCAGCTGCCCGGCCTGACCGCAGTCGATTAGGGGCGAGTGCGAGGTGCGCACCTTTGGCATTGAGGAAGAGTTCTTCCTCATCGACCGTGAAACCGGGATGCCGGCCGTCCCACGGCGGCGCGTTTACAACGACTTGATGGCAGTGAACGGCGGAAGCAGTCCCACGCATCCCGAGTTCCTCTCCTGCCAGCTGGAGCGCAGTACGCCGATCTGCACCACGCGCCAAGAGGCGATCGAGTCCGTCACCGCCGCCCGCCGGGAACTTTCGGCTGTGGCGCGCCAGGCGGGGCTCCACCTCGTCGGGTCGGGCACGCCGCCGCGGATCCCGTCCGGCCCGGCAACTGTGCACGCTTCAGAACGCTACTATTCCATCAACGAATTCTGCGGTGCCATCACCGCCGAGCACTACCTCAGCGGCACCCATGTCCATGTGGGGATCGACGACCTTGCCTCCGGGGTGGAGGCCATGAACGCGCTCCGGCCATGGCTGCCGCTGCTCACTGCCTTCGGGGCAAACTCGCCCTACTGGAGGGGATCCGACAGCGGATTCGCGTCCTGGCGCACCATCCAGTACCGCCGCTGGTCCATCCAAGGCATTCCGCCGTATTTTGCTGACGAACAGGACTACCTGCGCCGGATGGAGTTCCTGCTGGCTTCCGACGTGGTCCTTGACCAAGGCCACATCAGCTGGGCCGCCCGGCTGTCCACGCGCTACCCCACATTGGAGATCAGGACGGCCGATGCCCAGGTGCGCGCCTCCGACGTCGTCCTCCTGGCGTTGATTGCGCGGGCCTTGGTTTCCGCCGGCATCAACAATCCCGGGCGCATCCCGAATCCGGCGCCCGAGGCCTTGGACATGGCGCAGTGGCAGGCCGCCAAGTTTGGTATCCGCGGAAACCAGTACGATCTGGTCACCGGCACCAAGTGCAGCATCGACCGGCGCCTGGAATCGCTGTTGCAGTACATCCGCCCGGAACTGCAGACCACCGGAGACACCGAATACGTCGGCGCAGGGCTTGCCCGGATGATGAGCGAGGGCAACGGTGCCGTGGCCCAGCGCCGTTCCTTCCATGAAGGCGGGTTCGACCAGGTGCTGGCCGAGGCGGACGCCCGGGTTGCCGACTGAACCATTCCCCGTGGACCGGGACCTTGATTCATTCGCCTCCGGACAAGGCCGCGTCAACCCCCGGGATTTGTTCCCGGTAGGTGTCAAGCAACGTCTTGGCCACGGAGATTGAATCCACCAGCGGGTGGGCCGCCAGCGCCCGCCAGGCCAGCTCGCCGCTCTTGTTTCTCGAAGCGGCAATTGTCAACCGCTCGACGGCCTTGACCTGCTGCAGCAGCCCCAGCATCTCGCCGGTGACCGGCGCGATCCGCTTGGGCGCGATGCCGTCGCCGGTGACGGTGCACGGCACCTCGATCACCGCGTCATCGGGCAGCTGGGGAACCAAACCGCGATTGGCCACATTGAGGATCATGGTCGCGGGCTTGCCACCGAGCAGGGCCGTCATGAGGTCGAGGGCGACTTGCTGGTATCCCCCTCCCTCGATGTCGGAGGCCTGGCGAGCGGTGCGTTCGGACTCGGGCCGGCTTTCGGCCATGTAGCTCGCCTCGCGATCGTGCTTGGTCCGCTGCCACAGTTCCAACGCACTGTCGGGATGGTGGCAGGCCTCCTCGTAGAAGCGTCCCTGCTGGCGGTGCAGGAACTCGCCGCGGGTCTCGGCCGAGCCGCGCAGGCGTTCTGTGGCTTCGCGCTGGAAGTAGTAATAGTAGAGGTACTCGTTGGGAATCGCTCCCAGTGTCCTGATCCAGTCGAAGCCCATGAGCCTGGCTTCCTCGATGGCTTGAAGCCCCGCGGCGTCGGCCAACAGCCCGGGCAGTTTGTCCACTCCGTCCACGGTGAGGCTGCGCAGCCAGCCGAGGTGGTTCAGGCCCACATAGTCGAAGTCGACGTCCTCGGGGGTGGATCCGATGGCGTGGACAGCCCGGCGCATGAGCCCGATCGGTGTGTCGCAGATGCCCACGACGTTGTCTCCCAGCGCCTCCCGCATGGCCTCGGTGACGATGCCCGCGGGGTTGGTGAAGTTGATGAGCATTGCCTCGGGGGCGTGCCTGGCCACGCGCTCGGCGAGGTCGCGGGCGTGGGGCAGGGTGCGCAGGGCGTAGGCCAGCCCGCCGGGACCTGTGGTTTCCTGGCCGAGCACGCCCATTTCCAAGGCGATCCTCTCGTCCTTGATCCGTCCCCCGGTGCCTCCGATGCGCATGGCGGAGAAGATGAAGGCGGCACCCGTGACCGCTTCATCCACTCCGGAGGCCGTGGTGACGCGCGGGGGCCGGGGCAGGGAAGGGGCCATCTGCGCCAGCACGGCCTCGATGGCTGCCACCCGTTCCGGGTCGGAGTCGAAGAGGCACAGGTCGGTGATGCGCACCGTCTCCGTGTCGCCCGAGATGGCCTCAAAGATTTGCGGCACCCGGAACCCGCCGCCTCCGATGATGGTCAGCTTCATGCCAGAATCACTTCGCTTCCTGATGTCCTGAATGCTTCGAGGGTCTGGGGATCGGCACCCTTGCTGGTCACCAGCGTGCCAATGCGCGAGGCGGTGCAGACCTCGCGGAGGCCCACCCCCGGGAATTTCGTTTCGTCGGCCAACAGCACAATATTCGAGCTGGCGGCCAGCAGTGCGTGCTTGACGGGAACCTCGATGCCGGTGGTGTCGAGCACCGTGGTGTCGGGTCGCACTCCGCTGCAGCCCAGGAAGCCGATGCTGGCACGAATGTTGGCCAGCGATTCGAGGGTCATCGACCCCACCAGCGAATGGTAGGAGCGCCTCAGGACTCCCCCGAGGATGACCAGCTCCACCTCGGTGTCGGTGCGCAATTCATCGAGCACCGCAATACTGGAGGTCATCACCGTAATCTGGCGCCCACGCAGTGCCCGGGCGAGCAAGGCGGTGGTCGTCCCGATATCCAGCAGGACCACGTCTCCGTCCCTGACCAGCTCGGCTGCGCGGCGGGCGATGTTTTCCTTCGACGGCGGACCGGCGGCGAGCACCTCGCGGAAGGGGATCTTCTCCGCATCGAGGCTTCCGCCCCCGTGGACTCGGCGAAGTTGGCCTTCGGACGAGAGTTGGTTCAGGTCCCGCCTGATGGTGGACAGACTCACGCCCAAGTCATCGGCCAGCTGCTGGACCGAGACATCACCGGTCTCCTGGATCCGGCGCAGGATGGAACCCTGCCGTGCGCTGATGAGCATGGCATCACCCTAGCAGTCAGAAATGCGCAAAAACGAGCATTTTCAATCACTTGAACCGTCTCTGGACGCATGCTAACGTCCAGTCCAAGGGTGCTCCCAGCGGCCCCGCGCCACGGGCGATCCGGGGGTGCATCGACCCGACCCGCAGCGGCAGGCTCCATGCGGCACAAGTCAGAGGAATACAGCGGTGGACACAGCATCCGATCCCGGCACCGATCTTGATCTCTTCCTCCACGGGTCGCTCTTCTTCGACATCATCTTCACCGGCCTGCCCTCCGCCCCACAGCCCGGCACCGAGGTCTGGGCCGAGGGCATGGGATCGGTCCCCGGAGGCATCGCGAACCTCGCCGTAGCCGCCGCCCGGCTGGGGCTGTCCACCGGGCTCTCGGCCGGCTTCGGGGACGATGCCTACGGCGCCTGGTCCTGGTCGCTGCTGGAAGAGCAGGAGGGCATAGACCTGAGCCGCTCGCGCATCTTCGCCGAGTGGCATTCGGCGGTCACCGTCTCCCTGGCCCGCGGCGGCGACCGTTCCATGGTCACCCACGGGCACCCGATGCCCGTCAGCGCCATGGAGCTGATCGGAACCCCGCCCACTTCCAAGGCCATGATTGCCGAGCTGGCACTGCCCGGGGACGAGGCGCCCTGGTGGCTGGCCACCGGTCCGAACCAGGGCAAGGTCTTCGCGGCCGTCGGCTGGGACCCCACCGAAAAGTGGGATCCGGCCATGCTCGGGGACCTGGAACGCTGCCACGGCTTCCTGCCCAACCACGTCGAGGCCATGGCCTACTCCCGCACCTCCACCCCGGACGCCGCGCTCGAGGCCCTCGCGACACGCGTCCCGCTGGTTGTCGTCACCCGGGGCGTGGAGGGGGCCATCGCCATCGACTCCACCACCGGCGAACGCGCCCGCGTTCCCAGCCTGCCGGTTCCTGCCATCGACCCGACCGGCGCCGGCGACGTGTTTTCGGCCGGCATCGTGCTCGGCACCCTGGCCGGCTGGCCGCTGGAGCAGCGTCTGCTCTTCTCCACGCTGTGCTCGGCCCTGGCCGTGAAGCACTTTGGCGGCTCCCTGGCTTCCCCGGGCTGGGGAGACATCGCCGACTGGTGGGAGTCAGCAAAGCTGCGGGCTCGGGAGAACGCCGAGTGCGCCGACATCGCCAAGCGCTACGGTTTCCTGGACGAGGTCCTGCCGCAGCACCAGCTCAATGCCGTGCGCCGGGCCGAGGCCACGTTCGGGTTGCTGACCGAGGCCGAGGCACACTACCGGACCAATGGATACAAGCCACTTCCCCCGGCCCGATGAACCGCACCCGCCGTCCCGGCGGCGGCCACCGAGACATGTCGCATCACTTGCACCTACGTACCTTGCATGAAAGGACCACCATGAAACCCCGAGGCAAGACCCTCACCGGGGCCTTGGCCGCTGCCGCGGCCCTGGCACTGACGCTCTCGGCCTGCACGCCGGGCTCCGAGGCCCCCACGTCCTCTGCCCCGCTGACCAGCGCCCCCGTGGAAACGGATGTCTCAAAGATGGGCGAGCAGACGCTCACCGTCTGGGACCAGGAGGTCCGCGGCGGGCAGAACGAGCAGATGACCAAGCTCAATGCCGCCTTCGAGGAAAAGTATCCGAACGTGACCATCGAGCGCAATTCCCAGTCCTTCGAGGACCTGGGCAAGACCCTGCGCCTGGCACTGTCCGGCAACGACGCCCCCGACGTGGTCCAGGCCAACAACGGCCGCAACACCATGGGCGCCTTCGTCAAGGCCGGGCAGCTGCTGCCGCTCGATGCGTGGGCGCAGGCCTACGGCTGGACCGAGCGCTACCCCGCGTCCGTGCTGAAGTACTCGCAGTACTCCACCGACGGCACCACGTTCGGCTCCGGCTCGGTCTACGGGCTGCCGCAGGTCGGCGAGGTGGTTGGTGTCTTCTATTCCAAGAAGAAGCTGGAATCCCTCGGCACGGAAGTCCCGTCCGACTGGGCGGGCTTCGAGGCAGCCATCGCCACCGCCAAGGACAAGGGCGAAACGCCCCTGCTGCTGGGCAACATCGAGAAGTGGCCCGCCGGCCACGTCTTTGGCCCCCTCCAGGGCGCCAAGGTGCCGGCGGAGGACATCGAGAAGCTTGGTTTCGGCAACGCCGGTTCCACCTGGAACACCCCGGAAAACGAGGCCGCGGCAGCCGAACTGGCCGACTGGAACGCCGAGGGCTACTTCAACGAGGGCGTCAACGGCACCGAATACGATGCCGCCTGGCAGAACCTGGCCAAGGGCGAGGGCGTGTTCCTGATGGGAGGCTCCTGGATGGCCGCGGACCTGGCCGACGCCATGGGCGAGGACGTCGGGTTCTTCGTCCCGCCGGCAACCGCCGGGACGGGCGCGCATACCACCGGCGGCACCGGGCTGCCCTTCACGGTGACCTCCAAGACCGAAAACCCTGATCTGGCCGCCGCCTACATCGACTTCATCACCAACGACGAGGCGATGGCAGTGCTGGCCGACACCGGGAACCTGCCGGTCATCAACACCCAGAAGTACGCCCCGGCCTCCGGCGTGCTCAAGGACGTCTACACGGAGTTCGAGACCGTCACCACCAAGGGAGCCTTGCTGCCCTACCTGGACTACGCGACCCCGTCCATGGGAGACACCCTCGGCGACTCGCTGCAGGGCCTGCTGGCCGGCAAGCTCGATGCTAAGCCTTGATCCACCGATCCGCCCCCGGTCGTCGTCTGCTGGCGACGGACGGGGGCGGTTTCGTTTTTGGGCACGGGAAGGGTGCCGGCCTCGCTGTCGGCGGGTGTTCCACGGTGGTTTCCTGGTTGCGCCGCAGAGGGCTCGGTGAACGGTTCTAGGCGATTTGGGGTGGGGCGTGCGCGGAAGTGAAGAGCCGTTCCCACTCGGTTTCCCAGGGCCAATCCAGCGGAAGCCGGAGCCTGGTTTTCCTGGCGCTGCGCGCGATGCGCGCCGGAACCTGGATGAGCTTGCGCCGGACCGTTGCGCTCCTGGCGTTGGCGAAGGTGCCGCCGGCCAGGATCCCGGCGGCGCGGGTGAGGTTGTAGGCGATGGCCGCGGCCACCAGCCATGCACTATTGGCGCCGAAGTGCCCGGAGGGCATATGGGCCAGTGCGCTGTCCTTCAAATCCGCGTTGACCTGCTCGATGACCGCGTGTTGGCGGTGGGTCTTGTCCGCAGCGACAGTGTCCAGGACGCCGGAATCCACGGTGGTGAAGAACGCGTGGAAACGGTGGGTGTCAAAGAGGGTGCCTTGCCCGGCGGCCTTCTTCGGGTTCAGTTCCGGGATCCGGCGCACGACCAGGCGCCCGGGAACCCGTTCGGCTTTCTTGCGGGAGGTGAACGCGGTGAAGCCGGTTTCGGCGACCTCGGCGCTGGAGACCAAGACCCCGGTGGATTCGTCAAGGATCGCATCGGTGTAGTGGATGGTCTCCCAGGCAGTCTCCGGGATCGTGGCGATCGCCCGCTTCACGGCCGGGTCCATGCGCACCGTCACCGAGACCTGCGCGCCCGCCTTCATGGCCGCCGATACCGGCCCGTGGCCGTAGTAGGCCGAGTCGAAACGGCACAACACCTTCGATCCGGGCTGGCAACGTGTGAGCGTGCCCAGTGCCTCGGTGACGAACTTCTTGGCTCCGCGGGCGGAGTTGGCTGCGCCCTTGCGCAGGCGTTGGGCGGCAATGAACGGCACCGCGTCCTTCGTGGATGCTGTGGCCAGCAAGGCGTTGAGCCCGCGCACCCCGGAATATCCGTAGCCCGAGCCCTGCTTCTGGTATCCGTGGACCTCGATGATGGTGTCATCGACGTCAAGGAAGATGAACTCGTTCTCCCCGGGGTTTCCCAGCAGCGGGGCCTTGCGGTTCAGGCCCACCAGGAACCTGGAGGCCACGGCATCGAGCTGGCGCACGTGCCCGAAGGTGAAGGAGCGCAGGAAGGACCCCAGGGTGGAGGGGGCGTAGCAGGCGGTGAAGACCTTTTTCATGGCCCCGTGCCGCAACAGGGCCATATCGTCAATGGAGTCGGCGCCGGCCACCATCCCGGCCACGAGAGAAGCAATCTTTAACCCGGCGTTGGCACCTTTGTCGGTGGGCACGCTGAGCCACTGGTCGGCCAGTTCATGCAGGCCCGAGTCCCGGGCCAGGACCATGGCCGGCAGCAACCCGGCGGCGGACACGAGGTTCGATTCGTCGAAGGAAACTGACACGGCGGAGGGTTTGTGGGAAACTTGCATCTACGAGATGCCCTTCATTTCAGGAATGTTGTTACTGTCGCAAGTTCAATTTTCCCTGATATGACGGGCATTTCGTGGTTAAAACGCCGGGCAGGTCCCAAATCTCATCGGTGGATCAAGGCTAAGGCGTTCACCGACGCCATGGAAGCGGACTATGCCGGCTTCACCCAAGGCAAGTGACACCACCGGCGGGCCGGGCACACGCTCGGCCCGCCACGGGCGAACCATCACGCCCTACCTCTTCATTGCGCCGGCCCTGGCGGTCTACGCCGCGTTCATGCTCTACCCGCTGGCCCGCTCGGTGCACCTCTCCCTCTTCGAATGGGACGGGCTGTCCCTGGCCACATTCGTGGGGGTGGGGAACTACACCGACATCCTCGCCGATGAACGCCTGCGCGCAGCGTTCGGCCACGCCTTGGCCTTCATCTTCTTCTACGCGCTGCTGCCCTGCGGCATCGGCCTGGTGCTGGCCGCGGTGCTCACCCGCGCCAAGGTCCGGGCCCTGCCGCTCTTCCGCGTCCTGGTGTTCCTGCCCCAGGTCATTGCCATGGTGGTGGTCTCCGTGGCCTGGAAGCAGATCTACGCCCCCGACGGCCTGCTGAATTCCGGGCTGCGCTCCATCGGGCTGGATGCACTCACCCGTTCCTGGCTCGGGGACTACGCCTTCGCGCTGCCGGCCGTCGGGTTGGTCGGTTCCTGGGTGTCCACCGGGCTGGTCACCGTGCTGCTGCTTGCCGGCATGGCCAAGATCCCCACCGAGCTCTTCGAGGCGGCGCGGCTTGACGGCGCCGGGGCCATCCGCGAGTTCTTCGCCGTCATCGTCCCGGCCGTCCGCGCCGAGGTCACCGTGGCGCTGACGCTGACCATCGTGGCCTCGCTGAAGACCTTCGACCTGATCTACATGACCACCTCCGGCGGGCCAGGTTCCTCCACCACGGTGCCCAGCTACGAAGTCTACCGGCGGGCCTTCGAGACCGGGCAGGTCGGCTCCGCGGCCGCCATCGGCGTCACCCTGACAGTGATCATCTTCCTTATCACGCTGGCCGTGAACCGGATCTCGGAGCGCGGCGCATGAGGGTCTCGGGCACCGAGCGCACGCTGAACTACGCGATCCTCATCGGTTTCTCGCTCATCGTGCTCACCCCGGTGCTTTCCATCCTGGCCACCGCTTTCGGCCCGGCCAATGCCGCCGCCGCCCGGAACGGCGCCTTCCACCCGTCGAACTTCGCCACCGCCTGGGTGGAGGGACGCTTCGGGCAGTACATGGGCACCTCGGTGATGGTGGCGGTGATCGTGGTGTCCCTGGCCGTGGTGCTCTCGATCCTCTCCGGCTACGCGTTCGGGACCATGTCCTTCCGCGGCGAGCAGGCGCTCTTCTACCTCTTCCTGCTGGGCATCATGGTGCCTTCCGAGGCCATCATCGTGCCGCTGTTCTTTGACCTGCGCACCTTCGGGCTCACCGACACGCTCTGGGCCGTGGCCCTGCCCCAGGTAGCGCAGTCGGTCGCGTTCGGCACCTACTGGATGCGCGCCTACTTCAAGTCCGTGAGCCCCTCGATCATGGATGCCGCGCGCGTGGACGGTGCCTCCAAGGCCCGCATCCTCATCTCCATCCTGGTACCCATGGGGCGCCCGGCCATCACCACCATGGTCGTGCTGATGTTCATGTGGACCTGGAACGAGTTCCTGATCCCGCTGGTGATGTCACCCTCCGGGTCGTTTCGCACCGCACCGTTGGGCCTGGCCTTCTTCCAAGGGCAGTACACCCAGGGCACGGCCTTGTTGGCCGCGGCCGCGGTGCTGGTGGCGCTGCCGGTGGCCCTGCTCTATTTCCTGATGCAGCGCCACTTCATCAAGGGCATGCTCGAGGGAGCCATCAAGGAATAGCTGCGGTGGCAGGCCAAGGCTGTTCCGGGGAGCTGGCCCCGGTGCACACTGGTGGCATGAGGATCCTGCTGCAGACCGCGCGGCTTCTGCTGCGCGAATTCACCGCTGACGACGCCGGGCTGCTGGAGGAGCTGGATTCGGATCCGCGGGTCATGCGCTATATCACCAACTCCATGCCCACGCCCCGGCAGGAAATCATCGACGAGTACATCCCCGCCTACCTTCAGTACCACCGGAAGGGACCCGACTTCGGGTTCTGGGTGGCGCAGTTGCGCGACAGCGGGGAATTCACCGGCTGGTTCCACCTGCGCCCCGAGCCCGGGGACCCGGTGGATGAACCGGAACTTGGCTACCGGCTCAAACACCGTTTCTGGGGCCAAGGACTGGCCACCGAGGGGGCCTCCGCGCTCATCGACCATGCGTTCAGCGCGGATTCCATCGACGTCACCCGGGTCCATGCCAGCACCATGGCGGTGAACATCGCCTCGCGGATGGTCATGGAAAAATGCGGGATGGACCTGGTCCGCCATTTTGTCGCCGACTGGCCGGTGCGCATCGACGGCGACGAGCTCGGCGATGTCGAATACGCGATCACCCGTGCCCAGTGGCTTGAAGGCCGGCCGCCGGAGCTCCAGCGCCGATGAGTGCCGCCGCGGCAAGCCATGGGCATGGGCGGGGAAGTCGCCTACGCTGAAGACAAGCGGCGTTTCCGTTCCCGGCATCCACGCCGGGTTGGCACGAGGGGAGCACATCATGGCCACCACCCGCATCCACACCATTGGCCATTCGACCCACGAGGTCGCCGACTTCATCGCGATCCTGCGCGCCCACGGCATCAGGCAGCTCGTGGACATCCGGACCATTCCCAAGTCCCGGCACAACCCCCAATTCAACGGCGAGGACCTGGCCGCAAGCCTGGATGCCGCCGGCATCGGCTACCGCCGCGCCAGGGATCTCGGCGGCCTGCGCCCGACCCACAAGGACAGCATCAATGGTGCCTGGCGCAACGATTCCTTCCGCGGCTACGCCGACTACATGCAGACCGGTGAATTCGCAGCTGCCATCGATGACCTGCTGGAGAATGCCACGAACAACGACACTGCCATCATGTGCGCCGAGGCCGTCCCCTGGCGCTGCCACCGCACGCTGGTCGGCGACGCCCTGGTGGTGCGCGGCGTCGAGGTCCTGGACATCTTTTCAAGCACCAAGGCAACCCCACACACGCTCACCTCGTTCGCGCAGGTCGAGGGAACCACCCTCACCTACCCGCCCCAAGAAGGCATCTCCTAGGAACCCCCGCGGCAGGGGTTTTGCCGTTCGCCTCATCCACCACGGCGTCCCTCGCCGTTCACGGACGCCCACCGCGTCCTGCGTCGAGAAGTTTGCCCGCACCGGAATTTCGATCGCTGCGGCCAACCGTCCGCCGGACTCGGTACCCTGGGCAGCAGGACAGTGCGCTGCAAGCAACGGAGGAACCAATGGCCGAAGAAGCATTCGTGGGGATTGCCGAAGACATCGCCCGCCGCGCCCATGCGGGCCAGGTGGACAAGGCGGGGCTCGACTACATCACCCACCCCGCCCGGGTGGCCGCGGGCGTACGCCTGCACGGCGGCACGAACGAGGCAGTGGCCGCCGGCTGGCTGCATGATGTGCTCGAAGACTGCGATGTCTCCGCGGCGCAGCTCGCCGAGGCCGGAATCCCCGATACCGTCATCGAAGCGGTCAGGGCGGTCACCAAGACCAAGGGCGAACGGCTGGAAGACTATTGCGGGCGCATCCGGGCCAACCCCATTGCCCTGCGCGTCAAACGCGCCGACATCGAGGACAACACCGATCCGGCGCGCACCGCCGCACTGCCCGGGCAAACGCGGCTCCGCCTGGCGGCAAAATATGCCCGCGTCCGCTCGCTCCTGGGCTTCCCGCAGCAGGCCTGAGAACAGTTTCACCCGCTGCCGCAGATCCCCCGGGCCGGGAATTCCACGACGGGCCTTTGGCCCCTTGTCCGGGGCGGGTTCGGCGGCAAGGATGGGAGTTGTGCACGGTAACCGGCACACGCCAACGGGGATCGGGAGGAACCGCCATGGACCACGCAGCGTCATCGGATGCTTCCCCTGGCCAGGCCACCGGCACCCACCTCGACGCCGAATCCGCCGCCCCCATCCGCGTATTCATCCTCGATGACCACGAGCTGGTCCGCCGCGGCCTGGCCGAGCTGCTGGAGGGTGAGGGTTTCGAGGTAGTGGGCACCTCGGGGACGGCACGCGATGCCCGGAAGCAGATCCCGGCGCTGCGCCCCGACGTCTCGGTGCTGGACGCCCGCCTGCCCGACGGCACGGGCATCGAGGTCTGCCGCGACGTGCGCTCGATCGACGGGTCGCTGAACTGCCTGATCCTCACCAGTTACGACGACGAGCAGGCGCTGCGCGGGGCGGTGCTTGCCGGGGCCGTCGGCTACGTGCTCAAGCAGATCGCCGGCAACGACCTGATCCGCGCACTGCGCCGGGCAGCACGCGGCGAATCGCTGTTCACCCCGGGGCTCAAGGCCAGGATCGTCTCGGGGCTCATCACCCACGAGAACACCGACCCGCGCATCAGCCAGCTGACCACGCAGGAACGCCGGGTGCTGGAATTGGTCGGCGAGGGGCTGAGCAACCGGCAGATCGGCGAGCGCATGCGCTTGGCGGAGAAGACGGTGAAGAACTACGTGTCATCGATGTTGGCGAAGCTGGGGTTCGAGTCCCGCACGCAGGCTGCGGTGTTTGTGACCCATCCGCTTCCGGGGCTCAACGACGGGGGAACCTAGCCTTCCCAGGCTTCAGGCCTCGGCGGGCATCGGCACGACCCAGCGCAGCGTTGTCCCTTCCCCCGGGGCGGAGTCAATGACCAGCGTGCCGCCGAGTTCTGCGGCGCGTTGCCGCAGGTTTGCCAGACCGCTTTCGGCCACGGGGGCAATGAATCCGATTCCGTCGTCGCGCAGCACGAGCGTCAGGGTGTCGTCGGTGCGTTCGATGGACAGTTCCACGGTGTGGGCGTGGGCGTGGCGCCCCACGTTGCTCAGCGCCTCGGTGATCACGGCCAACAGGTGGGTGAGCGTGGTTTCGTCGGTGAGGGCGTCGATGTTGTCGCCCAGGCGCAGCGCCGGGGTGAAGTCCAGGGGTGCCGAGGCCCGGCGGATGGCGCGCAGGATGTGGGAACTGGGACTCTCCGTCTCCCCCGCGTGGGCGCGCAGCGAGTAGATGGTGGCGCGCAATTCGGCGATGGTGGTGTCCAGTTCCCCGGCGATGCCGCTGGCACGTTCCCGGGTGGTGTCGGTGGGCAGTTGCTTGCGCAGTGCGCTGATGCCCAGGCCGGCGGCGAAGATGCGCTGGATGACGATGTCGTGCAGGTCCCGGGCGATGCGTTCGCGTTCCAGGTAGAGCAGCACGTCCTCTCGCAGGTGGTGCATCTGGACCAGTCCCAGCCCTTGGGCGACGTTGTCGGCGAAGATCCCTGCCATTTGGCTCTCGACGGGACGGTAGGGGCCGGCCCCGTGTTCCCTGATGGCAACGAGCAACCCGTAGTGGGTGCCGCGGGCCGACAGCGCGGCCACCAGGGTGTGGGTCCCGTCGGCCAGTTCCCCCAGCGGCACGATTGCCTCGGGGGTGGGCAGCAGGGTCGGTGCGGTGCGGTGCAGCGCCGAACCGAGGCGCTCCCCCGTCTCCAGCAGGACCCGGCCGGCCAGGTGCGGGTGCACGTGCCTGCTGATCCCGGCAATCCGGTATCCACTCGCGCCGGGACCGCCCCCGTCGATGGGGAGCAGCAACAGGACGTACTTGGCCCTGGCCTCGAGGCGCGCCAGCTCCGCGACGTCGTTCAGGCCCTGGGTGTGGTGGGGGGATTCGCCTCCCAGCAGACCTCCGATGCGGGCCGATGCTTCCAGCCAGCGGGCACGGTCGGCGGCGTCCTGGTAGAGCTGGGCATTTTCCAGGGCCACACCCGCACTCCCGGCGAGCGCCTCCCCCAGCTTCCTGTCGGCCTGGGAATAGCGGTCCTTGCCGTTCTTGGGTCCCAGGGTGAGGCGGGCGAAGTGGTGTTGCCGAGTCATCAACTCCAGGCGCAGGCGCTTGGCTTCGTCTTTGCCGGCGGGCTCCCCCAAGGTGGCGGCGCCACTGCCCTTGGCCAGGAGTCCTTGTTGGTGGGAGGCGCTGGTCAGCTCGAGCACCCCCGAGGTGGCTCCGAAGATCTTCATCGCCTCGTCCAGCACGCGGTGGGTGATGGCGGTGACGGAGAGGTCGCTGGCAATCGAGGCCATGGAGGCGAGCAATTCGCGCACCCGTGCGTCGCTGCGCTTGGACATATGCACCTTCCTCCCGATTCCACCTCGCCACCCCCCCCTGCGCCCGCGAGGGGGGGTACCCGCCTAGGCGTCACCCTACTCGTGCACCGCCAGCCGGGAACAGGGCGGGGAAGTTGTATATCCGCAACCAGGCGATGGAGCCTGCGGTGGATTAGATTGGGTGGATGGATATTCGAGTTGCCACCCCCGAGGATTGGACGGGCCTGTGGCCCATCATCGAGGAGGTGGTCCGCGCCGGCCAGACCTACTGCTGGCCCGTGGATGCCACCGAGGAAGAATGCCGCACGTGGTGGATGGGCAAGCCCGGCGGGACGGTCTATGTGGCGGTGGATCCGGACGGGAAAATCGCGGGGACCGCCGAGCTGCATCCCAACCTGCCGGCCGCGGGTTCGCACATTGCCAATGCCGGGTTCATGGTCGCTTCCCATGCCTCCGGCCGCGGGCTGGGGCGCACGCTGGGCCGCCACGTCATCGAGGAGGCCGCGGCGCAGGGCTTCACGGCCATGCAGTTCAATGCCGTGGTTGCCACCAACGCGCATGCCATCCGGTTGTGGCAGTCCCTGGGTTTCAGCATCCTGGCCACGATCCCCGGGGCCTTCAACCACCCCGACCGCGGCATGGTGGGGCTGAACCTGATGTACCGGTCGCTGTAACCGCCCCCAGGCCGCCGGGCCGTCGTGCCCCGAACATGATTAGAACACATATTCTACAAGGCTTCGGACGGATCGTCAATGACCGCATTGGGTTTTGGGTGCCGTCGCTGGCCATGGCAATGACAACCCTGATGGTCTATTTCCTGTCCGCGTATGGGGCATCGCACTAAATCCCGTCGGCGCATTCCCACTCACGAATTAGGCAGCCCCCTGGACCGGGAATACCTTCCAGCGCTGAACCCGACACTGAACCGCGCGGGCACCCGGAAGACTTAGAGGCTTGCCAGCAGCGAGGCCAACGGAGCGGGAATGGACTCCAACGGCACCGCCTCCGCCAGCAGCCCGGCGTAGCGCACCTTGTTGCCGCTGCGTCCGCCGAAGAACCGCGCCAGCTGGCGATCGATGGGTTGCGCCCGCTGGAAGGGCTGGGACTGCAGGCGCCGGAAGGACACAAGCTCGCCCTGCCCGGCGATCACCGCTTCGACGCCTTCCACGCCCAAGGCACGGATGAACTCGGCTTCCAGGTCCGGGTCGCAGACAAACACCGTCATCAGCACTCGCTCGAAGTCGCGCCTCTCGGCCGCGTCCACCAAACCGACAAGCCGCTGGCCGTTCAGTTCGCCGGCGGCGCGGCGGGCGCCCTTGGACCCGCCGACGGGCAGCACCCGGGGTTCGGGAAGGGCCAGCCTCCGGGCCAAGGTCCTGATGGCGACGGCGTCGCTTTCGCCTTCAACCAGCACGATGCTCATGCAGACATGGATATCACATGGCCTGCCCCCGGCTCCATGGCCGGGACGTGTTCATTCCCCGGCGATGGCCTTGACCGCCGCAACCACGGCGCGGGCGGCGGTGGCAATTTCGGCTTCCTTCACGTTTCGGGTGAAGCTCAGCCGCACCGCGGTGTGTGCAACCTCCTCGTCGTAGCCCATGGCCAGCAGCACGGTCGAGGCGTCGGTGGACCCGGCGGCGCAGGCCGAGCCCGAGGAGCACATCACCCCGCGGCGCTCGAGTTCGAGCAGCACCGTCTCTCCGCCGGTCTCCGGGAAGACGAAGGAGACGATGCCCGGCACGCGCCGGGTGGGATCCCCGGTGAGCCTGGCACGGATCCGCCCGCCGGTGTTCAGCCCCTTGAGCACGGTGTCGATGAAATGCCGTCCGTAGCCGTCGGCGATGCCGCCGGCGTTGGCTGCCGCGGCCAGGGACATCGCGGTGGCGGTGGCCACGGCGCCGGCCACGTTTTCGGTGCCGGAGCGGCGTTCGCGTTCCTGCCCGCCGCCGTGGACCAGCGGTTCCAGGGCCAGCTTGCCGCGGACCATCAGCAACCCGGCACCCTTGAGCCCGCCGATCTTGTGCCCGGAGATGCTCAGCGCGTCGACGTGCGCGGCGATCTGGCCCATGTCCAGCCAACCGGCTGCCTGCACCCCGTCACAATGCACCAGCGCCCCCACCGCATGGGCGGCGGCCGCCACCTCGGCGATCGGCTGGATCGTGCCGACCTCGTTGTTCACAGCCATCACCGAGACCAGCGTGGTGTCCGGACGCAGCAGCTTGCTGAACGCGTCGATATCCAGGATCCCGTCGGAACCGACGGGGGCGACGTCGAGTTCGAAGCCGTGGTGGCGCACCAGGTAGGCGCAGGCCTCGGCCACCGCGGGGTGCTCGATGGCCGAGTGGATGAGGTGGCGCCCGCGCGGGGCACCCAGCGCCAGGCCCTTGATCGCCAGGTTGTTGGACTCGGTGCCCCCGGAAGTGAAGACCACGTCCCCGGTCCGCACGCCCAGCACGTCCGCGGCGGTGGCCCGGGCGTAGTCCAGGGCCCGCTTGGCCGTTTGGCCCATCGAGTGGGCGCTGGAGGGGTTGCCGTAGTCGCTGGTCAGCAGCGGGATGATGACATCCAGCACGTCTTGGCGCACGGGCGTGGTGGCCGCCGCATCGAGGTAGATCACGTCAGTTCGCTTCCATGCTGATGTCCAGGCCGAGGTCAAGGGCGCGCACCGAGTGGGTCAGGGCGCCGGAGGAAATGACGTCGACCCCGGTGGCGGCGATGGCTGCCACGGTATCCAGCTTAACGTTGCCAGAGGCCTCCACCAGCGCGGCCCCGGCGATGCGGCGCACGCCGGTGGCCAGGTCGGCGAGGTTGAAGTTGTCCAGCATGATGGTGTCGACCCCGGCGGCGAGCACCGCGTCGAGCTGGTCCAGGGAGTCGATCTCCACCTCGAAGTGGACGGTGTGACCCAGGGACGCACGGGCCTTGCGCAACGCGTTGGTCAGCTCCGAGCCTTTGCCCAGCAGGGCCAGGTGGTTGTCCTTGGCCATCACGGCCTCGGAGAGATTGTCGCGGTGGTTGTGCCCGCCACCGCAGCGCACCGCGTAGCGCTCCAGCACGCGCAGCCCCGGGGTGGTCTTGCGGGTATCGGCGATCCGGGCGTTCGTGCCGGCCGTTTCGGCCACGAAGGCGGCGGTGGCGGTGGCGATGCCGGACATGCGCTGGAGCAGGTTCAGCCCCACTCGCTCCCCTGCCAGCAGCCCGCGGGCGGGCCCGGTGACCGTGACCAGGGTTTCCCCGGCGGCGAATCGATCACCGTCGGCGAGCGCCGGCACCAGCTCCAGGGCGGGGTCCGAGAGCCTCATGGCGGCGATGAAGGTGTCCAGCCCGGCGCAGATGCCCGGTTCGCGGGCTATGACCGCTGCGGTGGCGGTGGTGTGCGCGGGGATCAGCGTGTTCCCGGTCAGGTCCCCGCGGGGATTGTCCTCTTCCAGGGCAGCCAGGACGATTTTCTCGATGACGCGCGCAGGGACCGGCATGACGGAAGCGGTGCGGGTCGGTGCGGGGGCGGTGGTGTTAGACAAGGGTCTTGGTCCTTAGGTTCTGGGTGGCGGCTGTCGCGGCCAGGGCGCGGCCGAAGCGGGGCAGGTGCCCGTTGACCGGCTGCGGGGCCGCGATGGCGTCACTGCGGTAGTGCGCGCCGATGGAGTTTTCCCGTTCCAGGGCTGCAGTGGCCACGACGGTGGCCACTGTGAGCAGGTTGGCGCGCTCACGGGAAGCCCGGTCGTTGCCGGTCACTCGCCAGCAAGCCAACCGGTCCAAGGCGCTGCGCAGCCCCTCGGCGGTGCGATCGACGCCCAGGTGCAGCTGGGCCAGTTCCTGCAGCTGGGCCAGTTCCATGTCCGCGGTGGCGGTTTCCGCCGGGTCGCTGCCGGAATACTCGAAGTTCCCGGCTCCCGCAGGCCGGGTGGGCATCACCTTCATGCCTGCGCTGTTGGCCACCGCAGCGGCCAGGGCGGTGGCGGCCGCGAGGTCGGAGGGCAGGTTCACCACGGTGCGCCAGGCGAAGACCAAGCCCTCGAGCAGCGAGTTGGAGGCCAGCCGGTTGGCGCCGTTCACCCCGGTGCATGCGGTCTCGCCCGCCGCAAAGAGCCCGGGTAGCGTGGAAGCGCCGGTGTCGTTGGTCAGGATCCCGCCCATCCAGTAGTGGGCAGCGGGCGTCACCGGCACCGGTTCGGCGGCCAGGTCATAGCCCAGCTTCTTCAGTTCGCGGGTGATGGAGGGGAAGCGGCGGGCCAGGAACCCCGCACCGTGCCGCGCCTCGACGGCGCGGGCATCCAGGTGCACGGTGCCGCCCTGGGCGCGCACCGCGTGGATGGCGCGGGCCACCACGTCCCGGGGCGCGAGCTCTGCATCCGGGTGGACGGCCTGCATGAAGCGCTCGCCGCGTTCGTTCAGCAGCACCGCGCCTTCGCCGCGCACGGCCTCGGAAACCATGAAGCCGCCGGGGCTGACCAGCGTGGGGTGGAACTGGATGAATTCGGCATCGGCCAGCACGGCACCGGCCCGGTAGGCCAGGGCGGCCCCGTCTCCGGTGGCACCGTGCGGATTGGTGGTGGCGGCAAAGAGCTGTCCGGCACCGCCGGTGGCCAGCAGCACGGCCTCGGCGTGCAGTTCATCGCTCTGTCCCTCGCCTCCGAGCACCCGCACCCCCGTGACCATGGTGGCCTGCCGGTCGGATCCGGCCTCCGCGTACGGGTTTTCCTCGGTCAGCAATTCGGTGACGAATGCGTGTTCGCGGATTTCCAGCCGTCCGGCTGCCTGCTGCGCGCGGCAGGCAGCGATCAGCGCACTGGCCAGGCCCTTGCCGGTGGCGTCCCCGCCGGCGTGCAGGATCCGCGGGTGGGCGTGGGCCGCCTCCAGGCCCAGGGCGAAGGTGCCGGAGGCGTCGGTGTCGAACTCGGCGCCCGCACCGATGAGCCGTTGCACATGTCCCCACGCGGAGGTGCACATGATGGCCACCGCGTCCGCATCGTTGAGCTGCGCCCCGGCGGTGAGCGTGTCGGCAATGTGGCTGGCGATCGAGTCGCCGGCGGCCACCCCGGCCGGACCGACGGCGCTCAGGCCGCCCTGGGCATACCAGGAGTTGGAGTCGGCGAGCGCGTCCTTGGTCAGCAGCACCACGTCCAGCCCGCGCACGGCGGCCGTCAGCGCGGCGTAGAGCCCGGCAACGCCGGAGCCCACGACCACCAGCCCGGTGGCGTTCACGGCCGTGCCGCCAGCATCCGCTCCAGGGCCACCTTCGCGTCGGCGGCGATCCCTGCGGGTACGTTGATCTGGTTCAGCACGACCCCGTCCACCAGTGCCTCGAGCACCCAGGCGAGGTAGCCGGGGTGGATGCGGTACATGGTGGAGCACGGGCAGATGACCGGGTCCAGGCAGAAGATGGTGTGCTCGGGGTGCTGGGCAGCGAGCCGGTTGACCATGTTGATTTCGGTGGCGATGCCGAAGACCGATCCGGCAGGGGCGTTGGCCACTGCCTTCTGGATGTAGTCGGTGGAGCCTGCCTCGTCGGCGGCGTCGACCACCGGCATCGGGCATTCGGGGTGCGCCAGGATCCGCACGCCTGGGTGCTCCTTGCGGGCACGCTCGATCTGGGACACGGTGAAACGCTTGTGCACCGAGCAGAAGCCGTGCCAGAGGATCACCTTCGAGTCGAGCAGGGTGGCCGCTTCATTGCCGCCCAGCGGCTTGCGCGGGTTCCACATCGGCATTTGCTCCAGCGGCACGCCCATGGCCTTGGCGGTGTTGCGGCCCAGGTGCTGGTCGGGGAAGAAGAGCACGCGGCGGCCGCGTTCGAACGCCCATTGAAGCACCGTGGCGGCGTTCGAGGAGGTGCACACAATCCCGCCGTGCTTGCCCACGAACGCCTTCAGCGCCGCCGAGCAGTTCATGTAGGTCACGGGGATCACCGAGGCCAAGCCGTCAGCGTCCGACTCGTCGGCATACAGGTCCATGAGCTGTTCCCAGCATTCCTCGACACTGGATTCGTCGGCCATGTCCGCCATCGAGCAGCCGGCGGCCAGGTTGGGCAGGATGACCTTCTGTTCATCCGTGGAGAGCACGTCGGCGGTCTCGGCCATGAAGTGCACGCCGCAGAAGACGATGTACTTGGCCTGTTCACGGGTCAATGCCGCGTTGGCCAGTTGGAAGGAGTCGCCGATGTAGTCGGCGAAACGCACCACCTCGTCGCGCTGGTAGTGGTGGCCCAGGACCACCAGGGAATCACCGAGGGTTTCCTTGGCCGCCAGGATGCGGGCGGTGAGTTCCTCGTCGGAGGCCTCGCGGTATTCGGAGGGGATGTCCCCCTGCCGCGGGGTGTCGGCCGGGGCCACATCTTCCTGCGAGGACCCCGGGCCGTACGCGGCCTCCCCGGTGTCAAAGAGCCAGGGACCCTTGGTCAGGTCGGTGTTGCAGCTGGCTTCGGGTGAAACCAGCTTCAGGGTCTGCAGGGTGGCTGGGATGCTGCTCATGAGATGTTCTCGCTCTCAAGGGGATGGGTGGTTGAGCCGGTGTAGCGATAAAGGCGTGGGGGGCGGTGCTTGCCGCCGGCGAGGAATTCGTCGGTTTCCTCGATGTCGGGGGTGCTGCGCAGCGTCCGGCGGAAGTTTGCCGGGTCCAGTGCCTTGTCCAGCACCGCTTCATAGACCTCGCGGACCTGGGCGAGGGTGAAGCGCTCGCCGAGCAGCCGATGGGCAATGGAGCCGTATTCGACCTTGTTGCGCAGCCGCCACAACGCATACTCGATGATTTGGCGGTGGTCGAAGGCCAGGTTCCCCAGGACCTCGGGGTCATCGGCACGGAACCAGGCGACGTTGGGGTCATCGAGCAGCACCGAGGTGGCGGTGTCGTGCGGGTCGTCCTCGCGGACCAGCGCCCAGTAGACGATGGAGACGACCCGGCGGGTGGGCGAGCGGTCCAGGTCCCCGAACGCGTAAAGCTGTTCTAGGTAGCGCGGGATGAGCCCGGTGGTGTCGCGCAGGTTGTTCGCCGCGGCGTCGACAAGCGAGTCGCGGGGCCCCAGGGGGCCGCCGGGAAGTGCCCACTGGCCGCGGAACGGCTCGCGGGTGCGGCGGACCAGGGGCAGCCACAGGCTTTTGCGCCCGGTGCGCTCGTCGTCGCGCAGCGAGAAGATGACCGTGGACACGGCAAGCGCCGGTGGTTGTTCGCGGCGTTCCGCCACATTCGAAAACTGCAACCGGTCCACCTTCCTAGTTAGTGTCATATTGACCAGAACTAAGAATACGGCGCGCCGCGGCCCGCCACAAGCCCTGTGACGCGGAAGGTCGGCGACAAGTCGAAGCTCCTGGCAGCAAGGGGGGTTGCGCAATGCGTTAGCGAGCGCTAACGTATCTTTTGTGCCTGACGTTCTGGAAACCGCTGCCGAGCCCACCAGGCGCGCCCTGCTCCACATCCTTGCCGACGGGGAACACACCGTCAGCAAACTGGCCGAGCACTTCCCCGTGACCCGCTCGGCCATCTCCCAACACCTGCTGTTGTTGGCAGAAGTTGGGCTGGTCACGGCCAGGAAAGACGGCCGAAACCGGTACTACCGGCTTGATCCCTCCGGGATGGCCACCTTGCGCCGGGCGCTGGAGTCCTTCTGGACTTCGGAGCTGGACCTGCTGGTCGCCGAGGCCACGGGCCCGAATTCATGAACACCCCAAGGAGAATCCCCATGTCCATCGAAAAATCCGTGTTCCTCCCGCTCGATCCCGAGGCCGCCTTCGAACTGGTGACCCGGCCGGAACGGCTGCGCCGCTGGCAAACCGTCGCCGCACGCATGGACCTGCGTGCCGGCGGCGAATACCGCTGGACCATCACCCCCGGGCATTCCGCTGTCGGCCAGGTCAAGGAGGTCGAGCCCGGCAAGCGCCTGGTCTTCGACTGGGGCTGGGAAGGCTCCGCGTCCGACACCTCGACGGTCACCATCACCCTGGAGCCGACCGAGGGCGGCACCCGGCTCACCCTGCTGCACGAGGGTCTGGCCACCGAGGAAGTCGCCGGGCACACCGAGGGCTGGAACCACTTCATGGACCGTCTGGTGCGCTTCGTGACCGACGGCGACGCCGGTGCCGACGACTGGGCAGCGGTCCCCGATCCGCTCAACGAGCTCACCAGCGCCGAGGCAACCCTTGCCATCGCCCAGCGCGTCCTGCACCAGCTCAAGCCGGCCGACAACGGCCTGCCCACCCCGTGCGAGAACTTCAGCGTCACCCAGCTGGTGGACCACCTGGTCGGTTCGGTCAGCGGCATCGGCAAGGCCCTGGGCCTGGAATTGCTCGATGACCCCTCCGCCTCGGCCGAGGCCCGAGTGGCCGACGCCGCCCAGTCGACGCTGGAGGCCTTCACCAAGCGCGGGCTCGAGGGCACCATCGACATGGGCTTCGCCGAACTGCCCGCAACCATGGTCGCGAACATCCTGAACCTCGAGTTCCTGGTCCACGCCTGGGACCTGGCCACGGCCACCGGAGCCGAACTGGACGTCGCCCCCGCACTCTCGGACTACGTCCTCTCACTGGCCCGCAACACCATCAGCCCGCAGATGCGCGGCGCCAGCTTTGCCCAGGAGACCCTGGTCGACGAATCCGCAGCCAGCCTCGAACGCCTCGTGGCCTTCACCGGCCGCGAAGTTTCCGCCCGCTGAGCGGGCCGGAACACCTCAGGAGCAGCAATGGTCGACGTCAAATGCGAGATCGTGATCCAGCGGCCGCGGGCGGCCGTTGCCGGGTTCGCGGCCGATCCCAACAATGCACCCACGTGGTACGCAAACATCGGTTCGGCCGTTCACCGCGGCGGCCCGCCGGTGGGTGTGGGCACGCTCGTGGATTTCGGTGCCCGCTTCCTGGGGCGCGAGCTGAAGTACACCTACGAGTTCGTCGAATGGGTGCCCGGCAGCAGGCTGGTCATGCGCACCGCCCAGGGCCCCTTCCCCATGCAAACCACCTACACGTGGAACGACGAGGGTTCGGCAACCCGCATGGTGCTGGCCAACACCGGCGAGCCGGCAGGTTTTTCCAAGGTGGCCGGCTTCCTGATGGCCCCCTTGATGCGCCATGCCATGGGCAAGGACCTGAGGAAGCTCAAGGAGCTCCTCGAATCCGGAGCAGCGGACCGCTGACCCGCAGGTCGCTGCGCCCGCCCGGCTCCCCTGCCAGGGTGGTGGGCGCAGCGGCGTTGTGGCGCGGACACGCAGGTCCGCGACTCCGTTTCGCGTCGGGGCGCGCCACTGGTGCAGACTGGGAAACATGATCACCGAACACGCATTGTTGCCAGTCATCATCGGAATGGAAGAGGAATTCATGGCCGCCTTCGAACAGGCGCGCCCGCTCATCGCCGCCACCGACGGCTTCCTCGGCCTGCAGCTCTCACGCAGCATCGAGACCCCCAACCACTTCCTATTGCTGGTCTCCTGGGAGTCGGTCGAAGCCCACACCATTGGCTTCCGGGGTTCGGCGAACTACCTCGAATGGAAGCGCCTGCTGCATCGCTTCTACGAGCCGTTCCCGGTGGTCGAACATTTCGAGGCCATCGAACACCTATCGGCCGACCGTCTCGGTTAGCATGGGACCAATGAGCCCACGCGGCCTCCCGCAGGTGGCCATCGCGAGAAGGTGACCCGTCCATGAGCACACCCCTCACGAACCCGGAATTTCCCGGCCGGCAGTCGGTCGATCAGTGCTACCGGTATGGCCGGGTCTCGATCTTGGAAGACCAGGCGGGAACGGCCCGCATGCACCTGGCCACCAGCGGCGGGATGGACGCGAGCCGAACGCCGGTTGCCCATCCGTATTTCTACGCCGGGTTCCCCGCGAATCCCCTGGCCGTGGCCCAGGCCCTGCTCGTGGTGGCCAGGGTAGCCCGTACCCGGTTCTACGTGCCGCCCGGAATGCTTGCCGCCATCCTGCGCGCGGCGGATCCGGTTATCACCTCGACGCCCGCGGGATTGCGCTTCGAATCCTTCAGCGCCTGCTGCGGTGTCCACGCCCGGCTCGATATCCCGGCCGCGTCGCTGGACACCGAGTTCACGGCCAGCGGAGTGACGAACATCGACATCAACCCACCCCTGCGACAGGCTCTGGCCGGGCTGCGCCACGGCGAGCCCCTGCACCTTGCCATCGGGGAAGCCGACGTTCGGGTGCGCACCATGGATTCCGAGCGGACCGAGGAACGGGTCGAGCTGCCGAACCGCTGGCTCAGGGGCCTGTGCGAGGTCCAGGCCTCGGGCACCGCAATGAAACTGCGCCACGAGCTGGGGCCCGCGGAAGCCAAGCGCTTCATCGGGTCCCTGCCCCGCACCAGCTCCACCGGCACGGTGTTGTGGGCCGCCCGGGCCGCCCGATCTCTGCGCACGGCCTCGCGGCCCGCCCGGGGTGCCGTGTGCCTCGCCGGTCCCGAACGCCTGCTGGCCCTGGGTCCGTTGTTGCGTTTTGCCACGGGCCTGCGCGCCTACGGACCGGACATCGATGCCGACTCGCTTCCCGCGGCCAGCTGCTGGGTGCTGGACATGCCCGGCGCCCGCCTGAGCCTGACGCTCAGCCCCGGGAAGTCGCGCGGGTTTTCCGGCGAGGGCGGGGTGTTGCACCGGCTGTCCTCCGACTCGGCTCCCCGGAATGCACTGCTTCTCGATTCTGCCCTGGCCCTCGATTCCTCCATCGACATCCCGGATCTGGGCCGGCGAACAGGGCTCCGCATTCCTGCGGTGACGGACGCGCTCGCGGTGCTGGCAATCTCCGGGCAGGTCGGCTTCGACGTCGCCGAAGGATTCTACTTCCATCGCCCCCTGCCCCTGGACACCGCCTTCGCGACGGGACTGAACTCCCGCCTGGCCGACGCGCAACGGCTGGCTTCCCTCGGCGCGGTACGGCCCCTGTCGGCCGCGTGGGGCGAACCGCGCGGCGGGGCGGACGTCCGTGGGTTCACGGTGCATTCGGGTGGCAACGAGTACGTGGTGCGCCAGCGGGACGGCGGAACCGACAGTTGCAGCTGCCCCTGGTTTGCGACCCACCGCGACGGGCGCGGCCCCTGCAAGCACATCCTGGCCGCCCGCATCGCGCAGCCGGAGACCGGGTTTCCGCCAACGGGTGCATCCCGCACACCCCAGGTGCCAGACGGGCTGGAACCGTGAGCCGGCGGCCCTACCAGTGGTGGGAATTCGA
Source organism: Paeniglutamicibacter sulfureus (assembly GCF_030512175.1). Taxonomy (GTDB): domain Bacteria; phylum Actinomycetota; class Actinomycetes; order Actinomycetales; family Micrococcaceae; genus Paeniglutamicibacter; species Paeniglutamicibacter sulfureus. The sequence goes on along the minus strand of NZ_JAULBL010000002.1, from coordinate 2,118,258 downwards.
CCAGGACCTCGATACCCTGGTTGGGCGGCCGGGCACCGATCTGGCGTCCCTGAATGAGCAGCTGCTCAAGGTCACCGACCCCGCCGAGCCCGCGGCGTACGCCGAGAAAGACATCCGGGAGCTGTCCAGGAGATGGACGCAGCGCCGGGACTTTGTGTCCGTGCGGCTGGCCGAACTCTTCCACTGCGTGCAATTGGTGCACGACGACGACTACGTCCTGGCGGCCGTGGGCCACCTCGGCGGACGCTCCGACACCGGCGGGGTCCGGAAGTTCATGCTGAGGCACGACGACTACCTGCGCGAACAGGTTTTCTGGCGGTTCTTCGAAGTGGAGGGCGGCGGTGAGATCTCCCTGGCAAACGTCGACAAGTACAGCGACGAGAACCATACCTGGACGGATACCATCCTGGCGCTGGTTGCCGAGGGAACCCTCGAGCGATCTCGCGTGCTGCGCAGCTGCCTCGAGGCGTTGAACCGGGATTTCTCCGCCTACCGCGCCGGCTGGTTTTCCAGGCTGCATGACGCCCTGGCGCCCGACGCCGCCGAGGCCCGGAACAACCAGGGCGAGCTGCTCCGCCTGCTGGCCTCGAACAATTCCGCCACCACGGCACTGGCGGTGCGGCAGGCACAACTGTTGCACCGGGCGGGAACGCTTGATTCCGAGGGGTTCATCCGCCATGCCGCGCCCGCCCTGGCCGCCCCCAAGACCTCGGCGCTGAAGGTCCTGGCCATTCTTCGGTCCATGGCCGGCAACGCTGCAGGGATTGCCGGGACCGGGCTTTTTGCCGCCGCCCAAGCGGGGATGGACCACCCACACCACGACGTGCAGCGGGCGGCCACCGCCTTGCTGGCGGATTTCGGCCGGGATGACCTGCTGCGTGCCGGGTCGCCGGGTTTGTCGCCCGCCGTGTCCATCGAGTTCGCAGCACGCCTGCCCCGGGCCGCTTCCTCCGGATCCCCGGCTACCCTCGCCTCCCCGGCGGGAACGAGCATTGCCGAGGTGCCGCGCCAACCGCCGTGGCCGCACCCCGTTCCGGTCCCCGACTGGGCCGAGTCCGAGATGCAGGAGCACCTGGCGATGCTCCTGGAAAATCCGGGCGACCCGGTTGCCTTCGAATTGGCGCTGTCCCGGCTGGCCTCCCGGGATGCATGCGAGCTGTTGCGCCCGCTGGCCCGGCGCGCGGCCAAACTCGGCGGGAACAACGAAAACGTGGTGGCGGAACTGATCTTTGCCGGTGCCGATCCGGACTTCAGGTTCAGGCCGCCGACGCGCGCGCGGCGCTCGGGGCAAGACCAGGAGTCGAAGGTTTCGTGGCCCGAAGACCGCTCGATCGTTCCGGTGCTGTACAAACGGGTGCGGGAAGTCATAGAGATCCTGCAGGAACGCGCGGAGCACCGGGTACTGCTGGCGACGCCCACCGCAACATGCGGCTGGATCGAGCCCGCCGCACTGGTGGCCCGTTTCCTGGCCAACGACGCGGCAGGCAGGGATCCCCTTCGTTTCGATACCCTGGCCGCATTGCTGCGCCTGGCACCAGAGAATCGTCCCGCCGCACTCGAACAACTGCAAAAGGCCGATGTCCGCCCCGCGGGCACGGAGGCCGGCAACGCCATTGCGTACGCATTGGGCGGCCCGCCGGCGGCAATCAACGACGCAGCCTGGTGGGTGGCCGCCGCACGGGCCCGCGCGCCCTTTGCCATTGACGGCCACCTGCTGGAGGCGGGACTGGCAGTTGCGGGACAGGGGCATCCCGCCACACTCTGCCTCCGCTGGAAATCCGAGACCTCAACGTTCAAGGATGGCGGGAAGCTGCGGAGCTACACCTGGTGGAAGGTCAAGGCCGACGCAGGTCCCCAAGGCCGGGCGTCGGCGGAGTTCCCCAGCATCATTCCGTCCGCCGCCGATGCCTTCCAGGTTGCTTCCGCACTGGAAATCCGCCAAAGCGCGATGGCATTCCCGCCCAGCACCCTCTCGCTGGCCGCCGCGTCCATCTCCTGGTTGAACCGCGCGATGGAGACGCCGGACCCCGAGGTGGAGGATGCTGTCCTGGCCGCACTGGAAGTGCATGCCGGACGGTGGGAGGGGCCGACCGCCGAACTCCTGGCCTTGGGCCTGGCCGCCCAGCGAGCCGAGGTCCGTATCCGTGCCTCCGAGCTGTTCGCGCTGGCGATTCCGGAGCGAATGGGAGCCGAACCGTTTGCCGCAGCCCTGGCGCACTGTGCCCGGGCATGCGTCCTTTCTCGCTGGGCCGCGTCGTTGGCAGATGCCGCCGGCATCTCCGGCTCCGCGGCCACCGCGACCCGGGAGGTGCTGGCCCATTTGCTGCCCCGCTTGGAACGTGCCCAGCATGGTGTCGGCAAGCTCCTGGGCGTGTATCTGGAGGAATGCATCCGTGCGCATGTCCCGCCGGAGTCCGCCGAACTGCGCGCCTGGCTGAAGGGTTTTTGGGGCACCTCTATCGCGGCACGGAACGCCAAAGGACTCCTGGCGCTGTAGCAGGTGCTCCACATGGAGCGGCGGGTGCCGGCCCCGCTCACCTCCGGAGCGTCGAAGCAACTCGCCAAGCCACCACTATTCTGGAAGGATCTGCCTCATGGAATCCACACACGAGCACCTTGTCGAAGGCACCGCCAACGCCCTGGGCCTGACCGTCTACGAGCCCGGCTCCTCCACGACGCTGCGACCGGTGGTCCTGCTGCACGGCTTTGCCTCCTCCAGCGTCCTGAACTGGGTGAAGTCCGGATGGATCCGCAGCCTCACCGAGGCCGGACGCAAGGTGCTGGCAGTGGACCTGCCCGGCCACGGCACCTCCCCGGCTCCCGAGGACCTGGACGCCTACACGCCCAGCCGGATGCGCGCGGACCTGCTGCAGCTACTGATGGACCACGGGGTCACCACGCTCTCGCCAAGCGACGCACTCAGCGGCGTCGATCTGGTCGGCTATTCCCTCGGCGCCCGCCTGGCATGGGAATTCGGCGGCACCCAGCCGCAACTGGTGAACCGGCTGGTGCTTGGCGGTCCGGCCAGCATCGACCCGCTGGCCTCCTTTGACCTGAACGCCGCCCAACTCTATTTGGCCGACGGCACCTCGATCGCCGACGAATCTACGGCGGACTTGCTGCGCATGGCCCAAACCGTGGAATCCAACGACATGTTCTCGCTCATGAGCATGATCCAGGCCATTAAGACCGAGCCCTTCTCCCCCGAACAAATGATTCCCACCATGCCCACGCTGCTGGTTGCCGGAGACGGCGACTCGCTGGCCACCACCATGCCGCGGCTCACCGAGTTGCTCGCCACCCGCGACACCGAGAAGTCGATCCTCTGGCTCACCGGCCGCGACCACGCCAACGCGGTGACCAGCCGCGAGTTCAAGAACGCTGCTGTCGCTTTCCTGGAGGCCTGATCCCCGCGGGTGCTGCACCACGGGTCCTTCACCGGGTCGCGCTGCCGCTGGCGCGGCTGCACCGGAGATGAGCCGGCGGGCTCCGCGGAAGTCAGCCGCAGCCCGCTGGGTCAGCCGATGATGGGCCGCTCTTCCGGTAGCCGGAAGAGCCTGGGCCGGAGGGAGAGAGCCAGTGCGGTGCTCACGGTGACCGTGCCGATCCGGCCGAGGAACATCAGGACGATGAGTACCAATTGGGCATTCGTCGGCAGGCCCGCGGTGATACCGGCGCTCAGGCCGACGGTTCCGAAGGCAGAGGTCGCTTCGAACAGCGTCTTTTCCAGTGTGTGGTCCGTAAAAGTGAGCAGCAGGAGCGTTCCAATGATGACCGCGGCGACACCGAGCAGTGCGACGGTGAGGGCCTGGCGCTGCACCGAGGAAGAGATGCTGCGGTGGGCGATGTTCACCTGCCCGTTGCCGCGAACCTCGTTCCAGATGGAGTAGCCCAGCACGAGGAACGTGGCGATCTTGATGCCGCCGGCCGTGCCCGCGCTGCCGCCGCCGATGAACATCAGGATGTCGGTGATGAAAAGCGTTTCGGACGCGGCGGCGGCGTAGTCGATGCTATTGAAGCCGGCGGTTCGGGGGAACACCCCACCGGCCACCGCAGCGAGCAGCTTGCCTCCCGGGGAGAATCCGCCCAGGGTTTCCTGCCGGTTCCATTCGACGGCGGCAAACATGAGTGTTCCGAGGAACAGGAGAGCGACGGTGCCATAGATGGTCAGACGGGCGTGGACGGTCCACGACCCAAACCTGAATCCCTGCCGCCTGAGCTCGATGAGCACGGGGAACCCCAGGCCGCCGGAAATCAGGGCCAGACAGATCGGGATGATGATCCAAGGGTCCTGAGCGAAGCCGATGAGGTTGTCACTGTACAAGGCGAAGCCTGCGTTGTTGAAGGCCGAGACCGCATGGAAGACGCCGTGCCACAGGGCCTCGAGGGGATTCTCCTGGTAGGCGATCCAGTACCTGCCTGCGAGGAAGATGGCCGTGGCGCCCTCGAAGAGGAGCATGATCCGGGCCACCCGGAAAAGCACACCCCGCACGTCGCCCAGGTTGAGGGTATGGGTTTCAGACTGTGCAACGAGTTGTCCGTGGAGGCCGATCTTCTTCCGAAGCATCAGTGCCAGGAGTGTTCCGAGCGACATGATGCCGAATCCGCCGGCCTGGATGAGTCCGAGGATGACGGTGTGCCCGAAGGGCGTCCAGAATGTTGGCGTGTCCACGGTGATCAGTCCCGTCACGCACACCGCCGAGACGGCGGTGAACAACGCCGGCATGAACCCTCCACCGGCGTCCTCGGTGCGTGCTGCGGGAAGCATCAGCAGGAGTGTGCCGATCGAAATCATGCAGAGGTAGGCGAGGGGAACAATGCGTACCGGGTGCAGCACCACCCGTTTCAGGAATCCGACCCAGCGGGCCGGCGCCCAAGGGTTGCCCCGCTTCGGGACCGGTTTTTTCGAGGCACGCAACAACACCATTCGACGTTACCTCCGGCCGATGGACGCCCGGCTAGGTTTGGCGTAAGGGTCCCGTAAAGATTCGTGGCCGTCGGGCATAATGGGTGAATGATCCGCGGCAGAAGCATCGGGAAGGCGGGTCCCGCCGCCTCCAGGCAGGACCCGATGCGCACCTTGTCGGGTTATCTTCTAGCGCTTGTCCTGCCGGCGGCAATGACCTTCCTGCTCTCTCCGTTCGACGAGTTGAACCTGGCCACCCATGCCCTGGCACGGCTGTGCTCGGTGATAGTCGTGGCTTTCCTCGGAGGCCTGGGGCCGGCGGTGCTTGCGGCGGTGCTGGACGCCTTGTTCCTGAACTATTTCGTGACCCATCCGGTGGGAACTTTGACTGTCAACGACCCCCAGGACTTTTTCGTCTTGTTGGTCTATCTGGGGGTCGGGATTACCGTGGCCCTGGTCGTGGGGCTCTCCGCCCGCCGGTCCCGGGCAGCAGCCCTCTCCAGCGCAGAGGCGGCCACGCTGAGCGAGTTGGCCCGCACCTCCCTGGCGGGCGACCAAAGTTCGGAGGAGTTCCTCGACCAGTTGCGCGGGCAGTTCCAGCTCAACGGGGTCAGCGTCTTCGAAGGCGTTGGTGACGGCTTGTGGCGGCTGCGTGCCTCGTCCGGTCCGGACGCGCCGCAGTGTCCGGACGCGCCGCAGTGTCCGGACGCCGCAACCACCCTTGACCGACCTCGTCCCGGGTTGGCAGTCGGGCTGAACCAATCGGCGCCGACCGGCGGTGATCGGCGCCTGCTAAACGCCTATGAGGCACATCTTGCGGCGTTGTTGGAGCGTGAGCGGCTCATCCTTCGGCTACGCGATTCGATCAAGCTCATCGAAGGAAACCGGGTCAAGACCTCGATCCTGCGGGCCGTTTCCCATGACCTGCGAACCCCTCTGGCCGGTATCGAACTCGCCCTGACCGCGCTGCGCCGTCAGCGGTCCAAGACCAGCGTGGAGCAGCAGGAAGAGATGCTGGACGCGGTTCAGAGCTTCACGGACCGGCTCAAGGGACTGGTGGGGAACCTATTGGACATGTCGCGGCTTTCCAGCGACAGCGTCCAGGTGCTGCACGAACCCGTCACGTGGCTCGAAGTTGTTCCCGAAGCGCTTGCCGGGGTGCCGGACGGGGCCGTGCGTGCGGAACTGGCCCCCAACTTGCCACCGGTGGACGCGGATCGCGGGTTGCTTGAGCGGGCATTGGCCAACCTCGTGGAAAACGCCGTGAAGTACGCGTCCGGGACCGATATTGTGGTGCGCGCCACGGCCGGCGGCAGTCTGCATGTCTGGCCTGACGGCCGTCCCTTTGGTGAACTGCGCGTCGTGGACCATGGCGACGGCGTGCCCGCGGACCAGGTCGTGGCAATGTTCCAGCCTTTTCAGCGACTCGACGACGCGTCCCCCGATGCAGGCATCGGCCTTGGACTGGCGGTGGCCAAGGGCTTTATCGAGGCCATGGAGGGTCAACTCGTGGCCGAGCCAACGCCCGGGGGCGGCCTCACCATGTCCATCAGGCTGCCGCTTTACACCGGCCTGGCATCGTTCAAGGACGACGAATGAAAAATGTCCTGCTGGTAGACGATGAACCCCAGCTCGTCCGCGCCCTGCAGATCAATCTTGAGGCCGAAGGCTATGCCGTCACGACCGCACCCGACGGCGCCAAAGCGCTGCGGGCAGCTGCTTCCCAGCCCCCGGACGTACTGGTGCTCGACCTCGGGCTGCCGGACATGGACGGCACCGAGGTCATCCGCAGGCTGCGCGCCTGGACGGAACTGCCCATTATCGTGCTCTCGGCCCGCCATGGCTCCTCGGACAAAGTCGAAGCCCTCGATGCCGGGGCCGATGACTACGTCACCAAGCCTTTCGGCCTGGATGAGCTCTTGGCCAGGCTCCGCGCCGTCGAGCGGCGTTCCTGGCCCGTCCGTGAGGCCGGGACGGTGGAAGCGGGCGATCTGGAGATCGACTTGATGGCTGCGACAGTCTCCCGTGCAGGCCACCGAATTCGTCTCACTCCGCGTGAATGGGGCGTGCTGCAATTACTCGTCGAAAACCGGGGAAGGCTGGTGTCCCAGCAACAGATCCTCAGCGAGGTCTGGGGGCCGCTCTACGAAAAGGAAACCCACTATCTGCGCATCTACGTGGGACAGCTCAGACGGAAACTCGAGGAAGACCCTGCAAACCCCCGGCATCTCCTGACAGCACCAGGTATGGGCTACCGATTCGAAACATAGCTTGTGATGCGCCGTATGCTCCCGCGGAGTTGACGGCGCCAATCTGTGGGAGTGACCTGCGGAAACAGGAAACGGGCAGGGGCAACGCCTCCCCCGGCGACTCCGCCACCGGGGTTGCTCCAGTCCACCCGTTCGACGCCTTAGGTCCCCTGTTGTGCCTCCGAAAGCCGCGCACCCGGCAGCAGTCTGCCAGTGCCGGGCCACGGCCTCTTCTGCTTGTGTGCCCGGCACACAAGAATTGGCCGGCTCATATTTCGCGGGCACGGACCTTGGGACACTTCACCGTGATGGCAAGATCCAATTCGCTCCCCTGCACGAATTTGTCCTCGACCGGAGCCCGGGCTCCGATCAAGGACAAAACATGGCCCTAACGGCACGCGTGGTGAGCGGCTACTCGTCGTGTCCCTGGTCCTGGCTCATCGCTCCCTCACCCGGGGGCGTCTCGCCAGGAGGGACTCCGCCTCCTGGTTCCAGGCCTGTGATTTTTTGCTTGACCGGATCGGGGTTGGATGTGGCCCCGGGTTCAACGGTTTCAGATACGGCCGATTCGTCCGACTCCGGCGCCGGTTCGTTCTTTGGGTCGAAGGCTGGTTTGTTGCCCATCGCGGTATTTTCCTGTCTGTCGATGTCGATTTCGGCCTCTGTGGGTCGGGCCGTTGCCTTTCCGGCGTGAGCGTCGGGCTCATCGTGGATATCGGACCATTCGGGATCGTCCGGCTGAAGGTTCAACGGATCAGCTTCGACTTCGCTCCCGTGCGTTTCGGCTTCTGGCTCCCCTCCCGTGGGAAGGCCGTATTTATCCATGGTGCATTCTCCTCGTGGTTTGCCCGCCCGGAGAACGGGCTCAGGGAGTCGACTTGCCGCCGTTGACGTTCAGCGTTTCCCCGACCACGTAGCTGGACTCGGCAGACGCCAGGAAGACGTAGGCAGGGGCCAGTTCGACGGGTTGCCCCGCCCGGCCGAGCGGTACGTTGTGACCGAACTTCGGCAAGGCATCCTTCGGCTGGCCGTCGGAGACCTGCAACGGCGTCCAAATGGGACCGGGGGCCACGGCGTTCACGCGGATGCCGCGAGGTGCCAGTTGCACTGCCAGTCCCTTGGTGAACGCGTTGATCGCCGCCTTCGTCGAGGCGTAGTCCAACAGCGTCGGTGACGGGTCGTAGGCCTGGACCGAGGTCGTGTTGATAATGCTGGCACCGGCCGGGAGGTGCTTGAGGGCTGCGCGGGTGATGGTGAACATGGCCAGGATATTGACCTGGAAAGTCTGCATGACTTGCTCGTCGTCCAGGTCTTCAAGGTTCTCGATGGCAATTTGCTTGCCTGCATTGTTCACCAGAATATCCAATCCGCCCAGTTTCTCCGCAGCCTCGTCGGCCAGCGAGTTGCGGTATTGGGCATCGAGCAGGTCCCCGGCAAGGCCGATGCCAATCCTTCCTTCCGCCTCGATCACCGCGATGATCTTGCGCGCGTCTTCGGCTTCGGCCGGCAGGTAGGCAATGGCAACATCCGCACCTTCCTTGGCGAAGGCGATGGCCACTGCCGCACCGATACCGGAGTCTCCGCCCGTGACCAGTGCCTTGCGACCCTTGAGCCTCCCGGTCCCGACGTAGGACTCCTCACCGTGGTCCGCCAACGGTTCCAGCTTTGCATCAAGCCCGGGTTCGGGTTGGTCCTGTTTGGGCGGTGAGATCCGGGGGTGCCGTTCCACCGGGTTGTCCAGAGAAAGCTGGGCCTCGGAATCGGGAATATTGGGTTCACGCTCATCCATGGGAAATCCTCCTGTCGTCGTGGACTTTGATGCTCGTACGGTTCACGCTAGGGCAAACCCCTTGGGGGTTCAATGAATGCGCACACGCTTGGCCATGGCAGGGCGATGGTCCTCGTGGAGGCAGGCCCGGCTTCCGGCCACCATGTACGCAGGGGCGTTCATTTTGGTCGATTCCCTACTCTTTGTCGGAACCGGAGGCTTCCTCCTGCGTCTCGGAGGAAGCCTCCGACGCGCCCAGATCCTGGTTGATCCCCGGTTGGATCTCTTCTTCCGTCGAAGGCCGATCAACTTCACCGGCGTCGGGCATTTCGTCCTCGTCCGATTCCTGCGGCTGCCCCGTCACGTCGTGCCGATCATTTTCGTGTCGTTCCATGGTCGATCTCCTTGTCTCTTTTTGCGTGGTCTAGAGGGTGCGCTTTTTTTCCACGAGTTTCTGGGTCCAGCGTTTGGTGACGGCCTGGATGACCGATGCGCTGGCGCCGGAGAAGACAGCGAAGGCGAGTACCTTGCCGATCTTTGCCCGTTGCTGGGCCTCTGGGTTGGTGACGTTCGGCGGCTGCTCGCCGGTGGCCCCTTTCCAGATGGCGCCTGAGATCTTTGCCGCGACCAGTCCGGCAATGATCGAGATGCCGATTGCCAGGGCCTTGGTGACCAGTTTCATTTTTTCTCCTTCGTTGTCTGCTTCTGTTTGGCCTCGTTCGGCCTCGTCAGTTCTCGCTGTCCGTGGCCTTGTCCAAGGTGATTTGCCGGCGCTCGTACTCACGCTGGCTGAAGGTCGCCTTCCGCACGGATTCCTCGTTGTCCAAGCTCGATCCGACGGCTCCGGCAATGGTGCCCAGGGATGCCGAAAGCCACGACAAATTCAGGTACTCCCCGAACCCCACCTCATGGCCCAATTCCATGGCCAGGAAGCGGGCATCGATGATGATCAGCGCGCCGGTGAGGATGATGGCAAACAAGACCAGGTACATCAGGAGAATCGCCGAGGCAATGGTCATCAATGTCGCCAGGTTGTAAATGACACGCTTCTCACGGTGGCGATTCCCGACGGGTCGTTCCCAGAGCTTGTTATGCAACACCAGCCACGAACCCATCACCACAACGGAAAGCAGGCTGATGATGGCAAGGCGCTGGGGTGGGAGGTAGTCCGCCATGGTCCAGATGTTGGTGTAGAAAACGCCAAATGCACCCGTAGCCAAGGCCGCGGCCATCGCCGAGGAAAGGCTGGGCACCAGCCTCCACGGTCGGTTGCTGCGCACCATGCCGATGAGCAGCAGCAACCTGCCCATTATGCCCTTGACGGTTTCGAAGGCATCGTCGTCCGTCTTGGCGGCCTCGATCCTTCGCTCAAGGGAAAAGGGGTCCACGGCCGGCAATACCCGCCCGTCGTCCCGCAAGTAGGGATCCCCGACCCCATGCAGGGCCGCGAGTGCCTGGACCACGGCACGCTGCAACCGTTTCTTTCGGACTATCCCCAATGCGGGCAAGACCACAATGGCGGATCCGGAGCCGGCGTTGACGCTGGATGCCAGGGGTTCGCCCCTTTCATACTGTGGCAAGTCCGTCAGGTACACCAAGTAGTCCCAACCGCCCGCTTCGCGCAATTGGCGCGAGTGGGCATTGAGTTCAACCTCGCCGTTACCGGCCAAGGGAAGCGAGAATTCGGCGACTTCCACCTCCCAGCCCGCACCGTTGTCCAAGTCCGATACCAACTGCGCGGGCAGCGAGTCCTTCAGCGACACGGCCAGGGACAGCGGCATTCCGGTGTCAGCTATCAGGCCGACGACGGTCTTGCGGGCCGACTGCGTGGACATCGGGCTACCCTGCGTCGAAGCGGTCTTCGTCCCCCGACGACGCGTCGGATCCCGAGCCGTCCGCTTCAAGGTCACCGGCGTCCGGCTGGGCCGCGCGGGTTCCGTCCTGTCCTTCGGAGGACACGTCACGGGCTGCGGTGTCCCCGGTCCCCGGCTGGACATCGTCAGCTCCCAGCAATTGCTCGGCCAGGTAGTCGGGGTCCTGAAACGGGTCGACGGTGCCGGGGTCCTCGGGCCCGTCGAGGGAGTCCACCTCGGACAACCCATCGGTGCCTGGCCCCGAGGCGTCCTCGGGGTATTCGTCCTCGTGCCCGGAGCTTTGATTCCGTGGTGTCGTTGACATGTGGTGCCTCCTTCGTTGCTTCAGGATTTCACGTGCCTGGTGGCGATGTGGGCGACTTACGTTCCGGACCGGAGGTCCGTTCCAACCGATTTCCCCCGGCCATGTGCCCGCAGCTTCCAACCCAACGTCGCGTTCCCCACGCTACTGTCCTTGTGGGGCCGTGCCAAGGAATCTGCACGTACTGCCATGGTGACAAGGGTCCTTCCCGCTTCGACTGTCGCCCTGGGGTTGGGTTGCCTCCAAGCGATTCGAATGGTTGGCACGTGGCCAAGCGCGCAGTCCTGCTGCCAAGTCACCGTCCGATACGAACCGCCGGCCACCCACGACGCGTCCGTGGTTTCCTCCGACGGGTTGCGAAAAGCTATCCGAGTCCCGACTCGTGACCATATCCTGACGGAACACCACGATTCCACGATGCCCTGTGTGGACGTGATCCACCGGCCGGTGCCTGAACGAAGGAGACAGCTTTCAATGCGGATGCGTAAATGATTCTCGATACCCGCCCAGCAGGCGACCCTTTGCGGATCGCAGTCCTGGCGCACCTGCACCATGCGATCGTCCCGCCCTTTGCCGGCGGCATGGAATCGCACACCGCACACCTGGTTGGGGGCCTCACCGACCGAGGCCACCAGGTCACGCTCTTTGCCAAGACGGGCAGCGAGGCAACATGCCGTGTCGAATCCGTACTGGCTCGCTCCTACATCGTGGAGGGCTATCCTGAAAGCGACGGGCGAAACCGGCAACACCTGATGCTGGACGGCGCCATGGCGCAGGCCACCGGACGGATCCGAGCGGGACGCTTCGACGTCGTCCTGAACAATTCGCTCAGTCCCATACCCCACAGGGACCTGGCCGCAATACCGACCTTGCATGTCCTGCATACCCCGGTCTTGCCGAGACTGGCAGGAATCTTTGGCACCCCGGGGTGGACACCGGACCCGATGCACCGCCACGTCACAGTCTCACACGCCAACGCCCGCGCGTGGCGCCGGTGGCTGCCGGAGATCGACGTTGTCCACAACGGCATCGCCTTGGAAACCTGGCACTCCGACGCGGAGTCGATTCCGGGCACCGCGGCCTGGACCGGGCGCATCACCCCGGAAAAGGGAACCCATCTGGCCATAGCGGCCGCCCGGGCAGCCAACATGAAGCTGAGGATCGCAGGGCCGGTGCAGGACCGGGACTACTTCACCGCCTTGATTGAACCGGAACTGGATGCGGACATCACCTACCTCGGGCACCTTGACCAACGGGACCTGAGCACCATGGTTGCCACGGCCCAGGTGTTCATCTCCTCGCCTTTGTGGGAAGAACCCTTTGGGCTCACCACCCTGGAGGCGATCGCATGCGGCACCCCGGTGGCAGCGCTGCCCTCCGGGGCGATGGCCGAAATCATCACCGCAGACTCCGGGGTCTTGGCCACGGGCCATGACGCCGAGGCGCTTGCAAGGGCTGTCATCCTGGCCAAGGACCTGGAGCGGACGAAGGTGCGGGACAGCGCCCGCACCTTCTCGCTGGATTCCATGATCGATGCCTATGAAGGGCATTTGCGTTCGGTTGCACCCGTGCCGCACCGCGCTTTGGGACGGTTTTCGTGAACTACAGGGTCTCCTACTACGCCCACCACCACGGCACCGGACATTTGCGCCATGCACAGCGGCTGGCGGAGCTGGAGGGAGTGGATTTGCAGGTGGCCAGCACCGGGGAACGCCGCCGCGACCTGCTCTTCGGTGAACTGGACTACGTCGCCTTGCCGGCCGACGCCGGGCCCCTGCAACACCCCGGCAAGATGCGGGCCGGAGACCCGCTGCACTATGCCCCGGTCGGCCCTGGCATCCAAGAGCGCTTTGCCATGCTGAACCGGGCGTGGGCACGGTTTGTCCCGGATGTTGTCATGGTCGATGTATCCGTGGAGGTGGCATTGTTTGCCCGCCTCAGCGGCTATCCCGTCGCCTTCCGCCGCATGCCCGGGGAGCGCCGGGACCGGGCACACGAACTGGCCTACGAGGTAGCCGATGCCATCTTCGGCTATTTTCCCGCAACACTCGAGGATCCCTCCCATCTGGCGGTGTTCGGCAACAAGAGCCACTATCTGGGTGTGCCCGGGTCCCTGCCTGCGCCGAGCGACCCCGCTGCAGCGCCATCGGGCCGCCGTCGAGTGCTGGTGCAGACCTCACTTGCCTCGGCGATTCCGGCACGGCGGTTGGCCGCGGCGGCCGCGGCCTCACCCGAATGGCTATGGGAGGTCGCCGGGGCAGTGGAAGAGGACGGGACGAGGCTGCCGGAAAACCTGCTGCTGCACGGAGTTGTGCCCGACCCCGGCCGGGCGATGGCCGCGGCCGACCTCGTCATCAGCTCAGCGGGCCACAACGCCGTTGCAGCAGCTGCTGCCTCTGGGCGACCGGTCATGCTGGTCCCGGAGGAAAGGCCTCATGGCGAGCAACTCCACTTTGCCCGTGCCCTCGAAGGCGTCGCGGGAATCCCGATGCTTGGATCGTGGGAGGAACCCGCAGACTGGCCGTCCCTGCTGGAACGCGCCGTCGGCACGACCCAAGGTGCCCTGGCCGATGCCCTGTTTGTCAGCCCAGCAAGCTTCGCCGACGCATTGGAGGCGATGCTTGCCGCCTGCCTGAAAGCGGCAGTGGCATGAACCGCGCCTTAGTAGGGGTCGTTGCTGCGGGTCGCCTCGACTTCAGCCGCTTCGGGCTTTCTCATCACATCGATCCGGCTCCCTTCCGGATCCCACCGAATCAGCCCCATTTCTGCGAATGCGCCCAGCCAGCCTTCCATGGGCCAGGTTCCCCAGCGCACGTGGAAGTTCCGGGCGTTGGCAATGATGGCCTCGAAGTGGTTCAGCGGCGGCTTGTGGACGCCGTGGTGCTGGTGGAACAGCGGCTCGGCCACAAAGCACATGGGGATTTCCTGCTTGCGCGCCCTGAAGGCGAAATCGGTGTCCTCGGCACCATAGCCGGTAAAGCCCTCATCGAATCCGCCCATTCGAAAGAAAATCCCGGCCTTGATCGCGAACCCGAGCGACCAGAACATTTCGTGGCGGAAGCGCTCCCCGCCCCCTGCCAGGTTCGCCCGGGCATGGTGGGGGACGGAGGCTCCAAGCAACGCGGCATCATCAATTCCGAAGCCCGCCTGAAGCGGGGCCGGAAGGTACCGGGGCTCAGCCATGGCCAGCACCGGTTCCCCCTCAATGGCGTCCAGGAGTGCGGTGAACAGCGTGTCCGAAGGAATGCAGTCCACGTCCAGGAACACCAGATTCGGGCTGGCCGCCGCGCTTGCGGCAGTGTTGCGGGCCCGGGCCAGCGGCAGGCCGGATTCGCCGGGACGCGAGGTGACATGGTGGATCCGCAGCGGCACGATGCAGGAAACGGGCTCCGGGACCGGCTCATCCATGTAGACGAGCACCACTTCGCAGGGAAGCTCGGCCGAGCGCTCCACGCCTGCCAGCAGGTTGCGCAGGTGTCCGGCCCGCCCGTGGGCGATCACCAGTACCGAAAAATTCCGTGCCTCCACGCTGCCTCCTTGATTGCCGGCCATCGCGCCGCGAAGGCACCGGACATCTTCCGTCGGGTTGCTCCCAGCTTACGTCGACACACCACCGGCCGGCACCGAACCGGTACACATCCAGCAGCGCCGAGGAGGAACGCATGAGCGGCACACCATCCAACCCCGTGGTCAGGGTCGCATCAATTCCGCACGACCAGATCTATATCCGCCACCTTGAGGCCGTCGATTCGTCGGGAGCCGGGGTGTTCCGCCTGCCTGATCCCCCGCCTGTCGACGGCGTGCGATCAGCACAATCCGGATGGTGGCCGCCGGCGATGCTCTCGGCCGACTGGGTACGCGCCAACCATGACTCCTTTGACCTGATGCATGTTCATTTCGGTTTCGACGCCGCGGACCCGGCCCACCTGCGAGAGCTGGTCGCCGAATTGCGGCACTTCGGCAAGCCCTTGGTTTACACGGTTCACGATCTGGTCAACCCGCATCAGCCCGACCCTGCGGCGCATGTTGAATTGCTCGATGTATTGATACCCCACGCGGACAAGCTGATTACGCTCACCGCGGGGGCCGCGCGGGAAATCCGTCGCCGTTGGGGTGCCGAGGCCCAGGTGCTGCCCCACCCCCACGTCGTGGACTTCGGAACCATGGACCGGATCCGCGCCGCCCGTCGGAAGAAAGCAGCGACCGGGATTAAGGGTGGGATGAAGCGGATCGGCGTGCATCTCAAGGGGTTGCGACCCAACATGGACACCGCCATCCTGGATCCGCTGGCCCGCGCCGTGGCCCGGCTCCCCTCCGCGGTGCTCCAGGTCAACATCCATTCCCAGCCCCTGGATCCGGCCAGCGACGAATACCGGCCCGCGCTGGCCGGGAAGCTGCACGACGGCGCGAACCTGGGGCTCTGGGAACTGCGGTCCCACGAGTACTTCAGCGAACCGGAACTCTTCGACTACCTGGCCTCGCTGGATGCCTGTGTCTTGCCCTACCGTTTTGGCACCCACTCCGGTTGGCTCGAAGCGGCCCTTGATGTCGGCACACCGGTGGTCGCGCCCGATTGTGGGCATTATGCGGACCAAGACCCTTCGGTTGCACGATTCAGGACCACACCGACCGGCGCGGATGAAGAATCACTCCTGAACGCGATCCGGGAAGTATTGCGGGCCGAAGACCTGCCCGGCCTTGATGCGGAAGGGCGCCGTCGGCAGCGGCTCGAGATCGCCCGGGCCCACCGGGAGTTGTACGACCTGCTCTTGGACCGGACCCCGGCTGCACGGTAAATGCCGGGGGCCGGCGCCGTCCGGTCCCGCCTACCGGCTGGCGACGGAAGCCGCTTAATCCGCCCGCCCGCGCCCCGGTGAACCCCACGCCAGTGGATCCGAACCATCGACCCGCGCCCAGGCCTTGACATTCACGGAGACCCCGGTCACACTGGATCGTATACGATTTCATACACAACAGGAGGAAACCGTGAGCAGCGACGCTACAGCCACCGAATTGGTCGAGGTCGACCAGTCCATCTTTGACAGGGCCGGCAAGGTCCTTGCGGTCCACCTCTCCTACTCCTCGAGGGCAGCCCAGCGCGGCCGCACCCCTGCTTTCCCGTCGTATTTCATGAAGGCGTCTTCCTCGCTGGCCAGCACGGGCTCCACCGTTGAGCGCCCGGCAGGCACCGAACTGCTTGCCTTCGAGGGCGAGATCGCCTTGGTCATCGGCACCGACGCCCGCCGCGTTACGGTGGAGCAGGCCTGGGGCCACGTCGGATTCGTGACGGCCTCAAACGACCTGGGCGTCTACGACATGAAGTACGCCGACAAGGGATCGAACATCCGCTCCAAGTCCGGCGACGGCTACACCCCGATGGGCCCGGTGCTGCTCCCGGCGGCCTCCCTCAACCCCGACGCCCTGCGCATCCGCACCTGGGTCAACGGCGAGATCGCCCAGGACGCTTCCACGCAGGAACTGATCTTCTCCTTCGCGCAGATCGTCGCCGACCTCTCCCAGCAGATGACGCTGAAGGCCGGAGACGTGATCCTCACCGGGACCCCGGCCGGATCGTCCGTGATCGTGCCTGGCGACGTGGTCGAGGTGCAGGTCGACGACGAGGCCGCGGGCCTGTCCACCGGACGCCTGGCCACCACGGTGGTGGAAGGCACCGAAACCTTCGCGGCCTTCGGCAACCAGCCCAAGATCACCGACGCGGACCGCATCGACGCCTTCGGCACCGCCGCCGACGCAGGCATCGAGACCCCGATCACCGGCAAGGCCGCATTGACCGACGAGGTCAAGGCCAAGCTCATGTCCGTGGCCACCGCGACGATCTCCGGCGCGCTGCGCAAGCGCGGACTGAACAACGTCTCGGTCGACGGACTGCAGGCCACCAAGGGCATGACGAAGGTCATCGGCACCGCCCGCACGCTGCGCTACGTGCCCAACCGCGAGGATCTCTTCAAGACCCACGGCGGCGGCTACAACGCCCAGAAGCGCGTCATCGACGACATCGGCCCGGGCGAGATCCTGGTCATGGAGGCCCGCGGCGAAAAGGGCTCCGGCACCCTGGGCGACATCTTGGCGATGCGCACCCAGGTCCGCGGCGCCGAGGCCATTATCACCGACGGCGGGGTCCGCGACCTCGACGCCGTTGCCGCCCTGGACATCCCCACCTTCCACAACGGCGCGCACCCCGCCGTCCTCGGGCGCAAGCACGTGCCGTGGGACACCGACGTGGCCGTGGGCTGCGGAGGCACCACCATCGTCCCCGGGGACATCGTCATCGCCGACGCCGACGGCATCCTGGTCATCCCGCCGCACCTGGCCGCCGAGATCGCCGAGGAGGTCGTCGAATCCGAACGCCAGGACACCTTCGTGTTCAAGCACGTGTCCAACGGCGCCGAGATCAAGGGCCTGTTCCCGATGAACGCCGACTGGAAGGCCAAGTACAACCAGTGGGTCGCCGACGGCGAACCGGAATTCTAGGACCCGACATGGCCCCCAGCAAATCAGAGTCGGCCTACCGGCTGCTGCACGAGAAAATCACCGAGGGAACCTTCTCCCCCGGCTACCGGCTGGTGCTCGGCACCATTGCCGCGGAGCTTGGCTGTTCGGTGGTTCCGGTGCGCGAGGCCATCCGCCGGCTCGAGGCCGAGGGCCTGGTCACTTTCGAGCGCAACGTCGGGGCCATGGTCGCGGCAGCCGACACCACCCTCTACCTGCACACCATGCAGACCCTGGCCATCATCGAAGGAGCGGCCACCGCGCTGAGCGCCCCGTTCATCGACGAGGACCAGCTGGCAGCGGCCCGGGCCATCAACCAGGCCATGGCCGAGTTGCTGGTCGACTTCAACGCCCCGCGCTTCACCGAACTGAACAACGAATTCCACCAGGTGCTCTACCGCAATTGCCCCAATCCGCACATCCTGGATCTGGTGCACCGCGGCTGGAACCGCCTGGCGGTGATGCGTTCCTCCTCCTTCACCCACATCCCGGGCCGCGCCCGGGAATCGGTGAGGGAACACGCCCGACTCCTGGACCTGATCGAGGCCAAGGCCCCCGCGGCCGAGATCGAGCAGGCCGCCCGGGCCCACCGCACCACCACCCTGAACGCCTACCTGGCGGCGGCCAACCTCCCGGCCTCCCCGCTCTAGGCAGCCACACACATCTTCCATACGACGCCCCCACCCCATCCAGCAAGGAGCCAGTTCATGAGCAAGCACTTCGTTCCCGAGAACCTTCCGACCCACCTGCAGCACTACATCGGCGGCCAGTTCGTCGATTCCATCGGCGGGGAAACCTTCGAGGTCCTGGACCCCGTGACCAACCAGACCTACGCCACCGCCGCCGCCGGCCAGAAGGCCGACATCGATGCAGCCGTCGCCGCCGCCACCGAGGCGTTCAAGAACGGCCCGTGGCCGACGATGAGCGCCCGGGCCCGCGCCAAGGTCCTCTACAAGATCGCCGACGCCGTCGTCGCCCAGGAAGACCGCCTGGCCGAGATGGAAACCTTCGACACCGGCCTGCCGATCACCCAGGCCCGCGGCCAGGCCCAGCGGGCCGCGGAGAACTTCCGCTTCTTCGCCGACCTGATCGTCGCCCAGCACGATACCGCGCTGAAGGTCCCCGGATCGCAGCTGAACTACGTGAACCGCAAGCCGATCGGCGTCGCCGGCCTGATCACCCCGTGGAACACCCCGTTCATGCTTGAGTCCTGGAAGCTCGCCCCCTCGATCGCCTCCGGTTGCACCGTGGTGCTCAAGCCGGCCGAGTTCACCCCGCTCTCCGCCTCGCTGTGGGCCACCATCTTCAAGGAAGCCGGCCTCCCGGACGGCGTCTTCAACCTGGTCAACGGCATCGGCGAGGAAGCAGGCGACGCGCTGGTCAAGCACCCGCGCGTTCCGCTGATCTCCTTCACCGGCGAGTCCTCCACCGGCCAGCTGATCTTCCGCAACTGCGCCGAAAACCTCAAGGGCATGTCCATGGAGCTGGGCGGCAAGTCCCCCGCCATCGTCTTCGCCGACGCGGACTTCGACGCCGCCATCGACTCGACCCTCTTCGGGGTGTTCTCGCTGAACGGCGAGCGCTGCACCGCCGGTTCCCGCATCCTGGTCGAACGCCCGATCTACCAGAAGTTCGTCGAGGCCTATGCCGCCCGCGCCAAGAACATCAAGGTCGGCGACCCGCACGATCCCGAAACCCAGGTCGGCGCGCTGGTCCACCCGGAGCACTACGACAAGGTCATGAGCTACGTGGAAATCGGCAAGACCGAGGGCCGTATCGTGGCCGGCGGCGGACGCCCGGAAAACCTGCCCGAGGGCCAGGAAAACGGCTCCTACGTCGCCCCGACCGTGTTCGTTGACGTCGCCCCGGACGCCCGCATCTTCCAGGAAGAGATCTTCGGACCCGTCGTGGCAATCACCCCCTTCGACACCGACGAAGAGGCCCTGGAACTGGCCAACAACACCCGGTACGGCCTGGCCGCCTACATCTGGACCAACGACCTCAAGCGCTCGCACAACTTCGCGCAGAACGTCGAGGCCGGCATGGTCTGGCTCAACAGCCACAACGTGCGTGACCTGCGCTCCCCCTTCGGCGGCGTGAAGGCCTCGGGCCTGGGCCACGAGGGCGGCTACCGTTCGATCGACTTCTACACCGACCAGCAGGCGGTGCACATCACCCTCGGTGAGGTCCACACCCCCAAGTTCGGCGCCTAACTTCTTCCCCCTCCCCGCTTTTCCAGTTTTTTCCGCAAAGGAGCGAATCATGTCCAACGTCATCCCCAAGCCCTCCGTCCCGGCTCCCGATATCCTGCGCTGCGCGTACATGGAAATCGTGGTCACCGATTTGGCCAAGTCCCGTGCCTTCTACGTGGACCTGCTCGGCCTGCACGTGTCCTACGAGGACGACAAGCAGATCTACCTGCGTTCCTTCGAGGAGTTCATCCACCACAACCTGGTGCTGACCCTCGGCCCGATTGCCGCGGTTGCCGCATTCTCCTACCGCGTGCGCTCCAACGCCGACGTTGACGCCGCCGAGGCGTATTACAAGGAACTGGGCTGCCGCACCGAGCGCCGCACCGAAGGCTTCGTGCGCGGCATCGGCGACTCCGTGCGCGTCGAGGATCCCTTGGGCTTCCCCTACGAGTTCTTCTTCGAGACCGAGCACGTCGAACGCCTGCACATGCGCTACGACCTGTACTCGGCCGGCGAACTGGTCCGCCTTGACCACTTCAACCAGGTCACCCCGGATGTCCCGCAGGGACGGAAGTACCTCGAGGACCTGGGCTTCCGCGTCACCGAGGACATCCAGGACGACCAGGGCGTCACCTACGCCGCCTGGATGCACCGCAAGGGCACCGTGCACGACACCGCCCTGACCGGCGGCGACGGCCCGCGCATGCACCACGTGGCCTTCTCCACCCACGAGAAGCACAACATCATCCAGATCTGCGACAAGATGGGCGCGCTGCGGATGTCGGACCGCATCGAGCGCGGCCCGGGACGCCACGGCGTCTCCAACGCGTTCTACCTCTACATCCTGGATCCCGATGACCACCGCATCGAGATCTACACCCAGGACTACTACACCGGCGACCCGGACAACCCGGTCATCACCTGGGACGTGCACGACAACCAGCGCCGCGACTGGTGGGGCAACCCCGTTGTCCCGTCCTGGTACACCGAGGCCTCCCTGGTCCTGGACCTGGACGGCAAGCCGCAGGACGTCATCCAGCGCACCCACTCCTCGGAGATGGAGGTGACCGTCGGCGCCGACGGCTTCTCCTACACCCGTGCACCGGGTGACGCACTGACCGGCGATCCGGGCGAGGAAGTGGGCTTCAAGATGGGCCACCAGCTCTAGGCCTTCTCCACCCGCATGCGCCCTGGCGCATGAAACGGGCCGGTATCGGCGCGCATCATCATCCGATGGTACGCACCGACACCGGCCCTTCCGTTTTTCCTGCCCTTCGGCTTTTCCCTCGCGCCAGCCGACGCCCCGGGCTCGGGGCGCAGGACGGTGAGGCCCGGCGTCAGTGCCCCACGGAGTAGCGCAGGAAGACCATGCCGTTGTCGAAGCGCCGCTCGTCGAGCAGCTCCAGGGAATGGCGGATGCCCTCGGGGAACATCCGCTTGCCGCCGCCGACGAGCATTGGTGCGACATACACCTGGCACTCGTCGATCAGGTTCGCCCGCCAGGCCTCCGCCGCCAGCCGGGCACCGGAGATGTTCAGGTCCAGGTCCGCCGACGACTTGAGGGAGCGGACCAGCCCGGGGTCGAAGCTGCGCTCGATCCGGGTGCGCCTGGTGGACACGGCCTCCAGCGTGCTCGAGAAGACGACCTTGTCGGCCGCCTGCCAGATCCGGGCGAACTCGGCGTTCCCGGGCGAATCCGCGGCCAGGTCAGGGTCGTTCTCCCAGCCGGTCATCATCTCGTACATGGTCCGCCCATACAGGTAGGTGCCGACCCCGCGCTCGGTGGCGTTGATGAAGTCAAGCACCTCCTCCCCCGGATAGGCCCAGTCGAATACCCCGGCCTCATCGGCGATGTAGCCGTCCAAGGATGCGAGAAACGTGTAGATCAGCCTAGACATGGTGTTCCCCTCGTGCGTGCGGTTGGTGCCCCGGGTGGGGCGGGACGGCGTGAAGCGTGGATCCCACGGTACTCCCGGGCCGGGGCGAAGTCACCGGGCAGGCTTCCGCGGACCCGGGTTGCCCGGGTCTTCACTCCCGCCCCAAACCCGAGCACACTGGATACATGGACAGGCAAGCAGGACCGCAGTTCCAGGACAGGGACCAGGCCGGCGCGCTGTTAGGTGAGCACCTGGTTAAGCGCGGGATGGGTTCCGGGAGCATCGTGCTGGGCCTGCTGCGCGGCGGGATCCCCGTCGCGGCGGCGCTGGCCGCAAGGCTGGGCGCACCGCTCGGCGCGTTGGCCGTGCGCAAGCTGGGAGTGCCGCAACAGGAGGAGGTCGCCTTCGGGGCAGTCGCCTCCTACCGCTCGTGCCGGGGCCGCTACATGGTGCGCACCGTCCACCAGCATGTACTCGGTTCCCGCGCGAAGGCTGTGCTGGAGGAAGTGGAATCCCGCGCCTCAGCGGAACTGGATCGGCTCGCTCGGCGCTTTGCCGATTACGCGCCCGACATTACCGGGGCGAAGGTGGTGTTGTGCGACGACGGGTTGGCCACCGGTGCCACCATGCATGCCGCCGTGGACGTGGTGACTCAGTGCGGGGCCCAGGAGGTCATCGTCGCGGTGCCCGTCGCGCCGCGCATCCTGGCCCGTTCCATGGCCGGTGCCTCTTCAGTCATTTGCCTGCTGGCACCGCGGGAGTTTTCCGCGGTGGGATCCCACTACGAGGATTTTTCGCAGGTTGACGAGGACGCCGTGGAACAGCTGCTGCTCGAGGCCCGCGAGGCGCGCGGGCACCACGACGCCCGGGAGGCCAACTAGCCGGTCCCGGCATCCCGCCGGCATCCCGCCGGCACCCCCGTTGCCCGCGCTGCACGTCCATTGCCTCCGGTGCGAACACGCCGTAGGTTGTTGCCCACCGGTGCACACTCGCCGGCCGGAGCCACCGGCCGCGGACCCGGGTATCCGCTGCATCGAAGGGGAACTCGATGGGGTTGCTTGGTTGGATCGTCCTGGGGCTCATTGTCGGCGCCCTGTTCAAGAACATCATGCCGGGCCGCGCCCACCATGGCTGGACGGCCGCCCTGCTCCTGGGGGTCCTCGGTGCCGTCGCCGGCGGCTGGCTGGGCGCCATGGCCTTCGGCACCGGAATCGGCGAATTCCTGAACCTGCGCACCTGGGTGCCTTCCATCCTGGGCGCCGCGGTGGTGGCCGGGACCTACGGTGTCATCCGCCAGCGCCGGGCCTAGCCCCGGCAATCCCGGCATGGTCCTCGACAACACCCCGTCCCCGTTGTTATCTTTGGCCCATGTTGTCTTTCTTCCTGTAATCCGGTGATGCCCGACCGTGCGCTCCCCCGCAAGTGCGTTCGGTCCGCCGCAGTTCCGCGTCTGTCCGCCCCCCAGGGGGGTCCGTGGACCGCGCGACCCACCGTTATTGATTACAGCGAGCGCGGCCACGCCTGTCCGCCGGCAGCCGGGCCTTGCGCGGAAACACGAGACATCGACCATGCGAACCCAACTTTCCCTTCACGGCCTCAGCTTCTCCCATCCCGGGCACCCGGTGTTCCGCGACCTGGACTTCTCGGTGCGTCCCGGCGAGCGGCTGGGGATTATTGGAGAAAACGGCGCCGGCAAGAGCACCCTGCTGCGGCTGCTCGCGGCCGACCTGGCCCCGGACGCCGGGACCGCCACCCTGCAAGCGGCGGGAGGATTCGGCTACCTGGCGCAGCAGCCGTCCTTCGAACCGGGATGGACCGTCGCGGACTTCCTGGACCATGCCCTGGCCTGGCTCAGGGACCTTGAATCACGGATCGAGGCTGCCGCCGCGCAGCTGGCTCTTGCCTCCGAGGCCCAGCTTCCCCGGGCACTGGCGGAATACGGGCTTCTGGCGGATCTCCACGAGTCCCGGGACGGCGCCGGTGCTCGGCAGCGCCTGGCCGCCGCGGCGCACCGGCTGGGCATCGGCGGCATCGCGGGCGGGCGGCGCTTCGACACGCTGTCCGGCGGGGAACGGTCCAGGCTGGCGCTGGCGGCCACGCTGGCGGCGAATCCGGAGGTGCTGCTGCTCGACGAACCCACCAACAACCTTGACACCGCCGGTCTGGAGTGGCTGGAGCACCGGCTGGCAACCCACCCCGGAACCGTGGTGTTCTGCACGCACGACCGCTTGTTCCTCAAGCGGGTCTCGGATGCGATCCTCGAGCTGGACCGCGGCGTACCCACCCGCCATGCCGGTGGCTACGACGGCTACCTGCGGGCCAAGGCGGCACAGCGCCGGGCCATCATCCTGGCCCGGGAACAATGGCAGGAAAAACTGGAACAGGCAGCCCGCATGGCCGATCGCTCCGAAGGCGCGGTGGCCAAGATCCCCCGGAAAACGGAAAAACCCGGATTCGGCCACGGTGCGTTCCGGGCGCGCGAACGCTCCCACGGATCCTCCGCCGCGCTGCGCCAGGCGAAGACTCGCCTGGCGCAGTTGCGGGCACATGAGGCGCAGCTGCCCCTCGAGCCGCTGCGCTTCACCCCGGATCCCGCGGCCGTGGCCGACTCCGGGGCCGAGGTCGCGCCGCCTGCGGTCGAACTCGTCGGCGTGCACGTTCCGGGGCGCCTCGCCATCGACCACCTGCTGCTGACACCCGGTGAACGGGTCCTGCTCACCGGACCCAACGCCGCCGGCAAGTCGACATTGCTGGACGTCATCGCCGGGGTCCTGGCTCCCCCCTCCGGCACTTGCCGCGTCGGCCGGCCCGTGGGATACCTGCGCCAGGAACCCGACGCCTGGCCCGGGCACTGGATGGCGGCCCAGGGTTTTTGCTTCGGCTCGGGTCGGGACCTCGCCGAGGACTTGGGGCAGCTGCTGTCCCTGGGGCTCTTCCAGCCGGAGGAACTGACCATGCGCATCTCTGAGATGTCCCTGGGGCAGCGGCGCAGGCTCGATGTGGCGCGGCTGTTCGCCAGGCCGGCGGAACTGCTCCTGCTGGACGAACCCACCAACCACCTGTCCCCGGCCCTCGGCGATGACCTGGAACGGGCGCTGGACTCCTTCGGGGGCACCGTCGTGGTGGTCAGCCACGACAGGGCGCTGCGCGCCAGGTTTGCCGGGCGGCGGATCCATCTGGAGGAGGGGTTGCTCGTGGAATAGCGCGGGGAATCGACCGCAGGGTCTGGGTCTGGGCCCATGACCCGCATCCCGTTTCCCGTCATCAGCCGGCCACGTTCAGGCGCGGCAACGTTCCGATGTCCTTGCCGTCCTTGTCGGTGACCCTCAGGGTCTCGCCATCCACCTCCACGGCGGCGGCCCTCGAGAGCCACGTGTCAATCCCCGGGCAGCCAATCAATGTCATGGTCATCTCGTGCAGTTCGAATGCCTGTCCTGATCCCGTCCACGAGCCGGTCAGCGTGTTGCACCCGTCATGCCCGTTGAACCGGCCCTCGGGCGCGAACGACAGCACCGGAGCCCCCTCTGGGGCCCCGCCCCATTGGCCAATGACCGCAGCGTCGGCGTCGCTCCGCTCCGACTCCGCACTCGATGTTTCCTCGGTGGCGGAAGCCGACGGGCCCTGCGCCGGAGGGGTGTTGCTTGCCGGGGGAAGACCGTACGGTCCCACGTCCCGGGACACGGTTGCCTCGGGGTCTTCGGCGCCGGGACCCGTCGAACATGCCGACAGCGCAAAGGCCATCACAGCAATCATGACCAGGGCTCCAGGTCGCTTCATGGTCACATGGTAGCCCCGAAAACCGGCTTTTGGCCTGCAAAGAGGTGGGAAATCGTGGCTTGCTCCCCAAGCCGCCGTGCCGGGGTGCAGACTTAGTGACATGACACCCGAACACATTGCCCCCACCCGCTTCTCGGACCGCACGGCCGCCGGCGAATTCCTGGCGGTCGACCTGCAACGGTACGCCAAGGACCCCAACGCGTTGGTGCTTGGACTGTTGCGCGGCGGGGTCCCGGTGGCGGCAGAGGTCGCCGCAAGGCTGGAGCTTGAACTCGATGTGCTGGCGGTTCGCCGCCTGGTGATGCCCGAACGCACCGACATCGCCTTCGCCGCGTTGGCCGCCCATGGAGAGCACACGTCGCTGAAGTACATCGAGGGCGTTTGGGACTCGGCGCAGCTGCGCTTCGAGAAGGAAATCCTGGACGGGGTGGAGAAGGCGGCCCGGCTGGAGCTGGAGGAGTTGCGTGCCCGGCTCGTGAGCCCGGTCGTCCTGCCGGTCTCCGGACGCACCGTCATCCTCGTCGACGAGGGGATGGCCAGCGGGGCGACCATGTTGGCCGCCGTGGAATTGATGCGCGAGGCCGGTGCCGGGCGTATCGTAGTCGCGGTTCCGGTGGCCCCGGCGGTGGCCCGCAAGGAAGTCGAGCCGCTGGTTGACGAGTTCATCTGCGCCATCACGCCCAGGGTGTTCCACTCCGTCAGCGCCTTCTACTCGCGGTTCGATTCG
The DNA here is from genome assembly GCF_030512175.1 of Paeniglutamicibacter sulfureus. Taxonomy (GTDB): domain Bacteria; phylum Actinomycetota; class Actinomycetes; order Actinomycetales; family Micrococcaceae; genus Paeniglutamicibacter; species Paeniglutamicibacter sulfureus. The sequence continues at coordinate 2,092,077 of NZ_JAULBL010000002.1, read as the reverse complement.
ATCGCCGACTACGAGATCACGGCACTGGTCCCCCGCAGGTAGCCGGGGACGGGCGGCCTTCTGCCGCCGGGACCAAAAAGGGGCCGGCCGGTCCCGCTCCCCAACGGGGAACTGGAACCGGCCGGCCCTTGCTACATGCTGCGCAGGTGCGCGAGAGGACTATTTGCTAGGCTTCCTGGCTTCGGTGCTTGGCATCGTGTGCCGCCTGCAGCTCCGGGTCGATGTCCTCGACGTGCAGGTTGCGGCCCTTGGTCTCGCCCACCCAGATGACTGCCGCCATCGAAATAAGGGTGAGCACCATGATGTAGATGGCAATCGAGCCGGACCAGCCGGTCCTCTGAAGAAGGATCTCGGCGACGGTCGATGCAAAGGCACCGCCGAGGATCGCGCCGAGAGCGTAGCCGATCGAGATGCCCGAGTAGCGGATGTGTGCCGGGAACATTTCGGCGTACATGGCCGACTGCGGGCCATAGGACAGCCCCAGGCCGACCGTCAGGATGAAGATCGAAACACCGTAGAGGAAGACGCTTCGGGTCTCGATCAAAAGGAACATCGGGATCATCCAGACGAAGACGATGCCGTAGCCGATCAGGAAGGTGTTGCGGCGTCCCAAGTGGTCGGAGAGCCAGCCACCGACCAGGGTGAAGATCAGCCAGCCGACGGAGCCGATGGTGGTGGCCAGGAGCACCGGTGCCGTCGGCATCTCCAGCACCCGGGTGGTGTAGGCGATGAAGAAGGCGATGACCAGGTAGCCGGCGGCGTTGTTGGAGATGAAGATCAAGGCTGCCTGGATGACTTCCTTGGTGTTGGTCTGGAAGAGCTGCTTCAGCGGGGTGTGCTCCGAGGCCTTGCGCAGTGCGAGCTGCTTGAAGATCGGGGATTCCTCGACGGCCTTTCGGATCAGGTAGCCAACGACGATCAACACCACAGAGAGCAGGAACGGCACGCGCCAGCCCCAGGCGGCAAACTGTTCCGGGCTCATGGACGTGCGCAGCAGGTACAGCATGCCCGTGGCAATGATCATGCCGATCGGGACACCGATCTGCGGGAAGGCGCCGAAGAAGCCGCGCTTGTTGTTCGGGGCGTGCTCCACAGCCATCAATGCCGCGCCGCCCCATTCGCCGCCGGCGGAGAAACCCTGGATGATGCGCAGGAGCACCAGCAGGATCGGAGCCCACAGGCCGATGGTGGCGTAGGTGGGCAGGAGGCCGATCAGCGCGGTGGCCGCGCCCATCAGGATCAGGGTGGCGACCAGCACGCGCTTGCGTCCGTACTTGTCACCCAGGTGGCCTGCCACAATAGCGCCCAGCGGACGGAAGAGGAAGGAAATGCCGATCATTGCGAAGGCGAGGATCTGCCCCAGGCCCGGGTTGGACACGCTCAACGGCTGCAGGAAGAGCGGCGTCAGCAAGGTCGCGGTGAGCTGGGCAAAGATGAAGAAGTCGTACCACTCAATGGTGGTGCCAACCAATGTGCCGGCAAGGACACGACGTTCCTCGGAACGTTTGCTGCTTGCCGCGAGGGATGAGGAAGCCATGGGAGAACTCCTGCGTTCGGTGCTAGGTGCGGTGGACGAGTGTAGGCATCATACCGACCGTTCGGACGGTAAAGTGCTTTGTCCATGGTAACCCATCATCGTGACTCCGCTCACGTCAATTTGGGTCTCGGCTGTTCCTCCCCTTGCGCGGGGAATGTCCGGCGCCGGATGCGCCGGCAATCCGGCGTCTTGGGCGAAGGCGTTTCCGCGGTGGTTCCTCAATCCTCCCGGCCCAGGAATTCGCGCACTCGCAGGCACATCGGCTCGCGGTCGTAGCTGTTCACCATGGCTCCGGCCATGCGCACGGGATCGCCGAAAAAAAGTATTCATAGAGTGCCTGGCGACCGGAGAATCCGGTGATCGAGGCGTCGTAGGCGAGCTTGAACAGCCGGATCCGCTCGGACCCCGTCAGGGACTTGCCCTGCAGGTATTTGGCGATATCCTCGGTCGCAACCTCCAGGTCCGCTTCGCCGGGCAGCGCCATGAGGCCCGAAGCGCAGAACTTCCGGATGATCTCCGGGAAGCGCTGGGAGATCTTCGGATACCAGTTGCGGGCGGCATTCAGCGTTTCCCAATGCGGCAACAGCACCCCGTCAACGCTGGGGGCCGCCTGCGCCTCGGCCGCGACCACCAGCGCCTTGCCGATCTCGACGTTGCGGATCAGCTCCGCCAGATCCTCCTGGATATGCGCAAAGCCCTCGATGCCAATGGCCCCGGCGATCTCCGAGGCCAGCCCCAGGTAGAACTCGGACTTGGCGACGGTGCGGGTGACGACCTGGTGCCTCATCAACGCGCCGGCTCCGGTGTCGCTATACCAGGCGTTGCAGAGTTCCGGGCGCCCCAGCATGAAGATGCGCTCATTGGGGATGAACACCTCGTCGAACACCACCACCGCGTCGATCTCGTCGAAGCGGGCGGCCAGCGGCTCGTCATGCGTGTTGCCGCCGTTGTGCAGCCCGGTGCGGCAGAGGTAGCGCAACCCGGGCGCGTCGTTGGCCACGGCCACGGCAAAGGAATAGGGAGCGTCCTCGGGGGTGCCGCGCAGCACGGTGGAGGGAAAAACCAGAAGCTCGTCGGCGATCGGGGCGACGGTGGCGAGCATCCGGGCACCGCTGATGACAATGCCGTCCGCCCGTTCCTCGACAATGCGCGCGGTGAGTTGGCCACCGAGCTGCTCGGACCCGGAGACCGAACGGTTGACTTGGGGTGGGATCAGGGTGTGCGTGGCCAAGAGGTCGTTCTCGCGGGCGTATTCGTAGTAGGCCTCGATGCGCTCCCCGAAGACCGGGTCGCCCTGTGCGAAGAACGTCTTGGCGGTGGACAGGGCGGTGAGGGCGGCGTTCATGTAGTCGGCGGTCCGGCCCAGGAAGCCGTTGGAATACTCGGACCAGGTGGCTGTCGCCGCCCGCCGCCGGGCCAGGTCCTGCGGCGTGCGCGGCACCAGGAAAGAGGCATTGACCAGGTCCCCGGTGGTGGGCGATTCGTAGGTCAGCGCGTCCCGGTGGGCCGGGTCGTGTTGCATGTCAAAGAGTTTCGCGTAAGTGAGCGCCAGCTGCCTGAAGGCCGGGTGCCGGGTGAGGTTTTCGGAGACCACCTCCCCGTCGATGACCAGGTGCGGACGCATCGCGTCCAGCTTGGCCAGGAACTGCGCCCCGGTTCTGATTCCCATGTTCAAGACCCCTCTTGAGTAGTGGCGGTGCTTCCGGATCGGCGGTGGACTAGAGCAGTTCCTCGACGCCCAGGTGGCGTTCGGGGATGGTGGTGAAGGACCCATTGGCGAAGGCCAGCGCGTCGCCGCGGCGGTAGTTGAAGTTGCGGACCTCGCCCAGATAGAGCGTGTGGTCACCACCGTCGTAGGCGGCCCACGGTGCGCAGGAGAAGTAGGCGAGCACGCCGGCGAGCCGCGGGGCCGTGGCCCCCTCGATCCAGACCGGATCGTGGCTCGGGCGGCCGGCGAAATGCAGGGCAAGGTCCATCTGCTCGGCGCCGAGGATGTTCACCGTGAACGACCGGTTGGCCAGCTCATCGTGGGCCTTCGTGGACCGGGCAATGGAAACCAGCACCAGGGGCGGGTCCATGGAGACAGAGGTGAACGAATTCACCGTGATCCCGTGGCGCTTGCTTTGTCCGTCAAAGGTCACAATGGCCACGCCGGTGGCAAAACGACCCAGGCTGCCGCGGAAATGTGGCAACGTGGAGGCATCGATCCGGCGCGGAACGCCACCCTCGGCAATTTCGTCCTTGCCCGGGACGATCATGGCGTGCTCCTGCTTCCCATTCCCGCCGGCCCCTCGCATTCACGCGGCAAATGTTCTAATATCGAACGAGCAGTTCCAATAAAGAATAGTATTTGCACCATAACCCAGCGCGGGTTGACCCACAACCCCCACGGGCAGCGCCACGCGGCGCCAACCCACCGAAGGACGGCACCGGCCCCCATGACCGCCACCAGCACCACCGCACCGGCATCACAAACACTCTCCCGCGGCATCCGCATGCTGGAGATCCTTGCCGAGGCCAACGGGCCCATGACCATTGCCGAGCTCGCCGAGGATCTTGGCGTGCACCGCTCGATCGCCTACCGGATCCTGCGCACCCTGGAATCCCACCGACTGGTCACCCGCGACGAGTCCGGCCGGGTGCACGGCGCCCCGGGTCTTGCCGTGCTGGCAAGCAGCGTGCAACGGGACCTGCAGAGCGCGGCGCTTCCGGAGCTGACGCTCCTGGCCAATGAGTTGAAGATGTGCGCCTTCATTGCCGTGTGGGACCAGCCCGACTGCACCACGCTGGTCACGGTGGAGCCGCGCCACGTGCACGCCGCGGTGGTGCAGCGCCCGGGCTCCCGCCATCCCTTCGGGCACGGGGCCCCGGGCATTGCCATGCAGTCAACGCTCACCGAGGAGCAGTGGGCGGCGCTGAAGCACGAAACACCGTACCGGAAGATCGCCTCCGAGGCCCGTGCCCTGGGCTACGCCACCAGCATCGACGAGGTCATTCCCGGTCTGTCCTCGGTGGCGGCGCCCGTCACGGTGCCGGGGCAGCTGCCGGCGGCGGTTGCCGTCGTCTACAGCACCGGGTCCCGGCAAAACGAGGTTGCCGCCATCGGTGAACGGTTGAAGGCCGCTGCCCGCGCCATCGAAGCCGAGCTCGGCTGACACCAAGGGGCCCACGACGGAGGGTGGTGGTTCGGAAGGATTTTCCATCCGAAACACCACCCTCTTTTTCGTTTACGGCTCCGGTCCTAGGAACGCGGGCCGGTGCCGCGCATCATCGACCTGCGTTGGGCCGCGCGCAGGATCGCCATGGCAACGCCGGCGAGCAGGAGCAGTCCGGCCGCGCCTGCGGCCACTGCATACGCACCCGCATAGCCGTACGCATCGGCCAGCAGTCCGGCCAGGGAGTTGCCGATCGCGGTGCCCACCACGATGCCGGAAGACAGCAGGGTCATCACCGTGGAGAGGCGTGCCCGCGGCGCGATTTCCCCACCGAGGGTGAAGATGGTGACCAGGACCGGGCCAACCGGGATGCCCACCACCAGCAGTGCGGCGATCATCGGGCCCAGTTCCCCGGGCAGTTGCAGCGCCAGGGCCGCCGGGACCATGAAGATCGACGCAGCAAGCCAGCGGCTGGCCTGCGGCCACCCGCTGGGCCAGAACGCCACCGAGAGCGCGGCAATGGCGGAGGTGAACCCGACCGCCGCGTACAGCAGTCCGCCGATGTTCGCGTTGCCCAAGGCCCCGGCGAATGCCAGGGTGCCGGCGGCGCTGGAACCGAAGAAGGTGCCCATGCCGATCATCCCGATGACCGCGAAGGAGATTCCGGTCAGCTGGTGCGCGGTGAGCCTGACTTTCACGGCGTTCTTCACCGCCGGCACGACGGCCTTTTCGGTGCGGTGCACGGCAAAGAGCGGCACCAGCACCAGGGTCAGCACCGCGGCGATGGCCAGCGGGAGCCAGGGGGCGACCAGTGCGGCGAAGAGTCCCACGGCTGCCGGGCCGAGCACGAAGCCCAGCTCGTCGACCATCGACTCGTAGCTCAGCGCTGCCGAAAGTTCGCGTCCACCGGTGTCTCGCTTTCGGGTCAGCGCCATCCAGCGCACGCGGGCCAACGGTCCGACCTGCGGGCCGGAGGCCCCAGCGAGGACCGCCAGAAGCACGATGACACCCAACGGCGCCAGCTCTCCGGCACCGCCGAACCACAGCAGTGCGGTGATGAAGATTGTCTGGAGCACGGCGACGGGCAGCAGCACGCGGCGCTGGCCCAGGCGGTCGGAGAGATAGCCGATGGTAGGGCCACCCACTGCCGAGCCGAGACCCACCATGGCGGCGGCCATGCCGCCGGCGGCATAGGAGCCAGTCGAATCGATCAGCAGGGTCATCGAGCCGATGGTCAGCATGGCAAGGGGCAGGCGGGCAAAGAAGCCCAGCGGGAAAAAGGCCCAGCCGACGAGCGGGGGAAGCGCCGCATAGGGCGAAGGGGCAGTGGACTTGTTGGGAACAGTGTTGGTCATGGCGATGCCGGGTACTCCACTTACATGCGTGTAGCGTCCCTGCCTCCCGCTACACAGAACCCTGTACAAACATCAATCAGTCTATCCGAGCACCGCAAGGACCGTGCTCACACACCGATCTGCAGCGAGACGGTCGAGCCGTTGCGTCCCTTGTGGACGTTCAACCGGGTGGCAATGCGCTGCTTCATCTCGGCCACGTGTGAAACCACCCCAATGACCCGCCCGCCGCTGCGCAACATTTCCAGTGCGTCCATGACCTGTTCCAGGGTTTCGCCGTCCAGCGAGCCGAAGCCCTCGTCGACGAAGAGGGTCTCGATGTCGATGCCTCCGCTTTGCTGCTGGATCACATCCGCCAATCCGAGTGCGAGCGAGAGCGAAGCCATGAAGGACTCCCCGCCCGAGAGGGTCTGGGTGTCGCGCTTGACCCCGGTCCACGAATCCAGGATCTGCAGGCCCAGGCCCGACTTGTTGTTCCCCCTCGGGGTGTCGTCGTGGACCAGCGAGTAACGCTGGCCCGTCATCACCAGCAGGCGCGCCGTGGCCGCAAGGGCGACGGATTCCAGCCGGGCGGCGAGCACGTAGGTGCTCAGCGTCATCTTCAGCCGGTTCTCCCCCGCACCGCGGGCCAGCTCGGCGATGGACTTCAGCGTGGCGTAGCGCTCGAGCACCGGACCGGCCTCCATCGCAAGCGTGGCGAGCTTCCCGAGCGCCGCCTCCAGCCGCGCGGCGTAGCTGGTGAGCACGGCGTCGCGGGCCAGCAACCGGTCGCGGGCCGCGGCGGTGTCGACCACGGCCTGGTGCGCGGCGGCGTGTTCATGCTCGCCGGGCGTCTCGATGCCGTTGGCAGCCTCGGTGCGGGCGAGCTCGATGCCCGGAGCCTCGGCGAGCGTCTTGATGCGCACGGCCTCGTCGTTGTGCGAACGAACGGTTTGCTGTTCGGCCGCGCGCCGGGCATCGTCCAGTAGCAGTTCCTTCCAAGCGGCAGTGTCCGCGACGCCGATGCCTGCAAGTTTTTCCGCCCACTGCCCGGTGGAGGCCTCCAGATTGGCGGCCGCGTTCGTACTCGCGTGGAGCGCGGCGGACAAGGTTTCCAGCGCGGTAGCGGCCGAGCCCAGGATCACGTGGCGTTCTGCCAGGCTCTGGCCGTCCCTGCCCAGCTTGGCCAGGCGCGCCTCCAGTTTCAGTGCCCTGGCTTCCTCGGCTTGCTGCCGCGCTGCGGCCACCTCCAACTCCGTGGCGGTCTTCGTCTGGGCTTCCTTCAGGATTTCCAGCTCGGTCTCGGCTTGCTGCAGCGTCCCCTGCGCGGCGGCGGCCTCGGCGCCGGAGGCCGTCGCCTTGGCATGCGCCTCGGTCGCCGCTGCGAGTTCGGCCGCTGCATCTTCCGCGCCCAGCTCGCCAATCCTGCCGCGCGAGACGTCCAGCACCTGGTTGGCCTTCTCGAGGGCGGTCTTGTGCTTGTCCTCGGCCTTCTCGGCCTGGGCCAACAAGCCCTGGGCCGCCTCGATGTCTTGGGCGGAAACGAACTCTCCTTCTGGCAGGGAGGCGGGTTCCGGATGGGCGGTGGACCCGCAGACCAGGCACGCTTCCCCGTCGATGAGCTCCTGTGCCAGTGCCGCGGCCGACTGTTCCAGGCGCAGTGCGACCAGCTGAGCGACACGCTCGCGGGCTTCCAGTGTTTGCGTGCGGGAAGCGTTCCAGGTGGTGTGTGCGGTTGCCTGCGCCTTTTCCGCCCGGGTTCGGGCGAGCACCGCGTCGCGGCGTTCGGTGGCGCTCCGGACCGCGGCCTCCAGCGTGCCGGCGGATTCGGCCAGGGCCGCGAGTTCCCCGTGCCGGGTGCGCAGTTCCGGAAGTCCTTCCGCGATTTCCCCGATGCGCCCGGCGCGTCCTGACTGTTTGGCGGTACCGGTGTCAATCTCGGCCTTCAGCGCCAGGATGCCGCGCCGGACCTCTTTGAGTTCGGCTTCCTCCGGCAGCGCCGCCTCGATGAGGGCGGCGGCGGCACGGGAGGCCTTTGAGGCCTCGGCCGCATGGCCGCCGAGCACCACCAGCACCTGCGGATCGGGATCGGTGGCGCGCGAGAGCTCCAGCAGGGCGTCGATTCCCGCGTCCTGGGCCACCAGGGACTCGTGGGCCTCGCCGGTGTCCACCGCGGAAGCCGCGGCGACGAGCCGGTGGTGCGCCGCGTCCGCCTTGGCCCGGGCGTCGGAAAGTTGCTGGTGGTAGGGCAGCAGTCCGACGGCGCGGGCGTCGGCCTCCAGCAGCGCCCCGAGGTCGGCGATGTGCTCGGCGCGGGCTTCGTGGGCGGTGCGCAGGGTCCCCAGTTCCGCCAGCTGCCGGTGCCTGGTGGCCCGGTCTTCCAGGGCCGTCCGGGTTTTCTGCGCGGTGGTGAGTTCGGCATCGGCACCCGTTCGTGCCAGCTCGAGCCCGGAACGCAGCTGCGCCACGCGCCGGCGCAGCAATTCACCGAGTTCATGGCTTTCCCTCGCGTCCAGGTGGTCGCGGGCCTCCTGCGGGAGTCCGGTCCGGCCCTCGCCGGGTTCACCGTCTGCCTCAGGGTCTTCGTCCCCGTAGAGCGTGGAGGTTGCGTCGTTGAGAAGGGTTTCGAGGGTCGTGGCACGGGCGCGTTCGGCGTCCTCTGCCTCCGCGCGGGCGGCGTTGAGGCGCTCGCCCAGGATCCGCTCGGTCATGGCGTATTCGCTGGTGTCGAAGAGCGAACGCAGCAGGTCTTCGCGGTCCTTGTCCTTGGCGCGCAGGAACGCGGCGAAGGCGCCCTGGGGCAGCATCGCGACCTTGGTGAATTGCTCCTTGTCCAGGCCCAGGATCTCGGCCAGGACGTGTCCGACCTCGTCGTTGCGGGTGGATTTCTCGATCCACGCCCCGTCGATGCGCTCGCGCAGCCGGGATTGGGCCTGCGCGGTGGTGAAGCCGTTCTTGCTTCGCGTCGAGGGCCGCTCCCATGCCGGGGAGCGGGTGACCTCGAAGCGCCGGCCTCCGGTGGAGAACTCGCAGATGACTTCCGGGACAGCTGTGGGGCCCGCGTGGTCGCTGCGCAGCGACTTGCTGCCCTGGCGCACCCCGGGCAGGGAGCCGTAGAGCGCGTAGCAGATCCCGTCGAGCACGCTGGTCTTCCCCGCGCCGGTCTCCCCGTTGAGCAGGAAGATCCCCGCCTCGGAGAGCGCGTCGAAGTCGATGGACGCGCGCTTGGCGAACGGGCCGAAGGCCTCGATCTGCAGTGCATGGACCCTCATGCCTGCACCTTCTCGCTGCGCATCTGGACCAGCACGGAAGCCACCAGGTCTTTCTCGGCATCGTTGAGCGGCCGCAACCTCACGTGGTCGACGAATCCGGCGCAGACCTCCACGGGGGAAGCGGCTGCCGCCAGCCGGTCGGCGTAGGAATCGTGTTCGTCCACCGGCCGGTCCACGGGTTCGAAGTTCAGCACCAGGGTGTCGGGGAAGCGCCCGCGCAGGCGTTCCATGGCATCGGCGGGGCGGTGCGTGTCGGTCAGGGTGACTTGGCACCAGGCATCCTGCGCCGAGGCGTATTGGTCGGCGGTGAGCAGGTCGTCGATCTTGCCCTTGAGGATGCGCAGCTCCTTGGCCGCGGGCCAGTCGATGCCGCGCACCTCGCCCAGCCCCTCGGGGCCGATGTCCAGCAGCCAGGCGCCCTTGCGGTGCCCGGCCTCGGAGAAGGAATACGGGATCGGGGATCCGGAATAGCGGATGTGTTCGGCCAGTTGCTGCCGACCGTGCAAGTGGCCCAGGGCCGCGTAGGTGAAGTCTGCGAAGTGGGAGGTGGGCACGATGTCCAGCCCGCCGATGCTCAGCTCACGCTCCGAGTCCGAGGAGGCACCACCGGCGGCAAAGACGTGCGCCAGCACAACGGGGTGCACCGGATGGCTTGCCGCCTCCTGCCGTGCGGCCAGGTCCGTGCGCACCTTGTCCAGTGCCGCGCGGATGACCGGAGGGTGTCCGGGTTCGGTGACGCCCAGGGGCTCGGCGACCATGCGCGGTTCCAGGTAGGGCAGGCCGTAGACGGCAACCTCGAAGCCCTCCCCGTCGAAGATCGCCGGCCGATCGATCTCGGCCAGGGAGGTGCGCAGGTGCAGCCCGGCGTGTTCGAGCAGCGCGGAGCCGAAGCCCAGGCGCAGGGCCGAGTCGTGGTTGCCGCTGGTGATGACCATCTGCACCCCGGTGGCGCGCAGCCGGACCAGGGATTCGTCGAACAATTTCACCGCGTCCACCCCAGGCAGCGCCCGGTCATACACGTCCCCGGAGACCAGCAGCACGTCCACCTTCTCGGTCTCGATGGTGGCGATGAGCCGGTCCACGAATTCACGTTGGGCCCCAAGCAGCGAGGCCCCGTGGAAGGAGCGGCCAAGGTGCCAATCGGAGGTGTGAAGGATACGCATGGAAACCACACTAGCGATTGGGTACCACGGGTTGGTATTCGACTCTTGCGCAGGTGGAAAACCACTAGACTGGCACGGTGAGTGAATCAACTGATCAGTACGCGCTTCCCGCCGATTATTCCGACCGTGTCTTCGGCGTGCTGCTGGCCGCCGCCGACGGTGCCGCCCACGCGCGCGACGGCGCCGATCCCGGCGAGACCGAGACCCTTGCCCTGTACCTGCTCGATGGTTTGCTCGAGGCCCTGGAATGGGCGAACGAGGGCGTGTCTTCCGACGAGGCCGCCTGCATGTGGCTGGCGGCGCTGCGCTGGTACAAGCTGGTGAACAAGTCCTTCCCGGCCGGCGCCCCCGAGCCGCAGCCACGCTGGATCGACGAGGCCTTCGACGGCGCCCCGGACTTCGCCCCGGGCGACAGCCAGAACCTCCTGGCACTGGACAACGCCGACATGGCATCGGTCGGCCGCCCGCTGTTCCCGCAGGCCGACACCACCGGGGTGCTCACCCGTGCCGCGTTCATGGCGCTGCTGCCCCGCGTCGACGAGGCCACCACGGCCAAGCTCGCCACCGATGCCGCGGCGCTGACCCACGGGTCCCCCGGCGCCCACCGCGCCGCCGCCGCGGCCGCACTGGTGGTGCGTGCGGCCCTGGAATCCGGGACCGGCTCCGTGGGCCGCTGGGCCGCCTTGGTCAAGGAATTCGAGCCCGAGATGACCGAGGCCAGGGAACCGGACCAGGGGCACGAAGCGCCGGAGTCCGAGGCCGCCGAACGGGACATGACGGCCGGAGCGGGACTGTTCCGCGCGGTGACCCTCGTGACGAACGCGCTGGCGCACACCGAGCCGAAGGCCGCCTACGACGCGCTCTTCGAGGCGCTGGGCGAGGAGCCCGATGCCGAGACCGCCGCCTACGCCACGGCCCTGCTGGCCGCGGTGCAGGGCACCGACGCGGTGGCCCACCGTCCGGCCTCGGAGATCGACCCCATCCTGGACGCCATGCACGATCGCTGGGTCAAGCTCACCGTCGGCGAGTAGTTGCGCGGCGCCCTGGCAACGGGGCGCCGCCACTCAGCCGCGCTCAATGCGCGGCCGCCGGCGTGCGCGGGGACCTTACGCGGCGTCGAAGCCGTCGATCAGCTGCAGGAACTCGCCCTCCGCCAGGATCGCGACCGGCTGCCCGGCCTCCTGGAGGCGCAGCACCCGCTTGGCCTTGCCGGTGAGTCGTCCGGTGGACAGGTCCTCGGGCACAAAGCCGTCACCGACCACCAGCACCGTGGTGGCGCGGGTGACGCGGCTGGCGGTGTTGGCGCCGCGTTCGGCGGCCCGGTCCTTGGCGACTTGGCGGGAGATGCGCAGGTTGCCGGTGAAGACCACCATTTCGCCGTAGAGCGGGTGCGCCGGGTCCGCCTGCGGATCCCCGGTGCGGTCCTCGCCCTCCTGCGGCCACGCGGCCCACTCGGGTTGCACGGGCACCGGGTTGCCGCTGGCTGCCCAGCCTTGGGCGTCCCGGGTGGCCTTGGACAGTGCATCGCCCGGCAGGTAGGCCGGCGCGAAGCCCATCTTCACCTTCAGCACCTGCGCGGCGGCTGCCACGTCGTCCGCCTCCTGGCGGCGGGCAATGTCGATCATGATGTTCGCGCAGGCCCGGGCGTCGGCCAGCGCATCGTGGTGGTTTTCCATGGGCGATCCCGCTTCCTCGGCCACGAATGGCAGCGAGTAGGAGGATAGCTCGTAGGTGCGCCTGGACATCTTCACGGTGCAGGCGTAGTCGAATGCGGGGCCGGAAAGTTCGGAGACCTCCAGGGCGGAGCGGATCACGCCGAGGTCGAAGGCGGCGTTGTGCGCCACGAGGGTGTCGGTGCCGATGAAGTTGGCCATCGGGGTGAACAGTTCGCCGAAGCGCGGTGCATCCTTGACCATGTCGGCGGTGATGCGGTGGATCATCACGTTGCGCGCATCGAAGTGGTCAAACCCCTTCGGCGGGCGCATCAGCCAAGAGGCTTCCTCAACGATCTTGCCGTTGCGGACCCGGCTGAGTCCGACGCTGCAGGCGGAGCCACGGAATCCGTTGGCGGTTTCAAAGTCGATCGATGTAAAGTCCAGGGCCACGAACCAAAGAATACCGTTGATCGCCCACGGCTTGCGCACCGAGACTCCCGCATGTGGCGTGAATGACATCGAAAACGCGCACAAAACCCCCGGCGGACCCGCCCTGCCACGCAGGTGGCCGGGCCGACCCGCCGGGGGTCGGTTTGTTGCAATTCCGTGGTTGCGGCTAGGCCGTGGCCCGGCGCAGGGTCAGGTACGATCCCCCGGCCAGCGCCACGCACACCAGTCCCAGCACGATCGACAGGCCCAGCACCTGCATCGAGGCGAACCAGTTTCCCACCTGGGGCCAGGCGTCGTTGACGGCGACGAGCGCGAGCATCCCCAGCAGCAACACTGCGAAGCCGATGCCAGCGGCCAGCAGGCCGGTGGCCTTCCAGCGCAGGTACACCGTGGCGCACCAGAAGCCGATCATGAACAGCAGCACCATGGCCACGAAGTAGAACAGGATCTGGACCAGCGCGTTGTTGCCTGCAATCCAGTCCATGGCGAAGAGCTGGCCGTTGAATCCCCACCCCCCGGTGGCGGTTTCCACCAGGCCCAGGAGGTAGTAGAGGATCGAGAATCCCAGGGCGATCAGGGCGAAGAGCCCAAGCGTGCCCAGGTAGAACGTCCTGCGTGAGACGCTCATGGCCTGCGAAAACGGGAACGTGAGCGTGAGCGACTGGATGCCCAGGGCCAGGAAGTACCACATGACGGCCTGGCCCGACCCGGAATACAGAGTCCCTTCCCTGGCGCTGGCGGGCAGCAGCGCCCAGATGGCGAACGTTAGAAGGGTCGAAACGACCAGGATCACCAGCGGGATCCCGAGGAAGGTCCACTTGTTGATCAGCTGCATGCGGGCAACCTTGATGACGCGGTTCATTTGAGGGCCTCCTGGTATTCCTCGCCGTTCACGTGCTTCTGTGCAGCCATGGTGGTACGCACGACCAATTGCTGAAGGGGCACCGGGGACAGCTCGAGTCCGAGTTCCGCAGCCATGGCGCGCTGGGTCTGCCCGAGCCGCCCCTTGATCGTGACCGACGCCAGGGAACCGAGGGAATCGCGGTGCAGCACCTCGTAGCCGTCGATGAAGTCGGCGACCGCTTCCTGGTTCCCCGTCACGGCGACCGCCGCGCCACGCAGGGACTCGGCATCCTCGTCGAGCAGGATCCTGCCCTTGTCGATCACCACGACGTGCTCCAGCAGGTTGGCGATCTCGTCGATCAGGTGGGAGGAGAGCACAATGGTGCGCGGATGGTGCGCGTAGTCCTCGACGAGCCGGTCATAGAAGATCTGCCGGGCCACGGCGTCAAGGCCAAGGTACGGTTCGTCGAAGACGGTGATTTCCGCCCTCGAGGCCATGCCGATGATCACGCCCACGGCCGAGAGCTGGCCGCGTGAGAGCTTCTTGATCCTCCGTTTCAGTGGCAGGGCAAAGTCGGCCACGAGGCCTTCGGCCAGGTCCTGGTCCCAGTTCGCGAAGAACAGGGCGGCCGCCTTGAATGCCTGGGCGGGCGTGAAGTCGTCGGGGTACTTCTGGGATTCGCGGATGAAGCAGATTCGCGCCAAGGTCTGGTCGTTCTCGTAAGGAGTGTGCCCGTGGATCAACACCTCCCCGCTACTCGGGAACCCCTGGCCGGTGAGAATCGACATCAGGGTCGTCTTGCCGGCTCCGTTGCGTCCGAGCAAGCCGTAGATGCGGTTCGCTTCCAGGCGCAAGGTCACGCCGTCCAGCGCCCTGAGATCGCGAAATGTCTTGGACAGGTTCCTGACCTCGATGGCCGACGATGATGGCTGGTTCATCGGTTGACGCTCCCTTCGGCTGTATCCGTTGTGAGAGATTGGCGGATCATGGCGCTGAGCTGGTCGGCGTCGATGCCGAGTTTCCTCGCCTCGCGCGCCAGCGGCTGGATGAATTGGGCTTGGAAGGCGTTGCGCCGGACTTGAAGCAATTTCTCGCGGGCGCCACTGCTGACGAACATGCCGATGCCTCTCTTCTTGTACAGGATTCCACTTTCAACCAAGAGGTTCACGCCCTTGGCCGCGGTGGCCGGGTTGATGCGGTAATAGGCGGCGAACTCGTTGGTCGAGGGCACCTGGGTCTCTTCGGCCATGGTGCCGGCGACGATCTCGGACTCGATCAGCTCCGCAATCTGCATGAAGATCGGCCGTGAATCATCAATGGCGCTCACGACGGCCAACCTTTCTTGACACGCAACGAACCCGGACGCTTGATTGGTTCAGTGGTTCATTACTCATGTAACTAACCTACGACCGCATGAACCGGGTGTCAACAGGCAACGGTAGATTCCCGCGGGAACATCGCCGGCGGTATACGGGCCCCATTAATGGCAGCAAAAAGCCCGGCTGCCCGCCTCCGTTTTCGCGTGTGCGCGAATTTCCGTCGTGACGTGCAACCGGGCCCGCGGACTCGGTACTGCGGTGTTGCTACTTGGCGGCGTCCGCATCCTGCATGGCGGCGTTCTTCTTCGCCCTGGTCTTGCGGATCTTCAGCACGATCCAGAGCACCAGCAGCAGGACCACGCCAACGATGACGATCTTCTGGAAGACGTCGGCATAGGCCTCGACAATGTGCCAGTTCTCCCCGAGGTAGTACCCGGCGAGCACGAAGATGGAGTTCCAGATCAGCGAACCGGCCGCGGTGAGCCCCAGGAACTTGCCCTGGTTCATCTTGGTGATGCCTGCGGGGATGGAGATCAACGAGCGGAAGATCGGGATCATGCGGCCGAAGAACACGGCCTTTGCCCCGTTGCGGTCAAACCAGGCCTCGACCTTGTCAACATCCTCGAGGTCCACCAGCGGCAGCCAGCCGACAATCGCGCGGGTGCGCGTCCGCCCCAGCGCACGGCCAACCCAGTACAGGGCGTAGGCACCGACAATCGAGCCGATCGTGGTCCACAGCAGCGCCTCCACGAGGGAAAAGGACCCGCGGCTGGCGGTGAAGCCGGCCAGCGGCAGGATGACCTCGGAGGGCAGCGGCGGGAAGAGGTTCTCCAGCGCGATGGCCAGCGCGGCACCGGGTGCCCCGATGACCTCCATCAGGTGCACCGCCCAGTCGGCAAATCTCGTGATCAGGCTTCCGCCGGAAGGATCGGCGGTCGCGGCCTGTAGCGCAGTCAAGGTAGTCATTGTCTTTTAGTGTCTCTTAAGCCACTGGGAATTCGCAGGGGCTGGGTCCACTATGTGTTCAATGCCTCACGTGACGGGCACCGGATCGGGCGCCACCCTGGCACAGTTGTTCGCGGCGCTGTGCTCGATCGCCGCCAGCACCCGTTGGACCTCGAGCCCCTCGGCAAAGGAGGGCGAGGCCTGCGTATTGCCCTCGATGGCCAGCAGCAGGTCGCGGATCTCGTGGGTGAAGGTGTCCGCCCAGCCCAGCACGTGGCCGGTGGGCCACCAGCCATCCAGGTACGAGTGCTCCGGCTCGGTGACCAGAATGGTCTTGAAGCCCTGTACCCCGGCCGGCGCCCCGGAATCGCACAACTGCAGGTGGTTGAGCGATTCCAGGTCGAAGGCCAGGGAACCGCTCGATCCGTAGGCCTCGATCCTGAAGGAGTTCTTGCGGCCCGTGGCCATGCGCGTGGCCTCCACGGTGGCCACCGCGCCGTTGTCCAGCTCCAGGGTGGACCATATCGCGTCGTCCACAGTGACTTCCTCGTCCCCCGCGGCACCGGGACGCCGGGAGACGAAGGTTTTGCTGGTGGCCGACACGGAACTCACCTTCGCCCCGGTCAGGTAGTGGACCTGGTCCACCGCGTGGGAGCCTAGATCCCCCAGCGCGCCGGACCCCGCCTCTTCCCGCCGCAGCCGCCAGCTCATCGGCGAGCCTGCGTCGACCAGCCAGTCCTGGTAATAGCGGATGTTCAGCTGGCGCAACTCCCCCAGTCGGCCGGCTGCCACCAGGTCCCTGGCCAGCACGAGGGCCGGCACGCGGCGGTAGTTGAATCCGAGCATCGACACCACCCCGGCATCCGCCGCGGCGGATGCCGCCTCGGCCATCGCCTGCGCCTGCGCCACGGTGTTGGCCAGCGGCTTTTCCACCAGCACGTGTTTTCCGTGTTCCAGGGCGAAGATGGCGATTTCCGCGTGCAGCGCGCCGGGGGTGCAGATGTCCACGATGTCCACGTCCTCGCGCAGGATGCTCGCGCGCCAGTCGATGCTCGATGCCTCCCACCCGTAGCGCCGCGCGGACGCCTCGACGGTACCGGCATCCCGCCCTACGAGCACGCGCATGGCAACCTTCGGGGTGTCAAAGGTGGCGTTGACATTGCGCCAGGCCTGCGAATGGGCCTTGCCCATGAACGAGTGGCCGATCACTGCTACGCCAAGGGCCGAGCTGGTTCGGGACATCTATTGCTCCTTGCGGTGGTGCTGCCGGTGGGCGGATCGGGGTGGTGGCGCGGGGTTAGGACTCGAAGGCCGTCGGCAGGTAGCGCTCGACGTTCTCCTTGGTCACCACGGCGGCGTACAGCACGATCTGGCGCGGGATCTCGATGTCCAGCAAGTCGCCCAGGGCCTTGTCCTGCGCCACAAGTCGGGCCACGCGCACGCCGTCGGCTGCCTGGTAGGCCGGGTAGACGGTGGTGGCCTTCACGACGGAGTCACCCGACTGGATCTCGCGCATCATGTTGGCCGAGCCGCCGTTGCCGACCATGAAGAACTCGTCGCGGTCTGCGGCCTTGATGGCCGCCAGCACGCCCACGCCCTGGTCGTCGTCGTGGTTCCAGATGGCGTCGAGCTGCGGGGCAGCCTGGAGCAGGTTGGAGGCCGCCTTTTCGCCGGACTCCACGGTGAACTCCGCAGGCACCCGGTTGGAGACCTCGAGCCCGCACTTTTCCAGCGCGTCCTTGAAGCCGCGGCTGCGGTCCTGGGTCAGCGGCAGGGAGTCGATGCCGGGGATCTCCCCGATCTTCGCATCCTTCTTGCCGTCGAGTTCGTTGCAGATGAAGTCGCCGGCGGATACGCCCACGCCGTAGTTATCGCCCAGCACGGTGACACGAGAGGACTGGGCGGTGCTGAATTCGCGGTCGACGTTGATGACCGGGATGCCGGCGTCCATGGCCTTCTGCGCCACCTGGGTCAGCGCGGCGCCGTCGAAAGGCAGCAGCACGATGGCGTCGACCTTGTCGTTGATCATGGTCTCGACCTGGCTGATCTGGACGCTGACGTCGTTGGTGCCCTCGGCGACCTTCAGCTCGACGTCCGGGTACTCCTTGGCGGTTTCCACGGCCAGATCGGTCATGGCGGCCATGAAGCCGTGGTCGGCGGCAGGCACCGAGAAGCCGATGGTGACCTTCTCGCCGGCCTCGGCGTTGGAGCCGGCGGCGGCGGGTGCGGCGGCCGCGCCGGTCGTGGGTGCGGATTCGGCCGGGGCGTTGGAGACGCAGGCGGTGAGCATGAACGCCGAGGTGGCCAACAGGGCAGCGGCGCCGAGCATCTTCTTGGAGCGAGTGGTGGGCATGGACATTACTTCTCCTTTGAAACAGTATTTGGCGCGGTGTGGGTGGTGCGGGTCAGGTGCGGGATTGCCGGGCGGCCAGCTGGCGCTGGATCAGCACGGCGATCACGATGATGGCGCCCTTGGCGACGAGCTGCACCGAGAGCGAGAGGTTGTTCAGGGTGAAGATGTTGGTCAGCGTGGAGAAGATCAGCACGCCGAGCACGGTGCCGAAGATCGAGCCTCGGCCGCCCGTGAGCAGGGTTCCGCCAATGACCACCGCGGCGATCACGTCCAGTTCCAGCCCGGTGCCGTGGGTGGCGCTGCCGGTGGTGGTGCGGGCCATGAGCATGAACGCGCCGATGCCGGCGCAGAGCCCGGCGAGCGCGTAGATGGCCATGGTGTGGCGTTCGACCTTGATGCCCGCCAGGCGGGCGGCCTCCGGGTTCCCGCCGATGGCGAAGGTGCGCCGGCCGAAGGTGGTGCGGTTCAGCAGCACCCAGCCGCCGATGGCGACCAGGATGAAGATCAGCACGATGACCGGGATCCCGAAGAGGTTCCCGCCCACTGCCTCGAGGAACGGGTCCACGGTGATGATCTGGGTCTTCTTGTCGGAGATGATCTCCGCCAGCCCGCGCGCGGCGGCCAGCATGGCCAGGGTGGTGATGAAGGAGACGACCTTGCCGTAGGCAATCAGGATCCCATTGACCAGACCCGCGGCAGCACCGACCCCCATGGCGGTGAGCGCCATGAAGATCCAGGAGGTTGAATCGGCAAATGCCTGCCCGGAGAGGGTTGTCGCCCAGACGGCCGAGAGCGCAAGCACCGCCCCGACCGACAGGTCGATGCCGGCGATGGTGATCACGAACGTGGCCCCGATGCTGACCACCCCGGTCACGGCGGCCAGGCGAACGATGGTCATCACGTTGTTCGAGTCGGCGAAGCGCTCCCCCGCGGTGACGGCGCCCAGCACGAAGAGCAGCGCCAGGGCCAGGATCAGCCCCATGTTCCGGCGCAGCCCGGCATCCAACAGCCATTTCATGGCGCTGCGCCGGGGAGACAGGCTCGGTGCCTGCTTGAGCTCGGTTGCGGCCGAGGTACTCATAGTGTGGTCCCTTCCATCACGAGGTCAAGAATCTGGTGTTCGCTTAGATCGACTGCGGGTGCCCGGTGCACGATCCGGTTTTCGGACACGACAAGCACCTCGTGGCAGAGCCCGAGGACCTCCTCGAGTTCGCTGGAGACCACGACGATGGCGATGCCCGCCCGGGACAACCCGGCGATGAGGTTGTATATCTCGCTGCGCGCCCCGACGTCGACGCCGCGGGAGGGCTCGTCGAGCAGCAGCACGCGGCAGCCGTGTGAGAGCCAGCGGCCCAGCACGACCTTTTGCTGGTTTCCGCCAGAGAGCGTGCGGGCCTCGCGGGCGGGGTCGGCCGGGCGCAGCTCCAGGTTCCGGATCTGCTCCATGCTCACCCGGTACTCGGCCTTCTGGCTGGTGAACCCGGCGGTGGCGTAGCGCCCGATGCTGGCCAGGGTGAAGTTTGCGGCGAGGGTGTCATCGAGCAACAGCGCCTGGCTCTTGCGCTCCTCCGGGCACAGCCCCATGCCCGCGTTCACGGCCGAGACCGTCGAGCCGGGGCGCAGCCTCGTGCCGTCGATGTCGACGGTTCCGGAGACCGGCTTGGTGCTGCCGTAGATGGCACCAAGGATTTCCGAGCGGCCGGAGCCGACCAGCCCCGCCAGCCCCAGCACCTCTCCTGCCCGCACGGAGAAGGAGATCGGATCGTGTCCGGGGGCCACGACCAGGTCGTTGACCGAGAGGATCTCGGTTGCCTCCGCGGCGAGGGCGGCAACCGGCGGGAAGACGTTGGTGATGGAGCGGCCGGTCATGAGCCGGATGAGTTCGACGTTGGGGGTTTCGGAGACCCGCAGGTTCGAGGCAACCGCCCGCCCATCCTTCAGGACGGTGATGCGGTCGCCGATGACCCGGATTTCCTCGAGCCGGTGCGAGATGTAGATGACCGCGACGCCGGCTGCCGTGAGCGTGCGGACGGTGTCGAAGAGGTTGCGCACCTCCTCGGAGTCCAGGACGGCCGAGGGCTCGTCCATGATGATCAGCCGCACGTCACGGGACAGCGCCCGTGCCATGGAGACGATCTGCTGGCCTGCGGCGGAGAGTTCGCCGACTTCCATGAGCGGGGAGATCTCGGAATGGCCGAGGCTGGCCAACAGCCGAGCGGCTTCGAGCTGCTCGGCCCGGCGGGAACTGAATCCGCCCCGGGATTTCTCGTGGCCCAGGAAGATGTTCTCGGCGACGGTGAGCGTCTCGACGAGGTCGAGCTCCTGGTACACGGTGCCGATGCCCGCCTTGATCGCGTCATCCGGGCTGGAGAAGCCGACCTCCTTGCCATCGAGCAGGATCTGTCCTTCGTTGGGCCGGTGGGCACCTGCCAGCACCTTGATCAGGGTGGACTTGCCGGCGCCGTTTTGGCCCAGCAGGCAGTGCACCTCGCCGGCGGAGACCTCGAACGAGACATCCTGCAGGGCGATGATGCCGGGGAACCGCTTTTCGATCCCGCGCATTTCAAGCAGATGCGCCCTGCCAGGGGTGGCGCCTGTGGCTTCGTCGTCACTCATAGTGATGGACGTTACACGGACTTATGATTATTGTCGAGCAAAAGTCGACCGATATCTGTCATTAATTGTGATGAGCACTACATCTTCTGCCCAATATGCTTCACTTGTTCCATGGCCATCTCGATGATTACCCCCAAGCCACCCACCCCTGGGACAGGTGCCGGAGAGCTTTTCCAGCTTCTGCGCGACGGACGGCCCCGTACCCGTTCCGAGCTGGCAACGCGCACCGGCCTCTCTCGTTCCACGATCGCCGCACGCATCGATGCGCTTCAGGACATTGGGCTCATCGGTGCCGTCGGGCCCGCGCTCTCCTCCGGGGGCCGCCCTCCCTCGACCTTCGCCTTCGTCCCCGAGTCCCGCACGGTGCTTGCTGCCGACCTCGGAGCTGCCCACGGGATCCTGGCGCTGACCGACCTGGCCGGAAACGTCATCGACCACCTGCGTGCCGATGTCGACATCGCCACCGGCCCGGTGCCGGTGCTCGACTGGGTGGTGCACAGCTTTATCGAACTGCTGGGGCGCAACGGCCGCGACGCCGCGACGCTCTCGGGTATCGCCATCGGCGTCCCGGGACCCGTCGAGCATTCCACCGGACGGCCCACCAAGCCCCCGATCATGCCCGGATGGAACGACTTCGACATCCCCGGCACCATCCAGCGGACCTTCGACGTGCCGGTGCTGGTGGACAACGACGTGAACATCATGGCCCTGGGCGAGCAGTCCTTCAGTTGGCCCGACACCGAGAACCTGATGTTCGTGAAGGTGGCCACGGGCATCGGGGTGGGCATCATCAGCGGCGGCGAGCTGCAGCGCGGCGCCCAGGGATCGGCCGGGGACCTCGGCCATGTCCAGGTCCCGGGAGGCGCGAGCACACCGTGCTCCTGCGGGAACACCGGCTGCCTCGAGGCGCTGGCCGGCGGGCCCGCCGTCGCCAGGAACCTGGCAGCCCACGGCATCGAGGTCGCCACCGCCTCCGAGGTCGGGAAGCTGGCCGAGGCAAACAACACCGCGGCCATCGCGGTGCTGCGCCAGGCCGGGCGCGACATCGGCTCGGTCCTGGCGATGTGCGTGAACCTGCTCAACCCCTCGGTGATCGTCCTGGGCGGGCGCCTGGCCAACGCCGGCGAACACGTGATCGCCGGGGTGCGCGAGCTGGTCTATTTCCGCTCCACCCCGCTGGCCACCCAGCACCTGGTGATCGTCGGATCGGCCTCGCGGGAAATGGCCGGGGTGCGCGGTGCCAGCATGCTGGTGATCCAGCACGTCCTTTCCGCGGCAGCCGTCGACGGGCTGGTCCAGGAGCGCAGCTCCCCCCAGTCAACCGCGGCGTCCCGGTAACGGGCGCCCCCACCCACCACCAATTCCCCCGGCACACCACGGCCACGGATGGCCAGGTACAGGAGAACGACACCATGAGCACCCCCGCTTCGACCCACCCGGTCACCCTCTTCACCGGCCAATGGGCGGACCTGCCCTTCGAGCAGGTCGCGGCGCACGCCGCCGAGTGGGGCTACGACGGCCTGGAAATCGCCGCCTCGGGCGACCACCTGGACCTGCGCAGGGCGGACGAGGACGACGACTACGCCCAGTCACGCCTGGACATCCTTGGACGCCACGGACTGAAGGTCTACGCGATCTCCAACCACCTCACCGGCCAAGCGGTGTGCGACGACCCCATCGACTTCCGCCACGAGGCGCTGGTGCGCCCGTACACCTGGGGCGACGGGGAACCGGAGGGCGTGCGCCAACGCGCCGCCGAGGACATGAAGCGCGCCGCCCGGGTCGCCCGCAAGCTCGGCGCGGATACCGTGGTGGGGTTCACCGGATCGAAGATCTGGCCCTATGTGGCCCAGTTCCCGCCGGTGCCCGCCTCGGTCATCGACGCGGGCTACCAGGACTTCGCCGATCGCTGGAACCCGATCCTCGATGTCTTCGACGAACAGGGCGTGCGCTTCGCCCACGAGGTGCACCCCTCGGAAATCGCCTATGACTACTGGTCATCGGTGCGCGCCCTGGAGGCCATCGGGCACCGGGAGGCATTCGGGTTCAACTGGGACCCCTCGCACATGATGTGGCAAAACATCGACCCCGTCGGTTTCATCTGGGACTTCAAGGACCGGATCTACCACGTCGACTGCAAGGACACCCGGATGCGCACCCCCAACGGCCGTGCAGGGGTGCTGGGTTCGCACCTGCCGTGGGGAGACCCGCGGCGCGGCTGGGACTTCGTCTCCACCGGGCACGGGGACGTTCCGTGGGAGGACGCGTTCAGGGCGTTGAAGTCCATCGGCTACTCAGGTCCGATTTCCATCGAATGGGAGGACGCCGGCATGGACCGGCTGCACGGGGCCAGCCAGGCGGTGGAGTATGTCCGCTCCTTGCTGTGGAAGCTGCCGGAGACTTCCTTCGACGCCGCCTTTGGCAACCAGCACTGACTGGCTGCCTATCTGTCGGTCTTGGCCACGCTGAGCAGCAGGCTGGATTCCTCCAGCGCGGTGATCTGCGAATAGCCCGGCGGCATCACCAGCAGGTCCCCGGTCCGTGCCTCCCAGGAATCGCCGTCCGAGCTCAGGCGGATCCGGCCGGTGAGCACCATGACCGTCGCCTCGCCGGGATTGATGTGTTCCTTCAGCTCGGTGCCGGAGGCCAGGCCGATGACCGTCTGGCGCAAGGTCTGTTCGTGCCCGCCGAACACGGTGCTGGCCGCGCGCCCGCTGGACTGCGCCGCGGCTGCCTGCACCTGTGCGCGGGCAATGGCCGTCAGTGAAAACTTCTTCATGTGCTCCTCGTTCCCCGCGGCAAACCCTCTTGCCCAAGGATGTCCCGGGGACACCGCGCGGGTCAAGGAACCATCCGGCGGCAGCCGGCCGCTCCCGCTCTGCCCGCGGGACGGCGAACCATGGCCAATTCCCTTCCCCGGCGGTAGGTTGAAGGCAGCAGCCGGGCGGCTTCGCCGGCCAAACCAGCCGCCCCGGCTCACGATTCCGGGACGCCACGCCGGGCGCTCCGATCCGGCCTGGAGGCACCGCATTCAGGGATCGGACGCCAGGGGACGCCCCACCGGCTGGTTATGAGGGCACGCACCTGGAACTCGAGGTGGCGATGGAAGGACCAACACCGCCGACAACTTCACCTAGCCACGCAACAACCGGCCACCGGCGCGGCGGTCGGCAACATTCCCGAGAGGACGACGCTTCCATGTCCAGCAACTCCTTCAACGCCCAGGCCCTGCTTTCAGTCGACGGGCACGACTACCAGATCCACCGGATCGACGTCATCGAAAACTCCTCCCGCCTGCCCTACAGCCTCAAGGTGCTGCTGGAAAACCTGCTGCGCAACGAGGACGGCCGGCTGGTCACCGCCGAGCAGGTCAACGCCCTGGCCGCATGGGACCCGGCCGCCGAGGCTTCCAGCGAAATCCAGTACACCCCGGCCCGCGTGCTGATGCAGGACTTCACGGGTGTGCCCTGCGTGGTGGACCTGGTGGCCATGCGCGACGCCATGACGGAGCTGGGCGGGGATGCGCGGAAGGTCAACCCGCTGATCCCCGCCGAGCTGGTCATCGACCATTCGGTCATCGCCGACGTCTTCGCCCGGAACGATGCCTTTTCCGTCAACGCCGACTACGAGTTCAAGCGCAACCAGGAGCGATACCAGCTGCTGCGCTGGGCCCAACACTCCTTCGACGACTTCCTGGTGGTCCCGCCCGACACCGGGATCTGCCACCAGGTCAACCTGGAATACCTCTCCCGCGTGGTGTTCACCCGTGAGGGGCCCGACGGCCCCGAAGCCTACCCGGACACCCTGGTCGGCACCGACTCGCACACCCCGATGGTCAACGGGCTGGGCGTGCTGGGCTGGGGCGTGGGCGGCATCGAGGCAGAGGCCGCGATGCTCGGCCAGCCCATGAGCCTGCTGATCCCGCAGGTCGTGGGACTCA
This sequence comes from Paeniglutamicibacter sulfureus, assembly GCF_030512175.1. Lineage (GTDB taxonomy): Bacteria > Actinomycetota > Actinomycetes > Actinomycetales > Micrococcaceae > Paeniglutamicibacter > Paeniglutamicibacter sulfureus. Next base: position 2,067,497 of record NZ_JAULBL010000002.1, on the reverse strand, counting down.
AGCTCACCGGCGAGCTGTCCGAGGGCACCACCGCCACGGACCTGGTGCTCACCGTCGCCGAGCTTTTGCGCAAGCTCCGCGTGGTGGGCAAGTTCGTGGACTTCTTCGGTCCCGGCGTCGCCAACGTCCCGCTGGCCACCCGCGCCACGCTGGGGAACATGTCCCCCGAGTACGGCTCCACCGGAGCGCTGTTCCCCATCGACGCCGAGACCCTCGACTACCTGCGGCTCACCGGCCGCGACCCACACCAGGTCAAGCTGGTCGAGGCCTACGCCAAGGAACAGGGCCTCTGGCACGATCCGGAGCACGTCCCGGACTTCAGCGAGGTCCTGGAGCTGGACCTGGGCACCGTGGTTCCCTCGCTGGCCGGGCCCAAGCGGCCCCAGGACCGCATCCCGCTGGCCGCGGCCCAGGGCGCGGTGCGCCGGCTGCTGGCCGGGGACACCCAGGAGGAGGCGATCGCCGGCGGGCTCGACGACGCCGAGGCCGATTCCTTCCCCGCCTCCGACCCGATCGCCGTCAGCTCCCGGATCGAACGCGACACCCCGCCGCACGACTACGCCGGCGGCGAGGCCGCGATCAGCTGGCCGTCCAAGCCCGCCACGGTACATCTCGGGGACGGCACCGAGGTGATCGACCACGGATCGGTCGTCATCGCCGCCATCACCTCCTGCACCAACACCTCAAACCCCACCGTGATGCTGGGCGCGGCGCTGCTGGCGAAGAAGGCCGTGGAGCGCGGGCTGCGTTCCAAGCCGTGGGTCAAGACCACCCTGGCGCCGGGCTCCCGCGTGGTCACCGACTACTACAACCGCTCCGGGCTGACCCCCTACCTGGAGACGCTGGGCTTCAACCTGGTCGGCTACGGCTGCACCACCTGCATCGGCAACTCCGGCCCGCTGATCCCGGAAATCAGCGAGGCAGTGAACGCCCACGACCTCACGGTCGCCTCGGTGCTCTCGGGCAACCGCAACTTCGAGGGCCGCATACACGGTGAGGTGAAGATGAACTTCCTGGCCTCCCCGCCGCTGGTCATCGCCTACGCCCTGGCCGGCTCGATGCACGTGGACCTGCTCAACGATTCCCTCGGCGAGGACACCGAGGGCAACCAGGTCTACCTGCGCGACATCTGGCCCAGTGGCGAGGAAGTCAAGGCAGTGGTCGATGCCAACCTCGAGGCCTCGATGTTCACCAAGGGGTACGCGGACGTCTACCACGGGGATGAGAACTGGCGCTCGATGCACATCCCCGAGGGCGACCGGTTCGCCTGGGACGAGTCCTCCACCTACGTGCAGTCCCCACCCTACTTCGAGGGCGTGGGACCGGTGCCCGATCCCATCGGGGACATCACCGGCGCCCGCGTACTGGCGTACCTGGGCGACTCGGTCACCACCGACCACATCTCCCCGGCCGGCGCCATCCGCAAGGACTCCCCCGCCGGCGCCTACCTGTTGGACAAGGGCGTGGAACCTGCGGATTTCAACTCCTACGGCTCGCGGCGCGGCAACCACCACGTGATGATCCGCGGCACCTTCGCCAACGTCCGGCTGCGCAACAAGCTGGTCCCCGGCACCGAGGGCGGCTTCACCCGGCACCTGCCGGGCACCGACACCACGACCATCTTCGACGCCTCGCTGGCCTACGCGAAGGACAACACGCCGCTGGTGATCCTGGCCGGGTCGGATTACGGTTCGGGCTCCTCCCGCGACTGGGCAGCAAAGGGCACCCTGCTGCTGGGCGTCAAGGCCGTGCTGGCCACCTCGTTCGAGCGCATCCACCGCTCCAACCTGATAGGCATGGGTGTGCTGCCGCTGCAGTTCCGCGATCGTGAAACAGCACAGTCCCTGGGCCTCACCGGCGAGGAGGTCTTCTCCATCACCGGGCTGGCCGGGACCGATGAATTGCCCGGCGAAGTCACCGTGGCGGTGGAACCCGCCGATTCATCGGGCGGTCAATCCCGCGAAATCACGATGCGGGTACGCATCGACACCCCGGCCGAGGAGGCGTACTACCGCCACGGCGGCATCCTGCAATACGTGTTGCGCCAGTTGCTCGACGCCTGACGCGCACCCGGGGGCGGGCCCTCTTGGCCGGGAGCGGTCCGCCCGCGTGCCGCCGGTCGCCAACCGCACGGCCAATGGGTGGCGTCAGCGGCGGCAATCAGTAAGCTGGAACCACTGATCAAACGTTCGTTAATGCACAATCGCCCGGAAAGGCGGAGACATTATGAGTATCGGTGCCGGAATTTTCCTGTTCGTTGTCGGCGCGGTGATCCGCTTCGCACTGAATGTCGAAGTGAGCTGGCTGGACCTTCCACTGGTCGGGAACCTCCTCATGGGAGCCGGCGTCCTGATCTTTGTGCTGGGGCTGGTTTTCACCTTCCGCCGTCGCCGTAGCGTCTCGACCCGCCGGACCGTCAATGGCCACGGCGAGGTCGACGGTGTCACGCGGACCACCCGCGAAGTGGACGACCCCGACCTCTAACCGCTGCCTTACCGTCCCGGCGCGCCCTTGTTCCCGCCCCGCGGGACCGGCATACTCGGGGCATGATGCGAAGCGTCGCCGTCCTGTCCGACATCCACGGGGTATTGCCGGTGCTCGAGGCGGTCCTGGCCGAACCCGCCGTGGCGGCCGCGGAGCTCATCGTCGTCACCGGGGACCACGCCGCGGGGCCGCAACCCACCGAGGTCCTGGACCTTTTGGCGGCCCTGGGCGAGCGGGCCGTGCTGGTGCGCGGCAACGCCGACCGCGAGCTGGCGGCCGTGGCCCGGGGAGCTTCGATCGAGGTTGCCGACGAGGTCGTTCCCTGGGCCGCCGCGCAGCTGGCCCCGAAACACATCTCGCTACTGGAGCAGCTGCCGCATCCTGTCACCTTGGAGGTCCAGGGCTTCGGCCCCGTTCTCTTCTGCCACGGGACCCCGCGGGACGACGAAGAGGTCGTGCTGGTGGACAGCCGGCTGGAGCGCTGGACGGAAGTCTTCGCCGGGTTGCCCGACGCAGTCCAGACCGTGGTCTGCGGGCACACCCACATGCCGTTTGTGCGGCTGGTGGATCGACGCATGGTCGTCAACCCCGGCAGCGTGGGCATGCCCTACGGCCGTCCGGGTGGCAACTGGGCCCTGCTGCACAACGGTGCAGTATCCCTTCACCGCAGCACCATCGACGTCGAGAAAACCATCGAACGAGTGGTGGCCGAATCAAGCTACCCGAACCGCCGGCAATGGGCCGAGTACTTCATCCGCTCCACCGCGAGCGACGCCGAGGCACTCACCGTGTTCGGCCCCCGGGACGGCCGCGGGAAGTAGCCGCACCGGGGCATCCTCCTCCGCTTCCGGCCCGGGCGCAACAACCGTGCACCTGGTTTGTGGATCAACCGGGTCCCCATCCACAGACATTGCCACCCCGAACCATTCCTCTTCGCGTCGACGCATGCTGGTGGACATGGAAACCGACCGGTTCATCGAACTCATCGCGGGTACCCGCGGCACCCCGGGACACCCTGTGTCGCCGGACGATGAACTGCGCGCGCTGCTCGAGGCCCAGCGGTTGGCCCGCGACCTCGCCCGGCGCGTCGCACGCACCACCTCCCCCACCGCCGCCGCCCTGTTCGCCCAAGCCGCCGAGGAAGCGCACCGCGCCGCTGGCCACGCCCAGCTCCTCGCGGCCGACACTGCCCGGCGCACCCTGGCCCACGAACTGCCCGAGGCCACGTTCGACGCCCTCGCCGCGGTCCACGCGGACCCGGCCCCCTACGTCGTCGGCACGACGTACCTGCCCGAGGATCCTCGGACCGTTCCCACCGGGCGGCCCGTCTTCAAGGACACCACCGAGTTCCTCACCGGCTTCCTGCACATCTCCTTCTTTGAGGCCCGCGAACGCGTCCGCTCCATTGACCGGCTGCTGCCCGGCACCGACATCCACGGCCAACCCGTCCCGGCGAGGTTCCCGACGCTGGCCGACGACCTGGCCAATGGCACCGCCGACCCGAAGGAAATCGGTGCCGCGGCCCGCAGGCTGGAAAAACTCGCACCACACATCAACCAGCACCCCAACCCCGCCGTGCTGGCCGGGCAGCTGGAGGATCAGGTCGCCGAATCCGTGCGTCGCGAGGACCCCCGCACCACCGCCAAGCTGCTCGCCGGCATCCAGGGCACCCTCGAACAGGGCACCAAGGACGTCCCGGAGGACGTCCTGCGCGCCAGAACCGGTCTCTTCAACCGCGGCACCACCGGCGGGCTCGGCGAATTCCTGCTCCGCACCCTGCCCGCCGACACCGAGGCCCTGCTGGCCCTCTGCGCCAGCACCGACAACCCCCGGACCAAGGCCGGGGACCGCGACGGCCTGCTCGCCCAGTCCCTGGCCACCGGTGCCGCCGCGGGCTCGGGCGCAGGCGCCGCCGCCGGCAGCGACGGCACCGGGCCCGCCAACGCCTCCAACGCTTCCGGCTCCAACGGCGCCAACGCCTCCAACGCCGCCAACGGCCGGTCGAACACCGGCAACGGTGCCGGAGCCGGGTTCCCTGATTTCCTCGTCGACCCCACCACCGGCCGCCCGCTGAACGACGCGGAGGCCGTCAGGAACCTGTCCCTGGACCCCAACGGCCTCAACCTGGACAACTTGTTCACCGGGAACGGCGCCAACAACACCGGCAACGGGACCGGCAACAGGGCCGGCGATCCGGCCACCATGAACTCCGCCGCCTCCGGCCCCGACGGACTCACCCCTCCCCAACGCCATCTCCAGGGGCTGATGAACCTCATCAGGTCCGCCGGGAACCCCGCCACCGGGAAGAAGACCACCGGTCTTCCCTCCCCCAAGACCCTGGTCATCGCCACCCTTGACGAACTCCGCGGCTTGGCCGACACCCACGGCATCACCAGCCGCGGCCAACAACTCACCCCCGCCGAACTCCGCCAGGGCCTGTGCAACGGCGGGGTCATCCCAGCGGTCATGGGCGGGGACTCCCGGATCCTTGACCTCGGCCGGGAGGAACGCCTCTTCCCCGACTACATGCGCGAAATCATTCTCGGCCTCTACGGCGGTTGCATCATGCCCGGCTGCACCGTTCCGCCCGAACACTGCGAAATCCACCACTTCAACTTCTTCGCCAACGGCGGCAAGACCGAGATCAACGAAGGCGCCCCCGGATGCACCTCGGCACACCACGCCTTCCACACCGGGCTGGTGCGCGTCGTCCGTGACACCGACGGGCTCTTCAGCGTCATCCTGCCCAAGTTCATGGACCCCGAACAAAAACCCCGACGCAACAATTACTGGCGGGACCGCACCCTGAACCCACCCCTGTTCTGAGAGGCACGGCCCACGGCCGTGGACCTGCCGGTGATTTCCCATGCCCATGCCCAATAACGGGCATGCAAAAGGGCGGTCCGCCCCGAAACCGGAGGGGCGGACCGCCCTTGGTGTCTCACCAGACGCGCAACAACGACTACTTGGCGGTTTGGTCCTGCAACGCCTTCACGATCTGCGGCAGCAAGCCGCGGAACGCACGTCCGCGGTGGCTGATGGCATTCTTTTCCTCGCTGGAAAGTTCCGCCACGGAGATCTCGTAGCCATCGGGCTGCAGGATCGGGTCGTAGCCGAAGCCGCCGTTCCCCCGCCGTTCGTGCAGCAGCACCCCGGCCAGGTGGCCCATCTCCACGGCAACAAAGCCGCCCGGGGTGGCCAGCGCCGCGGCACACACGAAGGACGCCCCGCGGTGTTCATCGGAAATATCTCCCAGCTGGGCCAGCAGCAGGTCGATGTTCGCCTCGTCATCACCGTGCTTCCCTGACCAACGGGCCGAGAAAATCCCCGGCGCCCCGCCAAGCACATCGACCGAGAGACCCGAATCGTCGGCGATGGCAACCAGGCCGGTGGCCTCGCACACCGCACGCGCCTTCAGCAGGGCGTTGCCCTCGAAGCTCACCTGGTCCTCGACGACGTCCGGCGCACCCACGGCACCGGCGTCGACGACCTGTGTGTCCACGTCCAGCCCCGGGACCTGCCCGCGCAGCAGCTCGCGCAGTTCGCGCAGCTTGCCCTGGTTGTGCGTGGCCAGCACCAAACGCGGGGTGGCACCCATGCTCAGAGCCCCAAAGTGGCGCGCTGGATCAGTGCCAGCTCCGTGGTGCCAACCAGCGCCAGGTCCAGCAGCGAATCAAGTTCTGCGCGCTTGAACGGGACGCCCTCGGCGGTGCCCTGCACCTCGACGAAGTCGCCAGTCCCGGTGACGACGACGTTCATGTCGGTCTCGGCGCGCACGTCCTCCTCGTAGGGCAGATCCAGCATCGGGACCCCGTCGATGATGCCCACGGAAATCGCGGCAACCGAGTCGGTGAGCACGGTGGCGTTCTTCTTCACCAGCTTGTTTTCCTTGGCCCACTCGATGGCCTCGGCCAGTGCGACGTAGGCGCCGGTGATCGCGGCGGTGCGGGTGCCGCCGTCGGCCTGAAGCACGTCGCAGTCCAACACGATGGTGTTCTCGCCCAGTGCCTTGGTGTCGATGACCGCGCGCAGCGAGCGGCCGATCAGGCGGGAGATTTCGTGGGTGCGCCCGCCGATCTTGCCCTTGACGGACTCGCGGCCGTTGCGGGTGTTGGTGGCCCGCGGCAGCATGGCGTACTCGGCGGTGACCCAGCCGGTGCCCTGCCCCTTGAGCCAGCGCGGCACGCCCTCGGTGAAGGACGCGGTGCACAGCACCTTGGTGTTGCCGAATTCGATCAGGGCCGAGCCCTCGGCCTGCTTGGACCAGCCACGGGTAATGGTGATCTCACGGAGTTGGTCGACGCCGCGCCCGTCGGCGCGCACTGCTGCTGTGGTTGATGCTGAAGTCATGGCTTCAAGTCTAGTCGTCACGCCGAGCTGTTCCGTCGAGACAGTGTGGCGATGCGGTTCCGCAGCTCACCTGACACGCACCACCACATGTGGAAACCGGCAGCCAGGCGAAAGCGCTAGTTCTTCCTGGTGCCAGGCCACTCGCGGGCCGGCGCCGAACGCACGATCGAGACCGGTGCGGTCGGCAGCGACTTGGGGGTGCCCAGCTGCGAGCCGGAGAACACCCCGTATGTCACCCCGGAGACCGCCACGGCGATGCCGCCGTCGTAGACTTCCTTGGCCTCGTTGACCACGGTGTTGATGTCCGTCCACACCGGGATGTGGGTCAACAGCAGGCGTTCGACCCCGGCCTCGGCCGCCGCCTCGCCGGCGCGCCGCCCGGTCAGGTGCACACCGTGGATCGCATCGTCGCGGCCCTCCTCGAAGGCCGCCTCACACAGGAACATGTCGGCACCCCGGGCCGCCTCGACGAGTTCGGGGCAGGCATCGGTGTCACCCGAATAGGTCAGCACGCTGGTCTGCAGCGACCCGTCGGCCACCGGCTCGGTCGCCTCGACGCGGAATGCGTAGGACTCCTCGATGGGGTGCAGCACCGGGTAGGGGGTGATCGAAAATGGGCCGATCTTCACCGGCTGGCGGGATTTCCAGTGCTGGAAGTCGTAGTCGGGGTGCATGCCCTCATCCAGCGGCAGTCCGTAGGCCGTGGCCATCCGGTCCGCGGTGGCAGCAGGTCCGTGCACCAGCATCCGATCACGGTTCCAGCCGTTGGGATCCCAGCGGATGGCCACGTGCATGCCGCACAAATCCATGCAGTGGTCCGGGTGCAGGTGGGAGATGAAGATTCCGTCCAGGTCCTTGATGTCCGCATAGCGTTGCAACACGCCCAGCGCACCGGAGCCAAGGTCGAGCAGGATCTTCCAGTCCCGTTCGCCGTCGAACGCGGTGACCAGGTAGCAGGAGGCAGGCGACCCCGGGCCGGGGAACGAGCCGGTGCAGCCGATGATGGTCAGCTTCATGAGGCACTCGCTTTCGAAAGAGCCACCATCTGCGGGGTAATCATCGCGATGGAGCCGGTCGGGTAGTGGGCGGCCACGTGGTCGACTTGCTCGACCGCGAGTACTTCCGGGCCCAGGAAGCGCCTGGCCAGGATCTCAAAACTATCGGAGTCGCCGGTGGACAGGAACTGGTGCGTGGGCGCCTGCTCCTCGGTGCGCGCCAGGTCGTGCTGCATTAGCGCGCGGTAGACGTCCTTCGCGGTTTCCTCGGCGCTGGAGACCAGGGTGACGTCCTCGCCCATGACGTAGGAGATCACGCCGGTCAGCAGCGGGTAGTGGGTGCAGCCCAGCACCAGCGTGTCCACGCCGGCTGCCTTGAGCGGCGCCAGGTAGGCCTCGGCCGTCTCCATGAGCTCTGCCCCGGTGGTGATCCCGTTTTCGACAAACTCGACGAAGCGCGGGCAGGCGACGGAGGTGATGGAGTAGTGCGGGGCGGCGGCGAAGGCATCCTCGTAGGCGCGGGACCCGACGGTGGCCTGGGTGCCGATGACCCCGATCTTCCCATTGCGGGTGGCGGCGACGGCGCGGCGCACCGCGGGCTGGATCACTTCGACCACGGGAATCCCGTAGCGGGCGGTGTAGCGTTCGCGGGCATCGCGCAGCACCGCGGCGGAGGCGGAGTTGCAGGCAATCACCAGCAGCTTGACGCCGGCGTCGACGAGTTCGTCCATCACCCCCAGCGCATTCGCCCGCACCTCGGCGATGGGAAGCGGCCCATAGGGCGAATTCGCGGTGTCCCCGACGTACATCGTGGATTCACCGGGAAGCTGGTCAATAATGGCGCGGGAAACGGTCAGGCCGCCGACCCCCGAGTCGAAGATACCCAGCGGGGCATTCGGATGGGGTCGCTCTGATGTTCGATTCTCGCTAGAGGACACACTTGTCATGGTCTACGAAGCCTACGTGGTTTTCAACGCCAACAGCTAGCACGTGCGACACACTGTAGCCCAGCTCACAAGGACTTGAGCATGGCCTGCATCAGGGATTCCTGCAACCAGGTGACGAAGTTGTAGACCAGCGCAAGGTATTCGTCGACGGTTTCGGCCTTCGACCAATCGTCCTGCGCATGGATGCGCTCGGCGTCTTCCTCGCTTTCCAGGCCAAGCCGTTCGGCCAGCACCAGGCGCACGTCGTTGACCGCTGCGGCGAAGCGCGGCGCCGTCTGCTCGTTGAGCAGGATGCTTCCGGACTCCATCAGCAGGGCGGCCTCGCGCAGCGCCCCGATCTTGCGTTCACGGATCCCGCGCTCCGAGAGCCTGCGAAATTCCAGCGATGCGGCGGCATCCTCGGGGTCGGCGTCCGGCAACAGGCGCTTGGTGGCCCGGTCACTCGGTGCGGCGAAGTCTTCCTTGTGGGAGTTCGGATCCAGGCCGACCAGCGCATAGAGCGGATCCTCGTCGTCGGCCCGCTGGGGCTCCAGCAACGTGATGACGTCCTCAAAGAGACCGCGCAGCAGCTGGCGTTCGGCGGCTTCGAGGGACGCGGAGAACCCGCGCATGGTGTTCTTGAATGCCCGTGCCATATCTAGGCTGCGTCCGCCTTGGACAAGGTGGCCCACAGCCCGAACCCGTGCATGGCGGCAACGTCGGCCTCGATCTTCTCGCGGTTGCCGGTGGCGACCACGCTGCGGCCCTCCTGGTGGACCTGCATCATCAGCTTCTCGGCCTTGGCCTCGTTGTATCCGAAGTAGGAGCGGAAGACAAAGCTGACGTAGCTCATCAGGTTGACCGGGTCGTTCCAGACGATCAAGATGTAGGGCTGGTCGAGTTCGTGTGCTTGTGCCTGCTCTACGTGCTCAAGCACATCGGGCATCGCAGTCATGGTTGGCATACTCACCATTCTACGACCGGCCGCCTCGGATGCGAACCGGGCGCCAACCGGGCCGTGGACACAACTGCTCCAAAAGCGCAAGGCGACGACTCACGTGAACCAACGCGGCATGGAACCGGTGCCGGGTCTAGAGTATCTACTAGCGTTTATGCCGCAGACCCGGTTTCGCCCCGCCACCTGCGGCGGCCCGGATCCGGCACCCGACGCCCGATAACGGTGCAAACCAGTCCGGCATTCCATTGCCCCAGTCCCCCCGTCGCGAGGAGCCCCCCGGCCATGTGGCAGCAGCCCACCTCCCTGTTTACCGACCACTACGAACTGACGATGCTGCAGGCTTCCCTGCACTCGGGAGCGGCGCACCGCCCCAGCGTCTTCGAGGCCTTCGCCCGCCGCCTGCCCGATGGGCGGCGCTACGGCGTGCTGGCCGGGACCGGCAGGGTCCTTGAGGGCATCAAGGAGTTCCGCTTCGGCGACGAACAACTGCGCTTTCTCTCCGACACCAAGGTCGTGGACGCCACCACCATCAAGTACCTCGAAGACTTCAAATTCAGCGGCAACATCCATGGTTACGCCGAGGGGGAAATCTACTTCCCGTACTCCCCCGTGATGATTGTCGAGTCGACCTTCGCCGAGGCCTGCGTGCTGGAGACCTTCATCCTTTCGGCGCTGAACCACGATTCGGCCATCGCCTCCGCGGCCTCGCGCATGATCGCCTCCGCCGGAACCCGCCCGTGCATCGAGATGGGTTCGCGCCGCACCCACGAGGAATCCGCTGTCGCCGCCGCCCGCGCCGCGATCATCGCCGGGTTCGACTCGACATCGAACCTCGAGGCCGGGCACCGCTACGGCCTCAAGACCGTGGGCACCGCCGCTCATTCCTTCACGCTGCTGCACGATTCCGAACGCGCAGCATTCGAGGCGCAGGTCGCCTCGATGGGCGTGGGCACCGCCCTGCTGGTTGACACCTACGACGTGGAGCAGGGCGTGCGCACCGCGGTGGAGGTGGCCGGCCCCGGGCTGGGCGCCGTGCGCCTTGATTCGGGGGACCTGGTGGAACAGGCCCGCTGGGTGCGCACCCTGCTCGATGACCTGGGCAACGAGAACACCCGCATCATGGTCACCTCAGACCTCGACGAATACGCCATCGCGGCCCTCCAATCCGCACCGGTGGATGCCTACGGCGTGGGCACCTCGCTGGTCACCGGCTCCGGGCACCCGACGGCATCGATGGTCTACAAGCTGGTGTCCCGCAAGAACGACGCGGGCGACTACGTGGACGTTGCCAAGGCCGCCAAGAACAAGGTCTCGGTGGGCGGACGCAAGTTCGCCGTGCGCCTGCTCAACGAGCGCGGCCGAGCCACCGAGGAATTGATCGGCGTGGGCGAGGTGCCCGCTTCCGACGCGAACGACCGGGCCTTGCTGACACAATTTGTTGAAAACGGGGTCATCGACGAGGCATTCACCGGTGCCGCGGGCGTGCACCGCGCCACCAAGCGCCACCACGACTCCATCCAGGAAATGCCCGGCAGCTCCCGCCGCCTGCAGCGCGGCGAACCGGTGATCGGCACCCGATTCATTGACGAGAACTGAGAACAGCGAGAGGAAGCCATCATGACCCAGGAATCAACCAGCGTGCCGGAACAACCTGCGGCACGGGCATTGATCATCGTGGATGTCCAGAACGATTTCTGCGAGGGCGGAAGCCTCGGCGTGGAGGGCGGGGCCGCCGTGGCCGCGTCCATCGCCACCGTACTGCGCGAGCGCGCCGACAGCTACGCGGCGGTGGTGGCAACCCAGGATTGGCACATCGATCCGGGGTCCCATTTCTCCGATTCCCCTGACTTCATCGACTCCTGGCCGGTGCACTGCGTTGCCGCAACGGAAGGTGCCGCGCTGCACCCGGAGCTGTCCGCGGCTGCCGGCTACATCCAGCACCATTTCCGCAAGGGCCGTTACGCGGCAGCGTATTCCGGCTTCGAGGGCCGCTTGTCCGCGGACGAGGACGACGTGGCCGACGAGGGCGGTGAGCTGCTGGGCGACTGGCTGCGCAGACAGGACATCGCCGCGGTGGACATCGTGGGCATCGCCACCGACTACTGTGTGCGCGCCACGGCCCTGGATGCCAAGTCACAGGGCTTCGCCACCACCGTCATCGCCCCGCTGACCGCTGCGGTGCATCCGGCGAACGCCCCCGGGGTGCTGCAGGAACTGCGCGACGCCGAGGTCACCGTCCTGTCCCTGGGCTAGGCCCGCGCCGAGCCAGGGTCCATTTCGGACGCCGCACCAGGCGGTACACGAAATGCCGGCGGCCCGGTGCGTTGGAGAGCATCCAACACACCGGGCCGCCGACTACATTAAGCGATCATTTCTTGCCGATGAACCAGCCCTGCAGCTTGTTCAGCCGCTTCTGCAGCTGCTCGGCATTGGCCTGGGCGACGGCCGGCCCGCCGCACACCTCGCGCAGCTTGGTGTGGATGACCCCGTGCGGGGTGCCGGTGCGCGCGCTCCAGGCCGAGACGTTCTTGGAGAGCGTCGAGCGCATCTCCATCAGCGCCCGGTGATCGACCACCGGTGCGGCCGCGGCCTCCTCGGCGCCCTTGCGCACCTTGCGCCGGGAGACCTGTTCGGCCTGGCGCTGGCGCAGCAGCACGCCCACCTGGTCGGCGTCCAGCAGCCCGGGGATGCCCAGGAAGTCTTCCTCCTCCTCGGATCCCACGGCGCCGCCGGTGCCGAACTCGCCGCCGTCAAAGAGCACCCGGTCGAAGGAGGCGTTGGAGTTCAGCGCCTCGAACTTCTGCTTGTTCAGCTCGTCGCTGGCCTTTTCCTCGCGGTTGGCCTCGGCGACCAGGTCGTCCTCGGGGTTGTAGTCCGGGTCCTGGAAGTGCTTCTCCGGGCGGTCCAGCGCGTGGTCGCGCTCGGTCTCCATCTCGTTCGCCAGCGCCATCAGCACCGGCACCGAGGGCAGGAAGATCGAGGCGACCTCGCCGCGCTTTCGGCTGCGCACGTAGCGGCCGATGGCCTGGGCGAAGAAGAGCGGGGTGGAGGTGGAGGTGGCGTAGACGCCCACGCACAGCCGGGGCACGTCGACGCCCTCGGACACCATGCGCACCGCGACCATCCAGCGCGAATCACCGGCGGAGAACTCGTCGATCTTCTTCGAGGCGCCGGCGTCGTCGGACAGGATCACGGTGACCTTCTCGCCGCAGATCTTCTCCAACTGCTCGGCGTAGCCGCGCGCGTCCTCGTGGTCGGTGGCGATCACCAGGGCACCGGCGTCCGGCACGGTGCGGCGGACCCGGGTCAGGCGCTTGTCGGCGGCCGCGAGCACCGAGGGAATCCAGTCCCCCGCCGGGTCAAGGGCGGTGCGCCAGGCGTGCGCGGTGATGTCCTTGGTGAAGCCCTCGCCAAGCTGGGCCTCCATTTCCTCGCCGGAGCTGGTCTTCCAGCGCATGGACCCGGAATAGGCCATGAACAGCACCGGGCGCACCACGTGGTCGCGCAGGGCCTGGCCGTAGCCGTAGGTGTAGTCGGCCTTGGAACGGCGGATGCCGTCGGGACCTTCGGCGTACTCGACGAAGGGGATGGCCGCGGTGTCGGAGCGGAAGGGGGTGCCGGTCAGCGCCAGGCGGCGGGTGGCCGGCTCGAAGGCCTCCCGGATGCCGTCGCCCCAGGAAAGTGCGTCGCCGCCGTGGTGGATCTCGTCCAGGATCACCAGGGTGCGGGCGGCCTCGGTCTTGGCGCGGTGCAGCATCGGCTTGGAGGCGACCTGCGCGTAGGTGACGACGACGCCGATGTAGCCATCGCCGTGCCTGCCGTCGGAGTTCTTGAAGTTCGGGTCAATGGCCAGGCCCACGCGGCCGGCGGCATCAGCCCACTGCTTCTTGAGGTGGTCGGTGGGGGCCACCACGATGATGCGGTTGACGGTCTTGGCGTCGACCAGCACCTTGGCCAGGCGCAGCGCGAAGGTGGTCTTGCCGGCGCCGGGGGTCGCCACGGCCATGAAGTCGCGGGGATTGGCGGTGAAGTACTTGTCCAGCGCCTCGGCCTGCCAGGCGCGGAGCTTGGGGCCGGTGCCCCAGGCCGCCCGTTCGGGGTAGGCGGGAGGAAGACGGTCCTCCATGGGCAACTTGTCTGCAAGTGAGAACAAGGTATCGGTCATGCATACACCTCCACGGCAATAAAAAAGCTTCCCCCCGGGGCGCGGGCCGGCGCGCCCCAGGGGGTTCTGTGTGAACCTACGCTGCGTGGAAGATGATTACTTCTTGTCCTTGTCCCCACCACCGGTGAGGCCCTCGTAGATTTCCTTGCACTCGGGGCACACGGGGAACTTCTGCGGGTCGCGGCCCGGGATCCACACCTTGCCGCACAGGGCAATGACCGGATCGCCGGAAAGCGCCGACTCCATGATCTTTTCCTTGCGCACGTAGTGCGCAAAGCGCTCGTGGTCCCCGGCCTCGACGTCCTGGGCCTGCTCGGTGCGCTCGATGGTGGTGGCACCGCCGCCGGAGGTAGTGCGCGGGTCATCTCGGAACGGATCTAGGGGCATGCTCATGTCCACCAGTCTAACAACGGATTGATCAACTTCCGGCAGATTCGCCGCGTGCGGTGCATCGCACCGTTGCCTCAGCGGTTGACCATGACGGCCTGCATCAGCTCCGGCAGCCGGGCCTCGAGCCATCGCCCGCCGATGCGGATTCCCGCCGCCAGCAGCACCGCGCCCTCCATCACGCCCACGAGCAGTGCCAACCAGCCGAAGAGCGCATTCCCCGTCAGCAACTGGGCCACCAGCAGTCCGAGGGCCGGCAGCAGGAGCAGGAACATGATCGCGAACGTGGCCAGCTGCACGATGGCCATCCGCGCGCCGGCGCCCGGAGGCGTCTTGAACGGGCTCTCACCCGGTAGCGGCACCGCGTAGGTGAAGCGCGCCGAGGCCACCGATGCCACGCCGAGGCCGGCCAGCAGTCCGCACAGCGAAATCCCGAGGATCGCCGGCAGCAGCTCGGTCCGGTCCAGGAACACCGGTGGCAGGATGGCCGCCAGTAGCGTTACCGGCAGTGCCAACACGGCACAGGCCACCACGCGCCCTGCCCGGTCGGCGACCCCGCGCACCCCGGTGAGCAGGTGCAGCGAGAAGGCGGTGGAATCGTAGGACACGTCGGCGGAAATCGAGAACGCCATCAGGATCCCCAGCAGCGGCCCCAGGACCAGCATGGCCTGGGGGTAGCCGGAATTGGAGGCCGTAAACCAGATCAGCACCGGCATCAGCGGGACAACCACGATGGACGCGGCGTAGCGCGGGTCCTTGAGCCAATACGTCAGCGCCCGGGCCGCCACGGCGCCGACCGGGGTCGCGGGGAAAACGCCGAACGCGCCCATGCCCACGGGCTTGGAGCTGGTGCGCGGCGCCATCGGGTTCTCCATCGACTGGTGCAGACCGCGTTCCCACGCCCAGATCACCGCGCCAAGATAGGAAAACCCTAGCGCCAGGCGCAGCACGCCCAGCCCCCAGGCCCCGGCGGCCAGGTCCCCGGGGAGCGCCGCGAAGACGCCCAGCGGGGTGAATCCCAGCACCGCCACGACCCGCGGCAGCCAGTCCAGCACCGATTCGATGCCCGAGGCCGCCGAGCCGATGATGGGCCCCAGCAGGATCAGCGGGATGATCGCGATGATCCCTGCGACGTCGCGGAAGCGCCGCGAACCGGTCAGCCGCGCCATCGAGGTGGTGGTCAGCCGCGCAAGCGCCAGGCACATCAACGCACCCAGCACTCCTCCCACGACGGCGGCCGCCAACGTGGCGGGGTGGTGGCGCCAGGCCAGGAACTGCCCGCCGAACAGCAGCAACGTCAGCAGCCCCGGTATCCCGATGAAGCCCGAGAGCAGCAGTCCGGTTGCCAGCCGGGGCCGCGAGAGCGTGAAGGTGGTGAAGCGCGCCGGGTCAAGGGTCAGGTCGACCCCGAAGGCGATCAACGGGATCAGCGCCCAGCCCAGGGTGATGAGCGAGACCGCGGAGACCAGGATGGTGTTGGCCAGCGCCGGGTCGACATCCGCCAGGTACGCCGTGCCCGATACGAGCATCACGACCATGCCCAGCCCGTAGACCACCCCGATGGCAACGCCGACCAATTGCCAGGGACTGCGCCGGAAGGAGTTCTTCAGCAGCAGCAGCTTGAGCCTTAGGAGGTGTGCAACCATGAGAGCCCCTCGTTGGTTCCGCGTCCGCCGACCAGCTCAACGAAGCGGTCCTCCAGTGAAGTTGCCCCGCGCACCTCGTCCACGGTTCCGGCCGCCAGCAGGTTGCCGTTCGCGATGACCGCGACGTGGCTGCACATGCGCTGGACCAGGTCCATGACATGGGAGGAGACGATGACGGTGCCGCCGTGGGCCACGTAGTCGGCGAGGATCTCACGAATGTTGGCGGCGGAGACCGGGTCGACAGCCTCGAAGGGCTCATCGAGCACCAGCACGCGCGGGGAATGGATCAACGCGGTGGCCAGGGCGATTTTCTTGGTCATGCCGGCCGAGTAGTCGACGACCAGCTTGGATCCGGCGTCTTCGAGGTCCAGCACGCGAAGCAGGTCTTCGGTGCGCGTCTGCACCGTTGCGCGATCCATGCCGCGCAGCAGGCCGGAATAGGTGACCAGCTGGCGACCGGAGAGCCGGTCGAAGAGCCGGACCCCGTCGGCCAGCACGCCCATGGCTGCCTTGGCCTTCAGCGGCTCGGCCCAGACGTCGATGCCGTTCAGCCATGCCTGGCCGGCGTCGGGGCGCAGCAGTCCGGTTGCCATCGACAGCGTGGTGGTCTTGCCGGCGCCGTTGGGCCCCACCAAGCCGAAAAACGACCCGGCTGGGACATCGAGGGATATGCCGTTGACCGCGACTTTTTCGCCGAATCGCTTGCCCAGCGATCGAATCGACAGGGCCGCCGTACCGGGGTCGGGGTAAGAGTTGCTCATGACATCGAAAATAACAGTCGATGGATGGTTTTGCCGTCATCCCTGCGGACTAATCCCATGGTCGACGCACACCCGAGAACCGGATCGGGCTGCCCACTGCGGTGCCCTGAAAGCACTGGGACAATTGTCCTGAATGAGTGGACGCCGCCTTCGCCGCCACGACTAGGGACCTATTCCCCTTCTACGGCACGACCATCGTACTATCGGGTATCGTCCCCAGCCGCCCGGCCCGCTTCCAGCCGGCCGGGGCCACCAGCGAGCCGCTGCAGCGGCAGCTTCGATCCGTTGGAGGGCATTGGGGCAAAGTTCGCGCGCCTTGCTCTCGCCTTCACGGTGGCCGAAGCCTAAAATGAAAAAAACGTGTTTCCGTTCAGCATGTTCTTCGGCCCCTAGCCATGGACCGAATAATTGCATATTTCGTACTTGGGGTGCGTATGTATCATCTGCGTTTGCTCGGTAAGGCACCAGCGATTTCCGCCGCTAACGGTGTGGTGCACCGTAGGGAGTACATACGCCCGAAGGCACCGGCCGCGACTTCGCCGCACAACGGATTCAAGCGCTGGAAGGTCCATCTGCTCATGGACCGTGCGGGACATGCGACGACCGACCCGTGGCCCGCCAACATCTCTTTCGACTCGACGGCCGCCCTTGCAACGGAACCCACCGAACGGTTTCTTGCCCTGCGGCTGCGGGAGACGACCCGACGAACCCGGGTGCGACCGGACGTTGCCGACCGTCTGCGGGTGAAGTCATGACCGCTTATCCCGGGCCGGCGGTGGCTGCACGTTCCCCGCGGCATATAAGGGCCCAGAGACACTCACAAGCAAGGCTCGCGGGCCTCGCACTGCTGTGCACAGCAGGTTGGGTCGCGTCGGTGACCGTCGGGGGCTCCCTCGACGCCGCGCTCGGAGTGCAGCAGATCGCGTTGGCCGTGCACATCATGGCCATGGTCGTTTCACTGGGCGCCATCCTGCTTATCGACTGGGTCGGCCTGCTGTGGCTGCTGGGCCGGCGGCAAATACACGAACCCGGGCGCGTGGAATCGGCGGCCGTACTGTTGATCTGGGGCGGGCTGGGCATGCTTCTGCTCTCCGGCGCGTTCATCAGCCCCGATCTGAGCGATACCCCCACCCGCGTGAAGTTGGCGTGCGTACTCGTGCTGATGCTCAACGGTGTGGCCATCGCACCGGTGATGAAGCGCCTGCACGAGATGCCGGCAAGCACCAAGTTCTCGCAGCTCAGCCTGGGCCTGCGGGCGCGGATGCTGATGGCACTGTCGATCTCCCAGGCCTGCTGGTGGTCGGCCGTGGTCATCGGCCTGCTCAACTCCGCGATCAGGCGCGGGCCCTGAGACCGGGCGAACGGTGCCTTCGGTAGACGCAGTGCCGTAGGCCAAAGACGGGGAGGCAAGTCGCACCAAGCGACTTGCCTCCCCGTCTTTGTGGCGCGGTGCGTTGCCCCGCCGGAAATTCCTAGAAGAGCACGCGTGCCAGTTTCTGTCGCGAGGCCACGACGCGCGCATCGCCCACACCGACCACCGAATACAGTTCGACGAGACGGGCCCGGGCGGTTTCCTTCTCTTCGCCTGCGTTGCGGCCGATGAATGCCACCAGGCGAGCGAAGGCGTCCTCGACGTGGCCCCCGACCAGGTCCATGTCCGCAACGTCCAGCTGCGCGTGCAGGTCATCGGGGGCAGCGGCACCGGCGGCACGCACGGCGGCCAGGTCCTTCCCCTCGGTGCGCATCAACAGGCGCACTTGGTTCAGCCCGATGGCAGCCTCGTTGTCGTTGGGCTTTTCGTTCAGCGCCTGCTTGTAGGCGCTTTCGGCCGCGGGCAGGTCTCCGGATTCGATGGCGTCCAGGGCCGCCTGGTGCAGTGGCGGCAGCGGGGCGGGGCCTGCTGCCGGTGCGGTGGTGCCCAGCGGAGGGATGGTCCCGGCCACGCCGTGCTGCACGCCCAGGGCCAGCAGCTCGTCCATCAGCGACTGGATCTGCGAGGTCTCGGCACCGCCCTGGAAGAGCGGCACCGGCTGGCCGTTGATCAGGGCGATGACGGAGGGCACCTGCGTAACCTGGAAAGCCTGGGCGATGGCCGGCTGTTGCTCGGCGTCCACGGTGGCCAGCGCGAGGGTCCCGCGTTTGGCATCCACCAGGGAGGCGATCACACCATCGAGCTGCACGGAGGCCGGGGAGCGCGGGCTGCCCAGTGAAACGATCACCGGCACCTGCTGGGAAAGGGCAACGACTTCCGGGAAGCTCTCCTGGTTGACGGAGCGGACCCAGGTGGGCGCGGCCTCGCCCGAAGCACTGACCGGCTCCGGTTGGGACTGCTGCTTGAAGGCTGCCAGATCAATGGCGCCGCGTGAGGAGGGTGCAGTGGGTTCAGGCATGCTGGTGGTCATTCCTCTACTTTAGGCCGCATCGTGCCCGGGTGGAAAACCCGTTGCGGCGATCCGGGCCTGCGCACCGGCTGGCGCCAACGACGGAAGGCGCGGTGCCTCGGTGCCCGGGAACCGATTCCCGTGGCCTGAGGCACCACGCCTTCAAGTGCGGGAACCGCTCGGTTCCCGGTTCCCCCTTCGGGGGCAGGGATGCTACTTCAGCAGCTTTGCTCCCTTGGTGATGACCTCTGCGGCAACCACGGAGACCTTGTCCTTGGAGCCTGCAGCAGGAATGTAGATGAGCGTCGGTTCGCCGTAGGTGATCTCGATGCCCTTCTTGGTGTCCTTGGCGCCGACGATCTTGGACGTCGTGGCATCCAGGCCGATCATTCCGCCGTCTTCCTTGGGCTTGGCAGTGGTCGTGGCGGTGAAGTTGCCCGAGACCAATGCTCCGCCGTCCGGGGTGGCCAGCACAACGGTGTCCTTGGTGTTCACGTTGCGCTTGAAGGAGATCGTCGCGTCCTTGTTGGCCTTGACCAAGGCGTTCTGGTCCTTGGCGTTCAGGGTCAGGAACGCGTTCTTGGCGAACTTGTCTGCGTCCTTGGACTTCTCGTTGTCCATGAGTCCGGCCAGGCGCTCAAGAGCTACCTTCGGGGTCATGGCCAGGTCCTTGGCATCGTCCTTGAGCATCTTCACCGACTGGTCGCCCACCGCGATTCCGGGGAACGTTGAACCGGGCAGCATCGGCGTGGCGAAGGCGACCTTGTAGTTCTCGCGCGGCCCCGACTGGGTCAGCGTGAGGGCGGTGGGAATCGTGGAGGCCTCGGAGTCCTTCGCGGTGACAACCATGATGGAGCGCGGGAAGTGCGCACCGTCGTCGGTGGGTACGGCGGCCGAGCGGATCACGCTGGTGTCGATGGCCTGCGGGGCGTCCAGCTTGACGTCGTCGTTGCGCAGCTCGTAGTTCTGGCCGCGCAGGGTCTTCAGTGCACCGGTGGTGCGCTCATCCAGGTCCTTGGCGTTCTTGGACTTGTCGGCCTTGGCCACGGAGGAGGATGCCTCCCCGAGGATGCGCTCGAGCTGCTTCTGCAGCACGACCGGGTAGACCTTCTCGGCATCTTCGGTCGAGCTTTCGGCGGGGCTCGGCGAGGTGCCTGCCGCCAGGGCCGGTGTGGAGGGAACCAGCACCAATGCCAGCACGGAGGCGGTCGCCACGATCTTGGCCACGGTGTTCTGGTCGCCCTTGGGAGCGGGAGTCGTGGTCAGGGTGTCGGTCTTCGGGGCGTCGGGGTGGCCGGCCGCACGGCGTCCGCCACCGGATCCTCCGCGCGGGGCGGTGCGGACAGCCGCCAGGGCGATGCCGGCAATCACGAGCAGCGAGCCGGCAATGATCAGCGGCATCGAGAACGGGGTGGCGGTGTCGCCGGGCCAGGTCGCGGTGATGTCGGTGGGTGCCGCGGCCTTGCCGTCGGCGGCCAAAAGCAGCGTCCAGGATCCCTCGTCGGGGTTGGTCCAGCGATACGTCATGGTCTTGTCGGCATTTTCGGTTGCCTGGAAGAGGTCGGCGTCAGCCGGGTTGGGCACTTCCGCCTCGCCGGTTTCCGAGGTCGACTCGAGGACCGTCTCTTCGGCGTTGATGCCGGTGATGGTGGTGTGGGCGGCCTTGCCGACCCACGCCTGCGCATCGGCGGAACGCACCAGCGAAGCGGTGAACTTGCCCTCGGCGTTGATGGTGATCTCCGTGGGATGACCGCCCACGGTTCCGGCCCCGGCTTCGATGAGTGTGACCGGGGCGGCTGCGGGGACCTGGGCAAGGGAAGCGGTCAGCGTCTCGGGCGGAGCCCATATGGTTCGCTGGCCAATCCCCACCACCAGGGCTGCCAGCCCAAGAATGATAGCGATCGCTGAAAAGATCTTTCGCACAATTACACCTAACGGATGAGGGGGTCGAGATTCGGCCTCGGGTGCCACCACATCATTTATCAGGATGACACGCTCACAAGTCTAACGAGTTCTAGCGCATCAGGGTTCCGGAATGTGGGTAGCACCACGCCGTTGGCGGTTGAGGTCTTGCCCACTAGTTACCGCGTGCGACTCCTGTCCCCCAATGCCGCCAAGCGGGTCCCGGGGGCATTAAGCTCGGGGTTGTGACTACTCAAGACGGAGACGAAGCAGCTACGCCGGAAGGCACCGGGAGCCATGAAGCCGCGCCCCGGGCCGATGCCGAGGGACAGGAAGCCGCGACGCCGAATTACCCCGGGAAACGGCCGACGCAGCCGCGAAAGTGGTGGCGCCGGGCGTTGGGCACCGCCCAGCAGACGCTCGATGCGCGGATCAAGCCGCCGGCGAACTTCGGGTTCCCCCCGGAGCCGCACCGGGAGCCCGGCGACGGGTACCCGGATGCCGACATTTCACCCCAGTCCAACCCGATTGCCTTCGGCTTCCTCTTCACCGTGGGCGTGGGCCTGGCGTTGCTAGGCTTCTTCCTGCTGACCAACGTGGGATCGCTGGTCATCTGGATCGCCATCGCCCTGTTCATCGCGCTGGGCCTGGACCCGATGGTGCGCTTCCTGGTCGCCCACGGGCTCTCGCGCGCCATCGGCGTCTTGATCACGATGCTGGCACTGCTTGGCGGTGTTGCGGGATTCATCGGCGCCATCATCCCGACGCTCACCGAGCAGACGGCCCAGTTCATCGAACGTGCACCGCGGATCGTCGACGACTTCCTCAAATCCGAATTCTTTGTCACCCTCGATGCGCAGTACCAGCTCTCGGACCGGATCAGCCAGGAAATCGGGAAGTTCTTCTCCGACACCGGGGCCGTGGGCGGGATCTTCGGCGGCGTGCTGGGGGTGGGCACCGTGATTGCCCAGGGCATGTTCGGAGTGCTGATCGTACTGGTGCTGGCCATCTACTTCCTGGCCTCGCTGCCGGCTATGAAGTCCTTTGCCTACCGGCTGGCCCCGCATTCGCGCAGGGTGCGCGTGGAGGAACTGGGCAACACCATTACCCATTCGGTCGGCAACTACGTCATGGGCCAGGCGTTCGTGGCAGTGCTCAATGCGACAATCGCGTTGGTGCTGATGAGCATCCTGGGCGTCCCCTTCGCCGCGTTGCTGACACTGCTGGTGGCCATGCTGGCCTTCATCCCGCTGGTGGGCGCCGTGATCGCCGGCATCCTGGTCTCGCTGGTGGCGCTGACCCTGGGATGGCAGACCGCCGCCATCTACGCTGTCTGCTACTTCGGGTACCTGCAGATCGAGGCCTACTTCGTCTCGCCAAGGGTGATGCAGAAAGCTGTCTCGGTCCCTGGCGCGGTTGCAGTGATCTCGGTGATCGCCGGCGGCTCCCTGCTCGGCGTCATCGGCGCGCTGATGGCCATTCCTGTCGCAGCGGCAGTCATGTTGATCCTGCGCGAGGTCTTCATCGTGCGGCAGGACAACCGCTAACCGGCCCGACGTCCCTGGGTGCAGGCGGCATTGATTCCGTCGCCGCCCACCCGATCAGTACCGGTAGGAGCGTGATTCCCAGCACTTCGGGTGCCAGTGCCTCCGTGCCGCGGCCGAGGCGTCATCGCCCGACCAATGGTCAGCACGCCACGCAACCAGGTGCTCGGTCCCGGGCTTGATGAACTGCCCGCATCCGGGGCACTTGTAGGTCTTGGCCGCGCCGACCGAGGAAATCCGGCGCACGTGCCACTGGCCATCGGGCGCGTCCTGCAGGCGCTGTACCCCGTAGCGGGCCTTCTCCAGCCACTGCTCGTCCGATCCGTCGTCGGGTCGCGTCCACTTGTTGACCCGGCCGGAGCGGGGCTTGGGGGCGGAGGAGCGAGAGGGTCGGTTGGAGCGGGCCATGATCCAATTCTGCCCCAGATGCTCCGCCCATCCGGCCCGGGACGCACCCCCGGGCGGTGTCGCTCCGGCCACGGCACCTGCCCGAAACCCGGTAGAGTGCCTGTTGTGCGTTTAGTGATTGCCAAGTGTTCAGTTGATTACGAGGGCCGTTTGCGTGCCCATCTCCCCCTGGCGACCCGCCTGCTGATGGTCAAGGCCGACGGCTCGGTGCTGGTCCATTCCGACGGCGGCAGCTACAAGCCGCTGAACTGGATGAGCCCGCCCGCGGTGATGCGGATCGTGGCCCCCGACGAGGAACAGGCCGCCGAGGGCGACGTCGAGCTCTGGCACGTTGCCCACCAAAAGTCCGACGACCGCTTGGTGGTGCACATCAAGGAGATCATCCACGACACCGAGCACAACCTCGGCATCGATCCCGGGCTGATCAAGGACGGCGTCGAGTCGGACCTCCAGCGCCTGCTCGCCGACCAGATCGAGACCCTTGGTGCCGGCTTCACGCTGATCCGCCGCGAGTACATGACCGCCATCGGCCCGGTCGACATCCTGGCCCGGGACGCCGACGGCGCCACCGTGGCCATCGAGCTCAAGCGCCGCGGCGACATCGACGGCGTCGAGCAGCTCACCCGCTACCTGGACCTGCTGAACCGCGACCCGCTGCTCAAGCCGGTGCGCGGGGTCTATGCCGCCCAGCAGATCAAGCCGCAGGCCCGCACCCTGGCGACCGATCGCGGCATTGACTGCCTGATCCTTGACTACGACGCGATGCGCGGCGTCGACGACGTGGCCGCGCGCCTCTTCTAGGCCCCCCGCTTTCCCCGCGCTGCGACACCGCGCCGGGGACGATGGAACTTTTGCGGCGCGGATACGTGATTCGCCGCCGCGCCCGGCCCTAGACTGGGTCCATGACTGCCACCGACTCACCTGAACGCTATGCGCTGACCGGACGACTCATCACCCCCGGAAGGGACATCCCCCGGGGCGTTGTTGCGGTGGAGGGCGACCGCATCGCCTTCGCCGGCGATGAGCACGAGTTTACGTTTTTCGACGAATCGGACACTTTCGAGCTGCGCCAGAGCCCGGAAGGCACGATCATCATCCCGGGCCTGATCGACCTACACTGCCACGGCGCCGGCGGCGGCGACTTTCCCTCGGGTGACCCCGAGTCGATCGCCACCGCTATCGAGTACCTCCACCGCTCCGGCACCACCACATTCCTGGCCTCGCTGGTCACTGCCCCGCGTGCGGACATGTTGGCGGCTGCCGCCGTGCTCGCGGAGTTTGCCCAACGCGGCGACATCGCCGGGATCCATGCCGAGGGCCCGTTCCTTTCCGCTGCGCGCTGCGGGGCACAGGACCCGGAACACCTCATCGACCCGGATCCCGAGTTCGTCGACGAGCTCATCGACGCAGCGGCCGGCCAGCTGCGCACCATGACCTATGCCCCGGAACGCCCGGGATCCGATGCCCTGCTCGAGCAACTGGTGTCCCAGGGGGTGGTGCCGTCCCTGGGGCACACCGACGCCGACGCCGACACGACCTCTGCCTCCCTTGCGGTTGCCCGCGAGGAACTTTCCAGTGCCGGTGTCGACGGCTTCACGGAGCGGCCCACCGTCACGCACATGTTCAACGGCATGGCACCGATGCACCACCGCGCACCCGGCGCCGTCGCCACCTGCCTGGAGCTCGCGGCCCGCGGAAAGATCATCGTTGAGCTGGTGGCCGATGGCGTCCACCTGGATCCGGTGATGGTGCGGACCATGTTCAAGCTGGTCGGTGCCGAATCCATCGCACTGGTTACCGACTCGATGGCAGCGACCGGCCTGGAAGACGGCAGCTATACGCTGGGCCCGTCCACGGTCACCGTTGCCAACGGGCAGGCCCGACTGGCCTCGGACGGTTCGCTGGCGGGAGGCACAGCCAGCATGCTCGAGGTGGTGCGCTCTGCGGTAGCGGCAGGCGTGGACCTGCAAGACGCCGTCATCTCCGCCACCAGGGTTCCGGCGAGCATCCTGGGCCTGATCGACGAAGCCGGCCGGCTGCACCAGGGATTCGTGGCTGACATGCTGGTTCTGGATGCCGGCCTCGCGCTGCAGCAGGTCGTGCGGAACGGCAAAAACCTATTGTGAAGTTTCCGTTGAGCAAGCGGACCCAGAGGTATTGACCCAAGTCACACGTTTGTGTGATGCTTGACTCAGTCTTTGTGTTGGTTAGTCATACCCGCCAAAGCAGTGCTGCGGGTGTGAAGTAACTGCGGCGGGGTCATACCCACGCCAGTGATCTTCTCACTTGAGTACCACCAATGGTCGTCGCACAGTGCAACGGCCAGATTTTCGCACTAAATGAGGAGAAATACATGGCTCAGGGAACCGTGAAGTGGTTTAACGCCGAAAAGGGATTCGGCTTCATCACTCCTGATGGCGCCGAGGCCGACGTGTTCGTGCACTACTCGGAAATCCAGACCAACGGCTTCCGTACGCTGGAAGAAAACCAGCGCGTGGAATTCGAAGTTGGCCAGGGTGCCAAGGGTCCGCAGGCCACCGGCGTTGTCGGTCTCTAAGGACTTCACAAATTCTTTGAACTTTTCACCAGTCAGGCAATCGACCGCAATGCGGCACGGATCCGGACGGGCGTAAACCTAAGAAGATGCAAAAAGCATGGGGCGGGATGATTCAATCATCCCGCCCCATGCTTTTTGTCTTGCTTGATCAGTCTTGCCGCCAGGTGCCGACGCCGGCAACGGGGCCGGCTTCCAACCAGGCCGAAAGGCCGTTGTAGGTCTGGTAATCCATGGCGATCAGGACTTCTCGGCCTTCATAGCTCATCATCACGATGACGCTGCCGGGCTGCACCAAGTGCTTTTCCTCTTCTGCGGGACGCCGCCAGCCCTTGAGCCGGATGGACGTCCGCAGGAATCGATGCACAGGGATCGGGGAGACCGAAAAGAGCTTGAGGAACTCAAGCTCACCAGGGCCATAACGCGCAATCGCCATCATCCACTTCCCGGAGGACGTGGAGATGGAAGCGTCGAATGTGCCAAGAGTGCGCCGCAACTGAATGCGGCGCACTCCCATGGCACCCAAGAACATCACCACAAGCAGCAGGGCTGCCAACACGATGAGCACAGGAATGCCGAGTTCGTTCAAGGCAGGACTATCGAGTTCCCGCCGGGACGGAGTCGGCCATGACGGCGTTGTCCGCTACGATCACCACACGGTCGGTATCAACGGAGAAGAACCCGCCATCAACCTGGACCGAGAACCGTGAACCGGAAACCGGAACGATTTCCAGATCACCGGCAGCGAGGACGGCCAGCATCGGCACGTGGCCGGGAAGGATCCCGATCTCGCCATTGCTGGTGCGTCCCTTGACCAGTTTCGCCGCACCGGACCACACGAAGTGGTCGGCAGCAACGATTTCGACTTGGAGTTCGGCCATGATTAGCGAGTCGACTTCTGGATGTCGGCCCACTGGCGCTCAACGTCGTCCATGCCGCCGATGTTGAAGAATGCCTGCTCGGCGATGTGGTCGACGTCGCCGTTGCAGATCGCGTTGAAGCCCTCGATGGTGTCCTTGATGGCAACCGTCGAACCCTCGACACCGGTGAACTGCTTGGCAGTGTAGGTGTTCTGGGAGAGGAACTGCTGGATGCGACGAGCACGCGACACAACAATCTTGTCTTCTTCACCGAGTTCATCGATGCCGAGGATGGCGATGATGTCCTGCAGTTCCTTGTTCTTCTGGAGGATCTGCTTGACGCGAACCGCGGTGTTGTAGTGGTCGTGACCAACGTACTGCGGGTCAAGGATTCGCGACGTGGAGGTCAGCGGATCGATGGCCGGGTACAGACCACGGGAAGCGATTTCACGGGAAAGTTCCGTGGTCGCGTCCAAGTGGGCGAAGGTCGCGGCCGGGGCCGGGTCCGTGTAGTCATCGGCAGGCACGTAAACGGCCTGCATCGAGGTGATCGAGTGACCCTTGGTCGAGGTGATGCGCTCCTGGAGGAGACCCATTTCATCGGCAAGGTTCGGCTGGTAACCCACGGCCGAAGGCATGCGGCCCAACAGGGTCGACACCTCGGAACCGGCCTGGGTGAAGCGGAAGATGTTGTCAATGAAGAGCAACACGTCCTGCTTCTGCACATCGCGGAAGTACTCCGCCATGGTCAGTGCCGAAAGCGCCACGCGAAGACGCGTTCCTGGCGGCTCATCCATCTGGCCGAACACCAAGGCGGTGTCCTTTAAGACGTTGGCTTCTTCCATTTCGACCCAGAGGTCGTTGCCTTCACGGGTGCGCTCGCCAACACCGGCGAATACCGAGGTACCACCGAAGTTACGTGCAACACGGGTGATCATTTCCTGGATCAGCACGGTCTTGCCAACGCCGGCGCCGCCGAAGAGGCCGATCTTTCCACCCTTGATGTACGGGGTGAGAAGGTCGATCGACTTGATGCCGGTCTCCAGCATTTCGGTCGAGCCTTCGAGGCTCGCGAAGGACGGGGCCTTGCGGTGAATCGGCCAGCGCTCGGTGATCTCGAGTTCCGAAGCCGCAACGTCGAGGGGCTCGCCCAGCACGTTGAAGATGTGTCCCTTGACAACGTCGCCAACAGGCACGGAGATCGGGGAGCCGGAGTCAACCACCGAGGTACCGCGGACGAGTCCGTCGGTGGCCTGCAGGGCGATAGCACGAACCATGGAGTCACCGAGGTGCTGGCTGGTTTCGAAGGTGATGGTGGTGGTCTTGCCGTTGAGGGTAATCTCAGCGGAAAGAGCATTGTAAATAGCAGGCAGGGAGTCGGCGGGGAATTCAACGTCGACAACCGGGCCGATAACGCGTGCGATACGACCGATTGCACCGGTCGAGGCAGCGTTACCCTGCTCGTTGAGTTGGGCAGTCATCTCTCTCTCACTTCACTTGTGTAGATGGCGTGGATGTAAGTGTGGGTAGGAAGTTCCCGTTAACCGTTCAGCGCGTCAGCGCCGGCAACGATTTCGGAGAGTTCCTGGGTAACCTCGGCCTGGCGGGCGTTGTTACGAAGACGCGTGTACTTCTTGATGAGTTCCTTGGCGTTGTCGCCTGCGGACTTCATCGCGCGCTGGCGGGCTGCGAGCTCGGAAGCCGCCGCCTGCAACATGGCGTTGAAGATGCGTGATTCGATGTACCGCGGAAGCAGTGCGTCAAGCACCTGCTCCGGCTCCGGCTCGTATTCGTAGAGCGGCAGCAGCTCATCGGCAGGAGTCTCGGACTCCTCCTCGACAACCTCAAGCGGCAGCAAACGAATGACCGTCGGTTCCTGAACGACCATCGACTTGAACTGGGTGAAGACAACGTGGATCTCGTCCACGCCTCCCACTTCAAATTCGTCGGCGAAGTCCTTGAGCAGGGCTTCGCGCAGTTCGCGTGCGGTCGTAAACTCCGGGGCGTCGGTACCACCGGTCCACACCTTCGCGTATTCGCGTCCACGGAAATCGAAGTACGCCTGAGCCTTGCGGCCGACCAGGTAGGTCTTGACGTCCTTGCCTTCTTCATGGAGCAGTTCAACGAGGTGCTCTGCCTGCTTCAAGACGCTGGCGGAGTAGGACCCGGCGAGTCCGCGGTCAGAGGTCATGACCAAGACTGCCGCGCGACGGATTGACTCCGGCTCGGTGGTCAGTGGGTGATCAACCTCGGACTGTGACGCGACGGCAGTAACAGCACGGGTAATCGCATTGGCATATGGCAGCGATGCCGAGACACGCGCGCGTGCCTTGCCAATACGGGAAGAGGCGATCAGTTCCATCGCCTTGAAGATCTTGCCCATCGACGTCGTCGATGCAATCTTCTGGCGGTAGACCCGAATCTGGGCTCCCATGTTTGTCCTTTCCTTATCCCTTTGCAGGGGTTGCCGCACCGCACCTTCTGGTGCGGCAACCCCTAATCAAAGGTGATGTCAGCGCTTTTGCTTGACGATCTTTTCCTGGTCGACGGATCCCTCGGCCAAGGCGTCGAATTCTTCGTTGCCGGCGGCGACAAGCTTGTCGTCGCCTTCACCGAAGAAGCCGGCCTTGAAGTCGGCGATGTTCGACTTGAGCGATTCCACAGTCTCGTCCTCGAGCTTGCCGGTTTCGGCAATCACGGTGAGCACGTTGGTGCGGTGGCGCAGGTGGGCAAGGAACTCGGTCTCGAAACGACGAACGTCTTCAACCGGGACGTCATCAAGGTAGCCCTTGGTGCCGGCCCAGACGGAGACAACCTGGTCCTCAACCGGGAACGGTGCGTACTGTCCCTGCTTGAGCAGTTCCATTAGGCGCGCGCCACGGGTCAGCTGCTGCTTCGAAGCGGCATCGAGGTCCGAGGCGAACATGGCGAATGCCTGCATGTCGCGGAACTGTGCCAGCTCGAGCTTCAACGTACCGGCGACCTTCTTCATGGCCTTGATCTGCGCCGAGCCACCAACGCGGGACACCGAGATGCCCACGTCGACTGCCGGACGCTGGTTGGCGTTGAAGAGGTCCGACTGCAGGAAGATCTGGCCGTCGGTGATGGAAATGACGTTGGTCGGAATGAAGGCCGAGACGTCGTTTGCCTTGGTTTCGATGATCGGCAGACCGGTCATCGAGCCTGCTCCGAGCTCGTCGGAGAGCTTTGCACAACGCTCAAGCAAGCGGGAGTGCAGGTAGAACACGTCGCCCGGGTAGGCTTCGCGTCCCGGCGGGCGACGCAGCAACAGCGATACGGCGCGGTAGGCTTCGGCCTGCTTGGACAGATCATCAAAGACGATCAGAACGTGCTTGCCGTCGTACATCCACTGCTGGCCAATGGCCGAGCCGGCGTACGGTGCCAGGTACTTGAAGCCGGCCGGGTCGGAGGCCGGGGAGGCAACAATGGTGGTGTATTCCAGCGCACCATTGGTTTCAAGGGTCTGGCGCACTGCGGCAATGGTCGAAGCCTTCTGACCAATTGCCACGTAGATGCAGCGGACCTGCTTGTTGGTGTCCCCGGAAGCCCAGTTGGCCTTCTGGTTGATGATCGCGTCAACGGCCAGGGCGGTCTTGCCGGTCTGGCGGTCGCCAATGATCAGCTGACGCTGGCCACGGCCGATCGGGATCATCGCGTCGATGGCCTTCATGCCGGTCTGCAGCGGTTCGTGAACCGACTTGCGCTGCGTCACGCCCGGAGCCTGAAGCTCCAGTGCGCGGCGACCGGAGGACGCGATCGGTCCCAGGTCATCGATCGGCTCGCCCAGCGGGTCAACCACTCGGCCGAGGAAGGCGTCGCCAACCGGAACCGAAAGGATCTCGCCGGTGCGCTCTACGCGCTGGCCTTCGGCGATGCCGGTGAAGTCGCCCAGGACGACAACACCGATCTCGCGGGTGTCAAGGTTCTGGGCCAGGCCCAGGGTGCCGTCTTCGAAGCGAAGCAGCTCATTTGCCATGACGGAGGGAAGACCCTCCACCTTGGCGATACCGTCACTTGCCGTGGTTACGCGGCCGACCTCGGTGCGCTCTGCTTTGCCCGGTTCGTAGGACGCTGCGAACTCATTCAAGGCATTGCGGACGTCGTCGGCGTTGATGGTCAATTCGGCCATCTGCAGTCCCTGCTCTCCTAAGTTGTGATTACCGCGGTCAATCGTTGCGGTAACCGAAATTTGATTCAGTCTATGGTGACTGGCCTGCAAGGCAGGCCCCCCGTGTTGAAGTGGGGGGCTGCCTAGCTTGCCAACTGGCGGCGAAGCTCCGCGACGCGGGTGGCGACGGTTGCGTCAACAACCTCGTCGCCCACCTTGATGCGGATGCCGCCTACTAGTGCCGGGTCGATCTCGACATTGATCTTCAAGTCCCGGCCGTAAAGGTTGTTCAGGCCTGCCTGCAGGCGCGCTGTTTGCTCGGCAGTGAGATCACGGGTGACACTCACCTGCGCAATCCAGCGGTCCTGGCGTTTAGCCACCAATTCCACGAAGCGCTCCAGAAGTGCAACGGGCTTGAGCCCGCGCGGCGAAGCGACGGCCTGGCGGATCAGCAGTGCAGATGCGTCCGAGGCATTCGGCACCAGCTTGAGCGCCAGGGCGCCCTTGGCTTCGGCCGTTGCCTTGGAATCATCGAGGGCACGCTGCAGATCATGACTGGACCCAACCACACGGATGAACGCGAAGAGGTCTTCTTCGAGCCTCTCCAGTCCTGCGGAACCGCCCTGACGCTCGGCTACCGCGATGGCGACAGTTGCCGCCACGGTCTCCAGTGCATCGCCAATGTCTCGTGCCGAGCTCCAACGCGAGGTTGCCAGAGACGCGACGGTGGATTCGGCTTCCGCCGAGACCTTACCGTGCAACAGCTGGGCAACAAGCCCTGCCTTGTCCGAGGCCCCGCGAGCCGGATCAGTCAGTGCGCGACGCAGGCCTGCATTGCCATCCAGAACGTCAACCGTCCCAAATAGCTCGGCGGACAATTCCAAGGACGCGTGTGCAAGCTTGGTTTCCAACGACGCCAGCGCCGCGGACAGTGACTCGCTCGATACACCTGCCATTAGTTCGATGCACCTGCGTTCTGCTGGTTTTCCAGGTCTGCCAGGAACTTATCGACCACGCGGGAAGCGCGCTCGTCGTTCTCAAGAGCGTCGTCGACGATCTTGCTGGCCAATGAGGTAGCCAGGGTTCCGACCTCGGCACGCAGCGAGGTAACTGCTGCGGTGCGCTCGGCTTCGATCTGGCGGTGGGCCTGCTCGGTAATGCGAGTCGACTCTTCTGCTGCCTTGGTCTTCAGTTCCGCAAGAATCAGGGCACCTTCTTCGCGCGCTTCCTCACGGATGCGGTTGGCTTCGGTGCGTGCTTCCAGCAGCTGTGCCTTGTACTGCTCCAGGGTGGCGTTGGCTTCGGCCTGTGCGGCCTCTGCCTTTTCAAGTCCACCCTCGATGGCCGTGACACGGTCCTGGTAGGACTTCTCGAATGCCGGGGCAATGTACTTGACCACCAAGAACAGCAGGACAGCGAAGCCTGCGGCAGTGACAAGAATTTCCCACGGGTTCGGAAGCAGAGGGTTTGCACCCTCACCTGCAGCGAGGATCAATTCGTTGCTGATCATTCTCACTCTTCCTTATCTCTTAAGTTCCAATTGGAATGGCACCTGCGCAAGTGGCAGGGCCACTACGAGGGGAACTAGACGCCGACGACGAAGGCGAAGACCAAGCCCAGGATGGCGAGAGCTTCTGCAAGGGCGAAGCCCAGCATGGCGATGGGCTGCAGGATGCGCTGAGCTTCCGGCTGGCGTGCAACACCGTTGATGTAGGCAGCGAAGATCATGCCCACGCCGATGGCCGAGCCGATTGCAGCCAGGCCGTAGCCGATCATGTTGAGGGAGCCGTGGAGTTCCATTTCGTTCCTTTCAAGATACCGACACTTTGTCGGCAGGTTGTGAGGTCATTCCCTGATGAAGGGGAAAACTTTGTTTGTGTGGTGCGAGCCCGAATTAGTGGGCGTCTGCATCCAGGGCACCCTGGATGTAGAGGGCGGTCAGCAGGGTGAAGACAAATGCCTGCAGGACCATGATCAGGAGTTCGAGGAAGTACATCGCCACGGAACCGACGATGACCAGCACGCCAACGGCGTTCAGGGCCAGCGACTCCTGGACCATGATCAAGTGCTGGGCACCGGTGGCGGCAAGCATCACGATGATGTGGCCGGCGAGCATGGTTGCCATCAAACGCAAGGAGTGGGTCAGCGGGCGGACGATGAAGTTGGAAATGATTTCCAACGGCACCAACAGCGGCAGGATCCACCCCGGGACCCCCGAGGGAACGACGGCCAGCTTGAAGTAGCGGATGCCGTGGTTCTTCACGCCGACGGCAATCCAGGTGCCGTAGATGATGATGGCCATGGCGTAAGCCGCGCCGGCGTGGGAGAACGAGGGAAGCTGCAGGAACGGGATTGCTCCGAAGAGGTTGTTCAGCAGGATGAAGAAGAAGGTCGCAAAGAGCATCGGCACCCACTGGGCGAAGTTCTTCTCGCCAATGATGTCGCGGCCCACGCTG
Source organism: Paeniglutamicibacter sulfureus (assembly GCF_030512175.1). Classification (GTDB taxonomy): domain Bacteria; phylum Actinomycetota; class Actinomycetes; order Actinomycetales; family Micrococcaceae; genus Paeniglutamicibacter; species Paeniglutamicibacter sulfureus. The sequence continues at coordinate 2,034,591 of NZ_JAULBL010000002.1, read as the reverse complement.
TTACGGACGAAGCCGTAGGCGCTTTCGGCCAGGAACTGTGCCTTGCCTGGTACCAGCTTCGGATTCTTGATGGCCGACTTGAAGAACCACACGATCAAGATGATCGAGAGGATGATCATGACCATCTGCTTGCCGAAACCGGTCCCGTACTCGGCTAACCATGGCAGCACCTCGGGAAGGTGGGTGTCGGAAATCGACGGCGGGACATAGGGTTCAGTGGCCGTCGGAAGCGCAAACGCGGTCAACGCGCTGTCCTCTCTGCAGTTTCGGTCGTGGGGCAAAATCGGTGATTCGGCGCAAGGCACCGCACACCGTGTGAAGTTCTAGTGGTCGATCTCATCGCTGCGTGGAAACTCGCGGCGTCGATGCCGCAAATGGTGGCGAGCCAGAAACAATCCGGCGGTGGCGCCTAAGAGCGCCCCGAGGAAAACTATCCAGCGAGTGTCCAGCAAAAGATCCAGGCCCCAGCCTATCAAACCCCACGCGAGCAGCCCGCCAACAATGTAGTTGACGTACTCGCGGACGGGGGCCTGACTTGGCGCTTGGCTGGGGTCCATCTCAGGGTTTTCCATGATCGCCTCCATCGGATGGAGACGGCGATGGATCGTCCTGGTTGAAAATGGGAAGCCTCGCCCGGGAAAAGGCGCGAATCTCTCCGACCTGCCACAGCACCAGGGAACCAATGGCCCCCCACATGAAGTAGGGCGCAAGCACCCATTCGGGCAGTCCGGAAAAAAGCACCAGGAAACCCATGCCAAGGACCTTGATGAAATACATGAACAGGAAGGCCGGCAGCGCCCAACTGGCGCGATGCCGTCCTGCCCAATCGGCAACGAGCAGGCTGATGCCGAAGAAAACAACGATCAGGGCGCATCCGAACGCCAGCGAACCGGCCGCTTGCGCGCCCAGGATCGGCCAAGCGACGATGGACGCAACGGCGCCGACACCAACGGTGTAGGAAACGCACGTCTTCAGGATGCCCAACCACGGGGAGCGCGGAGCCGACGATGCAACCAGCGCACCGCTCGGTTTGGAACCGCGTCCCGACTTGATCATGTATGTCCAGTTCCCTTGTTGCAGCAGCACCGCTGATGGGCCCTGCATGACATGGAGGCTTGATGGGGGGTATGTTCCTCCGTGAAGAGGCACCTTGAATTCTACACGAGATAGAACGGGGCTCCGAACCGCCGATGGGCCCGGCGCTACAGGGAAAGGAGGGCCTACTTGGCGCCGGGCAAGCCGAGCTTGCCGTGCGCCCGCTTGAGCATGGGCAGCCAGGTGACGAACGTCACGAAAATGAAGGCCGCAACATAAAGGGGAATTGCGATTCGTCTGTCGCTCAGCGAAATCACCACGACCCCGGAGGCAACCAGCGCCGCCCATAGGTAGAGGATCAGGACCACGGCGCGGGGGCTGTGCCCCAGGTCCACCAAGCGGTGGTGGATGTGCCCGCGGTCGGCACTGAAGGGTGATTTGCGCTTGGCCGTCCGCCTGATGACGGATAGCAACAGGTCCAGGTACGGCAGCACGATCACGGCGACCGGCAGGATCACCGGCATAAATGCCGGGACGTTGCGGAAGCGGAAGGCATCCTGCCCCAGCACGTCGCCGGTAACGGCAAGGGTGGCCACCGCAAAAAGCAGCCCGATGGCCAGCACTCCGGTCTCTCCCATGAAGATGGAAGCCGGTTGGAAGTTGTGCGGAAGGAAGCCCAGCGTCGCCCCCAGCAGCACCGCACACAGCAGCGCCGAGAAGTTGGCGTAGTCCTCCGCGCTGACGCGCGTGGCCAGCAAGTAGCTGTAGACAAAGAAGGTTGCCGCCCCGATGGCCGAGATCCCCGCGGCGAGGCCGTCCAACCCGTCGACGAAGTTGATCGCGTTCATCGTGCCCACGATGACCAGCACCGTGACGAAGACCTGAAGGGCAGGGGAATCGATATGCAGCGACCCGACGGGCAGGGCCTTGAGCAGGATCCCGTGCTGGACAATCACCAGGCCCACGGCGACCTGTCCGATGAGCTTGGCCCACCAGCGCAGGTCGATCAGGTCATCGAGCACCCCCATGACCAGGATGATGGCCAAGGCGATCAGCACTCCCTGGATGGGCTCGGGGGACCTGAAGATGCCGGAGAAGAACGACATCTGCTGGGCCACCGAGATTCCCAGGTACAGCGCCCCCACAATGGCAACCCCACCCAGCTTGGGGGTGGGCTTGTGGTGGAAGTCGCGGTCACGCACCGGGAGCTGGGGCATGAATCGCACACCCAGGACCCGGAGCACCGGAGTGAGCAGATACGAGGTCATGAACGTGATCCCGATCAGGAGCAAATAGCTTCTCATGGTGTCCGGGCGGACTCCCCTGCGGCGTCCCCGCTTTCGGTGCCGCCGCGATTCTGTGTTTCAACGGGAGCGGCCCCCGGCGACGTGCCGGACTTGGCGTCCGAATGCGTAGTGGCAGGGCCTGACGCGATGTCGGCATCGGCGTCGGCGTCGGCTTCGGCTTCGGCTTCGGCTTCGGCTTCGGCGCTGTCGCTGTCGCTGTTGGCGTCGGGCAACAAGAAATCATCACTTGCGGGCAGGGCTTCCGCTGCAGCGTCGTTCACATCGGCTTCGGCTTGCTCTAGCCCCGCACCGGATTCATCGGATGACGGCGCGGCGTCCACTGTCAGGGCCGGGTCCGGTTGACCGTCGGTGTCCAGAAGGTCGGGAACCACCACGCGCAGCGCCTCAACGGAGATCGCACCGGCGCGCACCACGCGGGGCGGGGTGAGGGTGCAGTCGACGATGGTGGAGCTCAAGGCTTCACCGGCGATCGGGCGGGCCCCGGCCTCAAGGTACACCTCGACCGTCTCGCCGAGCTGACCGAAGGCGGCCTCGGCGGTGGCGGCGGCGGGGTGACCGGTGCGGTTCGCCGAGGAGACGGCCAGCGGGCCGGTGCTGCGCAGCAGTTGGCGGGCCACCTCGTCGTCGGGCATCCGCAGGGCCACGGTGCCGCGGGTCTCCCCCAGGTCCCAGGTCAGTGACGGCTGGGCGTGAAGTATCAGGGTCAGCGCGCCGGGCCAGAATTCCGCTGCCAGGTCCCGGGCGAAGGCGGGGATGTCGATGGCCAGGCCGTCCATCGTGGCTGTCTGGGGGATCAGCACCGGGGGCGGCATGTTCCGTCCCCGGCCTTTGGCGGCCAGCAGGGTCGCCACGGCCTGGGCGGAAAAGGCGTCGGCGGCAATGCCGTAGACGGTGTCTGTGGGCATCACGATGCATCGGTTTTGGGCCAATGCGTCGCGTGCGGCCTCGAGACCAGCCTTCAGTTGCTGGCTGTCGCGGGCATCAAAACGTGAAGTCACGTGATTCATTCTTCCATGTTTCGTGGGTTTTCAGCGGCGGATGCCGCTCGTGGCACGGTCTCGTCCGGTCAGGTCACGGTGGGTCGCCACCTGCTCCCAGTGTCCGGAGGCGGCAAACATCGCCGCCATGCCAGCGGCCTGGACCTCGGCGTGTTCCATGACGAAGAAGCCCCCGGGGCGCAACAACCGTGCTGCGGAGGCCTCGGCGGCGCGGGGCAGGACCATGCCGTCCTCCCCTCCCCCGTACAGCGCCATATGCGGGTCGTGGTCCCGGGCCTCGGGTTCGCGCGGCAGGGCGTTGGCGGGGATGTAGGGCGGATTGGAGACGACCACGTCGCAGCTCCCGTCGAGCTCGGCAAACGCGTGGGTCAGGTCCCCCTGCACCAGGTTGACACCCAGCGGCGCCAGGTTGCGCTGTGCGTAGGGGAACGCGTCGTCGGAAAGCTCCACCGCGTGGACCCGTGCCCCGGGCACTTCATGCGCCAGCGAGCCGGCGATCGCGCCGGACCCGGTGCCAAGGTCGACCATCAGCGGGTGCTCCATCCCGCGGGCGGCGTCGATGGCCAATTGCACCACCGACTCGGTCTCGGGCCGCGGCACGAACACGCCGGGACCCACAAAAAGGTCCAGGTACCGGAAATGGGCGACGCCGGTGAGGTGTTGCAGCGGCACGCGGGTGGCGCGCCTGGCCACCAGTTGCTCGAAGCTTGCAGCAGCGGCGGGGGTGAAGCTCTCCCCCATCATCGACATCGAGGCCAGCCGCCCGCGGCCCACGTCAAGCACGTGGGCAGCCAGCAGCTCGGCATCCACCCGCGGGGAGGGCACCCCGGCGGATTCGAGGACTGCCGCTGCATCGCCGAGCACCTGCGCCAGCGGCCTGCCGCTTCCCGATTCGCTCACCTGCGTCCTAGCCCTTGTCCCCGCCGATGGCGTCCAGGCGCTGCTGCTCGTCCATCTCGATGCAGGAGTTGATCAGCGGGTCCAGCTCGCCGTTCATCACGTGGTCAAGGTTGTAGGCCTTGTAGCCGGTGCGGTGGTCGGCGATCCGGTTTTCCGGGTAGTTGTAGGTGCGGATGCGCTCGGAGCGGTCCATGGTGCGCACCTGCGACTTGCGGATGTCGGAGTTTTCCGCGTCGATGATGGCCTGCTGGTGGGCCAGCAGGCGCGAACGCAGCACGCGCATGGCTGCCTCGCGGTTCTGGATCTGCGACTTCTCGTTCTGCATGGCCACCACGATGCCGGTGGGCAGGTGGGTCAGGCGCACCGCGGAGTCGGTGGTGTTCACCGACTGGCCGCCGGGGCCCGAGGAGCGGTAGACATCGACCTTCAGGTCGTTCGGGTGGATGTCGACCTCTTCGGGCTCGTCGACCTCGGGCAGGATCAGCACGCCGGCGGCCGAGGTGTGGATCCGTCCCTGGGACTCGGTCTGCGGCACGCGCTGCACGCGGTGCACCCCGCCCTCGAACTTCAGGTGCGCGTAGACGCCTTCGGCGGGGTCGTTGGACTTGCCCTTGATGGCCATCTGCGCGTCCTTGTAGCCGCCGAGGTCCGACTCGTTGAAGGAGATGAGCTCCGTCTTCCAGCCCTTGGTCTCCGCGTAGCGGGTGTACATGCGCAGCAGGTCGGCTGCGAAGAGGGCAGCCTCGTCGCCGCCTTCCCCGCCCTTGACCTCGAGGATCACGTCGCGCGCGTCGTTGGGGTCGCGCGGGATCAGCAGCCGGCGCAACTTTTCCTCCAACACGGGCAGTTTGGTGTTCAGCTCCTCGACCTCGGCGGCGAAGTCGGGGTCCTCGTCGGCCATTTCCCGGGCCGTCTCGAGGTCCTCGGTGGCCTGCTTCCAGCGCCGGTGCGCCTCGACAATGCCGTTGAGCTCGGCGGAACGGCGGCCGAGCTTGCGGGCCAGGGCCTGGTCTTGGTAAACGGCGGGGTCCGAGAGCCGGGCCTGGAGGGCTGCGTGCTCATCGAGTAGGCCCTGTACGGACTCAAACATGTTTTCAGCTTCTTTCACTACGACTGGTTCCCAGTGTAGGGAACGAAAAGGAATCTGGTGTTAACGACCAACGCCCAGCCTCACCGAGCCCGGGGTGTCCGGGCACGGTGAAACTGGGCGCATGGGCAGCTAGGCGTCGTTCTTGGAACCCAGCGTGGTCTTGTTGATGAGCATCAGGAACTCGGCGTTGGAGGAGGTCTCGCGGATCTTGCCCGTGAGGGTCTCCAGAGCCTGCTGGGTGTCCAGGCCCGAGAGCACGCGGCGCAGTCGCCACATGATCCGAACCTCATCCGGGGACAGCAGCTTCTCCTCGCGGCGGGTACCCGACGCGTTGACGTCGACGGCCGGGAAGATGCGCTTGTCCGCCAGCTGGCGGGAAAGGCGCAGCTCCATGTTGCCGGTGCCCTTGAACTCCTCGAAGATGACCTCGTCCATCTTGGACCCGGTCTCCACCAGCGCGGTGGCGAGAATGGTCAGCGAGCCGCCGTTTTCGATGTTGCGGGCAGCACCGAAGAAGCGCTTGGGCGGGTACAGCGCCGAGGAATCGACACCGCCGGAGAGGATGCGGCCCGAGGCCGGGGCCGCCAGATTGTAGGCGCGGCCCAGGCGGGTCATCGAGTCCAGCAGGACCACGACGTCCATGCCCATTTCCACCAGGCGCTTGGCGCGCTCGATGGCGAGTTCGGCCACGGTGGTGTGGTCGTCGGCCGGGCGGTCGAAGGTCGAGGCAATGACCTCGCCCTTGACGGTGCGCTGCATGTCGGTGACTTCTTCGGGACGCTCGTCAACCAACACCATCATGAGGTGGACCTCTGGGTTGTTGATGGTGATGGCGTTCGCGATGGACTGCAGGATCAGGGTCTTGCCAGCCTTGGGCGGCGAAACGATCAGGCCGCGCTGGCCCTTGCCGATCGGAGCAACCAGGTCGATGACGCGGGGGCCGATGAGCTTCTGGTCGGTCTCCAGGCGCAGGCGCTCGGTCGGGTACAGCGGGACCAGCTTGGAGAAGTCAACGCGGCTGGAATTCTCCTCCGGGGTCTTGCCGTTGATCGCCGTCAGCTTCACCAGGGCGTTGAACTTGGCTCGCGAGGAGGGGTTCTCGTTCTCGCGGGGAGCGCGGATGGCGCCGACCACGGCATCGCCCTTGCGCAGGTTGTACTTCTTGACCTGGTTCAGGGTGACGTAGACGTCCGACGGGCCGGCGAGGTAGCCGGAAGTGCGGATGAACGCGTAGTTGTCCAGCACGTCCAGGATGCCGGCTACCGGCAGCAGCACGTCCGAATCGCTGAACTCGGTGTCATCGACGTCCGGCTGGTTGCGGTTGCGGCCGCGGCGGTTGTTCCGGTCGTTGCGGTCGTTGCGGTCATTGCCGCGGTCCTGGCGGTCCCCGCGCTCACTGCGGTTGGCATTGCGCTCGCGGTTGCGCTCATTGCGTTCGCGATTGCGCTCGCGGCGGTTGGCCGAGCGCTCCTCGGAGCTTTCGCGGCGGTCCTCGCTGCGCTCGTTCGACTTGCCGTCGTTGGCACGCGAGTCGCCGGACTTGGCCTCGACCTGCTTGTCCTCCTGGGCCTCGGCGGGCTCGGTGGACTCGGCGGAGTCGTTGGTGTTGGCGTTGTTTTCGCGGCGGTTGCGGTTGCGGTCCCGGCGGTTGCGGTTCCGTTCGCTGCGCTCGTTGCGGTCGCCGCGTTCACTGCGGGACTCGTTGGCGTCCTGGGTCGACTCGGTGGAATCGGCAGATGCCGGCTCGGCCGCGGCAGCGGGTGCCGTTTCGGCCGGGGCCTCGGTGGTGCCGGTGGACTCGGCGCGGCGGTTGCGGGTGTTGCGGCGCGGTGCGCGCTCCTCGGTCGCCGGCGACTCGGCTGCGGCCGGGGCGGCGTCGGCCTTCGGCTCGGCGGCGGGTGCCTCGGCGGCCGGGGCCACGGTTCCGCTGGAATCGGCGCGGCGGTTGCGGGTGCGGCGGGTGGCGGGCTGTTCGGCCTTTGCCTCGGCGGCCGCCGGTGCGACATCGGCCTTCGGCTCGGCGGCGGCCGGGGCCTCCGCCTGCTTCGCAGCGTCCTTGGCGGCGCCGCGGGCCGGGGCCTTGGCGGCCGACTTGGCCGGTGCCTTCTCCGCCTTGGCGGGGGCCTCGGTCTTGGCGTCGGCCTTGGGCTCTGCCTTGGCCTTGGCGTCGCGGTCGGCCACGGAGCCGCCACGCTGGTGGTTTGAGATCGCGGTGACAAGATCGTTCTTGCGCATCCGCGAACCGCCGGTGATGCCCAGCTGGGACGCAAGCACCTGCAATTGTGCGAGTTTCAGGCCGGCGAGTCCGCCGCCCTTGGATGCGTTGTTTTCTTCCACGCCTGCAGTAAGGCTGGTGGTTTCGGTCACGAAGGTTCCTTCCCCCTCGTCGGGCGGATCCCGTCAGAGAGACCCGCAACGTTTGACTAGCCCCGTTCCCGCGTCAGATGCGGGAAAAGGTTCGGCCGTGCACCGCCAAGTGGAACGAGGCGGATGCTTCGGTCGATCGTGAGACACACCAAGGGATCTAGTCACCAACATGGTTGACGGTTTCAATCGGATGGTGTGGGTGTGCCTGCTCGCCCAGCGAAAATGGTTTGTGATGATCGAATTCCCCAAGATCCACCCGCCGCGGCGGGGGAAGGAATTGATGGCTGCACGAAACGCGACGAGTCATCCATCGAAATACGGACAACTCTTTTCAGGCGGGTGCTAGAGCACTTCTACTCTAACACCCGTTGGGGGTACTGACTCAATTCGGACACGCCACGTTGTTTCGGCGTGGCGTGCCGCGTAACCGGAAATCGCAGCGGCGGCCGCCTGCGCACCGTCCTGGCCATTGCTCAGGACCAACACCGTGGGACCGGCCCCGGAGACCACGGCTGCATGCCCCGCGGAGCGAAGGTGCGCGATGAGGCCGGCGCTCTGCTCCATGGCAGGGGCGCGGAACCCTTGGTGCAGGAAGTCCTCCGTGCCGACCATCAGCGCTGCCGGCTCGTGGGCCAATGCGTGGATGAGCAGGCCCACCCGTCCCCCGTTGGCCGCTGCAAGGGCGTGCGGCACGGATTCCGGAAGCAGGCCGCGGGCAGCGGCGGTGGACAGCTCGATGTCGGGGATGGCAATGACCGGGACAATGTCCGAATGCAGCACCCCCTGCAGCGTGCCGAATCCGGCATCGGTGGTCCAGGACAGCGTCAACCCGCCGTACACGGCCGGGGCGACGTTGTCAGGGTGCCCCTCCCAGCGCGAGGCGGCCTGGAAGATTTCCTCGGCGCCCGACTGCGCGTCGGCGGGAAGCAGCGCATTGGCCGCTGCCAGCGCACTGACCATGGCCGCGGCGCTGGATCCCATGCCGCGGCCGTGCGGGATGTTGTTCGTCGCCTCGATGCGCAGGCCGCAGGGCTCAAAGCCCAGTTCCGCCCAGCGCTCCAGGATCGTCTTGGCAATCAGGTGCGTCTCGTCGGTGGGCAGCGTTTCCGCCCCCTCCCCGGTGATGGACACGCTGACGCCCGACTCTGCCTGCGTGTGCACCACCAGGGTGTCGCACACCGACAGGGCCAGGCCCAGCACGTCGAAGCCGGGCCCCAGGTTCGCGCTCGTGGCCGGCACGTGCACGGCGATGGATTGTCCGGCTTGGATCTGCGGCATCAGGCGTTGGTCCCCTTTGTATCCGGTGCCGGGGCTAGGCCAGGCCGAGGGCCGAAGCCACCGAGACGACATCGAACTCGACCTTGGTCGGGGTGACCGGCGATCCGTCCTCGGTCTTCAGGGCCCAGTCGGGGTCCTTCAGGCCGTGGCCGGTGACAGTGATGACGATCTTCTTGCCGGCCGGCACGTTGCCCGCGGCGTGGTGCTTGATGATGCCCGCAACGCCGGCCGCGGAGCCCGGCTCCACGAAGACGCCCTCGCGGGAGGACAGCCAGCGGTGCGCGGCCAGGATCTCGGCGTCCGTCACCGAGTCGATGATGCCGCCGGATTCGTCGCGGGCCTCTTCGGCCTGCTGCCAGGACGCGGGGTTGCCGATGCGGATGGCCGTGGCGATGGTGTCCGGTTCGGTGACCGGGTGGCCCAGCACGATGGGTGCGGCGCCGGCGGCCTGGAAGCCCCACATGATCGGGGTCTTGGTCGACACCGGTGCCAGGGTGTCACCTGCCTGGGTGGTGTACTCGGAGGAGTACTCCTTGTAGCCCTTCCAGTAGGCGGTGATGTTCCCGGCGTTGCCCACCGGAAGCACGTGGTAGTCGGGGGCGTCGCCCAGGTAGTCGACGACCTCGAAGGCGCCGGTCTTCTGGCCCTCGATGCGCGCGGGGTTCACCGAGTTCACCAGGAACACCGGGTAGTTCTCGCTGAGCTTGCGGGCGACCTCGAGGCAGTTGTCGAAGTTGCCGTCGACCTGCAGCAGCTCGGCGCCGTGGGCGATGGCCTGGGAGAGCTTGCCCATGGAGATCTTGCCGTCCGGGACCAGCACCGCGCACTTGAGCCCGGCCTGGGTGGCGTAGGCGGCGGCGGAGGCGGAGGTGTTGCCGGTGGATGCGCAGACAACTGCCTTGGCGCCGGCGGCGACCGCTGCGGTCATCGCCATGGTCATCCCGCGGTCCTTGAAGGAACCGGTCGGGTTCATGCCCTCGACCTTGAGGTACACCTCGGAGCCCGTGAGCTCGCTCAGTGCCGGGGCGAACACCAGGGGTGTACCGCCCTCGCCCAAGGTGATGACCTTGGTGTTTTCGTCGACGGGCAGGCGTTCGGCATATTCGCGGATGACTCCGCGCCACTGGTGGGCCACTTAGTTTCCTTCAACTCGCAGGACAGAGGTTACTTCTTGGACGGCATCCAAGTCGGCGACGGCGGCCACGACGGCGGCCAGCGAGGACTCGGTGGAGCGGTGGGTCACGATGCGCAGCTCGGCGGACCCGCCGTGGTTTTCTTCGATGATCGACTGGCGCAGCGCCTCGATGGAGACGGTGTTCTCCGCGAAGATCGCGGCGATGGCTGCAAGCACGCCGGGCTCGTCCGAGACGCGCAGGCCGATCCAGTAGCTGGTCGAGATCTCGTCGAACGCGAGCGCCTTGACCGATTGCTGCGCGGCGATGGCCGGCAGTGGACCGCCGGAGACCACGCGCCTGGCCACCGAAACGGTGTCGCCCATGACGGCGGAGGCAGTGGGTGCCCCGCCTGCGCCGGCGCCGTAGAACATCAGCTCGCCGGCGTTTTCCGCCTCGACGAAGACCGCGTTGAAGGCGCCGTGGACGGCGGCCAGCGGATGGGTGCGGCGCAGCAGCGTCGGGTGCACGCGCACGCCGATGCCGTCCTGGGTGCGTTCGGCGATGGCCAGCAGCTTGATGACCATGCCGGCCTCCTTGGCGGCGGCGACGTCGGTGGCGGTGATCTTGGTGATCCCCTCGCAGTGCACGTCGGCGTAGGCAAAGTCGGTGTGGAAGGCCAGGGAGGCGAGGATCGCCGCCTTCGCGGCGGCGTCGTGCCCTGCCACGTCGGCGGTCGGGTCGGCCTCGGCATAGCCCAGGGCCTGGGCCTCGGCGAGCACGTCGTCGAACTGGGCACCGGTGGTGTCCATCGCGTCGAGGATGAAGTTGGTGGTGCCGTTGACAATGCCCATGATCTTGTTGATCCGGTCCCCGGAGAGGGAATCGGAGATCGGGCGCAGGATCGGGATGGCCCCGCCGACGGCTGCCTCGTAGCGCAGCTGGGCGCCGGACTCGAAGGCCAGCGCGTTGAGTTCGGCGCCTTGGGCAGCGAGCAGTGCCTTGTTGCCGGTGACGACCGAGGCACCGCGGGCCAGCGCCCGGCGGATCAGTTCGCCGGCCGGTTCCAGGCCGCCCAGCAACTCGATGACGATGTCGGCGCCGTCGACCAGTGCGGGTGCGTCGGTGGTCAACAATTCCGCGGGAATCGCCGCGTCGCGCTTGGTCTCGAGGCTGCGCACGGCGATGCCGGCGAGTTCAAGCTTGGCGCCGGCGCGGTCGGCCAGCACATCGGAATGGTCCAAGAGGATGCGTGCCACCTGGGACCCGACGTTGCCGCAGCCAAGCAGGGCCACCTTCAGTGTTTTCACGTGTATTTCTATGCTCCCAAATCGCGGGCCAACAGATCGGCTTCGGTTTCCCTGCGGATGATGGCGCGGACCGCGCCATTGCGCACTGCAACCACGCCCGGGCGACCCAGGTAGTTGTAGTTGCTCGACAGGGCCCAGCAATAGGCCCCGGTTCCCGGAACGGCCAAAAGGTCGCCGGCGGCAACATCCTCGGGCAGGTAAACGTCCCGTACGACTATGTCACCGGACTCGCAATGTTTCCCAACCACACGTGAAATAATCGGTTCACTTTCCGTCACACGGCCGGCCAGCACCGCGGTGTAGTCGGCGTCGTAAAGCACCGGTCGGGCGTTGTCGCTCATGCCGCCGTCAACCGACACGTAGCGGCGGGGCACCAGGGTGCCGTCCCCGGTCTCGACCTGGACCGACTTGCGCACCCCGGCCTCGTAGAGGGTGAAGGTGGAGGGGCCGGCGATGGCGCGGCCCGGCTCGATGGAGATCCGCGGGACCTTCAGGCCCAGTTCGGCAGCGGTGCTGCCCACGACCTCTGCCATGGCGGCAGCCAGCACCGCCGGTTCGCGCGGGGTGTCGACCTCGGTGTAGGCGATGCCATAGCCGCCGCCCAAGTCCAGCTCGGGCAGCTCGACGCCGTGGTCCTTCCTGACCTGTGCCAGGAAGCCGAGCATCTTCTGCGCGGCCAGCGCGAAGCCCTCGGCCTCGAAGATCTGCGAGCCGATGTGCGCGTGCAGGCCCAGCAGGTTCAGCTCCGGGTGACCCAGCGCGAAGGCGACCGCGGCCGCAGCGGGGGAAGCGTCATCGCCCACCGGGATCATCGAGAGGCCGAACTTCTGGTCCTCGTGCGCGGTGGCAATGAACTCGTGGGTGCTGGCGTGCACGCCGGGGGTCAGGCGCAGCATCACATTGGCGCGCTTGCCGGTCTCGCGCGCCAGCAGTGCCACGCGCTCGAGCTCGTCCAGCGAGTCGATGACGATGCGGCCCAGGTCGGCCTCCAGCGCGGTGCGGATTTCGGTGGCCGACTTGTTGTTCCCGTGCAGCGAGAGGTTGGCGGCCGGCACGCCGGCGACGCGGGCCACGGCCATTTCCCCGCCGGAGCAGGTGTCCAGGCGCAGGCCCTCGGAGGTGACCCAGCGGGCCACCTCGGTGCTCAGGAACGCCTTGCCGGCGTAGTAGACATCCACGCCGCCGCACAGATCGGCGAACGCGGCGTCGAAGGCCTGCTTGAAGCCGCGGGCACGGGCACGGAAGTCGTCTTCATCCAGCACGAAGAGTGGGGTGCCGAATTCCTTGGCCAGGTCGCTGACCAACAGGTTCTGCACGGCGAGTTCGCCGCTTTCGGAGCGGGCGACGCCGGCGGCCCATTCGATCGGGCGCAGCGCATTGACATCGGTGGGCAGGGACAGCCAGGTCGGGGCAAGTGGTGAAGAGGTCATGGTTCCTTACATCTTTTCCGGGGCCGAGACGCCCAGCAGTCCCAGGCCGTTGGCCAGGACCTGGGTGGTGGCGTCATTGAGCCACAGGCGGGTGCGGTGGATGGGCTCGACGGCGCCGTCGCCCACGGGGGTCACGCGGCAGGCCGCGTACCAGGAGTGGTAGGCGCCGGCGAGCAGCTCGACGTGGCGGGCCACGCGGTGCGGTTCGCGGTGGGTTGCCGCCTGGGCGACGACCGAGGGGAACTGGCCAAGGGCCGCGAGCAGGTCGTTCTCGGTCTCGTGGGTGAGCAGCGTCGCATCGAAGTCGGTGCGTTCCACGCCCTTTTCCACCGCGTTGCGGCTGGCGGCGCGGGAGCGGGCGTGGGCGTACTGGACGTAGAACACCGGGTTGTCGTTGGTGTTCTTCTTCAGCTGCTCCGGGTCGATGGTCATCGGCGAATCGGCCGGGTAGCGGCCCAGCGAGTAGCGCAGCGCATCGGCGCCGAGCCAGTCGATCAGGTCGCGCAGCTCGATGATGTTGCCGGCACGCTTGGACAGGCGGGCGCCGTTGACCGAGATCAGCTGGCCGATCAGCACCTCGATGTTGACCTTGGGATCGTCGCCGGCCGCGGCCGCGATGGCCTTGAGGCGGTTGACGTAGCCGTGGTGGTCGGCGCCGAGCAGGTAGATTTTCTCGGTGAAGCCGCGGTCCTTCTTGGACAGGTAGTAGGCGGCGTCGGCGGCGAAGTACGTCGGCTCGCCGTTGGCACGGATCAGCACGCGGTCCTTGTCGTCTCCGAAGTCCGTGGTGCGCAGCCACACGGCACCGTCGGTGTCGTCGATGTGGCCCTGTTCGCGCAGGCGCGCCACGGCATCCTCGACGGCTCCCCCGGCGTGCAGTTCCTGTTCGGAGAAGAAAACGTCGAACTCGACGCCGAAGTCGTTCAGGGTCTCCTTGATGTCGGCCATCTGCGCCACGTAGGCGGCATGGCGGACGATCGGCAGCGCGGCTTCCTGGGTGAGCGATCGAATGTCCGGGTGCGCCTTGGCCACGGCATCGGCCAGTTCCTTGATGTATGCACCGGGGTAGCCGCCCTCCGGAACCGGCAGGCCATGCAGTCGGTTGTAGACCGACAGGGCAAAGATGTTCATCTGGTTGCCGGCGTCGTTGATGTAGTACTCGGACGTGACGGTGGCACCGCTGGCCTTGAGCACGCGGGCGATCGAGTCACCCAGGGCTGCCCAGCGGGTGTGGCCGATGTGCAGCGGTCCGGTGGGGTTCGCGGAGACGAACTCCATGTTGATCTGGTGGCCCACCAGGGCATCGTTCTTGCCGTACTCGGTGCCGGCCTCGACGATGGCCTTGGCCAGCCCCCCGGCGGCACCAGCCTCGAGGGTGATGTTCAGGAAGCCCGGTCCGGCGATCTCGACTCCGGCTACTCCGGCCGATTCCGCCAAGCGGGTGGCCAGGACCTGGGCGAAGTCGCGCGGGTTCATCCCGGCCTTCTTGCCCAGCTGCAGGGCGATGTTGGTGGCCCAATCCCCGTGCTCGCGACTCTTCGGTCGCTCCACTCGCACATTCTCGGGCACGTCGACGGAAATCTGGCCGGCGTCGACTGCGTCGCGGAGGCAAGCGGAAATGGCTGTGGAGAGTTCTTCAGGAGTCACCACTCAAGGATAACCGGGGGCACGGACCCCATTGGACGATGTGACGGCGCGGCGTCGCACACATCAGATGCGTATTTGGGCGCCTCCCCGCAGCGCTGAAAGCCCAATTTGTCATTCACCGCTTCACACCTGCTAAGCTCGTCTACGTTCCCAGCCGGAAAATGTTTCAGAAAGCATGAAATTGGTTGTTGATTTCCGGCAACGCCCTCGTAGCTCAGGGGATAGAGCGTCCGCCTCCGGAGCGGAAGGTCGAAGGTTCGAATCCTTTCGAGGGCACCAAAGCAAGAGTCGCTGTTTCCCGGTTTCAACGGGAGACGGCGACTTTTTTGTTGTTTCCGACACCACGGTGCCCTGGCCTGCACGTTTGGGCCAATGCGGCTTCTGGCCGGCAGTATCTTCAGGGAACGTCCCCTCACTCGTTCAGGCTGCGGAGCCCGCATAAGGTATCCGATGCGCTGCCAGGCACCCAACATCCCCTCCCGGCCGCCCTGGGCATCCTCCTTCCGGCACCACATGCACGCGGAATCGAACGCCTTCCAAAGTTCTTGAAAGTTTTTTCGCTCACCTGTCGATATCGGTGGCTCCCGTTCGATGTAATGAGTGAAGGACGTATTTGCGCGCCTTCCCGAACCCCAAGGAGAACACCATGAAATTCATGCTGATCATGCGCTCGACCCAGGCCGCCAAGGAAGCCTACGAGAAGGCGGACTTCAACGAGATCATCAATGCCATGGGCGCCTACAACGAATCCCTGATCAAGGCGGGTGTGCTGCTGGCCGGAGAGGGGCTTTCCGATGACCTCAGCGAGGCCTTCGTCGTCGACTTCTCGGAGGAAACCCCGATCGTCACCGACGGCCCCTATGGGGAAGTCCACGAGCTGTTCAACGGCTTCTGGATCCTCCAGGTCTCCAGCAAGGAGGAAGCCGTGGAGTGGGCCAGCCGGGCGCCACTGGGCGCCGGCGCCAAGCTCGAGGTCCGCCGCCTCACCGACATGTCGGATTTCGAGGACTTTGCCGACAACGAATACCTCAAGAAGGAAGAGGTCTGGCGCGAGGAACTCGGACAGCCGTAAACCCGAAGCCCAGGCCACCCCCGGAAGGCAGGCATGGCAGACACCCAACGCACCCTTGACGCGCTCTGGCGCATCGAGGGTGCGCGCATTGTTGCAACCTTGGCCAAGATGACAGGCGACCTTGGACAGGCGGAGGACCTCGCCCAAGAAGCACTGGTTGATGCGCTCGCGCAATGGCCCGGCGAGGGGATCCCAAAAAATGCCGGCGCCTAGATCACCGCGGTGGCCAAGCGAAAGGCCATCGATGCGTGGCGCCGGACGACCAGGCTCTATGAACGCCAGCGGGAGTTGGCCCGGAACCTCCGGGAATCGACCGAGCAAGCTTGGGAGCCCATCGACGACGACGTGTTGCGTCTGGTCTTCACCGCCTGCCATCCGGTGCTGTCCCGTGAGGCTCAGGTTGCGCTGACACTGCGCGTCGTGGGCGGGCTGCGGACCGAGGAAATTGCCCGGATGATGCTGGTGCCCGTGGCCACCGTGCAGCAACGGATCGTGCGTGCCAAAAAGACGCTCGCCGCGGCCAAAATACCGTTCGAGGCCCCGGAGGCGCAGGCGTGGGGCGAACGCCTGTCGGCGGTGCTGGCGGTGATCTACCTCGTGTTCACCGAGGGCTACGCCGCCACGGCCGGCGACGACCTGATCCGCCGCGAGCTGGCCAACGAGGCGCTGCGCCTGGGCCGGGTCCTGCTCGGACTGCTTCCCCGGGAGCCGGAGGTCGCCGGGCTGGTGGCGTTGATGGAGATCCAGGCCTCGCGGTTTTCAGCCAGGATCTCCCGGGACGGCAGCCCGATCCTTCTGGCCGACCAGGATCGTTCGCGCTGGGACCACTCGCAGATCATGCGGGGGCGCCGGGCGTTGGAACGTGCCGATGCACTGCGGCACGGTCGGGGCTTCTATGCCCTCCAGGCGGCCATCGCCGAATGCCACGCCGTGGCACGGAGCGTCGGGGAAACCGACTGGGACAGGATTGTGCTGCTCTATGGGGCCTTGTGCAGCCTTGCGCCGGGACCCGTCGTCGAGCTGAATCGGGCAGTGGCGGTCTCGATGACCGAAGGACCGGATGCGGCCCTGCGCATCGTCGACCACTTGGCACAGCAGGGGGCACTGGCCAGTTCGCATTTATTGCCGAGCGTGCGCGGGGAATTGCTGGCCCGATTGGGATGCAACCCCGAAGCCGTGGCCGAATTCCTGCTGGCGGCCTCGCTGGTCGGTAACAGGCGCATGGGCGCAGTCTTCCGGGCGAAGGCGGAGGACCTTCAATCCAGGTCTTCGGGGGAATTAGGACGGCCCCCACAGTGACGGCGAATCTCTGTGGGGGCCTAACCGCCGCCCCTTTGAGAAAAGGTGCATTGGCTTCCATGAACACTACATCCCTTGCACCCCGGGACCGTCATTTCCGGGGCGTGATACGCACTACATTCAAGCGGCAATGAGCGGATTGAGCCTAGCGGCCGATGCAGTTTTCGTAGGAATAGACCACGATCTGCACCCGGTCGCGTAGCTCGAGCTTGCGCAGGATCGCCCCGATGTGGGTCTTGACCGTTGATCCGCCCAGGAACAGCTTCTCGGAGATCTCTTGGTTGGTCAGCCCCAACGCCACGGCGGCGAACACCTCCCGCTCCCGCTCGGTCAGCTCCAGGTAGGGCAGGGGAACCTCGGGCACCGGTACCGGCTCGTCGCGCAACAGCGCGGCCAGGGACTGCGGGGCGATCACTGCGTTGCCGCCGTTGACCGCGCGAATCGATTCGCAAACGAACTCGGGAGTGCTGTCCTTGAGGATGAAGCCGCTGGCCCCGTGCCGGATCGCGGTGGCGGCATGTTCGTCCCAGTCGAAGGTCGTGAGCATGATGACCTTCGGGAGCTTATCGAAGCGGCCCGTCGCGTCCTCGAAGATCTTGCGGGTGGCCTCGACGCCGCCCATCGGCGACATCTGTACGTCCATCAGCACCACGTCGGGTTCGTGGACGGCGATCGCGCCCAGGGCCTCGGTGCCGTCGGTTGCCTGCGCCACCACGGCCATGTCGGGCTGGGCGCCGATGATCACCGCCAGGCCGGAACGAAAAAGTTGCTGGTCATCGACCAGCGCCACGCGGATCTGCGGTTGGTTCAACGGGTGGTCCATTCGTGGTTGAGCGGAAAGGTTGCGGCAAGCGTGAACAGATCGGGGGCGCCGGCGACCCCGTCCTCGGTATTGATGCTCAGGGTGCCTGACAGACTTGCCAGGCGCTGGCGCATGCCGGCAATGCCGGTCCCGGCGCGCTTGGAAAGGGCCGATGCCTCGAAATAGTTCGTCAGGCTCAGCGTATAGCTCGTGGCGCCCCAGTAGTGCCTGACGTAGATCGGGGTGGTGGCGCAGCCGTGATGCAGCGCGTTGGCGAGCATCTCCTGGATGATCCTGCGGGTGGCAGGAACGATGTCGGCCGGCAACGGCACCGGCTCCCCCAGCGTTTCCTCGCTGACCTCGTATCCGGTGCCGCGCACGTTCTGCAGGATGGCGGAGATCTCCGAGACCGCCGGGTGCAGCAGGCCCATCTGCGCGGTCTGCAGTGCCATGCTGCGCGTTGCCGTCGACACGGCCTGCCTGGCACCGGACCTTCTGGCACCCATCGCCCCGGTGTCCACGACCCTGGCATCGGTCGACTTGGTTTCCGCGGTTTGCGACAGCACCTGGCGCACCTCGCCCAGGGATCGGCGGGCAGCCTCGGCGATGGTCCCGGTCGTCTCGCGGATGCGAACCACATCTGCGTCGGGGATGAAGCGGATCGAGTCGGCCTGGGCAATGATCACTGCCAGGGAGTGGCCCACGACGTCGTGCACGTCGCGAGCCAGGGCCGCATTCTCCGAGCGCAACCGGGCCAGTTCCAGGGCGCTGTCCGCTTCCTCCCGCGCCCGCGCCGATCCGCGTTCGGCCGTCTGTTTCCCGGCCAAGAGCCGCAGCAACAGGCCCAGCAGCCACGGCAGCGTCAGCACCGATGCAACCACCACGAAGACCGCGATGACTTGGTTGTTGGTGGGCCAGGCGTTTGACTCCATGGCGCGGAAGAGCGGATCGGAGACCCAGGAGCCGATCCGGCCGATGTAGGCGGTGCCGAGCACCGATCCCGCGGCAATCGACAGGCCCGCGCACAAAACCCACAGCCGTGTGCCGTACCTGGCGGCCATTCCCACCACGTACAGTGCGGCCAGCTGGGCGAGGTCGACGTCCACTCCACGGAGCATCTGCAACAGCGTGCCGACCCAGACCAGCGCGAGCGCCACCCCCGGCAAGACCCGCGCGCAACCGATGGCCACGGCGGCGGCCAGCACGAATAACGACGTGTCGCCGAGGTAGTTGCCCGAGTACGAGCCCCATAGCAGGAACTCGTGGCAGAAAATCACCAGGGCCAGAAAAAGGGCTGCGGCCGTCACATCGGAGCGCCACCCCCAACGCCCGCGCCAACGAACCGGCTCGTAATAGTCGGCTTCCGTGCTCACCGCTGCCCCGCCGATGCCGGCACGGTCATTGCCTGGCCGGGCGGCCGCCGTGTACGCGGGCAGCTGGGGTTCAGGGCGGGCATTCCGGCCCGACAAGGGCCCGCCGGGCGGGAAACACAATGGTGCATGGTCCTACCGTAGACGTCCGGGCCGGCCGGCGAGTCACCCGCAGGTACCGAACGGTTCAGACCCAGGTACCGGTTTCGCCGTTCCACGCCCGGTCCTGGGCCCGATGCGCACGGCAGGGAACGGGAGAACACTTGGTGTCATGATGAGATTCCCCTTGCAGATCCCATGCTCGCGCACGACCAAGGTCACGCGCGTGGCCGTCGCCCTCGCGGCACTGGCCGTCCTTGCCGCCTCGATCTTCGGCCTTTCACATGCCCTGCAGCCGGTGCCGGACGAGCCCCCGGACGCGTGGCATGCACCGACCGGATTCCGCGCCGGCCATACCCCGATTCCCGCGATTTCCGCACGCTGAACCCGGGGCAGGAGGAGCCTGGCCTTCGTTACATCCAGCGCACGTGCTGCTCCCGGAATTCCTTTTCCCTGGCCGTGGCCACCAGCTTGATGAGGTCAAGTGGGAGCGGCTCGTCGTGCGGAAGCCGGATGGATCCCTTGCCCAGCGTGTAGCCGCCCAGCTCCCCGGCGAGCGCCGCGCGTGAGCTGGGCGTGGTGTAGAGGTTGATGTGCTTGGAGAACACCGCGTAGGCCACCAGGATGGTGTCGTCCACGAAGGCAGGTTGCCCCCACTTGATCTGGACGCTGGCGTGGGGCAGCGTCTCGCACAGCGCCTGGTGCAGTGCCCGGGCGCGGGGCTGGAGTTCGGAGGGGACATTGCCGAGGTACTCCTCGGGGGTGGTGCCCGTGATCTTGGCCATGGTGCTCCTTGGGGTTCGGGAAAGGCGCCCCTCGATGGCGGGAGGGACATCGATCTGGCTACATTCTGCCCCATGGGGACCCCGGGAGATCCTCCTGTTCACCCCCCTGCCCTTGGAGCGGGAAGCCGACTAATCTGGATTTAGGCGTTGGTGTCGCTGGATACGGGAGTGGTCTTGATGGGCCTTGGCAATGATCCGCATGGCATTTCGCTGGTCCGCGACACGCCCTGCGGCCCGGTGGAAGGCGTACTCATCGGCGGCGTCGAACGCTTCCTGGGGATTCCCTATGCCGCCGCGCCCGTGGGCAGAAACCGTTTTGCCGTCCCCACGCTCCCGGAACCCTGGAGCGAAACCCTGGCCGCCGGCCACTACGGACCCACCGCCGGACAGGTCCCCTATTCCGGGGCACTTGGCACGCTACTGCCCACCGTCGTCATTCCCGGCGATGCGTGCCTGAACGTAAATGTCTTTGCCCCCGCCAAGCGCACCTCGGGCTTGCGCCCGGTGCTGCTGTGGATCCATGGCGGGTCGCTGCAGCACGGGTCCAACGCGCTGCCCGGCTACGACGGCACCGCCTTTGCCCGCGACGCGGTGGTCTTCGTCGCGGCCAACTACCGGCTGGGCGCCGAGGGATTCTCGCTGCTGGAGGACGCCCCGCCGAACCTGGGGCTTGCCGATGTCATTGCCGCCCTGGAATGGACCAGGGCCAACATCGCTTCCTTCGGCGGGGACCCGGAGCAGGTCACCCTCATGGGACACGGGGCCGGCGGCACCATGGTGGCGGCACTGCTGGCACACCCGCGCGCCTCCACGCTGCTCGCGCGCGCCATCATCCAAAGTGCCCCGCTGGCCGCCTTGCCCCTGTCCCGGGCCCGACGGATGACCCAACGCATCGCCAAGGACCTGGGCATCGAAGCCACCCGGGAGGAATTCTCCGCCCGCACCCCCGCCGAGCTGCTGGCTTCCCACCGCCGGGTGGCAGCCGATTCAACGCCGTTGAGTGGCGGTCCGGCCCATGGGCTGGCGATCGAGCCGCTGCTGGTGCCCCGGGACCCGCTGGAGGCCATGCTCGCCGGTGCCGGAATGGACACTCCCCTGTTGATCGGCACCACAACCCAGGAGTTCCGACTCTGGCTGGGACCCACTGGCCGCGGCGCCAAGGTCTCCAGGGTGCACCTCGCTGTGGCGCGGCGGAAGGCCGGCATCTCCAAGGAGGCGCAGCGGCTCTACGGGCGCAATCGCCCCGGTGCCGGACCGGGTGAGATCCTGGGCGCCCTGGCCACCGACAAGGTGTTGCGGGTGCCGATGTACACGCTGGCCGATGCCAGACGCTACGCCGAAGGGCAGACCCAGGTCTACGAGTTCGCCTGGCACAGCCCGGTCCAGGACCTGGGCGCGGCACACCGGATGGAACTGCCCTTCGTCTTTGACAATCTGGGCACCCAGGACGCTGCGGGGCTGGTGGGCGAGGAGGCACCGCAGTCCCTGGCCACTGCCATGCACGAGGCCTGGGTCTGCTTTGCCACCCTGGGGTACGCCGAATGGCCGCACTGGGACATCCGCCGCCCGGTGAAGACGTTCAACGGACTGGGCAACGACGTCGTCTTCTCCCCGCGCGACGACGAGGCAGGGGCGATCTGCTGACGCCGCGATCCCCCGCCGACCTCGCCCGGTACCCCGCCACGGCGCTTCCCGTGGCCCACCCCCCGTGGCGTCGCTGCCGGTTGCGGGCTTCGGCTAGCGTAGCTTGGGGAATGAACAGCGGAATTCGGGGAAAGTTGCATACATGTTTACAGGTGCCTGGTGGTGGGCGACCGCGCTGGTGGTCCTGGATTTGGCCATTCGCGTCCTTGCCGTGGTCTTCGTCCCGCGCAACCGCCGCCCCACCTCCGGGATGGCGTGGCTGCTGGCGATCTTCCTGATCCCCTACTTCGGGGTCATCGCCTTCCTGCTGATCGGTTCGCCCAAGCTGCCGCGAAAGCGCCGCGAGGTGCAGGAGGAGATCAACACCTTCATGCGCTCGATCAGCGCCGAGGAACCCCACGATGAAGCCCGCGGGAAAAACCCTGCCTGGTTCAACTCGCTGGTGGAGATGAACAACGCCTACGGCGGCCTGCCCCTGTTGGCGGGGAATTCGGGCCGACTGCTGGGCGACTACGAGCAGACCATCCAAACCATGGCCGATGCCGTCGATGCGGCCACCGACTATGTCCACGCGCAGTTCTACATCCTCAGCGTGGATGCGACCACCGCCGGGTTCTTCGACGCACTGGAACGGGCCATTGCGCGCGGGGTGCGGGTGAACGTGATGCTTGACCACTGGGCCTCACGCGGCAAGCCGCACTATGCCGCCACCAAGGCGCGCCTGGATGCGATGGGCGCGGACTGGCGACTGATGCTTCCCCTGCAGCCGTTGAAGGGCAAGTTCCAGCGCCCGGACTTGCGCAACCACCGCAAGATCCTGGTCATCGACGGCACCGTCGGCTACATGGGCTCGCTGAACATGATTTCCCGCGACTACAACGTGAAGAAGAACATTGCCCGCGGCCTGAAGTGGAAGGAACTGGTCCTGGAGCTGCACGGACCGGGCGTGGCCACGCTGGATGCGGTGTTCATCTCCGATTGGTATTCCGAGACCGGGGAGGTCATCATCGAGGGCGTGCGCCGGGCGGAGCTGGTGGCCAGCGGCGATTCGCCGGGCCGACTGGGCACAGCGCTGATCGAGCACCGCGAAGAGCGCGGAACCATGCTCACCCAGGTGGTCCCCTCGGGCCCCGGGTTCGAGCGCGAAAACAACCTGCGGCTCTTCCTGGGGCTGATCCACGCGGCCCAGCAGCGCATCGTGATCACCTCTCCCTACTTCGTGCCCGACGAATCGCTGATGTACGCGGTCACCTCCGCTGTCGCCCGCGGGGTCCCGGTGGACCTGTTCGTCTCGGAGGTCGGGGACCAGGCGCTGGTCTACCATGCGCAGCGCTCCTACTACGAGGAGCTGCTGCGCGCCGGGGTGCGGATCTACCTCTACCCGGCCCCGTACATCCTGCACGCCAAGCACTTCACCATTGACGACGAGACGGCGCTGATCGGATCCAGCAACATGGACATGCGTTCCTTCGGCCTGAACATGGAGGTCTCGATGCTGGTGCGCGACGCGGGCTTCGTGGCGCAGATGCGCGAGGTCGAGGACGGATACCGCGGAGTCAGCCGGCTGCTCACGCTCGAGGAATGGCTCAAGCAGCCGCTGCGCTCCACGGTGCTGGACAATCTGGCCCGCCTGACTTCGGCGCTGCAGTAGCAGCACCCGCCCGTTCACCACCGACAGGGCAACCACCCCGCCCCGCGCAGCGGGTTGCCGAAAATGACCGGCGGGACACGCACAAAGGAGCGGCACCGCCTGAACCGGGCAACCCCGTTTCGGGGATCGCTCGTGTCTTGGCGTTACCGCTCCCTTGAAGGCTCCTCGCCTCCCTCAGGAGGCAGGCGCCGGGGCGTGGTCCGGGTTACTGAAGCATGGTCCGGTCATCGAGCTGGGCACCCTTGATCTTCTCGAACTCGTGCAGCAGGCCGGGAACCGTCATCTTGGCCTTCTGGGCCGAGTCCAGGTCCAGGATGATCTGTCCGTCGTGCATCATGATCAGTCGCGTCCCCAGGCGCAGGGCCTGTTCCATGTTATGCGTGACCATCAACGTCGTCAGCTGGTGGCGCACGACGATTTCCTCGGTCAGACGTGCCACCAGCGCCGCACGCTGCGGGTCCAGTGCCGCGGTGTGCTCGTCGAGCAGCAGGATCTTGGGTCCGGAGAACGTGGCCATGAGCAGGCTCAGCGCTTGGCGCTGGCCACCGGAGAGCAGCCCGACCTTGGCCTTGAGCCGGTTTTCCAGGCCGAGTTCCAGCGAGCGCAATTCCTCCACGAACTTCTCGCGCTTGCGTTTGGTGACACCGGAGGCCAACGCACGCAAGGTGCCGCGGCCCAGGGCCAGCGACATGTTCTCCTCGATGGTCATGTTGGGCGCGGTGCCGGCCATCGGGTCCTGGAACACCCGTCCGATGAATCGGGCGCGTGAGTGGTCGGGAAGCTTGGTCACGTCCTTCCCGGCGATGCGCACCGCCCCGGTGTCGGGGCGAAGCTTGCCGCCCACCATGTTCAGCACCGTGGACTTGCCCGCTCCGTTGGAGCCGATCACCGTGACAAACTCGCCGTCGGTGAGCGTCAGGTTGATGTCGCGCAGCGCCTTGCGCTCGTTGACGGTTCCCGGGAAGAACGTCTTGTTCAGGTTGGTGATCTCAAGCATCGACGCCCACCTCCTTTTTGTCGTCGGTGGTGACGGACTTGCTGCGGATGCTGATGCGGTTGGCGAACTTCCCGAAGCCCTTCCACTGCGGCAGCAGCAGGGCGATGACCACCAGGACCGCAGAGATCAGCTTCATGTCGTTGACCTCGAGTCCGGCATTCAGTGCCAGCTGGATGACCAGGCGGTAGGCAACGGAGCCGAAGACGACGGCCAGCGCGGCAATCCAGATGAACTTCTGGCCGAAGATGGCCTGGCCCACGATGACCGACGCGAGGCCGATCAGGATGACGCCGATGCCCATGCCGATGTCGGCGAAGCCCTGAAACTGGGCGATGATCGCGCCGGAGAGTCCGACCAGGCCATTGGAGAGCGCCAGGCCCAGGATCTTCTGGTTGTCGGTGTTCACGCCGAGGGACCGGATCATTTCCTCGTTGTCGCCGGTGGCTCGCATGGCCAGGCCGACGTCGGTGCGCAGGAACCACACGATGGCCGCCACGGCAACCAGGCAGCCCAGGAACATCAACCCGACGGAGGTCCAGGTCCCCAGCCACTGGTTCTCGCGCAGGAAGGTCAGCACCGTGGTCTCGCCCAGAAGCGGGACGTTGGCCTTGGTCATGATGCGCAGGTTGATCGAATACAGCGCGATCATGGTCAGGATACCGGCCAACAGCCCGTCGATCTTGCCCTTGGTGTGGAGCAGGCCGGTGATGACACCGGCGATAGCGCCGATGAAGAAGGCGATGGCGGTGGCAATGAACGGGTTGACGCCATTGACAATCGAGATGGATGCGACTGCTGCGCCGGTGGTGAAGCTTCCGTCAACGGTCAGGTCGGGGAAGTCGAGTATGCGGAAGGTCAGGTAGACCCCGAGTGCCATGATCGCGTAGATCAGGCCTAGTTCAACCGCGGTGATCATGGTGGATCCTAGCGTCTTGGGTATTGGGTAAATGTTGGTGACCGGTCGGAGCAAGCCGACCGGCCACCGGGTGGAACGCGTTGGCGATCGAGTTTACTTGTAGGTCTCTGCAGCCTCGGAGAGCATGTCCTCCGGGAAGGTCATCCCGATCTTTTCCGCAGCAGTGGTGTTGACGTACAGCTCGACCTGGGTGATGGTCTCGACCGGCATCGTTGCGGCTTCGGCCTCGCCCTTGAGGAGCTTCACGGCCATTGCAGCGGTCTGCTCGCCGAGCTTCTCGTAGTTCAGGCCGTAGGTGGCGGTGGCACCGCGCTTGACGGACTCGCCGTCGGCGGAAATCACCGGGATCTTCTTATCCTGGGCGGTCTGCAACAGGCCTTCCAGAGCGGAAACCACGGCGTTGTCGGTCGGCACGTAGAACGCATCGACGTTCAGGCCCGAGGCTGCCTGCTGGACCTCGGAGGAAGCCGAGATGGCCTTCTCTTCGATGGTCAGGCCGAGTTCGGCCGCTGCGTCCTTGGCCCACTGGACCTGGACCCCGGAGTTGACTTCGCCCGAGGAGTAAACGATGCCAACGGACTTGGCTTCCGGCTTGATCTTCTTGAGCAGCTCAAGCTGTTCCTTGACCGGGTTCTTGTCCGAGGTGCCGGTGACGTTGGCTCCCGGTGCTTCCAGGCTGGAGACCAGCTTGGCTTCCAGGGGATCGGTGACGGCGGAGAAAACGACCGGGATGTTCGTGATCGACTGGGCCGCGGCCTGCGCGGTCGGCGTGGCGATGGCCAGGACCAGGTCCATGTCGCCGTCGCTGGCGAACTTGCCCACCATTGCAGTGTTGGTGGCCTGGTCGGCCTGGGCGTTGGTGAAGTCGTACGTGACCTGGTCGCCCTCTGCGTAGCCGGCGTCGGCCATGCCCTTCTTGAAACCGGTCACCACGGCATCAAGGGACGGGTGGGACACATACTGGGCAATGCCGATCTTCACCGGGCCGGCCGCGGCCGAGGAACCGGTGGCCTCCGGCGTGCTGGATCCGCCACAAGCGGTGAGCACCAATGCGGTGGCCGCGACCGAGGCTGCGATCTGTAGGGACTTGAAGATTTTCATTGTGTTCCTTTCATGACGTGCGAGTGTCATGCCTGGTGTTCGGTTTCGGCCAATTCCGGGCAGTTTTCAGGAGTTTGTACATCCTCGCCCAAACGGCAGGAAGTTCTCCCCATGAATTGCTTCGATACTACATGTGAAGCTACTCACATTTCTTCCATCTACCCTGAATTGCAAGACAAACGGTGATGCATTCATCATCTTGCCATGCATCTTTCATCAATCGCCATCGATAAACGGACAATTGGTATCCCAGTGTCTAGAGAATCAGACAGTACCGTGGACAAAGCCGTGTTTTGACACCTCAAACGCCCCTAAACGGATGACCGGCCGCTGATCCAAGGCACCGAGCCACGTGTCCGGCCCGACGGCCGGGCAGGCACAGGCCGCCGACGCCGCTGACATAGACTTGGCTCATCATGGCCCTGACGATTTCCTATCCCGAAGCCCTTCCCGTTTCCGCGCGACGCGATGACATCATGTCCGCCATCAAGGACAACCAGGTGGTCATCGTCGCCGGTGAAACCGGTTCCGGCAAAACCACCCAGCTGCCCAAGATGCTCCTGGAGCTGGGCATGGGCGAACGCGGAATGATCGGTCACACCCAGCCCCGCCGCCTGGCTGCGCGCACCGTCGCCGAACGGATCGCCGAGGAACTGGGAACCAAGATCGGCGAGGACGTCGGATTCCACGTGCGCTTCACCGGCGAGGTCTCCCGGGCCACCAAGGTCAAGGTGATGACCGACGGCATCCTGCTGGCGGAGATCCAGCGCGACAAGCTGCTGAAGAAGTACAACGCCATCATCATCGACGAGGCCCACGAACGCAGCCTCAACATCGACTTCCTGCTCGGCTACCTGCGCAGGATCCTGCCCCAGCGGCCGGATTTGAAGATCGTCATCACCTCCGCCACCATCGACCCGCAGCGCTTTGCCGAGCACTTCGCAGCAGCCGGGCCCGAGGGCGAGGAGCCGGTGCCTGCGCCCATCATCGAGGTCTCCGGCCGCACCTTCCCCGTGGAACTGCGCTATCGGCCGTTGAACCCGGCCGACGGCATGGACGAAGACGAACTGGACCCCGATACCCAGGCCGAGGACCGCGACCCGCTCGATGCCATCGCCGAGGCCGTGGATGAGCTCGCCATGGAGGCGCCCGGGGACATCCTGATCTTCTTCCCCGGCGAGCGCGAGATCCGCGACGCCGCCGAGGTGCTGCGTGCCCGGGTGAAGACCAACCGGCGCCTGGCCGGGACCGAGATCCTGCCGCTGTTCGCCCGGCTCTCGCTGGCCGAGCAACACCAGGTGTTCAACCCCGGGAAGAACCGGCGCATCGTGCTGGCCACCAACGTCGCCGAGACCTCGCTGACCGTGCCGGGCATCAAGTACGTCATCGACACCGGCACCGCCCGCATCTCGCGCTACTCCCACCGCACCAAGGTCCAGCGCCTGCCCATCGAACGCGTCTCCCAGGCCAGCGCCAACCAGCGCTCGGGCCGTTGCGGACGCGTGAGTGACGGCATCGCCATCCGCCTGTACTCGCAGGAGGACTTCGAGACGCGCCCCGCGTTCACCGACCCGGAGATCCTGCGCACCAACCTGGCCGCGGTGATCCTGCAGATGAGCTCCATGGGCGTGGTGCGCACAGCCCGCGACGTCGCGGACTTCCCCTTCGTCCAGCCGCCGGATGCCAAGTCGGTCAACGACGGCGTGGCGCTGCTGCGCGAGCTCGGGGCGCTGAACACCGGCACCGAGGCCACCATCACCAAGGTTGGCAAGTCGCTGGCCCAGCTGCCGGTGGACGTGCGCCTGGGCCGGATGATCGTGGAGTCCGGTAACCGCGGCTGCGCCAAGGAGGTCATGGTGCTGGCCGCCGCCCTTTCCATCCAGGACCCGCGCGAGCGCCCCAGCGAGGAAACCGGCAAACGCGAGCGCGCCGCCGAAATGCACAAGCGCTTCATGGACGCGAAGTCGGACTTCTCCTCGCTGCTAAACCTCTGGCGCTACCTGCAGGAAAAGCAGAAGGAGCTCTCCTCCTCCGCGTTCCGCCGGCTGTGCAAGAACGAATACATCAACTATCTGCGCGTGCGCGAGTGGCAGGATCTGTTCACCCAGCTGCGCCAGCTGGCCAAGCCCCTGGGCATCGCGATCTCCCCCGAGCCGGTGGACCCGGCCGCGAACGAGGACGCGATCCACATTTCGCTGCTCACCGGGCTGCTGGGGCACGTGGGCTCCTGGGACGAGCGCAAGCGCGAATACGTCGGCGCGCGCGGCACCCGCTTCTCCGTCTTCCCCGGTTCGGCCCTGTCGCGGAAGTCCACCGAGTGGGTCATGGCCGCCGAGCTGGTGGAGACTTCCCGGCTCTGGGCACGCACCGTGGCCCGGCTCGATCCCAAGTGGGTGGAGGAGGTCGCCGGGGACCTGCTCAAGCGCAGCTACTCCGAGCCGCACTGGTCGCGGAACTCCGGGGCGGTCATGGGGTACGAGAAGGTCACGCTCTTCGGACTGCCGATCGTGCCGCGCCGCCGCATCCAGTACTCGCGCGTGGACCCGGAGCTCTGCCGCGAGCTGTTCATCCGCCACGCATTGGTGGAGGGCGACTGGAAGACCCACCACAAGTTCTTTGCCCGCAACCGCCGGGTGCTCGAGGACATCGAGGAACTCGAGACCCGCATGCGCCGGCGCGATTTGCGCGTGTCCGACGAGGACCTCTTCGAGTTCTACGATTCGAAGCTGGGCCCCGAGGTGGTGTCCGAACGGCACTTCGACCGCTGGTGGAAGGCCGCGCGGCACGAAAACCCGACGCTGCTGGACTTCAACCCGGAGGACATGCTCCAGGCCGATGCCACGGAACTGGACGAAGACGCCTTCCCGCGCACCTGGCGCCACGGCACCCTGGACCTGGACCTGGTCTACGAGTACAACCCGGCGGCCCGCGCCGGGGAATCCGACGGCGTCTCGGTGCGCGTGCCGGTGCTCTTCCTGAACCAGCTGGACCCCGTGCGCTTCCGCTGGCTCATCCCCGGGCTGCGCGTGGAACTGGTCACCGCGCTGATCAAGTCGCTGCCCAAGGCCATCCGCAAGAACTTCGTGCCGGCCCCCGATGTCGCCCGCTCGGCAGTGGCCGCACTGGAGGCCGACTTCAACCCGGAGACCGACGACCTGGCCGCCTCCCTGGAGCTGGTGCTGCGCCGGCTCAAGGGCGTGGTGATCCCCCCGGGGTCCTGGAACTGGGAGTCCCTGCCGCCCCACCTACGCTTCACCTTCACCGTCGTGGACTCAGAGGCCAAGATCCAGGACGAGTCCCAGGAGCTGGCCGTGCTGCAGCAGACGCTGGCCGCGGCCAACCGTTCGGCCCTGGCCCGTTCCCTGGGCGTCAAGCCCGGGGCCGCCCTGCCCACCGGGGCGGCGGGCACCGGCGGTCCGAAGGCGGCAGTTGGCAACAACGCCAAGGGCGACGGGAAGTCCCGGGCCGCGGCGGCGGCCCAGCGCGGCAAGGGCGGCGCGGTGGCCACCACCATCTGGGAACGCAGCGGGTTGACCGACTGGGACACCGGGGTGGGCATCAACGGCGTCATCACCGAAAAGGTCGTCACCGAGGTCGCCGGGCAGCAGGTCACCGCCTACCCGGCGCTGCTGGATGAGAAGACTTCCGTGCGCCTGACGGTCTTCCGCAACCCCGTCGAGCAGATGGCCGCCCACCGCACCGGCGTCATCCGGCTGCTGCTGCTCAAGGTCCCCTCGCCCGCCAGGTACGTCCTTGACCACCTGAACAACCAGGAAAAACTGGTCTTCACGCAGAACCCGCACGGTTCGGTGGCTTCGCTGATCCAGGACTGCACCATGGCCGCGGTGGACCGGCTCGTTCCCGAGAAGCTGCCCTTCGACAAGGCGGAGTTCGACGCGCTCTACGAACGCGTCCGCGCCGAACTGATCGACACGGTCTTCGCGGTCACCGCCATCGTGGAGAAGGTCCTCTCCGGCACCCGGCGGATCAACAAGGAGCTGAAGTCCGCCTCCTCGCTGGCCCTGGTCAATGCGCTGAACGATGTGAAGTCCCAGCTCGAGCAGCTGGTGTACCCGGGATTCGTGGCCAACACCGGCTATGCGCAACTGGCCCAGCTGCCGCGCTACATTGCGGCCATCGAAAAGCGGCTGGAAAAGCTCGGCACCGGGCACCTGGCGCGCGACAACGCCGCGACGCTGGACATCCAGGGACTCGAGGACGAGTACGACGCGGCGCTCGGGCAACTGGTGGCGGGCGTGCGCACGCCCGCCCCGCTGGCGGCGGTGAAGTGGATGCTGGAGGAATACCGGGTCTCGCTCTTCGCCCAGGAGCTGGGCACGGCCTACTCGGTCTCCCCCAAGCGGATTCGCACCGCGATGCGCGAAGGGCTCGCCGCGGCGAAGTAGCCCGGCCACAACGCGGGGCCACGACGGGATGATCAGTCATCTCGTGGTGGCCCCGTCGTCGTTCACCCGCCCAGTCTCGGCGCTTCGGCCTCGCTCCGGCGGCGGTCCCGCTGCCAGGACCTAGGCGTCGGGGACCAGGCCCCCGTGGCCGTCGGCCCGCAGCGCCTCGCGCAGCTTCTGCGCATTTGCATCCATCATGGCCGGATCGGGGTTGCTCTCAGCCCGCGTCAGGTCGAAGTCGGCCAGCGAGTTCGTGGGCCAGACGTGCACATGCAGGTGCGGGACCTCAAAACCGGCGACCATCAAGCCGGCACGCTCGGACCCAAACGCGCGGACCTGGGCACGGCCGATGTGCCCGGCCACCGCGATGAGGTGGTTCATCAAATCTGCCGGTGCGTCGACCCAGTGGTCGACTTCCGCGCGCGGCACCACCAGGGTGTGGCCGTGCGTGATCGGCCCGATGGTCAGGAACGCCACGGCTTGCTCGTCCTTCCAGACGAAACGGCCGGGGATCTCGCCGTTGATGATCTTGGTAAACAGCGTGCTCATGCACCCTCCTTAGTCGTTCCCGCCCAATGTGGCGAGGTCCAGGACAAACCCGTGTTGCACGTCCGCGGCAAGGATCCGCTCCCATGCCTCGTTGAGCCCCTGCGCACCAACCAGCTCAAAGCCGGGTGCCACTTGGTGTTTCGCGCAGAATTCGAGCAACTGGCGGGTTTCTGCCACCGAGCCTACCAACGATGGGGCCATCGGCCCGGTGTCGATGACCACCTGAAGTGGATCCGCAGCGGCCGGCACGTTCACCGCCGCCCCCATGGCCGCAGCCAGACTGGCGGCCAGGGCGCCGCGTCCGCCCGGATCCGGGACGCCCACCGTGCTGCCTGGTCCCACCCCGTGGTGCAGCAGCGTCGCGTACGCCCGGATCCCGGCGCAGGGCAGCGAAGCGGCCACGGCCAGCTCCAGCGCGGCCGGGATCCGCAGGACGAAGTCCCTGTCAACGACAATGCGCTTGGAGTACCCGCCGCGGGTGTACTCCCCGGTGCGCGGATCGAGCGCGCCATAGGTCGCCACCGACCCGGCGCAGAGCTGCTCTTGTCCGGCACGGCATGGCGCGCATTCCCTGCACGAATCGACCAGCGCACCCACGCCGACCCGGGCACCGGGTTCCAGGTCCGCGGCCCCGGCACCGGTCCGGGCCACGACGCCGACGATCTGGTGTCCCGGGACCAGGGGAAGGCGCGCGGCCGGCCATTCCTTGCGCCCCTCCCGCACGTCGCAATCGCACAGACCGCAGAAGAGGATATCGATGACCACGTCGCGAGGCCCCGGTTCGCGGCGGCGGATCTCCAGGGGCACCAGCGGTCCCCCGGCCACCCTAACTCCCAGCGCGGACACGGCGTCCGGCATCATGGCCGCCGGTCCCTGCCGGCTGCGGGCACGCGCCCGGATCTTCGCGGCGGCATCCAGCCCAGGGGGCTTCGGGCGACCGATCATGTCCCGAACCCAGCGCTCACCGGGGCGTCCGGGCCGGCAGTCCGGAGGTCCGCGGCTTCCCGGCAGATCACGGCGTCGGTCCGGTGGCCGCGGGGCGCGCGGGGTCGGCGCTCCACTGGGACCAGGAGCCGGGGAACAGCGCGGCATGCACCCCGATGGTTTCCAGCGCGAGGACCTGGTGGGCGGCGGTGATCCCCGCTCCGCAATACGCCGCCACGTCGGCTGCCCCGGCGCCGGGCTTCACGCCCAGTTGCGCAAACGCGCGGACAAGCTCCGCCGATTCCAGCAGGCGCTTGCCCGCATCGAGGTTCCCTGTGGTGGGTCGGTTCAGCGCTCCGGGGATGTGCCCGGCGCGCGGGTCGACGGGTTCGACCTCGCCGCGGTAGCGCTCGGCGGCCCGGGAGTCCAGCAGGATCCCGTGGCCGGGGAACGCCGCAGCCTGCTCGATGTCGATGACCGGCATCTGCCCCCAGCCCGGCCGCACGTTGCCCGGGACAGCGGTGTTGTTCCCGGTTTCCAGCTCGCGCCCGCCGGCGACCCAGGCATCCAGTCCCCCGTCGAGCACCCGGACGTTGCCGATTCCGGCGTGGCGCAGCAGCCACCAGCCGCGGGCGGCGGCCAGGGCACCGGTGGCGTCGTACAGCACCACGACGGAGCCGGTGTTGATGCCCCAGCTGCGCGCGGATGCCGCGAAGTTGCTCGCATCGGGCAGCGGGTGGCGCCCGGCCTCCAGGCTGGGCGCCGCGGAGAGCCCGGTCTCCAGGTCGACGAAGACGGCGCCGGGGATGTGTCCGGCCTCGTAGTGCTCCCTGCCGCGGGCATCGCCCAGCGCCCAGCGCACATCGAGCAGCACCGTGTCCCCGCCGGCCTCCAGGACCGTGGCCAGCTCCCCTGCGGTGATCAATGTCCGGCGTTCCCCACCCATGCCTCAGTGCTCCTTGGTTGCGTGTCAGTGAAATTGTCGGTGTCGCCGGGGCGCGCCGGCCCCGTGGATCCCAGCCTAGTTCCCCGGCCCCCTGCCCCGCACCGGTCCGCAAGGTTCGGCTCGGCTCGGTTCGGCTCGGCTCGGTTCGGTTCGGCGGCCATCCGGTCACGCCGCCGGACGCGCCGCAGCGGTTGGTTGGGTAGGCTTGCTCGGGTGGATACAACGTCTTTGATTTCGCTCCCCCGGCCCTCCGCGACCCGCGATTGGGTGGATGCGGCGGTACGCACGATCGAGGCCGAGTCGATGCGCTCGGCCGACACCCACCTGCACCGGCTGGACCTGCCCCGCCAGTGGGGCATCGACCTGTACCTGAAGGACGAATCGACGCACCGCACCGGCAGCCTCAAGCACCGGCTGGCCCGCTCCCTGTTCCTGTACGGACTGGTCAACGGATGGATCACCGAGGGCACCACAATCGTGGAGGCCTCCTCCGGTTCCACCGCGGTCTCCGAGGCCTACTACGCGAAGCTCTTGGGCCTGCCCTTCATCGCGGTCATGGCAGCAAGCACCTCCCCGGAGAAGATCGCGCTGATCGAGGCCACCGGCGGCAGGTGCCATCTGGTCGATGACCCCTCAAGCGTGTACGCGGAATCCGAACGGCTGGCCGCGGCAACCAACGGGCACTACATGGACCAGTTCACCTACGCCGAGCGGGCGACGGACTGGCGCGGGAACAACAACATCGCCGAGTCGATCTTCGGCCAGCTGGCCATGGAGGAACACCCGGTGCCGGCATGGATCGTGGTGGGCGCCGGCACCGGCGGGACCTCTGCGACCATCGGGCGCTACGCCCGCTACCACCGCCACCACACCCGTCTGGCCGTCGCGGACCCCGAGGGCTCGGCGTTCCTGCCGGCCTGGCAGGCCGCGAACGCGGGCGGGGATCCGCGAACCGCCACCGGGCGCGCCAGCCGGATCGAGGGCATCGGCCGGGCCCGTCCGGAACCCAGCTTCGTGCCGGGCATCATCGATTTCCTGGCCACGGTGCCCGACGCCGCCTCGGTGGCGGCGATGCGCCACCTGCAGGAATTCGCGCACCTGTGCGCCGGGCCCTCAACGGGCACCAACCTCTGGCTGGCCTGGCAGGTCGTGGCGAACATGCTGGCCGCCGGCGAAAAGGGGTCAGTGGTCACGCTCCTCTGCGACAACGGGGAACGCTACGCCACGTCCTATTACGACGCCGCATGGCTTCAGGCCGCCGGACTGGATCCGGCTCCCTATGCCGGGCGGATCGAGCGCTTGCTGGCCACCGGCAGCTGGGACTAGCGGCCCCCGGGATCCGCGGCACCGGCCACGGCTTCAGGAGTCCAGGGAGACCGCCTCGCCATTGGGTATCCGGCGGTAGTCCAGCCCGCGCTCCGCTGCCACGCGCCCCAGGTGCCCGTCCACCAGCGCCAGGCCACGCTCGTTGAGCAGCCCGTCGTGGATGGGGAAGTTTTGCGCCGCCCCGATGATGGACAGGAATTCGATGGTCTCCCCGATCTTGGCCCAAGGCGCGTGCGCGGGGACCAGCAGCGTGTGCACTGGGATCCCCTCGGGCACCTGGTAGCTGTCGCCGGGGTGGAAGAGCCTGCTGTCGATGAAGTACCCGATGTTCGACACCCCCGGCAGGGAGTGGTGGATGACCGCGTGCATGCCGCCGTGGGTGGAGATCTCCATCCCCGCAGCCTCGAAGGAGGCACCCGGCCCGACCCCGTGGATGCGTGCTTCCGCATCCTGGACGCCCGCCGCCTTGGCAGCGGCCAGCACCGTGGAAGCCAGCGCAACTGGGGCATGGACGGTGAGGCCCCGGTTGGCAGCCAGCGCGCGCAGCACCGGCTCGAGGTCGAGGTGGTCGGCATGCTCGTGGGTGACCAGGATGGCCTCGACACCCGCAAGCGCCGCATCCAACGGCGATTGGTTGCCCGGATCGATGAGCAGGGCCCGGTTGGATGACGCCACCTTGATGCAGGCGTGGTTGAACTTGGTGATCTCCATGGCCCCAGCCTATGCATGCCGGGACCCGGGGCACCAGCGGGCCGGGCGCCGGGTCCCGGCTCCACCCGCGCCACTCCGGCGCACCCGCTGGTAAACTCGAGGTGTCAACCGGAGGTGCGTCCCGGCGCGGTGCCGGAATCGGTGTCCGCGGAACGTACCCGGTGGCAATGTGCCGATCTACAAGGAGTGCTCCAACAAATGACGAATCCTGCGACCGAACGGCGCAGTTCCGAACAGCGGGTGACCAAGCAGCGCCTGGCGGTCAACGCCGCGCTGGAGACGGTCGATGACTTTGTGACGGCGCAGGAACTCCACCGGTGGCTCGTCGACGAGGGCGACAAGGTCTCCCTCGCCACGGTGTACCGCCTGCTGCTGTCGATGGCCGAGGACGGCCTGGTCGACGTGCTGCGCAACAACGAGGGCGAGGCGATGTACCGCCAGTGCGTCATCGAGCACCATCACCACCACCTGGTGTGCAGCAAGTGCGGCAAGGCCGTCGAGGTCGAGGCGCCGGCGGTGGAGAAGTGGGCGGCCCGGGTGGCCCAGGAGAACGGCTTTACCGAACCCACGCACACCGTGGAGATCTATGGGCTGTGCCCCTCTTGCTCCGCGGCCAAGGCCGCCGACGCCAAGGCCTGAGCAACGCCCGTTGGCAGAGGCCCAGCAGTAACAGGGAGCACCAACAGCCACCCTCGGGGCAACCGACGGACAACCGGCGGACAACCCGTGGACAAGACGGAGGCGTGTGCCCCGCTCCCTTCAGGGGGTGCGGGCACACGCCTTCGGTGTTTGTCGCGACTCGGTCGGCGGCCCTAGGCGGCGACGGCTGCCATCTTCTCCGAATGCCGCACCCGGTGCCGGCGCCATGCAATGAGCCTGCACACCAGGTAGATGAGGAAGGAAATCGTGGTGACGTACGGGCTGATTGGCAACGAGCCGGCCAGGGCCAGCAGGATGCCGCCCACCACCGAAGTCATCGCGAAAGCCACCGAGAGCGACACCGTCAGCACCGGGTTGGAAGTCACCCGGATGGCCGCGGCCGCCGGGGTGATCAGCAGAGCGAGCACCAGCAGCGCGCCGACCACCTGGATCGACAGGGCCACCGCCAGGCCCAGGACCACCATGAAGGCGACGGAGAGCCGGGCGGCGGGAATCCCGCGCGCCGCCGCCACCGCGGGGTCCACGGAAATGAACGTCAGCGGGCGCCACATGGCCACCAGCGCCACCATCACAATCACCGAGCAGACGGCCAGCACGCCCAGCTGCACCGTGTCCACCGCGACGATCTGTCCGGTGAGCAGCCCGAACTTGTTCGCGCTGCGGCCCTGGTAGAGAGCCAGGAAGAGGATCCCCAGGCCCAGCCCGAAGGGCATCAACACGCCGATGATCGAGTTGCGGTCCTTGGCCGCGGCACCCATGATCCCCAGCAGCAGCGAGGCCAGCACGGAGCCGACCAGCGAGCCGACGACGACGTTGGTGCCGATCAGCAGGGCGAAGGCAGCCCCGGCAAAGGAAAGCTCGGCGATGCCGTGCACCGCGAAGGCCATGTCGCGCAGCATCACGAAGATGCCGATCATCCCGCCGACCAGGCCCAGCAGGGCACCGGCGATCAGCGAGTTGGAGACCAGCGGCAGGATCTCGGCATAGTCTTCGAAGCTGAAGACGGTGCTCCAGATCTCGGATAGGTCCATGGTTCCTAGGCTCCTTGAAGCGGGTGCGTGCGTTGCTGCGGATTGGCGTGGGTGACCGTCTCGGGCATGCCCACCACCACGATGCGGCCGTTGGATTCGAAGACCTCGATGGGCGATCCGTAGAGCTCGGAGAGGACCTCGGAGCGCATGACCTCCTGGGGGGTGCCGATGTGGAAGCGTCCGCCGGCCAGGTAGAGCACACGGTCCACGTATTGCAGGATCGGGTTGATCTCGTGGGTCACGAAGACCACCGCGGCACCGTGGTCGCAGGCCTGCCGGTGGATCAGTGAGGAGATGGCCTGCTGGTGGTGCAGGTCGAGGGAGAGCAGCGGCTCGTCGCACAAGAGCAGGCGCGGGTTATCTGCCAGCGCCTGCGCGGCACGCAACCGCTGCTGTTCCCCACCCGAAAGCACCCCGACGGGACGCTCGGCGTAGGAGGTGGCGCCGACCAGTTCCAGCAGCTGGTCCACGCGCCGGCGCATGGACTTGCGGCCCAACCGGATGCCCCACTTGTGTCCGTCGATGCCCAGGGCCACCAGGTCGCGGGCGCGCAGCGGGGTGTTGTCGTCGAAGGAACGCTGCTGCGGGATGGTGCCCACCTGCCGCGAGCCCCGGGTTGCCGGCTTGCCGGCAACCCGGACGGTTCCCCCGGAGAGCTCCTGAAGCCCCATCAGGGTGCGCAGCATGGTGGTCTTGCCCGAGCCGTTGGGCCCGAGCACGGCCAGGAACTCGCCCGGGGCGATGTCCAGGTCCAGACCGTCCCAGAGCAGGCGGTCGCCAAAGCGCAGCGAGGCGTTGCGCATGCTGACCACGGGTTCGGGCGTCGTCGCCCCGGTGCTGGGGTTAGCGGCCAAGAGCCACCTCGAGTTGTTGCACGTTGGATTCCATCCAGGAGATGTGGTCCCGCCCGTAGGGCAGGGTTTGAGTCAGCTGCGGCACCGGGACCCCGTGATCCCGGACCTTGGCCCCGTGGGAATACTGGTCCTGCGAGGTCTGCTCCACCATGGCGCCCACGCCAACCTCCGGCCCGCAAACCGCGCCGGCACCCCGTTGGCGCAGGCCGAAGGCAACAGGATCGAGGCGGCGACGGTGAGGGCGCGAAGTGGCTTGTTCATGCGGTGGTTGCGGGGCCTTTCGGGGAAATGCAGGACTCCAGACTATCTCAATTGCGATCCATTCGCATTATTGGGCGCTGCGGTTCTCCCGGCGGATGCCCCGCTTCTGGTTCTGGTCGTCGATCTCCCCAACCAGCTGCTCCAGCACGTCCTCCAGGAACAGGATTCCCAGGGTCGCACCGGATGCTTCGACCACGCGGGCCAGGTGCTTGCCGTCGGCCCGCATCTGCTCCAGCGCGTCCTCGATCTCCGTGTCCGGGGCCACCACGCC
Organism: Paeniglutamicibacter sulfureus; assembly: GCF_030512175.1. GTDB lineage: Bacteria > Actinomycetota > Actinomycetes > Actinomycetales > Micrococcaceae > Paeniglutamicibacter > Paeniglutamicibacter sulfureus. The sequence continues at coordinate 1,996,442 of NZ_JAULBL010000002.1, read as the reverse complement.
CATGGGCCGCAGCTCGATGCCGGAGACCGGCTGGCGGTACTGGCTGTCGGGCAGCGCCATGACGTCCTTCATGTGCCAGTAGCCCTTGAACTCGCCGGCCTCGGCGATGACGATGCGGGAGAAGCCGGTCCTGCCCACGGTGCGCTCGAACTCCTGCACCGTGGTGCCGCGCTGCAGGGCCACGACCCTATCGCGCGCGACCATGGTCCCGGCGGCCGTGAGGTCGGAGAACTCCAGCGCCTTGCGCAGCCGCAGTGCGTCGTCGGCCTCCAGCGTGCCGTAGAGCGCCGAGCTGGCGATGATCGACTGCACCTCGGCCGCGGTGAACGCGGAGTTCACCTCGTTCTTGGGCTCGACCTTCATCAGGTGCAGGAACTGGTTGGCGATCCAGTTCAGCGAGACCACGACCGGGTGCACGACGACGGAAAGCAGCAGCAGCGGCCCGGCCAGCAGCAGCACCGCCTTGTCGGCCATCGACACCGAGATGTTCTTGGGCACCATCTCGCCGAAGGTCACGTGCAGGAAGGTGACGAAGAGCAGCGCCAGAAGGAAGGCGATGGTCCCGGCCAGGGCCTCGGACACGCCCACGAATTCCAGCGGCACCACCAGTAGGTGGTGGATGGCAGGTTCGGCGACGTTCAGGATCAGCAGCGAACACACGGTGATGCCCAATTGGCACACCGCCAGCATGATGGACACCGATTCCATGGCCTTCAGCGCGAGGATCGCGCGTTTGTTCCCGGCGTCGGCCAGCGGTTCGATCTGCGAACGGCGCGCCGACATGACGGCGAATTCCGCCGCCACGAAGAACGCGTTGCCCAACAACAGGATGATCAGCCAGAAAAGGCCGGCAAAGTCGTTCATGCCCGACGCCCCCTGGCTTCATCCGGGCTGGACGCCGAGGCAGCGCTCGAGGCGCTCGAGGCGCTCGAGGCGCTCGAGGCGCTCGAGGCGCTCACGATCCGCGGCACGAAATGCAGCTCGGCGACGCGACGCTTGTCCAGCGCGGTGACGGTGAATACGCCGCCCTCGGTGTCGACCGCATCCCCCAAGAACGGGATCCGGCCTAGCTCGGCCATCACGAACCCGCCCAGGGTTTCGTAGGCCGCGTCGTCGGGGATCTCCACCTCGCCGATGAGCTCGTTGAGCTGGTCCGGGCGGTACATGCCCGGGATCATCCAGGAGCCGTCGGACAGCTGCCGGACCTCGGGCGGGGCCGAGTCGTGTTCGTCGGCGACCTCGCCGACGATTTCCTCAATCAGGTCTTCCAAGGTGACCATTCCGGCGGTTCCGCCATATTCGTCAAGCACGATGGCCATTTGCAGGTTGGCACTGCGCAGCTGCACCAGCAGCGTGTCCAGGTGCACGGTTTCGGGGACAAAGATCACCGGGGTCTTGTTTTCGCCGACCTCCTTGCCGTTCCGCTTGTCACGCGGAATGGCGATGATGGTCTTGACGTGGCAGACGCCCTTGATCTCGTCGGAGGAGCCGTCGGTGACGGGAAAGCGGGAGTACCCGGTCTCCTTGGCCAGCTCGATGACCTCGTGGACGTGCGCGGTGTGCTCGATGGTCTGCATCTGGATGCGGGGTGTCATGACATCGGCCGCCGAGCGTTCGGAAAAACGCACGGTCCGGTCCAGGAACAGCGCCGCATCCTTGTCCAGCGTGCCCATTTCCGCACTGCGGCGCACCAGGGAGACCAGCTCGGCCGGGGAACGGGCCCCGGAAATCTCTTCCTTGACCTCGAGGCCAAAGAGATGCAGGACCTTGTTGGAGAAGCCATTGAGCACGATGATGGCCGGCTTGAAGATGGCGGTGAAGATCAACTGCGGGCGGGCGACGGCGCGCCCGATGTCGAAGGCCTTGGCGATGGCCAGGTTCTTGGGGACCAGCTCGCCGATGACCATCGAGAGCAGCGTGGCCAGCAACATGGCCACCACCAGGCTGACCGGCACGGCGGAGTCGCCGAGTCCCAGCGCCAGAAGCGGTTCCTGGAGAAGCTTGCCCACGGAAGGCTCGATGACGTAGCCGGTCAGCAGCGTCGTCAGCGTGATGCCCAATTGGCAGGAGGAAAGTTGGGTGGACAGGGACTTGAGGCACTGCAGCAGGGCCACGGCCTTGGTGTCGCCCTTGTCGACGGCTTCCTGGACGTTGGCCTGGTCCAGGGCGACGAGGGAAAACTCGACGGCGACGAAGAAACCGGTGCCCAGGATCAGCAGCAGGCCCAGGGCCAGCAGCAACCATTCCATCTAGTGTTTCACCGCCCCGTGGGCGGTTGTGTCTCGGGGGGCGGCGGCGCCGGGGCCCCGAAGTCTAGCGTCTGTGTGACCGCAACTGGAAGGCTCCGATAGCGAAGCGGAATTAGGCGGGCAATGACATGTGTGGCCGGCACCGCGTGATTTCACGACTGGCCGGCACAGAGAGTGGCTGTCCATAACAAATTCAGTGTATCTGAACTACGACACAGGCGTTCGGTCTCGCGAGCGACCGCGCGCGAGGTCCGCCCCCGCGCCCGGGGGCTTGTCGCCGGATGAAAAGGGCGCTCGGCGTCATCGGGACACCCAACCCGGCCCTTCAAGGCGACGCGCATGTGATACCCGGCTCATTGGTTCCCATCCGGGGTCCAATTGTCACTAGACTACTAAGCAGGTCTAGAACTATGCCCCTTGGTGGTCATCCCCCTCGGCGGCGCTTGGACAAACGGAAATACAGGGAGAAGAGGCGTAATACCGTGCCAGATCAATCGCACCACCGACTCACCGAAGAGTTCGGCGGGAACGAATGGCTAGTCGATGAGCTGTACCAACAGTTCCTCAAGGACAAGAACTCGGTAGACAAGAAATGGTGGGACATCTTCGCGTCCCTCAATTCGGAACAGGCAGCCGCACCCCCGGCCGCAGAGGCCCCGGTTGCGGCGACTCCTGCGCCGGCCCCGGCCGCTGCTGCCACCCCGGCCGGCGCACCGCGCGCCGCGACCCAGGCCCGCGTCGTTGACGTGTCCAGCAGCACGCCCAGCTCCTCCGCTGAATCCTCCGCCGCAGGCAAATCCGCAGCCGCCGCCCCGCGCGTCCCGGCCGACCCGGCCCCGGCCACCAAGTCGCAGCCGATCCCCGCACAGGTCCCCAAGGCCACCGCTCCCGGTGCCATGGGCGAGGAAAAGCGCACCCCGTTGCGCGGCCCGGCCAAGGCGATTGCCACCAACATGGAGCAGTCCCTGACCGTCCCGACCGCCACCACGGTGCGCGCCGTCCCGGCCAAGGCCCTGATCGACAACCGCGTGGTCATCAACAACCACCTCAAGCGCGCCCGCGGCGGCAAGATCTCCTTCACGCACATCATCGGCTTCGCCGTGATCCGCGCCCTGAAGCTCTTCCCCTCGCAGAACGTCACCTACGCCGAGGTCGACGGCAAGCCGATGGCCATCACGCCGGCCCACGTGAACTTCGGCATCGCCATCGACATGCCCAAGCCCGATGGCTCGCGCATGCTGGCAGTGCCGAACATCAAGGCCGCCGAGAACATGAGCTTCAACGAGTTCTGGGACACCTACGAGGACCTGATCAAGCGCGCACGGGCCAACAAGCTCACCGCGGATGACTACGCCGGCACCACCGTCTCGTTGACCAACCCCGGCGGCATCGGCACCGTGCACTCTGTGCCGCGCCTTTCCAAGGGCCAGGCCACCATCGTAGGCGTTGGCGCCCTCGAGTACCCGGCAGCCTTCCGCGGTGCCGCGGACGTGACCGTTGCACTGCAGGGCGTCGGCAAGGTCATTACCCTGACTTCCACCTACGACCACCGCGTCATCCAGGGCGCCGGCTCGGGCGAATTCCTGAAGCTGGTCGAATCCCTGCTGCTGGGCGAACAGGGCTTCTACGACGAGATCTTCGAAGCACTGCGCATCCCCTATGAGCCTGTCCGCTGGGCAGTCGACAACCAGGTCGACGTCGACCTGCAGGTCAACAAGATCGCGCGCATCCAGCAGCTGATCCACTCGTACCGCGTGCGCGGCCACCTGATGGCCGACACCAACCCGCTGGAATACGTCCAGCGCCGCCACCCGGACCTCGACATCCAGACCTACGGCCTGACGCTGTGGGACCTGGACCGCGAATGGGTCACCGGCGGATTCGGCGGCAAGGACCGCCTGTTGCTGCGCGACATCCTCGGCGTGCTGCGCGATGCCTACTGCCGCACCATCGGCATCGAGTACATGCACATCCAGGATCCGGTGGAACGCAAGTGGTTCCAGGACGAACTGGAGCACCCGTACACCAAGCCGACCCGCGAAGAGCAGTTGCGCATCCTGTCCAAGCTGAACTCCGCAGAGGCCTTCGAGACCTTCCTGCAGACCAAGTTCGTCGGGCAGAAGCGCTTCTCGCTGGAGGGCGGCGAATCCCTGATTCCGCTGCTTGACGGCATCATCTCCGATGCCGCAGACGCCGGCATGGAAGAGGTCGCCATCGGCATGGCCCACCGCGGCCGCCTCAACGTGCTCACCAACATCGCCGGCAAGACCTACTCCCAGGTCTTCCGCGAATTCGAGGGCACCGCGACCCCGGGCTCGGTCCAGGGTTCGGGCGACGTGAAGTACCACCTGGGCACCGAGGGTTCCTACACCTCCGACGCCGGGAACCAGACCAAGGTCTACCTGGCGGCCAACCCCTCGCACCTGGAGGCCGTGAACCCGGTCCTCGAGGGCATCGTGCGCGCCAAACAAGACCGCGAGGGATCCAAGGACTTCAACGTCCTGCCGATCCTGGTGCACGGCGACGCCGCCTTCGCCGGACAGGGCGTGGTCGGCGAGACCCTCACGCTCTCCCAGCTCGAGGGCTACAAGACCGGCGGCTCGATCCACGTGATCGTGAACAACCAGGTCGGCTTCACCACCGCCCCGACCGATTCGCGCTCCTCGGTGTACGCCACCGACGTGGCCAAGCAGGTCCAGGCACCGGTGTTCCACGTCAACGGCGACGAGCCGGAGTCCGTGGTCCACGTGGCCCAGCTGGCCTTCGCCTACCGCCAGCGCTTCAACAAGGACGTCGTCATCGACATGGTGTGCTACCGCCGCCGTGGGCACAACGAGGGCGACGACCCGTCGATGACCCAGCCGATGATGTACAACCTCATCGAGGCCAAGCGCTCGACCCGCAAGCTGTACACCGAGGCCCTCGTCGGTCGCGGCGACATCACGCAGGACGAGGCCGACCAGGCGTTGCGCGACTACCAGGAACGCCTGGAACGCGTCTTCGCCGAGACCCACGCCGCGCAGACCAGCCCGATCCCCGTCATCACCCCGGGCACCTCGGCGATCAACGACCTGGAGCTGCCGGCAGCCCAGCGAGCTGACGACGCCTCCGTCGCCGCACCGCGGGACACGGCAATCAGCGCCGAGACCCTGGCCCACATCGGCGCCGCCCACCTGGCCATCCCGGAGGATTTCACGGTCCACCCGAAGCTCAAGGTGCTCCTGGAGCGCCGCGAAAAGATGAGCCGCGAGGGCGGGATCGACTGGGGCATGGCGGAAATCGCCGCCTTCGGCACCCTGTCCATGGAAGGCGTGCCGGTCCGCCTGGCGGGCCAGGATTCGCGTCGCGGCACCTTCGTGCAGCGCCACGCGGTCTTCCACGACCGTCTCAACGGCGCCACCTGGTACCCGCTGCTGAACCTCTCCGAGGACCAGGCCAAGCTGTGGATCTACGACTCACTGCTGAGCGAATACGCGGCACTGGGCTTCGAATACGGCTACTCGGTGGAACGCCCGGACGCCCTGGTGCTCTGGGAAGCGCAGTTCGGCGACTTCGTCAACGGCGCCCAGACCGTGATCGACGAGTTCATTTCCTCCGCCGAGCAGAAGTGGGGCCAGCGCTCCAGCTTGGTCATGATGCTTCCGCACGGCTACGAGGGACAGGGCCCGGACCACTCCTCGGCCCGCATCGAACGATTCCTGCAGATGTGCGCGGAAAACAACATGGTCGTGGCCCAGCCTTCCACCGGCGCCAACCACTTCCACCTGCTGCGCCGGCAGGCCTACGCCCGTCCGCGCAAGCCGTTGGTGATCTTCACCCCAAAGCAGCTGTTGCGCCTGAAGGCCGCCGCATCCGCAGTCGAGGACTTCACCACCGGCACCTTCCAGGAAGTCATTGGCGACACCGCGAACCTGAACCCGGCAGACGTTGATCGCGTGCTGCTGGTTTCCGGCCGCCTGTACTACGACCTGGCAGCCGCCCGCACCAAGGCGAACGACACCAAGACCGCGATCATTCGCGTCGAGCAGCTCTACCCGCTGCCCGCCGAGGAAATCGCCGCGGAACTGGCCAAGTACCCGAACGCCGAGGTCGTCTGGGCGCAGGACGAGCCGGCCAACCAGGGCCCGTGGCCCTTCGTCGGGCTGAACCTGCCCGCCGAGCTGGGCAAGCCCGTTCGCCTGGTGGCCCGCAAGGCCTCCGCCGCGACCTCCACCGGCACGCACAAGCGCCACGAGGTCGAGCAGGCCCGCCTGCTCACCGCGGCGTTCACGCGCTAAGGCAGCACGACACGCGCGGAGTCCACTTCGCTGGGCTCCGCGCGTGAATACCCTCCCTCGGGGCGGGACACTGACGGTGTCCCGCCCCGAGGTCGCTTAACCGACTGCTAGTGTTGTTTGGTACGCGCCCTGAGAAAGGTCATTCGTGGATTACCGCACTATTCGACTTACCGCCATCGGCGACGAGCTCCTGGCCGGACACGGGGACCCGCGGGCCCTGGGCTGGTACGGCCGGGTGCTGGCACGCACCTCGAACACCGACGTCCGCATCGAGAGCTACACGCTCGCTGCCCCCGGAGAGGGATCCGAGGCCCTGAGCACCCGCTGGTTCGACGAGGCGTCACGCCGTTTCGGCGACAACGTCGACAACCGCCTGATTATCGCGCTTTCGGACCGGGACCTGGACCTGGGCCTGTCCACCGCGCGCAGCCGGCTGAACCTGGCCAACATCCTGGATTCCGCCTCGCAAATGAGCATCAAGGCCCTGGTCGTGGGCCCGGCCCCGGGACTGGATCCCGAGCGCAACGCCCGCCTCGCCGAGCTCTCCCACGTGTACGCGGACGTGGCCACGCGCCGCAAGCACCATTACGTCGACACCTTCACCCCGCTGCAGAACCACGCGCAGTGGCGCAATGACCTGTCGGTGAACGGCGGGTTGCCAGGGCAGGCAGGCTACGGGCTGATGGCCTGGCTGGTGCTGCACCGCGGCTGGTACACCTGGCTGGGGCTGCCGGAACCCGGCGCCAGCTGAGATTTTCCCGCGGCGACGGCACCGGTTGTTGGGTCCGGGTTCGCGGGTGTGGCAGACTGGACGAAGTCCAACCTGGGACCAAGATCACAAAGGAGTCCTCACATGAGCAAACGATCACGTAAGCGTAAGGATCGCAAGCGCGGCGGCGCCAACCACGGCAAGCGCCCCAACACCTAAACAGCTGCCTCCGGCCCGGTGAAAACCGGGCAGGAATGTTAACTGCGAAAGGGCCGGACCCCGGAACCATCGAAAGATGGCGAACCGGGGTCCGGCCCTTTTGACGTGTGTCGGACGGGCCAGTAGCCCCTAGGCGTGGCCGGATTCCACGCGGATCTCGGAAATCCGCGTGATGATCTTCGACTTCAACGTGTCGGGCGCGATTTCCTGGCAGCTGCGGCGCACAACGGAGCGGATGATGCACTCCAAGTCGTACTCCTCGGCGCATTCCTCACAATGCTCCAGGTGTGCCTTGACCTCGTTGAGATCCTTCAGCGACAGCGCACCGTCAAGGTACTCGTAGAGGCGGACGATGCGATTGTCGTCGCAGTCGCCCAGCGAATGGCAGTCACCCATTATTTCTTCTCCGCTCCGGGCGTGGGTGCCCCTTGTGTCTTTGGTGCTGCACCGATGCCGCGTTCGTGCGCGTAGTCGGCGAGCAATTCTCGCAATTGTTTACGGCCCCTGTGTAGCCGTGACATCACCGTGCCGATCGGTACACCGAGGATCTCGGCGGCATCCTTGTAGGGGAAACCTTCGACGTCCACGAAGTACACCGCCAACCGGAACTCCTCGGCAATCGACTGCAACGCGTTCTTCACGTCCGAGTCCGGCAGGTGGTCAAGGGCCTCGACCTCGGCCGAACGCAGCCCGGCCGGGGTGTGCTCCGCGGCCTTGGCCATTTGCCAGTCCTCGACGGTGTCGGTCCCGGTGCGCAATGGCTCGCGTTGACGCTTGCGGTAGAGGTTGATGTACGTGTTGGTCAGGATCCGGTACAGCCAGGCCTTTAGGTTCGTCCCGGGCTTGTACTGGTGGAAGGCCGAATACGCCTTGGTGTAGGCCTCCTGGACCAGGTCCTCGGCGTCCGTGGGGTTGCGCGCCATGCGCATCGCCGCGGAGTAGAGCTGGTCGACATATTGCAGCGCGTCGCGTTCGAAGCGCTCGCGCCGTTGTGCTTCGGTCTCATTGGCTACCGGTACAGTGTCGGTGCCCTGTATATTCTCGGTCATCACGGCCAAGTCTACGCGCAGCCGGGGTTCGCTCGGGGCCGGGGATTCCGCCAGCAGTACTCCCATAAGTCCTCCGCTTCTTGCCATGGTTGGTTCTCTTGCCCATGACACCGCCCTCTGCGTTCCGCAACGCAGCAAACGTGCCACATAGGAGGTAACACGCAAGGGCGCGACTCTATTCCACCGGCGGTAGCCTCCTGCGGCTAGAATTGGGGCCACGGGGGAAAGCATTTTCCCGGCGCACGGCCCCGGTGCCGCGCACCGCACCGAATGCCTGCACCCGATGAGCAAGCTTTTGGCGGCACACGGCCGTCAAACAACGATCGGCGGCAACGGCGCCGCCACCGACCATGACACCCACATTCCCACTCCCCCAATCACCGCCGCCCGTCCCGCGGCACACCCCCCACCCTTGACACCCGGAGGCAGCCGTTGAGCAACCAAGACACCATGGACACCACGTGGGACGCCCCGCACCCCGCACAACCCGTTGACGGCACCGTCATCGTCCCGGCGTCCAAGTCGTTGACCAACAGGTACTTGCTGCTCGCCGCCCTGGCCGACGGGCCCTCGCGCATTTCCAACGCGCTGGCCTCCCGCGACTCGGACCTGATGATCGCCGCCCTGCGCGCCCTGGGCACCGGCATCGAAAGCGTCGACTCCCCCGACGGCACCGTCCAGCTGCGTATCACCCCGATGGACCTGGAGGCGCAGATGGGCCAGGTCGACATCGACTGCGGCCTGGCCGGAACCGTCATGCGCTTCGTCCCGCCGCTGGCGGCACTGGCGCGCGGCTCCTTCACCTTCGACGGGGACCCGCACGCGCGCCTGCGCCCGATGGCCCCGGTGCTCACCGCCCTTTCCGACCTCGGGGTCCAGGTCACCGGGCACGGGGAACCCGGGCTGCTTCCGGCAACGGTCAACGGCACCGGATCCCTGGCAGGCGGGCGCATCGAAATCGACGCCTCCGGTTCCTCGCAGTTCATCAGCGCCTTGATGCTGGTGGCCCCACGCACCACGCACGGGGTGGAGATCGTCGCCGCGGAGGGACGCATCGCCAGCCCGGACCACATCGAGATGACGGTGCAGACCCTGCGCGAGCTCGGCGTCGTCATCACCCGCCCCGACGAGCGCAGCTGGAGGGTCGAACCCGGCAGGATCCGCGCCTTCGAACGCACCATGGAACCGGATCTCTCCAACGCCGGGCCGTTCCTGGCAGCGGCCATGGTCACCGGCGGCACCGTGCGCATCCCGCACTGGCCAAGCACCACCACCCAGGTCGGGGACCAGTGGCGCACCATCCTCACCCGCATGGGCGCGCGCATCACGCACCACCAGGACGGCACGCTCCAGCTCACGGGTCCCGCAGAGATTTCGGGCATCGACTATGCCGACTCGTCCGAACTCGCCCCGACGCTGGCGGCCATCTGCGCTCTGGCGACCGGCACGTCCCGGCTGACCGGCATCGCGCACCTGCGCGGGCACGAGACCGACAGGCTCGCCGCGCTCGCCACCGAGATCAACAACCTCGGCGGCAGGGTCACCGAGCTGGAGGACGGACTGCTCATCGAACCCGCCCCCTTGCACGGCGGCAGCTTCGCCACCTATGCCGACCACCGCATGGCCACCGCCGGTGCCATCATCGGCCTGGCGGTTCCCGGGGTGGAGGTCGTTGACATCGCGACCACCGCCAAGACCATGCCCGATTTCCCCACACTTTGGACCACGCTGGCCGCCAGCGGGAAGGCCTCACGCTAAGCACATGACACGCAACGCACGGGAATGGGATGAATCGGATGTCCGCATCCGCCCCAACAAAAAGGGATCACGCCCCCGCACCAAGGACCGCCCCGCCTACGAGGATGCGCTCATCGGCCGGATCATCACGGTGGACCGCGGCCGCTACCGGGCCATCCTCGACGAGGACACCCCCGAGGAGCGGATCGTGATTGCCGCCCGCGCCCGCGAGTTGCGCCGCAACCCGGTGGTGCCAGGGGATTTCGTGGCGCTGGTGGGCGACACCTCCGGGGAGCCCGACACGCTGGCTCGGCTGGTGCGCATCGAGGACCGCAGCACCCTGCTGCGCCGCAGCGCCGATGACACCGATCCGGTGGAGCGAGTCGTGGTGGCCAACGTGGACCAGCTGGTCATCGTGGTGGCGGCAGCGAACCCGGAGCCACGCACCGGATTCATCGACAGGGCCATCGTCGCCGCCTTCGACGCGGGGATCCATCCGCTGCTGTGCATCACCAAGGCCGATGTGCGCGACCCCGAGCCGTTCCTGGAGAACTACCGGCACCTGGACATCGACATCGTCGTCTCGCGCACCACCGACGAATCGGCCACCGGCATCGACGCACGCTCGGCCGACGGGCTCTCGGCACGCCTGGCCGGCACCCCGGTGGAGGAATTGCGCGAGCATCTGGCCTCCAAGGTCTCGGTGGTCATCGGGCACTCGGGCGTGGGCAAGTCCACCCTGGTCAACGCCCTCACCGGGGCGCAGCGGGCCACCGGCAACGTCAACGCCGTCACCGGCCGCGGCCGACACACCTCTTCCTCCGCGCTGGCACTGCGCATCGACGACGCGCCGGCCGGTTCCTGGATCATCGACACCCCCGGCATCCGCTCCTTCGGGCTCGCGCTGGTGGACCCGGAAAACATCCTCAACGCCTTCGACGACCTGGTCCCGATCGCCAACAAGTGCGCCCGCGGCTGCACCCACAAGGCCGCCGAGCCGCAGTGCGCCCTCGATGCGTGGGTCGCCTCCGGGGAAGCGGGCCCGGTGGGCATCGCCCGGCTCGAATCCTTCCGCCGGTTGCTCGGACAGGACGAAACCGCAGAGGCCAAGGAACTGGGCACCGCCTAGCAGCGCGGGCCCGATGGTGCCCCAGCCCACACCACGGTGCGGCCGGGCATCACGTGACGCCGCCGTACCGACATCTTGCAGTGCTGCCGCCGCCTCGTGGGATAGGTTTGAGGGTATGAAAACCGATGTCATGACCTACAACGATGACCTGCGCCTGGCCCACGTCATTGCCGACTCGGTCGACGCCCTGACCCTTTCGCGCTTCAACGCCGTGGACCTGGTGGTGGAGACCAAGCCCGATTTGACCCCGGTCTCGGATGCCGACAAGGCGGCGGAGGAAGCCATCCGGTCGCACATCTCCCGTGCCCGGCCGCGCGACGCCATCACCGGCGAGGAATTCGGCACCACCGGCAAGTCCACCCGGCACTGGGTCATCGACCCCATTGACGGGACCAAGAACTTCGTGCGCGGTGTCCCGGTGTGGGCCACGCTGATCGCGTTGATCGACGACGGTGAGCCCGTCGTCGGCCTGGTCTCCGCACCGGCGCTGAACCGGCGCTGGTGGGCGGCCAAGGACATGGGCGCCTACACCGGCCGCTCCATGGCCAGTGCCCACAAGCTGAAAGTCTCCTCGGTGGCCAAGCTCGAGGACGCCTCGCTGTCGTATTCCTCGCTCTCCGGCTGGAAGGAGCGCGACCAGCTGCAGAACATGCTCAACCTCACCGACGCCCTGTGGCGCACGCGCGCCTATGGCGACTTCTGGTCCTATTGCATGGTGGCCGAGGGCGCCGTCGACCTGGCCTGCGAACCCGAACTGAACCTCTACGACATGGCCGCACTGGTGCCCATTATCCGCGAGGCCGGCGGCCGCTTCACCTCAGTCGAGGGCGTTGAGGGCTGCAACGGTGGAAACGCCGTGGCCAGCAACGGCCTGGTCCACGACGCCGCACTGGAAATCCTGAACCTGGGCCGCTGATGCTCCCGACACGCCTGACCTCCAGCGAGGAAAACTACCTCAAGGCGCTCTATTCGCTGACCGAGTGGGAAGACGACCCGGTCACCACCGGCACCATTGCCGCACAGCTAGGAGTTGCCCCGGCTTCGGCCACCGCGATGGTGTCCAAGCTCGCCGGCAAGGGCCTGATGGTCCACCCGCGCTACGGGGCCATCACGTTCACCGATTCGGGCCGCCTGGCTGCGTTGAGCGTGGTGCGCCGGCACCGCCTGATTGAGACGTTCCTGCTCGATGAGCTCGACTACGGCTGGGACGAGGTGCATGAGGAGGCCGAACTGCTCGAGCACACCGTTTCCACCCGCTTCATCGAGGCCCTGGCCGCGCGGCTGGGGCACCCGGCAGCGGATCCGCACGGCGACCCGATCCCCGGCCCCGACGGCACCCTGGAGATGCCGCCGGCCATCCGGCTCGACCGCTTCGAGGCGAACGGATCCCCGACCCTGGCGATCCTGTGCCGAATCAGCGACGAAGATCCGGAGCTGCTGCGTCGGTGCACCGATTTGGGCATCTCCCCCGGCAGCACCATCGTGTTGCCCCACCCGGAGCTCAGCAACATCGACGCGACCATGCTGTGGGTGCTTCCGGCACCCCATGGTGCATAGCCGCCGAGGAACGGGAACCTGACGTGGGCGCACCGAACGGACCAACCGGCGTGGGCACCACAAGGCCAGCCGAGTCGACGTCGCGCGCCCACGGAGTAAACCTGGTTGCCGTGGCCGTGGGCGGTTTCTGCGGTGCAGCCCTGCGCGTGGGGCTTGGACTCTGGTTCCCTGATGCCCCGGGCTTCCCGGCCACTACCTTGGCCATCAACGTCGCCGGCACCGCTGCCTTGGCTGCGCTGACCAGTTACTGGCAGATCACCCGCCGCGCTCCAGGTTGGCTGCGCGCTGGGGTCGGCACCGGATTCCTTGGGGCCTTCACCACCTTTTCGGCGCTGGTCCTTTTTGCGCTGGGTTCCACCCCGGCCCGGGCCGCGCTGGATCTGGTCGCATCCCTGGCACTCTGTGCTGCTGCCGCATGGGCATCGATGTGGTGGGTCGAGCGCGCCCTGGTTGCCCGCCAAAAGTCGGCACAGGCGGTTCAGGCATCGCCACCCGACGCGGATCAGGACTGCGGGGGTGCACCATGAGCTCATGGGGCATGGGCGGATTCCTGGTCATTGCGCTGGCTGGCGCCATCGGTGCCCTGGGTCGCTACGTACTGGACATTTCCGTCTCCGGCGCCCAGCATCGCAGGGCCGGGTCCGGCGGCGGGATCTTCCCACTGGGCATCTTGGCCGCAAACACCGCAGCATGTTTCCTGGTGGGTGCCGCGTCTTCCTGGGCGAACAACCACGGGGTTGACTGGGCCGCGGGCAGCCTGTCCTGGGTACCGGGCTTACTGGTCATGGCATTGATCCTGGGCATTGGCGGCGGCTTGAGCACCATGAGCACCTTCATGGTGGCCGCGGTGTCGTTGTGGCGCTCTGGCAACCGCGCCATGGCCGTCTCCTACCTGGGCCTGACCTTCGGTGCCGGGCTTGCAGCCGGTGTGTTCGGAGGACTCGCGGCGACGTTGCTGCCCTGAACCCCACTGTGCAACCCTACCGGGACTCTCCGCGGAGGTCCTAGCCGGAGCCACACACATTAGCGCGCAGCGCGGCGGCCGGTAGCCTTCTTGCGACTCTCCACGTTCTGGCCCCGGACAGCCACCGTCAATGCCAGGCTGATAGCCGTCAGTACACCCATGCACACGGCCAGCACCGGCTGACCGGCAATGGCGAGCAATCCGGCACCCGTGGCAAAGAGCAGGTGGGCCACTACCGCGTGGTATGGCTGTGGCAATCGCAAGTTTGCCTTTGGCGACATGAAGAGTGCCCAGAAAATGAATACGGGCAGCACTGCGATGATGACGGCCACGAGGGGGCTGAAGGGCAGCATCGTCATGGCCCAGATGCCCAGTGCGCCCAATAGCGCGACTTCCAGGATGAACGAAACGATCATCAGCGCCATCATGATGCCGCCGCCGGCTCCGGCACGGTCCTGGCCTGCATCCGCATCGGAAATCGTGGACTCTTCTGCTGGCCTCGACGAGTCGGCTGGTCCAACGTTCTCGTTGACCTCGGCGGGCCACGAATTCGACTCATCGCGCTCGGCGGCCGGCTCGCGGTTCGTCGGTTCCTCGGCACCGGCTGCTTCAATAACCGCCTCATCGGCAGTTGTCGTCTTGGCCGTTTTCGAGGTATCCGAGGTGGCGGGTGCTGTCGAGTCCGGCCTGGCACCTGGGAATTCCGGGTTGCTTCCACCGGCCTCGGGTGCCGCGGGAGATGCGCTTCCAGATTTTGTGGATTTAGAGACCGTGCGGGCCGCTATTTCGAATTCTGGTTGGTTTAACGCTTCGTTTGCTGTTTCGGTGTTCTTTTCCTTGGCCACAACGCCAGGCTTGGCCGTCGGCGCGCCAACCGTTTTCACCGGAGCGCTGGTCAATTTAGCACCCTCAAGGGAGACGGCGGGCCGGTTGCCCACCGAGGAATCCCGTGCCGTGGCTTTTCCAGCGTCCTGTGCTGCTTGTGCGGGCTTGGCAATCGGGAGAGTGCCGGATGTCGCGGCAGGAGACGTCCCGGGCTTTAGGGGCCCGGCAACCTCATTCTTCTTTGGTTCGTTCGGAGCGTCAGGTCGATTGGCAAGCGCCGGAGATCCAACGGGCGTCTTCTTGACCGGGCCAGCAGCAACGAAGGGCTTCTTCTCGCCCGCCACGGCTTTGGTGGGAACCTGCCGGACGCCGGGCTTCGCGGAAGACGAATTCGGGGTTTTGGCCGTTGATGAAACGGATTGCCGAGCAGCGGGCGAAACCGGCTTGGCCGGGCCCGGAGCGGGTACGGCACCAGTGGACTTGGCCGAAGCCACCGTCCTCGCCGGACCCGGAACAGGTACGGCACCGGCGGACTTGGCCGAAGCCACCGTCTTTGCCGGACCCGGAGCAGGCACGGCACCGGCGGACTTGGCCGAAGCCACCGTCCTCGCCGGACCCGGAGCAGGTACTGCAACGGCGGACTTGGTCTTGCTAATTGAGTCAACGACGGGCTTGGCAGGGCTCGCCACAAATCGCGGGGAAGGCCCGTCTATTCCTGCTCCAGATTTGGAGTTATTTTTTCCGCCGGGCTTGCCCTTGGAAACTTTTTGCACGTTGTCGGGCGTGACTTGGTTTTTCTTGGGCGGTCCGGGCTTGGGAGAACGTGCAAGGGAGCTTGGCGAAGCGGCTACCGCTTCCTTTGCGGCCCCGGGCGTCCCACCGATCGCATCGCTCACGACGTCAACTGGGACGGTGTTCTTCGCTGGCACACCGTTTTTCGACGTTGGCTGCTCCGGCATGTTGGCCCTACCTCAGATGGACTCGACAAAGCCCGACTTACGCCGAGCTGACCATTTACCAGCCAAGTCTATTGCGTCGGACCGACGGGAAGGCAAAACGCCATGTCAGACTGCATTTCCAATAAATACAAATCGTCGACCAGACCCAAGATGTGATCGCCGGAACACGGCCCGGAAACAACGAATGAACCTCGGGGAGGGGCCCGAGAGGCGCCCTGAGTTCGTATCATCAGACACAAACGCCGTTCATATCCGGCTCAAGGGGCGCAAGTCGGACCGCTTGCAGAGAGTCACGACCACTAGTGTTCCGTCTCGTCATGCAAATGAATCGGGAAGCACGATTGCCCGGCGTTCTCTTTGCTGGCGGGCGACCCTCACAGGCGAGCCGTAGACTCGAATTCGCTACTTCGGAAGCATCGCACCCCGGCCATCACTTCGAGGAAACTTCAACCCTCAGCGACGAATAACTGACTGCCTGGTCATTCAGCTAGAACACCTGCTTCGGACCGACAGGCCAGTGTGTCCGCGGGGCTTCGGCACTTGCTGTTAAACCAAACGATCCGTGGTCCTGAATCAGGACCACGGATCGTTTCTTTGTGGCGGGGACAGGATTTGAACCTGTGACCTCCGGGTTATGAGCCCGGCGAGCTACCGAACTGCTCCACCCCGCGTCGGTAAATACAACGATACCAGCGCGCTCCCCTCACGCCTAATCGAGCCGTGGATTCGTCGATGGTTGACATTCCAGTCAGCATGTTCGACCCACGCCAGCGACGCAGGAACGTTTTTCTGCATCGGGGAACAACTTCAATGAAATTAACTTCCACCAGCGACACCCATCAGGAAAGAGTAAAGGACCCCGACCGGGTTTCCCTGGTCGGGGTCCTTCATTCGTGGCGGGGACAGGATTTGAACCTGTGACCTCCGGGTTATGAGCCCGGCGAGCTACCGAACTGCTCCACCCCGCGGCGATATAACAATCATCGCCGATTGGGTGAACAGTAAGCAAATCCTGGAGGTGTCGCCCTGCTCACATACGTGGCAAGGCGACACCTTGATGCGGATAGATCCCTTCGCCTTACGGCGCGGGGGTCTCTGAGGCCGGGGCCTCGGGAGCGGGTGCATCGGTAGCGGGTGCATCCGTCGGTGCCGCGGCACCTGTCAGTGCATCCTGTGCCTCGGTGGCGCGCTCGAGCGCATCCTGCAGCTTGGCCTGCTCCTCGCCGTACTTGGCGAAGTCACCCTCGGCAAGCGCGGCCTGGCCGGCGGTGATGGCAGCGTTGGCGGCCTGCAGTGCCGCGCTGAGCTGCTGCTCGGCGGTCTGGGTCGCCGGAGGAGTTCCGGGTTCCTCGCCGTTGCCTTCACCATCACCGTTTTCGCTGGTGACGGCGCCCGAGGTTCCCTCGAACACCTGGTCAAGTGCCTCGCCAAGGGTGTCCGCGAATCCGACCCTGTCGCCGAAGGCAACCAGTACCTTGCGCAATGTCGGGTAGGAAGTCTGCCCGGAGGACTGCACGTAGACCGGCTGGACGTAAAGGATGCCGCCGCCAACCGGCAGCGAGAGCAGGTTGCCGTTCTTGACTTCCGAGGCGCCCTGGCGCAGCAGGTTGAGCGCCTGCGACACGGTGGCGTTGGAGTCGAAGTTCTGCTGTGCCTGGCCGGGGCCGGGCACGGAGAGCTCGCGCGGAATGGCAAGCAACCGAAGCTTGCCGTAGCCCTCGGCCTTTACTCCCGCCTCGGTGCCGGCATCGGCTTCCGCGGACAGGAAGCCGAAGAGCACGTTGCGCTGCTGTCCCCCGGAGGCGGTCTGCGGGATGAAGGTCGACGTCAACGAGAAGGCTTCCTTGTCCTGTCCCGGCATCCGCAGCGACAGGTAGTACGGGGGCTGCTTGATGCTGGCGTTGGACTGCGTCGGATCGGAAGGGACCGACCAGGCATCGTTGGCGTCGTAGAAGCCCCCCGGATCAGTCACGTGGTAGGTGGCGAGCAGTTCGCGCTGCACCTTGAACAGGTCCTCGGGGTAGCGCACGTGGCTCATCAGCTCGGCGGACATGTCCTTGTAGGACTTGATGTTCGTCGGGAAGACCTTCTGCCATGCCTGCAGCAGTGGCTCTTCCGGCTCCCAGGCGTACAGCGTGACCGAGCCGTCGTAGGCGTCGACAGTGGCCTTGACCGAGTTGCGGATGTAGTTGATCTGCCCGGTCTGGGACACCGCACGGGTGCCGCCGGTCAACGAGTCGGTGACCGCCGAATCCAGTGCCTGCTGCTTGGAGTACGGGTAGTTCTTCGAAGTGGTGTAGGCATCGACGATCCACTGCACCCGCCCGTCGACGATCGCCGGGTAGGCGTTGGAGTCCACGGTCAGGTACGGGGCGACCTTCTCCACGCGCTGCTTCGGGTTGCGGTCGTAGAGGATCTGGGAGTCCGAGTTGATCGCGTCGGAGAGCAACAGGTCGGTCGAGGCGAACTTCAGCGAGTAGACCAGGCGGTTGAAGAAGTTTCCGACCGCCGGTCCACCGTCGCCGTCAAAGGTGTTGCGGGTGTCCTGGCTGCCCGAGCCGGAGGCCGGCCGGTCAAGCTCGCGCGGTTCCCAGTCGTCGGGTCCCCCGACGATCGAGTAGTCAGGGGACATCTCGCCGAAGTAGATCCGCGGCTCGTAGGTCTCGTCGCTGGCCAGCACGCCCTGGGTGGGGATGCCGGAGAGCATGAAGTCCGGGCGCCCGCCGGCGGCAACGCGGTTGCCGAAGGCTGCCACCAGGCCGTAGCCGTGGGTGTAGGTGATGTGCTGGTTGACCCAGGTGTCGGTCGGGTCGACGTTCACTTCGCGCACGCCGATCACGGTGTCCTCGACGGTGCCGTCGATTTCGTACCTGTCCACGTTCAGCGTCGGGGTGAACTTGTAGTAGGTACGGAACTGCTGGAGCTGGTCGAACGCGGCCGAGACCAGGTTCGGGTCCAGCAGGCGGATGTTGGTGGTGGTGGCCCGGTCCTGGGCCAAGGCGTTCTTCTGCGGGTTCAACTCGACGTCGTAGTCGGTTTCGTCCACCGAGTCCAGCCCGTAGGCCTTGCGCGTCATGTCGATGTTCTTTTGGATGAACTCGCGTTCCAGCGTCTTTTCCGAGGGAATGACCTGGTACTGCTGAACGATGAACGGGTAGATGCCGCCGGCGATGATGACCGTCACCAGCAACATGGCGGTGCCGATGATCGGCAGGCGCCAGCGGCCCATGATGGCAGCGACGATGAAGGTGATCGCCACCAGCACCGCGGCGATGGCCAGGATGGTCTTGGTCGGGATGACGGCATGCACATCGGTGTACAGGGCACCGGCAACGCGGCCGTTTTGCGAGAGCAGCGTGGAGTAGCGGTCGACCCAGAAGTTCACTGCCTGCAGCAGCAGGAAGCCGACGGCGAAGACGGCAATGTGGATGCGTGCGGGCTTGCCGATGACAATGCCGCCGCGCTCCTCAACGCGGATTCCGCCGTAGAGGTAGTGGGTGAGCAGGCCGGCGATCCCGGCAATGAGCACGACCGAGATCAGGTACCCGTTGAGCAGGCCGATGAACGGCAGCGAGAACATGTAGAACGACAGGTCCATGCCGAACTGCGGGTCGGCCTCGTTGAAGTCGACCTGGTTGAAGAAGAGCAGCACCTCTTGCCACTGCGAGGTCACCGCGGTGGCGGCGAAGACGCCGATGACGACCGGGACACCGATCATCAGCAGGCGGCGCATGGGCTCAAGCTGCGACTGGTACTTGGACATCGCGTCCTGGCGCTGCCCGTCCGGCGCGTAGACCGGCCGCGAACGGTAGGCCAGGCGCAGGGAGATCCAGATCGCGAAGGCCATGAGCAGGAATGCCACGATGAAGATCGCGGCCTTGGACAGGTACTCGGTCCAGAACACGCGCTCGAAGCCGAGCTGGTTGTACCAGAGCACATCCGCGTAGACGCTGGAGACGAACACGAAAACGGCAACAAGGATACCGATGACGATGATCGTGGGCATCAGCGGGGATGGGCGTCGCTGACGGGGCTGCGGGTCGGGTCGTCCTTCGGGGCCCCGCGGGGGGCCCTCAAAGGGACTGCCAGTGCCAAAACTCAATTTTTACCTCACCATTGGAACGTTCGGCGCGCGGGAAACGCGCCTGAAATGTGTCTTTGTTCCCATTCTGCCTTGCATCGGCGCCCGGCGAAGCACCCCTAAGGATGATGTCGCGGAAATGTGAGGTGATTGTGACCCGCACCGAGGCGCATCGCAGCCGCGGGCCCGGGTGCCGATTATCCGCAGGAAGGGAACGCGGCGGGGTCCTGGCCCGCGGCGATCCCCTCCACGGCCGCCCGGGCCTCGGCAAGGGTGGCTACCTTGATGACATCGAGCCCGTCGGGGACCCGGCCTGCGACATCGGCACAGTTCTCCGCCGGGGCCAGGAAGTACTCGGCCCCCTGGTCCTTGGCGCCGACGAGCTTTTGCGCGATCCCGCCGATGGGTTCGACCATTCCTTCGGCGGTGATGGCGCCGGTGCCGGCAAAGTGCTTGCCCCCGGTCATTTCACCTTCGGTCAGCTGGTCCACGATCGCCAGGGCGAACATCATGCCGGCACTGGGACCGCCGACGTTTTCCAGCCCGAACTTCACCTCCAGCGGGAAATCGAAGCTGCCCGAGAGCAAGATCCCCAGCTGCCGCTGGCCCGCCGGTCCGGCGTCGGTGCCCACCGTGACCGTCATCGGCTTGCCGTCGCGGGTGATGCCCAACCTGCTGGGCGACTCCCCCGCCGCGTCGAGCTGTTTCTTCAGCGATTCAAGGTCGGTGATTTCCTGGCCGTTGATGGTCTCGAGCCGGTCCGAGACCTTCAGGGCACCGGAATTCCGCTCGGTGGCGAACCCGACCACGCCCAGGTGGCTGGAGTAGGGGATCTCCAGCTCGTGCAGGGCCGCGGCGGTGGAGAGCTGCTGCGAATCGTCCATCATCAGGGTGTTTTGTTCGCTCTGCTCGGTCGTGGTGGTGCCGCGCGGCAGCACTGTCTCCTCGGGCACCACGTCCTCGTCCGGGTTGATCCAGCCCCACAGCACGCTGAAGAACGGCAACCGCTGTTGCCCCCCGCCCTGGACGTACACAGTGGTCATGTCCAATTGCCCGGAGGTGGGGTAGGTCGTGGCCCCGCTGATGTCGAGCAGCCTGGTGCCCTCCACGCTGCCGATGGTGTTCAGCGCCGGACCCGCGGATTCGACCACGAAGTGAGTGGGCAGCAGCGTGGCCGCCGCGATGATCACCATGGCGAGCCAGCCGGCCCCCGCGCGCTTGTGGCGCAGCAGGCCCTGGCCGGGATCGGTTGCCGGCCAGCGGTGGGTCAGCGGCCGGTGGTCGGCGCCGTCCGGGTCCGGGTGTGCTGCCGGGGCCACGTCGGTGTGCCGGCCGTGCTCCGGTCCTGGTCCTTCATGCACTGCTGGCACGACTCCCTCTTTCATTGCTCGTGTTCGCGCTCGCGGCGCAGGGGGGGTGTGCACCTTGCGACGTGGCATCCTCCAGCCTACAAGCCCCTTGCAGGACCGGGCGTCGTCGGCGCCGGACCACCGAGGACTTCACAGTGTTTTCCGATGTGCCCACAGCGAACTGCAACTCCAGTTCATGTGTTGATGCCGCGGCCCGGGGGTACCGTTGAACCATGGCTGAAAATCCCCCATCAAACCGACCCGACGACTCCGAAAACGATGACGAGAACGCGAAGGACCCGTTCTCCGAGATGTTCGGCTCTCTCTTTGGCGGCGCCGGCGGATTTGACCCCAAGCACCTTCCCGCGGGGCTGGGCGAGGCCATGGGCCTGTCCGACAACCCCGAGGCCATGGCGCAGATGATGGCGCAGGCCCAGGCGATGATGGCAGCGATGGCCAAGGGCGACGGCGGCCCGGTGAACTGGAAGATGGCCACCGATGCCGCCCGCCAGTCCATCGCTTCCAACGACCCCTCCATTTCCGCGAACCGCGCCTCGGCCGTGGCAAACGCCGCCCGGCTGGCCGAGATGTGGCTCGATGCCGCAACCGTGTTCGAGGCCGACGGCAGCGAATGCCGGGCCTTCTCCCGCGCCGAATGGGTGGAAAAGACCATGCCGGTGTGGAAGTCGCTGACCGAACCCGTCGCACTGAGCGTGGGCAAGGCCATCACTGCAGCGTTGGGCGAGCAGATCCCCGAGCAGATGCGCCCGATGATGGGTGGGGCACAGGGCATGCTGCAGCAACTGGGCGGCACCATGTTCGGCATGCAGCTGGGCACCGCCGTCGGCGGCCTGGCCAAGGACGTGCTCGGCGCCACCGACATCGGGCTGCCGCTGGCCGGATCGGCACCTGCCCTGGTGCCCACCAACATCGCCGCCTTCGGCGAGGGCCTGGAGATCCCGGAGCAGGAAATCCTGCTCTTTGCCGCGCTGCGCGAATGCGCCCACGCCCGCCTGTTCAACCGCGTGCCGTGGCTGCGTTCCTCGGTGATTTCCGCCGTCGAGTCCTACGCCCGCGGCATCCACATCGACATGTCTCGCATCGAGGAAGCAGTGCGGGACATCGACCCGATGAACCCCGAATCCTTTCAGTCGCTGATGGGCGAAGGCCTGTTCATGCCCAAGCGCACCGCTGCCCAGGAAACCGCGCTGGCCAAACTCGAACTGGTGCTGGCATTGATCGAGGGCTGGGTCGACGAGGTCGTGGCCGCCGCCGCGGCGAACCTGCCCGGCGCCCCCGGCCTGCGCGAGACCATCCGTCGCCGCCGGGCAGCCGGCGGGCCGGCAGAGAACGCCTTCGCCTCCCTGGTGGGCCTGGAACTGCGCCCACGCCGCCTGCGCGAGGCAGCTGCCCTCTGGGCGCACCTGCTGGAGGAACGCGGGCTGGAGGGACGCGACGGGATCTGGGCGCACCCCGACCTGCTGCCCACCGACGAGGATCTCAAGGACCCGCAGGGATTCACGTCCCGTCGCCAGCTGGCCGAGGCCAGCATGGACGACATCGATGCGGCGCTGAGCAAGTTGCTGGCCGGCGGCTTCGACGAACCCGAGGCCGGCAAGGACGATGCCTCGGACACCCCGGAGGAAGGCGGGAAGCCAGATTCCCCCACCGACACCGGGGCCGGGGCCGAGAAGGGTCCGGAACCGGAGAGCCCCGGCGACAAGTAGATGTGACCAACGACAGGGGGGGTGCCCGCGCCGATGTGCGCGGGCACCCCCTGTCGTTGGCGGTTGGGACTGACCGGCTGAAAGGTCATGGCCACCCGGAATGCCGAAGCCGCTTGGGTCCGGCAGCGGGCAGTCCTACCCGGCGGCTTGGCCGAACTCCCCGAACCCGCCGTCAAGATCGTCGAAGTCGTCGATGTCATCCTCCCCGCCCAAAGGCAGGTCACCGGGTGCATGGGCCCCGGGCTTGGCCGCTGCATGGTAGCCGTGGCTGACCCCAGAGAGGAAGATGTTGGCATCGTGCACCCGTGGGTAGCGTGAAAGCGCCGCCTTGAACCGCGGGCCGTGGCCGTCGCTCGGTTCCACCAGGTGGGCGAGTTCGTGGGCCAGCACGTAGTCCTGTACCCATTGGGGCATGGCGCGAAGCCGGTCCGAGAGCCGGATCCGGCGGCTGTTCAAGCTGGCCGAACCCCAGCGCCGGTTCTGGTTTGACACCCAGGACACCGAGGATGGATCGGCACGCCCGCCAAAGAGCTGGGCATCCATTTCCCGGGCCCGGGCCGCCAGCTGCGCGTCCGGATCCGTCGCGGAGCCGCGGGCGACCTTGCGCATGACCTTCTTCACCATGTCGGCCACCAAAAGCCGTTCGGCGTGCTCGGTCAGGCCAGCTGGCACCGAGACCACCATGGTGTCCTGCTTCCACGCCCCGGAGATGGTCTTCTTGCGCTTGGCCGAGCGCACCACGCGGATGGGGGTGCCCTTCTCGTCCACGTACTCGATGGTCGATGGTTGGGTTCGCATGTTGGTGTCCTTTCCGCCACTGCGTGGTGCCGCTGCCTGTGCCGATGCCCGGTCCCCCCGGGTGCCGGGGCACTTTCCCGCTCCAGGGTGTGGATAGCCGGCGAGTCCCCCGCGGCCGGTGCCACGATGGGTTCATTCAGGGCGCCGGCGACGGGGAATCGTGCCGGTGCCGCCGTTCCCCCAAGGAGAAACATCATGAGGATCAACCCGGGCTTGCAGGTACTTAGCCTAGTGGAGGGCGTCATCCAGATTGGCACCGGGCAGCGCGCACGGTGGATAACCGGGCTCACTCCGGCGGAAAAGCGTTTTGTGCTCTCCCTCTGCGAGCACGGCCCGCGCCCTGCAGGCCCCGCGCCCGACCTGCCTGATGAGCGGCGGCGGACAGAGATCCTGGCGATGCTGGGCCCGGCGTTGGTCCAGTCCCCCACACAGCCTCCGCTCGCGGAAGGAGCGGAACCTGTCGGTGCGCTTGGCACGGGATCCGGGCTTGGGGCGCGCCTGGTGCCCGATGTCCTGCAATGGGGAGCCGCATACCAAATGGATGCCGTCCCGGTGCTGCGGCGCCGCGCCGAGGCCAAGGTGGCTCTCTATGGCTGCGGGCGGATGGGCCAGCTGCTGGCCCATGTCCTGGCCGGCGCCGGCGTCGGGTCCCTGATGCTCTGCGACGGTTCCCCGCTGGATGCCGGGGACCTGGGTGCAGGGACCACGGGCATCACCGGCGTGGGGGCCCCGCGTGCCCGTGCCACGGCCCGGGCCCTGCAGTCGACATACCCGCACCTGGTGGTGGCGGATGCCGCCGGTCGCAGTCCCGACGCAGCGGCCCTGGACATGGCGGTGGTGATGGCAGGCGGCATGCTGCCGCCGCTGGAATCCCTGGCCGTCGATGCCGCGATGCTGCCGGTGCTGTTCACCGATTCGGGAATGCACCTGGGTCCGATGGTCATCGACGGGCTCACCATGTGCGCCGCATGCGCGTGGGAACAATGCGACCCCACGCTGCGGATGCTCGACGCCCGGGAGTCTGCCGCACGGGCACCGGCGTTGCGCCCCGAGGCCTCGCTGGCCGCCGTGGCCGCCGGCCTTGCGGCCATGGCGGTGCTGATGGCCCTGGACCGCATCAATATCCCGGCGGCGGCCGGATCCATGACCGTCTGCGACCTTCCCACCGGCTCCATCACCTCCGTGCCGGCCAGGGCCAGGTCCCGCTGCACCTGCCTGGACCCGCTGGCGGCCTGAGCTTCGCTTCTAGTCCACTGTCTCGCCGGCCAGGATGGCCAGCACGGCCTCGCCGTAGCGCTCCAGCTTGCCCTTGCCGACGCCGGACACCTGGCCCAGGCCGGCAAGACCGTCGGGTTTGGACTCGGCAATGGCCATCAGCGTGGCATCGGTGAAGATCACGAAGGCCGGAAGCGAGTTGGCCTGGGCCACCTGCAGCCGCCAGGCACGCAGCGAATCGAACACCGCTTCGTCGTACCCCGCCGGGCAATTGCCGCAGCGGCCCAGCTTGCGTTCGGTGGCGCTGGTCAGCAGTGTCCCGCAGACCCTGCACTTCGGCGGTCCCGCCGGGCTCCGGCGCCGGGCGGCCTTGGGCGCGGAGGCGACGCGGGAGGTTCCCGCCGGGCGCAACCCGTCCAGGAAGCGCGAGGGCCGGCGGTTGGCCCGCCCTCCGGGGGTGCGCGCCAGCGACCAGGACAGGCCAAGGTGAACGCGGGCGCGGGTGATGCCCACGTAGAGCAGGCGCCGTTCCTCGTCGTATCCGGCCTGGTCGTCGGCGAAGGAAATCGGCATCAGGCCCTCGGAGAGCCCGACCAGGAACACCGCGTCCCATTCCAGGCCCTTGGCCGCGTGCAGCGAGGCCAGCGTGACCCCCTGCACCGTGGGGGCGTGCTGGCTGGCTGCGCGTTCCTCCAGCTCGGCCACGAAGGTGTGCAGCGTGAACGGGACCTCGGAACCTGCTCGGGCCTCCGCCATCTCGTCGGCGAGCGCCACCAGGGCGGAAAGCGACTCCCACTTTTCGCGCACTGCGCCGGAGGCGGCAGGTGCCGTGGCGCTGTAGCCCAGCGAAACCAGGATGTCGCGGGTCAGCTGCGGGACGGTTGCCCCGTCGACCTCGGTGGTGGCGTGGCGGGCGGCGGAGCGCAATTGCAGCATCGCGTCGCGCACCTCGCGCCTGGCGAAGAAGCGTTCCCCGCCGCGCAACAGGTAGCCCACACCGGCCGAGGCCAGCGCCTGCTCGTAGGCGGCGGACTGCCCGTTGGTGCGGAAGAGAATCGCGATTTCGGACGCGGGGGTGCCCTCGGCAATAAGTTTCTTGACGCGCTGGGCGATCTCCGAGGCCTCGGCCTCATCGTCCTTGGCCTCGAAGAAGGTGGGCTCGGGCCCGTTCTCGCGCTGGGCGATGAGTTCCAGCGGGGTGGGCCAGTTGATGTCACGGTCCGGGACCCCGGGTTCGGGGCGGCGGGCGGCAAGCACGCGGTTGGCAAGGTGCACCACCTGCGGGGTGGAGCGGTAGTCGCGCACCAGCTTCACCACCGGGGCCTGCTCATAGGTGGCGGTGAAATCCAGCAGGTGGCGCGGGGTGGCGCCGGTGAAGGAGTAGATGGTCTGGGACGCATCCCCCACCACGCAGAGTTCGTCGCGCCCGCCGAGCCACAAGTCCAGCAGCCGTTGCTGCAGCGGGGAAACGTCCTGGTACTCGTCGACCACGAAGTGCCGGTATTGTCCGCGTACCGAGGCGGCGACCCGTTCGTCGTCCTCCAGGATCGCCACGGTCAACAGCAGGACGTCCTCGAAGTCGATGAACTGCCTATCGGTCTTGACGTCCTCATAGGCCTGGAAGATCCGCGAAACGGTGATCGGATCCAGCCCGCCGGGCTGCCCGCGGTCCGCGGCGGCTGCCACGTAGGACTCGGGGGTGAGCATCGAGACCTTGGCCCACTCGATCTCGCTGGCCAGGTCCCGAACCGTCGCACGGTCCGCGGTGGTGCGCAGCCGGCGGGCGGCCTCGGTGATCAACGGCGCCTTGTAGTCGACGATGGACGGCAGCTGCCCGCCAATGGACTGCGGCCAGAAGTATTGCAGCTGGCGCAGGGCAGCGGCGTGGAAGGTGCGGGTCTGCACGGCCCCGGCCCCCAGCTCCCGCAGGCGCGAGCGCATTTCGGCGGCGGCGCGGGCGGTAAAGGTCACCGCGAGCAAGGAGGAGGGCTTGTACACCCCGGTGTGCACGCCATAGGCGATGCGGTGGGTGATGGCGCGGGTCTTGCCGGTTCCGGCGCCGGCCAGCACGCACAACGGCCCGCGCAGGGTGGTGGCAACCTGTCGCTGTTCCTCGTCCAGCCCGGCGAGGATGCGTTCTTCCAGGGCCCCCATGTCGGTCGTCTCCGTCATGTTCTAGTTTGCCAGCCGTTCGGGTTCGGGCAGCACGCCGCCGTACCAGTGTTCGACCAGGGCACTGGCGATGGAGGTTCCGGTGGGAACTCCGATGGAGCCGGAGCGGACGGCCTCGGCAAGTTCCTCGCGGGTGAACCAGCGCAGGTCGATGATCTCCTCCCCGTCGGGGACCAGCTCGGTGCCAACGGCGGTGGCGGTGAAGCCGAGCATCAGCGAGCGCGGGAACGGCCAGGGCTGCGAGCCCATGTAGCGCGGGTTGCGCACCACGACCCCCGATTCCTCGGCGACCTCGCGGATGACGGCGGATTCCAGGGACTCGCCCGGCTCCACGAATCCGGCCAGGGTCGAGAAGCGCGTCCCGCCCCATGCCTTGTTGGCACCCAGCAGCAACCTGTCATCCTCGTCGGTGATGGCGACAATGACCGCAGGGTCGGTGCGCGGGAAATGCTCCAGGTCCTCGGCCGGGCAGTGCTTGACCCAGCCCGAGGCGCGCAGGTCCAGCTTGCCGCCGCAACGCGGGCAGAAGTTCACCGCGTGGTTCCAATTGGCGATGGCGACGGCCTCGACGAAGAGCCCCGCGTCGCGGGCACCGAGTCCGGCGGCGACGTCGCGCAGCCCCAGCCACTGCTCCGGATCCGTGGAACCGGCCGACGGCTGGCCGTCGGACGTGACAGGGGCATCGTGGAAGGAATGCAGCACGATTTCGGAAGTGCCGTCAAAACCCAGGTAGATCTCCGTGCCGCCGGCCGGCACCGCGGCCAGCTCAATCAACACCAATTCACCATCGAGCACCCTGGCACGACCGCCAACCAGCACCAGGTGGCGGGTTGCGGGATCAGCGCGCAGGACATCGAGCCAGCCCTCGTCGGTGCGCCGCTCGCAACCGCGGTCGGTGGTGGCACGCGCCAAGGGCAGGGCTCCTAGCGCCGGGAAGCTGGTCACAGGGTTCTGCACGGTATCGCTCATAGCACCAACCGTACTGAGAGTTGCGGCCCAACGCCTACTTCAGGGCACCGGTTGTGGCCATCGGCGCACCTTCCCGTGGCGCGGGGCACCGTCCCTCCGACCTCCCCGCGAGGAGCAACCGGAAGGAGTTGAACGCAAAACATGCGACTCGCCGCCGCACCGCAGGACGCGGGCACGGCTTGCGGTCTACGGTGGAGGATGTGAAACGCTCTCCCATGGAACTCGCTGCCATCGCCACCGCCGCGGTCCCCGGCTTGGCGCCCACGGGCGTGGCATCGCTGCCGGACGACGGCAACGATTTCGACTCGGTGCTCATTGTCGATGCCGCCAAGAACCGGTGGCGCGTGCGCTCCCCGCGCCACGAGGAAGCCAGCATGCGCCTCGAAACGGAATTGGCCGCCCTGCGCGCCTTTTCCGCCGGCATTCGCGCCTCGCTGCCCTTCCAGCTGCCCTCCGTCGCCGGAACCGTGCGACAGGGCCCGCTGCGGACCTTCGTGTACAACCACGTTCCCGGCAAGCAGTACTCCCTCGAGGACCTGGTGTCCCAGGGCTCACGCTGCGCCCGCGACCTGGGGTCGGTCATGGCAGCCATCCACTCGATGCCCTCTTCCGCAATTGCCCGGGCGGACTTGCCCTCTTACACGGCTGAGCAGGTTCGCCAGCGCCGCCTGAACGAGCTCGACGCCGCGGCGACCACCGGCATGATCCCCTCGCGGCTCTTGCGCCGTTGGGAACACGCGCTGGAAGACGTGGCCCTGTGGCGCTTCAACGCAACCGTCATCCACGGGGACCTGCACGAGGACCAGTTGCTGGTCCAGGACGCCAAGGTCGTTGCCGTCACCGGGTGGACCGACCTGCAGGTCGGGGATCCGGCCGACGACTTCGCCTGGCTCGCGGCCGTGCACGAGCAGTCCTTCGCCGAGGCAGCCTTCGAAAGCTACGTTGCAGTGCGCGGGGACCGCGCCGATCCACACATCATGCGTCGTGCCGCACTGGCAGCCGAGTTTGCGCTGGCCCAGTGGCTGGTCAAGGCAATTGCCGGCGGCGACGCCGAGCGCATAGCCGAGGCAAAAATCATGCTCGAGGAACTCGATTCGGATATTGCCGAGTATGGCGGGCAGCCGATCTCCGTGGTCGAGCCCCCGCGTGCAGCGCGCGCCGTAGCGACCGACGAACAGCCCGAACCCGTCAGCGTCGCCGAAAAGTTGCCCGTCGCCAAGAAAGTCACCGTATCCGGCATCGCGCCAGTGGACGATGCCGGGCCCGATGCGGATAACTCATCGAGTCCTGCCGAGCCGGAAACGTCGGCCCTTAGGATCGTGCCCTCCCCCGTGAGCGCCGTACCGACGCCACCTGCCGTACCGCCGGTCCCGGCCGCTGCCCCGCCAAAACCTGCCAGCTCCCCTAAGACCGGCTCGGAGTCGAGGGGCGACTCCGAGCCGGGATCGACGGACAAGCAATCCAAGGCCTCGTCCTCCCCGGACACAGCGCCGGGCCAGGACACCGACGCCAAGGAAACAAAGGACGAGAAGGATACGGCGGATACCAACGAATCCGCCACTTCGGCTGAAGCCCCCGTGAACACGTCGAAGGCGAACGTCACCGAAGATGGCACCTTGACGTCCGGAGAGCAGACCCCGAACGGTAGGGAAAAGGATTCCGCAGGGAGCGACACCACCGCGATCCCCGTCCAGCCTGCCCACCCTAAATAGCAGGGAGGCATCTGTGTTGACGAACCTCCTGTTACGGATCGCTTCATATTAAGTCCACTTGATAGAGTCAGGTTTGCTCTTCCTGACGTCGGTGAGCGACTTCCAACTTCCTATGCATAGCGGGGACAAACCTATGAAAAATTTCAAGAACAGCACCATGCTGCTCTCAGCAACCGCCGGGGTATTGCTGGCCCTGACCGGATGTTCGGCCGCCGTGGAACAGCCCGCCGGTGCGACGACTGCCGGATCCGAGGCCGGCCCCGTGGAAGCGGAAATCGTGGTGCCGGAGGCCAAGGAAATCTTCCCCAAGACGTCCGCCGCAATTAAGAAGGCCACCTCGGCAACCGTCATCGGTGACATCGCCAACGGATCCGAGAAAGGCAATTTCGAGCTTTCGGGCACCGTCGACGGGACCAATTCCCTGATGAAAATGAACCAGGACGACGCCTCCATCGAACTACTGACCGTCGACAACGTCTCGTACATGAAGCCCAACAAGGCATTTCTGACCCAAACAGCAGGGGCCGAGGCCGCGAAGAAGCTCAATTCAGTCGCAGCGGACAAGTGGATTTCAACGAAGAACGCCGACCAGTTCGGGGACTTCACGGTGGGTTCCTTCCTTGCATCGATGGACACCGATGAACTCGGAACGATGGAAGCCCCAAAGATTAACAAGAAGTCCCTCGACGACCTCAACGGCGCCAAGGCCTTCAAGTACACCGGCAGCGACACCATTTTCTGGATCGCCGCCGAGGGCGAACCCCACCTGCTGAAGATTGAATCAACCGGATCCGCAAGCGACGGCACCGGATTCATGACCTTCAGCGAGTGGAATGCCGTCAAGCCGCACGAGACTCCGGCCAAGTCCGATGTGGTCAGCGTCCCGGGCCTCTAAGCCTTGATCCACCGATCCGCCCCCGGTCGTCGTCTGCTGGCGACGGACGGGGGCGGTTTCGTTTTTGGGCACGGGAAGGGTGCCGGCCTCGCTGTCGGCGGGTGTTCCACGGTGGTTTCCTGGTTGCGCCGCAGAGGGCTCGGTGAACGGTTCTAGGCGATTTGGGGTGGGGCGTGCGCGGAAGTGAAGAGCCGTTCCCACTCGGTTTCCCAGGGCCAATCCAGCGGAAGCCGGAGCCTGGTTTTCCTGGCGCTGCGCGCGATGCGCGCCGGAACCTGGATGAGCTTGCGCCGGACCGTTGCGCTCCTGGCGTTGGCGAAGGTGCCGCCGGCCAGGATCCCGGCGGCGCGGGTGAGGTTGTAGGCGATGGCCGCGGCCACCAGCCATGCACTATTGGCGCCGAAGTGCCCGGAGGGCATATGGGCCAGTGCGCTGTCCTTCAAATCCGCGTTGACCTGCTCGATGACCGCGTGTTGGCGGTGGGTCTTGTCCGCAGCGACAGTGTCCAGGACGCCGGAATCCACGGTGGTGAAGAACGCGTGGAAACGGTGGGTGTCAAAGAGGGTGCCTTGCCCGGCGGCCTTCTTCGGGTTCAGTTCCGGGATCCGGCGCACGACCAGGCGCCCGGGAACCCGTTCGGCTTTCTTGCGGGAGGTGAACGCGGTGAAGCCGGTTTCGGCGACCTCGGCGCTGGAGACCAAGACCCCGGTGGATTCGTCAAGGATCGCATCGGTGTAGTGGATGGTCTCCCAGGCAGTCTCCGGGATCGTGGCGATCGCCCGCTTCACGGCCGGGTCCATGCGCACCGTCACCGAGACCTGCGCGCCCGCCTTCATGGCCGCCGATACCGGCCCGTGGCCGTAGTAGGCCGAGTCGAAACGGCACAACACCTTCGATCCGGGCTGGCAACGTGTGAGCGTGCCCAGTGCCTCGGTGACGAACTTCTTGGCTCCGCGGGCGGAGTTGGCTGCGCCCTTGCGCAGGCGTTGGGCGGCAATGAACGGCACCGCGTCCTTCGTGGATGCTGTGGCCAGCAAGGCGTTGAGCCCGCGCACCCCGGAATATCCGTAGCCCGAGCCCTGCTTCTGGTATCCGTGGACCTCGATGATGGTGTCATCGACGTCAAGGAAGATGAACTCGTTCTCCCCGGGGTTTCCCAGCAGCGGGGCCTTGCGGTTCAGGCCCACCAGGAACCTGGAGGCCACGGCATCGAGCTGGCGCACGTGCCCGAAGGTGAAGGAGCGCAGGAAGGACCCCAGGGTGGAGGGGGCGTAGCAGGCGGTGAAGACCTTTTTCATGGCCCCGTGCCGCAACAGGGCCATATCGTCAATGGAGTCGGCGCCGGCCACCATCCCGGCCACGAGAGAAGCAATCTTTAACCCGGCGTTGGCACCTTTGTCGGTGGGCACGCTGAGCCACTGGTCGGCCAGTTCATGCAGGCCCGAGTCCCGGGCCAGGACCATGGCCGGCAGCAACCCGGCGGCGGACACGAGGTTCGATTCGTCGAAGGAAACTGACACGGCGGAGGGTTTGTGGGAAACTTGCATCTACGAGATGCCCTTCATTTCAGGAATGTTGTTACTGTCGCAAGTTCAATTTTCCCTGATATGACGGGCATTTCGTGGTTAAAACGCCGGGCAGGTCCCAAATCTCATCGGTGGATCAAGGCTAAGTCGCAACGCCAACGGGCGGGGACGATCGGATCGTTTCCGACCGTAGCCGCCTCTTGCGTTTGCCCCACGAAGGGTCGGCAATCAGCCGTTCAGCGCTCTCATTGAATTGCTGATCAGGCTCTCGAGTTCGGCTTCATTCGCCAGGTCGTGCGGCCGGATGGTGGTGCCGGAACCCACGTAGTAGAACGCCGCACGGACCTCGGACACGTCAATGCCACGCAGCCGCGCCCAGCCCAGCCGGTACACCGCCAGCTGCAGGGCCTTGATCCGCAGCTCCTCGCCGCGCGGCACCCTCCCGGTCTTCCAGTCCACCAGCAGCCAGGCCCCGTCGGGTTCCTGGAAGATCGCATCAATGCGGCCACGCACCGACACCGGGCCGATGCGCGTCTCGATGGCTGCCTCCACGAATGCCGGCTGTCGGTTGGCCCATTCGGAGTCCAGGAAGGCGTTCTTCATGTCCTCCAGGTCAAGCGCGTCGTCGATGTACGCGTCGGCGGCTTCCATGTAGTCACCCAGTTCCAGCATCCCGGTGGAGTCGAAGTACTCCTCCAGCCAGGCGTGGAACGCGGTGCCGCGGCGGGCAGCGGTACCCGGGCGGCGTGGCACGGGACGGCGCAGCTCGGCCAGCACCGCTGAGGCGTCGGTGGCCAGGTCCACGAAGACGGAGGCACGCACGTGCTTCGGTATCACCGTGGTCCGTTCTTCGGCTGCTTCCTGTGCCTTCCGGGCCAGCAAGAGCTCGGCTTCCTTGAACCAGCTCTCGCCAGTGGGGGTCTGCCAGGTCCCTTGCTGCGCGGGGAAGCCTTCACCATCCTTGGATTCGGCTGACGGATCGGCCGGCGCCACGGTGCCGTCGGAAGCGTGTCGGGCGGCCTGGAGCACTGCCGTGGCCGAGGCTTCCAGCTTGGCGCGGCGTCCCGGTGGCCGGGGGCGTTGCATCCCGCCGCCTGTAACGATCGGTCCTTCCAACGGATCGTACGGCCATCTGGCCTCCAGCGGCGCCTCGCGGAACGGATTGGCCTCCGGCGCGTCTTCGTCCGCCACCCACGTCGTGGATGCGGCCGTGGGGTTCGGCGGATCGACGAGCGGCAGCATGTCCAGGAGGAAACCGGAGGGCTCGGTGAGCTTGGTGCGCGTGCCGGTCCACGCGGTGGCCGAACAGATCAGCAAGGACTTGGCCCGGGTCAGCGCAACGTAGGCCAGGCGCCGTTCCTCCAGTTCGGCGTGGGCCAGCACCTCCGACTTGAACATCCCCTCGGCCTTGACCACATCGAAGAGGCACTCCTGGTCGGTGTCCCACTGCGGCAGGTCGCGCTTGTCCCCGCGCAATGGCCACGGCAGTGCCGCGTCCCCGCTGGTCCAGCGCGAATCGTTGGCACTGGGGAACACGCCATCGTTCATCCCCGTCACAGCAACCACGTCCCATTCCAGGCCCTTGGATGCGTGGATGGTCAGCAGCTGCACCGCGTCCGGATTCGATTCACCGGGCACGATCGCCAGCCCGCCCTCCTTTTCGGCGGCTGCCTCCAGCCAGGTCAGGAATCCCGCAAGGTCGACGCGTGCAGAGGTGCTGGCGTAGTCCTGGGCAATGTCGGCGAAGGCGTCAAGGTGGCGCCGGGCCTCGTGGATGCCGACCCCGGGCTTCGCCGCCACCTCGATGTCCAGCCCCATGGCCCGTTCGGTCTCGCGCAGCAGCGCCTCGAGGTCGTCGTCGATAAAGCCGCGCAGGTAACGCAACTCGTCGCGCAGCGTGCGCAACCGGGCCAGGGCCTCGGGAGTCAGGGCGCGACCGTCGCCGGAGACCCAGTCCGGGTGCGGCAGGTGGTCCAGGGCTTCGATCAGGCTCGCGGCGTCGTTCAATTCAGCCCTGGCCTCCCCGCGGGTGACTTCCTCGGCGCTTTCGGGCGCGTCAAGGTTCTCCGGTCTGCCGTCCTTCAGCGCAAACTCGCGGCGCCTGGCCAGGAAGCGCGACCAGTCGGCAAAGGCCATCAGGTCGGCAGGACCGATGCGCCAGCGCGCCCCGGCCAGCAGCCGCACCAGGTGGTCCGAACGGTTGGGGTCAACCAGCACGTTGAGCGTCGCGACGATGTCGGTGACCTCGGGCATGCTCAGCAGCCCGCCGAGGCCCAGGATCTCGTACGGGATCCCGGCGTCCTCCAAACCGCGGGAAATGGGGGTCAGCTGCGAGCGGGTGCGGCAGAGCACCGCCATGGACGGGCTGCGCCCGTTCTCGGCGAAGAAGGAATTGCGCTCGGCGACGAAGCGCCGGGCCAGTGCTGCCGCCTCCTGGGACCCGGTGGCGTAGCGGGCCAGTTCCACCTTTCCTGTTCCGGCAAAGGCGCTGGGCTTGAGAGACGGCACCGAAATCCCGGATGGTGCTACCGAGTTCAGCTTCGCGGAAACAGCGTTGGCTGCCTGGAGGACATTGACCGAGTTGCGCCAGGCGGTGCTTAGATACGCCACCGAGGCGGGGCGCAGTCCCTCGCCCCCGTCCACGCCTGAGCCGTGGGTACGGGCGGGGAATTCCGTGGGGAAACGGAAGAGCTGCCCGGCCGAGGCTCCGCGGAAGCCGTAGATGGACTGGTTGGGATCCCCCACCGCGGTCAGCGCGTGCCCGTCGCCGAAGATGCAGGAGAAGAGCACCATCTGGGCGTGCGAGGTGTCCTGGAACTCGTCGAGCAGCACCACCTTGAAGCGCGCTCGTTCACTGTGCGCGGCCTCGGGGATTTCCCTGGCGATGCGGGCGGCCAGCGCCACCAGGTCGCCGTAGTCGAGGGCTCCGCGGGCAGCCTTGGCCTGCGCGTATCCAACTGCCAGTTCGGCGATGGTGGAACGGGTGCGCAGCTTGTCCAGCAGCTTGCGGGCCTCCTGGGAGGGTGCTGCGGGCTTGTCGACGCGGTAGGGCAGCGCCTCGAGCCGCCCGACCAGCGTATCGATCCATTCCTTGGCGTCCACCGGGGACACCAGGTGCTCCGCGCATTCCCCGGCGAAGGTCACCACGGCGTCGATGAGCGTGTTCTTGGACGAAGCCAGGTGCTCGTAGTCCCCGGTGTACCCCTCGACCACTGCCGCGGCAACCTGCCAGGCCTGTGCGGTGCCCAAAAGCGCGGTGTCGGACTCGACGCCGATGCGCAGACCGTGTTCCTTCACCAGCGTGTTGGCGTAGGAATGGTAGGTGGACACCGAAGGATCCAGCAGGCCCTCGTCCTCGAGCTCCAGCAACCCGGAACGGGCCAGCTTCTCCAGCTGCCCGCGGATGCGCTGGGCCAGCTCACCGGCGGCTTTGCGGGTGAAGGTCACGCCGAGGATTTCCTCGGGACGCACCTTGTTGTTGGCCACCAGCCAAATGACCCGGTCGGCCATCGTGGCGGTCTTGCCCGACCCGGCGCCGGCGATGACCAGCAGCGGCTCCAGCGGGGAGGAGATGATCGCAGACTGCTCGGGGGTGGGCTGGTGCTGGCCCAGGATATCGGCCAGCTCCTCGGGCGAATACACCCGTTGATCCGTGGCGGGCGAGTCGAATCCGGCCAGCTCATCGGCCGGCGACGTTGCTGCTTCGGTGCGGCTCACGGCTCGGTGACCTGCCTTCCTTCAGAACACAATGGACAAATTCCCGGCAACCGGCAGTTGCTGCCGCTGCGTCCTCCGCGGGCCGGGTCGTGGCGGGAGAGGAAGTCTGCATCCCCCATCAACTGGGCAGCGGACAAAACCATCGGGGTGGCCCAGTCCTCGTCGGTGATGGCGGGCTGGGCCTGTTCACGCGGGGACTTGGTGCCGGTTCCCAATTGCACCAGCGACGCACCGGCCGGAACGCGCGTGAGTTCCTCGGCGGTCTTCCCGTCCAGCGCACCGTTGATGACGGCGGCCTGGTAGGCGCCAAGCTGCGGATGTTTTTCCACGTCCTTGCCGCTGGGCTGGGATTTACCGGTCTTCAGGTCAACGACCCACGGGTTGCCGTCCGCGTCGGCCTCCACGCGGTCCACGACCCCGCGCAGCAAGGCCGCGCGCGGTGCGCTGGGATCGGCCGGCGTCGAAGTGTCGGTGGCAGGAGCCTCGATGGCGGGAGGTGCGGGGATCGTGACTTCGAAGGGGATCTCCCGGCCGATGAGTCGCCGGTTTTCCGTGCGCATCATGACGTTGTACTGTGCCAGCTTCTTGAGCATCGATTCGGCGCGTTCCCTGTCCCGGGCGCCTTCCCAGTTCCCCGGCATTTCCAGTTCGCCCCAGCGCTCCTCGAGCACTCGCAGGTATTCGCCTCCGCTGGCCTCGGGGTGTTCCTCGGCGATGGAGTGCACCAGGGTGCCCAGCGAGCGGGCAAAGTCGGTTGCTGCCTCTCCCCCGGCTGCCTGGACGAACCAGTTGAGCGGTGAGTTCATCACGGCCTCGACCTTCGAGGGGGAAACCTTGACCGGGTCACCGGGCGGGACCACGGGTCCGCTGGAGGTTGATTCGGCCAGTCCCCACCAGCCGGCGGGATGCGCCCCGCGGACCGGGTGCGGTGCGGCGACCAGGGTTCCAAGCACGGTGGTGGCGTCGTGGTGCAGCGGCGCCCTGGCTTCGTCCAGGGCCGTGGCTTCGGCGGCCTGGCGCAGCTCCGCCACCAGGGCGCCGAGGGTCCGGGGTCGCGGGACGAAGATCGTCCGGCGGCCCTGGATCGCCCCGTCGGGGTCCACGATGTCCAGGAAGGACGAGGGCGCGGTGTCCTCGGAGGCCACGGCGATGGCCAGGACCTTGGACTTTGCGCGCGAGATCGCATTGGCGAAGGTGCGCAGTTCGTCGGCGCGGGTCTCGCGGATGAGGGAGGCGACATTGCGGACGGGGAGAATCTGCGGGCCGTGTTCGATCACGTCGCTGAGCGCTCCCCCGCCCAGCAGCTCGCCGCGGAGCTTGGTGTTGGGCCAGATGCCTTCCTGCATGCCCGGCACCAGCACCAGGTCCCATTCGCGCCCGGCGGCCGCCGCAGTGGTGAGAACCTGGACGGAGGCGGCGGACCCGCCCCTGTTGGCCAGGGTGTCCATGGGCAGCTCCTGGCCCAGCACGTGCTCCACGAACTGCGCCACGGAGGAACCGGGCAGCTGGTCAACGAAGCGTTCGGCGGATTGGAAGATGGCCAGCATGGCATCGAGGTCGTGGTCGGCACGCGTTCCCAGGATGCCGCCGGCCAGCGCAGCATCGGTCCATTTCTGGGCCATGCCGCTTGCCGCCCACAACGACCAGAGAGCGGTCTCGGCGTTGACGTCGTTGCTCGCCAGTTCGGTGCGGAGCGCCTGGTACATCCTGGCCAGGCGCCTGGCCCCTGCTGCCTCGCGGCCCATGGTCTCGAGCAGCTCCAGCTGGTCCAGCATCCCGGTGAGCAGTTCGGCGCTGGAGCGGTTGCCTCCGGCCGCGACCTCGTGGCGGCGCAGTCCTTGGCGCAACCGCCGCACGTCCAGTGCCGAGGCGTTGGCGTAGCGGGACATCAAGAGTTCCTGTAGCAACAACGGATCCTGCGGCGCCTCCGGTGCCAGTGCCAGTTGCATCAAGTCCAGCAGCGGACGCACCGCGGGTTCCTCGCGCAGCGGGGTTTCCGCGGGCGGGGTGTTCACCGCGATGCCGGTCCCGGCCAGGTACTTGGCCATGGAGCGGACCTGTGACCCGTTGCGAAGGATCACCGCCATGGTGTCCAACGGCCGGTGGTGGATCAGGTGTTCTTCCAGCAGCCGCTGGGCGACGAGGCGCTGTTCGTGGATGGGCGAGTCCACCAGCAGCACCTCGAGGTTGCCCGGGGCGGGCACCTCCGGCGAGTCGGGTTCGCTGTCCGACACGCCTCGCGCTCCGGCTTCGGCCACTTGGCTTGCGGAGGAGTGATCCGTGTTCCCGTCCTCGGGCACATCAAGGATCCTCCCGGCGCCGCCGGCCGCGACGGGAATCCGTCTGGCCACTCGGCCCCAGGCGAACGCGAGCTCCTCGTTCAGGCGATAGGAAGTCGTCAGCTCGATCGTGCGCGCCGGATAGTTTTCGGTACCCAGGCGGGCACCGAATTCGCCCAGCATGTCCGGGCGTGCGCCACGGAATCCCTGCACGACATTGTCTGGTGCGGCAAAGGCCACCAAGTCGCGCCCGCGGGCCAGTAGCGACAGCAGGCGATGCTGCGCCGGGTTGGCTTCCTGCAGGTCATCGACCATCACCAGGTGCAGGCGTTCATGCTCGGCGGCCAGGAACTCCGGGTTGTATTCCAGGATGCCGGCGGCGGCAGCCAGCAGTCCGGCCGGGTCGAAGGCCTCGGCACTGCCCAAGTCCAAGAGGTCGCGGTATTCCTGGTAGAACTGGGCGGCGGCGATCCATTCGGGGCGGCCCAGGGACTCGCCAAGGTCCTGCAGGGCCCCGGCTTCGAGCCCGTGCTCGGAAATCCTGTCGAAGAGTTCACGCAGCTCCTTGCGGAAGCCCCGGGTGCCGATGGCTTCACCCAGGGATTCGGGCCACTCCGGCCCTGGCGTGATTCCCAGGGCATGGCCCCCGAGCAGGTGTCCGATCAAGGTGTCCTGCTCGGGTCCCGAAAGCAGCCGGGGTGGCCGTTGCAATGCCGGCAGCAGCCCATCCAGCCGGGCCCTGCGGATCAGGTCGAACGCGTAGGCAGACCAGGTGCGCACGGCAGGTTCGGAGAACGTCTTGTCGGTGCCGGCGGAGAGGTCGTCGCGGAGCGTGGCCGCGGCGGAGCGTGTAGGGGAAAGCACCAGCACGTGCTGCGGATCAAGCCCGGTGTCCAGCCGCGCCGTGAGCACTCGCAGCAGCGTCGTGGTCTTCCCGGTCCCGGGTCCGCCCAACACCAACACCGGTCCGTGGCCGGGTTCGAGCTCCAGCAATTCCTGCTGCGCGGCATCGGCGACCAAGGCGTGGTCCGCGGCGGTAAGCGCGATATCGCGGGTGGATGCGAGGGTGTCCATGTGCTCCATCAGATCATTCGCGGGTGACGTTTTGGAATCGGCAGCAGTTCGGCCACGCGGTCAATGCGCGCGTGGTCTGCCTCGGAGGGTTGCCAGCGGGCCTTCGCCATACGGACACCGGAGGCGGTGCGGGGCGTGGATTCCCGGTCCCAGTGCACGTTGGCGATCGACTGCAAGGCCGCCGGAAGGGTCCCGTTGGAGCGGATGACCCGCCACCAGGTGACATCGGCCCCGCCGCGACCCATCGTCTTGCCGACCTGGCGCGGGCCGCCGGAACCGAGCAGTTCCGCAATGTCGCCGTAGGAAAGGACCTTCCCGGAGGGAATCAGCGCAACGAGGGCAAAGACGGCTTCGTCATAGTCCAACCCGGCAGTACCGCCGTCAGCTTGGCCGGTTTGGTCCCGCAGCGGCTCTTGGCCTGGTTGAGTCAACGATTGTCCCCTTTCCCCACACGTATCACTCCATTATCCGGTCTCTCGCAGGGTGTTCATCCACGCTCGTGCTGCGGTGGGCCAAAGTGTCTCTGGTTCCCGGTAGCGTTGGTTTCATGAATTCTTGGCACAATCTCCCCCGCGCTGCATTCGACCTGGAAACCACTGGTCGCGATCCACTCGACGCCCGCATCGTCACCGCTTCCATCGTCGTGGTCAACGGGCGCTCGGAAATCCTGCAGACCAGGGAATGGCTCGTCGACCCCGGCGTGGCGATTCCTGAAGAGGCAGCGGCGATCCACGGCATCACCACCGCCAAGGCCCAGGCAGAGGGAATGGACTCCGCCACGGCCGTTGCCGAGATCTCGGCCTTCCTTGCCGATCTGTTCCAGACCATGCCTGTCATGGCCTTCAACGCCGCGTATGACTTCACGGTTCTTGACCGAGAGGCCAAGCGCCACCTGCTGGACCCGCTTGTCGCCTCGCCGGTCATCGACCCGTACGTCCTGGACAAGCAGGTGGACAAGTACCGCCGCGGCAAGCGAAACCTCTCGGTGATGAGCGAGTTCTATGGCGTTCAGCTGGTGAACGCACACACGTCGGCAGCCGATGCCGCAGCCACCATCGGGATTGCCGATGCGCAGGCCGCCAAGTACCCGAACCTGCAGATTGATGCTGCGGACTTGCACGATTTCCAGGTCGACTGGGCTAAGGAGCAAGCAGCTAGCCTGCAGGAGTTCTTCCGCCGCAAGGACCCAGCTGCCGTCGTCGACGGGCAGTGGCCGGTCAAGGCCTAGCCCCCCCACGTTGCGAATGAGTCTGAAGGCGACCCTGCATGGGGTCGCCTTTGGCGTTTTCGGTGGGCAAAGG
Source organism: Paeniglutamicibacter sulfureus (assembly GCF_030512175.1). Taxonomy (GTDB): domain Bacteria; phylum Actinomycetota; class Actinomycetes; order Actinomycetales; family Micrococcaceae; genus Paeniglutamicibacter; species Paeniglutamicibacter sulfureus. The sequence goes on along the minus strand of NZ_JAULBL010000002.1, from coordinate 1,955,953 downwards.
TACCTTCCGTCCTCGCTGCGGAAGAGCGCCGGGAAAGGCATCAACGGCACCGGGAGTCCGACCATCGGAGTCGAAGATGCCGGGCCTTCGGCGCAACAGAAGGCAACATTTCCCAGGCGCAGAACACTCGTGACACAGATCACCCTACGATCGGGTAACCCCTCGTAGCGTTTTTGCCGCGGGCAATCGGCGATTTCTTCGAGAATGGCCTGGATTCCACGTGAATCAGACGAATGATCCCGCATTTATGGACAACGGTTGCAAAATATGGCCAACTATGTCCATGATTGCGCCGCATTCATTCGATAGTGGTTGAATGGCCAGTACCCCTTTTCTTTTTGATTGCTAAGGACACCCCTTTTGATCACAGTCACCGACCTGCGCAAGGTCTACCGGCAGGGCGGACGCGAAGTCGTGGCCCTGGATGGTGTCTCCTTGCACGTCGACGCCGGCCAAATCCACGGCATCATCGGCCATTCCGGAGCAGGAAAATCAACGCTCGTCCGTTGCCTCACCCTGCTGGACCGACCCACCTCCGGGTCGGTCGCCGTTAACAACAAGGAACTGGCCAACGTGTCCGATGCCGATTTGCGCACCGCACGGCGACGCATCGGCATGGTCTTCCAGCACGCCAATCTCATGGATTCGCGCACCACGGCGCAGAATGTGGCCTTCCCGCTGGAGCTGATCGGCACACCCAAGGCCAAGATCACCGAAAAGGTCACCGCCCTGCTTGAGCTCGTCGGTCTGACCCAGTTCGCAGACGCCTACCCTGCCCAGCTCTCGGGCGGCCAGCGCCAGCGCGTGGGCATCGCCCGCGCCCTGTCCTCGGATCCCGACGTATTGCTTTGTGATGAGCCAACCAGCGCCCTGGATCCCAAGACCACCAACGAGATCCTCGAGCTCATCAAGTCGGTCCGCGACCGCCTGAACCTCACGGTTCTGATCATCACGCACGAAATGAACGTCGTGAAGCAGGCCTGTGACTCGGTCTCGCTGCTGGAAGCCGGCCGCATCGTCGAGCACGGGGACATCGAAAAGGTCGTCGCCGACCCGGCCGGCCGTCTCTCCCAGGCGTTGTTGCCGATGCCCGGTGAATTGCCGGACAGCCTTCCCGCGGGAACCGTCCTGGACCTTCTGTACTCCGGCACCCAGGCAACCGAGCCGGTAATCTCCTCGATTGCCCGTACGTTCAACACCGACGTAAACGTCCTGGCCGGCTCCGTCGAGCATCTCGGTGAACACCAATTCGCGCACATTCGCATTCAGCTTCCCGAGGGAGCAGACATCACCGGCATCACCAACCACCTGCTCGCCAACGGCGTCGCAGTCACGGTGAAGGAGGGCAAGTAAGCAATGGACTTCTTCAATGACCTGATGACCAACCCCGGCATCACCAAGGCCATGTGGCCGGCGTTCCTCGAGACCCTGCAAATGACCGGCATCTCCGGCTTCTTCACAGTCTTGGTGGGCCTGCCGCTGGGCGTTCTCCTGCTGAACACCGCCAAGAGCGGGTTGACCCCGATCCCTTGGTTGAATCTGCTGCTTTCCGGCGTCATCACCAACATCACCCGTTCCATCCCCTTTGCCATCCTGATGCTGTCCCTGATCCCGTTCGCCACCCTGCTGGTCGGCGTCTCGCTGGGCCCGGTCGCCGCCTCGGTGTCGCTGACGATCGGCACCATCCCGTTCTTCGCCCGCCTGGTGGAATCCGCGCTGCGCGACGTCTCCACCGGAAAGATTGATGCGGCCCTGGTCATGGGTTCGACAAAGATGCAGGTCACCCGCAAGGTCCTGGTGCCGGAAGCACTGCCGGGCATCATCGCGGCAACCACCACCACCGTCGTCACGCTCATCGGGTACTCCGCGATGGCCGGTCTGGTCGGCGGTGGCGGCCTGGGCCGTCTGGCCTACAACTACGGTTTCCAGCGCTATGACGGCACCGTGATGATCGTGACCATCGTGATCATGGTTCTCCTGGTCCAGCTGGTCCAGATCCTCGGCGACCGGCTGGCCCGCCTCGTCGACCACCGCTAAACCGTCGGGGCCCTGCCCCCGCACCAAAGAATTCCGACGGCTCATCCCGCCGGCGCGCAGCCAGTAGCCGCTAGCTGCGTTTGTTTTCCGCTGTCGCCGACACCGGAACTTGATGAAAAGGAAGCGCATCCCATGCGTAAGAAACTCGCACTTGCCCTGACCGGTGTCGCCACGTTGTTCGCACTGACGGCTTGCGGAGGCGGCACTGCCACCACCCCCAGCGCGGAAGCAACCCTCGACCCGGCCAACCCGACCATTGTGAAGGTCGGCTCCAGCCCGATCCCGCATGCCCAGATCCTCCAGTACATCGATGAGAACCTGGCCCCGGATGCGGGCATCGACCTGGAAATCACCGAAATCGACGACTACCAGACGCCGAACATCGCACTGGCCGACAAGACCCTGGATGCCAACTACTTCCAGACCGAGGCATACCTCGCAGACCAGGTGAAGTCCAAGGGATACAAGTTCGAGCACGGCGCGGGCATCCACGTCGAGCCGCTGACCGTCTTCTCCAAGAAGTTCAAGGACATCGCCGAGGTCACCGAGGGCTCCACCGTGCTGCTGAACAACGACCCGGTGAACCAGCTGCGCGGCCTGCGCGTCCTGGAAACCGCCGGCGTGCTCACCGGCCTCGAGGACACCGACTCGGCACTGACCCTTGAGGGCGACGAAGCCAAGAACCCGAAGAAGCTGACGTTCAAGGAAGTCAACTCCGAACAGGTTCCCAAGTTCTACGCCGAGGATCCGACCATCGGCCTGTCCATCATCAACGGCAACTACATCGCCCAGGCGAAGCTGAACCTGGACGAGGTCGTTGCCCAGGAATCGGCCATCGACAACCCGAACGCCAACTTCCTCACCTGGCGTGAAGGCGAAAAGACCGCGGCCATCGCCAAGCTCGAAGAGCTTCTCCACTCGGCCGAGGTTGGAGATTACATCAAGAAGACCTGGACCGACGGAAGCGTCATCCCCGCCTTCTAGGCTCCACCCCCGCTCCCGGCCTCAATCCCGGCCGGGCAGTGAACCCGAGAACGCGCTGTTCCCCCTGCTTCTGCCTTGCGGCTGGAGGGGGGAACAGCGCGTTCTTTGTCTCTGAATCGCCTCATTTCCCACCGCAGGCCCGGCGCATCCTGCCTGGTGCCCGACGGTGGTCGCCACACGCGTTGCTCCCTCCGTCTCCGCTGCCGGCAACGCCTACGCCCGAGTGCACCCGGCGCTTATCCACAATCCCGCCACGTGCCACCCACACGCGTGGCGCCAGGCGCATCATGGGAGACATGAGCACAGCCATCGGCATCATCGACGCGGCACTGACCGCGCTCAACGGGGCACTGGGAACCGGGACCACCGGCCCAACCCCGGATGCCGGCACGCCCATCGACCCGTTGCGAACCCTTGCAGCGCTCGAACTCCTGCTGCGCCGGACCGTTGATGCTGCGGATCGGTCGATCGGTGGCTCCCCGGTCCGCGCCGCGGCCTTTGCGCGATTATCCGAGCGCTTCGCCCATGCGGGCAGCCACGCGCAAATCATCGCCGCGGGCTCGTGCGACATGACCGAGGTCAATACGTTGACCGACGGCGCGCTGGCCGGGCTCAACCGCGTGTTGGCCGCACAGGAGGCCTTCGCCCACGGAGATACGCAGCTTCCTGCCGACGCCGTGAGCGCCGCCGATCGCAAACCGCTGCACAAAGGCACCCCAGAGTTTCTGGAGTCCCAGTTCAATCTCGACTACTTCACTGCCGAACACCGCGTGAAATCCCACGATCGGCTGCTGCCGCATCTCGATGCCGACGGGCAGAGTGCCCCGGCCAGTTACCCGCAATTGGGCAGTATCCTAGCGTCGGGTTCAGTCGATCCGCGCGCCATTGCCAGCGCTGCGGCCAAGCTCGCGGCACTCGAGCCCGCCATCGAAGTCCAATCGGATCCCCACGACGTTCGCACCAAGCTCGAGGCCCTGGTAGCAGGCACCTTGGTCACCGCCGGACAGAAGACCGTCGACAAGTTGATCAAGAGGGCATCCGTCGACCTTGACCGCAGTGTTCTAGACCGCGAGGAAGCCATCATGGAGCGCAACCTCAACCTGCGTTTCAAGGGCAAACGGCCCACCGGCTATGTCTGGGAGTTGACCACCGACGCCGTGGGCCACGAACAACTGATGAGCTTGGCCGACGATCAGAACAACCCCCGCACTTCCTCCGGCCAGCTCGCCGGCCCCACCGATCGTGGCAATGCCGACGAGCCCGGCGAGGACGAGGCCACGGACTGCACCCCCAATACCGCCGACGCCGATACCGCGAACTCCCCCGAGGACGACGCCCACGGCAGCGGCTCCTCGGTAGATGCCACGGACATGTCCACGGACGAAAATTCTTCCATCGCTGGTGTCCGATTCACCGCACCGGGCACTCCCGGTACGCTCGGCACCCCCTTCAACCCAGACTTCCTCCCCATTCCCGAATGGGCGGCAAACCCCGACACGCCGGTCGACCAACGCCCACGCGCGGGCTTCAACGACGTTGGCCGCCCGATTGCCATCTCCCCCGAGGAAGCACCGCTCCCCGGGGAGACCGCAAAGGAAACAAACGCCAGGTTGCGCGCACGCAGGCTCTACCAGGTGGTGTTCGACGCAATCACCAGATTGATCGACCCGCAAACACCCGAGGACGTGTGGATGCCGATGGGCTCCCGCATAGACATCCTGGTGACGATTACCTACGATGCCCTGGCCGGGATCACCACCGAACCCGGCTTCACCCAGCACGGAGAACTCGTTTCCGCTGCAACAGCGCGTCGGCTGGCCTGCAATGCTGGGATCCTGCCGCTGGTCATGGGCGGCAACAGCCAGCCGTTGGATCTTGGCAGGAAAGTTCGTTACTTCACCAAGGCGCAGAAGCGGGCCATCGCCGCCCGCGACCGCGGCTGTGCAAATCCGGGTTGTTCGATGCCGGTGCACCGCACTGAAGTCCACCACATCAAGGCGTTTTCCGAAGGTGGGAAGACCAATGTGTCCAACGGGTTGTTATTGTGCATCCGCTGCCACACCGCTTACCATGCGGGGCATTTTGAGGTCGTTGTGATTGCCCAAATCCCCCATGTGGTGCTGCCCGCATCGCGGGATCCGCTGCGATTACCCAGGCGGAACTGGGTCTTCCATCCGGAAACCGCAGCTGCCTGATCTTCTCCATTCATCGCGTAGGTCACCGTGGTCCACTGACCCAGTCGCGGCACGCGGCCAACGCCTCCCTACTGTCATATGCGCGGTGTGATAGAACAACGGGAATGGAGAACATCGCGTATTCACTCACGAAGCAGATCGACACCGTCGAACTGATCGACTTGTACAGCGCAGTCGGCTGGAGCGCCTACGCGAACTCCCCCGATACCCTGTTGACCGCGATTCAAGGTTCGCACACGGTAGCTGTTGCCCACGTCGGCAACCAGCTGGTCGGCTTGGCCCGGAGCATTTCCGACGGCGCTTCGATCTGCTACCTGCAGGATATTCTTGTCCACCCGGATCACCACCGGGCGGGATTGGCCGAGCGCTTGCCGAGCTGATCTTCGCGCAATATCCAGGCGTTCGGCAGAAAGTCCTGTTGACCGACGATGAGCCCGGGCAGAAGGCGTTCTACGAGTCGTTCGGCATGACGCAGGCCAGCGAGTTCCCTTCCGGTGCAATGCTTGCCTTCGTCAAATGCGACTAAGATGAAGGCCGAAGCTCTGATCGGAGTGCGTTCCCCGGGCCAACGCCCCCGTGCTGCGCGAAGATATCAACGGCGCCGGTGCCTGCCTCTGAATCAGAGAGACTTAATACGCTGTCGGTCACAGATTAACCGCTACCGCAACTGGCTAGCCAAGCCGCCAGCCGCTCTTCCGTACTACTTGGCCGCAAGCTCCGGCTCAGGAATCTTTTCCATCGCCGCCACCTGATCCGCATGCTTTTCGTCAAGGCGAGAGTGGCTGCGTCCGTAGCCGAAGTAGATCAGCACGCCGAGAACCAACCACACAACAAAGTAGATCCACGTCTCGACGGCCAGGTTGAGCATCAGGTAGGTGCACAGCAGGGCCGAGACAATTGGGATGACCGGACCGAACGGTACCCGGTAGGCCGGCTTGAGATCCGGGCGCTTGCGGCGCAACACGATGATGCCCAGGCTGACCATCACGAACGCCGAAAGCGTGCCGATATTGATCATTTCCTCGAGCACGTCCACTCGGGTGAACCCGGCCACCAGGGCAACCAGGGAACCGCAAATTACGGTGATGCGCACCGGGGCGCCGCGTTTGGCACTGGTCTTGGACAGGGAGTGCGGCAGCAGCCCGTCGCGGCTGATGGCCAGCACCACTCGCGAGAGCCCCATCAGCAGCACCATGACCACTGTGGTTAGGCCGATGAGCGAGCCGACGGCGATGACCGATGCTGCCCCGTCGTTGCCTACCAGCGAGAACGCGGTGGCCAGCGTCGGGGTTTCGACCGCTGCCAGATCCCTGTAGGACACCATGCCCGTCAGTGCGAATGAGACACCCACGTACAGCAGCGTGGTCAGGGCAAGGCCGGCGAAGATGCCGCGGGGCAGCGTCTTGTTCGGGTTGGTGACCTTCGGCGCTGGTTGCCACGACGTCGAAGCCGACGAACGCGAAGAAGACCAGCGCGGCTCCGGCCAGCACACCCATCATGCCGTACTGTGCCGGAGCGGCACCGGTGGCAAAGGCGAAGAGCGACTGCTTGAGCACGTCGGTGGTGCCATCCCCCGTGGCCGGAATGGCTTCCGGGATGAACGGAGTGAAGTTCTCCGCCTTGATGTAGAACAGGCCGGCGACGATGACAAAGAGCACGACGGCGATCTTGATGATGGTGAACACATTCCCGACCGTGGCTGACAGCTTGGTGCCCATGACGAGCAACAGCGTGAACAGCGCAACGATCAGCAATGGTCCCCAGCTCATGGTGACGATGCCTAGGTCAATGGTGGGTGAGAGGTGTACTCCCACGAGCTGGAAAACTTCGGTGAGGTAGATACCCCAATACTTGGCGATCACCGCAGTCGCCGTGAAAAGTTCGAGGATCAGGTTCCAACCGATGATCCACGCGACGAACTCGCCCATGGTAGCGTAGGAGAACACATAAGCCGAACCCGCGACGGGGATCGCCGTCGCGAATTCCGCGTAGCACATGATGGCCATGGCGCAGGTCAAAGCGGCGATCACGAATGACAGCGTGACTGCGGGACCGGAAAAGTTTGCTGCGGCCCGTGCGCCCACGGAAAAGATTCCGGCGCCCACCGACACTGCGACACCCATGATCATCAGATCCCAAGTGTTCAGGGACCGCTTGAGCTGTCGTCCCGGTTCCGCGGCGTCTGCCAGGAAACTCTCCACGGGTTTGGTACGAAAAAGGCTCACTGAATTCCTCGGCGGCAACGAAACGCGAAAACTAACCGGACAAGCGTAGCCGCGTTGCCAATACACCCTGGCGAACCGATCATCCCCGGGTGCGTCCCTGCGCCGGGAATCAGAGCTACCGTCCCCACACCCGAACAGGTCAAACAATCGATATCTGACGTGCCGTTTTGCTGTTCCCTGCATTACCCGTAGACGTCTGTGCCACTTTCCCCCACAGGCCACGGCCCCGGAGAAAGGCCGGAGGGGAAAGTGGCCTAGACCTCACCAAATTTTATTCTCAACGCGGCGTGAACTGCCCGAACAAATGAAAATACCCCCGGAAACTGCTGCATCAAGCGATTGACGCGGCAGCATCCGAGGGGCTTTCACAGCACTTGTTGGGGCTAAACGGTGGGAACCGCCGATGCCGCCGCGCGAGCGGCAGCCGGAAGCGCAGCGAAGATCTTTTCCATGGCGTCATCGTCGTGCGCCGAGGACAGGAACCAGGCCTCGAATACGCTCGGCGGCAGGTAGATTCCCGCTTCCAGCATCGAGTGGAAGAACGGTGCGTAGCGGTATGCTTCCTGTGCCTGGGCCTGTTCGTAGTTGTGCACCCCGTGTTCCGAGGTGCCGAAGGCGACCGAGAACAGGTTGCCGGCACGCTGGATCGAGTGGTCGACACCGGCGGCACCCAGTGCCTCGGTGAGGGCCGCCTGCAGCTGCAGGGACTTCGCGTCGATGTGCGCGTAGACCTCGGCGGTGGCGTTGGTCAACTGGGCGATGCCGGCGGCCATGGCCACCGGGTTCCCCGAGAGCGTGCCGGCCTGGTACACCGGGCCCAGCGGGGCCAGGTAGTCCATGACCTCGGCGCGGCCGCCCAGGGCAGCTGTGGGCAGGCCGCCGCCGATGACCTTGCCGAAGGTGTAGAGATCCGGGGTCCAGCCCTCGGTGCGGCCCGTCAGTCCCCAGTAGCCGGCGTCCGAGGCGCGGAACCCGGTGAGCACCTCATCCAAGATCAGCAGCGCGCCGTTGGCGCGAGTGGTCTCGGCCAGGAACTTGTTGAAGCCGGCTTCCGGGGTGACCACGCCCATGTTGCAGGGTGCCGATTCGGTGATGACCGCCGCGATCCGCTCCCCGTGCTCGGCGAACGCGGTGGTGATGGCCTCGCGGTCGTTATACGGCAGCACCAGGGTTTCGGCGGCGGTGGCCGCGGTTACCCCTGCTGAGCCGGGCAGTGCCAGGGTCGCCAGGCCGGAGCCGGCGGCGGCCAGCAGTCCGTCGAGGTGGCCGTGGTAGCAGCCGGCGAACTTCACGATCAGGTCGCGGCCGGTGTAGCCCCGGGCCAGGCGCACCGCGGTCATGGTGGCCTCGGTGCCGGTGGAGACCATGCGCATGCGCTCCACGCCGCCGAAGCGATCCATCACCAGGCGGGCCAGCCTGCCCTCGTCGGGCGTGGAGGCGCCGAAGGACAGCCCGCGGTCGACCGCCGCGTGGACCGCATCTTGGATGGCGGGGTGGGCGTGGCCCAGCAACGCCGGTCCCCACGAGCAGACCAGGTCGACGTAGGAGTTGCCATCGGCGTCGGTCAGGTAGGCGCCCTTGGCACCGACCATGAACGGGGGAACCCCGCCGACCGAGCCGAAGGCGCGCACCGGGGAGTTCACCCCGCCGGGCATGAGCTGCTGGGCGGTGGCGAAGAGTTCTGCGGAGCTGGTCATTATTTTCCTTCTTTCAGCCACTGGGCGAGCTCGCTGGCCCAGTAGGTCAACACGGTGTCGGCCCCGGCACGGCGGATGCCCAGCACGGATTCGGTGATGGCGGCGCGGCGGTCGATCCAGCCGTTGGCGGCGGCGGCCTCGATCATCGCGTACTCGCCGGAGATCTGGTAGGCGGAGACCGGCACCGGGGACATGGCGGCCACGTCCGCCAGCACGTCCAGGTAGCTCATGGCCGGCTTGACCATGACCATGTCGGCGCCCTCGGCCAGGTCCAGCTCGACCTCGATCATCGCCTCGCGGCGGTTGGAGGCATCCATCTGGTAGGTTCGGCGATCGCCCTTCAACTGGGAATCGACGGCCTCGCGGAACGGGCCGTAGAACGCACTGGCGTACTTCGCGGCGTAGGCGAGGATGGAGACATCCTGGTGACCGGCGTCGTCCAGCGCCTGGCGGATCACCGCTACCTGGCCGTCCATCATGCCCGAAGGGCCGAGCATGTGCGCTCCGGCCTCGGCCTGCGCGACGGCCATGCGGCCGTAGATTTCGAGCGTGGCGTCGTTGTCGACATTGCCCGCCGCATCGAGCACGCCGCAGTGGCCGTGGTCGGTGAATTCGTCCAGGCAGACATCGGACATGATGACCAGCTCGTCGCCGACCTCGGCGCGCACTGCCTCGATCCCGCGGTTCAGGATGCCGGCCGGGTCCACGCCCGCGCTGCCGGCGGCGTCGCGGGTCTCCGGGATGCCGAAGAGCATGATGCCTCCCAGGCCCAGCTCGACGGCCTCGGCGGCGGCTGCCTTGAGCGTGTCCATGGTGTGCTGGACAACCCCCGGCATGGAGGTGATCGGGTTCGGTTCGGTGAGCCCCTCGCGCACGAACGCGGGCAGGATCAGCTGCTGCGGGGCCATCACGAGCTCGGCCGAAAGCCGGCGCATCGCTGGGGTGGTGCGCAGGCGACGGGGCCTGCGGGCGGGGAATGACATTCTGGCTCCTTGTGAAGCTCGTGACTGGGGGTTTGAAGGCGGGGGTGGTTCGAAGGCTGGCGGTGGTTCGAAAGCTGGGGGGTGTGCGGCGCCGACTTCGGGCCGGCGCCGCGGGATCCCCCCTAGGTCGGGGGTTCTTGCGCGGGCTGCAGGGATTGCTCCCAGGCGTTGATGAGGCCCTCGGGGGTCGGGAAACCGGCGGTGGCGGTGGGCTCCAGCCCGTGGGCGCGCAGGCGGGCAGCGGTGCTGTCGCCGATTGCCACCAGCGCCAGGTTCGCCCCGGGTGCCGGGACCAGGGACAGGAACTGGTCCACGGTGCTCGGAGAGGTGAAGAACACCGCATCCAGCCGGTCCACGGCGGCGGGCAGCTGGTCCCGGGCCAGGGTGTGGCTGCCGTGGGGCAGGTCGGGGTCCGGCAGCGGGGGCTGCAGGGCCAATTCGGGATCTGCGGGGGCCGGGACGGTGCGGTAGGCGATGACGATATGTGCGTCCCAGCCGCTGGCGGTGAAGCCGTCGCGCAGCGTCGGGGAGGCGATGTCAGCCTGCGGCATGAATGCGGTGTGCGGCTTGCCGGGCCGGGGCGGGGAGCTGAGTTCCTCCCACTCGGCGAGCATGCCGCGCGCCGAATGGTCGTGCTCCGGCATGAAGTCCACGGACGCTCCCAGCGCCTTCACGGCGCGCGCCGTCGCCTCGCCGACCACCGCAACCCGCGTGTTTCGCGGAATGCGCGGTTCCAGGCCCAGGGCCCGGGCGCGGAGTTCAAGGGCCCTGGCCGTATTCACCGAGGTGAGCACCAGCCAGTCGAACTCGCCGTCCAGCAGCCGGCGCACCCCGGTATCCAGCACGCCGGTGTCGGCGGGCAGCTCGAAGTCGATGAGCCTGCACACGGCCGCGGACGCGCCGCGCGCCGCCAGCCGCGCCACCGTTTCCGCGGCCCGCGCGGGGTCGCGCAGCAGCAGGGCGGTGCGGCCGGCGAGCACTGAATCAGCGTTCATGGTGGCGACTAGAGTCCCGCCAGGTCGGCAGCGCCCTCGCGCAGCAATTGCTCGGCCAGCGCCACGCCCAGGGCGTGGGCGCCGTCGACGGTGAGCGTTTGCGTGGTGGCGGAGCGGCGCATGGTGTCGGTGCCGTCGGGACGGCAAGCCACCGAGTCGAGTACCAGGACTTCGCCGTGCACCGTGGCCAGCGCGCCGATGGGCGCGGCGCAGCCGGCCTCGAGGCGGGCCAGCAGCGCGCGCTCGGCGGTGATGGCCAGGCGCGTGTCGCCGTCGTCCATGGTTTCCAAGGCCGCGTCGACGGACGGGTGTCCGCTGCCGCCGGTCCGCACCTCCACGGCCAGGGAGCCCTGGCCGGGGGCCGGGAGCATGATCTCCGGGTCCAGGTACTCGGTGATGTGCGATTCCAGGCCCAGGCGCTCCAGGCCGGCGGCGGCCAGGATGACCGCGTCCAGGTCGCCCTGGGCGGTGCGCCCCACTCCCCCGTCGTCCTTTTGCGCCGGCGAGCCCTTGACCCGGCCCAGCCGGGTGCCGACGTTGCCGCGGATGTCCACGATCTTCAGATCCGGCCGGAAGGCCAGCACCTGGGCGGCGCGGCGCGGGGAACCGGTGCCGACGGTGGCTCCCTCGGGCAATTCGGCCAGGAAAAGCCCGTCGCGGGCGCACAGGGCGTCGCGAACGTCCGCTCGCTTCGGCGTGGCGGCAATGACCAGGCCCTCGGGCTGCGTGGTGGGCAGGTCCTTGAGCGAGTGCACAGCAAGGTCGCAGTTGCCCTCGTAGAGCGCCTGGCGCAGGGCGGCGGCGAACACGCCGGTGCCGCCGAGCTGGGACAGCGGACCGGTGGTCACGTCCCCCTCGGTCTTGACCAGCACGGTGTCGTAGGGGACCTGGGAGATCTCGTGCAGTTGCGCGGCGACGTTCCCGGTCTGCGTGGTGGCCAGCGCAGAGCCGCGGGTGCCGATGGTGAAGCGTTCGGCGCTCATGATGCAGGCACCCCGACCTCGGAGTCGACTGCGGCGATGGTCGGTTTGGTGGTCCCGTCGCGCATCACCTTCACGCAGCAGTTGGGGCGGCAGACATCGAACCACGGGCCGAGCTCGGCGACCGAGGCGCGTCCGGGCTTCAGCGCGCTTCCGTCGCTGCCGGCCAGGCGCTCGGCCACCAGGTCGACCATGCCGGAGACGAACGTGGCGTGGGTCCCGGGGGTCGGTGCGCGGTGGAAGGCCAGGCCGAGTTCGGCGCAGGTTTCCTTCGCCTCGGTGTCCAGGTCCCAGAGGACCTCCATGTGGTCCGAGACGAAGCCGATGGGCATCACCACGACCCCGGCGACGCCGGCGGCCTGGTACTGCGTGAGCGCATCGTTGATGTCCGGTTCCAGCCACGGCACGTGCGGGGCGCCGGAGCGGGACTGGAAGACCAGGGAGTGCTCCAGGCCGGCGGCCTCGGGCACACCGGCCAGGATCGCGTCGGCCACCGCAAGGTGCTGGGCCGAGTACAGGTCGGTGTCCAGCTGCGCGACCATCTCGCGCGGGCCGGCGGCCTGGGCGTCGGAGGTCGGGATGGAGTGGGTGACAAAGACGATTCTGATCTCGCCCTCCGGGTTGCCGGCCGTCGCCAGCTGCGCCCGGACGTTGGCCAGCGAGTCGCGCAGCCCGTCCATGAACGGGTTCACGAACGCGGGGGTGTCGAAGTACTGGCGCACCTTGTCCACCTCGAGCTTGCCCTCCAGCCCGGTCTCGCGCAGGGCGACGCCCAGGTCCTCGCGGTACTGGCGGCAGGAGGAGTAGCCGGAGTAGGCGCTGGTGGAGAGCATCAGCACCGTGCGGTGCCCCTCGGCATGGATCTGCTCGATGGTTTCCGCGACATACGGCGCCCAGTTGCGGTTGCCCCAGTAGACCGGCACGTTGATGCCGCGGGCGGCCAACTCGGCCTCCAGGGCCGCCTTCAGCGCGCGGTTCTGCGCGTTGATCGGGGAGACGCCGCCGTTGGCCCGATAGTGGGTGGCGACCTCCTCGAGGCGCTCGTCGGGGATGCCGCGGCCGGCCGTGACATTGCGCAGGAACGGGATCACGTCCTCCTGGCCCTCGGGGCCGCCGAAGGACGCCAGCAGGATCGCGTCGTACGCCTTGGGTTCCATCACGCCGTTGGCGTCGTATCCGGTGCGAGGATCGAAATCCTGGCTCATCGCAGGACCTCGGCGACCTCGGCGGTGGAAATGCGGCGACCGGTGTAGAACGGGGTTTCCTCGCGCACGTGGTTGCGGGCCTCGGTGTAGCGCAGGTGGCGCATCATGTCGACGAGGTCGATCATGTCCGGGGCCTCAAGGCAGATCTGCCATTCGTAGTCGCTGAAGGAGAAGGCGGCGACGGTGTTGGCCAGCACCTCGGGGAACTCGCGGCCCAGGATGCCGTGGTCGCGCAGCATCTTGCCGCGCTCCTTGGGGTCCAGCAGGTACCAGTCATTGGAGCGCACGAACGGGTAGACGGTCATCCAGGTCTCCGGGGCCACGCCGCGGGCGAAGGCCGGCGAGTGGTCCTTGGCGAACTCGGCCTCGCGGTGCACGCCCATGGTCGAGTAGACGATGGAGGTCTCGGCGAAGAGGTAGGAGCGGCGGATCTTGCGCACCGCTGCCTGCAGGGACTCGGCGGTCGGGCCGTGGACCCAGGTCATCACGTCGGCGTCCTCGCGCATGGCGGAGACGTCGTAGGTGCCGCGCAGGGTCACTCCCTCGGCGGCGAGCTCGGCGATGAGCGCGTCAAACGCCTCGACGCCCTCGTGGCGGTCCAGGTCCGAATCGCGCTTGAAGACGGTCCACAGGGTGTAGTACATGGTCGCGTCGGAACCCGCTGCTTCGCGGTCGCGGATGACGGGTGAGTTGGATTCCACTGCACTCATGGTTTGGATCTCCTGCTTTCTTGGCGGTGCTCCGCCCGTGGGGGGCGAAGCGGTAATCGTAAGTGAAACGAATCTCTGGGTGGAAGGCTCAGCTGACGGTGATGCGCAGCCGTTTGCGGGTGTCGGCGATCACGGAGGCCAGGCCGGTGCCAGCCAGCCAGGCCCCGACGATGTCGAGCCCCTGGTGGGTGGCGGCGAGTTCGCGGATCAGTGCAACGCGCTTGGCATGGCCGGTGGTGGCGAAGGGCAGCGCTCCGGAATAGCGCACCACGTCGAAGCCCAGGATGTCCCCGGCGGTGATCTCGATTCCCAGCAGCACCGAGGCGTCCTTCAGCGCCGCATTGCGCAGCGAGGAGTCATCGGCGTTCACCAGGGCGGAGGCCACGTCGTTGAGTCGTCCGTAGGACAGGCGCAGCACATGGGAGCCGGGGCCCGATTCGTCCCCGAGCCAGTGCCACTTGGCGGTGGCGTGGGTCAGCGCCTTGGCCCCGACGTCATCGACGGTGGGGGCCACCAGCAGTCCGGTGCCGCGCGGGGCGTCGTCGAGTTCGGGCTTGTCGACCACCAGGGTGACCAGGGAAATGCCGGCACCCGGAGCCGGGCGGTGCTCGGCGAACCCGGCGTCGATGCCGCGCAACAGATCGACAGCGGTTTCGCCGCCGGTGGCCATGACGAGGCGGTCGGCAAGCACTTCGCGCCGCTGCCCGGCCCCGGCGGCCCCGGCCTCATGGGCCTGGCGCTCGTGGCGTTCGTGCCGCGATTCCTTTTCGTGCTTGGCGTCCTTGGCCGCGGAGGCGGCGGCGGCCCGCGGGGCCAGCTCAATGCGGAAGCCGGTGCCCCCGGCGCCCGGCGCGATGCCTGCCACCGGGCTGTTAGCGTGCAGCTGGACGCCCGCGGCCTTGAGGTCGGCCACCAGCGCCGCGGCCAGGCGGTTCATGCCCCCGGAGACGGATGCGACGGCGGATCCGGCAGGGGCCGCTGCACGCATGGCTGCGACGGCGCGGGCCAGCGAGCCGTGTTTGTGCACGGCGGCGCGCAGCCCCGGCGCGATGGCGTCCACGTCAAGGGTGTCGGGGTCCGCCGAGTGCACCCCGGAGACCACGGGGGTCACCAGGTTCTCCAGCACCGCCGAGCCCATGCGGGAGCGGACCAGGGCGCCGAGGGACATGTCGCCCTCGAGGATCTTCTTGGAGACCGGGGTGATCAAGTCGGCGGCGGCACGCAGCGCGCCGGCACGGCCCACGGCGCGGCGCACCTCCTCGGCCCACGGGTCCCCGGGGATGCCCAGGATGCCGGTGGCGGGAAGCGGCAGGACCACGTTCTCCGCCCCGCGCTTGAGGTAGAGCCAGGCTCCCCCGGGTTCGGGCGTGACGATGTCATCACCCAGGCCCAGTTCGCCCAGCAGGTCGGCGACGGCGGTGGAGCGGGTGGCGAAGGACTCGGCGCCGGCATCCAGTGCCAGCCCGGCGACCTCGTGGAGTCCCACGCAGCCGCCGAAGACGGGTCCTGCCTCGTGCAGCTGGACGCGGTGGCCGCTGGCCGCCAGTTCCCGGGCAGCCACCAGCCCGGAGATCCCGCCGCCGACGACCACTGCCAACGGGGCGTCGGGAACACTCGGTGCCGGTGGGTGGGCCTCGGTGCCGCGGGCCCGGTTCAGCAGGCGCAGGGCGTGGGCAGCCGCAGTGGAGGCGACCTGGGTGGGCCTGGCCTTGGCGGGCGCCTGCCCTGCGGCGGGCGCATGGTCGCCGTCGACACCCTGGCCGGATACTTCCGCCGGCGTCCCGGCGTCGGCCGGTTCCTGGCGCACGCGCCCGTGGCTGGTTGCGCCGACCTCGTCGGCCGAGCCGCTGCGGGGCTGCTCTGGGACGTTTGGCACCATCAACTCTTTTCCGGGAAAACGAAGGTGTAACTGACGGGTCCGGGGTGCGCTGCGCGTGGCCTTCGCGCGGAGGCCCGCGCACCGCACCCCGGCGGTACTGCTGGTGGTTCTAGCTTAACGCCCTGCCACCGGGATCGAGTGAATCAGCTCGACCACGCGGGTGAGGGTCTCCGGGTTGGTTTCCGGCGGCACGCCGTGGCCCAGGTTCGCCACGTGCGCCGGCGCGGTGTCGCCGGCGGCCAGCACCTCGCGCACGTGGGCCTCGAGGACCTCCCACGGGGCGGTCAACAGGGCCGGGTCGATGTTGCCCTGCAGCGGGATGTCCCCGCCCAGGCGGCGGTTGGCCTCGTCCAGCGGCAGGCGGTAGTCAACGCCCATGACGTCGACGCCCACGTTGCGCATCGCGCCGAGCAACTCGGAGGTGCCGGTGCCGAAGTGCACCAGCGGGACGCCGGTGTCGCGCACGAGGTCCAGGGCACGCGCCGAGGCGGGTGCCACGAAGTTGGTGTAGTCCCCCAGCGAGAGCGACCCGGCCCAGGAGTCGAAGAGTTGTCCGGCGGAGGCGCCGGCCTCAATCTGGGCGCGCAGGAACGCGCCGGAAGCATCGGCTGCCCAGTTGGCCAGTTCCTCCCAGACGCCGGGCTGCGCGTGCATCATGGTGCGCGGGCCCATGTGGTCGCGGGACGGGCGTCCCTCCACCATGTAGGCGGCCACCGTGAACGGGGCGCCGGCGAAACCGATCAGCGGGGTGTTGCCCAGTTGCTCCACGGTCATCGCGACGGCCTCGCGGATCGGGTCCAGGGCCGCGTCGTCCATCTTGGGCAGCGCGCGCACATCGGCCGCGGTGCGCACCGGGGCGCCCAGCACCGGGCCGACGCCCGGAACGATGTCCACGTCGATGCCGGCGAGCTTAAGCGGGATGACGATGTCGGAGAAGAAGATCCCGGCATCCACGTCGTGGCGGCGCACCGGCTGCAAGGTGATTTCGGAGGCCATGTCCGGACGCAAGCACGATTCGAGCATCTCGGTGCCCTCGCGCAGCTTGCGGTACTCGGGCAGCGAACGGCCTGCCTGGCGCATGAACCACACGGGTCTGCGGCTGGGCTTCTGGCCGCGGTAGGCGGAAATCAACGGGGAATTGGCGGTACGACCGTCCATCAGCGGGTGGTTCTGGCTCAACGTCATGGCATTGATTCTGCCAACATGTTGCGCCGAATCGTAATCCGCACGCCCCCAGCGAACACGCACCATGCTTTGGGGGGAAAAAACCGGTACGAAACCAGTGCCTCACGGCACATAACGGGGCTATCATGGGGAAACCGATTCATTGGGGAAGCGGTACTTGGGGGAACTGTTCATTGGGGACGCTGTTGATTCAGCCTGGGGGATGGTCGAACCTGTCACATGCGATGCTCTACGTGACGTAGAAGCGCTATGATTGGACACACTGTGGTTTTACTATCTCTCGTTGCCTCTCATTCAGACATCGACCTCGAGACCGTGGCAAAGATTAGTGCCGACGCCTCCCAGGTCGCTTCCGTCGTGCTCGCTTCGGCGAGCCCGGTTGCCGGCGCCATCACCCTGGCCACCTGCAACCGCTACGAAATCTACTGCGAAGTCCCGCAGTCCGAGGACGTGGCCGCCGCCCGGTCGGAGGTGATCTCCCAGATCGCTGCCAGCACCGGGCTCAGCCAGGATGTCATTTCCACCGCGCTGGTCTCCAAGACCGAGACCGAGGTCATCGAGCATCTCTTCTCCGTCGGCGCGGGACTCGACTCCGCCGTCATCGGCGAACGCGAGATCGCCGGACAGGTGCGCCGTGCGCTCAATGAGGCGCAGGCAGCGGGAACCGCGACCGGTTCGCTGGTGCGACTCTTCCAAGCCGCCTCGCGCACCGCCAAGGACGTCGGATCGCGCACCTCCCTGGGTTCGCGCGGCCTCTCCGTCGTGTCGGTCGCCCTGGAGCTGGCCACAGACCTGAGCCGCGACCCCGACTGGTCCACCAAGAACGTCGTGATCTTCGGGACCGGCGCCTACGCCGGGGCCACCCTGTCGCTGCTGCGCGAACGCGCGGCCCACCACGTCTCGGTGTTTTCCGCCTCCGGTCGCGCCGAGGCCTTCGTCGCCAAACGCGGCGGAACCGCCCTTGACGAGTCCACCCTCGAGGCTGCCCTCGAGCAGGCCGATGTCATCATCGGCTGCAGCGGCTCGGACCACCGCCTGATGGCAGCGGACATCGCCGCCCTGGAGCGGGGCACCCGCCCGTTGGTAGCCATCGACCTGGCACTGACCCACGACTTCGACCCGGAACTCGGGGCCTTGGAGGGCGTGGACTTGATCAACCTCGAATCGGTGCGCATGGCAGCGCCCGAGGAGCAGGCCCAGTCGCTGCGCCAGGCCCGAAGCATCGTGCTCGATGCCTCCGAGGCCTTCGCCGCGGAACAGCGCGAGCGCGCCGCCGACGCCGCCATCGTCGCGCTGCGCAAGCACACCCAGCAGGTTCTCGAGACCGAGGTGGAGAAGGTCCGTGCCCAGCACGGCTGCACCGCCGCGGCCGAGGAAGTCGAATTCGCCATGCGCCGGATGATGCGCCAACTGCTGCACGTGCCCACGGTCCGTGCCCGCGAGCTGGCAGCAGCCGGACGCGCCGGGGACTACATCGAGGCCCTGCAGACGCTCTACGGCCTCGAGGTCGAGTCGCCGAGCGCACCGTCGGTGAAGAACGCCTCGCGCTGCCCGGTCACCGGGTCAGCGGCGGAGGACGCCGCCCCTGCCGCCGAGACCGGGACCCCGGACGCCGTGCAGCTGAGCCGGGCCGTCTAGAGCCCCTGCCAACGCGCGAAGGCGCCGCCGACAAGCCCCCTGAGGCTTGCCGGCGGCGCCTTTTTTGTGCCCTCCGTTTCCCTCAGACGGCCGCCGGGCTCAATAGGTCGGCAGGCTCGGATCCACGTCGCTGATCCAGTCCATGATGCCGCCGGCGACGTGGCGCACCCGGGTGTAGTCGTTGCGCAGCAGGTAGCGCATGACCTCCGAGGAGCGTCCGCCCGATTTGCAGTGAAGGATCAGTTCCTTGTCGCGCGGCAATTCGATCTCTCCGGCCAGTACCGCCCCGCGCGGTGCCAGGATGGCACCGGGGATCGACACGATCTCCGCCTCCCCGCGCTCGCGCACGTCGATGAGCAGGAAGTCTTCCTTCCCTTGGGCGCGCGCCTCCAAGAGCCCCGCCAGCCCGGAGGCCGTGATGCTGTGCGCCGCGGTGAGCCGCAGCCCGTCCGCGTCCAGTGTCGGGGTGGAACAGAAGTCGTCGTAGCTGGCCAGCAGCTCGGTGATCGGTTCAACCTGTGGGTCCGGGCGCAGCGAGACCTCGCGCCAGGTCATGTCCAGGGAATCCAGGATCAGCAGCCTACCCAGCAGCGTGCGGCCCACCCCGGTGATGAGCTTGATGGCCTCGGCCACCATGACGGAGCCGACCTGCGAGCACAGCACCCCGAAGACCCCGCCCTCGGAGCAGGAGGGCACGGTGCCCGGCGGCGGCGGTGTCGGGTACAGGTCGCGGTAGTTCGGCCCGTACTCGTCCCAGAAAACCGATACCTGCCCGTCGAAGCGCAGGATCGAACCCCAGACGTACGGCTTGCCGGCGAGCGCCGCTGCGTCATTGACCAGGTAGCGGGTGGCGAAGTTGTCGGTGCCGTCCAGGATCACGTCGTATTGGCCGAAGAGCTCCACGGCGTTGGCGGTGTCCAGCCGCTGGTTGTGCAGCTTCACGGCGACCAGCGGGTTCAGCTCGCGGATGCGCCTGGCCGCGGATTCGGTCTTCAGCTCCCCCACGGCTGCCGTGGAGTGGATGACCTGGCGCTGCAGGTTGCTCAGGTCCACCACGTCGTCGTCGATGATGCCCAGGGTCCCCACGCCCGCCGCGGCCAGGTAGAGCAGTGCCGGGGAGCCCAGTCCCCCGGCGCCGATGACCAGGACGCTCGCGTTCTTGAGCCGGCGTTGCCCGGCCATCCCGATCTCCGGGATGATGATTTGGCGCGAATAGCGCATCAACTCCTCGGGCAGGAGCTCGTCCCCGGGCGCCACGAGGGCCGGGGGCCTGCCCGTGGAGTCGTTCCGGTTCCGGGTCCTGGTCTCGCTGCTGGAATCCATGTATTCACCATAGTCTTGTGCGGCACGATGCGTCAGGTCCGGGATCCGTCGTTACCCAAGAGTAGACTTGTGCGAAATGTCGCCCGGTGCCGCCGGGCGGCCAGCTTTCGCGAAAGGGCCGACGTGACCATACCCCCAAGCCTCGGCGATCGGCCCCCAAGGACCGCCCGGATGCCGCGTGCGGCCCGCCGCCGCCAGCTGCTTCAGGCGGCGCACCAGGTCTTTGTCGCCCATGGTTTCCACGGGGCCTCGATGGACGAGATCGCCGAGGTTGCCGAGGTGTCCAAGCCGGTGCTCTACCAGCACTTCCCGGGCAAGCGGGAACTGTACGTCGCATTGCTGGATACGCACATGGACGAGTTCAGCTCCCTGCTGGAGGCCGCGATCAATTCCACCACCGACAACAAGCTGCGCGTCACCGCGACGATTCGCGCCTACTACGAGTACATCGCCCGCGATTCCCAGGGGTTCAGGCTCATCTTCGAGTCCGACCTGCTCAACGACCGGGAGATCGGCGGGCGCATCGAGGCGTTCAACGCCGAGTTCGCCGGTCGCATCGCCGAGGTCATTGCCGAAGACACGAACCTCGCACCGGCCCAGGCCCTGCTCATGGGCCGCGCCATGGCCGGGATGGCACAGGTTTCGGCCCGTTACTGGGTTGACATGGCCGATGAGGTGCCCATGGAAGAGGCCAGCGATTTGGTGTCGCGTTTAGCTTGGCGCGGAATCGGTCGATTCCCCAAGGAATCCTGACGTAAATTCAACACTAGATGTTGGTCGGCGCCACCGGGCGCCGGCACATGCAACAAACCAGGAAGGCCACCATGGACGTTCGCATTGGAATTCAGAATGTTGCCCGCGAGATCGTAATCGAATCCGACGAGAACGCCGAGGAGTTGGCCAAGCGCGTGTCCGACGCCTTGGCATCGGGCGGGGAACTTCGCCTCACCGACTCCAAGGGCCGCCTCATGCTGGTCCCGGTTTCGGGCATCGCTTATGTGGAGATCGGTGTCGAGGAAGCTCGCCGCGTGGGCTTCGCCCACTAGGACACTTTCGTTCGATGACTCGAGGAGGACGGGCACCCGTCCTCCTCGAGTTGTTTAAGTCCGCGTTGCCCAAGCCTGCGCCGTCGCGGGCTTGGGCCCGGCCCCTTAGTCCAGGGCGGGTTGGTCCAGGGCGGGCGGTTGTTCCCCATCCGAGGTGCACAGGCAGACCCGGTTGCCGTCGGCATCGGTGTAGATGGTCCAGCTTGGCTCGTGCGTCCTGTCCCCCGTGCCGGCGCTCGCTTCCAGCTCCGCCTGGGCATGCTCCAGCCCGGAGCGGGAAATGTACTTGTCGATGTGCATGCGGTTGGGGTTCGGCGTTTCCGTTTCCTGGAACCAGATCCGCGGATTGCGTCCCGCGGGGTCGACCAGGTCCCCGTCGCGGCCCTTGCGGTAACCCATGACATCGATCCAGAAGTCCTCCAGCCGTGCCGGATCCCGGGTGTCGATGCCCAGGTGCACGTCTTGGTGGCGCTGCGGGGCCGCAACGGCGGCGGAGTCTGCGGCGGCGAATTCGAGCAGCGTGGCCAGGGCCACGTCGCGCAGGGTGATTTCGCTGCCCACATCGTGCGAGGTGGTGCTCAGGAAGATGGTGTTCCACCGCCAATCCACGTCGGGATGGTGCCCCTGGCGTTCGGCGGCCTCCGCCACGATGGCCAGGAAGTCCACGGCCTTGCGCGAATCCGGGAACTCCCACGCACACACCAGCGCGCCGTGGCGTTCGCGCCAGGACGGCAGTTCCTTCAGCGCCCTGGCGACCTCGTAGGTGCTCAGCACACGGGTGGGTGAGTTCTTGTCCAGGTCCATGGTTCTCCTCGTTTCTCTCGGTTCCGTGGTGGCGATCGCCGGTACGCCTCAGGCGGTCATGCCCAGTTGGCGCATGCGCCGCGAATGGTTCTCCACCAGCCGGGCAAAAAGCGCCGTCATTTCCTGACCGCGGTCGTTGCGGCCCTCGGCCTGCAAGGCACCCCAGAAGTCGTAGGTCTCGCCGATCTCGCGGGCCTGGGTCAACGCCTCCCCCAGCAACCGACGACCCCACAGGGCCAGGCGCGAGGCGCGCTCGGGATGGTCCGCGATGGCCAGCTGCAGCCGCTCGCGCAGCCAGTCGGTGATTCCCTGCGCGGTCTTGACCTCTTCGACCAGGGAGCGGGCCGCCGGCTCCAGGCCCGAGGCTATCAGCGCATAGAAGTCGGCGGCGACCCCGTCGATCACATACGCCTTGGTCAGGGACTCGTACCAGTCCCCCGGCTTGGTCCGCCGGTGCATCTCATCCAGCGACGCCATGAACGGCTCGATGACTTCCTGCGGATCCAGGCCGCGATCGGCGATGAGTTCGCGCACCATCTCGAAATGCCCGAACTCGGTCACCGCAAAACGGCCCAGGGTTTCCCTGTCCACCAGTGTCGGCGACAGGCGCGCATCGGAGGACAGGTGTTCGAAGGACGTGAGTTCCTGGTACGCGATCAGCCCCAGCAGGGCCAGTTCCGCGTCTTCCGCAGCGGCGGCCGAACCAAAGGTCAAAGGTGATTTGGTCATGCCTTCAGCGTACTCGGGGCCCAACACGCGCGACACAACCGCGACCCGGCACCGGCGTGGTGGTTATGCTGTCGATGTGATCCACCAATCTATCGCCCTCACGCCCGAGGCACGAAGCACAGCACTTGCCCAGGCCCTTCAGGCACTGGAAACCGAGTTCGCCCTGCGCAGCGAGTTCCCGCCCGAGGTGCTCGCCGAGGCCCGGCGCGCCATCGCCGACTTCGAGCGCCCGGCCATCGACCGGCGCGAGATCGAACTGGTCACCATCGACCCGGCAACCTCCACCGACCTGGACCAGGCGGTGCACCTGGCCCGCAACGGCGACGGCTACATGGTGCACTATGCGATCGCCGACGTGCCCGGATTCGTCGCCCTGGGCGGCAGCCTCGATGCCGAGACCCGACTGCGGGGCCAGACGGTCTACCTGCCGCACCGACGGATCTCGCTGCACCCCGAGTCCATCAGCGAGGACGCTGGTTCGCTGCTGCCGGGCCAGGACCGCAGCGCCTACCTCTGGGCCTTCACCCTCGATGCCGGCGGCTCCGTCACCCACACCGCCCTGGAGCGGGCCATTGTCCGCAGCCGCGAAAAGCTCAACTATGTCGATGTCCAGGCTGCCCTTGACGACGGGACCGCCAGTGCGATGCTGCAGCTGCTGCGCGAGATCGGGCTCAAGCGCATCGAGTTGGAACGGGCCCGCGGCGGCGCGTCGCTGCGCATCCCCTCCCAGGAGGTCGAATGCGTCGACGGCACCTATGTCATCGTGGCCGACGCCCCGCTGCCGGTGGAGGACTGGAACGCCCAGATCTCGCTGATGACCGGGATGGAGGCCGCCCGCATCATGCTCCAGGCCAAGGTGGGCCTGTTGCGCACCATGCCGCCGCCGGCGGAAAAGGACATCAGGATCTTCCGGCTCCAGGCCAAGGCGCTGGGGACGGTCTGGGAGCCTGAGCAGCCCTATGGCGAGTTCCTGCGCTCCCTGGACCTGGCCGACCCGCGCCAGCTGGCCCTCATGCACCAGGCCACGAGCCTGTTCCGCGGTGCCACCTACACCGTGCTGGACGGCGAGGTGCCCGAGGACATTGTCCAGGCAGCCATCGCCGCGCCCTATGCGCACACCACCGCGCCGTTGCGCCGGCTCGTGGACCGCTTCGCGCTGCTCATCTGCTCCTACGCCGTCCACGGCCAGGAGGTTCCGGCCGGAGTGCGCGAGGTGCTGCCCCAGCTTCCGGACCTGATGAACACCTCGAACCGCATCGTCAACAACGTCGAACGCGCCGCCGTGGACACCGTGGAGGCCGCCTCGCTGGCCCACCGGGTGGGAGAACGCTTCGCGGCGGTGACGATCACCGGAACCGAGGATTCGGGCAACGGCAACCACCGCACCGGCGGCACCCTTCAGGTGAAGGACCCGGCTGTCATGGCGCGCTTTGAGGGGACGGCGGAGGCGGGGATGCAGGTCGAGGCCGAGCTGGTGCACGCGGACATGGCCAGCCGCAAGGTGCTCTTCCGGATCGTCGGCCCCTGAGAACTGCGCCGTGGCCCGGTGCGGCGGGTCCCCGGCGCAGCGGGCCACGGACGGCCCTGCAGCCCGGACCTCCGGGGGCAATACGCGGAATTGACCGGACTCACGATATGCTTGAACGGTATACAAGGATGCCCGGTCGCGTACCTTGAAAAGAATTCATGCGGGATTACCCAGCGACTTCCGCGCCCCACGTGGTCAGACCCACTTGACCACTAGCTAAGCCTGCGATCGGCTCCGCTGGAAGCACCTCTGATTGTGGTGGACCTCCGACCCCACTTCCCCGGCCTTGCCGGGGACGGTCGTCGAGCACCCCGGTCCCAGGCGCCTAAACGAATGAGACCCCCTGTGTCGAATACAGAACACCTGCTGACCGCCGACTCGGCGTCCGAGGCAGTGGACATCGAAGAATCCCTGTCCACCGATGAAACCCCGCACGAACTCCCGCAGCTGACCTTCGCCGACTTCGGCGTCCGAGCCGACATCGTCGAGTCCCTGACCGACGCCGGCATCCTGCACCCCTTCCCCATCCAGTCGATGACCCTCCCTGTCGCCCTGGGCGGACACGACATCATTGGCCAGGCCAAGACCGGCACCGGCAAGACCTTCGGCTTCGGCATCCCCGCGCTGCAGCGCGTGGTCGGCCCCACCGACGAGGGCTACGACAAGCTTCCGGTCCCCGGCGCCCCGCAAGCCCTGATCGTCGCCCCGACCCGCGAGCTCGCGGTCCAGGTCGCCACCGACATCGCCAAGGCCTCGACCAAGCGCAACGCCCGCATCGCCACGATCTACGGCGGCCGTGCCTACGAACCGCAGATCGAGCAGCTGAACAACGGCGTCGAGATCGTCGTGGGCACCCCCGGGCGACTGATCGACCTGCACCGCCAGCGCCACCTGAACCTGAAGAACGTGCGCCTTGTGGTCCTCGACGAGGCCGACGAGATGCTGGACCTGGGTTTCCTGCCCGATGTCGAGACGCTGCTCGCCGCCACCCCGGCGACCCGCCAGACCATGCTCTTCTCGGCCACCATGCCCGGCCCGGTCATCGCCATGGCCCGCCGCTACATGACCAAGCCGACGCACATCCGCGCCGCGGACCCGGACGACGACTCGATCACCAAGAAGGACATCCGCCAGGTCGTGTACCGTGCCCACCAGCTGGACAAGGACGAGGTCGTGGCCCGCATCCTGCAGGCCGAGGGCCGCGGACGCACCATCATCTTCACCAAGACCAAGCGCTCGGCAGCCAAGCTGACCGACGAGCTGATCGATCGCGGCTTCGCCGCCGGCGCCATGCACGGGGACCTGGGCCAGGGCGCCCGCGAGCAGGCACTGCGCGCCTTCCGCAACAACAAGGTCGACGTGCTCGTGGCCACCGACGTCGCGGCCCGCGGCATCGACGTCGACGACGTCACCCACGTGATCAACCTGCAGTGCCCGGAGGACGAGAAGACCTACTTGCACCGCGTCGGACGCACCGGCCGCGCCGGCAACAAGGGCACCGCGGTGACCTTCGTTGACTGGGAAGACGTCCCGCGCTGGGGCTTGATCAACAAGGCCCTGGGCCTGAACGTCACCGAACCGGTGGAAACCTACTCCTCTTCGGCCCACCTCTTCACCGACCTTCACATCCCGGCAGGGACCAAGGGCCGTCTGCCGCGCCACGCGCGCAAGCTTGAGGGCCTGGCCGGCGAGAAGCTCGAGGACCTGGGCGAGACCGGCAAGAAGAACTCCCCGCGTTCCTCCGACGGTGGACGTCGCTCGGATCGCGGCGGCGAGCGCGGCGGCAACAGCTCGGAGCGCGGCGGACGCCACGGCCATTCCCGCGGCCGATCCGACCGCCCGGCCCGCGAGGGCGAACGCCACCGCGAGTCGGCCCCCGCCTCCGAGAACGCCGGCACCACCGAGTCTTCGGACCAGGGCGCACCGAAGGCCGAGCGCCCGGCACGCACCCGCCCCAACCGCAGCCGCACCCGCCGCCGCGAGGGCGAAGTCGTGAACCGCACCGACGCCGAGTAGATTGACGCCAAGCAACTAGATGACGTTGACCAGCATTCCCGACGGGCCCATCGCCGATCCTTCACCGGACGCCGATGGGCCCGCCGCGGCATCCCCCGTCCCCGCCTGGGATCCGGCGGGACCCAACCTGATCGTCCATGCCGAAAACGCGACGTTCCTGCCCACCCTGCCCGACGAGTCCTTCACCCTGATCTACGTCGATCCGCCGTTCAACACCGGCCGGACGCAAAAGCGCCAGGTCATGACGTCGGTCCGTGCTGCCGCCGGCGAGGGCGACCGCGTCGGCTTCCAGGGCCGGAGCTACTCCACCCTGCGCGGGGACCTACACAGCTACGACGACGCGTTCGACGACTACTGGTCCTTCCTGGAACCGCGCCTGCGCGAGGCCTGGCGGCTGTTGGCCGACGACGGCACGCTGTATGTGCACCTCGACTACCGCGAGGTCCACTACGCCAAGGTCATGCTCGACTCGATCTTCGGGCGCGAGTCGTTTCTGAACGAGATCATCTGGGCCTACGACTACGGCGCACGGGCCAAGTCCCGCTGGCCGGCCAAGCACGACAACATCCTCGTGTACGTCAAGAACCCGAAGACGTACCACTTCGACAACGCCGAGGTCGACCGCGAGCCCTATATGGCCCCCGGCCTGGTCACCGCCGAAAAGCGCGAGCGCGGCAAGCTGCCCACCGATGTCTGGTGGCACACCATCGTCTCGCCGACTGGCAAGGAAAAGACCGGGTACCCGACGCAGAAGCCCGAGGGCATCCTGCGCCGGATCATCAACGCGAGTTCTCGCGAAGGTGACTGGGTCCTGGACTTCTTCGCGGGCTCCGGCACCACCGGTTCCGTCGCGCAGGCACTGGGCCGCCGCTTCGTCTGCGTGGACGAAAACCCCCAGTCGATCTCCGTGATGAGCAAGCGCATCCCGAAGGCCACGCTGCTTCAGGTCCTGGAGGACTAACCTATCCACGCGGTCCTGCTGCTCGGTTCAGCGCCGATCGGCCGCACGTTGAAACTCCTTCCGATCTAAGCCCCGTAACACCTCGAATTCCGAAGTTGTGCGGGGCTTAGTGCTGTCCGCGAGTCCTGACACCGACTGAATTCGATTCCTCAGCCCGTCCGGATGCGATCCTGGCCGGTCAGCACTCCAGTACGCATCAAACCTCGGTTTCGATCGTTGGAGACGCGCACGGAACCACCCTTGCCTTCCGACGTCCGGGGGCATCTGTCACTGGTCCAATGGCCACCCGAACAGGCACGAAGCCGATAGAACCCTGTGGAAAACGCTCCGAAACCCTCGCGAACGGGCTAGGCTGTCTGCTAATTGACTCCGACCGAATCGTAGGCCTCAGGCATGTTTACGAAAACCAAGCAAGTCATCGTCGCTTTCTCCTCGGGTGCACTACTGCTGGCAGCAGCGGGATGCACCGGTGACGCCGTCCCCGCCGAGCCCACGAGCTCGCCCTCAGTTTCCACGGCCACGGCAACGAGTTCGTCTCCGACGCCATCACCGAGTCCCACAGCGAAACCAACGCCCAAGCCCATTCCCGCTAGCTCCAAGGGGCCAGCGAAGAACTGGCCTGTTCCCAAGATGCCCGAGGCTGCTAAAGTGCGGTCCGAAGCTGGCATCGAAGCGTTCGTCGAGTATTACTACGAGCTCGTGGAGTACACAATCCAATCGAACGATACGAAGCCAATCAAACAGGTTACGAAACGTACGTGTGTCGAGTGCGCGAGCGGATTCATTGATCCCTTCGACAACAATAAGAAGGCTGGATCTTGGCTTGCTGGCGCAAATTTTGGCGTCAATGTCACGAAAAGCATATTGCAGCCAAAGAATGGAGTCGCCCTTTATACCTCCACTCAAGCTGAGATGGTGGCGTATATGAGCGACGGGACAAGACAAGGTGTATTTGCCGCGAGTGACGAGCCATTTGCAGCAACGATACTGCTCAGTTGGGATGACGGGTGGTCGGTAGAGACACTTGAGTACTTGGACGTGAAGTGAAATGTTCAGCCGACAATGCGGCAGAGTCATCATTCTTGTTCTAGCAATATCGGTTTTCAGCATGTCGCTCCCACCGCCTGCACAGGCGAGGGCAAGGTGCGTTGAGTACACGAACATAGGTGGTCGTCAGATGACTGTCGCAGTTGCCTGCCCGCCCACGAATGTCGAAAACTCCTCGAGCTTCGCCAACATGCCTGGGAAATCGAAGACGATATCGAACGGGCCGAAACTTCGGTACAACGTCAAGTACTACAGTGAGTGCACTCCCGATCTAACGCTGGTTAGCTCCTGTGACGCGATTTCAGATCCGACATGCGCCGACGGAGGCTATCGAACCGTCAGGACAATTCGAGCAGTCAACGGGCCACGCGCAGGTCAAGTTATATCGGTGACACAATATTGCCAAATGGAACCGCCTACAGAAATTCCCGGTGCTGAGGACGACATTGCCAAGGTTACCCTCACTGACTTTCGAAAACTGAGCATCCTTGCCTCTATTATCGTCAGCCAGCCGGAGAGCTTTTCTCTGCGCAATGGACATGCCCATATGTATGCAAAAGCTGAAACTCAAAACTTCGCTGTGACAATTTTCGATCAGAACGTACGAATCAGGGCGATACCGGTTTCCTACATTTGGTCTTACGGAGACGGTACCTCGCGAACGCTAAACTTTCCCGGCGGTGCTATGGTCCAGCGCAGTTTTGATGAACCGACCAGCACAAGTCACGTCTATAGTGAAACGGGAGATTTCCGGGTCGGGCTGACTACCCGTTTCCGCGGGGAGTACTCAACCGAAGGTGGACCGTGGACACCGGTCCCAGGCGTTGCAAACGTATTGAGCGAACAAGTCATGATGAGCGTGTGGCGCACTAAGAAGATCCTCGTGGCAGAGAACTGCAGCCAAGCCTCGGACGCTCCCGGGTGCGCTTCACTCTTCGACAGGTAACATGCCGACCACTGGCAGCAGGAACTTCCGTGGCGAATTCCGGTACGGCCCCCGTATCGGCAAAGGGGAAAATTAGAGCCGCTCACGTTGTTAATGATCAGATCTTGCAGCGAAAGTGCCGTGCTTGTCATCAATGTTGATGATGGCTGCCCGGGTCTTTGGCCAGTGGTGGTTCATCGAGGCGGATGAGCAACGTCGATAGGCCAAAGCGGCAAAACCTACGTCAAAAGCGAAAAGTGCGGGGAGTCTGCCACTGTCACTGGCAGACTCCCCGCACCTGAACTAGCTGGAAACGCAGTCGGCCCTCTGGCCGACGCCGTCTCCCGCCGTCCTAAACCATGCCTCGGCCCTCAGCGCGCGCCTGGCGCCATTCCCGGTAGAACGCCCGCACGATGACGAATAGCGTTCCGCCAACGACCAGGGGCCAGATCAAGACATATACGGTCAACCAAAAAACACTCATGACAGTCTCCTCTTTCCTTGTCTCTACTTCGAAGTGGCTAGGTGGTCGGAATCGCTCGTGATCGTCTCGACGGGGTCGAAGTCACCGACACGGTCCTTGATGGTGCTGAAGTCGAACTTTTGCTTGGAACGCACCGACATGAGGTAGCAGACAACCGTCGAGACCGAATAGGCGACCAGCGAGCCGCTGAGCACGGCGTATTCGTGCAGGACACCGAAGGCAAACGGCGAGACGATGACGATTGCTGCGATACCAATGATCCGGGCAATTTTCAGCCCGAAGAATCCGAAACTCATCAGTCCCAGTACCACGCCAACTCCGACGATGGAAACGACGTCCACGACGTAGCCGGTCAGACCGGACATCGAGATCCATTCGAAGCGCACCGGCAGGAAAACTGCTAGGGCAGTCAGTGAGGAGACGGTGAAGGCCATGTTGGTGACCTTTTTCCAGTAGAAGCTCGCAATGACCGGGAACACCAGCGCACCCCAGAGCGCGCCGACGAAGACCAAGAGGTCAAGGATGTTCATCTTCCCGCTCGCAAAGAACAAGCCGGCTGCGGTGGCCAGAATCATCGTTATCCGGCCGACCAGCAGCATCGTCTTCGGATTGGCCTTCCTCTTGCCAACGGACTGGCCGTAGATGTCGGCCATTGCGATTGACGAAAGAGCAGCCAGGTCGGAATCAGCCGTGGAGGAAAGCGATCCCAGGATCATGATGAAGAAAACACACAACAGGACCGGGCCAAGGTAGGTAACGGCCATCTGCGGAATAAGGTTGTTGGTGTCCCCGTCAATCGGGGTGATGCCTGCGTACAAGGCGATGACACCGAGCATGCCGAATCCGATAATCGTTGCACCGTAGCCAATCGTCGCCGTGATGAAGGTCGGCTTGATCAGGTCTTCACGAACTGCGAAGAGACGCTGGGCGATCGTCTGGTTACCGATAGCGTACGCCAACACAGCCGCGATGTACGGCGCACCCTGGTTCATGAACGCATCGGAAGAGAAGAAGTCGCTCTGCTGAGCCGTGAGGTTTGAGGCGCCTGTTTCAAAGAGACCCGGGCCTCCGGCGGCGAAGAAGATCACCGGAATAATGACCACCACGGCACCGAGCATCGCCACGACTTGGGCAAAATCGGTGAGCACCGATGCCCTGAACCCGGACCACAGGGTGTAAAGCAGGATCCCTGCAGCCACCGCGATGATGCCCTGGCGGAAACTAAAGGGAGAGAGCAACGCGATGAGTGCGCCACCGGCAATGAAGTTGGAGGTCAGCGAAATGACGCTACCGAGGATGTTGGATCCGGCCAGCATGAGTTGGCTGGAACGACCATGGCGGGCATACATGACCTCGGCAAGGGTGTGTGCCTTTGGCGCTACCGCACGGATCCTCCGGCCGAAGGGGTAGATGAATAGAATCATCAATGCTCCCCAAAGACCGTAGTGAATCGGCCCGGAAATGCCATAGGTATAACCCGATGTCGCGGAGGCGTACATCGAGGATGCCCAGATCCATGTGGCGGTCATGCTCGCCGCGGAAACGCCGAAACCAATTTTGTTTCCGGCTGTCATATAACCGTCGGCGTTTTCTTTCTTTTTGCCAATCATAAGGGACATAACAAATGTCCCCCCGTAAAACAGCACCACCAACCCCAGGACAACCCATCCTGCGAGAAGCTGATAATCCCCGTTTTCGAGATCCATATCCATCCTCTCATCGTAGGAATGCCGCCGGCAACAATTCCTAATTTGCGCGCTGGCCTACAAGGCACAATTAATCGAATTCGCATACACGAATCGAGCAGACATCCGGCGTGGACGCATTCTGAGCGCGCATAACCACCCGGGCTTCATGCCGGATACTTGGACATCGGACTATGGTCGCAGGGAGGTGTTCCTCACCAGTGCACGACACCGATTTACATCCAAATGACGGCTAAGTTCATGCCGTCGTGGTTGCGAGTTGCTTCGTGAAACGTTGGAACTAAGCTCAACAAAAACATTTCAAACTGCGAAGCAACTACAACGATAGTAGCAGGTGTCCGGGGAAGCTCACCCCGGAGGACGATTACGGACCGATTCCAACTCCGCAATATCCGTGCGTTCACTCGAGCCGTTACGACCATCAACCGAATTATGAATAGCGGAACTCGTAATGTGTTTGCGACTGGATGACCACTTACCGAATAGCTATTGTCCATCCGCCAAGCTCAAAACTAATCAACACCGCAGAACGAGAAAAGTACGCGTCTGACCACCACATCGGCAGCTCAGGAAAGCCCTCACCGGGGATCAAAAAGGCGCACCGCCAGCGTCCCCTCCGGAACGGCAGCGGTGCGCATGATGGGGAAGGCTAGAACAGGTCGGGCATTCCGACCGGTGCGGAGCCGGTCCCGGCTTCCAGAATCCGCTGCAGCATCTCGGGGCTGGTGGTGTTTTCGCCCAGTCGGTTCGGTTTGCCTGTGCCGTGGTAGTCCGAAGACCCGGTGACGATCAAGTCGTGTTCCAGCGCAAGCGCACGCAGGTATTTGCGCCCCTCTTTGGGGTTGTCCCGGTGCTCGATTTCCAGGCCCAACAAACCAGCCTCGATCATCTGCTCGAAGGTCTCCTCCCCCACCACCCGGCCGCGGGCGGAGGCAACCGGGTGTGCAAAGACCGGTACCCCACCGGCATCGCGCACCAGTTTGACCGCGGTCACCGGATCCATGGCGTAGTGGCCCACGTAGTAGCGCGAGCGGGCTGTCAGCACCTCAGCGAACGCCTCGGTACGGGTGCGGACCACACCCGCCGTAACCAGGGCATCGGCAATGTGGGGTCGGCCTATCGTCCCGCCGGGGATCGAGTGGCGGGCGATCAGGTCCCAATCCACCGGATAATCCTCGGCGAGCAACTCCACCATTCGCCGCGCACGGGTAATGCGCGCGTCGCGGGCCTTTTCGATTTCCTCGATCAGTCCCGCATGCGCGGGGTCGTGCAAGTAACAGAGCAGGTGGACGCTGACGCCGGCCTCGGTCTTGCAGGAGATCTCCATGCCCGGGACCAACCCCACGCCGATTTCAAGTGCGGCTTCCCCTGCCGCGGCCCACCCGGACGTCTGGTCGTGGTCGGTCAGCGCCAGCACGTCAAGGCCGGCGGCCTTGGCCGCGGCCACCAATTCGGCGGGGTGCTCCGTCCCGTCGGAAACATGTGAATGAGCATGAAGGTCGATCCGCATGTCTTTCAGGGTAGCCCCTTGGCAGGACAGCGTCGGCAGTGCCCCGCGGTGTTCTTCCGACAACGAACACCCGATGCCGCCCGGCACCTCGATGGGCAGCGGCCAACCACCGCGAAAGCGTGCGGTTCGCGCCAGCAACACAACCAGTCCCCGGCACCGGCACCTCGTTGTTCTCCGGGCGTCTTGGCGTAAGTGTCCGGCCTTTGAGACGATTGGACAATGAGCACTGATGCAACCACCACCACCGGCAGCGACCAGCCCCTCGAAGAGCGCGTGAACAACCGTTCCCAGCGCCCCAACTCCGAGGCATTCAAGAAGTTCATGGCCTCATCATGGGCCCCCGAAAACTCCACGCTTCCGAACGCGGATAAGGTCGCTCCGTATGCGGCCGCCCGCCGCGCAGCGATCTCGGCCAAGTTCCCCGGCGAACGCCTGGTCATTCCCGCCGGGCCGCACAAGGTCAGGTCCAATGACACCGACTACCGATTCCGTCCGCATTCAGGCTTCGCCCACCTCACCGGGCTGGGCCTTGACCACGAGCCGGAAGCCGTCCTGGTGCTGGAACCCACCGAGACGGGCGCGGGCGACAACGGCTCGAACCATGTTTCCACGCTCTACTTCTCCCCGATGGCGGGGCGCGATTCGGAGGAGTTCTACTCCAACGCCCGCACCGGCGAGTTCTGGATCGGACCGCGCCCGACCTTGCCCCTGTTGCAGGCGCGCCTGGGTCTGCCTACCGCCGACCTGACCGGCCTCGAGGTTGCCATCACCAAGGACGCCGGCGTAGTGGAATTCGGCGGCATGCGCATCCGCCTGCTGCGCGAGGTGGACATGAACTGCGACGCGCTCGTCGACACCTCCCGCATCAACACCGGAGTGGACCTGGAAGTCTCTGACTCCCTCGACGGCGAACTCTCCGAGGCACTGAGCGAGATCCGCCTGGTCAAGGACGAGTGGGAAATCGCGGAAATGAAGAAGTCGGTGGCAGCCACGGTCAACGGCTTCCACGACGTCGTCCGCTCGCTGGACCGCGCCATGGGCCACGAACGCGGCGAGCGCGTGGTCGAGGGTGCGTTCTTCGCCCGTGCCCGCGAGGAGGGCAACGACCTGGGGTACGACACCATCGCCGCAGCGGGAAACAACGCCACGGTGCTGCACTGGATCAACAACAACGGCGCCGTCAACGACGGGGACCTGCTGCTGCTGGATGCCGGCGTCGAGGCCGAGTCGCTGTACACCGCCGACGTGACCCGCACCCTGCCGGTCAACGGCAGCTACACCGAGGTGCAGCGCAAGATCTACCAGGCGGTGCTCGACGCCGCCGACGCCGCATTCGCCGTGGCCAAGCCGGGCACCCGTTTCCGCGACCTGCACACTGCCGCGGTGACGGTGCTGGCACAGAACCTCGACGCCTGGGGCCTGTTGCCGGTGACGCTCGAGGAGGCGCTCTCCCCCGAGGGCCAGCAGCACCGCCGCTGGATGCCCCACGGCACCAGCCACCACCTGGGCCTTGACGTGCACGACTGCGCACAGGCCAAGGCCGAGCTGTACCTGGACGGAATCCTCGAGGAGGGCATGGTCTTCACCATCGAGCCCGGCCTGTACTTCAAGAACGAGGACCTGGCCGTGCCGGAGGAATACCGCGGCATCGGCGTGCGCATCGAGGACGATGTGCTCATCACCGCCGACGGCTGCGTGAACCTCTCCGCGGCACTGCCGCGCACCCCGGCCGAGGTCGAGGAATGGATGGCACAGGTCCGGAAGGGCTGATCTGGCCAACCTGCACATAACGCGAAGGCGGCCCTCATCCTCGTTGGAGTGAAGGCCGCCTTCGCGTTTCGTGCCTGTCGGGCTTGCCGCCCTGGGCCGCCTGGTGCGGGGCCGCCGGCTAGAGGTGCTTGCCGTGTTCCGGGTGCTTGGCATCCTCCGGCGTGGATTCCCCGCTTGCGCTCCCGGCACCCGTTTCGCGATCCGCGTCCCCGGTGACATCTGTCGATTCGGTTTCCGCGGCAGCGGGCGCGGCTGCCGGCGTGTCGGCTGCAGGCGCCGCCGGGGCCTCGGCCACCGGGGCCGCAGCCGGCGGCTGGTTTTCCTGGATCCGGATGCCGAATTGCGGGCGCCCGTCGGGCAAGTCCGAGTAGCTGCCCGACGTCGGGGCGCTGGCGCCCGGCTCAGCGGGCGCCGCGGGAGCTCCGGCCTGGACCGGGGGCTGGACCTGGGGCTGTGGCTGCGCCGGCGGGGTGTGTGCGCCCACGCCGTTGTCCGCAGCCATGCGGCTCATGGGCAGGTTGGCCGCCATGGCACGGGCAGCATGTGCGTGCGAGAAAGCCACCACCACGTCGTAGCTGGTGGCCAGCACCTGGGACTGCGAGGCGAAGTCGCGCTTGCCGCGCCGGAACGAGTAGCTCACCACGCCCACCAGCATCCAGATGGCCATGCCGATGCCCACCGAGGACAGGATCTGCGCCAGCGCGTTGGAGCCCGGGCTGAAGATCGTCAGCACCAGCCCCACAAAGACGCCGAACATCGCGCCCTGGGCGGCGCCGGCGGCGGCAACCTTCGGGTAGCTGAGCTTCGCGGTGACCCGCTCCACCGACTTGAGGTCGTTGCCCACGATGGTGAGGTTGGCGACGGGGAAGTCGTGGTCGGCCAGGTAGTCAACCACCTTCTGCGCATCCAGGTACGTGCTGTAGCGGCCCAAAAGCTCGCCGCGCGGCAAGCCGGGCAGGTTCGGGTTGGACGGGGATGCACCAAGTGGGGATGACATATATCCATTGTGCATGCTGCCGCACCCGAACACCTGGCTTGATCGCTGAAGGTGAAAGCGATGCCGCCCACAACCGCGGTTTCACCACGTCGCGCTCAACACATGCACCAAACCGCCAAAGGGTGCACGTCAGGCAGTAGCCTAGAGAGCGTGAGCAGCAATTCTACGAAGGTCTTCATCGCACGCCTGCTGGGCCTGGACGTCTTCGACCCGCTGGGCGACCGCCTGGGCCGGTTGCGCGACGTCGTGGTCGTTTCCCGCCTGGCCACCAAGCCCGCCCAGTGCGTCGGCGTGGTCGTCGAGGTGCCCGGCAAACGACGCGTCTTCGTGCCCATGACCCGCATCCAGGCCATGGAGTCGGGGCAGATCATCTGTTCCGGCCTGGTGAACATGCGCCGCTTCCAGCAGCGCGGCGCGGAGATCCTGGTGGCTGCGGAGCTCTTCGACAGGCGCGTGGTGTTCGCCGACGGCTCCGGCAACGCGGTGGTCGAGGACATCGGGCTGGCCCGGGAACGCAACGGCGACTGGATCATCTCCGACTACTACGTGCGCCGCGGAGACCCCGCCGGCGGTCTGCTGGGCCTGCGCCGGGCGCGCGGCGAGCGGCTGCTGGTGCCCTGGGACGCGATCGTGCACACCGCGCTGCACGAACCGCAGGCAGCCAGCACCTATGTCGCGGCCCACGACGAGATGAAGCCCGCCGACTTCGCCGACGCGCTGCACGAGATGAACCAAAAGCGCCGCGTCGAGGTCGCCTCCGAACTCCAGGACGAGCGGCTGGCCGACGTGCTGCAGGAGATGCCGGACGACGAACAGGTGCAGATCATTTCCGCCCTGGACATGGAACGCGCCGCCGACGTGCTGGAGGAAATGGACCCCGACGACGCCGCCGACCTGTTGGGCGAGCTCTCCGAGGACACCAAGCACGCACTGCTGGAATTGATGGAGCCCGAGGAGGCGCGCGACGTGCGCCGCCTGCTCGAGTACGCAGAGGGCACCGCCGGGTCGATGATGACCCCGGTCCCGGTGATCCTCTCCCCCGAGGCCACCGTCGCCGAGGCCCTGGCCTCGGTGCGCCGCGAGGAGCTGAGCCCCGCGCTGGCCTCCACGGTCTTCGTCACCCGGCCCCCGCTGGAGACCCCCACCGGCCGCTACCTGGGCGCCGTGCACATCCAGGCACTGCTGCGCACCCCGCCGCCGGAGTCCCTGGGCAACATCCTGGACTCCGACGTCGAACCCATCGACGACCAGGCGGGGGTCGCCGACGTCGCCCGCACCCTGGCCAGCTACAACCTCACCTCGCTGGCCGTGGTGAACGACGACGGGCGCCTGGTCGGCGCGGTGACCGTCGATGACGTGCTTGACCACCTGCTGCCCGATGACTGGCGCACCCACGACGACCATCCCGACGACGCCGCACCCGATGCCCCGGCACCGTCCATCGGCACCGACCTACCACCCCTGAACGGAGGTTCCCATGGCTGAGAAGCGCCAGGCCTCGACAGGCCTCGACACCCCCATGTCCGCCCGCAACCGCTTCTTCCCGCGCTTTGCCCCCAACCCCGACAGGTTTGGGTCCAGCACCGAGAAATTCGCGCGCTTCATGGGCACCCCGCAGTTCCTGTTCTACATGACCATCTTCTGCGTGTTCTGGCTGATCTGGAACACGCTGGCACCGGAGGGCTGGCGCTTCGACTCCGCGGCACTGGGCTTCACGGCGCTGACGCTGATGCTCTCGCTGCAGGCCTCCTACGCCGCCCCGCTGCTGCTGCTGGCGCAGAACCGGCAGGACGACCGCGACCGGGTATCGCTGACCGAGGACCGCGGGCGGGCCGAACGCAACCTCTCAGACACCGAGTACCTCACCCGCGAGCTCGCCGCCCTGCGCATCGCCCTGCGCGACGTGGCAACCCGCGACTACGTTCGCTCCGAATTGCGCTCGGCCCTCGAGGACCTGCTGGAAACCACCGACGGCGAGGAACTGAACCTCCGCGCCAAGACCACCAAGCGGCGCGACCGCAGCTCGACCAACACCGGGCTCATCCCGCAGGTGCCCCCGCGGGCACCTGGCCGCCGGTCGCGCCCCCGGAGGAACGACACGCCATGACCCTCGAGCCCCGGCTCCTTGAAGCACTCTCCGCCGTCCAGGACCCCGAACTGCGCCGGCCCATCACCGAGCTCGGCATGGTCGAATCCGCCATCCTGTCCGGGGGCACCGCACGGGTCACGGTGCTGCTGACCATCGCCGGCTGCCCGATGCGCTCCACCATTGAAAACGACGTCGCGGCCGCCCTGTCCGCGGTGCCCGGCGTCGGCCGCGTCGAGGTCGCCCTCGGGGTCATGAGCCCCGAGCAGCGCGCGGCCCTGCGCGAGTCGCTCAAAAGCCGCTCCGTCCCGTTCTCGGACCCGGCCTCGCTGACCCGCGTGATCGCGATCGCCAGCGGCAAGGGCGGGGTCGGCAAGTCCTCGCTGACCGCCAACCTGGCCTGCGCCATGGCCGCCGACGGGCTGCGCGTCGGGCTCATCGACGCCGACGTGCACGGCTTTTCCATCCCCGGGCTGCTGGGCATCCCCGGGGCCAAGCCGACCCGCGTGGATGAGATGATCCTGCCGCCGGTGGCCCACGGGGTGAAGGTCATTTCCATCGGCATGTTCATCGACGACAACAAGCCGGTGATCTGGCGCGGCCCGATGCTGCACCGCGCGCTGGAGCAATTCCTGACCGATGTGCACTTCGGGGACCTGGACGTGCTGCTGTTGGACCTGCCCCCGGGCACCGGGGACATCGCCATCTCCGTCTCCCAGCTTCTGCCTGGTTCCGAGCTGGTGGTGGTCACCACCCCGCAGGCGGCGGCGGCCCAGGTCGCCGAGCGCGCCGGGTCGATCGCCGTCCAGACCGGACAGAAGGTCGTGGGCGTCATCGAGAACATGAGCGCCATGGTGCTGCCCGACGGGTCGCTTCTGGAGATCTTCGGTTCCGGCGGCGGGGCGGAACTCGCGCAGCGCCTGTCGCTGGTGCTGGACACCGAGGTCCCGCTGCTGGGGCAAGTCGCACTTGACCCGCTGCTGCGAGTCGGGGGCGATACCGGTGTGCCACTGGTGCTTTCCCACCCGGACTCCCCCGCCGCCGCACAGATCATCGAGATGGCCCGCGGCCTCACGCACCGCCCACGCGGCCTGGCAGGACTGAAGCTGGGCGTCACCCCGCGCTAGGAGCCCCGGTCCCCACGACCGGCCCTTGGCAGCCGCAGCCGGACACTCAGCACCCCGGCGTGATCGCATGCCCTGCCCGACGCTTCCTGCCGGCCTCGAGGCCCGGACAGTTCCACGACAGGCCCGGACAGTTCCCGGACAGGTCCCGGACAACACAAAAGGCGGCCTCCCCCGAAGGATGCCGCCTGGAGTGCCTGCCGTGGTTACGCTACCGGGCTTGGGCTACGTTGCCTCGCTGTCAAAGGGCGCCGGCTCGTGCGGGGCCAGCGGGGCAACCTTCGCAGTGGTCACCGAACGCTGCCGCGCGACCGGGGCTTCCTTCACGGCCGACACCGCGTCCTCGAAGTCCTCGAGTAGCGCGTCCTTGATGATCCTGCGCGGGTCGTATTGGCGCGGGTCAAGCTTGCGCCAGTCCATGTCGGCGATGTCGTCGCCGACTTCCTCGCGCAACTGCTCCTTGGCACCGGTGGCCATGCGGCGCAGTTCCTTGACCAGGCGCGCCAGTTGCGCGGCATACTCCGGCAGTTTCTCGGGTCCCAGAATAACCACCGCGAGCACCGCAAGCACCAGCAGTTCACTGCCATTGATTCCCAAAAACACCCTTGTAGACTACCTGCTTTCGAGCTGCGATGAGGCCATTGCCTATTTGAAGTCCAAAACCATGAGGCGGGAGAAGCCCCGCAGCAGGCGTTGCGATAATTTCTCGGTGGAGGGATCCAGCGACACGATGCGCGTATGTTCACCGACCACCAGCCGCTGCAGGACCTGTTCCACGTCGGCCTTGGACATGTCGGAGGAAACTTCGTACCTCACGTCTTCCATGTTCAGTGTGGCGGTTCCCCCAGCATACGTGACGGCGGCAGCCGCCTTGGCACCCAGGCGACGGCCCAGCTCGGTCAGCATGCCGGAGGTCGGATCGGTGCTGGTCGAAGCGGCCTTCGTGGTCTGCAGCGGCGCCTTCACGGCACTGGCCAGGGTGCGCGTCTCGGCCAGCTCCACGGTGTGTTCCTCGTCGCTGAGCACCAGCGTCACCGTCGCCTCGCCGCCCACCAGCACCCCGCTGGCGGAGGTAAGGGTGAACCCCGCAGCTTCAATGACCGGGCAGGTCCAACCGGCCTGGCGCAATTGGGTGATGGTATCCGTATCCAGGGTGCGGGCCGAGGCGTTCCAGGACTCCGCCGGATCGCCCTTGGAGGCACCCTGCGCGGCCTGTGCACCCAGGACCCAGGACATCGCCGCGATCGTGCCCACCAGGGCGAAGACCAGCAACAACACCACCATGGGAACGAATCCGTTCGTCCGGGAACCTCGCGCACCGCGCTCGTGGGGCAGCGCGTAGTGGGCACCGAGCAGGGTCTGGGCGTTCAGCGGCACGGCGGGACTTTCGGCGGTCTTCGGCGCGGAAACAGGGCCGCGCTGCCAGGTGTTCAACGCAGCCGAGCACGCGGCGCAACCCGGGACGTGCTTCTCCAGGGCCTTGGCGCGACGACCGTTCAGCCGGCCGCCCACGTAGTCGCCCATCCAGCGTTCATACCGATGCATGCCCTAGCGCACTCCCGGGATCGTCCGCCGGATCTTGGGCAAGGCCCTGGTGGCTGCGGGCCTGGTGGCCGGATTGCGGTGCGCCAGTTTTTCGCGCAGCATCCCACGGCCACGGTGGATGCGGGAGCGAACAGTGCCGAGCTTGACGTTCAGCGCCTCGGAGACTTCTTCGTAGGACAGACCCTCGAGGTCGCACAGGACCACTGCCGCCCGGAATTCGGGACTTAGCCCGTCGAGTGCGGCCTGGACGTCAATATCCAGGTTGTTGTATTCAAAGCTGCGTTCCGGTCCGGGTGCGGTCCCGGGGATCTTGGCCTCGGCGTCCTCGGCAAGCCCGTCAAAGCGGATGCGGGACTTGCGCCGCGCCTGGTCCAGGAACAGGTTCGTGGTGATGCGGTGCAGCCAGCCCCCGATGGTTCCCGGGGTGAAGGTATGCAGCGAGCGGAAGACCCTCACGAAGGTTTCCTGCGCCAGGTCCTCTGCGTCCTGCCGGTTGCCCGTCAGGCGGTATGCCAGGCGGTAGACGCGCGGCGAGTGGTCCTTGACGATTTCGTCCCACGTCGGCACTTCGAGTTCGGCAGGCTCGTCGAGGGAGCGTACGTCGCTGGCCAAGGAGAAATTCGATGCGTTCACGTCCACAAGTCTCGCGCAGGCTCCTGAGCGGAAGCTGAAAGCAACCTGTGCCGCTTCAATGTTTCGGTTTCACCCCTGACAGGGCCCGGCACAAGGATAGGATGGGGGCTGGCGGTGTCAGCTGGGATGCCGTCCCTTGCCACTGTCGCCTCCGGGTCGGGGCAAGGCCACCAGCCCGCAACGCACCACTCGAAGGATTTGCCGCACAACCATGAACCTGGACATCTTTAGCAGCTGGACATACGCGCAGGCCCAGACCCAGGAAGATGCGGTGCTGGAGCGGGCCCGCGAGCGCGGCCGCGAGCTGGGTGTGGAGTCCGTGGGAGCGGCCACGGCCAATTTCCTCTCCGTCCTGGCCGCCATCTCCGGCGCCAGGAACATGGTGGAAATCGGCACCGGCGTCGGGGTCTCGGGCACCAGCCTGCTGCGCGGGGCGGGGAAGCATTCCGCGCTGACGACGATTGACATCGATGTCGACCATCTGGCCGCCGCCCGCGCCGCCTTCCACGAAGCGGGGGTCGACGGGTCACGCACCCGCGCCATTTCGGGCCGCGCGCAGGCAGTGCTGCCCCGCCTCACCGACGGTGCCTACGACCTGGTGTTCATCGATGCGGACAAGACGCACCTCATGGAGTACGTCAACCAGGGCATCCGCTTGGTCAAGGTCGGCGGCCTGGTCATCGTGCACGACGCCTTCGACCAGCATCGCGTTCCCAAGCCGGCCGTGCGCCAGCCCAGCACCGTGGCCACGCGCAATGCGACCCGCGTACTGCGTGAGGATGAGCGCTTTGTCAGCTCCCTGGTCCCCACCGGGCTCGGCCTCCAGCTCGCCGCCCGCATCGGCTAGCGAGCACCCCGCACCACGGGAGCCCGCGAAGTGCCACAGGGAGTCCCGCCCCTTGGTTTCGACCGCAGCCCGACACACCAAGGGGCGGGCACTGGCCGTATCGGCCAAGTCCCCGCCCCGCAGCATTCCGACACCAAGTCCTACTCGGTGGCACCTACCAAGCAATCGCGCAGCTCGGCGGCCTCGTCGGCATTGAGCTCAACAACCAGACGTCCGCCACCGTCAATCGGTACGCGCATGATCAGGCTACGGCCTTCCTTCGTGACCTCCATCGGACCATCCCCGGTACGTGGTTTCATCGCAGCCATTAGCGCTGTTCCCTTTCATTTGAGGTAAAGGATTTTTTGGGCCTTCACCCGGTGGTGAGTTAATCGGCGAACCCGGAAATTCTTGATCCGCTTTCAACTTGCTACGTTCCATTATTCCGAAGAATGGCTCGTGTTGCTAATCACAAGCCCTTTTCCGTGTGCCGCGATGACCTCATGCAACCGAGAAATCTCGGCCGAAAGGACATCGAGGACCTCATCAACCTGGTCGCATCGATATCCGCGGAGCCCCAGCGAAAAGCTCACGTTCTCGACATCCTCGGCGCTCGGCCGCTCGGGCAGAAGCACCGGCGGCAGACTGGCCACCGGCTCGACCAGCCCTTGGATCGGGACGTTGAAGGGCTCAAACCGTCGCCCGTCCTGGCCCGCGCGGGTCCGCCGGACTCCAACACCAATCAACACTGCGGCACCGAGTATGACGATGGCGACCACCAGCAGCATGTAAACCAACTTGCGCTCCTCAGTAGTTTGCGATCGGCCGTCGGGTCTTAGTCCCCTGCGACAAAGCCATTGGGCCTGGCCGAATTAACAACAATATCCACAGCTTCTTCGACGTCGTCGGTGATGTGAACCAAGTCAAGGTCTGAAACGGAAATAGCGCCTTCCACCGCAACGGTGTTTCGCAGCCATTCCAAAAGCGGGCTCCAATATGCGATGCCGACCAAAACAATGGGGAATCCGGTCACCTTTTCGGTTTGCACCAAGGTCAGCGCCTCAAAGAGTTCATCCAATGTTCCATAACCGCCAGGCAAGACGATGAACCCTTGTGAGTACTTGACGAACATTGTTTTTCTTGCGAAGAAGTAGCGGAAGTTGATTCCGAGGTCGACCCACTCGTTGAGTCCGGTTTCGAAGGGCAGCTCAATACCCAGGCCGACCGAAATGCCGCCGGCGGCAACCGCACCCTTGTTTGCTGCCTCCATGGCCCCGGGGCCGCCACCGGTTATCACTGCCACCCCGGCGGCCGCAATGAGCTCGCCGATCTTCTCGGCTTGGTTGTAGCGCTCCGACCCACGCGGAGTGCGGGCGGAGCCGAAGACGCTGATCGCCGGCCCCAAACCGGCAAGGGCGCCGAATCCTTCAACGAATTCACTCTGGATGCGCAAAACTCGCCACGGATCGGAGTGGGTGAAATCCTGATCCTCGCGCGTATCAAGAAGATAGGCATCCGACTGCTCGGTTTTGGCTTGCGAGCGACGCAACACCACCGAACCTTTTCGGCGTGCCGGATCGGGCAGGGAATCAAAGCTCTTCGATTGCGAATTCTGGCGATGCATGCCCTCCACTGTAATGGCAATTCCCGGTCCGACCGGCCGCGTCACGGCCCCTTTAGGCAAAGATTTGGCATCGACTGGCCAAATGATGGTCGTGAAGCGCGTCACTTCGGATAGTGTTCTTGTCATGAGCACTGATTCCCACTCGAATAGCGCTAACCCGGACCTGACTCCCATCGTCAGGCTCTCCGGGGTAAACAAGCACTATGGCCACCTCCATGTTCTACAGAACATCAACCTTGAAGTCAGCAAGGGAGAAGTCGTCGTCGTACTGGGCCCATCCGGTTCGGGGAAGTCGACCTTATGCCGCACCATCAATCGACTCGAAACCATCGATACCGGATCCATCGAAATCGATGGCAAGGTGTTGCCCGAAGAAGGCAAAATGCTGGCCAAGCTGCGTGCAGACGTCGGCATGGTGTTCCAGTCATTTAATCTCTTTGCACACAAAACCATTCTGGAGAATGTCACCTTGGGCCCGATCAAGGCCAAGGGGATGAAGAAGTCGGATGCCGACAAGCTCGCGATGTCCCTGCTTGAACGCGTCGGTGTTGCCAACCAGAAGGACAAGCTCCCCGCACAGCTTTCTGGTGGCCAGCAGCAACGCGTGGCCATTGCCCGCGCACTCGCCATGCGTCCGAAGGTCATGCTCTTTGACGAGCCGACGTCTGCCTTGGACCCCGAAATGATCAAC
This sequence comes from Paeniglutamicibacter sulfureus, assembly GCF_030512175.1. GTDB lineage: Bacteria > Actinomycetota > Actinomycetes > Actinomycetales > Micrococcaceae > Paeniglutamicibacter > Paeniglutamicibacter sulfureus. The sequence continues at coordinate 1,911,865 of NZ_JAULBL010000002.1, read as the reverse complement.
GAAGTCCTTGACACGATGATTGGCCTCGCCAAGGAAGGCATGACGATGATCGTGGTGACCCATGAGATGGGATTCGCCCGAAAGGCCGCCGACCGCGTGATTTTCATGGCCGATGGCCTGATCGTCGAGGAATCCACCCCCGATAAGTTCTTCACCAATCCGGAGAGTGCGCGGGCCAAGGATTTCCTCGGCAAGCTCATCACCAACTAAAGACGTTCAACGACACTCTTACTTCGATGGATGGGAAACTCGCTCTCATCCTTGATCACAACAAGGAGAAACGATGCGTAAGTCTCGCATTTCAGCAGTAGCAGCCATGGCAGCAGCCGGGGCCTTGGCCCTGACCGGTTGTGGCGGATCCGGCGGCGAAACCGCCGATGGTGACACTATCAAGATCGGCATCAAGTTCGACCAGCCAGGTCTCGGCTTCAAGGACGGCGAGGCCTACACAGGTTTCGACGTCGATGTCGCCAAGTACGTTGCCAATGAACTTGGCTTCGCGGAAGACAAGATCGAATGGGTCTCCGCCCCGTCTGCAAACCGCGAAACCCTGCTGGAAACCAAGCAGCTCGACATGATCTTCGCGACCTACTCGATCACCGACACCCGCAAGGAGCGCGTGGCCTTCGCCGGCCCCTACTTCGTCGCCGGCCAGGACCTCTTGGTCCGCCAGGACGACTCCTCCATCACCGGCCCGGAGACCTTGACCGGCAAGAAGCTTTGCTCGGTGACGGGTTCGACTTCGGCACAGAAGGTCTCCGACTCCTACCCCGGCGTGGCGCTGGTTGAACAGGGCGGCTACGCCGACTGCCTCGGACTGCTGGAAACCGGTGGCATCGACGCAGTCACCACCGATGACATCATCCTGGCCGGCCTTGCTGCCACCGAGGCCAACAAGGGCAAGTTCAAGGTTGTGGGCAACACCTTCTCCGAGGAGAAGTACGGTGTAGGCCTGAGCAAGGACGCCACCACCTGCGCCGACATCAACACCGCCATCACCAAGATGATCGAATCCGGCGAATGGGAAAAGGCGCTTCAGGCCAACACAGAGGGCACCGGCTACACGCCCAACGCCGAAATGAACCCTCCGAAGCCCGAAGCCTGCGCCTAGACACTGATCGTTCTCACAGGTCCCATCCGGCGCGCGATCCGCGCCGGATGGGACCTACCTCAATCGCACCCTAAAGGAGTAAGCCATGCAAGGCTACCTTTCCCTATGGGATGAATACGGCGGACAAATGATGTCCGCCTTCTGGGGCAACCTGCAGCTGACATTTTGGGCAGCCATCGGGTCGTTGGTCCTGGGCACACTCTTGGCATTGATGCGTATTTCGCCGGTACCAAGCTTCCGCGCCTTCGGAACCTCTTACGTGAACATCTTCCGAAACACCCCGCTGACCATCATCATGGCCTTTGGCGTGTTGGTTCTCTTTGGCGTGTTCAGGGTCCAGTTCAGCTCGGATTTCAATCTCAACTTCTTCCAGATCGCCATTCTCGGTTTGACGATCTACCACTCCGCCTTTGTGTGTGAGGCCATTCGTTCAGGCGTCAACACCGTGCCGCTGGGCCAGGCCGAGGCGGCCCGCGCCATCGGGCTGAGCTTCTTGCCCGCCGCACGCCTGGTCATCCTGCCGCAGGCCTTCCGCGGGGCCATTGCCCCGCTGGGCAACGTGCTGATCGCGTTGATCAAGAACACGACGGTCGCCGTGGCAGGTTCGGTGGCCGAGATCTCGGGCCTCATGAAGACCATGCTTGAGTTCCGCGCCGATGTCGGGATCCTGATCTTCCTCACCATCGCCGTGTTCTTCGTGATCGTCGTGATCCCCGTTGGCTTGCTCACCACGTACCTATCCAAGAAGTTGGCGGTGGCACGATGAAAGTCTCCGAATCCGTTCTGTTCGACGCGCCCGGGCCCAAGGCCCGGCGCCGCGTCCTCGTCATCAACGTCATCGGCGTGCTGCTGGCTATCCTTCTGGTCTACTACCTGTATAAGGTCCTGAACGATGCCGGCCAGCTGACTGCCGAGAAGTGGTCGGTGTTCGGTGAGGGCTCCATCTGGGAGAACTACATCGTCCCCGGCCTGCTGAACACGCTGCGAGCCGCGGCGGTTGCCATCGTCACGTCCTTGATATTCGGGTTCATCTTTGGCATCGGGCGCCTGTCCACCAACAAGGTGGTCAACTGGATCAGCTCCATTGTCGTGGAGTTCTTCCGTGCGGTGCCGGTGCTGCTGATGATGATCTTCCTCTGGATCATTCTGGCTCGCTCCGGGATCGTGGCCCCCAGCGACTCCCCGTTCGTCGCGGTGGTCGTGGGCCTGACGCTGTACAACGGATCGATCGTTGCCGAGTTGATTCGCTCGGGCGTCTTCGGCCTGCCCAAGGGCCAGCGCGAGGCGGGCATCGCCATTGGCCTGACCCGCGGGCAGTCGCTGCGCAACGTTGAGATCCCGCAGGCACTCATCGCGATGCTGCCGGCGCTGATCGGCCAGTTCGTGGTCATCCTGAAGGACTCCGCGCTGGGGTACATCATCAACTTCAACGAGTTGCTCTTCAACGGCAGGCTCATCGGCACGGGCAACGCCAACGTGCTTCAGGCACTCGTGGTGGTGGCAGCCATCTTCATCCTGATCAACTTCGCGCTCTCGAAGCTGGCCTCCGTGGTCGCGGGCCGGCTCAGCAGCCGCGGCATCAGCGCGGGCAAGCCCATGGACCCGGCAGTGCCGGTGGTGGTCGCCGACCTGAGCACCAAGGTTCCCGGAGGTCCGGCCACCTAGGCCAACCCGGACAGGTCACAGCACGGCGAAAAGGGCCGGGCGGCAGTCGGTCTCGTGATCCACGAGACGTCGAATGTCGCCCGGCCCTTTTGCTCCGGTGATGGATCCCGGCGGTGCGCCGGGATCCGGGGGGGGTATTAGGCGGAGGGGGCTTCGCCTAGCCAGCGGCGCAGTGCGGCCAGGCAGCCGTGGATGGCGGTGCGGGTGACATGTTCGTCGTCCGAATGCGCCAGCAGGGCATCGCCCGGACCGAAGTTCACCGCGGGAATGCCCAGCGCCGAGAAGCGGGCGACATCGGTCCACCCGAACTTCGGCTTCGGGATCTGGCCCACCGCTTCAACGAAGGAGGCTGCTGCAGGATGCCGCAGCCCGGGCCGGGCACCGCCGGCACCGTCGGTGCGGACGATCTCGAATCCCTCAAAGAGCTCGAACACGTGGGCCTCGGCGGCCTCCACGTCCTTGTCGGGGGCGAAGCGGTAGTTGACCTCGACCTCGCAGTAGTCAGGAATCACGTTGCCGGCGATGCCGCCGTTGATGCGGACCGCATTGAGCGACTCGCGGAATTCCAGTCCGTCGACCTCCACGGTCTGGGGTGTGTAGCCGGCCAGGATCGCCAGGATGGGTGCGGCGGCGTGGATGGCGTTTTCGCCCATCCAGGCGCGGGCCGAGTGGGCGGCGACGCCGCGGGTGCGCACCTTGTAGCGGCTGGTGCCGTTGCAGCCGCCCTCCACGGTGCCGTCGGTGGGTTCAAGCAGGATGGCGAAATCGCCGCCGAGCAGTTCCGGGCAGTTGCGGAAGAGCCGGCCCAGGCCCGACTTGGAGCCCTCGACTTCCTCGTGGTCGTAGAAGATGTAGGTGACGTCCCGGTTCGGGTCCTGCAGCGTGGCAGCCAGGGCAAGCTGCACCGCCACCCCGCCCTTCATGTCGGTCGCGCCGCGGCCGTAGAGGGTCTCCCCCTCCCAGCTCACCGGCACTGTCCCCCGGGCACCGGGGGTCGTGGGCAGCGGCACGGTGTCAAGGTGGCCGGCCAGGATCACCCGCTCCGCCCGGCCCAGCGTCGTGCGGGCCACGATCGAGTCCCCGTCGCGGTGCAGCGACAGGCCCGGGATCCGGCGCAGGGCCGCTTCAATGGCGTCCGCCAGGGCGGTCTCGTTCCCGGAGACGGACTCGATGTCCATCAGCCGGGCGGTCAGGTCCGCCACGTCTTCGCGCAGGTCCAGGTCAATGGGCGTGGCGGGGGCGGCGGGGTTTGCGGGGCTGGGTTTGCTGTGCACAATCCAAGATTAGTACCCGGGGCCGCGCTAGGATTGCTTCATGACTCCGGTAGACACCCCATCCACGCACGCCTCCACACACGACCTCAGGATCGCCTCGGCCCACGGCCTGGCCACCTATGCCGCCGACGGCTCGGTGCTGGACGCGTGGTTCCCGAATCCCGTCGTCGGTGTCCTGGAAGACGCCGCGCAGATTTCCGGGGACCTGGCTGCCGCCGCCCGGGACGATGACGGGCGTGGCACCACGCAGGCCGTGATCGCCCTTGAAATCAACCTCGACGTTGCCCCCGCTGACACCGCGGATGTCTGGCTGCGCCTGCACCTGCTCTCCCACCGACTGGTGACCCCCAACAACGTCAACCTCGACGGGGCCTTCGGCCTGCTGCAAAACGTCGTGTGGACGAACTTCGGACCCTGCGCAGTAGCAGACTTCGAACGCACACGCCTGCGCCTGCGCCCGCGCGGTGCCCTGACCGTCTACGGGGTCGACAAGTTCCCCCGGATGCTCGATTACGTCGTTCCCGCAGGGGTCCGCGTTGCCGACGGCGGCCGCGTCCGCCTGGGTGCGCACCTGGCATCGGGCACCACCGTCATGCACGAGGGCTTCGTGAACTTCAATGCCGGCACCCTGGGCGCCTCGATGGTCGAGGGCAGGATCTCCGCCTCGGTCGTGGTGGGCAACGGTTCGGATGTTGGCGGCGGTGCCTCCATCATGGGGACCCTCTCGGGCGGAGGCAAGGAACGGATCGTCATCGGCGAACGCGTGCTGCTTGGCGCAAACTCCGGTGTCGGCATTTCCATCGGGGACGACTCGGTCGTCGAAGCCGGCCTCTACGTCACCGCCGGAACCCGCGTCCAGCTCGGGAACACCGTTGTCAAGGCCGTTGAACTTTCCGGAGTTCCGAACCTGCTCTTCCGCCGCAACTCGCTCACCGGTGCCGTGGAGGCGCTGCCGCGGGCCGGCCAACATGTGGAATTGAACAGCGTCCTGCATGCCAACTGACGCACACCAACGCGTGCTCTCGTTGGGCTCGCGGCATGCCGACCGGCATCATGGTCGGCACCGCGGGCCCCGACGCTGGGGCCGCACCTTTTTGGCCCTGGTGCTTGCCATGGGACTCATCGGCGGTGGGCTCTACGCCGCGGTGAACTTCATCGGGATCGATGCCACGGTGGTACGCCAGAAATGCACCGCCCTGGTGGGTTCGACGCTGCACACCCTGACACCGGAGCAGGCGTCGAACGCCGCGGTGATCGCCGCTGCGGCCACCAAGCGGAAGATGCCCACGCGTGCAGCCACCATCGGGATCGCCACCTCGATGCAGGAATCCAAGCTCACCAACATCGACTACGGCGACAACGCCGGCCCGGATTCGCGCGGCCTGTTCCAGCAGCGCCCGTCCATGGGCTGGGGCACCGAGGAGCAGGTCCAGGATCCGGTCTATGCCGCCAACCGCTTCTTCCAGGAGCTGGAGACCTTTGACTACGAGTCGATGGCCCTGACCGACGCGGCGCAGAAGGTCCAGCGCTCCGCCTACCCGCAGGCCTACGCCAAGCATGAGGAAGAGGCCAGCGCCTTTGCCTCGGCGCTCACCGGGGCCTCCCCCTCGACGCTCAATTGCACGCTGCGCCCGACGGATGGTGCCGGCTCGGCCACGACGGTGGCGGCCGACCTGTTGGCGGCCACGGGCCAGAAGATCGACGACCTGGCCGGAAACCGCGTGCGCATCGCCGTACGCGGCGACCAGGGCTGGGCCATCGCCCAGTGGGCCGTGGCCAACGCGCAGAAGCACCAAACCGAGTCGGTCTCCTACGCGGGCCTGGTGTGGAACCGCTCCGAGGGCCGCTGGGTGCCGGCGGCGACCACGGACGGCTACGTCATCATCTCCCTGGCAGGTTCCGCGAAATAGCGCCGAAACCCTGCGCCTAGGTCATCAGGTCGATGATGGGCTGCAGGTAGCTGCGGAAAAGCGTCGCATCCCGCATCAGTTCCTGGCTCAGGATCACGGTGTCCGGTTCAACGAACCAGGCGCGACGCTCGGCCAGCGGCAGCTCGACCAGCTTCAGATGCAGGTCATCGAGGTTCTTGCCCTCCAGCTCCCGTTCGGCGAAGAGATGCGCCAAGAGCTGGAGCCGCTCCTTGGTGTTGTCGACGCAGTAATCCTGGTACTCCCCCACCCTGTTCTGCGTCCAGGTGTAGGCGTTGCCGTAGTGGGCACGCAAGAGGTGTTGCAGGCTCGGTGAATCGGAGAAGCCCGGAAAGTCGGGTTCCGCGTGGATGTCGATGGTCGGTTGGCCGTTGGCCAGGATCTGCTCCCACCAGCTTTGCCATTCCTGGCGCAGTTCTCCGGCGGCATTCTCTGACAGTTCCCGCGCGGCAGCCGGCTTGACCCTGGGACTCAGCGGCGCGAGGGACATTGCCCCCATCGGCTCGATGGCCGCCAAATCCCGGAAATATAGCGCCAGCAACATCTCCTTGTCGATATCGGCCGAAACCTTCCAACCCGAACCAGACTCCAGCACCATATGTGCACACCCGTTTCCGTTAAATCCCCTGCCTAAATCTAGGATAAGCCCGAAATGGCACAAAAGCCCCGCAAGCCCGGGGATCAGCGTGCAGGCGGCCGTTCACGGCAAAGGGGGCCGGCACCGCTGAAGGATACATCTCCTTCAACGATGCCGGCCCCCCTGGGCTTGCATTGCCGCGGTTCGCGCGGCGGGATCCCTTCCCCGCTGCGGCTCCGGACCGACTTAGCGGTTCGGGTAGGTGCGCTCCGACTCGCCGATGTAGAGCTGGCGCGGGCGCCCGATCTTCATTTCCGGATCCTGGATCATTTCACGCCACTGCGCGATCCAGCCCGGCAGACGTCCGATGGCGAACAGCACGGTGAACATCTTCTCCGGGAAGCCCATGGCCTTGTAGATCAGGCCGGTGTAGAAGTCGACGTTCGGGTAGAGCTTGCGCGAGATGAAGTAGTCGTCGTTGAGCGCGCGCTCTTCGAGGGACATCGCGATGTCCAGCAGCTCGTCGTTGCCGCCGAGCTTCCCGAGGATCTCGTGGGCCGTGTTCTTGATGATCTTGGCGCGCGGATCGTAGTTCTTGTAGACGCGGTGTCCGAAGCCCATGAGGCGGACGCCGTCTTCCTTGTTCTTGACCTTCTCCATGAAGTCGGCGGGCTTCAGGCCCTCGGACTGGATCTGGCGCAGCATCTTCAGCACTGCCTCGTTGGCGCCGCCGTGGGCGGGGCCGAAGAGTGCGTTGATTCCGGCGGAGACCGATGCGAACATGTTCGCATTCGAGGAACCGACCAGGCGCACCGTGGAGGTGGAGCAGTTCTGCTCGTGATCCGCGTGCAGGACCAGCAGCTGGTCAAGGGCCTTGACCATGACCGGATCCAAGTCATACGGCTCGGCGGCGAGGCCGAAGCTCAAGCGCATGAAGTTCTCGACCAGGTTCATCGAGTTGTCCGGGTAGAGCAGTGCCTGCCCGATGGACTTCTTGTGCGCGTAGGCGGCAAGCACCGGCATCTTGGCCAGCAGGCGGATGGTCGAGAGCTCGACTTGTTCCTCGTTGAACGGATCCAACGAATCCTGGTACCAGGTGGAGAGGGCGGAAACGGCCGAGGAGAGCACCGGCATCGGGTGCGCGTCGCGCGGGAAGCCGCCGAAGAAGCCCTTGAGCTCTTCATGAAGCAGCGTGTGCCGGCGGATCTTCTGGTCGAATTCCTCCAGCTCGGTGGCCGAGGGCAGGTTGCCGTAGATCAGCAGGTAGCTGGTCTCCAGGAAGCTGGACTTCTCGGCCAGCTGTTCGATCGGGTAACCGCGGTAGCGCAGGATCCCCGCATCGCCATCGATGAAGGTGATCGCGGACTTGGTTGCCGCAGTGTTCATGAAGCCCGGGTCGTACGTCACGCCGCCTGTCGCCTTCAACAGGGGGGCGATGTTAAAGCCATTGTTGCCTTCTACCGCGGGCACAACAGGGAGTTCGATGCTGTTGCCGCCGAAGCTGAGCTGAGCAGAATTGTTTTCCGTCATTGTCTCTCCTAACCGGAATGCAGATGAATCCGATGGTCAGTAATCACTGTCACGCTACCGTTTAGTAGGCTCTTGACACTAATTGGTTGGTCACGTTTGCCGTTCAGGCTGCCGCATTAAGCCGTTCAACGGCGCTGTGGATCCGTTCGTCGCTGGCGGTGAGCGCGATCCTGACAAATTTCTCCCCGGCCGTCCCGTAGAACGCGCCGGGTCCTGCCACGATGCCCTGGTCCGCGAGCCGTCCCAAGGTGGTCCAGCAGTCCTCGTCCGCGGTGCACCACAGATAGAGCCCGCCTACCGAGTCCACGATGCGCAAGCCGAAGGCGCCGAGGGCCGGAACCAGGAGGTCACGGCGTGCACGGTACAGATCTTTTTGCACCTTGACGTGCTCGTCGTCGTTCAGGGCGGCGACCATGGCAGCCTGGACCGGGGCCGGCACGATCATCCCCGCGTGCTTGCGGTTGTTGACCAGTGCGGGCATCAGGTTTGGTGCCCCGGCCACGAAGGCAGCACGGTATCCGGCGAGGTTCGACTGCTTGGACAGCGAGTAGACGCACAGCAGGTCGCTCATGTCGCCACCGGAGACCGAGTCGTGGAGGATGCTTGGCACCCCGTCCTCGTGCTCGCCCCAGCCAAGTTCGGCGTAACATTCGTCCGAGGCCACGACAGCGCCCAGCGAGCGGGCGTCATCCACCAGCGCCTTGAGTTCGGCAGCGCCGCGGACGATGCCGGTGGGGTTGCCCGGGGAATTGACCCACACGAGCTTCACGCGCGCACGGTCGTCCTCCGAAAGCCCGGCCAGCGAATCGGCCGCGATGGAGTCGGCGCCGGCCAATTGCGCACCGATGTCGTACGTCGGGTAGGCAACCAGCGGGCGGACCACCAGGTCGCCCGCCCCCAGGCCCAGGAGCAGCGGCAGCCAGGCCACCAGTTCCTTGGAGCCGACGGTGGGCATGACGTCGTCCGTGGCTAGGCCACGCACGTCGCGTCGGCGCCCGAACCAATTCACGATGGCCTCGCGCAGCTCCGGCGTGCCGTGGGTGGTGGGGTATCCCGGGGCGTTCGCGCTCTCGCGCAGCGCCCGGATGATGATTTCGGGTGTGGGGTCCACGGGGGTGCCGATGGAAAGGTTCACGGCACCGCCCTCGTGCTCGGCGGCGCGGGCCGCGTAGGGGGCAAGGGCGTTCCACGGGTAGTCAGGGAGCGTCAGCATGGTGGTGGCGTTCAGTCCTGGGCCTGGGGCGGAAGGACGGAAATGATGGGGTGGTCGATGCCCATGTTGCCCAGCTTGGCCGCGCCGCCCGGGGAACCGACCTCGTCGAAGAACTCCACGTTGGCCTTGTAGTACTCGGCCCACTGGTCGGGGACATCGTCCTCGTAGTAAATGGCCTCCACCGGGCATACCGGTTCGCAGGCGCCGCAGTCAACGCATTCATCGGGGTGGATGTACAGCGAGCGTTCGCCTTCGTAGATGCAATCCACGGGGCATTCCTCGATGCACGCCTTGTCTTTGACGTCGACGCACGGCTGGGCGATGATGTAGGTCACGGTACCCGGGGCCTTCCTTTACAACGGATCATGAACTGTCTGGTCATGCGGCACGCGGCTATGCATGCTCTCCAATAGCTTAGTCCCGTTGGGGCCGCTTTGCCCGGTCGAACGGCACCCCCGCCATGAATGTGGCCTCGCACACATCCATCCCTGACTCACGGTGTCATGTTACGCCCCGGCCTAGACTCAAGACATGGATCCGGATCTCTTCGCCACGATTCCCTCGGGCACCCGCGTGGTCATTCGCTATCGCCTGGCACCCGACGAGCAGGGAAGCGCCGGCGAGCGGCTGTCCGATGCCCTGGGAAACGTGCAGTCGGTGACCGAGACCCATGTGGTCCTCGAGACCCGCGGCGGTCCGGTGTCCATCGAACGCGCCCGGATCACCCACGCCAAGACGGTTCCTCCCCCGCCTGACCGGCGGCAGCGCCGTTGACAGCGCCCCCCGAAACACACACGCCGAGCGATTTGAAACATTCAATCAGTGGCGTGATTTCCCGTATGCTTAAACCATGGCCACAGATGAAGAAGTACAGGCCCGTGCCAGGGCGTTGAGCTCCCCGCTCCGCCTTCGCATCCTGCGACTTTGCTTGCACGAATCGCGCACCAACAAGGAAATAGCCGACATGCTGGACATCAATCCGGCGACGTCGCTGCACCATGTGCGCACGCTGCTCTCCAACGGATTCCTCGCCGCCGAGGAGACGCGCCGCGGCAACCGCGGCGCCAAGGAAGTGCCGTACCGAAGCACCAAGCTGTCGTGGGGCACCAAGCTGCCGGATGCCGCTCCGCTGCTCGTCGACACGTTCCTGCAGGAAATCGACGGACTGGCTCCGCAGGAAATCCAGGTCCTGCGCGTGGGCCTGAAGCTCAGCGAAAGCACCCAGAAGGAAATGATGTCACGCATCCATGCAGTGATCGAGGACTACGCCATGCGCGACTCGGATACCGACGGTGTGGCCACCTCGTTGTTCCTGGCACACCACCTGGATGTGAAGTCCGCCAAGAAGACCACCGGCGCGGCCTAACCCCCGCGCCAACCAATGACAGGACCCCGCAGAGCGTGCTCTGCGGGGTCCTGTCATATATGGCTTGGTGTTGCGTTGGGTGACGGCCTTATCGGCCAGCACCCGGGATCAGCCGCGGGTACGTGTTGCGGCGCGCAATTGCCGGGAGACCAGCAGGATCGCCACGATGACCGGGACGATGATGCCGTACACCCACATGCCGCCGGCCAATGCCGGGCCCGGAAGCATCTTGAAGAACTGGGTCGAGACGATCATCTGGTTGTTCGTGTCGGTCGAGATCAATGCCACGAACACGTAGGTCGCCAGCCCGGCCAGCGCACTGACCCACAGCTTGCCGCGCAGCAGGCCCACCCAGTAGACCAGGGCGCCCGTCAGCAGCAGGGCCAATGCGGCGCCCCAGGGAATCGGCACGTCTCCCGCATAGCCCAACGAGGCATGAAGGATGGTTCCCACCACGGCGGCAAGCGCCCCGGCCGCCAAAGCGGCCAGGACGCTGCCCAAGGTGGAGGCGGTTAGCCCTGGTGCCTTGTTAGGACTTTGCCCGGGCACGGTTAGACTTCGCGCGGTCGCCGGCGTTCAGGATGAGCTTGCGGATACGGATCGCATCCGGGGTAACCTCAACGCATTCGTCCTCACGGGCGAATTCGAGGGACTCTTCCAGAGTCAGGTTGCGCGGCGGGGTCATGTTCTCGAAGGTATCCGAGGAAGCTGCACGCATGTTGGTGAGCTGCTTTTCCTTGGTGATGTTCACGTCCATGTCATCGGCGCGTGAGTTCTCGCCAACGATCATGCCCTCGTAGACCTCGGAGGTCGGCTGCACGAAGAAGGACATGCGTTCCTGCAGCTTGATCATCGCGAACGGGGTGACGACGCCGGAACGGTCAGCCACGATCGAACCGTTGATGCGGTATTCGATCGGACCGGCCCACGGCTCGTAGCCCTCGGCCAACGAAGCGGCAATGCCTGCACCGCGGGTGTCGGTGAGGAAGCGGGTGCGGAAGCCAATCAGGCCACGTGCCGGAACCATGAACTCCATGCGGCACCAGCCGGTACCGTGGTTGGCCATGTTGGTCATGCGGCCCTTGCGGGCTGCCATCAGCTGGGTCACGGCGCCGAGGTATTCCTCGGGTACGTCGATGGTCATGTGCTCCATCGGCTCGTGCAGCTTGCCGTCGATCATCTTGGTAACAACCTGCGGCTTGCCGACGGTCAGCTCGAAGCCTTCACGACGCATCTGCTCAACGAGAATGGCCAGTGCCAATTCGCCACGACCCTGGACTTCCCAGGCATCCGGGCGCTCGGTCGGAAGGATGTTCAGCGAAACGTTGCCGATCAGTTCCTTGTCAAGACGGTCCTTGACCTGGCGCGCGGTGACCTTGGCACCCTTGACCTTGCCGGCCAGCGGCGAGGTGTTGATACCGATGGTCATCGAGATTGCCGGCGGGTCCACGGTGATCAGCGGCAGCGGCTTCGGGTTTTCGATGTCGGTGAGGGTCTCGCCGATCATGATGTCTTCGATGCCGGCAACTGCGACGATCTCGCCCGGTCCAGCGGACTCCGCCGGGACGCGGGTCAGGCCCTTGGTGGCCAGCAGTTCGGTGATCTTCACGGTCTTGAGCTCGCCGTCCTGGCGGGCCCAGGCAACCTGCTGGCCCTTGCGCAGGGTGCCGTTGAAGATGCGCATCAGCGCCAGGCGACCCAGGAACGGGGAGGCGTCAAGGTTGGTGACGTGTGCCTGAAGGACTTCGCCCTCGGTGTAGGTCGGGGCCGGAACGTGCTTGATGATGGTCTCGAACAGCGGCTCGAGGTCCTCGTTGTCCGGCATGGTGCCGTCGGCGGGCTGGTTCACCGAGGCGAAACCGGCCTTGCCCGAGGCGAAGACGACCGGGACGTTGAGGATCTTGTCCAGGTCCAGGTCCGGAGCTTCGTCTGCCAGGTCGGAGGCCAGGCCCAGGAGCAGGTCCATGGAATCGGAGACGACGCCGTCGATGCGTGCATCGGGACGGTCGGTCTTGTTGACCACGATGATGACGGGCAGGTTGGCAACGAGTGCCTTACGCAGCACGAAGCGGGTCTGCGGCAGCGGACCCTCGGAAGCATCGACCAAAAGGACGACGCCGTCAACCATCGACAGGCCGCGCTCGACCTCGCCACCGAAGTCGGCGTGGCCGGGGGTGTCGATGATGTTCATGGTCATCTTGTGGCCGTTGGCGGCCGGACCGTCGTAGAACACGGTGGTGTTCTTGGCCAGGATGGTGATGCCCTTTTCGCGTTCCAGCTCGCCAGAGTCCATCACGCGGTCTTCGGTTTCACCGTGGCTGTCGAATGCACCGGTCTGCTGGAGCATTGCGTTGACCAAGGTGGTCTTGCCGTGGTCAACGTGCGCAACGATGGCTACGTTGCGCAGGTCTTCACGAGCGATGATGGTGGTATCTGACATGCGAAAAGGCTCACTTCTTCTAGAGAATTTGGGTCTCGGGGGTCGGGGCCACGACTGACCCAATTAACCATTCTAGTCCTAATGGGAAATCTGGTGTTAAACGTGCCTTATCTCACGCATGAACACTTGCTGGCGGGGCGCCGGGAGCTCCCCGCCCACAGCGTCCACGCAGCAAAGATTCACGCCTGATCCCACCGGAATATCGGTCCTGCGGCAACGCGCGATGCGGGGGTGTCCCCCGGCAACAAGAAGGGCGGTCCCGTGGATACCCAGGACCGCCCTGCCGTTCGCAACACCGCGTACCGGCGTCGCTGTTAGTAGTTGTCGGCGCCTAACCCAGCGGGTTCACCGGCCCGGCATGTGCCGGCGGTGCCGGAGGCGGCTGCTTGTGTTCCAACTTCTCCAGTGCCTTAGCTGCCGCATTGCGTCCACCCAGGCCGAATGCGAGGGCCGCGGCCAGTGCGCCGCCGATCACCACTGCGCCAAAGGCCATGTTGATGATGGAATCCGCAATGCCCATGTACTTCAGGCCCATGGCGATGAAGAGCGCAATCGTTGCCCACCGGATCACTGTCGCCGCCGTTCCCGGACCGACGATCGAGACGACGATGTTGGCGATCAGGAATCCTGCGGCGATGATCAGAGCGCCGAAGAGCACGTTGCCGCCAAGTGCCAAAATGTCGTTGAGGATGTTGGTGACTTCGGGGAAGTTCAGCTGACGTGCCGCCATGATGCCGAAGAACAGCATGATGGCGATCTTCACCAGTAGCGCGATGATGCCCGAGGCGCTCTTGTCGGCGGGAACGATCCCCCACTTGTGCACAACCGAATCGGTGCCGATTCCCTGCAACGTGCTTTCCAGGATCGTGCCGACAAACTTTGCGATGACGTAACCAATGGCCAGCAGGATCAGCGCGGCGATGATTTGCGGGATCGCGCTCATGATCATGGTCAGCATCTGCTGGGCCGGATCGGAGATTGCGGCGATGCCCAGCACCTGCAGCGCGCTGATGCCCACCACAATGATGATGATCGCGAAAAGCAGGTTTCCGATGATGGAAATGATCTTGGCGTTCTGTTGATGAGTGGCAACGGGATCGACTTCAGGCTGTCCCTTCTTGAACCTGGCAGTCAGCCTGCTGAAATCAACAGCGCCCAAAGCCGTGGTCACCAGCTGCCGCACAATCTTGGCGATCATGTAGCCGATGAAGAAGATGATGCCCGCACCGATGAGGTTCGGGATGAAGGCCATGACCTTGCCCAGCAGATCTTGAACCGGCGACAGGACCTCGGTAAGGGCGAAGACCTGCAAGATGGCGACCAGTCCAAAGAGCCAGATGATCAGTCCCGCAACCTTGCCCAGTGATTCCCCAAGTTGTTGCCCGTCATTCCCCTGACGTTGCAAACCCTTTACCCGCCCCACGAGTTTTCCAATGACCCACTTGACCAACTTGGCCAATAGCCAAGTCACCAGCAGGATTATTACGGCGATGGCGACCTTCTGCGCCATACCCGCCCAATCGAAACTTTCCATGTTCATGAGAAATCCTTCACTTGGTGGAAATGTACCTGAGAACCGCTGTCCTTTCCGATTAGTGTTCTGACTATAGGAAACATGCTTGGTGGCACTAAAACAACCAATGATTGCACCGGGGTCGCTGCGGTTTTAGCGGGTCCAAGCGATCAGTGATGCGGAATCGCCATAATTGGAGGCACCGCACGCAGCAGATGCTGCTTGCGGTATCCAGACCGTGACGAATCGAGTGTTTTTTGAATCGGAATTTGCCATCCGCCGGCCACCCGACAAGTTCTCTTGATCCAAGGACCCCACGCCCGCAATAAACCTGCTCCGTTCCGTGGAAAGCTCCACATGGACCGAGGCACTCAATGCACGGGCAGGTCAATTGCCACGCCCGCGTGCGGCCTTACTGCAATGGAGCAGTATCCCCGAAATTGTTGAAGTTCCGAATGCTGGGCCCCCTCCCCGCAGTGTTACCCACCGGCCGAAAAACTGATCAACGTTTTCGGAGCTCGACTCGGATCCCGAGGTCGCGAGATACCTTGGCGCAGGACGCGCGAAAACGTGACGACATCAAGGGCCTACATCTGAACGGAATAGCTGCAGCTGGCCACCAAGTTGGTGACACTCTGCTTCTGGGCTGGGTTCGTCGACGGCGGGTGGATAGGCTGGGTAAATGGCGACAGTTATTCTCGTGCGGCACGGCCGCTCCACCGCCAACGCGACCGGACTGCTGGCAGGTCGGGCAGTCGGCGTCGGCTTGGACCAGATCGGGCGGGACCAGGCGACCCTGACCGGAGAACGGCTCGCACCCGTGCCATTGGTTGGGGTGGTGTCGAGCCCTCTTGAGCGTTGTCGGCAGACCGCCCAGTTCATCCTTGATCGCCAGACCGGCGAGCCGTACGCGCCAGTCGACCTCGATCTCACAGAGTGCGACTACGGCCAGTGGCAGGGCCGTATGCTCGGTGATCTCGAAACCGAGGATTTGTGGCCGGCTGTCCAGTCGCAGCCGTCCTCCGTCGTCTTTCCGGGCGGTGAATCCCTGGCCGCGATGCAGGCCAGGTCAGTGGCAGCGATTCGACGCCACGATGCAGCATTCGAAACCGAGCACGGGCCAGGGGCCGTGTGGGCGGCAGTGAGTCACGGTGACATCATCAAGTCGATCCTCGCTGACGCGCTCGGCATGCACCTTGACCTGTTTCAGCGTATCAACGTGGGTCCCGCCTCCATATCGATCGTGCGCTACGGCGCTAGTCGGCCGAGTGTCTACGCGACAAACACCGATGCGGGTGATTTGTCATGGTTGTCGAACGGCATCCACTCTGGCGATGCGCCGGTGGGCGGCGGCGCAGGGCACAAGGCTCCATGAGCCTCATGGGCCTAGAATGACTGATATGCCCACAAGTGTTCACGATTTTTTCTGGCCTGATCGGGTCGTCGTTGGCGCCATTGGCGTTCCGGGGGCGCGTACGTTCTACCTGCAGGTGCGCGCACGGACGCAGGTCGTGAGTATTGCCATGGAGAAACAGCAGTCCGCATTGCTCGCGGAGAAGATCGACGAAATTCTCGACCAGCTCATCACCATCGAGGGCAACCGCTTCAGCGTCCCCACGGGTACTCCCATTGAACTTGTCGACAACGACCCGCTCGAGGCCGTGGCGGAGCAGTTTCGCACCGGGGCCATGAGCTTGGGATGGGACCCAACCACGGCCCAGATCGTCATTGAGGCCCACCCCATCACCGATGACGGTCCCGATGCCGATGGCAACGACGAATGGCTTCAGGAGGACAGAGCTGACGAGCCCGAAATGCTGCGCGTGCGAATGCCTGTCGGCACCGCCCGCGCGTTCGCCAAGCGCACCCGCGAGATCGTGGGTGCTGGGCGTCCCATGTGCCCGCTCTGCGGTTATCCCGTGGACGCTGATGGACACACCTGCACCCTTCCCGAAGTCTGATGCCAACACCTGACCTAGTGGCCGCCGAGCTGACGCTCACCGGCCGTATCACGACGGCTTCAAACGCCACGTTTCTCGGCAGCATCGGCGACGTGGCGGTCGTCTATAAGCCGATGGCAGGCGAAAGTCCGCTGTGGGATTTTCCCCGGGGAACGCTTGCCCACCGGGAGGTGGCCGCCTACCTGGTCTCTCAGGCCTTCGGCTGGGGCGTCGTGCCCCACACCTGGCTGCGCGATGGTCCGCTGGGCGAAGGAATGGTGCAGCTCTGGCAGGAGCAGGATCCCGCCCAAAACGCCGTGAACCTGATCGCGGCGGACCACATGCCGGAGACTGGTTGGAAACACGTTCTCCAGGGACGAGATGAGGACGGACGGATGGTCGCCCTCGTTCACGAAGACTCGCCGGCGCTCAGACGCATGGCGGTGTTCGACGTCATCGTCAACAACGCCGACCGCAAAGGCGACCACATCCTTGCCATGACTGACGGACACCGGCACGGCGTGGACCACGGGCTCACCTTTCACCGTGACCACAAGCTGCGCACGGTGCTGTGGGGATGGCTGGGAGACGCCCTGACAGCCGACGAAGTAGACGGCATAGATCGCGTCAGCGAAGGACTGCACGGGGATCTGGGCCGAAACCTGGCGGACTTGCTCAGCGCCGAAGAAATCGCATCGCTCGCCGCGCGCTGCGACCGGTTGCGCTCGGCAGGTCGGTTTCCGGCTCCGAGTGGTGAGATGTCGGCGGTACCCTGGCCGCTGTTCTAAGAGACGGCTACTGGCCGGCGAGCGGCGAAGCCGATCAAGTTGCCGAACTGCCTCCATACCAATGCTTCCAACGGGCGCGGTTCCCCGGCGGAATGTGAAGAGCCACCGGGCGTCCGTTGTTCTCGGGCAAACGCAGAAACGGCCCCGCTTGTCGAAACAAGTGGGGCCGCATCAGAAACACGAGCTCTTAGACGTTGAAGCGGAATTCCACGACGTCGCCGTCCTTCATGATGTATTCCTTGCCTTCGATGCGTGCCTTGCCGGCGGACTTGGCCGCGGCGACGGATCCGGCCTCGACCAATTCCTCGAAACCGAAGACCTCGGCCTTGATGAAGCCGCGCTGGAAGTCGGTGTGGATCACGCCGGCTGCCTCCGGTGCGGTGGCACCCTTGGCGATGGTCCAGGCACGGGTTTCCTTCGGACCTGCGGTCAGGTAGGTCTGCAGTCCCAGGGTGTCGAAGCCCACTCGGGCGAGTTTGTCCAGGCCGGACTCGGTGTAGCCGGCGTCCTCGAGCATTTCCTCGGCCTCTTCCTCGGTCAGCTCGGCCAGCTCGGACTCAAACTGTGCATCAAGGAAGATGGCTTCGGCCGGTGCGACCAGGGCGGACAGCTCGGCCTGCATCTCGGTGTTGGCCAGGCCCTCTTCGTCGGTGTTGAAGACGTAGATGAAGGGCTTGGTGGTCATCAGCTGCAGCGGGGCCAGCTCGTCGATGTCGATTCCGGCGGCCTTGCCGGCGGAGTAAAGGGTTTTGCCCTCTTCAAGGACCTTCTGCGCGGCCTTGACCGTCTCGATGAAGGAGGCCTCGATCTTCTTGGCGCGCAGTTCCTTCTCGAGGCGCGGCATTTGGTTCTCGATGGTCTGCATGTCGGCGAGGATCAGCTCGGTGGCGATCGTCTCGATGTCCGAGGCAGGATCGACCTTGCCGTCGACGTGGATCACGTCGGGGTCCGAGAACGCGCGCGTCACCTGGCAGATGGCCTCGGCTTCGCGGATGTTGGCCAGGAACTTGTTGCCCAGGCCTTCACCCTCGGAGGCACCCTTGACGATGCCGGCGATGTCCACGAAGGACACGGTTGCCGGAAGGATGCGCTCGGAGCCGAAGATCCCGGCGAGCACCTTCAGGCGCGCATCGGGCAACGGCACGACACCCACGTTGGGTTCGATGGTCGCGAACGGGTAGTTGGCCGCGAGGACCTGCGCGCGGGTAAGAGCATTGAACATTGTTGACTTGCCGACATTGGGCAGTCCGACGATTCCGATTGTAAGAGCCACGGGAATAGAGTCTACCGTCCAAAACCGTCGGTGGGTGCTGGCATGGTTTGTGTCATGGATGCTTTGGTGTGGGTTGCGGCCCTTTGCTCGCTGGTCGTGGGATTCATTTTGGGTGTCGGCGCGCGGTGGTACGTGAACCGCGCACCGCTCGCTGCCGCACGTGCTCAGGCCGTGGTTGAGCGCGATGAACTGGCACAGACCGCGCAGCTGTTGGCAGGGGCCCAGGCCCAGGTGGCGGAATTGCGCGAGCGGGTCACCGAGGACCGTGCGCGTGGGAGCCAGGACCAGTCGGTGCTCCAGGCCCTGGCGCCGGTCGCCGAACAACTGCGCCGGGTAGGCGCGCAGGTCTCGACGCTGGAGCGGGACCGCGTGGAGCAATTCGGCCAGCTCAGCGAGCAGCTGGTGCAGGCCGCCCACAACGACTCCGAGCTCTTGCGCACCACCGGTTCGCTGGCCGCCGCGCTGGGCAACAATGCCGCACGCGGCACCTGGGGCGAGCTGCAATTGCGCCGGGTCGTCGAAGCCGCCGGCATGTTGGCCCACGTCGACTTCAGCGTACAACTGCGCACTTCCGAGGGACTGCGTCCCGACATGGTGGTTCGGCTGCCGGGGAACAAGATGATTGTGCTGGACTCCAAGGTCCCGCTGGCTGCCTACCTGAAAGCCCAGGAGCTCTCGGCGGCCTCGGATGCCGCCTCGCGCGCCAGGGCCAGGGAGCAGATGCAGGAGCATTCCAAGGCGCTGCGCCGTCACGTCGACGCCCTGGCCGCCAAGTCCTACTGGAATGCCGTGGACGGCAGCCCCGAGCTGGTGGTGTGTTTCCTGCCGGCCGAATCCTTCCTTGCCGACGCGCTGGACGCGGATCCGGCGCTGCTGGACCATGCCTTCGGCAAGAACGTCGCCTTGGCGTCCCCCGCGACGTTGCTGGCCATGCTCAAGGGGCTGGCGTTCGCGTAGCGGCAGGAGCTATTGACCCAGAACGCGCGCGAACTGTTTGTGCAGTCCCGTGAGCTGTACGAACGGCTCGGGACCATGGGCGGGCACGTGTCGAAGCTGGGTGCTTCGTTGCGCGGCAGCGTGGAGAAGTACAACGCGTTCGTCGGCGCCCTGGAATCCCGGGTCTTGCCCAGCGCCCGGCGCATCAGGGACCTGGATCCGGGGCTCGGTTCCGAACACGATCTGGCCGCGGCGCTGCACGGCCTCCCGGTCATCGAGGCGACACCGCGGGCGCTCGGAGCCGGTGAGCTGCTCGATGCGGCCGACGCCGATGCGCTCGGGACTGCTGCATCCGGTGTGCTGCCGTTGACCCGGCGAGACGCGCGGGACTGAGCGCGCCCGGCCGGCGGGGATCCGCAACTGCCCCGGGTGTGGCGGCACGGGAGAAGAGTGGTGAGGCGACCGTGCTGGTGAGGCAGCTGTGATGGTTAAAGCCGTGGCGCGGAACCCCCGCCACTGGAGGGGGTTCCGCGCCACGAGTCCGGGTACGGCCCTCTTGCGGGAGCCGTGCGGGAAGCTAGCTGCTGATGTCCGACTTGGTGATGCGGCCGCCCGGACCGCGGGAGTCGTCGCCGGCCTCCTTGAGCTTGGCGCGGATCTCCTTGGGCAGCGAGAAGAGGATGTCTTCCTGCGCCGTGGTGACTTCCTCGACGGTGCCGTAGCCGTACTCGGCCAGCAGGGCCAGCACGTCGCGCACCAGGACCTCGGGCACCGAGGCGCCGGAGGTCACCCCGACGGTCGCCACGCCCTCGAACCAGGTCTCGTCGACCTCCGAGGCGTAGTCCACGCGGTAGGCGGCCTTCGCCCCGTATTCCAGGGCCACCTCGACCAGGCGCACCGAGTTCGACGAGTTCGAGGAACCGACGACGATGACCAGTTCGCTCTGCGGGGCCACTGCCTTGATCGCTGCCTGGCGGTTGGTCGTCGCGTAGCAGATGTCGTCGCTGGGCGGATCCTGCAGGTTGGGGAAGCGGGCGCGCAGGCGTCGCACGGTCTCCATGGTTTCGTCCACGCTCAGGGTGGTCTGCGAGAGCCAGATGAGCTTGTCGGGGTTCTTGACCTCGATGGTGTCGGCCTCGTCGGGGTTGTTCACGATCTGCGTGTGCTCCGGCGCCTCGCCGTAGGTGCCCTCGACCTCTTCGTGGCCTTCGTGCCCGATCAGCAGGATCTCGTAGTCGTCCTTGGCGAAGCGGACGGCCTCCTTGTGGACCTTGGTGACCAGCGGGCAGGTGGCGTCGATGGTGCGCAAATTGCGGTCCGCGGCGGACTGCACCACTGCCGGGGACACGCCGTGGGCGGAGAAGACGACCAGTGCGCCCTCGGGCACCTCCTCGTTTTCCTCCACGAAGATGGCGCCGCGCGCCTCAAGGGTGGAGACCACGTGCAGGTTGTGCACGATCTGCTTGCGCACGTAGACCGGCGCGCCGTAGTGCTCCAACGCCTTTTCCACCGCGATGACGGCTCGGTCGACGCCGGCGCAGTAGCCGCGCGGGGCAGCCAGGAGCACATTGCGCTGTCCCGCCACCGGTGCTGCGGCGGCGATGTCGGCCGGTGTGCGACGGGTTCGCGGGATCTTGGGCATCGGAAGGGAGACCTGAACGGTGGAACTGGTAGCCATGGGTCCAAGTCTACTGGGGCGGGCAAATTCGGGGGTGTGGATTCAGCCACCGGCCTAGCCGCGGCGCGGGGCCCGATGCGCGGCCAGGCCGGCCACGGTGGCCCACCCGATTCCCGCGATCACCAGCACGATGCCGCCGCCGCCAAGGATCGCGGCGAATCTCCCGACCTCTTCCTCCAGTGCACCCAGCAACCTGCCGGTGACCAAGCTCTCCACGCCGGCTCCCTGCGCCGGGGCGATGACCGGTCCGAGGACGGCGAACCACAGGAGCGCCGCGCCGCCCAGTGCCAGGGCCGTGCACCCGGCGGCGAACACCGCCCATGGCCGCCCGCCCCGGGTGGCCAGCAGCAACCCGGCCGCCGCCGCAACCACTGCCCCGGCCAACAGCCAGGGCCAGCCGCGCGCCACGGCCAGCCAGGTGTTCAGGGTTGGGGTTGGCAGCTGTTGGGCGTCGGGCCAGCCGGTCTCCAGGACCGCCGGCGGCATCGGGACCTCGGTGGGCAGCAGGGCGCCGAGCACCGAGCCCTCGAGGGATGCTTGCAGCGTGCCCCAGCCGCTGCCCAGCAGCGGGGCCAGGTCAAGGCGCAGCGTGACCTGCTCGGTGCCCTTCGCTTCGGCCATGCGGGCGGTGAAGTCGGCCCTGGCCTCTTCGATGGTCTGTTCCCACGCGGCGGGGAATCCAGGGTCGTCGAGCATCGCTGCACCGGCGGTGGCGACGGCGTTGTGCAGCGGGCCGGCCAACTGCGGGGGCACCGCGGCGCCCCCGGTGATCCGCTCCTCCAACGCGGCGCCGAGTTCTTCGGGCAGCTCCCGACGCAACTGGGGGTCGGTGGCCAGCGGGCCCAGGATGCGCTGGAGCGGTTCCGGGGTGTGAACCACGGTGGTGGCCGCGGACCCGAGCAGCGACCCGGCGCCCAGCAGCACGGCGAGCATCAGCAGGACGATGGCGAGGATGTTGCGGGCGGCTGTTGCGATTCTCACGTTGCTCCTGCTGGTTCGGCGCCGGGGCGGGGGCGCGTGTGCCCGGCGGCAGCGTTTTGTCCCACGTTACTGGTATCAATGGGAGTTGGTGTAGTTTCGAAATCCAGCACCAAGGAAGGCGCGCACCCACGTGGAGCAAGCACAAGAAGCACAAGGTTCGCTGCCGCGCACCGCCGCGGCGACCACCCCGCAGAACCCCTGGCCGCTGCGGGTGCTGAGCGAAAAGCTCAAGCAGCACATCGAGAACTCCCCCGAATCGTGGGTGGAGGGCCAGCTGCTGGAGGCGAATGTCCGCAACGGCCACGCCTACCTGACGCTGCGCGACGTGGATGTCGACTACTCGTTCTCGGTGACCGTGTGGGCCTCGGTGATGCGCTCGCTGGACACGCCCCCGGAAGTCGGCTCCCGCGTGGTGGCGCGGGTGAAGCCCAGTTTCTACGCCAAGACCGGCCGGCTCTCGCTCAACGCCTCGGATCTGCGCCCCGTGGGGCTCGGAGACCTGCTGGCCCGCCTGGAGCGCCTGCGCCGCGCGCTCTTCGACGAGGGCCTCTTCGACCCCGCGCGCAAGCAGCCGTTGCCGCTGCTGCCCGGCCGCATCGGGCTGGTCACCGGGCGCGACTCGGACGCGGAGAAGGACGTGGTGCGCAATGCCACGCTGCGTTGGCCCGCCGTCCAATTCGACATCCGCAACACCGCCGTCCAGGGCGTCAACGCCGTCGCGGAGGTCACCGCCGCGCTGCGCGAGCTGGACGCCAACCCCGACGTCGAGGTGATCATCATCGCCCGCGGCGGCGGCGCACTGGAGGACCTGCTGCCCTTCAGCTCCGAGGACCTGGTGCGCGCCGTCGCCGCCTGCACGACCCCCGTGATCTCCGCCATCGGGCACGAGGCCGACCGTCCGATCCTTGACGACGTGGCCGACGTGCGCGCCTCCACCCCCACCGACGCCGCCAAGCGCGTGGTGCCCGACCTCGCCGAGGAGCTGGCCAACCTGGCCCAGGCCCGGAACCGGCTGGACCGCGCGGTGCGCGCCAACGTGGAGCGCGAGACCCAGCGCATCGCCTCGCTGCGGGCACGCCCGGTGCTGTCCACTCCGGAATCCATGGTGCAGGGACGGCGCGAGGACGTTGTGCGGCTGGGCCAACGCAGCACCCTGGCCATGCGCGCCTCGCTGGCCCGCGGCCACGATTCCATTGCGCACCTGCGCGCCCAGGTCCGCGCCCTGTCCCCGCAGCAGACCCTTGACCGCGGCTATGCGGTCATCCAACTGGAATCAGGGGACATTGTCCGCTCCGCCGCGCAGGCCCCGACCGGCAGCGAGGTCCAGGTGCGCCTGGCCCGCGGACGGCTCGCCGCCACCGTCACCCACAGCCACACCCCGGAAGAAGGAAACACCCCATGAACCCCGAAGCAGCAACCAACGACATCGCCGCGCTGAGCTACGAGCAGGCGCGCGAGGAACTCGTGGCCGTCGTCGCGCAGCTCGAGGCCGGTGCCGCCACCCTGGAACAGTCCCTGGCCCTGTGGGAACGCGGCGAGGCGCTGGCAGCACGCTGCGAGGCCTGGCTGCAGGGTGCCACCGCGCGCCTGGACGCCGCACGTAAGGACAACGGGGCGAACTCCCCCGAGTGAGGTTGCCGGGGTGCGCCCAGTGGGTTTTGCTGCACTTCCCCGGTTGGCAGGTCCCGACGCGGCAGGGTCCCGACGCGGCAGCCTAGGAAGCGGCCAGCCGGCGGCGCTGCTCGTCGACGTCGAAGTCTGCTGCCGGCCACTGCGGGTCGATGGCCTCCAACGCCTCGCGCAACAGCGTGGCCACCGCCAGCCGGGCGTACCATTTCCTGTCCGCCGGGACGACGAACCACGGCGCCGCGGCGGTGTCAGTGCGCTGGATGGCGGCCTCGTAGGCGCCCATGTAGTCATCCCAGTACGCGCGCTCGTCGATGTCCCCGGGGTTGAACTTCCAGTGCTTGTCTTCGCGCTCCAGGCGTTCGGACAGGCGCGCGCGCTGCTCGTCCTTGGAGATGTGCAGCATGACCTTGATGATCGTGGTGTTCTTGTCCGCCAGGTTCTGCTCGAAGTCGTTGATGGCGCCGTAGCGGCGCTCGATCTCCTCCGCCGGCGAAAGCTCCCTGACCTTGTGGATCAGCACGTCCTCGTAGTGCGAGCGGTCAAAGACCCCGATGTACCCGCTCTTGGGCAGCTGGCGCGCGATGCGCCAGAGGAAATCGCGCTTGGCCTCGGCGGCGGTGGGTGCCTTGAAGGCGTGGTGGCTGACGCCCTGCGGATCGACGGTCCCCACGACGTGGCGCACGATCCCGCCCTTGCCCGAGGTGTCCATCCCCTGGAGCACCAGCAGGATCTTGTGCGGGGCACCTGCCCGCGAGGCGGCGAAGAACCGCTCCTGCAAGTCGCCCAGCGCCGCGCCGACGCCCGCCAGGTCGACGGCGCCGGTCTTCTTGTCGCCGAGGTAGCCCGGCTTCGCGGTCGGGTCGACATCGGCCAGCCGGAAATCCGCACCGGCCGCGAACAACCGGTGCGCGGGTTCGTCGAAGGGAACGGAGGGAACCGCGATCTTGGTCTTCTTGCTCATGCGTGCCGCTTTCGGGATGGGGGGCCGGGCTTTCAGCGTACGACACCGGGTGGCGCCATCCCGTCAATGACCTGCGCCAATGACCTGCGTCGCCACCCGCGCGGCAGCAGGTGCCGTGCCGGGAACCGGCCGGTGCCGGGGTCCTCGCCCGGTCACCTGCGCGGCAGGGTGGCCAGCACAGGCCGGGGACGGCACAGGCAGGGGGCGGCGCAGGCCGGGGACGGCGCAGGCGGGGGTCGGCGACTCCCTAGACGCCGACCTTGCCCTCGCGCAGGTCCTCGAGGAACTCGCCGATGCGGCCGATGGCGTCCTGCAGGTCGCGCACCGAGGGCAGGGTGACCAGCCGGAAGTGGTCCGGGGCCACCCAGTTGAACGCGGTGCCGTGGGAGACCAGCAGCTTCTGCTGCTTGAGCAGTTCCAGCGCGAAGGCCTCGTCGTTGTGGATGGGGTACATTTCCCGGTCCAGCTTCGGGAAGAGGTACAGCGCGCCCTTGGCCTGCTGGCAGCTGACTCCGGGCAGCGCGTTGAGCATGTCGAATGCGACGTCGCGCTGTTCCTTCAGCCGCCCGCCGGGCAGGATCAGGTCGTTGATGGACTGGTACCCGCCCAGCGCCGTCTGGATCGCGTGCTGCGCCGGGACGTTGGCGCACAGGCGCATGTTGGTGAGCAGGTTGATGCCCTCGATGTAGTCGCTGGCCAGGTGCTTGGGGCCGGAGATGGCCATCCAGCCGGCGCGGAAGCCGCAGACCCGGTAGGCCTTGGACAGCCCGGAGAAGGTCAGGATGAGCACGTCGTCGGCCAACGCGGCGGTATTGATGTGCACCGCGTCGTCGTACAGGATCTTCTCGTAGATCTCGTCGGAGAACACGATGAGCCCGTGCCGCCGCGCCAGCTCCAGGACCCCCTCGAGGGTTTCCTTCGGGTACACCGCCCCGGTGGGGTTGTTGGGGTTGATCAGCACGATGCCCTTGGTGCGCGGGGTGATCTTCGCGGCCATGTCCTCCAGGTCCGGCAGCCAGCCCTCCTCCTCGACGTTGAGGTAGTGCACCGGGGTGCCGCCGGCGAGCGAGACCGAAGCGGTCCACAGCGGGTAGTCGGGGGCGGGGATCAGCACCTCGTCGCCGTTGTTCAGCAGCGCGTTCAGGCTCAGCGTGATCAGCTCGGAGACGCCGTTGCCCAGGTAGATGTCGTCCACGCCGATGGTCTGGATGCCGCGGGTCTGGTAGTACTGCGAAACGGCGGTGCGGGCCGAGAAGATGCCGCGGGAGTCCGAGTAGCCCTGCGCGTTGGGCAGGTTGCGCATCATGTCCACCAGGATCGCGTCCGGGGCCTCGAAGCCGAAGGGCGCCGGGTTGCCGATGTTCAGCTTGAGGATGCGCTGGCCCTCGGCCTCCATCCGCTGGGCGTGTTCCAGCAGCGGCCCGCGAATGTCGTACAGGACGTTGTGGAGTTTCGTGGACTGCTTGAATTCTGGCATGCTCTTACTTTCTCATTGTGGGCCGGGAGCGGGCGTGGACTGTGAGCAAGGCAACCCCGCGGGGCGGCCGAGTGTGAAGCCCGAGCGTCATCATGGGGCGCTGACCAGCGATTCGTCGGCCAGCCAGTCGGCGGCGGCCTTCTTGGGGTGCAGCGCGTCGCGGCCGGAGACCATGCGGTTGATGTCCTGAAGGTCCTCCTGCTTCAGCGCGGCGGAGAGCTTGTTGATGGCCTTGATCGCATCCTGGCCCACCCCCTCGGTGGTGATCACCGGGGTCAGGGCTTCCGGGGCGAAGAGCGAGGCGGAACCCTGCAGCACCACCAGGGCGTTGTCCTGGATCCCGGAATTCGCGAGCGTCGTCGCCTGCACCTGGACCGCATCGCTGATCACCGGCAGGACGCCGCGCGCCTGGTCATCGGTGAGCTCGACGATCGCCCGGGGGGTGCACGATGCCTTCAGGCCAAGCGCCGGCAGAAGCGTGGCCCGCACCGTGCGGGTCATGCCGAAGTCCAGCTCGGGGCAGAGCGGGCCAAGCTGGTCGACGGTCGCCAGCTTTTCGCCCGCGCCGGTGGCGGCGGTGACGACCAGGGTCCCTGTGCGCTCGGCCTCGGCGGTGTCCAGCACGGCGAAGCCCTCGGGAGTCAGCGCGTGCAATCGGGTGTTGACGGCAGCTGCGTCCAGGTCGCCGGGTGCAGCCGGGGACTCCGTGGACTCCGGGGCCCCGGACGCGTCGCCATCGTCCTTGGCGCCCGGGACCTCGCCCAGGGCCGCGAGCAGCTCGCTGGATCCGGCCACGGCAACGTCGGCCCGGCCGGCCAGGACCTCCGCGACCGGATCCGCAGCGGGTTCCGCCAGGCGCGCCGACACCCCGGCGTCGACCAACATGTCCTTGTAGGCGTGGCCCAGGGCCTGTGAAGTGGCATCGTGCCGCTGCACGAGCACCAGTTCACGCTCCGTCTGCTCCTGCGAGATGGGCACCTGGGCGTCCGGGGTGCACCCGGCCAGGGCCAGCAGCGCGGCGCCGAGCCCGAGTGCGCGAAGCCCCGGGGCTTCAAACCCCCGGGCGCGGCGGAGGCGGTGCGGGTGGTTCGTTTCGCTCATCTGGTGCTTTCCTTGCGCAGGTGTTCGATGTGTAGCTCGATGGCGGCGTCCACGCGGTCCACGCGGTTCAGCCCGGGGACGTCTTCGAGCCGGAACCAGGCCGCCTGGCTGGTGGTGCCGTTGGCCTCGTGCCGTAGCTCCCCGCCGGTCACCGTGGCCGCATAGATGACCGCGACCGTCTGCATGGGGTACTCGGTGCCGCTGTAGCGCCGGTGCGCCGGGATCAGGCCCGAGTCCACGGAGAGCAGCGCATCGATGCGCACCGTGTAGCCGGTCTCTTCCTCCACCTCGCGCACGGCCCCGGCATCGATGTCCTCGCCCAGTTCCACGCCGCCGCCGGGCAGGGTCCAGCGCGGCACGAATCCGGCATCGCGCTCGCGCATGTCCCACAGCGCCAGCAGGATCTCTCCCTCGCGGATCACCACGCAGTAGGCGGCAAGCCGGGTGTCAAAGCCGCGGTGGACCTGGGGTTCGGGGGTAGTCATGAGTCCATTTTAGGGTGTGCAGGGGTTTTCCCCGGGGTCCAAATCTCCCGATCGAGCACAACTGTGATGGAATATCAGCATGGCACCTTCAACTTTTCCGCAACAACCGGTTGAACTTGACGCCGTTGACCGTCGGATTATTCAGGAACTGGTCAATGACGCACGCATCAGCAACGCGTTGCTGGCGCAGCGCACGGGCATCGCACCGTCCACGGCGCTGTTGCGGACCCGCGCCCTGGTGGAGCGCGGGGTGCTCACCGGCTACCACGCGGAGGTCAGCCTGCCGGCGGTGGGGCGCAGCGTGCAGGCGCTGATCTCGGTGAAGCTGCGCGTGCACGATCGCGTGCAGATCGACAGGTTCACCGACAAGATGCCGCGGCTGCCCGAGGTCCTTTCCATGTTCCATGTCTCCGGGGCCACCGACTACCTGCTGCACATCGCCGTGAGTTCCACCGAGGCGCTGCGCGACTGGGTGCTGGACAACCTGGCCACCGACGAGTCCGTGGGTCACACCGAAACGACGCTGGTCTTCGGCCACCACAAGGGACTGGGCGGGCCGATCCCCGAGGACCTTCCGAACTAGGGCGGTGCCCTGCCGGCGGTTCCGGCGCGCGGGTTCCGGGTGGGAGTTCCGGGCGTGTGTTCCGGAGGGCAGTCCCGGGCGTGTGTTCCGGAGGGCAGTCCCGGAGTGCGGGTCCCGGGCGCTTGTGGACCTGGATGTGGACCCAGACGTAGACCCAAACGTGGACCCAGATGGTGCGGATCCTCTCAGGCGAACGCGTCGGCGCGTCGCACCAGCTCCTCCACCGTCCGCAGCCGGGCCTCGGCCACCTGCTCCCACGTGTCGGCACCGAGCCCACGGGACCCGGCAATCAGCGTCAGCGCCACCCCGGCCGACCTCGCCCACAGCGCGCGGGGATCGACGTGGCGTTCAAAGACTGCGCCGAAGCGCTCCAGCGCCGGGCCGGCCTCCCGGTTCTTCTCCCCCAGCGACGGCAGGATCGCCAAGTGCCCCAGCAGGCAGGCCAGGTCATCGACCCGGTACCCGGGCCCCAGCGAGTCGAGGTCAAGCAGCGCACTGATCGATCCGGCTTCCAGCAGGATGTTCGCGTCGTAGTAGTCCCCGTGCGCCGGCACCAATTCGCCGCGATCCGAGGCGGCAAGGTGCGCAGCGATCCGCGCCGCGAGCGTCTCCAGCTCCGCGGCCCGGTGCGGGAGGGCCAGCGTGGCCGCCTGGCGGTAGCGCTGGATCGAATCGCTCCAGGCAGACCTGGCCTCCAGCTGCATCACGCCGGCCGGCAGCGCATCGAGCAGGCCGATGAAGTCGTTGGGGTCAAGGTCCGCTCCCGAGTGCCGGCGGATGGCGGCCCCGAGCGATTCGCCGCGGCCGGCCTCCAGTGCCAGGATCCCGGAGGTGCGCGGGCCCAGCATGGCAGGGACCGGGATGCCGGTGCCTGCGAGCAGTTCGTGGCGCAGGCGCAGCCCGGTGATTGCGCGGGCGCGTCCCACCTTCAGGAAGACGGTGCGTGGAATGCGCAGCGGTCCCAGCGTGGTGAACGTCGCGCGCAGCACCGCGCGACGCAGCGGCCGGTAGGCGACGGTCTTCAGCCCCGTGAGCCGTTCTCCCTCGCCCCAGGTCCGCTGCACGTGCACCCGGTCGGCGGCGGAGGCCAGGTCGGGCAGCATGGGGTCGCGGGGGTGGATCCAACCGCTGACCGTGATCCCGGGGGTGTGCGGGCCCGCGCCGATGGTGGTGGCTGCGACGCCGGGGACGGCGATCTTCTCGGTGGTGGCGCCCAGCTCGTTGAATCCGGTGCCCGCGGGCATGCGGTACATCGCGCTGATCCCGGCGCCGGGCCGATGCTGGATGCGCAACCGGTTGGCCTCAAGGTCCCAGGTGCCGATGGGTACGCTGCCGCCGAGTTGGCGGACCAGCTCGGGGACGGCCGCGGCCAACGCGGCAAGTTGCGCCGCGTCGGCCGGGCCCGGTGCGCTGGCGCTCATCGGTGCAAAGGGGGTGTGTGGCGGCTCAGGCCCGGCGACGCTGCATGACGTCGTCGAGGTTGATGCGGTCGGTGGCCTCGGCGCGCGGTGCGCGGACGGCAGTGGTTTCCGCAGCCGGCTTCCCGACGGGATCGGAGGTGCCGGTGGGCCGGGCAGGCTGGACCGGCTCGGTCAGCGGGGCAGCCGGGATGGCGGGAATCTTCTGCACGTCTTCGGCGCCGTCGCCTTCGGTCCCGGCGGCTTCGGCCAGGCGGGCGGCGGCCTCCTGGGCACGCAGCGTCGCGGTGCTGGAGGCCTTCAGCTCGGCAGCTGCCTGCAGCGGGGCAGGGGCAGGACGCTGGACGGTTTTGGCCACGACGTATTGCGGCAACGGGACCTCGGTGGGCTCCCAGCCCTCGGGGCGCTGGAGCGCAGCACCCTTGTGGGCGATGCGCAGTGCCTCGGCACGCAATTCCTCAACTGTCAGGCGCGGGGCACGCTTGTTGGAGTTCGGCTGGGCGTCGAAGACGACGGCGGTCTTGCGGGCCGGTTCGGGGCTCGGGGCGCGGCCGGTTTCCATGGCGCGGGTCCGCGTGGTTTCCATCCGGGCGAGCAGCTTGGCGCGCCTGTCCCGCACGGCCAGGCCGCGCAGCGCTGAGAAGCTTGCAAAGGCCAGAAGCAGGGCAACCAACGGCACCCATCCGGAGAACACGCCCGCCAGGGCCAGCACGCCGCCGATGGGCAGGGCCAGCACGGAGAGGCAGCCGAGCAGGGCGATGGCCACCCGGTCGTAAAAAATCCGCAGGGGTCGCTGCCCAGTCGATGGTGACGCGACTGAAGCGTTGGATGCTACCGGTGCCATGTTGCTCCTCCGTCGGCTGGCGACTGATTTCTCCTGCGGATTGCCACGGCGTCGCTTTACAGCCGCCGATTTACTCCATTGTGGTGCTTCCATTCACTGCAACTGCCCCCGGCGTCCTGCTTCGTCGCCCAAAAATGTTGTCAATGTGAAACGTCCACGTCAACCACATTAAGCATGCTTCGGCGGATGGTGCCGCATTCAACCCGGTGTGTCCGGCAATACTCTGGACTAATTTGTGATTTCGCCACATTTTGCCATTGCCGGCGCCCTCGCTACGGCGCCTCGCTACGGCGTCCTGGCCAGCCATTGGTTGAGCATGCCCTCCGGCACTTCCGCTGCGGTCAACGCGAAGCTGCGGTGGTCGGCCCACCGCCCGTTGATGTGCAGGTAGTCCTTGCGCACGCCCTCGTCGCGGAAGCCCAGCTTCTCGACCACGCGCAGGCTGGCGCCGTTTTCCGGGCGGATGTTGATTTCGATGCGGTGCAGCCCCATGGCCGTGAAGCAATGGTCCACCGCCATGGCGACGGCTTCGGGCGCAATCCCGGCCCCGGCGTGCTTCGCGTCGACCCAGTATCCGATCGAACCGCTGCGCGCCGCGCCCCACACGATCGAGGAGACCGACAGTTGCCCGACGATCGGGGCGCGCCTGGTGTGGATGGAGGGCAGGGCGATGACCCAGGGCAGGCACTGGCCTTGGCGCGCCGAGCGGTTCTGCGTGGCGACCATCTGTCCGAAGTCCGCCGGGTACCCGGTGCCCTCGGGCAGGGTCGCGTCCCAGGGGGCAAGCCAGCGGTCGTTGCTGCGGCGCAAATGCATCCATTCGGCCTTGTCACGGCGGCGCAGCGGGCGCAGCAGCAATCGCGGCCCCTGCACGGTGACGGGCCAGTGGCGATCAAATTCGGACATGCACCAATCTTAGCTATTCCACCCGTGCCGATCGTGCCGACCGTGCCGATCGACGGCGTGCTGCCGGGATCTTGCCCTTGGCGACCCGCCGGGGCCGCCGCGGGTTGCCTGGGGGGTGTGGCTCGGGTTGTTCCGGCCTCGCCGGGTGCTGCCCCGGGTGCTCCCGCACTCCCCCCTGTTTCCGCGTCGCCCGGTTTCCGCGTCGCCCGGTTTCGGGGTCGCCCTGTTTCGGGGTCGCCCTGTTTCCGCGTCGCCCGGTTTCCGGATCAAGCGGTTTCCCTGTCGCGCGGTTTCAGCCTCGCGCATCGCACGGATCGCTAGACTGTGGAATGTGAGCGAGATGAACCCCAAGGACGAAGTCCGAAACCTGTTGCGCGCACGCCGCCGTGCCATGGGACCTGCCCTGCGCGAATCGGAGATGGCGTCGCTGGCCGGCCACCTGATCCCGTGGCTGGTGCACAACGCGCCGCGGCGGACGCTGACCTTCTTCCTGTCCTACGGCTCCGAACCGCCCACCGCCTCCCTGTTGGTGGAACTGCACACCGCCGGCTACACCATCTACGTCCCGATCTGCGAGCCTCTGCGGCGCCTGTCGTGGTCCCGCTGGTACCCCGGGGTCCCGATGGCCCGCAGTGCCGTCGGGCCCATCGATGAACCGGTGGGCGAACGCCACGGCCCCGAGCTGATGGCGGAGGTCGACGTCATCCTGGTCCCGGCGCAGGCAGTGGATGAAAACGGAGACCGGCTGGGGCAGGGTGGCGGCTACTACGACCGGTTCATCCAGTCCCTGCCGGACACCGCGCGCCGCCCGAAGCTGTTGAGCATCGCCTTCGAGCACGAGTTCGTACCGGCCGGCCATTTCCCCGTCGAACCCTTCGACCAGCGCGTCGATGCCGTCGCGCTGCCCTCCGGAGTGCGTAACCTCACCAAGTAGCCGCCGGGACGTGCGATAGAATTGGTGTAGGCGGGCGCCCCCGGTGCCCGCATTCCCCTCTTCAACAGTCGCTTGTCCGGGTGACCGGCCGCGCCGCCAGGTGCTTCGGCCCCGCGGCCAGGCACGCATCGCCCGTGCGAAAGGATCAATATGCCTACCTATGTTTATGCCTGCAAGGACTGTGGCCATGCCATGGAGGTTGTCCAGTCCTTCAGCGACGAGGCACTGACCATCTGCCCCGAATGCCAGGGCGCGTTGCGCAAGAAGTTCAACAGCGTCGGCGTGGTGTTCAAGGGTTCCGGGTTCTACCGCAACGACTCGCGCTCGACGACGAGCTCCAGCACCCCGGCCGCCAGCGCCCCGGCAGCCAGCAGCAGCCCGAGCAAGGTTTCCGCCTCGGCATCGACTTCCGCTTAGGCGCCGTCCTCCTGGGTGCCGAATGCCGCCCGAGCCGTATTTTCCCGGGTCCCGGGGAACCGTGGAACCGGGATGCACTTCCTCGCACAGGATTGTCGCGACCCGGCGGCATAACAACCTCGTCATGGGCCTCATCCGTTTGGATGGGGCCCATGCGTTGCTTAATGCATGTCACTTTTTCGCCGTACCGAAGTACCGCGCCGGTTTCCGTCTGCCCGGGCTCCCCGCCGCTCGGGCAGGGAATTGTTCGCCAAGTACCGCAGGCACCTTGCCGCGGCGCTCGCCATGCTCTCGCTGGCGGTGTCCCTGGCAGTGCTCGCCCCCGCAACGGAGGAACGCATCGATGTGCTGGTCGCGGGCCGGGACCTGCCCGTCGGCTCCCTGTTGCGGCCAGAGGACCTGAGCCGCGAATCGGTTCCGCGCTCGTTGGTACCCGAGGGCACCTACGGAAACCAGCCACCGGCCGCCGGCTCCCGGCTGGCGATTCCGCTGTTGGCCGGCACGCCGGTGATTCCCACGATGGTCATCGGGCCCGGGCTCCTGGCCGGACTCGCACCCGGATCCGTCGCGGTGCCGCTGCGCCTGGATGACGAGCAAACAGCGTCCCTGGTGCGCGCGGGGCAGCGCGTCGACGTGGTGTTGACCGAGGGCAATGGATTTGAGACGAAGCTGGAGTCGCGGGTGCTGGCGCGGGCGGTGCCGATCCTGTGGACCGAGGCGCAGGTCCAGCCCGACGGCCAGGAACCGTGGAGCGTTTCCACCGCGTCCGGGCAGGGTGGCTTGATCGTGGTGGGAGCCGGGGCCGGCAGTGCCGAGCAGCTCTCCACGGCGGCGCAACGGGGCAAGGTGTCGGTGGTGCTGGTCAACCCGTAGGCCGCTTGGATGGCGGCCGGCCGTCGGCGGGAAGGTCGTGAGGCCGGCGGGAAGTGCGGGTGATCAGTCCCAGTGTGGCGGACGCTGGGACTTTAGCCAGTCGCCGAGGTTGTCGTCCCCATCTCCCCAGCGCCGCGGATCGTCCTCCGCAGCCTGCTGGTCAAGGACCGGCCGCTTGTCGCCGGGTTTCGCCGGTGTCGGGGCGGTGGCAGGCGCTGCATCGGCGGTGGCAGGCGCTGCATCGGCGGCGCCCCCTGCATCTGCCGCTGCTTCCGTCCCAGCTTCTGTCCCTGCCTCCACTCCTGTGCCGGCATCCGTGGACGGGAGCGTCGCCGGGCGTCCGGCTCCGTGCGGCAGCTGAAAGACGCCGACCAGTGCCGACTCGCTGACCTGTTGCGGGGGTGCGGTGAAGCGCCGCGGTTTCTTTCGCCGCGGCGCTTCGGGCTCATCGGACATGGCTACGCATCGGCCAGGTCGGACTCCCGGCGTCCGGCATTCCGCGAACCTGCGGTCGATGGGCCGGTGGAGCCGCCGGGGGCTGCGTCGTCGCCCGTGGCTGCGTCAAGCGCCAGGAATCCGGCGAGCTCGTTGGCGACCTTGTCGGGGTCGGAGAACACGTCGATGGTCCACAGCGGCACATAGCGCCAGCCCAGGGCCTCGAAAAGCTGCGGGCGCAGGCGGCTGCGCTCGCGCACCGAGAGTTCCCGGTAGCCCTGGGTGCCGTCGTACACCACGGCCAGCGGCACGGCCGCGCCGTTGCCGGTGACATCAAGCGCGTGTGCGGCGATGTCCAGCACGCCGCGGTAGTGCTGGGTGACGATGGCCCCGCGCTCGGCCAGCCGGGACATCAGGTCGGTGACCAGCGGGTCCTGCAGCGGCGTGGCGGTCGAGGACATGCCCGAATCCCCGCCGAGCACCCGGCCGAAGAGCTCCAGGAAGCGGTAGGCGCCGAAGCGCATGCGCGCCAGATCCATGTCCTGCGGACGCAGCGCCGAGACCAGCACCATCGACTCGCGGGCGCGGGTGACGGCGTTGACGAACAGCTCGTCGCCGCCGGGCTGCGACAGGGCGCCGAAGTCGTGCACCGTCTTGCCGTGGGTGGTGCGGCCGTAGCCCGCCGAGAGGATGATGGCGTCGCGCTGCAGCCCGGCCAGGCGGTCGACGCTGGTGACCAGGAAGCGTTCCTTGGCGGCGCGGAAGTACTTCGTCGCCCAGGGGTGGTTGGGCAGCTGCACGCGGATGCCCTCGGCGATGGCGGCGGCGTGCCGCCGGTTGCCGGCGATGACGGCCAGGGTCGTGTCGCCGCGGCGGGCCAGGTGCGTGAAGACCAGGTCGACGACGCGTTGCACCTCCGCCACGGTGGTCTCGACGGATTCGCCGTCGGCACCCAGGGACCCGGTGCCGTCCGGCACGTACTCGGCCTTCAGCGCCGGGGTGCCGGCCCCCAGCGAGCGGGCGGCGGGCAGTCGGGAGAGCGAACCGGCGTAGAAGTCGTGCGAGAGGGACTCGGTGAGCCCCTCGTCGATGCCGCGGTAGGCGGTGGAGAGCCGGATGAGCGGCAGCACCTCCTGGAGGGATTCCATCGCGGAAATCGGGGCCGACTCGACGCGGGTATGCGCCGTGGGGTCCACCGAGACCTCGAACGGGTTCGGGGCGCCCATCATGGTGTCGCCGAACGCGATGACCTGCCCGGAACGCGAAATGGAGCCCAGCACCGAGCGCAGCGAGAGCGAATCGGCATCCAGCAGGATGACCGCGTCGAATTCCATTCCTGCAGGCACGGTGGCGGGGATCAGCAGCGGGGAACCAACCCAGACCGGGCACAGCGAGTTCAGCAGGGAGTCCCCGAGTGCGGCGAGGTCGGCGACGGAGGGCTCGCCGTCCTTGAGCATGGCCCGCAGCTCGCGCGATGCCGCCCGGTGGTCGGCCAGTGCGGCCTTCCACGCCTTGGCCAGGGCCCAGCGCAGGCGCGAGGAGCCGGAGGAAACGTGCGCGGAGTCGGCCAGCCGGTAGTCGGCCTCCAGGCGGCGCAGCTTGTCCCCGTCGTTCATCGCCAGGAAGTCGTCGCCGGAGATCATGGCCTCCAGCGCCGACTGCCACCAGGCCAGGTCCAGCTCCGCGGCGACGGCATCGGGGGCGACGTTGCGCGACCGGAAGTCGTCCATCAGCTCACCCAGGCCGTGTTCGGCCAGCTGCTCGGTGATCAGCGTGCGTTCGGGCAGCTGGTCCAGTTCGCCCTTGTGCTCCAGCAGCTCGTCCATGCGTTCCTGCAAGGTGGTGACCGGCTCGTCGCGCAGGGAGCGGCCGACGGCCTCGGGCAGCAGCGTCGCCAACTTGTCGAGGCGCGAACCGGCGTCCTGGTAGCCGGCGTTGACGTCCAGCAGCCCGGCGGGAACCATCGGGTGGCGCTGGGAGGTGGCGTGGTGGCGCCAGGCCAGGTGCTGTTCCTGGACGGCCTCGAGCGCGGACTGCAGGTCCGAGACGTGCACGCCGGGGCGCACGTAGTCCTTGGCGACCTTGCGCAGCCGCGAGCGGGTCATCGAGCTCATCTCGATGCCGCGCTCCCGGCGCCAGGAGGAGGAGGCGGTGGCGGAGATCAGGTCCTCCACCGACTTGTCGAAGATGTCGGACTCGAACTTGTCCAGCGACGAGCGCACGGCAACCAGCAGGTCCAGTTGCTCGCCCCACTTGTTGTAGGAGTCGGCCAGGCGGATCTCGGAGTGCGCGGCGACCTTGAGCATGTGCTCGCGCAGGATCGGCAGGTCCCGCTGCAGCCCGGTGACCAGGTCAAGGGCGGTGTCGGTGTCGCGCTTGTTGCGCAGCCGCGCCCCGTACCAGGGGCTGGAGGCCGAGGCCCGGACGAAGGCACCGAGCTCCGCGGCGCGCTTGAGCTGCTCGGCGGTGGCGGTGCGGCTGGTGATCGAGTCGAGCACCGAGCGCTTCAGCCGCACCATGGTGGCGGGCGCGGGGTCCAGCGACGTGAGCCGGGCCAGTTCCTGCATGGCCCGGTAGGGCGAGCAGCCCCAGCGGGCGCGGGTGGAATGCAGCGAACGCACGTGGTCAAGCAGGGCGTGGCGGTGTTCGCGCAGCGAGGCGTGCAGCTTGCCCAGCTGTGGTTCGATGGCGCGCTCGTTGCGCAGGATCGCCCGGGTCAGCAGGTCGCGCAGCGCGTCGGGGTCCTCCTCGGGGCTCAGCAGCAGCGCGGTTCCGGCCAGGTCCAGCCCGGCGAAGCGGGCCACGAATTCCTCGGCGCTGGAGCGCCTTTCGGCCACCACCAGCACGCGCTTGCCCGCGGAAGCCAGCACGCCGGCGGCGTTCAGGGCCGTCTGGGTCTGTCCGCTGCCGGCCGGGGCGCTGACGGCCACCGACTCCCCCGCCTCGACGAGGTCCAGCACCGCCTGCTGGGACTCGTCGGCATCCAGCAACAGCAGCTCGTCGGCGGGGTTGCGCTCGTCGCTGCTGCGGGCGGGGCGGGTGTGGCCCGTCTTGGCCGTGGAGCTGGAGGAGGTGCCGGGGGCGCGTTCGCCGCGGCTCAGCTCCGCCTCGAAAAGCTTTTCCAGCACGGGGTGCCGCATGTCGATGCTGCCCGGGTCCGCCGGGTCCGCGAGGTCGGCGAAGGTGGAGATCAACAAGCGGTGGGCGATGACCATGCCGGAGACGTCGGCGACCTGGGTGCGCAGCGCGTCCATCGCGCGGGTCGGGTCGAAGCGGGCGATGGAGTAGGCGGCGGCGTTGATCGCCTCGACGTCGATGTCCAGGCGGTGCTGGCGTCGCAGGTAGCGCAGCAGCGCGGGTGAGAACTCGGCCCGGCCCATGAGCTGGATCTCGAAGTCGTCCTGGTCATCGCGCACCGAGAGCACGATGCGCCCGAGCATGATGGGGGCGTTGAACTGCTCGCTGCGACCCTCGTGCACGGCGCGCCAGTTGGCCTGGCCGGCGGAGAGATAGCCGACGTCGATGCCGCGCTCGTCCCAGAGCTCGCGGATCTTGCCGCGCAGTGCGTCGGCGGTGCGTCGGGCGGAATCGTACTGGTCCGAGTCGCGCAGCAGCGTGGAGAGCCGGGTGCGTCGTCCTGCCAGGAACTGGGCAAGCCCCGAAGGATGCGCGTGGGTGATGTCGATGCTGTTGGACACCGAGGGGGCAAACCGCAGCAACGTGTCGGTTCCCACCCCTGGGCCCAGGGAGTCAACCCACGTGGAGACCAATTCATCTGTGTGCTGCTGGTGCTCTGCCACCATTCCGTCCCTTCACCTCTTGCCTGAATGCTGCCGCACCCGCGCGGCGAGTTGCCACGTGGATACATTCAGCCCTTACCAACCTAGTCCAAAACGGGCGCGCGATGACGAACCAAAACACGTTCGGCGCCGGTCTATTCGGCCGCGGGGCCACATTGCGCCGCGCCGGGCCGCCGGCGGGGTTAACCCCGCGCGTCCGCTGGTTGAACAGCCGGTGCGCGGCGACCGCGGCGGCAGGGCCGTGCGCCGACGGAATCCCGGGGGCCGCGGACGGCATACCCCCCTTGGAAAACAGTTCCGCGTGAACAGTTCTGCGTGTAAACAGTTCCGCGTGAACAGTTCCGCGTGAAAACAGTTCCGCGTGTAAACAGTTCAGGGGGAAGCCCGCGTAGGCTCCCCCCTGAACTTTGCCGCCGGCGCGTCTACGCCGTCGGGCTTACTCCCATTCGATGGTTCCCGGTGGCTTGGACGTCACGTCCAGCACTACGCGGTTGACCCCGTCGACCTCGTTGGTGATCCGGTTGGAGATCCGGGCCAGCAGGTCGTAGGGCAGTCGCGACCAGTCTGCGGTCATGGCGTCCTCGGAGGACACCGGGCGCAGCACGATCGGGTGGCCGTAGGTGCGGCCGTCGCCCTGCACACCCACGGAGCGCACGTCGGCCAGCAGGACGACGGGCATCTGCCAGACTTCCTCGTCCAGTCCGGCGGCGGTGAGCTCGGCGCGGGCAATCGCGTCGGCCTTGCGCAGCAGTTCCAGGCGCTCCTCGTTGACCGCACCGATGATGCGGATGCCCAGGCCCGGGCCGGGGAACGGCTGGCGCATGACGATCTCGGCCGGCAGGCCAAGCTGCTTGCCCACGGCACGGACCTCGTCCTTGAAGAGCGCGCGCAGCGGCTCGACCAGCTCGAAGTCCAGGTCCTCGGGAAGCCCGCCCACGTTGTGGTGGCTCTTGATGTTGGAGGCACCTTCGCCGCCGCCTGATTCCACGACGTCCGGGTACAGGGTTCCCTGCACCAGGAACTTCACCGGCTGGCCGGAGTCGGCAGCCTCGGCGAGGATTGCGGTTTCCGCTGCCTCGAACGCGCGGATGAATTCGCGGCCGATGATCTTGCGCTTGGTTTCCGGATCCGTCACGCCGTCCAGGGCGGTCAGGAAGCGTTCGCGCTCGTCGGCGATGTAGAGCTTCGCACCGGTCGCGGCGACGAAGTCCATTTCGACCTGTTCGGCTTCGCCTTCGCGCAGCAGTCCGTGGTTCACGAACACGCAGGTGAGCTGGTCGCCGATGGCGCGCTGCACCAGTGCGGCGGCCACGGCGGAGTCAACGCCGCCGGACAGGCCGCAGATGGCCCGGCCGTCGCCGACCTGGGCGCGGATCTTTTCGACCTGCTCGTCCAGGATGTTGGCAGCGGTCCACGAGCCGTCAAGGCCGGCACCGTGGTACAGGAAGTTCTCCAGCACCTGCTGGCCGTGGGCCGAGTGCTTGACCTCCGGGTGCCACTGCACGCCGTAGAGGCGCTTGGCCTCGTTGGCGAAGGCGGCAACGGGGGCGCCGGCCGTGGTGGCCAGGACTTCGAAGCCCTCGGGGGCCTTGGAGACAGAGTCGCCGTGGCTCATCCAGACGTTCTGGTTTTCCGGGATGCCGGCCAGGATGGAGCGTGCGGCTCCGCTGGAGCTGGCGTCGGTTGCACCGTATTCGCGCAAGCCGGTCTCGGCGACAACGCCGCCGAGGGCGTTGGCCATGGCCTGGAAGCCGTAGCAGATGCCCAGGACCGGCACACCTGCCTCAAAAAGGTCGGCACCGACACTCGGGGCACCGTCGGCGTATACGCTCGAGGGGCCTCCGGAGAGGATGATTGCCGCCGGGTTCTTGGCGAGAATCTGTTCGGTGGTGAAGGTATGCGGGACGATCTCCGAATACACGTTGGCTTCGCGTACACGCCGAGCAATCAGCTGTGCGTACTGGGCCCCGTAATCGACGACCAGAACCGGCTGGTGCTCTGGGGTGCTGGGTGTGTTGGTCACGCGCCTAAGCTTAGCCGCCCGGGGAGCCCGCTTGCATCTTGAAGTGGCCGAGGGTGACGCAAACTACTTTGGGCGTGGCCCCGGCCGCGTCATGTTGGCACTTTGGAGCCTTTCCGCGGCCCATCGGCCCGTGGGTCGATGGGCTTGCCGCGGAGGTTGCGGCGGAGGTTGCGACGCGGATTTGCGGCAGGCGTTGCCGCGGGGATTTGCCGCGGGTGGATCCGTCGGGAAGAACTCAGTCGGAGAACAGCGGCGGGGTGTAGCCGGCGGTGCGCAGCTCCGGGTGCCAGAAGAGGTTTCGTTCCGGGTCGCCGCGGGGTTGGCCGGCGTGGGCGATGACATAGGGAATCCCGTTGATCATCTTCAGGGTGATGAGTCCGGCATGCACCATGAGGTGGTGGTGTTGGCACAGGCTTGCGCCGTTGTCGACGCTGGTCGGGCCGCCTTCCATCCAGGGCACCACGTGGTGGACCTCGGAGGTGGAGGCCGGACGGTGGCAGCCGGGGATGACGCAGCCGCGGTCGCGGAGGGCGATGGCCTTGCGCTGCGCCGGGGAGAAGCTGCGCGCCTCCCGTCCCAGGTCCAGGATCTCCCCGTCGGTGCCGAGCACCGCGGGGAGAATGTCGCCGTTGCAGGCGAGGCGGCGGATGTTGGCGGCGGAGATCGGGCGGCCGTGGGCGGTGATCCCTGCGTCCTCGCACTGGCCCAGCAGGGCGCGGTAGCCGATCAGCACACCGATCTTCACCGGCATCCCGCCGCTTTGCAGGGGTGCGGAGCCTGAGAGGGCCCCGGAGACCGCGGCGAGGACGGCGTCGAGCAGCAGCTGCGGGGAGGTGCGGCGAGCCGCCTCCGAAGACGAGGCCCCGGGGGTGACGGCAGCAGGCGCGCCGCAGGCCAGTTCGCTCAGGGGCGCCAGGGCCGGGTCGATGCCCGGGGCCAGGGCCCATTCCGGGGCCGGGAGGCCAGCGGTTCCGGGGGCTCCGGTGACCGAGGTGGCCTTGCTGTTGCCGGAGGCCGGTGAGCCCTGTCCGTTTTCCGGGGCCGGAGCGGGGACCGAAGGGGCCGAGGACGCTGTGCCCGGACCCGAAGGGGGTCCGGCGGTGGAAGCGGAGGCGGGCGGGACCCTGTCGGAGCGCGGGTTGCTCCAGGCCTCGGCGAAGGCGAGGAGGGTTTCGGAGTCGATGGGGTCGCAGCGCAACAGGTACTCGTCGCAGCCCTCGCGAAAACCGCGATAGACCATGCCGCGCTTGGCGCGGATCTCCTCGTCGGTGATCGGCGCGCCGTTCTCCTGGAGGTAGGCCGTCCAGTCCGACAGCGCCTTGTGGCAGCTGCGCGGAGGTGCGGTGCGTGCCTCGTGGGCCAGGGATTCCTCGATGGCGGTGCTCAGGTTCGCCGCGTCGGGTCGGGCGGCAATGCGCGGCCGCAGTGACTCGAGGCGGCCGGCCAGCTGGGCTACGGTCCCCACGTCCGCGCTGCCGTCGGCCGCGGTGCCGGCCAGCACCGGGAAGCTCGGCGCCGCGCCCGCGGTGCCGGTGCCGGACTGCCCGGGTTGCGCGGCTTCGTCCCCGTCGGCGGGAATCGGCGATGCCGGGGCAGGGGCGATGAGCAGCCGGGCGCCGGTCAGCCGACTGCGGGCCTCGGTCGCGGAGATGTGCAGGTGCGCCTGCAGGTACTCGGCGGTGTTGCGGTGCACGGCCATGCCGGGGACGAAGCGCTCCGGCGGGGCCGCTGCGCTGCCGTCGGCCAGGGTCCGGGGATCGGCGGCCAGGTCGTCGATGGCCGTGGCGGTTTCCGGGTCCAGCCGGTGGATGCCGGTCGCGTCGGCCTGGAACGTCGCCTGAAGCAGGGCGTAGCCGATGGTGCGCCGGCCGTGCTCGAGAAGGCCCAGCACCATGGCGCTGGAGGCCGCGTCGAGCCCCATCCCGCCGGCCCTTTGCGCGGCGGCCCGAAGCGCCAGCACCGCGGTGGCCAGGTCGCTGACCGCGATGTTGGTGCCCTCGTGCCCCCTCGGGGGGATCGGTGCGGCGGAAGTCCTCATGCCCTAGAGTGTGCGCCACCCACGACCCGGACCGCTGCCGGCACCGACAAATGTGCGGGGAAGTGGATTACGGCGACGTGGGCGGGCCTGCTGGCGCCGAGGTTGATGGATGTCGGCGACGAGGACGGGTGGGGAATGCGCGAGGGGCGGCCTTGCGGATGCGCTGCTGCGCATGCAAAGACCGCCTCTGGCGGTGGCGTGCCGGCGGGTTGGCGCCGGCGGGTTGGCGCCGGCGGGGGTGCTGCTGGGCGCAGCGCCGCGTGGTTTAGTAGCGCTTGGCGGCCTGCGGGTGGGAGGCCAGCTCGGTCTCCACCTCGCCGTGGACCTTCTTCTCCATGAAGAAGGAGAGCAACGGCACGACGCCGCCCAGGGCGATGGTGATGAAGCGGCTGAAGGGCCAGCGCATCAGCGACCACAGGCGGAAGTCGGCCAGCAAGTAGACGACGTACATCCAGCCGTGGATGATCAGGATGGCCAGCGAGACATTGACGCCGCCGGCGATGTCGGCCCGGTTGACCAGGCCCACGGCGTTGGAGCCGCCGTCGAGCAGGGTGCCGCCGATGAACAGCTCCAGGTGCCAGAAGTACTTCACGATCATTTCGGCGCAGAGCAGCAGCAGCATCACGCCGGTGGCGTAGGCCAGCACCTTGTAGAAGGTGGCGGCGCCGCGGATCTGGGAGGGGGTGCCGGCAAAGCGGCGCACCTTGGGGGCGGAGTTTTCTTCGGTCACGACTGGTCCTTGTGTTGGGAAGCGCTGGTTGGGGATTCGCGGTTCTGGGGGGCGGGGTTTGCTGACGCGAGGTTCTCGGACGTGGACTCCGGGGAGGCAGTGCCCGGGGCGACATGTTCCGGAGAGACGTGGTCCGGGGAGGCCGTCGCCGGGTTCTCATGGTCGAGCTGGCGCTGGTAGACGATCGCCGGGTCCAGGCCCGCGGCAAGCGCGGCGGCATCGGCGATGTCCTCCCGCTGGCGGCGGTAGTCGTCGGCCACCAGCCGGTACCAGAGGAACACCGCGAAGCCGGCGAAGACCACCCACTCGATGCCGTAGAAGATGTTCAGCCAGTTGATCTGGCGCTCCTGGGGCTGCGGGCCCACGTCGACCTGGACCAAGCCGGTCGCGGCGGCGGAGAGGTCGGTGCCGTCGGGCCCGGCCACCGTCGAGGCGACGACGAAGCCGCTGTAGGAGGGCACGTCCCAGACGTTGATCAGCTGGGCCACCGACAGCGAGG
Organism: Paeniglutamicibacter sulfureus; assembly: GCF_030512175.1. Classification (GTDB taxonomy): domain Bacteria; phylum Actinomycetota; class Actinomycetes; order Actinomycetales; family Micrococcaceae; genus Paeniglutamicibacter; species Paeniglutamicibacter sulfureus. Next base: position 1,868,499 of record NZ_JAULBL010000002.1, on the reverse strand, counting down.
GGAAGATGCCGTCGCGCGCGTCCTCGGCGATGGGCGCCTCGGTGGGCAGCAGCCGGCCGGTGATCTCCAGCGTCCCTGTCGGGGCGGCGGCGGGGGTTGCGTCGTCGGGCTGCCAACCGCGCACCACCGGGATGGTGTTGCCCGCCGGCGCTCCGTCGACCTTGAAGGCCGCGACGACCCAGTAGCCGGTGCGCGAATCCTCGATGCGGTTCTTCACCAGGACCTGCGTGCCGGGCAGGAAGCTGCCGGAGGCGGAGACCATCTGGTCTGCCTCGCGGGCCATCAGGTCGGTGGCGGGCTTCAGGTGGCCGGTGAGCGGAACGACGCGTTCGGTGGTGGTCACCGGGGGCGGGGCCTCGGTCTGCGAGCGGTTGAACTGCCATTGACTCAGCAGGACAAAGCCGGTGGCAACAACGAGGGCGCCAACCAAGGCCAGGATCCAACGGGGTTTAAGGGCAGTTTTCAGCACAGTACCACCGTACTTCGATTCGACGTGGAAGAGCCAATGGAACCCCTGGCGCGCACCGCTCGTTCCCGGCGGCGCCGACCGGCCCGCGGGAGGTGCCCGGCGGCGCGTTTCCGCTGGCGACCGGGGGTTCGGTGGTGCCCGGCCAAGGAGGGATCGCGGGATGCCGACGTGGCGCGGATTACACCGCGCGTGACATATCAGACGGTGGAGAAGTCGACGGTGGAGTTGATCAGCTCGGCGATGACCCCGGGGTCGTTGGCGCGGCGCAGGGACTCGCGGAACGACTCCTTGGCCAGCGAGCGGGCCAGCGCGGCGAGCATCGACAGGTGCCCGGAATAGCTGGACGCGGGGGTGGCCAGCAGCAGCACCACGTGCGCCGCTCCGTCCTTGGCGCCGAAGTCCAGGCCGTGGCCGTAGGCCATGACGCCCACGCAGATGCTGGGCGCCGCCACGAAGGAACTGCGGGCGTGGGCCAGGCCGATGCCGCCGGGAAGGCCGGTGGCCAGCTGGTGCTCGTGGCGGTGGACATCGGAGAGGAAGCCGGGCAGGTCCGCGATCCGGCGGGCCGCAAGGAGCCGCTCGGCCAGGACCGCAACCGCCTCGTCGCGGGTGGGGGTGGCCAGTTCAAGGACCACCATGGCGCCGGTGGTCAGCTCGGGGGTTGCCTCGTCTTCCGGCGTCGGCTGGGTTGAAGTCATGGGGATCGATTCGAAGGTGGCGGTCAACGGGCGGGAAGGGGGCTGCGCAACCGGCGCTGTGCCCTGGATTTGTAGCGTACACGGGGGCAGCCGTCAGGCATGCCCGGCGGGGATTGCGGCGGGGATTGCGGCAGGGGTCGCGGGCAGGGCGCAGGCAGGGGTCGCAGGCAGATGCGAAACGACCGGGCGCGGATCGCCCGCTTTCCTGGTGGAAGCGGCGGATCGTGCCCGGCCGTCGTTGGCGCGGTTGGCGCCTGTTGCGGATCGCCGGTGTCGCTAGTCGGCCTCGTAGGGGGAAACCACCATGTCGACGCGCTGGAATTCCTTGAGGTCCGAATACCCGGTGGTGGCCATCGAGCGGCGCAGCGCACCGACAATGTTCGAGGTGCCGTTGGTGTGGCTCGAGGGGCCGAAGAGCACCGTCTCCATGGGTCCAACGGTGCCGACCTTGACCCGGTCTCCGCGCGGGCTGTCCTCGTGCGCGGCTTCCATTCCCCAGTGCCAGCCGGCTCCCGGGGCTTCCTGCGCGCGGGCCAGGGCGGTGCCGAGCATCACGGCGTCGGCGCCCATGGCGATGGCCTTGACGATGTCGCCGCTGGTGCCCAGGCCGCCGTCGGCGATCACGTGCACGTAGCGTCCACCGGACTCGTCCAGGTAGTCGCGGCGGGCCTCGGCGACGTCGGAGATGGCGGTGGCCATCGGCGCGTGGATGCCCAGTGCGCGGCGGGTGGTGCCCGAGGCGCCTCCGCCAAAGCCCACCAGCACGCCGGCGGCGCCGGTGCGCATCAGGTGCAGTGCCGGGGTGTAGCCGGCGGCTCCGCCGACGATGACCGGGACGTCGAGCTCGTAGATGAACTGCTTGAGGTTCAGCGGTTCCTGGTTCTTGGACACGTGCTCGGCCGAGACGGTGGTGCCGCGGATGACGAACACGTCAACGCCCGCGGCCACGACGGTCTTGTAGTGTTCCTGGGTGCGCTGCGGGGTCAGCGAGCCGGCCACCGTCACCCCGGCGTCGCGGATTTCCGCCAGGCGCGCGGTGATCAGCTCGGGCTGGATGGGGGCTGCGTACAGCTCCTGCAGGCGTGCGGTGATGGCCGGGTCGAAGTGCCCGCCGTTGGCGGACTGAAGGGCGGCGATCTCCTCGAGCACCTTGGCCGGATCCTCGTAGCGGGTCCACAGCCCCTCGAGGTTCAGCACGCCCAGGCCGCCGAGCTTGCCCAGCGCGATGGCGGTGGCGGGGCTCATCACCGAGTCCATGGGCGCACCCAGGATCGGGGTCTCGAATTTGTAGGCGTCGATCTGCCAGGTCACCGAGACATCCTGCGGGTCGCGGGTGCGGCGGTTGGGAACAATCGCCACATCGTCAAGGGAGTACGCCTGGGCTGCGCGCTTGGAGCGCCCGATTTCAATCTCGTAAGTCACCGCACCACCCTATCAGCCCGCCGGCGGGGGCCGGCTCCCGCCTCACCCGGACCCCGCCCGCGTGACGTGCCCCGATGGGGGGGCGACGCCGTCCTGGGAGTGCGCCTCAGTGGCCCAGGGTGCCCAGCGTGGTGGCCAGCGCGGTGGCCGCGCGTTCCTCTGCCGCGGCAATGACCTCGAGCTGGTCGGCCAGGGTCGCGAAGTGCCCCGAGCGCTCCGCGGGATCGATGGACGGGTCGATGAGGTCGGTGAACACGATCCAGTCCTGGGCCAGGTGCGCGTAGTCGGCAGCGTGGGCGGCCAGCGGCGCGAGCCCGGGCAGCGTGGCGGCCTCGGTGAGGAAGTCCGCGTACTGGCCGCGCAGCGCGCCGAGTCCGCCAAAGCGGGTGTCGGTGAGGAAGCCCAGGACCTGGGACAGCCCGGATTCCAGGCGGACGGGCTCCTCGAAGATCCGCGTCCAGCCCTTGGCGGTGGTGGTGTCGCGCAGCTTCTGCGCCCAGTTGTTCATCCCGGCCACGCCGAAGTTCTTGGCGAAGTGCGCGGGGATTCCCTCCAGCTCGCTGGTGCCCAGCAGGCGCCCGGTGGTTTGCGCAATGGCCTCGCGCACATTGGCGGCCAGGGTGGCGGCGTCCGGGCCGGTGCTCTCGGGCACCCAGGCCTGCCAGTGCTTGTCCTTCTTGCGGCGGGACCGGGCCACGGCCAGGTCTTCGGGACTGATGGGGGTCAGCGAGCCGGAGCCGTCGTCGATGAGCAGGTCATCGCCGTGTTCGCCGACGACCACCAGGTCGATGGAGTCGGAGTCCTCCACCACGTCGGCGTCGATCCAGGGCAGGGCGGCAACGGAGGCGCGCACCACCACGGCGCGGCCGGCATCCAGCCCGGCGTCCAGGTAGTCGGCGGCCAGCCGGGCGCTGCCGGTGGTTCGCTCGCTGAGCACGGCCCCGCAGCGGGCCAGCAGGTTGGCGGTGTACGGCTCCGGATGCGCCCGGGTTACCACGGTGGCGGTGGTGACTTCCTCGTAGACGAAGGTGAAGGCCATGAAGCCGATGCCGCCGGCCAGCCCGGCCAGCAGCGCCTCGCTCATCGGCTCGCCGGTGAGCGGGTGGGTGACCCCGGCCTGGGTGAGCACGCGGTGCCAGAGCCCCGCATCGTACTGGACGACGTTTTCCGGGGCAGGGTACTCGGGCAGCTCCGCTTCCTCGGCTGCAGCGGCCGCGGCGGCGGCGTCCTGGGCGCTGGCCGGGCGGGTGGGCTTGGCGGCGAGGATCGCCTTGCGGGCGGTGGTGTAGCTTTCACCGGTGCGGTCCATGCGGGTGCGGACAAGCTTCTTCAGGTTCTTCGGTTGGGCCACGGTGTGCTCCTTATGTGTTGCGTGTGCGTGCAGGCGCGGGTTTCTCCCGCACGCCGCAGTGGGCAGCGCCAGTGAAACATTCTACGTGGGGTGGACAGGACCCCGGCACCGCGGCCCGCGCGGAAAGCAGCACCTCCGCTGCGGATTCGGCACCTAGACGTGGCGCACGGCAACCATCAACCGGGGCACCAGGGCGCCGGACTTTACTGCCGCCACCAGGTTTCCCATCCTGTCCGCCGGGTCCGCGCCCAGCAGGATGGGGGCGGCCAGGGGCGAGGGGGAACGCCTGGAGGCTGCGTCGGCATCGGCCATGTGCTTGAGCACCGCGGCGCTGCGGTCGGTGTTTTCGGTGATGATGAACCCGGCCGCGCGGAGGTGGTCGAGGTAGCCCTCCTCGGTTTCCACATAGGACGCCGATGCGGCGTCGGCCCACGGCATGGGGTAGCCAACGGTGTTGGTGCCCATCAGGTCGTAGACCCCGAACACTCCCCCGGGACGCAGCAAGCGGTGCACCTCGGCGAACACCGCCGGCTTGTCGGCCACGTTCATGCCCACGTGCAGCATGGTTGCCGCGTCGAAGGAGCCCACGGGCAGGCCCGTCTTGTGTCCCGGGGCAACCAGCATGGTGATGGAGCCGGCCATGGCGCAGGCGGCGTCAAGCTCCCTGGCCAGGACGACGAATTCCTCGGTGACGTCCACGCCGGTGACCACCGCACCCAGGTGCGCAAAGTAGCGCGCGGGGCCGCCGATGCCGCTGCCCACATCCAGTACCCGGGTTCCCAGCCCGATGCCCGCCGCCTGTGCCACCGCCGCGGTGGCGGCCCTGCCGCCGGTGTGCAGGTGGTCGGCTTCGCCGAGCTCCTCCGGTTGCAGGACCTCCGGTTCCAGCCCCGAGTCCCGCAGTGCGGCATGCAGCCGCTCGCGCAGGTTCCCCGTGGTGTAGCGGCTGATGGACTGCTCGGTGTCGCTCATCGCTGACTCCTTGCGACGTATGGGGGCGCACACCGCCCGCTTCTTCGCGGCCTGGCGTACCCATGGGGGGGTCTTTCCCATGATAGGCCCGGGGCACCGCCGCGTCACCGGTGGGCTCTACCCCAATTGGCGCGGTGCCCGGCGGGCCGGGAGGCGGCGGGACTACGGGAGCAGGCGTTCGCCCCTGCCGAAGCCAAGCACCAGGGCCGAGAGGGCCTGCCGGTCAACCACGCTCGGCTCCCCTGCGGCCAGCCAGTCCCCCACTTCCCGCAGGGCCATCTGGGCGGTGGCCAGCCGCGGGAGCTGGCCGGCGGCCTGGTTGTTGGTGAGCATGGCCGCCCCGTCGCTGGCGTGGAACACCGTCCAGCCGCGCACCTGGAGTTCGGGAAACAGCCTGCGGTATCCGGCCACGGCCAGCGGGAACCGGTTCCCGATGTCCGCCGGGTCTCGGCCGGGGCGTTGTGCCAGCAGCCTGCCCTGCCACCAAAAGTATTGGCCTCCGGGGCAGTGGATGGATTCGAGTAGGGCCAGGCGGTTGCCGCAGAGCACGCCGTGGCCCACCTGCCGGTTCGGGTCCCCGGGGAATGCCAGCGGGTGGATCGTGCGGCTCCCGGGCAGCCGGTCCAGGTGCGCCAGCAACTGGCCGGTGAGTAGTTCCGCGGTGTCCGGGGACGGGCCGAACTCCCAGCCCGTGCGCTGGCGCACCTGTTCCGGATCCAACAGCCTCTTGGCCCGGGGGCGCCGTGGCGGGGCGGTCGTCGCCCGAAAGGTTTCGACGCCCACCAGGTAGGCGCACAACCAGCCCAGCGGAACGGGGTTGACATTGGGTCCTCCGGCGAGCGCGGGGACCAGCAGTCCGCCGGCGTAGGCGAGGAACAGGACGTAGGGAACGCTCGGCCAGGGTCCTGCGAGACCGCCGGCCCGTGCCCAGGCACCCAGCAGCGCCGGCACCGGAACCAGGAGCACCAGCAGCAGGACGGTTGCCGCCGGTGCCCGGTTCCCCCGCGCGACGATCGCCGCCGGCACGCAGGCCAGCAGCATCACGATGGCCAGCAGCAGCCACGCACCGATCCGCCCCCATCCCGGCCCCCGCCGCCCGGGCTCGCGGATCCGCAGTGGCGGGTAGTCCCGCTGGTGCCAGCGCATGGAGGAGAGCCTGATCTCGCTGCGCGCGAAGACGTCCAGGCCCGCCAGGTGCGCGGGATCCTGGTGGGCAAACCAGCGCGCGTTGGCCCGGGCGCAGGCTTCGCGGCGGGCCCTGGCCTTGTCGCGTTCGCGCTCCCGGCGGATCGCCTCGGCCGCGGCGGAACGCGCCCGGTTCTGCGACCCGGCATCCCGGACTCGCTGCCCGTCCTGCCCCAGGTCGGCTTCCGCCCGGTCCCCGCGGATCCCGCCGGCGGTTCCCACGCCCAGGCCGAGGGTCGCGTCGTAGGCGGCACGCAGCTTCTCATCCTGCAATACCCGGAGCGCCTCGTTCAGGGCCTTGGCCAGTTCCTCGTTGCCGGTGGAAGCGTCGGGATGGTGTTCGCGCATTTGGGCGCGGTGGGCTGCCTTGATCACGGCCAGCGGCGCCGAGGAGAGAACCCCCAGAAGCGCATAGTGACTGGCCCCGTTCATGTTCCCGCACCCCATTGGCCACTGCATCCCCAATAGACCATGCCGCCCCAAGCCCCCCCGTTCGCGGTCCCCAAGACCGGAGTGTTGCATCCGTGATGTTCACCCGAACCTACCAACATGCGGCGCGTTTGTTTAGGGTTGCCGGCCATTGTCATTTTCGGCGGGCGATCCGCCCCGACGGCGCAATGCAGGCACCGGCGGAACAGGCCGCCGGAGCGCCTGCCCGAGTGGATGCCGGAGACCGGGTGGATTGCTGCACCATTGGCCGCCGGGCGCGCAAGGGCATGTCGCTGGATTGCTGCGGCGTGGCCACCGATCCCGCTTCTGACTAGGTGCTCAAGGTTTTCCCAAGGTTACTTTGGACAATGTGTGGACATGGGTACTGTTGCGGTTCGAACGCTGAGGCCGGCAACGGCCACACGTCGCTACCTCATGGTCATCCCCCTCGGGTTGTTGTGCTTGCTCGCCATCGGACTTGGCTACTCGCTCAGCACGGCCAAGACCGCTCCCAGTGTGCAATTGGGTGCACCGGCGGAGATTCCAGGGGGCATCGCCATGATCACGGGCATTGTCCCGTTGGAGGTGGACGGATGGCAACCGCCCTCCCCCGTGGCGGCCCTGCAGCAAGATGCACAGGAAGGCTCCCACCGGGTGCGCGTCGAAATGCAGTTCACGGCCCTGGACCCTGCCGGTACCCGGCTGGATCCGGCAAGATTCATCGTCGACGGACTCGGATCGGGCCAACCGGTCCCGCTGTGGTCCTCTCCGGATGCAGCCTTTGTCCAAGAAGGTGAATCCGTGCGGGCCACCATGGTCTTCGAACTGCCGGACAAGGCTGTTGCCTTGGTGCTCGAAGGCCCTGACGGTGGCCGCCTTTCGCTGGGGAAGGAACACCATTCAGGCGGTTGACCGCCTGACTTTCACGAAACACCAGTAAGAAACTTGGGGTAATTGCAATGTCCATTTCCAGAAGGGAATTGATCCAACTAGGCGGCCTTGGGGGCCTGGGGATCATCGGTGCGGGTCTGGTGACGGTGCCGATATCCACCGTCTCCGCCAAGTCCGCGAGCCAGCTGCGCGCCGGTGACATGCCCAAACCGTACGCGGCCGCGTTCACCAGGCCTCCGGTCCTGCATCCATCATCCGTCTCCACCGGAGTCGACGGTGCCAAGGTGAACCATTACCGGATCAGCATGCGCCAGGCTGTCGCGCAGATCCTCCCGCGCCAGAGCACCAATATCCTCGGCTACAACGGCATCTTTCCCGGCCCCACCATCGAGCTGGACCAAGGCACCCGCGCGGTGGTGCACATGCGCAACCACATGCCGAAGAACCACCCGACGTTCGGCCACCTGCTGGCGACCTCCACGCACCTGCACGGTTCGGCGTCATTGCCGCAATTTGACGGCTACGCCAGCGACGTGACGCTGCCGGGGTTCTACAAGGATTACTACTATCCCAATTCCCAGGCCGCGCGCTCGCTCTGGTACCACGACCACGGTGTCCACTTCACGGCGCAGAACGTCTATTCGGGCCTCGCCGCGCTGTACATCATGCACGACGCGACGGAGCGGGAGCTGTTGCCCCAAGGCGCCTTCGACGTGCCGTTGATCATAAGCGACGCCATGTTCGCCGCCAACGGCGCCCTGGCCTACGACGACCGGGACCATTCCGGTCTGTGGGGCGACGTGATCCTGGTCAACGGCAGGCCCTGGCCGGTGATGAAGGTCCAACCGCGGGTGTATCGCTTCCGCGTGCTCAACGCATCCATCTCACGCTCATATCGGCCAACGCTGAGCACCGGGGACCCCATGCACGTGGTGGCCACCGACGGCGGATTGATGCCGCGGAGCCAGGCCGTCAAGTATTGGCGCCACGGGATGGCCGAGCGATACGAGGTGCTGATCGACTTCAGCAAGTACAAGCCGGGGCAGCGCATCCAATTGCGGAACCTGTCCAATGCGAACAACCGGGACTATGACAACACGAACAAGATCATGGCCTTTGATGTCGTCGCACCCCCGAGCGAAACGGAGATGAAGCTCGATCCGAAGTGGAACTTCATTCCCACCACGCTGGCGGACAGCCACGTGATGGGACTGACCAAGGATGATGCGGAGGAAAAGCGCTACTTCCGGGTGCAGCGCGACGACGGGGTCGAACCATGGACCATCAACGGAGTGACCTGGGAGGACGTCATCGCCAGCAACTTCAAGCTCGCCAGCGCGGATCCCAAACTGGGCTCCGTGGAGATCTGGGAAATCGAGAACAAGTCCGGCGGCTGGTTCCATCCGGTCCACATCCACCTCATCGACTTCCAGATCCTCAGCCGCAACGGCAAGCCGCCCGCGGCCTGGGAACGGGGCCCGAAGGACGTGGTGTACATCGGAGAAAACGAGAAGGTCAAGGTCATCATGAAATTCGGACCGCACATGGGCCGATACATGGTGCATTGCCACAACCTCCCGCACGAGGACCATTCCATGATGTTCCAATTCCGGGTGGGCCTGGGCGAAATGGATGAGGATGTCAATGACCCGATCCTTGCCGCACCGTGCCAGTTCGACACCGAAACCGGAGATGACTGAGCGTGGCCATCACGGACCGCCCCGGCGCGCCCGCCGCCCGCCGGCGGCGCCGGGTCAGGTTCACCGCCATCGCCGCCGCAGTGTTTGTGTTGGTGGCCCTGGCCTGCCGGCTCTGGATCCTGGAGCCGGTGGCGGTCCGGTCGGACAGCATGGAACCCACGGTGAAGGCCGGCAGCCTGGTGTTTGTCTTCAAGCCGGGGCCGGAGCTCTCGGGCGTGCATCCGGGTGATCTGGTGGTCTTCGCCTCCCCGGTGGACGGAACTCCCCTGATCAAGCGGGTCGTTGCCGTCGGGGGGCAACAGATCGAGGTCCAGGACGCGGTGCTGTATGTCGATTCGTCCCCGGTGGACGAGCCGTTCGTGGACCTGGCCACCATCGACGGGACCTACTACCCACGCACCGACGTTCCCGACGGGACCGTTTTCGTCATGGGCGACAACCGGGAGCGATCAATCGACTCACGGGACTATGGACCCGTTTCGCTCGAGGACATCGACGGGCTGGTCCTCGGAGCCAGGCACTGAGCCGCAATTCCCCCAGGTCCGCCTGTTCCCTGTCCGTGGCGGACCTGGCGGAGGCGATGTCACCCGAACATCCCTCTGCCATGGCCTTGGCCTGCCAACGCATCCGTTCATTGACCGCGCCCCGGACCGGGCGCATACTGGCGCCGTGGCCACTCGAATTTCACACCTGTTCAAACAGTCGTTCTCCGCCTTGCGGTACGAACCGTCAGCCAAGAGGGTCCGTGCGACGCTCGGTGGCCAACCCGTCGTGGACACCACGCACGCACTGCTCGTCTGGGAACCCCGGCGCATTGTGCCGATCTACGCCGTACCCGAATCCGACGTCCTGGCCGAGCTCACCGAATCCGCTGCCGAGGTCTCCCGCGTTCCGGAGGATGCGAAGGTACTAACCCCCGATGACGCCTTTGCCCTGCACACCGCGGAGGGCACCGCACTGGATGTCCGGGTGTCCGGGCATGCAGCGGATGCCGCAGCCTTTCGCCTTGCGGATCCCGACTTGGACGGCGCCGTGCTCCTGGACTTTTGGGCCTTCGACTGGCGCGAGGAAGACCAGGAGATCCATGCCCATCCGCGCGACCCGTTCCACCGGGTCGACATCGTTCCCTCCAGCAGGCATGTGCGGGTGGAACTCGATGGCATGGTGCTGGCCGAATCCGCCCACCCGGTCATGCTCTTTGAGGGATCCCTTCCGCCTCGCTACTACGTGAAGCCCGAGGAGGTGAGGTGGGACGCGCTGGTGGCCACCAAGACCATGAGCATGTGCCCGTACAAGGGAACCGCCAACTACTGGGCACCTGCAAGCGGGGGAAAGAACGTGGCATGGAGCTACGCTAAGCCGTTGCCCGAGTCCGCCGCACTGGCCGGGCTGGTCTGTTTCTACAACGAGCGCACCGATTTCCTGGTCGACGGAAAACGCCTCGGACGCCCGCAGTCGCTCTTCCGGTAAATGCTGTCCCGCTCACGCCCGCGAAGACCATGGCGTTGCAGCCCATCAGCTTGGGGTTCCACGAGGCGCGCTCACCCGTCCCCCCGTGCGATATAGCACGCGTGGGAACCTCAGCGGGATTGGAGAACGCCGTGCGTGTTTACGGAATCCGGCAGGGTGAAGCGTATGGTGGTTCCCGCCCCCGCTACGCTATGCAAATCAATGGTCCCGCCGTGCATTTCCACGATGGACTTGGTGATCAGCAGGCCCAGGCCGAGACCGGGAATGCCCTGTTGCAGTGCCAGGTCGGCGCGGAAGAACCTGGTGAATGCTTCTGCCTGCTCGGCGCTGTTCATGCCCATCCCCGTGTCCTGGATCGTACACAACAGGTCCTCCCCTTCGATCCAGGCCCTCACGGTTACGGTGCCGCCGTCGGGAGAGTACTTGATGGCGTTTGAGACAAGGTTGTCCAGCAACTGTCCGATTCTTCCGGCGTCACCGACGACTGGCATGGGACCTTCGACCGCATTGTGCAAGGTGACCGCATTGGTGCTGGCCGCCGGAGCTGCTGCCGTCAAGCTGTGCGCCACTAGTTGGGCAAAGTCGGTGGGAGCGGGACGGAACACCATGGATTTGGTGGCCAACAGGTCATTGACAAGACCCAGCAGGCGCTCGGCGTTCCTTTCGATGACAGCCAGGGAACTGTTTATCCCGGAGGGATGGTCTTCGCTCTCGTCCATGATGAGGCTTGCATAGCCCAAGATGGAAGACAACGGCGTTCTGAATTCATGGGAGACCCTGGCCACGAAGTCATCCTTGGCGGCCAGCGCCGCAAGCATGTCCGTGATGTCGTGGAAGGCAATGACAGCGCCATCGTAGTTGCCGTCGGAGTCCTTCATGGTGCGGGCAGTGGTGGAAAAGGCGCGGGCCCGGTCCTCCGAACCGACCCAGATGTGACAGTCGGTGAAGGACTCACCCAGGACGGCGCGGCGCACGGGACGATCCTCGTCCGACAGGGGCGTCACTTTGTCCGTTCCGAACAGCAACAGGTCTTTCTCCGCGGGATCCTCAACGTGGTCAGGAACCCCGAGTTTGTGGAAGGCCTGCTGGGTGGAATTCATCAACTGGTTTTGGCCTTCGCCATCCACCACAACCAAGCCCACAGGGATCGTGTCCAAGACCGTGGACAGCAGACGTTCGCGCTGCCGGCTGACATCCAGAGCGGCACGCAGTTGGGCATCCATGGCGAGGACGACCAGACGCTGTCGGTCCAGGCTCGCGGTCATGCTCACCACGGCGAGGGAAAAGCCGGCCATCATGAACGGGAAGAGCAGGGGCTTGCTCAGTTGCCCCGCCGTTGCCGGGATGCCGCCAAGAAGAATCGGGGTCCAGATGATCATCAAGGTTCCCAGCAGGCTGCTGAGGACTGCCGTCTTGCGTGCCAGACCCGAGGCCGAGAGCCAAAAGACAGGAAACAGCATCAGCAATCCAGCCGACGTTGCGTAAGGCAGGCTGCCTTCGCGGGTAAAGCCAACAGCCACAAAATCCAGATAGGGAATGACCAGGAATGCCTGCTGCGGCAGCCTGTCCCATGGGACCACAATGCAGAGGACCAAGATGGCGGCGTGCATCCACAATCCAGTGACAAAGATGGGATTGCCAAAGATCTGCGGGAAAACGGTACCGGCATGGATCACCATCAAAATCACCGTCAGGCTGAGCGGTGCTTGGGAAAGCATCACCCTAACTCGCAGGGAACGGGCGTGGAAATGGCGCTGGACAAAACCGTCCGTGCTGGAATGTGTCATTGGGGGGGCTTCCATCTGTGGCCTGTGTCGTGCCTGGGGGATCCATGGATCGACCATGCCGCGACGTGTAAGCGGGACCCGCATGGTGCACCGGATGATTTTTACGGGCAATTGGTCATGATAATGCCATACTGCATCGGGCGCATATTTCCAGCGCTCCAATGCTTCCTTGTCACGGTCGGGATTTGTCCCAAGGGAGTGATTATGGCGGGCTCCCGGGTGATCAAGTAGTTCCCGAATCGATGAAAACGATTCACTGCCCGCACTGAACTCAGGGCTGTCGGTGCCATGCGAGGAACCAACGAGACACAATGTCCGTGTCAAACGCCCCCGCGACGCTAGGATTCTACGAGTTTCGTCGGTTTGACTGCTTTCCGAAGACGGTTGTCCACCGCGCCCTGCATGTAAACGAGACTGAACGAATCGTCCCGCCGGACGGGATAGCACAACACCCGACCGGGAAAACCCGACCGGGTGTTGCGATCATGTTGCAGAGGCATAAGCCATCGTCCACGCAACGGTGTCCAGTAAAGGTCGCCAATCCTGCCGGCCCGCCCAACATGCGGTGAACCGACATCATGGTTCTTTATCCAAAAGTGGAGCCTAGAGCGGCCAGTTGTTGTTTCCGGCTGTTTTGCTGGTGCCGGACGTATTGGTGTCGTCCCCCAGCGGCCAGTTGTTGTTTCCGCCCAGGGTCTTGACGATGCCAATGCTTTGCACCGATGCGTTGTCCTGTTGTGGGACATTCGCGGTCCCGCCGGCAACGACCGCGCCAGCCAGGAACAATGCGGCCAGGGCCGAACCCAGGATCTTCTTCATCTGTTCTCCATCTCAATGATTATTCGGGCGAGTGATCTGGGGCTTGCCCGGAGTGCCGGCGCCCTCATGGCGCTGGCAGCCCCAATCGAATATTCTAGTGCTCACCTGCGGTTATTGGGCAGGGTTTTGCAGCAACCAATTTTGGCAAATCGCGATAGGTAAAACCCTGGTGGGCCAGTTCCCTGCCCGGATCCCTATTTTCCGGCCATCTTCCCATGCCGCATAATGGGGGCATGTCCAACCCTTCTCTAGAAGCCCGCGCTGCCAAAGCGGAGGCACGCCTTCGCCAAATCCGGAATTCAGGAGACCAACAACAAGTCCTGGAAGCTGCAAGGGAATGCGCGAACCTCTACGCGGCCATGGGAGATCCGGGCAAGGAGTCGGAATTCCGGTACGAACTGGGGAAGTGCCAGATCCTCACCGGAGCGTACGCTGCAGCGCTGGAATCCGCCGAGACGATCCTGGACCTGCCCAAGGTGCAAAGCGATCCGGTCTTCAAGGCCCAGGTACTCATCCTGTGCGCAGCGGCACTGCGAAACCAATCGCACCACGAACGCGCCGTGGCCACGGCGCGCGAAGCCTTGGCCGTGATGGAAGAGGTCGAAGACAGATACGATGCCCGCGCCGAGGCCTACCAAGGCATCATTGCGTGCTTGGTGGAAGCAGAGAACATCGACGAAGCGTGGGACGTGCACAACCGGCTTTCGACTACCTTGCGGCATGTTGACGACACCAAGTTGGCTGGCCAGGGCTTCTGGACACTTGGCAACCTCGCGTTCGCGAAGGGGCACCTTGCGGAGGGATTTGAATACCACGGACGAGCGGCCGATCGACTGCAGAAAATCAACGACATCCATCTGTGGGCCAGGTTCAATAATGCGAGCGCCGACGTGCAATTGCAGGCCGGAGTCGCCAACCAGCAGACCGATGACTGCATTGCGCGCGCCCAACTGGCATACGACATCATAGGCGGCACTGCGGTCGAACTGCTCGGCTTGGCCGGCACCCGCGCTCGCTGGTATTTCGCCAACGGGAGGCTGGAAGAGGCCTCGAATTTACTGGAAAAGGCGCTGGCCGATGCCTACAACGGCGGGGCGCCCGAAGATGCCTCGGTACACCGTCTCTGGTCACAAGTTCTCGATGCCCTGGGCCGCCATGAGGAGTCCAACCGAGAACGCGCCAACGCTGACCGGATTGAGCGCTCAACCGAGAGCTGAAGAGGACCGGGGCAACGGCAGCCACGGCGCCCCTACGGTGTCTTGGCCTCCTTGAGAATTTCCTTCACCTGTTCGTTGCTGAATCCGGACCACGGCGAGTCAACTGCACCCTGAACGGCAGCGTCCGGGCTGCTGGTTTGGTTCCACCATTTGGCCTCGAAGATGCGGCCATCGAACAAGATCCGATCACCCTTCTCATAGACTTCCTCGGCCGACCAGGCCGGGTAGGTGCCGGAAGGGACCACTACTGGTGCTTCCGGCTTGTCCCCGGGAAGCACCGGGCCAACCAGCGTCCACGCGGAGGCCCTGACATCTGACACCGGAAGATCCGGCGCGTCCCCTTCGGTCCACCATTTTGCCTCATAGACATTGCCCCGCCATACGATACGGTCCGATTTTGCATAGGCCGCTTCGGCATTCCACACCGGGTAGGGACTTTTCGCAGGGTCATCGACGATGGCCGTTTCCATGGGGGCCTCGACGGGCGCCAGGTTTTCCGGCGCGGAAGCTGCCTGGGAGGTCATGTCGGCCGAGAGCAAGCGGGCAAAGGCCCCTGTCTCCTGGGCGGTCCCGCTGCAGTTGTTCGAGACGCGCTGGAGGTTCGGAAAGTTCGGGCCGCAATCCATGTCCCGGTTAGCCGACCACATTGACAGCCGTCCGATGCCGCTTGCGGCCGCAAATTCCTTCAACGCCACAGCATCATCAAGGGTAAAGACTTCGCCTATAAGATCGTTCTGTCCGATCATAGGAGTGAGGCCAATTTTCGCCCAAAGCGTATGATCCCCCACAACCTGCCCCAAGTCAGCGTAGACCGCCTTGATTTGGGAGTGAGCGGAACGCGCGCCCTGCTCCGATGCCGCTGCCATGCTTTGGCCCGGGGCACGCGTCTGGCCAAAGTTCATGGTCATGAGGTTCACCCCGGCCAGATCGACTCCGCCCTCGAGGAGGCGTTTGACCTCCCCCAGTCCGGATTGGGTCAGGCCACGGGTATCCACGGGAAGGGTGACCCAAACTTCCACCGGCTTCCCGCTTTTATCCGCGCGGTCTTGGAGTGCCGCCACTGCCGATGCGCGCCGCAAGGAGGCCGTCGAATCCTCGAGGTCGTTTCCCTCGACGTCCAAATCCAGTGTGGTGGAGTCATATCGCTGCAGGAACGACTCGTAGCCTGCGATGATCTTTTCCTCGTCGGTGCAGGCCGTGGCCAATTCGTCATTGTTCAGTCCACCGGTGGATATCACTATCTCACCGCCGAGTTCCCGGACCCGGGCAACCTTACGGTCCAAATCAAACGTAGCGTTGGCGCTTTCAATGGAATAGTAGCCACCCCACGAATTCGCGCATGAATCATTGGGGTCCGCCACGGCAAAGCCCAGGATGACGCGTTCTCCCTCAGAGATGTTGTCGGCAAAGGGATAGAACGGCGTGGAGGTCGCATCAACATAGGAGCCATACCAGCGACCCGATTCGGCGGCCCGGGCGGAATCGCGCGTGGAGTTCCATAGGTATAGTCCGGTGATCACCAGTCCGGCGATCACCCCGGCAACAACGAATACTCGAACCCAAGACAGGCGCCTGCCAGCGGCAAGGTTAGACACATCGACCCCAATTCATTACAAACTTCAGCCCACTGCCATAATTCATTTAACAGCGAGGATTATTTTGGCGATGAGCAACCCATCAAAGTAAAGCTAACTGTATCGATCGGGCAAATTGGGCTTCTTGCGCAAATCTTGTTCAAACCTTGTGCGAATCCAGCCCCCAAGTTAGCCAAGTCACACGGGAATCGTGCGTTAGGCTCAGGACCGGAAACGCATAAGGGGTCATCAGACAGCCTGGAAGTAGTTCACTTGCTGGGGGGCAAACAGTTTTGAATAACATCGACAGTGACAGCCGGGACGGCATTTTGGAGATGCGCAAGCGGCAATGGGGCGCCGAAAAGCGATCTGAACCATTGTCGATAGTTCATCCGATGCCCTCCCGACGCAAGATGGCGTGGGGACGGATAGCGATTGTCACGACGATTTTGGCTTGGACCGCCTACGTCATCAGCACCATCGTCAGGCAACTGGCAGACAATCCGGATGCGGGATTCCGTTTCCGGTTTGAGGCCGCCATGTATCTTGCCGTGGTCACCTTCCTGACTTTTTCGGCACTGATGTACCTGATTGCCAGACAGGGCGCTCTTCTGCGTTTCGCCAGGCACCGCCGCGTTCCCCGTGGCGAGCTGGATCGGCACTTTCGTTCCTACGACAAGTCGATCACAACGTTGGTTCCCAGCTACGCCGAAGAGCCATCAGTTGTCCGGCAAACCCTTTGGTCGGCTGCGCTTCAGGAATTTACGAACCTGCACGTGGTTTTGCTCGTGGACGACAATCCCTATCCGAAGGATTTCGAAGTCCTTGCAAAGCTGGAGGAAACCCGCGCCTTGGCTGCAGGGATCCAGGAAGCTCTGGAACCGGCGCGCATTGCCGCGGCTGCGTCGCACGCCTTGCTTGGACGCCAACGTGACGTCGGCGCCACGGCAGGGCAAATGCTTGCCACCACCATCGCTGCCTACGAAGACGCCTCCACTTGGCTGGAGGCCATGGCGGCCAATGAAAAAGTCGAGGACCACGTGGACGAGTTCTTCGTTGACTCGGTCATCATGGGTCTGGCACGCGAACTCCGTCTGACCACGCTGGCTTTGAACGCTGCCGCCTCGCAGGATGATTCACCAAGCAACGATCGGCTTGAAGAACTGCACCTGCGTTTGGTGCGCATTTTTTCCGTGCACATGCACTACTTCGAACGCAAAAAGTACGCCAACCTTTCACAGGCCGTCAATAAGGCCATGAACCTGAACGCTTACATCTCCCTCATGGGACAAAAGTGGCTCGTTGACCAGCGCGGGGACGTCGAGGTGCTGCGAGCGCTCGATCCGGCCCAGGAGCTCCCGGACAGCGCGCGAGTCCTGGACATTCCAGATTCCGACTACCTGCTCACGCTCGACGCCGACTCGTTGTTGCTGCGGGACTATTGCCTGCGTCTGGTGTATTTCCTGGAATCGGAGGAAAACTCACGCGTTGCGGTAACCCAGACCCCGTATTCGTCTTTTCGCGGCGCGCCCACCCGCATCGAACGTCTCGCGGGAGCTTCGACAGATATCCAGCACATCCTCCATCAGGGAAAGACGCACTACAACGCCACATTCTGGGTAGGTGCCAATGCCATCATTCGCAAGCAGGCACTTTTGGACATTCGCCAGACCCACACCGTCGGCGGATACGAAATCCACACCTACATTCAGGACCGCACCGTCATCGAAGACACCGAGTCAAGCATCGACCTCGGTACCCATGGATGGACCTTGTCCAATTATCCTGAACGGCTCAGCTACAGCGCAACCCCTCCGGACTTTGGTTCGCTGGTGGTCCAGCGCCGGCGGTGGGCCAACGGCGGGCTCCTGATCCTTCCGAAATTCTGGTTACAGATCAGTGAACGCAAACGCCGCAACGAACGGATCAAATTGCGCGAAGTGCTGCTGCGCGTCAACTATATGGCCTCGATTGCGTGGGCCAGCGTCGGTCTGGTTTTCCTCCTGGCCTACCCCTACGACGGACGCTTGCTCAGCCCACTTATTTTCGCGGCGGCACTTCCGTACTTCATTGCCATGGGCAGCGACCTGCGCGACTGTGGGCATCGATTCAGTGACATCTTCAGGATCTACGGCTTCAACCTGATCCTTCTTCCGGTGAACATGGCGGGAGTCCTCAAGTCCACCGAGCAGGCATTTACCGGTGAAAAGATTCCCTTCGTCAGGACCCCGAAGGTCAGGAACCGGACCGCTTCCCCCGGCCTCTACGTGGCCATCCCCTATTTGATCGTCCTCTTTTCGCTCTTCACCATGTGGCGGGATTTCCAGGAAAGAAACTGGGGCAATTTCGCCTTCGCTGCGTTCAATAGCGTGTTGGCACTTTACGCCATTCGCGCCTACATCGGTTTCAAGAACTCAATCGTGGATATGGTCTTGGGAGTCGCCAATTGGCTTTATGTCGCGCCCAAGAAGGCCAAGATTGTCACCGAGTCCTATCCGGTGGCGACACCGGAGAACACGGACTGGTCCACCTTGCTGTACCAGGGCGACCGCCGACTGGATCGCGACCTTCGTGGAAGTGACGATCGCCGCAAGAGGATTGGGGTGAAATAGCCATGACCATAATTCCCGCGATCGGGATGATTCCCGGTGGCCCAGAAGAGCCGGCCAGCATCTTGGGGACACCGGGGTCCGCGGATGTCCTCACCATGCCGACCATGGAGAGCGGGCCTGCGTTGCTCACGTTTCATGGCAACGAACTGCTCGAAATCGACTTCAAGCCCCGCACCGAGCTCACGGTCCCCATGGTCCTGGAGCTCCTGGAGGATATCGGCAAGGCCGAACGGCGAGTCAGGTACCTTCTCGTCGATATTTGTGGTCTGGACTCCATAGATCCAGAAGTCTCCTGCATCTTCAATTCCACGACGAAAGGCGTGCGAAGCGTCTTTCAGGGCTCGGGGCCGGCAGATCGCGTACTTGCACGGTTCTTCATGCGCAAGATCGACACATCGCGTCGGTTTACCTATGTTGAGAATCGCCAGGATGCCCTGGCATTCTTGTTGAACCATGAGTGATTCCCGGACTCCGGATGGGGCTGAACCCCGCATTCCCCAGATCGTAGACGCCATACTCAGGATCGCTGACATGGACTTTAAGACCTTGCTAAACCCCAGCAGCAAGCGCGATGAAATCGACGCCATCATCATGGGGATCAATGCCATGGCTTCCGAATTGGAAACAACGTATTCCACCCTCGATCGCCGCGTCGCCGAACGCACTCGGCTACTCGAGGCGGCTCGGGACCAAATGGAGCAACTTGCCTTTACGGACCCGTTGACGGAGCTGGCCAACCGATCCGCGCTCATGAATGAAATCGAAAGGACACTGGAGACCTTCGACAGCAGCGATTCCGCCCCGATTCTTATGCTCCTGGATCTGGATGCATTCAAGAGCATCAACGACACCTACGGTCATGCGGTAGGTGACAACGTGCTGTGCCAGTTGGCCGACAGACTGCGCAACTGCGTCCGCACCGAAGACGTCGTGGCCCGCCTCGGGGGCGACGAATTCGCCATTCTCATACGCATGCCCGAACAAAGCGCCACGAGCGTAGGTCGACGCATTGTTGCCGCAATGAACGAGGACATGGTCATTGACGATATACACCTGAACCCCGGCACCAGTCTCGGGATCGTCAGGGCCACGGCGGCCCATTCGGCTGATAGTTTGGTGCTGGAAGCGGATACGGCGATGTATGTTGCCAAGCGTTCCCGAACCGAAAAAGTCGTGGAGTTCGAGTCGTTCATGCTCTATGAACGGCGGGAAAAGGCAGAGATGCTTGCCGACCTGAGGCGGGCGCTGGGAACCGAGCAGTTCTTTCCGGCCTACCAAGCGGTGGTTTGCATTCGCGATGAACGCATCGTGGGTGCGGAGGCACTGGTGAGGTGGCAGCGGGACGGATATGGACTTGTTCGGCCCGACCAGTTCCTGCCAACCGCCGAGGAATCGGGCATGATCGGGGAACTCACCGAATACCTGCTGGAGAGGGCCTTGGGCGACGTCAAGAAATGGCGGACCGAGAAACTCGTCGACTCCGCGTTCAAGGTGCACCTGAACGTCACCTCCCGTGAGTTGCATGACCTGCACTTCGCCGACGTGGTGCGCAATGCACTGCGCCACCATGGGTTGCCGGCGTCCGTCCTGTCATTGGAAATCACCGAAGACCGGTTGATGTCAGGAGACAACCTCCACCGATACACGCTACTGGCCTTGCAAAAAATGGGTGTCGAAGTTTTCATCGACGACTTCGGCACCGGTTATTCCTCCATCAGTTACCTTCGGCAATTGCCGGTGGGGGGCGCCAAGATCGACAAGTCGCTCATCGATGACATTGCCGTGGACCCTCGACAGGAATCCTTCCTGCAAGCCATCTCAGACCTCATCGCCGCCTGCAATCTCAAGTGCATCGTTGAAGGTGTGGAGACCGCGGAGCAATCCGACAAGCTCAAGTCCATGGGCTTCACCACGGCGCAGGGATTCCTCTACGCCCGCCCGGTGGACGCCGCCGAGTTCGAGAAGTCATTGCTTCGGCGCTGCTGATCCGCACTCATCCGATCCCGGGTGCCGGGGCCTTCTCACGACGACCGCTTGCCGGTCCCCCGCAAAATCCCCGGCGCGCGGCCCTGCCGTAGACTTGCCGGGATGCCTTCCCGCAATTCGTACGGGCGCCTACACGCCCGCAAACACCCCGCCCGACCAAGCCACATGACCAAGCCGCACTTCCGTTTCACCGTAATCCTCGCCGCCGCATATTTGTTGGCCTTGGCGATG
This sequence comes from Paeniglutamicibacter sulfureus, assembly GCF_030512175.1. Lineage (GTDB taxonomy): Bacteria > Actinomycetota > Actinomycetes > Actinomycetales > Micrococcaceae > Paeniglutamicibacter > Paeniglutamicibacter sulfureus. The sequence continues at coordinate 1,847,686 of NZ_JAULBL010000002.1, read as the reverse complement.
ATCGCCTTTTGGCCGACCCCGGTGGACCGTCCAGTCAGCGGAAGCCTGAGCAGTGTCATCGGGTGGCTGCACGCACATGGCATGCCCTCGTTCATCGGGTACAACAAGTTTGAATTCGGCGCCAACATCCTGCTTTTCATTCCATTCGGTTACATCGCCGCGGCATGGACCAGGAAATGGTGGCACCCGCTGGCCGCTGGCTTCGCCGCGTCCTGCCTCATCGAGCTCGGCCAGGCACTGCTGCTGCCCAACCGTTTCGCCTCGCTCCTGGACATCGTGGCCAACACCGTCGGTGCCGTACTGGGCATCTTCATCCTTGTCTTACTGCACGCACGGCATGCGGAACCGCGACGCGATTCCCCTCCGGCCACCGAGCATGGACAGGGAACCCATCCCGATGACGAGATGGCCGGGAACCCGCCGGTCGGCCGGTGATTCCGGCAGCACACCAAGGCCCTGGCCCAAAAAGGAAGGGCAGGGTTTCACCGACTTGTCAGCGAAACCCTGCCTGGAGTGCCTGTAGCTTGGGGTCTGCGGCGTATCTCCCTTGGAAGGAACTGGAACTTGGGGGTAACCAGTTCCTTCCGAAACGGCCCCGCACTTGGGGGAGACAGGGCCGGTAGTCAAGTGTACTCATGTCAGGCAGCCACGCGCCAATGCTTTGCAGTGTCACTTAGCCCACTGTTTGGGAACGCTTGGGCGAATCGCAGGATGTGGGTTTTCCCACGTCGTTGGCGCGACCGTGCAGGAGCACGAAGAAGGCCCCGGCACTGTCTTGCGATGAGCGAGACAGCGGCCGGGGCCTTCGAATCAGACGGTGTCTAGCGCGAACGGTAGTTCGGGGCCTCGACGGTCATCATGATGTCGTGCGGGTGCGATTCCTTCAGCCCGGCAGCGGTGATGCGCACGAACTTTCCGCGTTCCTTCAGGTCCGGGATGGTGCGTCCGCCAACGTAGAACATGGTCTGGCGCAGGCCGCCGACCAGCTGGTGGGCCACGGCCGAGAGCGGGCCGCGGTACGGGACCTGTCCCTCGATGCCCTCGGGGATCAGCTTCTCGTTGGAGGGCGCGTCCGACTGGAAGTAGCGGTCCTTGGAGTAGGAGGTGTTCTTGCCGCGGGTCTCCATGGCACCAAGTGAGCCCATGCCGCGGTAGGCCTTGAACTGCTTGCCGTTCATGAACACCAGGTCGCCCGGGGACTCGGCGGTGCCGGCCAGCAGGGATCCGAGCATCACCGAGTCGGCACCGGCAACCAGTGCCTTGCCGATGTCGCCGGAGTGCTGCAGGCCGCCGTCGGCGATGACCGGGACGCCTGCCGGAATGGCGGCCTTGGCGGCCTCGTAGATGGCGGTGACCTGCGGGACGCCGACACCTGCAACGATGCGGGTGGTGCAGATGGAGCCCGGGCCCACGCCGACCTTGATGGCGTCGGCGCCGGCGTCGATCAGTGCCTGGGCGCCCTCGCGGGTCGCGGCCTGGCCGCCGATGACGTCCACGTGTGCGGCCGCCGGGTCCTTCTTCAGGCGGGCGATCATGTCCAGCACGCCCTGGGTGTGTCCGTTGGCGGTGTCCACGACCAGCACGTCGACGCCGGCCTCGACCAGCTTCATGGCACGGTCGTAGCCCTCGCCGAAGAAGCCGACGGCGGCGCCGACGCGCAGGCGGCCCTCGTCGTCCTTGGTGGCCAGCGGGTACTGCTCGGCCTTGTCGAAGTCCTTGACGGTGATCAATCCCTGCAGCACGCCGTCGTTGTCGACCAGCGGAAGCTTCTCGATGCGGTGCTTGCCCAGCAGCGCGATGACCTCTTCGCGGGACACCCCGACCCGGGCGGTGATCAGCGGCATGGCCGTCATGGCTTCATAGACCTTGGTGGTCATGTAGTTTTCGCGCGGCACAAAGCGGGTGTCGCGGTTGGTGATGATGCCCAGCAGCTTGCGGTTCTCGTCCACCACCGGCAGGCCCGAGACGCGGTAGTGCGCGCACAGGTCGTCCCATTCGGCCAGCGTCGCGCCCGGGTTCACCGTCACGGGGTTGGTGATCATGCCCGATTCGCTGCGCTTGACCTGGTCCACCTGGTTGGCCTGGTCATCGATCGACAGGTTGCGGTGGATGATGCCGATGCCGCCCTGGCGGGCCAGTGCGATGGCCATCGGTGCCTCGGTCACGGTGTCCATGGCAGCGGAAAGCAGCGGGATGTTGATGTTGATCCGCTTGGTCAGGCGCGTGGTGGTGTCAGCCTCCGAGGGGATCACATCCGTCGGGCCGGGAAGCAGCAAGACGTCATCGTAGGTGAGGCCTTCAAAGGCAAATGGATTGAACTCAGTCACGGGGGACCTTTCACGCCGGTGCGGGGATTGATTACATCCTAGAACGCTTCACTCCCAAGCGACATTCCCCCATGGTAGGTGTGGTGAACGCAACTCCCCCGGACCGCTGCGCGCGACACCCTGCCCCCTAACCACGGACCTTTGGTGCGACGGATGTCCCTCGTCCATTCCCTTCATGAAAAGAGCGCTGAGCGCCGCCCCCGGGAAGGCCAGGCCTGCGACCATCGACATCTGCATGGTCGTGCCGCTCCTCCTGATGCGTTGGGGCCAGCGCCGGTGCCGAAAGTCCTCCACCGCTTGGGGGGCCTCGATGCCGTCAAGGCCAGCTCAGGACAACAAAGTCACGGTCGTCGCGGGCGGGAAGCGCCGCGGCGGCGGCGTATCCCGCCAACGGGGCCTGCAACTCGCACACCGAACCGCCGGCTGCGGGCCCACCGGACCGCGCCTTGAACAGCGCCTCCCGCCGAACCCACCCTGCCGCGGCTGCCGGGTCATTCAGATCTGCGATCCGCTGCACGTCCACTCCGACCGGTCCCATGGTGCTGAGCGCCACGACGACGAGCACCCCGGAATGCGACACGGACACCCACGGCGCGGCCATCCCCGGGTTCATGACGCGGGGCGCGCCGTGAGGTGCGCCACATTCATTGCAGGTTCGGTCGATGGAGACGTCGGTCGGGGCAATGCCGGCATGGGAGGCGACGGCTACGCGGAGCAGCACTGCCCCCACCAGAAATCGGCCGCGGTCAGCAGGCCTTTCCAACGACTCCAGCCGGGCGCGTTCGGTGGGGTCAAGCATGTCCAAGTGCCCGTGCCCGGCCGCAGTGAGCGAGGACCACCATACCTCCGCCATAAATTGCCTCATGCTTCTCTTGTCTACTTGCCTTAGGCTAACCTTAGCTTTCGTGACGCAAACTCCCGTGCAAGACCTCACGGCCCCGACCCCCGGCCAGGATTCACTACTGGACCGCGCCTTCGGCTCCCCCCGGGCGCCACTGACCGCGCTGCTGAGCGCGGACGGAAAAGCCATATCGTACGGTGAGCTGCGCGCCGCCGTGGACCGGCTCGTCCTCCATCTCCCGGACGCCGCGACCGGGAAGCGCCTGGTGCACCTGCCGTTGCGCGCCGAGGTGCACAGTGTCGCCGCCTATCTCGCGACGCTTGAGGCCGGCCACGTCGCTCTCGTGACCTCGGACGAGCCCCGGACGGCTGCGATGCTCGAGCGTTACCGGCCGGATGTGACAGCCACCGGCGACCCGGAGCACCCGTTCGAGTTCGCCTCAGGCGCCCCGCTGCACGTGCTGCACCCCGACCTGGCGTTGCTGCTGAGCACCTCCGGCAGCACCGGATCCCCCAAGCTCGTCAGGCTCTCCCATCGAAACCTGGCCGCCAATGCCTCCGCCATCGCCAAGGCACTGCGCCTCACCGAGACCGACCGGGCCATCACCAGCCTCCCCCTGCACTACTGCTTTGGACTCTCGGTCCTCCACTCGCACCTGGTCGCCGGCGCATCCGTCGTCCTGCACGAGGGTTCGGTCCTCGACGGCTCCCTCTGGGACGCCATCGACGGCCTCGGCGTCACCAACCTGGCCGCGGTCCCCCACATGGTCGAGCTCATGGAATCCACCGGCGTACTCGAAGCGAGCCACCCTTCGCTGCGTCTGATGGCCCAGGCCGGTGGCCGCATGCACCCTGACCGGGTCCGGCGCACCGCCGACCTCGGCCGCGCGCAAGGGTGGGGACTGTCGGTGATGTACGGGCAGACGGAAGCCACCGCCCGCATCTGCGTCCTGGATCCGGCCCTGGCCGCAGACAACCCCGACGCCGTGGGCAAGCCCGTCTCCGGAACCTCACTGCATTTTGACACGACCGTGCCCGAGGCGGTCGACGGAGCCGGCGAAGTCGTCGTGCGCGGCCCCGGCGTCATGATGGGATACGCCGAACACCCCGACGACCTGGCGCTTGGCCCGATGCTGACCGAGCTGCGCACCGGGGACCTCGGGCGCATCGGGCCCGACGGGCTGCTGAGGATTGTCGGGCGGCGCTCCGGATTCGTCAAGGTCATGGGCGTGCGCATTGACGTGGGCGCCGTCGAGCATGCCCTGGATGCGGCAGGTCACACGGCGTGCGTGGGCGGGGACGGAACCCGGCTGCTGGTCGCCGTCGAGCCCCGGCCCTCAGGAGCCCCCGATGCCACCACGGCCGAAGCCCGACGGATCGCCGGGCAGGCCTCGGGCCTGGGTGCCGCAGCAGTAGCCGTCGCGGTCACCGAGCTGCCGCGCCTGGCCAACGGGAAGCTGGACCGGCCCGGCTGCGCGGCACTGGTGCTCGCCGGCGCCGCCGGCCATGCCGCCGCGGCAACGGCCCCTGCCGGGGCCAAGAGCGCGGCCGCCGAGGTCGCGAAGGTTGTCTCGGAGGTGTTGGGCACCGACTCCGTCGACCTTGGCCGCAGCTTCGTCCAGCACGGCGGGGATTCGCTCAGCCACGTCCAGGCTTCCCTCCGTCTCGAGGGCATCGTCGGACCGCTGCCCCGCGGTTGGCACCATCGAACCCTGTCCGAGTTGGCGGACCTGGCCGCCCACCGGCGCAACGCGCCCGCCGATCCGGGAGCCGCCGGCCTTGCCCGAACGCGCAACCGCCCGCCCCGGATCTGGCGCACCGTGGAGACCTCCGTCGTGATGCGCGCGCTGGCCGTCGTGGCCATCTGCGGCTCCCACGCGGACCTGTTCGACGTCATGGGCGGGGCACACCTGCTGCTGGCCATCGCGGGATACAACACCGTCCGCTTCGGACTCTCCGCGCCCGGCGTGGCCGACAGGTGGCGGGCCACCGCACGGATCCTGATCGGCGTGGCCGTCCCGACGATGCTCATCGCGCTGTTCGCCATGCTCACCACCGGACGCTACGGATGGTCCAACATCCTGCTCAGCCACTGGCTGATCGGCGACACCACCGAAGGATCCACGCGCAACGAGTACTGGTTCATCGACGCCCTCGTCGCCAGCCTCCTGGTGCTCACCGCGGTGATCTCCGTTCCGGCCCTTGCCCGTGCGTGGAAGGCCGACCCCTGGCGCGTGGCCGCCTGGTTCACCGCCGCGGCCCTGGTGCCCCGAGTCGTTGTCCTGGCGCTGACGGAGGACTCGATGGCGCAATCGATCATGCCCACGACCCTGTGGCTGGTGGGCGTGGGCGCGGCCGCGGCCCATGCCGACACCCGCCGGCGCCGCTGGCTGACCCTGGCCCTGGGCGTAATCGGCGGCGCAACATTCTTTGCCGACCAGCCCCTGCGCAATGCCGTCGTCGTCGCCGGCCTCGCCGCCCTGATCCTGGTTCCACGGATGCGGGTACCCGCGTTCCTGCTGCCCCTGCTCGGCCTGCTGGCCGCCGCCTCCCTGTACATTTACCTGGTCCAGTTCCTGGTGCTCTCCGCCTTCGAGAACGACGTTGTCGAGACGGTGGCCGCACTGGGGGTCGGATGCCTGCTCTGGCGCCTGGCCGACCGCCCCATGCGGCGCCTGCAGGACCTGGTCCCCGCACCCAACCGATGGAATGAAAGAACGCCATGACCCACACACGCCGTCCCATGCTCGCCATTGCACTCGCACTGCCGCTGGCCCTGGCCGCCTGCTCCGGCGGCCAGGCCGGCGAGGAGGCCTACGCCCCGCAGCCCGACACGCTGCAGATCTACTCCGCCCAGCACATCGAGGTCACCAAGGCCGTTGCCGCGGAGTTCACCGAGGAGACCGGCATCCCGACCCAGGTCCGCGACGGCCAGGACTCCTCCATGGGCCACATGATCGTGAAAGAGGGCAACTCCTCTCCGGCCGACGTGTTCCTCACCGAGAATTCCCCGGCCATGACCCTCGTCGAACGCGAGGGGCTTCTCGCGCCGGTGGACGCAACCGCCCTGGACCAGGTCCGCGACGGCCTCGCTCCGTCCTCCCGGCTCTGGGCGCCGATCGCTGCCCGGTCCACCGTGCTGGTCTACAACAAGGACCTCATCAGCGAACAGGACCTGCCGTCCTCGATGATGGAGCTCGCCGACCCGAAGTGGTCGGGCAAGTGGGGCGCCGCCCCCGGCGGCGCCGACTTCCAGGCCATCGCCGCGGGCATGCTCGCCGAACGCGGCGAGTCCGAGACCCGCGCCTGGCTTCAGGCGCTGGCGGATAACGCCGAGGTGTACCAGAACAACATCGCCACGATGAAGGCGGTCAATGCCGGACAGGTCCCGGTCGGGATCATGTACCACTACTACTGGTACCGCGACCAGGCCGGGGACCGGCAGGGCAGCGCGAACACGGCGTTGCACTACTTCGGCGGTGAGGACCCGGGCGCGTTCGTCAGCTTGTCGGCCGGCGGGGTACTGGCCTCGAGCGACATGCCCGAGCAGGCCCAGAGGTTCCTCGAGTACGTCACCGGCCCCAAGGGCCAGCGGGCCCTCGTCGACAGCGGGTCCATGGAGTACGCGGTGGGCACCGGGGCGAATTCGGACCCGGCCCTCCCGTCGCTGGAGGAATTGGAAGCCCCAGCCGTTGAGGTCTCCTCCCTCAACTCCGACCAAGTGATCGCCTTGATGACGGATGTCGGGATCCTCTAGCACGCGCGGCGTGGTGGCCGCCGCGACCCTCGTCGCGGCCCTCACCCTGCTGCCGGTGCTCATCGCCCTTCCCGCCGCACTCGCGGAGGGACCGGCCCGCGCGGCCGAATACCTGTTCCGGCCCCGCATCGGGAACCTGCTGGCAAACACCGGATTGCTGGTGGCCGTCACGGTGCCGGCAGCCGTCGTGCTCGGGGCAGCCGCGGCCTGGCTCGTGGAGCGCACGGCCCTGCCCGGCGCCGCCTGGTGGCGGACCCTGCTGCTGGCGCCGCTGGCCGTCCCCTCGTTCGTCAGTGCCTACGCCTGGGTGACCGTCGCGCCGGGCCTGACCGGTTTCGCCGGGTCGGCCCTGGTGACCACCCTGGCCTACTATCCATTCGTCTTCCTGCCCGTCGCTGCGCAGTTGCGCGCCCTGGATCCGGCCGACGAGGATGCCGCCCGCTCGCTCGGGCTCTCCCCGGCCGCCGCCGTCATGCGCACCGTGCTGCCCCGGCTGCGTCCCTCGCTCAGCGGCGGCGCCCTGCTGGTGGCGCTGCACCTGCTGGCGGAGTATGGCGTCCTGGAGATGATGCGGTTCCCGACATTCACGACGGCGATCATGCAGCAATACGCGGTGGGCTTCAGCGATACCTCCGGGAGCCTGCTGGCCTCCGTGCTGGTCGGGCTGTGCCTGCTGGCGCTGTTGCTGGAGCTGATCGCCCGGGGCAGGCGCCGCGTCGCGCGCCTGGGATCGGGGACACAGAGCCCTCCCGTGCCCCACGCCCTGGGTGCCTGGACCGCACCGGCCATGCTGTTGCTCGCGGCGCTCGTCGCCGGGGCCTTGGTGGTCCCGGTCGCCAGCGTGGGTCGATGGCTCGCCGCCTCCGAGGGATGGGCCGGCCTGCTCGATACAGGCCTGCTGGACGCCACCCTTGGCACGGTGGGCCTGGCAACCCTGGGCGCCGTGGCAGCGACCGCTGCCGCGCTGCCGGGTGCCTGGCTGCTGAACCGGCACCACTCCGGCCTGACCGTGGCCCTGGAGCGCGTCACCTTCGTCGCCAGCTCACTGCCCGGCATCGTCGTCGGACTGGGGCTGGTGACCCTGGCCGTGACATGGGCGGGCCCGCTGTACCAGACCGTCACCCTGACGGTTCTGGCGTACGCCATCCTCTTCGTCCCCCGGGCCATGGTCTCACTGCGCTCAGGGCTGGCTGCGGCTCCGCCCGAGCTTTCCGAGGCCGCGCGCTCCCTCGGAACCGGCGGCACGGGCACCCTGGTCCGGGTCGTCCTGCCGTTGATGGCGCCCTCCGTGATGACGGGCCTTGTCCTGGTGGCGCTGGCCGTCAGCACCGAACTGACGGCCACGCTGCTGCTCGCCCCCACCGGGACCGAGACCTTGGCCCTGGCCTTCTGGCGCGAGGCCAGCCAACTCGACTACGCCGCCGCGGCCCCGTATGCCGCCGTGATGATTGCCCTGTCCGTGCCCCTGACCCTGCTGCTGCGGCGGCAGATCCTGGAGGAGAAATGACCGAACTCAAGGTCCGTGCCGTCTCGGCCGACTACGGCCTCGACGCGGTGCTCAAGTCCGTCGACCTCACCGTGGCGGAGGGCACGACCATGGCCGTGCTGGGTGGGTCCGGCAGCGGCAAGACAACGCTGCTGCGCATCATCGCCGGCTTCCTTCCATCCAGCGGTGGCGAGGTGTCGGTCGGGGGCCGGGTGGTTGCCGGACCAGGGGTGTGGGTTCCGCCCGAACAGCGCGGGATCGGCTACGTGCGCCAGGAAGGCGGGCTGTTTCCGCACCTGTCGGTGGCCGGCAACATCGCCTTCGGCTTGCCGTGGCCGCGTCGTCGCCATCGGGACCGCGTGCTCGAGTTGCTCGATCTTGTCGGCTTGCCCTCCGCGATGGCGGACCGCCAGCCGGACCGGCTCTCCGGAGGCCAGCAGCAGCGCGTGGCCCTGGCACGCGCGCTGGCTCCGCGCCCGGGACTGATCCTGCTCGACGAGCCGTTCTCCGCCTTGGACAGCGGGCTTCGCGCAGCCACCCGCGAGGCCACCGCCCGGGCCCTGCGGGCGGCGGGCGCGACCGCGGTCCTGGTGACCCACGACCAAGGCGAGGCTCTCTCCTTCGCTGACGAGATCGCAATCCTTGACACCGGCCGCTTCCGGCAGTTCGGCCCGCCGGCGGAGGTATACCGGCAGCCCGTCGACGCGGAGGTGGCCCGCTTCCTGGGCGAGGCCGTCCTGCTCGACGGCACGTCTTTCGCCGGGGCTGTCTCCTGCCTGCTTGGCACCCTGGCCGTCCAGGAAGGGACCCCAGACGGAGAGGTCCAGGTGATGGTCCGACCCGAGCAAATCAACCTCACCCCCGTCGGGAGCGGCCACGTGGAAGCCACGGTCCGCGCCGTTTCATACTTCGGACACGACGCCGTCGTGGAACTGCACGACATCGGCGGCGCATCGTCCCAAGCAGTGATCGCACGGGTGCTTGGCCAAAACGCGCCCCCCGTCAACCAGCGCGTGGGCCTCAGAGTCATCGGCCCCGTCCGGGCATTTCCTCGCGCCCGCCTCCGCGACCTGTCCCTGCTGCGGCGCGCTGCAGAGTCCGAGGTCCATGCTCCGTAGCCAGGAAACGAACGACACGGCCCGCCGCCAACGTTTGCGCCCCGGAACGGTAGCTGGTCGCCCACTGCCGAAGCGTCTGGCGCAATCTAGAGGCGTGCTGCGGCTCCCGCCGATACTGGCACGAGCCAGGGGCATAGGCGGGCCCATGCCACGATGGTCCCCCATCAGTGCTGAAATGGAGATGACGCCCAGATGTCTGGGCTGTTGATGTCTTTTCCCTTGATCGCCTGCTTAGCAGTGGCCATCCCGATGGGGGACGCTAAGCGGGATTCTCGATCGTGAGGTCTTCCCATTCGAAATGGGTCACGGCATCAGAAGGTTGTGAAGCGAGTGTCGGCTGGAATGGAGTGAATGGGCCCGAGGTGGATTGTGCACGGATTTGGCCGTTTGCTTCGATGCGTGACTAGGTCTTACTGCCGGTGAGCGCCATCGCACCGCCAAGGCCGATCATCACCACGCCGCCACCGGCACCCATGTGTGAGAGGCGTTTCGGGCTACGTGCGAACCACGCCCGTGCCGTGCCGGCCGTAAGCGCCCACACGCTGTCACTGGCCACGCCAATGGCAAAGAAGATCATCCCGAGGGTCGCCATTTGCAGCGGGATGGCCCCATTTTCGTAGCTGACGAACTGCGGGAGCACAGCGACGAAGAACACGATGGTCTTGGGATTGGTTACTCCAACCAAGAATCCCTCACGGATGAGGCGGAAGGATGACGGTCGAGCCCGTGGTGAGGTGTCGGTTTCGGTGTGTTCATTGCGATGGCGGATCGCCTGCACTCCCAGGTAGATCAAGTAGCCGGCTCCGAGGAACTTGATGATGATGAAGACGACTACGGATTCGGCGACAAGGGCACCGACGCCGAGTGACACCAGTGCTACGGCCGGAAGCGCCCCGAGTGCGTTCCCGAGCACGCTGAGAAAGCCGCCCTTGCGACCCAGGGAGAGCGAGCGGCCGATGACAAAAAGCACGCTCGGGCCGGGAATGAGGATGAGGGCGAATGCGGCGAGGGCGAAAGCCCAGGCGTTGACCGCAGGTAGCATGTCGACTCCAATTCATGGTGCGTTGATGCGTCGAATATATCGGAAACCCAATCGACATAGGGCCACGCTCGCTCGTCCGCAGGGAACCCGCAATCGTTCTTCTTCGGCGCTGGAACAGTCGCATCGTCCCGCAAGGGGCATATTTGGATCAGCTACCAGCTATTTGGAAAGCAGATCGAAGTCGTACCGTGCCGAGGACTGACCTGCGTCAAAGGGGGTTTCTGCGTGGACCGAAAGTTTTCGTTTCGCCATCCCATGTCTACCAATGCCAACAGTCGAGTTCCGTGGAGCTTTCCATGATGGATGGGTACCTCGGTGGGGAGTGAGATCTGTCTACCCAAACAGTACCGGAGGGATAATTCAGGTAGAGGGAGGAGGTGACGATGAGCAAGATCAGAACGGCCCGGCAAGTTGAATCCGATCGCTACAAGCTCCTGGAGACTCCCAACAGTGACGCAACATCAAGGTGACGCTCGATTCCGGGGGCCACGTCATCTACGTCGCCGACCCTGTCAGGGCGCTCGCCTTGAAGCGAGCCGACAGGTTCTTGACGCGCAAGCGGGCAAATTTCAAATAGCCGCGGGTTGGACACTGGGAAGGGCGATCCCGGAGACCACCCGTTAACTATGTGCCACTAAGTTCGGCTCGATCCCTGTCCGGCGTCCAGCGACCCCGGCCCCCGTGCGGGCAGGTCGCCGGCATCGCCGGTCGGGCCGGGCGGCAGGAAGGTGATCCGTCACACCCTGATGAAGATCGCGGTGGCGCGCGAGGAGTCGATCCCGGTCTGGCTGATCGACTGGATCATGTACCAGTAGCTGTGTCCGAGCACCACGCCGGTGTCCAGCCAGGACTGGGCGGCGGCGGTGCGGCGGCGCACCGCGCGCAGGTAGGTGCCGGTGGACTGGATGTAGGGAACAACGGTGCCGGTGGATTCCCAGCGCCAGATGGCGATGAACTTGATGGGCTCGCCGCTGGAACTGGAGGTCCAGCTCAACCGCACGCCGGTGCCCTCGCGCACGGCCTTGGAAATGGCCGGGGTGTAGGGGCGGATGGCGTTCAGCTGCGGGTACGGGACCGGCAGTGAGGGCCGCGCGTAGTGGCGGGCCTTGAGTATCCCGATGGCGTTGAGCTTGTTCTCCCTGAAGGCGGTGGTGTTGTAGTACGCGTGTCCGCGCACCGCAGGCACCTGGCGGCACTTGGTGAGGTGGTCGCGCAACTCGTTGGGATCCCGCCAGGCGGCAGTCGCCGGGTCGCCGACCTTGTACGCGGCCTCCCCGGTGTACAGCTTGACGTTGGTCCCGGCGACCTGCTTGGCCCACCAGTCCACCAGCACGTTGTAGTTGGCCACGGTGTAGCCCTGGTACCAGTAGAGCTGCGGGGCAATGTAGTCGACCCAACCGTCCTTGACCCAGCGCCGGGTGTCGGCGTAGAGGGCATAGAAGCTTTCCAGCCCGCTGGTGGCCGAGCCCAGGGTGCTGGAGGTCCTGTTGGCCCAGATGCCAAAGGGGCTGATGCCGAACACGACCCGGGGCTTGGCTGCCCGAATGGCGTTGTGGGTGTCGCGGACGAACACGTTGATGTTGTTGCGCCGCCAGGAGGAAATCGAGGTGAACGAGCCCTTGTAGGTGGCGTAGGTCGAGGAGTCGGGAATCGACTGGCCGGAGACCGGGTACGGGTAGAAGTAGTCGTCGAAGTGGACCCCGTCCACGTCGTAGCGCTTGACCAGGTCGATGACCACGCTGCGGATGTAGTTGCGCACCGCCGGGATGCCCGGATTGTAGTAGCGCCGGGGCCCGTAGGCGAAGGACCAGGAAGGGTTCAACCGCGCCGGGTGGCTGGCCACCAGGGAGTTCAGCGAGGTGTCCATCCCCACGCGGAAGGGGTTGATCCAGGCGTGCAGGGCAATCCCGCGTTTGTGCGCCTCCGAGATCGCGTAGGCCAGCGGGTCGTAGCCCGGGTCCTTGCCCTGAGTACCGGTGAGGTACCTGGACCACGGCTCCCCCAGCGTGGACTTCCACATCCGGTCGGCGGCGGGGCGGACCTGCAGGAACACCGCGTTGAGGTTCCGCGACACGGCCAGGTTCAGGATCGAGCGCAATTCCGATTGCTGGGCGGCCACGGTCAGCCCGGATTTTGAGGGCCAGTCGATGTTCACCACGCTCGCGGTCCACAGGGCACGGAACTCGGTGCGCGGGTAGGTCGCGGAGGTGGCGGTATTGCGGGAGGAGACGGTGTAGACGTGGTTGCGGATGACCGCCGCGGCGGCGGGGGCGGCAAGCAGCCCGGGGCCAAGCGCGGCGCCGGCCAGGCCCGCCACGGCCGCCGAAAGCACCGCCCTGCGGCTCACGGGATTGGCCAATGACAGGGACAGGGGTGCCATTTCCGTTTTCATGGCGGTGACTCCGATGGTGCGCGAGCGGTCACGGCCGGGCTGGATCGCGGGGCCGCTTGGAGGCAACGCTACGCCGCGCGGGCACGCCCGGAAAGTGCCGAAATATCACGCTTGCGCGGCACTTTGGTTACGCCGTGGAGCGGGCCCCGGCGACACCCTCCGGCCGGTGCCCGGGAACCACCGCGTCAGGGCGAATCGGTGAGCGCAGCGAGGAAGCGCTTCTCGAATTCCACGGCGGTGGTCCTGGCAAAGGTGCTGGTCAGGTGCGACTGGTCCATGTAGACCAGCACGTTGCCGATGACCGGGCGGCAGATCCCGTCGGGGCACAGCTGGTCGGTCATGTCCATGGTGGAGAACCCCTCCCCCAGGCTGCCCGAGGCCGCCAGCTCCTCCAGCGGGGAGGTCTCGGCCATGAGTTCGGAAACCGGTGCGCTGCACTGCTGCGCCTGTGCCCCGAACCGGTCCACGCAATCGGGCACGGGAGTGGTGAAGCGCGGGGTGTCGCGCAGCGCCACGACCGGGATGCCGGCCTCGAGCAGCGGTCGGATGCCGGCCTCGTAGTCCGGCACCACCCGTTCCAGCTCCCCGGCGCTGTGGCCGTGCCGGTCGGGGCCCAGCGCGGTAAAGGAGCCGAGGGTGATCACGGCGTCGGGGTCGTGCTCCAGTGCGTAGTCACCGGCTGCCGCGTTGAACTCCCCGCATTCCTCTCCGCGGGTTTCCGAGGGCCCGCCGAAGCGGCACGACGGCTTGGTCAGCAGGACCCAGCGCCACCCCAGCTTCTGCGCCATCGCATCCACCGCGCCGCTCCAGTGCTGCGCGTGCGAATCCCCCAGCAACACGATGGTCTTTTCCGCCTTCGGGTTTCCGCCCTGCTGGCAGTACTCGATGGCCGGCGATTCGGGTGCCCACGCTCCGGTGCACTCGGCACCGAAGTTCGACCATTCCTCATCCAGCTTGGTGGTCAACGGGACCATGACGGCCTCCGAACTGGGTTCGTGCCCGAAGCCGGGGTCCAGGATGGCCGCGCCGGGATTCTCGACCGGTGCCTGGGAGGCCGCCCTCAGCTCCTCGGCGGAGACGCGGTGTTCCCAGCCGCCCAGCGGGGCGAGCACCAGCGAGAGCAGCACCGCGATGCCCAGCCCCACGCGCCGGCGCTTGGCCGAGAGCCACTGCCAGGAGCGCAGGGGCGACTCGACGATGCGCGTGGTGGCCCACGCCAGCAACAGGGAAACCAGCATGATGCCCAGCCCGGCACCGACGGAGATCTCCGCACTTCCGGATTCAACCAGGAAGAAGACCATGACCGGCCAGTGCCATAGGTAGAGCGCATAGGAGACGTTCCCGAGCCAGCCGAGGACCGGCACCGCGAGCACCCGCTGCACGCCCAAGCGGTGGTTCGGGGACATGATGACCAGCGCGGCGGCGAGCGTGGGCCACAGCGCCAGGTAACCGGGGAACTGTTGCTGGACCTGCAGCAGCATGCCGCAGCTGAGGATTGCCGCCAGGCCCAGCCAGCCCAGCGGGACGGTCAGGGCGGCGGGGAGCCTTTGGAGCATCGGCAGGAAGATGGCCACCAGCGAACCCAGCGCGAATTCCCAGAGCCGTGCACCCGTGTCGAAGTAGGCCCACGATTGCGCCGTGGAAGTGGTGTACACCGAGTAGGCCAGGGACAGCAGGAAGACGGTGCCAAAGAGCGCGCCCATGGCCATCCGGTAGCTCAACGAAGGAATCCTGGTGACGAGCCTCTTCCACAGGATCAGGCCCGCGGCCAGCAACAGCGGCCAGAGGATGAAGATCTGCCCCTGGATGGACAGCGACCAAAAGTGCTGCAGCGGGCTGGCGGTGGCGTGCTCGGCAGCGTAGTAGTCAACCGAGTCGCGGGCCAGCTGCCAGTTTTGGGCGTAGAAGAGGCTGGCGGTGATCTGCTCCATGATGGAGTTCCAGCGCGCCTTGGGCAGCAATGCGACGCTGGCCGCGATGGTCGCCAGCAGGACCAGGACCGCTGCCGGCAACAGCCGGCGGAAGACATTGAGCCAATACCCCAGCAGGGCCAGCGGACGCCCTCCCTCGACCTTGCGGATGAAGGCACCGGTGAGGAAGAACGCGGAGAGCAGCAGAAACACATCCACGCCGCCGGACACCCGGCCAAACCACACGTGGTAGACCATAACCAGCAGCACGGCCAGCGCCCGCAGGCCCTGGAGCTCGGGCCTGAAAACGGATGCGGTGTTCGCCGCACGTGGACTCCGCCCTGCCACGCGTTGCGCAGGTAAGGAAAGCGACATCAATACATCCTGGAAAATCGACAGCGTCCCATGCCCGGAACGTTGGGCATGGGCATCCAACGTTACCAAACCTCGTTATCGGTTCGTTACAGGAGGTTCCCTGACTGGCCGCATGGTGTGACTAGTTGCATCAACTGGTATGCAAGCATCAAAGCCATTCTGGTGCCGTTGGCCGAGCGGGCGCTTTTCGCGCGCCTGCGGCTCCGTCCGGCCCAGGGTTGCCGACCGCGGACGAAGTCGCCGACGAGGAAACCCTATGGCATTCTTCGGGGAGCACACGCGAGGAATTGTCTGGGGAAACAACATCCCCGCGTGCACCGCTCCATAGCGAGTTCCGTTCCGGATTGCACGGGCGCGGCTGCACCCCGAAATCCGTCTCGGGCGGCCTTCCATGCAGCCTCCGATCAGCGCCGTCTCAGATCCTGCGTTGGCTTCGAACCATAGGTCAACCGTGGAACAACGTTCGCGGACATACCATGCGAAAAGCTTGCGCCCTGTGGCAACCTCCGGGCCCTACGTCGTTCGCCGCAGCCCGAGCGCGCACGATTCCGGGCCCTAGGTTTTTTACAACCTGGAGCGACTACAAATGGGGCTCATGGGGCGGCGGGGGTGTCGCTCCGGCCCAGTGGGGGGCACACCCTGCAGTAGGAGTCATCATGTTTCAGAAGACCCGCACCATAAGGACGGGAAAGCGCGACCTCAAAATAACCCGGTCCTCGGTGTTGGCAGGTGCGGCGTCCGCGGCTATGCTCGCCGCGGCACTGGTTCCGTTGGCAGGAACCGCGGCATCCGCCAACACCGCAGGCAATGGACCGGTCGATCCACAAAATGGCTTCCCGACCTGGTTCTCCGACGGCACCGCGAAACTCCAGCTGTGCTACACGGCCGGCACCGGCTGCCTGATGGAACCACCGAATCCCGATCTTCCAGCGTCCTACCCGGACAATTTCCCCGATGAGGCATTCTGGTTCGCCGCGGAAGCCAGCGGCGGGAACCTGCGCCTCTACGAGGCCGCCCTGGAGGCAGCGCATGCCAACGAGATCGTCCAGGACGGGGACCAGATGGGCTTTGGCCGGCTGCGCTTCATCATCGAGAACATCGTCGCGGGCCAGCAATACACCGTGACGCACCCCTACGGGGTGAACACCTTCACCGCCGAAGCCGACCCCAAGGTCGGCGGGCGCATCAAGGTCACCCTGGATTCGGGCGCCTGCGCCCCGTCCCTTGCCTCCCCGTGCAACTGGGGCCAGGTGGGCGCGGCATTCCTGGGCGACTACACCACGGGCAGCACCGCGACCTTCCTGCGCCAGGTCGGTGCGGCACCCGGAACCCTGGGCGACATCAACACCGCCCGCGCGGTCACCGGGGCGCCCTCGGGCAATAATTTCGTGACCGTCACCGGCCCCAACGCCGGCGGGCCTGGCATCGACACGTTGACGGTGAGCACCTTTACCGTCCAGGGCCTGCTCTACCAGGGGGACGACGGGGCGCCGAGCACCCCCGACCTGGCAGCGGCCAGCGACACGGGCAGATCAACCACCGACAACATCACCCGCACCAACCTTCCCACCCTCACGGGAACCGCCACCGCCGGATCCACCGTGGAGCTTATGGTCGACGGTGCCACGGTCCCGGCCGTGAGCGGTGTCGCCACCGGCGGCAACTACTCCTTGCGCGTGCCGACGGCGCTGGCCAACGGCGTGCATAAATTCCAGGCCCGGATCGCCAACCCTCTGGTTGCCACCGACCCCGCAGCGCCGCCGTACCTGACCTCGCCTACACTCACCGCGACGGTGGACACCGTGGCACCGGTCTCCTCCGTGGTCGCGCCATTCCCCTCGACCCCCACACTGGATAACACTCCGACCCTGAACACGGCGGTCAATGAGGCACGGTCGACCCTCGAATGCCGGTTGCTCCCGAGCAACCCCGACTGGGAAGCAGGTTGCCCGGCGGCGAAGACCTACGACGCACAGGTCAACGGAACCTACGTGTTTGAGGTGCGAGCCAGCGATGCCGCGGGCAACACCGGTGCCGTAGCGACCCGCACAGTCCGGATCGGCCCTGCGGACACCGTCGCTCCCGCCATTTCCAGCCGCGGTCCGGGAACCAACGCTACGAACGTCAACACGGCCTCTAATGTCTCCGCGGTCTTCAGCGAGTTCGTCCAGGGAGTATCCGCCACAACGTTCACCCTGAAGAACCCCGCTGGGACCACCATCCCTGCGGCCGTCACCTACGACCAGGCGACGCGCAGGGCAACGCTGAATCCGACGGCCAACCTCGCTCTCAACACCGTCTACACCGCTCGGATCACCGGGGGCGCGAGCGCAGTCCGCGACTTGGCGGGCATCGCACTACCCACCACCACGTGGACCTTCACCACGAACGCGGCCCCGACGGTCACCGTCCGCACACCGGCCTCGGGGGCAAAGTCCGTCGCCGTCGCCGGCAACGTCTCCACAACGTTCAGCGAACCCGTAACCGGGGTGGGAGCGACAACCTTCACCCTCAAAAACGCGGCGACCGGGGCAGCCATCCCATCCGCAGTCTCCTACAACGCGACCACGCGGGTAGCCACGTTGAACCCGACCGCGAACTTGGCCGCCGACACCAGATACACCGCGGTCCTCACCGGCGGCACCACAGCGATCCGCGACGCGCAGGGCGCCCCGCTGGCCACCCACAGCTGGACCTTCACCACCGGCCCCGCACCCGTGGTGTCTGCCAGGGTCCCGGCAGTCAACGCCACTGCCATCCGCAGGGCGAACAACATCACCGTCACCTTCAGTGAAGCGGTGTTGGGAGTCGGAACCACAACGCTGAACCTTCGCAACGCCACCACCGGTGCGGTGGTGTCGGCAACGGTGACGCGCAACGGAACCACCAACCAGTGGATCCTGAACCCTGCTGCCAGTCTGGCGGCCAACACCCGCTACACCGTCCGGGTGACCGGCGGAACGACCGCGATCCGCGACGCGGCCATCAATCCGCTGGTCTCGACATCCTGGTCATTCACGACCGGCGCGTCCTGACACAAAAGTGGCCGCCTGCCCACCGACAGTTGGTGGGCAGGCGGCCATTTCATGGGCCCGGGCAAGGACCGGTGCGGCCATACGCGTCCCGGCGGTGCCGGCACGGAAGGCCTTGCCCGGGAGCCGCGAGGGCATGGGAATTGGAAACACCGTGACGGGCCCAGTATCCGCCCGCCCTTCTGGATCGAGGTCCCGCCCTGTTGCCACGTCGATACCTCCGGGAAGACCAAAACGTTGCCGAATGGCAACCTCCGGACCTTCCGTCTCTCTGGTGCCCCAGGGAACTTGAGTCTACGATGAGGTCAACGTTGCACCATTGGTTGAAGGTATGCGACGTATCAGCAGTTCGTCCGGGGATGAGCAACACTTTGATGGGGGATGACATGGTTGACTTAGAAAGTTTCGAGGAAGCCCACTACCTGACTGTCGCGGAGGTCGCTTTGGCCATGCGCGTCTCAAAAATGACTGTGTACCGTCTGGTGCACGGAGGGGAACTGCCGGCGGTGCGTTTCGGCCGGTCCTACCGGGTTCCCGCCCAGGCCGTGAAGGAGTACCTCATCGCCGAGCCGCACGCGGCGGCACCGGTGCGCCTTTCCGCCTCGAACTAACCGGGCCCGTCGGTGTCGACCGGTCCAGCGCACAACGCCAAGCGCCGACGGCCTCCGGGCTTCCGTGCCCCCAAGGGGGAAACGGGAACCTGGCTGCCGGCGGCGCCTGGTGCACTGCCACGCTTGCTGCGTGTTAGTGGTTGTGTCCTGCGTGCGAGTCCGGATCCGCGGCCGGCTTTTCGGCGACCAGGGTTTCGGTGGTGAGCACCAGGGCGGCGATCGATGCAGCGTTGCGCAGCGCCGAACGGGTGACCTTGACCGGGTCGATGACGCCGGCGTTGATCAGGTTCTCGTACACGCCGGTCAGGGCGTTGAAGCCCTCGTTGGCCGGTGATTCGGAAACCTTGGCGGTGACGACGTAGCCGTCGAAGCCGGCGTTCTGGGCAATCCAGCGCAGCGGCTGGACCAGGGCGCGGCGGGCAATGCCGACACCTGCAACGGCGTCGCCGGTGAGGGCGAGCACGGCGGGGTCGGTGTCCAGCACGGCAAGGGCGTCAACCAATGCGGTGCCGCCGCCGGCAACGATTCCCTCTTCGAGGGCGGCGCGGGTGGAGGAGACGGCATCTTCGATGCGTGCCTTGCGTTCCTTCAGCTCGACCTCGGTGGCTGCGCCGACCTTGATCACGCCGATGCCGCCCGAGAGCTTGGCGAGGCGCTCGTTGAGCTTCTCGCGGTCCCACTCGGAATCGGTGCGGGTCAGTTCGGCCTTCAGCTGCGAGACGCGGTCATTGACGTCCTCGACCGTGCCTGCACCGTCAACGATGGTGGTCGAGTCCTTGGTGATGGTGATGCGGCGAGCCGTACCCAGCACCTCGAGGCCGACCTGGTCCAGCTGCAGCCCCAAGTCCGGGGAGACAACCTGTGCGCCGGTGAGGATGGCAATGTCCTGCAGCATGGCCTTGCGGCGGTCGCCGAAGCCGGGGGCCTTGACGGCCACGGCGTTCAGGGTGCCGCGGATCTTGTTCACGACGAGGGTGGAGAGGGCTTCGCCCTCGATGTCCTCGGCGATGATGAACAGCGGCTTGCCTGCAGCCAGCACCTTTTCCAGCAGCGGCAGGAACTCTGCAACCGTGGAGATCTTGCCGGAGTTGACCAGGATCAGCGCGTCCTCCAGGACGGCCTCCTGGCGCTCCGGGTCGGTGACGAACTGCGGGGACAGGTAGCCCTTGTCGAACTGCATGCCCTCGGTGACAACCAGCTCGGTGGCGGTCGTGGAGGATTCCTCGATGGTGATGACGCCATCGGTGCCAACGGTCTCGAAGGCCTTGGCCAAGAGCTCGCCGATTTCCTCGTTCTGTGCGGAGATTGCCGCGACGTTGGCGACCTGCTTGCCCTCGACCGGAACGGCGTTGTCCTTCAGGCGCTGCGCAACTGCCTCAACGGCAACTTCGATGCCGCGCTTGATTTCGCCCGGGGCGGCGCCCGCGGCAACGTTGCGCAGGCCCTCCTTGACGAAGGCCTGTGCGAGCACGGTGGCGGTGGTGGTGCCGTCGCCTGCAACGTCGTTGGTCTTGGTGGCCACTTCCTTGGCCAGCTGCGCGCCAAGGTTCTCGTAGGCGTCTTCCAGCTCGATCTCACGGGCGATGGTCACGCCATCGTTGGTGATCGTCGGTGCGCCCCAGGCCTTTGCCAGCACCACGTTGCGGCCGCGCGGGCCGAGGGTCACCTTGACGGTGTTTGCGAGCTTATCAATGCCCGCTTCGAGGGCGCGTCGCGCCTCTTCGTTAAAAGCTAGCTGCTTTGCCATGTCTTGCTCCTTATAAGCTACGTAAAGCCCCGGCCAGGGGCCGGGGCTTTACGAGGAAAAACTACTTTACGACGATGGCCAGGACGTCGCGGGCCGAGAGCACCAGGTACTCGTCGCCGCCGACCTTGACTTCGGTTCCGCCGTACTTGGAGTAGATCACGACGTCGCCTTCGGCTACGTCAACGGGGACGCGGTTGCCGTTGTCATCGACACGGCCGGGGCCGATTGCCACGACCTTGCCTTCCTGCGGCTTTTCCTTGGCGGAATCAGGGATGACCAGACCGGAAGCAGTGGTGGTTTCTGCTTCGAGCGGCTGGACGACAATGCGGTCCTCGAGAGGCTTAATGGAGACGGACATCGTCTCTCCTTTGCGTGAGTTACCAATGGTTTACGGGCCGTTCGGGTGGTACCAACCGTCGTCGCGGTGCCAGCTGGTGAATTACCTCAGGCTTTCAGCACTTGCCGGGATCGACAGGCGCCACCAATGACTCTAGGCAACCATTAGCACTCGGTCAAGGCGAGTGCTAATTACGGGGTCATTTACGCCCTCGGCGCATCTGACGTGATTGCGCCGATGTCCCCGAAGTGGCGCTGCGACGTCGACACTTTGCCGAACCTTGATCTGGACATCGGAATCGTGGGCAATTACTGGGCAGTCGGAGAAGAGCGGGGCTCCCCTCGAACCTCCAGCCGGTTGTCCCAAGGAACCGGCAGCGTCGAGGGGAATCCACTCTGGCCTCCCCGACATGATCAATGGCGCCATCCCCACGAGCAGGACGCCTTCATCCTGGAGGAACCCTGCCTCACTTGTCGTAAAGTGCCGTTCACTTCCCACCGCTGTTCCGTTTCCTACGCCCCTCGAACCCATCGTTCGCCGCGTGTCATTAAGTAGCGCTTCCAGGCGTAGCCCCAGGGGGTCACGGCAAGGATCGGCACAACGAAGAGAACGTTGAAGAGCATCGTCGCCGTTGCCGCATCCATGTCGTTTGCGATCAGGTGGGGCAGGGCCACGATTGCGAGCCACAGAACCTTCCACATCGTTTCGAACAGCAGGATCGGCAGCATCCCGAGGGGATAGCGGAGGCCAAGGAACGCCAGCAGGGACATGGCAGTCAGAATGCAGAGAACCACCCCTTCGAAGACGGGCATCGACGATGCTTGGAGCAGCAGCGGCAATTTAACGATCATCAGGCCCACTGCCATGAAGAGATAGCCGCCGCGCATCATGTTCAGGCGGAAGGTGGGCAGTTGCCCGGGCCCGGTGGTCCGATCCGGGAGCGGTGCTGCCGCTTGGGGCTGCGAAACTTGGGGCTGGGAAACCGGAAGCGTTGACGAGGCGGAGGATGGCATTGTCTTGTACCTTTCGAATGGTGCGGTTTCGACGGTGCGGTGCGGTGGCAAAACCTTGGGGTGATGTTGTTGCTGTCTTGACTCAACTTTCCCTGCCGACGTGAGAGCGCGCATCGGCGGAAAGGCCCGAATCGCACCGACCGAAAGTATGGCTTGGTCCTCGGCCGTCCTGCCGATGTCTTCCCCCGATTCACGGGCGAGTATCGAGTCATGACAACTGAAACCACCAACAGCCGCGCTCAAAACGGTTGGCCGCCCAAACGCCACAGAGCCCCGTGGCTGGCACCCGCCGGGCTGATTCTCCTCAGCCTCATACCGGTGATCGCCGGCATGTTCCGGGTCACCGAGCTGACCAGCGGCGGCGTCATCACCCCAGACAATGCCCGATTCTTCGCCTCGCCGATTCCGGTGATCACCCACATCGCCAGCGCCACGGTATATTGCCTGCTCGGTGCGTTCCAGTTCGTGCCGTCGCTTCGCCGCCGGCGCGGCTGGCATCGCATCGCCGGCGGCATCCTGATTCCCGCCGGCCTGCTCGCTGCCCTGTCCGGTTTGTGGATGACAGCTTTCTACGCAGCGCCGGATGGCGGCAGCGCACTGCTTATGGTCATTCGGTTGTCCTTTGGTGCGGCCATGGCGGCTTGCATATTCCTTGGAATCATCGCGCTCAAGCGCCGGGACTTCAGCGCTCACGGCGCCTGGATGACCCGCGCCTATGCGCTTGGCATCGCGGCTGGAACCCAGGCCGTCGTGTTCGCGTTCTGGATCCTCGGCGTTGGGCCGGTCAGCAGCCTGACCGACGCGCTACTCATGGGCGCAGCCTGGGTTCTCAACGCCGGAGTCGCCGAGTTCGTGATTCGCCGGCGTGCTCGGATGGCCCGCGCATTCCCAGGCCCCCGCTGATGCGCCAGTATCATGAAGGAGTGACCGGTCTCTTGCGCTCCGTGTGGAATGCGCCAGGCGCAGTTCCCCCTCCCCCGCGGCGGGTATGGCGGGACTGGGCGCTGGTATCGGTGGTCGTGCTTGTCGCACTGCTGGAGGCTACGCTCCGCACCGACCTCTCCCAACCCCTGCTAGCGGCGATCATCGTGATCGGATCGGCCCCCACGCTGTTGTGGCGGCGGACCCTGCCACTGCCCATGCTCGCGATCGCGCACGGCGCCGTGGCAGTAGCGACCTTGCTGATGGACAACTCGATCCTCTACACGAGCGTGTACGTCATCGTGCCGGCGTACGCACTGTTCCGATGGGGCAAAGGCCGAGACCTGCTGCTGGGGTCCGGCATCCTTCTCGTCAACCTCGTGGTTTCCGGCCTGGGCGGTGCGCCTTTCGCCGACATCCTCGGAGAGGTCGGGTTGACCGTCATCGTGGTCACCCTCGGAATTGCACTGCGCTACAGGGCACGGGCGAGGATGCGGGAGATCGACCGCGCCAAGTTGCTGGAACGAGAAATGCTCGCCCGGGATTTGCACGACACGGTCGCCCACCACGTCTCCGCGATCGCCATCCGCGCCCAGGCCGGGCTGGCGACTGCGGCCCTAAAGCCGGAAGCGGCAACGGATGCGCTCCGCGTGATCGAGGCGGAAGCGTCCAAGACCCTTGCCGAGATGCGCTCGATGGTGCGCGTTCTGCGTCAGGGCGACGCGCCTGAATTGGAGCCTGAACTGGCTCCTGGCCGGACCATCGCCGACGTTGAGCAGCTCGCCACCACTGAGCCACCTGCTGGCTCCGGGGCTGCCGGTCCGCGCGTCGATGTTCGCATAACCGGTGACACTCAGAGCATCCCACCGACCGTGGCCGCCGCCATCTTCCGGCTGGCGCAGGAGTCGGTGACGAACGCGCGCCGCCATGCCCGGGGTGTCTCCATCATCGACGTGGTCCTCGAGGTGGATGAGGGTGGAGTGCGGCTGACGGTGACCAACGACGGTGAGGCGGCGCCGGCCGCGACGCCGGGCTACGGCATCACCGGAATGATGGAACGCACCTCATTGCTCGGGGGCACCTGCCACTCCGGCCGAGCGCCCGGCGGCGGTTGGGTTGTGACTGCAGTGCTCCCTCGTGTTGGATGGACCACATGACGATTCGCGTGCTCATCGCCGACGACCAGGAGTTGGTGCGCACCGGCCTCGGCATGATCCTCGATGCGCAGCCCGACATTGAAGTCGTGGGGCAGGCGTCCGATGGCATCGAGGCGGTGGCGCTCGCTCGCCGTCTTCAACCGGATGTCTGCCTGTTCGACATTCGGATGCCCCGACAGGACGGCATCGAGGCCACGCGTGCCATCGCCGGACCGGGCGTGGAGAATCCCATGGCAGTTGTCATCATCACGACATTCGACCTCGACGAGTACGTCTATGCGGCCCTGCGGGCCGGGGCAAAGGGCTTCTTGCTGAAGGATGCCGGTGCGGATTTGCTCGGGCAGGCGGTGCGTGCCGCCGCCAGCGGAGATGCGCTGATCGCCCCCAATGTGACGGTGCGATTGCTCGAGGCGTTCGCGGATGCGGCGCCGGCGGCTGCCCCTGCCCAACCGGTCGAACCGCTCACCGAACGGGAGGAGCAGGTGCTGGCGGCCGTTGCCCGCGGGCTGGGCAACAACGAGATCGCGAGCGAGCTGTACATCACCCTGAGCACCGTGAAAACTCACGTCGCCAGCCTGATGACGAAGCTCGGTGCCCGCAACCGAGTCGAGATCGCGATTTGGGCGTACCAGACCAAGCGGAGCCCGCGTCGGCCAGGAGCCACGCCGACAGGGCGTTAGCGGTCCATAAGACACGCATCCTCAAGGAGGTCTTTGTGTTCCGACTACGCGAATTGCGCGAAGCTTCCGACTTGACTCAGGTCCAGCTGGCAGGCCGGCTCCAAATCACTCAGAGCAGGCTGTCGCGAATAGAGCACGGGGATATTGAGCGGGCGCAGGTTGATACCTTGCGCAAGGGCTACCAGGTACCGTCCTCTGCGTACGCGAGCGGCTTCCGGCGGGCGGCCGTCCGAAAAACCGGTAGAGTCCCGGCTTCTTGCACCACCTCGGGGAATTGAAGCTGCGTCCGCGCTTGAAGTTCGCCCATGGATACCTGGTAGACCCGGAACTGGTCCAGGGCCAGCACGGCCCGCAGAGAGTCGAGGTCCTGGGTCAGCAGGAAGGCCCGGGCCTTCACTACCCCTTGTTCCCGGAACACCAGCAGCTTCCAGTATTTCGAGGGCAGTGGCACGCCCCGGTACACACGGTCATCGCGACGTGAGACGGGGCCGGCAAAGACGCTGGCGTAGGTCCTGGACATCGACGTCCTCGTAGAGCGCGTTTTCCAGCCGACCCCAGATCCCTTCCTGGCTGCTCTGGTTGAAGTCATCCATTTGCGGGGCGATGTTGCCGTAGTAAAAGGAGTCGCAGTTGGCCCTGCACCGATGCATCGATGCTAGGCAGGTTGCCTGCCAAGGCGAAGGCTTGCGGTCCCGCGCGTGGGAAACCGTCAGGGGATTCGGAGCTCCCCCAGTGGCGGAAGGCCTCCGGCGGGCCGTCCTGGTTAGGGAGCGGTGCCGGGGCGGAGTCGCTCCTCGAGTCCGGCCAAGAGGATGGTGATGCCTTGATCGAGTTCCTCGGCACCGTCGTAGTCGGCCAGGACGGAGGCAAGGTTGCGCAGCTGGGGGAACTCCTTGGGCGGAAGCCGGTGCAGGCCCAGCCGCAGGATGGCCTCGTTTTCCTCCGGGTCGACGATGTGTTCCTGGAGTTCGTTCAGGATGTGGCCGTAGATATATCCGTAATAGGCCCGGTAGATGTGCAGGGCGCTTTCAGGCGTGAACCCGGCATGGATGAGCAGCGCCAGGATCTGCTCCAGCGGGCGCAGCGTTCCCAGTGGGCGCAGACCCAGCGGGGTGGATAGGGGCCGGGTGACCAACAGCGGGACCACATGGGGGTGGGCCAGCGCCAGGTGCCGAAACCCGTGGGCGACCTTGCGCAACTGCGACTGCCAGTCGACGTCGACGGGTTCGATGACCAGTTCCTGGAGCACCATTTCCGAGATGCCGTCCAGCAACGCGGCGCGGTTGGGTGCGTACCGGTAGAGGGCCATCGCATCGCGATCAAGGACCTTTCCCAGTCGGCGCATGGTCAGGGCTTCCAGGCCCTCGGCGTCCACCAGGCGCAGGGCCGCAGCAAGCACTATCTCACGCGTCAGCCGCTCTCGCCGCTTGGGGGCCGGCGCCCCGGAAGGCATCTGGTTCGGACCCTGCTCGTGGTCCGGGACGGCGTCGTCTCGGGTCGGATTCTCGGGCATGCGGTGATCGGACTCCATGGGTAGTGTGCGGCCCTGCCAGGGGTTCTGCAGGGGTTGACCGGGTTGCCATACCTAATACTCTACATGTAGCGTCTACAACAAAGGTCTACAGTAGATATCTACAGCGTAGACATCGCAGACAACCCAGATTTTTCACCAGATACACCGATACAACGGTTCAGCAGCGAGCCACGGTATTTCCCTTTGAGGAGCACGCCATGAATCGCCCATACCGGAAACCACCTTCCACGCAACTGTCCCGACGACGAGCCACTGCGCTCGACCCCCAATGCCACCCGGCCCATGCACCCTCGGCCCCCCACAGGAGGCCGACACCATGCGCGTGATCGAGAACAACCGGGAACAATGCCGCTACGAACTCTACGAGTCCGGTGACTTGGCGGGATTCGTGCAATACGGCATGCGCGAGAACGAAATGTGGGTGCACTACACCCAGCTCAAGCGCCGTTACCGGTCCGAAGAGCTCATCGAGGAACTCCTCTTACATGTCCTTAACGACGTACGGCGCAGCCGCCTGGCCATCATGCCGTTCTGCCTCGCCCTGCGAACCCTGATGGACGAGAAAACCGAATACGCCCCGCTGGTCCCCGAGCTGTGGAGGCAGCGCTTCCTGGGACGAAGTGATCCGCAACGGCGGCCCATGCGCTACGTGCGCTTCACCGGATCCCCCAAGCGCCGCAGCACCGCCAAGGAATGCGACACGCTGCCGGCGCCTCAGTCCATCTCACGAGGCTATTCTTCCTGGACACCTCCATCGCCCCCCGACCCCCGGGTCAATGGGGCACCGGACAATATTCCAGCCACCTGAGCGGGACCCAGGCAGGCCAGCATGCCCCCCGGGACAAACCTGCCGCCCCGCCGCCCCCAGAAGTCAAACCGTCCAACCAACGACAGGAAAATACGTGCACGAACTGAATCTGATCCGGGCTGCGGCCGAAGACGTGGCCGCCGCCCGAGTGGTGCTGAGCGAACGCAGCCAAGCCCTGAAAGCCATCGTCCGCACCGCCCTGGACCACGGAGCTGTCCCGGCCGACGTAGCCCGGGCCAGCGAAGCCGCACTCCCGACCCCCGCAATGCCCGCCAAAACCAGCCCGCCCGTGCTTACGGCCTGAGCCGTAAGAAGAACAGGCCCCTGCAGGAGACCTCCTGGGTTCTCCTGTAGGGGCCGACCTGCTCCATCGGCACACCGAAGACAAGGGCCCGCTCGTTCACGAGTGGGCCCTTGTACCGTTCGAACCCATCCCACCAGGATGCCGCGGCGCCTAGAGCCTGGGCCCTGGCAGGCATCCAACCTCAATGTGAAGCAAGGACATGCCCCATCGGACGCCCGTTGTTGAGCGTCGCGTTGTTTGGGGATGAGCCGTCGAGTTCGGTGCCGATGCAAGGTTTCGACTTGTAGGTCTTGATCTTCGGTTATTGGCGGCGGCAAGCTGACGATAACCAAACTTAAGGCAAACGACCCAGCGCCAGATTTCGAAGGCTGCGCCGGGTCGTTCTAACGCGAAAGAGTCGCGCTAATGATCACGGTAAGTTATGCGCCCGCCGCTGTCGAATCTGATCTGCGTGGCGGCCTCCTTTCATGCCCCGAATGCGCCGGGGCATTGCGTCCGTGGGGCCATGCACGGGAACGACGGATCCGCATGGGAACCGCGGGGCCGTCCGTGTCGGTGTTTTGCCCGTTGCGGGCCCGGTGCACCGGATGCCGGATGACTCATGTGCTGTTGCCGGTTGTTCTGGCGGCACGGAAGGCTGATGAGGCTTTGGTGATCGCCGCAGCCATCGAAGCCAAGGCCCTCGAGGGGCTCGGCCACCGCTCCATCGCGGATCGGGTGGGCCGGCCGGTGAGCACGGTGCGTGGTTGGCTGCGGTCTTTCGGCTCTTCCGCCGCGTCCCTGTGTTCTTGGTTTCGGTCTCTGCTGCTCCGGGACGCGTCGGATGCCGCGTCGCTCTGGCCGCAGTCCGCCCGTGGAATTCTTGCCCAGGCCTTGGGGGTTCTGTTGGCCTATGCCCGGGTGGTGGGCGAGCGTTTTGCGGTCCCGGAAGCCAGTGCGGTTCCTTGGCATGCTGCCGCGTTGGCCAGCGCCGGGCCGTGGGTGTTCAGCGGCACCTGGTGGGTGAAAAGGCTTGCAACACCAATTGGCCCTGATAGGGCGGGGTGTTGATGGGCGAAAGTGGGCAACAAGCATGACCTGCGCCCCGGTGCAGGTGGTGCCGATAAATACCGTTTCCCTGAAAGGACACCGCCTTGATGCCACTTGCCCTGATCCCGGAACAGCGTCCGGAAACCTTCGTTGCAGCCGACCCTCCACCGGCAACACCGGCACCGTCCTCGGCTCCGGTGAAAGGACCGGTGAAACGCAGCGAACGCGCCGAGCAGATCGCCCTGTTCCGCTACCAGCTCATCCGGGAAGCAGCCGATGACCAGCTCGGTGCCAAGGCCCGAGGTGTCATGGTGCGCGCACTGGCCATCCAATACCATCCCTGGCCTTTCGGGGGCACCAAGCGGTTCTCCCGGGAAAGTATCGATCGCTGGATCAAGGCCTGGAAGAAGGACGGCTTTGACGGGTTGAAGCCAACCCAACGCGCCCAAGGCCCGATCACCGAGCCCCGGGTGCTGCTGCTGGCCGAGACCTTGAAGCGGGAGAAGCCTCACCGCACTGCCGCCCAAATCAAAAGGATCATCGCCACCACGCTGGGCGATGCACCCTCGGAAACGACGCTGCTGCGCCACTTCCGGTCCCTGGACATTTCCACCGGCGTTCCCGGGGCCGCCACCGGCCGCTTCGAAACCGAGGAATCCAACGAAATCTGGGTGGGAGATGCCCTGCATGGGCCGCGGATCGAGGGACGCAAAACCTATTTGTTCGCGTTCCTCGATGACCATTCCCGGATGGTGGTCGCCTCCCGGTGGGCCTTCGCCGAGGACACCGTCCGCCTGGCCGCGGTGCTGCGTCCGGCCCTGCAAACCCACGGAATACCACGTCAGGTCTATGTCGACAACGGCAGTGCCTTTGCTGACAAGGCACTTCAGCGGGTCACGGCGAAGCTGGGGATCAGGTTGGTTCATTCGGCCCCCTACCGCCCGCAGGGAAGGGGCAAAATTGAGCGGTTCTTCAATACCGTGACCCAGCAATTCCTGGGTGAAATCACCGTCACCAACCAGCCCTCGCTTCCGGGCACCGGGCAGGGATCGGAGATCTCCACCCTGCAAGAACTGAACGCGCTCTTCACCTCCTGGGTGCAGGTTCTCTATCACCGCACCATCCACTCCACCACCGGGCAAACACCGCTTGAGCGCTGGGATGCCAGCTGGGTCAAACGCACCCCGGTACGCAAATCCCCGGACCAGGTCAGTGAGGCATTCCTCTGGTCCGAGAAACGTAAGGTCACCAAGACTGCCACGATCTCCCTGCTGGGCAACACCTACCAGGTGGACCCGGTGCTGGCAGGAACCCGGGTCGAACTCATCTATGATCCCTTCGACCTGGCCGCCCCCATCGCCGTGCACTCCCACCTGGGAGTCCCGGCCGGAACCGCGACCCTGCTTCAGATTCGTCGGCACGTGCACCCGAAGGCCAAGAATGCGGCCGCCGACCGGGACGCCGGAGCCCAAAACGTTTCCACCGGTATCGATTACCTGCGCCTGCTCGAGGACCAACACAAACACACCATGAGCGGGGCTCCGATCAGCTTCGAGAAACTCGCCACCCCGTCCAGAAACACCGACACCGCCAAAGCGCACCACCGCCAGGAGAACACGCCGTGAGCATCACGTCACTGCAAAGCCATTACGGTTTTTCCCGCATGCCCTTCAGCGCGGACATCCCGCCCCAGGCGCTGCATCCGCACCCCGGGCACCGCGAGGCGATCGCCCGGATCCACTGGTGCATCGGCCAACGCCAAATGGGTGTGATCACCGGGGAGGTCGGTGCCGGGAAAACCGTCGCGGTGCGCGCGGCACTGGCCGGGCTCGAGGCCTCCCGCCACCAGGTCATCTATCTTCCGGACCCGACCATCACCATGCGCGGCATCCATGCCACCATCGTTTCGGCCCTGGGCGGCCAGCCATCCTTCTATTCCGGGGTACTGGCCACCCAAACCGCGGCACTGCTGGCCGGGGAGCTGGACGAGCGTTCCCGCCTGCCGGTCGTGGTCATCGACGAGGCGCACCTTTTGAGCAACACCGAGCTGGAATCCCTGCGCATGCTCACCAACACGGCCCTTGATACCGGGTCCCACTTCGCATTGCTGCTCATTGGGCAACCCACGCTGCGCAGGCGCCTGAAGATGGCCGTCCTGGCCGCGCTGGACCAGCGCATCGGCACCCGTTTCACCCTCACCGGCATGAACCTTGCCGACACAGCCAGCTATATCAAAGCGCATCTCGGTTTTGCGGGCAGATCGGACACGCTGTTCTCCGAGGATGCCGTTACCGCCATCCACCAGGCCTCCCGGGGTTACCCGCGAGCGGTGAACAACCTCGCCGTCTCCGCGTTGATCGCCACCTACGCCGGCAACAAGACCATCGTCGACCAGGCCGCGGCGCAATCCGCGATCACCGAAAACAGCGAATAGGAGCCCGGCACCGACGACGACCACGCCGTCAGCAAGACAACGAATGCCCTGCCGAAACCCCTCGGCAGGGCATTTCCATGGGCGGCTCGTCGTCAAACCCGGTGACGCGAAGATCGTCAAACAACGCGACGGTCAACACCCGTAAGCCAATCCGATACCGCAACAACTGGGCCGCGGAAGACTATCCGTTGGAGTGAATGGTCGGCTTGTGGGGTCCCCTCATGATTTCCCGTCCCGAATTGTGGGTGCGGTAGTGCGGCCTCGAGTGCAGCACCATCGGTTGCTGCCGATTAAGAAAGCCCTGGCAGTCGCTCCATGGGCGGGATCGTGCCTTTTGACCCTTTGACGGCCAAAAGAAAAGGGTGCCGCCCAGGCAGTTCAACCGGGCGGCCCCCCAATCAAGAAGCGTTACTACTTGCTGACGATCAGGCTCTGGTTCAAGGTCTTGGCCTGCTCCTTCGACCACACCTTGGTCGTTGTCTTCTGCTTGGTCACAGTCGTCTTGTAGAGGTCTCGTTCCAGCGGGTACACATTGGTCGTGAAACGCAACCCGAGCACGGATCCGATGTTCGGTTCTTCCGGGAAGGACTCTCCCCAGATCATGTCGCCCGCAATCGGCCAGTTGTCATCAATGTCCCACACGTGTCCGGCGCGTGCCTTGTATACGCCGTCGAAGGCGCCAGTGCATTCCAGGAACAACAAATCAATGAGGAACCCCTCAAAGTACTGAGGTTCAATACCAGCGACCTTGCAGTTCATCTTGACGCGCTTGCTGCCGTTCGAGACGAGGGTCCTCTTCTTGACGTCCTTCGTGGTCGTCTTGTTCGCCCAGGTCTTGTACTTGGCGGTGGTGGTGACCGTGTATTTGCCTGCCTTCAGCTGGGCTGAGGAGACGTTCTTCGCGAGGGTCTTTTTTCCCTGCTTCACGGTAATCTTCGACGAGGTGACCTTGACCTGGCCTGTCGACTTCACGACAGGTTTGACCGTGGCCTTCTTCGTTTTCTTGTTCACCTTGGCGGTCTTGATCTTGCTGATCGTGACCTTGTTCGGTGCCGGCTTGGCAGCCTGCACCGCCGCAACCGGTTCCACCGGTGCGGCGATGGAGGGCAGCGTTCCAGCAAAGACGAGTCCTGCAGATAGGCCAAGCGCCAAAAGCGGCGCGAAAAAGCGGCGAGACATAGTTTCCCCAATGAATAGTGCTAGTGAGATGAACCACAACCCTAACATTGCGGCAATTCGGGAAAATGGATTTCCCCAATACCTCGGCCATCTTGGGACCAAGGGGTGCCGAACCCTGGACCCTGGATCCCGGATCCCGTCACCCGATTGGGGAGGGTCTTCGCCGCCCTTACTGGCTGGTCCGGAAAAAGCCTTTCGGCTGATCCCTTCTGAAAGAATTCTTCGAGCAGTTCAAGCAGGGCATGCCAAATGCCGGAGAACTCGTCCTACAAGATCCGCGGAGATCAGGTCGTGACCGTAGGAAGAGGAAGCCGTCGCTGCCGTACGGGTTCTTCTTGAGACGCTCCCGCCATAATTCGGCGGCTCGCTCTGGCTCGCTGAAATGCCGGTATCACTGCATCAAACACGGGCAAGTGCCGATTACCCCGGTCCGTGATTCGTGCTGGTGCCTACGCCCTCGGCGCATCGGGTGCGGCGGGCTTGGGCGAAGCAGGGAAAAGTGCCTTCAGCCGGGCTTCGGCGTCCTCGGTGGCGGCAGCGGCGGCCTGCTGGTTGGCCTCGGTCACGGCGGCGATCATCTCGGCCCGTTGGATCTTGATGCCGCGGGGCGCGTCGAAGCCGATCTTGATCGAATCGCCTTTGACATCCAGGACAGTCACCACGATGTCCTCGCCAATCAGGACCTGTTCTCCGACCTTCCGCGTAAGTACCAGCACCTTGCCATCATAACCCGGCGCCCATCACCGGTTTTGACTGCCCGGACACCCTACGGGGCAGGTTCTTGCCGCGGGTCCTCGCTCTGGACCCGCACCGCAGCGCGATTGTTCGCCACCAAGGATCGAGCAAATGGGGAGGCGCTGCCCCCCTTCCGAACCCAGACCGGTCGACGCCTTGCAAATCCCTTTACATGCCGGTGTGGGTGAAGCAACGTGGAATGCATCCAAACCGCTACTACGAAAGGCAGAATGCCCCATGTCCGGAAACTTGCTTGCCCGCTCAATCCATGACTTGTCCGCAGCCGCTTGGTTCGGCGGTTCCCTCATGGGTGCTGTGGGTCTGAACGGTGCCACTTCCCAATCGAAAGACTCCACGGAGAGGACCCGGCTCTCCAGCTTGGGCTGGAAGAAATGGGCCCCGGTCCAAACCGCGGCATTTGCAGCCCATCTGGCCTCGCTGGGTCCGATCCTCTGGGAAAACAAGGGTCGGTACGCAGCCCAGGACGGCGTCATGTCGGCAACATGGATCAAGACCGGCGTGACCGTGGCCGGTGCAGCCGTCACCCTCTATGCTGCCGTCCTGGGCAAGAAGGTCGACGAGTTGGCAGATGAAGGGGCCCGCGGTGCAACCGAGCCCGGTCCCGAAACTTCTCCCGAATTGGCAAAGGCACAAAAGCAGCTTCGCCAGTTGCAGTGGGCGATTCCCGGCTTCGCAGCCGCGGTCATCGTGCTGGGCGCCAAGCACGGCGAGATGCAGCGGCCGAAAAACGTCAAGCTTGGACTTCTGAAGGACTGAGCGGGTTTCCGTGCCCCGGCACGGTGGTCCCGGTATCAACTCCAGACAAGATGCGTGGCCGTGAACGTCCTTGGGGTGTGGCACCCCAAGGACGTTCACGGCCTGCGGCGCCTAGGCATCCATGGGCGCGCATTCCAAGCAACCAACCCAAGCAATCACATAGGTGACAACAGAATCATGGGAACCGAGAGTGCATATGGGACATTGCCGGAGGCAACGTACATCCTGCCGCTGAAATGGCACTCCGACTCCGGCCTGGATGACCTTGCCGATTACCTTGGCCAAGTCGTCGAGTGGGTTCGGGTGATTGTGGTGGACGGATCCGAACCCGACCTTTTTGAAAACCACGCAGCACGCTTTCCTTCGGCAGTGGTGCACCTGCGACCGGTTCCCATGCCGGGGGCCAACGGCAAGGTCGCCGGTGTGCTCACGGGAGTGCAGGCCGCGCGCGACGAACTCCTGGTCATTGCCGACGATGACGTGCGCTACGAACGGATCCAGCTGGAGCAGGTCTTGGACCTGCTCCAGCGCGCGGACATCGTGCGACCGCAGAACTACCTGGCGCCACTGCCGTGGCACGCACGGCTGGACACCGCCCGTTCGCTGGTCAACCGGGCCTTTGGAGCCGACTATCCGGGAACCTTTGCCTTGCGCCGTTCGGTACTGATGGCAGCAGGGGGATATGACGCCCACGTCCTCTTCGAGAACCTTGAACTGCTGCGCACCATCGATGCCGCCGGCGGCCGGGAATTCCGTGCCAACGATGTCTTTGTCCGCCGCCTGCCGCCCACCTTCAAACATTTTTCGGGACAGCGTGTTCGCCAGGCCTATGACGACTTTGCCCAGCCCCTGCGCCTGGCCGTGGAGCTTTGCTATGCCCCGCTCGTACTGGCCGGCATCTACCGTGCCGTGCGGGGCCGACCCGGCCTGGCTTTCGCCTGGCCATTCGCGGCCTGGGCGATCGCCGAGATCGGACGGCGACGTGACGGCGGGGCCCAGGTGTTTGGAGGCGGTGCCGCCTTATGGGCTCCGGTCTGGGTTCTTGAACGGGCAGTGAGCATCTGGGTCGCCGCGGGACACAGGGCTGCCGGAGGCATGCCCTACGCAGGCACGAAGCTCAAGGTGTCGGCGCATTCGGCCTCCACATTGCGCCGGAGGCTCCGCAACAGATCCGTCACCCTGGAACCGGACATGCTTCCGAACGTTCGCGGCAACGACCAAATTCCTTCCGCCCCTCGATCAGCATCGTTAGAGTCGACCTACGGCGTAGGCGATCCGGTAGCATGAACGCCGGCAACAATGGACTTCCCGAATCGAGGGAAGGCCCCGCATGCGCCGAACGTTGCAGGTTTCACACGAAGGAGAACCCCTGATGGCTGAAACAGAGAACACCAACCCCGATTCGAACCCGGACGATGTAACGCAGCCTGAAATTCCCGAAGCAGGTCGGGAAGACCAAGCGGAGCCGGCGAAGGACAAGGAGCACTCGGAGACCTTCCCCGAGGAACCGGACCCGGAGGAAGCCCAGGCCGATCTGGACCAGGCGCAAGCGGGCGAACCGACAGACTAACCAGGACCAGTCCGGGAAAATTCTCCTGGAAGGCTCCCGGTTTCATCCTTCGGGCACGCGGCCAACACCATGGATGGTTGAATGCTTTTGCTTCACAAAAGCGTCAGTATTCACGTCGCACGGAATTCGGTTTGCCCCTGCTACCCACGGCATCTACAATTTCGGAAACGTGTTGAACAATCGGGAGGAATAACCATGGCACAGGATTACGACGAAGCGCGCCCGGATGTAGCAGAAGCTTCCGAACGCACCCTGAAGGCCGTTCAGGAAATGGATGCGCCCACGGCGAAAAGTGTCCATTCCGAATTGGAGGAAACGGACCTTTCCGACGGCACCGAGCTTCCGGGCGCGATCGTGCTCGATGAGCTCGTGGTGGAAGTTGTCCCCCAGGCTGCGGATGAGTTCGTCTGCGGGGAATGCTTCGTTGTCAGGCACCGCAGCCAGGCCGCCAAGGAAGTCGATGGAGTCAAGATCTGCCGCGACTGCGCGGAACTCTAAAAGTCCCGAGCGTCACTCCTCGGAAACATTTGCCTGAAAACCCGGATGGCCGTCTGTATTGCAGACGGACATCCGGGTTTCCGTGCTTAAAGCCATCAAAGTAGCAGTCCCGGTTCCTTGGAAGTGGAACACCCTGACCCGGAATCCAAATCAGGGTCAGGGTCTTCCACGTCCTACCTGGCAGGAGGGCTGCTCTCATGCCTAAAACTACACGGTCAGCCAGCAGGCACATGCTGCCTACAACGACCAGCAGCAGTTACATAACGCACAGCATCGTCTTCTTGCGAGAATCGCGACAGGTGATAAAGCCACCTGATCAAGTAAGTGAGACCGCTCAAGGATGAGGTGCTACCGACTGACCTGACGAATCAGGGGACATGAAATTCACGGTTCCCCGGCGTCCCCTTGAGCGGTCAAGGGGAGGCAAGTTCTTCAGTCGGGTTGGAGATCGGTCAGCGCAGGTCTTTGCCCTTGGTCTCGGGAATGGTGAAGATCACGGCGATACTGATCAGCAGCAGCACCAAGGCGTAGAGGCCGAAGGCGATGGGACCGAAGCTGCCGGTGAGCCATGAGTTCAGGTACGGGGCGGTGCCGCCGAAGATCGCCACGGCGATGGAGTACGGCACGCCTACGCCGACGGTGCGGATGTTGGTGGGGAACATCTCGGAGTAGACCGCGGGAAGGATCGCCGCTGAGGCTGCGATAAACACCAGCATCACGGACATGGACACGAACAGTTGCCACGGGGAATCCCGCAGCAGCCAGGTCATGGGGAAGTGCATCAGGGCCGCTCCGCCCATGCTGATCCACAGCACGGGTTTGCGCCCGATCTTGTCCGAGACCTTCCCCCACAGCAGGAGCGCTGCTAGGAAGACGATGTTGGCCGCGGCTCCGGCCCACAGGGCTGCCCCGCGGTCCATGCCCAGGCTGGTCGAGGCGTAGGTGGGAGCCAGCACACCCCAGGTGTAATAGACAACGGTTCCGCCGATGGTCATGCCGATTACCTGCATCGCCTGCTTGCGGTGGCGGACAATCTGCGGCCACATCGGCTCGCGCTTTTCGGCCGCCGACTCGTGCTCAAAGACGTCCGTCTCCTTCATTCGCGACCGCATGACCAGGGCGTACAGCCCCAGCGCCGCGCCGATCAGGAAGGGGACGCGCCAGCCCCAGGCGAGCATGTCCTCTTTGCTGAGCACCATGACCAGGACCACACCCAACATCGTTCCGACCAGGTTGCCCAGGGTTCCCGAGACGTAGATCAGGGTGGACCAGAAACCGCGGTGCTCGCGTGGCGCCATTTCCGAGAGGTACGTCTGGGACGAGGGCAGCTCGCCGCCGTGGGCCAGGCCCTGGATCAGCCGGGCGACCAGCAGCATCACCGAGGCGAATGCGCCGACTGCGGCGTAGGTCGGGGTAATGCCGACCAGCAGGGAGCCCAGTGAGGACATGCCGACCGCAAGCGTCATGGAGTACTTCCGTCCCACCCGGTCGCCCAGCCAGCCGAAGACGAAGCCGCCTAGCGGCCGGGCGAGGAAGCCGACGGCGAAGATCGCCAACGTGGACAATACGGCGGAAGCGGGGTCTTGGTTGTTGAAGAGTTGGCTGGCGAAGAACGGGGCGAAGGTCGCGTAGATCATCCAGTCGTACCATTCGACGGCATTGCCGATGCCGGTGCCGATGACGGTCCGGCGCCTGCTGACCGGGCGAGCCGGTGGCGAGGGCTGGGCCGGGGTGCCGCCGTCGAAGGCGGTCTGCGTGGGTATGTCCATGGAAGGGCTCCTGAGATGAAAGAACTGAAGAAAGAGGGAAGGAAGAAGACGCTTGGGTCAGCGGGCGCCGGCAAGTTGGGCGATACGGTTCAGCGCCAGTTCGGTATAGAGGGCGGTTCCGTCTGCGAGTACGTTGTCGTCGAAGGTGGCCAACGGCGAGTGGTTGAACGCGGCGGTCCGGTGATCGGTCTCCGGGTCCGCGGCGGAGAGGCAGACGAAGCTGCCGGGCACCTCAGCGAGGATCCGTGAGAAGTCCTCGGATCCACTCATCGGCTGGGCGAGCCGGGCGTAGCGCGACCCGTCGAAGAGTTCGCTGATGACCCGTTCGGTGATCTCCGTCTCCGCGCCGTCGGTGACGGTCATTGGATATTCGGGCCGGTAGTCCACCACGACTTCCAACCCGTGGGCGGCGGCGATGCCTTCGAGCAGCCGGGGCGCCGCCGTCATCATCTTCTCGCGGCTCGAATCGGAGAAGGTTCGTATGGTGGCCTCGAAACGGGCCGAATCCGGGATCACATTGCGTTTGGTCCCTGCCTGCAGCAGGCCCACGCTGAGCACCACCGGATCGAACATGTTGAACTGGCGGGTGATCATCACCTGCAACGCGGTGACCATCTCGGAGACGGCCGTCACCGGATCCTTGGCTGCTTGCGGCGCGGAGCCGTGCCCGCCGGCCCCATGCACCGTGACTACGAGCCCATCCGAAGCCGACATCAGGATGCCCGGCTTGGTGAAGAGCATTCCGTTCGGTTCCATCGCGGACATCACATGCAGCCCGTAAGCGGCGTCCGGGCGGCGTCCGGCGGCATCCAACACGCCCTCGCGCAGCATCACTCCGGCACCGTCGAACCCCTCCTCGCCCGGCTGAAACATCAGGACAACGTCGCCGGCGAGTTGGTGCCGGCGCTCGGCCAGAAGCGTGGCGGCTCCGGCAAGCATCGCGGTGTGGAGGTCGTGGCCGCAGGCGTGCATCGCGCCCTCGATGCGGGAGGTGTAGTCCACACCGGTGGCTTCCTGAACCGGTAGCCCGTCCATGTCGCCGCGCAGCAGCACCACCGGCCGTCCCGCGCCGCCCGCTTCGGGGCGGTCTCCGGAATCCGGGGCGGTGCCGCGGAGCACGGCGGTGATCGAAGTGGTCTCACGACCAAGTGTGATCTCGTACGGCAGCCCCTCCAGCGCCTCGAGGACCTTTTCCTGCGTGCGGGGCAGCTCCAGCCCGATCTCAGGTTCCTGGTGCAGCCGGTGGCGCAAACGGACGATGTCGTCCTTGAGCTCGTGGGCGTCGGCAATAACTGACATGGGTGGTAACTCCTCGTGTTTAGCGGCTCTGATAATTGTCGCGTGAGGTGACTCATAATCGACTAGAATGCAGAAATAAATCTCTTTTCCGCCAATAGGGCGAAAAATCGATCAGAAAAGACGCTAATGGACCTATCTGAAGACGACCGCGCCCTGATCAATGTGTTGCAGTTGGCCCCGCGGATCAGCTGGCAGGATGCCGGCTACGTCCTGGGCAGGCACCCAACCACGCTGGCGGCGCATTGGGAACGGCTCCGGACCGCGGGCTTGGCGTGGGTGACCGCGCATCTGCTCGGCGATCCTGCCCACATGACCCTGAGCTTCGTCGAGATCGACTGCGAGCTGCGCCGCCGGGACGAAGTGGAGGCGGCCCTGTGCGCCATTCCGGAGGTGCTCTCCGTGGAGGAATCGGCGAGCAACCGTGATCTCGTCCTCACCGTCACCACGCCCAGCTGGGCGGACCTGACCGGCCGTGTCCTCCCCCAGATCGCCCGCATCCCCGGCATCGTCAAGTACCGGAGCGCCATGTGCACGGCCATGCACGCCACCGCGGACCGCTGGAACCTGGAGGCGCTCAGTGCGCCGCAGCGCGCCCGTCTGCGCACCCTCGTCTCTCCCAGCGCTAGCAGCTACGCCGGGCCCCCGCCGTCTTCGTACTGGCCGATCGTCCAGGTCCTCAGCCGCAACGGAAGGGCGACGGCGATGGAAATTGCGGAGGCCACCGGGCTGCACCCGGTCACCGCCCGCCGGCAACTGAACCGCGTGCTGGGCGGCGGCACGCTCCTGTTCCGCTGCGACGTCGCCCAGAACTACTCCGGCTACCCGGTCAGCTGCCAGTGGTTCGCCAGCCTCCCGCCGGAGGAGCGGGACAGCGCCGTCGCGGTCCTGCGCGGCTTCCGCAGCCTGCGGCTCTGCGCCTCGACCACCGGCACCAGCAATTTCACCTTCGTCATGTGGATGCGCTCTGCGGCGGAGGTCCTGGGCATCGAGGACCAATTCCTCGCCGCCGTCCCTCGCGCACGGATCATCGAAAGCTCGCTCACGGTGAAGTTCCCCAAGCGCGTCGGCGTAATGCTGAATCCCGATACGACGGCGACCGGCGAGGTAGTAGTGCCGGCACTGCCCCGTTGACTCGGCCGCACCGTGCCCGTCACCGGCCCTCCCACTCACCGGTTCACGTAGCGATCCCCTTCGTCCCGCCCACTTCGGCCCGAAGCAAGCTCAGTCATGACAGTGCTGCAACCAGGGACGCTTTCCAGATGCTCGTCCTAAGGGGTCGCCGGTTTTCCAGTTGGGCCAGATGCCCGCCGAGAGGGCGAGGAGCTTTGAGGCCACGCGGGCGTAGAGCCCCCCGAGGGTCCTTGCACCGTGTTGCTCGAGGCCAAGTTGGCCCTTGAGGGTGTCGAAGACCGATTCGATCCATTGGCGGATACCACCGAATCGTCCGAACCTGGGTCTTTCGTCCCTGCGGTCCGGCCTGATCAGGTGCGCTCCGAGGTCCTCGGTGACGAAGCGCTCGAACTCTGCCGGCGAAGTCCGTACTTCATGAAAACGCTTCCAAGCAAATGCCCATGCTGGGCGTACCAATTAACAGACCCCAGCCCAAAACATGGGCTGGGGTCTGTTCTGTCCTCGGCACCGACCAGGACTTATCCATCTAGTCGTTTGCGGGGTCGTCGTTCGGTTCTTGTGCGACCTGATGGTTGCGGATTATTCTTGGCCCGCGGTGTGCCGTGGCAGGGCAAGGTCCTCAGAACCCCACGGGAAGCACCTCGCCAAAAAGTCCGGATTCGGTGATGCGCGCACCATTATATTTGAAGGTCCGCAAGACGATGCGCCGGTCATCGATCGTCAGCCCGGGAATCGCGCGCAGGATCTTGCGTTCGACGGCGAGTGATTCCGAGGGGTTGTTCAGCCACACCACCATGTGGATGTTGTTGGCGCCGGTCACCGCCACCATGATGCGGATTTCCGGTAGCTCGGCCGCGATGTTGCGATCGATGAGCAAGATGTCGTCGGGGGACATCGAGCCCCAGAACACGGCGCTGACATTGCGGCCAAGTGAGTGGCGCACAATGTCGCAGCGCACGTTGATGTAGTTTCCCTCGATGAGCCGGTTGACCCGACGCGCCGCCGCGGGCGGGGTGATCCCGGCACGGTGGGCGATTTCCTTGAAACCCATGCGCCCGCTGATGCTCAGCGAACGCAGGATTTCCTGGTCGATCTCATCCATGGCGACCCGAACTCCACCCTCGCGGGGATCCGGTTTGCTCGCAAGCAGGCACAGCTTGCGCATCGCGGCCGGCGGCAACGCACGAAAATGCCAATTGCTGGCATCCATTAGCTGGCCTGTCACGGTTCGCACCGAATAGTGCAATACCCCGTCCAGGGAGCCAATGGTGGTGAGCAGGAAATCGGCCAGGGACTGCCCGGGGGCAGCCACCGTAACCAAAAGATGCGCGGATCCGGCAATGAACTGGATCGTCATGGTCCGGTGATCCTTGAATAATTCATCGGCAACTTGGATGACTTGGCTGTTGCGGCACGTCAGCTCGATAAAAGCCATTTCCATCTGTGCCGCCATGCCCGGTCCAGGCGCTATCGAGATGCGCGCCAGGCCCGCATTGGTGATGTGTTCCCAGCGCCTCGCCAACGTAGTGGCATGCACGCCGAGGATTACAGAAAGATCGCTCCAGCTGGCGCGCGGCGCCAGCTGGAGCGCATTGACGAGCTCAAGGTCATTTTCGGTCAGGCCGTCGATTTCCTGCAAATTATTGGTCACTGAACTATTTTCCTGCATCTTCGAAGAAAGTCAGGTCTTTCTCTTAGCGTTTAGTTCGACTTATGACACAGCACACATGGAGGAAACTTGCCGCAGCAGCGACAAATGGTGATTGAACACGTCACCCTGATTGATGGCACGGGCG
Source organism: Paeniglutamicibacter sulfureus (assembly GCF_030512175.1). GTDB lineage: Bacteria > Actinomycetota > Actinomycetes > Actinomycetales > Micrococcaceae > Paeniglutamicibacter > Paeniglutamicibacter sulfureus. The sequence continues at coordinate 1,806,078 of NZ_JAULBL010000002.1, read as the reverse complement.
CCGCTCCGGCACAGATGCACACCGTCATCTTGCGTGGGCGCAAGATCCAGTGGGTTGGACCGGACGCCGAGGCGCCGCTCACGGACACCGAGGCGGGCCGTATTGACGGGCGCGGTCAGTTCCTGCTCCCTGGGTTCATCGACTCGCACGTCCACCTGGCAATGCCTGCCGGCCAGCTCAGCGGAACCGCCATGTTGCACCTGCCCCCGCGATATGGCTACTATGCCGCCATCCCGTTGCTGCGCGCCACCCTCGATGCCGGTGTCACCACCGTGCGCGACCTGGGCGGCATTGACATGGCAACCGAAGTTGCCATTGAACGCGGGCTCATTGAAGGCCCCGAAATCATCTTTGCCTACCGCGCGCTGGGACCCACCGGCGGCCACGGGGACTTCCGCACCTGCTGCGGCTTCAACCAGGGCGAGGCAATCTCCCCCAACGGCGACATCGGTTTCCTGACCGACGGGGTCGACGAGGCCCTGCGCAACACGCGTGAGGTCATGCGTCTGGGCGGCAAGGTCATCAAGGTCATGGCCAGCGGCGGCGTGTGGTCCCCGCGTGACACCCCTTGGCACGACGGCCTCAACATTGCCGAGATGCGCGCCATCGTCGAGGAAGCAGGGAGCCATGGCGTGCCCGTGGCAGCCCACGCCCAGTCGGCGCGCTCCATCTCCAACGCACTCGTTGCGGGGGTCCGGAGCATCGAGCACGGCTACGAAATCGACGACCAGGCCATCGAGCTGATGCTTGCAAAGGACAGCTTCCTGGTTCCCACACTGAGCACCGGAACCATCCCCCCGGATCCGGCCAGGGCCGCTTCCTACGCGGTGGAGAAGAAGCTTCGCCTGCAGGAAAAACTCCACGGCTGCGTTTCGAAGGCCATCTCGGCCGGTGTCAAGGTCGCATTGGGGACCGACGCCGGGGTCTGCGAACACGGCACCAACCTCGCCGAGCTCGGACACCTAGTCGACTTCGGAATGTCCCCGATGGATGCACTCGTGGCCGGAACCCTGAATGCGGCAAAGCTGCTGCAGCTGGAGGACCGAGTCGGCTCCATCGAGCTGGGCAAGGACGCCGACTTGGTGCTGACAAACGTCGATCCGTTGAATTCCATCCATGCGCTGGCCGACCCCAAAAATATTGATATCGTCTTTGCCAAAGGACGGATGGTCAAGGACATCCGGGCCTCAGTCCCCGCAGGAGTAGGCGCATGAGCACATTGATGCGCAAGAAACAGGCACCCGCGCCCGTCACGGAGAATAAGAAGTTCGGTGCCGCCACCCTGGACCGCATAGAGCGGGCAGGCAACAAGCTGCCAGAGCCTTTCGCGCTCTTCCTGTACCTCTTCCTGGCCGTCGGACTCATTTCCACGGTGGTGTCCTGGTTCAACGTGAGCACCACGCTGCCCGGCGCCGAGGCACCGACGCTCATCAAGGGGCTGTTCACCGGCGAAGGCATCACCTGGCTGATGACCACCGCGGTTGAGAACTTCATCGGGTTCCCGCCCCTTGGCGTGGTGGTCACCCTGTTACTGGCAGTTGGCGTTGCCGAACGCACTGGCCTGCTGCTGGTGTTGGTGAAGTCAACCCTGGGCCGCGCCCCGGGGTGGGCGCTGCCCTACGTCATAGCTTTGGTGGCGTTGTGCGCGCACATCATGTCCGACGCCTCGATCCTGGTGATCCCGCCGATCGCCGCGCTGGTGTTCCGTGCCGCGGGCCGCAACCCGGTTGCGGGCCTGCTCGGCTCCTACGCAGTTGGCATTGCCGCATTTAGCTGCACCCCGTTCATCACTTCCACCGATGCCTTGCTGGCCGGCATTTCCAATGCCGCTGCCGCCCCGGTGTCCGGCCTGGTGCTGCCCGTGACGGCCGTTTCAAACTTGTTCCTGAACATCGTGTTGGCTGGCGTGCTCACGGTGGCCGGCGGCCTGGTCATCGACAAGGTGCTTGAGCCGCGACTGAACCGTACCGGTGTCGGTGTCAATGCCGCGGCTGCGGAAGAAGCCAGCCCGGATGTCACCGCCGCGGAAAAGTCAGCCCTGCGCTGGGCAGGGCTTGCCCTGCTGGTGGTTGTCGGCCTGTTCCTGGCGCTGGCACTTCCGGCCGGCGCCCCGTTGCGCAATGAAGCCGGCGGGTTCCTGCCCAAGTCCCCGTTGCTGAGCTCAGTCATCTTCATCGTTTTTTGCGTCTTGCTGGCTCCGGCCATTGTCTATGGCGCCCGCCTGCGTCTGGTAACCAATATCCAGTCGGTCGTGGAGATGATGGGACAGGCAGTAAAAGACGCGGTGTCTTTCATTGTGGTCGCCTTTATCCTGGCCCAATTCCTGGCCCTGTTCACCTGGTCCGGCCTGGCGTCCTGGGTGGCTGTCAACGGCGCACAAACGCTCAAGGACGTGAACTTCACCAGCTACGGGGCGATCATTGCGTTCATTGCGGCCGTCTCGATCCTCAATCTCTTGATTTCCTCGGGGTCGTCCCTGTGGACGCTGATTGCCGCGGTGTTCATCCCGATGTTTGCCCTCATTGGCTACGAGGCCGGGTTTGTCCAAGCGGCCTTCCGCGTGGGGGATTCGGCCACACAGGCACTGACCCCGTTGAACCCGTACTTGGTTGTCATCCTCGGTTTCCTGCGCAAGTACGAACCAGAGGCCGGCATCGGTTCCATCATTGCCCGCATGCTGCCGTTCACCGCGGTCTTCTGGGTCCTGTGGGTATTGGTATTAACACTATTCTTCGTCACCGGCACTGGCACCGGACCGGGCATGGACATCATGGTCGACTGACGTTCCTTGTTTTCACCGTAAACGCAAGGTAGGGCAGGTTGCCAGGGATGATTGGCAACCTGCCCTACCTTGCGTTTACGGCCGGTGCGCGGTGCCCATTCGTTCCCGGCCATCGGCATGTCCGGTATCGGTATGACAGACAGAACCAAGCGAGGGCGCGACGGTGAAGGGGCGTGGCACTCATCATCCGCTCCATAGAGGGAGTCAGCATGTCGACTACTTTTTCGCAGGGCGAAGAAGCAGCCGCCTAACTCTGCGATGTCTCATTACCTTGGAAGTGGAACACCTTCCCTCGGATGAGGCTTCGCGGCGACTCAGCCGGCGCCCTCCTGCGTTGCCGCACCCTTGGCCAGGCCGTCCTCGATGCCGCCGAGCGAAACCGTCGCGCCCATGAGCGTTTCGGTCATCTGCTCCAGCACGGCCATGTCGACGTTGTCGATGGTGTCGCAGGCCGTAGCTGAACTCCTGGCGCCGCGGCTCGTACCCCGCCGCACGCAACTGCTCCTCGACGTACGCCGCCGAGGCCTCGTAGCCCCCGGTGGCGTCGGCCCGGTTGCCGCCATTCGCGTCCGCCGCATCCTGGAACGCCTCCAGGTGCCGGATCAGCGCACTGGGTTCCACCACTTCCTGCACGAAAGAAGGGTCAGGCGGGGCCTCCACCGTCACAGGCGGCCGAGGCTCGCTCGAACATGCGGCAACGCCGCCGGCCAGTGCCACGCACAACGCAACGGACCACAGCCGGGTGCGGTGATGAGGATGGTTGTGGAAACGCTGTGGAACGGATTCTGCACGTCGCATGTGATCGACCCCAAGTCTGCGTCTTCGACGCTCATGGGCACAGTCTAGGGCGGGAGTTCTAGCCTCCCACATAGCACCTGCCTGTGCCTTTGCTGTGAGGGGCTGGCCGGTGGCCTCGGCATCATGCCCGCTCCAAACTTTGCCAGCCGCCAAGCCTCGTTGGGAATCCTCCGCCGGCGCTGGTGGATGCGCCACCACCCGTGGGTGTCGGATCCTCCCGGAGCCAAGTAGTCATATGGAAAAACCGACTCACGGCACCCAACATTGTCGCTGGTTGAACCATAAAGGTCGTGGGTTTCGGCGCAGTTCCCCGTCGGCCCAAAACTTCCCCCTCGCGCATCCCCATGTTTTGGCCTAAACGCCGGTTTGGTTCAGGTTAGACGCAGGAAAAACGCAGCTTCCCAAGGGTTGGTACAAGCTTCCCCGAGGAAAGCCACAGGACCCGTCCTAACCCCCAAATGCCTTGCTATGTTTTTTTCAGCGCGGTGCACCAGGCAAGTCCCGAGCACCCCGCAAACCACACACCACTTCATTTCAGGAGCTCCCCCATGCTGCACGTTTACGCCACCCTCCAGACCCTCGGCTTCCGCATCAAGAACCGCCTCCAGCGCGACGAAACCGGCGCCACCGCCGTTGAGTACGGCATCATGGTCGGCGTCATCGCCGTCGCCATCATCGCTACCCTCATGCTCTTGGGACCGGAATTGAATTCCGTATTCGTGAAAGTCAACACCGAGCTCGGCAAGGTCACCCCGTAGGTCTAGATTCACCCCGACAAAAGCTCCGTGGTGGCGGGGCGTCTTCGCCCCGCCACCACAGCATGTTTCATCCACCCAAACCCGGAAGGCCCAGGCCATGACACAGCAGAACGAACGCGGTTCCGCTGCCGTTGAATTCGCCATTGTCCTTCCCGTCCTGGTCATGCTGGTCATGGGCATCATCGAGTTCGGGCATGCCTACAACGCCCAACTCACTCTGACCCAGGCCGCCCGCGAGGGCGTCCGGGTCATGGCCATCTCCAATGATCCGGCCAAGGCGCGCTCGGCCACCAAGATGGCCGCCACCTCCCTGTTTTCCTCGATCACCGATGGAAACGTGGCCATCTCCCCCGCAGCCTGCACGCCCGGCACCCAGGCCAGCGTCACCATCACCTACCCCCTGTCGACGATCACCGGCATCGTCTCCCCCATCACGCTCACCGGCAAGGGGGTCATGCGATGCGGAGGCTAAGGAAATCCCCGGATTCCGAACGCGGAACGGTGAGCGTCATGACCGCCCTGCTGCTGGTCGTTCTGCTCGGCTTCACCGCCCTCGTGGTGGACGTCGGAATGCTCTATGCGGAAAAGGCCCAGCTGCAAAACGGCGCGGATGCCGCGGCGCTTGCCGTTGCACAGGAATGCGCCCGTAGCCTGGCCAGCGCCAACTGCGCCACCGCCTCTCCGCTGGCTGCAAACTACGCGAAATCCAACGCCAACGACGGGCTCAGCAACATCCAGTCCGTCCAGCTGAACAAGAGCGCGGGCACTGTCACCGTGACCACAGGAGCCCAACAGGCAGGCGGCGAGGCCAACAAGGTCTCGCTGTCCTTCGCCCGCATCCTGGGCTTTGACTCGGCAGAAGTCGGCGCCAGTGCCGGAGCCCAATGGGGCAGCCCGGTGGCCGGTCCCACCGTTTTCCCTGCGGCATTCTCCGTCTGCCAGGTCGAAGGCCACGTCGACGGCGGACTCCAGCGCCTGGGGCTGCACGGCGGGTCCTACGCCAACCCGGGCTGCAACTACGGACCCGCGGGGGCACCGGTCCCCGGCGGCTTCGGCTGGCTGTCGCAGATCCCCGGACAGTGCGGCGGCTACATCGACCTGCTGGTCCAGGAAGGCGGCAGCGCCCCTGGCAACAGCGAACCGCCCAACTGCAACGCTGTCCTGAACCGCTGGGCCGCCGAGATCACTGCCGGCGGCCGTCCCACGGTTCTGCTTCCGGTCTTCAACCTCGCCATCGGAACCGGCTCCGGGGCCATCTACAAGATTTCCACCTTCGCTGCCTTCGAGGTCGCCGGCTGGAAGTTCACCGGTGGGTCCTCGCTGCCCTCCGTATTCCGCAACACCACCGCCTACGCCGGTTCCCAGGCATGCACAGGGGACTGCCGCGGCATCATCGGCAAGTTCGTCCGCTACGTGTCCCTCGACGAGGGGCACATCCTGGGACCTGTCAACAAATATGGTGCCACCGTCGTCCGAATGACCCACTAGGAGCTTTTCTTGAAATCCCGACTCTTGGGCGGTGTTGCCGCCGCCGTCCTCGCGCTGCTCGGCGCCGTCCTTGTCTACTCCTACGCGGCAAACGCCGACGCGCGCGCCATGGCGGCACTGATGCCCACCAACGTCTTGGTCCTTCGCCAGGCAGTTCCCGAGGGAACGTCCGTCGCCGACCTTGGCGAATCCGTGGCCCTCGAAGCCAGGCCCGCGGGCACCGTGCCCGCCGGGGCGATGGCCGCCCTGGACGAAGTCGCCGGCCAGGTGACGGTCGCGGATCTGGCACCCGGCGAGGTGCTGCTCTCCAGCCGGCTCGTCGATCCGGCCTCGCTACAGGTCCCCGGCACCGTCGCGGTGCCCAAGGGCCTGCAGGAAGTCAGCTTCGCCCTGGAGCCGCAGCGGATGGTCGGCGGCAACATCACCGCCGGAAGCACCGTCGGGGTCTTCGCCTCCTTCGACAAGGGAGCGATCAAGGACGATGCAGGTTCCCCGGCCACCGGCCGGGTCTTCCACAAGATGCTCGTCACCCGGCTCCAACGCGCCGATGCCGCCGTGGAACCGGCCGAAGGCGCCCAGGCCATGCCCGCGGGCACCATGCTCGTCACCGTCGCGGTCAATGACCGCGACGCCTCGAAGCTCATCCACTCCGCCGAATTCGGCCGGATCTGGCTGACCAACGAACCCAAGGATGCCAAACAGGAATCCCGTCCCCAGCCAGTTCGCCTATCGGAGGTGTACCCGTGAGCCGTTTCGTCCTGATCTCCCCGGATGCCCAGTTTGACCAGCTCGTCCGCGCCGCCGTCGAAGGCGGCCTGCACGGTGAGGTGCGCTCCTTCCTGACCACCAGCGTGCCCACCGACCCCCGGCAATTGCTGGACTCCCTGGAGCAGGCCCCCGAGGTGCTGATCCTGGGTCCCGGCATCCCCGTCGAGGAGGCCCTCCGCCTGGCCACCGTCTTCGATGTCCAGTGCCCGGAAATCAGCGTCGTCCTCGCCGCCGAGTACGACCCCGAACTCGTGGTCCAGGCCATGCGCGCCGGCATCCGCGACGTCCTGGGGCCCTCGGCGGACATCGCCCAGGTCGCATCCGTGCTGGACCGCGCCTGCCAGGCGCACTCGGCACGCAGCCGCCACCACCAGCCGGCGAGCGCCGAACCGCAGGAGAAAAAGGGCCAGGTGATTGGCGTGTTCTCCCCCAAGGGGGGCGTGGGCAAGACCACCGTGGCCACCAACCTTGCCGTGGGCCTGGGCAAGATCGCGCCCATGGGCGTTGTCATTGTCGACCTGGACCTGCAATTCGGGGACGTCGCCTCCGCGCTGTCGCTGGATCCCGAGCACACCGTGATGGACGCCGTTTCCTTCTCGGCGAGCCAGGACACCCTGGTCCTCAAGGCCTTCCTGACCGTCCACCCCGCCGGGCTCTACGCGCTGTGCGCTTCGAAGAACCCCGCCGACGCCGACCACGTCACCAGTGAGCACATCGAGCGCCTGCTCGACCAGCTGGCAGGGGAATTCCAGTACGTCATCGTGGACAGCGCCCCCGGCCTCACCGAGCTCGCCCTCACCGCCATGGAACGCTGCACCGACGCCGTGTGGGTCAGCGGCATGGACGTGCCCAGCGTGCGCGGACTGCGCACCGGGCTGGATGTGCTCAAGAAGCTCGATATCCTCCCGGAAACCCGCCACGTGGTGCTGAACATGGCCGACCCCAAGACGGGGCTGACCATCGGCGACATCGAGACCTGGATCGGCGCCCCGGTGGATGTGAGCATCCCCCGCTCGCGGACCGTGGCATTCTCCACGAACCGCGGCATCCCGGTGCTCCAGGATTCCAAGCCCGACCGCGCGGTCAAGGGATTCGCCCACCTGGCCCGGCGCTTCGATCCGCAATGGCGGGCCCAACCCGCCCGCAAGCTCCACCGACGGGTGGTCGTGCGATGAAACTCTCCGAGCGACTCAGCGCCGCGGAGAACGCTGCGCCCTTGAACCGTGCCGCCGGCGCCCGCCAGACGGCAACCCAACGCCTGGACACCGCCGTGTCCAAGGCGGCTTCCGTCCCCATGCCCGCAGCCAAGACGGTCCTGCACCCGGCCGCGCCCGCTGACATCTACAAGCCGGCCGTGCAGGCACCGGCCGCGGGTTCGGCGAGCGCGAAGGCCTCGATCTCCCACCCGGTGGATGCCTATGCAGGACTGAAGCAGCGTGCCGCCAAGGCACTGTTCGAACGCATGGGAAGCCGCTTCAACGATTCCACCCTGACCGAGGAGGACCTGCGCGCCAGCGCCCGCGAGGAACTGGTCCAGGTCATCGACGCCGAGAAGGTCCCGCTCTCCCCCGCCGAACGCTCACGCCTGATCAACGACGTGGCCAACGACGTGCTGGGCTACGGTCCGCTGCAGCAGTACCTGGAGGACGAGGACGTCACCGAGATCATGGTCAACCGCATGGACAGGATCTACGTGGAGCGCAAGGGCAAGCTGGTCCTCAGCGACTCGCGCTTCAGCTCAGAGGAGCACCTGCGCAAGGTGATCGAGCGCATCGTGGCCAAGGTGGGCCGCCGCATCGACGAGTCCTCCCCGCTGGTCGATGCCCGCCTGGAGGACGGGTCGCGCGTCAACGCGATCATTCCGCCGCTGGCGGTGGGCGGTTCCTCCCTGACCATCCGAAAGTTCAGCAAGATCCCGCTGACGGTGCAGGACCTGATCCGCTTCGGGACGCTGACCCCGGCGATGGCGGAACTGCTCAATGCCTGCGTCAAGGCGAAACTGAACATCATCGTCTCCGGAGGCACCGGCACGGGCAAGACCACGCTGCTCAACGTGCTGTCCTCCTTCCTGCCAGACACCGATCGCATTGTCACCATCGAGGATGCCGTCGAACTCCAGATCCAGCAGGACCACGTGGTGCGCCTGGAAAGCCGCCCGCCCAACACGGAAGGAAAAGGCGAAGTGACCATCCGCGAACTGCTGCGCAACTCCCTGCGCATGCGCCCGGACCGGATCGTGGTGGGCGAGGTCCGCGGCGGCGAATCCCTGGACATGCTCCAGGCCATGAACACCGGCCACGACGGCTCGCTCTCCACGGTGCACTCGAACTCGCCCCGCGACGCCATCGCCCGACTGGAAACCCTGGTCCTGATGGCAGGCATGGACCTTCCGCTGCGCGCCATCCGCGAACAGATCGCCTCCGCCGTGCACCTGATCATCCAGATCTCCCGGCTGCGCGACGGCACGCGGCGCATCACGCACGTGACCGAGGTCCAGGGCATGGAGGGAGAGATCGTCACCCTGCAGGATGCCTTCGTGTTCGACTTCGCCGCCGGCGTTGACGATGACGGGCGCTTCCGCGGCACGCCGATCCCCACCGGCATCCGGCCCACGTTCATGGACAGGTTCCAGGACATGGGCATCCAGGTTTCGCCCGCCGTCTTTGCCGGCCGGCAACACGCCGTCGCCAACGCCTAGGAGGGCGAGATGGAACTCATGATTGGATTGGCCTTCGTGCTGCTGGCCCTGGGCCTGGCACTGGGTATCGTCTTTCGGCCGGCACGGGTTGCCGTGGATCGCCGCGCCCCCGTGGACGTCTCGCCCACCACCGGGCTTTCCCGGCTTGCCGGCGGAACCACCGGATTCCTCGAAACCCTGCTCGCCCGGCGTAAGCTGCGGTTCTTCAGCAGCGAGGCGCTGGAAAGCGCCGGGCTGCGTTTGCGCCAGAGCGAGTTCCTGGTGCTCATGGCCTCCGCCGCGCTCGTCGCCATGGTGCTGGGCATGCTGCTGGCCGGGCCCGGCCTAGGCGTGCTCTTTTTCCTGCTGGTCCCGGCGGTAGGGCACCTGTACCTGCAGCGTCGCACCGCCAAGTGCCGCCACGGATTCGGCGAGCAATTGGTGGATACCCTGCAACTGCTCTCCGGCAGCCTGCGTGCGGGGCACAGCATCCTGCGCGCCATGGATGCGGCAGCCCTGGAGTCCCCGGCCCCGACGTCCGAGGAGATGCGGCGCATCGTCTCGGAAACCAGCCTGGGCAGGGACCTGCTGGCCTCGCTGAACGACACCGCCACCCGGATGCAGAGCGAGGACTTCCGCTGGATCGCCCAGGCCGTACAAATCAACCGCGAGGTCGGCGGAAACCTGGCCGCGGTGCTGGACCAGGTCAATGAAACCATCCGCGAACGCAGTGAAATCAAGGGACAGATCGCGTCCCTTGCCGCCGAGGGCAAGTTCTCGGCCTACATCCTAATGGCCATGCCCGTGGGCATCATTGCCATGCTCATGGTCATCAGCCCCGGCTACATGACCCCGCTGTTCACCCAGCCCCTGGGCTGGGTCATGATGGGAGCCTCCGTCGTCCTCATGACCGTCGGCGGGCTGTGGATGCGCAAGATCATCGACTTGAAGTTCTGAGGACCGGAAAATGCCACTTATCGTCACCGCCGGCGCGTTGCTGGTCGGCTTCGCCGTGCTCTACCTCGGTCTCGCGTTCTTCTCGGTCGACCGCAAGGGCCAGGCCGCCAGCAGGGAGAACCTGCGCCGCGGCCACGACCCGGAGGAAACCGCTGCCCGGCCCGATACCGGCCTGCTGGTGCGGATCGGCAGGCGCCTGACCCCCGAGGCGTATGTTCGCCGACTCGACAAGCTCCTCTCCCTGGCCGGGCGCCCGACCTCCATGCCACTGGACCGCCTCCTGGCGGTTAAACCCGCACTCGGGTTGGCCGGGGCGGTCCTGGGGTTCCTTTTCGGCCTGGATCCGCACCCGATCATGAAGATCATGGGCCTTGGGGTCTTCGTCGCTGCCTACTTCATCCCCGACCTGCTGTTGATCAGCAACGGCCAGAAACGGCAACAGGAATTGCAGCTTGAACTGCCCAATACGCTCGACCAGATGCTGATCAGTGTTGAGGCGGGCCTCGGATTCGAGGGTGCCGTGTCGCGGGCCGGTGAAAACGGCCGGGGACCCCTGGCGCAGGAATTGATCCGTACGCTGCAGGACATGCAGGTCGGCCGTTCCCGCCGGGAGGCGTACTCAGCCCTGGCCCAGCGAACCAACGTCCCCGAATTGCGCAGCTTTGTCCAGGCCGTCGTCCAGGCCGATGCCTACGGCATAGCCATCAGCCAGGTCCTGCGGGTACAAGCCAAGGTCATGCGCGTGAAGCGGAGGCAACGTGCCGAGGAGAAGGCCATGAAGTTGCCGGTCAAGATCCTGTTCCCGCTCCTGTTCTTCATCTTTCCCGTTCTCTTCATCGCCATCCTTGGACCGGCGGTGATCAATGCCATCGCAACGTTCAGCGGTCAATGACCCCACGGAAGGAACCTCATGACATCGTCACCCAGAGTAGGCCGCGCTAACGCTCCCGCGGGCCAACTGCCATTGGCTCCAAGCACTGATCAGGCGGTCTTTAACGGCGTTTACGACGTCCTGGCCAGTTGCCAAACGCAGGATTCACGCAGATTGTCCCGGTTCTCCGGATTTGCCCTTATCTTGCCCAGTCCCAGCGGATATCCTAAGGCAATGCACACTCCGCCCACCGCCCCGCTCATGGGCCTAACCGACACCATGGCAGGGGTCGCCAGAGAAGACTCGCCAATGTCCACCTTGCCATCACCCAACGGCCAGCCCCTGGTGGATTTTGCGGTGCTCCGGGAGCTCGAGCAGCAAGTCGACGACCCGTCGATCGTCGTGGACTTCGTCCACGACTTCGTGGATCTGTGGAAATCGCGTTATGAACGGTTGGCCCAGGCACTGGAGCCGCTTGATCCGGATACTGCGCTGGACGCTTTGATCAGCATCAGGACTGCCGCTGCCATGGCGGGAGCCGTGCGCCTCGCTGGGGATGCGCGGGAACTGGGGGAAGCGGTCAAACGCGGCGATGAAGCGGAAGCCGTCGGCTTATTGCCTGGCCTCGAGGTTTGCGGTCGGCAGACCCTGCTCGAATTGCAGGAGCATTACCCCAAGCCGAAAAAGGAACAGGTCTAGGGGCGAATCATTCCTGGTCCGGATGGGGTGCCGCCAGCCGGTATCCCACTCCGCGCACCGTCAAGAGCCATGGCTGGTGGCGGGCGTTCCCGCCGAGTTTTCGGCGCAGGTTCCCGATATGCACCTCGATGGCGCGTTCATCGACATCGCTGACGTATCCGCGTCCGCCCCCGCGTGGCGTCTCACCGCGAACCACCTGGACCAAATCGGATTTCGTCCGAACCGTGCCGATGTTTCTCATGAGGTCCTGCAGCAGGTCGAACTCGCTTCTGGTCAGTGACAGCTCTGCGTCGGACAGGCGTGCCGTCCGCGCTTCGCTGTCCAGGACCAGCGCACCGTGGTGAAGTGTTGAACGCTTCCTCACCGGGGTATGCGCCGCCGGGCTTTGTGTCTCGGGCTCCTGGGTGCCGGCACGCGGACGTCGCAGCATCGCCGCCACGCGGGCACGTAATTCCCGGGGGCGAAACGGCTTCGTCATGTAATCATCGGCGCCGGCCTGCAACGCGGTCAGTGTGTCCGCCTCATCATCCCTGCCCGTCAACATGATGACATAGCAGTCGCTGGCCTGGCGGATGCGGCGGAGCACTTCATGGCCGTCGATGTCCGGCAGGCCAATATCCACGGTCACGACGACGGGGTTTTGTTCCCGGACCAGTGCAACGCCTTCGAGCCCCGTCGTCGCCGCCCTCACCTCGAACCCGGCTTGTTGCAGCACCGCCACCACGAGGTTGCGTAAGTCGGCATCATCCTCAATGACCACGACGGTCCCTTGATTCATGGTCCGCTTCCTCCGCCCTTGGTGAATGCTGAATACGAAAGACACCTCCCCACGGGCTACCCCCTAAATAATTACCAGCCGTTCTGTGAAACTACAAGTGAAATACGTGGTTAGCGGTCACGGCGATCCCGGGGCAATAGGGATTCGTGCCGAATCCCGCGTTCCCGTCGGCACGGTTGATCGGCCGTGCCGACCGGCATGGGACACCGGTGGCCCGCCGACCCGCAAAAGCCTATGCACCCCTGGGGCCGCGGTTTTAGACTGGCCGGACGAAGGCGGTGGGCCGGGGCGTGTGATGTCCGGTCCGACGCCCCCAACTGGAGGAGAACGCATGACAAACGTGAACCCCGAAAACGCCGAGGACGGAACTTCCGGCCTTGATGACGTCATTGATCCGGAAAGCTCTGCCTTGCCGCCATCGTCCCGACGCGGCCATGCCAAGGTCCCGGAGGGCTTGGATGACGATGACTTCGCGGCAGCCGAGCAGCAAGAGCGGGTGGCAGCCGGACTGGAGGACTACAACCCGGCAGATGTGCCACCGGCCGCCGACCCGGTCCCGGCCGGCTCCTCGGAGGAAGCCGAACGCGCCCAACGCGGACTGAACGACACGAGTGAAAAGGAGAATCCACATGGCTGAACGTGGAAGCGATAAGCACAGTGCGGAGCTCGACGAGCAGATGAAACAGGAAGCCGAGGGCGGCCTCAAGGGCGTCAAGCCCAGCCACCGGGAGGAGTTCCGCCAGACCGAGCCCTTCACCGACGAGACCGATCCGGCTCAAGTACAGGAGGCCACGGAGCGCGACGACCTCGCCTCGGACTCCCCCAAGCCGCACAACGCCGCATCCGGGGATGACTAAGACGGCAGGTCAATAGAATGACTGGCCAATAAAATCAAGGATGGAACGTCGGCGGGTCCCCGGGATTCTTGTTTCCCGGGGACCCGCCACGTCCAGGGTCGGGGATCCTGGACGATTCGACTGCCGGACCGAGAGTGCAGACAGTGCCTACGTGCCGGCGCCCCTGGCCTCGAGCACCGGGAACCCCAGCTCCCAGACAGATTCCGGGGACAGGGTCTCCTCGGCATGCAGGGAGACCACCGCGTAGATCCCGCAGGCCTTGGCGACGGCCTTGACCCAGGCGGCGCTGTCCTCCGCCTTCCGCCCGGCATCCACCGCCACCCAGAGCTGGTCCGGCGCCAGCACCTCCAGCAGCTGCAATTGCTTTGGCAAGGCCAGCAGCGGATTGATGGCAACGGAAACCAGCAGCGGGACGCCGTCGGCCACGGCGTTGGCGCGCGCCCGCAGGATGCCGCGCCGGTCAAGGATTGGTCTGCGGGCCAAGGCATGGGTGTCGAACTTCTGGGCCAGCTCCCCCGCGTTGCGCCGCAGCGCAGTGCCCTCGTCGAGTTCCCCGGCTGCCATCCCGGCATCTCCCCAGAGTCCGATGACCACGACCAGGTCCCCGGGTCCGGCCAGCGGAGAGGGAACGATGTCAGGCCCCGGCCCCGCAGCCTGCCCGGCCGGAGTCTTCGGCGCACCGGACGGGTGCGTTGGTCCGCCGGCGGCGCGGGTGCCGGTGGCCGGTTCCAGGGCGAAGGCCTCGCTGTCCAGCAGGCGGTCGAAGTCGGGGCGGCCGGGCAGCGGCGTCAGCCTGTCCCGGTCCACGAACACCGGCACCTGCGGCGCCAGGCGCAGCTCGGCCTCGTCCGCCCGCGCCAGCAACCCGTCGATGCCGCCGGCCACGGCCGGGGAATCGGGCGTCAAGGCGGGGGCAGTGAGAGAACGTGGTGCCGGGGACGTGGGCTTACCGGCTACCTGTTCCGCAATGGGTGGAGATGAAATGGATGCTTTCGATGACCCTGGTTTCGACAACCCGGGCTTCGGGGACCGGGGTTTGGGAGCGGGCTCGAGGTCGCGCTGCGGCGCCGGTTCGTCCCCGGGTTCCAGCACGTGACCGTCGGGTGCGTGTTCGTCAGGCACCTCAATGATGGCCTCGAGGTGCGACTTGGCCAGGAACCCGCCGATGCCGCCGATGGTGACGCGTTCGGCGGAGACGATGCGGGCATGGGGCCCGTATTCGGCCATGGCCTGCTCGTGGATCTCGGGCAGGCTGGCACCCTCAAGCCGAAATCGCATCGGCACCGCGCACCACCCCCACGGTCTCGATCTCTGCCCCGCCGGCGGTGGCCTCCTGGTAGGAGAGCACCGGAATGGAACCGGGGGCTGCGCCCAGCAGGCGGCGCACCGCCGGGCGCAGCGCCGGGGCGCAGACCAGCACCGCGGAGAGCCCGCGGGTTTCCAGCTCGCCGGCGATCTGCTTGACCGAGGCCAGCACCGCTTCCAACCGGGCCGCATCCAGCATGATCTGGCTTCCTGCCTCGGAGGGGCGCAACCCCTCGAGCATGCCCTGTTCCAGGACGGGATCGATCATGACCACGCGCAGCGTGTTGCCCTCCAGGTAGCCGGCGGCGATGGCCGGGCCCAGTGCCGTGCGGGCCGCCTCGATGAGGCCTTCGGGATCGGTGCTGGCCTTGGCGCGCAGGGCCAGGGCCTCGTAAATGCGTCCCAGGTCGTTGATGGGCACGGACTCGATCAGCAGGCCCTGCAGCACGCGCTGGACCTCGGCCAGGGACAGCGGGGAAGGCACCAATTCCTCCACGGCCGAGGGGTTGGTTTCGCGCACCGCGTCGGTGAGCACCCGCACGTCCTCGCGGGTCAGCAGCCGGGCTGCCTGCGCCTGGACGATCGAGGAAAGGTGGGTGACGATCACCGAGACCCGGTCGATGGTGGTGGCCCCTGCCATCTCGGCATTGTGCCGCAGCTCGGCCGGCACCCACTTGCCGGCCAACCCGAAGACCGGCTCCACGACCGAGGCACCGGGCAGCGAATCCAGGTGCTCGCCCAGGGCCAGCACCTTCCCGCGCGGAGCGGTGCCGCGCCCGGCCTCCACCCCGGCGATCCTGATGGTGTAGGTGGCAGGGGGCAGGTCCACCGAGTCGCGGGTGCGCACCGGCGGCAGCACAATGCCCATCTCCATCGCCACGCGGCGGCGCAGGGCGCGGACGCGGGCCAGCAGGTCGTCCCCTCCCCCGTTGACCACGTCCACCAGGTCCGGGGCCAGCTGGATCTCCAGGGCGTGCACCCGCATCTTCTCGATCAGGTCCTCGGTGGTTTCGGTGGGGACCACGGCGGCCTCGTTTTGCCGCGCCACTTCCGCCAGGGATTCGGACTTGGCCAGGTTGGACTTGATGCGCTGGGCGGTGAGGATCAGCAGGGCGCCGATGAGGATGAAGGGAAGCTTCGGCATCCCCGGCACCAGGGCCAGGGCGATGGCCGCGGAGCCGGAAATTAGCAGCGCGGTGCGCGACTGGGCCAGCTGCTTAGAGGCGGTGGAACCCATGTCCGAGGAGGCGTTGGAGCGGGTGACGATCATGCCGGTGGACACGGCCATGAGCAGGGCCGGGATCTGCGTGGCCAGGCCGTCACCGATGGTCAGCAGTGCGTAGGTGTTCAGTGCCTCGGAAATGCCCATGCCGCGCTGCAGCATGCCGATGGCGATGCCGCCGACGAGGTTGATGATGATGATGATCAGCCCGGCGATCGCATCGCCCTTGACGAACTTGGAGGCACCATCCATGGCGCCGTAGAAGTCGGCTTCCGCGGCGACCTCGGCGCGGCGCTCGCGCGCCTGGGAGTCGGTGATCAGCCCGGCGTTCAAATCCGCGTCAATGGCCATTTGCTTGCCGGGCATGGCGTCAAGGGTGAAGCGGGCCCCGACCTCGGCAACGCGCTCGGCACCCTTGGTGACCACGACGAACTGGATGACGATCAGGATCAGGAAGATCACGCAGCCGATGATCAGCGAACCGCCCACCGCGATGGAGCCGAAGGCGGCAATGACTTCCCCGGCGTACCCGTTGCCCAACACCAGACGGGTGGAGGCGACGTTCAGGCCCAGGCGCAACAGCGTGGCGACCAGCAGCAACGAGGGGAAGACCGAGAAGTCCAGCGGACGCTTGACGAACATGGTGGTCAGCAGGATCACCAGGGCCAGCAGGATGGACACGGCGATCAGCACGTCCAGCAATGCGGCCGGGACCGGGACCACCAGCAGCATGATGATGCCCACCACGCCCAGCGGCACGGCGATCTTGGAGAGTGAAGCAAATTTCATTGAGGTCTTGCTCCTTGGGACTGGGCGGTTGGCCTGCGATTGGTGGTGGCCGGGGATGAATTCTTGGAAAGGCGGAAGGGGCCGGGCGTCATCAGGTGCCGGCCCTTCGTCCGGGGCCGGGGTTGGCGCTCGCTGTCGCCGCCACCGGCACGGTGTGGACGCCGGCGGCGTTGCCGCGGGCCTTGAGCGCCATGACGAAGGCCAGCACACGCGCCACGTCATTGTAGGAATCGGCGGGGATCTCGTCCCCGATCTCGCACACCTCGTGCAGGGAACGCGCCAACGGAATGTCGCGCACCATGGGCACTGACTTCTCGGCAGCTTCCTCGCGGATGCGTGTGGCGATGTTGCCCGCGCCCTTGGCCACGAGGCGAGGTGCTGACTTGCCCGGTTCGTAGCGCAACGCAACGGCGACGTGGGTCGGGTTCACAACCACCACGTCCGCGTCGGCGATGGCCGCGATCATGCGGTTGCGGCTCATGGCCATCTGCCGGGATCTTCGCTGGGACTTGATCAGCGGGTCCCCGTCGGTGCGCTTGTTCTCGTCGGTGACTTCCTTGCGCGTCATCCGGGTGTGCTTGCGGTTCCGGCGCATGACCACCAGCACGTCGATGGCAGCCAACACCAGCCCGGCGATGACCGAGGCGCGGATCAGCGAGGAGGCGCCGTCCGATCCGGCGGCCAGCAGCGAGGACAGCGACAGGGAGCCCGATTGCAGGAGCAGCGGCATGAGCGAGGCGACGACGAACCAGAGCACCAGGCCGATGACGGCGACCTTCAGCAGGGCCTTAAGTCCCTGCCAGAGCGCCTGGAGCCCGAAGACCCGCTGGACGCCGGTGACCAGGTTCAGGTTGGCGGGATCCAGCTTGAACTTCTTGAAGTTGATCCCGCCCTGCAGCGCGGCGATGACCACAACAACCACCAGCACCACCACGAAGAGAGGCAGCAGCGTGCCGGACAGCGAACCCAGTCCGGTGCCCAGCGCGTCGACGGCGGCCTCGGGATCGGGGGCCGCAATGATGCCGCGCACCGCCTCCAGCTGGGCACGTCCGGCCGTCTCGGCGGCCACGAGCACGCCGGGCAGCATCAGGGCAGCGGCCCCGATGCCCAGCCACGCGGCAAGGTCCTGCGAGCGGGTCATCTTGCCCTTCTCGTGCACCTCCTTCATGCGCTGGGCGGTGGCCTTCTCGCTGCGTTCCCCCGAATCCTGGCTCATGGGCCCGACACCCCCGAAAGCAGGGACAGGGCTGCCCGCACCAGCGAGGAAACCAGAGCGGGCAGCACCACGAACACGGTGCCGACCAGTGCGAGGGTCAGCATGATCTTCAGCGGGAAGCCCATGGCAAAGGCGTTCAGTGCCGGGGCGGCGCGCGTCAGCAGGCCCAGGCCAATGTCTGCAAGCACCAGCACCACCAGCAGCGGGCCGGCGATCTGGACGGCCGCCACGAACATCTCCCCCACCGCGCCGACCAGGGATTCGGCCACGTACGGCAGCCCGATCCCGCCGCCCAGCGGGATGACGGCAAAGGAACGGAAGAGTCCGGCGAGCACCAGCTGATAGCCGTCGGAGGCCACCAGCAGGGCCAGGGCGGCGAAGTGGAAGAAGCGGGTGAACTGGGCGCCGTTGATCATGGACTGGGGGTCGAAGCCCTGGGCCATGGCGAAGCCGCCGAAGAGGTCGATAAGGCTGCCCGCGGACTGGATGGCGGAAAACACGACCATGACCATGAAGCCCATGGCCGCCCCGGCCACCAGTTCGGCGACGATGGCGCCCAGGAACGGGCCGGTGTCCAGGGATTCGTAGCCCGCGCCCAGTCGCGGGGTGACGGCCAGGGCCAGCCCGATGCCGAGCATGCCCTTGATCCGCAGCGGAATGGCGTTGTGCGAGAACGGCGGGGCGATGACCAGGAACGCGGTGACGCGCACCGCGGCGAGCATCATGACCTCCAGCCAGGCCAGCGGCACGGTGGCCAGCATGCCTAGCCGCCTCCCAGCAGGGCCGGGATCTTCTCGAAGAGCTCGTGGGTGAAGAGCACCATTTCGGAGATCATCCAGTGCCCGCAGACCAGCAGCGCGATGGCGACGGCGGCGGCCTTGGGGACGAAGGAGAGGGTGATTTCCTGGATTTGCGTCATTGACTGGAACAGGGAGATGGCGAAGCCCACCACCAGCGAGGTGATGAGCACCGGGGCGGAAAGTTTTGCTGCCACCAGCAGCCCGGAGAACCCGATGTCCAAGACGGCGTTGGGATCCATTAGCCACCACCGATCCTGTAGGACCCGATGAGCGCGGTGATGACCAGGCCCCAGCCGTCCACTAGGACGAAGAGCAGGATCTTGAAGGGAAGGGAAATCATCACCGGCGGGAGCATCATCATGCCCATGGACATCAGTGCGGAGGAGACCACCAGGTCGATGACCAGGAAGGGCACGAAGATCACAAAACCGATGATGAAGGCTGCGCGCAGCTCGGAGATCATGAAGGCGGGGATCAGGGTGGTCAGCGGGACGTCGGCGGGCGTGGCCGGGTTGGGCATTTCCGCGGCGCGGGTCATCAGCGCGATGTCGGCCTCGCGGGTGTGGGCGAGCATGAATTCGCGCAGCGGCACCACCCCGACCTCGAGGGCCTGGGTGAGGTCGATGGACCCGTCCAGGTAGGGCTGGACGCCTGTCTCGTTCATGGCGGTGAGCACAGGCGCCATGATGAACAGGGAGAGGAAGAGCGCCAGGCCGGCGAGCACCTGGTTGGGCGGGATGGTGGGCAGCGCCAGGGCGTTGCGGGTGAAGGCCAGGACCACGAAGATCTTGGTGAACGAGCTCATCATCAGCAGCAGGGCCGGGGCCACCGAAAGCATGGTGATGGCAATGAGGGTGACGATGGCGGAGCTGGGGGTGCCGTTGGGTCCGTTGATTTCCACGGACAGCCCGCCGTTGTCCCCCGGGGCACCAGGCTCAACGGGCGCGGCAAGGGCGGCGGAGGCATTGAACCAGGAAAGGGCAACCAGCAGCGCCAGCAGCAACCCGGCCAGCAGTGCCATCCGGGCGCGGGAGGGCAAGGAAGGGCGAAGCGCTCTCATGCGCCGCGGCCAGTCCGGACGGCGGCCACGGCCCGGCGCCAGGTGTCAGGCGACAGGATCGATCCGGCAAGCGCTCCCGAAGGCGTGGATGAAAGCACCGCCGGCGTACCTTGGTCATTCACAGCCGGCCCGTCCGCGCCGGGTTCGTTGGCGGGCACGCTGCCCTGCCGCACGGTGCTCAGGCTCGCTGCGAAGGCGCGCGAGCGCTCGGCCATGGTGGGCTGAACGTTGACCTGTTCCAGGGCATCTGTTTCCACTGGCTCGGGTGCCTCGAAGGAATCCAGCACGCTGATCGAGGACTCGGCCACGCCCAGCAGGTAGCGCCGTCCCTGGACGTCAAGCAGCACCACGGAGGACTTCGGGCCCAGGCCTTGGCGCTCAACCACGGAAAGCTGCGAGGCACGCGGGGAACCAAAGCGCGTCAGCACGCGCTTGCGCAGGTAAAACAACAATCCGAAGACCGCCGCGAGCGAGACGATCACCCGCAACACCAAGAAGAAACTTTCCAAAACTACGCCAGGCCCTCGTTCACATCAAGGATCTGGGTGATGCGCACGCCGTAGTCCTGGTCCATGACCACGACTTCGCCCAGTGCGATGAGCCTGCCGTTGAGCAGGATGTCCGCCGGAGCCCCGGCGGAGCGGTCGAGTTCCACCACGGCACCGGGTTCCAGGCCCAGCACATCGCGCACCGACATGCGTGTGCGCCCGATTTCCACGGTCAACGCCATTTCCACGTTGTTGATGCGGCCCAGTCGGCTTGCCACGTCTTCGCGTCCCTCGAGGGCGGATCCTGCGGGCAGCTGCGTGGGTTCGTTGTTGCGGATGCGGATGGCAAAGAAGCCGATTTCCTTCCCGGCGCTGTGCAGTTCAAAGCACACGGTCTCGGCGTCCCCGAGCATCGCATCGGCGTGCACCGCCGAATCGGTGGAGAGCACGCCGGCTCCCAGCACGCCGGTGGCGGCTTCGAGCGCAGGTCGCAGGATGTCTGCTGCGGACACCAGCGAGCCGGGTCCGCCCGGGGCTCCTCCCAGCATCGGGGCAGCCACCGAGAGCAGCACGTCGGCGGAGTGCTGGCCGACGAAGCCGGCGGCCACCAGCTCGCCGGATCCCTTCAGCATGGCGGCATCGCGGGTGCCGGAGTGCAGCACGGCGGTGACCGGCGAGGTTGTGGGAAGCATGCCGGCCAGTGCCTCGGCGGCCGCCGAATACAGCGCTGTCGAGTGCAGGACCGGGATGGAAGTTGGTTCGGGGCTCAAGAGAGGCTCTCCTCGGTAGAAACGACGACTGCGGCGATCCGGCCGCTGCGGGTGCCGGCTGCGGCGGTGCCCAGGCGGCGCCCGTCAACAGACAGCTCGAAGGGCCGGTGGACGGGGTGCGGCAGGGGCAGCACATCTCCCACGGCAAGATTCAGGATGGTGCCGGGGGTGACGAAACTGGGACCGAGTGCCAGGGCCACGTCCACCGGGACCCCGGCGATGGCCTCGGTGAGCAGCTCGGCGGCGTTCTCCACCGGCGTGCGCGGATTGGTTTCCCCCAGTTGCGGCAGCAGCATGTCGGCCGGCACCGCGACCGAGGCCAGCGTGCTGCGCTCCCCCACGCGCACCCGCAGCCAGGCGGCGATGACGATCTCCGACTTCGTGGCGGCCTGCGCGAACTGCGAATTGTGGTGGATTCCGACCACCGCGAGCTGTTGCTGCAGCAGGGCACCGAGTGAGTAGTGCAGGTCCTCGAGCGCCTCGTCCATCAGGCCGCGCACCAGTGTTTGCTCGATGCGCGTGTACTTGCGTTCGGGAACCTCGGTGGCGATGGGACTGCCGAGCATGTGCGAGACCCAGTTCAGCGCGTCCGCGGCCGGGAACTGGATGACGGCGCGCGCGCCGTGCCCCTCGGCCTCACAAAGGACCATGGTGGTGGCCGGCGGCAGGCCCGCGACGTAGTCGTCGTAGGACTGCATCTGGACCGATTCGAGGGTTACCTGGGACATGACACGGATCTTGGCCGTCAGCTGGGTGCCCCATTGACGGGCAAAGGTCTCGAAGGCAAGTTCGAGCACGCGCGCGTGTTCCCGGGCCAGGGTGGTGGGGCGGCGGAAGTCATAGACAACGGCGGCGACCGGGTCAGGGGGTGTTGGATTGGGCCCACCCGCATCGGGGCGTCCCGCAGGCAAGATCGTCACTGGCACCACTATCGGCAGACAGTGGCTGGTTGGTTAGTCGGTTGGGGCAAATATTCGTCCCGCGATTCCTTGGAATCGTCAGTAGCAGATTGACTAGGGATTTTGCGCGAACTGATCGCTGCTCGCCGATAACCGATCGACTCAGGCTGGTTTGTCACCGCCCCTGTCACGCCCACGTTTGCAGATTCTCGGCCCAACCATTTCGATGAAGTCGGGTGTTGAAACAGCTGACCCGGGAGCTCTGTTGAGTGCGCTGGATCCGGTCTACTGGCCGCGGGGGATATCATCGAACACCGCGTCACCGCCTTGGATTCGGGCATGGCTGCCTTTCGGGCGACGTAGGGTTGTTGGCCAGGGATGAAGTGGAGCCGTAGTCGGCCGAGAGTCTAAGCTCAACAGTGTTCACGTAGCGGATTCCAGCGCATCGAAGAGGAGAGGTCCATAATGACCAACATTTACGAGGGATTTATCGTCCAAGAAACGACCCCGCAGGCGTTCGCCCTCGTGGAGTCTTGGAACTCACGCGTGGCGGATCTCAAGAATCTTCCTGAGGTCGATCTGGCGGAGGCCGTCAATGAACTCAAGGATCACCACCTCGAGATGATTCGGGCCTTGGGACGTATCGAGCAGGCTGTCAACACGAACGCAGGCAAGGTCATCACGGCCTAACAGCGTGCGGAAGACCGCACCGATTGGCCCTGCCCATATGACTCACCGCTTACGGATTGCGTACACGCGGCTTCCCGTGTCACGAGCAGTGAGCGTGCCCGCAGAACAGTGACGGGCGCCGATTGGCGGCGGATTCTCCGCTCAAACAACCAGCACACCCTCACCTAAACGGCAGATAGTCGGATTCGCGAGCTTGGCAAAGCCCGCCGTGGGTTGCGACGAACTGAGCGAGCTATCAGGAACGGCAGGTAGCTTGGACTGTGGGTCCTGTACGGGAATCACATTTCAAAGACTTGGAGGCTGATCATGAGCAAGCGTCGTTATTACAGCCAAGGTCCACGCATTCCGCTTCTGTGGCAGAACATTGGTTTGGGTATTTTGGTTTTAGCGGTTATTGGGATTGCTGCCTACCTGATCGTTCGGTGACGGCAAGAGCAAGAGCAGAGTTTTCACAACGGCTTTTGGCGGGCACGAGAACTGAACAATCGCGACGGATAGTGCAGTGAAACCCTCCTATCGGGCAGGACGAAGTCCTCCCGGGTAGCAGGCAATGTGTCGCCGGTCTTGCGGACATGCGACCCCGCTGGACCGCGCCGCGAGTGAACAATCCCGGCAGATTGTTGCCTGGGCGCGGCTCACGCCAAGGGTTCTGATGGACCATATGTCGCTACGTGGCCTGCACAGGGTGAACCGCGAGGTGAAAGCCACGTGAATGGCAATCCGGTGTACCGCAGCTCACATACTGTTGGAGTTTCAATCACCAGCTTGGGAGCTAACTTTGGGAAATCGTCGTTATTACGATCAGGGGCCACGCATTCCGGTGTTATGGCAGAACATCGGCCTTGCGGCACTCATTGCCGTCGTAATCGGATTGGGCGCATACGTTTTCTCTTCGTAAATGCGGACCATCAATGTGTAATACGGACTGATCGTCAGCACCATCTGCACGGGCTGCGGGGAGAGTGCCTTCCAATCGCAACGCAACTGGTCGTCGTTATCCAATAATGCGCTCCTGTAGGGCTGGCCAGCATGAAATATCCCGGCAGTTAGGCGTGACCCCTGCACTCCGGATCTGGGACGGAAATTACGCGAACGTCGCCAGCCCGGATACAGGTGCAGACCACTGCGCGACCTGGCGTCCGGGCATATTCACCGCCGAGCATCACCATGCCGGTGGCCTGATTCCCGGTTCTTCGCACGGTCTGCGGTTCATCGTCCAGATGGAAGACGTCGATGAACATGGCTGCCAGAGTCGTTCGCCGAGGCCTTCTGGATGGCGCCAGGACACGCTCTTCCATTTGACCTGAATGCACTTTGTTTCCACGGTGTCTCAGCATTGGCCACCAGCCACTTCCCCAAAAGTGATCTCAGAGCAGCCCCGCGCGAATTCCCCAAGCGACGCGATTCCGCTCCCTTGGCATCACCCTACGACACCATGAGGGGAAGTAGAAGAGAGAAACGTGCCGGCGCAGGGTTCTTCCAAGGTCGTACCGCTTTGGAAGGCTTCCGACCCGGCATTGTCGCAGGCACGCTAGGTGACTACGGGTTCTGCTTCAGCAGGCTTCTGACCGACTCGGGCTGGTTGGACAGCACCACGATGTCGACACGGCGGTTCAGCGACAGGTCCTTGTTGCCTGGGACCGGACGGGCGTCCCCGTAGCCGACCGAGGAAATCCGCGAGGCCTTCACGCCACCGTCCTCGACCAGCGAGCGCAGCACTCCGGTGGCTCGGGAAGCCGAGAGCTCCCAGTTGGTGGGGTACGGCTTGACCGGGCGGCGCTCGTCCGCGAATCCCTCCACCTCGAAGTAGCGCTTGGTGGGGGCCAACACCGGGGCGATGGCGTCGATGATCTCGCGGGCATTGTCGGTGAGCTCGGCACTGTTGGGCACAAAGAAGGTCTCCGCGCTGACCAAGCGCACGGTGAGGCCCCGGTTGTCGATGGAGAAATCGGCCGCGCCGGCGTGCCCGGAATCCTTCAGCCGCTTCTGGATGCGTTCCTTGAGCTCAATCAGTTCGGACTGTTCGTCCTGGGCCAGGGCCAGCAGGGCTTCCTTGGTCTGGCCGTCAATCTGGCTGCTGGCCAGCAATCCCTCGGTGCCCACCAGCTCGGGCGGGACCACGACGCCCTCAGCGGTGTCCGCGGTGATGCTTTGTTCGGTGCCGAAGCCGGTGGCAAGGGAATTCTTCAGTTTCGTGTACTTGTCCTGGTCGACAGTGGACATCGCAAAAAGAACGATAAACAGGCACATCAGCACCGTGACCATGTCCATGTAGGAGGCCATCCAGCGCTCGTCCGGACCGTCGTGCCCGGACTCTGCCGGCTTGCGGCCCTTCCGGCCCCCGCGCCGGCTACTGCTGCGGCCGCCACTCACGCGGCTTCCTTGAAGTCATCGAGCACGGATGCGGCCCCGAAGTTGGACTTCTTGCCATTCTTCTTGTCGTTCTTCGTGCCCAATGCGTACGACGGGACCATGGCCCTCAGCTTCTCTTCCAGCAGGATCGACTGGCTGCCGCCTTGGATCGCCAGCACGCCCTCCATGGCCAGGGTCATGCTGTCGATTTCGAGTTCCGAAAGCCGGCGCAGCCGCGCGCCGATGGGAAGCCAGATGAAGTTGGCCGAGACCAGTCCCCACAGCGTGGCCACGAAGGCAGCGGCAATCATGTGCCCGAGCTCGTCGGGCTTGGAGAGGTTTTCCAGCACGTGGGTCAGCGAGACCACGGTGCCGATGATGCCCACGGTGGGGGCATAACCGCCCAGGGTGGAAAAATACTTGTGCGCAATCGCATCGGTGCGCTCGCGGGTGGAGATCTCATCCTCGAGCTGGTCGCGCAGCTCGTCCCCGTCCATGCCGTCGGCCATGGACTGCAGGGCCCGGCCCAGGAACGGGTCCTTGGTTTCCCTGGCCTCGGACTCCAGCGCCAGCAGACCCTCCTTGCGTGCAAGGTCCGCCAATTCGACCAGGCGGGTGATCAGCTCCCCCACCGGGGCGATCTTGCCCCGGAAAGCCGAGGGGAGGGACTTGAAGGCAATGATCGTGTCACTGATGGTGCCGCTGGCGATGCCCACGGCGATGGTTCCGAGGAACACGATGATCATGGGGGCCGGCAGCAGAATCGACGAGACGTTGGCGCCCTCCATGAAAAGCATGGTGAACATGGCGCCGAAGGCCAGCAGGAGGCCAATGATTGTTGCTGGATCCACTTGGGGGCGTCCTCTTTATCGATGCGTCAGGGGCGGAACGGATGGTTGCGGCGGCTCGTAGTTCCGCGCCAGTGAAACCACCCGGGCACGATGTCCCGCCACCAGGGCGATGACTTCTTCCATGGTCTCCGTGACCACGTACTTCGCGCCGTTGACCATGAACACAACGGTGTCGGGGTTTTCCTGGATCCGCTCGATGAGGTCGGCGTTGATCGCAAAGCGTGTGGCGTTGAGCCTGGTTACAACGATCATTGAAGCACCCCGTCCTTTCAGAGGAGCACTCTCGGCAGAAAGGGCGGCGCCGTTAGCCAACGACGCCGCCCGCCTACCCTCCGGCTTACCGTTTACGGCAGGCCGGGATCTGATTAGTTCGCTGCGGCGAGCTGTGCCTGGCCGAGCATGTCGTTGCTGACAGCGGTCGTCCCGCCGAGCACCACCAGCTTTCCCGGGTTCAAGCGGGCGAGCTCATCTGCCACCGTGGTTGGAAGGGCGCCGGTGGCCGGCACCAGCAGGATGGGCCCATCCGTGTACGGCGAGATGGACAGGGCGTCAACCATGCTGGCGGCGTTGGCCAGGTATACGGCGGGGACGCCCGGCTCGGCGTTGATCTGCGAGATGAGCACGGCGGTCTCGTACTTGTTCGCCCCGCCGATTCGCTCAACGGGAACCACCGCCGGTTCGGGGCAAGCCCCAACGAGCCATCCGCCACCCGAATAGACCTGGCAGGTGCCGTCAGCGGCCAGAGCGGTTGTGGTGCCGATGATTCCGGCGGCGGTGAGGGCGAGTGCGGCCAGTCCTGCAGTGGTCTTTTTCATGGCGTAATCCTACTTTGTCGTAGATGAAGGTGACTCTAAGGGGCCGCAGTTGCCATGGAACCAACCGTGGACTGATGCGCCGATCAACTCTGACCCGCCCCGGCGTCAGACGGAGAAGCCGATGGTGGATTGCGTGGGTGGCCCCCTTAGCTAACGGGACCACCCATACGCGGGTTAGCGCTTGAGGTTGGCCAGTTCCTGGAGAACCTCGTCGCTGGTGGTGATGATGCGGGCGTTGGCCTGGAAGCCGCGCTGGGCAACGATCAGGTTGGTGAATTCCTGGGAGAGGTCAACGTTGGACATTTCCAGCATGCCGCCGGAGATGGTGCCCATGCCCGGGTCCCCCGGTACGCCGTATTCGATGGCGCCCGAGTTGGCGGTGACGGTGTAGCCCGATCCTCCGGTCTTCTGCAGGCCGCCGGGGTTGGCCACGGAGCCAAGGGCGATCTGCGCGATGGCCTGCTGCGCGCCGTTGGAGAAGGTTCCCGTCAGCGTGCCGTCCGAGCCCAGCGTGTAGGACTCGAGGGTTCCGGCGGAGCGGCCGTTCTGCTCGGCGATCGACACGGTCTTGAGCCCTGCATAGCCGGTAACCGCGGACAGGTCCACGGCGATGCCGCCGAGGTTCATGGTGCCGCCGTTGAGGGTTCCGTCGTTGGCGAGGGCCAGCGTTGCGGTGCCGGTGGCCCCGGCGCCGTCGTTGCCCGCGACATTCCAGCCGTTCGCGGTGCGCGTGAACGTCATGGTCATGGTGCGGCTCGTGCCGTCCGCAGCGAAGATCTCCTTGTCCTGCACGATGGATTCGCCGGTGGCGGTTTCCTTGGGCAGGTTGCCGGAGAGTCCGGCGGTGCTGGTGCCGACACCCGGTGCGAGCAGGTCCCGCGGCAGGGCGACGTCGGTCAGGGCGCCGCCAGTGGCCAGCTGCCCGCCCTGGGCCATCCAGCCCTGCACGATGCCGCCGTCGGCGCTGGTCAGCCTGCCGTTGGCGTCAAATTCGAAGGCACCGGAGCGGGTGAGCGAGGTGGCATTCCCCGAGCGCGTGGCGAAGAATCCTTCACCGGCGATCATCATGTCCGAGGAACGTCCGGTGCTCTGGGCGGATCCCTGGCCGAAGTTGGTCGAGATGCCCGCGACCTGCACGCCGAGACCGACCTGGGCGGGGTTGCGTCCGCCGGCGTTCTCGCCCGGGGTGGTGGCGCCCTGGGTCATTTGGGACAGGGTGTCCTGGAACTGGACGGAGGAAGACTTGAAGCCCGACGTGTTGACGTTGGCAATGTTGTTGCCGGTGGTGTCAAGCATGGTCTGGTGGGCGCGAAGACCGGAAATTCCTGAATACAGTGAACGAAGCATGGTGGATGTCTTTCTGCGTTGAAGGAAATTGGGTGGAACAAGAAAACGTGGGGCGGACGCCTAGGCGCCCAGGGCACCCGGTTCGGCGGTTTCAGGCACCGTGTCCCCGCCCTCAGGCAAGGCTTCCGGGGTCGTGTCCTGCTCCGGATCGGGAACCGGCGCGGCGGGTGCCGCGATGCCGATGATCTGCGCGTAAGGGATCTGCTGCTCCCCCACCGTGACCACCGGGGCACCCTGTGAAAAGGACACCGCGGTGACCACCCCGGTGATCGGCGGCTCCCCGGCGGTGGTGATTTCCTGACCGATCAGCGAGGATGCCGCCAGGCGCTGCTGGATGTCCAACGAGGCTTCCTGGGTGGCGCTGAGGGTGTTCATGCGTTCCATGGAGGCCAGTTGGGTGGTCTGGGAAATCATCTGGTTGGTGTCCATGGGCGAACTCGGGTCCTGGTTTGCCAGCTGGGTGACCAGCAGGTGCAGGAACACTTCCCCGTCCATGGCCTGTTTGGGGGCACGAACGGGCGCGGCTGTTGCCCCGAATTGCGTCGCTTCGATGGGTGGCACTGTCATGGGGGGTTGTCCTTCCTAAGCCATCACGTCGAGATGGGAAGTATCGTGCAGGGCAAGGGTGGTTTCCCGCCCCGCTGTTTGGGGTGCCGGTTCGCCGCGGGTGCGCAATCCCGGAGAAGGGGCACCGGTGAAGGGACGTGCGTCCCCGCCGCCCGCGTTCTGGCTGCCGGTGTGGCCGCCAGGAGTGGAGGAGGAATCCGTTCCGCTGGACAACATGATGGTTCCTGAGCCCGTGGCGGCCAGTTCACGCCGCAGCTCCGGCAGCATGGCTCGCAACGCCTCGCGCCCGGCGTCAGTGGGCGCAGAGAGCTCCATTCGGATGCCTTCACCGCCCAGGAGCGCCTTGACAGTGATGGGGCCCAACGCCTCGGGGGCGATGTTGACACTCAGTGTTCGTTCCCCGTTCGGTCCGGCGGCAAGGCTGGCGATGGGCCCGAGCAATTGCCGGTGCAACGGGGCCGGTGTCTGGGACCGCAACAACGGGGTCTCTGCGGCGGAAGACTCGAGCGGGTCCACTGCCGAGATGCTTGCATCGCCGACGACACCGGCCGCCGCCGTCGCTCCAGTAGCGGCCATCCGGACATCGCCCTGGCCGACGACAACAGGAATCGGCTGGGAGCCGGAGTTGGATACAGCCTGTACCTCTTGCGTTCCGGCCGGCGCCGTGGCGGCACTGCCGGCCTGAGTTTGGCCTGCGTCCGGTTCCTGCTGCGTGTGAACCGAGTTGACATCCGGTGCGGTTACCAGGCCGTGGATTTCTGCGTTCGACACGGCAGCTGCGGATTCCGCGATGGGTGTTGCAGCCGCTTTCATGACTGGAGCCAATGCATCCTTGGTTCCAGTGGGTTCGGAATTGGCGGACACCGCGAGTGCTTGCGGGGGCGGCGTCACGGCAGCGCGGGAATCGGCGACCATGGACCCGGCGACGGTGGTCCCAGGAATGGGCGCCACATGCAGGGGCGACCCGCCTTCGGGCAACGGGAGAACCAACAAGGGTGCCTCCGCGACAGGCAGTTGCGCAGCTTCCGGAGGAGCAACGGCCCTGGGACTCGGCACAACCAGCCACGGCGCGACGGCCACCGGCAATGGCGAGCCTGCCGGCGAACCAGCGACCTGTTCGGCGGAAACGGGCTCGGTGGAACCGGCCGCCTGCTCGTTGCCGGTTTTGGTGACCGTTGTGGATCCCGTGGGCAGTGCGGCAGGAGCCGATAGCGCCGGGTGCTGCGCCCGCTGGTTCATCACGGCCACTGCATCCGCTGCTAAGTTATTGGATGTCCGTGCAGCAGGTGCGGCGGTTTCCAAGGACTGCGAGCCAACGAGGGATGCTTCCGGGGTGTCGATTGCGAGTTTTCCATTTGCTGGATTCGCCGGTTCGACATCTGTTGCCCCCATGCCGGTTGTCCCAGGTGCACCCGGGTTACCGGGTACAGGTGCGGTGGGAATCATGGAGGCAAAGACCTCGGCGAACTGATCCGAAGGAGAGGCACCCAGGTCCCCGGATTTCGCGGAAGCCGAGGACGCCGAGGCAACCGGCAGTGTGGAGTGGGGGGACGGGAAGTGAATCATGCGCCACTCACCGCAGTCGAGAAGAGAGCGCGCTGCGCTGCCGCAGTGAGCTCGGCCTGCTGGGTCGCGGCAGAGGCCGTGGCGGCGGCAGGGGTCTTGGCCTCGGACGCCCCGGCGGTTGCGGACGGCACAATGCGGCGAATGGTCATGATCGTGGCATCGGTTTCAAAGAGTTTCCGGATGCTCACGCTTTCCCCCGGACGCGGGGCATGGATCATCTTGTTGTCTCCCAGGTAAATGCCAATATGGCCACCTCCACGGGTGACGATCAGGTCGCCGGGCTTGGCCTGGGCAAGTGAGGGAACCTCGGTTCCTTCCTTGGCCTGTTGCCGGGCTACCCGGGGAAGTTCCACGCCCAGGTCCCTGAAGGTGTGCTGCACGAAGGACGAGCAGTCCAGGCCGATCTTGGGGTTGTTTCCGCCCCAAACGTATGGAATGCCGAGGTACTTCTTCGCATTCTGCACCACGTCGGAGCCATCCACGCCGTCGGCCGTTGCCGGAGGCTCATTGCCCACCGACCTGGATTTTTCGACTGCTGAACCGGACCCCGACGCCACGGTGGGCGTAGGTGCCGGTGATGCGGTGACGGGGCTTGCGGCCACTGACGGTGCCATGGCCTGATGCAGTGCCTGGGTGAACGCGGCCGGAGTCGTGGGCAGTGCACCCGGAGTTGCACCGAGCCCCGGGACGGTGCCGGCCAAGGCAGCAGCACTCGCGGAACCGGCGGACGATGCCTCGGCCTTCGCAGGTGCCGGGGTTCCGCTGACGCGCGCCAGTGTTGATTGGATAGCGCCAATACGTGTTGCCATGCCATCAAAGCTCACGGTGTCTTCCCTTCAAAGGCGCTGGTGGCACCCAGGTCGTCAAGGAGCAATTGTTCACGGGAGAGGGCTTCGGTACGCACCCTCACCTCATGGCGGTCGGCCAGCTTTTCCAGGGCCTTGAGCTCCTTGCGGGCCTGGTCATGGGTTTCCCGGGCTTCTTCAGCTTTCCCGTCCAAGCTGGAAACCAGCGTGTCCAGTTCCAGCAGTATGCCGCGCGTGGAGGCACGCGAGGCAACCAAGGCCATTAGCGTCTCGCTGTCCACCGGTGCCCGCTCGGGAGCGGCCATGGCATCGCGCATGGCGTTCCGCTCCATGGTCCGCTGGCGCAGGCTGCGGTTGGCCGCCGCGAGGTCTCCCGCCGCCTTGGTTTCCTGCAGTCCGCGCAGGCGCAGCAGGCCCGAAAGTGCAAATCCCCTGGACATCAGGACACCCCCATGGTTCGTAGCAATGATTGAAGTTCGGCCCAGGACTGGCCGCTGGGCACCGGCTCCTCGAGCCGTTGCTGCAGAAATCGATTGATCGCAGCCTCGTGATCGACGGCCGCATCCGCCAGCGCGTTGCTTCCGCGCTGGTAGGCACCGACATCCAGAAGGTCCTGCACGGCACGGCGTGCGGCCATGACCTTGCGCAGGGCTCCCGCCGCGGTGGCCTGTTCACGGCTGGTCACCCGGGAGGCGACGCGCGAAACCGAGGCCAGTGCGTCAATGGACGGGAAGTGGCCGGAGATGGCCAGTTTCCGATCCAGGACGATGTGCCCGTCCAGCAGCGAACGGGTCGCGTCGGCGATGGGTTCGTTGTGGTCGTCCCCGTCCACCAGCACGGTGTAGATCCCGGTGATGGAACCGGTCGCGGACGTACCTGCACGCTCAAGCAGCCGGGCCAGCAGGGAGAAGGTGGAGGGCGGGTAGCCGCGGGTTGCCGGAGGCTCGCCCGCGGAGAGCCCGATTTCACGTTGGGCCATGGCCACACGGGTAAGCGAGTCCATCATGAGCAAGACTTGGGCACCGGATTCACGGAAGGACTCGGCAATGCGGGTGGCCACGAAGGCCGCCCGCAGGCGCATGCGTGCCGGTTCGTCGGCGGTGGACACCACGACGATCGAGCGGGCCAGGCCCTCGGCACCCAAATCCTCTTCAAGGAATTCCCTGACCTCGCGCCCCCGCTCGCCCACCAGGGCAATGACATTGATCTGGGCCGAGGTGCCACGGGCAATCATGGACAGCAGCGAGGACTTGCCGACTCCGGATCCGGCGAAAAGCCCGATGCGCTGGCCGGCACCCACCGCGGTGAGGGTGTCCATGGCGCGAACACCCAGCTGCAGCGGGGTGGTGATCCGGCTGCGTTCCAGTGCCGCAGGCGCATGGTGCTCCATGGGAACCAGGGTGTGCTCCCCCAGCGGGCCGCGCCCGTCAATGGGCTGGCCCAATCCGTCCAGCACCCGGCCGAGCAGTCCCGTGCCGACGGGAATGTAGGCGGCCGATCCGCTGCTGTGCACGAAATCGCCGACCCGGATGTCATCCATCGGCCCCAGCGGCATGCAGTGAAGCGTGTCCCGGCGCGCGGCAACCACTTCGGCGGCAACCTTGTCGTCGCCGATCTCCAGCACCGTGCCCAAGGGCGCATTCAGGCCCGCAACCTCAAGCCCCAACCCGACCACCGAACTCACCACTCCCATTCGCACAGGCTCGGCCGCGAGGAGTGCTGCGTCAAGGCCGGTCCAGGTTTGCGTTTCTAGGCTCATGTGCCAGCCCTTCGCAGGGCGATTTGGGCCCGCTCAAGCGCGGTTGCAATGCGTGCATCAAGGAAGCCCTCGTCGAAGGCTGTCAGCGCGTCGCCACGGATTAACGAGGGGTCGGGAATCAAAGCTATGTCGGTGCCCGGCAAGGTTTCCAAGCCCAGCAGCTCCAAGTCTTCCGGGTTCATGCGAACCTGACGCACGGTGGGGGCATCAACGCCGTCCATGGCGCGATCGAGTGCCGCCTTGGCCCCGAAGCGATGATTCGACAATTCGGCACCCACGATTTTTTCGGCCAGCAGCAGCGCCGATTCCACCATCACGGTGGAAGCCTGCTCCAGCACAGGGACCGTGCAAGCATGTAAGGCGGCGGCCGCGGCATGCAACGCTGCGATAGCCGCGGCGTGTTCTTCGTCCCGGGCAGATTGGACTACAGCGGCAGCGCGAGCCAAGACTTCGCGCTGGGTACGCGCTACGGCCTCGGCGGCTCGGATGCCCTGAGCGTAACCAGTAGCGTATCCGTGAGCCTGCGAGTTGAGTCTGTCGCTACTGGTGTCAGATAAGGGATTCAGTACACCGAACTTCACTGTTTCGAAAGTGACTGGCTCATAGGACATAGTCGTCCTTGTCGGCACGCTTGATCGTTATTTCCCCGCTGGATTCCAGTGCCCGGATGGTCTGAACTATATCGGCGCGGGCCTCTTCCACCAGCGAAATGCGCACCTTTCCCATTGAAGATATTTCGGCATCTAGGATGCTTCTGGTGCGTTCCGAGATATTTCCCCGGACGGTATCTTCGACGTCGGTCGACACACCCTTGAGCGCAAGGGCCAACGTTGTGGGGTCGACTCCGCGCAGAACGCGCTGGACGTCGATGCGATCGAACTTGACAAGGTCAGCGAAGGACAGCATGCGTGAGCGCACTTCCTCGGCCAATTCGGGATCGCTCTCGTCTAGCGAGGAGAGCACTTCCTTTTCCACCGCGATGTTCGAGCGGTTCAAAATGTCCACCAACGGCTGGATGCCTCCGACGGCCTGAAGGGGTTCGTGACTGGCCATAACGGATCCGGTACGCTTCTTCAGTTCCTCGGCCACCACGCGCACGGCTTCGGGCACGGCGGTACCCATGGCGGCCAGAGCCACGACAACGGCAGGGCGTTGGGAAGAGTCGAATCCTGCCAGCACCGAGGAAGCCACCTCGGGGCGCAAGTGGGCCAAAACCAAGGCGATGGTTTGCGGCAGTTCGCCGTCGAGAAGTGAGGCTATGTGCGCTGGTTCGGTGGATTCAAGGAATTCAAAAGTCATCCCCGCCATCGTGGAGGAAAGACGGTTCATCACGGTCATGGCCTTCTCGGCCCCGAAAGATGCTTCCAACAGGCTAGCGGCCGTGTCACGACCCCCACGAGCATTCGGTTTCCCGGCCGTAGCCAGGTCGTGAAGCTCGTTGATGGCATGTTCGACTTGTTGGGCTTCAACACGGCTCAGGCGCACGATTTCCGCAGCGATCTCATCTGCCTCGAACTCAGAGAACTGTCGCATGACTTCCGCCGCTTGGCGCGTTTCGAGTTGCATCAGCAATACTGCAACCTTCTGTATGCCTGTCAGATTCCCGGTTGCTGGGGGCTGCTTCATTCGGTGCTCCGATCGTCCATCACGGTGCGCAGGTAATCAGCCATCGCGGCTGGATCGCTGGCGGCAAGTGCCGCCAGTTGCTCACGTTTGATGTGTTGTGGGGTTACCAACGGAGCCACGGGCTCGGGGGTCGGAACCTGGCTAATGGCCATGGTGTTAAGGGACGCGACCTCGGCTGCTGCCGGTGCCGGTGGCAGCGACGTGAATTCGCGGAACTCGCCCAGGTCCACCGGTTCGCGGTTTTGCTTGTTGCGCCTCACATAGAGTGCGTAAACCACCGCAAGGATCAGTGCCAGGCCAATGACCCCGGCAATGATCAAGGTGCGCTGGAGCTCCGCGGTGCGGGCTGCCTCCTCCGCGGCGGCTGCGGCGGCGAGCGCTTCCTCCGCGGCTGCGGCGCCGTCGGCGTTGAAGGGCACGACCGAGACATTGACGGTGTCGTTGCGTGCCTCGTCGATACCTGCCGCAGTGCTGACCATCTGGGTGATGTCGGGGATGCTCAGGCCCTGGGTGGCTGCCGAGTTCAGGGCCACCGAGACGCTCTGCCGGTTCAGGTTGCCGGAGGGGATCAAGCGGTTCTCGGTCACCTTGTTCACCGCATTGGTGCGTTGGTTGTCGGTGGAGGTAAAGGTTCCCTCGCCGTTCTCGCCGCCGGGCACCGCAATGTTGTCCGGGCCCAGCACTCCTGCGCCGGCCCCACCGCTGCCCTCATATTCCTCTTCCTTGACGGATTCGGTCAGCGCAGGGTTGCCCTCGGGGTTGGTGAAGGATTCCTCGGTGCGTTCCGCCGATTCCAGGGACAGGTCGGCTGCCACGGCGACCGTGGCGTTGCCCGGGCCGACCACGCGGTCGAGCATGGCCTGGATGACTCCGGCTACGCGGGTTTCGTAGTCGGCAGCTTGCTTTTCGGCGCCGCCGGTCAACCCGACACCTGCGGCGGAAAGCAATTTGCCCGTCGAATCCACGACGGAGATGTCCTCGGCCTTGAGCCCGTCAACGGCCGCGGAGGTCAAGTGCACGATGGCCTGGACCTGGTCGTTGCCCAAGGTCACGTTGGGCTTGGTTTCGACAAAGATCGAGGCGGTGGGGTTGGTCTTGGAATCCACGAAAACGGTTTGCTCCGGAATGGCAAGCTTGACCGAGGCAAGGTTGACCCCGTCCATGGCCTGGATGGTGCTGGCCAGTTCGCCTTCGAGCGCCCGCTTGTAGGTGACGGACTGCTGGAATTCGCTGGAAGTCACGCCCATGTCATCGAGCAGGGAGTATCCACTGGTGCCGGCTGTGGGCAGCCCGGCAGCTGCGGCCTTGAGACGCGAGTCGTAGACATTGGCCTCGGGCACCAGTATGGTGCCCCCTCCCCCGGTAAGTTCATAGGGAACCGAATCGGCCTTCAATTGTTCTACGACACCGGCGGCGTCTTCCGGGGCAAGGCCCGTGAACAACGGTGTGAGCTTGGGCTGGCTCATGAAGGAAACCAAGGCAATGGTTCCCAAGGCCAGGACGGCGATGCCGATCAAGGCAATGGTGCGTTGTGCCAGGCTGAAGCCGCGCACGGCATCCGCGGCCTTCGCCAGCGGGGCTGGAACGTTAGCCACTAGGCTTGCATCCTCATGATCTCGTTGAAGGCCTCAACTCCACGGTTGCGGAAGGTGGAAACCATCTCCAGGGCTACTGCAGAACGAGTCGAGGCGAGGGTGGCGGCATGGATATCCGTCAGGTCCCCGGTCACGGCCTTGATGGAAAGATCATTGGAGGTGGCCTGCAGGGACTGGACCTGGTCCACGGCTCCTCCCAGGGCATTGGCAAAAGCCGAGCCGTCGGTGGCGGATGCACCGGCCGGCTTCAGGTATCCGGTGGGCAGGGTGGGGCTGACGCCCGCGACGGGGCCGATTTCGAAGGCCATTACTGGTTGCGTCCGATCTGCAGTGCTGCCTGGTATGTTTCCTTGGCGCGGTCCACAACCGCGGCGTTGACCTGGTAGCCACGCTGGGCCATGATCAGGGATCCCATTTGCTCGGACATGTCGATATCCGGGTAGCGGACATTGCCTTCCTCGTCCGCCAAGGGGTGGTCCGGTTCGTGCACGATGCGCCCCTCGGCGTCCCCGAACTCCGCACCCGCGACATACACGCCGGTGTTCTCGGCACCGGCCTGGGCCAAGACGTAGCGGGCCCGGAAGGCTTCGCCGTCGGTGGCAGTGGCGGTGTTCGCATTGGCCAGGTTGTCGGAGACGGCGTCAAGCCATTTGCGGTGCACGGTCAGTGCGCTGCCGGCGATTCCGATGGCGTCAAGCATTAGTTGCTCCGAAGGGCGGTGCGGATGGAGTTGAACGGCCCGGAGGCGGCCTGCGTGGCGAATTGGTAGCGCAACACGGTATCGATGTTCGAGAGCGTCTCGGTGTCCAGATTGACGTTGGATCCGTCGAGACGTGTGGGCTCCAAGGAGGCCGAAGTGGTCGCAGCCGCTAGGCCGTTGCCTTCGGCCACCGACTTTGACAGGGCCGATTCAAACTCAACACGGCGGGCGTGGTAGCCGGGGGTGTTGACGTTGGCGATGTTGTTGGCGATGGCTCGCTGGCGCAGTGCCAGGCCATCCAGGGCACTTTCGATCGCCATGGACGTGACGGAATTGAACACGACGAATCGCTCCAAGGTCGTTTCGTGGCCCATCCGTGGGCTCAAAAGGAAGTGAGCTATCCGTGCTCAAACTAGACAATCGGTTACCGGGCGTTGGCCGTTAGCTGTTTGGGCTATCCGACCGAATCCAGGTAAACGGAGGTCGCTGACGAATCCCGTGGAACCGATGACACGGCACGGAGCTGCCGTGCGGCTTCGTCGCGCCGTTCCCCCAGGACCGGGGTGAGCGAATCCATTTCCTCGAGTAGCGCTCGCGCCCGTGGGGCAAGTTCCGGTGGCAATTCGCCGAGGCCGGCCGGCGGGCTCCATGAAGTGTCGGGCAGCTCGAACAAGGAGGTGTCATCCGCGCAAGATTCGCGCAGTTGGGCCACCTGGTCCTCCAAATCGGCGAGGAAGCGTTCCCATGGGACCGAGTGCCCGGCGGATTCGGGCTGATTAGCCAATGTGGACGCCACCGGTGCTGGGGGCAGCCGGGGCGGAAGCTGCCTCGTGCCAGGTTTGCCGCAGTGGCTCCATGATGCCGATGGCCTGTCGCGTCAACGCCGGGTCGCGCTTGACGTTCGCATCAATGAGCAGCTGGGTGGCGAAGGCGTAGATGCTGTGGAGCGCGGTTGCCCCCGACCAGGCCTCGGAGTCCAGGCTTGAGACCAGTTCGGAAATGATGGCCTGGGCATGCACCAGGTTTTCCGAGGACACTGCCCAGTCCGCTGCGAGTTGCGCTGCTTCGGCACGGTTCAGGTCCACCAACAGGCGGTCGTAGAGCATGGTGAGAAGGCGCGCCGGGCTGGCCGAAAGGATTGCTTCGCGATTGAGTTGGGCAAGTTTCTGGGCGGGGTTCATCATGACTGCTTCTGCGTTGTCGGGAGCGAGGCCAATTGAGAGGCAAGATACGACGATTGTGAATTGAGATTGCTCATTTGAACTTCGAGAGCCGAGTAGATCCGCTTGAGCGTGGCTTCCCGACTGTCCAGGCGCCGGTCCCAGTCCGAGATCTGGTCATCAAGACGGGTCACGACCGATTCCTGGCCTTTGATCCGGGAGGTGATGACCCCGTCGTATTTGTCGGACATGTCCGTCGACACCGCGGAGACCCGGGAAGAGATGGTCTGCAGCACCGTTTCGACCCGGGCTGGATCTTCGGCCAGGGCCTGGGAGAACTTTTCGGAATCGAATTCGAGCTTGCCGTCCTTGGTGATGGAGATGCCGATCTCGGAAGGCGACTTGCCGTCAATCGGCGAGATCGCCGCGTCCATCACCCGCTGCTTCACCATCCGCGCCGTGCTGTCACCGGTGAAGATCATGCCCTTCGTGGCACCGCCGGTTCCGGAAGTGACCGAGGAGTTTGTGGCAATGAAATTGAAGAGACCGTTGAGGGAATCCACCAGGTTCGAGGCGATCTTGGAGGTGGCTTCGCCGTCGCGCTCCACGGACACGGTGACTGGTTCGGTGGAAACCTTGGAGACTGTGACATCGACTCCCGGCAAGAGGGAGGCGAACGTGTTGGTCGTGGAGCTAACAGATTGCTCTGCGGCGGTTCCGGCCCAGAGCTTGAGCTCGGCGTCCTGTGCCGCGCGGATTTCCGTCATCGGAACCGCGGTCCCGGAAATGGTAAAGGAGTTCGCGGCACCTGAGTCGCCGGAGGAGAATTGGACCCGGTATTGGTCCACACCGTTCGCGTCCTTGCCGGCGGAAACCTTGACCGCTTGCACGCCGCTATCGGAGGCATTGACAGCAGTGACGATGTCATCGAGTGAATTCGATGGTGCCGTTATGAGCGTTTCGGTGCCGTCGGCGGCGATGATGGAGAAGCTGGATTCGGTCCATTCGGTGACCGGATCGGAGACCTGGAGCTGACTTTGGGCCAGCTTGGTCACCGTAAGGTCCAGGGATCCCGCGCTTGCGCCGGCGGTGGTCGTTACGGTCAGTCCCTCGGAGCTTCCCGAGGTGCTGAAAAGCTGCAGCGATTCAGGCTTGGCCAGTTTCGTGGTCAGAGTTGCGAGGTCCGCGACGCGGGTGTTGAGCGCCTGTAGGGCCGACACCATGGTCTGGGTCGCGCTGACCTTGTTTTTCAGGATGTTCTGCGGGATCGCCTCCACCTGCATGAGGGATTTGATCAATGCCGTGGTGTCCAGCCCGCTGGCGAGTCCGTCGAGTGCCAGGCCCATGTTTTCTCCGCTTCTACCTATGGTGTGGATACCGCAAATCTCCCGCGGCAGGCAATTGACTCGGAGAGCCGATGCCTGCCACGGGAGATCGTTTGCGGCTTGGCGCGTTCCCGGACATCTTCACTGCCCGGGAAAGCCAGTTGCCAAAAACGCCCTGAAAGCTTAGCCGAGAAGCTGCAGCACGCCCTGGTTGGCCTGGTTGGCCTGCGCGAGCATGGCGGTTCCGGCCTGGGACAGGATGTTCGAGCGGGTGAAGCTAACCATTTCGGAAGCCATGTCAACGTCGCGGATGCGGGACTCTGCAGCTTGCAGGTTCTCGCGGGAAACATTGAGGGTGTTGATGGCCGACTCGAAGCGGTTCTGGTTGGCACCAAGATCGGCACGCGAGGTGGATACGTTCTTGATTGCCACGTCGATCGCTTCGATGGTCGTCTGTGCCGCGGTGGCATCGGTGACGAGGAATCCGGCGGCCGCGGTCGAGACAGTGCCACCGGTCATGGTCACGACGCCCGAGAGCGAAGTTGCCAGGCTGTCGAGTGAAACCGAGATCTGCGATGCTGCATCACCTTCGGCGCCTACCTGGAAGGCGAGAGAAGCCGGTCCGGCGGTTGCGCCACCCTGGAACAGGTTGATGCCATTGAAGTTCGTGGATTCCGAGATACGCGAAAGCTCGGAGCCGAGCGCATCCGCTTCCCCCTTGATGGCTGCACGTGAATCGGCGTTGTTCGAGTCGTTACCACCCTGGACAGCAAGGTCACGCATGCGCTGCAGGATGGAGTGGACCTCGGTCAGGGCGCCTTCAGCGGTCTGGATGACCGAGATGCCGTCCTGGGCGTTGCGGGCTGCAACGGTGAGGCCGTTAACCTGCGAGCGCAGGCCCTCGGAGATTGCCAGACCTGCTGCATCGTCGGCTGCGCGGTTGATGCGCAGGCCGGAGGAGAGCTTCTCCAGCGACTTGGAAAGGTCGTTCTGCGTGCTGGTCAGGTTGCGGTGAGCGTTAAGCGCCGCGATGTTGGTATTGATCTGCATACCCATGGTGAATTCCTCCGTGAGACGGGTGTCTGTAACGAGGTCCGTCCGTGGACCTCAATCACCGACTATCGGCCACCCACCAGGGTTTGTTAGCAGACCGGAGAAAAAATTTCGCTCGGACCCGGCTAGGCCGTTGGCGACACCGCGCCGCCGGCGATGCGCACGATCCCGCCGGACACCCGCTGGCCAAATTCCTCCAGGTAAAGCTCGCGTCGCCGGGTCGCGGCCCGGGTCATGGCGGTTTCCGGTGCGGGTGGCTGCTCCGGCACATAGCGCGTTTGCAGTCCCTCGTGAAGCAGCTTCATGGCGGAGGTGCGGCGCTGGGAGATCGCCGAATGGGTGACACCCATTTCGGCAGCAAGTTCCTTCACTGTCGAGCCCTGGAAGTAGATGCGCTCAATGATGACACGCAGGTTCTCCGGCAACGCGGCAACGGCATCCCGGATCACCTTGGTGTGCTCGGTCTCGAGCAACGCCTCTTCAGGGGTCTCGGTGCCGGAGACGAGGTAGTCGTTCATGGTGTCGTCGATCGATACGACCGTGCGGGCAGAATCGCTCAAGATCGCAAGGGTTGACGCCTGGTCCATGCCGAGGGCGTCGCAGAGCTCGGAAACGGTGGGGGTTCGCCCCAATGCTGCGGTCAGGGATTCCTGGACCGTACGGGTTTCGGTGATCTTCTTCCGCGCACCCCGGGTGGCCCAGTCGTTGGATCGCATGTCGTCCGCGAATGCCCCGAGGATGCGCCGGCGCGCGTAGGCTCCGAAGGGGACGCCCAGCGAATCGTCAAAGGCACCCGCGGCAGTAATGAGTGCTATGGCACCCACCGAAGCGAGGTCTTCACGGGAAAGGTGGGTCGCCTTGGCACATAATTCTGCCGCAAGATATCCGACCAAGGGAAGGTTCTCTATAACCAACTGGTTGCGTGCCTGTCGCTCCACCCGGATCGTCCTTGTCAATTTGAGTGATGATCAAGCCAAGAGCTATTGCTAGTGGCCACGTCTGTTTTCCCCAAAAAAACAATTTCCCCAACGAAGATACTAGCCCGAATATCCCCAAAAAGCGGACTTGAAAGCACCCCAATTTGAAGTTGTACAACTAACGTTCACTTTGGACCGGCCGATAGACTGAAATAACTGGGGATATTTGGGGGCACAACAGTCTGGAGAGATGGATACATGGGAACCAATGAGCTTTCGGCCCTGTTGTGGAAAGAACGGGAACTACTCGAGTTGCTTCACTTCAAGTTGGAGGAAGAGCACTTGTTGCTGGTCTCCGGGAAGTCGCAATGGATTCCGCTGGCGACGCGGGAAATCGAGAACATTCTCGAGAAGGTCCACGCCGCCGGTCTTGCGCGCGCCTTGGAAGCGTCACAGCTGGCATCCACTTGGGGAATTGACGCGGCTTCACCCTTGACCCGGATCATTGAGGCGGCGCCTCCTGGTCCGTGGAATGAAATCCTCACCGCACACCTGACTGCGCTGCGGAACACCACGGCTGAAATCACCCGACTACGGGACGCCAATGAACAGTATCTGCGGGCGGCCTACCGCTCCACCCAGGAAACGCTGGCGAACCTGGGTGAGGACACCTCGCTATACGGTCCTTCCGGAACATCGGCGGCACACAATTCCGGTGCACACATCATCGACACGAATCTATAGGGAACTGACATGAGTACGTTCAGCGGACTGAATACGGCCATGTCCGGCCTCAACGCGGCGCGCCTCGCCATGGAGACTGCCGGAAACAACCTGGCCAATGTGGGCACCGCGGGTTACACACGGCAGCGGGCCGACTTCGTCTCTGCAGGTTCCGTCGCTTCCACCGGTATGCTCGCTTCGCGCCCCGGCGTTGGCCAGGGAGTGGTTCTCACCGGAATCGCCCGGCTCGCCGATGCGCACCTGGATGCCCGCGTGCGCGGGACCGTGGCCTTGGCCGCGCAGTCAGACACCCGTGCCGAGGGCCTGACAAACCTCGAGGGGATCCTGCGGGAACCAGGCGAGAACGGCCTGTCCTCATTGCTCAATGACTTCTGGGCCGGCTGGGAAGATGTGGCCAACCAGCCAGGCGAATCTTCCCCGGCAGCCGTCCTGCTGGAACGGGCCAAGGCGGTGGTGAACCGCATCGACCAGTCCCACACCGAAGTAACCGACCAGTGGTCTGCCCAACGCCAGTCCCTGGACACCATGGTCAATGACGTCAACAGCGCGGCAAACACCGTCGCCGGGCTCAATGCCCAGATTCGTTCCGCGGTCGCGGCCGGTGGGGCGCCAAACGCCTTGCTGGACCAGCGTGCCGTGCTCACGCAAACCATCTCGGAACTCTCCGGCGCGACGGTTCGCGAACTGCCCGACGGCACCGTGGACGTGTTGATCGATGGCAACGCCTTGGTCACCGGCTCAACGGTGCGTCCTTTGGAGGTCACCGGGTCGGCTACGTTCGATGGCGGCACGGCCCGGGCGCTGCAGTGGACCCACCGCCCGGGACAGCCCGTGGCTCTGCAGGCAGGCCGCATCGCCGGCACTGTTTCCCTGCTCGCACCGGCCGATGATGCTGGAACCGGTGGACCGCTGGCCGAGGCAGCCAAGTCGCTGGACGTCATTGCAGAGAAGCTGGCCACCACAGTCAACGCGGCGCAAGCGAACGGCAAGACGGTGGACGGCACCCCCGGTCCCCCGTTCTTTGGAATCACCGATTCCAACAATCCGGCACGCTCGCTGAGGGTGTTGGCCACAGGGGCCAAGGACCTTGCCACCGCCGGCACCAACGGTGGCGCGCTCGACGGCTCCAACGCAACGGAAATGTCCAAGCTGGGCGGCTCCCCCGACGGTCCCGACGCACTCTGGGCCAATATGGTCATCAAGATCGGAACCGCGACCAAGTCCGAAGCCCAGCAGGCAGTCTCGACGGCCGTTGCCGCTGCCGGTGCCGTCAACGCCCAGCAATCGGTCTCCGCTGTTTCCATCGATGAGGAAAACGTAGCCCTCATCGCCAACCAACACGCCTTCCAGGGCGCCGCACGGGTCATGACCGCCATTGATGAAATGCTCGACACCCTCATCAACCGCACCGGGCTCGTTGGACGATAAAGGAGAAGGCCCATGACTCGAATCACCACCGCATCGCTGACCACCAACACCGAGCGCAACCTGCAGGCGGCCATGAACCGGCTCGCCACCATCCAGAACAAGGCCGGCACCCACAAGGAAATCGGCCGGCCCAGCGATGATCCCGCCGGCACCGCCAACGTCATGGCACTTCGTGCGCAGCAACGCCAGAACGAGCAGTTCTCCCGCAACGTGCAGGATGCCAATGGCTGGCTCTCCACCACGGACCAGGCGCTGACATCCGCCACCGACATCCTCCAGCAGGTTCGCGACCTCACGGTCAAGGGCGCCAACGACGGCGCGTTGGCTCCGGATGCCAAGGAAGCCATCGCACTGGAACTTGACCAACTGCATGACTCGCTCTTGAACGCGGCAAACACCAAGTTCATGGGGCGCCACGTCTTTGCCGGGACATCCGACCAAGCCAGTGCAGTGGATAGTGCCTATGGATTCTCGGGCACCAGCGGTGTGGAACGCCGCATCGGAACGAACTCGAGCGTCCGAGTGGATGCCGACGGAGCCCAGGTATTTGGAGAGGGCAACACGAGCGTGTTTCAACTGATCAAGAACATCGTC
The DNA here is from genome assembly GCF_030512175.1 of Paeniglutamicibacter sulfureus. Classification (GTDB taxonomy): domain Bacteria; phylum Actinomycetota; class Actinomycetes; order Actinomycetales; family Micrococcaceae; genus Paeniglutamicibacter; species Paeniglutamicibacter sulfureus. The sequence goes on along the minus strand of NZ_JAULBL010000002.1, from coordinate 1,762,201 downwards.
GCTGATCTGCGCGCCGGAACTAATATTTCCTCCCGCATCGGCGAGGTCGATGTGAGCTTGCAAAAGGTCCTGGGATCCCAGGCCACCATTGGCGCAAGCCACGCTTCAGTCCTGGCCGCCGAAGATGCGTTGCTCTCGGATTCGGTTTCATTGGAAGCACGGCGCAGCGGCATCGAGGACATCGATCTGGGTTCGGTCATTCTGGAACTCAAGACCCAAGAGGTTGCCTACCAGGCGGCACTGTCCGCAGCTTCGCGCACCTTGCAGCCCTCGTTGATGGATTTCCTGCGATGAGCCGCGTTTTGGTTCCTGCAGCGGCCCTGCCCGGCTTCCCCGAAGCCACCACGTTGTCCCTGGAACCGGTGGAGGGAGCACTTGGCTTGTACGCGTTGGCCTCTCCCCAAGCAGCCGGGCTTCGGCTCTTCGTGTTGGATGCGGCCCTGCACCTGACCGACTACAAGCCCGTCTTCACCAACGAACAAATGGCGCTGGTCGGAGACCCGGAGCCTGGCTCCCGAGGCGTCCTGGTAATTGTGAATACCTCCGACCACCAAGCGAGCGTCAACCTCTTTGCTCCCCTGGTGTTCAACGCCGACACCGGCAGCTGTGCGCAGGTCATCCTCGAGGGCCAGGACTGGCCCATCCGCTCGGCACTGCCCCTCTAAGGTTTCGATTCCGGACAGGCTTCCCGCCACACGCCGTTCACTCTGATGCGGACTCACCCGGGGCGGGCAATGGCCGGCATTGCTCAATGCCGGGGTACCTGACTCCCCCGCAAGCCTGTTCTCCGTGAACCACGGCGCTTACGATTGGCAATACGCGCGGATCAGTCCTTTCTGGCCGCCGGCAGCTGAACCAATCCTCGCTTGGGGGGGTCGGATTGTGGCGAGACCTTGGGGTTGGGCCACCCACGTGCACGGGGACACACGTGTGCGTCACTTGCCGCCCGTGCATTCGGGCTTGATCCGGTGTGCCCCAACGCGCACCGCCATCTTGAGACAGGTTCAATCCTCATGGCTCGCAGAAGACAATTTCGTTTCCTCACCCCGTTGGGCATCGGTGCCGCAGCGCTTGCCCTCACGTTCACCGGCATCGCCCCGGCCACCGCCACGGCCTCCCCAACCAAGACCCAGTCCAAGGTCACTGATTACGTCAATCTCGGCGATTCATATTCCGCCGGCTTCGGTTCAGGGATCCTGACCCAAAACCCGATGATGCCGCCCGGCTGCTTCCAGGGAAGCGGACCAACGCACGTCACGGCGTTGGACGCGCGGCCCAAGGTCAACCTCACCGCCAATGCCGCCTGCGCCGGCTTCACCACGGCCCAAATCGCCGGTGCTGTGCCGCTGCTGACGCCCTACCTGGCCGGTGCCGAATTGGTGACCCTCACCCTGGGCGCCAACGACCTCGATATCAGGGGGCTCGTCACGGCCTGCAGCACTCTGGGAAGCGATACTGCCTGCGATGGTGCCTTGCGCATGGGAAATCTGGCCGTCCCAACGATCGGGGCATCCGCGCACCAGACCCTGCGCACGCTTGACGCCGCCACCCGCGGCAAGATCCTGGTTCTTGGCTACCCGCGACTGTTCACCACCTCAAACGGGGACCAGCAGCTCATCACCGCCGAGCGCGCCAAACAACTTAATCGCTTGGGAGATGCACTCAACCTGGCCATCAAGAATGCCACGAAGCGTACCAGTGCCAAGTTCGTTTCGGTCACTGGGGCATTCAACAACCACGGTCTCGGCGCGAACAAGCCTTGGATCTACTTCAACCAGGTGGATCTGGCTGATCCCTTCAATCTTCACCCCACCACCGACGGATATCTCAAGGGCTACTACCCGGCAGTGAAACGCCACCTCTGAGAGGCGCAATCGCGCACCAGCGTACTCTGAGTCCAAGAATCCCTTCATGGGGAGCTCGATCGAAGGGGTCTCGAACCGGCCCACCCTTGGAATCACGCAATGAACTATTGATGAAACAAGAAACCGCTCGTATCCGGCCGTTGTAGCCGGATACGAGCGGTTTAGTTTGCAAGGATTAGCGTCTCATGTGCCGCATACCTGCTCGCGTAGTAAGCACATCGTCGAATTCAGCATCCGCCGGGATGTAAATTGCCCCAAAAGCATTCCCGTCCACTTGGACAACAGCCGCGGTCTGTGGTTCTACAATGCGCAGTAGGTGTCTGCACCCGGAACTGCATTCTTCAGAGGGCGGCTCGGCTTGGCTTTTATCGTCGAGTTTTCGTGCGCATCGCGGCTCCTGTTTGCAAGCAGTGAGAGCATGGCCTCGGTTCCCAGGAGTGGCGAAGGATTCGGTGAAATCCGGTCGGCTGTTCGAAGCGACATCGTAGGGATAGATTCATAGGGACGTAGGACGTCATTGACGTGTTGCATGATGGCTGAATAAACCCGTAAGACCTGCTCCCCTCGGGACACCCAAAGACGTCGGCGACGACGGGACGGGAGAATTCTGCAAAACAAGAATCACTGGGCTTTCGGTGGACGCTATGGCGATCGCGAAGTTCTCCGCGCCGGAGGAATTACCTTCGTCGGGGACTGGGGAAGTCACAAGAATTTCCCGCGCAGGCTTGTCGACATCAACATACGTATAAATGGTGAGCAGCACACGTAGGGTCCACTAGCGACGCAAGGCATGCCCGATACCGAGTGCCAAGGCGAGCAGCTTCGTGCGCAATGCCAAACTTCGTGCTGATTGATACCGGGAGTGTAAGAACTTCGGCATCCACATTGGAACAAATTGAAGGATTGATTCGGTCATCGTTGATCCTTTCGCACAGCCGCATTCTATCTCCGTGACCTGTTCGGCATGAGTATCCATCCGGGTGTTCGCAAACTTTGGCGCCATGGCGGGATCTATATCGGTGAGACTCAATCGGATCTCGGCGGTTACATTAGGAAGTGCCACGGCGAGCTGCCTCAGAAGTTGCTCGCGCTAGAACCGAGATTCAAGCCTTCCTGAGCACGTTCGACGAGAACGACTACTCATTTACCGTTAGGCTTGATTCCATGGCTTCTTACCCAACCGATTCTGGCAGTACAGCCGCAACTTTCAATCTTTCCCAGATCCTCTCCCCCGAGGGATGGGCACTTTTGAACTCTGTAGATCCTTCATCCGCGGGCACCAAGGAAGCTGCCTTCCAACTGAATTTGAGTCTTCGCAAGGCGAACCATCCGATTGCTTTGGTAACGTCAGTGGTGCAGCAAAGCCAGCTCCGATTTAAGGCGAGGACCAAGTTCGGCCCATTTGCCGACACCATGGTTTTCACCCCTGCAGGCCTGGAACAGGCAACGCGGCTCAAGCTCGCAGGACTCCACGCCCAACGCTTCACCCGCGCCGGGATCAAGAAGGTGGCCGACCTGGGTTGCGGGATCGGCGCTGATTCGCTCGCGCTTGCCAGCGCCGAACTCGAGGTGACCGCCGTGGAGATGGACGAAACCACCGCCGCGGCCGCTACCCTCAACCTCATGCCGTGGCCCACCGCAACCGTGGTCAACGCCGACGCGACCACCTTCGATCTGGCCGGTTTCGACGGGGTGTGGCTCGACCCGGCTCGCCGAACCACCGATACGTCCGGCACATCGCGGATCTTCGACCCAGAAGCCTTCAGCCCTCCTCTATCCTTCGTCGAGTCGCTCGCCGGCCGCGGACTGGCCGTGGGCGTGAAGATGGGCCCGGGACTGCCACACGACGCGGTGCCGGCCAATTGCGAAGTCCAGTGGATCTCGATCAACGGGGACGTCACGGAGGCAGCGCTCTGGTTCGGTCCGCTCGCCCGCCCCGGTATCCGCCGCGCTGCCCTGGTCATTGCCGCGCACGGCGCCACCGAGCTGACCAGCCCCGTGGACTTCGATCCGGACGCGGCGATGCGCGGCGATGTGCCGGTGGGCGAAATCGATTCCTACATCTATGAACCCGACGGCGCCGTGATCCGCGCCGGACTTATTGACGAATTACTCAAGACCACCGGCGGGCACCTGATCGATCCGCGCATCGCTTATTTCAGCACCGCAGAGTCCGTTGAAACCCCCCTCGCCAAGGCATACAAGGTTCTTGCCGTCCGGCCCTACCATGTGAAGAATCTCCGTGCCTGGGTCAAGGCCGAAAAGATCGGCGTGCTGGACATCAAGAAACGCGGCATGGATGTCACGCCGGAGGAACTGCGCAAGATTCTGCTGGCAGGTACGGGGCGCGATGCCAAGAACAAGGCGACACTTATCCTCACCCGGGTCGGCGATCAGCGTTACGCCATTGAGGTCGAGCCCGTGTAGGTGGTGTGTGCGCACGAGCACCCTGTTGATCCACAAAATCACCGGCGAACCCCGACGGTCGCATCAAACGCGCTATTACGGTCGATAGACTGAGCAGTAACAACATATTGGCGTGATTCGCCGCATAAGACATGGAGGCCCGATGCAGATAGATTTCGCATCATCACGCCAGTCCACACTCGGTGTGGAATGGGAAGTTGCATTGGTGGATCGGCATACCTCCGATCTGCGGTCGGTAGCCGAGGAAGTGCTGGCCGAATTGAACCTCCGCCACGGTTCACTTGCCATCGACGAGGAACATCCCCACGTGAAGCAGGAATTGCTGCTGAACACCGTGGAGATCGTCACCGGTGTGTGCGAAACCGTGGCCGAGGCCAAAGCCCAACTGCACGAGAACCTGGTGGCGGTTCGCGAGGTTACCGACCCTATGGATGTCGACCTGTACTGCGCAGGTTCCCACCCGTTCGCACCTCCCAAGCTACAGCCGGTCACAGACAAGGACCGCTACGCCAAGATGATCGACCGCACCCAGTGGTGGGGCCAGCAGATGGTGATCTACGGGGTGCACGTGCATGTCGGCCTGGACTCCCGGGCCAAGGCCTTACCCATCGTTGACGGGCTAATCAACTATCAGGCGCATTTCCAAGCCTTATCGGCTTCCAGCCCGTTCTGGGGCGGGGAAGACACCGGCTACGCATCGCACCGTGCCCTGATGTTCCAGCAGCTTCCCACCGCCGGCATCCCCTACCATTTCCCGTCCTGGGACCAATACGAGTCCTACGTTGCCGACATGCTGCACACCGGCGTCATTGATGACATCTCGGAAATCCGCTGGGATGTGCGACCGGTCCCCCGCTTCGGGACCGTCGAAATGCGCATCTCCGATGGGCTCTCCTCGCTACAGGACATCGGTGCCATAGCCGCGCTGACGCAATGCCTCGTGGATGACATGTCCACGACTCTGGACAATGGCGGCACCATCCCCGTCATGCCTCCTTGGTACCGGGTTGAAAACAAGTGGCGCGCTGCCCGCTACGGCATGGAAGCCATCATCATCCTCAACGCCGCCGGGGATGAAATGCTCGTCACCGAGCATTTACTCCAGGAGCTCGTCCGGCTGGCGCCCGTTGCGGAAAAGCTTGGCTGCAGTGCCGAGCTCGCGGATGTTGAACGCATCATCAAGGGCGGAGCCGGCTACCAGTGGCAGCACAAGATTGCATCGGCCCACAACGGCAACCTGCGTGAAGTCGTCAAAGACAACGTACGCCGAATGCATTTGGCTTAAGGCAAAAGCAATACGGCACCTAAGCGAAAGGGTGGATGGGACCATTCCCATCCACCCTTTCGCATTACCGGCGATCTCTAGACGGCCAATGAAATCAAACTCACGGGTTGCCCGGAGTCTGTGGAGAAACCGAGTCCCGTGGGCAGGACGTTGTCTGCCACCAGCTGTGCACCGAGAGCTGCAACCATGGCGCCGTTGTCGGTACACAGATTACGCGGGGGCACACGCAGTGTGATCCCTGCCGAGGCACAACGCGCGGCCAACAGCTCGCGGAGGCGCGAGTTGGCAGCCACCCCGCCCCCCAGCAAAAGGTTCGTCAAACCGTGTTCCCGACAGGCACGCACTGCCTTGGAGGTAATCACGTCGACGACTGCTTCTTGGAAGCTCGCTGCTATGTCGGCGACCGGTACCTCTTCCCCGCGCTTCTGGTACTGCTCGACACAGCGCGCTATAGCTGTCTTCAGACCAGAGAAGGAAAAATCATGGCGATGCTTTCCCGGCTCTTCTTCCGTTCCAATGAACTTGGGCAACGTCAGCCCGCGCGGGAAGCGGATGGCCTTCGGGTCGCCTTCCTTGGCAATCCTGTCAATAACGGGTCCACCCGGGTATCCCAGACCCAGCAGCCGGGCTACCTTGTCGTAGGCCTCCCCTGCCGCGTCGTCGATGGTTGCACCCAGCAAGCGCACGTCGGAAGTCAGTGAATTGACCTGCAGGATTTCGGTATGGCCGCCGGACACCAGCAGCGCACCGAGGTTTTCGGGCAGCTTTCCCCCATCAAGAATGCCAACCCCCACGTGCGCGACCAGATGGTTGATTCCATAGAGGGGCTTGCCTGTGGCCAGGGCCAGTGCCTTGGCCGCCGACACTCCCACCATCAATGCGCCGGAGAGCCCAGGTCCGCTGGTCACCGCAATGGCGTCGATCTCAGCCAGCGTCACACCGGCGTCCTTGAGCGCGGATTCAAGCGTCGGGACGAATGCATCAAGGTGGGCCCGGGAAGCAATCTCCGGGATAACACCACCGAAGCGCACGTGGTCCTCCATGGAGGAAGCCACGGCGTTGACGAGTAGGTCGGTTCCACGCACGATACCCACCCCGGTTTCATCACAGGAGGATTCAATGCCAAGAACAAGCGGTGCAGAAAGGGACATGAAATCAATTTTAGGTGGCCCACCGCGGTTTGGACGAAGTGGCCCGTGGGATGGGTGGCAGGCAGTCGGTTTGGCCAAGCAAGCGCTCTGTTCAGGCCCGTTCAATTGGCCAGGATCAGCACCTTGCGCATGATCACTGCATCGACGCCGTCGCGGTAGTAACGGGGCCTGCGGTGGATGGCATCGAAGCCGTGTCGCTCGTAGAGGCCACGGGCTCGGGGGTTGTCCGCACGGACCTCCAACAAGAGATCGGTGGCACTGCGTTCGATCGCCGTGTCGATCATCAGGCGCAAGAGGTACGTGCCGATCCCCCGACCCTCATATTCCGGGGCCACCGCAATGGTCTGCACATCGGCCAGCGGCAGGACGCACATCAGTCCGCAATAGGCAACGACCTTCCCTGCATCCTGCACCACCCAATATTTCCGGGTTTCTGTCTGCTCCAGCTCGCCGACAAACATGTCCTGCGGCCAGGCGTCGGTCGGGAAAAGTGCCTTCTCCATTTCCCAGACCTCTGCCACATCCTCCATGATCATGGCTCTGGTCTCCAGACCCGCGGGAGGAGGAAATGCGTCGTGCGCGTTCACAGCAGCTTTCCCTTCATGACCGCGGGGACCTTGGCATCGGACTCGCGCAGGTAGAGCGGTTCGGTCCCCAACAGCGGTTCACCGGCGGCCAGGGCGCGGACGGCACGGGTTCCCAGTGACACCGCTCCGGGGTGGGCGTGCTCGAATCCGGGGACGACATCCGCTCCCACGGTTGTCAGGCGATCGGCATAAAGTCCTCCGCCGGCCCCATAAACAGGACCAGCAGGAAGTTCCTCGGCTACGGTCACGTGCGGTCCTTCAAGCAGAACCCCGGTCTTGTCATAGCGCGCCCAGTAGAGTTCCTTGCGCCGAGCATCGATGGCAATGGTGAAATCGCCTGACGGCTCATGTGCCACGGCGTCCAGGGCAATGGCGTCCAGGCTCATCACCCCGTGGACTGGGATCCCCCATACAAAGCCAAGGGTCCGTGCGGTGGCCAGCCCCACGCGCAGCCCGGTGAAGGGGCCGGGTCCAACACCGACGGCGATGGCTTCCGGTGTCCGGCCATCTGCTTGCCCGAGCAGGGACTCGATGGCGGGGGCCAATACCTCGGAGTGGTCGTTGCCCACGTTCGAGGTGAAGGAGCCCAACACCTTTACCGTGTTGCCCTCTGATTCCAGCAAGGCTGCGGAGGCGTTCGCCGAAGTGTCAATGGCCAATAGAAGCATGTGTGCGGTTCCCCTGTTGTTCTAGCGTTCGAAGTCGGTTAATAGCGCGGCAAGCCCGGGATCGTTCTCCCAGCGAGGGCCAAAGGCCGCGATCCGGATGGTGCGCGGCTCGTCATCCTCGCCCTCGTTGAAATCAAAGACCAGGTCTTCGTGGATTTCGGCTGATCCCGGACGCAGTAGGACTATTTCCAGCCGAGAGTCGCTGAGCTGTTCAACCTTGCCTGCACCCCATTCGACCACCGTGACGGATTGGCCCATGCTCGCTTCCAGGTCCAGGTCATCTAGTTCGGCGGCACTGTCCAGCCGATAGGCATCAACATGCACCAGATCCGGGCCATGGCCCAAAGCGGGGTGGATGCGGGAAATCACGAAGGTTGGCGAGATGATTCCCTCACGTACCCCCATTCCCAGGCCTAGTCCCTGGGTGAAGGTGGTCTTACCTGCACCCAGCTCTCCGGTGAGGATCACCAGATCCCCGGCGTGCATGATCTCTCCGAGGCGATGTGCGAAGTCGCGGGTCTCGTCAATGCCGCTGACCTCAAGCTCTGCGGCAATCGATGCCTCATTCACCGGATTCCCCCCAGCTTCCCTCCACCAGCCGGCGCGGAACGCGGGGCGAGATACGGGTGACGATTTCATAGTTGATGGTCCCGGCTGCGTCTGCCCAATCTGTCGCGTTCGGGCCCCCCTCGCCAAAGAGAATGACCTCGGAACCAAGGATTTCGGCAACGTCGATATCCGGGCCCAGATCGACTACGAATTGGTCCATGGCAATGGTCCCACGCACCAGATAGGTCTTGCCGTTGATGCTGACCGGTGCGTTGGAGGCCGAACGCGGAATGCCGTCTGCGTAGCCCATCGGGACCAGGCCCAGATAGGTTTCCCTGTCTGTGTGGTACCGCAATCCATAGCCCACGCCCTGCCCGGCCGGCACCTTCTTCACGTTCGCGATCCGGCTGACCAAGGTCATTGCCGGGCGCAGCCCGTACCGCGCAGGTTCTTCACCGGCGAAGGGGCTGAGCCCGTACAGGCCCAGTCCAAGTCTGACCATGTCGTAATGCGCGTCGGGACGCGTCAGGATTGCCGGTGTGTTGGCAATGTGCCGCACCTCAAGGTCAAAGCCTGCATCCTCGGCCAGGGCCACCGCCTGGTTGAAGGCTTCCAATTGTTCGTCGGTTTCCGGGCGTTCGGGTTCGTCGGCCACCGCCAGGTGGGAGAAGACACCCACAACGCGCATCAAGCCTTCATCCTGGAAGCTGGCGGCCCGCCCCAACAGCTGCTCCCATTGGTCGGGCGTGCAACCGTTGCGGCCAAGGCCGGTATCGATTTTGAGGTGCACGCGTGCGGGCTGCGCGGCAGCCTGTGCTGCCTGGGCCACATGTTCCAATTCCCAACCGGATACGGCCAAGTCAATATTTGCCGCAATGGCCGCCTCGAACGGTGTTCCCTCGGTGTGCAGCCAAGCCATCAACTGGGAGTCCAGCCCCGCCTCGCGCAATTTCAGTGCCTCGGTGACATGAGCGCATCCCAGCCATGTGGCTCCGGCCTGCACAGCCGCGCGTCCCACGGCCACCGCTCCATGTCCGTAGCCGTCTGCCTTGACGACTGCCATGACCTCGGCAGGGGCCACGAGCTCGGCGACTCGCTTGACGTTTTCACGGATGTTGGCCAGATCGATGATGGCTCTCCGTTCCCAGGTGGACGTCGTTGTCTCATCCTGGGCGTGGGTCGGCTTTTCGGTCTGTTCGGTTGATTGTGCACTCACCCATCCATCATCCCACTTTCCCCTTGGCGCCCGCTCAAGGCCACGCCCACCTACGCCCTACGCCACCACTCCTGCCGCCCTTTGGCGGAAATGACGAAGCACCGGTGGCTTGATCATGGGATCGGGCCACCGGTGCTTCGTGATGGGCGGACCGAAAGGGTCCGCAGTGGATTTACAGGGTTCGGTTGGTGCGGAGCTCGTCGCGGATCTCGGCCAGCAGCGCAAGCTGCGGATCGAGCTCTTCGGCGGGTTCTTCAACGCCAAGGCGAGCCTGGCGCCGTTCCTCGAGGTGCTTCATCGGCACCACGACGAAGAAGTAAATGGCTGCAGCAATGAGGATGAAGTTCACCAGAACGGTCAGGAACGCACCGATCTTGATGGCCACACCGGCACCGAGCGTGATAACCAGGAAGTCATCGAAGTTCGGCGATCCGACCAATGCTGCGATCAATGGCATGAGAATGAACTCAACCAATGCTGTGACTACGGCGCCAAAAGCAGCACCGATGACAACGGCTACGGCAAGGTCAACGACATTGCCCTTCATGATAAATTCTTTGAATCCCTTGAGCATGTGCCCAGCTTTACACACAATCACGGTGGTCAAAAGGCACGACGCGGAAACTTTTTGGGAAATTCTCGATACGTTCACCCAAGAATTCGAGTCTCAGATTTTGCGAAGCAGCATCCTGCGGATCGAATGGTCCGCCGATTTGCTCAACACCAGCTGTGCGCGGCCACGCGTGGGAATGACATTTTCCCGCAGGTTCGGTTCGTTGATTCGTTTCCAGATTCCGTGCGCGGTTTCCCTGGCTTCCTCGTCGCTCAGCGATGCATAACGGTGGAAGTAGGAAGCGGGGTCCGAGAACGCTCCGGAACGCAGCTTCATGAAGCGACGGATGTACCACTCTTCGATATCGGAAGTTCTCGCGTCAACGTAAACGGAGAAATCAAAGAAATCACTCAGTGCCAGGCCGGCGGTGCCGTCAGTGCGGGCCCGGGCAGGCTGCAACACGTTCAGCCCTTCCACGATCAGCACCTGGGGAGAGCGCACCACGACTTCCTTGCCCGGCACGATGTCATAGGTAAGGTGCGAATACCACGGGGCGCGCACCTCCGGTGCACCGGACTTCACTTCGGAAACAAATCGCAACAGGCGACGACGGTCATAGGATTCCGGAAATCCCTTGCGATGCATGATGCCGCGATTTTCCAGATCCGCGTTTGGATACAGGAAGCCGTCGGTCGTAATCAGCTGCACATCGGGGGTGTCCGGCCAGCGACGCAACAATTCCTGCAAAACTCTGGCAGTCGTGGACTTTCCCACGGCCACGGAACCGGCTACGCCAATAACAAAGGGAGTGCGCCGGGTACTCTCCCCCAGGAAGGTGTTGGTGGCCTGGTGCAGCGAGGCCGAGCCCTGGACGTAGAGGTTGAGAAGGCGCGAGAGCGGAAGATAGACCTCACGCACCTCGGCGAGGTTTAGCTGCTCGCCCAGGCCGCTGAGGCGGCGCAGGTCCGCTTCATCCAGTGGTTGCTTGAGTTCATTGGACAGTCTTGCCCAGGTTTGGCGGTCCAATTCGACGAAGGGTGTAGCACTGTAGTCGACCGCACGCTGTCCATTCACGCCTTGAATTGTGCCAACAATCCTCCCGTATTCCCAAACTTCACCTTTTGGCCATAGTTTGGACGCGTGGGCATGCACACATATTTTTAAGACCAGCCGACAGCGCAAATGAACCGAGGGACCTGCGCGGCACGGTAATCTTTTTTGCATGTGTGGAATCGTTGGATACGTAGGTAATGCTGGACGCGCAGCCAATCACGGGGCGCTCGATGTGATTCTCGAGGGTCTTCGGCGCCTTGAGTATCGCGGTTATGACTCGGCCGGACTCGCCGTGGTCACCGACGCGGGCATTGACTCGCGCAAGAAGTCGGGAAAGCTCGTCAACCTCGTGGACTCCCTTGAAGCCGACCCGCTGCCGGCCTCGCTGACCGGTATCGGCCACACCCGCTGGGCGACCCACGGCGGACCCACTGACGGAAATGCCCACCCCCACCTTGCCGATAACGGCAACCTCGCCATGATCCACAACGGCATCATCGAGAACTTCGCCGAGTTGAAGGCCAAGCTTGTCGCCGAAGGCGTCGAGTTCCTTTCCGAGACCGACACCGAGGTCGCAGCGGCGCTGCTGGGCTCGGTCTACCGCGGCGCCGGCGAAGGAAACCTCACCCGTTCAATGGAGCTGACCGCCCGCCAGCTCGAGGGTGCGTTCACCCTGCTGGCCGTGCACACCGAGCACCCCGGCGTTGTCGTTGCCGCCCGCCGCAACTCCCCCCTGGTCCTTGGCCTGGGCGACGGCGAGAACTTCCTGGGCTCGGACGTTTCGGGCTTCATTGACTTCACCCGCCGCGCGGTGGAGCTGGGCCAGGACCAGATCGTCACGATCACCCCCGATTCCCACAGCATCACCGATTTTTCGGGCAACCCCGCCGAGGGCAAGGAATTCCACGTTGACTGGGATGCCGCCAGCGCCGAAAAGGGTGGCTTCGGCTCCTTCATGGAGAAGGAGATCTTCGACCAGCCCGCAGCGGTGGCAGACACCCTGCTGGGCCGCTCGGACGCCTTTGGTCGACTGACCCTTGACGAGCTGCGCATTTCCCCCGAGGAACTTGCGGCCGTTTCCAAGATCATCGTGCTCGCCTGCGGAACCTCCGCCTATGCGGGTTCCGTTGCCAAGTACGCGATCGAAAACTGGTGCCGGATCCCGGTCGAGGTCGAGCTGAGCCACGAGTTCCGCTACCGCGACCCGATCGTGAACGAGAACACCCTGGTCGTTTCCATCTCGCAGTCCGGCGAGACCATGGATACGCTCATGGCCGTGCGCTACGCCAAGGAACAGGGCGCCAAGACCCTGGCCATCTGCAACACCAACGGTTCCACCATCCCGCGTGAATCCGATGCAGTGCTGTACACGCACGCCGGACCGGAAATCGCCGTTGCCTCCACCAAGGCCTTCCTTGCGCAGATCACCGCCACCTACCTGCTCGGCCTCTACCTAGCCCAGTTGCGCGGCAACCTGTTCTCCGGACAGATCAAGGACATCCTTGCCGACCTGGGTAAGATCCCGGCCAAGATCCAGGACATCCTGGACCGCAGCGAGGAAATCAAGTCGCTGGCCCGCTCTATGCAGGACACCGAATCGGTGCTCTTCCTGGGCCGCCACGTGGGCTACCCGGTAGCCATGGAAGGCGCCCTGAAGCTCAAGGAAATCGCCTACATCCACGCAGAGGGCTTCGCCGCAGGCGAGCTCAAGCACGGCCCGATCGCGCTGATCGAGCAGGACAAGCCGGTCTTCGTTGTGGTTCCGTCCCCACGTGGCCGCGATTCGCTGCACTCCAAGGTCGTCTCCAACATCCAGGAAGTGCGCGCCCGGGGCGCCAAGACCCTGGTCATCGCCGAGGAAGGCGACGAGGCGGTTCGTGACTACGCCGAGTTCGTGTTCTACCTTCCGGAGACCCCGGTGCTGCTGATGCCGCTGCTGGCCACCGTGCCACTGCAGCTCTTCGCCTGCGAATTGGCCTCCGCCAAGGGCCTGGACGTGGACCAGCCGCGCAATCTGGCAAAGTCAGTCACGGTCGAGTAGGTCTCAGACCTATTTAGGTTTCACACACCCAGCGGTGCCGGAGCTTCCCTGAGAGGGGAAACACCGGCACCGCCGGTGTTTTAAGCAATGAATGCTGCCTCAGTCGGATTGGTCGGCGTAGATGCCCTTGAGGAATTCAGCCTGCCCCAGATGCGAGGCGGTTTCGTTGAGGACGCTGATGAGCCTGACCCCCGCCGTGACCGGAGGATTCCAGCGCCTGTCAATAACGGCCGACAGGTCAGGCTCGCGCAAAGTAGCCAAGATACCCATGGCTTGTTCATGCACGTCCCGGTAATAGCCCAGCAGGTACTCGCCGTCATACATCCCAAAGTCAGCTACGTGGTCACTGCTGTGCCCGAATCCGGTATCCAACTGGCCATAGGGCAAGTTGAAACGCAACACCCACCCCCGGGAAATCCAGCATTGCTCCGGCGCAGATCTCTCATCCAGTGCCTTGGCCAGGTGTGTGAAGTGGTCGTCCTGGATCCGGGTCAGGTGCCAAAGAAGCCAAGCCATCGAATTCGAGTGGCTGCTCGCCCTGAAGCGCAGCATCCGTGGTTCGGCTTCTTCCAGAAGCCGCTGGATGCCTTCCCGAACCCGACCGAAGCCGTCCCGCAATAGCATTACTGCGGCCGGTTCCACTTCACTTGCGCGATCTTTTGTCGTCATTGCCAGACTCCTCGGTTCCGTCTGCTCCTTGCCCACGGTGCCTTGAAGCCTACGACTTCCCCTCTCTCCGGAATAGGGGTGCACATTCCATGACCCCGGCGGGGAGCAGTTGCGTGGCATTGACTGGGTGCCCCGACAGATAAACTCGAAGGCATGATCGTGGGAATTGGTGTTGATGTTGTTGAGGTCTCGCGTTTCAAGGCGCAGTTGGCGCGGACCCCCGCCCTGCGCGAGCGCCTCTTCGTGCCTGCGGAACGCGAGCTGCACGTTCGGTCGCTGGCCGCACGCTTTGCCGCGAAGGAAGCCATTGCCAAAGCGCTTGGAGCCCCGGCGGGCATGAACTGGCAGCATTGCTGGATTGAAAAGGACAGCGCGGGCGATCCCTATGTGGTGCTTGACGGATCCGTCGCCGAAGCAGCCGAGCGAAAGGGCGTGGTGCATTGGCACCTGTCCATGAGCCACGACGGCGACCTTGCCACGGCCATGGTAGTCGCCGAACGTTAGCCCGGTCCCCGGCAATTGTCCACACCAACGACATGTTTGCTCGGGCCATTGCGCCACCGCATCGATTCTGCGGCAAATCCCCTCCGGAGTTGGGTATTCTGAACTAATGATCCCCGTCTACGCAGGTACCCACGTTCGAGATGCCGAAGCTAAGCTGCTACGCGATGCCAACGACCTGACCTTGATGCGCCGTGCCGCCGACGCGTTGGCCCACCAGGCCGTGGTGATGCTCAAGGAAGATACCGGGCGTCTTTACGGATCACGCGCCGTGGCGCTGGTAGGACCGGGGAACAATGGCGGAGACGGACTCTTTGCCTTGGCATCGCTGGCCAAGCGCGGGGTTCACGCCACCGCGGTGCTTTTGGGCTCCCAGCCCCACCAGGAGGGATTGGCCGCCCTGTCGCGTGCGGGCGGGCGCACAGCCGCCGTAGCGGACCTGGACGAACTGCTCGAGGATTGCGACCTGTTGATCGATGCCGGCTACGGCACCGGCGCACGTCCCGGTCTTGAGTTGCCAGCCATCCCCCGGGACATTCCAGTCCTGGCGTGCGACTTGCCCAGCGGCGTCGATTCCGACACCGGGGCTACGGTCGATAGCGTCATCCCGGCGGACCGCACGGTGAGCTTCGGCGCGCTGAAGACGGGGCTCGTGGTTGGCTCGGGCCATCTGGTCTCGGGAAGCATTCGCGTTACGGATCTGGGACTCGGCGCGGCCTTGCCGGAGCCCGAGGCCTGGGTGGTGCAGGGAGACGATCTCGAGCTGTTGCTGGGCCGTGACGGAGACTGGAGCACCGCCGGGCGCCACAAGTACCAGCGCGGAGTGCTGGGGCTGTTGGCCGGCTCCGCGAAGTACCCGGGTGCCGCGGTGCTCACGGCTCGTGCCGCAGTGGCCAGCGGGTTGGGCCTTCTGCGCACCCTTGTCCCGGATGCCGTGGCAACCGCCTTGACTACCCAGGTACCGGAGTCCGTTCCCCTGGCTACCCCCGAGCTCACGGCATTGCTTGCACGCAATCGCCGAAACGAACGCGAGGGTGCAACACGCATTGGCGCCTGGGCCATCGGCCCGGGGTTGGACGACACCGAAGACACCCGCAAGCACCTGGCGCAAATATTAGCGGCGAACACGCCCTGCGTCATTGATGCCGGCGCCTTTTCCATGCTGGAACCGGGCGAGCACCACCAGTTGCGTATCCTCACCCCGCATGCCGGGGAACTCCACGCCCTATTGGCAAAAGCCGGCGTACGCGTCAGTTCCCGGGACATCGCGGCCGACCCGATCCGCTGGGCCCGCTGGGCCGCCGTTGCCTACGACAGTGTCGTCCTACTCAAGGGACCGTCAACTATCTGTACGGCTCCGGACGGCTACACATTGATCGTGCATGCTTCCACGCCTGACCTTGCAACCGCCGGAAGCGGCGACGTGCTGACCGGCATCCTGGGCACGGTCTTGGCCGCAGCCAACCTCCCGGCCACGCCCACGAACAAGGACGTCGTGGCCCTTGGCCATCGCCTGACGGACCTTGCTGCTGCCGGAGCACTGATCCATGCGCACGCGGGTGCCCTCGCGGCCCACAAGGGCACCGTCAGCGCCGTTGATGTCTTGCAGGAACTTCCACGTGCGGGCCGGGACCTGGGGCTCTAACACGAGCCGAGCCGGACAGGTTTTGATACCGGCGTCGTGACAACGGCTCCCCGGACGCCATCAGCATGTACGTTCTTGCACATAGTCCGGGCAAACCCCTTTGGCGATCACCCAAAGAGTTGCTCGCCGGCCCCGGCGGTAGTTGAACGACGTGGCCTGGTTGTGGTCTTGGTTACCGGGCCATACTCTTGTCGCTCTCCCACAACCCTTAGGACTTGGTGCCGGGGTTCCGTGCCAATCGCCCAGCAGCGTTTCGCCCTGCTTCCAAGGCCAGTCTCCAGCTGCCTGAGAAACATCCCGCAATCAGCCATAGTCATCTTGGTCCTTTCCGCTGCGCCATGGTTTAGGCTGGTGCAACAAGGCTCCAATTGGGGGAAGTCTTAAGTTTGGGGGCGACTGTTTTGTCTTGGAATCGAATCTACTACCGCAAGAAGTCACGTGTTCTGGTGATCTGGCAAAACATCGGATTGGGGCTGCTCACCTTGGTTGTCCTGGGCATAGTCGGATACTCAGTACTCACTTAGAGACCCGCCTCCGCCTAGCCGTTTGGGTTCCAAGCCCGGTCCGATATTCGAACGCAATTGGAGGGCCAGGACCCCTATCCGGTACTGTCCAGAATCGATCGCTTTGACGGTCTGTAGACCCAAGGCGGTTCGGCTGGGAACGGGCAGTTCCTGATTGGTCACATTAATGGTCGAATCGCTTCTGCCTGCTAGGATCGACCTTAATCGCGTCCTGGGGGGGCGCACGAAACTTGGGGAGAGAATCTTGGGACGCAGAACGCGTAGTCGCAATCACGACCGCTTTTACCGGCAGGGACCTCGCGTGCCCTATGTCTGGCAAAACATTGGACTTGGTCTGCTTATCGCCATCGTGTGCGGCGTTGGCGCATACATCGTCTTCACCTAACGCAGGGGCCGGCAGGTGCCATGGGCAGTCCGCAGGGACGCTTCGATGACTACGCACAAGACGGTGGCCACATGCTGGTCAAACCAGTATGTGGCCACCGTCCTGTGGCGCCGTCCGCTTCAGGGTCGGCTGAGCTCAGCTTCTTTGTGTGAACTTCGGAAAGCCGTCAGCGCGACCTAAAGTTCTCCATCCAGCGGTGCGTAGTGCTGGCCCATCCGCACGATTTCCCATCCGGCGTCCCGCCACGGCGCACGGTCCAGCACATTGCGTCCGTCGATGATGCGCTTCGTGGCGACCAATTCCTCGAGGTCCGTCGGGACAAGCGCCTTGAATTCGGCCCACTCGGTGAGCAGCAGCACCAGGTCGGCATCCTTCACGGCCTCGGGCAGGTCGTTGGCGTACTGCAGCCGCGGGAAACGATCGGCCGCGTTCTTGTTCCCCTTGGGGTCATAGACCAAAACGTCAGCACCTGCGTTGAACAGCCGAACGGCGATATCCAACGCCGGGGAATCGCGCACGTCATCGGAGTCGGGCTTGAAGGTGACTCCAAGAACCGCAATGCGGGCGCCCACCAGTTTGTCGTTGAGCATCGTCTGGGCCAGTCGGACCACGCGTTCGCGCCGGCGCAGGTTGATCTCGTCGACCTCGGCCAGGAAACCCATGGTGTGGGTCAGTCCCAGCTCGCTCGTGCGGGCCTGCAATGCCCGGATGTCCTTGGGCAGGCAACCTCCGCCGAAGCCCACTCCGGCGTTGAGGAACTTGCGCCCGATCCTTGCATCATGGCCCAGCGCATCGGCCAGCACCGCGATGTCCCCGCCGATGGTCTCGGTGACCTCGGCAAAGGAATTGATGAAGGAAATCTTGGTGGCCAGGAACGCGTTGGCGGCCACCTTGACCAGTTCCGCGGTCTCGAAGTCGGTGACGATCAGCGGGGTGTTTGCCTCCAGCGCCTGGGCATAGACCCGGCGCAGGATCTCCTCGGAGGTTGCGTCCTCGACTCCCAGCACCAGCCGGTCAGGTGACATGGTGTCTGCCACGGCGAAGCCCTCGCGCAGGAACTCGGGGTTCCAGGCCAGGGAGATCTGTGCATCCGGATGGGCGTTGGCGGCAATGAGCCCGCGCAGCCGGCGTGCGGTGCCCACCGGAACCGTGGACTTGCCCACGATCAGCGCGGTGCCGCGAATGCGCGTGGCAAGTTCCGCCACCGAGGCATCGACGAACCGCATGTCCGCCCCGTGGCCGTCGGCGCGCTGCGGGGTGCCGACGCCGATGAAATGCACATCGGCCCAAGTGGCCACTTCCTCGTAGTCGGTGGTGAAGCGCAGCCGTCCGGAGGCCACGTGCTTGCGCAGCAGCTCTCCCAGGCCCGGTTCGTGGAAGGGCAGCTTGCCTTCGGACAACGCCTCGATCTTGGCCGGATCGACATCCACGCCGATCACCTCAAAGCCAAGCTCGGCCATGCAGGCCGCGTGTGTCGCGCCCAGGTATCCTGTGCCAATCACCGATATCTTCATGCTCATGCCTCTGGCACACCCTTTCGACAGTCACGGCTGCAGCGAAGTGCTGCACACCTCAAATGCGTGTGGCCGAGCGCCTGACACCGTAGGTGCCGGAACACTCGGCCACGGTCTCAATGTTGCAAGGAGAATCTATAGTGCCAGTTCGCGCGAAACGACTGCGGCCAGCGAAGTGGCCAGGGAATGTGCCATGTCCTGCGAGGTGGCTTCCACCATCACGCGAACCACCGGCTCGGTACCCGAGGGGCGCAACAGCACCCGGCCGTTGTGGCCCAATTCGGCCTCGGCGGCAACGATCGCGGCGATCAGCATCTTGTTCGCGGGAGCAGCGAGCTTGTCCACGCCCTTGACGTTGATCAGCACCTGCGGCAGTACCGTCATGGCGCCGGAGAGTTCCTTCAGGGTCTTGCCGGTGGAGTTGACGCGCGCTGCGATGTGCAGGCCGGTCAACACCCCGTCCCCGGTGGTGGCGTGGTCTGCGAAGATCACGTGGCCGGACTGTTCGCCGCCCAGGTTGTAGCCGCCCTCGCGCATGCCCTCGAGCACGTAGCGGTCCCCCACGCCGGTTTCCTTGACGGTGATGCCGGCTTCGCGCATCGCGATCTTCAACCCGAGGTTGCTCATCACGGTGGCGACCAGGGTGTTGTCCTTCAGTTCCCCGCGGTCCTTCAATGCGGTGGCCATGATCGCCATGATCTGGTCCCCGTCCACTACGGTTCCCTCATGGTCAACGGCCAGGCAGCGGTCGGCGTCGCCGTCGTGGGCAATGCCCAGATCCGCTCCGTTGTCCACCACTGCCGCCTGCAGGCGTTCCAGGTGCGTGGAGCCGTAGCCGTCGTTGATGTTGATGCCGTCCGGCTCCGCGCCAATGACCAGGACCTCGGCACCGGCGGCGTTGAAGACCTCAGGCGAGCATCCGCTGGCCGCGCCGTGGGCGCAATCAAGGACGATCTTGAGCCCGTCCAGGCGGTTGGGCAGCGTCTGCAACAGGTGCATGACGTAGCGGTCCTCGGCATCGGCGAAGCGCGAAATGCGTCCCACGTCGGCACCGACCGGGCGGTACTTGGGCTTCTCCATGGCCGCCTCGATGGCGTCCTCGAGGGCGTCGTCGAGCTTCTTGCCGCCGCGGGCCAGGAACTTGATTCCGTTGTCCGGGGCAGCGTTGTGCGAGGCAGAGATCATGACGCCGAAGTCGGCATCAAGGTCCGCTACCAGGTAAGCCGCCGCCGGAGTGGGCAGGGTCCCCGCATCGTGCACGTCGACGCCGGTGGCCGCGAGGCCCGCCTCGATCGCAGCCGAGAGGAAGTCGCCGCTGATCCGGGGATCCTTGGCCACCACCGCCACGGGACGTCGCCCGTCATGTATTTGTTCGTGCCCCAACACCATGGCGGCGGCTTGTGAAATCGCCATTGCCAGTTCTGGGGTCAGAAGTTCGTTTGCTTTTCCGCGGACACCATCGGTCCCAAATAACCTTGCCATCGCGACTCATCATAACCCTGTCCCGGTTCAATCCCTGTTATTTCACTACTCAGCATTCTTTTGTATGTCCACGAAACCCGGGCGGGGAAAAAACGTTTGGCGGTCTCCGAAAGACCGCATGACGGGGGTCCGCGACCCGGTGGCCGCTGACCCCCGTCACCTGCCGTTCAATCCCTTGCGGGCGGGGGTTACTCGGCCCTCACGGAATCCACGGTGACCCGCAACGGAAGGGATTTTGCGATGCCTGCGGCGTTTTCCAGTTCCGCGGTGTAGACGCGGGTTCCGTCGGCGCGGCCGCGCAGCTGGACCACGGCGCGCTGCGACTGCGGGCTGTTGGCCTCGAGTTGCTGGCCGTGGATCAGCTTCCCATCCTCAAAGAGACGGAAGACACTTGCATTGGTCCCCCGGGCAAGGTCCAGGGCCACGGAGTAGTTTCCGTCCCAGCGGGCGGCTCCCGCCTCCGGCACGAATGAAAGCCGGCTGTCTGCCGGGGACTGCGTTTCAGCGTCGTTTGGCTCCCAGGCCGCGGGGTCCCGCGGCAGCGGGACGGCCGAAAGTTCGAGCTGCGCAACCGCCCGCTTGGAGCCGTTGGCTGCTTCGAATTCCATGGTGCGCCCGGCCAGTTCGCCGGCGGCGGCCTCTTCGGCCGTCAGTTCGTGGACGATCTCGGTTTCCAGGGTGGCTCCGGGAGTGAGTTCCTCGGCGAGCGCTTGGTCCCCGGCGTGGATCCCGGTGAGCCGGACGTTGCCCGTGTTGCCCAGGGCCACCGCGTGCTTGACGGTGTCCCCGGCGGAGGCATGTCCGTTGCCGTCCACGTCGGTGAAGGTGCCGGCCGCGGCAGTGGCCGAGAGGCCCGGCGCGCGAACGACCAGGTCGACCTCGCCTCCGTCAATGGAATATTCCTTCACCACCGTGGCGTAGTAAGGGATCCTGCCGGTGGTCCAGGTGCTGGAGGGCTTGAAGAAGCCGTCGGCCACTTCGGCTTCGGTCACGGTGTGGCGAGGAGTGGTGCAGTCATAGGATGCACCTGCCGCAAGTGAGGAGTAGCGGCAATTGCCCGCCGGGCTCGGCTGTCCCACCGGTGCTGCAACCAGCGGGGCGAAGTTGCCCGCTGTCGGGACCACCCAGGCATTGGTGTTTCCGGTGTTTGCCACGTGGAAGGTGTATGGCAACTTCTCCCCCGCCGTGTAGGGCAACGCGGCGAGGTCGCGGCCGGCGTCCGAGCGCTTGCCCGACACCTCGAGCGAGATGATTGATTGACCCTTCACCTGGGCGGTCACGGTGCTGTGCGAGGTGCGTCCGTCGGCGGCGGTGAACCGTGCCTGCAGCTTCACTGCCCCGTTGGCGGTGCTGGGTGCCGTGACCGGCAGGCTGAGCGTTGTCTTCACCCCGGCCGCCAGTGCAGAGACCTCGGCGGTGCCGGCGCTCCACCCCGCCGGTCCGGTCAGCGTCAGTGTTCCGGACAGCGCCGCCTCTTCCTGGTTGGTGATGACCAGGCTCGCCTCGGCGCTGGCCCCCGCATCCAGTGCCAGGGCCTCGGCTGCCAGCGGGGCGCAGGCCACGTTCAGCCAGTCGCGGTCAAAGGTGGCAAGGGGGAGGTCGTTGGTGTAGCTGCCCTCATAGAAGACCCCGTACATACCGGCATCCAGCGCGGTGGCCACCGAGTAGGCGGAGAAGCCGGAGCGGATGGTGCGCAGCCCCGGCCAGGTCTCCCCGTCATCGCAGGAGACCCGGGCCGAGACGTTGCGGCGCTCGGTGGGGTGGTTGGCCCCGGTGTAGAGCAGCATCTTCGCATCTTGGCTTCCCTCTGCCGCTTCGGGATACATCCGGGTCACATGGGCGTTGTTGGTCGGATCCACGAGCTCGGTGTCCGCTTCGACCGGTGAGTAGCTGTGTCCGCCGTCGGTGGAGATGGCCACCTTGCGGAAGCCGCCGTTGTTCGAGTCGCGGGAGTTGAGCATCACGCGTCCGTCGGAGAGTTCCACGACCTTGTTTTCATCCATCCCGGTGCCAAGGAATTCCCCGCGCTCCCAGGTCTGTCCGTGGTCATCGGAGTAGAGCGAGTAGGCCTGGATCGGCGTGCTCCCGTCCTCCTGCAGGACCCGGCCGGCGTATTGCTGGATCAACCTCCCGGCGTGGGGCCCGTAGCGCAGCTGGATCCCGGCCCCGGAGGTGGCGAACGTGGTCTTCACGTCCCCGGGCTCCGGGGTCGAGTCGGCACCGGGCTTGGCCACATCGGTGATCAGGCGCGGTTCGCTCCAGGTCACTCCGCCGTCGATGGAGGAAACCACGGCGGCGCTGATGACATTGCGGTCGGCATCGTCATTGCCCCAGGTGCTTCCATGGAAGCCCTGGTCCTTGGAATAGACAAAGAAGGCAAAGACGGTGTTGGTTTGCTCGTCAACCACGAAGCTGGGATCGCTATAGCCGTACTTTGGTTCTTCGGCATCGCCCAGGTGTCCTGCAGCGATGGTGGTCATGGGCCCGAACGTCTTGCCGTTGTCCGTGCTGCGGCGCATCACAATGCTGTTGGCGTTGGGTGCGTCGGCAGCGGAGTTAGGACGGGCGTCCCAGGAGGAGAGCACTACGCCGTTGCCCAGGTGGGCAAGGGCGGGGATGCGGTAGAAGTAGTTTTCGCCGGTCCGGTCGGCGGCGAGGTTTTCTTCGCTGTAGCTGCCCGGGGCGGCGAACGGGTCGTTGCCGGGCACCGGTAGGGCCGCGGAAGCGGATCCGGCCAATGCGACAGGTGCCAGCATTGCGATCATGGCGGCTGTCGCCAAGGGGCGTGCGGCGCGGGAGAGTCGGGGCTTGTGGTGTGCGGTCATCTCTTGGGAAGTGCCTTTCCGGCGTGGGGAGGGTCGGTGAGGTCGAGCTAAGAGGTAGGACATCCGATCTATGGATACGTGATGCGTGCCACAGATGTCAAGCGTCGGAGAGTGGATCAGTCGAGGTCGAAGGCACCTTCGGGCGCGTTGTCGCGGGCAAAATCGTAGTACTCGCGGTCCCGCAGCAACGAGGCTGCGGCCTCGTCCACCACCACGGTCGCCCGCTCATGGAGCTGCAGCGCGCTCGCCGGACAGAAGGCCCCGAGCGGGCCCTCCGCCATGGCAGCCACGGCGGCCGCCTTGGATTCTCCGGTGGCCACCAGCAACACGGAGTGCGCACGCAGGATGGTGCCAATGCCTTGGGTCAGGCAATGCACCGGAACAGCCTCGGCCTCTCCCCCGAAGAACCGCGCGTTGTCGCGCCGGGTCCGCGGGGCCAGCGTCTTCACGCGGGTTCTGCTGCCCAGCGAGGAGCCGGGTTCATTGAAGCCGATATGCCCGTTGGCACCGATACCCAGCAGCTGTACGTCAATCCCACCGGCAGCCTCGATGGCCGCTTCATAGTCCGCGCAGGCTGCCCGCAGGTCTGCGGCCGCGCCGTTCGGCACGTGGACCCGGACGGGATCCAACCCCAAGGGGACGGTCACGGTCCGGTGGATGACCGAGTGGTAGGCCTCGGGATGCGCAGCGTCCAGTCCCACATATTCATCCAGCGCAAAGGCACTGGCGCGGGAAAGATCCAGTCCGCCGTGCACCAGGGCTGCAAGTTCGGCATAGGTGGCCAGCGGGCTGGAGCCTGTAGCCACGCCGAGCACGGGGTCGGGTTTCCCGGCAAGGGTGTCGGCGATGAGGCGGGCGGCGTGGCGGCCCACGGCCGCGGGGTCTGAGAGCACGATGATTTCCACCTTGCCCAGAGTACCCATGAATCAATGATTTGTCCGTACCAATATCAAAATGGTTCGATCTATACTCGGGAATATGGAGACTTCACTCGAATTGGTTCGGACCGGATCGCCGAAATACGTGGTTTTGGCCAAGGTCCTGGCCGAGCAGATCCGCACGGATCTTGCCATCGGCGAGCCGTTGCCGACCGAACGGGAGCTGCAGGTGAGCTACCGCGTCAGCCGCGACACCGTGCGGCGGGCCATCGCCAGGCTGGCGGCGGCGGGGCTTGTCTACAACGTGCAGGGGTCGGGAACCTATGTCGCGGATCCCTCGCAGATCCGCAAGGGCACGCGACTGACCGGCTTCAGCCAGGACATGGCCGAGCGCGGATTCAAGGCATCCTCCCGCACCCTGGACTGCCGGATCGAGCCGTGCCCGGCCGAGACCGCCAGGGCGCTCGGCGTGGAGGAGGGTTCCGAGGTGCTGCTGCTGCGCAGGCTGCGGTTGGCCGACGGTGCACCCATGGCGCTGGAAACCGCGCGGCTGTTGCCCGGCCTGTTCGGCGAGGCACTTCCCGATCCGGAGGGTTCGCTGGATGCACAGCTGGCCGAACACGGCCAGCGCATCGTGCGGGCCGGCCAGAGCATCACGGCAACCAACCTCTCGGTCACCGAAGCGCACCTCCTTGACCAGCCCGTGGGTGCCGCGGCCCTGCGGGTGGACCGCGTGGGCTTCACCGACCAAGGCCGGGCCATCGAGGCCACCGAGACCTTGTACCGCGGGGACCGCTATGGCTACGAAACCACCGTGGAGCGGGGTCCCGCCTGACTCCTCAAGCAGTGCCAACAACGAACGTTCTCCGCCAGCGACTAAGAGGCCACGCTAATAGCGCATTCAAGGTGCATGCTTACCACCTTCGCCGATCAGTACGCATCACCCGGTCTTTTGCCTCGGCTGTCGTTTTTTGACCTTTGGTTGATCCCGTGGCGTTTTATCAGAAATAAAGCCAAACGATGCGGGGGCACCCATCAGCTCTAGATCTTCGAGGGCACGTTTGAGGCTGATCCTAGAGAACAGCGGCAGATTATCTGACTTGTTCGTCGGATTTTTGCGACTAATAATTCCGTACTCAACCAAAAAATCTCGATTCTCTACAGGCTTTGCGTCTTCGTTGCTACCGCCATTTTCTTGGATCAGTTTCACCAGACGTTCCCGCGCGGGCTCGCTCGAACGCAAAAGTTGCACAGCATTCGCACCTTGATTGAACAGATGACTCAAGTCACCAGAACTGGTGCCGATCTTAATATGGCTTAGCACGGCTCGACCATCCCTGACGGAGTAAATATCGCACGGTTCGAGAGCCGTCTGTCCCTTTGGACTCATGTTTGTTTTGTCCAGGCAAATAGCTCTGGCTGCGGAATCGGCAGCTATCTGGTTATAGGCCGCTTCTGGTTTTTTCGAACAATCCGGTAACCACAGATCCTCATAGCGCGCATCCAGATGGTTCCTGAGGTCCGCAATAAAGTCGTCTTCGACTTGATACCAGCTTGCCTCGCTCAGATAGTAGGTGCCTGCCGAACTAGCGAGCTTGGTATCAAAAACAAGCGACTTGTAAATCGAATACTTATCGCGAGTTGCCCCGTCATCATTGGCAAGCCTCAATTCATGATGCTTGAGGTCAACCACATTGAGCGTTTCGACTTCTAATCCATTGCTGCTGACGTATTTGTAATAGTCGCTAATATCCACATCCGGATGCAGCAAGCTCGCGCCGAGGCCACCAAATCGCACCCAGAAGTTGTCTTGATAATCAACAATCGCGGGGACCGCGAGAGCAACATGGTCATCGCGTATTCGAATGGCTTGGATCAGCGCGACGTCAAGTCTGGTGATTTCGTCGGGATCCCGTACCGGAGTGATGTTTCGGATCCCAGGGAAAGCAGATTTGTAGGTTTCCATCTTATAAATATCTAGAATTTGACCACACAGGGCTTCGAGCTCATCAACGCTCGCGCTGGAACTGATCCTCAGGTTGCTGGCTCCCGTGGCAAATTTGAAAAGGTGTTCATACTCCGTCCGAATATTCCCAGTTAGCGTCCTGAGGATCGAGTTGTCACCGTCGAAATCGAAGTAGGTCAGATCTGAACGTGATGCAAGCTGGGTTCTCTGCCGCCTCGCTGAACCAGGCTCAAGAACATCGGTATTTCTAATCAACGTCGGATCAACACAATTTAGCGTCACCAGGAGTCCGAAATCGTACTCGTAGCTCTCATCCTTGAGGCTAAAGTGAGCCGGCCCCAAAGAAATGGCGAAGTTACGTCCTTCCGCAGAGAGGAATACAAGGGCGCCTTTTACGCTCTGACTAAGGTCTTGACTTAGGCCGAAATAGTCCCGCCACCACGGTTGACGCTGCTGCGGATCGAAGAGATACATCTTCCAGCCGACAGGGAGTCCCGAACTTTTACCGACCGGTGTCAATGAATGATCATCTTTCAACGCACTTGATGCATTAAATCCCTTTTTCAGAAGATACACAGAAAAAGATCGACTTTTAGTCACAGCGGATTCCCCCAAAAAAATAGCTGCATTGATTTTCGACGACATCTTCTATCATATGTATCTAATGTTAGATTTGCATACCGGACAAATATTTACGTCCCGTCACCGCACCACACCCTTAGACCAATGGCTGTCTGCCGCCAATATCTCACTTGAGCAATTTGGTGCTGTTTACCCTCAAGGTCGCTTTCCCGAGGGACTGCTCATTCGCCGCCGACGGTAGTGTGGATCAGTCCGCGGATCCCGTCAAAGTGACCTGCCATGAGTTCCCCCGCTTTCGCCTTGTCGCCCGCCGCCACTGCCTCGTAGATTTCCCGGTGGTTGCGGGCGGTCTCGACGAGCAGGTCGTCGGTCGGGTCCATTTGCTCGTGCAGCTTGGAATAGGCGGACCAGAAGACCCCCAGCAGGTTGGTGAGCATCCCGTTTTCCAGCGGCTCAAAGAGCCCGCGGTGGAAACGCTTGTCCGCCTCGCTCAGTGGCAGGCCGGCCTCGGCTCTGGCCTCCATGTCCTCCACCGCGGCGCGCACGACCTCCAGCGCGGGCGCCGTCATCGCGTCAATGGCGGCGCCGATCAGCCCGGACTCGAGGGCTTGGCGGACCTCGACAAGTTCCATTGCCTCGTGTCCGCCGTTGCGCAGCGAGAGCCGCGAGTGGAACTCGAGGGTAGCGGCGAGCGCGCCGAGCTGCTTGGTGGCCACGAACATTCCGTAGCCGTGGCGCACATCCACGATGCCCAGGGC
The DNA here is from genome assembly GCF_030512175.1 of Paeniglutamicibacter sulfureus. GTDB lineage: Bacteria > Actinomycetota > Actinomycetes > Actinomycetales > Micrococcaceae > Paeniglutamicibacter > Paeniglutamicibacter sulfureus. Next base: position 1,735,077 of record NZ_JAULBL010000002.1, on the reverse strand, counting down.
TTGGAGCACTTTGAGAGATTCGCGCACGGTGTTGCGTCCCACGCCAAGCACCTCGACGAGCTCATGCTCGGTGGGCAGCGGATCGCCCGGAACGAGCCCGCGTTCAAGGATCAATTCCATGATTTCCTGCTGCAGGGCCTGCAACCGGTTAGCCGCGTTGGCCCGTGCCTGCCGGCCGCTTGGCTGTGCTGCGCTCATCGGGGATTCCCTTTCATCTGCCGCGTGGTGCCTGCCGGTCCCGCCGGGTGCGGGGCCATGGTTGACGTTCAATGTGACTTCGCATACATTGTACTTCAGGCATAGGACATCCTACATCCGATCTCCACTCACATTCCACTCGAGGTGACCCACCATGAAGCAACACAACGAAGTAATGAACATGGCCAGCTCCCGCCGCAATTTCCTCAAGATCGCCGGGGCCATGGGCGTTGCCGGCGCCTTTGCCGCGACTCTCTCGGCCTGCGGACCCAGCGGTGCCACCGGCACCGCGACCACCGGGGCGGCAGGTGCCGCAGGGACCAAGCCGATCGAGGCAGGCATGTCCTACGCCCTGTCCACCGGGTTCGATCCGATGACCTCTTCGGGCGCCACCCCGATGGCAGCAAACCTGCACATCTTCGAGGGCCTGACCGAGCTGCACCCCTCCACCCGCGAACGCTACCTGGCCCTGGCCGCCGCCGAACCCGTCAAGGTCGGCGAACTGGGCTACGAGATCAAGCTCCGCTCCGGCGCCACCTTCCACAACGGTGACCCGGTCACCGTCGAGGACGTCGTCTACTCCTTCGACCGCGTGCTGGATGCCAAGAACGCCTCGCTCTTCGCCCAGTTCATTCCCTTCATTGACAAGGTCTCCGCCAAGGGCGAGGACACCGTCTCCTTCACCCTGAAGTACCCCTTCCCGCTCTTCGCCGAGCGCATTTCCATCGTGAAGATCGTCCCCAAGAAGCTGGCCTCCGCCGACCAGGCCGGCTTCGACGCCGCCCCGGTGGGCACCGGACCCTACAAGCTCATCTCCGCGGTCAAGGACGACAAGATCGTCTTCGAGAAGTTCGAGGCCTACAACGGCCCCATGGCCGCCAAGGCCCCGGGCATGACCTGGTTCCTGCTCTCGGATGCAGCCGCCCGCGTCACCGCCGTGGAGTCCGGCCGCGTCCAGGCCATCGAGGACGTCCCCTACCTGGACATCGAGCGGCTCAAGGCCAATGCAACCGTCGAGTCCGTGCAGTCCTTCGGCCTGCTCTTCTTGATGTTCAACTGCGCAGAAAAGCCCTTCGACAACAAGCTGGTCCGCCAGGCCCTGCACTACGGACTGGACACCCAGACCGTGATCGACCGCGCCCTGCTGGGCAACGCGACCGCCGCCAGCTCCTTCGTGCAGGAGAACCACCCGGGCTATCACCGCGCCGCCACCGTCTACACCTACGACCCGGACAAGGCAGCTTCCCTGCTCAAGGAGGCAGGGGTCACCGAGCTTTCCTTCGAGCTGCTGACCACCGACACCTCCTGGGTCAAGGACGCCGCCCCGGTGATCATCGAATCCTGGAACAAGCTTCCCGGGGTCAAGGTCACGCTCAAGTCCATGCAGTCCGGTGCCTTGTATCCGGACCACGTCGACTCGGGCACCTTCCGCGTCGTCGCCGCTCCGGGCGATCCCTCGGTCTTCGGCAACGACCTGGACCTGCTGCTTTCCTGGTGGTTCCGCGGCACCGTGTGGCCGCAGGACCGCTTCCGCTGGCACGAATCCAAGGAATACGCCACGGTGCAGAAGCAGCTGGATGACGCGGTCCGTGCCGCCGACCCGGTCGCAGCCCAGAAGGTCTGGAACCAGGTCATTGACCTGATCGCCGAGCAGGCACCGCTCTACCCGATCCTGCACCGCATGCTCCCGACCGCCTGGAACCCGGACACGCTCACCGGCTTCCGCCCGCTGCCGACCACCGGACTTTCCTTCGTGGACGTCGCGCACGCCTAAAAATACTTGGCGCGCCGCCCTCCCCCTCCCCCATGGCGGGCGGGCGGCGCGCCATTTCTTTCCCAAGCTTTCTTTTTTCCACCCCCCATACCGAGGAGCACCATAGACGTGGGCAATATCCTCCGCCTGCTGGGCCGACGCCTGGCGGCACTGCCACTGATGATCCTGGGCGTCACGCTGCTGGTCTTCCTGGTCCTGCAGTTCTCCCCCGGCGACCAGGCCACCACCGCGCTCGGCGAGGGCGCCAGCGAAGAAGCCAAGGCCGCCTACCGCGCCGAACGCGGTCTGGACCAGCCAGTCATCGCCCAATACATCGCCTTCCTGGGCCGCCTGCTGGTGCTCGACTTCGGCAAGACCACCCCGCCGGCCCAGCCGATCTCCGACATCATTGCCGGCGCCTTCCCGCTGACCCTGCAGCTGACCTTCTTCGGCGTCGCCATCGCCGTGGTGCTCTCCCTGCTCCTGGGCGTCACCGCCGCGCTCTACCGCGACCGCTGGCCGGACCAGGGCATCCGCGTGCTCTCCATCGCCGCGGTGGCGACTCCCTCCTTCTGGCTCGGCATCCTGCTGATCCAGTGGCTGGCCCTGGGCACCGGGACCTTCCCCTCCGGCGGCTTCGTCCCCTTCAGCCAGGACCCCGCCGGCTACTTCCGCTCCCTGGCCCTGCCCGCCCTGGCCCTGGCCATCCCGGTCTGCGCCTCGCTGATCCGCGTGGTGCGCACCTCCATGGTGGAAGAAATGGACAAGGACTACGTCCGCACCGCCATCGGCAACGGCGTCCCGCGCCCCGAGGTCATCCGCCGCAACGTTCTGCGCAACGCATTGATCACCCCGGTCACCGTGCTGGGCCTGCGCATCGGCTACCTGCTGGGAGGTGCGGTGGTCATCGAAATGATCTTCTCGCTTCCCGGCATGGGCCAGCTCATCCTCAACGGCATCACCAACAACGATGTCTCCCTGGTCCAGGGCGTCACCCTGACCATCGCCATCACCTTCGTCCTGGTCAACATCGCCGTGGACCTGCTTTACCTGCTCATCAACCCCCGGATTAGGACGGTATGACCATGCGGTACGGACTCGCTGACCGCCTCAGCCGCCCCGGCCTGGCCTTCAAGGCCCTTCCCCTCGGATCCAAGGCCGCCCTGCTCTTCCTGGCAATCGTTGCCCTCGCCGCGCTCTTCGCCCCCTGGCTTGCCCCGCACGACCCGCTGGCCACCGGCATCCCCGCCCAGGCACCCAGTACCACCAACCCCTTTGGCACCGACCGGCTGGGCCGCGACATCTACTCGCGCCTGCTCTACGGCGCCCGCTCCTCGCTGCTCATCGGCCTGGGCGCCGTGGCGCTGGCCATCGCCATCGGTGCGGTGCTCGGCGCGATCGCAGCGACCGCCTCCAAGTGGGTCAGCGAATCGGTCATGCGCATCATGGATGTCATCATGGCCTTCCCCGGCATCGCGCTGGCCGCCGTGCTGCTGGCCACCCTGGGCAACTCCGTCCCGGTGATCATCGTGGCCATTGCCGTCATCTACATCCCGCAGCTGGCCCGCGTGGTCCGCGCCAACGTCATGGCCCAGTGGGGCGAGGACTACGTCCGCGCCGAACAGGTGCTCGGTGCCTCCCGCCTGCACATCCTGGTGCGGCACGTGGTGCGCAACACCGCGGCCCCGGTGCTGGTCTTCGCCACCGTGATGGTGGCGGATGCCATCATCTTCGAGGCTTCCCTCTCCTTCCTGGGCGCCGGCGTCCAGGACCCCGCCCCCAGCTGGGGCAACGTCATCTCCTATGGCCGCACCCTGGTGCTCAACGGCGCCTGGTGGGCCACCACCTACGCCGGCCTGCTGATCCTGCTCACCGTGCTGTGCCTGAATGTGCTGGCCGAGGGCCTCACCGACGCCATGGTGAACCCGCGGCTGCGCAAGCCGGCGAAGATCACCGAGAAGGACAACACCGCCGCCGCGGTGCTGCGCGCCGAGTCCGGCCACGAGGTTGACGCTGCTCACCTGTCCTCCTCCCCTGATGCGGCGACCCCGCCGCTGCTCGCAGCCCAGCTCGAGGCCCTGCGCTCCACAGAACTGGGTCGCTCCGACAGGCTGCACCCGGACACCGCCGCCCGCCCGATCCTCGAGGTGCGCGACCTTTCCATCCGCTTCCCCGACCGCTACGGCGACACAGCCATCGTTGACCGGGTCTCCTTCACCGTCAACGAGGGCGAGACCATGGGATTGGTCGGCGAGTCCGGCTGCGGCAAGTCGATCACCTCCCTGGCAATCATGGGACTGCTGGCACCCAACGCCTCGGTCACCGGATCGATCAAGTTCGAGGGCCGCGAACTTGTGGGCCCGGACAACCGCGAGACCACCCGCGAAAAGCTCTTCAAGGGCCTGCGCGGGGAACAGATCGCGATGGTCTACCAAGACGCCCTGTCCTCGCTGAACCCCTCGATGCTGATCCGCGAGCAAATGGAACAGCTGACCCGGCGCAACGGGCGGATGAGCCCGGAGGAATTGCTCAAGCTGGTCAAGCTGGATCCGCGCAGGACCCTGCGCTCCTACCCGCACGAGCTCTCTGGCGGGCAGCGCCAGCGCGTGCTCATTGCCATGGCGCTCTCCCGCTCCCCCAAGCTGGTGGTCGCGGACGAGCCGACCACCGCACTGGATGTCACGGTGCAGGCACAGGTCGTTGACCTGCTCAACGAGCTGCGCGAACAACTTGGCTTCGCCATGGTGTTCGTCAGCCACGACCTGGCGCTGGTGGCCTCCCTGGCGCACCGCACCACCGTCATGTACGCCGGGCAGGTCGTCGAATCCGGTGCCACCGGGCAGCTGCTGGCGGACCCGAGGCACGAATACACGCGCGGGCTGCTCGGCGCGGTGCTCTCCATCGAATCCGGGGCCGAGCGCCTGCACCAGATCCCCGGATCGGTGCCCAGTCCCCGCGACTTCGCTGCCGGGGACAGGTTCGCCGCCCGCTCGCTGGACCCCGCGGCCGATCCGCACCGCGCGTTGGAGCTGGTGCAGGTCGGTTCCGCCGACCACTACTGGGCCACCACCGCCGCCGATCCTGCGGCCACCGCGTCCGCCACTTCCTCCGAAGGAGCCAACGCATGAGCACCACCGCCCCGGCCGGCGCCCGCGGCGCCGGCGTGTCAGCCGCCCCGGTTTTGGAACTGCGGGACGTGCACGTCCACCACCGCGCCCGCGGCGGCAAGCTCTTCCATCCCACCATCGTGCGAGCGGTCAACGGCGTCGACTTCAGCATCGCCCGCGGGGAAACCGTGGGCATCGTCGGGGAATCGGGGTGCGGGAAATCCACCCTCGCCTCGGTGCTGGTGGGCCTGCGCGAACCGACCAGCGGCTCGGTGCTCTTCCACGACGCACCCTTCTCCCGCCGCGGGGGCGCCCGCAAGGAATTCGGCAAGGCGGTCTCGATCATCTTCCAGGATCCGGCCACCGCGCTGAACCCGCGGATGACGGTGCACGACATCCTCACCGACCCGCTGCTGGTGCACGGCATCGGCACCCGGGCCTCCCGCTCGGCCAAGGTCTATGAGCTGCTGGAACTGGTGGGCCTTCCGGCCTCCGCCGCAGAGGTCTCCCCCGCGCAGATCTCCGGCGGGCAGCGCCAGCGCGTGGCCATCGCCCGGGCTCTGGCCCTGGACCCGGAACTGGTGATCGCGGACGAGCCGACTTCCGCGCTGGATGTCTCGGTCCGCGCGCAGGTGCTGAACCTGCTCACCGACCTGAAGGCCAAGCTCAACCTGGGACTGGTCTTCATCTCCCACGACATCTCCACCGTCCGCTACGTCGCTGACCGCATCTGCGTGATGAACGCCGGAAGAATCGTGGAGCAGGGCTCCGCCGCCCAGGTCTTCGACAACCCCACCAACGACTACACCCGAACCCTGCTGGGAGCCGCCCCGAGCCTGCTCGCGGCCCCGGCAACCACCCAAACTCCCCTGGAGGAACTATGAGCACCACCCCCGCATTCACCGGCGTCATCCCGCCCGTCGTCACACCGCGCACCACCGAGGGCGCACTGGATTTGCCGGGACTGGAGGCTGTGGTCGAGCACCTGGTGGGCGGCGGCATGCACGGCCTGTTCCCGCTGGGTTCCTCCGGGGAAACCCCGTACCTCACCAACGCCGAGCGCACCCAGGTGCTGGCGACGGTTCGTTCGGCCACCGCCGGGCGCGTGCCGCTGCTGGTGGGCGCCAACGAACAGACCACCGCCCGGGTGATCGAGGAGGCCAGGAAGGTTGCCGCCGGCGGCGCCGACGCCGTGGTCATCACCACCCCGTACTACGCGATCTTTGACGCAGCGGAGGTCAAGCGGCACTTCCGCGCCGTGGCCGCGGCGGTGGACCTCCCGGTCTTCGCCTACGACATCCCGGTGCGCACCCACTTCAAGCTGGCGCCCGAACTGCTGGCCGAACTCGCCCACGAGGGCACCCTGGCGGGGGTCAAGGACTCCTCCGGCAACGACATCGCCTTCCGCCAGCTGCGCCTGCTCACCCGCGAGCTGCCCGGTTTCGCCATGTTCTCCGGGCACGAGGTCATCTGCGATGCCGCGATGCTCTCGGGCGCCGACGGCCTGGTCCCGGGCCTGGCCAACGTGGACCCCGCCGGCTACCGCAGGCTCTACGACGCCGCGGTGTCCGGGAACTGGGAAACCGCCGTCAAGGAACAGGACCGCCTGGCCGAGCTCTTCCGCATCGTCGAGGTCCCCGATGCCTCCCGCGTCTCCCCCGGCGCCGGCGGCCTGGGCGCCTTCAAGACCGCCCTGGTGCAGCTCGGCGTCATCGGCGCCAACACCATGAGCCAGCCCATGGAATCGCTGAACGCCGCCGAGGCAGCGCGCATCGGTGAGATCCTGTCCACCGCCGGGCTGCTCTAGGTCCATGGCAGCGCTTCCCCCGCCGGTCCCTCCCACCGCCGTCGGCATCGACCTGGGCGGCACCAAGATCGCCGCCGCCCTGGTGGGCGCCGACGGCATCAACTCCTCCCGGGCCTCGCTGCCCACCCCCGCGGCGGCAGGGCCCGAGGCCGTGCTGGATGCCATCGCGGAGCTTGCCGCTCCGCTCCTGGCTGCGGCGGCCGCCGCCGGTGCCCCGGCCCTCGGGGTCGGCATCGGGGCGGCGGGGGTCATCGACCCTGCCACCGCCCGGGTGCTCTCGGCCACCGACCACCTCCCCGGCTGGGCGGGGACCGACCTGCGCGCCGGGCTTTCTGCCCGGCTGGAGATCCACCCCTCTGCAGTGCACGCGGTCAACGACGTGCATGCCCACGCCCTCGGCGAAGGCTGGCTGGGGGCGGCCGCGGGGGCCTCCTCGGTGTTGCTGGCCGCCTTCGGCACCGGCATCGGAGGCTCGCTGCTGCTGGATGGGGTTCCGCTCTTTGGCGCCCGGCAGGTCGGCGGGCACCTGGGGCATGTGCCCAGCGTCGAGGCCACCGGGCTGCGCTGCCCCTGCGGGGGTACCGGACACCTGGAGGCCATCGCCTCCGGCCCTTCGCTGCACGCGCTCTACCTGCGCAGCGGCGGAGACCCGGAAGTGCCCGACGCGCGTGCGGTGTTCGACCGCGCCGCGGCCGGGCATCTGCTTGCCTTGGCCGCCATCGACACCGCGGCCACCGCCGCCGGGCGCGCCCTGGGCGGGCTGGCCAACGCGCTGGACCCCGCAGCGGTCATCGTCTCCGGCGGCCTGGCCGACGCGGGGGATTCCTGGTGGGCGCCGCTGCGCGCCGCCTTCGCCGCCGAACTCATCGGACCGCTGGCCTCCCTCATCCCGCAACCCGCCGCCCTGGGTGCAGACGCCGCGCTGGCCGGGGCCGCCTCCCTGCTGCTGGCCCCCGCCGCTTCCACCCACCTTCCCGCTTCCAAGGAGCCAACCCCGTGCTGTTGACAGCTTCCGATCTTGCCGCGCTGAAGTGCGCGCTGATCGTTTCCGCCCAGGCCTACCCAGGCGAACCCATGCGCGATCCGCGCACCATGGCCCAGGTTGCCGCCTCCGCGGTGATCGGCGGGGCCAAGGCGGTGCGAGTGCAGGGTCTGGCGGATATTTCCGCCACCCGCTCGGCGGTACAGGTCCCTGTCATCGGCCTGTTCAAGGACGGGCACGAAGGCGTGTTCATCACCCCCACGCTGCACCACGCACTGGCAGTTGCCGCAGCCGGCGCCCACGTGGTGGCCCTGGACGGCACGCGGCGGCCGCGGCCCGACGGGCTCACCCTGACCGAAACCATTGCCGGGATCCGCGCGGGATCCGGTGCAACGGTGATGGCCGACTGCGGCTCGCTGGAAGACGCGATCGCGGCGGCAGCCGCCGGGGCGGACTTGATCGGCACCACGCTGGCGGGCTACACCGGGGAGCGTCCCAAGACCCAGGGCCCGGACCTGGAATTGCTGGAGGCCATCGTTGCGGCGGACCTGGGTGTGTCGGTCATCGCCGAGGGCAGGATCCGCACCCCGGCCCAGGCCCGCGCGGCGCTGGATGCCGGCGCGCACGCGGTGGTGGTCGGCACCGCCATCACCCACCCGGCGACCCTGACCGGCTGGTTCCTCGACGCCCTGGAATCATGAGCACCGAATCGCCCAGCCCCGAACCCCCGAACATCTTCCCTGCGAGCGCCGGCCCCCTGGCCACCGGCCAAACCGTCCTGGCGACCCGCGGCGCCGGCGGCTACCGGCAATACCGCATCCCCGCCCTGGCCCTCACCACGGCAGGGACCCTGCTGGCGGTCTACGACGGGCGGCCCACGCTCGATGACCTGCCCTCCCCGGCGGACCTGGTGCTGCGCCGCAGCACCGATGGCGGTGAAACCTGGGAACCCCAGCGCATCCTGCGCACCGGCACCGGGCTCAACGGCTTCGGGGACGCCTCCCTGCTGGTGGACCCCGACACCGGCACCATCTTCTGCTTCCATGCCTCGACCACCCAATGGGGCTTCTTCGAATCCCTGGAAGGCACCACGCAGACCCAGCACGTTGACCTCTCCGTCTCCACCGACGACGGCCACAGCTGGACGCACCGCCGGATCACCGGCCAGTTGAAACGGCCCGGGATCCGCGGCATCTTCGCCGCCTCGGGCGCCGGCACCCGGATCGGGCACGGACCCTTCGCCGGCCGGCTGCTCCAGCCCTGCGTGGTGCTGCTGACTGACGGCGGGCGGATCGCCGCCGCGGTCGCCCACAGCGATGACCACGGGCACAGTTGGAGCCTGGGAGATGCGCTGGAACCGGCAGCGGACGGCACCCACACCAACGAATCCTCGCTCGCCGCCCTGCCCGACGGAACCGTGCTGCTGCATTCGCGCGCCACGCCGCACCGGCTGTCGGCCCGCTCGGTGGACGGCGGCACCACCTTCACCCGCCCCGTCCCGGTCCCGGAACTGCCGGATCCATCCGACAACGGCTCGCTGCTGGCCCTGGCCGGCGGCGGGCTGGTGGCGACCCACAACGCGCACCGGCACCTGCGCCGCAACACCGTGCTGCGGCACAGTCCCGATGCCGGAACCAGCTGGGCCGGAACCGTGGTGCTCTGCCCCGGCGCCTCGGCCTACTCCACCGCCGCGCAACTGCCCGACGGCTCCATCGGCGTGCTGTACGAACGCGGCGCCTACGAGGACATCGTCTTCGCCCGCATCCCGCTCGCAGCGCTCACCGCACCTGCCGCCCTCAACCCGATCGCCACCAGCCCGATGCACGTAGATCCCGTGCACGGGCCCCGCCCGCTGCCCGGCCACCCGGAACTCCTGGTCGAAGTCGTGCCCCGCTCGATCACCCCCGCTGCCCCGCAGCACTTCAGGTTCACCGAACCCCATCTGGTCCTTGGACAGGCGGATGCCGGCTACGGGGCTGCGGGCAAGGAGGTCGGCCAGGCCGCCGCGCAGCTGGTGGCTTCCCGCGCCGACCTGCTGGCCAACTACGGCCCGCCCGTCCCGGGCATCCACCCCGGGGACACGCTCACCTACTCGGCCGCCGTCACCAACCACGGATCAATTCCGGTGACGGTGTATCCGCACGGAGACGTGGACGCAGAGCCACAAGCCATCGCCCCGGGTTCCACCGCCGTGTGGCTTCACCTGAACCACCTCGCCACTGCGGCCGGCGCACTGCCGCGCATCGACTGGGCTGTCGAATCCGGGCCGGAGGTGCCAGGGAGTCCTCTTCGCCGGGCGGGTGTGCATAATCCTTGAAGGGCCGCCGTACCCGCGCCTACCATGGGAACCCATGAGGTCCCCGGAACGGGGATCCTGCGAACCAGTCGTTCAACCGGGGGATGACGGCACATTGATTGAGGGATGAAATGGTTGAGCCACAAGACCCCTGGGACACCGACTACCTGAGGGTGGCCGAGGCCGCCGCAGCGATGGACGTGCCGAGGATGACCGTGTACGACCTGGTGCAGGAGGGCAAGCTGCCTGCGGTGAGTTTCGGCAAGTCCTACCGGATTCCCGCCCGGGCCGTTCGGGAGTACCTGTCCGCAGACCGGCACGCGGCGGTGCCGCTCACCTGAGCGTGCCAACCTCGCCGGGAACAGCGGGTACGGCACTGGTTACCGGCCGTGGCGCCGAAGCGGGGTCGCGAGGACGCCAGGGCCGGCCGGCACGTAAGCCGGGCGCTGCGCCATCCGCCCGGACGCGGTCCGGCTCAGGAGTGCGGCCGTGGCCTCGGCGATGGCCCGTTCCTCGTCGGTGGGCACCACCAGCACCGGGAACACGGAGCCGGCGGTGCTGATGCACCGCGGCTCCCGCGCCGGGGCCCGGTTCGCCGCCTCGTCAAGTGCCAAGCCCAGGGCCGCCAGCTTACCGACAACCAGTGACCGGAAACCGGCCGCGCTTTCCCCGATGCTTCCGGTGAAGACCAGGGCCTTGGCACCGCCGACGGCCACATGGTAGCCGCCCGCGTATTTTGCCAGCCGGTAAGCGGCCATTTCCAGGGCGAGGGCGGCCTCTTTCCCCCCGTTCGCTGCCACTTTCTCCATGAAAGCCAGGTCGTCAAGGCCGCAGAGGGCCTGGAACCCGCAGTGCCGATCCAGCATTTCCTCCGCACCCTCGGGATCGAGCCCTTTTCGTTGGAGGTACAGCAGGACCGAGGGATCGATGTCCCCGCACCTGGTGCCCCCGATCAAACCGTCCGCCGGCGAGTACCCCATGGACGTGTCGATGCTGCGGCCCCCCTTGATGGCTGTCACGGATGAGCCATCGCCCAGGTGCGCAATGATGCCGTCGAACTGTCCGACGCCCAGCCCCAGGAAATGCGATGCGGCGCGAGTGACCTGGCCGACCGAGATCCCGTGGAATCCGTAGCGCCGGATCCCGTGCCGGCTGTAGTATCCCCCGGGGATGGCATAGCGCCAGGCGGTCTCGGGCATCGTCTGGTGGAAGGCGGTGTCAAAGACAGCCACCTGAGGGATTCCGGGCCACAAGGCGCCGGCGACCCGGATCCCCTGAAGTCCATCGGGGTTGTGCCGCGGGGCCAACCGCGTCAGGTCCTCCAGCGCGGCGATCGTTTCCTCGGTCAGTGCCACGGGCTCGGTGAATTTCTCTCCGCCGTGGACCACGCGGTGTCCGATGGCATCGATCGTCCTTTCGCCCAGGACCTCGTGCACTTGGTTCTTGATGTGCGCCAGGGCCTGGATTCCATCCCCGCTCCCGGAGAAGTCCGGTCGCCCGCCACTCTTGGGGACCTCGCCCGAGGCGAGCAGAACCGATGAGTCCTGGGCATCCGCGTGTTCACAGTGGCGCAGTTGGTAGCGGATCGACTCCGGGCCGCACATCAATGCCAGGATGAGCATGGTCCCACCCCTGACCGCTGCCTTGTGGGGGAAAACCGTCGGTCCATGACGCGGCCGTGGTTTCCGGGGGCACGGATGGCGGGTGGAGCCGTCCGATGAACAGGGATCTCGGATGTTGTGCGGCAAGGCCGGGTCCTGGTGCCCGGGACGGTGGGTGAACAGGCCATGCTGGATCTCCGAGGTACCCATCGGGGACATCGCCGCCCCGAGGTTAAGGCCGGACCCTGCTTGCCGTCCATCTCCAGTCTATGAACCCCTCCCCGCATGAGGGAAGGGATGAAACCACCGGATCCCCACCCGGCCCCGCGGGGTGGTCGGGGGCCGGAAAGACTGCCGCGAATGCCGCGATTGCGCTGAACCCTGGGGGCGCCGCCGCCGGGTTGTCACGCCATGTCCGTCCGCGGGTGCACGTCTCGAGGGTCCCGGAGGCCGACGCTCGGACACCTGGAAGCCGGTACAAACACGAGATCCCGTCATCCGGCATTGGTTGCAGGTCCAATACATTGTCTTGGCCGAAGCGCGGCCGTAGCATTGCGACAGGGAAGATCCCTGTCAACGTCGGCTTCTGGCCGGTGGAGATGCGACACAACAAGAGGATGCAACAATGGCAACAGGCGTAGTCAAGTGGTTCAATTCCGAAAAGGGCTTTGGTTTCATCGCTCCCGATGATGGATCCGATGATGTGTTCGCCCATTATTCGGCGATCGCCAGCAGCGGCTACCGCTCCCTGGAAGAGAACCAGAAGGTCCAGTTTGATATTGTCCGTGGAGACAAGGGTCCGCAGGCGGAGAACATCCAGCCCTTGTAATCCCGGATCAAGAACATTCCTCCTTTGCCACGTGCGTTAGCGGGGTCAGTGCCTCCGAAGCGACGGGGCGTTGCGTTTGCAACCGGCCGTCAAGTCTAGGTCGAGTGTACGAGGAGCCTGGTGCCATCGAACACCCGGGGAACCCTGCCCGAAGGATCAACCTTCGGGCAGGGTTCTTTCTCTTGAGTGGGGCAAGCACTTGCGGCGGCCACAGACCGTTCGTGCCATCCGGCCCAGCGGATCCGCGTCCGCCCCTTGAGCCGATACCCTTCGTGTTCTACGGTGGAATCCCACCGAGCAGGAGGTACGTCATGGGTGAAGTCATTGAACCACTGGACGCCGGGGACGCCGAGGCCGTCGCCGCCGGGATGATCGCTCCCGACGAGGCCAGGCCCGTGGATGAACCCGACACCGAGCCCGGCCTGGATAGTGAGCGACCCGTGCTGCTGGAGGAGCGGAGGGACAGCGAAGCCAACCCGACAGCTGGATCCGGCGACGGCCTGGACGTTGAGTACACCGCTGATCCCGCGGATCAATAGGCGCCTGCGGCACCCCTCCCCCGTCATTTCCCCGGGGCGCTGCCCCATCTCCGGCTACTGCTGAGGTGGCCAAGCGGCATTCGCAATGCGGTGGGCAAGTTTTTTCCGGACTCCTCACTCATCCGTGCCAGGTTCGCCCTGCGAATCCCCCACCGCGCACCGTTAACGCGGGTTTCTGCCCGGCCGGCGGAGGGTAAATTGCCGCGGACGTCGAAAAGAGAGGCAGTCAACTGAAAGTTGACTGCCTCTCTTTTGCCTTGTCGCTGCTAGCGGATGTTCACTAGAGGCGGGCGTTCCACTTCTGCGTTCCGGTCAGCTTGTAGTAGCTGGAGGACACCTTGGTGGTGACGGAGACCGATCCGGTGTACCGGTGGGTACCGGCCGACTTCTTCACGCCGTTGACGTAGTAGACAACCCCTACCTTCGCCGGGATCTTCACCGTGTTCTTCGATGCACTGAACACCGGCTTGGTTGGCACCACGGCGTTGCGGTTGTCGAACTTCCACGACGTCGTTCCAGCCAGCTTGTAGTGGCTGGAGGACGCCTTGGTGGTGACGGTGCCCGTACCGGTATACCGGTGGGTACCTGCAGTCTTCCGCACACCGTTCACGTAGTAGAGGACGCCCGTCTTGGACGGGATCTTCACCGTGTTTCCCGATGCACTGAAGGACGTCTTCGTGGGAACCACCGCGTTGCGGTTGTCGAACTTCCACGAGGTGGTTCCGGTCAGGGCCTCGGCCCCGTTGGCAACCTTGGCAGTGACCGTGCCGGTGCCGCCGAAGGAGTACGTCCCGGCCTTCTTCACCGCGCCGTTGATGGAGTATGCCACGCCCGCCTTCGCGGGAATCGTGACAGTGTTCCTGCCTGCGTTGAAGGACGGCTTCGTCGGGGTCACCGTGTTCCGGTTGTTGAACTTCCACGACGTCGTTCCGGCCAGCTTGTACCAGCTGGAGGACGCCTTGGTGGTGACGGTTCCCGAACCGCTGTACTTGTGGGTACCTGCAGCCTTCCTCACACCGTTCACGTAGTAGAGGACGCCCGTCTTGGACGGGATCTTCACCGTGTTTCCCGGTGCGCTGAAGGCGGGCTTGGTGGGCACCACCGCGTTGCGGTTGTCGAACTTCCACGAGGTGGTTCCGGCCAGGGCCTCGGCCCCGCTGGCAACCTTGGCACTGACCGTGCCGGTGCCGCCGTGGGAGTAGGTCCCTGCCTTCTTCGCCGCGCCGTTGATGAAGTAGGCAACGCCCGCCTTGGCGGGAATCACCACGGTGTTCTTGCTGGCGTTGAAGGTGGGTGCCGTTGGCGTCACGGAGTTCTTGTTGTCGAACTTCCAAGAACTCGTCGCCCCTTCGGCCACCTTGTGCGAACTGTCAACGGCCTTGGCCGTCACGGTTCCCGACCCGGCGTTGACGTACGTACCCGCAGCCTTCGCTTCACCGTCGATGAAGTAGCCGACTCCGGTTGAAGCCGGAATCTTGACCTGGTTGGCCGTGGCACTGAAGGTCGGAGCAGCCGGGGTCACTTCGGTCCGCAAATCGAACTTCCAGCTGCGGGACTCGACGATGTAGTTCTCCGAGGCCGCCTCCGCCGTGACAGTCACCTGTGTGGTTGCCGGGTAGGTTCCGGCTTCCTTGAGGGCTCCGTCGATGGAGTAGGCAACTCCGGTGACCTTCGGGATGGTCACGGTCTTGTTGGACAGGTTGTGGTCCGGAGTCTGCGCCGTAACGGTTTCCTTCAGGGTGCTCAGGGTGCCTTCGGTGGGGGTGGAGATGAACTGTGAAGGTGCACCGTCAACCCCTGTCACGGTCGCCACGACCTGGACCGGGAATCCGGCCTCGGCCTCGGTGAAGGTGAACTTGCCCGTGGTGTTCGACTGCGTGGTGGTGGCGAACTGGGTGTTGTCCGGTGCCAAGCGCAGGACCTGGAGTTCGAAGGCCACCTCGCTGCCGCCGATGACCGGTCCCTGCACATTGGCCGTGAGCTGGCCGCCGACTGCCGGAACCGCGTTGGAGGACAGTGCCACCGAAAGCGCGACGCCCGGCTCGGGATCGGGATCGCCGAGGCCGTTGCTGATGTCAATGATGCCGTCGGCGAACTGCAGCTGCTCAATGTTGCGCAGCACATCCACGCTGGCGTCGTTTCCGGTGGTGGTCACCCTGACCATGTTCCCGGGCAGGGCTTCGAGCTGCGCCTCGGCGGCATTGATGCCGTACACGACGGTGTCGCTGCCGCCCGTGGCGATCTGGATCTTCCGTTCGATCGTCAGCTCCGACGGGTTGATGGCGCGATCGAAGATGCGCTCGATGAAGGGCTCGAGCGTATCGGAACGTTCATCGCCCAAGGCGATGTTCACGTCCAGCCAGGCATCGCCGTCGACGAAGTTCTCGCCCCGACGGGGCTCGATCAGGTCGCTGCCGCCGCCACCGAGGATGAGGTTGTTGTTCATGTCCTCGGCCTCGAAGGCCTGTCCGTCAAGGAAGGGCAGGGCGTAGACAGGCTGCTCGCCGCCGCCGAGCAGGTCGCGAAGGCCGGTGACGCGGTCCAGCTGCGCCTGGGTCAGCCGGTGGCCGTACCCGATCTTGTCCCTCTGGGGGTCTTCGAATGCATCGCGGTTGCGCACTCCGCGCACGACGTCATCCCCGTCGAATCCGGAGAACGCCTCGACCTCGTCGTAGCGATCGACGATGGAGCTTTCGACGCCCGGCACGATCTGGACGGGGTCAAGGTCGGCGTGAACCGGGTGGGTGGTCTTGTCATAGGTCACCCAGTCGAATCCGAGCATGCCGTGGAAGCGGTCGGTGCCGGGGCCGCCGACCATGACGTCGTCGCCGCCTTCGGCGTCGTGGTCGTTGTTGCCGGTCCGGCCCACCAGGACGTCATGTCCGCCGTGATACATCCCGGGGTCGTTTTGCGCGGTGCCGCTCAAGTCGCCGACCAGGAGGTCGGCGTTGGTTCCGCCGTCGATCCAGTCATCTCCCTCATCGCCGCGGACGTTGTCGCGGCCGGTGGAGCCAAGGATGAAATCGTTCCCGAGCCCGCCGAAGCTGGTGGAGAAGTCCTGGCCGCCGACGATGAAGTCCTGCCCGGAACCGCCGAAGAGCAGGTCGCCGAGGCCCGGTCCGCCGTTGAGTGCGTCGTTGCCGGCTTCGCCCTGGAGGCGGTCGTCGCCGAAGATGTCGGTCAGGACATCGTCGCCGTCACCGCCCATGAGCGAGTCTGCGCCGTCGTCGCCTTCGATGGTGTCGTTGCCGCCCTTTCCCCAGACCGAATCGTCGCCGATGCCGGTTCGGATGGTGCTGCTTTGGTCGGCACCCTCGGCATCCTTGGCGTCCTGGACGACGATGTGTTCGTCTCCGGTGAACCGCCAGCCCTCGGCCTGCGAACCGGTGAGACCCGCGGTGTTGAGATCTGCTTGGCGATTGGCGCCGTCGTCCAGGTTGAACGTCAGCTGCGGTGCCGCAAAGACATCGTGCGGGACGCGGTCCGCGGTAGTGTTGCGCTGCACGATCTGGGACAGCGAGTTCGCCTCCAGCGAGTGGAAGAGCGAGTTGCCCAGGTTGCGGGAGAGGTAGTAGAACCTGTCACCGTTCTGCAGGTCCTCAAGTTGCTTCTCAAAGACGTGGTTGAACGTGGCCCCGAGCATGCCGCCGAAGACGAACGGCTTCTCGGCCAGTCCACCCATCCACAGGTCAATGTCGTCCAGTCCGGCTTCGGACGCGGGCAGGTTCATGAATGCCGTGTCGCCCGCGAGCGTCGTACCGGCTGCACGCTTGGCTGCCAGGGTGGTGGCGTCGGTCAGGGAGGGGTGGTTGCCGTAGGCGGCGATGAAGTTGACGATTGATTCCGGGTTCTTCATCGAGAGCTTGAAGTTCTGCCAGCTGGAGTAGGGCTGCAGCTGCGGATCGCGCGTCTCGGCAAAGAACACCTTGCGCGCCGCCTGGAGGCCCGGAGTACCGGTTTCCCTCGCACGCGCCATGTTGATGGTGGCGAGATCGAGAGGGAGGCCAAGAAGCTTGTTGCGCAGGGTATCGGTGACGAACTCGTCGACGCCGTTGGCGGTCTGGTTGGCCAGGCCCTTGAGGATGTTGCCCGCGGCATCCGCGGAATCGGTTCCCGAAGCCGCAAACAAAGCGGGATTGAGGAAGGCCTCCAGGAGTTGCTTGTCGGCGAACGTGCCGTCGGCCTGCTCCACCGGGATGGACTCCCGCAGCATGGAGTGCCCGAACCGGTAGACGGAGTGGGCGTACTCGGCGCGGATCGAGGAGTTCACGTCCGGCTGGTACGAGTTCTCATTCAGCACGGTGGTGTCGATCTCCGGCTGGATCCGGCGGGCGAATTCCTCAAAGACCAGGTGCTGGTACTGCATCTCGGTCAGGAAGCGGGCGGCCTGGAACAGTCGCTCGCCCTTGTCCCAAAATCCGTTTGCGTTGAAGCGGTTCTGTAGGTCAGCCGGCATCGAAGCGAGTTCTTCCTGGATCTGTGCCTGCAGGCGGTTGTGCTCGGAGTGGAAGACGTGGTGCACGGCGGTCAGGCCGATGTTCTCGTTGCCGCGGCCATCGCCCGTGATGAAGTGCTTGCCCAGCGCCACATTGCTGTAGCCGGGGATCAGCGGGGAGTTCGGATCATTGGGAACCGACGGCTTTGGCTCGGCAGGCGTCGCACCATGGGCGATGTCGTCCAGGAACGATGCATTTGCCGTGAGCCCGTCCGTGACGATCGGCGAGCCGATGTTGCCTTCCTTGAACCCTTCGCTGGTGGCCAGCTGGGGCATGCCCGAGGCTCCTGGGATCAGGTGTCCGTAGGGGTCCGTGGCGAGCAGCGGCACGTCCAGGACGTCGAAGTCGTCCAGGATGATTCCGAGCTTATCGGCTGCCTGGGCCTGGACATCGTCCCATGTGGGAAGACCTCCGGCTGCCCCGTCGAGGATCTTCCCCGTGGGAACGGGCTTGCCCTCGACGAGCTCGTATTCGCGCATGAACGCCTGATGGGACGCGTGCGAGCCATAGGTCTGGTTCTGGTCCACGAACGGCGTGGTGCGGTTGACGTGTTCGCGCGCCGTGCCGTCATCACCGGTGTCGATGGTGGCGCGGGTCAGGGTCAGGAAGTTGGTGCGTCCGCCCGGGACATAGAGCGGGTCGTCCTCCTTCAGGGGCACCACAACGGTGCCGTTCCCGCCCTTGGATACCAGGTCCAGGCCGTGGTCGAAGAACTGGCCGAAGATCGTGAACAGGCTGGTGGCGGAGGCCGAAAGCCCCTCGTCGGTGGCGATATCGGGGATGAAGGTGTTGTTTGCGCCCTCCGGGCCTGCACCCTCGACCCGCTGGACGACTTCGCCGGCGGCCGGATTGCCGGTCGTCTGGTCGACGATCAGGTTGCTGATGGTGCGTGGTTCCGAATCGTAGACGAATCCCTCGGTCTGCTTGTAACTCGTGGCTGCTCCGGGTGCGTCGGTGTCGTTGCCCGGGGCGCGCGGCGGCGTGACCTCGGCGTCCTTGTACTCGGCCGGAACCAGGCGCGGGAACGTTTCCTGTGCCGTGCCGAATCCGTCTTGGCCCGGCATGAGGTTGTTCCACCGCCCGTCAACGGTCCGCAGGCCGTGCGGCAGCAGCGGGTTTCCCACGCAGGGTTGGTCCTTGGCGTCGAAGAAGGTCTGCGACGCGACGTCGAACCGCTTGTCGTTTCCGCACAGCGGTGATGAATCGGGATTTGTGAGCGTCCGCTCGGCGTGCGCCTCGGAAATCTCGACTTGCTTGATGATGTATTCCAGGTCGCCTTGCGTGACGTTGAAGTCCTGACCCGGCGGAGGTGCGGCGAATGCCGCCGGAATCGGTGCGAAGGCACCTCCGGCCACCAACGCAGCCCCAGCTGCGAGAGCCCCCCATTTTTTGCCCGATTGCGCGGACCTGTCCCCTTTTTTATTCACTTTAATGCACTCCCAAGGTGATGACGGCGCGACGGATTGACCGCCAACCGTGAAAAAACCGAGGAACGGGCACTCCCCCAAAAAGCTTTACGAGTGACCTGAACCCCCCAAGTACGGATAACTATGGCGGGAGAGCTCTCCAATGTAAATAGCGTGCGTTGACTCTTTTCCGGAGCTCCCGCGCGGTGCCCGCAAAACCACAAGCCCGGACGGGAATGACGCAGGTATCGGCGCGAACCTTCCCCTGATGACAATGAGGATCCTTGGATGTTCATGCACTATTCGGCAGCGGTTCGATCGCCCACATCGCTGCCGGTCCCCCTGGGGGGATGACTCGAAAATACCGAAGGGGAAACCCACGTTTCGCATCCTCATGGCCGGTCTGGAATTGGCAGGCCGCACCAGGGGAAAGCCACTGAAAAGGAACCACGACATTTCCTGCGCTCGACTCCTGACAGGCGAGGCGTGGCCTGACATACTGGGCCCATGGGGACTCGGGGGAAATCCAGGATAGGTGCAATCTTTTTGGGTGGCACAAGCATCATCTGCCTGCTTTCGGCATGCGCCTTCTTCGAGCCGGGACCACCCGGTCCGACCAGTGACCCGTCCGCACAGGGCTCCACGGAACCGGTGCCTTCATCTTCCGCGGCCGTCGAAAGCCCCACGCCGAGCTCCACGTCGAACGCCTCGGCTTCCCCGAGCACCGGCGAGCTACCATCTTCCAGCGCCGGCTCCGTGAAGGGATCAATGGTGCTGGAGTTGGCGGACACGGGGCTCCCCGTGGGCGCCGATTGCCAGGCCAGCGCGCAGAACACTTCCGAGGTCACCTCAGGCGGAGGCGGACTGGGCGGCGCAGCGGCGGCGCTGGGACCGGTGTCCCCGGCCGGCTCCACCGACTTCGACCTGCTGCCCGGGGTTTACGACGTTCTCGTCCTGTGCACCGCCGGTGAATCCACCTGGCAGGCAGTGGAGCATTCGGTTTCCATCCGCAGGGACCACGTCGCGAACGTTCGCCTCGAACCCAGCCAGGAACTCTAGCGGAACCCCTCGTAGGGGCATTCAGACCTCCTTGGGAAACGACCTAGCGTGAAACCCCGGCCCGGGGCTTGGGAAGCTTGGACTGCCTTTCCGCCATGAGTCCCGACACCTGCTCATAGAAGCGCTCGGTCGAGTCTCCGCGCGCGAGGCCCCCGAAGTAAAGTTCCCGCGCCCTGAGGCGTTCATCGGCCATCTCGTCATCCTCGATCCAAGCTTCGAGCAGGGTGTCGAGTGAACCGTGGCCCGCCTGGTTGACCACCTGGCAGGCCGAGGAGACCGGGGCATCTTCATGCAATTGTCGGATGTCTCCGCGGCGGTCGGTCAGGATCAAGGGCTTGTCAACGCACAGATAGAGGAAGTCCAGTCCAACGCTCGAAATGTCAGTCACCAAGGCATCAATCGGATCGAACATCGACAGGATATTGCCGGCCGGAACATACTCGTGATTCGCCCCGCGTTCCCGGTTTCTCTCGATCAGGCCACAAATTCTTTCGTGGGCCTGGCGGACATCCACATTCCTGGAATCGGCAACGCGAGGGTGCGGTTTGTAGATCAACCTGGTGTCCTTCATGGACATGAGGGCACGCGCGATGGACAGACCGTACACGTCCACTGAAGTGTAGTTGTTGTCGTAGTTCTCTCCCTCCCAGGTCGGCGCAT
This sequence comes from Paeniglutamicibacter sulfureus, assembly GCF_030512175.1. Lineage (GTDB taxonomy): Bacteria > Actinomycetota > Actinomycetes > Actinomycetales > Micrococcaceae > Paeniglutamicibacter > Paeniglutamicibacter sulfureus. The sequence continues at coordinate 1,714,344 of NZ_JAULBL010000002.1, read as the reverse complement.
ACATGACCGTCCGCTGCTCGCTCTCCGATAGGGTCGGCTCAAAATCCACATCAAGTTGCGGCCTGCCGGTCACCACGAGCTTTTCAAAATCAAAGTCGATCAACCGCGCCTTGTGCCGCGCAATGGCAGCCGGACCTGCAACGAAAACCTTGTCATAGGCCTTTCTTCGAGTATGTCTGTGCGGGGATTCGAGCAAGCCCAGGATTTCACCAGCCCCGCGATCTCCAGACGCTGGCAGGAAACCCTGGATTTGGCCCGTGGCAACCAGCGGGCACTTTCCGTGCTGGGCCTCGTCAAGCCCTATCTGGGCTGCATCCGTTTCCGACCGGATGGCCAGCTCGAAGTCGACATCGACTGGGAGGAAAAACAACTGGTTGTCGATTCACTGCATTTGGTCATCTCCGCGCGGGGCTCGCAGGATCCCGGCCAGGCACAAACGATTGAACCCAGTGAGATCACCGGGGACGGGGCGAGGTTTCTGATTCCCGCGGGCACCAGATCCGCTGCCAACCCCGCAGCAATCCTTGATCTCAGCCTTGGTCTTCGCTCGGGCTCCGCGGCCATGACGATACGTCTGGGGCCAAGGAGCAAGCCCGCTCTCCTCCCCTATCTCACGGCCTATGGAAACCTGAGCCTCAAGTAGCCGGCAAGGCCAACCGGCCCAAACGGCCGGTGACAAGACGATGGGTGCCGTTTCCTCGGGTAAGGAAACGACACCCATCGTTTATGCGCTCCAGCTAGTTGTAGGTGGGGGGCCGCCTACTAAGGAAGCGGGAGCGGGTTCACAGCGCTCGGGACCAGGTCCGTTGCGTTGGAGACTGCAACTTCATCTGTGCCGTGGTCATCGGTGTAGGCGATGGCCAGGCGAACGAAGTTGTTCTGCTGTGCGGGTGTGACGATGAAACTTCCCATCGTCGTTGCATCGCCGGTGGCTCCGGCGATATCCGTCCAGTCAGTGCCGTTGGTGCTCTGTTGCCAGGTGTAGACCCCGCCCGACCCATCGGTTACGGCTTCTGCGCCGTCCTCGTCACTCATTTGGGTCTCGATTCGCAGGATGTCAGCCACCTGGGCTGCCTGCGGGGCGATGACGGGACCAACCGGTGCGTCATTGACGTTGGCGACCGCTTCGGTGGCTGCCGAGGCAATCTGTTCGTGCGTTCCCGCACCGTCAATGTACGTGACCTGCACCCGGACCGGGGCGCCGACTTCGGCGTCGGCGAGGGTGAAGGTGCCCGTTTCATTCGCCTGGGTGGTGACCCAGGAGCCGGTGCCCGCATCGGCATCCACTGCCACGAAGGACTGCAGCGAGTAGGTCAGCCCGGATTCGATGCCGTCGACGTCGGTGACGCCGCTGGCATTCGTGGTGAGCTCGCCGTTTTCGGTGATCGGATCGACGGTGCCCAGCAGGACCTCGCCGGCTGCCTGGCCGCAATTTGCGGTGGTTCCAAGCGGCAGGCAGACAACCTGGTCGTTGAACTGGATGCGCTCGATGTTGCGCAGGACGTTGGCCGTTCCCTCGCCCTCAAGCGTGTTCATGACCTTGAAAACGTTGGGCTCGAGTTCGGTCACGGTGTAATCCGCCGCGACTCCCTCGAAGACCGTCGTATCAATGTTGTCTGCTTCGTTCTCCAGCTGCAGGACCTCGCGAACCACGTGCAGTTCGCTCGGGTTGATGGTGCCGTTGAGCATCCGGGTGCTGAACTTCGCCATGGAATCCTGGGATTCCACCGCGCCGCCCGCAGGCCGGTACTCGATGCGCACATTCAGCCAGGCATCGCCGTCGACGAAGTTGCGTCCGTCGCGTGGTTCAAGCAGGTCCGAACCGATGCCGCCGAGCAACATGTTGTTGTTGACGTCGTTTTCGAACTCGATCGGATCGTTCTCGAGGAACGGACGGGCGTAGGGCGGAATTTCTCCCCCGCCGAGCAGTGTGCGCAGGTTGTCCACGCGATCCAGGTGTCCCTGGGTCAGGTCGTGGCCGTAGCCGATCATGCCGCCAGCTGGATCGAAGGTCAGGTCGATGCCGCCTTGGCTGCCGCGCAGGATGTCGTCGCCGTTCCATCCGCTCAGTGCCTCGGTCTGCAGGAACCTGTCCCGGATGCTCTCCAGGGTTTGCGGCATGCCCACGATGAATCCCATGTCGGCGTTGACCGGTGTGGTGTGGTCCTTGTGGGTCACCCAGTCGAAGCCCAGCACCCCGGAGTACCTGTCGGTACCCGGACCGGCAACCATGATGTCGTCCCCGCCCTCGGCATCGTAGTCGTTGTTGCCGCCATTGCCGATGAGCACATCGTGACCGCCGTGGTACAGGTTCGGATCATTGAACATGGTGTTGCCCATGTCGCCCTGAATCAGGTCGGCGCCTCCTCCGCCTTCGAGCCAGTCGTTGCCCTCGTCTGCGTACAGGACGTCGGGGCCCGGGGTTCCCAGCAGGAAGTCATCGCCGAGGCCGCCGTGTGCGGTGACCTTGTCCTGACCACCGAGCATGAAGTCCTTGCCCGATCCGCCGAAGGTCAGGTCCCCGATGCCCGGACCCGGGTTCAGCACGTCGTTGCCGGCTTCACCCTGCAACCTGTCGTCGCCGAAGAGGTCGGTGATGATGTCGTCGCCGTCGCCGCCCATCAGTGCGTCGACGCCGTCGTCGCCTTCGATCCTGTCGTTGCCTCCCTTGCCCCAGATGGAGTCGTCGCCAATACCGCCGCGGATCTTGCTGGCGGCGTCGGTGTCCTGGATGACAATGTGTTCGGGTCCGTTGAAGCGCCAGCCGTCAGCTTGGCTGCCGGTCAGGCCCGCGGCGTTCAGTTCCGCCTGGGTGGAATCCAGGTTGAACGTTGCCTGCGGAGATGCGAACACGTCATGCGGAACACGGTCCGCGGTGGTGTTGCGCAGCACGATCTGGGACAGCGAGTTGCCTTCCAGCGAGTGGAAGAGCGTGTTGCCCAGGTTGCGGGACAGGTAGTAGAACCTGTCGCCGTTCTGCAGGTCCTCAAGCTGGTGCTCGAAGACGTAGTTGAATGTCGAGCCCAACATGCCGCCGAAGATGTACGGCTTTTCGGCCATGCCGCCCATCCAGAGGTCAACGTCGTTGAGACCGGTCTCTGCGGCAGGTGCATTCATGAATGCGGCATCGGCAGCAAGCGCCGTGCCCGCGGCACGCTTGGCTTCAAGCGTGGTCGCATCGTTCACGGAGGCATGGTTGGCGTAGGCAGCCAGGAAGTTGGAAATGGACTCCGGGTTCTTCATCGAGAGCCGGAAATCCTCCCAGTTGCTGTACGGCTCGAGCTGCGAGTCGCCGGAATCGTTGTAGAACGTTTCCCGCGCCGTTTGCATCGAGGGAACGCCGGTGTCCCGTGCACGGGCCAGGTTGATGGCCGGCAGGTCCAACGGGAGTCCCAGCAACTTGTTCCGCAGCGTATCGGTGACAAACTCGTCGATGCCGTTTGCGGTCTGGTTGGCCAGCCCCTTCAGGATGCCGCCGGCGGAATCGTCGGCAGACATTGGTTGTCCGTCTGGTCCGGTGGCGAATGCCTTCGGGTTCAGGAAGGCGTCCAGCAAGGGAACTTCCGTGGTGACGTCACCGTGCGTCCGTGGGACAGTCTCACGCAGCAGGGAGTGACCGAAGCGGTAGACAGCGTGTGCGAATTCCGCCCTGATGGAGGAGTTCACATTGGGCTGGTACGAGTTCTCGTTCAGCACCGTCGGATCGATGGAGGGCTGCACGCGGCGTGCAAACTCCTCAAAGACCAGGTGCTGGTACTGCATCTCGGTGAAGAACCGTGCCGCCTGGAAGAGCCGCTCGCCGTAGTTCCAGAAACCGTCTGCCTGGTAGCGCTCGAGCAATGCCGCCGGCATGTTGGTTTCCAGTTCGTCCTTCACCTGTGCCATGGCCCGGTTGTGTTCGGCGTGGAACACGTGGTGGACCGAGGTCAGGCCGATGTTCTCGTTGCCGCGACCGTCACCGGTGATGTAGTGCGACTCCAGGGATGCATTGTCATAGCCCGGAATGACGGTACCGTCAGGGCTCTGGGTGTCAGGCAACGGGGTGGCCCCGTGGGCAATGTCGTCCAGGAAAGAGGCGTTCGCGGTCAGTGCTCCATCGGTTGACAGCGGAGCAGCGCGGTTGCCCGACCTGAGTTCATTGCCTTCGAAGGCGACCTGTGCCTGGCCGTTGGCGTCAAGAACAAGACCGCCGTACGGGTCGGTGACGATCATCGGCACGTCCAGGACGTCGAAGTCGTCCATTTCGATGCCCAGGATGGTGCGGGCCTGGTCCTTGACGTTTTTCCAGGTTGGGAGGCCTTCGCCGCCGGCACCGTTAAGGATCTTTCCGGTCGGCGTCGGCCGGCCGTCAACCAACACGTACTCGCGCATGAACGCCTGGTGTGAGGCATGTGAACCATAGGTCTGGTTCTGGTCTACAAACGGAGTGGTCCTGTTGACGTGCTCGCGCTGGCCATCGGTGGAGTCGATGGTTGCACGGGTGAGCATCAGGAAATTGGTGCGTGAACCCGGAACGAACAGCGGATCGTCTGGCTGTAGTGGGATGACAACCGTTCCGTTGCCGCCCTTGGATACCAAGTCCAGTCCGTGGTCGAAGAACTGTCCGAAGATAGTGAACAGTCCAGTGGCCGAGGCCGACAGCCCCTCATCGGTGGCGATGTCCGGGATCTGGTAATTGTCACTGGTGATCATCGGCGCCAGTGTTTCGTCCAGGACCGGTGCCAGTGCGGCCGTCCCGCCGACGACCACGACGTTTCTGGGCTGAAGTCGTTGGATTTCAGCAAGAATCGCAGGTGGGATGGTGCCGTTTGCCGGAACCAACAGAATCGGTGCGCCCTTGGCTCCCGCCACTGGTGCAACGCTCAGCGCATCCGGGAAGTTGGAACCCGTCGTCACGTAGAGGGTGTCCACCGGAGGCGTGTAATTGGCAGCGGAAATCATTGCCGCAGTGTCGTACCGCGACGCTCCACCGATCCTGGTTACGGGCCATGATGCGCGGAGGGTATTTTCAACCTCTGGGGAAACGGCACTGGTTCCGCCCAGGATGACAATTTCCCGTGGCGCAAGCCGCTGTAATTCGGCTAGTACCGCTGCCGGTATTGAGTTCTGCCCGACCAGCAGGACCTGGTGCCCGTCGCGTGCAGCAGGAGCGGCAGCCGCCAAAGCGTCAGAAAAGTTGGTACCGGTGGCCACGTACACTCGCGCCACCGGATTCGTCGAGTTTGCAGTGGGGTTCGCAAACTTGCTAATTTCCACGGCCGTGTCGTACCTCGTTACACCTGCCACGCGCGAAACATTTCCCGATGCGTAGTTTCCGAGTTCTGCAAACACCGCATCGGAGACCGCACCGGGACCACCGGTCACCACGATGTTGACCGGGTTCAACCGAGTCAGCTCCGTTGCAATGGCAGCGGGAATGCTGTTCGTATTAACCAGCAATACGGGTGCGTTAAGTGCCCGAGCTGCAGAACTGGATGTCAATGCATCTGTATAGGCGCTCACCCGGGAGATGAATACGGTTTCCGTATTTGCTGGGAAGAAGGATCTGCTAACTGCGGCCGAAGTTGCCACCGCAGTCTGTCCGAAGACGCGCGTCGTTGCCTCGCCCATTTCCAAGCCGGCGCCCTCAACGCGGGCCGCCACTTCGCCGGCGGCGGGATTATCGGCCGTTTGGTCAACAATCAGGTTGCTGATGGTGCGTGGTTCCGAGTCATAAACGAAGCCGTCGGTTTGTGCGTAGGTCGTGGGGCCGGGAGCTCCTGGCGCACCATCGGGCCTGACCTGGGCGTCTTTGTATTCGGCTTCAAGCAGACGCGGGAAGACCTCCTGCGCCGTTCCATATCCGTCCTGGTTGGGCATCAAGTTGTTCCACCGACCGTCAACTGTTCGCAGTCCGAACGGCAACAGAGGAGACCCCACGCAGGGATCTCCATCAAGGTCGATATGTGTTTGTGTTGGAATGTCGAATTTAGCCGTTGACTTGCACAAAGGCGACGAATTCGCGTTGGTCAAGCTATCTTCGGCATGCGCCTCGGAGATTTCAATTTGCTTGATGATGAATTCAAGGTCGCCCTGTGAAACGTTGAAGTCCTGACCAGGCGGCGGTGCCGCCAATCCCGCCGGAACGTTCACAAACGCTCCCGTTATGACCATTGCCGCAGCCGCGGCCATTGACCCCAATTTCCGGCCCGGCGAGCCGGACGTTGGTTTTTTGCCCGGTGATCCGGACACGCTGCTTTTCCTGTGCACCGTATTCTCCCCAAAAAAACTGGCCCGGCGCTGATCGTCATTGGGCCAAGGTGTACCCAGAAGACGGCCCCAATGCTTCCCAAGCTAAGACCATGCCCCCCAAGATGAACCCACTATGGATCACGAATCCGGAGAAGTAAATAGATCGATCAGACTTGTTTAATCAACCCGTGCCACTCAGTCCAGTTCCGGATGGCGTCCCGTCCACCCGCGGTTCTCTGGAATGGCGTCCTGGAATCGCTCCCGCCCATCCAGGGCAAAGGAAGGGTATTGGCACTTGGTCTGCGGTTACTGCGCCCGGCCTTCACCCCTGGGCAGGAGATGCTCCCGCGTCCGCCGGCAAGGGGAAGAAAATACGCCAGCCCTTGCTCTTCTCACAATGCCGCTCGTGCGTTACCGTGATGCCTAAGCGTTCGGTTATTGGGGTGACCGCAACCACCACTCGATTTTTGTCGGGGTAGGCATCCTTCTTGAGCCATCGCTAGGCTATGCGCTGCATGTGGCTATTCTTGGGGGGCGTTACTCGGTGAAAAAATTGCATTCGCACGGTTCTATCCGTGCCAGACACCGGAAGAATACATCGAGCAAGGCAACACGTGTGGCTGCGTTGGGCATGGCCATTGCCTTCGGGTTGGCGCCTACGGCTGCACCCGCCTTTCAAACAGGCCAATTCCGATTGGTTTCGCAGTCCCCGATGGGAACTTCCGCGTATGCGGAGACCGGACTGGATTCCGTGTGGTTAGGCCTTCAAGGCGGGGGCACCACCATGTCGCGGCAGTGGCTGGATTTCAGAAGCGCTGCACCAGGTTTTCCCGTAACTGCCACCCCCGATTCGAGCAGCCCTGGTTCGAGCAGGCCTGATTCGAGCGACGGAAACACTCTGTGGAACCGCGTCACCGGTGGAAACACAGCGGACATGGTTGCAAATCAGCGGGTGTCCGCGCAAAGACTTCTGCCCGGCAAGATCCACCTCATTCATCCGGTGACAACACGATTCATCACGAGTCGCTTCGGCTGGCGGAAGAACCCCACAGGGGCTGGACACCAGACACATGTCGGGCAAGATTATGGAATCGCATGTGGATCGCCCGTATATGCGACCGCCGATGGAACTGTCGTCGTATCGGCATGGGCCGGCCACTCCGGAATGCGCGTGACCATTGAGCACGGAAGCTCCGTTCGGACCGGATACAGCCACAACTCCAAGCTGCTGGCCCGAGTTGGGGATTTTGTGAAACAGGGCCAGGTCATTGCCTTGAGCGGTACCACGGGAAACTCCACAGGATGCCATGTGCATTTCGAGGTCATCATCAATGGCCGTTGGGTGGACCCGAGGCCGTATCTTCCCGGGTCGAATGGGCAACCGGGTCAGTCCCTTAATGCCGGCAACCTGGTGAGTAAGACCAATACCCCAGGCCCAAGGGCCCTGCTCGGTCACGACCTGGAGCTCGAGCTGCCGAACAAGACGGAATCCAAAAAATCCGGCAAGAAAAAGTCCGATCTAGGACGAGACACCATACCGGCCGTCAAGGCGCCTCCGAAGCCGAAATCCGCACCGGATCCAACCGCCAAGCCGACCCCGAAGCCGGCTCCCGCGCCGAAGCCTGAGACCATGCCAAAGCCCAAACCAGAGCCGACGCCCGAAACCACGCCGAAGCCCCAACCCGAGCCGACGCCTGAGACCACGCCAAAGCCCAAACCCGAGCCAAAGCCTGAGACCACGCCGAAGCCCCAACCCGAGCCAAAGCCACAACCAGAGCCGACGCCCGAAACCACGCCAAAGCCCGCGCCGGAGCAGGCTCCCGAAACATCGCCCGAGCCCAAGCCTGTGCCTGCGCCGGAAAGCAACGCGTCAGAAACGCCCGCAGTTGTTGCCCCGGTGCCGACACCGGAAGCCAAGCCAAGGCCGGCACCGAAACCTGCCCCCGAACCGGCGCCTCAGCCTGCACCGAAGCCGGTGCCCAAGCCCGTTCCGGAAGCCGAAACGGTGGAACCGCCGGCAATTGACAAGCCTGCACCGTCGCCCGAAGCGAGCGCAAAGGCTACCCCGGAGCCTGCACCATCGGTCCCGGTTCCATCTGCTATCCCGGAAGCCTGCGATCCGGAACTTGGATTGGACGCAACTGCAACGTCGGCAGCGGCGGAACAGCCATGCCTCCCCACCGGGGGCGATGCCGCGCCGAAGTCCTCCGGCACCGCGGCCCTTCCAGCACGGGAAGAGCAGGGCTAGTGCAACGATCGGCTTATCCCCGGCGGGCCACTTGAAGCCAAAAACACATTAAGAAACGAAGGTCCCGCAACCCTTGGGGTTGCGGGACCTTCGTACATCCGGCCCAAGGGCCGGAACAAGCGGTTTAGCGCTTGGAGAACTGCGAAGCCTTGCGGGCCTTCTTGAGACCAGCCTTCTTGCGCTCGATGACGCGGGCGTCACGAGTCAAGTAGCCGGCCTTCTTGAGGGCTGCACGGTTGTTGTCGCGGTCGATTTCGTTCAGCGAACGGGCAATGCCCAGGCGCAACGCACCGGCCTGGCCCGAGGGGCCGCCACCGTGGATGCGTGCAAGAACGTCGTAGGCACCGTCGAGCTCGAGGAGCTTGAACGGTTCGTTGACATCCTGCTGGTGCAGCTTGTTCGGGAAGTAGTTTTCCAGCGTGCGACCGTTGAGGGTCCACTTGCCGGTACCCGGAACGACGCGCACGCGGGCAATTGCCTGCTTGCGACGGCCGACTGCTGCGCCTGCAACGGTCAGTGCCGGACGTTCCTTGACGGCTTCTGCTTCAACGGCAACGGTCTCCGAGGTGTACGAAGTCGGAGCTTCACCCTCGAATTCAGTGATCTCTTCAGTGTTCTGAGCCACGATAATCTCCTAAAGTCTTGTTCTCGGGGCCCAGCGCTACTGCGCGACCTGGGTGATTTCGAAGGTCTGCGGCTGCTGTGCAGCGTGCGGGTGCTCGGCACCGCGGTAGACCTTCAACTTGGACAGCTGATCCGCAGCCAGCGAGTTCTTCGGGAGCATGCCCTTGATGGCCTTCTCCACTGCCTGGACCGGGTTCTTTTCAAGAAGCTCGGCGTAGGTCACGGACTTCAGGCCGCCCGGGAAACCCGAGTGACGGTAGGCGCGCTTGTTTTCGAGCTTGGCGCCGGTGAGGGCAACCTTCTCGGCGTTGATGATGATGACGTGATCGCCCATGTCCATGTGGGGGGCGAAGGTAGCCTTGTGCTTGCCGCGCAGCAGGGTTGCGGCCTGGACGGCGAGGCGACCAAGTACAACGTCGGTGGCATCAATGATGTGCCACTGGCGGGTCTGGTCAGCCGGCTTTGGAGTGAACGTACGCACTGTAATTGCCTTTGTTTTATTGGTTACTGGTCAAGCACAGTTCCAAGCAGCGGCTGTGAGATCCACTGTTGTAGATGTGCTGTGTTCGATGCGCTGTAACCAGTTCGCCAGGTGAGGACTGAAAAGACCGGCCGTCCATGAATGTTCGCAATCCCAGCAGACCAGTGGCTCTGCAACTGAGCCGTCACGCGGAGAAGGTTGTGTCGAACAAAGGACACGCACAACAGCCCATAGTCTATCGGATTAACCCCGACACCGCCAAAGCGCCCGCAGTGAGCCTGCCGACAGGCCTTCTTCAAGTCAACGAAAGCCACGCATGCCCGTACCCGCGGCACCAAACGTCCGTTCCCATGACGCAGGGCATTGCTCCCACAACCAAGGCCAACGTGTCGGTCGCAACAGTGCACGGCAGGGACATCCCGCAACGAGCCAATTAGGCTTGAAGTTACCTCCTGCGCATCAAAAAAAATGTTGCCTCCCGGAGTACGACGCAACGATTCAAGGATCCCATTGCCCTTTACCTTGGCCCATGCGGCCGCTGTCCTTCCGTTCGCGCGCCAGCCGCTCGTTCCGCTCGCACTTGTCGCGGGCGCGATGGCCCCTGACCTTCCATACTTCCTGATGGTGCCACCAAGCAGGCACGGCCGGTTCGCCCCCATCCTCAATGGCGTCAATTCGCACGATTTCACCCAGATCTTGTCCGTCGGATTGCCGCTGGCCTTGGTGCTGGCCGGATTCCTGTGGCTGGTGGGGGAACCAGTTCGATGGGCACTTCCCAAGTCCTGGGTACCGGTCAATCCGGCACGCACGGGACGTCGGCCCACCAGCGCGCGCATCGTGTTGTGGACGTTCTACTCCCTGATGCTCGGGCTTCTCACCCACCTCGTGTGGGACTCGTTTACGCATTCTTCCGGGTGGGTGGTTCAGCAATTGCCCTTCCTGGGCATTTCACCCGTTGGCAGCATTCCCCTCTTCCGCATCCTGCAACATGGCAGCAGCATCGTCGGCCTGGGGTTCCTGGCAATCTGGTACCTCAAGCGGCGAAAGGCCTCCGACACGCTCGAAAGTGCCGGCGAACTCAGGGCCCGCTATGTGCGCACCCTGATGCTGGCCATGTTCTTATTGGTCCCTGCCGAGACGGCTGTTTTTGTGGGCCTGGGCCAGGATGTGGTTCCGGTGGTCGAAGATCCGGCAAGTGCCGAAGTGTTCCTGCAGATCGTCATCCGACAAAGCGGCGCCGGGGCGATGCTGGCATTGGCCGCATACGGGGTCGCATGGCATGTCATCACCAAGATCCGGAAGTTTCACGGCGTGGGCATGGTCCGCAGCTAGCTTCAGCCGCTTCGCTTCGCAGGCCTACCTCACCGCTGTGAACCGGCGTTTGTCCCGCCCCTTGCAGGCGCGGGAATCCACCACGGGACGATCGACGCTCTCGCCTCCGGCCTTGCCGCCACGGGGGTTCCTACTCGGTGAATCCACGCAACTCCGGCAAGTCGGTGGTGATATCGTCCGGCTTGCGCCGGGTACGCGTCAATTCGGCTCGTCTGGCGATCTCATGGTCATCCAGCGGATAGGCAACTTCCTCCAGCACCAGCGCGCGGGGGTCGGCCAACATAATCCGCGAATCACGCACTGCCTCCGCCAACCGCCTGGCCACCCACCCCGGGGTCTCGCGTCCGTCGCCGACCTTGATGCAGGCACCGATCATGGCCCTGACCATGTTGTGGCAAAAGGCGTCGGCCTTCAGGTGGGCCACGATGATCCCCTCGGAATCGCGGACAAACGAAAATTCCGTGAGCGTGCGGATCGTGGTGGCATGCTCCCGCGGCTTGCAGAAGGACAGGAAATCGTGGCGCCCGAGCAGGCTGACGGCCTCGGAGTTCAGCAAACCGACGTCGATTTCTGTCTTGTGCCACATCGTGTAGGCGCGGGTGAGCGGATCGAAGCGTGCCGGACCGTCGGCGATGCGGTACGAGTAGCGGCGCCAGAGCGCGGAAAAGCGTGCGTCGAATCCATCCGGTGCGATCCAGACATCGTGGACCAGGACCGCACCGTTCTCGCGTCCCAGCACCCCGCGCAGTCGACGCAGTAGGGCAAAGCCCGGTTCAAGGCCCGACCCGCGGGCCAGGCCCGCGACCTCGGTGGGCGTCAGGTCGAAGTGCGCGATCTGGTTCCGGGCGTGCACGCCGGCGTCGGTGCGCCCTGCCACCACGGTGCGGATGTTGCGGCGGATGAGCATTGAGAGGCCGGCCTCGAGCACGCCCTGCACGGTGGGCAGGGCCGGCTGCAGCGCCCAGCCGTTGTAGGCGGTTCCGTCATAGCCGATCCGAATGGCCAGGCGCACGGTGGCGGGCTCGGTCGCGCCTCCGTCCGGCGCGAGGCCGGAGTGCCGGAGGTCAATGGGGGAAGTGTTCATCTCACGATCCTGGTTCTGTGGCCTTCTCCACCGACGCGGAGCGGCTCCTCCCCCGTCAACGCCTGTCGACTGGGGCGTCCATGGCACGGCGGGGGCTTCAGTGCTTAAAACTTTGGCCCGGTGCATAAGTGCACCGGGCCAACGATTCAGCTATTGCCGAGTAGAAAAGGACTAGGCCTTGTTCTCCTCTGCAGCTTCGGTCTCTGCGACCTCTGCGGCTTCGGTTGATTCGGTCTCAACGACCTCTTCAGCCGGAGCAGCCACTGCGGTAGCCTTTTCGGCTTCCTTCACAACGGCCTGCTTCGGGGAAACCGGCTCCATCACCAATTCGATGACAGCCATCGGAGCGTTGTCGCCCTTGCGGTTGCCGATCTTGGTGATGCGGGTGTAGCCACCCGGGCGCTCGGCCATGAGCGGTGCGATGTTCTCGAACAGCTCGTGAACGATCGACTTGTTGGTGCGGCTGCGCGAGGCAATGACTGCCTGAACGCGGCGACGCGAGGCCAGGTCTCCGCGCTTTGCGAAGGTGATCAAGCGCTCTGCGTGCGGACGAAGGCGCTTGGCCTTGGTCAGCGTGGTGGTGATGGATTTGTTCTCGAACAGTTGCGCGGACAGGTTCGCGAGCATCAAACGCTCGTGAGCTGCGCTGCCGCCGAGACGCGGACCCTTGGGAGGGGTAGGCATAGTGTTCTCCTATTATGGTGGCCTTTGTGCCCGGAACCCCGGGGGGAACCCGGGCACAAAGGTTTAAGTTCTATAGCTGGTGGGCCAAGAAGTCTTAGACTTCTTCGTCACCGTAAACGTCATCGTCGCCAATGGCGGCGGCACGTGCTGCAAGATCGAAGCCCGGAGGGGAATCCTTCAGGGCCAGACCCAAATCGATCAGCTTCGCCTTGACCTCGTCGATGGACTTCGCACCAAAGTTGCGGATGTCCATCAGGTCGGCCTCGGAGCGTGCAACGAGTTCACCCACGGAGTGGATGCCCTCACGCTTGAGGCAGTTGTACGAACGAACGGTCAATTCGAGGTCCTCGATCGGCAACGCCATGTCGGCTGCGAGGGCGGCGTCCGTCGGGGACGGGCCGATCTCGATGCCTTCAGCGGCGGTGTTCAGCTCGCGAGCCAGTCCGAACAGTTCAACCAAGGTGGTGCCGGCGGATGCAACTGCATCGCGCGGGGCCATCGAATCCTTGGTCTCGACATCGACGATGAGCTTGTCAAAGTCGGTGCGCTGCTCGACACGGGTGGCCTCCACGCGGAAGGTCACCTTGAGTACCGGCGAGTAAATCGAATCCACAGGGATGCGACCGATCTCGGCGTCCACGTTCTTGTTCTGCGCTGCAGAAACATAGCCGCGGCCACGCTCGATGGTCAGTTCCATGTCGAACTTGCCCTTCGCGTTCAATGTCGCGATGTGCAGGTCCGGGTTGTGGAATTCCACGCCGGCTGGCGGGGTGATGTCGGCTGCGGTGACGACGCCCGGGCCCTGCTTGCGCAGGTAGGCGACGACCGGCTCATCGTGTTCGGAGGAGACCGAGAGATTCTTGATGTTCAGAATCAGCTCGGTGACATCTTCCTTAACACCGGCTACGGTGGTGAACTCGTGCAGTACTCCGTCGATCCGCACACTGGTGACAGCTGCACCAGGAATGGAGGAGAGAAGGGTACGGCGAAGCGAGTTGCCCAGGGTGTAGCCGAAGCCAGGCTCCAACGGTTCAATTACGAAACGGGAGCGGTTCTCCGCTACGACTTCTTCGGTCAGGGTGGGGCGCTGTGCAATAAGCACTTACATTTCCTTTCAGCGAGCGTCCGCTATATGACGCAACACAGGGGGTGGAAACGACGTAAGCCTCGTCGGCGTTCGTCTGGTTCGGTCTGGCTTGCCGTGGCGATCATGCCGCCGCGCCCTACTCCCTTGCGGAAGAAAGACGCGGCGGCATCAAAGCCAGACAGTCAATTAGACGCGGCGACGCTTTGAGGGGCGGCAGCCGTTGTGTGCGCTGGGGGAAACGTCCTGGATGGACCCAACCTCCAGGCCAGCGGCCTGGAGCGAACGGATCGCGGTTTCGCGTCCCGAGCCCGGGCCCTTGACGAAAACGTCAACCTTGCGAAGTCCGTGCTCCTGTGCACGCTTTGCAGCAGCCTCGGCGGCCATCTGTGCAGCATACGGAGTGGACTTACGCGAACCCTTGAATCCAACCTCGCCGGCCGAGGCCCACGAGATTACAGCACCGTTGGGATCCGTGATGGAAACAATGGTGTTGTTGAAGGTGCTCTTGATGTGCGCCTGTCCGAGCGGGATATTCTTTTTGTCCTTGCGACGCGGCTTGCGGACCGCTCCACGAGTCTTGGGGGGCATGCTTACTCCTACGAGAAATTTGGCTTAGTGACGACCGCTAGATTTAGCGGGTCTTCTTCTTACCGGCGACGGTGCGCTTCGGGCCCTTGCGGGTGCGAGCGTTGGTCTTGGTGCGCTGACCGCGGACCGGCAGGCCCTTGCGGTGGCGAATGCCTTCGTAGGAGCCGATCTCAACCTTGCGGCGGATATCAGCTGCCACCTCGCGGCGGAGGTCACCCTCGACCTTGAAGCTGCCTTCAATGAAGTCACGCAGCTGAACCAGCTCAGCGTCGGACAGATCCTTCACGCGAGTGTCCGGGTTGATCCCGGTCTCGGCGATGGTCTGTTCTGCACGGGTCTTGCCCACGCCGTAGATGTATGTGAGCGCAATAATCACGCGCTTTTCGCGCGGGATGTCTACGCCAGCTAGACGAGCCATATGCTGTCTACCTTTCGATGTGCGGAGGTCTAAAACAGCACAATCCCGGGTGTTCCCGGTCCACGGCCTCCGTGCCGTGGGTATGCATCGCGCGGTGGATGCTGTGCTGCCAATTACTTTTACTACGCGCAGGATTTCCCGTGAGGGAAATTAGCCCTGACGCTGCTTGTGGCGTGGGTTTTCGCAGATCACCATGACCACGCCATTACGACGGATCACCTTGCACTTATCGCAGATCGGCTTCACGCTAGGGTTAACCTTCAAGGCTTTGTCCTTTTGCGGTTGCGGTTTCAAGTGGAGCGTAACTACCTTTGTCGCCCGTCCCCAGGGGATGGAAGAACAAAAATCTTTACTTGTAGCGGTAAACGATACGTCCGCGGTTGAGGTCATACGGACTGAGTTCCACCACTACGCGATCCTCTGGGAGGATTCGAATGTAGTGCTGACGCATCTTTCCCGAGATAGTTGCAAGTACAACGTGCCCGTTGGGCAGCTCAACACGGAACATCGCATTGGGCAGTGCCTCTGACACGGTGCCTTCTACCTCGATGACACCCTCTTTCTTGGCCATATCCTCCGCTAACTTTTGTTGCCGGCGGCTTTTGCCCCCGACAGGTTTATGGTCTTGGCCATCAAGAACAGAGGCACCCGAAGCGTGAGCTTTTGGGCACCAAGGAACAGACAACCAACAGTCAAGCCTACGTGGTATATGGCTTAAAGGGAAATCATTGTGGCCAACCGATTTGTTAGATCGCCCACACTTTTTGCGGGCAGCTGCCGCACCGGCCCGCAGGTGGGCCGGTGCGGAAGAAAGCTATGAAGCGATGGGGGACGGCGTCACGCCGAAGGGGGCAAGGCCTGCCACTCCCCCGTCGTGGGCAGTCAGCACCCAGATGCCGCCCATGTGCACGGCAACTGAATGCTCCCACTGCGAGGCGCGCGCGCCGTCGACGGTGACAACCGTCCAGTCGTCCTCGAGCACCTTGGTCTCCAGGCCCCCGCGCACCAGCATGGGCTCGATGGCCAGGCACATGCCCGGCTTGACGCGGGGACCGCGGTGGCCGGTGCGGTAGTTGAGCACGTCCGGGGCCTGGTGCATTTCCGAACCGATGCCGTGGCCGACGTAGTCTTCCAGGATGCCCAACGGCTTGCCCGGCACGGCCGAGACGAAGTCGTCGATGGCATCGCCGATCTGGCCGACGAAGCGGGCTTCGGCAAGCGCCGCGATGCCGCGCCACATGGCCTCCTGCGTGATGTCGGACAGTCGCTGGTCCTCCGGGTCCGCGGTGCCCACGATCACGGTGCGTGCCGAGTCGGCATGCCAGCCATCAATGATGGCGCCGCCGTCGATCTTCAGCACGTCCCCGTCCTTGAGCACGTACTCGCTCGGGAAGCCGTGGACGACCTCGTCGTTGACCGAGGCGCAGATGTTCGCGGGGAAGTCGTGGTAGCCCTTGAAGTTGGACGTCGCGCCGCGGCGTTCGAGCACCGCGGCAAACACCTCGTCAAGGTGCGCGGTGGTGACCCCGATCTGTGCGGCGGCAACCGCTTCGTCCAGTGCCTCGGCCAGCACCAATCCGGCTTCCCGCATCTTCAGGATCTGCGTGTTGGTCTTGTACTCGATTTTTGGTTGGCGGAAAGCCATGGTGTGTGTCCCCTTCCAAGGAATCTTCTGGGCGGCGTTAGCGCAAAAACCGCGGGGATGTCGGCACCTGTGGTGCCGGTCCCCGCGGTTTGCGCGTGTGCAAGCTATTTAGACGTTCTGTCCCAGCGCGCCCATGACGCGGTCGGTGACTTCGTCGATCTCGCCGATGCCGTCGACCAGGCGCACGATGCCGCGCTCCTGGTAGCGGTTGACCACGACGGCGGTTTCCTCGTGGTAGAGGCCCAGGCGGTGGCGGATGACCTCTTCGTTGTCATCCGCGCGGCCCTCGATCTCGGCGCGCTTGAGCAGGCGGGCGACGAGCTCGTCGTCATCGGCGGTCAGCTGCAGCACCGCGTCAAGCTCCACGCCTGCGTCTGCCAGGATCGAATCCAGCTCGTCGACCTGGGCGCTGGTGCGCGGGTAGCCGTCCAGCAGGAAGCCGTCCTTGACATCGTCCTGGGACAGGCGATCGCGCACCATCGAGTTGGTGACCGAGTCGGGAACGAAGTTCCCGGCATCGATGTACTTCTTGGCCTCGACGCCCAGCGGGGTGCCGCCCTTGACGTTGGCGCGGAAGATGTCACCGGTGGAGATGGCCACAACGTTGAGGCGCTCGGAAATGCGGTCCGCCTGGGTGCCCTTGCCGGCACCGGGTGGTCCAATGATCAACAGTCTTGTCATCGCAGAAGTCCTTCGTAGTGTCGCTGCTGCATTTGTGCGTTGATTTGCTTGACGGTCTCGAGACCCACACCAACCATGATGAGGATCGAGGTGCCGCCAAATGGGAAGTTCTGATCGGCGTTGATGAGCACGAAGGCGATCAACGGAATCAGGGCCACGAATGCCAGGTAAATGGCACCGGGGAAGGTGATGCGGCTGAGCACGTACTCGAGGTACTCGGCCGTGGGGCGTCCTGCGCGGATGCCCGGGATGAATCCGCCGTACTGCTTCATGTTGTCGGCAACCTCGGTCGGGTTGAACGTGATCGCAACGTAGAAGTACGTGAAGCCGATGGTCAGCAACGTATAGGCGACCATGTAGAGCGGGGACGAGCCGGAGAAGTTCGTCTGCACCCACAGCGCCCAGTCCGGCAGCGTGCCGTCGGCCCGTGTGTTGAACGAGACCAGCATGGTCGGCAGCGCCAGCATCGAGGATGCGAAGATCACCGGGATGACGCCGGCCATGTTGACCTTGATCGGGATGTAGGTGGAGGTGCCACCCACGGTGCGGCGCCCGATCATGCGCTTGGCGTACTGGACCGGGATGCGGCGCTGGGATTGCTCCACGAAGACAACCAGGCCGATCACGGCGACGCCGATGAGGATGACGCCAATGAAGACGCCCCAGCCCTGCGAGGTGGCGATGGCGCCCATGGCCGAGGGGAAGCCCGAGGCGATGGAGACGAAGATCAGCAGGGACATGCCGTTGCCGACGCCGCGCTCGGTGGCCAGCTCGCCCATCCACATGATCAGGCCGGTGCCGGCGGTCAGCGTGAAGATCATCAGCACGATGATCCACAAGCTGTCATCCGGGACGATCGGCAATTGGCAGGAGGGGAAGAGCATGCCGCTGCGGGCCAGCGAGACCAGCGTGGTGGCCTGCAACAGGCCCAACGCGATCGTCAGGTAACGGGTGTACTGGGTCAGGACGGCCTGTCCGGACTGGCCTTCCTTGTGCAGCTCCTCGAAGCGCGGAATCACCACGCGCAACAGCTGGACGATGATCGAGGCCGTGATGTACGGCATGATGCCCATGGCGAAGATGGAGACCTGGAGCAGGGCGCCGCCGCTGAACAGGTTCACAAACTGGTACAGCCCGCCGGTGGTGTTACCCGCGGCAAGGCACTGCTGGACGTTCGAGTAGTCCACGCCGGGAGCAGGGATATAGACACCCATGCGGTAAATCGCGATAATGGCGAGCGTGAACAACAACTTGCGTCGCAGGTCAGGCGTCCGGAATACCCGGGCAATGGCGGCGAACAAGCGTCCTCCTGAAGGATGGTGGCCCGGCAAACCCGGGTGTTGACCTACTGATTCTAGCGGGTGGCGAGCGTGACTCGCCAAATGCACCGCGGCAAAACCGAAATCATTCCCGGTCCGATGGGGATATTAGGCGGGAAAACAGCGCCGGTGACCGGGTTCCGGCGTCCTGCGGATGCCGGTGGGAGCAGGGGGTGTGGTGAAACGGTAAGAAAAAGGGGGGTGGTCCCGGAAATCCGCCATGCGAATTCCGGGTCCACCCCCCTCTCACTGTGTGATCAATTGACCACGTAGCTTAGAGCTCTACTGCAGAGCCGCCGGCTGCGGCGATCTTTTCCGCTGCGGAGGACGAGAAGGCGTTGACCTTCACGTCGACCTTGACGGTCAGTTCGCCCGAGCCAAGGACCTTGACGGGCTCGTTCTTGCGAACGGCGCCCTTCGCGATCAGTGCCTCAACGGTGACTTCGCCACCTTCGGGGAACAGCTCCGAGATCTTGTCCAGGTTAACAACCTGGTACTCGACGCGGAACGGGTTCTTGAAGCCGCGAAGCTTCGGAAGGCGCATGTGCAGCGGCAACTGGCCACCGGCGAAGCCGGCCTTGACCTGGTAGCGCGCCTTGGTGCCCTTCATACCGCGACCCGCGGTCTTACCCTTGGATCCTTCACCACGACCCACACGGGTCTTGGCCTTCTTGGAGCCTTCGGCCGGACGCAGGTGGTGTACCTTCAGTGCGTTTTCTTTTTCAGCCATGATTACTTCGCCTCCTCAACCTTTACGAGGTGCGGAACCGTGTTGATCATGCCAACGGTCACTGCATCAGCGGTACGGAACACGGTGTGTCCGATGCGCTTCAAGCCAAGCGAGCGAAGGGTATCGCGCTGGTTCTGCTTTACACCAATGATGGACCTGATCTGGGTGATTGCCAGATTTGCGTCGCTAGGGACAAAATTCTTCGCCACTACTTACGCACCTGCCTTCTGGTTCTGGATGTTCCACAGCATCTGTGCCGAAACAACTTCTTCCAACGGCAGGCCACGACGTGCTGCTACTGCCTGAGGCTCTTCAAGGGCCTTCAGGGCGGCAACGGTGCCGTGGACGATGTTGATCTGGTTGGTCGAGCCCATGGACTTCGACAGAACATCGTGGATGCCTGCGCATTCCAGTACGGCGCGAACCGGACCACCGGCGATAACGCCGGTACCCGGCGAAGCCGGACGCAGGAGGACAACGCCGGCAGCGGCTTCACCCTGCACCAGGTGCGGGATGGTGGTGCCGACGCGGGGAACGCGGAAGAAGGACTTCTTGGCTTCTTCAACGCCCTTGGCGATTGCTGCCGGAACTTCCTTGGCCTTGCCGTAGCCGACGCCAACGAGACCGTTGCCGTCACCCACGACGACAAGTGCGGTGAAGCTGAAGCGACGACCACCCTTGACGACCTTGGATACGCGGTTGATGGCTACAACGCGCTCAAGGAACTTGTCCTTGTCGTCGTTGCGGCTGTCCTTCGAATCGCGGCCACGGCCACGACCCTCGCCACGGCCACGGCCTTCGCCGCCACGTCCACGGCCTTCGCCGCGAGCGGCGCCGGCCTTGTCGGCGGCAGGAGCAGCAGCAGCTGCCTCAGTAGCTTCAGACACCTGAGTTTCCTTCTTGTTAGTTGCTTCGCTCACAGTGCCAGCCCACCTTCACGTGCACCCTCAGCAACAGCTGCCACGCGACCGTGGTACTTGTTGCCGCCGCGGTCGAAGACCACGGACTCGATGCCTGCGGCCTTGGCGCGCTCTGCAACGAGCTCGCCAATGCGCTTGGCCTTGGCGGTCTTGTCACCATCGAACGTGCGCAAGTCGGCTTCCATCGTCGACGCGTAGGCAACGGTGATGCCCTTGCTGTCGTCTACGATCTGGACGAAGATGTGGCGTGCCGAGCGGTTGACGACCAGGCGCGGACGCACCTCGGTGCCGGTGATGCGCTTACGGACACGCAAGTGGCGGCGGCCGCGTGCGGCTGCCTTGCTCTTACCCTTGATTCCCAGAGCCATGGTTACTTACCAGCCTTTCCGACCTTGCGGCGGATGATTTCGCCAGCGTACCGAACGCCCTTGCCCTTGTACGGGTCAGGCTTGCGGAGCTTGCGGATGTTGGCGGAAACTTCGCCAACCTGCTGCTTGTTGATACCCGAGACGGTGATCTTGGTGTTGCCGTCGAGCGCGAAGGCAATGCCCTCGGGAGCTTCGACAACCACCGGGTGCGAGTAGCCCAGAGCGAACTCGAGGTTCGAACCCTTTGCCACTACGCGGTAACCGGTACCGTGGATTTCGAGCTTCTTTTCGTAGCCAGCGGTGACACCGATGATCATGTTCTCGATCAGGGTGCGGGTCAGTCCGTGCAGCGAACGCGAATCGCGCTCGTCGTTCGGGCGCGACACGGTTACGGTGTTCTCTTCGAGAACAACCGCAATCGGGCTGGGTACGGTGTGCGTCAGTTCGCCCTTGGAGCCCTTGACGGAGACAATGTCGCCATCAATCTTGAGCTCTACGCCGGCAGGAACAGTGATCGGAAGACGTCCAATACGTGACATGGTTTCTTTCTCCCTTTCCCGTTACCAGACGTAGGCGAGGACTTCCCCACCTACACCCTTCTTGGCTGCCTGGCGGTCGGTGAGCAGACCGGAGGACGTGGACAGGATTGCAATGCCGAGGCCACCAAGGACGTGCGGCAAGTTGGTGGACTTTGCGTATACACGCAGGCCCGGCTTGGAAATACGGCGAACGCCAGCGATTGAACGCTCGCGGCTCGGGCCGAACTTCAGGGTGATGGTCAGCTTCTTGCCAACCTCTGCTGCTTCTTCAACGAACGAGGCGATGTAGCCCTGTTCCTTGAGGATCTGTGCAACGCGCACCTTCAGCTTCGACGACGGCATGGAAACCGTGTCGTGGTAAGCCGAGTTGGCGTTACGCAGACGAGTCAGCATATCTGCGACAGGATCTGTCATTGTCATTTGGGCTTCTGCCCTTCCTCGCTACGGTTTCCGCGCAAGCGCGGACCTGCAACGTAGTTGATCTAGTTGGCGGTCTTGAACGGGAAGCCCAGTGCCTTGAGCAAGGCACGACCTTCGTCGTCGGTCTTCGCGGTGGTCACTACGGTGATGTCCATGCCGCGAACGCGGTCAATGGAATCAACATCGATTTCGTGGAACATGGACTGTTCCGTGAGACCGAAGGTGTAGTTTCCGTTGCCGTCGAACTGCTTCGGGCTCAGGCCACGGAAGTCACGGATACGCGGCAGTGCCAGCGAAACCAAGCGGTCCACGAATTCCCACATGCGATCTCCGCGCAGGGTGGCGTGGGTACCAATCGGCATGCCTTCGCGCAGCTTGAACTGTGCGATCGACTTGCGTGCCTTGGTTACCAACGGCTTCTGGCCGGTGATGGCGGTGAGGTCGCGAACTGCGCCTTCGATGAGCTTGGAGTCCTTGGCGGCTTCGCCAACACCCATGTTCACAACAACCTTGACCAGGCCCGGGACCTGCATCGGGTTGGCGTAGCTGAACTCGTTCGTCAGGGTTTCGCGGATTTCGGCGTTGTACTTGGCCTTAAGGCGAGGCTGGATGTTCACAGCTGCTTCAGTCATTACAGTGCCTTTCCGGAAGACTTGGCGAAGCGAACACGGACGGTCTTGGACACGCCGTTCTTCTCCACGGTTTCCTCGCGGAAGCCAACGCGGGTCGGCTTCTTGGTTTCCGGGTCAACGATTGCGACATTCGAGATGTGCATCGGGGCCTCAACGACCTCAATGCCACCGGTCTGCGTGCCACGCTCGGTCTGGCCGGCCTTGGTGTGCTTGGTGACGCGGTTGACACCCTCAACAAGCACGCGCTGTGCTGCGGGGAATACCTTCAGCACCTTGCCCTGCTTGTTGCGGTCGGAACCGGCGATGACCTGAACGAGGTCACCCTTCTTAATCTTTGCACCCATGGTTACAGTACCTCCGGAGCCAGGGAAACGATCTTCATGAACTTCTTATCGCGAAGTTCACGACCCACCGGACCGAAAATACGGGTACCGCGGGGCTCACCGTCAGCCTTGAGGATGACAGCTGCGTTCTCGTCGAACTTGATGTAGGAACCGTCGACGCGTCGACGTTCCTTCTTGGTGCGAACGATGACAGCCTTGACGACGTCACCCTTCTTTACGTTTCCGCCCGGGATTGCATCCTTGACGGTGGCGACGATTACGTCGCCGATGCCTGCATAGCGACGGCCAGATCCACCGAGAACACGAATGGTAAGGATTTCCTTAGCACCGGTGTTGTCGGCAATCTTCAGTCGCGATTCCTGCTGAATCACTTTTTACTCCTGTCGTCTCGCTGGTTCTCCTAGGGAGCCTTGCGGAACGGATATGGTCCATCTCAGCTTCTGCTTACCCCCACCTCCAAACACCACGATGCACAACGCCCAAGGGCGAAAACATGTGAAGCTGGGGAAGCAGGGCCGAGGCTTAGGCTCAGAGCTATGCCGCACGACTTTCGGGCCCGTAAAAAACCCTCCGGCCGCACTATGCGTCATGAAGGAGGTGGATAGTCCCCATACACAACGCGCACAGAAAATAAAGTCTACCGCACGGATGCACGATCCCGAAACCGTATGCTATGTGCCCGCGGGTGGTCCTTGGTCACACACGCCCCCCGGAATTCCGCGCCGTTTGGGGCCGTCGGTCATCGGCAGGAAGCCAGGTGCACCACGATCCCGTGGTGGTCGGTGCCGGGCACCGAGAAACGCTCGGAGTCGAGCACCGCCAGACCGCGAACCAGGACATGGTCGATCCCCGCGAACGCGGGCAGGCCCATGTCGGCGGGCCAGGTGGCCCCCGCCCATGGTCCGAACCTCGGGGAGGCTTCCACGAGGCCGGCTGCAAGTGCCCGGAATTGCGGGTGCGCGGCCGTGGCGTTGAAGTCCCCCGCCATCACCAGCGGCATTCCGTTCTGTTCATGCTTCCAGGACCCGAGCTCTTGCAGGGTGCCTGCCCAGGAGGACGGCGAGTAGGTCGGCGGCGCCGGATGGACACCGGCGACCCGGATGGGACCTGCCAGCGGATGTGCGATGACGGCCACGGGAACGTCGAAGAGCGCACCGTTCGATTGGAGCGCCGCCGCTGCCTCTTCCTGCAGCGGGTGCCTGGAGAGGATCACGGTGTCCACGCTTCCGCCCGTGACCACTTTTCCCGTCCGGTGCGTGTATTCCCATGTGGGGAACCCTGCTGCAAGCGCCGTGAGCATCGGTTCGCTGGACTCGACAAGCACCAGCACATCCGGGGCCGAACCGCGGATCACCTCGGCCAGCGAGGACGTGTCGGCGCGTCCGTGCTCGGCGTTCAGCGAAAGCACGCGCACCTGCTCCCCCGGCGTGCACCTCGTCCCGGTCACCGACCCCACGACGGGCGCCATGACCGGTGCCAGCGAGGCAGCGGCAAGGACCAGCAACACCGCGGCGGGAACGAAGGCGCGGCGCAACGCCAGGAAGAGGAAGACGAGCAGGGCGGCCACGCACCACAGCGGCAGCAGTGCCTGCAACACCGCCAGGATCCTGAAAGGACCCAAGGAGAGGTGCGGCAGCGCGGCCAGGAAAACTCCGGGAACCAGCACCGGAACCAGGCGCAGGGCCAGCGGTCTCCGCATCCTTGCCGGGTTTGCCCTTCGAGTGCTTCCCACCGGTGCCCCGCCCCCGTTGCCTGTCCCGCGGAACCGGTTCGGTTCGCGCCAAGGCACCCATGCTACCGGCGGTAGTTGCGGGGAAACGCAAAACACCCCGGCACCGGCTGGATAGATCCAGCGGTACCGGGGTGTCTTGCTTGGTTCACGTCAGAGTGAAAACCAGCGAAAGGGCTTACTTGGCCTTTTCGAGGATTTCCACGAGGCGCCAACGCTTGTCAGCAGACAGCGGGCGGGTCTCGGCGATGAGAACGAGGTCGCCGATACCGGCGCTGTTCTCTTCGTCGTGAGCCTTGACGTTCTTGTTGCGACGCATGACCTTGCCGTAGAGGGCGTGCTTTACACGGTCCTCGACGTCAACGACGATGGTCTTCTGCATCTTGTCGGAAACCACGTACCCGCGGAGGGTCTTGCGGTCGTTGCGCTCTGAAGCTGCATCCACGACGTTCTCCTTCTCGCTCATTACTTGGCTTCCTCAGTTGCTTCTTCGGTAGCTTCGGCCTTCTTGGAAGACTTCTTGGTCTTCTTGGCTTCTTCTACCGGGACAACAACATCTGCACGAATGCCCAGCTCGCGTTCGCGAAGTACCGTGTAGATACGTGCGATGTCGCGCTTGACAGACTTCAGGTTGCCGTGCGATTCGAGCTGACCGGTGGCCGACTGGAAACGGAGGTTGAACAACTCCTCCTTGGCCTTCTTGAGCTCCTCGACCAGACGGGCGTTATCAAAGCCGTCCAGTGCTTCGGTTGCTAGATCCTTGGATCCGATTGCCATTCCTTATTCACCACCTTCGCGACGCACAATGCGTGCCTTCAACGGCAGCTTGTGGATTGCCAGGCGCAATGCCTCGCGTGCTACCTCATCACTGACGCCGGAGAGTTCGAAGAGAACCCGTCCCGGCTTTACGTTTGCGACCCACCATTCCGGCGAACCCTTACCGGAACCCATGCGGGTTTCGGCAGGCTTCTTGGTCAGCGGACGGTCCGGATAAATGTTGATCCAGACCTTACCGCCACGCTTGATGTGGCGGGTCATTGCGATACGAGCTGCCTCGATCTGGCGGTTGGTAACGTAGGCCGGTGTAAGGGCCTGGATACCGTACTCACCGAAGGCTACCGTGGTACCGCCCGAAGCTGCGCCACTCCGATTGGGGTGGTGCTGCTTGCGGTACTTTACTCGGCGTGGGATAAGCATTTAAGCCTGTCCTCCTTCTGCAACTGCTGCTGCAGGAGCCTCAACAGCCGGAGCTGCTTCTGCACCTGGAGCGGCGTTGCGCTCGGGGCGACGACGACGCTCGCCACCTTCGGGACGTCCACCCGGACGTCCACCCGGACGATCGCCACGGCCGCGGGCCGGAGCTGCAGCAGCCTGGGCTGCCAGTTCCTTCGACGTTACGTCGCCCTTGTAGATCCAGACCTTCACGCCAATGCGGCCGAAGGTGGTCTTGGCTTCGAACTTGCCGTAGTCGATGTTCGCACGCAGGGTGTGCAGCGGCACACGGCCTTCGCGGTAGAACTCCTTGCGGGACATTTCTGCACCGCCAAGACGACCGGAGCACTGCACGCGGATGCCCTTGGCACCTGCGCGCATTGCCGACTGCATGGCCTTCTTCATCGCGCGGCGGAAAGCCACACGCGAAGCAAGCTGCTCGGCAATGCCCTGGGCAACAAGCTGGGCTTCGATCTCGGGGTTCTTGACCTCGAGGATGTTCAGCTGAACCTGCTTTGCGGTGAGCTTTTCGAGCTCGCCGCGGATGCGATCGGCTTCGGCGCCGCGGCGACCGATAACGATGCCCGGACGTGCGGTGTGGATATCCACACGAACACGGTCACGAGTACGCTCGATCTCCACGCGGGCGATGCCGGCGCGCTCCATGCCAACGGTCATCAGTTCGCGGATACGGATGTCTTCTTTTACGAAGTCCTTGTAACGCTGTCCGACCTTGGTGCTGTCGGCGAACCAGTGCGAAACATGGTCGGTAGTGATACCGAGTCGGAACCCATGCGGGTTAACCTTCTGTCCCATTTACTCTTCCCCACCCTTCTTAGGGGTTGCGACGACCACAGTGATGTGGCTCGTGCGCTTCTTGATCTGGTATGCCCGACCCTGAGCACGCGGCTGGAACCGCTTCATGGTCGGACCCTCGTCAACAAACGCTTCGCTGATGAACAGCTCGTCTTCGTTGAACGCGACACCCTCGCGGTCTGCGGCGGCACGGGCGTTAGCCACTGCCGATGCTACAACCTTGAACACTGGCTCTGAAGCTGCCTGCGGGGCAAACTTCAGGATCGCCAGTGCTTCGTTCGTCTGCTTGCCACGAACAAGGTTGACGACGCGCCGGGCCTTCATAGGCGTCACGCGGATATGGCGCGCAATTGCCTTGGCTTCCATTGCTTTCCTTCTCTCGTCTCTCGAAGAAGTGCTAAGCACTCGCTAAACCCTTGCGGGTTAGCGGCGCTTGCCCTTCTTGTCGTCCTTCACGTGGCTGCGGAACGTCCGGGTCGGGCTGAACTCGCCGAGCTTGTGCCCGACCATCGACTCGGTGACAAACACGGGGATGTGCTTACGTCCGTCATGTACGGCGATCGTGTGCCCGAGCATGTCGGGGATGATCATCGAACGGCGGGACCACGTCTTAATGACGTTCTTGGTGCCCTTTTCGTTCTCAGCAGCTACCTTGACAAACAGGTGCTGATCGACGAAGGGGCCTTTCTTCAGGCTGCGTGGCATGTTTCCAGGCTCCTATCGCTTGTTCTTGCCGGTACGGCGACGGCGGACAATCATCTTGTCGCTGTCCTTGTTCGGACGACGAGTGCGTCCTTCGCGCTTGCCGTTCGGGTTGACAGGGTGACGTCCACCGGACGTCTTACCCTCGCCACCACCGTGCGGGTGATCAACAGGGTTCATGGCTACACCACGGACGGTCGGGCGAACGCCCTTCCAGCGCATGCGGCCGGCCTTGCCCCAGTTGATGTTCGACTGCTCGGCGTTTCCGACCTCGCCGACGGTTGCGCGGCAGCGCACGTCAACGTTGCGGATTTCGCCGGAAGGCAAACGCAGCTGAGCGAAGCGACCCTCACGGGCCACCAGCTGAACCGAGGCACCTGCGGAACGAGCCATCTTGGCACCGCCACCGGGACGCAATTCCACGGCGTGGATAACAGTACCCACCGGAATGTTGCGCAACGGCAGGTTGTTGCCGGGCTTGATGTCGGCGTTTGCGCCGGCCTCAATGGAGTCACCCTGGGCGAGCTTGTTCGGTGCAATGATGTAACGCTTGGTGCCATCAATGTAGTGAAGAAGCGCAATGCGGGCGGTGCGGTTCGGGTCGTACTCGATGTGAGCGACCTTTGCCGGCACGCCGTCCTTGTCGTGGCGACGGAAGTCGATCAGACGGTACTGGCGCTTGTGTCCGCCACCCTTGTGACGAGTGGTGATCTTACCGGTGTTGTTACGGCCGCCAGTCTTGTGGAGCGGGCGGAGCAACGACTTTTCCGGAGTCGATCGCGTGATTTCTGCGAAGTCGGCTACGCTCGAGCCGCGAAGGCCCGGGGTAGTCGGCTTGTATTTACGGATTCCCATAGTTTAATTCCTCGTTAAAGTGGTCTCCGCTTAGGAAAGCGGACCGCCGAAGATGTCAATCGAGCCTTCCTTCAGGGAGACGATCGCACGCTTGGTAGCCTTGCGCGTCCCCCATCCGAACTTGGTGCGCTTGCGCTTGCCGGCACGATTGAGGGTGTTTACGGAGTCAACCTTGACCGAGAAGATGGCTTCCACGGCGTTCTTGATTTCCGACTTGTTCGAACGCGGGTCAACCAGGAAGGTGTACTTGCCTTCGTCGATCAGACCGTAGCTCTTTTCCGAAACGACGGGTGCGATGACCACATCGTGCGGAGCCTTAGAGAAGGTGCTCATTTGGCTTCCTCCTTCTGGACCAGGGCATCAAAAGCGGCCTTGGTGAAGACAACGTCGTCGGAAACCAGCACATCGTAAGTGTTGAGCTGGTCTACGTACAGGACGTGGACCTCGGGGAGGTTACGGACCGAAAGGGCCGCAACATCGTTGGCGCGCTCGATGACTACGAGCAGGTTCTTGCGCTCGGACAGAGCGCGCAGGGTGGCCAGTGCGGCCTTGGTGTTCGGCGTGGTGCCTTCGACCAGGGCTTCAATGACGTGAATGCGGTTGTTGCGAGCGCGGTCAGACAGGGCGCCGCGCAGTGCAGCAGCCTTCATCTTCTTGGGGGTGCGCTGGCTGTAATCGCGAGGAGTCGGACCGTGGACAACGCCACCGCCGGTCATGTGAGGAGCACGGATTGAACCCTGACGGGCGCGGCCGGTGCCCTTCTGCTTGAACGGCTTGCGACCGGCACCGGAAACCTCGGCGCGGTTCTTGGTCTTGTGCGTACCCTGGCGAGCAGCTGCCAGCTGGGCCACGACGACCTGGTGCAGCAGCGGAACGTTGGTCTGAACGTCGAAGATCTCCGAAGGGAACTCGACGGTGAGTGCGTTAGACATTTAGTTATGCTCCCTTCACAGCGGTGCGCACGAGAACGACGCGGCCGCGGGCGCCGGGAACGGCACCCTTGATCAGCAGGAGGTTCTTCTCGGCATCCACTGCGTGAACGGTGAGGTTCTGCGTGGTGACGCGCTCGGCGCCCATGCGACCGGCCATCTTCTGGCCCTGGAACACACGGCCCGGGGTCGATGCGCCGCCGATGGAGCCCGGCTTACGGTGGTTCTTGTGAGCACCGTGCGATGCCGGAGCACCGTGGAAGCCGTGGCGCTTCATAACGCCGGCGAAGCCCTTACCCTTGGAAGTTCCAACGACGTCGACCTTCTGGCCGGCGGCGAAGATTTCGACGGTGAGTTCCTGGCCTGCGGCGTAGGAATCGGCGTCGGCAGTGCGCAGCTCAACGACGTGGCGGCGCGGGGTGACCCCGGCTGCTTCGAAGTGGCCGGCCAGCGGCTTGGTGACCTTGCGCGGGTCGATCTGGCCGTAGCCGATCTGAACCGCTACATAGCCATCACGCTCGGCGTTGCGCAGCTGAGTGACGACATTGCTGTCGGCCTGTACGACGGTTACCGGGATGAGGTTGTTGTTCTCGTCCCAAACCTGGGTCATGCCGAGCTTCGTGCCCAACAGTCCCTTGACATTACGGGTTGCGGTCATAGTTTTCTCGCCACCTCCCCTAGAGCTTGATTTCGATGTTGACATCCGCCGGCAGGTCAAGACGCATCAGCGAATCTACGGCCTTCGGGGTCGGATCGATGATGTCGATCAGACGCTTGTGCGTGCGCATTTCAAAGTGCTCACGGCTGTCTTTGTACTTGTGGGGCGAACGGATAACGCAGTACACGTTCTTTTCCGTTGGCAGCGGCACAGGGCCGACTACGGTCGCGCCAGCGCGCGTCACCGTCTCAACGATCTTCCGGGCAGAAACGTCAATGACCTCGTGGTCATACGACTTCAGCCGGATGCGGATTTTTTGTCCCGCCATGGCGTGATGCCTCTTTCTAATTAGCACTCTCTGTACAGTTACTGTGCCCTACGGGTCCAATAGTGGACCGGCACGCCTCGCATCGAACTGAATCCGGATAAATCCGGGTTCCTCAATCCGCCGAAGCCCGACCCCCGCGCTCGGGCGTGTCGCGTTTGAAAGCGATACGAATCCGATGGATACGCAGGGGACATTGTCAATGTTTCCAAAAAATTCGGTTGTATTGCTCCCCAGCCCCGGGCATTATCCCGGGTGAGACACAATCTCGGTTGAAACCCCTGTGCCCCGGTGTCGGTTTCCCGACCAGCAGACACGAAGCATGGAAATGCTCACGAACAACTTGTCTAGTGTGTCAGGTTTCCGCCCCAAACACCAACTCTTCCTTCCGCCTACCGGCCGTTGCCGGGAGTGCGGGAGGACGTGCAGGTTCCGATAGCTGTTGCGGCGGAACGAAAATTGCCGGAATTCCGGCGCGCACTTCGCGCACGGGCATCGGGACCCGGCAACGGCGCGTGGGCAAGCTCACGACGTCGCCCGGTCCGCGACGACCGGTCTACTGGTCGTCGCGGTGGGCCCGCCGGATGTCCTTCACACGATCGATCTCCCGGGAGAACTGCTTGCGCAGTCGAATGACGACCACGATGACTACGACGACGATGAGCATGACGATCAAGAACTTCATGCTGCCAGCCTAACCGCCGACCACGCGCCGGTCACCACCGGCCGGCGGTCAACCTGGTTCATCGGTGGTGTCCTGGTTGCCCCGCTTCATCCACGGCATGCCGCTACCCGATTGCGGGGCAAGCCGGCCCTGACCCTGGCGGTTCACCTGCCGCTGTTGATCGGCTGCCGGGGTTCCGGGTTCCGGGGATTGGGTCGGCGCAGGGGCCACCCTCCCCGGCTCCGTCCACCACCCCGCGACGCCCGATGGCGCTGTGGGGTCCTGCGGGTACTCCCCCATCGGTCCGGCGGGACCTATCGGCGGCTGCCCTGGTGCCGGGGCTTGCGGGGATTGCGAGCCCCGGTTCATCTTGCCCAGCTTCCACAGGGCCAGTGCAATGAGGCCCGCGGCAACCAGCAGCAGCAACAGGAACGTGAATCCGCGCAGGAACCAGAGCACCGCCACGGCCACCCCAACGGCTCCCCACACCGTGAAGATCTTGCGGTTGGAGAGCAAGCCGCTCACCAGCAGAATGGTGAAGCCCAGCAAGACCAACAACTGCTGGCCCAAATTGGAGGAAAGGATCGTCCCCAGCCCCGCGACCGACAGCAGGGCGGCCGAGGCGCCCAGCACCACCGTCGCTTCCCTCTCCCGCTTGCGCGAGAACTCGTAGACGGCCAGCAGTCCCAGGGTGATGACCCAATAGAAGGTGGCGGCAAAGGCGCTCGTCCCGTCGACCGCCACCCACCACCAACGGTGGATGACCGCGGCGGCCACCAGGGCCGCCACCTCGAATCCGGTTTCCCGCAGGCGCGCCGGCACCTCGAGTGCCGCCGCGGCGAAGACCGCCACCAGCAGCATCGCTCCCCCGGCGTAGACGTACCGGTCCAGATTGTCGGCCTGCCCCAGCAGCCCGCCACATCCCAGTGCCGCCAACCCAGCGGTCAACAGCACCCCTGCGTGGGCCGGGCCCCAGCCGGCACCCCGCCTGGCCACCGCCGAGAATTCCACCGGTTCGCCGCCAAAGCGGCCGCCGAAAAGTGCCATGACCAGCAGGACGACGAAGGTCGCGCCCAGCCCGATCATGGTGTCCAGCGGTTCGCTCCCCGACGCTCCGGCCAGGGCATGCATGAATTCGACCCCGCGCAACGAGGCAAGAAGCACCAGTGCGGCGGTGCCGAGCAACAGCAACGGAACTCCCCAGGTTGCGGCGAAGACCGTCGCGCCGGCCGCCCCGAGAAGGCCCGCGACGACCTGCCACCCCGGTTCGGTGCGATCCTGCAGGCCGGCCAATGCCACCCAGTACATCAGCGCCACCCCTGCCCTCACCCAGCGGTATTCGGATCCTCCCAGTGCGCGCAGCTCGCCCGCCAGGATGCCGACAACCAGGAGGACCAGCACGGTGCTGGCGGTGTTTTCGCCCCACAACGCGCTCGGCAACCAACCGCCGTTTCGCAGGTCAGCTCCCAGCGCAGGTGTCAGGACCAGGCCGAGGAATCCGAGCGCTGCCGGGAGGAACGCATAGCGAAACCCCGGAACCTTGCCCGCCTGGGTCTTCACCAGCACACCGGCGAAGACCGCCAGGCACAGGCATTGGACCAGCAGGCTGGCCTGGTCGAGCCCGCGGGTGGCTCCGGCCAGGTAGATCGCGGGGATCGCCAGCAGCAGCACGAGTGCCGCCACGCCCAACAGCGAGCGCGGATCCCCCGGCTTCACGGCCTGGGAGCTGCGGGACAGAAGTGCGCGCACCGATTGCCCCAGGGCAATCGTGAACGCGAGCAGCGCGTACTGCCCGTGCCCGTCCATGGCGAAGCGCTCCGCCACATGCCATGCCGCGCCGGAGAAGAGCACCTGTGCCAGGACGGAGTAGCCCACGCGGGTTCGCACCGAGGCACCGGCGACGATGCGGAGCCCCACGTACGAGAGTCCGAAAACGGCCACCAACTCCACCAACCACGACGGGTTCAGGTCCGAGCCGATCCCCAGGCCGGTGCCCAGGGCGATCAGTCCGCCCAGGTGCATCAGTGCGGCAGGAACCCCGGCGGCGGGTGAACCGGCCGACCCTGCTGCCGGCTCCCCGCCGGCGATGGTTTCCGGGGCCGGCGATGCTGCGCGGCGGTGGCCCAGAACCAGGGTGGCGCCCACGAGGCCCACGGCGAGCAGCAGCCACATCAGGATCAGCACCCATGGGCTGCCCAGCCAGAACCGGGTGCTCCAACCGACAACGGCGGCGTCCAGGTCGGCCGGGCCACCGACACCCGTGTTCACCTCCAGCAACCAGAGGGTGGCCGAAGCGCAGGCCACGGACCCGGCGAACACCAGCGACTCCCCCAGCGCATGGATCCGCGCGGTTCCCTCGGCCCGGGCGACCGCGACGACTGGTGTTCCCTTGTGCAGGTCGGCGACGGCCCAGCCTGCCTGGACCAGCACCGCCAAGATGACACCGACCATGCTCGCCACCTCAATGGCCCCGGCCAGGGCCACCGGGTCGCCGGATCCGGAACCTGCATTGCCGGCGCTTCCCGACCCCAGCACCCATCCCGCAGCGGCAAAGCCCAAGAGCGCAGCGGCGGCCACGATGGACGCCGCCCTGGCCGCCCACCGCAACAGGAGCCGTTGGCTGCCGGTCGCGCGGCGTGCCAGCATCCAGGTGCCCAGCACGGCGACGGCGATCACGATGCCCTGGCGTCCCAGGTTCCCGCCCGTTGGTTCGGCGAACGAGAAGACCGCCGCACCCAGGGGAATCCAGCGGTAGTGCCCGCCCGGTTTCGCCCCGGCCACCAGGCCGGCGAGCACCAGCAGGGCCAGCGCCCAGTTCAGATCCAGACCCGGCCCGACGCCGGGGCCGGCGGTTTCGCGCAGCAATGCCTCGGCCCCCAACACCGTGCACATGGCCGCGGCGGCAACCAGCACCCAGGTTTCGACGGTGACGTGGCGGGGGTGCACCCGCAGCATGCGCGAGTAGATCCGGGCACGGTGCGCCAGCAGCACGAACTGCACCAGCAGCACCGCGGCCATGACCCGGAAGATGTTTGTCCACGACATCTCGGCCACCTGCAGGAACGCGCCCAGGCCCAGCATTCCCGCCGCGCGGGCAGCGGCCAGGTGCCGGAAGCGCTCGGCGGCCGGAGCTGCCACAAGCGCCACCGAGTAGTACACGGCGGCCGCCGCGAAAAGCCATGCGTAGTCCGCGGCCTCGAGCACGGCGGCCGACAGCACCGCCGCCAGCAAAGTCGCCGGCACCAGGTAGCGGTGGGCAACAGTGAACGACTGCACGTAGATGTTGGTGATCCAGCGCGGCCGCAGGAAGCCAACCAGCGTGATGGCGGTGGCCAGCAGCATGCTGAACAGGAAGTAGTAGACCAGCCCGCGGTTGAGCACGGCACCGCCGGAGTAGGCGATGGAAACCAGGAACGTCGTGGATAGTCCGGCGATGACCTTGGACTGCAGCCGGGCCGCGGCGTACACGAACGCCGCGGTCCCCACCACCGAGGTCACGAACCAGCTGGCACCGGGGGTTTGGGACAGCAGCAGGTAGTGGGCGAGGCCCGTCATCGGGACCAGGGCCAGTCCGGTCGCGGTGAAGGCGGCGGCCGCCGGGCGAAGGCGTTCGCTTTGCGCGTGCATCACCAGGCCCGTGACGTAGAAGCCGAGGGCGACGATGCCCAGGCCCACGACCTTGGCCGGCGCCGGCAGGGCCAGCGCAATGAACAGCGAGGCCGAGGCCACCATCAGCAGCGCCGCGACA
The DNA here is from genome assembly GCF_030512175.1 of Paeniglutamicibacter sulfureus. Lineage (GTDB taxonomy): Bacteria > Actinomycetota > Actinomycetes > Actinomycetales > Micrococcaceae > Paeniglutamicibacter > Paeniglutamicibacter sulfureus. The sequence goes on along the minus strand of NZ_JAULBL010000002.1, from coordinate 1,680,331 downwards.
TAGAGGGTGATGTTGATGTTGCGCAGCGCCCTCACCCGCGGGTCCACCGGCACCGGGGGGACGCAATCAGGTGCGGCGGTGCGCATCGGTGCCGTGGCGTTCACGGGGTCCGGCCCCGACGCGGCACCCGGCGCGAGCGGCTGCGCACCTGCGGGATCCGGCACGGCCTCGGCCTCGGGCCCCACCGGGGAACCGGCCTCGCGATGCGGCACGGAGGAGGGGACCACGGGTTCGGCCGCCAGCGTCGCTGCCTCGAAACCGAGCTGCCAAGCCTCCGCCAGCCTCTTGCGCTCGGTCGACGCGTCGGCTGTCAGGTTGCGGGCGATCGCGTCCCTGGTCGGCAGCCTCTTGCCGAGGAAAAACCCTGCAAGGAACACCAGCACGGCCAACACAACCAGGACGAACGTTTCCATCTGGGTTTCCCGCTTTCACCTACGTGGTTGCGCCGCCTGAAATTCGGCGACACTTGCGGGCTCCAGCGTATCGCATTCAGACCATTCGTTTGATAAATATGTCAGGCAATTGTCGGGGTAGTGACCGGGCACATGAAAAGACCCCCGCCGCACTGTCGAAACAGTGTTGCGGGGGTCTTCCCTAGACCGTTAGGTCAAGATCTGCGAAGTAAACTTACGCGGTGATCTTGGTAACGCGTCCCGAACCAACGGTGCGGCCGCCTTCGCGAATTGCGAAGCCGAGGCCCTCTTCCATGGCGATCGGCTGGATCAGCACGACAGACATTTCGGTGTTGTCGCCGGGCATAACCATTTCCGTGCCTTCCGGCAGGGTGATAACGCCGGTGACGTCCGTGGTGCGGAAGTAGAACTGCGGGCGGTAGTTCGAGTAGAACGGGTTGTGACGCCCACCCTCATCCTTGGACAGGATGTAGACGTTGGCCTCGAACTCGGTGTGCGGGGTGATGGAACCCGGCTTCACGATGACCTGGCCACGCTCTACGTCTTCGCGCTTGATACCGCGAAGCAGCAGACCACAGTTCTCGCCGGCCCATGCCTCGTCGAGCTGCTTGTGGAACATCTCGATACCGGTAACCGTGGTCTTCTGGACCGGACGGATGCCGACGATCTCGACCTCGGAGTTGATGGCGAGGGTTCCACGCTCGGCGCGGCCCGTAACAACGGTGCCACGACCGGTGATGGTGAAGACGTCTTCAACCGGCATCAGGAACGGCTTGTCGCGGTCACGAACCGGGTCCGGCACGTGGTTGTCGACAGCTTCCATGAGGTCCTCAACGGCCTTGACCCAAACCGGGTCGCCTTCGAGTGCCTTCAGACCGGAAACGCGCACAACAGGTGCCTCGTCGCCGTCGAAGCCCTGCGAGGAGAGAAGTTCGCGAACTTCCATTTCCACGAGGTCAAGGAGCTCTTCGTCATCAACCATGTCGGACTTGTTCAGTGCGACCAGCAGGTAGGGAACGCCAACCTGGCGGGCAAGCAGAACGTGCTCGCGGGTCTGAGCCATCGGGCCGTCAGTGGCGGCAACCACGAGGATTGCACCGTCCATCTGAGCAGCGCCGGTGATCATGTTCTTGATGTAGTCAGCGTGACCCGGGGCATCAACGTGCGCGTAGTGGCGCTTCTCGGTCTGGTACTCGACGTGAGAGATGTTGATGGTGATGCCGCGCTGGCGCTCTTCCGGTGCAGAGTCAATCTGCGAGAAGTCGCGCTGCTCGTTCAAATCCGGGTACTTGTCAGCAAGCACCTTCGAAATGGCGGCCGTCAACGTGGTCTTACCGTGGTCAACGTGACCAATGGTGCCGATGTTGACGTGCGGCTTGGTCCGCTCGAACTTTGCCTTTGCCACAGGTTCCTCCTAGAAACGTTTACAGAAGACGTACCTCGCCCACTCGGATCGCGGGCGAACTTATGCAAGTCTACTGGGGGCTTAGTGAAATGTTTAAATTGTGGTTAGCTGCGGGATCCGACTGTGGATCCGTTAGTTGGCCTGACGGGGCCGGATTGGATTTCTCTGATCCGGCCCCATCGTGCGGCCACTCACCCGAGACTCGGGTTCACGGCCAATGTTGGTCCTAGACGATTACTCGCCGCGGTTCTTCTGGATGATCTCGTCGGCAACAGCCTTCGGGACCTCGGAGTAGCTGGAGAAGGTCATCGAGTACACGGCACGGCCCTGGGTCTTGGAACGCAGGTCACCGATGTAACCGAACATTTCAGACAGCGGAACCGTCGCGCGGATGACCTTTACGCCTGCTGCGTCTTCCATCGAAGCGATGGAACCACGGCGGGAGTTCAAGTCACCGATGACGTCGCCCATGTACTCCTCGGGAGTACGGACTTCGACATCCATGACCGGCTCGAGGATGATCGGCTGGGCGCGGCGTGCGCCTTCCTTGAACACCTGGGAGCCGGCGATCTTGAATGCCATTTCCGAGGAGTCAACGTCGTGGTAGGCACCGTCGAGGAGGGTAGCCTTGACGCCCACCATCGGGTAGCCGGCCAGGATGCCGAACTGCATGGCGTCCTGGATACCTGCGTCGACCGAAGGGATGTATTCGCGAGGAATACGACCGCCGGTTACGCCGTTCTTGAACTCGTAAATGACGCCTTCAACAACTTCCAGGGGCTCGAACGAGACCTGGACCTTTGCGAACTGGCCGGAACCACCGGTCTGCTTCTTGTGGGTGAAGTCAACCTTCTCCACAGCCTTCTTGATGGTTTCGCGGTAAGCAACCTGCGGCTTGCCGACGTTGGCTTCAACGCGGAATTCGCGGCGCATGCGGTCCACCAGGATATCCAGGTGGAGCTCGCCCATGCCGCCGATTTCGGTCTGGCCGGTGTCTTCGTTGAGGGAGACGGTGAACGTCGGGTCCTCGGCCGAAAGCTTCTGGATAGCAGTCGAGAGCTTCTCCTGGTCACCCTTGGTCTTCGGCTCAATGGCAACGAAGATCACGGGATCGGGGAAGGACATCGACTCAAGAACGATCGGGTGTGCCGGATCGCACAAGGTATCACCGGTGGTGGTGTCCTTGAGGCCAATCACTGCGTAGATGTGGCCCGCGTGGACCTCGTCTACCGGCATTTCCTTATTGGCGTGCATCTGGAAGAGCTTGCCAATACGTTCTTTCTTCTGCTTGGTCGAGTTCAGCAGCTGGGTACCCGGAGTTGCCTTGCCGGAGTACACGCGGATGAAGTTCAACTGGCCGAAGAACGGGTGGGTTGCAATCTTGAACGCGAGGGCCGAGAAAGGATCGGTTTCGTTCGGCTCGCGCTTGAGCTCGATTTCCTCGTTCTTCGGATCGTGACCGATCGTCGCGCCAACATCCATGGGATTCGGCAGGAAGTCGATAACGGCATCGAGCATCGGCTGAACGCCACGGTTCTTGAAGGCAGAACCACAGAAGACCGGGTAGATCTCCGAGTTGACAACCATCTTGCGGATGCCGGCCTTGAGTTCATCAATGCTGATCTCTTCGCCCTCGAGGAACTTCTCCATGAGCTCGTCGGAAGCCTCAGCGACACTCTCAACCAGCTGTGCGCGGTATTCCTCGGCCTTTTCCTGAAGGTCGGCCGGGATTTCCTTGACTTCGTAGGCGGCACCCATGGTGACGTCACCCTTGGAGTCGCCCTCCCAGACGAATGCCTTCATGGTCATCAGGTCGACAACACCGGTGAACTCCGACTCGGAGCCGATCGGCAGCTGCATGACCAGCGGCTTGGCACCAAGACGCTTGATGATGGTGTCTACGGTGAAGTAGAAGTCAGCACCCAGCTTGTCCATCTTGTTGACGAAGCAGATACGCGGAACGTTGTACTTGTCAGCCTGGCGCCAAACAGTCTCGGACTGCGGCTCCACGCCTTCCTTGCCATCGAACACGGCAACGGCGCCATCGAGGACGCGCAGGGAGCGCTCAACCTCAACGGTGAAGTCAACGTGACCCGGGGTGTCAATGATGTTGATCTGGTTCTTGTTCCAGAAGCAGGTCACGGCGGCAGACGTGATAGTAATGCCGCGCTCCTTTTCCTGCTCCATCCAGTCAGTCGTCGAGGCACCATCGTGCGTTTCGCCGAGCTTGTGGTTCACACCCGTGTAGAACAGGATGCGTTCCGTAGTAGTGGTCTTACCGGCATCAATGTGAGCCATGATACCGATATTGCGGACCTTGTTAAGGTCGGTAAGCACGTCCTGTGCCACGATGTCTCCCTTTGTAGGTTAAGTCCGAAATGTTGGCGGAACTGATCATCGATCAATCCCGCCAACCGGACTAAACGCTTTTTACCAGCGGTAGTGGGCGAATGCCTTGTTGGACTCTGCCATCTTGTGAGTGTCTTCGCGACGCTTGACAGCGGCACCAAGACCATTCGATGCGTCGAGGATCTCGTTCATGAGACGTTCGATCATCGTCTTCTCGCGGCGAGCCTTGGAGTAGCCAACGAGCCAGCGGAGAGCCAACGCGGTGGAGCGTCCGGGCTTGACCTCAACAGGAACCTGGTAGGTCGCGCCACCGACACGGCGGGAACGAACCTCGAGGGCCGGGCGGATGTTATCCATGGCCTTCTTGAGGGTCACAACCGGGTCGGAACCGTTCTTGGCCAAGGCACCTTCGAGTGCACCGTAAACGATACGCTCTGCGGTGGACTTCTTACCGTCGACCAAAACCTTATTGATCAGCTGGGTAACAAGGGGGGAACCGTAAACCGGATCCGAGACGAGGGGGCGCGCTGGCGCCGGGCCCTTACGAGGCATTACTTACCTTCCTTCTTGGCACCGTAGCGAGAACGAGCTTGCTTACGGTTCTTCACACCCTGGGTATCGAGGGCACCACGTACGATCTTGTAGCGCACACCCGGAAGGTCCTTCACACGACCACCGCGAACGAGCACGATGGAGTGTTCCTGAAGGTTGTGACCAACACCAGGAATGTAAGCGGTCACTTCAACGCCACCGGCAAGGCGCACACGTGCGACCTTACGAAGTGCGGAGTTCGGCTTCTTCGGGGTCGTGGTGTACACACGGGTGCAAACGCCACGACGCATCGGGTTGCCCTTGAGGGCTGGGGCCTTGGTCTTTTTGACCTTCGGCGAGCGGCCCTTGCGGACCAGCTGCTGAATAGTAGGCACTTTCGTGTCCTCCGGTTTCTTGTTCTGCGGCGCCGCCCACAATCAAACTGCTTGGAGACGCTGCGTTTATAGTCGTTTCATCACAGCGACTTCGGATTTGACCCTAGGCGTGCGAAAGTGTGGCATCTGTTGCGCAACCTACCCGCAACCCGGACCGTGTCCATTTGCCACACATGAAAAACAATTACCCCTAGCTTAGCACGCAGATCATGCGCTTCATGACACGGGGCCTCTCCCATGGGCCGATGGGGGGTGCAGATCACTTAATCCCGTGCGGGACCCGGCGAATTCCCGAGAACCGTTGCGCCCATGGCTGTTACCCGCCCTCCGCCGCGGCCTCGCTTCCCGTTCCCGCAAAGTTGTCCGAGTCTTCGCTCGCTCCATTGTGTCCAAGGCGCCGCCGGGGCAGTGCCATTCCCGACCATTCACCCGATCAATGCCTCGGCGTCGACAAGCTGGGGCGGAGTTCTCCACATCCCCGCAACCGTCCCGCCCTCCGGAGCAGGAATGGACTCATGGTGGATCCATGACTCAAATGGCATCACTGGCAGGAGCCGGGTTGGCTGGACTCCAGCAACTCCTGGCACCGTCCGCGGAAGGCACGGATACTCCGGTATCCGAGGCACCCGTGGACGACCAGTTGCGCCTGCTTGCCGTGCTGACTCCCATATTGCGCACGCTGCTGGACACCATCGCCGGTTCCGTCACCACGTCCCCGGTGCGCGCCACCTTGTTGGCGCTGTTGACCGAGGACGTTGCCCGTCTCATCGGCCGGGCCCAGATCGTCGCTGCCGGCAAGATCGAGGATTCCGATGCACACACCTTGAAGGAAGCGCCCCTGGCCGAGTTGCACCGCATCCACGCCAATCTCACCGGGTTCATCGAGGGGACCGCTTCGCTTCCGGCCGATCAATGCAATGGCCAGGGAACCAAGATGCTCTTCCGCGACGCAACCGAGATGGTCAAGGACCAGCTGCACCTCTCCTTCTCCCAGTCCAAGCAGCGTTTGGCCACCCGCGACCTGCTGCTGCCCCGCGCCGGATTCAACGGGGTCCCCGTGGCACCCCGGTTCCCCCGGCTGTCGACGGTGTTCAACAACGGCAGCGCCGATCCCGCCCAGGTGGCGCAGGCCGCCCAGCGTCTGCTGGCGTTGCAACCGGGCATCGACGCGCAAACGTGTCCCGAGGAAGCCGCCGAGCTCATCGAGGGCCAGGTGGCCGAGTCGTTGCTCACCCGGAATGCGATCGGTACCGGCAACCTGCTCAAGAGCATCTCCGCCCGGCTCGATGCCCAGGCCCTGGAACGCGGCGAGTCCCGGATGCAGCCCCACTTGGGGCTCTCCTTCAAGAGCCGGCAGGCCCGCGGCTACATCTGGGAAATGTGCACTGACCTGGCTGGCCACGAGAGGCTTTCAAAACTCGCCGATCAACTGGCCAATCCCCGTTCCGGCTTCGGAAAAGCCAAGAATGCCCCGTCAACACCGGACACCGAGACAAACGACGGCGGCCAGCCGCCGCTTCCAGGTTTTCCCGACGACGGACCCGCCCCCGCAGCACCCACCATCCCCGCATGGGCCATCGATCCCGACGTTCCGGAGGACCAGCGCCCGCGAGCAGGGTTCACCGACGTGGGCCGGGAATTTTCCATGCCGGAGCCTGCCCCGGAGCTCGTGGCGTTGCCGGGCGAAAGCACCGCGGAGGCGAGGCAACGGGCCAAGGCCAGGGCATTGCTACAGTTCCTGTTCGACTCCATGAGATACGGTGCCGACGGGGACGGGAAAGACGCACCGGCGATGCCGCTGAAGCCCAATGTCGACTTGATCGTCACGATATCGTGGGATTCACTCGTCGGAAAGCTCAACGATCCGGGCATCACGGCCCGCAACAACTTGGTTTCCGCTGGATATGTCCGCCGGTTGGCCTGCACAGCGAACATCATTCCGGCGGTTTTGGGCAGTAAATCGGAGCCGCTCGATCTGGGACGGAAGCAACGCTTCTTCAGCAGGGCGCAACGCAGGGCCATGCTTCTGCGGGACAAGGGGTGCATCAATCCCGGCTGCACCATGGCCGCCCACCGCTGCGAAGCGAACCACATCAAGCCCTGGTATTTGGGCGGTGAGACCAACCTGTCCAACGGCGGACTGCTATGTCCCGTGTGTCACGCTTCGTTCCATGCCGGCCACTTCCGGATCGAGGTGGTCGACGCGATCCCCTATGTGCTCCAATCGGTCGCGCGCGATCCAGAACAACGACTCCGACGAAACTGGGTCTTTCACCCCGAGGCCGAAAGCCTCGCATAGGGCGACCGCTCCATCAGCGGCATAGTCTTGGTGGTCCAGTCGCCCGCGCGGACCACCGGTCTGCGGCCAACTGTCCGCATCCCCGTCCTAGGATACTTATCCCCTGACTGACGTTGCCAATGACAGCGCCCGGTGCCGCACGCTTCGGCACTTTCTCCCCGGCAGAACAGCCTGCCGCGACCACGCGCTGCCCAATTTGGATCTGCGAACGGCGCTCAATTCAGATGCAGTTGCATCTAGTGGAGATTGCGCCTTCCGAAGCTCCTATGCCTCAACGCTGGCCAACATCCTGCACCGGCCCTGTTCCGTGACCGCCCAGGGCGCACACCTCCGCCAGTTGCCGCAAGCCGGTCTTCCAAGCACAAAAAGGCCGGCCCGCACCGCGCTCCCCCATCCTCTTTCAAGGAACGGGAAGCGCGGCACGGGCCGGCCTCGTTACGTGTTCTTCTCCCCCGCGCTGCGCGGGAGAAGAATTACGCCTTAGCGGAAATCGTTGCCGAGATCGTAGTCATCCATTGCGATGGCGTGGAACTCCGGGCTGAGGCCCGGCTCCAGACCGTCGTAGTCCATGCCGGTGGAGAAGGCGGACTGTCCGGTGAACAGCGAAGCCTTCGCTGCCTCGGTCGGTTCCACGTTCACCTGGGTGTAGCGGTCCAGGCCGGTGCCGGCCGGGATCAGCTTACCGATGATCACGTTTTCCTTCAGGCCGAGCAATGGATCGGACTTGCCTTCCATCGCGGCCTGGGTCAGGACACGAGTGGTCTCCTGGAAGGACGCGGCCGAGAGCCAGGAATCGGTAGCCAAGGAAGCCTTGGTGATACCCATCAGCTCGTCACGGCCCGATGCCGGACGCTTGCCCTCGGAGACGGCCTTGCGGTTCTCCGACTGGAAGCGTGCCTTGTCAGCAAGCTCGCCCGGCAGCAAGTCGGTGTCGCCCGACTCGATGACGGTGATGCGGCGAAGCATCTGGCGAACGATGACTTCCACGTGCTTGTCGTGGATGCCAACACCCTGGGACTGGTAGACCTCCTGGACTTCGCGGACGAGGAACTTCTGTGCCTCACGCGGGCCTAGAACTCGCAGAACCTGCTTCGGGTCGATCGCACCTGCAACCAGCTGCTGGCCAACGGCGACGGACTCGCCCTCGACAACCAACAGACGTGCACGACGCAGCACCGGGTAGGCGATTTCTTCGTCGCCGTTGTCCGGGGTGATGACAACGCGAAGCTGCTTCTCGCTGTCCTCGATCGTGACGCGGCCGGCAACCTCGGAGATCGGGGCAACACCCTTGGGGGTACGTGCCTCGAAGAGCTCCTGGATACGCGGCAGACCCTGGGTGATATCTTCCGCGGAAGCAGCACCACCGGTGTGGAAGGTACGCATGGTCAGCTGGGTACCGGGCTCACCAATGGACTGTGCGGCAATAATGCCCACTGCCTCACCGATGTCCACGGTCTTGCCGCTGGCCAGCGAACGGCCGTAGCACAGTGCACAGGTTCCGACGGCCGACTCACAGGTCAGCACGGAGCGGACCTTGATGTCGGTGACACCGGCTGCGAACAGTTCGTCGATGAGCACGTCGCCCACGTCCGAGCCGCCCTCGGCGAGCACCTTGCCCTCTGCGTTGGTCACATCGGTGGCCAACGTACGGGTGTAGGCGGAGTTCTCGACGGTTTCGTGCATGCGCACGGTGCCGATCTCATCGGTGTATGCAATCGGCACGTTCAGGCCGCGGCTGGTGCCGCAGTCGAGTTCGCGCACGATGACATCCTGCGAGACGTCCACCAGACGACGGGTCAGGTAACCCGAGTTGGCGGTCTTCAGCGCGGTATCGGCCAGACCCTTACGGGCACCGTGGGTGGCGATGAAGTACTCGAGAACCGACAGGCCTTCGCGGTAGGAAGACTTGATCGGACGCGGGATGATCTCGCCCTTAGGGTTGGACACCAGGCCACGGATACCGGCAATCTGGCGAAGCTGCAGCCAGTTACCACGAGCCTTTGAGGTCACCATTCGGTTAATGGTGTTCAGCTCTTCCATGCCGGCGCGCATGGCCTCGGCAACTTCGTCGGTCGCCTTGGTCCAGATGTCGATCAGGTCCTGGCGGCGCTCGGAGTCCGCGATCAGGCCCTTGTCGTACTGCGACTGCACGCGGGTTGCCTTCACTTCGTACGGAGCAAGGATGGCTGCCTTGTCCATGTTCGAGGTGATGTCCGAGATGGCCACGGTGACACCCGAGCGGGTGGCCCACTTGAAGCCTGCATCCTTGAGGTTGTCCAGCGTTGCCGCGGTGACGACCTTCGGGTAGCGCTCGGCCAGGTCATTGACGATCTCGGAGAGAGCGTCCTTGCCTGCGACACGCTCAACCCATGGGTAGTCCACGGGCAGCGTCTCGTTGAAGAGCACCTGGCCCAGCGAGGTTTCGATGAGCGCATCGGTGCCCTCGACCCAGCCTTCCGGAGCCGACTGCTCCGCAGACGGAACGAAGCCCGAGACGCGGATCTTGACCGGCGAGTTCAGGTGCAGTTCGCCGCGGTCCATGGCCATGATCGCCTCGGAGGTCGAGGAGAACGCACGACCGGCGCCCTTCTCGTCCAGGCGCTTGGTGGTCAGGTGGTGCAGGCCGATGATCATATCCTGCGAAGGCAGGGCAACCGGGCGGCCATCCGAAGGCTTGAGGATGTTGTTGCTCGAGAGCATCAAGATCCGGGCCTCGGCCTGGGCTTCGGGGCTCAGCGGCAGGTGAACTGCCATCTGGTCACCGTCGAAGTCGGCGTTGAACGCGGCACAAACCAGCGGGTGAAGCTGAAGGGCCTTGCCTTCAACCAGCTGCGGTTCGAACGCCTGGATGCCCAAGCGGTGCAGGGTAGGTGCACGGTTCAGCAGCACCGGGTGCTCGGTGATGATCTCTTCGAGAACGTCCCAGACCTGCGGACGGTAGCGCTCGACCATGCGCTTGGCGCTCTTGATGTTCTGTGCGTGGTTGAGGTCAACCAGGCGCTTCATCACGAACGGCTTGAAGAGCTCCAGGGCCATCTGCTTGGGCAGACCACACTGGTGCAGCTTCAGCTGCGGGCCGACCACGATGACCGAACGACCCGAGTAGTCGACGCGCTTGCCGAGGAGGTTCTGGCGGAAACGACCCTGCTTGCCCTTGAGCATGTCGCTCAGGGACTTCAGCGGGCGGTTACCCGGACCGGTCACCGGACGGCCGCGACGACCGTTGTCGAAGAGCGAGTCCACAGCTTCCTGCAGCATGCGCTTTTCGTTGTTCACGATGATTTCCGGCGCGCCGAGGTCCAACAAGCGCTTGAGGCGGTTGTTGCGGTTGATCACGCGGCGGTACAGGTCGTTGAGGTCGGAGGTCGCAAAGCGGCCACCGTCCAGCTGCACCATCGGGCGAAGTTCCGGCGGGATCACCGGAACGGCGTCCAGGACCATGCCCAACGGGGAGTTGGTGGTGGTCAGGAACGCGTTGACGACCTTGAGACGCTTCAGGGCACGCGTCTTGCGCTGGCCCTTGCCGTTCTCGATGATCTCGCGAAGGATCTCGGCTTCCGCTTCCATGTCGAAGCCCTCGAGGCGCTTCTTGATGGCTTCGGCGCCCATGGAGCCTTCGAAGTACAGTCCGTAGCGCTCGCGCAGCGAGCGGAACAGGCCTTCGTCTCCCTCGAGGTCGGCGACCTTGAGGTTCTTGAAGCGGTCCCAGACCTGGTCAAGACGCTCGATGTCGGCATCGGCGCGCTTACGCACCTGTGCCATGGTCTTGTCGGCCAGGTCGCGGGCCTTCTTCTTCTCCGCTGCCTTGGCACCGTCGGCTTCGAGGGCAGCAAGCTGGTCCTCGAGGTCGCGGGCAATGGCGGCGATGTCGGAGTCGCGGGTGTCAACCAGCTGCTTGCGTTCCAGGTCATGCTGGGCCTGGAGGTTCGGCAGTTCGGCGTGGCGGCGCTCTTCATCAACGGCGGTGACCATGTAGGCCGCGAAGTAAATGATCTTCTCAAGATCCTTCGGGGCCAGGTCAAGCAGGTAGCCCAAGCGCGAGGGAACGCCCTTGAAGTACCAGATGTGGGTCACCGGAGCGGCGAGCTCGATGTGGCCCATGCGCTCGCGACGGACCTTGGCGCGGGTGACTTCGACGCCACAGCGCTCGCAAATGATGCCCTTGAAACGCACGCGCTTGTACTTGCCGCAGTTGCACTCCCAGTCACGGGTCGGACCGAAGATCTTTTCGCAGAAAAGACCGTCCTTCTCCGGCTTGAGGGTGCGGTAGTTGATGGTTTCGGGCTTCTTTACCTCGCCGTAGCTCCACCCGCGGATCTCTTCCGCAGTTGCCAGGCCGATGCGCATGAGGCCGAATGAGGATTCGCTGGACATATGGTCCTTATCTCTCTTCTAAGTTCTCTGAAGTCTAATGTGGTGAGGTGTTCGCGGATCCGGTGCGGATCCGCGCTCACCGTTGGGTCTGGAAGAAATCCAGTTCCGTGGCGTGTTCCGGGCCGGGGAGTGCCGGGGGCGCTTGGCCCCCCGCACTCCCCCGACCCGCGAACACGGGGTGGGAACTAGACCTCTTCGACGGAGTTCGGCTCCGACCGGGAAAGGTCGATGCCGAGTTCTTCCGCGGCCCGGAAGACTTCTTCGTCCGAGTCTCGCATTTCGATGGTTTGGCCGTCGGTTCCGAGGACCTCGACGTTCAAGCACAACGACTGCATTTCCTTGATCAGGACCTTGAACGATTCCGGGACACCTGGTTCCGGGATGTTCTCGCCCTTGACGATTGCCTCGTAGACCTTCACGCGACCGTGGATGTCATCGGACTTGATCGTGAGCAGTTCCTGCAAGGTGTATGCGGCACCGTAGGCCTCCAGGGCCCACACTTCCATTTCACCAAAGCGCTGACCACCGAACTGTGCCTTACCACCCAGCGGCTGCTGGGTGATCATGGAGTACGGACCGGTGGAACGGGCGTGGATCTTGTCGTCCACCAGGTGGTGGAGCTTCAAGATGTACATGTAGCCCACGGACACCGGATCCGGGAACGGCTCGCCGGAGCGGCCGTCGAACAGACGGGCCTTTCCGGAGTTGCCGATCAGGCGGACGCCGTCGCGGGTCACTGCCGTGTGGTCGAGCAGCCCGCGGATTTCGTCCTCCGACGCACCGTCGAAGACGGGGCTGGCAACCTTGGTGGATCCCATTTCACGCGGGAGGGCCGGCAGGTTCTTGACCCACTCGGGCTCGCCCTCGATCTTCCAGCCCTGCTTCGCAGCCCAGGCCAGGTGGATTTCCAGGACCTGTCCGACGTTCATTCGACCCGGAACACCCAGCGGGTTCAGGACGATGTCGACGGCGGTTCCGTCTTCCAGGAACGGCATGTCCTCGATCGGCAGGATCTTGGAGATGACGCCCTTGTTGCCGTGGCGGCCAGCGAGCTTGTCACCGTTGGTGATCTTGCGCTTCTGGGCCACGTAAACGCGGACCAGCTGGTTGACGCCCGGGGGCAGGTCGTCGTCGTTGTCGCGATCGAAGATGCGTACGCCGATGACCACGCCGGACTCGCCGTGCGGAACCTTCAGCGAGGTGTCGCGAACTTCGCGGGACTTCTCACCGAAGATGGCGCGCAGCAGGCGCTCTTCCGGGGTCAGCTCGGTCTCGCCCTTGGGCGTGACACGGCCGACGAGGATGTCGCCGGCTTCGACCTCGGCACCGATGTGGATGATGCCGCGCTCGTCGAGCTGCGCCAGGATTTCCTCGGAGACGTTCGGGATGTCCCGGGTGATCTCCTCGGCACCAAGCTTGGTGTCGCGGGCGTCGACTTCGTGCTCCTCGATGTGGATCGAGGTCAGCACATCGTCGGAGACCATGCGCTGCGAGAGGATGATTGCATCCTCGAAGTTGTGGCCTTCCCAGGACATGAACGCCACGAGGAGGTTCTTGCCCAGGGCGAGCTCGCCCTTGTCGGTGGACGGGCCGTCGGCGATGATCGAGTTGTAGTCAACCCGGTCGCCCTCGGACACCATCACGCGCTGGTTGTATGCGTTGCCCTGGTTGGAGCGTGCAAACTTCATGATCGGGTATGCGGCCTCGGTGCCGTCATCGTTCATGACGGTGACCAGGTCGGCCGAGACCTCGGAGACGACACCGCCGGTGGTGGCAACGACGGAATCGCCGGCATCCACGGCTGCGAACTTCTCCATGCCGGTACCCACGAGCGGGGATTCGGAGGCCAGCAGCGGCACGGCCTGGCGCTGCATGTTGGCGCCCATCAGTGCGCGGTTGGCATCGTCGTGCTCGAGGAACGGAATCAGGGCGGTTGCCACCGACACCATCTGGCGCGGGGAAACGTCCATGTACTCGATCTCGGACGGCTCGACGATGACAGGCTCGCCTCCACCGCCCTTTTCACGGACCAGGACGCCTTCTTCGAGGAAGCTTCCGTCTTCGCCCAGCGGCGCGTTGGCCTGTGCGATGAAGGAATCGAGCTCGTCGTCGGCCGTCAAGTAGTCGATCTGGCCGGTGACCCGGCCATCGACGACCTGGCGGTACGGGGTTTCGATGAAGCCGAAGGCGTTGATGCGGCCATAGGTCGCCAACGAACCGATCAGGCCAATGTTCGGGCCTTCAGGGGTTTCAATCGGGCACATGCGTCCGTAGTGGGACGGGTGGACGTCTCGGACTTCCATGCCTGCACGGTCACGGGACAGACCGCCCGGGCCCAGCGCGGAGAGACGACGCTTGTGCGTCAAACCGGCCAGCGGGTTGTTCTGGTCCATGAACTGCGAGAGCTGGGAGGTTCCGAAGAACTCCTTGATCGCCGCAACAACCGGACGGATGTTGATCAGCGTCTGCGGGGTGATCGCCTCGACGTCCTGCGTGGTCATGCGTTCGCGAACGACGCGCTCCATGCGGGACAGGCCCGTGCGGACCTGGTTCTCGATCAATTCGCCCACGGCGCGGATGCGACGGTTGCCGAAGTGGTCGATGTCATCGATGCTCACGGTCAGGTCGACGGGCTTGCCGTCGCGAATGCCCGGGGTGGTCTTCTCGCCGGCGTGCAGCGCCACCAGGAACTTGATCATCGCGACGATGTCGTCGATGTTCAGGACCGAGGCGTCGGGGCTGTTCAGCGGGGTGTCGACACCGAGCTTGCGGTTGATCTTGTAACGACCAACCTTGGCCAGGTCGTAGCGCTTCGCCTCGAAGTAGAGGTTCTTGAGCAACGCCTGTGCTGCATCGACCGTCGGCGGCTCGCCCGGGCGAAGCTTGCGGTAGATATCCAGGAGGGCTTCTTCCTGGGTATCGGTGGTGTCCTTCTCCAGGGTCGCGCGGATCGAGTCGTACTGTCCGAACTCTTCCAGGATGCGGCCTTCGGTCCAGCCGAGGGCCTTGAGCAGGACGGTGACCGACTGCTTGCGCTTGCGGTCGAGGCGGACGCCGACCTGGTCGCGCTTGTCGATTTCGAGTTCGAACCAGGCACCACGCGACGGGATGATCTTCGCGGTGAAGATGTCCTTGTCACTGGTCTTGTCCGGGGTGCGCTCAAAGTAGGCGCCCGGGGAACGAACCAGCTGGGACACCACGACACGCTCGGTGCCGTTGATGATGAAGGTACCCTTGTCGGTCATCAGCGGGAAGTCGCCCATGAACACGGTCTGCTGCTTGATTTCGCCCGTGTTGTTGTTCATGAACTCGGCCTTGACGTACAGCGGAGCGGCGTACGTGGCGTCGCGGTCCTTGCACTCGGCCATGGTGTACTTCGGATCAGCGAACTCCGGCTCCGAGAAGCTCAGGGACATGGTCTCCTGGAAGTCTTCAATCGGGGAGATCTCTTCGAAGATCTCGGCCAGGCCAGAGATGCTGGCTACACTGGTGTCACCAATGGTCTGGGCGTACGCCAGACGGTTCTTCCAGCGCTCGTTGCCGATGAGCCAGTCAAAGCTCTCGGTCTGCAGTGCCAGCAGGTTGGGGACGTCAAGTGGTTCGTGAATCTTTGCAAAAGAAAGTCGGCCAGCATATTCCGCGCTGCGGGCCGAACTAGCGGTTTGGTTGTTAGAGGTGCTCGAGGCGACCAAGATGGATCCTTCCACAGACCGTCAGGTTTCCGGCGTCGTCTCTCTGTGAAGAGTTTCACTGATCACAGCACCGCTGAGCAGGCCCACCGCTATATGAAGGCCGGAGATGAAAAGAGAAGACGCAAAGTTCCACGTTACACCATGGGACTTACCATGTCCAGCGGCCCGCGTGCAACCCGGCACCCCAGGCCGGGAACGGGATGAGAGTTCCGTCACCATTGGATGGAAGTTCTGTGGCGCAAACCACATCGCGCTAGCCTAGAGGTAAGTACTTATTCCCGGTACTACCCGAAAGCGAGATTCCGATCATGTCCTCACCACGAGACGCCGTGCTGGTCGCAGGTGCCCGCACGCCCTTTGGCCGGCTCAACGGCCAACTTTCCAGCCTCAGTGCCGTCGAACTGGGGGCGGCCGCCATCCGTGGTGCACTGGAGCGGTCCGGAATCCCCGCAGCCGAGGTGCAGGCGGTGATCATGGGCCACGTGGTCCAGGCCGGCTGCGGGCAGAACCCTGCGCGCCAAAGCGCCATTACCGCCGGGATCGGCTGGGACGTCAATGCGACGACTTTGAACAAGGTCTGCCTCTCCGGGCTTGCCGCCATCACCGACGCCGCCCGGTTGATCCGCGTGGGCGACGCCGACGTCGTGGTTGCCGGAGGCCAGGAATCCATGTCGCAGACGCCGCACCTGCTGCCGGGTTCGCGCCAGGGCTGGACCTACGGAAACATCTCGGCCATCGACTCCGTCGCCCACGACGGGCTGACCGACGCCTTTGACGGCAACTCGATGGGCATGAGCACCGAAGCCAAGAACTCCGTCCTGGGCCTGACCCGCACCCAGCAGGACGAGGTGGCTGCGGCTTCGCACCAGCGGGCCGCTGCTGCCATCAACTCAGGTGTCTTTGCGGAAGAAATCGTGACGGTCAGCATCCCGCAACGCAAGGGAGGTACCTTGGTGGTCGACACCGACGAGGGCGTCCGCCCGAACGCGACGATCGAGACGCTGGCCGGGTTGCGCCCGGCCTTCGCCAAGGACGGCACTATCACCGCCGGAAACTCCTCTCCCCTGTCCGACGGAGCCGCTGCCGTCATCGTCACCTCGCGGGAGTACGCCCGGTCCCGCAACCTGGAGATCCTGGCTACCATCGGCGCCGCTGGCCAGGTCGCCGGTCCCGACAACTCGTTGCATTCCCAGCCATCGAATTCGATCACCGCGGCCTTGAAGAAGCAGGGATGGGCGACCTCGGACCTCGACTTCATCGAGATCAACGAGGCGTTCGGTGCCGTGGCATGCCAGTCGCTGAAGGACCTTGGATACCCCCTGGACAAGACCAACATCCACGGCGGCGCGATTGCCCTGGGGCACCCCATCGGCGCCTCCGGGGCGCGCCTGGCCCTGACCGCGGCCATGGAACTAAAGCGCCGCGGTTCGGGCAAGACCGCCGTCAGCCTCTGTGGCGGCGGAGGCCAAGGCGATGCCCTGCTGTTGAGCCGGGAGGCCTAGGACCGTGGCAGAGCAGGTTCCGGCGGGAGTGGCCCGCATGCAACAGGACGCCGCCAAGCGCGGCCTGGATGTCCACGTCGTTTCCCGTCCGCCGGCCCGGAGCCTGGCCGAGGCGGCGGGCCTGTTGGGCGTCGAACCGCGCGAAATCATCAAGTCCCTGGTGGTGAAGCACAAGGACGGATCTTTCTTCTTCGCCCTGATTCCCGGAGACAGGGTCATTTCCTGGCCCAAGCTGCGTTCCCTGCTGGGCGTGAACAAGTTGTCCATGCCGCACTCCGACGTTGCCTTCGCGGCAACGGGCTACGAGCGCGGCACCATCACTCCGCTCGGGTCAAGCACGCCGTGGCCGGTTTACGCCGACTTGGGCATGGAACCGGGGAGGATCTGCATTGGTGCCGGCGCACACGGGCATTCGGCCTTTGTGGATTCGACAGCCTTGATTGCCGCGCTGGATGCCACAGTGGCGGACATCAGCGACCCGGAGCCGGAGTCGCGACCTTCTTCCTAGGAGCGAGACGGCCGCCGAGGTAGCCAAGTCCCCGGGTGGTGGCCGCCGCCAACGGCTTGGCAGAAGGCCGCTCGATGAAACGGTGGACCAGGAAAGCGACAGTGAAGACGATGCCCATGACCAGCGGCAGCGTTACGTATTGGCCCAGCACGGGAGCGAAGTGGTCAATCATCCACCAGCCCCATACCTGATGCAGCAGATAGACCGGGTAGGTCAGCGCGCCCAGGATTCCCAGGAACTTCCACTGCACATTGCCCAGGCGCGTGAGCGAAAGCAGCGCCACGGCGGCAAATAGTCCCACGATGATGAGCCAGTAGTGCCAGGCCGGGACCACATAGCCAACCAGTTCCAGCGCTTCGGTGGGACCCTTGATACCGGTGAAGTAGGCGGCGATTCCCACGTTCAACGCCAGCACCGACCAGCGCAGGATGCTGTGCCCGAAGCGATAGATCAAGAACAAGACGATCCCGCCGGAAAAGAGGGCCGCATAATCGCTCATGAGGTTCTCGGCGGCGGCCTCTCGGTTCATGAGTTGCGCCGCGAGGCCGAGCACGGGCCAAACCACCGCAAGGATGGTCATGCTGCGGATGGTCAGCAGGCGCAGGATTATCAGCGCGAGGATGAGCAGGTAGAAGCGCATCTCGACCCACAACGTCCAGTAGACACCGTCGATGTGCCGCAATCCCATGAGCGGATGGAACATCGTGAGGTTCGCCGTCAGCTCCTTGCCGCCAAGGCCCGACCCCACCTGGGGCCACATGACGATCACCAGGAATCCGGTCGCCAACACCGCAAACCAATAGGCCGGGTACAACCGGCCCACGCGCGATCCGATAAACCGTCCGGCACCCTTGCCGTAGGCGGAAAGCAGGATGACAAATCCGCTGATGATGAAGAACAATTGCACGCCCATGTTGCCATAGACGGTGACCTTCGACAGGACAGGCCAGGCGTCCTTGGCTTCGGCGGTGCCCCAAAAACCGTGGTGCCAAGCGGTGTAGTGAAACAGGACCACCAGGACGGCGGCCGCGAAACGCAGACCGTCCAGCAGCGCCAGCCGGGGTGGTTTCTGCGCGCTTTTCGGTGTGGCCTCGGCGGTTTGACTGAGGGGTGATGCCGCCGGGGCACTGAGGAGCGCCGTTGTGTTCCCCGCCATCGATGCTCTCCCTAATCCTTGGCACTGTTCGTTACCTATCTGTTATCTACGATAGCAAAAAACAAAAGCAAAGCGGCCCCAAGTGGTAAGGGTCACTCCCAACCGGGGCAAACCATAAGCTTTTTTCCAGGAGCATTCGGTGGGTTAAAGACCTCTGGCCCGCAAGACCAAAAAGGTCTGCGGGCCAGAGGCAATGAAGCGAAGAGTTACTTGACAGTAACGCGAGCGCCGGCGGCCTCCAGGGCCTCCTTTGCCTTCTCTGCAGCTTCCTTGGTTGCGCCCTCGAGGACGGCCTTCGGAGCCGAGTCAACGACCTCCTTGGCTTCCTTCAGACCCAGCGAAGTCAAGGCACGAACTTCCTTGATAACTGCGATCTTCTTGTCGCCAGCAGCTTCGAGGATAACGTCGAATTCGGTCTGCTCTTCGGCCTCAGCGGCGCCACCGGCGGCCGGGCCAGCAACTGCAACAGCTGCTGCGGAGACCTCGAAGGTCTCCTCGAAGGTCTTAACGAACTCGGAGAGCTCGATGATGGTCATTTCCTTGAAGGCTTCCAAGAGCTCTTCGGTGGACAGCTTAGCCATGGTGGGCAGCCTTTCCGTCGGCGGCACATTCGTGCCGCAAGTTACTTGAGTGAGGGGTTGAAGAAAGCTTAGGCTTCTTCGGTGGCGGCTTCGGCAGCGGGTGCCTCGGCCTCGGCAGGTGCTTCAGCAGCGCCACCGTTTGCTTCTTCGAGCTTTGCGCGCAGTGCTTCGATGGTGCGGACAGCGGCGGAAGCCGGAGCCAGCAGCACACCGGCAACACGTGCCAGCTGGAACTCACGCGATTCAAGTGCTGCCAGAGCGGCAACCTCGGTTGCGTCAAGGGCCTTGCCCTCGAAGTAACCGGTCTTGATGATGAGCTGCTTGTTGTCCTTAGCAAAATCCGTGAGGCTCTTAGCGGCAGCGATTGCATCACCCTTGATAAAGGCGATTGCAGTCGGGCCAGCAAGCTGGCCTTCGAATGCTTCGATGCCGGCTTCCTTTGCTGCGATACCAGTCAAGGTGTTCTTCACTACCGCGTACTTGGTATCTGCACCAAGTGAACGGCGAAGCTGCTTGAGCTGCGCAACAGTAAGCCCACGGTATTCGGTCAGGACAGCGGCGGTCGACTCCTTGAAGTCGGCGGTGATTTCCTCAACTGCGGAAACCTTAGTCGGCGTTGCCATAACACTCCTTCCGGGGTATAGATCTGATAACCAGTCGATCCAGCCCGGTCAGGAGTACTGACATAAAAAACGCCCCATGCAGATGCACGGGGCGGAAAGGACGCAAAATTGCGGCAAATTCACTTCGTTCACCTGCGCAGGTCGTCCTTGTGGGACTTTCGGAGTCTTACCGCATAAACAGCAATCCTCGACCGACGGTCTTCGGTATTCCAAGCCTAACAGCGTGGTGCCACGGTCTCCAAATCGAGGTGGCGTGTTCTCCGCAACTCCCCCTGGAACCGAGGTGGGGACTTGCTGCAGATAGACGACAGGCCCCTCGGGTTCCGCAACTTGGGGGATAGCGGAAGGGAGGGGCCCGTCTACGCAGCAATGCAACTTGGGGGAACGCATTGCTGCAGTTACACGCTCGGGCGGGGCTTGGGGTCTCCGCCATAAAGCGTGTGGTGACAGAGTCACCTGGTCACGATCAAATCGCGACGAGTTAACCATAGCAGGAATGTGGCGACCCACAACTCCTATTTTTGGATATTTTCGTGACTTCGGTCAAACCGCCGATAGTTCCCGACGTGCCTGTCGGGTTGCCCCGGAACCGCATCCGCAATCCTGGCGCCGCGCCGCCGGCCATGTGGCAGGACATCGACGCCGCTCACCGGGATCCCCTCTTTGATTCTGGGCATGTCAGGCGACAACGCGTAAAGACGCTCGATCGCCGAGCGGCATGTCGGCAGCCGCGTGCTGTCGCTCGCGCATGAAGTGAAACATGGGGTGCCTTGGCCCTGCACTCGCCGCTGGTCCCGCCGATCACCCGACCCGGTCGCGCGTGCCCGGTTTGTTCGATGCGGGACCTTGATCCGTTCCGGAGCCGCCGCATCGGCGCCGGCGTGAATGGGCACCGGGAATGCGTCGCTCCATCCGTATACAGCCGCCCCGCCGGTTAAACGACCGGACCCGGCACCAGTCCCCCGTTGGGGGCGGTACCGGGTCCGGAACGCAGAGGCGCTATTAGGCCTCGGAAAGCACGCGGGTCACGTTCGCATCGACCGGGACGCCCGGGCCGAAGGAGGTGGCCACGGTGGCCTTGGTGATGTAGCGGCCCTTGGAGGAGGAAGGCTTCAAACGAAGAACCTCGTCCAGTGCTGCTGCGTAGTTCTCTGCAAGCTTCTGCGCATCGAAGGAAACCTTGCCGATGATGAAGTGCAGGTTCGAGTGCTTGTCGACGCGGAAGTCGATCTTGCCACCCTTGATCTCGTTGACGGCCTTGGCGACATCCATGGTCACGGTACCGGTCTTCGGGTTCGGCATCAGGTTACGGGGACCCAGAACCTTACCCAAACGGCCAACCTTACCCATGAGGTCAGGGGTTGCAACCGCTGCGTCGAAGTCGGTCCAGCCGCCGGCGATCTTGGCGATCAGGTCGTCCGAGCCAACGAAGTCGGCGCCGGCTGCGATTGCAGCTTCTGCCTTGTCGCCATTGGCGAACACGAGGACGCGGGCGGTCTTGCCGGTGCCGTGGGGAAGGATCACGGTGCCGCGAACCATCTGGTCTGCCTTGCGAGGGTCAACGCCCAAGCGGAAGGCAACCTCAACGGTCTCGTCGGCCTTCGAGAAGGCGATCTCCTTGGCGAGGGCAACTGCCTCGGCCGGAGCGTAGAACTTGTCTTCTTCGATCTTCGCCGCGGCGGCTACGAATGCTTTACTGCGCTTTGCCATCTGCTTTTTCTCCTTATGCAGTCGTGGTCATGTATGGGTCGCGCGCGACCCTGCCACTTGCAATGCGGTGCACCGGGTTCATCCGGCTGGTTCCGCATCGACTTGGTTGTTTTGGGGGTGCGTTCCTGGGTTTCCAGGTCCGCGGGTGTGGAAGGCGGAATTAGCCTTCTACGGTGATGCCCATGGAGCGGGCGGTGCCGGCGATGATCAAGGCAGCAGCCTTGATGTCGTTGGCGTTGAGGTCTTCCATCTTCACGGTGGCGATCTCTTCAACCTGTGCCTGGGTCAGCTTGGCAACCTTGACGGTGTGCGGGGTAGCGGAACCCTTGGGCACGCCTGCAGCCTTCTTGATGAGCTCTGCTGCCGGCGGGGTCTTGGTGATGAAGGTGAAGGAACGGTCTTCGTAGACAGTAATTTCAACCGGAACCACGTTGCCGCGCTGCGACTCGGTGGCGGCGTTGTACGCCTTGCAGAATTCCATGATGTTGACGCCGTGCTGACCAAGCGCCGGGCCGATCGGAGGTGCCGGGTTGGCGGCGCCTGCCTGGATCTGCAGCTTGATGAGTCCGGTGACCTTTTTCTTGGGGGCCATGTCGGGTCCTTCTTCTTTTGCGTTGCCCCGCTGCACAGGAGCGTGCCTCGGGGGGTTGACCGCCGTGGCGCGGCGGCCGAGTCATGCCGTTTCCCGGTAAAGCAAACCGGGAAGGCACGAAGTCTTTAATGTTACTGGATCTTGGTGACCTGGCTGAACGACAGGGTCACCGGGGTCTCGCGCTCGAAGATCGAAACCAGGACGACCAAGGTGGAGGAATCCAGCTTGATCTCGCTGATCGTTGCCGGCAACGTCTCGAACGGGCCGTCGTTGACGATGACCGATTCGCCGACCTCGAAGTCAACGTGGACCTCGGTGATCGGGGCGCGGCCGGGCTTGCTGTGCTCGCCCTCTTCTTCGGTGACGATCGTGTGCTCGAGCATCGAGAAGACTTCCTCGAGACGCAGCGGCACTGGATCGTGGGCGTTGCCGACGAAGCCGGTGACGCCGGGAGTGTGGCGAACCGCACCCCAGGAAGCGTCAGTCAGTTCCATGCGGACCAAGACGTAGCCGGGAATCCGAACGCGACGCACAATTTTGCGCGTGGTGTTCTTGATCTCCACGACCTCTTCCATCGGGACCTGGATTTCATAAATGAATTCCTCCATGCCCAGGGTCTGGATACGGGTCTCGAGGTTCACCTTGACGCGGTTTTCGTAACCGGCGTACGAGTGGATGACGTACCAGTCGCCGGGCTGGCGGCGAAGCTTGGTGCGGAATTCTTCAATGGGATCCACGGCCGGGGTTTCCTCGGCTGCGGAATCCTGCTCGGCATCCTCGGTTGCCTCGACGGCGTCCTCGGAAACCTCGGGAGCCTGCTCGGCGTCCTCGGAAACGACGGAATCGGCCGACACCTGATCGGTATCAGCCTCTACTGCCTGGCCTTCGATGACTTCGGTGGCCTGCGGTTCGAGTTCCTGCTCGGACACTGCGGTTCCTGCTTTCTGTTACTGGTTCACCAGAAATGTGGGGCGAATGGTCCCGTGTTACTGTTCGGGCGAATTGGTGAAGATAAGAATTGATCCATTGCCGAAGACGAAGTCCAGAGCGGAAATGATCAGCATCATGAACACCACAAAGCCGATGACTACCAAGGTGTAGTTGACCAGCTCGCTGCGGGTCGGGGTGACGACCTTCTTCAGTTCGGAAATCATCTGACGGAAGAAGAGGGCCAATCCCGCGAAGAAACCGGCCTTCGACGGCTTCTTATTGTGCCCAGCGCCGTGCGAATCGTTTGCAGTCGTTTCGGTCACCGATTCCTCGTTTCAGATTATCCCACATGAAACAATCACGGTGTGCCGCAGCCATATCGACCACAACACACCGTGACGTGAATATTCGCCGAGCAACCGTAGATGATTGCCACTGCGCAGGGCAGACAGGACTCGAACCTGCAACCTGCGGTTTTGGAGACCGCTGCGCTACCAATTGCGCCACTACCCTTCGAGCATGATGCTCGCGGACCAACAAATCCTTTGCGGACTTGGTGATCCAGATGTTTTCCAACACCGAGGAACAAGTCTACGCAAAGAATGTGCCGATTGTCGAACCGGGAGTTCCGGGTGCCGTTTCGCCCGTCATTTGGCCACCGAATGCGACTGCTAGGTTGGGGTTCATGTTCCCCCTGACACCCCGACGCACCGGCCCCGGCCATGCAAGCGCCCTGGTCCTGCTGGTCTTTGCCGGAGGCTCGGTGCTCGATGCCATCCTGCGCGCCATCTCACGCTATACACCTGCCGCCGGGATTTTGCCGCAGGTTTTGTTGGCTGGCGTCCCGGTGTTGATCGTCATCGGCACCTGGCTGTGCCTGCGCGGACGGAGGGACCTTTCCGCCCACCTGTTGCTGCAATTGCTCTTGGGGATTCTGGTGGGCATCCTCACCATGTGGTCTGCCCTGCCCCTGTCCTGGTACCTCGGCATCGGGCTGGTCTTCTGGTCGATGCGCCTGGGCACGAACCTGCTGATGTGGGTGGGCACCAGTCTGTTGGTCCTGGCCGGCTGGGCGAAGTTCGGGCTGATCGACTTCACAGGGGTCCTTTTCCTGCCCTTCGCCGCCACTCCTGTGCTCTTCCTGGGGGCGGCTGCCTACTTCCAACTGCACCAGGTACGCCACCAGCAGCAGGAGGAAGAGGACCCCGAGGCTGAACAGGCCAGGGAACTGCTCCTGAACCGCTACGGCCGCGAGCCCGGGCAGTAGCACGCCACCGGCCGGTCGCGGCGGCCGCGAAGCGATGGGGGAACTTCACACTACGGCGGCGTGTCAACAAATAATCGTTCTCCCACTCCCGCGCCGACTAGGCTTGGATCATACGTTCACCCACACCTCCCTTTCCAGGAAGCGACGACATGGCACGCATTTCCCGACGTATCGGGTCCATCGCAGAATCCGCCACTCTGGCCGTAGACGGCAAGGCCAAGGCCCTGAAGGCGGCGGGGCGTCCCGTCATCGGCTTTGGCGCCGGCGAGCCGGACTTCCCCACCCCCGACTACATCGTTGAGGCTGCGGTTGCCGCTGCCCGCAACCCCAAGTACCACCGCTACTCCCCCGCGGCCGGCTTGCCGGAGCTGCGCACGGCCATCGCCGAGAAGACCATGCGCGATTCGGGCTACAGCCTGGACGCCGCCCAGGTCATGGTCACCAACGGCGGCAAGCAGGCCGTCTACAACGCGTTTGCCACCCTGCTGGATCCGGGAGACGAAGTCATCGTCCCGGCCCCGTACTGGACCACCTACCCGGAGGCCATCCGGCTGGCCGGCGGCGTGCCGGTGGAGGTCTTCGCCGGCCCCGAGCAGGGCTACAAGGTCACCATCGACCAGCTTGAGGCAGCGCTCACTGAAAAGACCAAGGTGCTGCTCTTCGTCTCCCCGTCGAACCCGACCGGTGCCGTGTACTCCCCCGAACAGGTTGCCGAGATCGGTCGCTGGGCCGCGTCGAAGGACCTCTGGGTCATCACCGACGAGATCTACGAACACCTCACCTACGATGACGCGGTCTTCACCTCGATCGCCACCGCCGCCCCGGAACTCGGTGACAAGGTCATCATCCTCAACGGCGTCGCCAAGACCTACGCCATGACCGGCTGGCGCGTGGGATGGATGGCCGGCCCGCTGGACGTCATCAAGGCAGCCACCAACCTGCAGTCGCACGCGACCTCCAACGTCTCGAACGTCTCGCAGATCGCCGCGCTGGCAGCGGTCTCCGGCCCGCTGGACGCGGTGGCCGAAATGCGCACCGCCTTCGACCGCCGCCGCAAGGCCATGGTCTCGGCCCTCAACGCCATCGACGGCGTGAACTGCCCCGTCCCCGAGGGCGCGTTCTACGCGTACTCGGATGTGCGCGGGCTGCTGGGCCGCGAAATCCGCGGTGTCGTGCCCAACACCAGCGCCGAGCTTGCCGCGCTGATCCTGGAACAGGTGGAAGTGGCGGTGGTTCCGGGCGAGGCGTTCGGCCCCTCGGGCTACATCCGCATGTCCTACGCGCTGGGCGATGAAGACCTGGCCGAGGGCGTGGGCCGCCTGGCCACCCTGCTCGGCGAGGCCAAGTAGCCAAGCCACGTCGCCACGCCGGGGGTTTCCGGCAGGAAATTCCAAGGCCGTCGGCCGGATCCGCAGTGCGGGCCCGGTCGACGGCCTTTTGCCTGCCCGCTCGAGGCGCCCCGCAGGTGCGCGGCCCTAAAGGATCCGGCGGTCCACGGCCCAGCGGGTGAGTTCGTGACGGTTGGAGAGCTGGAGCTTGCGCAGCACCGAGGAGACGTGGGTTTCCACGGTCTTGACCGAGATGAACAGGTCCTTGGCGACCTCCTTGTAGCTGTAGCCGCGCGCGATCAGGCGCATGACCTCCAGTTCGCGGGCGCTGAGCAGGTCCAGCTCCTCGTCGGCGCTGATCGCGGCCTGGGTGCCGAAGGCATCGAGCACGAACCCTGCAAGCCGCGGGGAAAAGACGGCGTCCCCGCCGGCAACGCGCAGCACGGCATCGGAGATCTCGGCCCCGGAGATCGACTTGGTGACGTAGCCGCGTGCCCCGGCACGGATCACCGTGACCACGTCCTCCGCGGAGTCCGAGACGCTCAGGGCCAGGAACTTCACGTGCGGGAAGACGTCCACGCAGCCGGCCAGCACCTCCGCGCCGCCGCCCCCGCGCCCGCCGGGCAGGTGCACGTCGAGCAGCACGACGGCCGGCATTTCCCGATGCACCACGGCGATGGCGTCCTCCACCGTGGCTGCCTCCCCGACCACCCTCAGGCGGGCGTCCAGGTCCGCCTTGAGCCCGGAGCGGAAGATCCCGTGGTCATCGACCACCACCACGCTCACCGGCGTGCGTGCGGTCTGGGTGGTCGGTTCAGTCATTGTCTTCTCCGTCTTCTGCGTCCATGGTCAGGTGCACCTCGGTGCCCCCTGCATTGCTCTTGATGTCTGCGTGCCCGCCGTTGCGTTCCATGCGCCCGATGATCGATTCGCGCACCCCGTGCCTGTCCGCCGATACCGTGGCGGGGTCGAAGCCCGGGCCGCGGTCGCGCACGAACACCTCGATGCGCTTCGGCCCCGCCTCCACGTACACGGAGATGGTGCCCCCTGCATGCTTGGCCGCGTTGGCCATGGCCTCCCGGGTGGCCTGGAGCAGCGCATCGTGCCCCGGTGCCCCGGTGTGCTCCCCGACGTCGACCATGTTGATGGACACCAGGTAGAGTTCCTCGATTTCCCCGGCGGCGGCCCGGATCGCGGCGGCGATGCCGTCCTCGCTGCGTTCGTGCTCGTCGTAGAGCCAGGAGCGCAGTTCGCGTTCCTGCGCGCGGGCCAGGGTCAGCACCTTCGCGGGGTCCTCGGCGCGCTTCTGGATCAGGGCGAGGGTCTGGAGCACCGAGTCGTGCAGGTGCGCGGCGATGTCGGCGCGTTCGGCCGCCCGCACCCGGTTGGCGCGCTCGGAGACGAAGTCGCGCCAGAAGCGCAGCCCCCAGGGCAGCAACACCAGCAACAGGCCGGCGATGACGGCAACCGCCACCGCGAGCCCGGAGAGCAGGGAACCGATGCCGACGGCCCCGCTGAAGAGCAACAGCACCCCGGCGACCACCAGCCCGACGCCCACCAGCAGCCGGGTGAGCCCCGCCGCGCCCAGGGCCCCGGTGCTCTTGCGCAACCCGGCACGCCCGCCCTCGTCCAGCTGCATCCAGGCCAGCACGGCGCCGGCGATGACCACCAGCACCGGCCAGAGCAGGTCCCAGCGGATCGAGACACCGAGGAACTGGGCCACTCCGAGCGCCGCCACCACCAGCAGCGCGATCCCGATGAGGACCTGGCGCAGGGAGGCCTGGCGCGCGGCCCCCAGCGGGTCCGCTGTCTCCGCCGCGCCGGTGTCGGTGAGTACCTCGGCCAGGGAAAAGCGCCGGGTTCCGGTGCCGCGGGCGGCATCGCGCTGCGCATCCCGTGCGCTCGGCACGAAGATCCACAGCCAGGCGTAGAGCACGATTCCCGCGCCCGCGAGCATGGCTGCCAGCACGAAGCCGATGCGCACCCAGGAGGCCTTCAGGCCCAGGTGGGCGGCAACCCCGGAACACACCCCTGCGATGATGCGGGTCTCCCCGCGCAGCAGCGCGGGACGGAGAGGTGTTTGGCTCATATGTCCATCCAAGCACGCCCGCGGGCCGGTTGGGGCCCGCAGGCGCCTTTCCCGGGGTTGGCCTCAGGGTTCAATCAGGGGCGACCCCCATAGCGGCGGCACCCCGGCAGGCACGAGGATTGAAGCATGAGAGAAGCATCAATGGAACACGGGTTTTTCCGCTGGGTAAGGGAACTGGGACTGCAACGCGGCGAGGACCACTGGGTCGGCGGCGTCTGCGCCGGGGTCACCCAGCGCTTTGGCATCTCCCCCGTCCTGGTGCGCGGCATCATGGTGGCGCTGTGCTTCGTCGCAGGGCTGGGGCTGCTGGTCTACGGAGTCGGCTGGGCGCTGATGCCCGGAACCGACGGCAGGATCCACGTGCAGGAGGCCATCGCGGGACGCTGGAGCAGCGGGATGAGCGGGGCGCTGCTCTTCTTCATCGCCGGCGCCGTCAGCTCCCCGGCACTCTTCGGCTGGTGGGACGGCGGCTTCTGGACGCTGCTGGTGATCGTGGGCATCGGCTTCCTGGTCTTTTCCCGACGAGAAAGCTTCGCCGGGGGCACGCCACAGCCCGGGACCCCTGCATCATCCGGGCCCACCGACGGCCGATCCGCCGCAGGCCCGGGCACCGAGCCCGGGAATGTCGCCCAGCCCGGCGTTTCCGCCGAGCCCGGCGGCGCGGACGGATCCGGCGCATCCGGCGCGTCCGCCAACGACCCCACGGATCCCGCCGGGAGCGCCGGCGGGGCACCGACCACGCCGCTGCCCGGCACCATGCGGGAATACGGACCATTCACCCAGGAGCACACCATGAAAATGCCATCACCCCAGGCTGCCTCCCCGGGGCCAGCCGGATTCGGGCCCCCGCCTCCGGCCCCGCTGCCACCCCACGTGCCCAAGGTCCCCAAGCCGCCACGCCACAAGGCGCTGCCCGGCTATGCGGCAACCATCGTACTGGGACTCGCGGTGTTGCTCTTCGCGCTGGTCACCGGCTTGTCCCACCTGGGCATGCTCGAGTTGCCGGCCGACGCCGTCGCGGTGGGCTTCGCCATCGCGCTGATCGTCATCGCCCTGGGCTTGATCGGGGCGGCGCTGAACCAGCGCACCGGCGGGGCACTGGTGGGCTTCGGCATCGTCGCACTGGTCTTGTCCCTGTTCTGGGGCGGCGGATCGCTGCGTGATTCGGGGCCGATGAACGGCTTCATGGGCATCACCACCACCGAGGGCAACGGCACCACCAACGTGTTCAATTCCGGGGAGCTGGACCTGCGCTCCTACTCGACCATCACCTCCGACACCACCGTGAAACTGGACAACGTCTTCTCCTCGATGGAGCTGACGGTCCCGGACAACATCCCGGTGGTCATCGATTCCCAGGGGGCCTTCGGCTCGCTGAGCATCAACGGCAGCACCGCCGAAATCCGCGACGGCTCCACCGTGCTCAACGAGGGCCTCGGCGGCCCTGAGCTTCGCCTGGACATCGACGGGGCATTCAGCAGCATCGAAATCAACGTAGCGAAAGCGGAGGTGGCACCATGAGCCAGCACACGGAACAACAGCACGGCAGCGGCGAACCCGCCGCGCAATTCCCCACCGGGACCCTGGTCTTCGGCCTGATCCTGCTGGCCATCGGCATTGCCTTGCTGGCCGGCCTGCTGTTGAACTTCCAGATCAGCGCGCCGTTGCTCTTCATTTCCCTGGTGGGAGGCGCCGGTCTGATCCTGATCGTCGCCGGGATCCTGGCCGCTCGCCGCACCAGCTGATCCACCCCGTTTCACCGCACCCACGTTTCACAGCCAATTTCCGGCTCCGGCATGAAAGACTTTGACACCATGGACACCTTTTTCAATTCCCTTCGCTCGATCCCCTTCCGCCGCGGCCCCAAGCGCCTGGTCGCAGGCGTCGCCGGCGGCATTTCCGAGAAGTTCGGCTGGGATGTCACCCTGGTGCGCATCGGGTTGCTGCTCAGCTTCCTGCTGCCGGTCCTGGGCATCGGCGCCTACGTCGTGGCCTGGCTGCTGCTCCCGGCGCAGGACGATTCGATCGTGCTGCAGAAGCTGGTCCGCCAGGTCCGCTAGCGGGGATCGCTTCCCGCCGCCGCCGACGCCCGCCGCCCCCCTTACCTGGGCCGGCGGGCGTCGGCGTGTGCGCAGGTGTGGGCGCGCGTAGCACTTTGCCCACCGTGTTGGCGATCACAAGTGTCCCGTGGCTAGACTGGTTGTTGGCGAGCTCAACGTCGCGCTCCGGAAGCCAGGAAACACCCCCGTCCCGCACTGCGCGGCCGCGGTGGTAGAGCAGCGAAGGAATTGAGTGAGCATGCGCATCGGGATCATGACCAGCGGCGGGGACTGCCCCGGATTGAACGCCGTCATCCGCGGAGCCGTCCTGAACGGCATCAAGAGCTACGACCACGAGTTCGTGGGCTTCCGCGACGGCTGGAGCGGGGTCAAGGACGGCGATGTCGTCGAACTCCCCCGCACCGCGGTCCGCGGCATCTCCAAGCAGGGCGGCACCATCCTGGGCACCTCGCGCACCAATGCCTTCGAGGGCGAAAACGGCGGGGCGGCGAACATCAAGGCCACCCTCGAACGCCTCGGCGTGGACGCGCTGATCGCCATCGGCGGCGAGGGCACCCTGGCCGGGGCCAAGCGGCTCACCGACGCCGGGCTGAAGATCGTGGGGGTGCCCAAGACCATCGACAACGACCTGGACGCCACCGACTACACCTTCGGCTTCGACACCGCCAACCAGATCGCCGTGGAAGCCATCGACAGGCTGCGCACCACCGGCGAATCCCACCACCGCTGCATGATCGCCGAGGTCATGGGCCGGCACGTGGGCTGGCTGGCGATGCATGCGGGCATGGCCACCGGCGCTCACGCCATCCTGATCCCCGAGCAGTCAACCACCATGGAACAGATCTACACCTGGGTGCGCGAGGCGCACGAGCGCGGGCGCGCCCCGCTGGTGGTCGTGGCCGAGGGCTTTGTGCCCGAGGGCGCCGACGGGGCGTTCTCCGAGCGCGGGCTGGACGCCTTCGGCCGCCCGCGCCTGGGCGGCATCGGCGAACAGCTGGCACCCTTCATCGAGGACGCCACCGGCATCGAGACCCGCGCCACGGTGCTCGGGCACATCCAGCGCGGCGGGGTGCCCAGCGCCTTCGACCGGGTGCTGGCCACGCGGCTGGGCATGGCGGCGGTGGATTCGGTGGCCGACGAGGCCTGGGGGTCGATGGTCGCCCTGCGCGGCACCAAGATCAACCGGGTGCCGTTCCAGGCAGCGCTGAACAACCTCAAGCGGGTCCCGCAGGACCGCTACGACGAGGCGCGGATCCTCTTCGGCTGATCCGCTGCGCCATGCCCGGGCCTGCCCGCCTCACACCGGGGGTTTGTGCCGCCGAACGCCATTGGCTGCCCGCTCCTGCATTAGGCTCGAACACGTGAATCTTGAATTTGGCACCCGTGCCATCATCGCGCTGTCCTGGGCCCGCGAGTTTTCCGTGCCCGACTCCGCCCTGCAACCCGACCGCGCACCGGTGTCCCTGTTTGTCCCCTCCATCGGCACCGACCGCGTCGAGGTGCTGCACCTGGGCGACCACCAGGTGGTGCGCGCCCCGGAGCAATTCCTGCCGCTGCTGCGCGGCGCCGCCGACCAGCACTTCGTCGATGACCGGGGGCTGCTGGGGCTGCTGCATGCCTCCGGCCTGGCCCCGTCGATCCGCTCGCTGGGCGTCGATGCGCTGACGTACCTCGATTCGCCCTTCGACATCGTGGATTCGGAGAACATCACCGTTTCCACCGACGTGGAGGACCTGGCGGAGCTGCGCGAAGGCACCCCGCGCGACGACGCCGCGAGCACCGAGCTCGGCGGCTGGGACCAGTGCTTCGTGCTGTTCTCCGACACGCGCTCCGAGCCCGTTGCCGGTGCCGGCTATTGGGCACCGGGCGGGCTGCTGGCCGACACCACGGTGCTCACGCACCCGCACTTGCGCGGCCACGGATTGGGCCGCTACGCCGCGGCGCTGGCGGTGGACGACGCCTTGAGCGAGGGATTGATTCCGCAGGCGCGCATCAAGGAGGGGCAGGACGCCGCCAACGCCCTGGCCACCTCGCTGGGATTCGAACTGGTCGGTTCCCTGATGTCCCTGAAACTGCACGACGGGGCCTGAGGCCATATCCGCCGGCGCCCGGCGGGCCTTCCGGCGTTGGGCTACGGGAGAACGGTTGCCCTCGGGATGTCGTTCGGCGTCACGGTGCCAAGCTTCTGAACATACGCCCACAGCGCGCTCACGTCCGCGGTGCCCTCGTCCGCCGACACCGCGATCGGGGCGTTCAGGAAGGCCGTCACTCCGTCACCGCCGTTCGTTGCCACGTAGTTGGTGATGGCCAAGGAGTAGGTGGCGCCCGGATCCAGAGGTGTCCCGTCCTGAAGGAGAACCTCACCAATGCGCTGGCCGGCCGGGTCCGATTCGGAGTAGGTGTAGGTGAAGCCCGATACCCGTGGGAAGCCCCCGTAGCCGCCGGGACTGGAGTCGGCGCCCTGGTTCAGGCCCTCGATCAGCTGTTGACCGGTGACCTCGATGAGCATCGCCCGGTTGCCGAAGGGGAAAACGGTGTGCAGGTCGCGCAGCGAGAGATCGCCGCCGTCGATCTCGGCGCGGATGCCGCCGCCGTTCGCCCAGCCGAGGTCGGCCTGGTAGTAGTCGCGGAAGGCATCGGCGGCCAGCTCGCCGGCGGCACGGCGGCCAAAGTCGCCTCTCGCCGTCCCGATCCTTGCGTCGAGACGCTTTTCCATGTCCTGCTCGTAGAAGGCGGCCTTGGCCGCCCACGACGGCTCCTCGGCCACCGATTCGTCGACGTCGTGCAGGACGGCGCCCGTTCTGATGTTGCCGCAGAGGTCCTTGGCGATGTCGATCTCGGCGACCACGCCGTAGTCGCCCATGCCGGTGACCATCAGGCGCTCCTTGCCCAGCTCGAGCGCCTCGGCCGGGGACGAGCCGCTGTTCTCCTCACGCATGAGAACCTGGATTTCGGGGACCTGGGCCATGAGCTCGAGCCCTTCGGCCCGGTCGATCTGGCCCGAGACGACGATGACGTCGACGTCCTGCTCCTGCAGCAGTTTCACTCCGGCCCGGGTGGACTCGAGGTAGGGACGCTGGTTGAGCTCGGCATTGGCGGAGCTGTTCTGCAGCGATCCGGTGAGGCCGATGACCCCGACGCTCAGCTCACCGGCTTCCACGCTTCCGGCCACGGCGCCGGGCAGGAACACGCTGCCGTCCTTGTAGGCGAGATTGGAGGCAATCCACGGGAATTCCGAGGCATTCACCGGGTCAAGCGCGGCCTGGAGCCCGAAGTCGAAGTCATGCTGGCCGAAGGTTGCAGCGTCCACGCCAAGGTCGTTGAACGCCTCCACGAACGGGAACCCCTTGTAGACGCCGCCGAACAGGCTGCCGCCGGCCATGTCGCCGCCGAAGATCGTCGCCGGGTTCTCGTTGGCGGCCTCGATGCGGTCCAGAACCGTGGCAAGGAGGGCAATGCCGCCACGGTGGCCGTCGGCGTGCTCGCGCGGGCTGTACTCATGGGCGTCCTGGAAGTAGGCCAGGGTGCCTTCCTCCGACGGGACAGGCGGTTGGCCCGGTGCGTGGCACCGCCCGGCGCCCGTGCCCTGCCCCTTTCCGGGGGACGCGGTTTTTGCGCCGTCCTGCGCGCCGGCGTGTGTTTCCGTAGGGGCAGCAAGGGCAGCGGGAGTGAAGGAAAGGGACAGCGCGCCGGCCGCGGCGGCGAGGGCGAGAACGCGCCCGAATGTGAAAGAAGGCATGCGGGCGACGGTACGAGGTCCACGTGAACGGTTGGAAAGCGCAGCCTGAACGCCCGAGGACTGCCCCGCAGGCTTCCTGCCCCACGAATATAAGGACCGCACCGGGCTTTGGTGCATGCTCGTCCATGCAAAACGCCCGGCCGATTCCCCGGCCGGGCGTCCTGCATCACGGAGTGTTTTCTAGCGCGGCGGGCGGATGAACCCGGTGAAGCGGCCGGCGATCTGCCCGGCCTCGGGGGTCACGATGACTTCCTGCTTGGCCGCATAGCGCTCCTCGCCGTCAACGACCTCCAGCTCGAGTTCGGTGTCGATGTTGCGCTTGATCAGCGCCAACCCGACGGGCCCTGCCTCGAAGTGCGTGGCCACCGAGGTCAGTGAGCCGACGACCTTCTCCCCCACCATCACCGGGGAACCCACGGCCGGTAGCGTGTGCATCGAGCCGTCCAGCTGCAGGAACACCAGGCGGCGCGGCGGGCGCCCGACGTTGTGCACGCGGGCCACGGTTTCCTGGCCCTTGTAGCAGCCCTTGTCCAGGTGCACGGCGGTGCGGATCAGGTCCAGCTCGTGCGGGATGGCCTTCTCATCGGTCTCGAAGCCGAAGCGCGGGCGCCAGGCGGCGATGCGCAGCGCCTCCACCGCGAGCATCCCGGCCAGCGGGAGACCGGCCACGGCCGTTTCGAGTTCGCCGGCGGGCACCAGGTAGAGGTACCAGGGGCGCTCGTTCCCCGGGTGTTCGGGCTCCGAATAGGCGTAGCCTCCGGTGGTGACGCCGGGCCACGGGTCGACCCAGACCGGGTACTTCGCCAAGGCCGGCTGCGCTGCGCAGGCACCCACGACGGCATAGTCCGCAGAGACGTCGGTGATTTCCACGCGCAGCATGAAGCGCATGCGCGTCAGGAACGCGGCCAGCGGCTCGGCCTGGCCGGGCTCGACGACCAGCCAGAGCTTGTCGGCGTCGGCGAGCACGCGGATGTCGAACTCGATGCGGCCCTGCACCGTGAGCAGCAGCGTCTGGGTGCTTTGGCCCTCGCGAAGCCCGGTCAGGGACTGGCTGGAGAGGGTGTTGAGCCAGGAGAGGCGGTCTTCGCCGGACAGCGTCACCACCCCGAAGTGGGACAGGTCGGCCACCGCGGTGCCGGCGAGCAGCTTCTGCTGCTCCTTGTTCAGCTCCCCGTAGTGGGCGGCGACGCCCTCATCGATCCCGGACGCGGCGACGGCGCCGGGTCGTGTCAACAACGGCGAAAGCGCCATGGTGGTCATCCCTGTTTCTTGAGGGCGGCCGAGGCGTGCGCCTTGAGGTCGTTGCCGCCGGTGGATACATCCCAGCGCCAGAACAGGTCCCCGTTGACCAGCCCGTAGATCCGGGTGGCCGAGGCGTAGTCCTTGGCGTTGGTTCCGCGCATCACCAGGTCGGTGGCCAGCTGGATTTGCGGGCCCTTGATGACGCCGTAATACAGTTCGCAGATCGCCCCGGGGTGCGCGATGTCGACCTGGATCTTGAACCCGCCCTCGTCGGTGCGCAAGTCCTCAACGTCTTGGGCCGAGCGCAGGGCGGGAACAACATCGCCGGGGGTCATTCCGGGTCCCAGGTCGGCGTCCACCATGGGACGCTCCAGGGACCAGAATCCCGATTCAACGGTGAGCGGACGCAACGTGTTGCCCTGCTCGTCGGTGATCCAGGATTCCGACCTGTATTCCAGGAACGGCAGGCCGTTCTGGGTGAAGCTCACGCGCTGGAAGAAGAATTCGTCGTCCGCCTCGCCGGCGCCCAGGCGGCCGGTGCCTTCCCAGGTCCCGATCAGCCACGACAGCGGCACCAGTTCGGGGGTCAGGTCGGTGGGAATCTCGATTGCCATGCGCGCGCTTCCTAGTGCTGTTTGTTCTTTACTTCTGGCCCTTGAAGAGGCGCGCCACGACGAGTCCGGCGAAGCCGGCCATGCCCAGGCCCGCCAGGGTCAGCAGCGAGAGGAAGAAGATTTCGAGTCCAAGGTATTCGTTCATGCCACCATCCTAACCGGTTCGGCGGGCACCCCGGGCCTTTCATGACATCGGCCGTGGCGGTGGCCCGCCGGCCCCCGGGGGCTAGACCAACAGCAACATGACGTACCAGGTCACCGATCCGCAGACCAGCAACGGGGCCAGTGCGGCGGCGGCCATCTGCGCCGGCCCCTTGGGACCGCCCAGGGAAACGAGCATGGCCCGCGTGCCCACGACGACCAGTCCG
Source organism: Paeniglutamicibacter sulfureus (assembly GCF_030512175.1). Classification (GTDB taxonomy): domain Bacteria; phylum Actinomycetota; class Actinomycetes; order Actinomycetales; family Micrococcaceae; genus Paeniglutamicibacter; species Paeniglutamicibacter sulfureus. Next base: position 1,644,564 of record NZ_JAULBL010000002.1, on the reverse strand, counting down.
CAGGCCGCGCCCAGGACCAGGCCCGGAACCACGCTGAGATCGGGGTGCAGCAGGCTGGCGGCACCGCCGAAGAGCACTGCCAGCACAAAGCCCAGCGGGAAGACGACGCGGTCAGGCAGCCGCGAGACCCCGGGCGCCGCTGCGCCCAGGATGGCGATCCCTGCCATCAGGGCCACGGCACGGCCGTCGGGATCGGTCCCCAGCACCGCCCAGCCGGAGCCGAATGCGGCGATGAGCATGCCGCAGATGCCGGTGGCCACCGATTCCAGTCGCTTTTGCGCGTCGGTGCCGCGCACCAGCTGGGTCACGAACATCAGGATGAGGCCGGCAGCCAGCGACGGTGCCACCCACCCCAGCCCCGGGCCCGGCCGCGCCCAGAGGCCCAGCACCGCCGCCGCAGCGCCGACCAGGAAGATCACCAGGGACACTGGATTCGGCGCTGGCACCTTCATCAGGCGCGGCCAGCCGAGCGCGAACGCGGCCAGCAACGCCAGGGTGACGCCGAGCACCGGCCAGCCCGTGGCACCGGGCACAAAGTTCGCCCCGACGACCAGTGCAAGGGCAAGTGTTCCTGTGGCCAAAACTTTGAGTCTCACAGGTTACATCCTGCCTTATCCCGCCCTTCACACCCCGTTTGGACGCCGGGCGGCGGTGCGTGTTACAAGCGTCGGAAACGTAATGGAAACGCACGGCAATCTATACTTCATGATGTAAACACCGATGGTTCGGGTCTGGGCGGCATGTGCTGCCCGCGCCGGGAAATCGGCAACCCAAACATGTGGGAGGGATCGCATCGATGGCCGTCATCGCGCTATTGACCAACGCCCCCGGGCCCTCGTCCGACATCCTTCCGTCCCTGGGACTGCTCTCCCACACGCTGCGCGTCATGCCCGCCCAGGGTGCGGCGCTGCTGACCACCGAGGGCGCCGAGGTGGTGCTGGTCGACGGACGCAAGGACCTGGCAGCCTCCCGCACGCTGTGCCAGTTGCTGCGCACCACCGGCATCGCCTGCCCGCTGCTGCTGGTGCTGACCGAGGGCGGAATGGCGGCGATCTCCGCATCCTGGCAGGTCGACGACGTGATCCTTGACACCGCCGGACCCGCCGAGGTCGAGGCGCGGCTGCGCCTGGCCATCGCCCGCTCGGCCCCCGACGGGGAAACCGCCGGTGCCCCGATCCGCGCCGCGGGCGTGTTGATCGACGAGGCCAGCTACACCGCCAAGGTCCACGGATCCCCGCTGAACCTGACCTACAAGGAATTCGAGCTGCTCAAGTACCTGGTCCAGCACCCCGGGCGGGTGTTCACCCGCGAGCAGCTGCTGCACGAGGTCTGGGGCTACGACTACTACGGAGGCACCCGGACAGTGGACGTGCACGTGCGCCGGCTGCGCGCCAAGCTGGGCACCGACCACGAACAACTCATCGGCACGGTGCGCAACGTGGGCTACCGTTTCGCCTCGCAACGCCACGAAAACCCCGAGGTCATCGACGCCTAGGCGCCGCTGCGGCTATCTTAGGGATATGAACGCTGCGACGAATCCCGAAGTCACCATCGACATGCTTGCCGGCGCCCCGGACCCGGGCGTGCTCTCCGCGCTGCACCTGCTGGTGGCCGCCGGGGAGGAAGCCGACGGCAACCCGCCGCTGAGCGAACAGACACTCCTCGAATTGCGCAGCGCCCCCGAATCGGCGTCCCTGCTGGGGGCCTACGCCTACCTCCAGGACGGCTCCGACACGTCCTCCAGCGAACTGGTGGGAGCCGCCGTCGCGGTGCTCGGCGATGCCGGCGCGCCGGGGACCCTGGAAATGGTGGTGCACCCCGCGTTCCGCGACTCGGGCATCGCCGGCGCGCTGCTCACGGCCCTGGCCGGCAAGACCGAGCTGGGCAGGCTGCGTGCCTGGGCCCACGGGAACCACGAGGCCGCGGCCAAGCTGGCCGAGCGCTTTGGCTTTATTCCGGTCCGCGAGCTGTGGCGCATGCGCATGGTCACCGGCACCCAGGTGCCGGCCCCGGTGGTCCCGGTCGGCATTTCGATCCGCGCCTTCGACCCGGAGACCGACGCCGAGGGCTGGGTTGCGGCGAATGCAGCTGCCTTCGCGCACCACGCCGAACAGGGTGCGATGACCCGCCACGACCTGGCCGCGCGCATGGAGGAGGACTGGTTCGATCCGGCCGGCTTCCTGCTGGCCGTCGATGCCACCGGCAGGATCCTGGGCTTCCACTGGACCAAGGTGCACCCCGCGGTGTCCTCCCCCACCACCGGGAAGCACCAGGCCATCGGCGAGATCTACGTCGTGGGCGTGATCCCCGAGGCGCAGGGCACCGGCCTGGGCAAGGTGCTCACCCTGGCAGGCATCGACCACCTCAATTCCCTGGGCCTGGATGCGCTGATGCTCTACGTGGATGCCGACAACACCGCTGCCGTCTCGCTCTACCGGAAACTGGGCTTCACCAAGTGGGATGTCGACGTCATGTACGCACCGGTTTCGGTAAGGTAGACAGTGACGCAAGGCCGCGTGCCCATCCGGCTCGCCGTGGGCACGCGACATCTCCACCCTCATCCACGCTAGGGGCAACAGCCATGGATCCGTACCCAGTCACCTCCGCATTGGGCATCACCGATGTCCCGGCGGCCCGGGCCACCCAGGACCGGATCGAGCTGCCCGACTTCGAGCCCTCTCCGATCCCCGAGGGCGACTTCGCCCACGACAGGTTCCTTGACCGCGAGCTGAGCTGGCTGCACTTCAACGCCCGCGTGCTGGAGTTGGCCGAGGATCCCGAAATGCAGCTGCTGGAACGGGTCAACTTCCTCTCGATCTTCTCCTCGAACCTCGACGAGTTCTTCATGGTGCGCGTCGCGGGCCTCAAGCGCCGCATCGCCACCGGCCTTGCCGTGCCCTCCGCCACGGGAACCAGCCCCATCGACCAGTTGGAGCTGCTGCTGAACGACGCGCACGCCCTGCAGCTGCGCCACGCCCAGGTCTTCGCCGAGCAGGTCCGCCCCGCCCTGGAAAAGGAGCAGATCCTGCTGGTGGGCTGGAAGGACCTTGACGAACGCGCCCGCGAGGAGTTGCGCCGCTGGTTCATCGATCAGGTCTTCCCGATCCTCACCCCGCTGGCCGTCGACCCGGCGCACCCCTTCCCCTACATTTCCGGGCTCTCGCTGAACCTGGCAGTGGTGGTCCGCAACCCGGTATCCGGCAAGGAGCTCTTTGCCAGGCTGAAGGTGCCCGACGTGATGCCGCGGCTGATTTCGGTGGATGGCCCGCGCGCCGGCAACTCCGCGGGCAGGGTCGCGCGCTTCATCTCGCTCGAGAACGTGATCGCCGTGCACCTGGACTACCTGTTCCCGGGCATGGACATCGTCGAGCACCATTTCTTCCGCGTCACCCGCAACGAGGACCTCGAGGTCGAGGAGGACGACGCGGAGAACCTGCTCCAGGCCCTGGAGAAGGAGCTGCTGCGCCGCCGCTTCGGTCCCCCGGTGCGCCTGGAGGTCGTGGAGGACATTTCCCCGAACATCCGCGCCCTGCTGGTGCGCGAGCTGGGCATCGAGGAGGACGAGGTCTTCGCGCTGCCGGCCCCGCTGGATTTGCGCGGGCTGGGCGTGATCGCGAACATCGACCGCTCCGACCTGCACTACCCCAAGCAGTTGGCCCACACCTCGCGCTTCCTCAACGAGTCCGAGACATCCAAGGCAGCCAACGTGTTTGCCGCGATGCGCCGCCGCGACATCCTGCTGCACCACCCCTACGACTCCTTCTCCACATCGGTTCAGGCCTTCCTGGAGCAGGCCGCCGCCGACCCCAAGGTCATGGCGATCAAGCAGACGCTGTACCGCACCAGTGGCGATTCGCCGATCGTGGATGCGCTCATCGACGCAGCGGAGGCCGGCAAGCAGGTCCTGGCGCTGGTGGAGATCAAGGCCAGGTTCGACGAACAGGCCAACATCTCCTGGGCGCGGAAGCTCGAGCAGGCCGGCGTGCACGTGGTCTACGGGATCGTGGGCCTGAAGACCCACTCCAAGCTCTCCCTGGTGATCCGCCGCGAAGGCGACAAGCTGCGCCGCTACTGCCACATCGGCACCGGCAACTACCACCCGCGCACCGCCCGCTACTACGAGGACCTGGGCCTGCTCACCTCCGACGACGCTGTCGGCGAAGACCTCTCGCGCCTGTTCAACCAGCTCTCGGGCTACGCCCCGCGCTCGACGTTCCGGCGCCTGTTGGTGGCCCCGCGTTCGCTGCGCAGCGGGTTGATCGACAAGATCGAGGCGGAGATCGCCAACCGCAAGGCCGGGCTGGCCGCGCGCGTGGTGATCAAGGTGAACTCGATGGTCGACGAGGCCATCATCGACGCGCTCTACCGCGCCTCCCAGGCCGGGGTGCAGGTGGACGTGATCGTCCGCGGGATCTGCGCACTGCGCCCGGGGGTTCCGGGGCTGAGCGAAAACATCCGCGTGCGCTCGATCCTGGGCCGGTTCCTGGAACACAGCCGCGTGTTCATGTTCTCCAACGCCGGGGAACCGATCATCTACATCGGCTCCGCGGACATGATGCACCGCAACCTGGACCGCCGCGTCGAGGCGCTGGTGTCGCTGAGCAGCCGCGAGGACATCAGCGACCTGGTGCGGCTCCTTGACCGCTACATGGATCCACGCACCGCCAGCTGGCACCTGGACTCCGACGGCGAATGGACCAGGCACCACAAGGACGAGGACGGGGCCCCGCTGGCCGATATCCAGTCCTGGCTCATTGAATCGCGTGCCCGCCAGCGCACCGTGGTCAGGCGCTAAGGGCGTGCATTTCGTGCGTTCAAGCGATGCGGCCGAAATCCGCGAAGGTCAATTTGCCGTTCGTGCCGCCGGGGCCCTGGTCTGGCGCGTCGTTGCCGGCGAGCTCGAGGTCCTGATGATCCACCGCGACCGCTACGACGACTGGTCCTGGCCCAAGGGCAAGCTCGACGACGGGGAGACCATGCCCGAGTGCGCCACCCGGGAGGTCTTCGAGGAGGTCGGCCTGGAGGTCCAACTGGGCATTCCGCTGCCCGCCATGACCTACCCGGTCGGTGCCGGAAACAAGGTGGTCTACTACTGGGCGGCGAAGTCCCCGGGCACCCGGCCGATCCCGGACGGGAAGGAAACCGATGCGGTGCGCTGGGCCACGCCCAAGGTTGCGCGGCAGTGGATCACCAACCCCGGGGACCTGGGTCCGCTCGAGGGCCTGGTCCAGGCCCACGACAACGGCACGCTGGAGACCCGCCCGTTCGTGGTGGTGCGCCATGCCAAGGCGAAGCCTCGCTCCAACTGGACCCGCGAGGAAGGCAAGCGCCCGCTGGCGGCCACCGGCCGGCGGCAGGCACTGGCCGTGGCCAGGCTGCTGAATTCCTGGCGACCGGCCAAGGTGGCCTCGAGCCCCTGGACACGCTGCGTCCAGACGGTTGCCCCCTACCTGCAGCAGCACCGGTTCACCGTCAAGATGCTGGCATCGGTCACCGAGCACGAGGCCACGCGTCGCCCTGCCAAGGCGCAGCGCACCGTGGCCAAGTTGCTGGACAAGCGCCGGTCCCAGGCACTGTGCACGCACCGCCCGGTGCTGCCGCTGGTGCTCACCGAATTGCGGGCCCGGATGGATGGGGCGCTGGCCGGATTCCTTCCCGCCCACGACCCGTACCTTCGTCCCGGCGCCGTCATCGTGGTCCACCAACCGGCTTCTGGCAAGGGGAAACTTGTCTCCGTGGAAGTTTACGACGCGTTTGACGACTAGAGCCCACCCCTTCACGGTAGTCTCATAACCAGGCGCCCGTTTGGCGCGGCGCCGGTACGGTTTTCGAGCTTTGCTAAGGAGCGCATCATGGCCCAACAGGATCACGGCACCACCCAGGAAAAGATCGTGCACCAGGGGCTGCGATTGGACCACGATGCGGACCGCGGACGCTACGGACTCTGGCACGGAGCCACCTTCGTGGGCTTCCTGGGGTACCGGCTGGAGGACGGCGTCGCGACGTTGCAGCACACCATCATCAACGAGGAATACGGCCGCCGCGGCTATGCCCGGGCCCTTGTCACACTGGTGCTGGAGCAGATGCGCGAACGCGGGCTGAAGATCGTTCCCGAGTGCACCTACGTGCAGGACTACCTGCGGCGCTATCCGGAGTACAACGACCTGCTCGCCTGATCCCGAGGTGGCCACTCGGTAACGATTCGACCGGCATCGGGCCATTGTGGCTCCGGGGACGCGAACTTTGTCTCAATGACTTGATACATTGAGACAAAGTTTGATCCCCCCGAGGAGACCTGGATGAGCGACGCGTTGACCTCCATCGGCTTCGGCCTGGCCGGATCGGCCGCACTGATCTACGTGCTGCTGCGCTTCTTTGTGGCGAGCCCAAACGCCAAAAACACCACCGAGGCCATCTCGCGCCACGCGTTCTGGACGGCCCTGATCGCCTTCCTGGCTTCGGGGACATCCGGCCTGGCCAACCTCTGGGCAAACCCGTCCCCCGGCACGCCCACAGACCCCGCGGCTCCCACCATGCTCATGCACGCCGCCGCCCCCGGGCTATGGCTCGGGCTGGTCTACATCCTGGGGCAATTCACCTGGCCCAGGCACCTGCGGCCGGTGCGCTCGGCATCGCTGGAGGTGCGCCGCGTCAGGGACGTCTTCCCGCGCTTCCTGGCAGGATTCCTGCTACTGTGCGCCATCATCAGCACTGCGCTTCTCATCGCGGCCTGGAACGATCCCGGGGCCCCGAGCCGCACCGGCAGCGACACCGGCAGCGAGGAGATCCACCAGGGCCCTGTCTACGACGGAGCGGAGGACAGATATGGAAACCCGGTGGACGAGCTCGGGCACGTTGTTGACCTGGACAACCTGGAGGACTATTCCACCGGGGACGAGGCGGAGCCCGGGCAACCCTATGTCTCGGGCGTTGCCGGGGTTCGGCCCGGTTCCGAGGTGGGACCCTACCTGCTCGGCGGGCTCGGACTGGTGCTCCTGGGAGCCCTTGGCGCCGCCGCCGTCGTGGTGCGTCGCCCGCCGCTGGATTCCCTGGACGCACATGGCAATGCGGTCCTGCGCTCCATCTGGATCAACCGGTTGCTGCGGACTTCCATCCTCGTCGTCTCCGGATTCGGCGCGGCGGCCCTGAACTACCTGGCCGACGGAATCAGGGCACGCGGCGAGTTGGCCATGCCACTCGGGGATCCCGGCGCCGGATTCGACTCGACCGCCCAGGACCGGGCCAACGTCCTGTCCGGAGCCGGTTCCCTGTGCATGTTGCTGGTCGTCGTGGTGATTCTGGCCTGGGCTCCGCCGCGACTCGCCGAACCCTCCGCATCCGTCCGCGCGGTGGCCGGAACACCCTCGGGCACCTTCGCCAAGGCCCGTGACTTCCTGCTGTTAACCCAACTCTTTTCCCTTGTCCCGGTGTTGGCCATTGTGCTGTTCGCCGGATTGGGCGCCAGCCCCCTTGTCACCACGGCGGAAGACGGGATGCGGACCTATTCGTTCACGGCCCTCGCACCCACCAGACTGGAGGCGCTAGGTTCCCTGGCGCTGGCCTTGCTGGCGGCTTCCGCCATCCACCTCATCTTGAACCTCACAGCCTCGAGGATCATCATCTGCCGACTGGGGCAGGGTCCCGTCCACGCCGAACGACGACGACATCTGTTGCCGGTATGGTTCCTGGTGGTGGTTTCCATGTCGGTGACAGCGGCCATCGCAACCATCACGACCTTTGTTCTCGCCGCTCCGGCGGCAACACGGGTCGCCGCGTGGTGGATGGTCGGCATTCTGGCTGTGGTGGCCGCCCTGGCCTGGGCGCTTCACGGCACTGCAACCCGCCGCCGCCCGCTGCACGGGGCCAGCACCATCGAGGACACCAAGATCCGCATCATCCTGGCCCATCGCGGGATGCGGCTACTCGGAGGCGTGTCGCTGCTGGTTGCCTCCATCCTGGGCGACCCCACCTATTGGACCCCTAGCGGCACCGGTTATGGAGAGTCAATGTACGTGTCCCAAGAACCATCGGGCTTCCAACTTTCCACCTTGGTCTTGGGCCTTCTGCTATGCCTGTTGCCGGCCGCCACGGCCTACCCGGCGCGGCGGCACAGCCCACAAATCCCTAGCATGAGCAGCCATTGAGCACGCTGATCACCGTCGACCTTCGCGATGCCACTCCCCCTTTTGAACAGATCCGCGCCCAAATCGCCTCGCTGATTGCCGTTGGCCACCTGTCCGACGGGACACGGCTGCCGACGGTGCGTGCCCTGGCCGGCGACCTGGGCGTGGCCACCGGAACCGTGGCACGGGCCTACAAGGAGCTTGAGGCCCGCGGCCTTGTCGAGAGCCGGCGGCGACTGGGGACCGTGGTGACCAGCCCCGCCGCGCGCCCGGCCACCGTGCCCGTGCAGCGTGTGCATTCCCTGATGGACGAGCTCATCGCCACCGCCCGGCATAGCGGGATCGACGACGCCGCCCTGCTTTCCCTGTTCCAGGGCAAGCTGCGCTCCGGCGAATAGGACCGGCGCGACCGTTGGTTGTGCTGCCCAGTTGGGAAAAGCTGGTGCCATCCGGGCGTCAAGGGCGTTGCGAACTGCGACATCCACGTGCAATATCTGCGTGGGTTGCTCGCGTCGAGGGCGAACTACTAACCATTCTGCAAGGACTCGTTCCGACGCTATCGATGGCAACGGCGAAGGCCGGCGCCGGCGCCGGCGCCGGCAACATCCGGATCCCTGCCTTGTGGCGTGTCGGAGCGAAAGCCGAATGCAACGTCCAGAACGATTGGGTCGATTCAGGTGTCGGTCTTTTTTAGTTCCTCGGCAAGCATCACAAGGATTCCGCTGGGGCCACGGAGGTACGTGAGCTTGTACACGTCCTGATAGGTCGCCACTCCGCGTAGCGGATGGCACCCGTGCTTTGCGGCCACCTCGAGGGCCTTGTCAAGGTTGTCCACCGAGAAGGCCACGCGGTGCATGCCGATGTCGTTGGGACGTGTCGGGTTCGACTCGATCGCCTTGGGATGGATGTATTCGAAGAGTTCGAGGCGACCATGACCGTCCGGGGTCTGGAGCATCGCGATGTTGGCGTGGTTTCCGTCGAGGCCGACGGCGGTGTCGGTCCATTCGCCGCTGACCGTGTCGCGTCCGATGACCGTCAGGCCGAGATCGGTAAAAAAGGCGATTGCCTCTTCGAGGTCGCGAACGGCGATTCCGACGTTCTCAAGTTTGATGGCCATGCGTTGAAAGCTACCAAGGCGGCGGGAGTAACACCAGTGGCCAGGCTCCACCGACTGTCCGTCGGCCGATCGCTTGAGGGGGCCGTGAAATGGTGGCCAGTCATCATAGGGGTGTTCCATGTGAAGTGTGGATGGGCCGACCCTGGATGGGACGGGACGCCCACCCACGCCGACGCGCCCGCGAGCCGGGAATCACATCAAGGCTCCGGCCCGCGGGCCGATGCCGGTTCAAACCGGCCCCGGCACGTGCCGAGCCCCTGTGGGCGCCTATCGGATACTGGCTTCCGCGGGAGTGGTCCCGTCACCGTCTAGACTGAACCAGTGAAGATTCAAACACCCTACGAAGATTTGCTCCGGGATGTCCTGGCCAACGGCACCGCCAAGGGCGACCGCACCGGCACGGGAACCTCCAGCGTCTTTGGCCGCCAGATGCGTTTTGACCTCGCCGAATCCTTTCCGTTGATCACCACCAAGCGCGTCCACTTCAAGTCCGTGGCAGTGGAGCTTTTGTGGTTCCTGCGCGGGGACTCCAACACCTCCTACCTGCGCGAGAACGGCGTGAAAATCTGGGACGAGTGGGCCGACGAAAATGGCGAGCTGGGCCCGGTCTACGGCGTCCAGTGGCGCTCCTGGCCCACCGCCGACGGCCGGCACATCGACCAGATCTCCCAGGTCATGGACTCGCTGCGCGAAAATCCGGACTCGCGCCGGCACATCGTCTCGGCCTGGAACGTCGCCGAGATCGAGAACATGGCGCTGCCGCCCTGCCACGCGTTCTTCCAGTTCTACGTGGCCGACGGCAAGCTCTCCTGCCAGCTCTACCAGCGCAGCGCCGACATGTTCCTGGGCGTTCCCTTCAACATCGCCTCCTACGCGCTGCTGACCTGCATGATGGCCGACCAGCTTGGACTGGAACCCGGCGAGTTCGTCTGGACCGGCGGGGACACCCACATCTACGACAACCACGTCGAACAGGTCACCGAGCAGCTGACCCGCGAGCCCTACCCGTACCCGCACCTGCGCATCACGCGCACCCCGGATTCGATCTTCGACTACGGACTCAACGACTTCGTGATCGAGGACTACCAACACCACCCGACGATTAAGGCCCCCATCGCCGTATGAGCAACACGAACCAGAGCGCCGGACACCGCGCCGAAACCACCACAAGCGAGCGCATCGGCATGATCTGGGCCGAGGCCGCTGACGGCATCATCGGTGCCGGCGGCACCATGCCGTGGTCCCTGCCCGAGGACCTGGCGCACTTCAAGCGCACCACCATCGGCCACCCGGTGATCATGGGCCGCAAGACCTGGGAATCCTTCCCGGAGAAGTTCCGCCCGTTGCCCGGACGCACCAACATCGTAATCACCCGTGACGCATCCCTCCATGGCGCACTGCGCGCCGCCGGCGCGGTTCCCGTTGGATCCACCGACCAGGCCCTGAAGGCAGCGCGGGCTGCCGAAGGCGCGGAGGAAATCTGGGTCATCGGCGGCGGCGAGATCTACGCCGCGCTCGCCGATGGCGCCCACCTGGCCATCAAGACCGTGATCAATGCCAGCCCCAAGGGCGATACCAAGGCCCCGGCCCTGGACTCGGCATGGACGAAGTTGCTTTCGGATCCCGATTCCGGATGGCTGACGGCTGCCAACGGCACCGAGTACCGCGTCGAGGCGTGGGAGCGGAAGTCATGAAGGAAGCCCTCAAGGCACTGAAGACCAACCCCGAGGCGCTCTTTGTAATCGGGTACATGCTCTTCCCGCTCTTCGCCCTCATTTTTGCCGGGCTGGGCCTTTTCCTGGTCCTCACGGGATCCAAGATCATGGGCCTGATCCTGCTGCTGGTCTTCACCCAGGTCTTTGCCTTCGGCTCCCTCAAATTGGTGGGCATGCGCAAGGCCCTGCTGGCCGGCGGCAACAAATAGCGGCATCACGCGACCGGCCCGCCGGTTGATGCGCTGTGGGGGCACCCCTTCCCGGACTAGTTCCGGAAGGGGTGCCTCTTTTGCGTTCCCGGGCCTCGGCACGTCATCGAATCCCCATAGAGGCCCAGCACCCCTTAAGCTTGAACCATGACTTCATCCGTTGGCTTTGTCGGTTACCGCGGCATGGTTGGCTCCGTCCTGATGCAACGCATGCAGGACGAGGGCGACTTCGCGAATCTCGACCCCGTATTCTTTTCCACGTCCAACGCGGGCGGTGCAGCCCCGGCTTTTGCCGACGGCGCACCCGCGCTGCAGGATGCCTATGACATCGACACCCTGGCCAAGTTGCCAATCATCGTCACCGCCCAGGGCGGGGACTACACCCAGAAGGTCCACGCTTCGCTGCGCTCGCGCGGCTGGGACGGGCTGTGGATCGACGCCGCCTCCACGCTGCGCATGAACGACGATTCGGTGATCGTGCTTGATCCGATCAACCGCAACGTCATCGACGCGTCGCTGGCCGCCGGCACCAAGGACTTTGTGGGCGGCAACTGCACCGTCTCCTGCATGCTGATGGGCCTGGGCGGACTGTTCAAGAACGGTCTGGTCGAGTGGAGCACCTCGATGACCTACCAGGCTGCTTCCGGCGGCGGCGCCCGCCACATGCGCGAACTGCTGACCCAGTTTGGCGACATCAACAGCCACGTCGCCTCCGAACTCGACGACCCGGCCTCCGCAATCCTGGAGATCGACAGGAAGGTCCTCGCAGCCCAGCGCGGCGGCCTGGACGCCACCCAGTTCGGTGTCCCGCTGGCAGGCTCGCTGATCCCGTGGATCGACGCGGACCTGGGCAATGGCCAGTCCAAGGAAGAGTGGAAAGCCGGGGTCGAAACCAACAAGATCCTGGGCAACACCGAGGCCAACAAGGTCGTCGTGGACGGCTTGTGCGTCCGGATCGGCGCCATGCGCTCGCACTCACAGGCACTGACCCTCAAACTCACCGAGGATCTGTCGGTGGCCGAGATCGAGAAGCTGCTCTCCGAGGACAACGAGTGGGCCACGGTCGTGCCCAACACCAAGGAAGCCACCGTTGACGCGCTGACCCCCGTCGCCGCTTCCGGCACGCTGGACATCCCGGTGGGCCGCATCCGCAAGCTGGAAATGGGCCCGGAGTACATCTCGGCCTTCACCGTGGGCGACCAGTTGCTCTGGGGCGCCGCGGAACCGCTGCGCCGTATGTTGGCCATCGCGCAGGGCCGCCTCTAACCCTGCTCCAAGTCACTGCCGACCGCAGCGACGAGAATTCAAGACGGCCGCTGGCCACCCCGTATTTTGGGAGTGGCCAGCGGCCGTCTTCTTTTTTGCAGGGCCAATGTTCCGTGGCCCGACACGATCCACCGCAACGGACACGACATCATGGCAGCCACAACAAGCCCTCCCAGGCCAAGCAGCAAAGAAATTGAGGGGCCTGCTAGGCGTTGCGGAACCTTAGGTATGAGTCCATCCGGGCGGCGACCGCCCTGGCGCGGGCAGGAGTCGGTTCCCCGGCGAAAGGCACGAACCTGGCATAACGTGCCTTCCCGGAATTCTCCACTTCCCAGGTGCCAATGGTTTCCCCGCCTGCTACCACGGTGCGCAGGAAGATCCCGTTCTTCCCCGGCGTCACCACCTGCGTGTGTTCCTCCGGCAGGGTCACCGAGCGGTCCCGGTAACCGAGCAGGAACTCGTCAAACCCGGGCAGCGCGAGAACGCTGCGTGCCCCCGGCGGATGCTCCCAGCGTTCCCGGTGCCGAGCGGCAAAATGGAAGGTGTCCCCGCCCAGCTCCGCACTGCCCAGCACCGGGTCCAGCGCCGCCACGGCGGCACGCACCGGGGTCAGGGGCAGGCCGAGCCACCACGCGCAGTCGGCAACGGTCGCGGGGCCGTGGGAATCGAAGTAGCCGCGCACCAGCATCGCCAGTGCCGCACCGGCGTCGGGATGTGGCTCTGTCTCCGGAAGCCAGGACCCGGCGGCCATGAACAACTGCCGGGTCTCGCTTCCGGGTTCCATGGGGCCCTGGACGATGACCCCGCGCAGGCTCACGGCCACGATCAGGTGGTAGCCGCGCTGCCCCTCGATGCTCGACCCGGCATCCTCGAAGGCACGGAGCAATTCGGCACGCGTGGCGCCGGTCCCTGCGCAGCGCTCACGGGCCACATCGGCCAGCCTGCCGAGCTCGGCCTCGGTGATGTCTTCCTGCGCCCGGGTGCCGGCCATCTTGGCGTTCATCCGCTGCGCGGTCACGGCCAGCAGCGAACCGTGCAGCCGCGGATCGATGAGCATCAGCGTACCGCGGGCGCCCCAGCAGCGGATGACCGACCCGTCGGCCAGGGCCGCGTGGATCCGGCTCAGCCCGGCGCCGGGCAGGCGGACCCCCACGGCCCAGCAGGCCTGGGGCAGGTCTTGGGCCTGCATCATGCCCAGCGCGGCGACCACGTCCGCGGGCGTGGTTGCCGGGACCGGCAGGGTCGCGGCCGGGATTCCGGGCAGCAGCCCCTGGGCGGCCAGGCGCAGGCGCGCCACGGCGTTGCGTTGCACAGGGGTGGGGTGGTGCGGTGGGGCTGCCATGGTGAACCCAACGATTCCCTACAGGGCGCAGCCGATCAAGAGCGGCTCGTTGTGCAGCTCGATGCTGAAGCGTTCCTTCACGCCGGCGCGCACGGCGCGGGCGATGGCCAGGATGTCGGCGCTGGATGCGTCCCCGCGGTTGGTGATGGCCAGGGTGTGCTTGGTGGACAGGGCCGCCCGGCCGCCGGCCAGCTGCTCCCCGGCGGTGCCCTCCAGGCCGAAGCCCTTGGAGAATCCGGCCTTGTCGATGAGCCACGCAGCCGAGAGCTTGACCATGCCGGGAGTGTCCACCGGGAAGTTCGGGGCTCCTTCGGGCAGCGAGTCGAGCACCGCGGCCGGCACGATCGGGTTGGTGAAGAAGGAGCCGGTGGAGAAGGTGTCGCGATCCGCGGCGTCCAGCACCATGCCCTTGGAGGCACGCAGTTCCAGGACCGTGGCGCGCACCGCGGCGGCATCGGCGCGTTCGCCCACCGCGACGCCCAGGGTGCGGGCCAGCTCCTTGTAGCGGATCGGCGCGGAGTCGCTCCGGCGTTCCAGCGCGAAGGTCACCGCGAGCACCACGAATGCGGGCGAGCCGTTGAAGGTGGTGCGCTTAAGCAGCGAGTCGCGGTAGCCGAACCCCAACCCGGCATTCCCGAAGTGGCTGGTGGTGCCGGTGGCGCGCTCGAAGACCTTGGCCTCGAGCAGCGTGTGGGCCACCTCGGATCCGTAGGCGCCGACGTTCTGCACCGGGGTGGCCCCGGCCGATCCGGGGATCCCGGACAGGGCCTCGAGCCCCGAGAGCCCGGCGGCCAGGGTCTGGGCGACCGCGTCATCCCACGGGTGCCCGGCGGCGATGTCCACGCGGATGCGCCCGTCGGAGAGCTCCTTGCCGATCGAGACCCCCTGGTTGGCGATCTGCAGCACCGTGCCCCGATACCCGGCGTCGTCGATGAGCAGGTTTGAGCCGCCGGCAATGATCAGCACCTCTTCCCCTGCCGCGTCAGCGGCGGAAAGCGCGGCGGTGATCCGCGACTCGGTGTCCGCACGGACGAAGGTGCCGGCGGGACCGCCGACGCCGGTGGTGGTCAGGGGTGCGAGCAGCTGGGTGTTCACGGTGGTTTGCGCCTTAGTGTTCGGTGTTGGTGGTTGCGGGTGCCGCCACGGCGGCGGCCTTGCGGGGACCGGCGGCCGGGGCCAGGAAGAAGGAGATGACCACGAGGATGCCCACGTAGCCCAGGGCGTGCAGCAGCCCGACGCGGTCCGCCAGTAGGCCCAGCAGCGGCGGGCCGCCCAGGAAGGCGCCGTAGCCGATGGTGGAGACCACCGAGACCCGGGCCGCGGCGCGCATCGGGTCATCCGATGCCGCGGTCATGGCCACCGGGAAGCTCAGCGCCACCCCCAGGCCCCAGAAGACCAGGGCCGCGAATGCCGTGTGCAGGGAAGGGCCGAAGACGAAGAGCAGCAGGCCGGCCAGCGTGGAAGCAGCGGAGATCCGGATGACCACCACGCGCCCGAGCCGGGCCAGGACGAACCCGCCGCCGAGGCGGGCCAGGGTCATCGCGGTGACGAAGACCCCGTAGCCGATGGCGCCCACGGAGTTGATGGCCCCGTAGCCGTCGGACAGGGCCAGGGCTACCCAGTCCCCCGCGGCGCCCTCGGCCAGCGCCATGCCGAGGACCAGTACGCCCAGCACCAGCGTGCGCGGTTCGCGCCAGGCATCGGCCAGCAGCGACCTGTTGGAGTGCCCGCTGCCGGCGTTGGTGGCGTCGGGCCTAAAAGTCCTGGTGCCGGTGAAGATGATGGCCAACACGGCCGCGGACATGGCCGCGAAGTGCCAGGAAATGGACAGCTGCAGCGCCGCTCCCAGGGCCCCGGCCGCGGCGCCCAGCACGGTGCCCACGGAGAAGAAGCCGTGCAGCACCGGCATGATCGGCACGCCCAGGGCCCGTTCCATGGCGGCTCCCTGGACGTTGGAGGAGACGTTCCAGGCGGCGTTGCCGGCACCCAGAAGGCCCAGTGCCGTCCCGGTGAGCACCAGCGAGTGGAACCCGGCCGCCGCGACGCCCACCACGGCAAGCGCCACGGCGGTCAGCGAGGCGGCCAGCACCAGGGTCCGCTTGGACCCCAGGCGCATGACCACGAACCCGGAAACCGAGACCGAGGCGAAGGAGCCGGCCGTCATGCACAGCAGCAGCAGGCCCACCTCCCCGTGGCTCAGCCCCAGCGCGTCGCGCACCGAGGGCAGCCGGGAGACCAGCGTGGCGAGCATCAGCCCGGAGGCCAGGTACAGCGCCAGCACGCCGTTGCGCCAGGGCCGGACCTCGGGGTTGCCCCGACGCCCGGCGGGGGCGGGCGATGCGGGTTGGGGTGCTGGTTTCAGAGTTGCACCACGGCCTGGGCCTTGACCAGCACCTTGGTGCCATCGACGCTGACGGTCAGGTCCACGCGCGCGGTGCGGGCCTCGGCGTCAAGAGCGCCGATGGCGCCGGCGATCTCGATGGCGGTGCCTTCGAAGTCCGACGGGTTGGACCCTGCAGGGTCTGCCACCGGGACGGGCTTGGTGAAGCGGGTCTGGTAGTCGATGACGGCCCCGGGGTTCCCCGCCCAGTCGGAAACCAGCTGGACTGCGGAGCCCATGGTGAACATGCCGTGGGCGATGACCCCCGGCAGCCCGACCTCGGTGGCGAAGCGCTCGTTCCAGTGGATGGGGTTGAAGTCCCCCGAGGCCCCGGCATAGCGCACCAGGTCGGCGCGGTTCACGAAGATGGTGGTGGTGCCGATGGGCTGGCCCTTTTCAAGGGTGTCAAAGTCTGGCATTACTGGTCCTCTCCGCGTACCAGGAGCGAGGAAACGGTGGTGGCGACCTTGTCGCCGGCCGCCGTGGTGATTTCGGAGCGGGTGGTGATCATGGCCCCGCCACCCATGGCGCGCACGGTGTCCACGTGCAGTTCGGCCAGCAGCTCGTCGCCGGCGACGATCGGGCGGTGGTGGGTGAAGCGCTGGTCGGCGTGGACCACGCGGGAGAAGTCGATGCCGCTGGCGGGATCGGCGATGAGCTGGGCATCGGCCTGCTGCGCCACGATGATGGCAAAGGTCGGCGGGGCCAAAAGGTCCTTGTGGCCGAGTTTCGCCGCGGCGTCCAGGTCGTAGTGCGCCCGGTGGGTGGCCTTGACCGCCGCCGCGAATTCGCGGATCTTTTCGCGGCCCACCACGTAGGGGTCCTGGGCCGGGTAGATCCGGCCCGCCAGTTCGGGATTGATGCTCATCTGTTGTGCCGCTCCTGTGTGGGACGAATTGTGGCTGTGGTGTCTGTGGGGGGACGCTAGGGGGTGTCCCGGGGTGCTTGCTTGTCGCGCTTGGGTCGCTTGGCCGGGACCAGCCCCTGCGACACGCGCCAGGCGCGGGCGTCGCGGGCCCGCACCACCAGCCCGATGACGTGGGTCACCAGTCCGATGCCGATGATGCCCAGTGCCGTGTACATCAGCGGGCGGTTGTGGGTGTTGGCCCCGATGATGGCCAGGATGATGCCCGTGCCGGAAACCGCCATCGATCCGAAGGTCAGCTTCTTGTAGAGTCCGGACGATGCTTCCCAGGGGGTATTGGTCATGAGTCAATCCTAATTCAGCACGGCAAATCGATTCAGAACAGGGCCCCTTGGACCGGCGGCGAATCGGTCACATGATCGCCCGGCACGAGCTTTCGCCCCTTGAGCAGTGCGGCGTTGGCGACGAAGATCTCCGGTTGCCCGCCCAGCCTCACGCCCAGGGCCTGGCCGCAAACCGCGGCGACCTCGAAGCCGTGGGCGGCTTCGCCCAGGAAACCGGGATACGGCTGCAGGTCCTGGGCGTCGAAGCCGGCAAGCAGGACCCGTCCCTGTTCCGGGGCGTTCCAGCTTTCCTCCACGACGCGGGAGCCGGCCAGGATGCCCGGTGGGAGTCCGGCCACCAGTGCGCGAACCGTGGTGGCTGCATCGTCGTTGAGTTCATCGAGGCGCCCGGTGGTGTCATGGTTTTCCAGCAGGCCGCGCACCTTGGAATTGGCCCGCACCTGCTGGGTGAACCCGAGCGCTGTGCTCACCAGGTCCTCGAGGTGCCGCACGCTGGCCCCGTCGGGGCTCCAGGCAACGTAGCGGGCGGTGATCGCGCCCTGTTCGGCCAGGCGCCGCCACTTGCTGGGATCTGCCGCCGTGCCGACCTTCGTGGTCCCCGTGGCGAAGGTCGCCACATAGAGCCAGTGCGGCTGGTCCAGGTAGTCGCGCAGGCCTGCGCCGGCGCGGCCGCTGCGGTGGAAGTCGTGCATGGCCCGGGACTGGTCGGCGGCCTCGCAGGCTGCGCACTGGGTGCCGTTGGCGATCAGGGCATCCTGCGGGCAGGGCACCAGCGTGCGGTGGTGCCGGTCGCGGATCAGCTGGTGGCCCAGGCACCAACGCCCGGGCAACACGTTGAAGCCCAGCCGCGTGCCCGGTTCCAGGGCGACATCGTGGCCGTGGTGCTCCGCGTCATCGAGCACCAGACGAGGGTTGCCCGGGGTGGAGGGCCACCGGATGCCGCGGCAGAGCAAGGCAGCGCTCTCCACCTCAGTCGTGCAGTGCCCCGGCCACCGCGGCGGTGGCGTGCAGCCAGGCGCGGCGCGTTGCCGGACGCAGTCCCTCGAAGCGGATCTGTCCCTTGACCAGTGCCGCGTCGTAGGGAACCGTCACAACGGAGCGGGCCAGGCGGCGGAATCCGTGGGCAATGCGGTCAAGCTGTTCACGGTTGCCATGCGGCTGGTGCTGGGACACGATCACGACGGCGTTTTGGGCCAGGTCGGCGTAGTGCCCGCCGCGCTTGGCCAGTGCCTCGAGCAGCAGGGCCCCGGCCTCGGCGTGTTCCTCCACCGTGGTGCTGGCGATGACCAGTTGGTCGGTGTGGTCGATCATGCGCATCCAGCGTTCGGCCGATTCGTCGTTCCCCGAGTCCACGATGGTCAGGGCGAAGAAGCGCGAAACGACTTCGTGCAGGTGGTCGAAGTCGGCGGCGTTGACGAATTGCTCGCTGGCCAGCAGCGTGGGGTCGGTGCGCAGCACGCTGTAGCAGTCTTCGGGCTGGTAGTGCGTGTAGTCGTGGATGATGGGGTCCCCGACCTTGATGTCCTTCAGCCGCGGGGCGGCCGACAGCAGGTCCATGGAGTGGGACGCGTGGGGCCCCTGGACGGTGCGCCAGCCCAGGGTGCCGCGGGTTCCGTTGTTGTCCCAGACCAGGACCGGGTCCCCGGTGTTGCGCCCAAAGACCGCCGAAAGCAGGACCGCCGTCGGGGTCTTGTTGGCCCCGCCCTTGCCATTGACCACCGAGATGGTCTTGGGCTCGGTCAGGCGGGTGCCCACCGTGCGGCGCCAGTTGCGCTCTTCGACTTCCTCGGCGGAGGGTTCCATGTTGAAGCCCAGGCGGGAGAGGAAGCCGCGGAAGCCGCGCTCGGCACGGAACGTCGTTTCGTCCTCCGGGCGTAGGAACGTGTCTCGGGTTCCTGCAGCGGGGTTCATTTCGCGGAAGGCCTGGCGGCGGCCTTCAGGTGTCGACAGGTCTTCGGCAGCGGAATCGGCCGATGTTGCATCCGGTGCCGGTGCGGTTGCAGCCGTGGTGGCAGCGGGCTGGGGATGTGCAGGCTTCGTGGTCTCTACTGCTGCGGCGGGCTTTGCCGGAGTGGCTGCGGCTGGCTTCGCGGCCGGAGCGGCTGCAGGTTTCGAGGCTTCCGGCTTGGCTGCGGGTGTGGGCTTCGCGCCAGGGGCAGCGGCGGGCTTGGCCGGAGCCGCTGCGGCGGGCTTCGCGGCCGGAGCGGCCACAGGCTTCACTGCGTCCGGCTTCGCAGCGGGTGCCGGCTTGGCCGTCGCGGCGGCGGGCGTCGCAGCGGGTGCTGGTTTGGCAGCCGACGTGGGCGTCCCGGTTTTGGCCGGTGCCGGGGTCGGAGCAGGCTTCGTTGCCGGTGCTGCCGCAACGGGCTTGGCAGGAGCCGTCGCAGCAGGCTTGGGGGCCGGAGCCGGAGTCACGGTTTTGGCTGCGGGACTCGGAGCAGGCTTCACCGCCGGTGTAGCCGCAGCAGGCTTCGCAGCAGGTGCCGCGGGCTTGACGGCTGGAGTCGAAGTGGCGGCAGGCTTGGCGGCCGGCGTGGTCGCAGGCTTGGAGGTGTTGCCTGGCACCGGGGTGGCGGTGGGCTTGGCCGACTGCTGCGGAGCGGGTTTTGCCGGTGCGGGAGCCGGCTTTGCGTGTCCCGGCACCGTTGGCGCCGGCTTGGCCGCTGCCTTGTTGGAGCCGTCTGCGACCGATGCGGCCGTGGGAGCGGTTTTCGCATTTGTTGCGGCCGTTGGCTTCACCGGGGTGGCCGAAGTCGCCGGGGCTTGTTTGCCCGCGGCCGCAGGGGTGCCGTCGGCTATGGTTTCGGGAACTTCGTCGAATTCATCGACTGGTCCAGGCTTCGTGACAGCCTTCTTCGCTTCATCCTTGGTCGTTTGCTGCGCGTCCAGCTCGGCCTGGCGCGCGCGCCGCAATGAAGCACGGGTCGGGAACTCTTGGTTGAAGTCCGCTTTCGGCATGTGCTTCGTCCTCTCCTGAAGGTTCGTGGTCTTCGTGAGCGAATGACCTCAACGAGTCCCGCCCAGGAGGTCGGGCACACAGGATTGCGGCTTCGCACTTTATCCATCCTATCGGGCACCCCATGTGAACCGCCGGATTTGAGCCGGATTGATCACAACCGGCCCCGAAGTAGGAAATGCCCAATGTCGTCGTTAGCCTTGAACGAGGGCTCTTGGTTTCTCCCATCGGGGCCGAACATTGAACGAACAGGAACGCTCTTGGACTTTATTTCCACCGCTTTGGATGCGCTGAGCAACTTCATCCTGTCCGCTGCCGGAAACCCGCTTTCCTATGTGATGATTTTCCTCTTCTGCGCAATCGACGGTTTCTTTCCGCCGGTCCCCAGCGAATCGCTGGTCGTGGCATTGGCCTCCTTGGTGCCCACCCAGGGAAATCCGAATCCCTGGATCCTGGGTGCAGTGGCCGGGATGGGCGCCTTCGTCGGTGACAACGTGGCTTACCTGATCGGGCGGGCCATCGGCACAGACAGGTTTGCCTGGATGCGCCGAAAACGGCTCCAACATGCCTTTGCCTGGGCAGGCTATGAATTGCGGCTCCGCCCGGTGTCGCTGATCCTGGTTGCACGATTCGTTCCCATTGGCCGCGTTGCGGTGAACCTGGTGGCCGGGGCAACCGGATTCCCCCACCGGACCTTCGTCATCCTGACCTGTTTTTCGAGCGTGGGATGGGCAACCTATTCGGTCCTGATCGGGGTTCTGGCCGGACGCTGGTTCGAGGAAAATCATCTGCTGGGAATCGTGGTGGCAGTGGCAGTGGCCATCGGCCTGGGAATCCTCATCGACCGGATCGTTTCACGCGCCAGTGGAAACACTTCGCTGCGGAAGTAGTTGCCTGCACGGCAAATAAAAACCGCGGTTGCCCCCATTTCCTGGGGCAACCGCGGTTTTTTCTCCGAGCCCCCCACCGGAATCGATCCGGTGACCTCGTTCTTACCAAGAACGCGCTCTACCACTGAGCTAGGGGGGCAACGAGAAAATACTCTACCCAATAACCGCCATGAAATGCACATCGGACACCGCCGACATGACCAACGCCACACCCGCCCGCGTGCGCGAATCACCCGGCGCCCTTCGGCATCCGGCCCGGTGTTCAGCCCGTGGGCCGCGGATGCACGGGCCGAACAACGATCCCGCAGCCCGCGCTAGTCGGCGGCCCTCCGTCGCCGTCCACCCAGGAGAAGTTCAAGGCCGATGGGAATCACCGATAGAAGCACGATGACCAAGAAGATCAGGTCGATGTTTTCACCCACCCATTCATACTGCCCGAGCCAGAAGCCCAGCAGGGTGACACCGACGCCCCATAACAGGGCTCCGAGCAGGTTGTAGAGGACGAAGGTCCTGTAGGTCATGTGGGCGACCCCTGCGGTGACGGGCACGAACGTCCGCACGATGGGGATGAAGCGAGCCAGCACCACCGCCCTGCCGCCAAAGCGTTCAAAAAACGCATGCGCCTTTTCGACGTACTCCTGCCGGAAGAAGCGTGAGTCGGGCCTCTTGAAGATCGCGGGGCCGGCCTTGCGCCCAATCAGGTAGCCCGTCTGGTCCCCGACAAACGCTGATACAAATATCAGGGCAGCGAAGAGCGGCAGGTTGACATCCAGCGCCCCGGTGGCGATCAGCAGCCCGGCGGTGAAAAGCATGGAATCGCCCGGCAGGAAGAATCCGACGAGCAGGCCGGTTTCCGCAAAGACGATGCCGCAAATCAGCAGGATGATCCACGGGCCGAGAGCCGGATCGCGCAGGAATACATCGGGATTCAGCCAGTCAGGCAGAAAGCTGGCGGTGGGTGGCCGCACCAGTGCCGCGGCGAGCGTTGTCGGCAGGTTTGCAAATGGACTCACCGCACAACCCTATGGCATCGTGTGTCAAACACGACCGGGTCGGGCCCGGATCCACGTACCGCCGGGAACAAAAAATCCCCGTCCTCACAAGGAAGACGGGGATCAATCTGTAGCGGCTCCGGGACTCGATCCCGGGACCTCACGATTATGAGTCGTGCGCTCTAACCAGCTGAGCTAAGCCGCCACGAATGGTAAAGCCCGCGTCCGCGTCCGATTCTCTTTCGAGCCGACTAAGACGCGGGCCATTCCATTCAGAGCCCCCCACCGGAATCGATCCGGTGACCTCGTTCTTACCAAGAACGCGCTCTACCACTGAGCTAGGGGGGCAACGAGTAAGAACTCTACCAGCAATTTTCTGCGCTGTGAAATCGGGATGGCACTTTGTGACCGAGCACACAAAAGCGGCCGGAAGGGGCAGGTCAGGCATCGATTGGCGCCCGCTTTCGGTGACCTAAATCACCGGGTGATTTTGGGTCTTCGGGCGGCCGGCTGCACCGCTCTTCAGGACAATGCCCGCAAAGGCCACGGGTGCCAGCCACCGGGCACCTTTTCCAGCATGGTCCTGGCCTCGTCAAGGTTCTTGTTCGGGTCGGCGGATCTTTCCCCGCCGCGGGACGAGTTCCCGTCGGGCGCCGTCAGCCGGAACTGGATCCACGGCTGGCCGCCGACGTCGTAAATGCGCTCGGCGAATCCCCCGGCCGCGACTCCGAGCACCAGGTTCTCCAGTTCGTCTCCGGCACTTTGCAGCGTTTCGTCGCAGGCATCGCAGCCGCATGAGGGGACGACGAAGTCGTGCGCGGCGCCGGCGTAGACCCGCACGGTCGGTTGCCCGCCTTCGGTTGTCGATTCGAGGCGCATGGGTGTGGCCAGGGGGTCTGCGGGAACCAGGGTGATGCGCGTGCCGTCCTCCAGTTGCGCATCCTCGCGCCGCACCTGGTAGTTGGACTCGAGGTGTGCGGCCAGAGCCCGCACAAGCTGGCCAAGCCCGGCAAAGCGCTCGGGGTGGCTGATGCGTTCGTAGCTGTCCTCCGGGGTTTCCCCGTCCGCCCAACGGCGTCCGTAGTTGATGGGAACGTCGTCCTCGTCGCGGTAGACGGCTTCCTCCAGCAGCGGGCGCCGGTATGGGGCGGGCACGGCCTCGGAAGGGCGCGGAACCGGGTTCAGCGGCACCAGCTTGGGCACCACCTGGGCAAGCCACTGCTCCAGCAGCGCCGCGGCCCGCTCCACAGCCTGGTCACCGCCCTGGGCCACGGCATCGATCATCACCCGCGGGTCGTAGTAACGGTCGAACGCGCCGACCATCATCTGCCCCGGAGTCGTTGATTCCCAGCGGACATCCTCCCGCGCCTGGGCCACGGCGTTGCCCAGGAAGATCTCCGCGGCCAGCCGCAAACCGCCCGCCGGCTCCAGGGCCCGCCGGTGGTCGTGGATGAAATGCAGCAGTGCCGCCATGTCGCGGGCCAGCCGCACAGGCTCCTCGCCGTGCTTCCGGGCATAGGCGGCGAAGTCGTCCCAGCCCGGATAATGCCTGATGCCCACCAGTTCGACATCCGCTGCAAGATCGGCTCCGGGGCCCGGGACCCTGCGCGTACCGGGCCGGGACCTGGCCGGTGCATCGAAGATCGGCGGTTGCGTGTCCATGCCCGGATCCTACCAACCAATGCGGATGCCGGGGGAATGACAAAACCCCCGGCGGCGGCGTGCCCCTTGTCTCCAGGAACACGCCCCCACCAGGGGTCATTGTCTCTTTAGTGCTTAGTAGTCGCGACGACGCGGGCCACCGGTGCCACCGGCGGTGCGGGGCTTGCGCGAGGAGCCGCCGAAGCTGCGCTCTCCGGCACCGGCACCGGCGTTGCCGCGGTAGCCACCGCTGCGCTCGCCACCGGCGTTGCGGTCGTAGCCGCCACGGCCGCCTTCGGAGGAGCCGCCTTCGGTGCGACGGTCGTTGCCACCCCGGTAGCCACCGCCGCCACCGCTGCGTGCGCCACCCTGGTAGCCGCCGCCACCGCCACGGCCTCCGCCGTAGCCGCCGCGTCCGCCACCCTGGTAACCGCCTTCGCGGCCACCTTCGCGGTCGGACTTCGGGCTGCGGCCGTTGTCCAGCTCGAGGTGGATCAGCTCGCCGCCGATGCGGGTGCGGGAGAGCGAGCGCAGCTGGTCCGCGGAAAGATCTGCCGGCAGCTCAACCAGGGTGTGGTCGGCACGGATGTCGATGCCGCCGATCTGGGCGGAGGTCAGGCCGCCTTCGTTGGCCAGTGCGCCAACGATGGAGCCGGGCATGACGCGCTGGCGACGTCCCACCGCGAGGCGATAGGTGGCGTTGCCTTCGGTCAGGGCGCGGGACGGGCCGCGGGAGCCGAAGCCGTCCTTGCCGCCGCCTGCCAGGCGGGCCTGCTTGGCCGGGGCCACGGGCAGTTCCTGCATGAGCAGCGGGCGGCCGCCCTGTGCCATGTGTGCAAGGGCCGCGGCGATCTCGACCTCGGTGATGTCCTCGTGCTCGGCTGAGTACTTTTCCACCAGGTTGCGGAAGACGGTCAGGTCCTGCGAGGAGATGGTCTCACCGATCTGGTCGGCGAACTTGGCCAGGCGCTTGTCGTTGACGGCGTCGACGCTGGGCAGGTGCATGTGCTCAACCGTCTGGCGGGTGGCCTTCTCGATCGCACGCAGCAAGTACTTCTCGCGCGGGGTCATGAAAAGGATCGCGTCGCCCGAGCGGCCGGCACGGCCGGTGCGGCCGATGCGGTGGACGTAGGACTCGGTGTCGTGCGGGATATCGAAGTTGATCACGTGGGACACGCGCTCAACGTCGAGGCCGCGGGCCGCGACGTCGGTGGCGACCAGGATGTCGATCTTGCCATCGCGAAGGTTCTCGATGGTGCGCTCGCGCTGCTGCTGCGGGATGTCGCCGTTGATGGCGGCGGCCGTGAAGCCGCGGGACTTGAGCTTGTCGGCCAGGTCCTCGGTTGCCATCTTGGTGCGCACGAAGGCGATGACGCCTTCGGACTTTTCCGACTCAAGGATGCGGGTCATGGCATCGAGCTTGTGGGCTCCCATGACCTGCACGTAGCGCTGGCGGATGTTGGTGCCGGTCGAGGTGTTCGACTTGACCGAGACTTCCTGCGGGTTGCGCAGGTACTGCTTGGAGATGCGGCGGATCGAGGACGGCATGGTGGCCGAGAACAGCACCACCTGCTTCTCTTCCGGGGTGGCCTCGAGGATCTTGTCGACCTCTTCGGCGAAGCCCATGCGCAGCATCTCGTCGGCCTCGTCGAGCACGACGTACTGCAGGTCCGAGAGGTCCAGGGAACCCTTGTTGATGTGGTCGATGACGCGGCCCGGGGTGCCGACGACAACCTGGGCGCCGCGGCGCAGGCCTGCAAGCTGCGGGCCGTAGGCGGATCCGCCGTACACGGGCAGGACGGTGAAGTCGCCCATGTGCTTGGCGTAGGAGGTGAAGGCCTCGGCGACCTGGAGCGCGAGCTCGCGGGTCGGGGCCAGGACCAGGACCTGGGTGTTGCGGGCGGTGCCGTTGAGGTCGGCCAGTTCGGCCATCTTCGACAGGGCCGGAAGGGCGAACGCGGCGGTCTTGCCGGTGCCGGTCTGGGCAACGCCGACGACGTCGCGGCCTTCGAGCAGCAGCGGGATGGTGGCTGCCTGGATCGGGGAAGGCTTTTCGTAGCCCAGGTCGGAGACGGCGGCGAGAACGCGGCCGTCAAGACCCAGGTCGGTGAAGAGAATCGAATCTTCTTCGGTCTTGGCTTCGGCGGTGGGCTGGTTTTCGGACATGTCGGTAGACACGGAGAATTACCTCATTCATAGGGGCGGAATAGACCCCGTATCAACGAGGTTCCGCAGCACAATCGGACGCAATCACTTTGGTCCGGCGACTCCCCTATGAAAGCAACAACCCGCAAGTATTTGGCGGGCTCACACACGACGAGCTTCTGCCTCAAGAATTGGGCAGAATGCGAGGGAAGCCGGATACAGTGAACTCCCTAATACTATCGTCCCTCGCGCAACTTGGGGGACTTGAGCCCGGTGAGGTTGCGCACACGGGCCTTCCCTGCCGGTCGATGATGTGCCTGGCATGGCCCCCTTTCGGCTCCGCCGGTCACTGCCCCGGTTCTCTCCGCGGCAGTGCGCGCAGGACCTTGGCAGGTAGCTGGCTGCCGCTGGCCTGTTGGTGTTCCAACAGCCGCCGGGCCTGTTCCAGGGTGGGCCCGACGAAGATGTCGCGCACCCGCACCCCGTGTTCCGGACGCGAGATCACCGCGATGCCGTCCCCGGCGGCGATCTTCCCGGTCCTGACCACCTTCAGGAAACAGCCGACGTCGCCGCGATCGGTGAACCGGCGCACCCAATTCTCCTCCCCCAGGTGCCGGGCGAATGTCGAGCAGGGAATCCGCGGGCTGGTCACTTCCAGCACCACGGCCTTGCCGATGGCCCAGCGCTCCCCCACCACCGCGTCGGTGGTGTCGATCCCCGAGACCCGCAGGTTCTCACCGAACAGGCCCGCGGGGATGTCCCGGCCCAGCTCGCCGCCCCAGCGTTCGGCCTCGGTGCGCGAGTAGGCGTAGACCGCCTGGTCATGGCCGCCGTGGTGTTCGCGGTCCACCAGCACATCCGCATACAGGCCCATCTTGCGCACCTTGACCGGGCCGTCGATCGGGCGCTTGTCGATGGCGGTGGTGCCCACCGGCCCGGCATCTGACTTCAGGGCATGGACAACGCACACCGCCTCAAGCGTGCCGTGGGCAACGGGACCCGCTGCAAGGTCAGCGGATTCGGGGGAAACACTCATGGCATGAATCCTATAAGAAGTGCGGGAGATGGCCGTGTGGATCTTGCGCCGCCCGGAAAGATGCGAGCCGCGAAATCCGCCGCGGGACAATCATCGGGTAACCTGCGGTGCATGGAGAAGCCTGAAAACCATTCCGTGGCCGCCGCGTGAAAAACACGAAACCCGTGCTCCCGCCCTCTTTGCGTGCCGCCCGCTGGTGGTGGAGCGCCGCGGCGATTTCCGCCCTGGCGTTCGCCGGCGGATTCTTCCTCAATGCCGCCACCCGCCCCGGGAACGAGGCCCCGGGCTTTTGGGGCGCGGGCATCGCCCTGGTGGGCCTGGGCCTGGTCATCGGCTATTGCACGCTCCAGCTCTGGCGCGGGAAGCTGTCCGGCCGGATGTCGCTGATCTGGTGCGGGGTCATTGTGGGCATCCCGCTGCTGACCCGCGGGGTGCGCGTGGGGATCTTCGGCGCGCTGCTGCTGGTGGGCGTGGCCCTGCTTTTCAGCCCGGGCACGGTCAAGTACTTTGCCCCGCAGTCCAAGGCAGCCCGCGCGCAGCGCAAGGCCGAACGCCAGCGCCGCAAGCGGGAAAACGCCGGCTGACACCACGCGGGTCGGCGCCCTGCATATGAGGCGGCGGCAAACCATGGAAGAGTGCCATCATGAGTACCTTTGCCATCGCCAATGCATTCATCGTGCCCATCGCCGGGGAGAAATTCACCGGCACCCTTCTGGTCAAGGACGGGTTGATCGCCGCCCTGGGTCCCGACCTGCAGGTCCCCGGGGACACCCCGGTCTTTGATGCCGAGGGCGCGTGGCTGCTGCCCGGCTTCATCGACGCGCATGTGCACCTGGGCATGCATCCCGAGGGCGAGCACGAGGCCGGGTCCGACGTGAACGAGATGACGGATCCGAACATGGCCGCGGTGCGTGCCATCGACGCCATCGACCCCTTCGACCCGGGCTTCGACGACGCGTTGGCCGGCGGGGTGACCACCGTGAACGTGAATCCCGGATCCGGGAACCCGATCGGCGGGCAGACCGTGGCGATCCACACGCACGGGCGCTACGTGGATGAGATGGTGCTGCGGGCCCCCAGCGGCATCAAGTCGGCCCTGGGTGAGAACCCCAAGCGCATTCACGGCGCCAAGGACAAGACCCCCTCGACCCGGTTGGGCAACGCCATGGTGATCCGCCAGGCGTTCATCGAGGCACAGAACTACCTGGCCGCCAACGACCCGGCCAAGCGCGACGCAAAGCTGGAGGCCCTGGGGATGGTGCTGCGCCGCGAGATCCCGTGGCGCCAGCACTGCCACCGCGCGGACGACGTGGCCACCGCCCTGCGCCTGGCCGCGGAGTTCGGCTACGACCTGGTCCTTGACCACGGCACCGAGGCCCACGTGATCGCCGACGTGGTGGCCGGGCGCAAGGTGCCGGTGCTCATCGGCCCGCTGTTCACCACCAAGTCGAAGGTGGAGCTGCGCGGTCGCTCACTGGCCAACCCGCGGCGGCTGGCCGAGGCAGGGGTCGAGATCTCGATCATCACTGACCACCCGGTGGTCCCGATCAATTTCCTCATCCACCAGTGCACGCTGGCTGTAAAGGAGGGACTGGATGCGGACACCGCGCTGCGGGCAGTGACCCTGAACCCTGCCAAGGTGCTGGGCCTGGCCGGGAAACTGGGCTCGCTCGAGGCCGGCAAGGACGCGGACCTGGTGCTGTGGAGCGGGGATCCGCTGGATGTCATGTCCCGGGCCGTGCGCGTGTGGATCGGCGGGAAACAGGTCATGGAGTACGACGCAGCCACCCGCACCCCGGTGGTGGCCTCCCGCAAGGTCGTGCCCGAGTAGGACCCAACAAAAACGGGCGGTGCCGCGGGGGAATCAATCCCTCCGCGGCACCGCCGGTCCCTTGTTGCCGTTCGGTTGCCGCCTAGAGCTTGGCGAAGGCCTGCTCGAGGTCGGCGATCAGGTCCTCGACGTCCTCAATGCCCACCGAGAGGCGCAGCAGGTTCACCGGAACCGCCAGCTCGGTGCCCTTCACCGAGGCGTGGGTCATTTCCGAGGGGTAGTTCATCAACGATTCGATGCCGCCCAGCGACTCGGCCAGGGTGAACACGCGGGTGGCCTCGGCCACGGTGCGTGCCGCGTCCTCGCCGCCGGTGAACTGCACCGAGACCATGCCGCCGAAGTCGCGCATCTGCGCCTTGGCCAGCTCGTGGCCCGGGTGGGTGGGCAGGCCCGGGTAGTGCACCGCCTGAACCTCGGGGCGCTTTTCCAGCCACAGGGCCACGGCCATCGCGTTTTCCGAGTGGGTGCGCATGCGCACGCCCAAAGTCTTCAGCCCGCGGGTGGTCAGGAACGCGTCCATCGGGCCGGAGACAGCGCCGACGGCGAACTGGATGAAGCCGATGGCCTCGGCCAGCACCGGGTCCTTGACCACGATGGCGCCGCCGACCACGTCGGAGTGCCCGCCGATGTACTTGGTGGTGGAGTGCACCACCACGTCGGCACCCAGGTCCAGCGGCTGCTGCAGGAACGGGGAGGCGAAGGTATTGTCGACCACCAGCAGGGCGCCGGCGGCGTGGGTGATCTCCGCGATGGCCTTGATGTCGGAGATGCGCATCATCGGGTTCGACGGCGTCTCCACCCAGACCAGCTTGGTCTTGTTGGCGGCGATGGCAGCCTTCAGCGCCGCGTGGTCGGACATGTCCACCGGGGTGTTGCCGATGCCCCAGCCGCCCAGGACCTTGGAAATCAGCCGGTAGGTTCCGCCGTAGGCGTCGTTGCCCAGCACGATGTGGTCACCGGGTTCGGCCAGCGCACGGATCAGCGAATCCTCGGCGGCCAGGCCGGAGGAGAAGGAGTAGGCGTGGGTGCCGTTTTCCAGCGCGGCGAGCTGCTCCTGCAGGGCGTCGCGGGTGGGGTTGCCGCCGCGGCCGTACTCGTAGCCGGCCCGCAGGTTCCCGATGCCGTCCTGGGCGTAGGTGGAGGAGAAGTGCAGCGGCGGGACCACTGCCCCGGTGCGCGGCTCGAATTCCTGCCCGGCGTGCACGGCGCGGGTGTTGAATCCTTGGATGTTTTCAGTCATGTCTGGACGCAACTTTCTTAGTGGGTGAGGTAGGTCAGCAGGTCGTGGCGGGTGATGACCCCGACGGCCGCCCCGTCGTCGGTGACCAGCAGGGCGTCGTGCTCGGAGAGCCGTTCCTTGGCGCGGTCAATGGTTTCGTGGATGCCGATCAGCGGCAGCGCGGTGGTCACCAGCGGTCCCACCGGGTCGGTGAGGGAGATCTCGTTGCGGAACAGCTTCTCGGTCAGCGTGCGCTCGTCGATGTAGCCGCGCACCTCGCCCAGGCGGACCGGGGGCTCGGCCGAAAGCACCGGGAGTGCCGAGACGCCGTATTCGTTCATGACGCCGATGGCGTCGCGGACGGTTTCATTCAAGTGCGTGTGCACCAGGTCGGGCAGGTCGCCGGGCTTGGCGGAGAGCAGCTGGCCCACGGTGTCGGCGGAGTCGTCGCGCAGGAAGCCGTAGGAGCGCATCCAGGCGTCGTTGAAGATCTTGCCCAGGTAGCCGCGGCCGCCGTCGGGCAGGATCACCACGACGATGGCTTCGGCGGGAAGGTCCTTCGCCGCCTGCAGCGCCGCGACCACTGCCATGCCGGAGGAGCCGCCGACCAGCAGACCCTCTTCCTTGGCTAGGCGGCGGGTCATGGCGAACGCGTCGGCGTCGGTCACCGCGATGATCTCGTCGGGCACCGCCGGGTCGTAGTTGCCCGGCCACATGTCCTCGCCGACGCCCTCGACGAAGTAGGGGCGGCCGGTGCCGCCGGAATAGACCGAGCCGTCCGGGTCCGCGCCGATGATCCTGACCGGGCCGGAGGCGCGGTCGGCGGAAACTTCCTTCAGGTAGCGGCCGGTGCCGGTGATGGTGCCGCCGGTGCCGGCGCTGATGACCACGTGGCTCAGCATGCCGTCGGTGTCATTCCAGATTTCCGGGCCGGTGGTCTCGTAGTGGCTCTCCGGGGCGGCGGGGTTGGAGAACTGGTCGGGCTTGTACGCCCCGTCGATCTCGCGCACCAGGCGGTCCGAGACGCCGTAGTAGGACTCCGGGGAATCGGGGGCCACCGCGGTGGGGGTCACCACCACCTCGGCGCCATAGGCGCGCAGCACGTCGCGCTTTTCCTCGCCGACCTTGTCGGGGGTGACAAAGATGGTCTTGTAGCCCTTCAGCTGGCCGACCATGGCCAGTCCGACGCCGGTGTTGCCGCTGGTGGGCTCAACGATCGTTCCGCCCGGGAGCAACTTCCCGTCGGCCTCCGCGTTTTCCACCATTTTCAAGGCAATGCGGTCCTTGATGGACCCGCCGGGGTTCAGGTATTCGAGCTTGACGAGGATGGTTGCCTCGATGCCGTCCGTGACCGAATTGAGCTTGACCAGCGGGGTGTTCCCAATCAGGTCCAGGATTGTGCGCGCATACTTCATGGCGATCACTCTACCGGCGGCGCGTCACATTCCGGACGCCGTTCGTAGTGAATCTTCATGCGTTGGAGGCGGGGGCACCGATGAGAGTATTGAGGCATGCCCAATTCCCCTTCGACCCCGCTGCCGGCATGCGACGCACAGGCTTCATGGAAGCCGAACGGCCCGTATTCCCTGCGCCAGTCCCTGGGCATCCTGCAGCGCGGAGCCCGCGACCCCGCCACCCGGGTCTCGGAAAACGGCGCTTGGTTGTGCTTCCACACCCCGGTCGGTCCCGTTACCCTATTGGCCACCCGCACCGCCGGCATCGACGCCGAAGTCCTGCTCCGCGCCTGGGGACCGGGTGCCGCGCACGCGGTGGAGCGCGGACTGCATCTGTTGGGCGCGTACGACGACTGGAGTGCCTTCGACGCCGCGGAAACCCGGAACCTGCTGCACCCGATCGTGCTCCGGAGCCGAAAGTCGAATCCGGGGCTGCGGTTCCCGTCCACCGGGCGTATCTTCGATGCCCTGTTTCCGGCGATTCTCGAGCAAAAGGTCACGGTGATCGAGGCAAACTACGCCTGGCGCCACCTTTGCCTGGCCGTCGGCGACCTGCCGCCGGGTCCCGCGCCGGCGGGAATGCGCCTGCCGCCGACGCCGACTGCAGTCCGTTCGCTGCAGCCGTGGCAATGGCACCAGGCGCGAGTGGATTCGAAGCGCTCCGCGACAGCACGCCGGGCGGCGGCCGCGGCCAATGCCCTGGAGCGCTGGGCGTTGATGGATCTGGGTGCCAGGAGGGAGAACGCCATGGGCGCCGGGACCCTGCATGCCGCCCTTGAATCAATACCCGGAGTGGGTCCGTGGAGCATTGCCGAGGTTCTGCAGCGCACTCATGGAGCTGCCGACCATGTTTCGGTGGGTGATTTCCACCTGGCTGCCTTCGTCGGGCAGGTACTCACCGGTCGCCGGGTCGACGATGCCGGGATGCTCGAATTGCTGGCGCCCTTCACCGGGCATCGCCAGCGCGTGGTGCGCCTGATCGGGCTTTCCGGGCAACGCAAGCAGGCGTTTGGCCCGCGCCTGGCGCCGATGGACCACCGACGCCGCTAGGGCGCGGCGGAAGCCTACTGGGCCTGCGCCTCTTGCTCGGCGATCTGCGCGTGGACATGCTGCATGTCGATGCCCTTCACGGCCACGATGAGGTCGTCCAGCTGAGAGGCGTTCATCGCGCCGGGCTGCGAGAAGACCAGGACTTTGTCGCGGAACGCCATCAACGTGGGGATCGAGGTGATGTTCGCAGCGCGTGCCAGCCCCTGTTCGGCCTCGGTGTCCACCTTGGCGAACTTAACGTCGGGGTACTTCTCGGATATCTCGTCATAGACCGGGGCAAACTGGCGGCACGGTCCACACCACTCCGCCCAGAAATCTACGAAGACAATGTCATTCTCATCCAGCGTCGTCGTGAACTCAGACTCGGTGATATTGATAGTAGCCATATACCAACGGTACCGCGAGATGCCGAAGTCGCCGCAGTCGGCACCCCGTTTTTGGCTTTCCCTTGCTGTTTTCACGCCTCCGGATCCAGGTTATCCACAAGTTTGTCGGCCGGCGTCCGGCCGTGCGCACGCGGCCGTATGCTCGAGGAAAGGCCACGGCCAACCCAGGAGGCAGCCATCCACCAAAGCATCGGGCGAAAGGCGGGCAGCTGTACTCCCGCCCGGTTCGCCGGCCAGTCCCGGTGTCCCGATCGGCGCACCGGATTCCACGGATAACAGGAAGGATGCATCCTGACCCGGACCGCGTAGACGCGTTGCGGGTCGGCTGCCAACACGGACATGACACGCTGCACCTTGTTGCTGATAACGACCGGGGAATCCGGGCGCAAGGCACTCTCCGAAGGAATGCTGCTGGCGGAGCGCTACGTTGACGCACTGCCCATGGATTTGGCCATCGTTGAATCCACGCCCTTCGCAGTTGCACCCGCGCTGCGGATCCAGGAAAAGGTTTCCCTTCCCGTCCCCTTGGAAGACACCACCTCTGCGGCAACGGCCGTTGGACCGCTACAGGCCATCTGGAACGGCACGCGGTGGCTGACTCCCGGTTCGTGCCCTCCCAAGCCGCTGGAAGACCATGGAGCCACAGAATGGCAGTGGGCGCACTACCACGCGGTGCTGTCCGCCCCGAGGGATTCAATCATGTTGCTCTGGGACATCTACGTAGTCCCGATGAACGAAAAGATGGCCGCTTGAAACTTGGGCGGCGGGAAATTTGCGTTGGATGTTGAGTGGGTCACGTCCAGTAAGGAATTCCCGCCGCCCGACCTCTTGATACGCCTCGCCCAATAATGGTCCCACCTGCACCATCGGGGGTTCAGGGCACGAAAAAGCCCGTGTCCAAATCTCTTGGATTTGAACACGGGCTTCATTCATTCGGTGGCAGATACTGGATTCGAACCAGTGAAGGCGTTGCCAGCTGATTTACAGTCAGCCCCCTTTGGCCGCTCGGGTAATCTGCCGAATTGTTCCCTTCGGAACGAGTAGAAACTCTACATGACGTTTTCCCAAGAGTGCAAATCGAGGGTTTCCCGGCGCGTCAGACCCCGGGTTTTCCGGGGTTTTGCGGTGCCCCGGTAGTCTTGTAGGCAAAGCACAATCACCACCCAAGGAGGCTCACATGGCGAGCGATTCAACTTTTGATGTTGTCAGCAAGGTCGACAGCCAGGAAGTGTCCAATGCACTAAACCAGGCGCAGAAGGAAATTGTCCAGCGCTACGACTTCAAGGGCATTGGAGCCGAGATCGACTTCAGCGGCGAGAAGATCCTGATGAAGGCCAACTCCGAGGAACGCGTCAAGGCGGTTCTCGACGTGTTCCAGTCCAAGCTGGTCAAGCGCAACATCTCGCTCAAGTCCCTGGAAGCGGGCGAACCCTTCCCCTCGGGCAAGGAATACCGCATCGAGGCCTCCATTGTGGAGGGCATTGCCCAGGACGTGGCGAAAAAGATCAACAAGCTCATTCGTGACGAGGCACCCAAGGGCGTGAAGTCCACCATCCAGGGTGACGAGCTTCGCGTGTCTTCCAAGTCCCGCGACGACCTGCAGGCCACCATGACTCTGCTGCGCGGCTTTGAGGAAGCAGACCTGCAGTTTGTGAACTTCCGCTAAACGGACTTCACGGCGGCGAGATTCGGCCGCAGACAAAGGGAGGCTGTCATCACTCGCCGGTGATGACAGCCTCCCTTTGCGTTGACGCCCGGCATGGGAAAGGAAGCGGGCGATCGCTTAGTAGCCCAGCGAGCGGCCAGCCATCCTTTCCAGCCGGGCAACGCGGTCGTCCATCGGCGGGTGGGTGGCGAAGAGCTTCTTGGCCCCGCCAAGGAACGGGTTGGCGATCATGAGGTGCGAGGTGTTGACCAGGCGCTGGTCATCGGCCGGCAGCGGGGCGCGCTGCACCCCGCTCTCGAGCTTGCGCAGTGCCGAGGCCAGCGCCAGGGGGTCGTTGGTCAGCTTGGCGCCGTCCTCGTCCGCGTCGTATTCGCGGGTTCGGCTGATGGCCATCTGGATGACGGTGGAGGCCAAGGGCGCCAGCAATGCCAGGGCGATCATGGCCAGGGGGTTGGCATTACGGCGGTCGCCGCCGCCGAAGAAGAGCATCATTTGGGCCACGGACGTGATGACTCCGGCGACGGCCGCGGCCACCGAAGAGGTGAGGATGTCGCGGTTGTACACGTGCATGAGCTCGTGGCCCAGCACCCCGCGCAGCTCGCGTTCGTTCAGCAGCTGCAGGATGCCCTCGGTGCAGCACACCGCGGCATTTTCCGGGTTGCGCCCGGTGGCGAAGGCGTTTGGCGCTTGGGTCGGCGAAACATAGAGGCGCGGCATGGGCTGTTGGGCGGCAATGGAGAGCTCGCGCACGATCCGGTGCATCTCGGGCTGTTCTGCCTCGGTGACCGGGTAGGCCTGCATTGAGCGGATCGCCAGCTTGTCGCTGTTCCAGTATCCGTAGGCGGTGGTCGCCACGCCGATAAGGGCGAAGATCCAGATAAAACTGCTGCTTCCGGTCCCCGAAGCCAGCAGGGCGCCAATGGCCAGCAGCAGCGCGAACATGCCGCCGAGCAACCCCGCCGTCTTCAGGCCGTTGTTGTGATTGTGCACCGTGTTTCTCTCCTTGGGGTACGGTCCGGCCGCCGGGGGCCGGGTCTGGCATTCAGTCTAGTAAACGCACCTGAGAGCGTGCTTTGTTCCCGCCGGGGATTCGGTCTCAGGGAGCTGGGTGCCGCGCGTCGTACCGCAGGAATCCCGGCTCCCAGCGCATCAATGCGGCTGCTGCAACGATGCAGGCGATGCCGCCGGCCAGCAGGGTCCACCCCTCGCCGATGCCCCCTGCCACCGAACCGGAGAGCATTTCCCCCAGCCGTGGCCCGCCGGCAACCACGACGATGAATACACCCTGCAGGCGCCCGCGCAGGTGGTCGGGGGTGGCGGTCTGCAGGATGGTGGTGCGGAAGACCGAGGAAACGGCGTCCGCGACGCCGGCCAGCGCCATGCAGGCGGCCGCGGGCCAGAGCCAGGCACCGGCCGAGCCGTCGAACGGGACCGGGCTGCGTGCGGCCAGGATGACGACCATGCCGAAAAGCCCGATGCTCGCACCCCACGCGCATACACAGAGAAACACTGCCGCGCCCTGGCGGTGGATCCGTCCCACGGGCCCGGAAAACAGTCCCGCCAGGAACGCGCCCATGGCGGTTGCAGCCAGGAGAACGCCCATGGTCAGTTCACCGCCGCCAATGAGCACTGCGCCAATGGCGGGAAGCAGCGCCCGGGGTGCGGCCAGGACCATGGCCGCGATGTCGATCAGGAAGGTCATGCGCACATTGGGCTGGGTGCCCAGGAACCTGAAGCCCTCGATGACCGAACGCAGCCCTGCCCTGGCCGGCGTGCCCTCCGGGGGCAGTGCCGGCAGCTTGTAGACGGACCACACCGCGGCGCCATAGGTGAGCACGTCGATGGTGTAGGTCCAGCCGAAGCCAATCTGGGCCACCAGCAGCCCGCCGAGCAACGGGCCGGTCATCTGGGCGATGCCGAAGGTGACCATGTTCAGCGAATTGGCCGCCGGCAGGAGCTTGAGCCCGACGATCGCCGGGATGATGGCTCCGCGGGTCGACTGGTTGATGCCCCCGGCACCGGAGTGGATGGCCACCAGCCCGTAGAGCACCCAGACGTTGTCCACGCCCAGCCAGGCCTGGGCTGCAATGGCAGCGGTGGTTGCCCACAGGACCATGGCGGAGGCCAACGCGACCTTGCGGCGATCGTGGGCGTCGGCGACGGAGCCGCCATACAGGCCCGTCAGCACCAGCGGCACCAGCGCGAAGGCGCCCAGCAGGCCGACGTAGAGGCTGGAGCCCGTCAGCGCGTAGACCTCGAGGCTGACCGCCACGAGGGTGAGTTGTCCGCCGACCGCCGAAAGCGTGTTGCCGATCCACAACCGCTTGAAGGCCGGGCTTTGGCGCAAAGGTGTCAGGTCGGCAAGGAGTCGGGCCACGGATTGAGTCTAGCGACATGCTCGGCGACTCTAGCGACATGCTCGACGACACGGTCCTCTTATCTTGACATATTCAAAATAAGACGGTGGAATGGATCACATGGACTATTCGGCACAGATGCGCGAGCTGGGGCTGCGGGTTACCCGCGGACGCCTTGCCGTGCTCGATGCCGTGGAGAGCCACCCACACTCCTCGGCGGAGAGAGTTGTCGCCGCGGTCCACCAGGCGTTGCCGGATGTTTCCATCCAGTCCGTCTACAACGTGCTTAATGATCTGACGGAACAAGGCATATTGCGGCGGTTCACTCCGCCGCACTCAGCGGCCCTCTATGAGACCCGCGTCAATGACAACCACCATCACGCCATTTGCACCAGTTGCGGCCGGATCGAAGACGTGGAATGCGCGGTGGGCCACGCCCCCTGCCTGACCCCTTCGGACAGCCACGGCATGGAAATCCAGATTGCCGATGTCCTTTACCAGGGCATCTGTGAAGACTGCAGGAAAACCGGCGCGGCCTAGCCGCCCGCCGGGGAAGCCGGCAGAAGAGTTACCAACCCACATGAAGAAGGAGAATCTCTTGAGCGAGAACTTCACCACCACCCAGAGCGGCGCCCCCGTTGCCAGCGATGCCCATTCGCTGACCTCCGGCCCGGACGGCATTACCGCCCTCCACGACCGCTACCTCGTCGAGAAGCTTGCCGCGTTCAACCGCGAGCGCGTGCCGGAGCGCAACCCGCACGCCAAGGGCGGCGGAGCCTTCGGTGAATTCACCGTCACCGAAGACGTCTCGAAGTACACCCGTGCAGCCGTCTTCCAGCCGGGCGCCAAGTCCGAGACGCTCTTGCGCTTCTCCTCGGTCGCCGGCGAACAGGGATCCCCTGACACCTGGCGCGACGTGCGCGGCTTCGCACTTCGCTTCTACACCACCGAGGGCAACTACGACGTCGTGGGCAACAACACCCCGGTGTTCTTCATCCGCGACGGGCTCAAGTTCCCCGACTTCATCCACTCGCAGAAGCGCATGGGCGCCTCCGGGCTGCGCGACGCGGACATGCAGTGGGACTTCTGGACCCACTCCCCCGAGTCCGCACACCAGGTGACCTACCTGATGGGCGACCGCGGCCTGCCGACCTCCTGGCGCGAAATGAACGGCTACGGCTCGCACACCTACCAGTGGATCAACGCCGAGGGCGAGCGCTTCTGGGTGCAGTACCACTTCCACTCCCGCCAGGGCGTGCACAACATGTCCAACGAAGAGGCCGAGAAGCTTGCAGGCTCCGACGCCGACTTCTACCGCCGCGACCTGTTCGACAACATCGAGGCCGGCAACTTCCCGACCTGGGACGTCAAGGTCCAGATCATGCCGTACGAAGAGGGCAAGACCTACCGCTTCAACCCGTTCGACATGACCAAGGTCTGGCCGCACGCGGACTACCCGTTGATCCCGGTTGGCCACTTCACGCTGAACCGCAACCCGCGCAACTTCTTCGCCGAGATCGAGCAGGCAGCGTTCTCCCCGTCGAACCTGGTCCCGGGCATCGACATCAGCCCGGACAAGATGCTGATGGCCCGCGTGTTCTCCTACCCGGATGCACAGCGCAACCGCATCGGCACCAACTACAACCAGTTGCCGGTCAACCAGCCGCACGCTGCCACGGTCAACAACTACATGCATGAGGGCTCCATGCAGTACCACTTCAACGACGCAGACGCCCGCGTCTACACCCCGAACTCCTTCGGCGGCCCGGCTGCACAGCCCGAGCGCGCCGGCGAGGGCGGCTGGGAAACCGACGGCGAAATGGTCCGCTCCGCGCAGACCCTGCGCTCGGAGGACGACGACTTCGGCCAGGCAGGCACCCTGTACCGCGAGGTCTACGATGCAGCTGCCAAGGAGCGCTTCCACGCGACCCTGCTGGGCCAGTGCCAGGGCATCACCATCGAGTCCATCCGCGAAGGCTTCTTCCAGTACTGGACCAACGTCGATGCGAACCTCGGTTTGATCCTGCGCAACGCCTACGCTGCAGGCGTTGCCGGCTCCACCGACGGCGCCGCGGAAATGGCCGGCAAGGCCTAACCTGCCACCGTTGGCATCTCAACGACGACAAAGCGGCCCGTCCTCCTTCGGGAGGGCGGGCCGCTTTGTCGTCGATCCGGGACCGAAAGTTAAGAAGAACAAGGACCCGCCTTTTCCGCTACTTCGAAAAATACGGGTCCCTGCCCAGGTACAGCTTAGCCCGGCGAACTAGTCCCGGGAGATCCTGACCATTTCCTCGCGCTCCACGACCTTGATTCGGGCCCGGTCGACCGGTCCGTTGGAGGTCTGCGTGGGGGTCGCTGCGATGCCGAGGGAAATCTCGTGCGCGTCCAGCTTCTTCCAGCCCTCCCAGGTCGTGTATTCAACACCGCGCGACTCCAGCAACTTGATGATCGCGTCCTCGTCGGGGTTTGACGCAACCGGCAACGACAGTCGGTCCTCCAACAGGTTCCCGATGGTCTCCAGGGCATCGCCCTTGGTGTGGCCGATCAGGCCCACGGGGCCCCGCTTGATCCAACCCGTGGCGTAGAGCCCCGGCACATGGGAGCCGGCGGCGTCCAGCACCCGGCCGCCCTCGTTGGGGATGACTCCGCGCTTGTCGTCGAACTCAAGCTCGGCGAGCTCGGAGCCGAGGTAGCCGATGGCGCGGTACACGGCCTGGACCGGGTAGTCGATGAATTCGCCGGTGCCCCGCACGTTGCCGGTGCCGTCGAGCTCCTGGCGCTCGAACTTGATGCCGGCGACCTTGCCGTCCTGGCCCAGCACCTCGATCGGGTTGTGCAGGAAGTGCAGGTGCAGGCGGCGCGAGGCGCCGGTGTCCTGTTCCTCCACGATCCAGTTGGTCAGCGTGTTGACCATGGTCTTGACCTGGTTGTTGGACTTGATCAACGCATCGGAGGCCTCGTCGAACTCGAAGTCCTCCGGATAGAGCACGATGTCGACATCCCGGCTGTGGCTCAGTTCGCGCAGCTCCAGCGGGGTGAACTTCACCTGGGCGGGCCCGCGGCGCCCGAAGATGTGCACGTCGGTGACCGGAGAATTCTTCAGGCCCGCAAAGACGTTCTCCGGGATCTCGGTGACCAGGAGGTCCTCGGCGTGCTTGGAGAGCACGCGGGCCACGTCCAGGGCCACGTTGCCGTTGCCCAGGACGGCGATTTCCTTGGCCTCCAGCGGCCAGCTGCGCGGCACGTCGGGCTGCCCGTCGTACCAGGAAACGAAGTCCGCGGCCCCGAAGGACCCCTCCAGATCGATGCCCGGGATGTCCATGCGGGCATCCTTGATGGCACCGGTGGCGAAGATGACCGCGTCGTACATGTCGCGGATGTCGTGCAGCTTCAGGTCGCGTCCGTAGGTCACGTTCCCCAGGAAGCGGATGTCCCCGCGGTCCAGGACCTTGTGCAGCGCATTGACGATTCCCTTGATGCGCGGGTGGTCCGGGGCCACGCCGTAGCGGATCAGGCCGTAGGGCGCGGGGTAGGCATCGAGCAGGTCGATGCTCACCTCGAATTCGCGCTCCGCCTTGGTGAGAATGTCGGCAGCATAGACGCCAGCCGGACCTGCCCCGATGATGGCGACACGGAGCGGGCGAACTGCTGAATC
Organism: Paeniglutamicibacter sulfureus; assembly: GCF_030512175.1. Lineage (GTDB taxonomy): Bacteria > Actinomycetota > Actinomycetes > Actinomycetales > Micrococcaceae > Paeniglutamicibacter > Paeniglutamicibacter sulfureus. The sequence goes on along the minus strand of NZ_JAULBL010000002.1, from coordinate 1,603,925 downwards.
GGACACGAGGGGTTCCTTCCGGAGAATGATCATGGGACGCACAAATAGCGCACGCCACGCTAGTCTAATTGGCCACGGCCCCTAAACGTGAACCGGTGTGCGCATGCTCACGCTCCCCGGGACCGGATCCGCATGATGCAGGCCCCCGGCATGCCGGGCCCGAGCGGCCCGTCATCCGGGGAGTTCGGTCCCGCGATAGGCTCGGTTCGGCGCGCAGGCCGCGCACCGATCCCCGACCAGCGTGCACGCGCACCCGGAATGGAAACCATGCAATCCCGGTTGAAGAGACCATGACCCCTACGCCCTCCCCGGCCACGACGACCACCGCGGCTTCGAGCGCCCCCGCAAACGAGCGCAACGCGGGATTGCTCCAGGGCCTGGGCGCCTACGGCCTGTGGGGAATGCTTCCGCTGTATTTCCTCACCATTGCCATCGCCTCCCCCGTGGAAATCGTTGCCGGGCGCATCGTCTTTTCGCTGGTCTTCTGCGCGGTCCTGCTGCTGGCGACCAGGAACTGGCGTCGGTTCATCGCGCTGGGCCGCGACCGCCGGGCCATGGCACGCCTGTGCGTGGCTTCGGTCCTCATTGCGGTGAACTGGCTGACGTACACCTACGCGGTGCTCAACGGTCACGCGGCGGAAGCCGCGCTGGGGTACTTCATCAATCCCCTCGTGTCGATCGCCCTGGGTGTGCTCTTCCTGAAGGAAAGGCTGCGCCGGATGCAGTGGGTGGCCATCGGGTTCGGCCTTGCCGCCGTCACGACGCTGTCGTTCGCCTACGGCAACGTGCCCTGGGTTGCGCTGGTGCTGGCGTTCTCCTTCGGCCTGTACGGCTTCGTGAAGAACCGGGTGGGCCGCACCGCCACCGCGCTGACCTCACTGAGCATGGAGACCGCGATCCTGGCCCTCCCGGCCCTCGGGTTCATGGCATGGCTGGTGGCCACGAACACCGACACGGTGCTTTCCTCCGGACCTGCGCACTTCTGGCTGATGGCCTCCAGCGGGATCATCACCGCTGTTCCGTTGCTGCTCTTCGGGGCTGCCGCTCGCCGCCTGCCCCTGACCGCCATCGGCACCCTGCAGTTCCTGGCCCCCATCCTGCAGTTCGTCGTGGCGCTGGTGGTCTTCAAGGAACCCATGCCGCCGGAGCGCCTCATCGGCTTCTCGCTGGTCTGGGTCGCGGTGATCCTGCTGTGCATCGACATGGCGCGCTTGCCCCGTCGCATCGTGCCCGTCAAGGTGGCATAGGGACTCCATTCCCGGGAGCGTCGACGTCGCAAGACGTGCCGGGCGCCCCTCCGTTTCCGAGCCGCCTCGGTTGTGTCCGCCGGGCCCGGGCACGAAGAAAGGAGCCGGTCGGTTGTCCACGTGAACTGGACAACTTTCCGGCTCCTTTCCCGGTCTTGCGCTAGCGCATGGGCTAGACGTTGGCGCGGATGGCCTTTTCGAGCACCTCGAACGCCTCGGCCAGCAACTCGTCGCCGATGACCAGCGGGGGAAGCAGGCGGATGACGTTGCCGTAGGTGCCGCAGGTGAGGATCAGCACGCCCTCGGCCAGGCAGTCGGCGGCAATCTTCTTGGTGATCTCCGCGTCCGGCTCGGTGCCTCCGGCCTTGACGAGCTCGATGGCCACCATGGCGCCGCGTCCGCGGACATCCCCGATGACCGATACCTCGGACTGGAGCTTGCGCATGCGGGTGAAGAACTGTTCCTCGATCTCACGGGCACGGGAAGCCAGGTCATGCTCTTCCATGTAGCGGATGGTCTCCAGCGCCGCCGCCACGGCAACCGGGTTGCCGCCGTAGGTGCCGCCCAGGCCGCCCGGGTGGACCGAGTCCAGCAGGTCGGCCCGGCCCACGATGCCCGAGAGCGGCATGCCGCCGGCAATGCCCTTGGCCACGGTGATGATGTCCGGGACGATGCCCTCGATGTCCGAGGCGAACCAGGCGCCGGCGCGGCAGAAGCCTGCCTGCACCTCGTCGGCGACGAAGACGATCCCCTGTTCCCTGGCCCACTCGGCCAGGCGCGGCAGGAAGCCCTCCGCCGGGACGATGAAGCCGCCCTCGCCCTGGATGGGCTCAATGATGATGGCGGCGATCTGGTCGCCGCCAATCTGCTTCTCCATGGCCAGGATGGCGCGCTCTGCGGCTTCCTTGCCGGAGATGTTCGGGTTTTCCTCGCGGAAGGGGTAGCTCATCGGCATGCGGTAGATTTCCGATGCCAGCGGGCCGAAGCCGCGCTTGTAGGGCGCTGCCTTGGCCGTCAGGCCCATCGTCAGGTTGGTGCGGCCATGGTACGCGTGGTCGAAGGCGACCACCGCGGTGCGGCCGGTGGCCACGCGGGCCACCTTGATGGCATTCTCCACGGCCTCGGAACCGGAGTTGAAGAAAACGGCCTTCTTGGCGTGGGTGCCCGGGCTGATCTCGGCAAGCTTCTCGGCCAGCTCCACGTAGCCCTCGTACGGGGTGACCATGAAGCAGGTGTGGGTGAAGCGGGCCGCCTGTGCGGCGACGGCTGCTGCGACCTTCTCGTTGGAGGCGCCGACGGACGTCACCGCGATGCCCGATCCCAGGTCGATGATCGCGTTGCCGTCGACGTCCACGATGATGCCGCCGTCGGCGTCCGCCACGTAAACGGGCATGGCCGATGCCACGCCCAGGGCGACGGCGTTGGTGCGGCGGGCCGCGAGCTCCACCGACTTGGGGCCGGGGAATGCGCCGTTGATGTGTCGCTTTTGCTCGATGCGGTAGGTGATGCCCATGAACGTTCGGTCCTTTCCCGGACCTGGCTCCCGGTGCCGGGACCACTGCGGTCCCGGCACCGGGGGCACCATGGAACCCGGTGTCTTGGTGGTCTTTACTACCCAGTAGCCTATGCCGCGCGCAACAGCGCCCGCCAGTGAATTTGGCACAGTCGGAATCCCGGATTCCAGTGCAAGTGCACAGGCGGGATCGGACTCTCCCCTTAAGCACGATCGGTCCGTTGCGGCTGCAGGAAAATCCTGCTGCCGCAACGGACCGATCAATGGATTGACGTATGGCTACACGTCGGAGTCCTTAGAGTTCCGGCGCGTTTTCCTGGGGCAGGCGGCCCTCGTCCTCGGGGTGCCTGGCCAGGTTGACCAGGGCGAGCCCCAGCCCGCCCCACACTGTCAGGATGGAGATCACCAGAAAGGTGATTGCGATGGGAGTCATCGTCCTTCCTCCTTTTCTTCCGCGGCGATCAGTGCCGCGTATTCGGGGTCGTGGTGCAGCTTGGATTTGGGGCTCCACGGGATGAGCGTGAGCACCACGGCCACGACAACCAGCGCGGCGGCCATGCCCCAGCCAAAGACGCCGACAAACCATGCCGGGTAGTCCTCGTAGGTTGTCCCGATCTTCGAAATGAACTCGTTGATCAGGATGTAGCCCAGCACCACCGGCGCCACTACTGCGACCAGGCCGATCCAGACGGTGCGCATGCGCACCGAGGAGACCTTGTTCAGGTGGTCCGAGAGCATGGGCAGCTTGCGCAGGACCCAGGCAACCAGGATGACGGCAACCAGCGCGCCGGCCAGGATGCCGAAGCTGTTCACGAAGGCGTCAAAGGTGTCAAGCAGATACAGGCCGGTGGCGGTCGGGAAGAGTAGCAGCGAAATGAACGCCACCGGGATGCTGACCGCCAGCGAGGCCTTCACGCGCGGCCAGCCCATCTTGTCCTGCACCGCGGCGACAATGACCTCGAGGATGGAGATCAGCGAGGTGATCCCGGCGAAGACCAGGGAACCGAAGAAGAGTACGCCCATCAGCCCACCCAGCGGTGCCTCCGAGACGATCGTCGGGAAGGCGATGAAGGCGAGTCCGATGCCGGGCACCGCGACGTCGCCCACGGCCGAGCCGGCGGTGAAAGCCATGAAGCCCAGCGCGGCGAAGACGCCGATGCCGGCGAGGATCTCAAATGCCGAGTTGGAGAACGCGACGACCATGCCCGAACCGGTCAGGTCGGTCTTGCGCTTGAGGTAGGAGGAGTAGGTGACCATGATGCCGAAGGCCACCGAGAGCGAGAAGAAGATGTGGCCATAGGCTGCCGCCCACACGCCCGGGTCGCCCAGTGCGGCCCAGTCCGGGGTGAAGAAGGCGTTCAGTCCATCGATGGCACCAGGCAGGAAAAGGGACTGGGCAACCAGCAACACGAACATCACGACGAGCAGCGGCAGGAAGAAGCCGTTGGCCCGCGAGATCCCCTTGCGCACGCCGGCGACCATGATGCCGATGACGGCGATCCAGGTGATCAGCAGCGGCCAGAAGACACCGGGCACGAAGTTGAAGCCGACGTTGACCGTCTCGGAGACCCCGAGGAATTCGCCGGTGAAGAAGGAGCCGGCATCGTCGCCCCAGGCCTGCGTCACCGAGAACCAGGTGTACATCGCGGCCCAGGCAATGATGACCGCGTAGTAGATGGCGATGATGAAGCAGACGAGTACCTGCCACCATCCCAGGACCTCGGCGCCGCGGTGCATGCGTCGGTAGGCCAGCGGCGCGGATCCCCGGAACTTGTGCCCGATTGCGTAGTCGAGGAAGAGCAGCGGGATGCCCGCGCTCAGCAGTGCGGCAAGGTACGGAATCAGGAAGGCGCCACCGCCGTTTTCGTAAGCGATGTACGGGAAGCGCCAGATGTTCCCGAGGCCGACGGCCGAGCCGATGGCGGAAAGAATGAAGAGTTTTCGCGAGGAGAAGGTTTCCCTGCCCACGGGTGCCGCCAGTGGCGTCCCGCCCGAAGATGCTGTGGTCATGCACCTACGTTAACCCAAAACTCGACCTGACTATAGGTGTTGGCCGTTTTCATATCCCGTTTCGGGTGCTGTCCGTCGTACTAATGCACAAAATGTTTCATAGTATTGGTGCATGGCCATCACGCTGCTGAAACTTCTTGAGTCCCAAAACCTGGGCCTCAGGGCCCACACGGACTTTTCCGGCGTGGGCCAAACCCCCATCGAATGGGCGGCCGTCACCGAACTGCGCGATCCCTCGCCGTTCCTGACCACCGGGGCCATCGTGCTCACCACCGGCCTGCGGCAAACCACGATCGCCAACCAGGAATCCTTCGTCCAGACGGTGCACGGCGCCGGTGCCCTCGCCCTGGGCTACGGCACCGGTCTGAGCCACCGCAGCGTGCCCGCGGCGGTGATCCGCAGGGCCACCGAGCTGGGGCTGCCGGTCTTTGAGGTTCCCTACGAAACCCCGTTCATGGCCATCACCAAGCTCATTGCCGATGCGCTGAACGAAGACCACCTACAGCGGCTGGAACAGCTCCTCAAGGGCCACCAGCGACTGGCTTCCACGCTGCTCACCGGCGGGTTGCGGGCCATGTTGCGCGAGCTCTCCCGCATGCTGGGCACCGCTGTGGCACTGACGCAATTCGCCGCCCGGATCCACGGGCCGGAGCTGGGTGGCGAATCCTGGCACGAAGTGCCCATCGCGACCGGCCTTCGGGACAAGTGCACCCTGCATCTGGCCGAGCCCTGCGAACACGACGGACTCGTGGATTACGCCCAGGGCCTGATCGGGCTGGAATTGGCCAACCAGGCGCGGCTGCGCGAATCCACCCGGCTGGTCGCGGGGCTGGCGTTCTCGGACCTTTTGGCCGGAACCCTCACGGGTTCCGAGGCCAACGCCCGGCTGCAGGGAATCGGCATCGATCCCGGCCAGCCTCACTCGGTGGTGCTGGTGGCCGCGGCCCCGGGACAGGAAAAGGCACTGCGCACCCTGCCCATTCCGCCGCAATTCCAGCATGTCGTCTCGGCCGTCGTCGATGGCCGCCTCGCGCTGGTGGTGGCGCTGCAGGATGGTGCCGAGCTGGCCGACGGGATCGATAGGTACCTCCAAGGTGCCGGCATCGGGGCGCGCGTGGGCTTCGGCGGCGGTTACGCCCAACCCAACGGCCTGCGCTGGAGCTTTTTCGAGGCCATCGAGGCCCTGCGCCACGGAGACCGCATCAACACCCCCTCCAAGCTCTCGCTGACGTCCCTGCTGCTCGCTGCCCGCGACGTCCCGCTGCATGCCCTGGCGCAGGAAGCCCTGGAACCGCTGCAGATCTTCGACAAGAAGCACTCGGCCGAGTTGTTGGGCACATTGCGCAGCTACCTGGAACTCGACGGAAGCGTCGGAGCAGTGGCCGATGCCTTGGGTTTGCACCGCAATACCGTCCGATACCGGCTGCAGCAGATCAGTGAACTCTCCGGCTACGATCCAACGACCACCGCCGACCGCGTGCAATTGTGGCTCGCGCTCACTGCCATGGACTTGAACTAGCGGACCGCCCGATAGGATGGATGGCATGGCTGAAATGTTCCTTGAGAAGTTCCGTTCGCTGGTTCCGCTGTACCTTGAGGACGAGTGGCAAGTCGAGGACGGACTCACCGAGTCCGAGCTCGATGACGCACTGTCCGGGGTCCCCTCCCCGATCCCCCTGGTGCTGCGCGAGTTTTACCTGGCGCTGGGCGGCTGCGAGGACCTCATGGAGGCCTACCACTACTTCTTTGACCCGGACGAGCTGGAGATCGAGGACGGCTACCTCTTGTTCCTTGAGGACGAAGAGGAAAAATACGTGTGGGGCATCCGCGTGGACCAGCTCGAGGTCCCGGACCCGATCGTGTACCGCCGCCAGAACGCCCGCGGCATCTGGAAGTCCGAAGAAGGCACCTTCAGCGAATACGTCCTGGACATGTTCAGCTGGGTCTTTGACGAACTTTCCCCCGAGCTGAACAACTAACGCCGGTTTAATGGACGGGTTGTGGAAGTCGCACGCTCCGCAGGACTACCTCTGCCCGTTTTGCGAGCTGCTTGCCGGCGGCGACCTCTCCCCCGGCAACCGCTGCGTTCCAAGTGACCTGATCTACCGCACCGAGGCCGTCGCCGTCATCATGGCGTGCGACGGCTTTGGGCCCTACGGGGGCCACGCGATGGTCATCCCGGCGGACCACCATGAGGCGCTCTACGACCTTCCCGACGAGGTTGCAGCGCAGATCATGTTGGAAACCAGGCGCATTGCCCTGGCCATGAAGCTGGCGTGGAACCCCGAGGGAACCAGCACCCGGCAGCACAACGAACCTGCAGGGAACCAGCATGTGTGGCACTACCACCAGCACGTCTTCCCGCGCTTCCCCGACGACAACCTCTACGGCCACCTGCGCCATGCCGTCCCTCCGACCGAACGCGCACAAAAGGCCGCCCAGTTGCGGGCGGCCCTTGGCGAGGGAGACCTGTGGGGCCAGGGCCCCGAACGGTTCCGTTTCTAGGTTTTTAGTGCGCGTGCCCTAAAGCTCGCGCGTCACCACGGCATCGGCAAACGCTGCCAGGGATTCCTTGACGGTACCCTCGGGCAACGGGGCCAGGGCCTCGATGGCGGCATCCGCCCACTGCCGGGCCACGCCCCACGCCTGGTTCGTGGCCGGATTGCCGGCAACGGCTTCCACTGCACGGGCCAGGGCCGCGTCCTCAGCCAGGTCGCCGTCAACCAGCTCCAGCACGGCGGCGGCATCCTTGTCGCCGGCGGCTGCGGCATCCCGCATGAGCAGGATCGGCAACGTCGGCACGCCCTCGCGCAGGTCGGTTCCCGGCGTCTTGCCGGAACGGATCTGCGCGCCGGTGACATCGATGACGTCGTCCGCCACCTGGAAGGCCACGCCTACCTTCTCGCCGTAGGAACGCAGTACCTCCACGAAGTTCTCCACCCCGCCGAAGAGCGCGCCGAAGGCACCGGAGGTCGCCAGCAGCGAGGCGGTCTTGTCGGAAATCACGTTCAGGTGGTGTTCGATCGGGTCTTCACCCTCGCGCGGTCCCACTGACTCGTGCAACTGGCCCAGGCACAGGCGTTCGAAGGTGCGTGCCTGCATGTGCACGGCCTCGGGGCCCAGCTCCGCGCCGAGCACCGAGGCGCGGGCAAAGATCAGGTCGCCGGTGAGGATCGCCACCGAGTTGCCCCAGACCTCGTGGGCCGTGGGTGCCCCGCGGCGCAGCGGCGCCGAATCCATGACGTCGTCGTGGTAAAGCGTGGCCAGGTGGGTCAATTCCACGATGGCCGCGGCCTTGATGACGTCCTCTGTCACGCCCTCGCCCAGCAGGGACGTGAGGATCACCAGCAGGGGCCGGATGCGCTTCCCCCCGGCCTCGACCAGGTGGCGGCTGGTGGCATCGATCAGCGGATCGGAGTTGGCGATGGCGTCGCGCAACAGCTTTTCGACCTTGGCCAGGCCGGTGGCGATGGCCGGGCCGAACTCGGGATCCTGGGCAATCAGCCCAAAGCCGCCGGGGAGGTTGACGGCCGCAGCCAGCACGCCCGTCTCGGGGTTCAAATCAAAGGAGTCGTGCACGCCGTGTCCGGCAGCTGTCCAGTTTGTCTGGGAATCGGTCACTGTTCTAAGACTTACTATCTCTCGACGGTCGGCTCCAGCCGCGGCATGTGGCCGAATCTGGGTGCTGGTCGGTTTGCACCAGCTGCTCTAGTACATGGATCACTCTATCGCCATTCACTGCCCGGACGGCCTTTGTGCCCGGTGGTGGCAGGTCGGATGCCCCGTGCGGCGGCCCGGAGCGCGGGACTAGGCCAGTGGTTTGGTGGCCCGGTGCACTGCCACGATACCCCCGGAGAGGTTGCGGTAGCGGCATGCTTCCCAGCCGGCGTCCTCGATCCACGAAGCCAGCCCGTCTTGGGCTGGCCAGGCGCGAATGGATTCCGCCAGGTAGACGTAGGCGGTGGGGTTCGAAGAGATCTTCTTGGCCACCGGCGGAAGCGCCCGCATCAGGTATTCGGTGTACACGGTGCGGAACGGCGCAAAGGTGGGGTGTGAGAACTCGGCGATGACCAGGGTCCCGCCCGGCTTGGTCACGCGCAGCATCTCCGCCAGCGCCTTCTTCGGCTCGTTGACGTTGCGCAGGCCAAAGCTGATGGTGGAGGCATCGAAGCTGTTGTCCGCGAAGGGGAGGTTGGTGGCGTCCCCTGCCACGAAGTCGATGTCGGGGCGGCGGCGCTTGCCGACCTTGAGCATGCCCTGGGAGAAGTCGCACGCGACCACGCCGATGCCGGCGTCCGCGTATGGTTCCGAGGATGTGCCCGTTCCGGCAGCGAGGTCAAGGACCCGCTGGCCGCGCTTGGCACCCACCGCGTCGACGACGATTTTTCGCCAGCGGCGGGTCTGGCCCATGGACAGGATGTCGTTCATCACGTCATAACGTGCGGCAACATCATCAAACATGGCTTGGACTTCTTCGGGGCGCTTTTCCAGCGATGCACGGCTCACCGTTTCATTGTCGCAAAGTTCCGCGGATAGGGGAAAACGCTCCTCGGACGCCAGCCGCGTGAGCAGCGACACGGTGCCTGCATGGAGGTCGTTTCCCGGCGGTAAGCTAGGCAGATCATGACTTCCCAACTTTCCGCCGTTCTGGGGGCACCTGCCCCGGGCGCAGCCCCGCAGTTGCGCTCGATCACCATCCAGCGACCGGCCATGAGCGAACACGGCCTGCTCGACTACGTCATCCGCGACGATTCCCTGGTGTGGTCCCGCCGGGGCGAGGGAACCGTTGGATTCGGCCAGGTCGCGCGTTTTGAGGCCTCCGGTCCCGAGCGCTTCGCCGAGGCACGTGCTTGGTGGGATGCCGTGGCAGCAGCCTCCGAGGTCGAGGACAATGTGAACCAGGCCGGCACCGGGTTAATCGCCTACGGCACCTTCGCCTTCTCGTTCAGCAGTTCCTACGTCTCCCGGCTGATCGTTCCCAGGATCGTGGTGGGCCGCAACGATGCCTGCAGCTGGATCACCTACACGGTTTCAGACCCCGCGGCCGAGCTGAGCGTGGAAGCGGCCGAGGCGGAACTGGCGGCGCTGTTGGAGGACTACTCCCCGGAACACGAACTGGGCACCGGCATCGACCGGCTCGTGGCCGGCCAGATTTCCGAGGAATCGTACCTGGAATCGGTGCGCAAGGGCGTCTCGGTCATCGAATCCGGCAGCATCACCAAGTTGGTCCTTGCCCGCGACGCCGTCGCCGAGCTTGGTTCGCCGATCGCCGTCGCCCAGGTATTGCGCCAACTGGCCCTTCGCTACAGCGATTGCTGGACCTATTCAGTGGACGGGCTCATTGGTGCGACACCGGAAATGCTGGTCCGGGTGCGCGGTGACATCGCCGAGGCCCGCGTGCTGGCCGGCACCCTGGATCGCGCCACCGCGCCGAGCGGAGACGCCGACTATGCCCACCGCATGCTCCTCGAGGACGAGAAACAGCGTCACGAGCACCAGCTCGCCATCGACTCGCTAACCGAGCAGCTTGGCCCGCTCTCCTCCGGCATGGACGCACCGGACGAGCCCTTCGTCCTGCAGCTTCCCAACGTCTGGCACCTGGCCTCGGATGTGAAGGCGACCTTGGCCGCCCGGGCGGACGGTTCGGTGCCCAGCATGCTGGATCTGGCGGAGGTCTTCCATCCCACCGCGGCGGTGTGCGGCACCCCCACCAAGGCAGCCGGGGTGATCCTGCGTGAACTCGAGGGCATGGACCGCGGACCGTATGCCGGCCCCGTGGGCTGGATCGACACGCGCGGCAACGGTGAATTCGGCATCGCCCTGCGTGGCGGGGTGATTGAATCCCCGACTTCCATCCGTCTCTATGCGGGTTGCGGCATCGTGGCTGCCTCGGATCCGGCGGCAGAGCTTGCCGAGTCCTGGGCCAAGATGCGTCCGATGCGCGAGGCCTTGGGTCTTTAGTGGGTCCGGGACGCCCAAGACAACAATTGCACAACGGCGCTTGTTTACCCACAGAAATAGTCTGTAGCCTGTGAGGCACATCTCATGGGTCTGCGCTTGCGGTTAGAATGATCTCCAACGCAAACCCTGCGAGCGATCACCTAGAGAAGGATCACACTCCAATGCGGATTTCATCAACCGTACTCAAGTCCCTGGCCGTGGCGGCAGTGGGCGCACTTGCCCTGACCGCCTGCGGCGGCAGCGAGACCCCCGCTGCTTCATCGGACGCCAACGCCCTGACCGTCCTCAACGCCGGCAAGCTGACCGTTTGCTCGGACATCCCCTACGAGCCATTCGAGTTCGTCAAGGACGGCAAGAACGTCGGCTTCGACATGGATATTGCCGCGGAAATCGCCAAGGACCTGGACCTTGAACTCAACGTGATCGATTCCAGCTTCGATTCCATCGAGTCGGGCCTCTTCCGCACCCAGTGCGACATTGCGATTTCCTCGCTGTCGATCACCGAGGCACGCAAGGGCAACATGGATTTCTCCACGCCGTACATGGATGACGACCTCACCCTGGTGGCCAAGGAAGGTTCCGGCGTGACCGACATTGAATCGGCCAAGGGCAAGAAGGTCGGCGTCCAGCAGGCCACCACGGGTGCGAAGTACGCCACGGACAACGGCCTTGACGCCATCGGCTACGAGGACTCGGGGCTTCAGATTGCATCCTTGAAGGCCGGCACCACGGTTGCCACCTTGGGGAACCAGTCGGTCCTGGGCTACGCCATCAAGGATGACCCGACGCTTAAGCGCGTCGCCGACTTCAAGACCGGTGAACAGCTCGGCATTGCCGTGCCCAAGGGTGGAACCGTGATGTTGGAGAAGGTCAACACCACCCTCAAGCGCCTGACCGATGACGGTTCGCTGGCTAGGTACCAGGAGACCTGGTTCGGCGCCACCAACTAACGTCAGCTACGTTTGACGCAAGCACTCACGCGAGGCCCCGGCTCCCGAACGGATCCAGGGCCTCGCTACCTTTCACGGAAGGCTTCAATCCCATGGCCATGACCACCCGTCAACGCGCCCGATTAAGCAAAATCATTCAGATCGTCATCTTTGTCGGCGTCATCGCGGCGGTGGTGCTGCAAGTCGATTGGAAGATCCTCGGCGAGAACTTCTTCGCATTCGACAAGCTCGGCCCGATCTTCCCCGACCTGATCACGGTCGGCCTCAAAAACACCCTGTACTACACCGTCATTTCCTTTGCCTTTGGCCTGGTCCTTGGGCTGCTCCTGGCACTGATGAAGATGGCCAGTTTCGCACCGTACCGTTGGTTCGCCACGGGATTCATTGAATTCTTCCGCGGGATTCCGGCGATCTTGGTCCTGATTACCTTCGGGTTCGGCGTTCCCACCGCTTTCCCCGGCACCAGCTGGCCGCAGCCCGTTGTTGTCATGGTGTCGCTGGGCCTGGTATCCGCAGCCTACATCGCAGAGACCCTTCGCGCGGGGCTCCAAGCTGTTCCCAAGGGACAGGTCGAGGCAGCCAGGTCACTCGGCATGCCCGCGTGGCGAGCCATGGTCACCATCGTGATCCCCCAGGCGTTCAAGATCGTTCTGCCTCCGATGACCAACGAGGTCATCTTACTGACCAAGGACTCGTCGCTGGCCTTCATTCTGGGCGCGAGCATGGCGCAGTACGAAATGACCAAGTTCGGTCGCGACGGCATCACCTCCCTCGGGGCCGGAATCACGCCGTTGATTGTGGCCGGCGCCCTGTACCTGGTGATCACCGTTCCCTTGAGCCTGATTGCCCGAAAGTTCGAATCCCGTTCTGCCCGGACGAAGCGATAGGGGAATTTCCTCATGACTGACAACAACACCCAAACCACGTTCAAGGCCTCAGGCGTGGATATCCGGGGCTTGCACAAGTCCTACGGCGACAACGAAGTCCTCAAGGGCATTGACCTGGAGGTCAAGCCCGGTGAGGTCGTGTGCCTCATTGGCCCCTCGGGCTCGGGGAAGTCGACGTTGCTGCGCTGCGTCAACGTCCTGGAACAGCCGAATGCCGGAGTCATCCACGTGGGTGGCTTCGAGGCCACCGACCTGGATGTGGATCTGGATCGGATGCGCCAAAAGGTCGGCATGGTCTTCCAGCAGTTCAACCTGTTCCCGCACCTGACCGTGATGCAGAACTGCACGGTGGCCCAGACCAAGGTCCTCAAGCGTTCCGCTTCAAAGGCGAAAGAAACCGCCCAGAAGAACCTCACCCGTGTGGGACTTGCCGACTTCGGAGACCGCTACCCGGACCAGCTCTCCGGGGGCCAGCAGCAGCGCGTGGCCATTGCCCGGGCACTGTCCATGGACCCGACGCTCATGCTCTTTGACGAGCCCACCTCGGCGCTTGACCCGGAGACGGTCGGTGAGGTGCTTGCCATCATGCGTTCGCTGGCCAAGGCCGGCATGACCATGCTGGTGGTGACCCACGAGATGTCCTTCGCCAAGGAGGTCGCCGACCGCGTGGTGTTCATGGACGGCGGGGTCGTGGTCGAAGAAGGTCCGGCTAAGGACGTCATCGGCAACCCGCAGCAGCCGCGCACCCAGGACTTCCTCAGGCGCGTGCTTGATCCCACCCACGTGGAGATTGCAGAGTAGGTCCTGCAGTAGTCGAAGGGCGGTTGGCATCCATGTGGATGCCAACCGCCCTTCGGTTCTTAATGCCCACCGCATTGGACGGCTTCGTGGCATTGGACCCGGCTTCGTGGCTTGCGCCTTGCCCCGGGCCCGGAACCCCGCCCCCGGGGACCGGAGCCTGCTGGGATGCCCTAGTGTGTTTCCGGCCAGTCCAGTTCGTTGATTCGGGCGGCAATGCCCGCGTGCATGGTGCGCAGTCCCGCACGTGGCACTGCGACCTCGATGATCCGCCGGATACCGGGGCTCTGCAGCACGTCCCTGAGTTCCTCGACGGTGTCCACGGACAGGTATTCCCAACCGTAGGCAGCGGCCAACGGCTGGATCCGGACCCGGTGCGGGGTGGCAAAGAGCCGTTCGACAGCATTGGCATAGCGTCCGGATTCCTCGACTGCACCGTGTTCGAGAGTCGAGAAGATGGCTCCGCCGGAGTCATTCAGGATCACCACGTCCATCTCTGGTTCAGGTTCACCCTCGCCGATCAGCAGACCTCCGACATCATGCAGGAACGTCACGTCCCCGACCAGTAGCGTGGTCTTTCGGCTCCCACGCGCCAGGGCGATACCCGTGGCGGTGGCGACGGTGCCGTCGATCCCGGCCAGGCCGCGATTCGCATACACCACGGCCGCGGCACCCTCCGCCGGTGATCCGCAAAGGTCTGCATCGCGGATGACATTTGAGGAGCCCAGAACCAGGTTTCCGCGGGACAGCTCCCAGACAACGCTGGCGACCAGGGGGCCATTCAGTCCACCGGTTGCGTCGATGGATTCCCTGATGCTCTTCTCCGCCTGCCGGCCCAGCTGCTGCCAATGCCCCAGCCAGCCTGCGGGAGGGAACCCGGCGAACTCCACCAGTTCGGCGGGGTCGGCGATGGGCTGCTCGCGCCTGCGCCCCGCTTCGAACCACGGGGCGGGGGCCGGCGACCACAGTGCCGAGGCGATCTCCGGGTTGCCCAGGAGCAGGCCCACCGGCCGGCTCAGCGTCGGTCGGCCGAAGAGGACCACACGTTCGATGCGTGCCAGGTGTTTGGCCAGCAGCGTTCGGTAGGGGCCAATGGCGTTGGGGCCGAAGCGTGCGTTGGAACTCGGCTCGGCAAAAAGCGGCAGGCCCAGGGCCCGTGCGAAGTCCTCGGCTTCTGCTCCTGCCCCGTGACCCGCAACCACCACGGTTCGATGTTCGGCCGCCGGCGCGTGGTTCCGCCACCCGTGGTCCAGATTCGCGGTGATGGCGACGGGCGGATGGGACACATTGGCAGCGAAATCCGGCAGCTTGTCCCCCGGGGCCGGAACCAGCGGATCGCGGAAGGCGACATTGATCTGCACCGGGCCAGGAGCAACCGTTTCGGATCCGCGCGCGGAAGCAAGGGCGGCCGCGAGCAGGGATTCCGGGTTCGCACCAGCCGGGATGGTGACGCTGCCGCGGACGTGGGCTCCGAACAGATCCACCTGGTTGGTGGTCTGGTTGGCACCGGTTCCATGCAATTCGGTGGGTCGGTCGGCCGAAAGCACCAGCAGCCTGGCTCCGACGTGGTTTGCCTCCATGACTGAGGGCAGCAGCTCCCCCACGGCGGTTCCCGAGGTCGTCACCACCGGCACCGGGGCACTGCTTGCCAGGCTGAGCCCCAGCGCGGTGAATCCTGCCCCGCGTTCGTCGATGCGCACATGCAGCCGAATGGTGCCCGCTGCCTCGGCCTCGGCAAGGGCGTAGGCCAGTGGGGCGCTGCGCGATCCGGGGCAGATCACCACATCGCGAACCCCGTGGTTCTGGAGTGCGGCCAGCAACAGACGGGCAACGTCAATGGAGGCGAGTTCGGGGACGGAATCAGTTGGCATGCCTTCCATCCTAATTCCGTCCCCGACCGGGCCTCGACCGGCTTCGAATGTCGGACAAGACAAAAGGCTCTCGGTCCAAACGGCGGCAAACCGTTGGGACCGAGAGCCTTTTGGGCCGAAGGGCTTCAGCTACCTACTTGTTCTTCCCGTTCCCCTTGGTCGAGGAGAAGACCTGGACCACCGAGGGACGCGGACCGTAGACCTCGCCGCGCTTGGCCTTGGAGGGGCTGAGCACGTAGTCGGGGAAGAAGGACGTCGGGTCCTGGAAGGTGCCGTTCTCGCCCGGGTGCTGGACGGCGACGAAGACCGAGCCGTCGCGGTCGTGGATCAGCGGTCCGCAGGTTTCCGCACCGGCCGGGACGGCCAGGAACTGCTCGACGCGTCCGCGCTCCGCGCCGGTCAACGTGACCTTGTGCAGGGCGTCGCAGTAGCCGATGGTGCCGGGCTGGCCGTCGGTGGAGATCCAAAGGTTGCCCTTGGAGTCGAATGCCAGGTTGTCCGGGCATGAGATCGGTGAGACCTTGTCCTTCGGGTAACCCGAGAAGTAGGTGCTTTCGTCCTTGGACGGGTCGCCGGCCACCAGCAGGATGTTCCAGGCGAATTCGGTGGCCGTCGCGTCGTTGTTGCGCTCGGTCAGTTCGATGACGTGGCCGTCGCGGTTCTTGGTCCGCGGGTTCGCCTCGTCGACTGTCGCCTTGCCGGTGGTGTCGCGCTGGGTGTTGTTGGTCAGCGCGATGTACAGCTTTCCGGTGACAGGGTTCGGCTCGACGTCCTCGGGACGGTCCATCTTGGTGGCACCGACCTTGTCGCCCGCCAGGCGGGTGTAGACGAGAACTTCCTCAACGCTCATGCCCGGAACCATGGAGGCGCCGTCCTTGACCAGCGGAATCCAGCTGCCCGAGCCGTCGAAGGCGCCATCGGTTGGCACTGCCGCCGAGCCGTCGATCTGGGCAGCCGGGGAATTGCCGGAGAACTTGGCAACGTAGAGGTTGCCCTGGGAGAGCAGCGTCATGTTGTGCTTGCGGTCCCCGCGGCGGTACTTGGCCTTGGAAACGAACTTGTAGACATAGTCGAAGCGCTCGTCGTCGCCCGAGTAGGCGACGACGCGTCCGTCATCGGCGATCCGCACGTTCGCACCCTCGTGCTTGAAGCGGCCCAGCGCTGTGTGCTTCACCGGGGTGGAGGTCGGGTTCTGCGGGTCGATCTCCACGATCCAGCCGAAGCGGTTGATCTCATTCTCGTAGCCCGGGTTGCGGGCCGAGAAGCGAGGGTCCACGTCTTCCCAGCCGCGTTCGGTCGCCACATCGGACAGCCCGTAGCGCGCATCGGATGCAGAACCGGTGCCGCGGAAGTACTGGTTGAAGTTTTCCTCGCCGGAGAGCACGGTGCCCCACGGGGTGGTGCCGCCGGCGCAGTTGTTCAGGGTGCCCAGCACCGTGCGTCCTTCCGGGTCTGCAACGGTCTTGAGCAGGTCCGAGCCGGCCGCCGGGCCGTCGACCGCAAAGGGCGTGGTGGCGGTGATGCGGCGGTTGCGCTCGCCCCCGCGGACATAGGCCCAGGGCGTGCCGCTCTTGACGCGCTTGACCTCGACCACGGAGAAGCCGTGGGCGGCCATGGCAATCTTCGCGGCCTCGGCCTTGTTGGCCGCGAACCAAGCGGGTTCGAACATCAGGTCTTCGTTGGTGTATTCGTGGTTTGCCACCAGCACGCCGGAGCGTCCCGAGTACTTGTCCACGATGATGTTCAGGTAGTCGTTGTTGTAGCCGAACTGGCCGGCCTGGCGCTTTTCGGTCTGCGCATTGATGTCGAATTGCGCGGTGTTGTTGAACAGCGGGTCGCCCCAGCGGATGATCGTCGCCCAGTCGTAGCCTTCGGGAACGGTGACGGCATCGACGGTGCGCGGCACCGGGGCAATGGCCTTGAACGCCAGCTTGCCGCCGCCCTGCGGGGCGACGAGGGTGTCGGCCTGAGCGGCGGTTGCGCCGACCGTTTCGACGCCGACGACCAGCGCCGCAGACGCCACGGCCCCAAGACCCAAGATGGAGCGGCGGCTCAGTGCGGCATCGGCAATGTCCCGGAAGTAGCTGTTGTCACTGGTGTTGCAGACGTCCTTGGCGCACGCGTTGCCGCACTTGAAGTGGCAGGTTGCGGCATCGCGGTTGCCGCGGGTGTGGCCGAGCATGGGAAGGAAAGTACGTGTGAGGCTCATGGTTTTCTCCGTGCAACGCTATCGAGTGGATTACTTCGATTCCAGCGTTCCAGCGCCCGGTGAGCGGCTGGCCGCCGAAAGGTTAACGGCGGGCAACGGTCAGGCGTCGACTTCTACCTTTTGGGTTGAATTGTGAGGTGCGTCTCGCACAGGAGCCTTGCCGGCTGCGTCCGCCCGTGGTTCGGTGCCGTGGCTAGTCGATGCTCCGCTGCAGTTCCTCGAGGCAGCCGGCCAGCCGCTGGCGCCACCAGGTACGGCGTTCGGTCCCGACCGCATGCCTGCGCAGCAGCTGGGGGTCGGCGGCGATGTCCCGCAACTGCAGGGATCCGTTGACGGCGATGAACCTGTCGGTGGTGATGTCGGAGGAAAAGAGCGAGCCGGTTGCCAGCCCGCAGGCATAGGGCAGCTCGGGAAGCGCGGCCGCCAGGGCGGCACCCTGGCGCAATCCGATGGAAGTGTCCAGTGCCGAGGAAACCACCGCCGGCAGTCCGGCGTCCCGCACGATGTCGATGGCCCGGCGGACCCCGCCCAGCGGCTGCGCCTTGATGACGATCAGGTCCGCGGCCCCCGCCCGGGCCACCGCCAGCGGGTCGGATTCCTTGCGCACCGATTCATCCGCGGCAATCAGGATCCCGAGTCCGCGTCGCTGCACTTCTGCGCGCACGCGTGCCAATCCCCCGATGCCGGGAACCGGCTGCTCGGCGTATTGCAGCGAGAAGCCGGCCAGCGCCTCCAGCGCCTCCATCGCCGCTTCATGGTCCCACCCGGCGTTGGCATCGATGCGGATTGCCGCCTCGGGCAGCAACCGGCGGACCTCCGCCACGCGAGCCACATCCTGGGAGAGGTCCTGGCCCTTTTCGGCGACCTTGATCTTGATGGTGTGCGTTGCGTCGTAGGAGGCCAGGACGGCCTCTACCCGCTCCGGGCCCACTGCCGGAAGCGTGGCGTTGACCGGAACGCTTCCGCGCACTGGTGCCGGATAGCCTTCCCAGGCCGCTTCGATGGCCGAGCGCAGCCATGAAGATGCCTCCGGGGCCGCGTATTCCAGGAAGGGCGAGAACTCACCCCAGCCGGCTGGCCCCTCAAACAGCATGGCCTCGCGGTGCCGCACCCCGCGGAATTGCACGGTCATGGGCAATGACACCACGTGCGAGGCGTCGAGGAGTTCGTCAAGGTCGGGCAGCTGGTTCATGGTTTCCAGCCTATCCGGCACAGCACCCGGGCAGTTCGCCGCCGTTTGCGCCCTCCGCCGTGGAACCCGGGCACCTGAAGGACCCATTTGGCCGGCGTCGCGGTGGGACAAAGCCCACGTTCCGGACCCACAGCGAGGAAATTGTGAAATCCTAATGACAATGAATCCCACCGCCCAGCAATCACCGACAGCCGCTCCGGGCCGTGCCTTGTGGCCCTGGTATGGCGCCCTGCTGCTTCTGGCTGCCGCATTTTGGGCGTGCTACAGCTTCTTCGTCACGACGAAATTGGGGCAGTGGATCGACGAAGCCGCGCTCCGGGGCGGAGAGGCATTCCTGGCTGCGGACAAGACCCGAGGCCCGGCACTGGCGTTCCTGGACCACATGCCCGCGGCATCGGCCCTTCTGGCCGCCGGGTTCATCCTCTTTGCCCTGGTGCGCCGACACGACTTCGTCCGTCCGATCGTGGCCGGGGCGTTGTTGCTGGGCTCCGCAGGATCCACCCAGCTGCTCAAGCATGTGGTGCTGGAGCGGCCGGACCTGAACATCTCGGAGGCGTCGATGAATTCGTTCCCCTCCGGCCACACCACCTTTGCCGCCGCCGCCATGGCCACGATCTTCATTGTCACCCCGGTCGCGCACCGCCCCCTGCTGGCCTTGCTGGGATGGGGCTATGCCGCCGTTGCCGGGGCCTCCACCTTGGTGCTGGGCTGGCACCGTCCCAGCGACGTGATTGCGGCCTACCTGGTGGTGGCATGGTGGAGCGTGCTGGCGGGATTGTTCCTGCGCCACGCGCACGGCAGTTCCGCGGCACCGGCGACGACCGGCAACCAGACGCGTGCGGCGCCGGAGAGAATACTGCGCTTCCTGGCGATCCTCGGGATACCAATGGCAGCAGGTGCCCTGGCCCTGGCGGTGGCGATGCCGCACCCGGCCATCGGCACCGTGGGCAATGTGCAGCTACTGCTGTTCCTGGCTGTGGGACTGGCCCTGGTTCTGGGCACCGCCATGGTTGCGGGCCAGTTCGTCCACGTGCTCTTTGCGCGTTACGGGGCGCCCATTCGCCGGCGGTTCGTGCGCGGGATGAAGTAGCCGAAGATCCCTGCCCCCAGCAGCGCAACCCCGCCAATGGCCCAGATCCCGGCACCCAGGGTCGCAGAGGCCACGAGTGCCGCCAGCACCACCGGCCCGGCCATCGCCCCGGAGTCCGACATCAGTCGCCACAGCCCCAGGAACTTCGCCCTGCCGGCCACCGGAGAATAGTCGGCGCCGAGGGTCATGACGATGCCCGAACCGATCCCGTTGCCGAAACCCAGCAGCATGGCCACCGCCATCATCGCCGGCACGCCGTGGGTCATCGGCAGCAGGAACAAGGCCACTCCCATCACCACCATGCACGGCACCGCGATCCACACACGGCCTCGCTTGTCCATGACCTTGCCCGCGGGGTAGAAGATCAGCATGTCGATGGCTCCGGAGATCCCGTAGATCAGGGAGATGGTGGCGGCGTCCAACCCGAGGTTTTCACCCCACAGCGGGAGGACTACCTGGCGGGTTGAGCGCACCGCGGTGATGCACACGATGCCCAGCCCGATCCCCAACAGGATCCTCCATTGGTCCTTGGCGATGCTCCACATGGATCCGCCGGCGCGGCTTTGGCCGGCTTCCAACGGAGCGCGTGATGCCAGCTCCGGGATCCGGAAGCAGACGACCATCGCGATGAACATCGCTGCCATGCCCACCCAGTAGGCCCCCGCGATCCCCAGCCATTTCATGGCCAGCGTTGCAGCAAAGGGCCCGATGAACACACCGATGCGCATCACCCCGCCCAGTGTCGACATGGCCCTGGCCCGGAATGCCAAGGGGACCGCTTCGGCCAGATACGTTTGCCTGGCCAGATTGAAGACGGCACCGGCCATGCCCAGCATGGTGACGCCCACGGCAAACAAGCCAAGGTTGGAGGGCACGATGCCCAACACCATGCCCAGGGATGCCCAGCCTGCGGCAAAGACCATGGCCAGGCGCTCGCCGAATCTCGTCGTCAACATCGCGGCCGGGATGTTGGAGAGCAGGGCTCCGACGCCCACAAGGGTGACGATCAGGGCGGAAGTGGCCAGGTTGGCCCCGCGATCCAGGGCCGACAGCGCAATGATGGGCGTGACGGCACCGAGTCCCAGCCCGTACAGCAGGGAAGGTGAGTACACTTTCACCGCGATCCGACGCAGGTTGAAAGGTTCCTCACTCATGCATTCATCCTACGCAACCGGCTATGGCAATAATTCACGCAGTCGTTGCAGGAAGATCGACGATTGTTCAGGTCCGTAGGGCATCCAATCCAACTGGAACGCGGTGGGATCAACCCGACCGGCCGGCCAGGACGCCACGATTTCCTCGCCCTCCCGGAGCGCGGCCCGCATTTCCCGCAGCTGCCTGCCGATGAAGTCCACGTCCACCACATTGCCGTGGCCCGGAACGATGACCGTGTCTGGCCGGCATTCCCGTTCGAGCCGTTCCAGCAGCTCCGCCCAGAGAAACGGATCGGCGTCCTCGAAGTTTGGCGGGCCGCCCTCCTCCACCAGGTCGCCAGTGAACAGGATCCGGCCGCAGCGCACCAGCAGGTCGCCGGCGGTATGCCCGCGCCCCAGCCCGAAGACCTCCAAGCTCGTGCCGCCAAGATCCAGTGTTGCACCGGCTTCCCCGATGATCCGGGAGGGCACCACGATGTTTGAGTAGGGCCCTTGGCGCAGGGCCATTTCCGGTTCCAGGAAGCGCACGAGCTGGCGTTCCTCGTCGCCGTGTCCGCGCAAGTGCTCCGCCGCAGCTGCACTGGCGTGGAAATCCTCCACGCCGTGGGCGGCAAAGTAGCTGTTTCCGAAGACGTGGTCGCCGTGGGCATGGGTGTTGATCACGAGCAGCGGCAGGTCGGTGATCCGGCGAACCGCGGCATACAGCCCTGCGGCCTCGCGCGGACCGGAACCGGTATCGATGACTACTGCCCGCTCCTCCCCCACGATGAGCCCGGAGTTCATGGAGAAGCCGTGGTTGAGCATCCGCCAGCAATGTGGATCGAGTTGTTCCACCTTGGGCGCTAGTGGTTTCATCATGGCGGGATCCCACTTTCTCGGTGCCGGTCACAGCCGGTGTTTCGGTGCTATCCACATTCTGCACGAAAAGGCACCCGGGCAAAATCAAGTCCCCGGGGACCGATCGCCGGTTCCCGGGGAACTCTGTTGCATGGCCCAAAGGGGCCGGTGCTAGGGGACGGTGATCTTGATCTTGCCGAAGGGGACGTTCTCGTCCACGAAGGCTTGTTCCGAGTGGCCCCCTAGCCCGCGGATGTGAACGCCGTATTTGCCTTCGGCCATTGATTCCTTGAAAATCGGCATCACGGTTTCCACGTGGAGTTCGTCTTTGCCTACAAGGTAGTGCTCGTATTCAGCAGGTAGCTTGTCCATGGCATCAGGATAGTAGGTCGACGCCCCTTTCAATAGGGGGGCGGGGAAACAGAACAACACGTCAGCCAGCCAAAGCGGGTTCGGAACGCTATCGCTCTCCCGGCATCCGCTTCCACTGGAGCCGCTGCACATGCACGAGCGCCCGCGGCAACAGGTTCATCAAGATCCTGTTGCCGCGGGCCCTCGTTTCGCCGCAGGTTGCTGCACCTCCCCTACAGGTCGGCGAGCACCGATGCCGGGTTTTCCATGGCGTCGGCTACGAAGCGCAGGAATCCTGCCGCCGTGCCCCCGTCGCAGACCCGGTGGTCGAAGGCCAGCGTGAGCTCGGTGACCTTGCGAACCGCCAGCTCGCCGTCAACGACCCACGGCTTGTCAATGATCCGTCCGACCCCCAGGATCGCGACCTCCGGGTAGTTGATGATGGCGGCCGAACCGTCGACACCGAAGACCCCGTAGTTGTTGAGCGTGAACGTGCCGCTGGTGAGCTCGGCGATCGTGGCCTTGCCCGAACGGGTGACCTCGGTGAGCCGGGCCAGTTCGGCATGCAGGCCGCGGGCACTGAGCTGCTGGGCATTGCGGATGGCCGGAACCATCAGACCACGATCTGTCTGCGCCGCGATGCCCAGGTTGATCCCGTCAAAGCCGATGATCTCGGCGTCCCCTTGGGCGTTGTGCTCAAGACGGGTGTTCAGCGCAGGGTACTTTTGCAGTCCCGCCACCACGAAACGGGCAATGAATGCCAGGATTCCCGGGGTGTTCTCCGGGTCGGTGGACTTCATCGCCGCACGCATCTGCAGCAGGTTCGTCGCATCCACGTCCACCCACACCGTCGCCTCGGGAATTTCGCTCCGGGATCGGGCCATGGCCTGGGCGATGGTCTTGCGCACGCCGCTGATCGGGGTCCTGGAGGAAATTGCCAGGCCCGAACGCGCGTCGAGTTCGCCCCGGTTCGCGGGGGCGGCAGGAGCGGCCGCCACCGGTGCAGCGGCGGGCTCCGGGGTGGAACCGGGTTCCGGCACTGGCGCGGCCACGCCGGCTGCCTCGATGTCGGAGCGCAGGATCAGGCCGTTGGCACCGCTGCCGGTGACCGTGGCTATGTCGATGCCGCGGTCCCTGGCGAGCTTCCGGACCAAGGGTGAGATGACCAGCGGGGCGATTCTTGGCTCGGCAACCTCTGGCCGTTCCGGGATCGCAGGGGCGGTGGCTTCGGCCGGGCCGGAGCGCGGGCGGCGCTTGCGCGCCTTGGCGGAGAGTCCGTCCGGGGTTCCGTAGCCGATGAGCACGTTGCCCGAGCCTTCGGCAGCGGGCTCCTTGGCGCCTGCCTGTTCCTCCTCCCTGTAGCTCTGGGCGACTTCGCGCACCGGCGTGGTGGGCCGGGGCGCAGGGGCGGCGGCCGGCGCCGTGGCGCCTTCCTCGAGCACGGAGAACAGCGGGGCATCGACCAAGACCATCTCGCCGACCCTGCCATGGAGCTCATGCACGGTTCCGGCGTAGGGGCTGGGCACTTCCACCATGGACTTCGCGGTTTCGACTTCCGCGATGGGCTGGTCGATGACGATGGTGTCTCCGACGGAGACCAGCCACTTCACCAGCTCGGCCTCGGCCAGGCCCTCGCCGAGGTCCGGCAGCAAAAAGGTTTTCACGCTCATGCCTTTTCCTCCCATTGCAACGCATCCACGGCATCCAGGATGCGGTCCACGGATGGCAAGTAGTACTTTTCCAGTTTTGGTGCAGGGTACGGGGTGTCGAACCCGGTCACGCGCAGCACCGGGGCGGCCAGCGAGTGGAAGCACCGTTCCTGGATCCGCGCGACGATTTCGCTGGATACCGAGGCGAAGCCAGGTGCCTCGGCGATGACCACCGCCCGTCCGGTCTTGCGCACCGATGCGCAGATCGTTGCGTCATCCAGCGGCACGATGGTGCGTACGTCGATGACCTCGAGGCTGCGGCCCTCCAGTGCTGCGGCCTCCGCGGCGGCCATGGCGGTGGACACCGAGGGACCGTAGGCAATCAGTGTGGCGTCGGTTCCGGTGCGCGCGACGGCGGCCCGTCCCTCGGTCGGGGGTACTGCGGCGGTCTCGTGCGAGAGCCGCAGGGCGTCCAGGTCGACCTGTTCCTTGGTCCAGTACAGCTTCTTGGGTTCCATGAAGATGACCGGGTCCGGGGAGTCGATGGCTTCGCGCAGCATCAGGTACGCGTCCCCGACGGTGGCCGGGGTGAACACCTTCAGTCCAGGGGTGTGCGCGTAGTAGCTTTCGGAGGAGTCGCAGTGGTGCTCCACTCCCCCGATGCCGCCGGCGTAGGGGATGCGGATGACCATCGGCAGCGCCATCCTGCCCTTGGTCCGGTTGTGCATCTTGGCCACGTGAGAGGCGATCTGCTCGAAGGCCGGGTAGGCAAAGGCATCGAACTGCATTTCGATGACCGGGCGCATGCCGTTCATGGCCATGCCGATGGCCATGCCGACAATGCCCGATTCGGCCAGGGGCGTGTCGAAGCAGCGCTGGGTGCCGAAGCGCTTGGTCAGCCCGTCGGTGATGCGGAAGACCCCGCCGAGGACCCCGACGTCCTCGCCGAAGACCAGGACCGAATCCTCCCGTGCCATGGAGTCTGCCAGTGCGGTGTTCAGCGCCTTGGCGAAGGTCACCGGCTGGGTTCCGGTCTCTGCGGTGCGTGCAGCGGCGGCTGCCGTGGCAGCACTGACGTTGGCGGCCGAAGCCGTGGTTGCCGTGGCGCTCATTTTGCGTCCTCCTCGCGGGCGAGTTCGTCGGCGAGCAGTGCTGCCTGCTCGGACAATTGGGTGGTGGGCGTGGAATAGACGTGGGCGAAGAGGTCGGCCGGATCCGGGGTGTTTTCCGAGTTCATGCCGTCGCGCAGCGACTGCGCCACTGCTTCGGCACTTGCGGTGATCCGCGCTTCGGTGGCCTCGGGCAGCAGGCCTGCCTCCTGGAGATAGCTGCGCATCCGGGTGACCGGGTCCTTGGCCATCCAACCCTGCACCTCCGCGTCTTCGCGGTAGCGGGTGGCGTCGTCGGCGTTGGTGTGTGCCTGCATCCGGTAGGTGTGGGCCTCGACCAGCAGCGGGCCGTTGCCCTCGCGGGCCAGGCGCACCGCGCGTCCCAGGACCGCCAACAGCGCCACCAGGTCGTTGCCGTCGACGCGCTCGCCGGCCATGCCGTAGCCGACCGCCTTGTGTGCCAGGGACGGGGCCACCGACTGCTGGGAGAGCGGAACGGAGATCGCGTATTGGTTGTTCTGCACGAAGAAAATGACGGGCAGGTTGAAGACCGCGGCAAAGTTCAGGGCCTCGTGGAAGTCGCCTTCGCTGGTTGCCCCGTCGCCGCACATGGCCATGACGACCGTGTCCTCGCCGCGCAGCTTGGCGGCGTGGGCGACGCCCACCGCGTGCAACAGCTGCGTGGTCAGCGGGGTGGACTGGATGGAGACCTTGTACTGCTTGGGGTCGTATCCGCTGTGCCAGTCCCCGCGGAACCCTGCCATCACCTCCATGGGCGCCACTCCCTTGGCCATGACGGCCACGGTGTCCCGGTAGGTGGGGAACATCCAGTCGTCCTCCCCGAGGCACAAGGCGGCGGCAACCTGGGCGGCTTCCTGACCATGGCTGGAAGGATAGACGGCCATGCGGCCCTGGCGCACCAGAGCGGAGTTCTGGTCATTGACGCGGCGTCCGATGACCAACTGTTCGTACGCATCCACCAGGGCCTTGGGGCTGGGCAACGGGTATTCGTGACCGGGCTCCGCACCCTGCTCCCCGGCCGGGTGCAGCTTGCCGTTGATGTCAAGCATGTGGATTTCGGTTCGCGCGGGCAGCATGTAGTCCTCGGGTGTAATCCCGAACTTGCTGCTCACCTGCTCAATTGCTTCGCGCGCTTCGGTGTTTGTCACGGGTCACGCCTTTCTGGTGTGCGGTGGGACGCGGGCGTCGGGCCAGCCCGTAGTTGCGTCAGTTCTTGCCTTAAGTATCGGTATTTTCGATGAAATGTATCCAGCTTCTTGGACTATTCTGGAAAACTGCGCATGGGATCGTTATTCTTGGAGACGGATTGAAAGTGTGACCGTCGCTACATGCCGGTTTTTGGACAAAGTGGAAAGAGGCATTTGATGGAGACTCCCTCGGTTCGTCTGGATGAGGTGGATCGGCGCATTCTGGAGGAGCTCACCAAGGACGGCCGCCAATCGGTGACCACTGTCGCGCAAAAGGTCCACGTCTCCCGCGCGCATGCCTATTCCCGAATCAACCGCCTGCAGGACGAAGGGGTCATCACCCGGTACACCGCGGTTGTCGACCCGCTTCGCGCGGGCCTGCGCGCCAGCGCCTACGTGACCCTGAAACTGCGCCAGCACTCTTGGCGGGAGATGCGCGAGCGGCTCGCCGCAATGCCCGAGGTGCACCACGTGGGCTTGGTCGGCGGCAACTTCGACGTAATTCTCCTGGTCAGGGCGCGGGACAATGTCGATCTGCGACGGGTTATCTTCGACCAGCTGCAATCCATGCCAGGGGTGCTGGACACCCAGACCTTCCTGATCTTCGAGGACGTCGACACCCGCTGATCCGCCCCGGGCACAATTCCCGGCCACCGGCCAATCCCCGCGCCCCACGCCCCGCGCCCCGCACCGGTGGTACGTTCGGTATGTCGGCTGTGACCGGCGCCGGACTGCGCCTCGGGAAGCAGCGAGGCAGCAGTTCCCCATCCCGCCAAGGAGTGCGCCGTGCCCAGTCTTGCCAGTCGGATGATGCCGCCGATCTTGACCGCGCTCGGATACCGGCGCCGCTTCGCCAGCGCCCAGGCGACTTCCGATCTGGTAGCAGCGCGGCGATTGCGCCCCCGCCCCTATGGACCCCCGCGCATTCTCCCCCGCGGCGTGGGCGTCAGCGTGGACCAAGATCACGGATGGCCCCTCTACACGGTTTTCCCCTCCGGTGCGGAGCCACGGGGACAGATCGTTTATGTCCACGGAGGGGCCTGGATCAACCAGATTGCCCTTCAGCATTGGCAACTTGTCGCCGAACTCGCCGCCACCACCGGTTCCCGGGTGCTGGTCCCCATCTACCCGCTGGCGCCGCAGGGAACCGCCGCGACGGTGGTCCCGCAGGTCGCCGACCTGCTCAAGCGCCTCGCAGCCAGTGACGGAGCGGAAAACGTGTCGGTTGTCGGCGACTCTGCCGGCGGCCAAATTGCGCTTGCCGCCGCACTGCTGCTCCGCGATGCACACGTGGCCCTCGCCCACACGGTACTGATCGCCCCGGCCCTGGACCTGAGCCTGAGTAATCCGGTCATCGACGCACTCGAGCCGAACGACCCGTGGCTGGTCCGCCCCGGCCTGCGGGCCGCTGTGGAACTTTGGCGTGGAGAACTCCCGTTGGACAATCCGATCGTCTCTCCGTTGTTCGGTGAGATGGCCGGGCTCGGTCCGCTCGCGGTGTTTGCCGGCACCCGAGACATCACCCATCCGGACTGCGAGCTGCTGGTTTCCAAGGCGCGTGCGGCCGGTGTGGCCACCGAGTTCCACGAGGCCCCGGGCATGGTGCATGTCTATCCATTGTTGCCAATCCCGGAGGGACGGCAGGCCAGGCGGATCATGGCACGGCTGTTGCGCGGCGGACAGGACATTCTCACGGCACCCGGCAGCGTTCCGCCGGCCGACTGACATCGGGATTCACGACGCCCTGCCCGCCGCGGCGGCGAAAATGCAAGGATGAAGCGATGGAACCAAACATTGACTCGTTTCTTGGCGGACCGAGGGCCAGGCGCATGTGTCTCGAACTCGCGATGGAACTTGACCCGGAGATCCGGCATGCCGTGTTCGAGCTGGCCAATGTCCTTGACCCAGGGCGAGGGATTTCGTGGGTGATGTTGGCGGATGGTTCCAACAACACTGTCGTTCCCCCTTCTCCCGCCTCGCCCACTCGGCTGGCAGCAGCAATTGCCACCCTCGACCTCACCGATCTCGACGAGGCCCCGTTGCAGGCCGCCCTTGAGCGGGCGGTAGCCAACGCCAGGTACTGGCAGGAACCAGCCGGGGAAGACAAGCTCGCCACGCTTCCAGCCGTCCGAGCCGCCTTCGAGTCCCTGGCGGAACATGTCCTGAAGGCACTGGCGCTGCAGTCCAACGGAGGACTTCGCCGGCGGGAACAGTGGGCCATCGACTGGCGATCGCCGGATGACCCAGCCCCGCTGGATAAGGACCCGCGCCAAGCCCTGGCAAAGTGGGCCTGCAACGCACGCGCCGAGGAGGAACGGGCCGCGCGCGAACGCCCGAGCGACCTGCACGCCAACTGGTCCGGGGAGTGGTGGTCCATCCCGCAGGGGCTTGTCCACACCGTCGGGCAGGTCCCGGCGGGGTTCAACCTCGTGGAGGACTACTTTGGATGGGACGAGGCGACAGCCATCCCGGTTCGCGGAGTAGGGCGCACCTTCGAGATCCGCGCCGCGGATGACTGGGTATCCCTGTGTCGCATCCATCCACTCGAGGTCACCGCCTCCCGACGGCACGACTGGTTCCGCTGCACCGGACGCGACGGGCCCTGGGTGATCCCGGACTGGGAACGAGTCGCACAGGAGTGGGACGCCGTGCACCTGACGACCCAGGGCTATCTCGGCCTTGCGGGCCGTGCCCTGGACGTGGACACCGACACGGCGTCGGTCATCGCCGGCTGGGACCCCGACAGCACCTTCTGGCTCACGGATGTAGCGCGTGAATGGGACGGTCCACGGCAGTCGTGGCACCGCGCGCCCGGCGGCGCCGACTGGATCCGCGTTCCATAGCGGGCCGGCTTTGCCACGCCTGCGGGTCTCGACACCCATTGCCATACGTCCCGGCACCATGGCGCCCGCTGCCGGGAGCGTGGGAGGGCGAAGCGGAGTCGGCCACGGCGCGGCGGTTGGGCGGCGGGCATGGGTTCGCTGTACCCGGCAGGTAGCATCTGCAGGAAGATGCCCTGACAACAAAGGATGTTCCCCATGAGTGAGCGGCAGGTCCCGGAGACTGCCACGGCGTCGCTGTCCCGATTGCGGAACAAGCCCGGCTTTGGCGTGCTGATGCGATCGGTGGCGTTCGGCGCGTTCGCCACCGGCATCCTCAATGTCGCCGACGATCTGGTCGCCATCTACGCCCTGAACGCCACGGCAACCCAGATCGGCCTGCTCAATGCCGCGGGGGCCGCCGCCTTTTTGTTCCTGGCCATCCCGGCCGGGATCATGCTCGATCGCGTAGATCGGATCAAGGCCATGATGTGGGCCCAATTGGCGGCGGGGCTGGCGATTTTCTCGGTGCCGCTGAGCTGGTCGTTGGGTGCTTTGACCTACCCACAGTTGGTGCTGGTTTCATTCCTTGTCGGAGTGGCAGGCATGTTGTGGGGCATGGGCGCAGGATCCGCCCTACCGGGCATCGTGGGGCGAGACCTGGCATCGACGGCCTTTGCCCGCAAGGAAACCGTTGAAACCTCGATGGGGATCATTTCCCCCGGGTTGGCCGGTGTTCTGGTCGCTGTCATATCCGCACCGTTCACCCTGATCGTGGCCGGGGCAGCGAACCTGCTCGCCGCGGGAACCCTGCTTTGGGGCTTTCGCAAGAAGACGGGGAACACCTCTCCCCCTGCCGAAACGGCGGCGCGGGTCGGCTTCAGGGAGTCCTTCGGTGAGGGGCTTGACTTCACCCTCAAGCACCCCACCATACGTGCCCTCGTCGCCTCTTCCGCGATCAGCAGCATGGGCTTGGCGTTCGGGTCGGCGTTGGAGACGCTGTACTTCGTCAAGGTCCTGGGCTTCGGCCCCCAAACCATTGGGCTGGTCATCTCGACCATTGCCGTCGGTGGATTGCTGGGTTCCCTGGTGGTTCCAGTGCTCGTGGAAAAGCTGGGCGAGTACAGGGTCTTGGCGCTGTCCATCCTCTTCCTGCCGCTGGCCGTCGCGTTGATTCCCCTGGCTGGACTTGCCCCTGCCGGAGCCATCGTGCTGGTGATCTGCCACTCGGTGCTCTACAACGCGCTGATGGTTTCCTACAACGCAACCGCCTATGGCCTGCTGGCCAAGTTCACGCCGGAGGAGATGATGGGGCGACAGCAGGGATTTCGGCTGGTTTTCACCATGGGTCCGGTGCCGGTCCTTGGCATCGTGGGCGGTTTGGCGGGCGATGCCATCGGGCTTCAGCCGGCGATGTGGATCTGGGTGGGGTTGACGGCGTGTGCCGGCCTGCCATTGCTCTCATTCTTGAAGAATCGGGGCCGACGGAACCATGGGTCTTCCTAGCCGGCTTCCCCGGTCAGTTCGAACGCGGTCGCGATCGAAATGGTGGAAGGTATCGCCCGAATGCACGCTGGAACCAACATACGCGTTGGGCGTCCCCGCTTGGCGGGGACGCCCCACAAGGAATCCGGGGAGCTTAGCCCTTGAATGCAGGCTTCCGCTTTTCCTGGAAGGCCAGGAACCCCTCCGCGTAGTCCTCCGTCGCGCACAGATCCGCCTGGGCCTGGTTCTCATTGGCCATCGATTCCCACAGTCCCAGACGGGAGTCGCGGATCTCTGCCACGAGTTCCTTGGATGCCCGGAAGGCGCCGGTGGCACCGGAGGCGACCTTGGCGACGATGCCGCGCGTGGTCTCGAGCAATTCATCGGCGGGCATGGCCCGGGAGAAGAGCCCGGAGGCCACCGCGTCGGCGCCGCTGATCAGTTCCGCGGTGTAGATCAGATCCAGCGTGCGGTGCGTGCCCAGTCGCTCGGTGAACAGCCAGTGCCCGCCCGAGTCCAGGGTCGCCCCCAAGTTGGCGAAGGGCGAGCCGATCTTGGCGTTCTGCGCCACGTAGACCACGTCGGTGGCAATGGCCAGGCCCAGCCCGACCCCGAGGCAGGCCCCTTGCACCGCGGCGAAGGTGGGCGCAGGGAAGGAGGACATCTTGGCCAGCAGCGGCTGCACCGTGCCCCCGAGGTATCCCATGACATCATCGTCGGCCGGAACCACGCCCGAAATGTCACGTCCGGCGCAGAAGCCGCGGCCCTCGCCGCGCAGCAGCAGGGCGCGCACCTCGCCGGTCTCCACACCTTCGGCGGCCTTGTCGTAGGCCGCACCGAGTTCCGCCAGGGCGGCCTCGTTCAGGGAATTCATCTTCTCCGGGGCGTTAAGCACAATCTCTGCCACCCCGCCGGTGATGTTCAGTTCAATCATGTTGGTCCGTGTCCCTCCGGTTTTAGGTCCTATGCCAAGGATCCACCCGCTCCCGCGGATGGATCCTTGCGATGTGGTTTGCGTCTTAGGCGTCGTAGTCGACCAGGACGCGATCGGTGGTGGGCCGCGACTGGCAGGTGAGCACGTAGCCCCGCTCGATTTCGTCAGGTTCCAGGGCGTAGTTCTCGTCCATGTCCACGCTACCCTCGACGACCTTGGCGCGGCAGGTGCCGCAGACGCCACCGGCGCAGGCGAACGGGACGTCCGGGCGGACGCGCAGCGCGGCGTTGAGGATGGTCTCGCGGGCGTGAACGGGGCTCTTGACCTCGCCCTGCAGGCCATCGAGCTTGAACTCGATTTGGTAGGTCTCGTCGGATTCGTCGATGACGACAGGACGGCCGATGTTGCCTTCGGGGCGGGTGGGCTCCCCGGTGGTGAACAGCTCAAAGCGGACCTTGTCCGCCGGGACGCCCTGCGCGGCCAGGTTGTCGCGCACCAGCTGGACCAGCTCGAAGGGGCCACAGAGGAACCATTCGTCGACCTGGTCGGTGCGGATGACCGAGCCCAGCAGCTTGTTCAGCTTCTCCGCGTCAATGCGGCCCGAGAGCAGCGGGGAGATCCGTTGTTCGCGGCTCAGCACGTGGTGCAGGGCAAAGCGTGCCGGGTAGCGGTCCTTGAGGTCCGCCAGCTCCTCCAGGAACATCACGTCCATGGCTGCCTTGTTCGCATAGACAAGGTCGAAGTGGACGTTCTGGTTGGCGGCCAGCACCGTGCGGGCGATGGCCATGACCGGGGTGATGCCCGATCCGGCGGCCACGGCCACGAAGGTGTCCTCGGTTTCCACATCGATGTCATCGGGGTCGTTCAACCCGTTCATCTTGTGCTTGGAGATGAAGCCGCCGGTGGGGCTCATGACATCCATGGTGTCCCCGGCGGCCAGGGACTCGTTGGCCCAGGTGGAGAAGATGCCGCCGATGTCGCGCTTGATGGCGACGCGGATTTCCCCGGCGGTCGGTTCGGCGCAAATGGAGTAGCTGCGGCGCAGCTCCACGAGGTTGCCCTCAGCGTCCTCAAGTTCCTTGCGCAGGGCCACGTACTGGCCCGGAAGGTAGTCGTATTGGCCGGCGAGGTCCGCGGGGACCTCGAAGGTGACCTCGATGGCGTCGGCCGTGAGCCGGCGGACCTCGGAGACCTCCAGGGTGTGGAAGGTGGTCCGGCGGCGGCCCGGGACCTCGGGGTCAACGCCGTCGTTGGCCGGCAGGGCGGCAGTCGTGTCTGTCATGAGAGCACCTTGAAGTAGTCGAAGGGTTCCAGGCAGTCCTTGCATTGGTACATGGACTTGCACGAGGTGGAACCGAAGCGGGAAAGTTCCTTGGTATTGAGCGAGTGGCATTGCGGGCACTTCACGCCCAGGCCCAGGGTCACCGGCCCGCGGTGGCCGGTGCCCGTGGGCGGGGCAATGCCGTAGGCCTGGAGCTTGGCCTTGCCCGACTCGGTCATCCAGTCGGTGCTCCAGGCCGGGGAAAGGACCAGGTTGACGCGGACCGAGTCGAATCCGGAATCCTTGAAGACGGTTCCGAGGTCCTCGGTGATTGCGTCCATCGCCGGGCATCCCGAATACGTGGGGGTGATGGTGACGACCACGGTGTCGCCCTGAAGCTCCACGTCCCGCAGGATCCCCAGGTCCGCGATGGTGAGCACCGGGATCTCGGGGTCGGTCACCCGTGCGGCGATTTCGCGCAGCTCGGTGATGGTGGCAATCATTTTCTCTCGTCCTTTGCTTACCAGGTGGCGCCGGGGTGCTTGCGCGCCAGGACCTGCATTTCGGCCAGAATGAAGCCGAGGTGTTCGGAGTGTTCGCCGCGCCGGCCGCGGGCCATGGCGAAGGGAACCGTGGGGAGCTCGAGTTCGGCGTCCTTCAAGACGGCGGTGATTTCTTCTTCCCACGCGGCGCGCAGCGAAGAGGGTGCCACTGCGACATCGCCCAGGGCTGCGTGCAGTTCCTCGTCCTCGAACATCTCCCCCACGTAGGGCCACAGCACCTCCAGGGCGTGGCGCATGCGGCGTGCCGATTCCTCGGTGCCGATGCCTAGGCGCAGGGTCCAGGCGATGGCGTGGTCGCGGTGGTAGTCGACCTCCTTGACGGCCTTGGCGGAAATTGCCGCGATCGTCGGATCGGCCGAGTCCAGCAGCGCCGTGTAAAGCAGGTGCTGGTAGATGGAGATGATCAGCTGGCGCACGATGGTCACGCCGAAGTCGCCGTTGGGTTGTTCGACGATGTGCAGCGATCGGAAGTCCTCCTCCTCGCGCCAGTAGGCCAGGTCGTCCTCGGTCTTGTCCCACGCCTTGGCGGCGTAGGAGAGGAAGGAGCGGGCGTGGCCCAGCTGATCCAGGGCGATATTGCCCAGGGCGATGTCTTCCTCGATCTCCGGTCCGCGGGAGATCCAGTGCGAGAGGCGCTGGGCGAGGATCAGGGCGTCGTCGCCCAGCCGCAGGGCGTATTCGGCGACCTGCTCGGATGGCTGGTCCTGAGCGATGGCGATGTCCTCGGGGCGCAGGGCGTTGCCCGGGGTGACGCGGGTGGCCGAGGCCGAGGTGTCGCCGAAGCTGTCCAGGGAGTGGTCTGTCTCGTGTGCGCTCACAGGTGCTTCACGCCCTCGGACTTGGTGTAGTACGTGGCATGGCGGTAGTCCTTGCCCTGCGGGGACTCAAAGTACATGCCCTTGGCGTCGGGGTCCGAGGCGATGATGTCGCTGCTGGCCACGACCCAGAGGGAGACGCCCTCGTTGCGTCGGGTGTACAGGTCGCGGGCGTTCTTTAGCGCCATCTCCGCATCCGGGGCGTGCAGGGATCCTGCATGGACGTGCGAGAGCCCGCGGGAGGAGCGGACAAATACTTCCCAGAGCGGCCAGGTGCCTTCTGTTTCGGTCATGAGTTATGCAACCTCGGTCTTTCGAGCCATCTTTGCCGCGTATGCCGCGGCAGCTTCGCGCACCCAGGCGCCTTCATTGTGTGCATCGCGGCGGCGCTGCAGGCGCTGCGCGTTGCAGGGCCCGTTGCCGGCGATGACTGCCTTGAACTCAACCCAGTCCAGGTCCATGTGCTTCCACGTCCCGGATTCCTCGTCAAAGCGCAGCTCGGGGTCCGGCAGGGTCAGACCCAGCACCTTGACCTGCTCGACGATCATGCCGACGAAGCGTTGGCGCAATTCGTCGTTGGAGAACCGCTTGATCTTCCACGCGGTGGACTGGCCCGAGTTCGGGGAGTCGGAATCCGGCGGACCGAACATCATCAGGGACGGGGCGTAGAACCGGTTGATTGCGTCCTGCGCCATCTTCTTCTGCGCTTCGGTGCCGTTGGCCAGCTCGAGCAGGATCTCAAAACCCTGGCGCTGGTGGAAGGATTCCTCCTTGCAGATGCGCACCATGGCCCGGCCGTAGGGGCCGTAGGAGGCGCGGCACAGCGGGACCTGGTTGGCGATGGCGGCGCCGTCGACCAGCCAGCCGATGGCGCCCATGTCGGCCCAGGAGCGTGCCGGGTAGTTGAAGATCGAAGAGTACTTGGCCTTGCCCGTCATCAACTGGTCGTTGAGCACATCGCGCGGGGTGCCGAGGGTCTCGGTGCCCGAATACAGGTAGAGGCCGTGTCCGGCTTCGTCCTGCACCTTGGCCATGAGAATGGCCTTGCGTTTGAGCGAAGGGGCCCTGGTGATCCAGTTGGCCTCCGGCTGCATGCCGATGATCTCGGAGTGGGCGTGCTGTGACATCTGCCGCGTCAGGGTCTTGCGGTATGCCTCGGGCATCCAGTCGCGGGGTTCGATGCGTGAATCCTCGGCAATGATCGCGTTGAAGCGATCCTGCCCTGCTTGCTCCTCAGGAGAAAGTACCGCGGATAGCGATCCGCCGCTTTCTTGCTGTGCAGCCATAGTGCTCACCTCACTGTGACAAAAAGATTATTTACTGACCGTTCGTTCAGGATATGCGGACGAACGCCTTTTCGTCAATCGCCGCAGGACCGGAAGACGACGCCGCAGCTCCCCGCAATGCCCGCGGCTCAGCGGACACCCCCCCTGCACGCCGAGGACCGCCGCCGATCGAGCAGGGGAAGGCCGCTCGGCCGGAAAAGAAGTTTTCGGTCCACGGAGCTACCGAAGCGGCCGGCGTCACGTTTGTGACGCGA
This sequence comes from Paeniglutamicibacter sulfureus, assembly GCF_030512175.1. Lineage (GTDB taxonomy): Bacteria > Actinomycetota > Actinomycetes > Actinomycetales > Micrococcaceae > Paeniglutamicibacter > Paeniglutamicibacter sulfureus. Next base: position 1,568,472 of record NZ_JAULBL010000002.1, on the reverse strand, counting down.
CAAGTCGCCGGCACCGTTTCACGCGTCATGAAACGCAATGGACGACGCGCCGGGGCCCGCCTGCGTGACGCAACAAGTCGTTGCGTGCCCCGCCGTGACAGACCCATGGCCAGGGGCTATCCCCTCGACGCAGAATTGACCATCCCCGGAACCCCTCCCCCTGGCGGGGCAGGAAAACAGCGGCACCAGCAGGTGCCAATCCAGCACGGAAAGGCATCGCATGATCAGCCTGAAAAACCTCACCAAGGTCTACGGACACGGAGACACGTCCGTCACCGTCCTGGACAACCTGGAGATCGACGTTGCCACTGGCGAGATCCTCGCCATCGTGGGCCCCTCGGGTGCCGGAAAATCCACTTTGGCCCAGTGCATCAATCTCCTGGAACGCCCCACCTCCGGACAGGTCATCGTCAACGGCGAAGACCTGGCCCGGCTTTCGGAACGCAAGCTACGGGTCGCCCGGCGCCGCATCGGCACCATCTTCCAGTCCGCGAGCCTGCTTTCACGCCGCACCGCCGCGGAGAACATTGCCCTGCCGCTGCAGTACCTGGGCGTGACCCCGGCCGAGACAAAGGCCCGGGTCGCCGAACTGCTCGAACGCGTCGGCCTCTCCCACCGCGCCAACCACTACCCCTTCGAACTTTCCGGCGGCCAGCTCCAGCGCGTGGGCATTGCCCGTGCGCTGGCCCTGCGTCCCTCAGTATTGCTCTCCGACGAGGCGACCTCGGGGCTGGACCCGGAAACCACGCGCTCGGTCGTCTCGCTCCTGCGCCAGCTGCGCGACGACCTGGACCTGGCGGTCGTGTTCATCACCCATGAAATGGACACCGTGCTGCACGTGGCCGATTCCGCTGCCCGGCTGGAAAACGGCCGCATCACCGAACAAGGGTCACTGGTGGACCTGCTCACCGACCACGACTCGGCCCTGGGCCGGGCGCTGCAGCCACGTCTGTCCCCCGCCCATCCCGGGGCAGGTTCGCGAGCATGGCACGTGACCTACGATTCACGCACCGTCCCGGCGGATTGGTTGCAACGCGTCTCCGCCGACCTCGGCGAGCCGGTGGCCTTGCTGGCCGCCACCATCCAAAGCATCGACGGGACCAGCACCGGCAACGCCACCGTGGGGCTGCGCGCCCCCGAGCCGCTGGCAGCCGCGGCGTTTGCCCGCCACGGCCTGCGCGCGGTTCCCCGCGAAGCCGCCGCCCCCGCGGTCCAGCCCGCACCACGAATCACGGAGGAGCTCCAATGGGCCTAGGCATTCCTGCCGCGGTGCAGATCCGCGCACTGTCCGACACTCCCCTGCCCGAGCTTCCGGCGCTGCTGGTGCCGGCACTCGGCGAAACCCTGGCCATGGTCGGCATCGTCATGCTCATCGTCGTCGCCCTGGGCACCCCGATCGCCGTGGCGCTGCACAACATGGCACCCGGCGGGCTCTACGAGCACCGGGGCACCTACTCGGTGCTGAGCTGGATCGTGAACATCGGCAGGTCGCTGCCGTTCCTGGTGCTGATGGCCGCGATCGTCCCGTTCACCCGCTTCGTCACCGGCACCAACATCGGCATTGCCGCCGCCGTGGTGCCCATGTCATTGGCCGGCATCCCGTTCTTCGCCAGGCTCGTGGAGAACTGTTTGCGCGACGTCCCGCGCTCTGTCACCGCCGCGGCGCGCGCCTCGGGCGGCTCGCCGCTGCAGATCATCCGCAGCGCGCAGCTGGGCGAGGCCGTTCCCGCCATCCTGGGCGGGCTGACCATCAACACCATCGCCATGATCGAATACTCGGCCATCGCCGGGACCATCGGCGCCGGCGGGATTGGCTACGTCGCGGTCACCTATGGTTACCAGCGCTTCGACCAGACCGTCATGCTCGCCACGGTCATCCTGCTGATCGCGCTGGTCACCATCGTCCAGCTCACCGGCGACGCACTGGTGCGGGCGACCACCCCGCACCTGCGCCGCCGGGCCTAGCCAATACGGCGCCCACCCACGCATTCCCCCTTTGTCTCTTCTAGCAACACTCATCCGTTCACTCCCGCGCCCGAAAGGCAGTTCCACATGACCATCACCGACCCCAAGACCGCCACCGGGCCCGAGTCCCACGGCTTCACCATCCAAAAGAAAAAGAAGTGGCCCTGGACCCTTGGTGCCATCGCCCTCGCCGGAGCCATTGCTGCCGCAGCGATCATCAGTTCCAACGCCGGGGACAAGTCACCGAACACCGTTGCCGGAGCCACGCTCACGGTCGTCACAGCGGAAGGCAACCACGCCGAGCAGGCGCTGGTGAACTTCGTGGCGGAGGAAATCGCCCCCAAATACGGCATCAAGGTGGCCTTCAAGGGATTGGCCGATTCGACCACGCTGAACCGCGCGGTATCCACCGGCGAGGTCGCCGGAACGATTTACCAGCACAAGCTTTGGCTCTCCCAGGTGCTCGAGGCCAATCCCGACTTCAAGCTCGCAGCGGCCACGCCGGTGTTCCGCTGGGGCTTCGGAATCTGGAGCGCGAAGTACCAGTCGATCGACGAGATCCCCAACGGGGCAACCATCTCCCTGTACTCCGACCCGGCCAACGAGGCCCAGGGCCTGTGGCTGCTGGAGCGTGCAGGGCTGATCAAGCTGGCCGACGGCGTGGACAAGTGGAAGGCAACCCAGAAGGACATTGCCGAAAACCCCAAGGACCTGAAGTTCAAGCTGCTCGACTTCGCCGCACAGTCCCGCTCCCTGCCGGACCTGGATGCAGCGGTGGGCTACACCGAGTACTACGTCGCGGCCAAGGTTCCGCTGGAGCAGCAGATCTACGCCCCGGCGGCCCCCGACGAATTCGCCGGTCAACTGACCATCGGCACCGACTTCCAAGACACCGAAAACGTGAAGAACCTCGTCAAGGCGTTCCAAGATCCCGCCGTACAGGAATTCCTTCGCACCGATCCGGCCGTGAAGGACCTGCTGGTGCCCATCGCCGCCGAATAGAACTCGCGGGAAAATGAGCAAACCCCCGTGGGCGCCGGATTCAACCGGTGCCCACGGGGGTTTGCTTCGTTGGTGCCCTGGAGACTAGGCGGCGATGCGGCCCGGGATGAAGCGGTCCACGGAGATGCGTCCGGCGCCCAGCAGTGCGATGGCTGCGGCGCCTGCGGCCAGTGCCAACACCAGCTCGTAGCCACCGGCTTCAACGAAGACGCCGGCCGAGATGTGCACCAGGAAAATTGCCCCGAGCATGTTCGCGGTCAGCAGGACGGCGAAGATTCGGGTGAGTACACCGAGGATCAAGGCGATGCCGCCAACGATTTCCAGCGTTGCCACCACGGGGGCCACCAGCCCGGCCGCGGGAATGCCCATCTGGCCAAATGCCGCGGTGGTGCCATCGAGTGTGAACTGGAAGTACTTCTGCCAGCCGTGGGCGGCGAAGAGGAAGCCGATGACGACGCGCAGGATGGTCTGTGCGGCGGTTGCCAATGCGGGGTTCTTAATTGCGCTGTCCATGAAAAATCCTTTGGTCGTTTCGTCACGATGTCCCATCCGCTGGGGGGCTGGGGTCGTGGCGGGCCGGTTCATCCGTTCCGCAAGTTCCCCTTAACCATGACACAACATTAGTTGAATCTTCAAGCGATGTGAGCTATGCCTCGCGTCACAGAAGGAAAAACCCCCACCTTCCCGGTACTGGACATGCCCCGGGAAACCCCAGTATCGCGGCCCAAACCAGCGGCCGTTGAGGATTCTCGCAGGTTGGCTTGAGACGATGGCCAGCATGGTTTCCCGCTCCACGCTGCTTCGTTTCATTGCCGTCCCTACACTCGCCCTCCCCCTGGCAGGCTGCGGCGTTCCGCTGAGCACGCACTGGCAGGGGTACCCGGCGAACTCAAAGGCGGAGTCGCAGGACGCGCCAAGCACCACGGCCGGCCCCACAGGCCCCGACTGCGCCAAGGTCAAGTGCGTGGCGCTGACCTTTGACGACGGGCCCGGACCCCACACCGAGGCGCTGCTAGACATCCTCGATGAGCACAACGCCAAGGCGACGTTCTTCCTCATCGGCAAGGACGTCGCAAAGCATCCGGAAATCGTGCGTGACGAATTGGCCAGGGGGCATGAAATCGGAAACCACACATGGTCCCACCAAGACCTCGCGAAAATCTCCCCGGCCGCCGCCCAACGCGAATTGCAAGAGGGCCGCGAGGCCATTGAGAAGGCCACCGGAGCCGCCCCGACGGTGATGCGTCCCCCCTACGGCACGATCACGGAGAGCCTGAAAAAGGCGCAGACCGTACCCGTGGCCCTGTGGAGCGACGACACCCTGGACTGGAAGACGCGTGACGCCAAAAAAACCATCAAGGCGGCCCAAAGCGTCAAGCCCGGATCCATCGTCCTGATGCACGACATCCACAAATCCACCATCGATGCCATGCCGAAGATCCTTGAGGACCTCGATTCCCAGGGCTACCATTTCGTCACCGTCAGTGATCTTGTCGGCAAGCCCAATCCGGGGGTCGGATACAAGACCGGCCAGCAACCGCCGACGAAGGATTGACCCCTCCGGCCAACCGCGGTGAAATCACGAAAGCCCGCCTTGCCTCGCAGAACCCCGGGACGGGGACCGCAGGCAGAGCGGGCTTTCGCTGTAGTCAGGGCAACTCCCCCCTTAGAGAACCTTCGAGAGGAACTCCTTGGTGCGGTCCTGCTGCGGGTTGCCAAAGAGCTCGGCTGGCGGCCCCGACTCGCAGACGACGCCGGCGTCCATGAAGATCACCCGATCCCCGATTTCCTTGGCGAAGCCCATTTCGTGGGTCACCAGGACCATGGTCATGCCCTCCTTGGCCAGGTCGCGGATGACCTGCAGCACCTCGCCGACCATCTCCGGGTCCAGGGCGCTGGTTGCCTCGTCGAAGAGCATGATGCCGGGGTTCATGGCCAGCGCACGGGCAATGGCCACGCGCTGCTTCTGGCCGCCGGAGAGGGACGCCGGACGGGCGTCGGCCTTTTCCCGCAAGCCCACGCGGTCAAGCAACTTCAGTGCCTGCTCGCGGGCCTCGGCCTTGGTCGCCTTCTTCAGTTCCACCGGCGCCAGCATGATGTTCTCGGCCACCGTCATGTGCGGGAAGAGGTTGAAGTGCTGGAAGACCATGCCCACATGGCGGCGCACCTCGTTGATGTCGACCTTCGGGTCGGTAACATCGAAGCCATCCACGATGACATGGCCGCCCGAGATTTCCTCGAGCTTGTTCAGGCAGCGCAGCAGCGTTGACTTGCCCGAGCCCGAGGGCCCGATCACGCACACGACCTCGCCCTCGGCAATGTCCACGTCGATGCCCTTGAGCACCTCGTTGTGGCCGAAGGACTTGCGCAGCCCCTTGACCGCGATCTTCGCCTCGCGCGGCGAGGCGACGGTTGCTTCACTCATTTGTTGAACTTCCTATCCGCGAAGTTGGCCAGTTTGGTCAGCGCCATGATGGCGACGAAGTAGATGACGCCCACGATCAGCAGCGTCTCGGTGACCCGGAAGTTGGACGCGTAGATCTGCTGGCCCTGGTAGAGCAGCTCGGTGAAGCCGATGGCCAGCAACAGCGAGGAGTCCTTGAGCATGATGATCAACTGGTTGATCAATGAGGGGGTCATCATCTTGAAGGCCTGCGGGACCACGACCTTCTGCATGGACTTGCCGTAGCCCAAGCCCAGCGAACGGGAGGCCTCCAGCTGTCCGGGATCCACCGACTGGATGCCGCCGCGAACGATCTCCGCCACGTAGGCGCCGGAGTTCAGCGACAGGGTCAGCACGCCGGCAACCCAGATGCTCATCGGTTGACCGGTCAGCTGAGGTACGCCGAAGTAGAACATGAAGGCCCAGAGCAGCAGCGGGGTGCCGCGGAAGACGTTCACGAACGTGGTGGCGATGCCGCGCAGCACGATGTTGTGGGAGATCTTCATGAATCCGGCCACCAGGCCCAGCACCATGGCGACGGCGAAGGAAATGGCAGTCACCAGAATGGTGTTGCCCAGGCCCTGCATCAACGCGGGGAACGACTCGGTGAGCAGCTCCCAGAACGTGGTGGGAACAGCTGCGGTGGGATCGGCGAGGTACTTGTCCAGGATCTGGTCGTACTCGCCGCTGGCCTGCAGCTCGGCCAGGCCGTCGTTGAAGGCGGCCAGCAGGGCGGCGTTCTTGCCCTTGTCCACCGCGAAGCCGTAGGAGCCGCCAGGAACCTTGTCGGTCACCGTGGTCAGCCCGTTGTTCTGCGCCACTCCGTAAGCGAGCACCGGGTAATCGTCGAAGACGGCCACGGCGGAACCCGACTTCACCGATTCGTACATGGTGGCCGACTGGTCCAGCGACTTGACGGTGAAGCCGTACTGGTCGGCAATCGACTTGGCGTAGGTTTCGCCCTCGGACCCGGTCTTGGCGACCACGGTCTTGCCCTCAAGATCCTCGTAGCCCTTGATGGATTCATCGTTCTTGGCGATCGCCATCTGGATGCCCGACTCGAAGTACGGTTCGGAGAAGTCGTAGATGTTCTTGCGTTCATCGGTGATCGACATGCCGGCAATGACGCCGTCGACCTGGTCCGAGGACAGGGCCTGCAAGGCGGCATTGAACCCGAGGGAACGGATTTCGACCTCGAAGCCTTCCTTTTCGGCAATGGCGCGGATCAGGTCCATGTCGATGCCGGTCAGTTCGCCGTCTGCCCGGAACTCGAACGGGGCGAAGGTGGTGTCGGTGCCGATGACGAAGGTCTTGCCTTCGACTCCGGAGTCGGCGGGCGTTGCCAGGGCGGCGCCGGCGCCCCCCAGCAGCAGGAACATGCCCACGAGCCCGGCAATCACCGCCCTGAACCAGGTCCGTGGACCTCGAGTCTTACTGGACGTCTTCAAGGGTCGTTCACTCTCCTTATGTTTGCAGTCTCCGCCCTCGGTGTAAGAGGGCGCTAACACGGGTCATAGCCTAGGTGCTGGTGACCACCGGCGATACCACCCACGCGGCGCGGTGGCCACGTGGGTCGGGCATCGCGCGATGTGGGTTACATCGCGGCAATGCACAAAACCACACATCATATCGCTGCCCGCAGCACTCGCGGAATCCGGAAGTCCTCCCACCGCGTGAAGAGCATGCCTCCGGGCCCGCGCACGGACGCCGCCCCGCGCTCATCGATTTCGAAGGACATCTTTTCGCCGTACCCGGCGAAGCCGTTGGTGTCGGCGGACTTCAGGGTGTTCGAGTCCACGTATTCCAGCGGCCGTGCCGTCGCCGGCTTGGGTGTCTGGCCGGGGGTGAGCCAATAGAGCTTGCCGCCAAGTTCGGCGATGTCGATAACGTCCCAGAGCGAAGCGAACCGTCCGGTAAAGCGCCGAAGCTCCGCAGTTTCGACCCCCGCCCAGGAATCCGGCACCGGAGCCTCTGCGAGCGCCGCGAGGGCAAAGAGCGCTTCGCCCCAGGCAGCGGCCGGACCGTCGACGGCGTTGGTGAGCATGCTGAGCACCACCCCGGTCTTGGGCACCGCCCAGGAACGGGTGATGTGCCCCGGGTAACCGCCGCTGTGGCCGAAGGACTGCCGTTCTGCGACCTGCTGCACGATGAAGCCCAGGCCGTAGCCGCGCCCCGGCGCCCCGGAGTCTTCGGCCTTGCGCTGCATGCGGCGCTTGGAGTCGTTGTCCAGCACGCTCGGGCTGGCGTCCAGGAGATGGGAGCCGAGGTAGGCGGCCAGGTCCCTGGCCGTGGAATAGAAGCCGGTGGCCGGCGCAAGTGCATGGGTGGCGGTGTGCTCGATTTCGGTTCGGTCCGCCAGCTCGTGGCTGCTTCCGGCGAGCGCCAGCGGCCCGTAGCCGGCGGCGAGCCCGGGTTCCCGTGCGTCGAGATCGACGCCGGTGTCCAAAAGCCCCAGGGGCGCAAGGATGCGCTCGCCCACGACATCGGCGTAGCACTGTCCCGTTGCCGCCTCGATGACCAGTCCCAGCAGCCCGTAGCCGACGTTGCTGTACTTGAAGTGTTCGTTGCGTTCGAGCACCTTGCCCCGCCGGGCGATCTCCAGCACCTCCGATGTGCCGGGAAAGGGGCGGTCGAGGGTCCAGAAGTCTGCATTGTCCCCGTCGCGGACGATGCCGGCGGAGTGGGAAAGCAATTCACCCACCGTCACCTCTGCCACTTCGCTCCCGGCCAGGTCGGCGATCCAGGTTCCCAGCCGGTCTTCCAGCGAGAGCTTCCCGTCCTGCTGCAGGATCATCACCGCGGTGGCGGTGAAGGTCTTGGAATGGGAGGCCACCCTGAACAGGTGCCCGTCGGTCATGGGTTCCGGCGGAGAAAGCCGTGCGTAGCCGCCGCTGAAGGAACCCACCAGTTCCCCGTGGACGGCCACTGCACCCTGGTACCCGGGCTGCCGGGACAGCGCGCGGTCGAACTCCAGGAAGTCCGGTGCGTATTCCAGCACGGATTCCCAGGTCTCCCTGGTCGATGGTGTCTCCCGCGCCGCATGCCCTGTGCCCATGAAGCCCATCCTGCCACCCCATGCCAAGTGGCCGGTGTATTGACTCCCCCTGCCATGGCGCAGCCGCCGCCCGCGGCCAACGATTGGGCAGCCGTTAACCGCGGCGCAATGTTCCCGTTCCCGGCGTGGGATTGGCTGGGTCCCATGGATATCTCCCCGCCCCGTCCCGATCGCCGCTCGCTGCTGAAGGGCGCAGCCGCGCTCTCCGCCCTCGCGGCGACAACCCTGGCCGCCCCTTCCGCCCTGGCCGCTCCGCGGCCCTCGGCCGTGCCCCTGGCAACCCGCCGGCTGGTGCTGCCCTCGGGCATCTCCACCGGGGACGTCTCCACCAACTCCGCCGTCCTGTGGTCCCGGGCCTCCGGGCCGGGGCGCCTGCACGCCGTCCTGCGAGCCGCGGACGAGCAGGGCAATCCGTTGAAGGGGCGCTTCGCCCGGAAGGTGGAGTTCATTGGTTCGCAGGCGCATGCGGGCACCGATTTCACGGCCAAGATCCATGCCCGGGGTCTGCCCGCGGGCACGCGCTTTGACCTGGAGCTGTACTTTGAGGACGAAGCGGGCCGCCGCAGTGAACGCGGCAACGGTTCCTTCACCACCGCCCCGGCCCCCGGCAGGGGCAGGAACCGCGAAAGCGCGGCGCAGAGCTTCGTGTGGACAGCCGACACCGCGGGCCAGGGCTACGGCATCAACGAGGAGATCGGCGGGATGCGCGGCTATGCCGCCATGGCCGCGACGAAGCCCGACTTCTTCCTGCACTCGGGCGACACCATCTACGCCGACGGGCCCATGTCCGCCGAGATGACGGAGCCGGACGGGAACATCTGGCGCAACGTCATGACGGAGGAGGTCTCCAAGGTCGCCGAGACGCTCAACGAGTACCGCGGCCGCCACCGCTACAACATGATGGACGCCAACCTGCGCACCATGTACGCGCACGTGCCGGTGATCGCCCAATGGGACGACCACGAGACCGTGAACAACTGGTACCCGGGCGAGAGGATCGACGATCCGCGCTACACGGTGCGCGACGTCGACACCCTGGCGGCGCGCGGCCGCCAGGCGTGGCAGGAGTACATGCCGATCGCCGATGCGCGCGCAATGCGCCCGGGCACCGGGTTCGAACCGGCGCGCATCTACCGCCACGTCCCGCGCGGCCCGCACCTGGATGTGTTCGCCCTGGACATGCGCTCGCACAAGGGACCGAACACCGCCGGCCTGGAAACCGAACCGACGTCGCTGCTGGGCGCGGAACAGCTGGCCTGGCTCATCCGTTCGCTGCGTGCCTCCGAGGCGACGTGGAAGGTCATCGGCAACGACCTGCCGCTGGGGCTCATCGTGCCCGACGGCAAGGCCCAGGAGTCGATCTCCAACGCCGAGCACGGCGCTCCGCTGGGCCGCGAGCTTGAACTGGCCCGCCTGCTCTCGGCGATCAAGGAACACGACATCAAGAACGTGGTGTTCCTGACCGGGGACGTGCACTATTGCGCGGCGCACCACTATTCCCCCGAACGCGCCGCATTCTCCGACTTCAACGAGTTCTGGGAATTCGTGGCCGGTCCCATCAACGCCGGCTCCTTTGGCCCCAATGCGCTGGATGGGACCTTCGGCCCGCGGGTCGACTTCCAGCAGGCAGGCCCGACCATGGCTTCCCCGCGCTCGGGCGAGCACCAGTACTTCGGCCACGTGGACGTTGCCGGCGACGGCTCGGCCTTCACGGTCAAGCTCATCAACGCCAACGGCGAGGTGCAGTACACCAGGACCCTGAAGCCGCGGAGCTGATCCGTCGCCCTACCCACCCAAGGGGGATCGGACCGGGGCCATCCAGCCCCGGCCCGATCCCCCTGGCATTGGCAGCGGCGGGGTGGTTTTGTCCGCGTTGGGCGAAGCCGGGCGGCAGTTCGGGGCTTGTTCGGATTGAATGGAGGCATGAGCCACGCCGAGCACGCACCCGCCGCACCGCAGACCCCCAAGGTCCCCACCGTCCGCACCCACCACGGGGATGCCTTCACCGACGACTACGAATGGCTGCGGGACAAGGACAGCCCCCAGGTCCGCGCCCACCTCGAGGCGGAGAACGCCTACGCGGAGGCAGTCACCGCCGACCAGGCACAGCTGCGCGAGGCGATCTTCAACGAGATCAAGGCACGCACCGTGGAAACCGACCTCTCGGTCCCTGCCCGCAAGCGCGGCTGGTGGTACTTCACCCGCACCGCCGAGGGCTCCCAGTACGCCATCCACTGCCGCGTTGCAGCCACCGACACCGGGGAGCTGGCCGCCGACTGGACCCCGCCGGCCATCGAGGCCGGCGTCCCGATCGAGGGCGAGCAGGTACTGCTGGACGGCAACAAGGAGGCCGAGGGCAAGCCCTTCTTCTCGCTGGGCGGGATGGCCGTCACCGAGGACGGGAACCTGCTGGCCTACGCCCAGGACAACGCCGGCGACGAGCGCTTCACCCTGCGCATCAAGGACCTGGGCACCGGCGAGCTGCTTCCGGACTCCATCGAAAACGTGTTCTACGGCCTGGCGTTCTCCCCCGACGGAACCCGCGTCTTCTACACCGTGGTCGACGACTCGTGGCGCCCCCACCAGATCAAGGCACACACCCTGGGCACCGACCCGGCCACCGACACCGTGGTGTTCCAGGAGGATGACCCGGGCATGTGGCTGGGCTTCGACCTCGCGGCCGACCGCACCGAGCTGCTGATCTCCATCGGCAACTCCGAATACTCCGAGACCCTGACCCTTGACTTGCTCGATCCCCATGCGGTCCCGGTCATGCTCGTCTCCCGGGAACACCGCATCCTGCACTCGGCCGATCCACTGACGCTCGACGGGCAGCGGGCCTACGTCATCACCCACGACCGCGACGCCCTGAACAACATGGTCTCGCTGCTGCGCGCCGACCAGCTGGCCCTGCCCTTCGCCCAGCAGCGCTGGGAGACCGTGCTCGAGCACCGCGACACCGTCAAGGTCGAGGGCACCGCCGCCACTGCCACCCACCTGGTCGTTTCGGTGCGCAAGGACACCACCGAACGCGTCGTGGTCCTGCCACTGGAGGGCCTGGGCACCGCCGCCCAGCAACCGGCCGTGGAACCTGCCTTCGACGAGGAGCTCTACACCTGCTCGCTGGCCAATGCCGAGCTCGAAGCACCCATGATCCGGCTGTCCTACACCTCGGACTTCACCCCGGCGCGCGTCTACGATTACACCCTGGCCGACGGCACCCTGTTGCTGCGCAAGCAAACCCAGGTCAACGACTACGACCCGGCCAAGTACCGCGCCACCCGCGAATGGGCCACAGCGGCGGACGGCACCAAGATCCCGCTGACCATCCTGCGCCGGGCCGATATCACCAACGAAACCCCCAACCCGGTGCTGGTCTACGGCTACGGCAGCTATGAGATGTCCATGGACCCCGGCTTCGGCATCCCCAGGCTCTCGCTGCTGGACCGCGGGGTCGTGTTCGTCATCGCCCACGTGCGCGGCGGCGGCGAGCTGGGCCGGTCCTGGTACCTGGAGGGCAAGAAGCTGGCCAAAAAGAACACCTTCACCGACTTCGTGGACGCCACCAAGCACCTGCTGGACACCGGCTGGGCGGACCCGAAGCGCATCGTCGCGATGGGTGGCTCGGCCGGCGGCCTGCTTATGGGTGCCGTGGCCAACCTGGCCCCGCAGCTCTACGCCGGCATCATCGCCCAGGTCCCGTTCGTCGATGCGCTGACCTCCATCCTGGACCCGGACCTGCCGCTCTCGGCACTGGAATGGGAGGAGTGGGGCAACCCCATCGAGGATGCCGACGTGTACGAGTACATGAAGTCCTACAGCCCGTACGAGAACGTCGCGGCCCTGCCCTACCCGAAGATCGCCGCGGTCACCTCGCTGAACGACACCCGCGTGCTCTACGTCGAACCGGCCAAGTGGGTGGCGAAGCTGCGCGAGCAGACCACCGGCAGCGCGCCCATCGTGATGAAGATTGAAATGGACGGCGGACACGGTGGGGCCTCGGGACGCTACGAGGGCTGGAAGACCCGCGCCTGGGACTATGCCTTCGCCCTCGACACCCTGGGACTGAACCCCGCGGGGGCATGAACACACCGGAGATAACCAGCGCCCGCAGCGCGGGGTTCGCCGCGAACCCCGCGTTCCGGGCGCTGCTCACCGCGGCTTCCGACGCCACCGGCGCGGACCTGACGCCCTGATCGACGAGATCAAGGACCGGGAACTGCTGGTCGCCGTCGACGAACACGGAGTCCCAACGGCGCTGGCCGCGTACCGGCGCCTGGATCGGCACGCAGTGGAAATCGAATACCTCGCCGTCGCCCCGCAGCAGCGGCGCAGCGGGGTGGCAACCGCACTGGTGCACCGGGTCCGGGAGATTTCGGCCGCCATGGTCGTGGCACGCACCGACGAGGACGCCATCGGCTTTTACCGGGCCATCGGCTTTCACTGCACCGACACCCCGCCCGACCCCCGCTTGCCCGGTCGCCGCCGGCACCTTTGCGTTCTGCCCCACCCGACGCTGGTGCGGGAGCCGGAACCCGATGACGGAAACGTCGAGTGGATCAGGGGGAAGCCCTCCCCTGTCCCGGTTGTGGTTCTCCCGCCGTCACCGACCTGGCCGCAGGACTTCGCGGCACTCGCCGGGGTGATCCGGCGCGCCCTCGGGGACCGTGCGCTGGCCATCGAGCACTTGGGATCCACTTCGGTGCCGGGACTTCCCGCCAAGCCGATCATCGACGTGGTGCTGACGGTTCAGGATCCGGACCGGGAATCGGACTATGTGCCGCTGCTTGAGGCGGCGGGATTCATTTTCCGCCTGCGCGAGCCCGGCTGGTACCGCCACCGGCTCCTGGTGTCCGGCCCCGGTGCGGGCCTTCCGGCCGCCAATGTCCACGTCCTGGCTCCGGGCTGCCCGGAGACCGCCCGGATGGTTGCCTTCCGCGACTGGCTGCGCACTCACGAGGCCGACCGCGCCGCCTATGCCCTCATCAAGCGGGCCACGGCAGCGGCAATCAATGAACGCGGCGGCGGCACCGGGCTGGTCATGGACTACAACAAGGTCAAGGAACCGTTCATCCGCGCCCTCTACGCCCGGATCCACCAGATCCCGGCCGCAAGCGGACCCGACCGGCCCACGCCAAGACCGGACAGGTAGTCGCGGCCCGGGGACCGGACCGCGGACTCGGTTGCATGCAGGTGCGGCGCCGCTTCACGGACCCGGCGACGCTACCCTTGCTGGTGCTGCAGCTTGTGCGAGGTTTCGATGCTCGGCTTCATCGCCAGCAACGTTGCAACCACGGCTATTCCGCCACCGATCCAGGCCGTGAGTGCCGGGACATTGGCCCCGGCAAAGGACCCCAGCCCGGGCAGGATGATGGCCACCATGGCCGCCAGTAGCTGCCCCACCTCGATCCCGTACAGGTTTGGCCCGCCCAGATTGACCATGCCGACGGCAAACAACAGCGCCCCGGTGGTGATCAACAGCGGCACCGAATTCCCGATGCCCTCGGACCACAAGGGTGTCAATGCCATGACCAGGCCCACGACAACCACGACCCAGTCTTCCCAGCGCCTCCACCTACGCATCTACGCTCAACTCCTTCGGCACGATGGATTCATTCCATCTCCCAGTCTCGCCCCGGCCCCCTGGCTGCGTGAAGGGGCTTTCGTCCCGTGGCACTGAGGGAAGGCGGTTGGACGCCTGCGGCCGATTTGCCGAAATATGGCGACGACATGTCCCGCGGAAACTCGGGAATCCGGCCCTCCCGTCTTGACTTATCTCACATTTCAGGATTACCTAATGATCGTTCGGTAAATAACTGAGAGGTCCTTCATGAGCGACACTGGCGTCGATGCACCGCTGATGCATCCCATCCTGAGAAACGACTATGCGGCCAAATGGTTGGGCATCGAGGTGCTGAAGGTTGCCGACGGGCACGCCACCATCTCCATGGAGTTGCGCCAGGAAATGCTCAACGGATTCGGCATCGCCCACGGCGGAATGATCTTCGCCCTCGCCGACACCGCATTCGCCATGTCCTGCAACCCGCACACCGGCTCCGCGGACACCATCACCGTGGCCGCCGGCGTCGACATCAACTTCCTCAAACCCGGCATCCCCGGCCGGACCCTGACTGCCGTGGCCAATCGCCGCCAGCAGTCCGGGCGCAGCGGCATCTACGACATCCAGATCCTCCAGTCCGTCCCCGGCGCAGAGGACGAGGTGCTGGCCGAATTCCGCGGCCGTTCCCGGACCATCCCCAAGCGCCCCTGAGCCCCCAAACACCCCCCACCTCCCACAACTTCGCACGTAAGGCCACATCATGACCCAGACTTCCACCCGGATCGAACTGCCCAACCCGTTGGATCCCGAAGAAACCATGAGCCGCGACCAGATCGAATCGATCCAGCTCACGCGGCTGCAGGACACGCTGGCCTACGCGTACGACAGGGTGCCGCTGTACAAGGAAAAGTACGACGGCGCGGGCGTTCACCCGAGCGACCTGAAGGAACTGGCCGACCTGGCCAAGTTCCCGTTCACCGAAAAGGAAGACCTGCGCAAGACCTACCCGTTTGGCATGTTCGCCGTGCCGCAGCACGAGGTCGCCCGCATCCATGCCTCCTCCGGCACCACCGGCCGGGCCACCGTGGTCGGCTACACCCAGTCCGACCTGGACGACTGGGCCAAGATGGGCGCGCGCTGCCTGCGCCTCTCGGGCGTAAAGCCGGGCTGGAAGGTCCACAACGCCTACGGCTACGGGTTGTTCACCGGCGGCCTGGGGGCACATGCCGCCGCCGAACGCCTCGGCACCACCGTGATCCCGATGTCCGGCGGCCAGACCGAGAAGCAGATCACCATGATCAACGACTTCGAGCCGGACGCGATCCTGTGCACCCCGACCTACTTGTTGACCATTGGCGATGCCATGCAGCGGGCGGGCCTGGATCCGCGCAAGACCTCGCTGAAGACCGCGGTGCTCGGGGCCGAGCCGTGGACCGAGGAAATGCGCCACGAGCTCGAGGTCATGTTCAACATCGATGCCTGCGACATCTACGGCCTCTCCGAAGTCATGGGCCCGGGAGTGGCCGGGGAATCCAACGAGACGAAGGACGGAAGCCACATCTGGGAGGACCACTTCCGCCCGGAAATCATCGACGCCTTCGACGAGACCAAGGTGCTGGGCGACGGCGAGCACGGCGAGCTGGTGTTCACCTCGCTGACCAAGCAGGCACTGCCGATCATCCGCTACCGCACCCACGACCTCACCCGCCTTTTGCCCGGCACCGCACGGCCGGGCCACCGCCGCATGGGCCGGATCACCGGGCGCAGCGACGATATGATCATCCTGCGCGGGGTCAACCTCTTCCCGTCCCAGATCGAGGAAATCGCCCTGCGCATCGATGGGCTTTCCCCGCACTTCCAGCTGGAGATCACCCGTCCCGGGCGCATGGACCAGCTCGCAGTGAAGATCGAACGCCGCGAGGACTGCACCTCCGACCGTGCCGAGGCCGCCGGCAAGGAGCTCGCCCAGCAAATCAAGATCCACGTCGGGTCCTCCTGCGCCATCCAGGTCGTTGACCCCGGCACGCTCGCCCGCTCCTCGGGCAAGCTGCGCCGCATCTACGACCTGCGCAACAAGTAGGGCGCCATGGTGACGGGGACGGAGCGCGTCATAGCACTCCCGTCCCCGTCATCCCGCCACCGATTTCCGGACCGACCGTTCGTGAGAGAATGAGGAATCATGACTGCCAGCATTGCAAGCTCCTCACCGATCAAACGCGGACGCCCCGGATACGACCAGGACTCCGTCCTGTCCATAGCGGTGGAAGTCTTCAACAAGCACGGCTATGACGCGACGTCGATGGGCAAGCTCGCGGAAAACCTGGGTATCAGCAAGTCCGCCATTTACCACCACGTCCCCTCCAAGGGCGATTTGCTGCGCTTGGCCCTTGACGAGGCGTTGGTGCCCCTCGAGGCCATTGCCGAGGACGAACGCGCAAGCGTGGGCACCGCCGAGGAGCGACTGAAGTTCTTCCTCCGCTCCACGATCCGGGTCCTGGTCAAGCGCCAGCAATACGTGACCCTGCTGCTGCGGTTGCGCGGCAACACCGAGATCGAGCGCGACGCGCTGCAGCGCCGCCGTGCCGTGGACCGCCGGGTATCGGACCTCGTGGTCGAGGCCCAGCGCGAGGGCTCCCTGCGCAACGACATCGATCCGCGCACCACCACTCGCCTGCTGTTCGGCACCATCAACTCGCTGGTCGAGTGGTTCCGGGAAGACGGAAACGTCACGGCCGAACAGGTCGAAGAGCATGCCATCACCATGATGTTCGATGGGTTACACAAGACCGACCGGTAGCCGCGCGCACAGCAAGACACGCTACGATCGATAGCTGAGGCATCGGACCGCCCCCATCGTTTTTCTTTGTGAATAGGCAGCATTCTTCGTGGACGAACTTTTCTATAATCTCTTCACCCAAGCCCCCGGAACGGATTCCGGAACCCAGGTGGCACTCTTTTCAGCTTCAGCGCTGCTCAGCTGCATTGCCATGGTGCTGTTGGCCCGGCGCAACGACCTGGGCTGGTGGGCCCAGATCCTGGCGGTCTTTGCCGGCCCCCTGGTCATCGCCCTGCAGTTCGAGGCTTCCATGCTCCTGTACGCGGTGCCTGCACTGCTGGCCGCGGCCTTTGGACTGTGGCGCTTCTCCCGCTTTGAAAACGCCGGCCGTTTTGGCCGCAAGGTCATCCAACGTGGCTTCAGCGTCAAGTCGTTGCTGATCGGCGCATTGCTCGTTGTGGTTTTCACTGCCTTGCGGATGGGCCGCATGCTGACAACCGGCTTCATCTTCACCGACGGCACGGCATCCTTGTGGATTTCCTTTGCCGCCGAGTCCGCCCTGGTCGTGGCCCTCATCGGCATTGCGTGCGGGTACCGCTGGGCATGGTTGGCCAGCACGGTCTCGGCAATTGTTTACGTCGCCCTGCTTTTCAACACGAACCCCGCCTTGGCCCTGCTCGGCGTCACGGTCTTCCAGGCCCTGGCCGGCTTCTACGGCTGGTTTGCCTGGCGAAACCTCCCCGGCGAACGGTCCATCAACGCCGACGAGCCGTCAAACGCGAAGTATCCGCCCAGCCCCTACGCGGCATAGCAAGAGCCCGGCTCCGCTACGCGTGGCAATGGCCCGGAACCCTCTTGGTTCCGGGCCATTGCCGTCTCCATGCCGTGGCCGACTCCTAGGCGCGGATCTGCAGCGGCATCGCAGGCGCGGGGTCGTCGGTGAGCAGCCTGGCGCACGTCTGGACATCGAAGCGCTCCGGCCTGCCGAATTCGTCGAGGTACAGCAATTTCGCCCGCTCCAGGCCCTCCACCTTGAACCCGGCGTTCCTGGCCACCGCAGCCGAAGCCGGGTTGTTCATCCTGTAGGCCAACTCGAGCCGAAAGAGGCCAAGGGTTCCAAAACAGTGCACGGCCATTGCGGCTGTGGCGCGCGATGCCAATCCGGCGCCACGCGCCTCGGAAGCGACCCAATAGGAGATCCACGCCGTCTCGTGGCGGCGGTCAATGGCCGTAGCCATTACATGTCCCACCGCCAAGCCGTTCACGTCGATGGCGAATGCCAGCACCTGATCGTTCTCGCAGTCTATCCACGGCGCCACCCACCTCCGGGCCGCCGCTGCGGAATTCACCGGTTCCCCCGACTGGGCCGCCATGTCGTCGACCCCAAACGCCGCCAAGATCGATTCAATGTCCTCTTCCGAGTCGGTCCACGGCCGCAGGAAGGCTGTCGAATGGGAATCGGGTTTCGGGCTCATGCACCTACCTTAGGCCCAGTGGATCCAGTCCGGATTCGGCCGGCTCCGCCCATCGAACCCAACGCGAAGCATGCCGCCGGGGATTGGGCGAAAAACAAGTCATTGTGATCAACAACCCAATGTGACAGATGCGTTTCGTTGCATTCTGCGGGCAAGTGGCGGACATCATGTACATTTGCTGAAACTTGAGATCTCGTTCGACCACGGCGCGGCACAAAGACGTGCCCGCTTAGCAACATAAGTCCCGTATGCCACGGTGACCACAAGGAGTAACTGCCATGAGCGCCCAAACACTAGAAGCACTCCCCGATGCCCAGGCCACGAACAAGAAGTCGGCCGGGCACATCATTGTCGATACCCTGGTCGCCCACGGCGTGGAACGCACCTATGTGATCCCCGGGGAAAGCTACCTTGATGTACTGGACGGACTGCACCACTCCCCCATTGAAACCGTCGTCTGCCGCCACGAAGGCGGCGCCGCATACATGGCCGAGGCCGACGGCAAGATGCACCAGCGTCCGGGCATCGCCATGGTCACCCGCGGACCCGGTGCCGCCAACGCACATGTTGGCCTGCACACCGCCTGGCAGGACTCCACACCGATGGTGCTCTTCGTGGGCCTGATCCCCTTTGCCCACCGTGACCGCGAAGCCTTCCAGGAATTCGACATCAAGGGCTGGTTCGACACCGGCGCCAAGCGCGTCATGGTCCTTGACCACGCAGAGCGGGCCTCGGAGATCGTCGCCGAAGCCATGTTCGCCGCCATGAGCGGTCGTCCCGGTCCAGTGGTTGTCGGGCTTCCCGAGGACATCATCCGTGAAATGGTCGAGCCCACCCTGCACCCGGTCATCCCGGTGGCCACCGGAGGCATGACGGTGACCGACTGGAAAGAACTCAAGTCGGCACTCGAGGAATCCTCCAAGCCGCTGTTCGTGCTCGGCGGCAACGACTGGACCCAGGAGGGTTCCACCGCCCTGACCGCTTGGCTGGAAGAGCACCACCTGCCGGCCGCCGTTGAATGGCGCTGCGAGGGCAACATTCCCTTCAGCTCCCCGTCCTACGTCGGGCCCATCGGCTACGGACGTCCCAAGCCCACCTATGACCTGCTCGAGGAAACCGACCTCCTGATCTTCGTCGGCACCGTCCCTGGCGACGTGATCACCGATGGCTTCCTGGTGCGCCAGGACTGGACCAAGAAGAACTTCCTGGTCACCATCGACCCGTCCCTGCGCGGCCGCTCGGGCCCGGTCTCCCACCAGATCGTGTCCAAGCCCGATGTCTTCGTCCGGGACCTGGTCATGATGGACTTCGCCGGCAAGCCGGAATGGAAGTCCTTCACCGATCGCATGCGGGCCGAGCAGGAAAATTTTGCAGCGTTGCCCGCCGCCACGCCGTCCGAAGGCCCTGCCCGCATGGACACCATGATGGCCAACTTGGTGGCGGGCTTGCCGCAGGACGCCATGATCACCCTTGGCGCCGGCGAGCACACCAACTGGGCACACCGCTACTTCCCGACCGAGGAATACGCCTCGATGATTTCGGCACGCAACGGATCCATGGGCTACTCGGTGCCCTCGGCCATTGCCGCGTCGCTGAACTTCCCGGGCCGCCGCGTGGTCACCATTGCGGGCGACGGGGAGTTCCTGATGAACGGCCAGGAACTGGCCACCGCCGCGCAGTACGGCGCCACCCCGCTGGTCATCGTGATGGACAATCAGGAGTACGGAACCATCCGCACGCACCAGGAACGCCACTACCCCGAACGCATCTCGGGCACCCAGCTCAAGAACCCGGATTTCGCGCTCATGGCCCAGGCCTTTGGCGGATTCGGTGTGCGGGTCGAAAACGACAGCGACATCCCGGCTGCACTTGAGGCCGCCCTGACGGCCATTGACGAGAAGGGCCAGTTCGCCCTGATCCACCTGATCGTGGAACAGCGCGTCAAGGCCTACTAAACCGGCTTCGAATCAGCGGAGGCCCGTTTTTCCCCCCCTCGGGGCGGAAACGGGCCTCCGCTGTCTTCGGTGGCGAGGCTCATGGCAAGGTGTCTTCCGGACGGGGCCCATTCAGCGCATCGAGCAGAAAAGCAGCCCAGTGCCCATACCCTGCCACCGAGGGATGGAAGCGGTCGGCGGCAAAGAAGGCCTCCCCCAGCGGCGGATCGTCGGCGAAAGACACAAAGGCCAAGCCCAATTCGGCACATACCTGCGCCGACGCCGCGTCCAGGCGGCCGGCCCGGCGTTCAAGAAATGCGTTCAACGGCACCGGCAGCGCGGGAAAATACCTGAAGGGCGGCACTCCCGCGACGACGATTTCCCGGTGCCTGCCCGAATCCATGAAGACCTCCAGGACCCTGCGCAGGTCCCGGCGCCAGTGTGCGGAACTTCTCCCGGCCATGGCGTCATTTGCACCGGCAACCAACACCACGACGTCCGGGTCAGGTTGCCGAACCAGCTCCAGAAGTTCGCTGACGATGCGTTCCAAGGTGGCACCGTTGGCGCCTTGGGCTTCCCAGGCCACCGGCAGACGACGCCGGTCCGAGAGCCCCACGGCCAGCTGACCGGTCAGCGCGAGTGCGTGCGTTGGGGCACCGGTCCCGGCAACGGTGGATTCCCCGATGACCAGCAGACGACAGGGTTCCCCGCCGGTTCCGTGCACGTCAACAAAGCCGTTGTTGGGACCAATCGCCCCTTGAAGGCCAGGCAGGTTCTTGACGATGCGGTGGCCTTGGAACAACGAAGGTCCGGCCTGGACCATGTTCAGCCATCCGCGCCAAAACCAGTTGCCTCCGCCACAGGTGCTCATTCCACGGCCCGTCCACTCGCGCTGTGCATCGTCCAGCCCGTTCATCCGTGGCCTCGCGATACCCGGCGGTTCCCCATGCTTTAGGTTCGGCCTTCGAGGCACCACTGTCAAGGCGTAAAAATGCATGGTCACACCCCGTGCGCTGATGCCGGGCGCGGAGATCCAGCAATGGGCGTCCCGATGCCACGTGGTGAGTGATCCCTCCCGGTTCGACCCGGCCGTTTCACCCTTCTCATTTGGGTCTCATCATTCTCAGCCATACTAGTGGGCATGGGATTGGGAAAAACTGGCAAGATCGTGGCCTGGCTGGCGGTGTTCTTGACCTTGGGGCTGGGGACCTATGTGGTGGCGCTGGGACTCACTGCTCCCCCTGCTGTCAATCTGGGCCCGGCAATCACCGTCGACGAGGGTCCGACACCGTCCAACCCGTCGCCCTCGTCCGTGACTCCCACTCCCAAGCCGAAGCCAACCGCTCCCTCGCCCACCAAATCGTCGAAGCCCCCGTCCAAGCCCTCCGTCAAGCCTTCGCCAAAGCCGCCGGTCCTGCCCAGCAAATCGGCACCCGTCAAGCCGCTTCCCCCGTCCTCTGTGGACGACGACGATGACGACGATGATGACTTCGAAGAGTCGGATGACGACGATGACTAGGATCACCCGACTCGCCCGGCATCTGGCAAGGTTCTTCGCCAGCACACGCGTTGCCCGGCGAGGGTTCTCCGTGCGCACCCGCGTGCTTGCGGGCATGCTTGGACTGATCACCTTGGCGTTCGCCGTCACGGGCACCGTGGTCTATCTCCTGCAGGTTCGCACCATGGACGCCCGCATCGACGACTCGCTCAAGCGCAGCGTCCAGGAATTCCAGGTGCTGGCCGCCCGCAGTTCCGAATCGGCAACCGCTTCCGCGCCGCTCACGGCCGAGGCCCTGCTGTACACCGCCATGCAGCAGACCCTGCCGGCCAAGCACGAGGGCATGCTGAGCATGGTCAACAACGACGTGCGGTGGACCGCCCCCGAGATCGTCCAGCTGCGCCCGGAAAACGACCCGGAATTCATCGCCTGGGCGGTGAACTCCGCCCCGGACGAAAGGGTCATGCTCCAAACGGTGCCCACTGCCAAGGCCACCTATCGCGTGGTGAGCATTCCGCTGACCCTCGCCCAGCCCCAACCACCTGCCCACCTGTTCCTTGCCTACGACTACACCGCCGAGCAGCAGGCCCTGAATCGCGGCTTCCTCATGTATGTGGCGGTCGGCCTTGCCATCTTGCTGGTGGCAGGAGCGGCCGGCTGGTTGCTGGTGGGCAGGTTCCTGCGCCCCGTGGCCCTGCTGCGCGACACCGCCCGGAAGATTTCCGAATCGGACCTGTCCCAGCGCATCAAAGTGGTCGGACGCGACGACCTCGCCGAACTCACGATGACGGTCAACGCCATGCTGGACCGCGTGGAGAACGCCATGGTTTCCCAGCGCCAGCTCCTTGACGACGTGGGCCACGAGCTCAGAACGCCGGTGACCATCGTGCAGGGGCACCTTGAGCTCATGGACCCCTTGGATCCAGAAGACGTCAACCAGTCACGGGACATCGCGCTGGCGGAACTGGACCGAATGTCCTTCCTCATCAACGACCTGGTCACCCTGGCGAACTCCAACAGGGTCGACTTCGTCCAGCCTGCCGCCACGAACATCGGCACCCTGCTCGACGACTTGTTGGACAAGGCGCGTCCGCTCGGCGACCGTGTCTGGAGGATCGGCCACAGGGTCGAGGCCACTGCCGATGTCGATCCACAGCGCATCACCCAGGCGATGCTGCAATTGTGCTCCAACGCCGTCAAGTTTTCCGCCGACGGGTCCACAATTACCATGGGAACCAACATCACGACGGACTCCGGCAACGAGGTCCTGCGGTTCTGGGTCCGCGACGAGGGAGTCGGGATCGCAGTGACTGACCAGGAGCGAATTTTCGAACGCTTTGGCCGTGGCCACAATTCCAAACGCACAGAGGGTTCCGGACTGGGGCTGAACATCGTCTCGGCGATTGCCGGAGCACACGGAGGAAGCATCGGGGTCAGCTCCGATGTGGGCGTTGGCTCGACCTTCGTCATTGAAATCCCCATTGCCCCGGAGAAAGAAGAAGATGAGCCGAATACTGATCATTGAGGACGAGGACCGCATCAGTTCCTTTGTCGCCAAGGGCCTCAAGGCCGCTGGCTTCGCCCCGACCGTCGCCGACACAGGCAAGGAGGGCGGGTACCTTGCCCAGACCGGAGACTTCGAGCTGATCGTCCTGGATCTTGGATTGCCCGACGAGGACGGTTTCTCGGTTCTTGCGCGCATCCGCTCCACCAACGTCGATACCCCCGTCATCATTCTCACGGCGCGTTCGAGCATCGACGACACTGTTGCGGGGCTCGAAGGAGGCGCGGACGACTACATGGCCAAGCCCTTCCGGTTCGAGGAGCTCCTGGCCCGGGTGCGGCTGCGGCTGCGTCCGCAGGCGGCGGTGCACGAGGAGCAGGTGATTCGAGTCGGCCCGCTGGAACTCGATTTCGGGAGCCGCCGGACGCGTCTGCACGGTCGCGAGATCGACCTGTCGGCCAGGGAATTCGGGCTGGCCGAGGCCTTCATGCGAAACCCCGGGCAGGTGCTCAGCCGGGAGCAATTGCTATCCAGGGTGTGGGGCTATGACTTCGATCCCGGGTCAAACGTCGTTGACGTGTATGTGCGCTACTTGCGCAACAAATTGGGCGCTGAATGGTTCACCACGGTGCGTGGCATGGGGTACCGCTTCGAGGATCCGTCCTGAAGCGCTGCCGGGCATGCGACCCCTCACACCTGATGTGACAGTCCCCGCGGCCGCGGCAGCTCCTTCCGGTCCCTGATTGGAGATCAGGTGCAGTGGCGATGGTATCGGCGATTCGCCACTTGAGGGTCAGGGCCGCAATCCCACGTGCGCAGGCGGCCAAACCGGCACAAAGCGTTCGAACACGATCTCATCGTCCTCACTCCAGGTGCGGCCGCGGGCGGTTTCGGTACGCCGCCAGTATTTGCGGTGTTCGGTCCTCCAGCTCTCCAGTGACCTGTCGTCCTCGCCTTCATCCCTGGCGAAGTCGGCATCGGCGCTGTTGAAGTCGCCGATCCGAAACTCCACGCTTTTCAGGATGACCCGAGGTGTTCCCGACCCGTCGCAGGCGATCCAATGAGATCCGATGCGCGGAAGAGACTGGCCGTCATCCAGGAACTCCCGGGCTAGCGTCGAGGTGGCTCTTTTGCGACCATGGATCACTTCATGCAGCAGCGCGTCTGCCAGGTCCGCCGAATCACCGAAGCGTTCGACCGTGTACTCCGGGCAAAGACGAACTCTATCCGGGTTGGCATTTGAATACTCGGCCCACATCAGGGCAGCGGCTTCCCGGTCAATGAATGGCTCACCGGCGTCTTGTGGTTTCACAGACTCAGCATGCCATGGCGGTTCCACGTACGGCACATGTCTGGCCCGGAGCTGGACGTGGAACCTGCCGATGCTGCCGGTCCGGTGACGCACCTGCGGCGGGTACCGGTTCAGAAACCGGTACCCGCCGCATCCGCTGGGTCCGCGTCGGTTAGCTGGCGCTGGCCGCCGAAGGTGCGGTCTGCGGAGACAAAGGTGAGACCGGGGACTGGGCCGTAACCGGCGATACCGGAGAAACCGGGGACTGGGCCGTGACCGGGGAAACCGGAGAAACCGGCGACTGGGCCGTAACCGGCGACACCGGAGAAACCGGGGACTGTGCCGTAACCGGGGAAGCCGGTGTTTGTGCCGAAACCGGCGACGCTGCCGACTGTGCAGATGCGGCAGTTTGCGCGGAGACTTCGGCCGCAGCTGCGACCCGCTCTACCGAGGAGGAAGTCTGTTGCGATGCGCGCTCCTGCACCACGACCGATTCGTTGACGGCGACGGCAGGCTGGGCTACCGCGACACCGGCTCCAAGGGCAACTACGCCAAGAGCTCCGGTGATTGACCAAAATGTACGTGTCTTCTTCATGGTTCCGAACCTTCCGTTCATTGTTCAGCTGGTTGCTTGATTCCAGCATGACCTTTGAATGTGAGCCGTAGAGGAGAAAAGAATGAGAATGTTCTCATCTTGGCATCAGACCCCTACGAGGATTCCACGCAACCAGCCAAAGGTTCATCATTTTGGCCCAGCGACTATCCGGTTGGTTCGGTTCTCATGGCACTCTGGGCTAGGCCTGCAAGTTCTTCCACCCGACGCAATCGGTCCATCGCCGCGGAACGCCAGTCGGGGTTGGATTCATCCCGCGCGCCGGCCACGAGTGAAAGGACCACGCAAGCCGCCCGGGCATAGAGCCCGCTGGCAGACACCCCGCGGTTGCCCAATTCCGCTTCGAAGGCCTTGGCATACCGTTCGAGATAGTCCCCGACCCGTGCGTACCGCACGTCAAGACCCGGCAAGACCGCAAGGTGTCCGATAAAACAGGCAAGGTCGTCGACGAGATATCCGGGGCCGGCCGAATCAATATCCAACAACCCGGTGATGGTCCCGTCGGTGACGAAGATGTTGGCCTCGTAGAAATCCCCATGGCTAGGTACCAGCTCGCCGCGGCGGGAGTTCTCCAGGATGTGGGCAAGTCGCTGGATCAGGGCTGCGATGTTTTCGGCTTGGTCCGGCACGGCGGTCTGGGCCGCATGCCCGTACCAGCCCAGGCGGTCCGACCAGGCCGGCCTGGCGGGAAACTCCATCAGGGCCTGAGGCAGCGAGTCAAGAAGCCCGATGATCTGTTTCGGATCCAGGGGCAGGTCCGGGGCATGCATGAGGTCTTCGGCCAGCGGCACTCCCCTTGCCCGGTGAAATGCCAGCACACCATCCATCGGCGGACCTACTGGCGTGGGGGCCGGGACGCCTGCCTGCAGTAGGGCAAGGTGCTTGTCATGCAGAAGTTGCGCATCCTTCCTCAGGACCTTGAGGAACAGTTGGTTGCCGTCTCCAAAACGGGCCAGTAAAACCGCCCGACGCAGCGGGCGGTAGGCCAAGGTGCGCAGCTCCTCCAGCACGCGGCCGCCACCCCACTTTTCCTCGACCAATGCCGGAGTGGTCGCCAGCGGCAATCCGGGCAGCAGCGGATCTGCAGGATGCAGCCATACGACGACGGTGCCCTGGCCACTGTCCAGCCGCACGGCACCTTCCGGGACCTTCTCCAGTTTTTCCGCGGTGGCGCCAAGGTATAGGGTCGTCGATCCGTTGCTGGCCTCAAAGACTCCCGAGACCCCGGCACCGGGCCGATGGTGCAACTCCGCCAAGGAAACCTTGGCATGCTCAAGTCCCATCGGACGGACGACATCGGCCAGGATGTCCGTCAGTTCAGCCGATTCGAAGAAGTCCAGTTGCTCCCGTTCGGTCCATGCGTCGGCATCCTGAAGCACCGGTGAATTCATCGAGCCCTCGTTCCTCATCGTCACGGCAAGTCGCGCCGGCCGGGGGCAGCGCTGGCCTAATTCCCTTTGCCCGCTACCTTCTCACATCCGGTGCCACGCGGGCCACGGGAAGGTCGCCACGGGCGCGTCCCTTTGCCGGTGGCGCAGAAACCGATGGCCGACCGCCCGACTCCTTGAACGGGGAGTTGGGCGGTCGGCCATCGGTGCTTGTTCGCGTTGAGGTGAGTGCCAAGGAGTACTAGGCCCAGTTGGCGTAGGTGGCGTTTTCCTTCTCCACCAGGGTCAGCACGTCATAGGTGGCAACGATCTCGCCATCCTGGTTGTTGATGACAGCGTCCCAGGCGACTTCCCCGTATTCGTCGGTGACGCGCGGGGTGATCTTCTTGGCGGTCAGCGTGACCCGGATCGAGTCCCCGTCCGGCACCGGCGTGATGAAGCGCAGGTTCTCCAGGCCGTAGTTGGCCAGGACCGGTCCCGGTGCGGGCTGGACGAAGAGTCCCGCGGCCCAGGAGACCAGAAGGTAGCCGTG
Source organism: Paeniglutamicibacter sulfureus (assembly GCF_030512175.1). Taxonomy (GTDB): domain Bacteria; phylum Actinomycetota; class Actinomycetes; order Actinomycetales; family Micrococcaceae; genus Paeniglutamicibacter; species Paeniglutamicibacter sulfureus. Next base: position 1,541,436 of record NZ_JAULBL010000002.1, on the reverse strand, counting down.
GGCCACGATGCCGGGGAAGAACGGGTTGGCCTCGGCCGCGGCACGGTCGGTGTGTGCGTAGAAGGTGTCCCCTGTTTCGTTGGCAAAGGCGGTGATTTCCTCCAGGCTGACCTTGCGCAGCGGCGAGGCAAAGGCATCGCCGATTTTCAGCTCGGCCAGCGACTTGCGGAACGGGTGGATCGCCCCCTCGACGGCGCTGAACTCGGCGTCGCCGGCAATGACTCGGTCGGCTCCCGTGTGCCATATGCCGGTGACTGCCGTGAGCATGTTCGGCGAGCCTTGGATGGCTGTGCGCTGCATGTGGTGCATGACCGAACGGATGCCACCGAGTTCTTCGCCACCGCCGGCACGGCCGGGACCACCGTGCACCAAGTGCGGAACCGGGGATCCGTGGCCGGTGGAGCTGCGCGCTGTCTCTCGGTTGAGCATGTGGACACGGCCGTGGTGCGAGGCGATGCCGGTGGTGAGGACGCGCGCGGTGTCGGGGTCATTGGTGCATACGGTGGCCACCAGGGACCCGGAGCCCTTTGCGGCGAGGCGTACGGCGTCGTCCAGGTCAGAGTAGCCGATCACCGAGGACACCGGGCCAAAGGCCTCGCGGCTGTGCACCGACTCGTTCTCCACGTCGTCCCAGGTGAGCAACAGCGGGGACATGAAGGCCCCGGCATCGACGGTTCTCTCTTCGCCCTCGGTGGTGCGAACCACCGGTGCATCCAGGGTTCCGTAGGCGATTTCGCCGCCGGCGGCAATCATGTCCTCGACGGCGGCGCGCACGTCGCGCAACTGCTCCAGGGATGCGAGGGCCCCCATGGTGACGCCCTCGGCGCGCGGGTCGCCGATGACCACACGCTCATCGATGCGCTCGCCCACGGCCTTGACCACGTCGGCAACGAGGGCGGCGGGCACGATGTTGCGCCGGATGGCGGTGCACTTCTGGCCCGCCTTGGAGGTCATCTCCGTGGTGACTGCCTTGACGAAGGCGTCGAATTCCGGGGTGCCGACCACTGCGTCGGGACCGAGAATGGCGGCGTTGAGGGAGTCGGTTTCAGCGGTGAATCGCACGCCGCCCTCGATGACGTTCTTGTGGGATTTCAGCGAGAATGCAGTGGAGGCCGATCCGGTGAAGGACAGCATGTCGCGGTAGTCCAGCACGTCCAACAGCGTGCGGGCCGAGCCGGAGATCAGCTGGATGGATCCCTCGGGCAGGATGCCGGATTCGACCATCAGGCGCACCATGGCCTCGGCTACGTAGCCGGTGGGGGTGGCGGGCTTGGCAATGGTCGGCACACCGGCGATGAAGGCGGGCGCGAACTTCTCCAGCATTCCCCAAACCGGGAAGTTGAAGGCATTGATCTGTGCTGCAACACCGGGAATGCGGGTGTAGATGTGTTCGCCGGCGAAGGAACCGTCGCGCGAAAGGACCTCCATGGTCCCGTCGGTGATGACATTGGAGTTCGGCAATTCGCGCCGGCCCTTGGAGGAGAAGGTGAACAGCACACCGATGCCGCCGTCGATGTCCACCATCGAGTCGATCTTGGTCGCACCGGTTTGGTAGGAGATTTCGTAAAGCACTTCGCGGCGGTCATTGAGGAATGTGGCAAGTTCCTTGAGCTTGAGGGCGCGCTCATGCAAGGTGAGCTTGCCCAGTTCGGCCTGGCCGACGGTGCGTCCATACTCAACGACCTTGGCCAGATCCATCCCGTCGCTGTTGACCGTGGCCAGGGGCGCTCCGGTGTTGGCATCCAACACGGGGGTACCCCCAACCGGCTCGGACGGGGTCCACCAAGAGTTTTGAATGAAGCTCGGAACGAGTGGAGCCATGGGAGTAGTCGTCATCGACAAGGTCCTTCCTGAACGATCGGTCAGTATTAGCAACCACAGTACAGTATGGGGAAGAGCACCACGAGTCCCGGGCGCCAAACAAGCCCGCAAAACAGGAGATTGACATCCATGAGCGCAGAGCGCCCGACCGCCCCCACCCCCGAAACGTCGATTGGCGGAGTGTGGCAGATTGCCCTCGGCGAGCTGGATATCAAGATGGGCATCAAGATCCTCGAGGAGTCGGTCGAGAAAGTCGTGGCAACCATGCCGGTGGAGGGAAACCGCCAATCATTCGGCCTGCTACACGGAGGGGCGTCCCTGGCCGTGGGCGAGGCGGTGGGTTCGTGGGCAGCCGTCAAGCACGCCTCAACCATGGGCAAGTCCGCAGTGGGCGTGGACGTTTCGGCGACGCACCACAAGGGGGCCCGCAGCGGCTTGATCACGATCACAGCGACCCCGATCAGCCTGGGCCGCCGCGTGGCCAGCCACCAGGTTGTGATCGAGAACGAAGCCGGCGAGCGCCTCTGCACCCTGCGAATCACCAACCTGATCATCGACATCAGGAAGTAAGCCCGCGTACCCGCGTTAGTTCTCGCAGCTTGAATCCGCGGTTCCCATCAGCGAGTAGACCGGGCCACGGGGCGAAACGTCCCCGCCGAGCCCGAGTGCGGAGATCCTGAGGCTCGGGCTGTTGACCATGCTCTGGCTGCCCCCGGCGCCCAGACAGCCGGGCACGGAACCAACCATCGCGGTGACGCGCGCGGCTTCACCGGCGGGCAGCGAATCGTTGATCTCGAAGCGGGCGTCGGCCTCCTGATTGTCCAGCGCTCGAAACGTGTTGCCGTTGAACTCGAGCGTTCCGATCTGGACTCCGGTTCCGTTGCCGGGGCCGGCGAGCTGGATGTCCAAGGACTTCACCTTGACGTCGACGTTGCTGGTGTTGTGCACGATGAAAGTGAACCTGCAGTCCAGGTTTCTCGTGACGTTCAGCGCGGGGAGGGTCACGGCCACACCGTCGTCACTGCCCAGCTGCAAGTCGTTCGTGGTGACGGCTTCCGGATCCACGCATTCGAAGGGAGCGGAGCCCACGAGCACCTCGAGCCCCGAGCGGGCGGTTGCCGAACTGACACTCCACAGCGCCGCTCCGCCCAGCACCAGTGCCGCTCCGGCGCCGGCAAAAGCACGAGTCGATCGTCGCGATATCCAGGCCATGATCGGAGCATAGGGTGCAATGTCCCTACTGACAAGCAATCTCCTGCCTCGAGGCTGCCGCCTGCGCGGTGAACAACCGGATGTCTCGCCGCGTCCGACATTGAACCGTGCGATCCGGAACCGGAGCCGCACCCCCGCGGATAGGTCACCCGTGACCGCAAGAGGAGCACGCCCGGCGGTCCCCGCGCGACCGCTTCAGTGACAGCGGTCAATTCGCGCCCTACCTTGGTGACCTTTCCGGCATCCCGCAAGCACCAAGCGCTTATCGCCATGGCGGTCGATCCTCCCACCCGCCAAACGTGCGCCAATTGGAAGTGATTGACAACCGCCAATGACTATGGTGTGCTTGGTGAACCAACGCCAGTAACTACCGAAGGAGGAATCCGATGAGTGTCCCGACGATCACCCCGGAACAGATACTTCCTTCCCACAGGAGTTACTCCAGCGATGAAGAATTACGTAGAAAACAGCTTTCCAGACACCTTTGAACCACGCCTCTCCCCCGGCAAGACCAGGCCCGCAGATCGCGAGGTGGACTGGAACTACCTCGACGACCAACTCACCGAAGCCCAACGTTGGTCAACCTGGCCGGCAACCGAGAAATTGATGCGCGGCCCCCTGCCCTACCCCGAGTTCGTCATAGAGGATGCCGGTGCCATCGACACTGAACTCGGCGTCCTCAAGACCGGCAAGGAAGCAGATGTCTTCCTGATCGAACGGGCCACCGCCGACCAACGATCCTTGTTGGCTGCCAAACGCTATAGATCACCGGATCAGCGAACCTTCAACCGGTCCTCGACCTACACCCAGGGCCGCAGCGTCAAGCGTTCACGCGATGCCCGTGCCCTGAAAAACGGCAGCACCTATGGGCGTCTCGTGGAGGCTTCGCGGTGGGCAAATTCAGAGTGGCAATACCTTCGTATGTGCTTTGAGGCCGGCGCTCCGGTCCCCTATCCGGTGCAAATCATGGGCACAGAGATCCTCATGGAGTTCATCGCAGATCCGGAATCCCAAGGCGCGGCAGCACCGCGGCTGCAGCATGTGCATCCAGACAAAGAACGGCTGGGCTATTACTGGGAGCAAATAGTTGGGGCCATGAAGGTTTTTGCCCAGCTGGGGTTTGCCCACGGCGACCTCTCTCCCTACAACGTCCTTGCTGCCGGCGAGAGGCTCGTGGTCATCGACCTGCCGCAATTTGTCGACCTCGCCGGGAACGAAGGCGGCGTCGGGTTCCTTCTACGGGACTGCCAGAACATCAGCGCATGGTTCCGGTCGCGGGGTCTGGATGTTGACGGCGACGAACTCCTGGCCGAGGTGATCGCAGAGGCTTGGTAGTTCCCGGGTGTCGCTCGCGTTCTCGGACCAAGGACCGTTGAGTCCAATTGGTACGTCGACTGTGCTGGTTTCCGCCCGACATGCGGGCTATGGTTGGCCCACAAACTGCTTGGGCCGCACGAACGTAACGATCATTCTCGCACCTACCTGGTGAAAGCGTGGCCACGTGGCCACTACTGGCCTTCTTACTGAATTACCTTGAGCAATTTCCAGAAAGGACATTCACCTTGAGAACCGCATACAAGGTTGTTGCTCACATCATTGCCGCCGCCGTAGTGCTTCAGGCGGCCCTCATCGCCTGGGGAACATTTGACGTCATCAACATGCTGACTGCCGGAGATGTTCCCGAAGGCCCGCCACTGGCCGGAATAATGCACGGCATGATCGGGATGTACGCAGCCCCGGTTCTCGTGCTGGCGCTGTTGGTCATCGCGTTGCTGGCCCATGCCGGCCTGAAATGGGCATTGTGGCTCCTCTTGGCCGTGGCCGTCCAGATCACGCTGGCCTTCGTCGCATTCGGCGCTCCCCTGGTTGGATTGCTTCACGGAATCAACGCCTTTGCCATCATCGCGCTGGCGGAGCTCGGAGCCCGCGCTGTCGCCCATGCTCCTGCGCATGTGCCAAGCACCAGAAAGGTCATGCGCCCGGCGACATAGCACCGCGCCGCATTTCCCACTCACGGTCCGTGGCCAGCGCGGCGAGGAAATCCTCGTCGTGGCTGGCCACAACCATGGCGCCGCCGTATGACTCCAGGGCCGACAGCAGCTGCTCAACGGTGACCATGTCCAGGTTGTTCGTTGGCTCGTCGAGCAGCAGCAATTGCGGCGCGGGATTGGCCAGTAAGATCATCGCCAGCGCGACTCGAAACCTCTCGCCGCCCGACAACTGGGACACCGGCTCATCGACCCTGCTGCCGCGGAAATGAAACGCCGCCAGTTGTTCCCGCAGGATCCCCGGTTCCACGCCCGGAGCCGCAAGCCGGAGGTTCTCCAGCATGCTCATTCCGTTCCTGAGCCCTGCCCAATCCTGCTCTTCGGCGGCTGAAAGCCTCTGGCGCAGGAATCCGACCGGCACCCTCGATCGCATCGCCAACGCGTCCATCAACGTGGTCTTCCCTACCCCGTTGCCTCCGAAAAGGGCAATGCGTTCCGGGCCCCAGATTCCAAGTACCGAGTCTCCGGTCAGGGGCTCGCCGTGTTCGAGCACGATACCTCGGGAGATTTCGGCAACCGGTGATTCGAATACGCTGCGTCCGGCGGGGACGCGGGTCCGGGGCAAATCGATTCCGATCCTCAATTCCACCGGCAGCCTGTTGCGGGCATCTTCGAATTCCGCGCGCGCGTCGGCCTCGTGCGACTTCATGATGCCTCGGTTCTTTGCCGCCGAGACCTCGGCCTTGTTGCGCAGGGCGTTGGCCAGGATCTTTGGCATGGACTCCGCAGCCTTTTGCCCTTGTTTGGACCGCCGGGCAATCTTGGTCTCCGCCTCGCGGCTCTGCCGTTTCTCAACCGCGAGCTTGCGTCGGGCATCGGCGAGCAACCGTTCCGCGCTGTCACGTTCGTGACCCAGCGACTCTTCCCTGGAATCCCAGTCCCCGAAGCGCACGAGATCTATTTTCTCGGCACGCAGGGCACGCACGTTGACCGGACGCAGCTCCGCCAGGGAATCGAGCATCTTCAACAGGGTCTTGTCGTGGGTGGAAACCAGCATGGTCCCGGCGAATTGACCCACCATGTCGTAGAGCCGGTGGCGGGCGGCCCGGTCAAGGTTGTTGGTCGGCTCGTCGAGCAAGGTGATTCCGCCACCGCGGATTTCGATGCCGGCAAGCGCAACTGCCATGGTTTCCCCGCCGGAGAGGTTGCCTACGGTGCGTTGCAGGAATTCGGGGGTGACCGCTGAGTTCAGGTAGCCGTCCAGCAGGGCCGCGGACCGTTCCTCAAGATCCCAGTCGTTGCCGACCAGGTCCATGTCCCGGGCCAGGTCTTCGCTGGTGTTGTCCAGGATGCGGTGGAGCGCAGCCAGGGTGTCGGTGATGCCCATCAGGCTTGCGACACTGCGCTTGGTGTCCAGCACAATGTCCTGCGCAAGGTAGGACAACCGTGCGTCCGTGTGGATGGTGCCGCGGGTGGGTTCGAGCTCCCCGGCGATCAGCCGCAGCAGCGTGGACTTGCCTGAGCCGTTGGGTCCGATCAGGCCCGTGGTCCCTCGCATGAATGTCGTTGAGACATCGTCGAAAACTGTTCCGCCATTTGGCCAGGAAAAGCCGAGGCGGTCAATGACGATGGGGGTTGGGTGCTGCATGGTGGTTCTCGATTCGACGAAGGAAGCGTCGAAACTTCACCATTTCCTCAGACTTCCCCGTTGGGCAGTGGAGGTTATGGCGTTTCCTTGGCGCGTTTAGGCGAAGGCGAGAACTGGCAACACGTCGTGGTCCTGACGTCGACAATGGGACACTTCAATCGTGCGGCCCGGCATCGCCGGCTGTCAAATGCCCTGCTGGCGATCAAGTGTGCGCCCCGGGGGTCATCGGCCGGCGATGAGCGCCGACTCTTCCTCCGCGCTCAGGCCCAAGCGCAGCGATCGGATCCCACCGCCATCGTCCGCGCGTACAATGTCCTCAAAGCTCTCGCGCAGGCTGCGTCGGTGAAGGCCCATGGCCAGTGCACGGGCGTCCGATCGTCGCGCAAAGCCCTCGTGTTCGGTTCCCGGCGGCAGCACCAACGGCAACGACTTGGGACCTGCCCAGGGATTCACCCGATCCGTGGCCACCCGTGCCAGGTCGTATCCGTGGAGCGTGTGCCCGTCCTTGGTTGTCCCGGCTGCGCCGGCGGACGCGGCGGCGTCCCGGGCCAGCTGCAGGACCTGGACCAGCTGGTATTGTGCTCCCACGGCATTGACGTATCCATGGTGCCCGGCCAATCCGGCGTCAAGAATGAATGCCGCCAGGTCGCGCACGTCGATGACCTGCACCCATTGCAGCCCGTCCGGGTCGGCCGGGACCAGCACGGGATCCCGCGACTCGGCAAAACGCAGCGGCCAATAGCTGCTGCGGCCGCTCGGGTCTCCCGGACCGCCGATCAAGCCCGGACGGACCACGAGCGTCCGGCCTGCGCGGGTTTGCAGGCTCAAGCTCTCGCACGCAGACTTGGCCCGGCCATAATCCGATTCGGCTTCCTCGTCGTCGGCATCGAGGGGCTTGAGAACATCGGCACTCTCGTCGGCACCGGCCTCGGATTGCTCGGCGTACACCGAGCACGAGGAAACGAAAACCCAGTTGCGTGCCTTGCCGCCAAGCCGCTTGATTGCAGCGCGCGCAAACCGCGGCGAAGAAGTCAGCTCAACCACCAGATCCCAGTCGTGGTGCTCCACCCGGGCATAGGCTTCGGACATGGCGCGGTCGGAAAAGACCGCGTCGACACCCTCGACAAAGGGGTCGGTCCCACGTGCGAGCGCCGTGACTTGGTGACCCCTGTCCAAGGCGAGACCACTGAGCGTTTTTCCCAGCCAACCAGTGCCACCCAGCAGCAAAATATTAGTCATTCTTCGAGTCAACGACCCACTGGTCCGCAGGCACAAGTGAATTCTCAGTCGGCGTAGGAGAACGCGCGCGATCCCCCGCATCCCCATATTGTCATCTCAGGCGTGCCCCGGTGCCGAACTCACGTCGTCGGAGCAGGATTCACCGGCCGGGAGCTGAGGTTCGCGGCTTGGGACGAACGGACCGTCCCGCGTCCGGGAAATCCGCCCGCGTACACACACTCCATGCCCGGCCAGGGCCAGAACGGCTACCGGCACAAGACCGACTTTGCGAAGTGTGACGCGCACCCAAACCTTCCCCGCGGTCCATTGCGGGTACGACTTGGTGGGACGGGCACTATTGTCCGTCCGACTAGGTCTTTATTGGTTGTTTATTGAACTTAATTTGTATTAGAGCCCTCGCCCATGCCTTTAATATCTCGGTACGAGTTAGGCAAGCATAACCTTTGCTTACCATCTCGTGGCATTCCCCCGATATCAAAGGAGCCCCATGACGCCCCAACGTCCCCTGGCGCAAACCCTGTCCACCCCCACGCGATCCCTTGCGGGCACCGCCGCCGACCATCTGCTCGGCACTGACACTGCCGAACGCATGGCCGAGGAATTCGGCGCCGCCGCAAGGCTCGCGGCCCGATCCATCGCCGCCGCCGCGGGGCCGACCACCGGCCCCGGCCCGGCCGCGCTGCGCGCCCGGCTCGACGCGGTGGACCTGCGCACCCCGCTGGGCAACACCGCCGCCGCACTGGAGGAAGCCACCGAGCTGTACCTGCGCGACGCGGTCTATTTCCACCACCCGCGCTACGCCGCGCACCTGAACTGCCCCGTGGCGCTGCCCGCCATCGCCGCCGAGGCCCTGGTCACCACGGTGAACACCTCGATGGACACCTGGGACCAAAGCGCCGGCGCCACGCTCATTGAACAGCGGCTCATCGATTGGGCCGCGGATCTTGCCGGGCTCGGCCCGGACGCCGACGGGGTCTTCACCAGCGGCGGCACCGCCTCGAACCTGCAGGCGATGCTGCTGGCCCGCAACACGGCGGTTGCCGGCAAACCCGGAAGCCTGCCCGAACGCCTTGCCGGGCTGCGCATCTACGCCTCTGCGGACAGCCACTTCAGCATCTCCACCTCCGCGTCCCTGTTGGGGCTGGGCGCCGAGGCAGTTGTTGCAGTTCCCGTCGATGGCCTCCACCGGATGGATGCCGTGGCGCTTCAGGCCGCCCTGGCCGCCGACCGCGCGGCAGGGTTGCATGCGCTGGCCATCGTGGCCACCGCGGGCACCACCGATTTCGGGGCCATCGACCCGCTGCCGGGCATCGGGGCCCTGGCCGCCGAATACGGGGCCTGGTTCCACGTCGATGCCGCCTACGGCTGCGGGTTGCTCGGATCCCCGCGCCACCGTGGACTGCTCGCCGGAATCGAGGCCGCCGACTCGGTGACAGTGGATTTCCACAAGTCCTTCTTCCAGCCCATCGGCTCCAGCGCGATCCTCGTCCGCGACCGTGCCAGGCTCGCCCTGGTATCGCACCACGCCGAGTACCTGAACCCTGCCGCCGAGGCCGGGCGCGCACCCAACCAGGTCGACAAGTCCCTGGCCACCACGCGGCGCTTCGACGCGCTGAAGCTCTGGGTCACGCTGCGCTCGATCGGCGCCGAGGCCCTCGGGACGATGTTCGACACCGTGATGGACCTGGCCGCAGCGGCCGGCACCCTGGTGAAGGAGCACCCCGAACTCGAGCTCGCCGCAGAGGTCCAGCTCAGCACCGTCGTCTTCCGCTATGTTCCTGCCCTTCCCGTGCCCGACGGGGACCTCGAACCGCTGGCCAACGAAATCCGCAGGGCGCTCTACGAATCCGGGGAGGCCATGGTCGCTGCCACCACCATCGAGGGGGTCCGCCACCTCAAGCTCACGCTGCTGAACCCGCAGACCGGCATCGGAGACGTCGCCGCCATCCTGGAGGCCATCGTCGCCCACGGCCGCCGGATCTCCGGCGAGCGCACCCTGGGCCAGGTGCAGGCATGAGTAACGAACTCTTCGACACCACCCGCATTTACGACGCCGTCGGCATCGGCGCCGGGCCCTTCAACCTCGGCTTCGCCGCGCTGGCCAACCCCGTGCCCGGACTCGACGTGTTGGTGCTCGAGAGCTCCGAGGAGTTCGCCTGGCACCCGGGCATGATGCTTGAGGGCACCCACCTGCAGGTGCCCTTCATGGCCGACCTGGTCACCATGGCCGATCCCTCCCACCCGCTCTCCTTCTTGAACCACCTCAAGGACACCGGACGCCTCTACCCGTTCTACATCCGCGAGAACTTCTACCCGCTGCGCGAGGAGTACAACAACTACCTGCGTTGGGCGGCCGCGCGCCTGCCCTCGGTGCGTTTCGGCGCCCACGTCGCCGCCGCCCGCCACGCGAACGGGGTGTACGAACTCGACGTGCACAACGCCGAGGGGGTGCACACCGTGCGCACCCGGCGCCTGGTGCTCGGCACCGGGACCGTCCCCTATGTGCCCGCATCCGTGCCCGAATGCGTGCTGGCCTCCGGGTCCGTGGTGCACACCAGCGGCTACCGCTCCGCCCGCGAGGCCATCGCCTCTGGATCCCGCATCGCGGTGGTGGGCAGCGGACAAAGTGCCGCGGAGGTCTTCGCCGACCTGCTCGGTTCGCTGCGCCCGGACCAGCACCTTGAATGGGTGACCCGCTCCCCGCGCTTCTTCCCGCTCGAATACACCAAGCTGACCCTGGAAATGACCTCGCCCGAGTACATCGACCACTTCCATGGGCTGCCACAAGGCACCCGCGATGCGCTCTCTGCCCGCCAGAAGGGACTCTACAAGGGCATCAACGCGGATTTGATCGATGAAATCCACGAAATGCTCTACCGCCGCCAGGTCTCCGGCCACACCCCTGTCACCCTGCGCGCGGCGACCTCGCTCGAAGGCCTGGGGCACCGGGACGGTGCCCTGCAATTGCACCTGCGCAACCAGGACGACGGCGGCGGCTTCGACACCGTCGCGGACACCCTGGTGCTGGCCACCGGCTACACCTACCGCGAGCCGGCGTTCCTGGCCGACCTCGGGGCACGCATCAACCGGCTGCCCGACGGACGGCTCGACGTGGACCGCGGGTACGCCGTCAGCGACGATGCCGACGTGTTGGTGCAAAACGCCGAACTGCATACCCACGGCTTCACCGCCCCGGACCTGGGCATGGGCGCCTACCGCAACTCGGTGATCATCAACCGGATCCTGGGCCACGGGCACTACGCCGTCGAAAAACGCATCGGCTTCCAGTCCTTCGGCAGCCCCGCCCCCGGTTCCCCGGCACCCCTCACCCCCACACTCGAAGGAGCCCACGCATGATGTCCACCCCGGCCATTGTCCTGCCCGCGGCCCGCCGCACCGCACCGGAGGCCACCGAATTCAGCTTCCGCCGCTTCGACCCCGCCGCCGACGCCGAGCTGCTGCACGGCTGGGTCAACACCGAACGCGCCGGCTACTGGGGCATGCTCGGCTCCACCGTCCAGGAGGTCGGCAGCGCCTACCGGGAACTGAACGCCGATCCCCACCACCACGTGCTGCTGGGCCTGCTGCCCGCCGGGGACCTGTCAGCGGCACTCGAACCGGTGTTCCTGCTGGAGCACTACGCCCCGGAGCACTCGGTGCTCGCCGGCCGCTACGCGCACCGGCACGGGGATGCGGGCATGCACCTGCTGCTCGCCGGACCCGGCGACGGCAGGTCGCTGCCGGGCTTCAGCGCCGCTGCCATGGAGGCGGCGCTCGCCCACCTCTTCGCCGACCCCGCGGTGCTGCGCGTGGTGGTGGAGCCCGACGCCGCGAACACCGCCGTCCACTCGCTGAACTCCCGGCTCGGCTTCCGTCCGGCAGCCCGGATCCAGCTGCCCGCCGGAGCCGGGGCCCCGGCCAAGACCGCCCTGCTGTCCCACTGCACGCGGGCCGACTTTGCCGCAGCCACCGGGCGGCCCTCCACCGCAGCGGCGCACCTGTCCCCCGGACGCTGGGAGACGGCAAACCGGCACCTGCTGGCCAAGGCCATCGCCGAGTTCACCCACGAAAGACTGCTCGACCCGGTGCCCGGGGACGCAGGCTGGACGGTGGCCGCCGGCAACCACGAGTACGGCTTCACCGCCACGGTGCACGGGCTCGAGCACTGGGTGATCGACCCCGACTCGCTGCACGTGTCCATCAACGGGGAACCCTCCGCCCCCGACGCCGCCGGCTTTGTGCTGGCCTTTGGCGACACCCTGGGCCTGTCCGCGGCGCAGCTTCCGGTGTACCTCGAGGAGATCGGCAGCACGCTGGCTTCGCACTGCTACAAGCAGCTGCACTCCACCGCCAGCGCCGCCGAGCTGGCCGCCGGGACCGGGGACGCGGTGGGCGACTTCCAGCGGACCGAGGCGGCGATGACCGAGGGGCACCCCTGCTTCGTGGCCAACAACGGCCGCCTGGGCCTGGGGGCCAACGACTTCCTGTCCTACGCCCCGGAGACCGGGGGCGCGCTCGCGCTGCAGTGGCTGGCCGCGCACACTTCCCGCGCCAGCTACAGCTCCCTGCCGGGACTGGACGCCGAGTCCCTGCTGCTCTCCGAGCTGGGGCCGCGGCAGCTGGCCCGCTTCCGGGCGCGGATCGCCGAGTCCTGTGCCGGCAGCGGGCTGGATCCTGCCGACTTCCTGTTGTTGCCGATCCACCCCTGGCAGTGGGAACACAAGCTCGCGATCAGCTTCGCCGCCGACGTCGCCAGCGGGCACCTGGTGCACCTGGGTGCCGGGGATGACCTCTACCAGCCGCAGCAGTCGATCCGCACCTTCTTCAACCGCAGTGCACCGGCACGCCACTACGTGAAGACAGCGCTGTCGGTGCTGAACATGGGCTTCATGCGCGGGCTCTCGGCGGCCTACATGGAGGCGACCCCGGCCATCAACGCCTGGCTCACCTCGCTCTTCGAAAACGACGAGGAGCTGCGCCACGGCAACGTGGGGCTGCTGCGCGAGATCGCCGCCGTCGGCTATTCCAACCCGCTCTTCGCGGCGGCAGGGAAGGATACACCGCAGCGAAAGATGCTTGCCGCCCTCTGGCGCGAATCGCCCGCCGGACTCATCGAGCCCGGCCAGCAGCTGGCCACCATGGCTTCGCTGCTGCACCTGGATTCCGCCGGCGCGTCGCTGGCTGCGGCCCACGTCCGCCGCTCGGGACTCGAAGCCACCGACTGGCTCGCCCGCTACTTCGACGCCTACCTCATCCCGCTGGTGCATTGCCTGTGCCGCTACGACCTGGCGTTCATGCCGCACGGGGAAAACGTCATCCTGGTGCTTCAGGACTCCGTGCCCGTCCGCGTGCTGCACAAGGACCTGGCCGAGGAGATCGCCATCCTCGGGGACAGGCAACCGCTGCCGCCGGAGGTCGAGCGGATCCGCGCGACCGTCCCCGAGTCCGAGCGCAGACTGGTGGTCTTCACCGACATCGTCGACTGCTTCCTGCGCTTCCTTGCCCCGGCGCTGGCCCGCGAAGGGGTTTGCACCGAGGGCGCGTTCTGGGCCACCGCGGCGCAGCGGCTGCTGGCCTACCGGGAACGCCACCCGGAAACGGCCGAAGCGTTCGACGCCCTGGAGCTCTTTGCCGGGTCGTTCGAGCTCTCCTGCCTGAACCGGCTGCAGCTGCGCAACAACGCGCAGATGCTGGATCTCACCGACCAGTCCGGCGGGCTGATCTACGCCGGCACCCTGGCCAATCCGATGGCCGGGCGCGGGCGCTGAGAACCGGCCGGGGCCGCCTTCGGGCGATCCCGGCCAGCCGCCGCCGTCCGTTGCCCTGCGCCCAGATGATGCCCGAACGTTATGGTGCGCTTGCCGCTTGGCCAGCTCCAACGGCTAGGCTCAAACGATGAAACGGTATCTGACCACTGCGTTGGCGGCAGCGCTCCTGGCTTCGGCGATGACCGGCTGCGTCCCGCTGGAGCTGCCGTCACCGGCTTCCTCCCCGGTAGCCGAGCCGCTGCCGGTCGAGCCGATACCCGGTACCCCGGTCCCGAATGTGAAGACCTACTCCACCGTGGGACTCGCCGAGCGGGTGTCGGGCCTCTCGAAAAGTTCCCCGGCCCGAGCGATGCTTGAGGGCACTTTCACCTACGACTCCGCCGTTCCCGGGTCCGTGCAACTGCTCTATGCCGAAAAGTCGGAGGGCGGCCAGCGTGCCATCATCCGGCTGGACGACGAGGCCAACGCCATCGGACACTACGTCTGGTGCGCCGAGGAAGCACGGTACAGCCTCGATATCGCGGACGGCACCACGGGCAGCGACTACGGAGCTGCTTCCAGTTCCTGCAACACCAGCGGTGCCTCGGGAGGCTCCGGCGGCCTGCCCGACGGCGTCGGGTCGGTCTTCGTCGATTTCGCCCCCTCCGCCGAGGTCTCGGCGGAGGTCATCGTGTTCAGCTACACGCGGGCGCCGTTCGACGGCTGACCGTCGACTCCCGGTGGCGCGCTTCTCGTTCCCGCGGCGGGACCCGGTGGTTCCGTCCTCTGCTACGCCTGGTTGCACAGGTGCCGGGCCAGCCGATGCTCAAGCCCTGCCCGAACCTGGGGCCATTCGGAGGCGATGATCGAATAGACACAGGTGTCGCGCAACGACCCGTCGGCCATGCGTCGGTGGGAGCGCAGCACGCCGTCGAGTTTTGAACCGAGGCGTTCAATGGCGGCGCGGGAGGGCATATTCATCCAATGCGTGCGGAACTCGACGGCCGGGCAGCCAAGGACCTCGAAGGCGTGTCTGAGCAGCAGGAGCTTGGAGTCGACGTTTGTGCCGGTCCCGCTCACCGAGGCCCGGTTCCAGGTCGACCCGATCTCGAGCCTGGGCATTGTCGGATCGATGTCCATGTAGGTGGTCATGCCCAGCACCACGGAATCGGCATTGCGCCGGGCGACGAACGGCAACATCGATCCCTGCCCCTGCAATTGAAGCCGGCGATCGATCTCGGCGCGCATCTGCTGCGGTTCCGGAACCGCCGTGTACCAAAGCTTCCAGGGTTCGCCGTCGCGAACCGCATCGAGCAGCTCGTCGTGGTGCCCGTGGCGCAGGGGTTCGAGCGTAACCAGGGGCCCGCGCAACGTCAGGGGCTCGATCCTTGTCATGGGTCCATCCCGGGGTGCGGCCCGGTGTCCCCGCCCGTCGGGCCGGACGCCATCTTCTCCCTGATCGTTTCCAGCTCGGCGGTGCTCAGCCCGTGTTCGAGCAGGAACGATTCGACGCCCAGGGAATCAACGAATTGGCCCAGCGCCTCCAACCTCTCGTTCAGCGGCCCCACCAGGTCCCGTTCCTCGATGTAGGACTCGTGCGGGTGCTTCACGGGACTGACCTTGTGCCAGTCGTTGATCCCCCGGAGCGAGGCCTCGTATTGGGATTCGAGCAGATCGGCCCGGCCGGCCAACTTGAGCAACATCGAGACGATCAACCCGGTGCGGTCGCGCCCGGCCGAGCAATGCAGCACGACCTTTCCGCGGGCCGCGGCAATCTGCTGGAACACATCGGCGATGCGGTCCGGGAAGAACTCGACGTTTCGCGGATACATCCGCGGATGGTTCATGTAAGGCACCGCGAGCTGCGTGAATTCCGGATGCCCCGGTTCCTCGGTGGGGGCGTTCACGATGGTGATTCCGGCCGTGGCCGCCTCGTCCACTTGGGGGTCCGTGGGGCGCCGGCGCACCTCATCGGGGTTGCGCAGGTCAATGACCGTGCGCACGCCGTCGGCGTGGGCCTGCTGCCATCCGGCACCGGTCAGCCACTCGCGCCTGCCCATGCGGTAAATGCTGCCCAGCACGACCCGCGCGTTGACTGCACCTTCCCACTGCGGCTGGTCCATGGATTCCACCATCGCGCTTTTCCGCCCCCCTACGCCCGGCCGCCCTCAAACGTTTCTATGCGGATGTGGTGCTCCGGACCCGTCGCAGCACGCGGCGCAGCGGCCTGGGGATCCGCGGTTCCGGGTGCCTCGGCCTTCGGTGCCTCGGTTGCCGGGCCGCCGTTTCCGGGGGCTGCCGACGCGGGCCGGCCATGCGCGGAGCGGAATGCTTCGGAGTCGCGCCAGGTTTCGAAGTCCGACTCGGAGTCGAATTCCATGGTGACCTTGTACGGGGTGTTTTCATCCACCGGGCGGTCAAGCGTGGCGCGGGACAGGCCGGCAACCTTGGGCAGGTTGTTGCGCATGTTGCCGATGAAACGTTCCTCGAAGGCTGCTGCCCGTTCCGCCGGAACATCAATGCGGTTGGTGACGACGTACATGGTTGTATTCCTTCCCACGGTGGCCGCCAGTGTGCCTGGACGGCTCGGTTTCCAACCTATCCAAGAACTCCGCCGCTGCCCATTGTGTCCCGGCAATGTGGAGACACGAAAGCCGGTAGTGCCACGGATCAATAATCCCCGGCACCACCGGCTTCGGTTACAGCCGGACTACTTGGAAGCGGCCCAGTCGTAGAAGCCCTTGCCGGTCTTGCGGCCTAGGTGGCCCTGCTCAACCAGGTCGCGCAGGATCTGCGGCGGGGCAAAGCGGTCGCCCAGGGTCTCGTGCAGGTACTCGGCAATGCCCAGGCGCACGTCAAGGCCCACAATGTCGGTGGTCTTCAGCGGGCCGGTGGGGTGCTTGTAACCCAGCACCATGGCGTTGTCGATGTCCTCGGCGCTGGCCACGCCCTCCTCGACCATGCGCATGGCTTCCAGCGCGATGGCCACGCCCAGGCGCGAGGAGGCGAAGCCCGGGGCGTCGTTGACCACGACGGCGGTCTTGCCCAGGGCCGCAACCCAGCCGCGGGCCTTCTCGATGAGCTCCGGCGCGCTCTGCTTGGCGATGACGACCTCGATAAGCGTGGACGCCGGGACCGGGTTGAAGAAGTGCAGGCCCAGGAAGTTCTCCGGGCGAGCCAGCTCCTGGGCCAGGCCGCTCATGGACAGCGAGGAGGTGTTCGAGGCCAGGATCGCGTCCTGCGCGAGGTTTTCCTCGACCTTCTTGAGCGAGGAGACCTTCAGTTCCCAGATTTCCGGGACCGCCTCGACCACCAGCTCGCGGTCCGCGAAGGCCGCGTAGTCAACCGAGACGCTCAGGCGTGCGGTGACCTGCTCATAGGTTTCGTCCAACCCTCCGCGTTCGATGGACTTCGCCGCGGAGCCGGCAACGCGCTCGTAGGCGCCCTGGGCGGAATCCTCGTCGCGCTCGACGACCACCACGTCGCAGCCTTTGACCAGGAAGGCATGGGCAATGCCCGCGCCCATGCGGCCGCCGCCGAGGACGCCGACCTTGGCCGGAAGGGTGTTGGGTGTTTCACTCATTTACTTTTTCTTCCTGTCCAAGAAGGCTTGCATGCGGTCGAATTTTGCCTGGGATTCAAAGAGCATCCCCTGGGCAAGGGTGTCGATGACGGGGTGTGCCTCGCGCGGGGTGTGGAACACGGACTTGGTGATGCGCACGGCAAGGGCGTCCTGGGTGCCGATGCGGTCGGCCAAGGCCGAGGCGGCTGCCATCAAGTCGGGTCCCTCGACCAGCTCGGTGATGAGCCCGACGCGCAGGGCCTCCTCGCCCTTGAGCACCTTGCCCGCCAACAGGATCTCCTTGGCAACCGGTTCGCCCACAAGTTCCTTCAGGCGCCAGGTGGCACCCGCAGCGGCCATGATGCCGAGCCCGGTTTCCGGGTTGCCCATGCGCAATTCGGGGGTGCCGATGCGGAAGTCGGCCGCGTAGGCCAGCTCGGCGCCGCCGCCCAGGGCGAAGCCATCGAGGGCCGCGATGACGGGCATCGGCAGCTTGGCGATCCTGTCGAAAATGCCGGAGTTGATGCCGGCCAGCGCGTCATCCCGGCGGCGCTCGCGCAACTGGGCGATGTCGGCACCGGAGGCGAAGACGCCCTTGGCCCCGGTTTCCGGGT
Organism: Paeniglutamicibacter sulfureus; assembly: GCF_030512175.1. Classification (GTDB taxonomy): domain Bacteria; phylum Actinomycetota; class Actinomycetes; order Actinomycetales; family Micrococcaceae; genus Paeniglutamicibacter; species Paeniglutamicibacter sulfureus. The sequence continues at coordinate 1,523,605 of NZ_JAULBL010000002.1, read as the reverse complement.
CCGCGGGGGTGCCGGAGAGCACCATGATCTTCGGCGTGCGCTCCAGGTAGGCGCAGACCGCGTGCAGCTCGTCGACCATCAGCTGGTCGATGGCATTCTTGACCTGGGGGCGGTCAAGCTGCACGTTCAGCCGGTCGGCGGACTCGGAGACCTTCAGGGTCTGGAATGCGGAGGCGTTCAGCGTCTCCCCCATCCCCCTAGACACCCTCGATGAGCAGGGCCGCGCCCTGGCCGACGCCCACGCACATGGTGGCCAGGCCCAGCTTGGATCCGCCGGCCTTCGCCTCGCGTTCCAGGCGTCCGAGCAGGGTGATGACGATGCGTGATCCCGAGGAGCCCAGCGGGTGGCCCAGGGCGATGGCGCCGCCGTCCCGGTTCACGATCTCCGGGTCGATGCCGAGCTCGCGCATGGAAGCCAGCGACTGCGAGGCGAAGGCCTCGTTGAGTTCCACGGCGGCCAGGTCATCGACCGAGTAACCGGAGCGTTCCAGGACCTTGCGGCTGGCCGGAACCGGGCCCATGCCCATGATTTCCGGGGCCAGGCCGGCGGAGGCGCCGTCGATGATGCGGGCACGCGGGGTCAGCCCGTATTTCTTGATGGCCGCTTCGGAGGCCACGATGATCGCCGAGGCACCGTCGTTGAGCGTGGAGGCGTTGCCCGCGGTGACCACGGTGCCGCCCTTGACGACCGGACGCAGCGCGGAGAGCACCTCGAAGGTGGTGCCGGGGCGCGGTCCCTCGTCGGTGTCGACGATGGTTTCGCCCTTGCGGGACTTGACGGTGACCGGGACGATTTCGTCCTTGAAGCGTCCGGCCTCGATGGCGGCGATGGCGCGTTCGTGCGAGCGCACGGCGAAGGCGTCGCAGTCCTCGCGGGAGGTGTTGTAAACACGGGCGACTTCCTCGGCCGTTTCCGGCATGGAGAAGGTGGCCTTGCCCTCCCGGGAAAGCTCACCGGAGAGGAATTCGGGGTTCGGGAAACGCCAGCCGATCGAGGTGTCGAAGGTGGCTCCCGGCTTGGCGAAGGCCTTGTCCGGCTTTTCCATCACCCACGGGGCGCGCGACATGGACTCCACGCCACCGGCGACGACGATGTCGGCGGCACCTGCCTTGATCATGTGGCTGGCCATGGTGATGGCGCTCATGCCCGAGGCGCAGAGGCGGTTGACGGTGATGCCCGGAACGCTGTCCTCGAAGCCTGCAAGCAGCCAGGCCATGCGTGCGACGTTGCGGTTTTCCTCGCCGGCGCCATTGGCGTTGCCGAAGATGACCTCGTCGACGTCTGCCGGGTCGATTCCGGCTCGCTCCACGGCGGCACGGATGGCCAGTGCGGCCAAGTCGTCCGGGCGCACGCTGCTCAATGCCCCGCCATAACGTCCTACCGGGGTGCGGGCTCCGCCCACCAAGAAAGCCTCGGTCATAACAACTCCTTTGTCATGGGGCACACGCCTGGATGGTTCCCACCGGAAACCCGGCGGGAAAGACCTGCAATGCTCCGTGGTTTGGCTTCGGCGACCGGCTCCGGGCGGAGCGCGGAAGAATTACCGACCATTCGTTCACTAATACAATCCCATCATGCCATAAGCGCGGTCAACCTCATGGTCGGCAAACTCTCCGGTTTGACCGACCCCAATCACTGCCGTATCGTCTTCCACTTGACCGACTCCGGACCCTGTCCGGATCGTGGACCGTCACCGTCCAAGGCCGTCAACATGGATTTGGACGGGCATCCGGTCGACGGAAAGCTGAATAGCAAACGGAGCAGTAATGCAGCCGGAAAACAGCCAACCCAACCAACTAAACAACCCCGCACCGGTGGCATCCCAGACCACCGACCCCGTGGATTTTGGCGAAGACATCGGCCCGGATCTATCCACCACCGCCGGCCGCAGCGAAATCCGCAAGGCAACTGCCGCCTCGGCCATGGGCAACCTCACCGAATGGTTTGATTACGGCGTCTACGCCGTGGCAGTCACCTACATTACGTTCCACTTTTTCCCCACCGAGGGCGGAACCCTCATGGCGCTGGGCACCTTCGCACTCTCCTTCCTGGTCAGGCCGCTCGGCGGCCTGGTCTGGGGACCGCTGGGCGACAAGTTGGGCCGCAAGCACATCCTGGCCCTCACCATCCTGATGATGTCCCTGGCTACATTCTTCATCGGCATCCTGCCGACCTTTGAGCAGGTCGGCGTCTTGGCACCGGTCCTGCTGGTGCTCCTGCGGATGATCCAGGGCTTCTCCACCGGCGGCGAGTACGGCGGCGCCGCAACGTTCATGGCCGAATACTCCCCCGACAAGAAGCGCGGCTTCTTTGGGTCGTTCCTGGAGTTCGGGACCCTCGGCGGCTTCGCCCTGGGCACGGCCGTGATGCTGGGCTTCCAGGTCGCGCTGAGCGACGAGGCAATGATGGACTGGGGCTGGCGCGTGCCGTTCATGATGGCCCTGCCCATGGGCCTGATTGGCCTCTACCTGCGAAACAAGCTGGAAGACACCCCGGTCTTCCAGGAACTCGAGGAGCGGGGCGAGGTCCAGGTATCGAGCTCGCTGCGCACGCTTATCCGCGGCTACTGGCGCCCGATGCTCATCATGAGCGGCCTGGTGATCGCCCTGAACGTCGTGAACTACACGTTGCTGAGCTACATGCCGACCTATCTCGAGGGCCAGCTGGGCCTGGATCCGAAGGCGTCCCTGATGGTGATCCTGGTCGGCGAGGTCGCGATGATGGCCGTCATCCCCTTTGCCGGATCACTTTCGGACAAGGTGGGACGAAAACCCCTGTGGTTCGCGTCGCTGATCGGCCTCTTCGTGCTGGCCCTGCCGCTGTTCTGGCTCATGGGCAAGAGTTTCCCGCTCGCGATCCTCGGGTTCGCCATCCTGGGCCTGCTCTACATCCCGCAGCTAGCCACGATCACGGCCACCTTCCCGGCCATGTTCCCGTCCCACGTCAGGTTCGCCGGTTTTGCAGTGACCTACAACGTGGCGACAGCGATCTTCGGCGGTACCGCGGCCATGGTCAACGAGGCCGTCATCAACGAGACCGATTTCCTGTTGTTCCCGGCCATCTACATGATGGCAGCCTGCGCCATCGGCCTGGTGGCCACACGGTACCTGCCCGAGACCGCCGGGGCATCGTTGCGCGGAACCGAGATTCCGGACGCCCACGAGACCGGCATCCTGGCCGGCACCGACCCGGAAACGGACGCCGAGGCTCTCGTACCCCGATCCTAGTACGGCCCGAGAGCAGCCCCGCATGAGGCGAAGGCCTGCAAACGACGGTGGGTGGGTGGTTCCCAAGGATATCTTGGGAACCACCCACCCACCGTTTTGTCGTTCGCAACGCCCGACCCGAATGAAGCCCTAGGAGTAGAGCTCGCTCTTGGCCGTGTTGTGCTTGGCCTTCTGCCAGCCGATCCAGAGGCCGACTGCAATCAGCGGGATGCAGGCAATGGTGTACAGGCCGAGCGGGAAGACTTCGCCGTCCGGTCCGGTGAGCGTGTCAAAGCCGATCAGCACCGTGATGATTGCCAGGGCGATCAGGCCCGCCCAGCTGCTGTAGGGCGCCCCCGGCATCGGCAGGGAAGAGACCTTGCCGCGCTTCTTGCGCAGCATCAGCTGGCAGGCGAAGATCGAGCCCCAGGTGAACAGGACACCGATCGATGCGGTGTTCAGGGCCAGATCGAAGGCGTAGGTTCCGCCAAGCCAGACGTTGAGGATGATGCCCACGAAGTACACGCCGCCGATGGCCAGGATGCCGGCATAGGGGACGTAGCGCTTGTTCATCTTGGTCAACCACTGCGGGGCGTGGCCGTTGTTCGCCATCGCGCGGAAGACGCGGCCGATGGAGTACAGCCCCGAGTTGCAGGAGCTCAGCGCCGCGGTGATGACCACGAAGTTCATGACGCCGCCGATCCAGCCCCAGCCCAACTGGTCAAAGACGGTGACGAACGGGCTTTCCCCGGCCTTGTACTGGTTCCACGGCACGATCATGGCCAGCAGCGTCACCGAGCCGACGTAGAAGACGACGATGCGCACCACGACGGCGCGGATGGCTGCGGGGACTTCCCTGGCAGGGTCTTCCATCTCGCCGGCGGTGATGCCGACCAGTTCGATGGCGTTGTAGGCGAAGATGACGGCGTTGAGGACCAGGATGGTGATCATGAATCCGCGCGGGAACATGCCGCCCTCGCCGGCGAACAAGTTGGAGACCGAGGCGTGCCCGACCCCCACCTGCGCGTTGGTCACCACGAGGTAGGTGCCGATGCACAGGAAGAGCACGATGGCAGCGACCTTTAGGAACGATGCCCAGAACTCGAACTCGGCAAACGCCTTGGCGCTGAAGAGGTTCACGGCGATCAACAGGCCCAGCGCGCACAGCGCTGCGGCCTCCACCGGGACGCCCGGGAAGAAGTAGGTGAAGTACAGCCCGATGGCGATGAGCTCGGCAATGCCCGTCATGGCCCAGTTCAGCACGTACATCCAGCCCGAAAGGAAGGCCCCCTTGGCCCCGAAAAGCTCACCGGCATAGGAAACGAAGGACCCCGAGGACTGGCGGTACATGATGAGTTCGCCCAGCGCACGCATCAGGAAGTACGCAATCACACCGGCAATGGCGTAGGAGAAGATCAAGGCGGGCCCGGTCGTGGCCAAGCGGCCACCTGCCCCCATGAACAGGCCCACGCCGATGGCGCCACCCATGGCGATCATCTGGACGTGCCTGCGGGTGAGGGTTTTCTTGTAGCCCTCGGCCGTCACGTCGGCGTCTCTGGTGGAGGTATCGGGCTGGTGTTCTCGGACGTTGTGGGGTTCCACCGCGTAGCTCCTTTGGCGACTCAATCTACCCGCATCGATGCAACGGGGAAGGCACCAGGCCAGGCCCTTTTCAGGGGTGCCCGCTCACACATTTAGTGGGGGTGCAAACGGCAAACCTACCGCACTTTGCCATCCAACATGAAGTTGGGGAACCAGCCAAAACGCCGCTCAACTGTGATCCAGGACACCATGCGTTTTGCAATCGCCCTAGTGAGATGAATATTTGACGTGGATCACAAGCCCAGGCAAAGAGCAATTATTAATTGTTCAACAGTTGCGCCAGAACTGAAGGCCATGGGTTTCCGCCGATCCACAAAGCCGGGGGCCCGAGCCGCTTTCGCCCCCGCGGCTACCGAACCTATAGCATTCATGGTTGTGAGCACCCATGATTCCACCGAACAATTGCCAGCCAAGGTTTCCGACATTTTCGACCCCATGCAGTGGCGCGTGGTCGAGGGCTTCGACCTCGAGGACATGACCTACCACCGCCAGGTCGAACGTGATTCCGCCGGCACGGTCGTGCGCGACCTGCCGACCGTGCGGATCGCCTTCAACCGCCCGGAGGTCCGCAACGCGTTCCGCCCCGGCACCGTGGACGAGCTGTACCGCATCATGGACCACGCCAGGATGAGCTCCGATGTGGCAACGGTGCTGCTGACCGGAAACGGCCCCTCCCCCAAAGACGGCGGGCATTCCTTCTGCTCCGGCGGGGACCAGCGCATCCGCGGCCGCGACGGCTACCGCTACGCTGAGGGAGAGACCGCCGACTCGATCGACCCCGCCCGCGCCGGACGCCTGCACATCCTTGAGGTCCAGCGCCTGATGCGCACCATGCCCAAGGTCGTCATTGCAGTGGTCAACGGCTGGGCCGCCGGCGGCGGGCACTCGCTGCACGTGGTCTCGGACCTCACCATCGCCTCCCGCGAGCACGGCAAGTTCAAGCAGACCGACGCCACCGTCGGCTCCTTCGACGCAGGCTACGGTTCGGCGCTCCTGGCCCGCCAGGTCGGGCAAAAGAACGCCCGCTCGATCTTCTTCCTGGCCCGCGAGCACTCCGCAGAGGACATGGTCTCCATGGGCGCGGTCAACGAGGCCGTGGACCACGCCCGCCTCGAGGAAGTCGCCCTGGAATATGCAGCGGACATCGCCAAGCAATCCCCCCAGGCCATCCGCATGCTCAAGTTCGCCTTCAACCTGGCCGACGACGGGCTGGCCGGGCAGCAGGTCTTCGCCGGCGAAGCCACCCGCATGGCCTACATGACCGACGAGGCCGTGGAGGGCCGCGACGCCTTCCTCCAAAAACGCGACCCCGACTGGTCAGCCCACCCGTACTACTTCTAGGCCCAAGGAACCCCGGCACCCATGAATCCAGATTCCGCGCTCGTTGCCCTTTCAGCATCCCTGAACGAGGAAGGGCCGGCCGTGGAGATCCTCCCGGGCACCACGAACAACGACTACGTCGTGAACCCGGTGGCCCGGGCGGAGCTGGAGGGACTCGAGGCAATCGCGGCGGTGGTGCGCACCTCGGGGTCCACGGGGACCCCGAAGCGCACCGCGCTGTCGATCGATGCACTGGCCTCCTCTTCGATGGCCACGGCCGAATACCTCGGATTCGAGGGCCAGTGGCTGCTCCCGTTGCCGATCCATTTCGTGGCAGGCCTGGCCGTGTTGACCCGCAGCCTATATGCCGGAACCCGGCCGTGGGCGATGGACCTGGAGCAGAGCTTTACCGCCCGGGGCTTCAATGAGGCCGCCTCGGCCCTGACCGACCGCAAACGCCTGGTCTCCCTGGTCCCCACCCAGCTGCAGCGACTGTTGGAAGATCCGGACGCGGAGACCATTTCCACGTTGCAACGCTTCGACGCCATCCTGCTGGGCGGGGCACGTGCCCCGCGCGCGGTCCTGAAGGAGGCAGCAAGGCATTCGCTTAAGCTGCACCTCACCTACGGTTCCAGCGAGACCGCCGGTGGCTGCGTCTACGATGCCCGGGCCCTGCCTGGAGTGCAGGTCAAGGTCGTCGACGGGCGGATCATGCTGGGCGGGCCAACCATCGCCTCCGGCTACCTCGGGGACGCCGGCCTGACCGCCAGGCACTTCAGCGTAGACGGGTCGGGGGTGCGCTGGTACGCGACCGACGATCTGGGAAGCTACGCCGACGGCATGCTTTCGGTGTCCGGGCGGGCCGACGACGTCATCATCACCGGCGGGGTCAAGGTCTCGGCCGCCCAGGTCCAGCGCGTCCTCGAGGCCCTGCCCGGTGTCTCGGCGGCGGCGGTGGTTCCCGTGCCGGATGCGCAATGGGGCCAGCAGATCGCCGCCGCCTATGTGGGAAGCGCCGCCCCCGAGGCCCTGTCCGCGGCCGTGCGCGCATCGCTCGGTGCCGCCGCGGTGCCGCGCCGCCTGCAGGCGCTCGAGGCGCTGCCTCTGCTGCCCAATGGCAAGGTCGACAGGATGTCGCTCGCCGCCTGGCTGGCTGAAACACCACGCTGACCTGCCGGCCGCGGATCCTGGCAGCGCGCCGAACCGTCGATACGCGCCGGGCTTGGCCTGACGCGGGTGATCCTGACGTATGGTGGGCATTATCACTGGCCAGCTTCGCTTTTGCTGCCCAGGCCAACTGTCGGATCAGCACAAAGAGGTGTTATTTCATGAGCAAAACAGCCGCACCGCAAGGTGGAACAGCTATTTCCCGGGCCATGCGGCCCGTCAACAACCTTGTCGAACGATTCATCCCCTCGGCCCTGGTCTTCGCCATTGCCCTCACCTTCATCGTGGCGCTGCTGGCGCTGGTCGTCACCCGTTCCAGCCCGCTGCTCATCGTCCAAAGCTGGGGCGACGGGCTGGCGGGCCTGTTGGCCTTCATCACCCAGATGGCCCTGGTGCTGATGCTGGGATTCATCCTCGCCAACACCCGGCCGGTGCGAAGGCTCCTGCGCTTTTTGGGACGCGTCCCGCAGACCGCCCTGGCCGGCTACGTGTTTGTCTTCCTGGTGGCCGCCGTGGCTTCGCTGATCACCTGGGGGCTGGGCCTGGTGGTCGGCGGGCTACTGGCCCGGGAGGTCGCTGCCCAGGGCCGCGAACGCGGCATCGCCTTCCATTTCCCGATGCTGGTTGCCTCCGGGTTTGCCGGTTTTGTCGTCTGGCACATGGGCTATTCGGGTTCCGGTCCGCTGACCGCGGCGACGCCCGACTCGTTCATCGCCAAGCAGCTCGGCGGCCCGCTGTCGATTTCCGAGACCACTTTCTCCTCCTGGAACATGATCGCCGCCGTTGCCGCCATCGTCATGGTTGCCCTGTCCCTGTACCTGGTGGCCCCGCGCGGGAACGACAAGATCGTGGAACTGGTCCAGGACGCCCGTGAGGAACTCGTGGCCGTCGACGACGAGGTCACCACGCCCGCCGACAGGCTGGACGCCAGCCGCCTGCCCACGCTGCTGCTCGGGGCGATGCTGCTGGCCTACCTCGTCATCCACTTCTCCACCGGCGGCACGCTGACCCTGGACATCGTCAACTGGTCCTTCCTGGCCCTGATCCTGGTGCTGGTGCGCAGCCCGTTCGAGCTGATGGCGCTGACCAAGCACGCGGCATCGAATGTCGGGGAGATCCTGCTGCAGTTCCCGCTCTACGCCGGAATCCTGGGCATCATGACCGGGACCGGGCTGATCCAGGTGCTCTCGGATGTGTTCGTGTCGATCTCCACGCCGCAGACCTTCGGCGTGCTGGCGTTTCTCTCGGCCGGGTTGGTGAACTTCTTTGTTCCCTCGGGCGGTGGGCAGTTTGCCGTGCAGGCGCCGATCATGCTCACCGCGGCGGCGGAACTGGGCGTGGACCCGGCCATCCCGATCATGGCTGTGGCCTACGGCGACCAGTGGACCAACATGATCCAGCCGTTCTGGGCCTTGCCACTGCTGGCAATTGCCGGGTTGAAGATGCGTGACATCCTGGGATACACCACGATTGTGCTGGTCGCCTCCGGGATTGTTTTTGCCGCGACCTTGCTGATCGTCTCGTTCTAGGTACGTCCCGGGCGCCGCCGGAATTTCTCCCCTGCCACCGCGCGGGAGAGAATGGTAGCTGCATGTTTTTCCCGGCAGCGAGAGGATTGATGGTGGCTACGATTGCCCAATGGGTTGAGGGCGCACGCTTGCGGACCCTGCCCATTGTGATTGCGCCGGTGATTATTGGCACGGCGGCCGCCGTGGACACCACCGGAAAACCTGCCTGGCTCGAAGCCATCCTGGCCCTGGTGGTCGGGCTGCTGCTCCAGGTCGGGGTGAACTATGCCAACGACTACTCCGACGGCATCCGCGGCACCGACGATGTCCGCGTGGGGCCGTTGCGACTGACCGGCTCCGGCCTGGCAAAACCGACCACGGTCCGCAACGCTGCCTTTGCCTGTTTCGGGCTCGCCGGGATCGTGGGAGCGTTCCTGGTGGTGTCCACGGCATCCTGGCCGCTGCTATTGGTCGGCCTGGCGGCCATCTTCGCCGCGTGGGGTTACACCGGCGGCAAGAACCCCTATGGCTATCGGGGGCTGGGCGAGGTATTCGTGTTCATCTTCTTCGGCCTCGTGGCCACGCTGGGGACGGCGTACACCCAGGCACACCAGTTGACGCTGCCTGCCTACATCGGAGCCGTGGGAACCGGCCTCATCGCCACCGCACTATTGATGGCCAACAACATCCGTGACATCCCCACCGACAAGGAAGTCGGAAAGATGACTCTGGCAGTGCGGCTGGGAGACCCTGCCGCGCGCATCAGCTACGTCATGATGCTGACCCTGGCCATCCTGTTGCCGCTGGTCATGGTGTCCACGCACGCATGGATGTGGCTCGTCCTGCTGACGGTGCCGTTGTGTGTACTGCCAAGCTGGACGGTGTTGCGCAATCACGAGCCCGGCGCACTGATCCCGGTGCTCAAGCAGACGGGCATCATCAACCTCGTCTACGCGGCGCTTTTCACAGTGGCAATCGTGATGGAGCTGGCTCTGGCCTAGCGTTTCCGTCCGCGACCATCGCGTCGGAAAATTCGTGCCCAGGGGCCCGGTCATCTCCATGACCGGGCCCCTGGGTGTTACAGATAGGTACGACTACCAAGGCTTCCTCAGGCCTCATGGTGTTCCGGCCAAGAACACACCTGCGATGGGACGCCGCTCCACGGTCCGTCGACAGGCCTGTAAACATCATTGGGGTCTGGCGGTGGCACCTGGTCCAGTTGCATCCGCCAGCCCACCGCGGAGACACGAATCCGTTGGGTTACTGCTCGCCGTCCAGGAACCGGTCTTCGGCTGCTTCGTCGTCAAGGTCTTGCCGGGACTTCTTGGGCCCCTTGGAGTTGAACATTTTTTGCACGTCGGCGTTGGCCGCCACGCGCAACTTGTTCAGGAACAGGTAGCTCAGGGCAAACGCGATCACCAGCGCGACTAGGCCCGCGGTGAATATGGGCCACATCAGGAGATAAGCCAGTGGTAGGAATACTGCGAAAAAGAGGGCCAACCGAATCACGGTGTACTTGAAGAACTGCACCCGTACAGTCTAGACGCAGCCAGAACACAGATAAATTCACTAGACTGTATCTATGGTCCGGAACTTTATTTTTATGGCATTGGTTGCACTCGCGATAACCATCTATGCCTTGATCGAATGCGTGCGCACTCCCTCGAGCGAGGTCCGTTCACTGCCCAAGAGTGGCTGGTTCGCTGCCATCATTTTGCTGCCGCTGATCGGGGCGGGGCTGTGGTTCTGGCTGGGACGACCCAAGTCGGTTTCCGACGAACGGCCGTCACAGACACGCAGGGGCGCAACCGGAGCGCCCGACGATGATCCCGAGTTCCTTCGCAACCTGGAAATCCAGCGGCGCAACAAGGCCCGCGAGGAGGAAAAGCGCCGCAAGGAAGCCGAATTGAAAGCGCTCGAAAGCAAATTGCGCGAAGACGGCAAGCCCGGCGACGAAAACGGCAAGCCGCGCGATGAAGGCGGCAATCCCACGGAAGACACCCCGCGACACACGCCGTAGGGAATATTCCATCGGCACCACCCCATGGTCGGATGGCCCACGAATTTCGTGGGCCATCCGACCATTTGCTTATTTTCCACTGACGGTGATGATCCAGCCCAGCTTGTGCAGCACACTCGCCCATCGCGCGGCGCCTTCCATTGTCCGCACAGAGGGCATGCCTGCTCCTGGAGTTTCATTAATAACGGTATTGGTGTCGCGACAATCGGCCCAATACTTCGCTTCACGCAACTGCTAGCGGCTGGTGACCCTGCGCGGTGGCGAACTCGAGCATGTGGGTCCGGCACCTTGTGGTGGGGATTCCAAAGTTCGGGACGTTCTCGTTGCCCGCGATGACTTACGAAGCGGCGCCCGTTGACCAAGCGGCCCCTATAATTTTGGTCCGCGAGACGGGATCCTCGTTAAAGCAAACAGCCTCTGTTCCCATTCGGGAACAAAGGCTGTTTCTTTGTGGCGGGGACAGGATTTGAACCTGTGACCTCCGGGTTATGAGCCCGGCGAGCTACCGAACTGCTCCACCCCGCGTCGGTAGATACAACAATAACAGTGGATGACCCAGCCACCTAATCGAGCGGTCAATTAGGTGAATTTACCTAGAATTGCGGCATATTCCGGCCATCGACGGTCACGTTCAGCCACTTTCATTGCCTAAAGACCGGCGAACACAGAATATTGCACAGTGAACTCGGTCACCTTCGCCATGGAGTGGGCGCTTCCGGCAGTCTCCCCTGCGGCAGATCCGCACCGGTGTTGCCGAGCCCCGCCCCTCCGGCGGCTTGGGGCTGCTGCATCCGCCCGCGAGGCCTCTCCCCGGGCGCATTAACGCCGGTGGCCCCGTACCCGTCATTTGACGCGTACGGGGCCACAGGGCTCCAAGGGCTGGCCTTAGATGCCGGCGTACGAGTGCAGGCCGTTGAAGTAAATGTTCACGATGGTGAAGTTGAAGACGATGCAGAGGTAACCAATGATGCTCAGCCAGGCCGAACGGGCACCTGTCCAACCGCCCGTTGCCCGGGCGTGCAGGTAGCCTGCGTAGACAACCCAGATGACGAAGCTCCAGACTTCCTTGGTGTCCCAGCCCCAGTAACGGCCCCAGGCTGCCTCGGCCCAGATCGCTCCGGCCATGACTGTGAAGGTCCACATCACGAAGGCAACCGCATTGATGCGGTAAGCAAAGTTTTCCAGAGGTGCTGCGCCGGGGACCAACCGCATGAACGGCATCTTGTCCTTCTTGCCTGCGGCAAGTGCATCCATTCGGGCATGTTGCACGAGTTGGAGCACGTTCATGGCGAAGGTGATCGTGAACAGGGCCGAGGCAAGTACCGCGATGGAGACGTGAATGATCAACCAGTAGCTCTGCAGAGCGGGCACCAAGTGGGCCACGGGAGTCGGGAAGCCCATGGTGGCGCCGCACAGCATCACGGTGACCAGGCCGATGACGAAGGTGCCCATGAAGCGAAGGTCCTTTTTCAACAACACGATCGAAAACACCAGGGCCACCAGGAAGGATCCTGTGGAGAGGAACTCGTACATGTTGCCCCAGGGCACGCGAGCGGCCGCAATGCCACGGGCAACCACGGCGAAGCCCTGCAACAGCACGCCCAGCCAAGTCAGGGAAACGGCAACCTTCGCTGCCATGCGCTTTGCGGAGGCTGCTGTGTAGTCCATGGATTCATTGACCAACGGGTTCGACGAACCGCCCGCCGGAGGGGCATCCCGGACACCGGCCGCAACCAAGGTCTTCTGTTCCGATGCGAGCGTTGCTGCATCGATCTCCTGGATCATCTTGCTGGACTTGGCAAGGTCCCATGCGAAGGCGATAAAAGCCGAGGCGTAGACAATTGCCGCCAGCAACATGAACAAGTCGCTGTACTGTCCCAGGGCCACGTTGATCGTGGGCATGTCGTTTTCCAAAGGGTCTCCTAGACTCCGGCTCGCGCATTCGCGGGCCACTGCTGCTCAAGAAGCTTACGCAGCTCCTTGGCTTCGGATTCAAGTCGGTGGTCTTCACCACGGGCCAGCAATCCGTATTCGATTATCCGCTCTTCGCGGCCCGAGCCGTCAACGGAGTTCTTGATTTTCACCCAGGCACGGCGGCGCGGGGTAAAGAGCGAGATGGCCAATCCCAACAAGGCAAGCGCAGCAAAGATTGCCACCGGGCGTTTGCTGGGGTCATAGGCGATATCCACGCCAATGAAACGCTTGAGCCCGTCAAAGGAAATGCTGCCCTTTCCATCGGGCAATTCGTACGTCTGCCCGGCACCCAAGACAATTCCGCCTGCATCAAGGTTTCTACTGTTGAGTTCGGTGAGCTCGTCAGTTTCAAGCACGTACACATTCTGTGGCGTACCGTCATCCAGTCCCAGGTTCCCGTAGTAGGAGTTCAGCTGCAGCTGCGGGTTGATCGCGTTCGGGTCGCCGGATATTGCAAACCCAGTCTCATCGGTCATGGCCGTGGGCAGAAGGAATCCCTGGAATCCAAGTTGCTCGGGATTCGCGTCGGGGACCTTGACGACCATCAACGAGGTGTACATGCCATCCTGGGGCACCGAGACCACGGGACCGCTGAAGGAGATGTCTCCGTTGCCGTCACGTACTGTAACGACGGGGGCGTAGCCGTTGCCAACCAGGTACATGTCAGCGCCATCGATGCGCAACGGATGGTTGACCCGAAGTTTTTCCTTCTCAGGTTCGGCATCCGGACTGCGCCGGGTCTCGACCTCGGCCGTGAAATCGATTGGCTGGCCGAAGTGCGTCGTGGATTCGCGGTCAAAGGTGATATTGAACTTGTCGAGCTTGACCGAATATGGATCCAGGGAGTCTTCCTGGAACCAGGTTCCGGGCTTGAAGGAATCGTAGGACACCAAGGAATTCACGAAGGTCTCCCCCTCAACGAGTACCCGCTGTCCGTTGTACCCGAAGGCGCCACCGACTCCAACCGAGGCCAATAGGCCAACGAGGGAGATGTGAAAGAGCAGGTTGCCGATTTCACGACTGTATCCACGTTCCGCGCCTACTGATGGGCTGGCACCCTCTGGCCTGGCTTCGGAGCGGTACCCACGCTTCTTGAGAAGCCCGGTGATATCCCGTACGACTTGTTCGTCGCTGATTCCCGACTCGTCAGCAGTCTGGATCTCGATGGTGCCGTTCTGGGGCAACCGGTTAAGTCGCGACGGAGTTCTGGGTGGCGGTGTGCGAAGCGCCTGCGCGTGCTTTTTTACGCGCGGCAGGATGCACCCGACCAGGGAGATGAACAGCAATAGGTAGATTGCCGAGAACCACACCGAGGAATAGACGTCGAAGAGCTGGAAACGGTCGAGCCATTCCCCGGTCGTCGGCTTATTGGTCAGGTAGGTTGTCACCTGCTCCGGGTTGATGGAGCGCTGTGGGAAAAGCGACCCGGGTACTGCTGCCACGGCCAAAAGCAGAAGCAGGAAGAGCGCCGTGCGCATGCTGGTGAGCTGGGTCCAGCCCCATCGGAGCATGCCCTTGAAACCGAGGGCCGGGACCGCTACATCTTTTTTAGAATCTCTTTTTGCCATTAGATGGGCAACCTGACCTCATTGGTGAACCAATCCTGCAATTGCGTAACCCAGGAACCCCATAGGCCGGTGGCCATCAAGATTCCCAGAAGTATCAACATGCCGCCGCCGAAGCGCATGATCGCCAACTGGTGCCGACGGAAGAACTTCATGGCCCCCATGCCACGCCGAAGCGCCGTGGCGATGAAGAGAAACGGGAGCCCCAGACCCATGCAGTAGAAGAACGTCAACAAGGCACCCTTGGCGGGGTTTGGGTCGATTCCTGTGCTCATGGCCAGCACCGCAGCCAACGTAGGGCCGATACATGGCGCCCATCCCAGGCCGAAAGTGACTCCCAGAACCGGAGCACCCCAAAGGCCGGCAGGTGGTTTCCGATGGATCTTCGCATCGCGCTGCATGAAGGAAAAGCCACCCATGAAAACGACACCCATGAGAATCACTACCGCGCCCAAGACCTGGATGATCCAGGCACCCTCGAATTGCATCCACGCAGCGATTTGCGAAAAGACCACGCCCGCCAGGACAAAGACGGCAGTGAAGCCCAGGATGAACAGGCCGATGCCTGTGACCATACGGCCGCGCTTTTGATCTGCGAGGTCGGCACCGGACAGGCCGGTGACGTACCCCAAATAGCCGGGAACCAAAGGCAACACGCAAGGCGACAGAAAGGAGACCAGCCCTGCAAGGATGGCAACGGGAACCGCGAGAATCAGTGAACCGTCCTGGATGATCTCAGCAAATTGGTTGCCTTGGGCCGGTAGCGTCAAGGCGCCGGCCAGCACGGAGTCGATCACAACGACTCGGAGAGGGCCGTGGTGATCAGGGCCTTGAGTGTGGGTTTGTCGGCAACGCCAAGAATGCGGGCAGAAACGCGCCCCTGCTTGTCCAGCACCAACGTGGTCGGTACGGCCTTAAGCGGAACGTATTTGGTCATGGCGAGTTGGATCGTCCCCTGAGTGTCCTGCACTGAGGGGTATTTGATTCCGAAGGTGCGCTCAAAGGCTTCTGCCGCTTCCTTCTCATCCCGCACGTTGATGCCGATGAATTCCGCTTTGCCCTTGAACTCCTCATTGAGTTCGACCATGTGCGGGGCTTCGATCCGGCATGGAGCACAAGCCGCATACCAAAAATTCAGGACAGTAGCCTGCCCGGCCCAAGTGGCCGAATCGATAGTGGTTCCGTCATAGGCCACCGCGTTGATCTTTACGGGTTCGGTGCGTGAAGCTGGACCGTATTCCTCCACAGAACCGTCACCGGCAATGTAATTCTTGTTGTTGCCTTCCCTTGCCTGCTTGGCTAGGGGATCTTCGTCCCCCACACACGCTGCCAGCGGCAGCACGGCGGCACCAAGCAGTGCTGCGCGCAAGAATTTACGTCGTCCCAAGCGCTGTGCTCGGGACGAGATGGGATCGCTCATGATCTCAAGCTCCAGGGATGTTCGCAGCGTTCGCCAGAAGGTCCACGCTAGGTTCTGCATATCGGACTGCGACCAGACTTTCACCATCAAAGTCCAGGCTAGTCACGGAGGTGAGAGTGCACTCGCGTTTCCGCGGGTCGTGCCATAGGGCTCTGCCCTCGGCGGAGCGGCGTGTCACCCAGATGGGCAGCTGATGGCTGACCAAAATGGCTTGCGCCCCCCGTCCGCCAAGTTCCACCGCGCGATCACGGTGTTCAACAATGGCGGTCATCATTCGTTCCACCTGGTCCCGGTAGGGTTCCCCCCAGGATGGACGAAATGGATTGACGACATAGGACCAATATTTTGGTTCCCTCAGTCGATTCTTGATCTGGGAAAGCCCTTGGAAGCGGTTCTCCGCTTCGATAATGCGATCATCTGTCATGATTTCCAGGCCCAAAGCCTGCGACGTCGGCATTGCCGTTTCCAGAGCCCGAACGAGCGGAGACGACACCAAGTGGGTGATATTGGCACCCGCATTCCGTTGCCCCGTGAAGTATTCCGCGGCGCGCTCGGCCATTTGGTTGCCTAGATCGGATAGGTGAAATTCCGGTAGTCGACCGTAGAGGACCCTGTCCGGGTTATACACTTCGCCGTGACGAAGCAGGTGAACGGTGGCAGTCGACATAGTTTAAGTGTCTCAAATCTTTGTACCGTTACCTAAACCGGACACTTGATTTTGCCCACGCACAAGGCTCATGGCGAGCGCCGAAAGCGCAATTGCTGAACCGGAAACGACATCGCGTCCTCGTCGGCGGCGTGCGATCCCTGGCCCGAGGAAAGACTTCGGCGAGTGTCCCGATCCAATTGGAAAACCATCCTTTCGGAGGGGTGAAAAGCAATCTTCAACCGATATCGTGAGGGTAAGCCGTAGTTAGTCAAACCAAAGGAGCAGGTCATGTCAACCCCTGAGAATGATCCCGTGAACCCAGAGAAGCCATCGCAGGAACCGGCACCCCCGCAGTACGGACAGCGTGCACCGCAGGATCCGAATGCCGCCGGGCAACCTCCCTACGGCCAACCTCCACAGAACGGGACTCCGCCAACTAATCCGTACGGCCAGCACCCCAACCCGTACGGCCAGCCCGCCCCAGCAAACAACCCATACGGTCAGCAGCCGCCGCAGACGCCCTACGGCCAGCAGCCATACGGCGGCTTCCCCGTTCCGCCGCAAGGCAACTTTGCTCCGCCGCAGATGCCGACCCATCGACCCAAGGAACTGGACACCTCCTTCTGGGCAATCATCGCGGCCGGCGTCGCATTCCTGCTGAGCTCGGTGTTCGGTTTGAGCACCACCGCGATCATGGAGCAGCTTCGGGCAGTCCCCGAATTGGAGGAACAGCTTTCGGCTGCTGGCATGAGCGTCTCCGACGCAATTCCCATGATCCAGACCACCGCAATCGTGTTCGCCGTGATCGGCTTGTTGATTTACGTTCTGATCGCGTACATGATCCGCAAGGGAAGCGGCGTTGCACGCATCTTCGCGACGATTCTGGCTGTCCTGTCGTTGTTCAGCATTGCCAGCGGGGTCCTGACAGCCCTTTCCGTCGTCCTGGGAGTGGTTGGCGTCGTGTTTGCCTGGTTGCGTCCCTCCAGCCAGTACATTGCCGCTCGTCGGGCAGCACGTAAAGCCGGATACCGCTAATCATCAAAACGCTAAGAAGTGGTCCGTGGGATTCAGCCGTTGACGGTGGCATCCCACGGACCACTTGAGTTTAAGACCGGTTCCCGTGGGCGATTTCTAGGAGTCGAGGTTTTGTGCGTGGTAGGCAAGGATTTGCAGTTCGGTGGCCAAATCAACCTTCCGCAGCACGACCCCTGCCGGGACTTGCAACACCACGGGTGCGAAGCTCAATATGCTTCGAACACCACATTGAACCAGCATGTCGCACAAATCTTGCGCCGCTGCCCCAGGCACGGATAGGACGGCAATATTGGCATTCGTGGCCGCAACGATTTCGTCCAAGTCGGAAATGTCTTGGACCTGCAGGTCCCCCACCGTCGTGCCAACCACATCTGGCGATGAATCCAGCAGCGCGACAACTTCAAATCCCCGGCTTCGGAATCCGCCGTATCCGGAAAGTGCGCGACCCAGGTTACCGGCACCGATGATCGCCACGCGCCATTGCCTCAAAAGCCCCATGGCCTTGGAGATCTGTTCGACTAGGTCGGTCACCGCGTATCCCACCCCACGGGTTCCATAGGACCCAAGCAAAGACAGGTCCTTGCGAAGGATCGCAGGATTGACCCCTGCCTCGGTGGCCAGCACGCCAGACGAGGTTCGCGCTTCACCGCGCGCCTGCATGGCACCGAGCGCACGCAGGTACTGGGTCAATCGCGCCAAGGTCGCTTCAGGGAGAATCCTGCCCAGTGAACCCGCGGGTGTTTGCTCCACCGATGCGCCGGGATCCAGGTCGTGCCCAATCGGAATTTCGGCAGCAGGGAGCTTCGCTTCGTTGCTTGCTGGTTGGTGTTCGGTGGGCATTCTGCTTTGACTCAATTCCTTGGATACCTTCATGTCTTTCCAACCAGTTCTGCCGATGCCACCGCATCACCCTTGGTGTCGCGGACAGGCGGCGGCTTCGTTGCCCCTAGCTGCTCAACAATGCCTCAAGGCGCTGGGCATCAATCACCCAAAAATCCCGTACCCGTCCGTCTACCAACAGCACCGGGACTTCTTCCGAATGTCGCGCCAAGAGTTCCGGGTCCTGATCGATGTCAACGCTTTGCCAGGTGTAATCCAACCTGCTGGTGACCTCGTCGAGTGTTTCGGCCGCGGCCTTGCAAAGGTGGCATCCGGAACGAACCAACAAAGTAATTTCCCGCGGGGTCTGCACGCTGCTCATGACCCAACGCTACAGCTCCGGCGAAAAAAGATTGCAATAGACTGGTTGGATGCCCTCCAACCTTTCCCCCGTGACATTTGCTGGGCACGAGTCGGCGCCATCGGGCACGTCTGCCGCCTTCTTCGATGTAGACAACACCATGATGCGCGGTGCTTCGCTCTTTGCAGTGGCCCGAAAAATGTATCAAAGACGGGCATTTACGCTGCGTGAGGTGGCGTGGTTTGCCGTTCGACAGTTGCGGTTCGTCGCCCGGGGAGAGAACCTCGGTGACATCCACGCCATCCGTGACCGTGCGCTATTGCTGTCCGCAGGCTTCTCCGTGGCCGACATGGTTGCGCTCGGGGATGAAATTTATGACGAATTCATTGAGTCGAAAATCTGGCCAGGCACCCGCGCGATCGCCGAACAGCACCTTCACGCCGGGCGTCGGGTGTGGCTAGTCACCGCCACGCCGCTGGAGGTTGCCGCGGTTATGTCAAGGCGGCTCGGGCTCAGTGGAGCGCTCGGGACGACCGTGGAGCACATCGAAGGCCTCTACACCGGCCAACTGGTCGGCGAAATCCTCCACGGATCGGCGAAGGCCGGAGCTGTCCGGATCTTGGCCCGGGACCAAGGGCTGGATCTTGCCGAATGCTGGGGGTACAGCGATTCCCACAACGACATTCCGATGCTCGAGGCCGTGGGTCATCCCGTGGCAATTAATCCCGACCGCAGATTGCGACGCCACGCCAAGGACCGCAACTGGCCGGTCTACGACTTCCGAACCGGGCGCAGGGCGGCTGCCTTCGGCCTGAAGGCAGCCGGCGTCTCGGGAGTCCTCTGGGGCCTGTGGCGCAGCTTCGGTGCATTTCGCCGCCGTCCCTGACTCCGGGCAACGTCCGGCACGCCCGCCGCAAACATGCAAAAAGGTGCGTTCCCCATTGCGGGAAACGCACCTTTTTACATACTCAATTCCGGGCAAGCCCGGAACTGGTATTTACTTCTTATTACGACGCTGGTGGCGGGTCTTACGAAGCAATTTACGGTGCTTCTTCTTGGCCATACGCTTGCGGCGCTTCTTAATAACAGAGCCCATAATGGTTCCTCACAAACTGATTCGATTGCCGACTACTATTTCTTCGGCACCAAAGCACCAGAATAGCCAACTGGACGTTAAACGTTCCTTAACAGATTACCTGCTTCTAGAGCAGATTCTGACCACTCGTGAAAATCGGCGGCGTTAGCCGGTGTTGAAGTCGCGCCCGAACCCGGCAGCCCGCAAGTACTCCTGTACGGCGTTTTCGGGTACACGGTAGGAGCGGCCGAACCTCACGGCCGGCAATTCGCCGGAATGGACGAGTCGGTAAACCGTCATCTTTGACACACGCATCACATCGGCGACCTCGGCGACCGTCATGAAACGCGCGCTGGCAAAGTTTTGCGATTCGACCATTCCCTGTTTCTCCTGACAATTTCACATAGCAATCGTGCCGTGGCGCTGACCGAGGAACGTACCCGGTCCGCACCAACACCTCAAGATACCCTATGCCCTTGTGATTCACTTTAGTGGCTCGTGGGGCCAATGTGAACGAAAGCCGGCGTCGTGGGCTGCCATATCTCGCCGCCGACACACGGTTGGGGGGCTTAGCGCGCGGTCCGTACCGCTTCGGCCAGGGTCGCTAGCATTTCGGCACTCGTGTCCCAGTCCATGCACGCGTCGGTGACGGACTGCCCGTAGGTCAACCCCGCCAGGACGTCGGATCCTTGCGCGACGGCATCAGGGTCATGTTTCTGCGCACCGGCCACCAAGAAACTTTCAGCCATGATTCCGGCAATCATTTGGTCCCCGTCCGCTATGCGGGCGGCCAGCTCGGCGATGACCTCCCGCTGGCGCACGTGGGACTTGCCCGAGTTCGCATGTGAGGCATCGACGATCACCCGCGGGTTCATGCCGGCGTTGCCCATGGCGGCCGATGCCGCGCCAACAGGCTCGGCCGCGAAGTTCGGTCCGTCGGTGCCGCCACGCAGGATCAGGTGGGCGTCGTCGTTTCCTGCGGTCCTGACTACTGCCGTACGACCATCCTCGCTAATGCCCAGGAAGGACTGTGGTGCGGAAGCCGCTTGGCAGGCATCGATCGCCACCTGCACCGAGCCGTCGGTCCCGTTTTTGAATCCAACGGGCATGGATAGCCCGGATACCAGCTGCCGGTGCGTCTGGCTTTCGGTGGTGCGCGCCCCGATGGCGCCCCAGCTGACCAGGTCCGAGAGATACTGGGCGCTGAGCGGCTCGAGGAATTCGGTGGCCAGTGGCAGGCCCAGGTTGCTGGCCGCCAACATGAATTCGCGTGCGGCTCGCAGCCCGGCGGACATGTCATGGCTGCCGTCCAGGTGCGGATCGTTGACCAGGCCCTTCCAGCCCACGGTGGTGCGTGGCTTCTCGAAGTAGCTGCGCATGACCACGAGCAGTTCACCCTCGTGCTGCTTCGCGGCCGCGGCGAGCCTGGTGGCGTATTCCAGCCCGGCTGCAGGGTCGTGGATAGAGCAAGGGCCCACGATGACCAGCAGACGTTCGTCAAGCCCGGAGAGCACGGCACGGACTTCCTGGCGGGCCCGCATGATCCGGTAGCCCTGGGCATCGCCCACTGGCAATTCGGCAGTCAGTTCCGCGGGGGTGGTCAGCTCGGTGATTGCCAGCACCCGTTCATTGGTGTTGACGCGGGCCTGTGTCTCGGCGGCGATGGCGGTACTCATGGTTTGGGGCCTTTCGGTTTCGGCCCCGCGCCGTGCAGTGGGGGGCCTCATGGTTTCAATGCGGCCCCGGCGATCACGATGCGTATTCCTCCAGGGCCGCTATCTTGGAAATAGCGAAGGGCCGGCAAGCATAGCTTGCGGCCCTTGTCGGCTCTGAAGGTGGGTATGCGAAATTATCGCGTCTTAGGCCCCTCCAGAGCCGACACAAAATACGCATACCAACGATTAGTCATGGTTGAGAATCTACAGCCGCGCCACGCGAATCACAAATGTGTTTCCACTCCCGGGCGACACAGTACGTCATGAAGCACGGCAAAGGGCGGGCCGGGCCAGGCGGGTCCATAATTGTTCCCGTCTGTCCCTGCCCGCCCTCTTGAGGCGTAATTCGGCTGGAGGCCTGTCTGCCTAGATGAGGCCCTGGGCCAGCATGGCGTCGGCAACCTTCACGAAGCCGGCGATGTTGGCACCGGCCACGTAGTTGCCCGGCACACCGTATTCGTCGGCGGTGGAGGCGCAACGGTCGTGGATGCCGACCATGATCTCGGTCAGGCGCTCCTCGGTGTGGGCGAAGGTCCACGAGTCACGGCTGGCGTTCTGCTGCATTTCCAGCGCCGAGGTGGCAACGCCACCGGCGTTCGCGGCCTTGCCCGGGGCAAAGAGCACCCCTGCATCCTGGAACAGCGAGGTCGCTGCGGCGGTGCACGGCATGTTGGCGCCTTCGGCCACTGCGACGACACCGGAGGAAATCAACTTCTTTGCGTCCTTGGCATCCAGCTCGTTCTGCGTGGCGCACGGCAGCGCCACGGTGGCCTCTACGTCCCAGACGTTTCCGCCTTCGACGAAGTGCACCTTCTTGGAATTGGCACGCTCGGCGTACTCGTTGATGCGTCCGCGTTCGACTTCCTTGATCTGGCGCAGCAGTTCAACGTCGATGCCGCGCTCGTCAACGATGTAGCCGGAGGAATCCGAGGCGGTCACCACGCGGGCACCGAGAGCCTGGGCCTTCTCGATGGCGTTGATGGCCACGTTGCCCGAGCCGGACACCGAGACGCGCTGGCCGTCGAAGCTGGCGCCACGGGTCTTGAGCATTTCGTCGGTGAAAATCACTGCGCCGTAGCCGGTGGCCTCGGGGCGCACCAGAGATCCGCCCCAGCTGATGCCCTTGCCGGTGAGCACACCGGACTCGTAGCGGTTGGTGATGCGCTTGTACTGGCCAAAGAGGTAGCCGATTTCACGGCCGCCCACGCCGATGTCGCCGGCCGGCACATCGGTGTATTCGCCGATGTGGCGGTAGAGCTCCGTCATGAACGACTGGCAGAAGCGCATGACCTCGGCATCGGACTTGCCGCGCGGATCAAAGTCCGAACCGCCCTTGCCGCCACCGATGGGCATGCCGGTGAGCGAGTTCTTGAAGATCTGCTCGAAGCCCAGGAACTTGACGATGCCCAGGTACACCGAGGGGTGGAAGCGCAGCCCGCCCTTGAACGGGCCCAGGGCGGAGTTGAATTCAACGCGGAAACCGCGGTTGATCTGTACCCGGCCTTCGTCATCCATCCACGGGACGCGGAAGATGATTTGGCGTTCGGGCTCACACATACGCTGCAGGATCGCAGCTTCGGCATATTCAGGATGCTTGCGCGAGACCGCTTCGAGGCTTTCGAAAACCTCGGTCACCGCCTGGTGGAATTCTGCTTCACCGGGGTTGCGACGGAACACTTCGTCGCGAATGGTCGCTAGATGCTGGTCCAAGTCTTATCTCCTCATCACTTGGGGCAGGCACGAGGGCACGCTGCCGCCATGTCTGGCGACACTGCCCCAGACGTCGAGAATGTCACGGCCGGGCACCGCCGACCCAACCGGGCGTCATCAATCGGGCACGGACGCGTAATCTTTTTGTGCTGCCGTGTATGCTTTTGCGCCGCACTTTCTGCGGGTGGAACGCCTGGGTACGGCTACCGTTTCCTGCCGAATTTCGGCTTGGGCAGGCGATCCAGGAAGTCATGGGCGCGGCCGGTCACCTGTTCCAGTCCGCGACCCACGGTGCGGCCCAGTTGCGCGGCGGCCACCGTGGCCTGGCTGGTCCCCTCATGCGATGCCAACTGCGGATCGGCGTACGGTTCCGCGACCAGGTCGAATGCCGGGGCCGGGGGAACGAAGCCGTGCACCCAGGTCTGCAGGTTCAGGAACGTTGCGGATTCCAGGGCATAGTAACGGCGCTGTCCGTCGGCGCGCATGGAGACCATGCCGGCCTCGCGCAGGACCTTGAGGTGCTTGGAAACGGTCGGCTGGGAAACGCCCAGCGCCTCGACCAGGGAACCGACCGAACACGGCTCCTCACGCAGGGAGTCGAGCAACCTGCGTCGGGTGGGGTCGGCCAGGGCGGAAAAGATATCATCATGAGCCACCGCATAACCCTATCCGCATATACGCGCATTGGCATCTTTGCCCGGCTAGTCGAACCAGGGATCGAGTCCGAATAGGGGGAATATTTCCTTGCGGGTGGCCATGACCGTGCGGTCCACCGGGTCCGCCGGGTCGTAGCCGACCTCCCAGCTGCGCCACCACAATTCTGCGTTGTCGCCCATGGACTCGGGGGTGCGGATGCCGTAGCGCTCGAGCACGTAGTCGCGCCAGCTGCGGGGAACGGGAGTCGCCAGCGGGACCGGCTTGCCCGAGGCCACTGCCACCAGATGGCTCCACGTGCGCGGCACCACCGAGGCGGTGTTGTAGCCGCCCCCGCCGGTGGCGATCCACCGGCCGCCGCAGAGCCTGCGCGCCAGCTCGGCGATGTCCAGCGCATTCTGGCGCTGTGCATCGACGGTCAGCCGCAGGTTGGACAGGTCGTCGTCCCGGTGCCCGTCGCAACCGTGCTGGGAGACGATCACCTCCGGTTCGAAGGCCTCCGCCAGCTGCGGAACCACAGCGTGGAAGGCCCGCAGCCAGGCGGCGTCCCCCGTGCGCGGGGGCACCGCGATGTTCACCGCGGTGCCCAGCGCGTTGGGCCCGCCGATCTCGTTGGCGAATCCGGTGCCGGGGAACAGCGACATACCCGTTTCGTGGATGGAGATGGTCATCACCCGCGGGTCGTCCCAGAAGATCGACTCGGTCCCGTCGCCGTGGTGCGCGTCCACGTCGATGTACAGGACCTTCTTCACTCCCCCGTCCAGCAATCGCCGGATCGCCAGGGCCGCGTCGTTGTAGATGCAGAAGCCGCTGGCCTTGGATGCGGAGGCATGGTGCATGCCCCCGCCGAAGTTGACCACGTGCAGGGCGCGCTCGCCCAGAATGGCATCGGCGGCCAGCAGGGATCCTCCGGCCAGCCGTGCGCTGGCCTCGTGCATCCCTGCATAGGCGGGGTTGTCCTCGGTGCCCAGGCCGCGCGCCTCATCGGGGATATCGGGGTTGGCACTGACTTCCCGGACGGCGGCGATGTACCGGGGATCATGGACTGCGGCCAGCTCCGCGTCGGTGGCCACCGGCGGGGCTGCCAGGGTGAGATTGGCACGCTCAAAAAGGGCCAGGTCCTTGCAGAGGCGGGCGGTAAGCTCCAGCCGGATCGGATGCATCGGATGGGTCTCGCTGAAGCGGTACTCCATCATCTGCTCGCTCCAGATCACCTGGGTCGTGGGCAGGGGCTCATTTACGGCAAACACCCCTTCAGGCTACGCGATCGGCACCTACACTGTGTGCCAAGACACCACCGGCGGCCCGGGCCAACGCCCGCGGAAACCGGCAACGCATGCCCGCACGGCCGCGCGTCGGCGGGCCACCGGCGAATCCCGAGGTGGCATGGTTTATTGTGGGAGCTTGCGGGGCAGGGCTTCCGCACCGAACTTTTCCACGTCTTGGAGCCGAGCAAAAACATGGGATCGTCCCCCTCTGCAGAGTCTGTGCGACGGCCGGGCACCGATAGCGGCGCCCCGGCCCGATGGCGCACACGCCTGGGACTGTGGCGCCGGATCGCCTCCGACTTCACCGTCCGCTCCCCCGCGCGTCTGGCGCTGGTCACCTTCGCCCTGGTGATCTCCTTGTTCACGTCCGTGCTGGCGCTTCCGGTGTCATCGGCCAGCGGCGAACCCACGGCCTTTTACGACGCGCTGTTCACCGCCGTCTCCGCGGTGTGCGTCACGGGCCTGACGGTTGTCTCCACCGCCACCCACTGGTCCTTCTTCGGGCAACTGGTGATGATCATCGCGGTGTTCGTCGGCGGACTGGGCATCCTGACGCTGGCATCGCTGCTCTCGCTGGCGGTGTCCAAGCGCCTGGGCGTGCGCGGCAAGCTCCTGGCGCAAAGCTCCATGAACACCTCGGCCGCCTCCACCCTGGGCGAGGTGGGTTCGCTGCTGCGCATCGTGATCACCACCTCGGTGGCGATCGAGGTGGCCCTGGCGCTGATGCTCATCCCGCGCTTCCTGATCCTGGGCGAACCGGTCAACGAGGCCATCTGGCACGGCATCTTCTACTCGATCTCCTCCTTCAACAACGCCGGGTTCACCCCGCACTCCGACGGGCTGGTCCCCTACGAGACCGACCTGTGGATCCTGGTGCCGCTGATGCTCGGGGTGTTCCTGGGCTCGCTGGGGTTCCCGGTGCTGATGGTGTTGCTGGCGCAGCGCTTCAACACCAAGAAGTGGACGCTGCACGCCAAGCTCACGTTGCTGGTCACCGCCATCCTGCTGGTGGCGGGCGCGCTGCTGTGGGCGGTGGCGGAGTGGTCCAACCCCGAAACCATCGGCACCATGAACAACTCGGACAAGGTCATCCACTCGGTCTTCGCCTCGGTGATGACCCGCTCGGGCGGCTTCAACCTGGTGGAGCAGGGCGAGATGAACCAGGTGACAATGCTGCTCTCCAACGCGCTGATGTTCGCCGGCGGCGGCTCGGCCTCCACGGCCGGAGGCATCAAGGTCACCACCATCGCGGTGATGTTCCTGGCGATCTTCGCCGAGGCCCGCGGCGACACCGATGTGCGCGCCTTCGGCCGCCGCATCCCCGAGGGCACCATGCGGGTGGCCATCTCGGTCATCGTCCTGGGAGCCACCCTGGTGATGCTGGCCACGGCCGCACTGCTGGTGATCAGCGGCACCTCGCTCTCCCGTGCGCTGTTCGAGTCGATTTCCGCCTTCGCCACCGTGGGGTTGAGCACCAACCTGTCGGGCGAATTGCCGCCGGCGGGCAAGTACGTGCTCTCCGCACTGATGTTTGCCGGCCGAATCGGTACGATTACCCTTGCCGCGGCATTGACCTTGCGCCAACGCAACCAGCTCTACCACTTCCCCGAAGAGAGGCCGATCATTGGCTGACAAGAACACCGACCACAACGCCGCGGTGCTGGTCATCGGCCTGGGCCGCTTCGGCGCCTCCGTGGCCGAGCAACTGGTGAAGCAGGGCCGCGAGGTGCTGGCCATCGAGCGCAACCAGGAACTGGTCCAAAAGTGGGCATCGGTGCTGACCCACGTGGTGGAGGCCGACGCCACCAACATCG
Source organism: Paeniglutamicibacter sulfureus (assembly GCF_030512175.1). Taxonomy (GTDB): domain Bacteria; phylum Actinomycetota; class Actinomycetes; order Actinomycetales; family Micrococcaceae; genus Paeniglutamicibacter; species Paeniglutamicibacter sulfureus. The sequence continues at coordinate 1,496,722 of NZ_JAULBL010000002.1, read as the reverse complement.
ATGCGCTGCGCCAGCTCGGCGCCCAGGACTTCACCTCGGCGGTGGTCGGGGTCGGAACCTCCATCGAATCCTCGGTGCTGATCACCGTGAACCTGGTGGACCTGGGCATCGAGCACCTGTGGGTCAAGGCGATCACGCCCTCGCACGGCAAGATCCTCACGCGCATCGGCGCCAACCACGTGATCTACCCGGAGGCAGATGCCGGGGTGCGCGCCGCGCACCTGGTCGGCGGGCGCATGCTTGACTTCATCGAATTCGACGACGGGTTCGCCATCGTGAAGATGTACCCGCCCAAGGAGACCCAGGGCTTCACCCTGGCCGAGTCCCAGGTCCGTTCCAAGTACGGGATCACGGTGGTGGGCGTGAAGTCCCCCGGCGAGGACTTTACCTATGCCCAGCCCGACACCAAGGTCACCCGGCGCGACGTACTGATCGTCTCCGGGCATGTGGATCTGCTCGAACGCTTCGCCGCCAGGCCCTAGATGAGTCAGTCCTAATTGACGCTTGGAACGAGACAGGGTCCGGGAACTTGTTCCCGGACCCTGTTAATCGCTGGCGGAGAGTGCTAAGTCTCGTATGTGAACCCAAAACTGAACACTCTCCTGACCACACTCTACGTCTTACTTACCGATCGTGTCCTGCCGGATTTGGGATATGACCGGACGAGCAAACCCGGCCGCAAGGCCATCTTGAGCGATGCCGAGCTGCTGTGCCTGGTCGTGGCCCAGCACCTGCTGCACGGGCACTCCTCCGAATCGCGATGGGTCCGCTATGCGCGCACCCACCTGAGCGGGCTATTCCCCGGGATCCCGCAGCAATCGGGATACAACAAGCGCGTGCGCGCCGCCGGAACACTGATCAGTGCGGTGATCACCGCACTGGCCAAAGACACCGAATCCTGGCACGAGATCCTCCGCCTGCTGGATTCGACCCCCGTCCCGTGCGGCACCAGCCGCGAAACAGTCAAGCGCTCGGACCTTTCCGGGCACGCCGGCTACGGGTACTGCGCCTCGCATTCGCGCTAGTTCTGGGGCTTTCGCCTGTACCTGGTCAGCACCCCCGAGGGCATGCCGGTGATCTGGGGACTGGCCAACCCGAAACTCGGGGAACGCGACGTGACCGAGGCCCTGCTGCGCCACGACCACCATCTGGTCCGCGACAGGCAGGTCATCCTTGCCGACAAGGGCTTCGCCGGAAGGGACTTCGAGCGGTTCATCGCCGAGGACCTCGGCGCCCACCTGGTGCGGCCGGACCGCAAGGACGAAAAGCCCAGGTTCGGGAAGTTCGGCGGCATCCGCCAGTGGATCGAGTCCGTCTTCGACAGCCTCAAGGGCCAGCTGGGGCTCGAACACCACGGCGCCAGAACCCTCGAAGGTCTCTACGCACGCGTCGCGTCAAAGCTCCTGGCCCTCGCGGCAGGAATCTGGCACAACTGGAAAACCAACGCACCCCGCAAACGCTCCCTGACCGCCTACGACCACTGAAATGATTAGGACTTAATCATCTAGGGCCCGCCCGGGTACGCACGCAGGGGGGTCCCACACCCGCAGCGTGACGCCGCGGCTCGAGGGACCCCGCCCCTTGCGTTTGCTAGGCCAGTTCCCGGGTGATCTGCGCGGCACGGGCCGCTGCGGCCGCGGCCCCGCGGGCGATGACCTGCGGAAGGCCTTCGGCATCGAAGGTGGCAATGGCCTGTTCGGTGGTGCCGTTGGGGCTGGTCACGCCCTGGCGCAGCGCCGAGGGATCAACCTGCGGGTCGGCAAGCATCTTGCCCGCCCCGGCCACGGTGGCACGGGCCAGATCGGTGGCCAGCGCCGGATCCAGGCCCAGCTCAACCCCGGCAGCGGCCATGGCCTCGACCAGGTAGAACACGTAGGCGGGTCCGGAGCCGCTGACCGCCGAGACGGCATCCTGCTGGGATTCGGGGACGACGTGCACCACGCCGGAACCGGCGAACAGGTCCACCACGGCTGCCAGCGCCGCCGGGGAGACCGTTTCACCGGCACTGAGACCCACCGCGCCGGCGCCGACCTTCAGCGGGGTGTTGGGCATGGAGCGCACCACCGGCTGGCCCGGGGCCAGGTGTGCCGCAATCATGTCGATGGTGATGGCCGCCGCCACCGAGACCACCACGGCGGAGGGCTTGAGCACGTCCTTGATCTCGTCGCACAGGGCCGTGATGCCCACGGGCTTGACGCCCAGGAAGACGATGTCCGCGTCCTTGGCCGCCTTGAGGTTGGATTCGGGGTCGTGCTCGCCGATGAGCACCGTGACACCGGTCTCGGCGCGCAGGTCGTGCGCCTTCGCGTCGCTGCGCAGGGTAGCGACGATCGCCGCCGGGTCGTAGCCGGCGGCGATGATGCCGCGCAGCACCGCCCCGTTCATGGAACCGGTTCCCAGGAAGGCAAGTCTGTTCTCGGCAAGGGACGAAGTCGAAAGCACTGAAGTCATGTGCACCATTCTTCCACGCCGCTCCCTTCGCGGGCCGGGACGTGCACGGGTGCGGCTAGATCGAGTGGCTTCCGGCTTCCGCATCCTCGTTCACCGGGGCCAGGTACCGCCGGGCGAACTCAAGGGTCTCGCCCAGCCATGCCTCGCGCTCCCCCGCGCCGCGGGCCTTGCGCGTGGAGACCTCCACCGCCACCACGCCGTCCCAGGCAGAGTCCCGCAGGTACTCGATGGCCTCGATCACCGGCTGGGTGCCGCGGCCCGGCACCAGGTGCTCGTCCTTGCCGTTGTTCATCCCGTCGCACAGGTGCACATGGCTCAGCCGCGTCCCCAGGTCGCGGAAGGCCACCGCCGAGTCCATGTCGGCGATCGCCGAATGCGAGAAGTCCCAGGTCACGAACTCGTAGGGTTCGGGGACGGGGTTCCAGTGCGGCAGGTACATCTTTGCCTCGCGTCCCCGCGCACGCCACGGGTACATGTTCTCCACCGCGATCTTCACCCCGTATTCCTCCATGATGCGGCGGATGCCGGTGGCGAACTCGGTGGCATAGGTGCCCTGCCAGCGGAACGGCGGGTGTGCAACCACCACGTCGCACCCCACGTCCACCGCCATCGCGGCGGCGGATTCGATCTTGTTCCAGGCGGTTCCCCAGACCTGCTGGGTCAGCAGCAGCGTGGGCGCGTGAATGGCCATGATGGGCTGTTCATAGCGTTCGGCCAGCCGGTTCAGCTGCCGCGGATCCTGGGAGATCTGGTTGCCGGTGACCAGCACCTCGACCCCGTCGTAGCCCAGGTCGTGGGACACCGCAAAGGCGTCGTGGACGTTCAGCGGGTAGACCGAAGCGCTGGACAGCGCGACGGGGATCGGGGCGTTGCCGCCCGGTGAAGACTCGACCATGGAACGTGCCCCTTGTCTTTTCGCTACAGAACGATGCTGCCCTGGGACATCGACATTACCGAGGAACGGCCCAAGGCTACCTCTCCGACACCCACGCTACTACTGAGCGGGGCGGTCGAGTCAAAAAGTACGTGGTCAAAACGGCGCAGCATCAGGCCCTCGCGCAGCGCCCACGGGCAGATGCGCAGGGACTTGACCTTCAGCGCGCTCATGGCCTCCAGTGCCACGATGGCGCCGGCCAGCAGCTGCGGGGCGCGGATCGCCGAGACCCCCGGAAGCTCGGCACGCTCCTCCCAGTTCATCGCGGTGAGCCGGTTGGTCCAGAGCTTGAGCGACTCGGCACGCAGCACCCGCTTGACGTAGGGACCCTCGGCGCTGGGTGCGGCGCCGGTGATCCTTGCCAGCGAGCGGAAGGTCTTGGAGGTGCCGGTGACCACGGTGGGCCGCCCGAACTCGGCCAGCTCGGCCACCGGCTCGGCGAGCACCTCGCGCACGTGGTGGCGCAGCGCCTTGACCTGCTTGATCGAGGGCGGGTCCTCCGGCAGCCATTCGCGCGTCAGCCGCCCGGCGCCCAGCGGCACCGAGTGCGCGGTGGTGGGGAACTCGTCCACGCCCAGGGCGAGCTCGAAGGAGCCGCCGCCCATGTCCAGGTTCAGGATCCTATCCGAGCTCCAGCCGAACCAGCGGCGCACCGCGTAGTAGGTCATCCCGGCTTCCTGCTCGCCGGTCAGCTCCGTGAGGTGGACGCCGGTTTCCGCCACGACCCTGGCCAGGACCTCGGCGCCGTTGGCCGATTCGCGGATCGCCGAGGTGCAGAAGGCCAAAAGGTCCTCGGCATGGTGGTTGATGGCGAATTGCGCGGCCTCGTGCACGAAGTCCAGCAACTCCGCCTGCCCGGCTTCGTTGATGGCCCCGTGCTCGTCCAGGTATGCGACGAGCGAGAGCGCCCGCTTGTGCGATGCAAATGGCACCGGGCGGGCGCCCGGATATGCGTCGACCAGCAACAGGTGAACAGTGTTCGACCCGATATCCAGTACGCCCAGCCTCATGGTGTCATCCTCATGTGTGTGGCCCCTCGCCGCGTGCGGCTAGTTGCCGGTCTTCTTGGCAGCGGGCTTCTTGGCAGTTGCCTTTTTCGCGGGTGCCTTCTTGGCAGGGGCCTTGGCAGCGGTCTTGCGCTTGACCGGGCCGCGGGCCCGCTTGTCGGCCAGCAACTCGATGGCCTTCTCGCGGGTCAGCTCCTCGAGCGTGGTGTCGCGCGGGATCGTGATGTTGGTGACCCCGTCGGTGATGTAGGCACCGAAGCGTCCCTCCTTGACCACGATGTTCTTCTCCGAGACCGGGTCCGGGCCAAATTCGGCCAGCGGCGGCACCGCTGCGCGGGCGCCGCGCTGCTTGGGCTGCGAGTAGATCTCCAGCGCCTGCTCGAGGGTGATCGTGAAGATCTCCTCCTCGGAGCCGATGGAGCGCGAGTCGGTGCCCTTCTTCAGGTAGGGCCCGAAGCGGCCGTTCTGCACGGTGATCTCCACGCCCTCGGCGTCAACGCCGAGCACGCGCGGCAGCGAAATCAGCCGCAGGGCCTCTTCCAGCGTGACGGACTCCACCGTCATCGACTTGAACAGCGAACCGGTGCGCGGCTTGGCCTTGACCGGCTTCTTCGGCGGCTTCGGCTTGCCGTTCTTGTAGTACTCCACCGGCAGGGCGGCCAGTTCCTCGGCCGTGGGCTCCACGATGACCTCGGTGACGTAGGCGCCGTAGCGCCCGTCCCTGGCCACGATGGTGCGTCCGGTCTCCGGGTCCACGCCCAGCACGTTCTCGCTCGGGCCCTGGTGTTCCATGAGCTCGATGGCCTTCTCGGCGGTGAGCTCGTCCGGTGCCAGGTCCTCGGGGACGTTGGCGCGCTGCGGGTCGGTGCCCTCGGGGGCGTCTGCAGGCAGCGGCTTTTCCAGGTACGGGCCGAACTTGCCCACGCGCAGCACGATGCCCGGGGCGATGTCGATGGAGTTGATGGCGCGGGCGTCGATGTCGCCCAGGTTGTTGACCACCGATTCCAGGCCGGCCTCGCCGCTGTCCTTGGACCCGAAGTAGAAGTCCTTGAGCCAGGCGGTGCGACCCTTCTGCCCGTGGGCGATCTCGTCGAGGTCGTCCTCCAGGCGTGCGGTGAAGTCGTAGTCCACGTACTTTCCGAAGTGCTCCTCCAGCAGGCGCACCACGGAGAACGCGATCCAGCTGGGCACCAGGGCGCCTCCGCGCTTGGTCACGTAGCCGCGGTCCATGATGGTGGAGATGGTCGGGGCGAAGGTGGAGGGGCGCCCGATTTCGCGGGCCTCCAGCTCGGCGACGATCGAGGCCTCGGTGTAGCGTGCCGGCGGGGAGGTGGTGTGCGGAATCGCGTCGATGCCGGTGCCTGCCAGCGGGTCGGAAACCTTTAGCTGCGGCAGGCGCGCCTCCTCGGCGGCCTCGGCTGCCTCTGCCTCGCGGGCTGCGTCGCGGCCCTCCTCGTAGGCGGCCATGAAGCCGCGGAAGGTGATCACGGTGCCGGAAGCGGAGAACTCGGCTACCTGCCCCGTGGTGGACTCGCCGGCGAGCTTGATGGTCGCGGTGAAGCCCTTGGCGTCGGCCATCTGCGAGGCAACGGTGCGCTTCCAGATCAGCTCGTAGAGCTTGAACTCGTCGGCCGAAAGCTGGGCGCGGACGGTGGCCGGGCGGCGGAAGGAGTCCCCGGCCGGGCGGATGGCCTCATGGGCCTCCTGCGCGTTGTCGCTCTTGCCCTTGTAGGCGCGCATCTTTGCGGGCACCGAGTCGGCGCCGTAGAGTTCGGCGGCCTGCTTGCGGGCGGCGTTCACGGCCTCGTTGGAGAGGAACACCGAGTCGGTACGCATGTAGGTGATGTAGCCGTTTTCATACAGCCGCTGGGCGACCTGCATGGTGGACTTCGAGCTCCAGCGCAGCTTGCGGGAAGCTTCCTGCTGCAGCGTCGAGGTGGTGAACGGCGCGGCCGGTCGGCGGGTGTAGGGCTTCTCGTCGACCGAGGTGACGGCGAAGTCGGCGTCCTTCAGGCCATCGGCCAAGGCTGCGGCCTTGGCCTCGTCCAGGTGCGCCACTGCACCGGACTTCGGGGTCTTCAACTCGCCGCGGTCGGTGAAGTCGCGGCCGGTGGCAACGCGTGCCCCGTCGACCGAAGAGAGCTTGGCGCCGAAGCTTTCGCCCGCTGCGGTGGCGAAGGTTCCGGTCAGGTCCCAGTAGGAGGCGGTGCGGAAGGCCATGCGTTCGCGTTCGCGCTCGACGACCAGGCGCGTGGCCACCGACTGCACGCGGCCGGCGGACAGGCCGCGGGCCACCTTGCGCCAGAGCACCGGGGAGATCTCGTAACCGTAGAGGCGATCCAGCACCCGGCGGGTTTCCTGGGCGTTGACCAAGTCGGTGTCCAGCTCGCGGATGTTCTCCATCGCGCGGTTGATGCCCTCTTGGGTGATCTCGGTGAAGGCCATGCGGTAGACCGGGACCTTGGGCTTGAGCACCTCGAGCAGGTGCCACGCGATGGCTTCGCCTTCGCGGTCCGCATCGGTTGCGAGATAGAGCGCGTCGGCGCCCTTGAGCTTGGCCTTGAGTTCGGCCACCCGCTTCTTCTTGTCCGGGTACACGACGTAGTAGGGGTCGAAGTCGTTCTCGACGTCCACGGCGAACTTGCCGTAGGGACCCTTCTTCATTTCCGCCGGAAGATCGGCGGGTTGCGCCAAATCGCGGATATGCCCCACCGAGGCGTCGACTTCAAAACCCTCGCCCAGGTACTTGGCGATGGACTTGCTCTTTGCCGGGGACTCCACGATCACGAGCTTCATTCCGGTCTTTTCCTTGGCCTTGGCGGGCACAACACTCCTATTAGCAACCAGTGGTGCACCAAAGTGGGCGCACAGCACATTCCCTGCTCTAGGTTAGCCGCATTTTTACGCGCCGCGGCAAGCAGCGGGTCCAAGACGCCGTTTTGCGCTACCCGCTGCGGGGCCTCAGGGGCCTTGCTCGCCGCGGATTTCGGGCAGGAAGGAAAGCATGTAGTACAGTCGATCGCCATCGACGCCGCGCTGCTCGGGTTCGGCCAGGGCCTCGTATTCGTAGAGCAGTCCGTAGACCTTGGCGATGAACTCCTTGCGCTGGGACTCGGAGAGGAACACCACGCCCGTGGTCAGCACCGGGGCCCTGTCGGGTTCCGGCTCCTTGCCGGCCTTGCGTTCTTTGTCACGGCGCGCGATTTCAGCCGAGAGCCGATCGCGGAAGGCATTGAGCTGGACGTTGAGGTAGGCATTCTTCGCGCTGGTCGAATCCGAGAGCGAGCCCAGGACGAGCTGTCCGCCGGCGGCCTTCCAGCGACGCTCGCGCCCGTCGCCCTCGCTGGCGGCGCGGACCACGTAGCCGTACTTTTCCAGGGCGCGCAGGTGGTAGCTCATCGCGCTGGGCGTCAGTTCACAGCGCGTGGCGAGCTCGGTGGCCGTGCGCGTGGACTGCGAGGCGAAGAGTTCCTCGAGGACCGTCAGGCGCGCCTCGTGGGCGAGCGCGCGAATGGCTTGCGGGTCGCTGATCGACACCGAAGTGACGGGCATCGGCGACAGGCCGGCGCTCTTGGCGCCGGGTCCCGAGGAAGTGTTCTGGCTCATATGAAAAAACTTTAGCGGTTGTTTCGCATCTCCAAAAGGAAGCCACGCTTAATAAGCCTGAGAACCCCCTCATGAAGTCGGTTGGAAAAGTCAGGATCGTCGCCTCCCACCAGCGATTCGAGGGCACCGACTAGGGACGATACGCTCAAATCACCGTCGCAGGCGGAGACGAAACCGGCGAGCGCGGTGTCCAGAATTTCGGTTCGCCGCAAACCGGCTCCTTGCCGTAACAAGATCACCCCGGGGTGCTCCGCGCCCGGGCGCTGGTGCCGTTCCTCGGTGACATCCTCGGCCACCACCAGGTGCAGCTGGCCCGCATCCCGGGAATCCAGTTCGTCGGCCACGGCGATGTCCCGAGACAGGTACGGGCCGATGGGCTGTTCGATGGGGTAGCTGATCGATTCGAAGAGCCTGCCGATGCCCGGGTGCTCCGCTGCCGGGCGCCGCAGCCACACCATGCCGAAGCCGATGGCGGCGACGTTGCGGGAGGCGAAGTCGTCGAGGTAGGCACCGTACTGCGCGGCGAAGGCCTCCGGGTCCCGCCCCTGCGAGGCATCGCGCAACCAGGTCTCGGCGTACCCGGTGGGGCTGACGACCTCGCGCTGGATGAACCAGGCCTCGGTGTCGCCGGTAAGCCAGGAGCGCGGCCCGGCGCTCCAGTCGGGTTCCTCCTCGGGGTTCTCCGCGGCGGTGATTTCCCAGTTGGCCAGCATCTGCGCACAGCCCCCGGGCTTCAGGACCCCGGGCAGGGTGCGCACGAGGGTGGCCACCAGGGAATCCCCCGGCATCCCGCCGTCGCGGTAGGTGAAGCGCTCGGAATCGTCCTGGCCGGCGGTGCGCGGGGTGATGACGAAGGGCGGGTTGGAAACCACCAGGTCAAAGCGCTCCCCCGCCACCGGTTCGAGCAGGGAACCCAGGCGCAGGTCCACACGGGCCGAAAGGTCCCCGGGATCGATGTCCAGGGCCTGGTGGTTTAGCAGCAGGTTGAAGCGCGTGAACCCCAGCGCGCGGACCGAGATGTCGGTGGCGACGACGCGGCGTGCGTGGGAAAGCAGGTGGAAGGCCTGGATGCCGCAGCCGGTGCCCAGGTCCAGGGCGCTGTCGACCTGCGGGCGGACCGTGGTCTGGGCGAGTGTCAGGGAGGCCTGCCCGATGCCCAGCACGTGGTCGTGGCGCAGCACGCCGGGCCGCTGGTGGGCACCCAGGTCGCTGGCCACCCAGATCTCCGCGTCGGCATCCGAGGCGTGCGGACGCAGGTCGATCCGGGCCCGGCGGTTCCGGCTGCCGTCGGCATCCTCGATCAGGCCCAGCGCGCGCAACCCCTCGATCCCGGTGGCGGGGAAAGCGGCGGCGACCTCGTCGTCCCCGACATCGGTGCCCAGCATGAACATCCCGAGGATGGTTCCCAGCGCGGTTGGCTCGGGCTGGGCCGCGATGCGGCGCAGTGCGGGGATGAGCTGGTCGCGCATCAGCGCCTCGTGGGCGCTGTCCCCCAGGAACTCCGTGATGGCTTCGTGCGCGTATTCCGCCCGCCGCAGGTCCCCGGCGAGTTGTTCAAGAAGACGGACGTCGTCGCTGCGCGGCGCATCGGGAACCTGGGAAAAGTTTTCGGTGGAAGTCACGTCCCACAGTCTAGCGATCCGGGGAAAACGGGGCTCCGTCCTGCCTATGATGGAATCCATGATCGAGATCACCACCACACACCTGCAGCAGCTCTCTGCCGGGGAGCTTCGCCCCTCGTCCCGTGCCCTCCCGGCCGATGCCCGGATCGAGCGGGTCGCGGAGATCACCCCGGAGTTCAGCAAGTTCCTGTACCAGGGCGTGGGCAGCGGCTGGAATTGGTCCGACAGGCTCTCCCTCACCCGCAGCGCCTGGGAGTCGCTTCTTCGCGCCCCGGGATCCGAGACCCACGTGCTTTACGTCGACGGGGCACCGGGCGGATACGTCGAATTGAGCGGACGGATCGAGGATTCCGGCACCGAGGTCGAGATCATGTACTTCGGCCTTTTCCCGCAGTGCATCGGGCGCGGCCTGGGCGGGGCCCTGTTGACGGAGGGTCTATCGCGGGCCTGGGACCTCGACGCCCGGGTCGGGGGCTTCCCGCCGGTGAGCCGGGTCTGGGTGCACACCTGTTCGCTGGATGGACCGGCGGCCCTGGCCAATTACGAGGCCCGCGGGTTGCGGATCTTCCACACAGAAACCGAGCTGGTCGAGCCCGGCGACGGGGCGGCCGGGCTGTGGCCGGGGGAATCACTGGCCTCTTAAGCGGCGCGCCAGGGGGGCTGCGCCTCACCTGCATCCCTGCTGCGTAGTTGTCCACAGTTTCCGAATCCCGCGCCCGCCAATCGCCAGCGGGGTGCATGCTGGTGGACATGGACACCGACCGGTTCATCGCACTGGCCACGGGCACCCGTGGCAATCCGGGGCACTCCTTGGCCCCGGACGATGAGCTGCGCGCCCTGCTGGAGGCCCAGCGCATCATCCGGGACCTGTCCCGACGCGTTGCCGCCAGCACCACCTCCCCCACCGCCGCGTTGCTCTTCGCCCACGCCGCCGAGGACGGACACCGCGCAGCCGCACACGCGCAACTGCTGGCCGCCGACACCGCCAGGCGCACCCTGGCCCACGAACTGCCCGAGGCCACTTTCGACGCCATCGCCGCCATCCACCGCGACCCGGCAGCATACAACGACGGCACCCTGGAATTGCCGGCGGACCCGGCCACCGTACCCACCGGGCGCCTCGTCTTCCGGGACACCGCCGAACTGCTCGCCGGGACCCTGAACGTGGGATATTTCCAGGCCCGCGAGCGTGTCAACAGCATCGACCTCCTGCTGCCGGGCACCGACATCCACGGCATTGAGCAGCCACCCCGCTTCCCGCTCCTGGCGGAAGACTTCGCCAACGGCACCGCCGACCCGAAGGAAATTAGCGCCGCCGCCCGCAGGCTCGAAAAACTCACGCCCCACATCAACCAGCAACCAGACCCTGCCGTGCTGTCCGGGCAGCTGGAGGCACAGGTCGCCGAATCCGTCCGCCGCGAGGATCCCCGCACCACCGCCAAGCTTCTCGCCGGCATCCGGACCGCGCTCGAACACGGCATCAAGGACGTCCCCGCGGAAATCCTGCGCACCAAGGTCGGGCTCTTCTACCGTGGGACCACCGGCGGCATCGGCGAATTCCTGCTCCGTACCCTCCCGGCCGACACCGCTACCCTTCTGGCCCTCTGCGCACAAACCGACAATCCCCGGACCAAGGCCGGGGACCGCGACGGGCTGCTCCAACAAGCCCTCGCCACGGCCGAAGACGCCAATGGCCATGGCGGCACTTCCAGTGAATCCACCGACCAGTCGACGAACGCTGGCGCCGGTGCCGGTGCCGGTGCCGGTGCGAGCTTCCCGGACTTTCTCGTCGACGCCGCCACCGGCCAACCATTGACCGACCAGGCGATCGTCAACTCCCTTTCCTTGGACTCCCTCGAGATCAACCCGAACAATCTGTTCTCCGGCAACTCAGATGGAGCCACCCGAACCAAGGGAAACGGCTTGGGGGCCGGTGATCCGGTCACCATGAACTCGACGTCCTTGGGAACAGACGGACTGACGCCGCCCCAACGACATCTTCAAGGCCTGATGAACCTCATCAAGACCGCCGGCAAACCGAGCAACGGGAAGAAGACCACAGGTCTGCCCTCACCCAAGACCCTCATCATTGCAACCCTTGCCGAACTCCAGGGCCTGGCCGACACCCACGGCCTCACCAACCACGGCCAACAACTTTCCCCCGCGGAATTGCGCCAGGCCCTATGCAACGGCGGAGCCATCCCCGCGGTCATGGGCGGTGACAGCCAGATCCTGGATCTCGGGCAGGAGCAACGCTTCTTCCCCGACTACATGCGCGAAATCATCCTCGGCATCTACGGCGGATGCATCGTGCCAGGCTGCACCGTGCCTCCCGAGCATTGTGAAATCCACCATTTCCAACCATTCGCCACGGGCGGGAAGACTGAGGTCAATTCGGGCGTCCCGGCATGCACCTCGGCCCATCACGGCTTCCACACCGGACTCATGACAGTCGTCCGCGACACCGACGGACTCTTCAGCGTCATCCTGCCCAAGTTCATGGACCCCGAACAGAAGCCCCGGCGCAACAACTACTGGCGAAGCAACAGCCCCACCCCGCCGCTGTTCTAGGATTCGGTTCCCTGAATTGTGGCCCATCGACGGAGCCGTTTTCAGCAGGACCGAGAGCCGGGATTCGGGCATGAAAAAGGACGACTCGCCCAGCACTGGCTGGAAGCGAGCCGCCCCATGAGGAGCCGAGGAGTTCGGGACCTGTCACCGCGTGATCCCGGAATTCGCAAACCGTTTACTACACCTCGATGCGGTCCTTGGCTTCCGCGACACATTCCGGACACTGGCGCAGCTTCTCATCGGCAGCGCAGTCGGCGCAGAACAGCCGTAGGTTGCGGCAGGACAAGTTGGAGCAGTTCTCGAATTTGTTCGTGGGGGCCGAACAGCCCACGCACTGCCCAATGGTCACTGCGTCCTCACTGAACTCCATGTGCATGCGCTTGTCGAACACGTACAGTGATCCTTCCCATAGGCCCTTGTCGCCGTAGGTCTCCCCGTAGCGCACGATGCCGCCCTGCATCTGGTAGACCTCCGTGAAGCCGCGCTTGACCATGAGCGAGGACAACACCTCGCAGCGGATGCCGCCGGTGCAATAGGTGACGATCGGCTGGTCCTTCATGTCGTCGTACTTGCCCGATTCGATCTCGGCAATGAAGTCATGGGTCGTATCGACGTCGGGCACAATGGCGTTCTTGAACTTGCCGATCTGTGCTTCGAAGGCGTTGCGTCCGTCAAAGAAGAGCACGTCCTGGCCCGCGGCCTTCTTGGTTTCAACAAGTTCGTGCAGGGCCTCGGGCTTCAGGTGGATTCCGCCGCCCACCACACCGTTTTCGTCGACTTCCAATTCACCCGGGGCACCAAAGGAAACCACTTCGTCGCGGACCTTTACGGAAATCCGGGGGAAGTCCTCAGCCGAGCCTTCCGACCACTTGATGTCCATTTTCTTGAAGGCCGGATACTCCCGGGTGGCCTTGACGTAGGCCTTGACGTTCTTGATCTCACCGCCGACAGTTCCATTGATGCCGTGGCTGGAAATGATGATGCGGCCTCGCAGGCCCCACCTCTCAAGCAGGGCTCGCTGCCAAAGGCGCACGGCCTCGGGGTCGGCTAGCGGGGTAAAGGCGTAATACAAGACAATTCGGTTCTGCGACACGCTATTAAGGGTATGGCCTAGAATCCACGTGGCGCACGTGAAGTGGCAACCATCACCGGGTGAACGCTGTGTTTCAAGGTTGCAACAGTTCGCCTAAATGCACGGCATGTAGGCAGTTCACGGGGTAGGGTCTGAATATGGGATCTTCTGCAAGCGATGAATTAATCGGCACATGGGTTACGGGCTGGGCTGGTGCACGAGGCTACGAGAGCAGGCACGAGGGCCGCGTCCATGCCGCCCTGCGCCACGACACCTCGGGCGACTGGGAGTACGTCATTTTCGAGCCATCCAATGAGGAATTGGTGGCTGTTGCCGAGACGCTGCACAAGCACCCCAAGCGTCGGCTGACTGCGTTCGCCAACGAGACCACCACACTGGTTGACGCTGCCCGGGCGGCCGGACTCAAGGTACTCAATGCCGATGAGGTCCTGATGGTCACGGAAATGGGCGGCCACGATGTCGAGGAGCCCCGTCCCTACGACGGCTTCTCGTTCCAGATCGAACGCGACCAGGCCCACGCCTACGTCTCCATCCACCCTGACGAAGACCCCGAGGTGGTGGCCGCCAGTGGCCACGTGTCGGCCGTGAACGGCTACGCGATCTTTGACCGCATCATCACGGCGCCGGATTTCCGCCGTCGCGGCCTGGGCAGCCTGACGATGCGCGCATTGGTCTCCCTGGCGCTGGAGCACGATGTCGAGGAGGGTCTGCTGATCGCCAGCATCGACGGGCAGCAGCTCTACAAGTCCCTCGGCTGGACCGATCTGGGCAACGTCGTACTCTTTGAAGGAACCCAGGAAGCCTAACCTGCTCGGGTGCCTGGAAGTGGTGGGTCTCGCTGATGCGAGGCCCGCCACTTTTTTGTGGCCTGGCTGCCGGAGCTTCCCAGCGATGCCACAATGAATCAGTGAATGCTTACTCGGAACAGATCGCCCAGCTCGGCCACGGGCCAACACCCCAGGCACTGCTCCATTCCCGAATCATCGAGGCCAGGGAGGCTTTGCCCGGCCCATGGCCGGAGTGGGTACACCCGGACGTCAGGACCGCCTTTGAACGCACCGGCGTGTCATCCCCATGGCTGCACCAGGTACAGGCCGCGACCCTCGCCCAAGAAGGCCATCACACTATCGTTGCGACGGGCACCGCCTCGGGCAAATCGTTGGCCTACCAGCTTCCCGCCCTCAATGCGATCCACACCTCGTCCTTGGAAAACCAGGCCAGCTTGGTGCCGAACGATGCCACCGTGCTCTATCTGGCACCCACGAAGGCCTTGGCCGCCGATCAGCTCACGGCCATCGAGGGCTACCGGCTGCCCACGGTGCGGGCCGCCGGCTATGACGGAGACACCGAAATATCGGCCCGTCGCTGGATCCGTGACCACTCGAACTTCATTCTCTCCAACCCCGACATGCTGCACTTCGGAATCCTTCCCAACCACACCTGGTGGGCACGGGTGTTGCGCCGGCTCAAATTCGTCGTCATCGACGAGGCACATTCCTACCGGGGTGTCTTCGGTTCCAACATCGCAAACTTGCTGCGCCGACTGCGCAGGATCTGCGCGCACTACGGGGCCGACCCCGTGTTCATCGGTGCCTCCGCAACCAGCGCGGACCCGGCGGAGTCCTTCTCCCGGCTCATCGGCGCCCCAGCCAGGGAGGTCACCAACGATTTCTCCCCCAAGGGCTCGGTCACCATTGCCCTGTGGGAGCCGCCCCTGACCGAGCTACATGGGGAAAACGGAGCACCAACCCGCCGCACGGTAATTGCCGAAACATCAAACTTGCTGGCCAACCTTGTCTGTTCCCAGGTGCGGACACTGGCGTTCATCAAGTCCCGACGCGGCGCGGAAACCATTGCCACCATTACCCGCTCCATGGTGGACCAGGTCCATCCTTCCCTTCCCGACCGGGTGGCCGCCTACCGATCCGGGTACCTGCCCGCCGAGCGCAGGGAGCTCGAAAACGCGCTCCGCAACGGGACCTTGCTCGGCGTTGCCTCGACATCCGCCCTCGAACTGGGCATCGACGTTGCGGGACTCGACGCAGTGCTGGTGGCCGGCTGGCCGGGGACCAGGGCCTCGTTCTTCCAACAGATCGGCCGGGCCGGACGCGCCGGGCAGGATTCGCTTGCTGTCTTGGTTGCCAGCGACGACCCGCTGGACACATATTTGGTCAACCACCCCGAAGCCATTTTTGAGGCCGGCGTGGAAGCCACGGTCTTCGACCCGGAGAATCCCTATGTCCTATCCGGACATCTGTGCGCCGCAGCAGAGGAACTCCCGCTGCGGGTCGAGGACCTTGCCGCCTTCGGGCCCTCCGCGCAGGGCCTGCTCGAATCCCTGGTGCAGCGCGGCTTCCTGCGCCGTCGCCCGGCCGGCTGGTTCTGGACGCACCCCGAACATGCAGCTTCCATGGTGAATCTGCGCGCCGATGGCGGCGGGCCGGTGAGCATCATCGAGTCGGACACCGGTGCCCTGCTGGGAACCATGGACTCGCCGCAGACCCACTACCAGGCGCACAACGGTGCCATCTACGTGCACCAGGGAGCCACCTATGTGGTTGACGAGCTCAACGAAACCGACCATTGCGTCATGGTCACCCGCGCCAACCCGGACTTCTACACCCAGGCCCGGGACATCACCACGGTCGAGGTCATCGAGATCGACCGTTCCGAGGCGTGGGGCCCCATCACCGCGAGCTTCGGCGACGTGGTGGTGACTACCCAGGTGGTTTCCTTCCAACGCAAGTCGGTCATGAGCAACGAAATCCTCTCCGAGGAACCACTTGAATTGGAGGCGCAGGACCTGCACACCAAGTCGGTGTGGTTCACCATCCCGGAGAAAAGGTTGTTGGCGGCCGGGATCAGCCCGGAGGAATTCCCCGGCTCCCTGCATGCGGCCGAACATGCCGCCATCGGGTTGCTCCCACTGGTGGCATCGAGCGACAGGTGGGACATCGGCGGCGTGTCAACGGCGTTGCACATGGACACCGGCATGCCAACGATTTTCGTGTACGACGGGCACCCCGGCGGCGCCGGATTCGCCGAGCGCGGATTCGACAAGGCGCGGACCTGGATCCGCGCCACCCGCGACGCGATCGCCGCCTGCGAATGCGCCACCGGATGCCCCTCGTGCGTGCAGTCCCCCAAGTGCGGCAACAAGAACAACCCGCTGGACAAGGCAGGTGCCGTGCGCCTGCTCACGGCCCTCCTGCAGGAAGCCCAAGGGGCGGCCGGGCCAGTCCCGAAAGGATAGGCCCGTACCGCCCGCGGGGTTTCTCCGACGCGCGGTCAGGGACCGCGCCAGGGTTGCGGCGGCGGTCCCGCCCGTGCCACCGAGGTGGCGCGGGTCACCGGCGGCAGCCAGCCAACCGGCGAGACCGACACGTGGACTTCCACCGTCACCACTTCCCCACCCTTTCCCTGACGGTTGCAGCTGGTCAGGGTGGCCGCATTGGCAGCGGCTGTGCTGGCGGCGACCCCGCACGGATCACCCGGAAGCAGGCGGCGGGCGGCGTCCGCTGCGGCCAGGGCCGCCAGATCGGCCGCTGTGCCCGCCTTGGCCCCGGCTTGGGCCACCGCGGTGAACATCAGCACCACCACCAGCCCGAGCGCGGCCAGGCACACCACGGACAGCATGAGAACGGTTCCGCTGCCGCGTTGCGCTTGGTTCGTCGCCTGGCTCATGACTGCTGCTCCGTGCGCGCGCTGGCCTCGGCCCGGAGTTCGACCTCGCCAAGCAGTGGCAAGTGAACCCCGGACCGAACCACGACATGGCCGTATCCGCCGGATTGGCCACAGCTCACGCTAATCTGGCCACCGGCAATGCGGTGCGCGGTGCCCGTGGCCGTCCCGGAGTCGGAGCCGCGAGCCAGTTCCCTGGCCGCGGCACTGGCGGCCTGCTGGATGCGCACCTGCTCGCCTCCCACGGCTCCTGCCCCCGCGACCACGGCCAGCAAGATGGCCACGGCGGGCAGCAGAACTGCCACTTCGGCTGTGCTGCTGCCGGTCTCTGATTGCCTGGCCATGGCGCCTGCTCCTTTTTCCCTAGAAGGACAGGGCCTGGCGAATCAGGCCCATCAGCAGTCCGCGTACGTCGCCGCTGGAGAGAATGCTCACCAGCAGGCCGGCGAAGGCCACCGCGGCCAGCGTGACGATGGCGAATTCAGCGGTGGTGCTGCCTTCCTCGTCGTTCAGCAGGCCGGCGGACGGCTCGGTGCGATCGTGCAGGTCGATGTGGCCCGGGGCGTTGTTGTTGTTGTCCATGGTCTTGTCCTTTGCTTGTGCTTGTTGATCGGTTGCTCCTGGAAGGGGATGGGGCTGGCCGGTGGCCCTGATGGCGGGCGATGGGCGGCTCCCGATTAGAGTCTGTGCCTTGGCTGGCGGCACGGGGACGGGCCGGGCACTTGCTGGGGATAACCGCGGCCGGGTCTCGGCACCCGGACAGGTCCGGACCGGGTGCGGGGAAGCACCTGACGTTAGAAGTGCGGCATCAGGGAAATCACGACGGGCACCACGCCCAGGGCAATGAAGGCCGGCAGTGCGCACACCCCCAGCGGGATCACCAGCTTGATGCCGAATTCCGCTCCCCGTGCCTCGGCTTCCCTGACGGCACGCTTGCGCGCGGCGGCTGCGGACGAACGCAGCAGGGCGGCCGCCGGCGCGCCGGAAAGCTGGGTGAAGCGCAGCGTCTGCTCGAGTTCCCCGGCCGGTCCGGTGCCCTGGCTCCAAGCCCTGTCCCATCCGACGTTCAGGTCCATCGCGCGCGAGACCCGCAACAGGGACCCGTACCCCGGGACGTTGGCGCCGATGATCCGCAGCACGGCCCGGACCGGCAGCCCCGATTCCAGCAGCGTGGCACACATTTCCAGCACCAGCGGCACAGGTTCGGACGGGGGCGTCGGCCGGCCGCGGACGGTGGCGGCCTTGCCGCCGCCGCCCGCGACACGGAAACCGCCGGGTGCTGAAATCGCCATCCACACCGCCGCCCCGGCCAGGAGCACCGCGGCCAGGGACCCGATCACGAGGGCACCTTGTTGGTGATGGAGCGCAGCATCCGTGCGCACCAGATTCGGTTGCCCAGCCACAATGCCGCACCACAGACCAGCGCCACCCGGCCCACCGAATGCGTCGTGAGAACCGCCAGCGGGTTGATGCCGAGCAGTTGTCCCAGCCCCAGCCCGATCCCGGGCAGGTAGGTCAGCAGCCGGCTAGTGGCCCGTGGTCCGGCGAGAGCCGCCTCGAGGGCGCGATGCATGTCAGCGGCGGTCTCCGCTTCCTCGGCCAGGGTGTCAAGGAGGTCGGCGAGCGCCGCCCCCGATTCCTCGCTGATGGCAAAGCACCAGGCCAGACGTGTCCAGAGCCGTCCGTGGCCGGGGTATGCCGCCGCGTGGGCCGCCAGTCCGTCTTGAAGGGTCCCGCCGGTGTGCCATTGGGCCAGGGCCCGGGTGCAGCCGGCGTGGATGTCGGTGGCGGTCCGGGTGGAGTCCACGACCCAGATGGTTTGCAGCAGCCCGAAGGCGGAGGCGGGGCTGGTGCCGGCGCGCAGCATGGCAGCGAGCTGGCGGACCAGCTTGGCATAGTCCTCGGCGTCGGTGGCGAGGTTGGCCCGCCGCCGACGCTTTCTTTCAGGGCGGGCGATAGCGCCAATCGGCCCGCTGCGGCGATGTCCGGGGGCCGGCCATAGCCAGGTTGCGGCCCCCAGCAGGAGCACGGCACAGGCGAGGGTCACCATGGGCTGGACTCCCCCGCTGCCTGCAGTCGGGTCCTGAACCAGTCAATGGCTTCGGCGTCGCAGTTCCCCGGCCCGGTTTCCCGGATCATGCGCACCGCCAGGTTCCCGGCGTCGGTGAGCACCACCCTGCCCAGCTGCACGGGTCCGCGGGTGCCGGTGGCAGGGTCCCGCCAGACGTGGATGAGCACGTCCAGGGCACTGGCTGCCTGCAGCGCGGTGGCGGCCGCGTCCATGTTCGCCAGTGCCCCCATGGCGGCAAGCCGTGCCGGCACGGCGGTAACGCTGTTTGCGTGTACGGTGCCTGCGGCCCCCTCGTGGCCGGTGTTCATGGCGCCGAGGAACTCGCGCACCTCCGCTCCCCGGCATTCGCCGACCACCAAACGGTCGGGGCGCATGCGCAGTGCCTGGCGCACCAGGGTGTCCATCCCGATTTCCCCTGCCCCCTCGACGTTCCCGCCGCGGCTTTGCAGGCCCACCAGGTGCGGGTGCGCCGGGGCGAGTTCCTGGGAGTCCTCGACCACGAGGATCCGTTCGTCGCCGGGCACCCGGGCCAGCATGGCAGCCAGCAGCGTGGTCTTGCCCGCCCCCGTGCCACCGGAGACCAGGAAATTCAGTTTCGCCGCCACGATGGCCCCCAGCGCCGCGAGCCAACCGGGGTCCGCAACCAGCGTCTCCAGCCGCTGGTTCCGGTTGCCCTTGATGCGGATGGACAGCAGCGGCCCGCCGGTGGAGATCGGGGGCAGCACCGCGTGGATGCGGTAGTTGCCCAAGGAGACGTCGACGAAGGGCTGGGCGTCATCCAGCCGCCGTCCCCCTGCCGCTGCAAGGCGCACGGCCAGGGCGCGGATCTGCCCGGGCTCGGTGAAGCCAAGGTCGGAGGCGTGCAGCCCGGCGCTGCCGTCCACCCAGACCCTGCCGTTGGCGTCGATGAGGATGTCGGTGGTCCCGGGGACCTGGGCCAGGCGTTCAAGGATGCCCAGCCCGTGGATGTCGTCGCTCAGGCTGCGCAGCATCTCGGTGCTGCTGGCCGCGCCCATGACGCGTCCCGATGCCCGCACCGCCGATGCCAGGTCCACTTCGCTCAGGCCGCCTCCCTGTCCCATGGCCCGCAGCCTGACCTCCTCCAGCACCCGGTCGGGCGCGGCAGCGCCCTGGGCAGGGGCCGGGGAGCCGGCTTCCCAGCGCCTGCGTCCGCGGCGTTCACCGCCGACGGCCGGCCCGCCGGTTGTTCCGGGTGCGTCCGCGGTCATGCCGCCTGCCCCGCTTCGGTTGCAGGTCCCTGGCCCAACATGGCCACGGTGCGCCGCAGCGAGCGGCGCACCAACACGTTCATCAGCGATCCGTCCGCGGCGCCGCGTGCGATGGCCCGGCTGGGTGCGAAGTATCCGCCGAGCCCGATGCCGGCGCGTTGCGCCAGCGCGCGGGTGTCGGTCCCGGAGGCGAGCTTGCCGGTGAGGACCAGGTTCCAGTCCCCCGCACGCTCTCCCAGGCGATCGGCCAGCCGCCGCCCGGTGCCGGCCACCGCGTTGGAGGACCGGGCCGCGAGCAGCAGCAATCGGGTGTTGGCCAGCGCCGCCACGGATGCCGGGACCCCGGTGACATGTCCGGCATCGATCACGATGTGGTCGTAGATCCGCCGGGAAGCTGCCAGCACCTCGGCCAGCAGCGCCTCGGAGGGCACGAAGCTCCCGGGATTCCGCACCCAGGACAGCACCGCGGTGCCTTGGGCCAGCGGCAGGATCTCGGCCAGTTGGCCCGGGGAGAGCTGGCCCCGTGAGCTTTCCAGGTCCTCCCAGCCCAGCCCGTCCGGATCCCGGGGCTTGAGCATGGGCCACAGCCCTGCCGAATGCGGGTCGGCATCGAGCAGCAGCGTGCGTGATCCTTCCAGTGTCGCGGTGGCAGCCAGCAGGGAGGCAAACGTGCTGGTCCCTGCCCCTCCGCCGGCCCCGGCGACAAGGGTGATGCGGGCGCGCCCGGAGTGCAGCCCCAGTTCGCCCAGGTATTCCCCGAGCCAGGCCGCGGCCGCCGGAAGCACCGCGACGCGGGCGCCGGGGCTGGTGGCGGCAGCTCGCCAGAGCACGTCCTGGTGTTCCTCGGTCCCGACGAGAATCAGCGTGGAGGCCGCCAGCCGTGAGCCGATCTCCCCCACGGCGTCCTGCCCCACCAGGATCACCTCGTCGCGGTAGGCGGCTGCCTGTTCCACCTCCCGGCAGGGCAGCAGCTGGACTCCGGCACCCACGGCAACCGAGGCCAGCGCCTGGGCGAGCTCCACGTCGCGGCTGAGCAGGATGCACCTGGCCAATTCCGCCGGCCTGGACCCCGCGCGCATCCGGGGAACCTCCACGGGATGCGTGCGCGGCGCATCGGCCGGTTCCGGGGTCCCGCCCATTTCCTGCTCCCCTTCCCGTGCGGGGACGCGTTCAGGTTCCAGCTCCCGCTCCCGCTCCCGCTCCCGCGCATCTTGTCGCGCCCGGGCTGCCCGCAGTGCCGGAAGCTGCAGGGTTCGCTGGCCGGGACCGGGCAGCCGGGCCACAAATCGCATCTCTTCGTTCATGCCTTCCAGCGTGTGCCCGCCCGGTCCCGGGGTGAAGCCCCTTGGGCGCCGGCGGAGGACAACCGGCCGCCGGGCCGGATGCCAGGTGTGAGGGAAAGCGGGAAGGCCCGCGCCGCGGGCAAGGGCGGAGGGCAAGCACAGGGGGAAGTCGTGGGGACCGGGGCAGGTGGGGAAACTGCGAGAATGGAGCGTGCAGCAATTTGCGGTAGTGGCCACCCACTCCATCTCCCAGCCCGAGTCCGAAGCCGGTTCGGCCACCGCCGTGGTGCAGCTCGTCGATGCGGCGGGCACCGCCCTGATGCCCCCGGTGCAGGTGTACGGCAATTCCCTGCCCGCCGTGGTGGCGGAGCTGGAGGCCTCGCGCAGGCCGCGCTGGGTCTTCGACTCGGTGCACGACTGGTACCCGGGATTGTTGTCCGCCGGGGTGCGGATCGAGCGGGTCCACGACCTGGGCCTGGTCCGCGCCATCCTGCGCAACGCGCCCTACGCGGAGTCGGGCGGCTACATCGATTCCGTCCGTGCCGTGGCCGATCCCTCCACCGCGGCCCCCGCGCACCTGCTGCCCCCGGCGAGGGTCTCGGAGAACCAGGGAGAGCTGTTTTCCGAACCCAAGGACCAGGCAGGGGCGCTGGAGAACGTGCTGGAGGAGTTCCGGGCCCAGCGCGCCGCGGTTCCCGAGACGGAACGCGGGGCCCGGCTGGGATTGCTGCTGGCGGCCGAGTCGGCAGGGGCCCTCATCGGCGCAGAAATGACCCATGCGGGGGTGCCCTGGGACGTGGCGGAGCACCACCGGCTGCTGGCCGAGGCGCTGGGCGAGCGTGTTCCGGCCGGGGTGCGCCCGCCACGCATGGAGGAACTGGCCGCGCAGCTGCGCGCCCTGCTCGATGCCCCGGGGCTGAACCCGGATTCGCCCGCCGAACTGCTCAAGGCCATGAACCGGGCCGGCATCGCGGTGTCCAACACCCGTGCCTGGGAGCTGACGGAGATCAAGCACCCGGTGATCGAGCCGCTGCTGGCCTATAAGAAGATCGCGCGGCTGGCCACCGCCAACGGCTACGCGTGGGTGGACCGCTGGGTGCATGAGGGGCGCTTCCGCCCCGAATACATCGTCGGCGGGGTGGTCACCGGGCGCTGGGCCTCCCACGGCGGCGGGGCGCTGCAGATCCCGCACCAGGTCCGTTCGGCCGTGCGCGCCGATGCGGGCAAGGTGCTGGTGGTCGCCGATGCCGCGCAGCTGGAGCCGCGCATCCTGGCAGCGCTTTCCCGGGACGACGCGCTGGCCACCGCCGCCCGGGGACAGGACCTGTACCAGGGCATCGCCGATGCCGGGTTCGGCGGTGACCGCGCGCATGCGAAGATCGCCATGCTCGGGGCGATGTACGGGGCGACCACGGGGGAATCGGGACGACTGATGCCCAAGCTCAAGGCCACCTACCCGCGCGCCGTGGGCCTGGTGGAGTGGGCGGCCGCCCAGGGAGAGGCGGGGGCGCCGGTGGCCACCTACCTGGGCCGGGGCACGCCCGAGGTGCCGGCTGCCTGGCGCCAGGCCAAGTCGCGGGCCTCATCGGAGTCCGAGCAGCGCGCAGTGGAGACGGAAGGGCGTTCCCGCGGGCGCTTCACGCGCAACTTCATCGTCCAGGGCACCGCCGCCGAGTGGGCGCTGTGCTGGATGGGCGAGCTGCGCAGACGCCTGAACGCCGGAAGGACGGCGGGCATCGAGACAGGCGAGCTGGTGTTCTTCCTGCACGACGAGATCATGCTCCATGTCCCGGCCGAGCAGGCGGACACCGTGGTGGAGCTGGTGCATGCCTCGGCCAGGGCGGCCTCGGAACTGCTCTTCGGGCAGATCCCGGTGGATTTCCCCGTCACCGCCGTGGTCGTGGATTCCTACGACCAGGCCAAGTAGCGGGCATCGGGCTGCGGGGAGGGTCAGTCAGGGTCGGGCTAGGGTCGGGCTAGGGTGCGCGCCGGTCGCCGACGGCCACCGACACCTCGCGCTCCGCATCCCAGGGCAGCGTCCAGCCCAGGTCGTTGAAGATCCTGTCCAGCAGGATGCCGGTGAAGCCCCAGATGAAGCCGCCGGCCACGTCGAAGGCGGGGGCGCAAAAGCGCTGCCCGTCGCGCTCCACGACGGCCGAGACCCGGTTGGCGGGGTCCAGCAGGTCGGCGACCGGGGCGCGGAAGACGGCGGATGATTCCGCCACGTCCACCACGAACACCTCCGAGGTCTGCTGCCACCAGCCGATGACCGGGGTGACGACGAAGTTGGTGATGGGCAGCTCCGCATCCGGCAGCACCCCGAGGATCTCCACGCCCGCCGGATCCAGTCCGGTCTCCTCGCGGGCCTCGCGCAGGGCCGCGGCGATCGCGTCCTCGTCCTCCGGGTCCACCTTCCCACCGGGAAAGGCGACCTGGCCGGCGTGCTTGCGCAGCGTGTCGGCGCGCGTCACGAAGAGCACGTCAAGGTCGTCGGGGACCGACTTCACCCCGCTGGCAGCCGGCACGTCGTCAAGCCGGCCGAAGAGGATCAGCACCGCCGCGTGCCGTGCGCTGGCCGGATCCAGCGGGTTGAACACCCAGCTTTTGGGCATCTTGGTCGCCTGTTCCGGGCCGCGGCCGGCAAGGTGCGCCTTCGCCTGGACCATGGCCAGCAATTCCTCGCGTACGCTCATGCCTCCAAACCGTACCCTTCGGCGCGCAGCTCGCGGCGCGTGGCCCCTGCACGCATCCGCTCCAACAGTTCCTCGCGCCCCGGAGCCAGTTCGTACTTGAGCAACTTGGCGGCCTTCGCCTCATCGGTCTCGCCTTCCCCGTAGGAGGGGCAGAGCGTGGTCAGCGGGCAGGCGCCGCAGGCGGGTTTGCGGGCGTGGCACACCCGGCGGCCGTGGAACACCACGCGGTGGCTGAGCATGGTCCAGTCCTTCGGGTCGAAGAGCTCGCCGACCGCGTGCTCGATCTTCACCGGGTCGCTCTCCCTGGTCCAGCCGAAGCGGCGGGCCAGGCGCATGAAATGGGTGTCGACGGTGATGCCCGGGACCCCGAAGGCGTTGCCCAGCACCACGTTCGCGGTCTTGCGCCCCACCCCGGCCAGGGTCACCAGGTCCTCGAGCCGCCCGGGAACCACTCCGTCGTACTCGTCGACGATGCGCGTGGACAGGGCCAGCAGCGAGTTGGACTTGGCCCGGAAGAACCCGGTGGGACGGATCAGTTCCTGCAGGACCTCGGGCTCCGCCTGGCTCATCGCCAGGGCGTCGGGGTAGACGGCAAAGAGCGCCGGGGTGACCGCGTTGACCCGCACATCGGTGGTCTGGGCGGACAGCACCGTGGCCACCAGCAGTTCGAAGGCGTTGGTGAAGTCCAGTTCCGGGACCGCATACGGGTAGGCCTGCGCCAGGACGCGGTTGATCTTGCGCGCCCGGCGTTTGCGCCCCAGCGGGGTTTCGTCGCCCTGCATGGCTATTTGTCCGGGAATTGCAGGTCGTCCAGGTTGCGCAGCACTGCCTGCCTGCCGTCGGCGAGGCTGATGAGGTACTCGGTGCCGCGATCCTCCAGGCACAGGATCCAGACCCCGGGGTGCGCGGTGGAAAGCATCGTGCCGTTGGCCGGATGGAAGACCGGGCGCGGGTGATTCAGTGCAAACCAGAAGCTGGCGGCTTCCCCGTCGTGGCCGTCGTCGTGGACCTCGGCCTTGGCCCCGAAGGAGGACTCGGACTCGGCCTTGGCGCGTTCCACGGCAGCTTGGTGGGCGGCGATGTCGGCCCGCGAGAGAGCTGCGGTGGCCTTGATGTCGGCGCCGGTCAGGGGCGTGGCCATGGTCGACGGGTGTGCGGATTGATTCGACCCCGCGTCCGCACCCGTGGCAGCGGGTGCCTCGGGTTCGGGGGCCTTGTCTGCGGCAGCGGGCTTGGGATCCCGACCTGACGTGGCATCGGCATCGGTGCTGCCGCTGCGTCCGGCACCCTGTACCGCCGCGGTTCCGCTGGCGGCTCCAGCCACCTCGGGCTTCGAGGGGTTTTCGGCGGCGGAGTCCGTCGCGGCGTCCCGGGGTTCCGCGCCTTGGGTCGAGGGCAGGCTGTCGGCGTAGGCTGCCTGCGCATCGGTGCGCGTCCCGGCACCGGTCTCCGCAGCGGAAGCGGACTCGGACTGGTGGCCGGCCTTGGCTTCGGCGACCGACTTCCATTCCGTGAGCGGGTGCGCGGCATTCGTCTGGTCCTGGTTGACATCGTCCGACGCACCGTGGGCTTGCTGCCCGTCGCGGGCTTCCGCCTTCTGTGCGTGGGGTGCCTCCGGCTTCACCGATGCCGGCTCAGCCGAGTCGGCATCTTTGTCAGCTGTGCCTGAGGCAGCGGCCTCGGAACCCCGGCGCTGCGTGGCGGCAGGTGTCGATTCCTGCTCCGGGGCGGGGAAATCCTTCACGGGGGCCGGGGCGGGCACCGCAACGCCGGCGGCCGCCGCGGCGGCCCCCGCGCCGGCCACGGCGCCGGCGACGGGTGCGGAAGCCGAGGCTGACCCCCGGTGGCCTTCGGACCTGTTGGGCCCGGGCGTGCCGGGTCGTCGGGCGGAAGCTGTCCCGGCGCCGCCGGCACTGCTTTCGCCGAAGCTTTCGGATTCGGCCTCGGCGGCCTGCCCGTCGGTGGACTCGGCCTTCTTCACCGCAGACTCCTTGGGGGCCAGCGCCACCGGGTGCACATCGGCACCGAGCACCGAGTCGCCGCCGGACACGAAGTCGCGGCGGAAGATTCCCAGGTAGGTGGCAAGAGTGGTGCCGGCGATCATGGCCAACGCACCGAGAAGCCCGATCAGGTAGGCCGGGGACATGGAGGCCACGTAGGAGTTGAAGAAGTAGGCGGCAGCGAACAGGGCCACCACCGAACCTGCCTGGTCGAGGCTCAGCGAGGCAACGCGCACGCGGGTGCGGCCGGTGAGCCGGCGCCACAGGAACCCGGCGGCGATCCCCAGCGGCAGCAGCAGCGAGACAAAGAGGTGGAAGGGCAGTCCCGGGAAGATCCACATGTTCACCGAGACGGACCTGTTCCACGGGATCGGGATCAACGACCCCACGAGCACCAACACCCCGCCGAGAATGACGAGGGCGTCGCGCATCGACAGCGGCCCGAGGACCGGCTTGAGCGTGTGCCCGGGTTGCGAACCCTGTGCCTTGGCGTGCACCTTATCCATATGAAGACCCCGCTTCTGCTATGTGTTGCGTTCTGTCCCTGCGCCGGCACCGGCATGTGATCCCGCGGCACACCCGTGATCCGGGCGGCCGTTGTCCGGGTTGGCCGGAAAGGCAAAGGGCTACTGACAACACTATCCGCGCAGCGGCACAACCGGCGTGTTTCGGCACACCGGGTCGCCTTTCGGCTCGCATCTGCCGGCGCGGTGCGGCAGGTTGATGCCCGCCGCACCGGACTGCGGTCAAGCGGCGCTCCAAGACGGCCCGCCCGGGACCGCTGAACGCCATCGGGATGCCGCTCGGCGCACAATCGCCACCCTCCACTGTCATACTTGTGACGGGCCACACCCCGATAGGCCGCGCGGCTGTAACCTGAATCACAAGACCCATTTGTTTGTTATCGGAAGGACCAAAACCCGTGTCGGATACCCACACCCCCACGCTTGACAACCTCTCGCATGAAACCCGCTCCTTCGCCCCGAGCGCGGAGTTCGCTGCCAATGCCATTGGATCGTCCGCGCAATACGAGGCCGCCACGGCGGACCGCCTGGGCTACTGGGCCGACCAGGCACGCAAGACACTGACCTGGGACACCGACTTCACCGAAGTCCTCGACTGGTCGGGCGCCCCGGTGGCCAAGTGGTTCGCCGACGGCAAGGTCAACGCCGCATACAACGCGCTGGACCGCCACGTCGAAAACGGGCTCGGCGACCGCGTCGCCATCCACTTCGAGGGTGAGCCGGGCGACACCCGCACTTACACCTACGCACAGCTGACGACGGCAGTGAAGCAGGCCGCCAACGCTTTCGAGTCCCTCGGCGTGGCCAAGGGCGACCGCGTCGCCGTCTACCTGCCGATGATCCCGGAGGCAGTGATCACCATGCTGGCCTGCGCCCGCATCGGCGCCATCCACTCGGTGGTCTTCGGTGGGTTCTCCGCCGACGCGCTGCGCAGCCGCATCGACGATGCGCAGGCCAAGCTCGTGGTCACCGCCGACGGCACCTGGCGCCGCGGCAAGCCCTCGGCGCTCAAGCCCGCCGTCGACGAGGCCCTGGCCAAGGAAGGCCACACCGTTGAGAACGTGCTGGTGGTCAAGCGCAACGGACAGGACGTCGCCTGGAACGACGGCCTGGACAAGTGGTGGTCCGAGACGATCGACACCGCCGACGTCGAGCACACCGCGGTCGGACATGAGGCCGAGCACCCGCTCTTCGTGCTCTACACCTCCGGCACCACCGGCAAGCCCAAGGGCATCATCCACACCACCGGCGGCTACCTCACCCAGGCCGCCGCCACCCACCGCGACACCTTCGACCTGCACCCCGAGTCGGACGTGTTCTGGTGCACCGCCGACATCGGCTGGGTCACCGGCCACTCCTACGTCACCTACGCCCCGCTGATCAACGGCGCCACCCAGGTCATGTACGAGGGCACCCCGGATTCCCCGCACCAGGGCCGCTGGTGGGAGATCATCGAAAAGTACGGGGTCACCATCCTCTACACGGCCCCCACCGCCATCCGCACCTTCATGAAGTGGGGGCGGCAGATCCCGGATTCCTACGATCTCTCGTCCCTGCGCGTGCTCGGATCGGTGGGCGAACCCATCAACCCCGAGGCGTGGATGTGGTACCGCGACGTCATCGGCACCAACAACGGGAAAAACGGGGAACGCAAGGATCACCCGACCCCGATCGTCGACACCTGGTGGCAGACCGAAACCGGCGCGCACATGATCGCCCCGCTCCCGGGCGTCACCGCCACCAAGCCCGGCTCCGCGCAGACCCCGGTCCCCGGAATCACCGTGGACGTGGTCGATGAGATGGGCGTTTCCGTGGGCAACGGCGAGGGCGGCTTCCTGGTCATCCGCGACCCGTGGCCGGGCATGCTGCGCGGCATCTGGGGCGACATGGACCGCTACAAGGACACCTACTGGTCGCGGTTCGAGGGCATGTACTTCGCCGGCGACGGCGCCAAGAAAGACGAGGACGGCGACATCTGGCTGCTGGGCCGGGTGGACGACGTCATGAACGTCTCCGGGCACCGCCTGTCCACCACCGAGATCGAATCCTCGCTGGTCGCCCACCCCTACGTGGCCGAGGCAGCGGTCGTCGGGGCCAAGGACGAGACCACCGGCGAGGCAGTGGTCGCGTTCGTGATCCTGCAGATCGAACCGGAAGCAGGCGAGGACGTGGTGGCCACGCTGCGCAACCACGTCGGCAAGGACATCGGCCCGATCGCCAAGCCGCGCCACATCCTGGTGGTCCCGGAGCTGCCCAAGACCCGCTCGGGCAAGATCATGCGCCGCCTGCTCAAGGACGTCGCCGAGGGGCGCGAGGTCGGGGACGCGACCACGCTGGCCGACAACACCGTGATGACGCAGATCGCCGAATCGATGCGCAAGTAGCACCTGCACCGGCGGGCGGGGGGAAGGGCTTCGGCTCCTCCCCCTCCCGTCATTTAACGCAAGAACGGCTTGCCGCCACGGCCCGAACCACGCTGACTGCCTACAGTGGATCCATGAGTGAAAACAACACCCCGCGCATCCTGGTCCTCAACGGCCCGAACCTCAACCTCCTGGGCACCCGGGAGCCGGAGATCTACGGCCACGAGACCCTGAACGATGTCGAGGAGCTCTGCCGTGCCGCCGCCGGGACGTCGGGCTACGAGGTGGAGTTCCTGCAGTCAAACCACGAGGGCGTGCTCATCGACGCGATCCATGCGGCCCGGGGCGCCGTGGCGGGCATCGTGTTCAACCCCGGCGCGTTCACCCACACCTCCGTGGCCCTGGCCGACGCGATCTCCGGCGTCCAGCTGCCGGTGATCGAGGTCCACATCTCCAATGTGCACCGCCGCGAGGCCTTCCGACACCATTCCTACATTTCCCCGGTGGCGGCCTCCATCATTGTGGGCGCGGGCGTCAACGGGTATGTCCTGGGCGTCCAGCAGCTCATCCACCTCGCCGGAAAGTAGCCCCACGGCGCCCGTGGCCCCTGTGCCGCGGCGGGCCGGATCGGTATCGTGGGGCCATGAGCACCGAAGACGACGTCCGCAGGCTGTGCCTGGCCCTTCCAGGGGTCGTCGAAAGACCCAGCTGGCAACGTCCGGCGTGGTTCGCCAAGACCCTGATGGCCCGCATGTGGGAAGACGATGTGCTCACGGTGAAAACCACTGAGCGCGAGGCCCTGGCGGCAATGGACCCCGGCACCTACTTCTGGACACCGCACCATGGGCGCTCGCCAATGCTGCTGCTGGTCAGGCTCGAACGCATCAACCTCACCGAGCTCGAAGAGCTGCTGCTCGAATCGCACCGGCTGGCAGGCGGCACCGTTTCAGCAGACCTGCCGCGACACGACACCTCGGAGGCGGGCTGATGGGCAACGAACCCACGCAGGCCGCCGCGGAGCTGTACCTCGACTACGCCCGGCACTGGTTCACCGGGCACAGCGAGCTGTACAGCCAGTGGGCCGGAGGGGTCGCCGGCAGCAAGGCACTGCTGGAACTCATCGCGGACCTGCCCGCGCCCAAACGCCAGCCCAACCTCGTCTTTGCCGCTGCGCGCTTCCACGGGTGCCCCGACGAACCATTTCCAGTCCTGGAGAGCTACCTCGGCCGTCATTGGCCGGAGGTCCGCCGGATCATCATGGGCCGCGCCACCCAGACCAACGAGGCCGGGCGCTGCGCCACGCTGCTGCCAGCCCTGGCGATGGTGGAGGAGCAGGAAAAACGCCCCCTGGCGTTGATTGAGGTGGGCCCGTCCGCGGGCCTGTGCCTGCTGCCGGATCTCTATTCCTACTCCTACGACGGAGCGCCGCGGCTGGGCACCGGTTCCCCGTTGCTTCGCTGCACCACCACCGGCAATCCGCCGATCCCCCCGGCCCTGCCCGACATCGCCTGGCGGGCAGGGGTCGACCTGAACCCGTTGGACGGCACCGATCCTGACACCGTGGCGTGGCTCCGGGCCCTGGTCTGGCCCGGGCAGGAGGCACGCCTCGAGCAGCTGGATGCCGCCCTGGCCACCTTGGCCACGCTGAAGTCGGGTGAACTGCAAGGGGTCGCGGGACCGCCGCTGATCCTGGCCGGGGACCTGAACGAACGCATTGTCGAGCTGGTCGAGACGGCGCCGAAACATGCAGTGCCGGTGGTCATGCACTCGGCGGTGCTGGCCTACCTGGACGAGCCGCGGCGGACCCGCTTTGCAGAAACCATCGCCACTCTGGGCTGCCGCTGGATTTCCAACGAGGCGTTCTTCATGGATGAATCGAACCAGACCCGGGAGAATTCCGAGGGCAACCACTTCACGCTGGCACTGGACAAAGTTCCCCTGGCCCGCACCGGGCAGCATGGGGCACAGCTCGATTGGCTCTAAGCCAGGTGGCGGCAGCAGCGGGCCCGTGCGCTTAGTGCGGCGAGCAAGCGCCCGTGGGAACCGCTTCCCTGGATCCTTCGGACTTCTCCAATGCCGCATCGAGCTCTTCAAGGGCCAGTGCGTAGCCGACGTCTGCGGCGCCCTTGGCCTTGGCGAAGACCATGCCCACCACGCGGCCCTGGGAATCGAGCACCGGTCCGCCGGAGTTGCCCTGCTCGACCTTGGCGGCCAGCTGGTAGATGCGCAGCGGCGTCGGTTCGGCGCCGTAGATGTTCTGGATCGAGACGGTGCTCAGGGACTCGACCACCGCTCCCATGGCGCGGAACGACCCGCCCCCGGGGTAGCCCAGGAATGCCGCGGTGTCACCGCGCTCCAGGTCCTCACCGCGCTCCAGAGGCTTCAAGCCAAGTCCCGGCACCTCCACGACGGCAATGTCGGCAACGGAGTCGAAGTACACGACGCTTCCCGAGAGCACTTGCCCATCCTGAGTGGTCACGGACGGCTCGGTGATCCCGGCAACCACGTGCGCGTTGGTCATCACCCGGTCCGATGCATAGACAAAGCCGGATCCGGACTGGTTCACGCCGCAGGCGTAGGCAGTGCCAATGATCTTGACGACCGATCCCTCGGCCGCCTCGACGCCACTGCCAAGGTCCTCCGGCTCGGGAACGTCGATGGCGACCTTTGGGGCAAAAGGCTCAAAAAGTTCCGGAAGCGTCTGGCCCATGACCTGGGCGCGGGCCTCGGTGACAAAATTGGTGATCGGCTTCGGCGTCCAGGCCTGGATCGTGGTCAGAACCCGTGAGTCTGCCACTTGCTGGGAAACCCAGGGCACGCCCATCGTCGCTGCCGAAAGTGCGATTGCGGAGATCACCAGGGCGGCCATGACGGTGTTGGCAACGCCGCCAAGCAACCTGTCAAAGGTCTTCAGCACCGGGAAGTTCAGCCATAAGCGGATTCGGGAGCCGATGGCCATCCCGATTCCCTGGCCAATCAAGATGAAAATCAACCCGGCGGCAACAATCCAGAAGATTCGCCATCCCGGGTTCGTCACCCACGTCGATACGAGCGGGATTCCGTAGAACGCGGCTATTCCACCGGCGAGGAAACCAACGATCGCCCCAAGCGTGACAAAGAAGCCTTTACGCAGGCCAGAGGCCAAAAAGCTGATCAAGGAGATGATGAGCAGCAGGTCCAGCCATGTCAATCCCAACATTCAGTGTGGACTCCTGCCCCTCATACCGTGTTGCACGACCCAAAATGGGGCCCAAAACACTATTCGTTGCCACGAGTCTAGACCGGCCGCCTGTGTGAAGCCCGCGATTCTAACCACATTTAGCCTGATTTGGCGTGTGGAAGCTGTCACATGGGCCAACCGTACGGCACAATTAGGTGAGCGCTAACGACAGTTGACAGGAGATTTTATGGACATCGAGGTACTGCGCCGAGCACCACTCTTCGCTTCATTGAGCGACGAGGTGTTCTCTGCACTGACTGAAGAACTATCTGAAGTGGATCTGTCCCGTGGCGCCTCGGTCTTCCGCGAGGGCGACCAGGGCGACCAGCTCTACTTCATCGTTTCGGGCAAGATCAAGCTGGGGCGCACTTCCACGGACGGTCGTGAAAACCTCATTGCCGTTCTCGGCCCGGGCGAATTGTTCGGCGAAATGGCCTTGTTCGACCCAAGCCCGCGCAACGCCACCGCTACCGCCGTCTCCGAGACGCGTCTGGCCGGCCTTCGCCACGAAAACCTGCGCAAGGTCATCCTGACCAGCCCGGAGGTTTCGGTCCAGTTGCTGCAGGCCCTGGCTTCGCGCCTGCGCCGCACGAACGAGTCCCTGGCCGACTTGGTCTTCTCGGATGTTCCGGGCCGTGTCGCCAAGGCACTGCTGGACTTGGCCGACCGCTTCGGTCGTCCGGCCACCGACGGCATCCTGGTTGCACACGAGCTGACGCAGGAAGAACTGGCGCAGCTGGTGGGCGCCTCGCGCGAAACCGTGAACAAGGCCCTGGCCGAGTTCGTGCAGCGCGGTTGGCTGCGTCTTGAGGCACGCGCCGTCGTGATCCTCGACATCCAGCGTCTGCGCCAGCGTTCACGCTAAAGCGCACCATGCAGGAACAGGTGTGGCGGGGTTCCTCCTTGGGGGAACCCCGCCACACCTGTTTAAGCCGAATCACGGCCGGGGCGGCGTTGGCCGGCCCACGGCGGTTCGACGTCAGCGACCGCGTCCCAGCCCGCCGCCCTCCGCAGCGGTCGCGGTGGTGACGTCCAAGTAGAATTCCCCGCCCACCTGGACAAGTTCGGGATGGTAGCTTTTCAGTTCCCGGCGAACAGAAAGATAGGCGACGGTCCCGCGGGTGGAAGCGATCTTTTCCAGAATGACCTCGACTGCGGGGGTCGTGATCTTGCTCAGAGACAGGCCTTTGGTGTCCGGGGCGCCGACCTCATCGCCCAGGGACGTGGTGTTGCGTTGTTCTATGACCTCCGCAGCCACCTTCCAGGCGGCCCAGATGCCCTTGCCGCGCAGGAGCGACGGTTCCTGGCGAACCGGGAGTGCCGCGGCAAAGTACCGTGTGTCGAAGCGCCGCAAAGCAAAGTTTGGGGAGATCCAGTGCGAAAGCGGTCGCAGAAGGTCGGTGCGCAGGCCCAGCCCGCGCTTCCTGAGCACATCCTCCAGGGACTTGTCCTGGACGGCAACGGCCTCGCGCACGGCCATCCAGTCTTCACTGTCGCAGTTTTCCACCACGGACAACTCGTCGGTCCCGGCCAGCAGCACGCCCGTTTCCTCGAACAGTTCCCGGATGGCGCACACGATATGTGCCCTGACCACTCGCTGGTCAAGGATGCCCAGCCGCTTGGACCACTCGGACAGGCTGGGTCCGTACCAGGGAATTTCGCGTTCGTCGTCGTCTTCAAGGCTTCCGCCGGGGAAGGCGACACTCCCGAGCGGCGAACCGCCCGGACGATATCCAAGGTAAGTTTCAACACCTTTTGGGGAGTCGCGAATCAGCACCACCGATGATGCAGGGCGGGTCGCCCGGGGTGTGCGGTTTCCGTAGGAAACCCAGTTTTCCGCAGCGTCATACTGCGCTGGCGGAAGGTCGCAAAGACGGCGCAGCAGCCCCGTGGACGGATTCCGTGGTGTCGCCAGGGAATTCTCGTTCACGGGGCCGCCGGAATCGGATTGGTTACGCAAACTCGACAATCAGTTCAACCTCGACAGGTGCGTCCAGCGGCAGTGCCGCAACACCGACGGCCGAGCGGGCGTGCACGCCCTTGTCGCCAAGAGCGGCCCCGAGGAATTCGGAGGCCCCATTGATGACTGCGGGCTGGCCGGTGAAGGACGGATCGGAGGCCACGAAGCCCACGACCTTGACCACGCGGACAATGCGGTCCAGGTCGCCGATGACATCCTTGATGGCTGCCAGGGCATTCAGTGCACAGGCCTGGGCCTGACCCGCTGCGGCTTCGGCGGAAACAGCCGCGCCGACCTTGCCCGTGACTGTGAGTTCCCCGTTAATAAACGGCAGTTGACCCGAGGTGTAAACCAGGTTGCCGGTGATGGTGGCCGGTACGTAGGCGGCCACAGGTGCGACGACTGCGGGGAGGCTGTGGCCGAGTTCGGCCAGGCGTGCCTCGATGGCTGAAGAAGTCTCTTGTTGCATGGGTTTTCTCGTTTCTGTCGTTAGGCCTTGGGACGCTTAAGGTAAGCGACCGGTGCATTTCCATTGGGTCCGGGAACGACGGCAACTAGCTCCCAACCGTCGTCTCCCCACTGATCCAGGATCTGCTTCGTGGCGTGAATAATAAGTGGCAAAGTGGCGTACTCCCATTTGGTCATAACCGATACGTTAGCGCGTCCTTGTAAACTAGTAGGTATGGCAGCTAAAAAGTCCCCGTTTTTTGATACGGCTACCACCCTCGGCAAGATCGTTGCCTTCTTTGGGGTGAGCGCCTTAAGTGGCGTCCTTGCGGCAGGGCTCATGGTCCCCATTGCGTCCCTTGCCGGCAGCAGTGCGAACGCCGGAACCGAAATCTTTGATGCCCTCCCGGCCAGTTTCAAGGGCGAGCCCATCGCGCAGCCCTCGAAGATCTTGGCCAAGGACGGTTCCACGATTGCGACGTTCTACTCGGAAAACCGGCAGCCGGTAAAGCTCAAGAACATTTCCAAGGTCATGCAGAGTGCCATCATCTCCATCGAGGACGAGCGCTTCTACGAGCACAACGGCATCGATGTCCGCGGCATCGCCCGCGCCGCGGTGAACAACTTCACTTCCTCGTCGCAGCAGGGCGCCTCGACCCTGACCCAGCAGTACGTCAACAACCTGCTGGTGAACGCCGACGTCGTCAACGGCGTGGACCGCTCCGAGATGACGATCTCCGGCTCCAAGGACATCGCCGACAAGGCACGCGAAGCCAAGCTGGCCATTTCCATCGAAAAGGAAATGACCAAAGACGAAATCCTCGAGGGCTACCTGAACCTCGTGCTGTTCTCCGGCCGCAACTACGGCATCCAGGCCGCAGCCCAGCGCTTCTACTCGGTGGACGCCAAGGACCTGAACCTGCAGCAGTCCGCGATGCTCGCCGGAATGGTCCAGCTGCCCAACGCCTACAACCCGGAGAAGTACCCGGAACGTAGCCTCAAGCGTCGAAACACCGTGCTGGCTGCCATGCTGCGCACCGGTGCCATCGACAAGAACGAATACGACAAGGCAGTGAAGTCCAAGCTGGGCGTCAAGCCGAAAGAGGTCAAGTCCGGTTGCATCGCCGCCGAGGATTCCGCCTACTTCTGTGACTACGTCACGAGGCTCATCACCACCGATGAGGCTTACGGCAAGACCCGCAAGGATCGCGAAAACCTGCTGTACCGCGGTGGCCTGACCATCAAGACGACGTTGGACCCGCGCCTGCAGAAGGAAGCGGCGAAGCAGTCCAGGGCCATGATCCCTGCCGACGACAAGTCGAACATCGGCGCGGCCATCGTGACGGTCGAACCGGGCACCGGCAACATCCTGGCCATGGGCCAGAACAAGGACTACGTCCCAACGGACAAAAACACCGGCCCGAACACCACCATCAACTTTGCCGTCGAGAAAGCACTGGGCGGGGCCGGCGGCTTCCAGGGTGGTTCAACGATGAAGCCCTACACCACGATGGCCTGGCTCGAATCGGGTCGCAACATGTGGGACCGGATCAGCGCACCCAATAAGAAGAACTACCCGGCTTCATTCCGTTGGAAGGCCTCATGCCTACCGCGCGGATACACCACCGTTGGCGGCGGCTGGGCTCCAGCCAACGCCGTCGGCGGCTATCCCTCGTCGATGACGGTGGACTATGGCCTGTTCAACTCCGTGAACTCCGCCACCGTGGCCGAGGCCTCCAAACTTGACCTCTGCGACATTGCCGAGGGCACCGAACGCCTGGGCCTGATCGACTACGACAACAACATCGATCCGGCCACGGGTAAAAAATCAACCCTGGGACAGCCGATATCTCCGGCCAACCCGGCCTTCGTGATTGGTTCTGCCCGCATCACCCCGCTGGCCCAGGCCACCGCGTTTGCGACCTTTGCCAATAACGGCGAGTTCTGCGACAACCGTGCCCTGACCTCGGTCACCGATGCCAAAGGCACCGCATACAAGGTCAAGCCGGTCACTTGCGAGCAGGCAGTCAGCCCCCAGGTCGTCGCCGATATGAACGGCACCATGACAAAGATTGCCAAACAAAAGGTCACCAAGGGCGCCATCGACTACCCGATCTCCGGCAAGACTGGTACGAACAACAAGGCCAACTCGACCTGGTTCGTCGGTTACACCACCGGCATGGCCTCCGCCGCATGGGTCGGCCGTTACGACAAGCAACAGAACCTGGAGACCAAGAACAAGGTGATCGACGGCATCGCCCGTCGCTGGGTCGACTCCGGAACCTGGGCTTCCCCGCTGTGGACCAACTACATGAAGAAGGTCGGCGATCTCTACCCGACCGAATCCTTCGGCAAGGCCAAGTCCGCGCCCAAGCCTCCGGCCCCGAAGAAGGTGGAAGCCGACGACGATGACACAGCGGATTCGGCAAGCTCCGAAACCTCGGCTTCAAAGGAAACCAAGGAGCCCAAGGAATCGGAAGCCCCGAAGGCGACCGAAACCCCCAAGCCCAAGGGAAACAGCGGAAACACGCCCAACCCTCCCAAGAAGACCGAAGATGACTAGTTCCCTCGCGACTTCATCATCGCTCGCCGAAGCGGTCT
The DNA here is from genome assembly GCF_030512175.1 of Paeniglutamicibacter sulfureus. Lineage (GTDB taxonomy): Bacteria > Actinomycetota > Actinomycetes > Actinomycetales > Micrococcaceae > Paeniglutamicibacter > Paeniglutamicibacter sulfureus. Next base: position 1,459,366 of record NZ_JAULBL010000002.1, on the reverse strand, counting down.
CACGCACTGTGCGTGGGGCCGCTTTGGCGGCTGGTGCGGCAACCGCCGGCGCCGGCATCCTTTTCGGATACGGATTGGGCCAGACCACGCGCTTCGGCATCCGCGAGGAGACCCTGGCACTGCTGCCCCCTGGTTCCTTGCCGATCCGGATGCTCCACCTTTCGGACATCCACATGGTGCCGGGCCAGGAGCTCAAGCGCCGCTGGCTGCAGTCCCTGGCGGATCTGAAACCAGACCTCGTAATCAACACCGGCGACAACCTGGGACACCTTGAAGGCCTGGAGGCCTTGCTGGAGGCGTTGGACCCGCTGATGGCCTTCCCCGGGGCCTTCGTACCCGGGTCAAATTGCTACTTCGGTCCACGGCCAAAGAATCCGTTCCGCTATCTCGCCAAGCGCTCGGACACGCCGCGGAACTCCCCCAAGTACCAATTGCCCTGGCAGGAAATGCACCGCGCCTTCGGTACCGCCGGCTGGGTCAACCTGACCAACCGGAACCATTCCATGGCAATGAACGGGACCCGCCTGGATTTCACGGGCGTGGACGATCCGCACCTGGACCTGGACCGCTTTGCCGGGTGGCCGGCCGGTTCCGCCACCTCCGGCTCGGCACCGCACCTTCGCATCGCGCTGGCCCATGCGCCGTACCAGCGCGTCCTGGACAGGTTCACTGCCGCCGGCACCGACCTGATCCTGGCCGGGCACACCCATGGGGGCCAGGTCCGCATCCCGGGCTACGGCGCCCTGGTGACGAATTGTGATCTGCCGACCTGGCGGGCCAGCGGGCTGACCCAATGGGACTTCGCCGGCAAGAGCACGCCGCTGAACGTGTCCGCCGGCATCGGGACCTCGCGCTTCGCCTCGGTGCGGATCGCCTGCCCGCCGGAGGTCATCCTGCTCACGTTGACGGCACAGGGGTAGCCCGACTCATCCGATTGATGAATCCCAACCCCACACTGTAGGGTATTCGCAGAAGCACAACCATGCGCGGGGATAGAGGTCGGACACCGGTGGCAGTACAACAAGGACACGCCCCCGCGGCGGGCACGCCCACGCTGGGCAGGACCTTTGCCCGGCTCATTCCCTTCGTCAAGCCCATCCTCCCCCGGCTGTTTTTCGGGTTCCTGTGCGCGCTGTTGGCCGGCGTCGTCGCCCTGACCATTCCCCAGGTCCTGGCATGGCTGGTGAACAATGTCCTGCACCCGGAAGGCAGGGGTTCAGAGGTCTGGCTGGCCGTGGGCCTGGTGGCTGCCCTCGGCGCCCTCGAGGCACTGCTGGTGTTCCTGCGCCGGCAATTCGTGATCACCCCCGCGGCCCGCCTGGAGACCCAGATGAGGGTGCGCCTGTACGGCCACCTCCAGCAGCTTCCCGTGGCCTTCCACGAGCGCTGGGGCTCCGGCCAGTTGCTCTCCAGGTCCATGGGCGACCTGAGCCTGCTGCGCCGGTGGCTCGCCTTCGGCGCGATGATGCTGGTGGTTTCCACCGTCACCGTGATCGCCGGGCTGACCCTGATGTTCAGCTCCAGCTGGGTGTTGGGCACCATCTACCTGGCCGGGGCCATTCCCATCTCCATCAAGGCGTTCCACTTCCGCAACAACTACCGGGCCGCCAGCCGGCTGAGCCAGGACCAGGCCGGGGACCTGGCCACGGCCGTGGAGGAATCGGTCCACGGCATCCGCGTCATCAAGGCCTTTGGCCGAGGCCGCCACATGTACGACGGGTTCAACACCCGGGCCGAGCAGCTTCGCGACACCGAGGTTTCCAAGGCCAGGACCCTGGCCAGCTTCATCCTCTACGTGGTGGCCATCCCCGAAACCACGCTGGGCCTGGGCCTGGTGGCGGGGCTGTGGCTCACCGCGCAGGGCGAACTGAGCGTCGGGGCGCTGGTTGCCTTCTTCGCCACCGCCACGGTGCTGGCCGGGCCGGTTGAACACATGGGCATGCTCATGGGCATGACCCTCACGACCAAGACCGCCTTGGACCGCCACTTCGAGGTCATGGACACCAACAACACCATCACCTCCCCCGACTCGCCCGTTTCCCCTACGGACCCGCGCGGGGAACTTGAGTTGCGCAACGTCCTCTTCCGCTTCCCCGACACCCCGGCCACCGCCGCACCGGTGCTGCGCGGCGTCAATCTGCACGTGGCCCCCGGGGAGACCATGGCACTGGTCGGGATGACCGGCACCGGAAAGTCCACGCTGCTCCAGCTCGTTCCCCGGCTCTACGAAGCCACCGGTGGCCAGGTCCTCATCGACGGCGTCGACGTGCGCGATCGGGACCTGGTCGAACTGCGCCGCGACGTGGCGGTCGCCTTCGAGGACACCATCCTGTTTTCCTCCTCGATCCGGGACAACGTGCTGCTGGGAGCCACCGGGCTTGACGGACCGGAACTGGACGCGCTGCTGGAGGATGCCATCGACACCGCCCAGGCCGGCTTCGCCCGCACGCTGCCCCAAGGCCTGGACACCGTCATCGGCGAGGAAGGCCTGTCCCTTTCCGGAGGCCAGCGCCAGCGCATCGCCCTGGCCCGGGCCATAGCGGCCAGGCCGCGCGTGCTGGTGCTCGATGACCCGCTCTCGGCCCTGGACGTACGCACCGAGGAAGCGGTGACCCAGCGGCTGCGCACCACCCTGGCCGGGACCACCACGCTGATCGTGGCCCACCGGCCATCCACCGTGGCCTTGGCCGACAAGGTTGCGCTGCTGAGGGACGGGCTCATCGACGACGTGGGCACGCACTCGGAACTGCTGGCACGCAACGAGCACTACCGCTTCGTCATTGCCAGCCTCGTGGACGAGGAATCCGACATCATTCCCCTTCAAGGCGGTCCGCTAGCATGAGCCAGAACATCGGTGTCGCCAACGAGGACGCCATCACCCTGTCCAAGGACGAACGCAAGCGAGTGCGCGCTCGCTCCTGGAGACTGCTGGCCACCCTGGCCAGGACACAAAAGCGCATGCTGGCGCTCACCGTGGTGCTCGTGGTCATCTCCAACGCCGCCCGCGTCGCTTTCCCGCTGATCATCGCCTGGGCCATCGACTGGGGCCTGCCACAGGTCGCCGCCGGCAACTGGGCGCCCCTGGGCATCACCGGCGGCGCCTACGTGCTCTCGGCCATCGCCGCCGGCACGCTGCTGGGCTGGTACATCCTGTGCACCGCGAAGATCTCCCAGGCCATGCTGCTGGATCTGCGCCTGCGCGTCTTTCGGCACACCCAGCGCCTGAGCCTGGAGTTCCACGAAAAATACACCTCCGGGCGCATCATCTCCAGGCAGACCTCGGATCTGGAGACGCTGCGCGAACTGCTGGACCAGGGCATTTCCGAACTCGCCTCGGCCGCCGTCTTCGTGACCTTCACCCTGGTGTCCATCTTCGTCCTCGACTTGCGCTCGGGGCTCGTGGTCGTCATCGCCGCCCTGCCCATCTGGCTGCTCTTTGGCTGGTACCAGAAACGCTCGGAACTGGTCTACCGCGAATCCCGGGTGGTCTCGGCCCGGGTCATCGGCAGCTTCGTGGAAACCATGACCGGCATTCGCGCCGTGAAAGCCTTCCGCAAGGAACGCGCCAACGACGCCACCTACGCGCAGGTCGCCGGCCAATACCGGGACAACTCGATCCGCTCCATCAACCTCTTCGGCGTGCTCCAGCCCTCGCTGGTGCTCATCGGCAACCTGTCGGTGGCGGCGGTGCTTGCCTGGGGCGGGTTCCGCATCCTTGACGGCGAGCTGGGGGTGGGCGTGCTGGTGGCACTGCTGCTGGCCACCAAGCGGGTGTTCCAGCCGGTGGAAAACATCGCGATGTTCTACCAGTCGCTGCAATCGGCAACCGCGGCGCTGGAAAAGGTCTCCGGGCTGCTCGAGGAGGAACCCACCGTGGTGGAACCCGCCAAGCCGCAGCCGCTGGAACAGGTCGCAGGTGCCGTGGCATTCAAGGACGCGGTCTTCGGGTACGGGGACGGGCCCGTCGTCATGGACAGGTTCGACCTGGCCATCCCGGCGGGGCAGACCGTTGCCGTGGTCGGGCAGACAGGCGCCGGCAAGTCCACCTTGGCCAAGCTGATCGCCAGGTTCTACGACCTGCGCTCCGGGTCACTGACCCTTGATGGGGTGCCGATCGAGCAGATCGCCAACAACGACCTGCGCCGGCACGTGGTCATGGTGACCCAGGAGGCCTTCCTCTTCTCCGGGACCGTGGCCGAGAACATTTCCCTGGGCAAGCCCGGCGCCAGCATCGAGGAGATCATCCTGGCCGCCCGCGCCGTGGGCGCCCACGAATTCATCACGGCCCTGCCCGAGGGCTACGACACCGACGTGAACAAGCGCGGCGGTCGCGTCTCCTCCGGCCAGCGCCAGCTCATCTCCTTCGCCCGTGCGTTCCTGGCGGACCCGGCGGTGCTGATCCTCGACGAGGCGACCAGCTCGCTGGACATCCCCTCCGAACGCGCCGTGCAGCGCGGACTGCAGACCCTGCTGGGCAACCGGACCGCGCTGATCATCGCGCACCGGCTCTCCACGGTGCAGATCGCCGACCGGGTGTTGGTGGTCCACGACGGACGAATCGTCGAGGACGGCACCCCGGCCGAGCTCATCGGCGCCGAAGGCCGCTTTGCCGCCCTGCACAAGGCCTGGCTCGACTCGCTGGTCTGATCCCGCCCCTGCCACGCCCCCTGCGGATCCCGGACACGACAAAGGCCCTGGCCCCCGTCCTGCATGGAGGGGGCCAGGGCCTTTGCCGGTGGCGCGGATCAGGCGCTGAAGGTCAGTCCCGTCAGCCGCTCGTAGGCATCGATGTAGCGCGCACGGGTACGCTCGATGATCTCCGCCGGCAGCGCCGGGGGTTCCTCGCCGGAGTTCTTGTCCCAGCCGGAGGCCTCGGAGGTGAGCCAGTCGCGGACGAACTGCTTGTCGAAGGACGGCTGCGCCTGCCCCGGGGAGTAGGTCTCCGCGTCCCAAAAGCGCGAGGAGTCCGGGGTCAGCACCTCATCGCCCAGGGTGATCTCGCCGTTGGACGGATCGATCCCGAACTCGACCTTGGTGTCGGCCAGGATGATGCCGCGGGTGCGGGCAATTTCCTCGGCGCGGGTGTACAGGGCCAAGGTGGCGTCGCGCAGGTCGGCGGCCTGCTGGCCGCCGATGCGGGCAGCGGTTTCCTCGAAGGTGATGTTTTCGTCGTGCTCGCCGACCTCGGCCTTGGCCGAGGGGGTGAAGATGGCAGGTTCCAGCTTGGAGCCATCGACCATGCCGGCCTTCAGCGGAAGCGCGCAGACCGTCTGGCGGTCCTTGTATTCGGCCAGCCCGGAGCCGGTCAGGTAGCCGCGGGCGATGCACTCGATGGGGAACATGTCCAGCTTCTTGCAGACCATGGCCCTGCCGGCAACGGCGTCCGGCACGTCGGTGGAGATGACGTGGTTGGGGATTCCGGCCAGCTTGTCGAACCACCACAGGCTCAACTGGGTCAGCACCTTGCCCTTGTCCGGGATCTCGGATTCCAGCACGTAGTCAAAGGCGCTGATCCTGTCGCTGGCAACCACCAGGACGCGGTCGGTTTCCTCGAAGGAGGAATCGGCCGGAATGTAGAGGTCGCGGACCTTGCCCGAGTAGTGGTGGGTCCACCCCGGCAGGTCCAGGGTTTCGGTTTGCAGGCCTGACATCTAGTGTGTTCCTTCCGAGACGCTGATCTGGCCGTTGGCGGCCTTCAGCGCAATGTCGGTGCGGTGCTGGGCACCGTCCCAGGAGATGGCAGCGACGCCTTCGTAGGCCTTGTCGCGCGCGGCGTGCAGGTCGGCACCGAGGCCCACGACTGCCAGCACGCGGCCGCCGTCGACGATGGTTTCGCCTGACTCGTTGCGGGTGGTTCCGGCGTGCAGCACCGAGACGTCCTCGATGGCCTCTGCCGCTTCAATCCCCTGGATCGCCGCTCCCTTGACGGGGGCATCGGGGTAGTTTTCGGCTGCCAGGACCACTCCGACGGCGGTCTCGGGGCGCCAGTGCAGCAACTCGGCGTCATCGAGTTCGCCCTTGGCCGCTGCCATCAGCAGTCCGCCCAGCGGGGTCTTCAGGCGTGCGAGCACTGCCTGGGTCTCGGGGTCGCCGAAGCGTGCGTTGAATTCAATGACGCGGATGCCGCGGCCGGTGATGGCCAGGCCGCAGTACAGCACCCCGGTGAAGGGGGTGCCGCGGGAGGCCATGTCGCGCAGCGTCGGGTAGGCGACGCGGTCCATGACCTCGTCGACGAAGCCGGCGGGCAGCCAGGGCAGCGGCGAGTAGGCGCCCATGCCGCCGGTGTTCGGTCCCTCGTCGCCATCAAAGATGCGCTTGAAGTCCTGGGCGGGTGCCAGCGGGACGGCATGGGTGCCGTCGCAGATGACAAAGAGGGAAACCTCCGGGCCGTCGAGGAATTCCTCGATGACCACGGTGCCGCCGGCCTCAAAGCAGGAGTCGGCGTGGGCCAGGGCCTCTGCGCGGTCGGACGTGACCACGACGCCCTTGCCGGCTGCCAGGCCATCGTCTTTGACCACATAGGGGGCGCCGAAGGCATCGAGCGCCTCGGCCGCTTCCTCGGAGTTGGTGGCGACCTTGGCCATGGCGGTGGGCACGCCTGCCTCGGCCATGACCGTCTTGGCGAAGGCCTTGGAGGCCTCCAGCTGGGCAGCCGCTTGCGTGGGGCCAAAGACGGGGATGTTCGCGGAGATCAGTGCGTCGGCAACACCTGCCGCCAGTGGCGCCTCGGGACCAACCACCACCAGATCCGAGCCCAGTTCGCGGGCAAGTGCCACCACTGCCGCGGGATCCTGGGCATCGATTTGGTGGGTGGTGACGTCACGCGATATCCCGGCATTGCCGGGTGCGCAATGCAGGTCGGTGACGTAGGGATCCGAAGCCAAAGCGCGGATCAGTGCATGTTCGCGGCCGCCGGGGCCAATAACCAGTACCTTCACGAGGCTTAAGCCTACCGGCTCCGGTCCCCTCAGTGCCCACCCGGGTCGCGGGACCGACGCATTTGCGCCAACTTCGCACCGGGTCCGCCGTCCTCCCCGGGCGGTGCGCCCCGATCCCGACCCCGCAGGCAAGCGGTGGCTGCGCCTATGCTCGTGTACATGGAGAAGGAAACCTTGTGGCAGCAGCAGGCCCGCCAAGATCCGAAGCAGGCCAAGAACTACATCGACCGCTTTGCTCAACTGCGCGAATCCGGCGCAGACCTCGACGGCGAGGCGAGGTTCGTTGATGCGTTGCTCCCGCGGGACGCGCGCGTGCTCGATGCCGGCTGCGGGACCGGGCGGGTGGGCGGGGCGCTTGCCGCTCGCGGACACCGGGTCACCGGAGTGGACCTGGACGAGGAGCTCTTGGCCGCCGCCCAACGCGATTTCCCCGGCTGCCGGTGGCTGCCCGGTAACCTGGCATCGCTGGACCTGCGGGATGCCTCCGGGACCCGCGAAACCTTCGACGTGGTCGTCTCCCCCGGAAACGTCCTGGCCTTCGTGGCACCGGGCACCGCCGGCGCCGTACTGTCGTCGCTGGCCGCGCATCTGGCGCCCCGCGGCCGACTGGTCGTGGGCTTCTCCCTGCTCAAGGACTACGCCTTCGGAACGTTCGAGGCCGACGTGGCAGCGGCCGGCCTGCGGATCGCTTCCAGCTTTTCCACCTGGGACATGCGTCCGCTGTGCCCCGACTCGGACTTCGTCGTTGCATTGATGGAGAGCACGCAGACCGTAAACTAGGTCACATGCCCGAAACGCTGATTGCCTCCGAAACCGTCGACCTTGTGGTGCTCGAGCGCAACGGCTTCGTTGAATCCCGCCACCGCGGTTCCGCGGTGGTCGTTGATGCCGCGGGCGAGGTGCTCACCGCGCTGGGAAACCCGAACACCCTGGTGTACCCGCGCTCCGCCCTCAAGCCCTTCCAGGCCCTTGCCTCCATGCAGTGCGGAGTTCCGCTGCGCGGCGCCCAGGTGGCCCTGGCCTGCGCCAGCCACGCGGGGAGCACTGAACACACCGACGTCGTTGAATCCATGCTGGCCAAGGCCGGCCTGGACGAATCCGACCTGCTGTGCCCCGCCGCCTGGCCGGCAGACCCCGAAACACGCGCCGAACGGTTGCGGGCGGGACTTCAGAAGTCGGCACTGTCGTTCAACTGCTCGGGCAAGCACGCGGCATTCCTGTGGGCCTGCACGGAAAACGGCTGGGACACCAAGACCTATCTCTCCGCGGACCACCCCCTGCAGCAAAGGGTCATCGAGGTCATCGAGGATTATGCCGGGGAGAAAATCTCCCACCTGGGCGTCGACGGATGCGGGGCGCCGGTACCGGTGATCTCCTTGGCCGGACTTGCCCGGGCCGCTTCCAAGCTGGCCCAGGCCCCGGGGAACAAGCATGCCGAGGCGCGGGCGGCAACCATTGCCACGGCGATGCTGGACTACCCGTGGGCGGTCCAGGGACACGGCCTGCCCAACTCCCTGGTGATGGAGGACCTGGGGGTCATCGCCAAGCTCGGCGCCGAGGGCGTGTTGATGCTCGCAGCCCCCAACGGAACGGCCGTGGCCGTGAAGATGCAGGACGGATCGGGCCGTGGAACCGACCTGCTGGGCCTGACGCTGCTGGCCAACGCCGGCGCCATTACCACCGGCCAACTGGCCGACACCCTGGCCAAGCTGACCCGTCCGGTGCTCGGCGGGGATGCCCCCGTGGGTTCGGTGCGCCTGGCAACCCCGGTCATGGACCTGTTGGATTCCTGATATCCCGTGGCCATCAAGCGACGCATTGATCCGGCAGAAGGGGCCCGTGCCCTCGGCCGGTGGATCGAGGCCGAAGAAGCGGAAGCCGCGGCGCTGCCCCGCCCGGTCATAGCCCTGGCCGTGCGCTACACGCTGGAGGAACTGGCCAGCCGCGCCGAGGGCAACTCCGTGGAGGTGCGCGTTCCGCCGTTCGGGGTGACCCAATGCATCGCGGGTCCGCGGCACACCCGCGGCACTCCCCCGAACGTCATCGAGCTTCCCGCCCAGCTCTGGCTGGCGCTGGCCTCCGGCAAGATCGGCTGGGACGCGGCGCTGGCCACCGGAAAGGTCTCCGCCTCCGGGTTGCGCGCCGACCTGTCCGCCGAACTGCCCCTGGTTTAGTACCCTAGAGGGTATGGAATCCAGCCAGAACCCCACCAATCCCACCCCCGCCGACGAGTCAGGCACCCAGGTCGAGGTGGAGGTCTACGCGGCGCCAAGGTTCTGGCCGTTCGTGGGCATTGGCGCCCTGGTGGGCGTCGTCGTTGCCCTCGTGTCCGCGTACACCGGCGAGGAATCGGCGAACTTCACGCGCGCCTCCGTGGCAGGATTCCTGTCCGTCGGCTTTGCCTTCTTCGGCGTCCTGCTCGCCAGCATCGTATTCCTGGTTGTGGATCGCATCACACGCAAGAAGGCACGTCGCGCGCTTGCCGTGCCGATGGGTGATCCAGAACACCGCTAGAACCGTCCCTGTGGGTGACTTCACGCCCCATCGTGCCCCTTGCTCGTGAGAGAATAATTCCTATGGCGCGTGGTGACGGAAACCTAAATCATGATCTTTTGCCCAACGAGAAGGGCCCGCAGGATGAATGCGGTGTCTTCGGTGTTTGGGCTCCCGGCGAAGAAGTGGCGAAACTGACCTATTACGGTCTGTATGCGCTTCAGCATCGCGGGCAGGAATCGGCCGGATTGGCCACGAGTGACGGACAGCGGATCAATGTCTACAAGGACATGGGTCTGGTCTCCCAGGTGTTCGACGAGAACACCCTCAATTCCATGCCCGGGCACCTGGCCATTGGCCACTGCCGCTACTCCACAACCGGGGCAAGCCACTGGGCCAACGCCCAGCCGACGCTCGGCCCCACCGCTGCGGGCACCGTGGCGCTGGCGCACAACGGCAACCTGACCAACTCGGCCGAGCTCATGGAAATGGTCAACGACCTCCATGCAGAGTCCGAGGAAAAGGTCCGCGGCGAAATCGCCCAGGGCAACACCACCGACACCGCACTGGTGACGGCACTGCTCAACGGCTCCAACGGCGAAACCCTGGAAGAGTCGGCGCTGCGCCTGCTGCCCAAGCTCAGCGGCGCCTTCTGCTTCGTCTTCATGGACGAGCACACCCTCTACGCCGCACGCGACACCTACGGCGTACGTCCGCTGGTGCTCGGCCGTCTCGAGCGCGGATGGGTAGTGGCCTCCGAACAGGCAGCCTTGGCCACCGTGGGTGCAAGCTTCATCCGCGAAATCGAACCGGGCGAGTTCATCGCCATCGACGCGGAAGGCGTGCGCTCTCAGCGTTTCGGCGCCGCCACTCCGGCCGCCTGCGTCTTCGAGTACGTGTACCTTGCCCGCCCGGATGCCTCGATCAACGGCCGTTCGGTTTACGAGTCCCGCGTGGAAATGGGCCGCCAGCTGGCCCGCGAAAACGCCGCCGAGGCCGACATCGTCATCCCCGTTCCCGAATCCGGCACCCCTGCCGCCATCGGCTACGCCGAGCAGTCGGGCATCCCCTTCGCCCACGGCTTCGTGAAGAACGCCTACGTGGGACGAACCTTCATCCAGCCGTCCCAGACGCTGCGCCAGCTGGGCATCAAGCTCAAGCTCAACGCCCTGGAGCCCGTTATCAAGGGCAAGCGCGTTGTCGTCGTCGACGACTCGATCGTCCGTGGCAACACCCAGCGCGCCGTGGTGCGCATGCTGCGCGAGGCCGGCGCCGCGGAGATCCATGTGAAGATCTCCTCCCCGCCCATCAAGTGGCCATGCTTCTACGGCATCGACTTCGCCACCCGCGCCGAGCTCATTGCCAACGGCGCTGCAGTGGACGAGATCAGCCAGTCCATCGGGGCCGACTCGCTCGCCTACATTTCCGAGGACGGCATGATCGACGCCACCCTCCAGAAGCGCGAACGCCTGTGCACCGCATGCTTCACCGGGGACTACCCGATCGCATTGCCGGGTTCGGACCGCATCGGCAAGAACCTGCTTGAACGAAGCAACCAGGCGGGATGTGAGCCGGGCCCGGATGCCGAATTCGAGTCGGCACTCACCGCCGCAGACAAAACACCGCGCAACTAAGCAAAGGACAGTTTCAGAGATGACAAGTGCCACCCCTGAGAATTCCGGAATCACCTATGCTTCGGCCGGTGTCGATGTCGAGGCCGGTGACCGCGCCGTTGAATTGATGAAGGGCGCCATCAAGGCCACCCACAACGCCAACGTCCTGGGCGGGGTGGGGGGCTTCGCAGGCCTCTACGACGCCTCGAAGTTCCTTTCCTACAAGAAGCCGCTGCTGGCCACCTCCACCGACGGCGTCGGCACCAAGGTCGCCATTGCCCAGGCCATGGACATCCACCACACCATCGGCCACGACCTGGTCGGCATGGTCGTCGATGACATCGTCGTCGTGGGTGCCGAACCGCTGTTCATGACCGACTACATTGCCTGTGGCAAGGTCGTGCCCGAGCGCATCGCCGACATCGTCCGCGGCATCGCCGAGGGTTGCCAGATTGCCGGCACCGCTCTAGTCGGCGGCGAAACCGCCGAGCACCCGGGCCTGCTGGGCGAGCACGAATACGATGTCGCCGGTGCCGCCACCGGCATCGTCGAGGCCGACGGCCTGCTCGGCCCGGAACGCGTCAAGGACGGCGATGTCATCATCGGCATGTCGGCCTCCGGCATCCACTCCAACGGCTACTCGCTGGTGCGCAGCATCGTCGCACACGCAGGCTGGGCCCTGGATCGCCACGTGCCGGAATTCGGCCGCACCCTGGGCGAGGAACTGCTGGAACCGACCCGCATCTACACCATGGACTGCCTGGATTTGGTCCGCGCGTTCAACGTCGACGGCGCCATCAAGGTGCACGGCTTCAGCCACGTCACCGGCGGCGGCCTGGCCGCCAACCTGGCCCGAGTGCTGCCGCAGGGCCTGATGGCCACCGTGGAACGCTCCAGCTGGGCACTTCCGGCCGTCTTCAAGGTCATGGCCGAGCTCGGTTCCGTGCCGCAGCCGGACCTGGAGCGCACGCTCAACCTGGGTGTCGGCATGGTTGCCATCGTCGATGCCGAGATCGCCGACGCGGCACTGGCCCGCCTAAACGCCCGCGGCATGAACTCGTGGGTGATGGGCACCGTTGGCGCGGTGACCGAGGAAGCCAAGACCGCAGGTCAGGACTACGTCCAGGGTGCCAAGGGTGTTGACGGCGGTGCCGTGCTCATGCGCGGCAACTTCGCCGGCTAACTGCCAGGAGCCTTGATCCGTTGAGGGACCGCGCCCATTGGGCACGGTCCCTCAACTGATTAACCGCCCGGGCCGGACACGAGGCTCAAAGGCATGGGCCACGGCTACATGGGCCAGCGCACGGCCCCGTCGCCAGATGATTCCAGGACGGCAATGGCCTCGGCGATGTTGCTGCGCCACCTGTAGTCGGCCTTGGAGTCGCCGCGGGTGGGACCGCCGTTGATCAGGCCGACCGGTTTGCCGGAGCTGCGGGCGTCCAGCAGTAGCTTGTAGCCGCTCATGACGGCAAGCGAAGAGCCGATGACCAGCAGGGAAGCCGATTGGGCCTCGAGTTCCTTGAGCCGAACCTTGCGCTCGGGTGGGACGTTCTCGCCGAAGTAGACCACATTGGGCTTCAACTTCTTCGATCCGCACACCAGGCAACCAATCATGTGGAACTCGGCCACATGGGCCTCGTCGAGGGTCACGTCGCCGTCGGGATTCACCAGCGAGGGATCCAGGTCGATGCGCTCCAGGTAGCCGGGATTCGCCTCGTGCAGCCTGACATCGAGGTTCTCCCGGTTCTCCAGTGCTCCGCAGTTCAGGCAACTGATCTGTTGCAAGTCACCGTGAAGGGGGATGACGTTCAGGGAACCCGCGGCCACATGTAGCCCGTCGACGTTTTGCGTGACGATGCCGCTGATTTTTCCCGTTGCTTCCCACTGCGCCAAGCTGCGGTGGATGGAGTTCGGCGCCGCCTGGGCCATGTGCCTCCAACCCACGAAGCTGCGTGCCCAATACCGGTGCCGGGCGCTGGGCTCGTGCAGGAATTCCTGGTAGGTCATGGGCCGGTGGCGCAGCAGCGAGCCCTTCGGCCCCCTGTAGTCGGGGATCCCCGAATCGGTGGACACCCCGGCACCGGTGAGCACCAGCACGGACCCTGCCTCCAGCATCCTGCGGATGCCGGCGGCGGCAATGGCAGCATCCTGCAACGGGGCATTCTCGCCAACCACGCGTTCGATCGAACGAATGGCTGCGCGGTGCGCCATCTGGATCCCGAGCCGACCCTCATGAAGCATGTTAGATTACCTCGGCTCCCCGGGCATGGCAAAGGCCGCGGTCACCGACGCAGTTACTGCGCGGTGGCCACGGCTGCCGTTTTCACGTACTGGAAAAACCATAACCGCCTATTTTCCGACGGTCACTTCAGGGAGTCGGCGCATCAGCTGATGCGCCGTTGGTCGTCCTCGTCGTCATCGTCTGCGTACTTGTCTTCGTAATCCGAATAATTGGATTCGTAAGGTACGTCGACAGGGCTTGGTGTCGAGGTACTGTGACCACGATTCTTTCCAAGCTCGCGTTCCAAGGCGGACAAATCAGTGGCCGGGGAGAAATATTTCATGTCCCTGGCCTGTCGTGTCGCTTTTGCCTTCTGACGGCCGCGCCCCATGGCGTGACCCCCTTTTTTCAGTAGATCTGGAGGTGGTCCACCCGTGTCAGGTGGAGGCCCCAGAATATGTGACTAATTCTTTCGTATTTCAAGGTTAACATGATTCGGCGGCGAGTGCCTGCCCGGAACCTCCGTTCCGCCGGTAGAGTATTATTTTGTCCACCAAGTCGACTGCCAACCGCCCGGGAGCTTGCTTGCCTGATCCGCCACAGCCAGAGCCGAGAGCCGCGCTTCCTGCTCTAAGTGCCAAGTCACAGACGCGTTCTTGGTGGCGTGCCCCGGCCCTTTGGGCGTTGCTCGGCGCACTGGGAATCATGTTGATTGTGATCTACGGGGCCGACAGGTTTTTCGGCCAGGAAGACGCCCCGGAACCGGTTGCGGAAGTGACGCGAAACGCATCCCCGGGCCTCGACGGGATCATCGCATCCGACGTCCCTGCGGATCAATTCCGAGACGGCGATTGCCTTCAGGGATTTACCGGCCCGCTCGAACCGTCAACCGTCGTCACCTGCGAGACCGCCCACAACGCACAACTCATCGGGACCTTCACGATCGAAGGGGATGCATTCCCCGGACCCGAGGCAATCCTTGCGCAATCCGAGGAGCTTTGTAAATCCGTCCCCTTGGATCCGACCAGCCCCCTGGACACCGGCTGGTCCTATCATTTCTCCCGCCCCTCCGAAGCAACATGGCAGACCGGCGACAGAGCGGTTGCCTGTTTTCTGGCCCTGAACGAGGGAACCGTGCGGGTGTCCATGCTTCCGGCCGAAACCTCCGCCCTGAACACCTGATCCCCCGGGCCTGAAAAGCCTCGCCGGTGCCCGGGAGTGGCAACAACCACTCCCGGGCACCGGCGTGATGCGGTCGGCCGTTATCCTCGGCGCGAGGAGACGATGAGCCCATCTGCGGACGCATTGACGCCGACCACGACGGTGTCGCCGTCCTGGATGCTTCCGGCCAGCAATTCGCGAGCCAGCCTGTCCCCGATTTCGCGCTGCACGAGCCGACGCAGTGGCCGGGCGCCGAAGGCGGGATCGAAGCCGGTCAGGGCCAGCCAGTCACGGGCTTGGTCGTCCACCTCGAGCTGCAGGCGGCGTCCGGCGAGACGCCGGGCCAGAGTGTCGACCTGCAGGGCCACAATCGAACCCAGCTCCTCCAGCGAGAGCGCGTCGAACATGATCACGTCATCCAGCCGGTTCAGGAACTCGGGCTTGAACGAGGAGTTCACCAGATTCATCACGGCCTCCCGCTTGGTGTCCTCGGGCAACGTCTGGTCGACCATGAACTGCGAACCCAGGTTCGAGGTCATGATCAGGATGACATTGCGGAAATCGACCGTGCGTCCCTGCCCGTCGGTGAGACGCCCGTCGTCCAGGACCTGCAGCAGGATGTCGAAGGCCTCGGGGTGGGCCTTCTCGACCTCGTCGAGCAGCACCACCGAGTAGGGCCGCCGACGCACGGCCTCGGTGAGCTGGCCGCCTTCCTCATAGCCGACGTATCCCGGAGGGGCGCCGACAAGCCGCGCGACCGCGTGCTTCTCCGAATACTCGCTCATGTCGATGCGAACCATGGCGCGTTCATCGTCGAAAAGGAAGTCGGCCAGGGCCTTGGCCAATTCGGTCTTGCCCACGCCCGTGGGGCCAAGGAACAGGAACGAACCTGTCGGGCGGTCGGGGTCGGAGATCCCGGCCCGGGCACGGCGCACCGCGTCGGACACCGAGACGACAGCCTTCTGTTGTCCGATCAGCCGGTGGCCAAGGAAATCCTCCATGTGCAGCAGCTTCTGGCTTTCGCCCTGCAGCATGCGACCCGCCGGGATGCCCGTCCACGCGGAGATGACCTCGGCAATGTCGTCGGCAGTGACCTCATCGGCCACCATCAATTCCTGGTCGCCGCCGGAGGCTTCCGCGCGTGCAGCATCGTCCATGTCCTTTTCCAGCGCCGGGATCTCCCCGTAGAGCAGCCGCGAGGCGCCCTCCAGGTCGCCCTCGCGCTGCAGTTTCTCGGCACGCGAACGCAGATCGTCCAGGCGCACCTTGAGGTCGCCGACCCGGTTCAGGCCTGCCTTCTCCGATTCCCAGCGCGCGTTGAGCGCATCGAGCTCTTCCTTCTTGTCCGCCATGTCGGCGCGCAACGCCTCGAGCCGTTCGCGGGATCCGGGATCGGTTTCATCCTTGAGGGCCAGCTCCTCCATGGTCAGGCGATCCACCGACCGACGCAGCTGGTCGATTTCCTCGGGATACGAGTCGATTTCCATGCGCAGCCGGCTGGCCGCCTCGTCGACCAGGTCGATGGCCTTGTCCGGAAGCTGGCGCCCGGCGATGTAGCGGTCGGAGAGGCTCGCCGCGGCCACTAGCGCCGAGTCGGCGATCGTGACCTTGTGGTGCGCCTCGTAGCGCTGCTTGAGCCCGCGCAGGATGGCAATGGTGTCATTGACGCTCGGCTCCCCCACGTACACCTGCGCGAAGCGTCGTTCGAGGGCCGGGTCCTTCTCGATGTTCTGGCGATACTCATCGAGCGTTGTGGCGCCAATCAGGCGCAACTCGCCGCGGGCCAGCATGGGCTTGAGCATGTTGCCGGCATCCATGGCACCCTCGGATGCTCCTGCACCCACGACAGTGTGGATCTCGTCGATGAACGTGACGATCTGCCCGTCGGAGGCCTTGATCTCTTCGAGGACGGCCTTGAGGCGTTCCTCGAATTCGCCGCGGTATTTCGCCCCGGCAACCATGGCGCCGAGGTCCAGGGAAATCAGCGTCTTGCCGCGCAGCGATTCGGGAACGTCCCCGGCAACCATGCGCTGGGCCAGGCCTTCGACCACTGCGGTCTTGCCCACCCCGGGTTCCCCGATGAGCACCGGGTTGTTCTTGGTGCGACGCGAAAGAACCTGCACGAGGCGGCGGATCTCGGTGTCGCGCCCGATCACCGGATCAAGCTTGCCCGAACGGGCAATGGCCGTCATGTCGGTGCCGAACTTTTCCAGTGCCTGGAAGGTGTTTTCGGGATCGGGGTTGTTGACCTTGCGGTCGCCGCGGATCGAGGGCAGGGCGCTGGCAAGGGCCTTCCGCGTGGCCCCGGACTCGCGCAGGGCCTTGCCGGCGGCGCCGGTGTCTTCGCTCAGGCCCAGCATCAGATGCTCGGTGGAGACGTATGCGTCACCCATGGCCGCCGCGGCCTGCTGGGCGGCGGTGATGGCTTGCAGGATGCCGCGCGAGTACTGGGCTTGGGCCACGCTGTTCCCGGATGAAGTGGGCAAGGCCTTGATGGCGGCACTGGCCTGGACCGAAACCTGGTCCGGGTCGATCCCGGCGGCCTTCAGCATTGCCACGGCCACCGATTCGCGCTGGTCAACAAGCGCCTTGAGCAGGTGCGCGGGCTCCACCTGCGGGTTTCCCGCCGTGGAGGCGTTCATTCCCGAAGCGGAAAGGGCTTCCTGGCTCTTGGTCGTCAACTTCGTGTCCATACTCATCCCTTCGTTGTTGGCTAATCACTCAAACTTGAGTCTACATCACTCAACTATGGACAGCCGAAGAATATTCCTGCCCAAACGCCGAAACGTCGGCGACCCCCAAGGGGTTGCCGACGTTCGGTCATGCGGAGGCCGGCACGGGCGCGCACCGACCCGCCCTAGACTTCCTTGATCGCCGAGACCTCGAACTCGAGCAGCACTCGTTCGGATACCAGGACGCCCCCTGAATCGAGCGCCTTGTTCCAACTTACGCCGTACTCGCGGCGGTCAATGCGGCGGCTGCCCTCAAAGCCCGCACGGAGGTTGCCGAACGGGTCGGTCTCAACGCCGGTGAATTCGATGGGGACGGCAATCTCGCGCGTGGTGTCCTTAATGGTCAGTTCGCCGTTGACGATGAAGCTGTTCTCATCCACTTGGTCGATGCGCGTGGACCGGAAGACGATTTTGGGGTATTTCGGAGCATCGAAGAAGTCGTTGGTCCGCAGGTGCTTGTCGCGGTCTGCGTTGCGCGTGTCGACACTGGCCACCTTCACCGACATCTCGACAGTGCTTTTACCAACATCCTCCACGTCGACATGAATGGTTCCCTCGACTTCGTTGAAGGCACCCCGCACCTTCGTCACCATCGCGTGTCGGGCGTTGAAGCCGATACGAGTGTGGCCTGGATCGAATCGCCACGTCCCCGCGTAGGCTGGATCGAGCTGGGTCATTGTTCCCCCTTGGTTGCGGTGCAGCAGAGTTAGTCCCCCCCCGACTGCTGCTCACATTACCAACGCAATGGACGAACGTCTCCGATTTCCCGCTATTTTTTGCCGGGATCCACGAGACTTTCGAAGGGCACGGCCGGAGTCGCGCTATCCGGTGGGGACCGGCCATGCCCTTGGCTCGGATGCCACCGGTCCGCCGCTGAAAACGCGGACAGGGCAGGAAGTGGGTCGGCAGGCCCAGGGCAAGGTGCCCGTGCCGGATAAAACGCGGACCTGTTCAAGACGACCGTGCCCCTGGGCCCACGGTCGCGATCACGCAGAGGAGCGCCTCCGCTGCACCCGGCCCCCGCGCACGCGCAGAGGCACCTGAAAGGTCAGCCGTCCACTTATCCCTTGGCAGCGGCCTCCAGAACCGCGATATCAAGTTTCCTCATGGGCATGAACGCTTCGACCACCCTTCGGGCGACCTCCGGATCCGGGTCGCTGAGCAACTCGACCATGCGAACCGGAACGACCTGCCAGGACATGCCAAAGCGGTCCTTGAGCCAACCGCACTGGCTTTCTTCCCCACCGTCGGTGAGCTTGTCCCAGAAGTAGTCGACCTCGGTCTGGTCCTCGCACATGATTTGGAAGGAAATGGCTTCGTTGAACTTGAAGAGCGGGCCACCGTTAAGTGCAACGAAGGGACGTCCATCGAGATTGAATTCGACTGTCAGCGGCTCGTTCACCGGATTCCCCTGCGTGTCCATGTCGAGTTGTGAAACGATCCGGGAATTCGGGAAAATGCCGGTGTAGAACCGGGCTGCTTCCAGCCCTTGTCCATCGAACCACAGGCAGTTAATCAGGTCTTTCATCGGTCTTGGCCTCATCCAGTCGACAATTGGCGTTGCTTCTCACAACCACAGACTAGAAATCGCATCTTCGAGATACAAGGGGCGGCGCCGATATCCGTCGTTGAAGTTTGATACTCCTCTCCGCCGCCATACGGCGGTCGCGGGCCTCAGCGGGACATCGGCATGTATCGGGCGCTCGGAACGATTTCCTTGCCCAGGGGCATGAGGGATATCGGGATCATCTTCAGATTCGCGAGACCCAGCGGAATGCCGACGATGCTCACGAACATCGGGATCGCCGTCACGACGTGCCCGATGGCGATCCAGATGCCGGCCACCAGCACCCAGATGACATTTCCTATGGTTGAAAAAGCACCTACTTGGCCACGGTCCACCACGGTGCGCCCGAAGGGCCACAGCGCATACAGGGCAATGCGGAAGGACGCGATGCCAAAGGGAATCGTCACGATGAGCAGGCAGCAAACGATCCCGGCCAGGACGTAGCCCAGCGCCAGCCAGATGCCGCCGAAAACGAGCCAGATGATATTCAGGATCACGGAAAGAGTGTTTCGCATGATTCAAGTTTCTCCCTGGAGGCCGGGGCACACCATGGGGTAACACCCTGAGCCATCCCCCATTGTTCGGTGACGCTTTCCAATGATCCGGAAGGAATCCGCCTGGGTATTCGACAATCACGGGCCACGCGTAGGAGATTGTTGGATGCCGCCTGTGTTGACTACGGGCACGGATTCAAGACCGGGCAGGTGTTCGACCCCTTGGAACCATCGCCCTCATACCTGGCTGTCCTCGTCCCGGATCCGACGTGAGATTGACCGCACCAATGACATGATCTTCCAGGCCGTCGTCCCATCCGCGACGTTGCTGCGCCCGCCTTGCGGTGCGTGCCATTCCATCAGCGACAGGCCCGCGGGCGCCCCCGGGGTCTCTTTGGATGTCGACACGTTTGGCTGGAAACACCGCAACACTGCCTCCGTACCGAGGATCCTTCCCGGTTTGCGCTCCAAGGAGTACGCCTTTGTCGCCATCACCGAGCTCATGGGCCCCGCGGGGCCTGGTGCCGGTGAGACCTATGCCAGCGCCGAGGCGGGAGAAGCCCGGCCAGTGGAAGTCCGGGAAAGTGGGACACTGAAGTTCGCTACCCTTAACTAAATGAGCATTCCCCCAGAACGCAAGGCGCCGGTCAGCGGCCGCGCCGTCGACGACCTCAGCTTTTACCAAACCGAACCAGTGTCGTTTGTCCGCCGCGGCAGCCGCTTGCACGGGCGCCGCGCCGATGCCTGGGAACGCACTGCGCAGAAGTACATCATCGAGCCACCCCGCAACCAGGCCGACACGTCTGTGGCCGAAGGCTACGAATTCGACCAGCAGGCCCTCTACGGCCGTACGGCACCGCTCATTGTCGAGATCGGTTCGGGTCTGGGCGAGGCAATGGCATTTGCCGCCAGTGAGAACCGGGACAAGGACTTCCTGGCGGTGGAGGTCTACCGGCCCGGACTGGCTGCGCTCATGGTCCGGGTGGAAAACAACGAACTGACAAACGTGCGTGCGGTGCAGGCCAACGCCCCGGAGGTCCTGGAGTCCATGCTCCCGGCAGCCTCGGCCGACGAGATCTGGGTGTTCTTCTCCGATCCGTGGCACAAGATCCGCCACCACAAGCGCCGACTCATCAAGGACACCTTCGTCCAGAAGCTCGAACGTGTCCTGGTTCCCGGAGGCGTTGTCCGTCTTGCGACCGACTGGTCCAACTATGCCGAGCAGATACGGGATGTCTTCGACGCTGCCCCTGCATTCACCAACCTCCACCCGGGCGAGTTGTCCGGCGAAGACAGCAACCTCACCAGGGTCCGCCGCCTCGGCCTGGAAAACGAGGACCGGGATCCCGGCTTCACGGATGGGCGCGGTGGCTGGGCCCCGCGCTTTGAGGGCCGCACGCTGACCAGCTTCGAGGGCAAGGCGTTGAAGGCCGGTCGGCTGATCTTCGACCTGGCATACCGCAAGGATCTTTAGGACCAGCGCCATGCCGGGGCGGTGCGGGGTTTGGGCCCTGCACCGCCCTCCCGTGTTTAAGGCAGGGGTGCCTGTCCGGTGGTGATCAGCGCCAGGTTCCGCAGCGAAAGCGTGTCGGGATCCCGATAACCCCTCGTCGAGGACGGCTTGTCGTCCCGGAATTGGGAGGTATTGTGGCCCTGGGCCGCGTGCAACCCCAGCCCCGGCTTCGGTCCGACGTTGAATTCGTGGCCAGCAAGCAATGTGCGACCCGAGAAGGCGCGCCCCAGCCATGCCAGGTAGTCCCCCTCGGCGATCGCCTCGTAGATGTTGGCCGATGGCACGTTGAGCCGGCCCGGATCCCGCGAAAAGTGCCGGGGAATCCCGGCCGAACCGATCATGGCCAGCGCCTGGGCCCCAAGCCCGCGCCCGGATTCCGCGTCCAGCACCTGTGCCGCAAGGGTCGCCGCATAGGAGTGCGCCTCCACAGCCATGAGCGGCTTGTCGGGACGCAGCCGGACGAAAGTAGCCAGGTCCTGGCCCAGCCGTTGCAGGCCGCGCCGCGCCGCGGTGTTCAGCAGTGCGCCGGCCAGATTGGGTGTTCGATATCCCAGCCAGGCCACGACCGCGGGTTCGGCGACCCCTACCTTTTGTTGTTCCAGGTACAGCTGTCCGGCCTCCCGCACGCTGCCCCACAACGCGTTGCGTGCCCGGATCCCGGTCCCCGAGAGCTGGAAGGTGACGTGGGTGGCGGTGTCCAGGTCGCCCACGGCGACGGCCGCCAGTGGTTCTCTGGCGGAGAGATCAAGGTACAGCAGGTGGCGGGACGGAATGGCCGGGTCCATGGACCCTCGGCGCAAGGCATGGGCGGTGCCGTCCAGGCCCTGGCGATGGGACGTGCCCAGCCGGCCGCGGATCGCGCACAACGCCTCGAACCGGTCGTGGGCAGCGGCGGAGAGCCGCGCATAGCTCTCACCCGAAGTCAGTGGCGAATCATCGCTGCTGTTCACGGAAGCTGCTTGCCCCGCGGCTTCCACACCACCACGGCTTGGCTGCGGCCGCGCGGCCGTTGGCCCCGCGCCAGCGACACCACGTCGCCGGTGCTGCCGGCGGCAAAGACGCGTCCGAGTCCGGACGCCTGGCGGGCGCTGCGCAGGGCGAAGACCTCGTTGCTCAGTTCACCGACCCTCGATCTCAGTGCGGCAACCTGGTTTTCCAGGGCCATGATGCGCTTGATGCCCTCCAGGGACACCCCGTCCTTGGAGAGCCGCTGGATTTCCCGCAGCAAGTCCACATCGTGTTCGGAGTACCTGCGCTGCTTGCCGCCTTGGCGGGAGGGCGAAACCAGACCCAGCCGGTCGTATTGGCGCAGCGTCTGGGGGTGCATGTCGGCCAGGTCGGCCGCCACAGAAATGACGAAGATCGGCCTTAGTCTGTCATTGCCCATGATCCCTGCCTTTCAATTATTGTCATCCACCGTAGCCAATTTCCTGGCATTGCGAAGCGCCCCGTGCCGCTGTCGGGCGGCACGGGGCGATCGATAACTAGAGAATTGCACGCGAGAGCAGGCTCTCGCGTGGGTTCTCCGCCTTGGTGGCCTCGGCGAAGGCCTCGACGGCCGCCTTGGCTTCCTTGGAAAGGTTCTGCGGAACCACCACATCCAGGGTGACCAGCAGGTCGCCCGTGACCTTGGAGGTGTTCACCCCGCGCCCCTTTAGGCGCAAGGTGCGGCCATTCGAGGAGCCGGCCGGGACCTTCAGCTTGACGGTCTCGCCGGTCAGCGTGGGAATCTCGATCTGCCCGCCCAGGGCGGCCTCGTCGAAGGTCACCGGCACGTGGATCCGGATGTTGTTGTCTTCGCGGATAAAGACCGGGTGCGGCTTGACGTTGACCTTGACGATCAGGTCGCCGGCACCGGCGGAGCCGGGCGAACCCTTGCCGCGGACTCGGACCGATTGCCCGTCCTTGATCCCGGCTGGAATCCGCACGTCGATGACCTCGCCATTGGCCTCGCGCAGGCCGATGGTGGTTCCCTTCATGGAACCGGCAAAGGAGATCGTGGTGCTTGCAGTTCGGTCGGCGCCCTTGCGAGGTGCCTGTTGTCCGAAGCCGCCGAACCCTCCGCCGCCGCCAAAGAGGTCGGCAAAATCGGGTGGGACTTGGCCGCCGCGTCGGCTGCCCCCGCCTCCGCTGTTGAAGAGGTTGGAGAAGACATCCTCGAAGCCGCCGTTGCCCGGTGCCCCGCCGTGGCCCCCTGCGCTGAATCGCGCCCCCGAGCCCATGGCACGGATGGCGTCGTACTGCTGGCGGTCCTCGGGATCCGAAAGCACCGAATGGGCCTCGGTGATGTCCTTGAACCTTCGCTCGGACTCGGCATCCCCGGAGTTGGTGTCCGGATGGTATTTCCGCGCCATCTTCCGGTATGCCTTTTTGATGTCCGCGTCGCTGGCGTCCTTGGAGACGCCAAGAATCGTGTAAAAATCCTTGTCGACCCAGTCCTGGCTTGCCACTGGGCGCCTCCTTTGCTGTAAAAATCCTTGTGGCTCACCCGCCGCTCAATCGTGGCAGGGAGAAATCCGTGATGTTGGATCCACCAAGTATGCGGCGGATCACCGGTTCCATCGCTGGAACCATTGCGAGCCGCCGCACCTTGGTGGGGGGTGCGGCACCTGCATTGCTGCAGGTGCCGCGTGTTGGTGCCTACTCCCCGAGGGAGACGATCACCTGGGCTGCGCGAAGGATGCGGTCACCCTTCTTGAACCCGGGGCGAAGCACCTGCGCCACATGGTCCGCCGAGATCTCGGCATGCGGCTGCTGGATCAGTGCCTCGTGGACGTTCGGGTCGAACGCCACGCCGGCCTCGGCGATGCGCTCCAGGCCGAGGCCCTCGAGCACCGCGTCGAGCTTGTTGGCGATCGAAGCGAACGGCCCGTCGACCAGGTCCCCGTGCAGGCGAGCCGCGTCGATGTCGTCGAGTACCGGCAGCAGGTTGGTGAAGACCGACTGCACGGCGTTTTCGCGTGCCACGTCCCGGTCGCGCTCGACGCGCTTGCGGTAGTTGACGTATTCGGCCTGCAGGCGCAACAGGTCCTCGCGCAATTCGGCTTCCTTGTCGCTGGCCGGGGTTTGCTCCCCGGCCTCGCCGCCAGCCTCATTGAGGATGGCTTCTGCTTGGCTCAACGCGTCGCCCGAGTCATGGGCTTCGTCAACGGGAGTTACCTCTTCGTGTGAGGTGGCCTCGTCGTGATTTTCCTCTGACATGGTCGATGCGCCCCTTTACTTCTTGACGTTTTCGTCGTCTTCGTCGATGACCTCGGCGTCAACGATGTCTTCCTCGGCGTTCGGTGCCTCGGCGTCGTCGGCTGCTGCGCCTTCGCTCTGTGCCTGCGAGTAGATGGCCTCGCCCAGCTTGGTCTGCGAAGCCTGCAGCTTCTCGAACGCGGTCTTGACCTCGTCGTCGTTGTCCTGCTTCTCAAGGGCTGCCTTCAAGGCGTCGACGTCGGCCTGGACCTCGGTCTTGACCTCTTCCGGCAGCTTGTCCTCGTTGTCCTTGATGAGCTTGTCAACGGAGTAGGCTGCCTGCTCGGCCGCGTTGCGGGTCTCGGCTGCCTCGCGGCGGCTCTTGTCCTCGGAGGCGTGCTCCTCGGCTTCGCGGACCATGCGCTCGATGTCGTCCTTGGACAGCGCGGTGCCGCCGGTGATGGTCATCGACTGCTCGACTCCGGTGCCCTTGTCCTTGGCCGAGACGTGGACGATGCCGTTGGCGTCGATGTCGAAGGTGACCTCGACCTGCGGGATGCCGCGCGGTGCCGGCGCAATGCCGGTCAGCTCGAAGGTGCCCAGCGGCTTGTTGTCGCGGGTGAACTCGCGCTCGCCCTGGAAGACCTGGATGGAAACCGAAGGCTGGTTGTCCTCGGCGGTCGTGAAGGTCTCCGAACGCTTGGTCGGGATCGCGGTGTTGCGCTCGATCAGCTTGGTCATCACACCGCCCTTGGTCTCGATGCCCAGGGACAGCGGGGTGACGTCGATGAGCAGAACGTCCTTGCGCTCGCCCTTCAGCACGCCGGCCTGAAGTGCGGCGCCAACGGCGACGACCTCATCCGGGTTCACGCCCTTGTTGGCGTCCTTGCCGGCCAACTCCTTGACCAGGTCAACGACTGCGGGCATGCGGGTCGAGCCGCCAACGAGGATCACGTGGGCGATCTCGGAGACCTTCACGCCGGCTTCGGCGATAACGTCCTTGAACGGCTTGCGGGTGCGCTCGAGCAGGTCGTTGGTCAGTTCCTGGAACTTGGCGCGGGACAGGTGCTCGTCCAGGTGGACCGGACCGTCGGCGGTGACCGAGAGGTACTGGAGGGAGATGTTGGTGGAGGTGGCCGAGGAGAGTTCCTTCTTGGCCTGCTCCGCTGCTTCCTTCAGGCGCTGCAGGGCGATCTTGTCCTTGGACAGGTCGGCACCCTTCTGCTTGGCCTGGGCCAGCAGCCAGTCAACGACACGCTGGTCCCAGTCATCGCCGCCGAGGCGGTTGTCGCCCGAGGTGGCGCGCACCTGGATGGTGGAGAAGTCGTCTTCGTCCTTGCCGACTTCCAGCAGGGAGACGTCGAAGGTTCCGCCGCCGAGGTCGAAGACCAGGATGAGCTCGTCTTCCTTGCCCTTGTCCAGGCCGTAGGCCAGTGCTGCTGCGGTCGGCTCGTTGACGATGCGCAGGACGTTCAGGCCCGCGATCTCGCCGGCTTCCTTGGTGGCCTGGCGCTCGGCGTCGTTGAAGTAGGCCGGGACGGTGATGACAGCGTCGGTGACCTTTTCGCCCAGGTAGGACTCGGCGTCGGTC
The DNA here is from genome assembly GCF_030512175.1 of Paeniglutamicibacter sulfureus. Lineage (GTDB taxonomy): Bacteria > Actinomycetota > Actinomycetes > Actinomycetales > Micrococcaceae > Paeniglutamicibacter > Paeniglutamicibacter sulfureus. Next base: position 1,433,863 of record NZ_JAULBL010000002.1, on the reverse strand, counting down.
TTCAGCTTCATCAGCGTACGTGCAGAGATTTCCTGCGCGGTGTACTTCTTGTCGTCGATCGAGACGTTCCAGTCGGTGCCCATGTGGCGCTTGACCGAGGCAATGGTGCGATCGATGTTGTTCACGGCCTGGCGCTTGGCGATGTCGCCAACCAATACCTCGCCGCTCTTGGCGAAGGCAACAACCGACGGGGTGGTGCGGTTGCCTTCGGCGTTGGCGATGACGGTGGGCTCGCCACCTTCGAGGACGGATACAACGGAGTTGGTGGTTCCGAGGTCAATACCTACGGCACGAGACATGGGATGCTCCTTCTTACCTTGGGGAAATGAACCAACGTCCAGCCGATTTGAATCGGTTGAGCGTTCTGCACTCAAGTTTACCCGTCACCAAAATGATGTCAATTCAAAGTTGAGCGGCCATCACTCAACTTTGTGTTCAAGAGGGTTTTTGACGCCCCCGGAACAGAAAAATTCCCCGGAATTCCGGGGAACTGAGAGTTTTCTGTGAGAGCCGTTCGCTGACAGAGATCGGCCGGCCGGGCCCACCTCAGCCCGACCGGGCGTGCCGCCGGGACCAGGTCCAGGCAAGGATTTGGACCCGGTAAGGCCTTGTCCTCCCGCCCCGGTCGAGACCGGCGGGCAGCTAGCTCCCCAGGACCAGATCCACGCCGAGGTAGGCGAGCAGGCCGAAGGCGGTCCCCCAGAGCATGATGGAAATGATTTGCCAGAAGATGACCTTGTCCTTGGCCGCGCCGAAGGAGACCAGTGCCGCCGAGGTGATTTGGCTTGGCAGGATTGTCTGCCCCAACAGGCTGACGCCGGCAATGCCGTACTTCTCGAAGGCCGCGCGCAGCCTGGCGTACTTCAGTGACGGTGCTTCTTTCTCCTTGGCCACCTTTCGGCGCACGAAGTGCGCGCCATTGACCAGCAGCAGCATGGAGGCCACATTGCCCACGACTGCGGCAAAAATCGCAATCACCGGGTTGATGCCTATGACAACGCCGAGTGCCGCGCCGAAGTAGGACTCAATGAAGGGAATGGCTGCCACCAGCATCACGGCGAGCCACTGCAGCGCCGGAGGGAAACTGGATGTGAACTGCTGCAGGGATTCAATCAAGGCCTTCTCCAAATGTCGCAGGGGTCGCCATGCGGGCTTCATTGCGAAACGGGTGATGCGTTTCGGTGCTCTCCCGCCGCGCGTTGTTTCCTCTAGATTATTGGTTCGTCCTGCCGGTCTCGATGCTCAAAAGGATGATCTCTCATTAGCCCGGACCCGCCGCATTCAGCCAAAGGGATGAAAGTGAAAAGGGCCTTGATCCCCCCTTAACGAAGGCTGGGTCTTAACGAAGGCTGGGTCCGGGTTCGCAACTTTCGTTGTGAACCCGGACCCAGCCGGTGGCTCAAGCCCAGCCATCCGTGGTGGCAGGAAAGGCCTTAGGAGTTGCGGCCGTTCGAGGCCGGCGAGGAGGCACGGCGCGGACCGCGTCCACGGCCTGCCCCGGTTGCGGCTTCCACCTTGGACGCGCCTAGCGCATCGGCGATGGTGTTGCCGCCGCGCGGGCGGGAACCGGCGCCGGAACCCTGGCGCTGGCCGGCGTTGTTGCGTGCGGCTGCCGAGCCGCGGTTCGGGACGGCGCCGCGACGGGCCACGTCGCGATCGTCCTGGCGCACGTCGACACGGCGGTCGGAGCGGTTGTCGGTGCGGCGGTCGCCGCCACGGCCACCGGCGGCAGCGTAGCCACGGCCCTCGCCGCGGTTCTCGGTGCGGCGTTCGCCGCCGCGTCCGGCCGGGGCGTTGCCGCCACGGCCACCGGCGGCAGCGTAGCCACGGCCCTCGCCGCGGTTCTCGGTGCGGCGTTCGCCTCCGCGACCGGCCGGGGCGTTGCCGCCACGGCTCTCGGGGCGACGCTCGCCGCGGTTTTCCTCGCGGCGCTGGCCTTCGCCACCGGCGCTCTTCGCGGTGCCGCGACCGCCGCGGCGACGGCCGCGGCCGCCTGCTGCGTCGGAGTCGTTCAGGGTGTCCTTGCGGACGGTGGCGGTGCTGCGCAGCTGCGGTGCGACATAGGCAACGGTCTCGGCACGCTCACCGACGACGTCGGAAACAACCTGGGCGTTCGGGGTGACCTTGACCATCGGAACCTTGAGGCCTGCGGCCTTGAGCAGCGACTTCACGTCGCCCTGCTGGTCCGGGGTGGCGATGGTGACAACGGTTCCATCCGAACCGGCGCGAGCGGTACGGCCCGAGCGGTGCAGGTAGGCCTTGTGCTCTGCCGGCGGGTCAATGTGGACCACGAGCTCGACGCCGTCGACGTGCACGCCGCGGGCGGCGACGTCGGTGGCCACCAGCACGCGGGCGTCCCCGGCCGAGAAGGCGGCGAGGTTGCGGTCGCGGGCGTTTTGGCTCAGGTTGCCGTGCAGGTCAACGGTCGGGATGCCGCACTTGGACAGCCACACGGCCATCTTCTTGGCGTGGTGCTTGGTGCGCATGAACATGATGCGGCGACCTGAACCCGAGGCCAGGGTGCGGACCAGTTCCTTCTTGTCGTCGTTGGAGACCAGGAACACGTGGTGCTCCATGGTGTTCACGGCGGCGGTCGGGGCGTCGACCGAGTGCACGGTCGGGTTCTCGAGGTAGCGCTGGACCAGCTTGTCCACGCCGTTGTCCAAGGTGGCGGAGAAGAGCATGTGCTGGATGCCGCGCGGGGCCTGGTCCAGGATGCGCTTGACGACCGGAAGGAAGCCGAGGTCGGCCATGTGGTCGGCCTCGTCCAGCACGGAAATTTCCACGCGGGAAAGGTCGGCGACGCGCTGCTTGAGCAGGTCCTCGAGGCGTCCGGGGCAGGCGATGAGGATGTCAACGCCGGCGTTCAGGTCTTTTTCCTGGCGCAGCTGTGAGACGCCACCGAAGACGACGGCAACGCGCAGGTCCACGGCCTTGGCCAACGGCTCAACGACCTTGGCGATCTGGGTGGCCAGTTCGCGGGTCGGTGCCATGATCAGGGCTCGCGGGAAGCGGGCCTTGCGCGGCTTGGGGTTGGCTGCCAGTCGGGCAACCACAGGGAGGGAGAAGGCCAGGGTCTTGCCCGAGCCGGTCTGACCGCGGCCGAGCACGTCGCCGCCGTTCAGGGTGGTGGGAAGGGTGGCTTCCTGGATGGGGAATGCGGTTTCGATTCCCTGCGCCGCGAGGACGTCGGCAAAGGTTGCGGGCACGCCAAGGGAAGTGAATGAAGGACTCACGTGGTACTTTCTCTCAAAGCTTCGCACGACGGTTTCGGCGCGCGTGGTCGCCGAAGAAAAGAGAGAACCAAGATGGCGCTAGGCGCACATCGACCGGCCGCGAGCGGCTCCCGCAAGGGGAGACGGAGCATGCGGCGGGTCGGGAAATCCAGTCTGTCGACGCATAGACCCTCGGATGGCAAGCAGAGTGCTTGCACCTTACCGATCTACAAGTAACCAGCCTATCAGTACCCGGCCCGTCGCCGAACGAGAGATCCGTTACCTTGTGCTTCCGAGCTTGCTCGGCCACCAGACCTTGGGGCCGATGTCGCGGACCAGCGCCGGAACCAGCAGCGACCGAACGACCAAGGTGTCGAGCAGGACGCCGAAGGCCACGATGAATCCGAGCTGGACCAGGAACATGATGGGGATGATGCCCAGGGCGGCGAAGGTCGCGGCCAGCACGACGCCCGCGGAGGTGATCACCCCTCCGGTGACCGCCAGCCCGCGCAGGACCCCCGAACGCGTCCCGTGGACCAGGGATTCCTCCCTGACCCGGGTCATCAGGAAGATGTTGTAGTCAACTCCCAGCGCCACCAGGAACACAAAGCCGAAGAGCGGAACCGACGGATCGGCTCCGGCGAAGTTGAAGAGGCCGTTGAACACCCATGCAGAGACGCCCATGGCCGTGCCGTAGGAGAGCAAGGTGGTTGCCACCAACAGCACCGGGGCCAGGATCGATCTCAGCAGCAACATCAGGATCACCAGGATGGCACCGAGAATCAGCGGAATGATCTTGATCAGGTCCGCTTGGGCGGTCGTGGCGGTGTCGGCCAGGGTTGCGGTGGTTCCGCCGACCAACGAGCCGGCGTCCACCTGGTGGAGCATCTCGCGCAGGTCGATCAGCGTGGACTTGGCCGCATCGGAATCCGCGGCGTCGTTCAGGGTGATGGATATCAGGCTGCGTCCCTCGACCAGCTGTGGCTCCCTGCCGGCCTGGGCCAACGCCGGCCCGCCGTCGGCTGCCTGGAGATAGGCCGAGGCCACCCCGTCGGCGTCTTGCACCGAGGCCAGCAACTCGTTCGCCTTGGATTCATCGACGATGGCAAACAAGGGGCTCCCGGTGCCACCCGGGAAATGTTCGCCCAGCACGATTTGCCCGTCGCGGGAATCGGTCTGGCCCAGGACCAGTTCGCTCTGCGGCACACCCGAGGCCTTCAGCTGCGTCATGCCCAGCGCCCCGGCGGCCAGCACCAGCGCGGTCAGCACCCAGATGGGTCGGGGATGGCGGCCGACAAAACCGGCGACGCGTCCCCACAGGCCCGCGGGCAACTCCTCGGGGGCCAGCCGGGCCTCCGGCTTGGGCATGAAGGGCCAGTAGGCCTTCCTGCCCAGCAGTGCCAAGGCGGCGGGCAGGAACGTCAGGGCCGCGATGATGGAGAAAACGATGCCGCTGGCCCCAATGGGGCCCAACGCCTTGTTGGAATTGAGGTCCGAGAAGAGCAGGCACAGCAGGCCCGCGGTCACGGTGCCGCCGGAGGCCAGGATCGGTTCCGCGGATCGCTTCCACGCAGTCGCCACCGCTTCCCAGCGATCCTTCCCGCCGGACAGCGCTTCCTTGTGCCTGGCCACGAACAGCAGGGAATAGTCTGTCGCCGCACCAATGACGAGTATCGAGAGGATGCCCTGGCTTTGCCCGTCCAACCGGATCCAGCCTTCCTTGGCCATGAAGTACACCGCCAAGATGGCTGCGCAGAGCGCGGCGACGGCGGTGAAGAGCACCGTGAGGGGCAACAGGACAGAGCGGTAGACCAGCAGCAGGATCAGGAAGACCGCGCCGAGCGCCACGCCCAGCAGGACGCCGTCGATCCCGCCGAAGGCCTCAACGAGGTCGGCGCTGAAGCCGGCCGGCCCGGTGACGTAGGCACGGGTGCCAGCGGGGACCCGCTCGCCCAGCTCGGCCCGTAGCGTCTCTACGGCATCCTCGACCTCGCCACTGCCATCCAGCGGAACGAGCAACTGGGCGGCAAGTCCGTCCTCGGAGGCGAAGGGACCGACAATCTCGCCGTCCAGTCCGTCCAGGTCCTTCAGCGATGCCGTCAGGGCCTTGATTTCCTCTTGGTCGATGGCCGATTCCCCGGCAATCACCACCACCGCCGGGATGGCGTCGGAAGTGCGGAACTTCGCCTGCCACTCAAGGGCGCGGGTCGCCTCGGCAGTGGCCGGCAGGAAAGCCGCCTGGTCATTGGTCTGCACCTCGCCGAGTTTGCCGAAGGTCGGCCCGCCCACGCCCGCGATGCCCAGCCACAGCGCCACCAGCACGACGGCCAGCACCGCGCGGAAGACCGCCTTGCCCGTTCCGGGCCGGCGATTCACTACCCGCTGGCCGGGGCCACTCCCGGCCCCCATGACGTGATTGCCCATGATCCAACCCCTCGTTGTTCGGGCGGCTTTGCGCCCACATGCCGCTACGTATCCATCAAAGAGTATTTCCATCATGGAACTATTTCAAGTTCCGGCATAGAATGGTCCGCATGGATCCCGCCGCCGCCTTCGAACTCGTCCTGCTACTTCAGCAGTTCGGTCAGGCATCGGACCGTTACGTCGAATCGACCGGGGCCCGGCACAAGACCCACCGCACGGACATGAACGCCCTGGCCGTCATCATGCGCTTCGAACGTGCGGGAAACCCTCCGACCCCGGGCGACCTCTCGCGGACCCTGCAACTGAGTTCACCGGCCACCAGCGCCATGCTGGATCGGCTCGAGCGCGTTGGCCACATCGAGCGCCTGCGCATCGACAAGGACCGCCGCGTGGTCCGCATCAAGATGACCCCGAAGGCGCAGGCCGACGGGCGTGCCATGTTTGCGCCCCTGGCGGCGCGCATGATGGAGGTCATTTCCACCTACACCGACGAGGAAGTGAAGCTGGTTTCCCGCTTCATGGCCGACGCGGCGGCCGGCGTGGACAGGGCACGGAACGACGCGGAGCACCCCTAGCCGCGCTCGCCGGGCCGCGTCCCTGCGAGCGCGGCCCAGCGAGCGCGGCCCTGCGAGCGCGGCCCTGCGAGCGCGGCACGGGCTCACGTTCCGGGAAGGGCTCCTCCCCCGGCCTTGCCCGCCGACTCTGGCCCGCGGCGGCGATTCGCACTAGGCTCGTGGCAACCGTCGGCCGAACGCTGGTGCGTTCATGATCGTTGAGGACCACTCCCCGCCATGACCGAACTCCCCACCACCGGCACGCCCCACCCGCTTGCCGCCGGACTCGATTCCACGCGCACCCTTGAGTTTCCGCCCGGATTCCGCTTCGGCTCCGCCACTGCGGCCTTCCAGATCGAGGGCGCCGCCCATGAGGAGGGCCGCGAGGATTCCATTTGGGATGCGTTTTGCCGGGTGCCCGGCGCCGTCTTCGAGGGGCACGACGGATCCGTTGCCGCGGACCACTACCACCGGATGCCGCAGGACGTGGCGCTCATGGCCGAGCTCGGACTGGACACCTACAGGTTCTCCACCTCGTGGGCGCGGATCAAGCCCGGGGACCGGACCCTGAACCCCAAGGGGCTGGACTTCTACTCGCGTTTGGTCGATGAGCTGCTGGGCCGCGGGATCGCCCCGTGGCTCACGCTCTACCACTGGGACCTGCCGCAGGCGCTGCAGGAGCGCGGCGGCTGGGCCAACCGCGACACCGCCTACCGCTTTGCCGACTACGCGCTTGAAGTGTTCGAGCACCTGAAGGACCGTGTCACCGACTGGACCACGCTGAACGAGCCGTGGTGTTCTTCCTTCCTTTCCTATGCAGGCGGCGAGCACGCCCCCGGGCACACGAACCCGGAAGAGGCGGTGGCAGCGGCGCACCATCTGCTGCTGGGGCACGGGCTGGCCACCGGCGCCATGCGGGAAGTGGCGGACAAGGACCACCGGCTGGGGATCACGCTCAACTTCACCGTGGCAGATCCGGCCAACCCCGCCAACGCGGTCGACGTCGATGCCGCACGGCGCATCGACGGCGCCTTCAACCGCATCTTCCTCGATCCAATTTTCCGCGGCCAATACCCAACGGATGTGCTCGAGGACATGGCCGAGGCCGGACTTGAACGCCATATCCGCGGCAACGACCTGGAGGTCATCGCCGCTCCCATCGACGTGCTGGGCGTGAACTACTACAACGGCGAGCTGGTGGCCGGGCCCACGACGCCGCCAGCACCCGATGAGTCGCTGGTGTTCGCCTCGGATCGCGGCCTGCCCCGCCGCTCCCCGATAGTGGGCAGCGAACAGGTGGGGCGCGCCTGGCGGGACCTGCCACGCACGGCCATGGGCTGGGAGGTCCAACCCGAGGGACTGGAACGCCTGCTGCTGCGCTTGGAGGAGCACTACACCGGCCCGGCCGGCATCCCCATGGTGATCACGGAGAACGGTGCCGCCTATGACGACGTGGCCGACGAATCGGGCTTTGTCGATGATTCCGGGGACCGACTGTCCTTCATCGACGCGCACCTGCGCGCCACGCACCGGGCCATGGAGCAGGGCGCGGACGTGCGCGGGTATCTGGTGTGGTCGCTCATGGACAATTTCGAGTGGTCCTTCGGGTACGACAAGCGCTTCGGGATCGTGCGAGTCGACTATGACACCCAGGCCCGCATCCCCAAGGCCTCGGCCAAGTGGTACGCGCAGGTTGCGGCCTCGCACCGTCTGCCGGCCCGCCGGTAACGGCTGGCCGCGGGTACGGGAGGATCGGGGAGCTGCCCTAAACTTGAGCGGTGACTCTTTCCCTGTGGCTTTCGCTTCTTGGCGCCTCGACGCTGATCAGTTTCACCCCGGGCGCCGGGGCCATCAACACCATGACCAACTCGCTGAACTCCGGGTTCCGCCGTTCCATGTGGGGAATCCTGGGCCAGCAGGCGGCGCTGCTGGTGCACGTGGTCGTGGTCGCTGCCGGCGTCGGGCTGCTGGTCTCCCGTTCCCCGGCAGCCTTCACCGCCATCCGCTACGCCGGGGCCGCCTATCTGGTGTACCTGGGCGTGCGGCTGATCCTGGCCAAGCCGCAGGATGCGGCGGAGCTTGACGTCAAGGGCCGGGAATCGGCACTCTCGATGTTCAGGCGCGGGCTGTGGATCAACCTGCTCAACCCCAAGGCCATCGTGTTCTTCCTGGCCTTCACACCGCAGTTCATTCGCCTCGATGCCCCCGCGCTGCCACAGTACCTGGTCTTCATCGGCACCATCGTGGCGGTGGACATCATGGTGATGTGGCTGTTCTTCGCAGCCTCGGCCAAGAGCTTCAGCCGCTTCACGGCCACCGAGCGGGGCCAGCGGATCCTGAATCTGGTCTTCGGCACGCTCTTCATCTTCGTCGCAGCCCTGCTGGTCTTCATCCACTGAGTCGCTGCAACCCCGCACCAGGCCCCTCGGAAGGCCCAGCCAAGGCCACAATCCGATAACCATCGCGGCGAACCGTGTTTGGTCCTGTCACGAGGTGCTTCAGGGCCCTAGACTAAAACCATGTTCCGGATAATCACAGTGTCCACGGGCAACATCTGCCGCTCCCCCATGGCCGAGTACATGATTCGCACCGCGCTTGGCGATGCGGGAATCGTCGACGTCTCGGTCGAGTCCGCCGGCACCAGCGACGGCGAGGTGGGGAACGCGATCGACCCGCGGGCCGCCGCCATCCTGCAGTCCCACGGCATCAACGCCGAAGAGCACGTGGCTCGGGTGCTGGACCCCGCCATGATCACCGGTGTCGACTTGCTGCTGGCCATGGACCAGGATCACCTTGCGACGCTGGCAAAGATGCTGCCTACCGATTCCTCGGTGCCCCGGCCCGACTTGCGCATGATGCGCTCCTTCGACACGACCCTGGCCTCGGCCCCGGTCGAAGGCCAGGGCATTTATGATCCGTGGTTTGGCGACTCGGCGGACTTCCGCCTGTGCTGGCAAATGGTCAACGCCGCCATCCCGGGCGTTCTCGACTACGTGCGCGCACACATCATGCCCCAACGTGGCAACTAGCCCCGTACTGGTCCTTGGCATCGATGGAAGATCGGGCGCGGGAAAGAGCACGCTTGCCGCGGAACTTGCCACCGCGCTGCGCCGCCACCGAGAGGTAGCACTCTTCCACCTCGAGGACATCTACCCCGGATGGGACGGCCTGGAAGCCGGCACCCACGACTATGTCACCCAGGTCCTTGCACCCCTGTCGCGCGGGGAGGCCGCGGTCTGGAACAACTGGGACTGGGCGGCAAGCACCCCCGGTCCGCGCTCCACGCTCTCCCCCGCACCCGTCGTGATCATCGAGGGCGTGGGTGCCGGCTGTGCCGCCGCCCGCGAACTGCTCGATGCAGTGATCTGGGTCCAGGTTCCCGATGCCACGCGCAAGGTCAGGGCGCTGGAACGCGACGGTGCGGTCTTTGCCGAGCATTGGGACCATTGGGCAGCCCAGGAGGAGGCGTATCTCGCCGCCGATGCGGTCCCCGACCACGCCGATGTCACCGTGGAGAACCGGGCGGACGGAAGCGCCCCGGACCACGTGCTGCGCGCGCTGAAGGCCTTGCCCCGGTGTGCCCCGGCACTCTCCCCCGAACGCACCGAGTCCGCGGCGCAAGCACCGGTGCACACCGCACTGCAGGCGGCCCCCGACGCAGCCGCACTCTTCGAAGCACTCTACGCCGAAGCCGGGCACGCGGTCCTGCTCGAATCCAGCAACCTGGGCTTCGCGGACCCGCGCCAACGCAACCGCTACTCCATCATGGCCGCTGCCACCACCGATCACTGCGCGGTCTATGAACACCGCGGCGCGGTGGGGATCTTGCACGAGGGCACCGCCACGGCGAGGCTCGCGGGCGGCTTCTTCGACTGGCTCGCCCGCAGCTGGGATGCCGCCGGCTTCCTGCCGGCGCAAGGCGAGATTCCGTTTGTTCCCGGCTGGCTGGGCTACCTGGGGTACGAACTCAAGCGGGAAACCGGCGGCAGCGACATCCGGGTGGACTCGCAGGTACCCTCTGGGCCGGCGGATGCCGCCATGATCAGGCCCTCCCAAGTAGTAGTCGTTGACCATCAGGCCTCCACGGTGCACCTGCTGTCCACCGCTGCCGCTGACGCCGAGGGCTTCTTCGGCCGCGTCCGGGAGCTGCTGCCACAGCTGCCTACCACCGCCGCCGTGCCCGCGCCGCTGGTCCCGGCACCCGCGTTCACCTCGCATGACGACCGCCCCGCCTACTTGGAAAAGGTCCGTGGCGCACAGGAACAGATCCGCCTGGGCAACAGCTACGAGGTCTGCCTGACCACGTCCCTGCGCGCGGAGGCGGTGCCCTGCGACCCGTGGGAGAACTACCTGCGGCTGCGCGCTGCGAACCCCGCGCCGTTCGCGCATTACCTGCGCTTTGGCGACATGGCAGCGGCCAGCACCTCCCCCGAGCGTTTCATGTCGATCGGTTCCGATGGCTGGATGCGCGCCGAACCCATCAAGGGCACCAGGCCGCGCGGTGACTCGCCCGAGGCCGACCTGGCCCTGGTCCGGGAGCTGGAAAGCTCTCCCAAGGACCGCGCCGAAAACATCATGATCGTGGACCTGTTGCGCAACGACCTGTCGCATTTCGCCGATCCCCGCACCCTCTCGGTGCCGCGGCTGTGCGCCATTGAAAGCTATGCGAGCGTCCACCAGATGGTCTCCACCATTGACGCCAGGTTGCGTCCCGGTGCCCCGCGCGCCGAGGCCATTGCCGCGGCGTTCCCCGCCGGTTCCATGACCGGTGCGCCAAAGGTCTCCACCATGGAGATCCTGGATGTGCTCGAGGACGGCAGGGCCCGCGGGCTGTACTCCGGGGCCGTGGGGTATTTTTCCGCCACCGGCGCCGCCGACCTGTCGGTCGTCATCCGCACCCTGGTCATGGGCAGCGCCGCTGCCCCCGGCACCTGGAACCTGTCCTTGGGCGTGGGCGGTGCCATCACCGCCGATTCGTCGCCGCAGGAGGAATGGGACGAGGTCAGGACCAAGGCCTTCGGCGTCCTCTCCGCGCTGGGCAGCGTATTCCCGGGACCTTGAACGGCCCCCCGGCACCCTCCTTCGGCGGCGCCGGGCTTATTGCAGGGTGGCTGAAAGCCGTGCCACGTTGTCGATCCACCGGTTCACCGGGGTGCGCCGGCTCCACGTCCCGAGGGTGAGCTCGGTCGAGTTGGCCCGGTAGATGTCCTGAACCTTCATCAGCTCACCGACCAGGTCCGCGCCCAGGAGCATCAGGGTGATCTCAAGGTTCAGCGAGAAGGAACGCATGTCCATGTTGGAGGACCCCATGACCACCACGTCGTTGTCCACCGCCATGCACTTTGAATGCAGGACCGCGGGGGCCTTGTAGAGGTAGATCCGCACCCCTGCCCGCAGCAGGGCTTCGTAGTAGGACTGCTGCGCGTGCTGCACCAGGGCCTGGTCGCCCTTCTCGCAAACGAAGAGTTCCACCGCCACCCCGCGCTGGGCGGCGGTGGTGATGGCATAGAGCAGCGAATCGTCGGGGACGAAGTAGGGGCTGGTGATGGAGAGGCGCTCGGTGGCCGAATAGATCAGCGTGTTGAACAGCCGCAGGTTGTTTTCCGACTCGAAACCCGGTCCGCTGGGCACCACCTGCCCCAGGTCCTCCCCGGCGTTCGGCGCCTCGGTCATCGCCTCTTCCACCACCGCCAGGTCGTTGAGCAGGTCCTCGTCGGATTCCTGGGACCAGTCCGTCGCGAAGACCACGTCCAGGCTGGTCACCAGCGGGCCGCGGATCTTGGCCATGAGCTCGACCCATTCCCGCCCGAGCTTGTGCGCGCTGCTGCGTTTGTATCCGGGCTCGATGAGGTTTTGGCTGCCAGTGAAGGCCACCTGGCCGTCCACCACCACGATCTTGCGGTGGTTGCGCAGGTCCGGGCGCCGCCACCTGCGCTGGAAGGGCGCCAGCGGAAGCATCCGCCGCCACTTGATGCCCGCGGCGCTCATCCGCCGTACCAGGGAAAAGTAGCCTCTGACGCGCAATGAGCCCAGGTGGTCAAAGAGCACCCTCACCTTGACCCCGCGCGCCACCGCCCGCTCCAGGGCCTCCAGGAACGGGGCGACATACTGCTCGTCGTCGCCGATGATGTAGAACTGCACGTGCACGTAGCGCCGGGCCCTGTCGATTTCCCGGCGCATTTCATCCAGGGATTCCTTGTAGCCGGTGATGAACTCCACCGCGTTGCCGGCCTGCAGGGGCAGCGCGCCCAGCCTCCGGTTCAGCTGGACCGCAGAGAGCACCCAGTCCGGGGCATCGGGCGCCGAGGTGTCCCCGCTCAGGTGCCGGGTGGCTTCGAGGATCGACGCGTTGACGCGGCGCTGGCGTTCGATGCGGCGCCGCGACAGCTTGATGTTGGCAAAAAGCAGGTAGAGCAGCAGGCCCGCCACGGGCAGGAAGAAGATGGCCAGGAGCCACGCCATCGCGGTGGTCGGGCGACGGTTGCCCGGAACGATTCCCACCATGGTGATGCGGATGGTGAGCTCGATGCCCACGGCGATCGACCACAAGGCTGCACCAATCTCCAGTGCGTCGTTGCCTGCGTCCATGGATCCCTCCTTGCCAGAGCCGGATTGCTGGCCATACCCCAGACTACCGCCCGCACGGCGCACACCGGAGAACCACTTTCGCGGCGGTAATCTGGTAGCCATGACTGCACTTGTGTTCCTTGACAGCGATTTTCCCGCCGGCCGCATCGCCGATGCCGCAACCGCACAGCTCTCGGTCCTCGACCAGGGAGTGACGCGCGGGGACGGGATCTTCGAATCCGCGTTGTACTCCCGCGGGGTCGTGCGCAAGCTCGACGCCCACCTGGCACGGATGCGCGTCTCGGCCTCAACGTGTGACCTGTTGATCCCGCACGAGGAGGACTGGCGCACGGCGATCAAGACGGCCGTGGCAGCCTACGATGCCGAGTCCCCCAGCGAGGAAGCCGTCGTGAAGCTCGTGGCCACCCGCGGCACCGAGGGCACCGGGCACGGCACGTCCTGGGTCATGGTCTCCCCCGCCCCGGAGCTGGGACGGAAGCAGCGCGAGAGCGGGGTCTCGGTGATCTTCCTGGATCGCGGCTACGACTCGCGGGTCGCCGAGCGCGCCCCGTGGCTGCTGATGGGCGCCAAGACGCTGTCCTACGCGGTGAACATGGCAGCGTTGCGCCATGCCAGGAAGCTGGGCGCCGATGATGTCATCTTCGTTTCCAGCGACGGAATCGTCTTGGAGGGCCCGACGTCCACGGTGCTCATGGCACACCGTGACGGGGACACCAAGCGGCTGATCACCCCGACCCTGGAAACCGGCATCCTTCCCGGCACGACCCAGGGCGCCATCTTTGCCGCCGCGCGGGAAGCCGGGTGGGAACTGGGCTACGGGCCGCTGACCCCGCAGGACCTGCTGGCTGCCGAAGGCCTCTGGCTGGTCTCCAGCGTGCGGCTGCTGACCCCGGTGAACTCCATCGACGGCACAGCCATTGCCCGCGACGCCGGGCTGCACGCCGAGCTCACCGCGATGGTCGACGCCATCGCCTAGGGGGGGCGCTTGCCCGCAACTACGACCCCGACAGACCCCCCAAGGATTCGAGACACGCCCCCATGCAAGAGCTGTTCCAGCTGGTGCCCGCCGCCTACGTGGTGCTGCGCCGCGGCAACCGGGTGCTGCTCCAGTTGCGCCAAAACACCGGCTTCATGGACGGGCACTGGGCCTGCGCCGCTGCCGGCCATGTCGAGGCGGGGGAATCGGTGGAAGCCGCCGCGGTGCGCGAGGCCGCCGAGGAAATGGGATTGCGGGTGGATCCACGGGACCTGCTCCCGCTGACAACCTTGCACCGCACCAACGGCGGGGATTCGCCGCGCGCCCAGCGCGTGGACTTCTTCTTTGCCGTGTCCAGCTGGGCCGGGGAACCGAGCATCATGGAGCCGGAGAAGTGCGGGGCCATTGCCTGGTTCGATCTGGACAAGCTGCCCGACCCCATGCCGGAGCATGAACGCTACGTGCTGCAAAACCTTGCGGCCGGCACGTTGCCGGCCATCGCCTCGCTGGGCTTCACCGGGTAGCCCGGAGCACCCAGGGAAACAAACGGGGCCTTGCCCGTGCCCATCGCAAGATGCACCCGGGAAAGGCCCCGTCGTGTCGTTGGCCTGGCTAGCTCCAGACCAGGTTCCATGTTCCCAACGTGACGGCCGCCCAGGTGGCCGCGGCACCCAGCAGCAGGCCGGCGGCGACGATGACGGCATCCCGCCGCCCGTAGACAGAGGTCCGGAGCCAGGTCCGGGCATTGGTCCCGAAGCCCTTGGCTTCCATGGTCACCGCCAGCCGCGAGGCCCGGCGGATGGCCTGGACCAGCAGCCCGAAGACCTGTCCCAGGTTGGCGCGCAGCCGCTGCCCCGCCGAGCCCCGGCTGCCCACGCCGCGGGCGCGCCGGGCCATGCCCAGCGTGGTCCACTCCTCAATCAGCAACCCCAGCAGGCGCATGCCCGCCAGCGCCCCGAGCACGAAGCGGTGCGGAAGCCGCGCCTTCTGCGCCAGCGCGTTGGCCAGGTCCGTGGGGTCGGTGGTGAACAGCACCAGCACCGCCGGGATGGCAATCGCGAAGGCCCTCAGGCCCGTGGCGGCGCCGGCAGCCAGCGAACCCTCGGTGATGTCGAAGATGCCCAGGTCAAGAAGAACCGCGCCGGAATCGTTGCCCACCAGTGCGGTGCCCCAGGCCCCGAAGAGCGCCGCGAGCAGCAGCGGCCAGCCGCGAGCCAGAAAGCGCGGGATCGACAGCCCCGCCAGCGGCAAGGCCAGGAAGGTCGCCATCACCACGAGGGCGCTGCTGACCCAGTCCATGGAGGCCACCAGCGGGATCGTCGCCAGCGCCACCGCGGCGAGCTTGGCCAGGGGGTTGGCCCTGCCCAGGAAACTGGCCCCGCCGCGCGCATCGGCCTCCAGCAACCCGGGCCGGACCGCGACGCCGGGTTCGCCATGCGCGGTCCCCGGGCTCTCGAGGACAAATTCGCCGGCACCGAGGGCACGGGCGAAATCCACGTCGTGGGTCACGGCGATGATTGCCGTGCCGCGCTCCAGTTCCTCACGAAGCAACAACGCCAGCTCCCGCCAGGTGTTGGCGTCCTGGCCGAAGGTCGGCTCGTCAAGGATCAGGATCCGCGGGCCCGAAGCCAGGACCGTGGCCACCGAGAGACGTCGCTTCTCACCGCCCGAAAGCGTGAAGGGGTTCGCCTCGGCAAGATGTCCCAGCCGCAGGCGCGACAGCAGCGTTTCGACCCGTGCCTCGATCTCCCCCTCCGTGAACAGCGGTTCCCGGGTGCCGGGCTTGACCGCGTGGGCAGGCCCGAAGGCCAATTCCTCGCGGACCGTGTTGGTGACGAATTGGTGCTCCGGTTCCTGGAACACCGAACCGATGCGTCCCACCAGTTCGGTGGCGCGCCAGTGGTAGGGGCGGGCCTCGGAGCCGGCAGCCAGCTCCCCGGTGGCCAGCACCGTGCCGGACGCCTGCGGCAGCAAGCCCCCGAGCGTCAGGGCGAAGGTCGATTTGCCCGAGCCGTTGGCCCCGCGCACGCACCAGGCCTCGCCGGCCGCGACGCGCAGGTCAAGTCCCCCGGCAGCGATTGATCCGCCGCGCTTCCGGGTGACCGCCAGCTCCTTGGCCTCGAGCAGCAGTGCGCCGCCATCGGTTGCGGCGGGCCGCATGTGGATCGACGGGGTGTATCCGGGGACCCAGACCCCGGCGGAGATCAGTTCCTCGCGGACCTTCCCGGGCCCGAAGAGCTCGTCGGGGGTTCCGTCGTGGGCGATGCCGCCGCCCGGTTCCAACACGATGACCCGGTCCATGTGCGGAGCCCAGGCCTCCAGGCGGTGTTCGACGATCAGCAGGGTCGCCCCGGTGGCATCCAGCGCCGCCAGCACCGCGTCGCGGACCTCCAGCACGCCGTCCGGGTCGAGGTTCGCCGTCGGCTCGTCCAGCAGGACCAGCCCCGGGCCCATGGCCAGGATCCCGGCGAGGGCCAGGCGTTGTTTTTGTCCGCCGGAAAGTGCGGCGGTGGGGTGGTCCAGCGGGACATCGAGGCCCACGGCATCGAGGGCATCGATGATGCGTTGGGCGATCTCTTCCGGCGGCACCGACAGGTTTTCGGCACCGAAAGCCGTGTCGTCCCCAACCCGGGCCTGGACGACCTGGGTTTCGGGGTCCTGTTGCATGAGCCCGACCAGGCCGCGGCCCTGGGCCGAGGGGATTCCGTCCAGCAGCAGTTCGCCGGAGGAATAGGCCTCGTCGTCCTCGTGCAGGACCCCTGCCAGGGCATAGAGCAGCGTGGATTTGCCGGCGCCCGAAGGACCGGCCAGGAGCACGCGTTCCCCGGCGCGGATATCCAGGTCAAGGCCGCGGAGCGCCGGCTGGGCGCGGTCGGCATGCCGCCAACCCCAGTTGCGGGCGCTGACCGAGACGGCCGTGGCCACCCGGCGGCCGGTGTCCGGGGCGCCGGCTTCACGGTCCAGCATCGAAGGTGATGTCATGATGGCTGCCGCGTCCTAGAGGATGGCTTCGGCGGCCGCCTTGCGGCTGGCCAGGGCGCCCAGGGCACCGGTCTTGGCCAGGGCGCGGGTGGCCAGGAAGGACAGCAGCCCGGCAATGACGATGCCCGAGATGGTCATGAACGCGATGTAGGAGAAGAGCATGCCGGTGGTGTATTCGGGGAACCAGCGGAAGATGAAGGTGTCGTTGACGCTGCCGAAGAGTCCTGCCGCGCCTCCGGCCAGCAGTGCCACGGGAAGGTTGAACTTGCGGTAGCGGAACGCGGCGAACACCAGTTCAGCGCCAAGGCCCTGGATCAGGCCGGAGGCCAGGACGGTCAGCCCGAATTCGGAGCCCATGAGTGCCGAGACCATGGCGGCGACGATTTCGCAGAAGAGTGCGGCACCGGGCTTGCGGATGATCAGCGCGCCGAGCACCGCAGGGAAGAGCCACATGCCCGAGACCAGGGAGGCGGAGGGCGGGAAGGCCAGGAACAGGAAGTCAAGCAGGTGGTGGGTGCTGTTCCAGGCCCAGAAGATGACGCCCGAGGACACGGCGATGACGGCCGCGATGACGATGTCAACGACACGCCAGGACGAGGTTGCCGGCTTGTGCCCGGCGGGCTGGTTGGTGGTGCTCATGGTGGTGATCCTCCTTGGATACAAGGAGGGGAGGGAAAACGCTACTTTGAACGCACCCCTGAGAACTCGACTTCCTTCGCCGGTACTAGCCGGGGCAGGTTCGAGGGTCTGCGGCTATCCGCACTCTCAGCGTCTTGGTGCGAATTTCTTCGCACGACGCTCCCCTGTCGTGATTGTTTCAGTCCTTTGATGTTACCTCAGGCTATGCTGGGGCAGGTACCGTTGCCCGCAACATTTGGGAGTCCCCTTGAACAGCTTGATGAAACTCATCGGCCCAGCTATCTCGATCGCCGCCGGTTTCCTGGGTGGAAAAATCGTCGACAAGGCCTGGACCGGTTTCACCGGCCGGAAGCCGCCGAAGCATGGCAACGCGGAAGCGCAGGCCGAGGCCAGCCTGCGCCAGATCATTGGCTTCGCCGTCCTGTCGGCCACGACTGCGGCCCTGATCCAGGTGTTCACCGACCGCGGCACCCAACGGGCCCTGGCCCGGTTCGCCAAGAAGGCCTGACACCACAAACGCTTCAGGGGCCCACGGATATCCCGTGGGCCCCTAAGCGTTTCCGGCGATCCTCCGCGCCTCGCGGGCAGGGTTTGGCGCCGCGGGAGTTAGTCGATGAAGTCGGTGCGGTCCCGGGGCTGGCCCTTGCCGTGTTCTTGTTCCTCGCGCTGGGCCGCGGCTTCGACGACGGCGGCCAGTTCGTCGGCCACGAGTGTCTCGCGCTTGAGGTGCCGCGTCCGGTATCCGGCGCGTCCCACCATGTGCGCGGAGACCGGCGCGGTGAGCAACTGCAGCAACCAGGCCAGGACCAGCACCGGCAGCACCGCCCAGGAACGCAATTCCAGCCCGAGCGCAGCCAGCAGCAGGAACAAACCCAGCACCTGCGGCTTGGTTGCCGCGTGCAGGCGCGAGAGCAGGTCGGGGAAGCGCAGCATGCCGATTCCGGCGGCCAGGGACATCAGGCAGCCGACGATCATGAACGTCCCGGCAATGATGTCGATGATGGTGTCAAGCATCAGGCGTTTCTCCGATCCGTAACGAAGCGGGAAACGGTGACCGAACCGACGAATCCGACCAGGCACGCCAGCAGCACGAAGACCAGGTTGTTGGTGTGCCGGTTGACTGTCATTTCCACGCAGAGTGCCGCGGAGATGATCAGCAGCAGGACATCGGTGGCGATGACGCGTTCCAGGATGGACGGACCCATTGCCAGCCTGACGATGGCCAGGCAGGCGGCAATCGAGAGCGTGATGCCGCAGATCCACAGGACGATGATCATGAGGTTGCTCCGTCTTGGTTGTTCGGGGCCGTTGTTTCGGCGTTCAGCGCGGCCAGTTCTTCCTTGGTGCCCATCATGCGGATCAGCCGTTCCTCGATCAGCAGGACGGCCGCCCTGGCCTTCTCCACGCCGGCCTGGTCGTTGACGTTGAGCACGTGCAGGTACAGCGTGGAGGACCTTCGGTCCACCTCGACGACATAGGAGCCGGGCACCAGCGTCAGCACGTGGCCCACGAACGTGGCCAGCAGGTCGGACTCGGTGCGCAGCGTGACGGTGATGACGGCGCTGGTGGTACGCGGCCCGCGGAATATCGCCAGGAACATGACCTCGAAGCTGGCACGGGTGATGTCGCGCAGGAAGGCGAGGATGAAGACCACTGCACGCCAGATGTTGAAGCGTCCCGAGAGGATGATCGGCGGCAGGCGGAAGACCCGCACCAGCAGCAGCGAGATCAGCAGCCCGAAGACCAGGTTGCCGACGGCGAAGTCCTGCCAAAGCGCGCCCCACACCAGGGTCATGCCGATCAGCAGCGGGATTTCCTGGCGCAGCGTGGAGCGTTGGCGATGGCCGCTCTCGTCCTTGGCGTCGACCAGTCGTTGTTCCGGACTCATCGTGCCTGCCCTTCTCCGGTGCCGAGGACGGCCTCGATGTAGTTGCCCTTGTCCAGCATTTCCATGGCCACCCTGTCGGTAAAGTCGAAGAGCGGTCCGGCAAACACCGTCAAGGCCACGCCCACCAGCACCAGGGCGGCGGTCATGGCGACCATGCCGTTGGGCAGCAGGGCTGCGTTGCCGCGGTCGGAATAGCGGCTTGCCGGCTCGTCCGCGACGATGTCGTAGGTGGCGCCGCGCGCCGCGGAGACGCCCACCAGCAGCAGCGGGTCCGGGTCCGTGGCGTCCTCGGCATTGCGCCAGAAGGCCCTGTTCCAGATGCGGGCGACGGCCAGCAGTGTCAGCAGCGAGGTCAGCAGGGAGACTCCCACCAACGCCCAGGCCATCGGGGTGCCCAGCTCGGCACCTCCCTGGACCAGCCCCAGCTTGCCCAGGAAGCCGGAGAACGGCGGGATGCCGCCGAGGTTCATGGCGGGGACAAAGAAGAGCAGGGCAAGCAGCGGGGAGAGTTTCGCGAGGGATCCGAGCCGGTCGATGTTCGAGGTTCCGGCGCGGCGCTCAATGAGCCCCGCCACCAGGAACAGCGAGGTCTGCACCACAATGTGGTGGGCCACGTAGTACACGGTGGCGCCGAGTCCCAGCTGGTTGCCCACGGCCACGCCGAAGATCAGGAAGCCGATGTGGCTGGTCAGCGTGAAGGAAAGCATTCGCTTGATGTCGGTCTGCGCCACGGCACCGAGGATTCCCACCAGCATGGTCAGGCCGGCGACGACCATCAGCGCGTCGGAGAGCCGGTCCCCGGGGAAGAGCAGGGTCTCGGTGCGGATGATGGCGTAGACGCCCACCTTGGTCAGCAACCCGGCGAACACCGCGGTGACGGGCGCGGGCGCCGTCGGGTAGGAGTCAGGGAGCCAGAAGGACAGCGGGAAGACCGCGGCCTTGATCCCGAAGGCCACCAGCAGCATCACGTGCAGCACCGTCTGGGTGCCAGGGGAAATCTCCGGCAGCTTTTGTGCCAAATCGGCCATGTTCACGGTGCCGACGGCCGCGTAGATCATGCCGATGGTGATCAGGAACAGCACCGAGGAGGTCACCGACACCACCACATAGGTGGTTCCCGCGCGGATGCGCGCAGTGGTGCCGCCCAGGGTCAGCAACACGTAGGAGGCGGTCAGCAGGATCTCGAAGCCCACATAAAGGTTGAACAGGTCCCCTGCGAGGAAGGCGTTGGACACGCCGGCCACCAGGATCAGGTAGGCAGGGTGGAAGATCGACACCGGCCCGTCCTCGTCCCCGTCGGCCATGCCCTGGCTGGTGGCGTAGAGCAGCACCGCGAGGGAGACGATGGTGGAGACCACCAGCATGAAGGCGGAGAACCCGTCGACGACCATGGAGATTCCGAAGGGCGGCGCCCAGCCGCCGAGCGTGACCGAGTAGGTCCCGCCGTTCCAGACCGT
The DNA here is from genome assembly GCF_030512175.1 of Paeniglutamicibacter sulfureus. Taxonomy (GTDB): domain Bacteria; phylum Actinomycetota; class Actinomycetes; order Actinomycetales; family Micrococcaceae; genus Paeniglutamicibacter; species Paeniglutamicibacter sulfureus. The sequence continues at coordinate 1,413,140 of NZ_JAULBL010000002.1, read as the reverse complement.
GGCCAGCATCCAGGTCTCAAGGATGAGGGTGAACACCAGGACGCCAATGGTCACCGCGCGCTGGGTGCGGCGCTTGCGGCGCAGGATGAAGGCCAGGGCCGCGCCGAAGATCGGCAGGGCCACGGCAAGCGGGGCAAAGGAAACGGCGCTCAGTGGTGCGTCGATCATGCGCCGGGCCCCTTGTCGGTGGTGGTGTCAGTTGGCACGAAGTCGTCCCCCTCGAATTCGGTGGTGTCTTCCGGCACCGGCGAGTCTTCCTCGAAGTCGAAGGTCGACTGCTGGGAGACGCGAAGGTCCTCGACGTCGTCGGCAACCACGTCGGCCCGGGAAATCACCCAGGAGCGGTAGATGATGCCCAACATGAACGCGGTCACCGCAAAGGTGATCACGATGGCCGTGAGGATCAGCGCCTGCGGCAGCGGGTCGCTGTATTGTTCCGGGCCCAGCGCCGACTGGTACAGCGGGGCCTCGCCGCGGCGTCCGCCGGCGGAGAGGATCAACAGGTTCACCCCGTTGCCCAGCACCACGATGCCCAGCAGCACCCGGGTCAGCGAGCGTTCGAGCAGGAGGTAGATCCCGACGGCAAAAAGTACGCCCATCACTATGAGCAAGGTGATATTGGTGCTCAACGTCCCACTCCCGTCTCCGCGTCGGAAACCATGTCATGTGTGTCGGTGGGGCTGCGGCCCTCGGAACGGTCGTCGATTTCCGAGCCCAGGGAACGGAGCACGTCGATGACCAGCCCGACCACCACCAGGTAGACGCCGATGTCGAAGATCGTCGAGGTCACGAACTTCTGCTCCCCGAAGAGCGGCCAGGTGAATTCGATGGCGGCGGAGGTGAACATCTGGGCGCCGAAGAGCAGCGGTGCCGCCGCGGTGAGTGCCGCGAGCCCCAGCCCGGTGCCCATCAGCGTTCCCGGGCTCACCGGCGTGGCCTCGGCCAGTTCCACCCGGCCGCCGGCCAGGTAGCGGATGGCCAGGGCCAGGCCGGCCAGCAGGCCGCCGGCAAAGCCGCCGCCCGGGGTATTGTGCCCGGCCAGCAGCAGGTACACCGAGGCCAGCAGGATGGTGTGGAAGACCAGCCGGGTGACCACCTCGAAGGTGATGGAGCGTCGCTCGGGGGCCAGCGTGTGGCCTGCCACCAGCCAGGAGTCCTTCTTGGAGATTGCGAAGTTCCGCGCCACGGCAAGTCCCGCACGGCTCTGGTCACGTCCGCCGATGGCCTCCGAGCCGTGGTCCACCGAACCGTGGGGCACCGCGGAGACGCGCAGCCGTTTGTCTCCGCGACCGCGCACGAAGATCAGCGAGGCGACGCCGGTGGCGGCGGCCGCGAGCACGGTGATCTCGCCGAAGGTGTCCCAGGCACGCATATCCACCAGGGTCACGTTCACGATGTTCTTGCCCGCCCCGCCGACGTAGGCCAGCTCCGGGTAGGCCAGCGAAATGGGGTCGGCCACGCGCGAGGCCATTGAGGTGGCGGCGATGTAGATCATCGACGCACCGAAGCCGATGCCGATCAGCGCGCGGCCCAGCCGATGGCCGGTGGGGTTCTTGGCCCACAGTTCCACCGGCAGGGCACGCAGTGCCAGCACGAAGGCCACCAGCACGATGGTTTCCACCAGCAGCTGGGTGATGGCCAGGTCTGGCGCTCCCTGTAGCGCGAAGATCGCCGCCATGCCGTAGCCGCTGACCGAAACCATCAGCACGGCCAGGAAGCGCCGGTTGGCCTGAACTGCCCCGATGGCGCCGACAATCATGATCAGGCCGATAACCATCTGGGCGGGATGGTCAAAGGCGATGAAGTTCCCCGGGTCCGGGGTGCTGAGCATGATGGCGACCGAACTTGGCAGCAGCAGCGCCACCAACAGGATCACTACGAGGTAGAAGGACAGTGAACCACGCTGGGTGCGGCCGGTGAGCCAGATGGCCAGGTTGTCCACGCCGCCGACGGTGTATTTGTAATCGCGTTCGGCATCGAACACCGCGGGGACCTTGGCCTGGAAGGCAAAGACCTTTTCACGCGCCAGGAAGAGCAATGCACCGACCACCATGGTCAGGGCCGTGAGTCCCAGCACCGGGGTGAAACCGTGCCAGAGTGCCAGGTGGATGGGGGTCTGGGCGGGCTCGAACAACCCGATGTACGGGGCAATGGCGCCCTCAAGGACCTGCGGGATCCAGGCGAATGCGACGGTGGCGGCGGTCAGGACGAGCAACGGCGTCAGGAACAACAGCGGCACCTTGGGGAAGTCGGTCGGTGCCATGCCTGGCTTCGCTGCAAAGCCGCCCCAGAGGAAACGGGCCGCATAGGCGAAGGTCATCATTGACCCGGCCACCACGCCGATGAACAGCACCATGCCGGCTGTGCCATGGCCCTGGGCGTATTCCAGGAGGGACTCGTAGACGGCTTCCTTGGCCACGAAGCCGTAGAGCGGCGGGAACCCGGCCATGGAGGCCGAGGCAATAGCCGCGACAGTAAAGAGCAACGGCGAGGACTTGTAGAGCCCGGAAAGCTGGTGGACATCGCGCGTACCGGATTTGTGGTCGATGATGCCCACGATCAGGAAGAGCGTGGCCTTGAAGAATCCGTGGGCCAGCATCATGGCCAAGCCCGCCAGCGCCGCGTTGGGGGTGCCTACGCCCATGATCAGGATCAGGAAGCCCAGCTGTGAGACGGTGCCGTAGGCCAGCAGCAGTTTGAGGTCGTGTTGCTTCAGCGCGCGCCAGCCGCCGATGAGCATGGTGGCAAGGCCGAGCCACAGCAGCATCGGTTGCCAAAAGGCGGTTTCACTAAAGCCGGGCGCCAACCTCGCAACCAGGTAAATGCCGGCCTTGACCATGGCTGCGGCGTGGAGGTACGCGGAGACCGGCGTCGGTGCGGCCATCGCACCGGGCAGCCAGAAGTGGAAGGGAACCAACGCGGACTTCGAGACGGCCCCGATCAACACCAGGGCAATGGCCACGTCGATGTAGGTGCCCAGGGCGGTGAGGTCCGGTGCCATTGCCAGGATCTCGGAGATGCGATAGGTTCCGGCGGCATTGCCGAGCATGATCAGCCCGGCCAGCATGGTCAGGCCGCCAAAGGTCGTGACCATCAGCGCGGTGAGGGCCGAACGTCGGGCGCTCATGCGGGTGCGGTTGAAGCCGATCAACAGGAACGACAGGATCGTGGTCAATTCCCAGAAGACGAACAGCAGAAGCAAGTCGTCGGCGGTCACCAGGCCGAACATTGAGGCAGCGAAGGCGAGCAATTGGGCACCAAAGGCGGCTGTGTGCGGATCCTCGTTCTTGAAATAGCGTGCGCAATAGAACAGCACCAGGGCACCGACTCCCAGCACCAGAAGGCACATCACCGCGGCAAGGGCATCCATCCGGAAATCAAGATGGGCGTTCAGCGGACCGATCCAGCTATAGAGCTCGGACGGCGGCGCATTGGGGCCGCCGCTGGCGACGGCCTGTTCGGACTGGGTGAATGCCGGGAAATTCGCCAGCAGCCAGACGAAGGCCAGCGCCGGAGCCGCGGCCAGGACATAAAACGTTGACCGGCCCAGATATCGAAAAATCAAAGGTGCAATTCCCGCAACGGCAAAAAGCGCAATCAGGACAAGGAGCACACGTATCTCCTATGGTCGGCGGGCCAGTGCACTGGCAGCAAAACGGTCAAAAAAGTCTCCTTCATCCTAACAGCCGGCATGCCCTTGCCCGGCGATTTGACTCGTGATTCAGCTGATGAAATCTTGCGGAATAATGCGTCATTTCAGATTGTTAAAGATCCGTCGCACAATGATTCATTTCGCGGCACGCCACGATGCATTTATCCGAGGCATCCCCGTTGTTGGTTCGATGCGGCTACGATGCACCCATGAGCGAGTTTCCCGCGGCACCGTCGGCCTCGACCGATCGGCAACGTATTATCACCAAACCCGTCGTGGCGTGGGCTTCGTGGGATTGGGGTTCCGCGGCCATCAACGCGGTGATGATCACTTTCGTGTTCACCGTCTACCTGACCAGTGACCTTTTCGGAGACACGGATGCCAACTCGGTGGTCCTGGGCAACGGACTGGCCATCGCCGGCGTGGCGATCGCGCTGCTGGCCCCGGTGACGGGATTGCGCTCGGATGCCGGCGGACGCCGCCGTTTCTGGCTCGGAGTGAACACGATAATCGTCGCGGTGCTCACCGCGGCCTGCTTCTTCATTTTCCCCGAACCGCGCTTCCTGGTCCTCGGAGTGACGCTCATTGCGCTGGCTTCGGTCTTTGCCGAGTTCGCGACGGTGAACTACAACGCAATGCTTCCGCAGATTTCCACCCCCGCGACCATCGGCAAGGTCTCGGGCTTTGGCTGGGGCATGGGCTACCTCGGCGGAATCCTGGCGCTGGCCATTGTCTTGTTCACGCTGGTGACCCCGATCTTCCCATGGGCCGGTGCCTCCGAGACCGATGCCCTGAACCTGCGACTGGTCGCGGTGTTCTCCGCGGTGTGGTTCCTGGGCTTCGGGCTACCGGTGCTCTTCGCGGTGCCGGAGATCCCGGGGGAACCCGGCGGGCCGCGCTTCACCATCCTGCAGTCCTACGCAGAGCTGTGGCGAAGGGTCGTTGCCTTGGCCCGCAAGGACCGCCACACCGTCTTTTTCCTGCTCGCCAGCGCCGTCTTCCGTGACGGGTTGGCGGCGGTGTTCACCTTCGGCGGCATCATCGCCGCCGGAACCTTCGGGTTCCCGTTGCAGCAGGTGATCATCTTCGCCATCGTCGGCAACGTCGTCGCTGCCTTCGGCGCCATGGTGGGCGGGGTGCTCGATGACAAGATCGGACCCAAGCGCGTGATCATCGCCTCGCTCATCGGGTTGCTCGTGGCGGGTCTGGGTGTCTTCCTCTCCCCCGGTGCCTCCGGGTTCTGGGTCTTCGGTCTGCTGCTCTGCCTGTTCGTCGGGCCTGCCCAGTCCTCCAGCCGCGCGTTCCTGGCCCGGCTGGCCCCCGCGGGACAAGAGGGCGAACTCTTTGGCCTCTATGCCACCACCGGCCGCGCGGTCAGCTTCCTGGCCCCGGCATTGTTTGCCGCGTCGATTGCCCTGGCGGCCCCCCACGTTGCCGAGGCCCAGCGCTATGGCATCCTGGGCATCCTGGCCGTGCTCCTGTTGGGGTTGCTTCTGCTGATCCCGGTGCGGGCACCGGGCCACGGGCCGGTGCCCCTGGACCGTGGCCCCTGAGCGGCGTTGATGGTTGTATGGGAGCCATGAGCACCCATACACCAGTGACAGTGACAGTGACCGGCGCCGGAGGGCAGATCGGGTATGCGTTGCTCTTTCGCATCGCCTCGGGTGCCATGTTCGGGCAGGAGGTTCCGGTCAGGCTGCGGTTGCTGGAAATCCCGGCCGGCCTGAAATCTGCGGAGGGCACTGCCCTGGAGTTGCAGGATTGCGCCTTCACCACCCTGGACTCGGTCGAGGTCACCGACAATGCCGCCCGCGCCTTCGCCGGCACCAATGTTGCGTTGCTGGTCGGCGCCCGGCCCCGCGGCCCGGGCATGGAACGCGGGGACCTGCTCTCGGCCAATGGCGCCATCTTCGGCCCCCAGGGGGCGGCAATCAACACCGGCGCCGCAGACGATGTGAAGGTCCTGGTGGTGGGCAATCCAGCGAACACCAACGCGTTGATTGCCGCCGCCCATGCGCCCGATGTCCCAGCCGAACGCTTCACCGCGATGACCCGCCTGGACCACAACCGTGCGCTGGCCCAGTTGGCCGGCACCCTGGAGGTTGGGGTGGGTTCGATCAGGAATGTCGTCATTTGGGGCAACCATTCGGCATCCCAGGTTCCCGATGTCTCCCACGGCGTCCTCCTCGGGGAGGACGGCACCCAACGCCCGTTGCCCGATGCCCTGGCCGAAGCCCTTGGCGGTGCCGGCAAGGTGGCCCCATGGCTCGATGAAACCTTCATTCCCCGGGTGGCCAAGCGCGGGGCGGAGATCATCGACGTGAGGGGCTCCTCCTCGGCGGCCTCCGCAGCGGCGGCGGCCATCGACCACGTCCGCGACTGGGTGCAGGGAACCGCCGGTTCCTGGACATCGGCGGCCATCCGCTCCGACGGCTCCTATGGCGTCCCGAAGGGGCTGGTCAGTTCCTTCCCGGTGCATGCCCGCGACGGCGCCTGGGAGATCCAGCAGGGACTTTCGATGGCCGCGGACGTGCGCGCCCGCATCGACAGGTCGGTCAAGGAGCTCGAAGAGGAACGCGACATGGTCAGGTCCCTGGGACTGGTCTAACGGGGGTTGCCCGAGAAAGGAAATGGCCAGTGGAGCAAAGAGCGGTCTTGCAGATCGACGGGCTGGAGGTAGCGGTGCGCGATGCCGTCAGGGAGGACCTTCCGGCACTTTTGGCCCTGTTGGCCGACGATCCCCTGGGAGCGACCCGTGATTCGTCCCCAGACGCCGATTCAGCGCCTTATCTAGCAGCCTTGGCGGCAATCGACAGCGATCCGGCGCACCGACTACTGGTGTGCGAGAGCGCCGGGCAGGTTCTCGCCATGTTACAGCTGTCATTTATCCCGGGGCTTTCGCGCCGCGGGGCTTGGCGCGCCCAGATCGAGGCTGTTCGCACCCACGCGGACTTCCGCGGCCGCGGCTTGGGCAGGAGCTTTTTGACGTGGGCCATCGAGTACGCGCGCAACCGTGGCTGCGCGCTGGTGCAGTTGACCACCGACAAGAGCCGCGCGGATGCCCACCGCTTCTATGAGGGCCTGGGCTTCATCGCTAGCCACGAGGGCATGAAGCTGGTTTTCTAGTAACATTCCCACCCGGTGCCCTGGCCCGCATACGCGTGCGGGCCCCGGGGAATCGGGGCCCGCAGGCGTATTGGCCGGTCGCCCGGCTACCTAGTTTTCCAGGGTGGTCCTGTGGAAGTTCAAGTGGCTGCGCGACGCCGTGGGGCCGCGCTGGCCCTGGTAGCGGTTCCCGTAGGCCCCGGAACCATACGGGTGCTCGGCCGGGGAGGAGAGCTTGAAGAAGCACAACTGCCCGATCTTCGAGCCCGGCCACAGCTTGATGGGCAGGGTCGCCATGTTCGACAGTTCCAAGGTCACGTGTCCGGAGAATCCGGGGTCAATGAAACCGGCGGTGGAGTGGGTCAGCAATCCAAGTCGTCCCAGTGAGCTTTTGCCTTCAAGCCGGGCGGCAATGTCGGTGGGCAGGGTGACCGTTTCATAGGTGGATCCCAGGACGAATTCGCCCGGGTGCAGGATGAACGGCTCGTCCGGCTCGACTTCCACCAGTCGGGTCAGCTCGGGCTGGTCCGTGGCCGGGTCGATGTGGGCGTACTTGTGGTTGTCGAAGAGACGGAAGAACCGGTCGATCCTCACGTCCACGCTTGCCGGCTGGATCATCGCCGGGTCGAAGGGGTCCAGCTTTATACGTTCGGACGCCAGCTCGCGTCGAATATCACCATCAGAAATCAGCACAGTACCCAAAATATCCCATTTGTCCCGCGGTTCCGGCATCGAAGACGCGGGCGGATTGCCGGCGGCAGGGTGGCCGCGGCCGCGAATCGCAAATCAGTGCCCGGCAGACATGGGCAGAACCACGGGGTCTGCAGTTATCCTGAAAGGGCTCCATCCAGCTTTTTCCCCGAAGGGACATCGTGTCTTTGTTTCGTGGCGGCATCCCCGCCATCTTGTTAGGCGTCAGCCTGGTGCTGGCGGCCCCGCTCGCCGCGCTGGCTGCACCCGCGGGACCCGCAGCTGCGACGGTCCGTGCCGAAAAGCCGCGGAAGGCACCGACCACCGATGAACTGACGAAGGACCAAGACTCGTACCTGGCGCTGGTCAGCCGGGACCACCCCCTGGATCCGGCGAACTACAAGCCCAAGGACCTGCGCACGATTTCCGGGACCGGACTGGAACTGCGCCAGGATGCGGCCACCGCACTCGAAAGCCTGCTCAAGGCCGCACGCAAGGATTCGCAGTCGCTGAACGTGCTCAGCGCCTACCGCTCCTACGACCGTCAACTTGCGCTGTTCAATGGATACAAGGCCCGCTACGGGACAGACTATGCCACGCGGATCTCGGCACCTGCCGGCACCAGCGAGCACCAGATCGGGCTCGCGGCTGACATCGGCATGAGCAGCGGCCGGTGCGATCTCAAGGCCTGCTTCGGAGACACGAGTGGCGGAAAATGGCTAGCCGCCAACGCCGCTGACTTTGGATTCATCATTCGATACCCGGCCGACGGTGAAAAGGTGACCGGCTACAAGTACGAGCCATGGCATCTTCGTTTTATCGGCGTGGACCAGGCAAAGGCCATGGAAAAGTCCAAGGCCGTCACCTATGAACAATTCCATGCGGCCCTGCTGAAGGCTTCGAAGGTCAAGACGCCCACCGCGGCCGAGATCAAGAAGCAGCGTGAGGCACTGCTGATCCTCCGATTCCTTCCGCCCTACCGCGACTGGTCGATCGGCTACGACTTCGCCCGCTAACGAATAGGCGCGGCACATCAGTTGCCGCGCAGCGCCAGAAGATTTTGGCGAGCCGCCGTTGGGCTGGCGCCCCCACACACCGCGAACCAAAAAGGCATCGGTAGTCCGGGTTTGAACCCGAACCACCGATGCCTTTTGGGATTTTCCTGCCGCGGCCTACTTGGTGCGGATCGGAAGGCCCGTGAAGGTCGGCTTCGAGGTTTCGGAGAAGAAGTCGTTGCCCTTGTCATCGACGACGATGAACGCCGGGAAGTCCTCGACCTCGATCTTCCAGATGGCTTCCATGCCGAGCTCCTCGTATTCGAGCACCTCGACCTTCTTGATGCAGTCCAGGGCCAGGCGGGCGGCCGGGCCGCCGATGGATCCCAGGTAGAAACCGCCGTGGGTGTTGCACGCATCGGTGACCTGCTTGGAGCGGTTGCCCTTGGCAAGCATCACCATGGAGCCGCCGGCTGCCTGGAACTGCTCTACGTAGGAATCCATGCGTCCGGCGGTGGTCGGGCCGAAGGAACCCGAGGCCATGCCTTCGGGGGTCTTGGCCGGGCCCGCGTAGTACACCGGGTGGTCCTTGAGGTACTGAGGCATTTCCTCGCCGGCATCCAGCAGGTCCTTGATCTTGGCGTGCGCGATGTCGCGGGCCACCACCAGCGGGCCGGAGAGCGAGAGACGGGTCTTGACCGGGTGCTTGGTCAGCTCGGCCAGGATCTCATCCATTGGCTTGTTCAAATCGATCTTCACCACGGAGGAACCGCCGGTGCCGGAGACGCCGCTGGTTTCATCGTCGTGCGCTGCGATCGCCGGGTGGTCGGACTCGGGCATGAAGCGCGCCGGGTCGGTTTCCAGCTGTTCCACGAAGACGCCCTCGGGGGTGATCTTCGCAAGCATCTGGCGGTCGGCCGAGCAGGAGACGGCGATGGCCACCGGCAGCGAGGCGCCGTGGCGCGGCAGGCGCACCACGCGCACGTCGTGGCAGAAGTACTTGCCGCCGAACTGGGCGCCGATGCCGAAGTTGCGGGTCAGTTCAAGGACCTGCTCCTCCAGCTCGGTGTCGCGGAAGCCACGGCCGGTCATCGCACCGGTGGTCGGCAGGTTGTCCAGGTACTTGGCCGAACCGTATTTGGCGGTCTTTAGTGCGAATTCGGCGCTGGTGCCGCCGATGACGATGGAGAGGTGGTAGGGCGGGCAGGCGGCGGTGCCCAGCGAGCGGAGCTTCTCATCGAGGAACTTCAACATCGCGTTCGGGTTCAGGATGGCCTTGGTTTCCTGGTAGAGGAAGGACTTGTTGGCCGATCCGCCGCCCTTGGCCATGAACAGGAACTTGTACTGGTTCTCGTGGCCCGGCTCGGTGTCCGCATACAGTTCGATCTGCGCGGGCAGGTTGTTGCCCGTGGACTTCTCTTCCCACGTGGTCAGCGGGGCCAGCTGCGAGTAGCGCAGGTTCAGCGTGGTGTAGGCGTCGTAGATGCCCTTGGACAGGTCCTTCTCGTCCGGGCCCTGGGTCAGCACCTGCGAACCCCGCTTGCCCATGACGATCGCGGTTCCGGTGTCCTGGCACATGGGCAGGACACCGCCGGCGGCGATGTTGGCGTTCTTGAGCAGGTCAAGGGCGACGAACTTGTCGTTAGGGCTGGCGTCCTCGTCATCGAGGATGTTGCGCAGCTGCTGCAGGTGCGCCGGGCGCAGGTAGTGGGAGATGTCGTGCAGCGCGGTGGTGGCCAGCTTCTGCAGGGCCTCGGGGTCGACCTCGAGGTACGTTCGGCCGCCCGGCCCCTCGATGGTGCGGACACCATCGGTGGAAATCTGGCGGTAGGTGGTCTCGTCCGCCCCGATGGGCAGGAGGTCTTCGTACTGGAATTCGGGCATGAGGCTTCCTCGCAAAAGATTCAAAACGTTTCCCACCAGTTTAGGACGGTTGGGCGAACAACCAGACATCGGGTTGCGCCGACGGGCGCAATGTAGACATGCTTGGGGGCATGAGCGAAGAGAACCCGCAAGCCAAGTCCACCAATGGCACCGACGACATCCAGGCGGCGCTGGGCATTGAACCGACCGTCACCGGCAACGAACCGGCGACCCATTTTGAAATGATGATCCGGGCCGCGCAGAACGACCCCGCCCTCAACGGCCAGGTCATCGCGACCCTCATGAATTCCGAGGTGTATTTCCTCAGCCGCGAGGAAGTCAGCGGCGAAGCCCGCAACGCCCAGCCCATGGTCCTGCAGAACGCCGCGGGCGAGCCGGTGATTGCCTTGTTCACCCACCTGGCCCGCATTCCCGGCGCCTACATCGATGTCGCCCCTTACGGCGTCCAGGTCCTCGGCGGGACCGTCGTCAGTTCGCTGCAGGACACCGGCTTGGTCATCAACCCCGGTCACGAGCTGTGCCTGGAGATCGACGCCGCCGGGGTGAAGACCATTCGCGAGGAATTCAACCTCGACGGAACGCCGAAGGACCCCTCGAAGTAGGGGTCGCGAACACCCCGCGCATCACCCCCGAAACCCGGCCTCCTTTCGCGTTCCGGGAGGTCTAGAGTGGGAGCATGGATTTTGAAGATACGTCGTTGCCCGGTCTCGGCGTCCGTCGCGAAATAATCCTCGCGTCCGGGCGCCGGGTCGGCGTGGTGATCCTGCGTGATGGATCGATGCAGTTGATCATTTCCCAGCGCGACGACCCCGATGCCTGTGCCGCGTCGATTCCGTTGAGCGTTGAGGAGGCCGGGGCCATCGGCGCCATGCTCGGTGCCCCGCAGCTGGTGACCCAGTTATCGGACCAGCACCGCGACTTGCCCGGCGTCAACACCCAGCAATTCGTGTTGAGCCATGAAAGCCCCTACGTGGACCAGACCCTGGGCGACACCCGCCTGCGGACCCGTACGGGCACCTCTGTTGTCGCCATTTCCCGCAGCGGGAAGGTATTCCCCTCCCCCGCTCCTGATTTTGAACTCAATGTGGGTGACGTTCTGGTCATTGTCGGAACCGCCGCAGGTTTGGAAAAAGCAGCGCACCTGATCAACAACGGCTAAGGGGAGGTGCGCGGGACATGCACGGCACCGCTCTAATACTCGTTGAGCTTGGCGCCGTCTTCTTGGGGCTTGGCCTGTTGGGGCGCCTGGCAGCGAAAATCGGCATGTCACCGGTTCCCCTGTACCTACTCGGCGGCCTGCTCTTCGGAAGCGGGGGCGTGGTCAACCTTGCCGGCATCTCGGAGTTCGGGGAGGTTGCCAGCGAAATCGGCGTGATCCTGCTACTGCTCATGCTGGGCCTGGAATACACCGCCCGCGAACTTGTCACCGGGCTGAAAGGTTCCTGGGTCGCCGGGGTCGTCGACCTGGTCCTGAATTTCACTCCGGGTGCGGCCTTGGCCTTGATCATGGGCTGGGGCGTTACCGGAGCCTTGGTCCTTGGCGGGGTCACCTACGTGTCGTCCTCCGGAATCATCGCCAAGGTGCTCTCCGACTTGGGCAGGTTGGGCAACCGCGAGACTCCGGTGGTGTTGTCCGTCCTGGTGCTCGAGGACCTGGCCATGGCAGTCTACCTGCCGGTGCTCACCGCCACCTTGGCAGGACTCGGATTCCTGGGCGGGCTGCGTGCAGTGGGTATTGCCATGGGCACCATCACATTGGTATTGCTGGCGGCGCTGCGCTTCGGGCCGCAGATTTCACGGTTGATCCATTCCTCGGACCGGGAAAATTTCCTGCTTAAGCTCATTGGTGCCGCGCTGCTGGTTGCGGGTCTGGCCTCAGCGTTGCAGGTCTCCGCTGCGGTCGGCGCTTTCATGCTCGGTATTGCCATTTCCGGATCAACCGCACATTCGGCCACCAAGGTCCTGGAGCCGCTGCGCGACCTTTTCGCTGCCATGTTCTTCGTGGTCTTCGGCCTGAACACCGATCCATCGAGCATTCCCGCGGTCTTGCCCATGGCCATCTTGTTGGCCATTGTCACCTCGCTGACGAAGGTGGCCACCGGAGTATGGGCGGCGAAGCGGGCCGGGATCGGGATCCCCGGCCGGGTTCGCGCCGGCGTCGCCTTAATTGCCCGGGGTGAGTTTTCCATTGTCATCGCCGGACTGGCAGTTGCCTCCGGTGCGGTTACCGGGGAACTAGCCGCCTTGGCAACCGCATACGTGTTGTTGTTGGCGGTCTTCGGACCGGTCGCCGCCCGCCTCGCCGAGCCCCTGGCCAGGCCGTTCTTGCCCAAACCTTCGCAGGCACCCGACGCCGCATTTTGACGCGCCCGACGTTCCCGATTAGGTTTTGGCACCCCACCTTGGGATATGCTGTTTTAGCCCGGGACGCCATTAGGCTTCCCGGAGCTTCGCGGGCGTAGCTCAATGGTAGAGCGCCAGCTTCCCAAGCTGGACACGCGGGTTCGATTCCCGTCGCCCGCTCGCTATGACATTGGGACCCGGCCGGCGGCCGGGTCCCAATGCGTTAAGCGCACCCCCGGTGCGGTGAAGGAACAGCGGAAAGAGGGAATCCGAAGGCTTATGAACGGCGTGCTCTCTGGTTTTGCCGTGGTCTGGACCGTCATTGCCGTGGGTTACTTCGTCGGACGCACGGGTGTCCTGGGCGAAAACGCGCGCTATGTGCTGAACCGGCTCACCTTCTTCGTGGCCAGCCCAGCTTTGTTGTTCACCACGCTCGCCGATTCGGACCCCGCTTCGGTGCTCGGCCCCTTCCTGGGCGTTGCTGCGATTTCCTCCCTGGCCACCGCCATCGTCTTCGTGCTGGTTACCCGGTGGTGGCTGCGGCGCGACCTGACCGAGTCGACCATCGGCGCGATGAGCGCCTCAACAGTGAACTCGGCAAATCTCGGCCTTCCGATTGCCCTCTACGTCCTGGGCGACATGGCCCATGCGGCACCCGTTATCCTGTGGCAGCTGGCCCTGTTCTCCCCGGTATGCCTGGCCATCCTGGACGCCAGCACGTCCAGGCACCGGACCACCGTGTTTTCCATGTTGGTCCAGACACTGAGGAACCCGATGATTGTCGGTTCCCTGGCCGGATTGGTGTGCGCGCTCTTCGACGTGGAACTTCCCCAGCCGCTCGCCGACCCGATAGAGCTGATTGCCGGTGCTTCCATCCCGGCCATGCTCATAGCCTTCGGCATTTCCTTGGTAGGCTCCAAGCCGCTCGAGGCTTCCGGCGGGCGTCGAGCCGATACGCTGTTGGCCACCGGCATGAAATTGTTCTTCCAGCCCGTTGTCGCCTGGGTGCTTGCCGTGTGGCTCTTTAGGCTGGACAGCCACGCGGTGTTTGTTGCGGTGATCATGGCCGCCTTGCCCACGGCCCAAAATATCTTCGTGACTGCCTCTCGCTACGAGCGCGGCGTCGTGCTGGCCAAGGACACCGTCCTGCTCACCACCATCGTCGCAGTGCCGGCGATGATGCTGGTTCCCCTGCTGTTGACCTGACTTCACCGAACGGCCGGGTCAGACCTTGCCTCGACGCGCGCGGCAATATGGGGCTTATGCGAGCCCCACCTCCGTGTTAGCGTCAGAGCAAGGTTCATCCTGCCACGAGTGCGGATCCCTATCCCGGGGTGCCGCTCCCCCTTCGGCGAGTGAACGATTGTCATCGAAAGGACCGTTTCCATGAAGCGTCAAATTATCGCGCTAATGACCACCGCATTGCTCGCCTTGACGGTCACCGGCTGCAGCGGCTCCTCCGAGCCATCCGGATCACCGGCCGCCAGCGGAACCGCGACCGGTTTGACCCTCCAACAGGTCCAGGATGCAGGCGTCCTGAAGGTCGGAACGGAGGGGACCTACAAGCCGTTTTCCTTCCATGAGGGCGGAACCGGTCCGCTGACCGGATTCGATGTGGAAATCGTGACGGCCGTAGCCCAGAAGCTGGGTGTGGAGCCACAGTTCGAGGAAACCCAGTTTGACGGGATCTTCGCCGGTCTCGAGGCCGGACGCTTTGACGTCATTGCCAACCAGATTTCCATCACTCCCGCGCGCGAGGCGGCGTACGAGTTCTCCAAGCCATATACCGTGAGCACCGGTGTTGTCGTGACCCAGGCGGGGAACACCGATATTGCGTCTTTCGAGGACCTGAAAGGCAAGTCCACCGCACAGTCGCTGACCAGCAACTGGTACCAGCTGACCAAGGATGCCGGGGCGAACGTCCAAGCCGTGGAAGGGTGGGCTCAGGCCATCACGCTGCTGAAGCAGGGCCGTGTGGACGCCACTGTCAATGACAAGCTGACCTATCTGGATTCACAGACCACCAAGCAGGACGACGGCATCAAGATCGCCGCCGAAACAGCCGAAAAGTCGCTCAGTGCCATGGCCTTCCGCAAGGGTAGCGGCGACCTGGTCGAGGCAGTCGACAAGGCCTTGGATGAACTCTCGGCCGACGGAACGCTCTCGAAGATTTCCGAGAAGTACTTCGGAGCAGACGTCACCAAGTAATTTCCGGCAGTGTCGCGGTCCGCACCCCAGTGGCCCGCGGTTTCACCTTGCGAATGCGAAGGAGTCCTGCCATGGACATTGATTGGCAATTAATCGGCGATTCTTTTTGGCCCATAGTGGTGGGTGGGCTACGCGGGACCATTCCCCTCTCGCTGGCCAGCTTTGCCATCGGCCTGGCGATCGCCTTGCTCATGGCACTGATGCGGTTGAGCCGGAATCCAGCTGTCACGTTCATTGCCAAGGCGTACATTTCGGTGATCCGCGGAACCCCGTTGTTGGTGCAGCTCTTCGTCATTTTCTACGGGTTGCCCTCGATCGGGGTCACGCTGGACCCATGGCCCAGCGCCATCATCGCATTCTCGATGAACGTGGGCGGCTACGCTGCCGAGGTAATCCGCGCGGCCATCCTCTCGGTGGCCAAGGGCCAGTGGGAGGCCGGCTACACCATCGGTATGTCGCGCACCACGACACTGCGCCGGGTGATCCTGCCGCAGGCAGCAAGGGTGTCGGTGCCGCCGTTGTCGAATACCTTCATCTCCCTGGTCAAGGACTCGTCCCTGGCATCGCTGATCCTGGTGACGGAGTTGTTCCGCAACGCCCAGGAAATAGCCGCCTTCAGCCAGCAATTCTTGCTGGTCTATATCGAGGCAGCGTTCGTGTACTGGGTGTTCTGCCTGGTGCTCTCCGCCGGCCAGACCAGATTGGAAAGAAGGCTTGACCGCTATGTCGCACACTGATCCCGCCACGAACGCGCCCGCTCTGCTGAAGGTGACCGGCCTGCAGAAGAGCTTTGGCGACCACCAAGTCCTGAAGTCCATTGACCTGCAGATCGGCAAGGGCCAGGTGCTCGCCTTGATCGGCCCCTCCGGCTCGGGCAAGACGACGGTGTTGCGCTGCCTGAACGGCCTGGAGATCCCCGACGGCGGGGAGGTCGCCTTCAGCGACGGTCCCGCCGTGGTCTTTGCGCCGAAGACAACGCAAAAGCAAGCCCAGGTCTTGCGCACCCGCAGCGCCATGGTCTTCCAGAACTACAATCTCTTCCCGCACATGACAGTGCTGGAAAATGTGATCGAAGGGCCGATCCAGGTCCAGCGCCGCAAGCGTTCCGAGGCCGTCGCCGACGCCGAAGCACTGCTGGCCAGGGTCGGACTAGGCCAGAAGCGCGACCAGTACCCGCACCAGCTTTCCGGCGGGCAGCAGCAGCGGGTGGGCATTGTCCGGGCGCTCGCGCTCAAGCCTTCGCTGTTGCTCTTTGACGAGCCGACCTCCGCGCTGGATCCGGAGCTGGTGGGTGATGTGTTGAAGGTGATCAAGGAATTGGCCGACGAAGGCTGGACCATGGTCCTGGTGACCCATGAGTTGGCCTTTGCCCGGGAGGTCGCAGACGAAGTCGTATTCATGGACCAGGGAGTGGTGATCGAGCGCGGCCACCCGGATGTCGTCTTGCGGGCACCGCAAAACGAGCGGACCCAGCAATTCGTGCACCGCCTGCTCAACCCGTTCTAAGGGCATGGAGCTTCCGACGCGGGGTTCGGGACTAAAAAGAATTGGCGCGCCCACCACTACGGACACGATCCAGACCGTAGGCTATGGACATGGCCAAGATGACAACAGCCCAGCATGTGGAATCCATCAGCGCAGGTTATGCCTTTGACGGTTTGGCGGTGAATCTGGGGGCGGCACTGGTCGATGGGCAGGTCTTCCCCGTTGCGCAGGTCCGTTTGCCGCTGCGGATGATGAACCGGCACGGATTGGTGGCGGGAGCCACCGGAACCGGCAAGACCATTACCCTGCAATTGATGGCCGAACAGCTTTCCGCCCACGGCGTTCCGGTGTTCCTTGCAGACATCAAGGGGGATCTCACCGGCCTCTCCACACCGGGCACGGCCACGGAAAAACTCACGGAACGCACCGCGTCGGTCGGCATGAAGTGGCAGGCCAAGTCCTTTCCCGTCGAGTACTACGCCTTGGGCGGCGACGGGCAGGGAACCCCGATCCGCGCCACGATCTCCTCCTTTGGCCCCCTGTTGCTATCGCGGATCATGGAGTTGAACGAGACCCAGGAATCCTGTCTGCAGCTGATCTTCCACTACGCCGACACCAAGGACCTGGAACTCCACGACCTGAAGGACCTGCGCGCGGTCATCCAGCACCTGACCAGCGACGAGGGCAAGGACGAACTTGAGGGCCTCGGTGGCGTGTCCAAGGCGACCGCCGGCGTCATCCTGCGCGAGCTTGTCACCCTGCAGGCCCAGGGCATGGAGTCCTTCTTCGGCGAACCGGAGTTCGACACCGCAGAGCTCCTGCGACAGGCTCCCGACGGCCGCGGGGTCATCAGCATCCTGGAGCTGCCGACCCTGATGCAAAAGCCGCTGCTCTTTTCCACCTTCATGATCTGGCTGCTGGCGGACCTCTTTGCCGAACTGCCGGAGGCCGGAGACCCGGAGAAGCCCAAGCTGGTGTTCTTCCTCGACGAGGCACACTTGCTCTTCAACGGGGCATCCAAGGCCTTCCTGACCTCGATCACGGCCACCGTCCGGTTGATCCGTTCCAAGGGCGTCGGCGTGTTCTTCGTGACCCAGACTCCCAAGGACGTTCCCGGCGACGTGCTGGGACAGCTGGCCAACCGGATCCAGCACGCGCTGCGTGCCTTTACCCCTGATGATGCCAAGGCGCTGAAGGCAACCGTCTCCACGTTCCCCACCAGCGACTACGACCTGGACGAGGCGCTGACGCAGGCGGGCACCGGTGAAGCGGTGGTTACCGTCATGAACGAGAAGGGCGCACCCACCCCGGTGGCCTGGACTCGCATGTGGAGCCCTGAATCAACTATGGGCCCCTCCTCCCCGGACACGGTATCCGGAATCATCGCTTCCTCGGCCCTGATGCAGGTTTACGGCACCAGCGTGGACCGTGAATCCGCCTACGAGAAGATCAACGGAACCAGCACCGAGGCCACGGCCGCACCGGTGCCCACCGGAGGGTCGGTCGCCGCCAGGGTCCCCGGCCCCGGCCAGAGCCAGGCGGACATCGATGCGGCGGCACGGAACATCGAGGAATCCATCCTGGGACGCCCGTCCTCCCTCCCGAATTCGGCTCCGCAGCCGGGCGCCTCGGACTACACCATGCCCGAACCGCCGGTGGCCACCACGGGCTCCCCCAAGCGGAAGACCAAGGCCCCCGCCCCGGCGCAGAATCCGGACAATCCGCTGCTTGACATGGCTTTACAGGCGGCGAACATTTTTGGCCGGGAGATGCTCCGCGGCATGTTCGGCACCAAGCGGAGGCGTCGCCGCTAGGAAGGGTTGCGCAAACGGCGCGATTTTCCCGGTAGCCTTGGATTCAATGAGCGAACGTTTATCACCCACAAGGGTCGCTGCCATCTGGGCGGCGGCCCTTGTGGTGCTGGCCGTAGTTGCAGTTTCCGTCATCGCCCTGGTGAACCAGAGGGTGTTTGGGCCCGCCCAAATGGTCAAGACACTCCACTCCCACCTCGTCAACGGCGAAGGCGCCCGGGCATTGGGGCTGCTGAATGCCAAGGTGCCACCGGGCAATGCCCTGCTTCTCGACGGGGAGGGCCTGAAGGCGGCCAGTGCCGACATCAAGGATTTCACTGTCGGCGAGCCCGAGGAGATCCCCGGGGCCGAAGACACCGTCAAGGTGGTGGCAAGCTACTCGGTCCATGGGGTCGAGCAGCAGACCTCCTACCAGTTGCGGAACGCCGGCAACCGTTGGATGTTCTTCGATGAGTGGGAATTCATTCCCACGACTCTTCCCACCGTGGCGATCTCGGCAAACACCACCAATGAAGTCGTCGTGAACTCGCGTCCTGCACCGCTGGTCAAGGGCCGGGCCACGGTTCCGGTCTTTGTGCCGGCGGTCATTGACACCAGTTTTGCGACGCCCAATTTCGCGGCTGACTCTCGCGGCCTTGCCGTCACCGACTTCGCGAAGAAGGACACTGCCGTGAAGTTGCGGACCCAACCCACCAAGAAGTTGCAGGACGAGGTCAACAAGCAAATCAATGCATACCTCGATGGCTGCGCCGAGCAGCAGGTACTCATGCCTGCGGGCTGCCCCATGAGCTACTCCACCACGGCGCGGGTGCAGTCGGACTCCATCCACTGGAGCATCCTGGGCTACCCGCCCGCCGAGATCGTTTCCTTTGACGGCGGCTGGGCCTTGCGCCCGCTGACGGTCAAGGTCCGTCTGGAACTCACCGAGCAGGACCTGCGCACCGGCAGGTACACCGAACAGACCATCGACAACGACTTCGGATTCACCGCGTCACTCAGGGCCAACACCACCAAGGTCAGCGTCACGCCCGTCTCCAGCGAGTAACGGCCGCGTCGCCCGGTCCGGCCCCCAGTGAACTACCGTCCGAGCGCGGGGGCCAGGGCGCGGGCCCTGGCCCTGTGCCGGGCCGGGGCCCCGGATGGCTTGCCATGGGTCGCCCGCGACCTGCGCACCACCAGGGCAACGGCAATGAGCCCGGCAACCAGGGACAGCACGGCGCCGCTGCCGACCGACCAGCGGGCGCCGAATTCCGTGCCCAGCCAGCCCACCAACGGGGCGCCCAGGGGCGTTCCCCCCTGGACCACCATCATGTAGAGCGCCAGGACGCGCCCCCGGTAGGCCGGATCCACGGAGAGCTGGATCATGGTGTTGGCGCTGTTCAGGAATGTCAGCGAGGCCAGGCCCACCGGCACCATCATCAGCGCGTACCAGAGGAAACTCGGCATGAAGCTGGCGATCAGTGCCGTGGCGCCAAAGCCAACGGCGCCACCCAGCAGGTAGCGCATGCGCGGACTTCCCCTCCGGGCTGCCAGCAGGGCCCCGGCGAGTGTGCCGATGGCCATGATGGTTCCCAGCAAGCCGAATTCCCCGGCACCGACGTGGAAGACGTCGGTGGCCATCATGGCGTTGGTCAGCTGGAAGTTCAGGCCGAAGGTGGCCACGACGAAGGCGAGGCCAAAGATCAGCAGCAGGTCGGGGCGCTGGCGCACATAGGCCACGCCCTCCCGGATCTGGCCCTTCCGGCGGGCCACCAGGGTGGTGGGCTGGAACCGCTCCTTGCGCATCTTGGCCAGGGAGAAGATCACCGCACCGAAGCTGGCGGCGTTGATGAGGAATGCCGGTCCGGTCCCGAAGACGGCGATCAGCATCCCGGCGACGCCGGGGCCGGCCAACCGGGCCAGGTTGAACGAGGCGCTGTTCAACGCCACGGCGTTGGGTAGGTCGCTTGTCGGAACCAGTTCGGAGACGAAGGCCTGGCGGGCAGGGGCGTCGAAGGCGCTTGCCACGCCCAGGCCGAGGGCCAGCAAGTAGACATGCCAGAGCTCGGCCGACCCCGTAAGCACCAGCGCGCCCAGCAGCACGGCAAAGAAGCCCATGGCCGATTGGGTGACCAACAGCAGCTTGCGCTTGTCCATGCGGTCCGCCAGTACCCCGGCAAACGGGCCAAGGAGGAGGATGGGGAGGAATTGCAGGCCGGTGGTGATGCCGACGGCGGTACCGTCGTGGTCGGTCAGGATGGTGAGCACCAGCCAGTCCTGGGCCACGCGTTGCATCCAGGTGCCGATGTTCGAGACCAGGGCACCGGCGGTCCAGAGGCGGTAGTTCGGGTTTTTCAGGGCGCTGAACATCCGACTCACTTGGCGCTCATTTCCTGCAGCAGGGCGGCTGCCCGTTTCAGTGTCGCCCGGTCCTCGGCACCGAGTGTTTCCACGCGGCGCGCCAGCCAGGCGGTGCGCTGGCTGCGGGCCGCCTGGAGAGCGGCCTTCCCCTCGGTGGTGGGCTCAACCAGCACCTGGCGCCCGTCTTGTTCGCTGGCCGTGCGGGTGACCAGCCCCGCCTCCAGCAGGGACTTCACGATGCGCGTCATGGACGGGGCGGCGACCTGTTCGCGGGCGGCCAGCTCGCCGATGGTGTGCTGCTCGTTTCCCAGGCCCGCGAGCACCGAATACTGGGCGGCGGTGAGCGTCTCGGAACTGGATTCCAGGCGCAGGCGGCGGGATGTCTTCATCACGGCCACCCGCAGTTCGGCGGCCAGGTCGCCGGTGCCGCCGGCATCGGCGGGGGTTGTTGGTGCGGGTTTCGGGGCGTTGTTGGTTGCGTTCACTTGATCCGGGCGAGCCACGGACCCTCCTTCAATGCGCCGGGCGACCCGGCGTCTTTGGTTTCGACCTCGTTAGTTTCTTTAGCATTGCTAACGATACTCGGGCCGAATTCTCCCCGCCATGACGCGCCTCACCGAAGGCGTTTCGGGGCGGGTGAGATGCCCCACTTTCGCCGCCATCCCCAGACGGCACAAGGCCCGTCCCCCGGAAAGGGAACGAGCCTCGTGCAGTGGTCGTGGGGAGCCGGCTAGGTGTCCAGGCCGCGCAGGTCTAGGACCAGTTCGCTTTCGCCCTCGGCATCCAGGATCACCGGGATGCCCCAGTCCTGCTGGTACAGGTGGCAGGCGGCGTGCATCGGGATCTCGCCACCGGGCTCGCCGTCGCAGGCGGCCGCGCGGGCGGTGATGTGCAGGACGCCCTCGAGGACCTCGGGGTTCAATTCCAGGGTCCGGGTCAATCCGGTCGAGGTGCCGCCGCCGGACAGCAGCAGCTCCTCCGGGGAGGATGAGATCTTCAGCTGCGTGGGATCGCCCCAGCGGTCATCGAGCTTCTGGCCCTTGGGTGCGGAGAAGCGCACCGTCAGTGCGTGCTCCCCCGCGGTGACCTTGGTCTTGGGACGCTGGGTCTGGCTGGCGCCCTCGTCAACGACCAGTGCCTCGGCAGGCAATGGCAGGCGCACCAGCTGGTGGCTGTTGGTCTCCACAACCAGCAGCACCGGTTCACCGTCCACCGAGGTGTCGAGCTGCACGTCCGCGGGCTCGTTGAGTCCGCGGGCCAGGGTGCTGACGGTGGCGGTGGCGGGGTCGTAGCGGCGCACCGCGCCGTTGTAGGTGTCGGCGATGGCGATCGAGCCGTCGGGCAGCGCCGCGACACCCAGCGGGTGCTGCAACCGCGCAGCGTCCGCGGCTCCGTCGCGGAACCCGAAGTCAAAGAGCCCCGCGCCGATGGCAGTTTCGACGTTGGCCACCGAGCCGTCCTCGGCCAACACCAGGCGGCGCAGTGCGGAGGTCTCCGAGTCGGCCACCCAGATGTTTTCCGCCTTGTCCAAGGCCAGGCCGGAGGACTGGGCGAACCAGCTCTCCGAGGCCGCGCCGTCGGTCAGGCCCTCCAGCCCGGTGCCGGCGAAGACCGACAGGGCCGAGGTCTGGGGGTTGAAGGCGAAGATCTGGTGGGTTCCGGCCATCGCGATGATGACGGAGTCGGTCTTGGGGCTCCACAGCACGTCCCACGGGGAGGACAGCGAGGTGTTCAGCGGGTCGTTGCCGAGGTCGCTGAGCCAGGCCTCTTCGTTGTCCTCGCCGACTTCCGAGCGCGCTTGTTCGGCGTCGAGCAGGCGCTGGATGCCGTTGCCTGCCAGCGTGGTGACGACGCCGGTGTCAAGGTTCAGCCCGCGCAGGCGGTGGTTGACGGTGTCGGCGATGACCGCATGGTAGCCCAGTGCCGCGGCGCGATCGGCCGGCAGCAGCGCCAGACCCTGGGGCTCGTTGAACTGTGCCGTGTCAGCGTCGCCATCGGCAAAGCCCTTGGTCCCGGAGCCGAAGGTGCGCACCACGGTGGACAGGTCGTTGCCCAGTTCCACGATGCGGTGGTGGCCGGAGTCGCCGACGAGGAAGTTCCCGTTTTCCAGGGCAACCGCCTTGCCGGGGAAGCGCAGGTCGCCCTCGCGCGCCGGGGGCGCCACGTAGGGGCCGGTGCCGCGGTGCAGCGTGCCCTTGGCGTCGTGCTCGGCGATGAGCTCCTCGACCAGGGATTCCAGTCCGGACGCGTGGCCCTCGCCCGAGAGGTGGGCGACGATGTAGCCCTCGGGGTCAACGACCACCAGGGTCGGCCAGGCGCGGGCGGCATACGCCTGCCAGGTGACCAGTTCCGGGTCATCGAGCACCGGGTGCTGGATTTCGTAGCGTTCCACTGCAGCTGCCAGCGCCACCGGGTCGGCCTCGTATTCGAACTTCGGGGAGTGCACGCCCACGGTCACCAGGACATCGGAGTACTTGGCCTCCAGCGGGCGCAGCTCGTCCAGCACGTGCAGGCAGTTGATGCAGCAGAACGTCCAGAAGTCCAGGATCGTGATCTTGCCGCGGAAGTCCTCAAGGGACAGCTGCTTCCCGCCGGTGTTCAGCCAATTGCGGCCGACCAGTTCGGAGGCGCGGACCTTGTAGGAGGTGCGCACGGATTCGGTTCCGGTGTTTGTGGAAGCTGTCATTGTGGGGGTACTCCTCGGCTTGTCGGCTGACACTGTGCTGGATTCAATTATCCCGGTTTGCTGCCGGGAGCGGGACATCATGACCTGATGCGACGAACCCGGGTCAGGGACCGTCGCCAGGTGCCTCCTGGACGGGAAGCGCGGGCGGCTAGCCCGCCTGGGCGAGTGCGGCGTTGAGGATCTCGGCAGCCATCTGGCTGAACTCGGGCGCCTCGAGGCCGTCGGCGGCGATAAAGGACACCATTGCCACGTGGTCCCCCTTGGACTTGATCAACACCAGGGCCTGCTGTCGCATTCCCTGGCCCGGCGTGCCGCGCGTCCAGGCGATGGCCGAGTCCGCCGCGCCGGCCTTGAGCTGCGGCTTGGAGGTCTTGAAGGGAACGGTCTCGGTTTCCTGGTGCATGGTCACCGACTTGCACTCCGTCAGCATGGCCAGCACGGTGGCGTAGTGCGCCTCCAGGGCCGCCTTGTCGGTGATCTCGGCGACCTCGACGGAACCGGTGGCGGCGATCTTTTCGGTCAGGAAGTCGGTGCGCGCCCCCTCGCCGCCCATTTGCAGCGGCGACCAGTTCAGCGACTCGATGACGTCCCCGCACTGCGTGGGCAGCACGGCAACCGAACCCCGGTTCTCCTCCGGTGACTTCTTCAGCCCGGCGAGTTCCGTTCCGGAGATCACCCGGGCCTGGTCGAAGCCCAATCGTGCGGCCATGGAGATTCCCGAGGCCACCGACAGCTCGGAGACGTCCAGCTCCGCCGCCGCGCTGGAAGGTGCCGCGGAGGAAGGCGCCGAAGGCGCGGTGCTCAGCGGTGCGTGGCCCTCGGGCAGTTCAACGGCCTGCGGGGATCCGGCACATCCGGCCAGCAACAGGCCCATTGACATGCTCAGGGCAAGGGCGCGCAGCGCACCCGTCTTGGTCCTAGCGGCCACGGCGCGCAATCTCCTCGTCTCGCTTTTTCAATTGGGCAAACATGTCGTTGTAGGCGTTCAGTTCCGCTTCGTTGTCCCGGTCGGCCTGCCGGTCCTTGCGTTTGGATTCCTTGGAATCGTCCCGGTTCCAGGACACCATGACACCCAGGGCCAGCAGCAGTGTGGGGATCTCCCCGATCCCCCACATGGCCCCGGCGCCCAGCCGTTGGTCCTCCAGCGCGTCCTCGCCCCAGGTGCGTCCCATGTTGCCGAACCAGTCGGCCTGCATCAGCGAGGTGGAGCTCATGATGGAAACCCCGTAAAAGGCATGGAAGCTCATGGTCGCCAGCAGGATCACCAGGCGCAGCGGGTAGGGCGCGCGACGCGGCACCGGGTCGGTGCCGATCATGGACAGAGCGAAGAGGTAGCCGGTGATCAGGAAGTGCACGTTCATCAATTCGTGGCCCACGTGGTTGCGCAGGGCGAAGCCGAAGATGTCGGTGCCGTAGAAGATGATGATCGATCCGGCGAAGTTGGCGGCGGCGAAGATCGGGTTGGTGACCAACGCCGAGAACTTCGAGTGCACCAGCACCAGGATCCACTCGCGCGGTCCGCGGGTGCCGTCGCTGCGCGAGGACAAGGCCTTCAGTGCCAGGGTGACGGGCGAGCCGATCACCATGAACAAGGGCGCGACCATGGTCAAGGCCATGTGGTCGACCATGTGCACGGAGAAAAGGATTGTGCCGTACACGGCCAGGGCGCCGGAGGTGAAGTAGAACAGGCAGGCCAGACCCACCAGCCAGGAGATCGTGAGCAGGAGGGACCACTTGTCGCCCCGGCGGCGCACCGTCACCACGGCCCACAGGTAGGCGACGGCCAGGAAAATCACAATGGCGATCCAGAGCCAATCGAAGCGCCAGACCTGCAGCCAGCTGGCGCTGGTGAGCTCGGGGGGAAGTTCGTATCCGGTCAACAGCCGGGCGGGGGTCGGCAGTTCCGGCGCGGTTTCCGGGGTTGGGGGTGCGGTGCGGGCCAGCACCGTGGCCAGTGCCATGACGGCGGCCATGACAATGGTTTCGGCAGCCACCACCAGCCAGGCGGCGCGCGTGGCCTCCAGCTTCCCGGCCCGAAGTGCCGGGATCACCCGGCTGCGGTGGGCAAGGCCCAGCGCCCCCAGGGCAAGGGTGGCCCCGGCCTTGGCGATCACGATCAAGCCGTAGGGGGTCATCCACTGGTCCCAGCCGGAGATGCGGATCGAGGCATTGACGACTCCGGAACCGGCGACCAGGACGATGGAGATGGTGGCCAATGCCGAGAAACGCTGCAGCACGGTGCCGGCCAGGATGGGCCGGGTGCCCGAATGGCGCCCCGGGGCCTTGGAGGCCAGCAGCGGTGCCAGAGCGGCCAGCACGACGATGCCGCCGAACCAGAGGCACACGCCTACCAGGTGCAGCATGATCGAGTTGACCGCGCCCCAGTGGTCATCGCCGCCCGCGGCGTGTCCGATCAGCGACATCGGGAGGACTCCGGCCAGGGAGAAGACGGCGGTGGCACCGACCCATGACGGGGACCTCACGCCAAAGGCCAGCGACGAGGTGATCGCGGCGATCACGATCATCCAGGCCCATGCCCGGCCCACGGAAATATTCAGGACGTAGTCGAGCATCGCGGATGTGTAGCTCGGGTCGGTGCTCATGGGCTTGCCCACGAGGTCCCAGAAGGTGAAGACCAGCACCGCCGCCGCGGAAACCGTCCAGAGCAATCCGGCGGCGGCGGCCAGGTTCATGGCGCGGGCAAAGGCCGGGTGGACTTCGCCGCCATCGGTGTCCTGTTCACCCGGTGCAGGGCGTTTGGGCTTGGTGGAACGCGGCAGGATGGTTGCGGCAAAGATCAGGGCGGCGACGGTGATGGCCATCGAGGAGTGGTGCAGCGCCTTGGCCGCAGGGAGGGCCCACCGAACCAATGGACCGTGGTCCCCCAGCTCGCTGGCCGTTGCGGTGCCGGCAAAGTAGCTGGCGGCGACGAGCACCAGCACGCCGACCAGCAGCGCCGGAAGGGTCAACAGGGGCCAAAGCGGCCCCGTGGGGGTCGCCGCCTGCGCCCGGGAGGCCGTGGCCTGCGTGTTCCGTGACTTGTTCACAATGTCCTTTCAGCGTCCTGCCGCTTCATTCTCCCACCGATTGGCAGAAGCCGAGGGACCAGGGTGGCCTGTGCCACCCCGGGCCCTCCGGCCGCTGCCCGGCGTATGCGGCTCCGGTACCGCACACGCCGGCTACTTTTGCCGGCGGACCTTGAGCAGCACCAGGACGACCATGCCGATACCGGCAAGTGCGAGGATGGTCCAGATGAGGCCGGCGGGCATGCCGGCCAGGGGCTGGCTGTCGTCGGAATCCTCTGTGGCCTCGACAGGTGCGGGTGCTGCCGCCGGCGGGCTGGCGTTCGCGCCCTCGGGTGCGGAGCTGGCGACCTCCGCGGGGTCGTTGATCTCGAAGTCAATGTCCTTGGCGATCGGGTGGCCGTCGGAGGACACCACGCGGGCCACCAGCGTGTAGCTGCCGTTGGTCAGCGGGGCCTCCGGAGTCACCGTGACGTCTCGGCGGTCGATGCTGAATGTCGTCCCGACCTTTTGACCGTCCGCCGCTTTCAGTTCGAGAATCGTGCCGATCTTCTTGATGTCACCGCTGAAGGTAAGCACGAGTGATGTTGGTGCGCTCTTCAGCACGTCGCCGGAGGCAGGGGTTGAAGAGATCAGTTCGTCGTGCGCCTGGGCACTTGAGACCCCAATGAAGGTCATCAGGCACAGCAGCACTGCGGCAAAGATGACGCCAATTCGGGTAGCCGTTCGTGGGGTTTGGATTGCATCGGTCATGGGTCTTGTGGTCCTGTCCTTCGCGGCAGCTATGCGCCGCGCTTGTGGTCTGGGGCTTCTACGAGAATGCGAAAGCGGGACCACCGGGAGGACCTCGGCGATGCAAGGCAGGCCGCAACACGTCCCTGAGGACCGGGGACTGGTAGGCGACGCCGAGCAACGGCTGTTTGCCGCTTGCGGACGGCAGGCCGCCAATGAAGAGGATCCGTCGCGGCACGCGTAGGGACACTGCCTCGGCAAATGCACGAACCGCCATTTCGCCCCGGCGCAGGGCGGCAATGGTCAGCAGTGCAGCGACCAGGTGGGCGACGGGCATCAACCAGGGATTGGAGGCATCACCAGTGCCTGCGCCTGCCAATGACGGACCGACGACCAGATCCATTTCGTGTGCTGCATGTCCGGCGAGGCCGGTGGACTCATGGAGCAATCCGGAGGGCTGGTGTCGGTGCCCGAAAAGGGCGAAAGCCCCATGGTAGGCACCCTGGCTCAATGCCACGGCCAGGACGGTGCGCAACAACGAGATCCCGCTCGAGGACAACGCCGTGCAGATGGCCGCGCTGATGCAGAGCAAGAGTCCGAGAATCGGCAGCGGCGGCAGGGCACCGTCGACCAAGGTGTGGGAGGCAGCTGCAAGGCAGGTGCATAGAAGTGCACCAATCCAGCCACGCAGTATGCGCAGGCCTTGATTCTTCATGCCGTGATTCCTCCGCTAGGGAATTTCGAGGTCTTGCCTACAAGTTCCAGCAGACATTCTACGGGTTTCTACTGTACGTAGAACCCGGATTTCGCCGAGGGCTCCCGTTAACGCCAAACCGCCCCCTGGCACCCGGTCGGTGGACCGAGGCTGGAGGCGGTTTGAAAGCTGTTGCGCGGGGCGCGGACTACTTGCCGGTGACGGCAGCCTTCAGCTTCGAGCCAGCGGTCAGCTTGACCGAGTGGCCGGCCGGAATCTGGATGGCTTCGCCGGTCTGCGGGTTGCGGCCGGTGCGTGCTGCACGGTCGGTGCGCTCGACTGCGAGCCATCCCGGGATCGAGACCTTCTCGCCCTTGGAAATCTGGGAAACGAATACGTCGAACACTGCATCCAAAACACCGTTGACGGCTACCTGGGAGTTGCCGGTCTTCTCGGCGACAGCTGCAACAAGTTCACTACGGTTCATAGCCAAAGTATGTCCTCCTGGACTTCTCTTCCCGCCCGTTATCGGCGCGGGTCGCCTCGCGTTCGCGGGGACTTCTGTGTGAGAACTTACCAAATCTTCCTGCGCGAAACGCCCGATTTGGGCCGAATTCCCGGGAAATTTTTGAACTTTGGCAGGTTTTTCGCTGTCAGCGGTAGATTTTTCCCTAAAAGAGAGACGAACAGCACGCTTGGGCACCGAGAGGGGTTCAAGCAGGTCTGTCACCCCCAGCGACCGTTTACTGTCCTTTAGCCGACCAATTTCCGGTGTGGTTTGTCCCGCCGGGATCGAATCACGGGCGATACCAGGCCCTAGCCGAGCAGGGAATTTCCGGTGGCGGATTCGGCCGCGAACCAGATGGTTTTCGCCGCGTCCCGGTTCGTGGTGATGGATGCGGGCCTGGACACTGTTGGGCCACCCTTGACCCAACCCCGCGGACCGTAAAACACTGGTCCCGGCAGCTCGAAAGCCTTGGGGTCCAGGGACGCCCGAACGATGGGCCAGGCGCCGCGGTCCTTGCCCTGGGTGAAGGGCGCCTGGAGCGTATCGCCGGTTCGCTTCAGAATGCCTGGCTCATTGATCCCGGCAACAGCGGGGGTGCGCCCGGAAATCGAATAGCCGGGATGCGCGCACAGTGCACGGATGCTGCTCGACGCCAGCTGGAGTCGTCGGTCGAGCTCGAAGGCAAAGGACTGGACCATGATCTTGGATTGCGCGTAGGCACGCCACGGCGAATAGTTTTCCAGCAACTGCGGATCGTCAAGGTGCGGGCGAACCAGCCGTGTCGACAGCGATCCAAGTGTCACCACGCGGGCGGCGCCTGCCCGTTCCAATGCAGGCAGAAGTCCGGCGACCAAGGCAAAGTGGCCGAAGTAGTTTGTCGCTGCCACCAGTTCCAGTCCATCCACGCTGCTCCGGCGCGTGCGCGGAGTGTGGACCATGCCGGCGTTGGCAATCAGGACATCCAGATGTGAGAGACCGTTGAGCATCTTGGCCGTGTTGGCCACGGAATCGAGGCTGGATACATCGAGCTCGACGGTGCGAAGATTTGCTTCGGGCACCCGGGCTCGGATGGCCTTGGCAGCGATTTCGGCCTTGCCGGTGTTGCGGCACGCCATGATGACCTCGGCGCCGCGCTGGGCGAGCTGGAGGCTGCTCCAAAAGCCGATTCCGGCATTCGCTCCGGTAACCAGAATCCGCATCCCCGATGCATCGCCGGCCTGTGCCTCGGTGTCCATCAGTGGTGCGGCCCGATTCGGGTTCGTATCTGTGGTTTGATTCTTGCTCATGATTTCCAAAGCTACAGCCTGCCTTCCATTCGGCCGGCGTTGCGGCGTGGTTGATGCCGCCCACCCTCTCCTCGGCGCAGGGGGGGCAACAACTCGAAAGTCCCAACCACAGGTCCTGCAAACCTCACCATGGTTCTTCGTTGCCCCGTCGTCTTGGCCTCGATAGTGTTGGCAACGAACCGTTCTGGAAGGCTGGCACCACACATGTCCCGACGCAATCTTGAGGAAAACAGCGAGGCCTCGCTGCGTTCGGCCCGTTATCGATCGGAACGTGAAAACGCCGAAGAACACATACCCGCCGATGAATACGCCCGGCGGACCGGGAAAACATTTGGCGACACTGAGGACTCGACATCGACCATCCCGCAGTTCCACGCCGACGACGATGTTTGGGAGGTCGCCAACAGCGCCCTCGATGCAGCTTTTGCACGGGGCGAATTCGACAACCTTGCATACGCCGGCAAACCCATACCCGGCCTGGGCACCTCAACGGACCCCGATTGGTGGGTCAAGGGACTTATTGAGCGAGAGCACATCAGCGGCCTCGGTCCCCCTGCCTTGATGCTGCGAAAGGAAGACGAAGAGCTTGAGTCGACACTCGACCAGCTGGCCGGCCAGACCGCCGTGCGCGAGCTGCTGGAGGACTTCAACGCCCGTGTCATCGAGGCACGCCGCCAACTATTGGGCGGTCCTCCGGTAATCACTCCCCTACGGGACGTCGACGCCGAAATCGCAGCCTGGAAATCACGACGAAACGACGATGCAGGGACTGATGAGACGCCGGAGGTGCGCCCGCGTGCCTTCTGGCTCGGTCGATGGCTGACTACGCGCAAAACGCACTAATCCCGACGTCGCCCGGAGTCAGCCAGCAATAAAGTCGCTGGCCGCTTAAATGGCCAATGGCCCCAACCGAATCGGTTGGAGCCATTGACTGCTTCTGGAATTTACCAGGAAGACTTGGTGATGCCCGGAAGCTCGCCACGGTGTGCCATGTCGCGGAAGCGAACACGGGAGATACCGAACTTCTGGAGGGTACCGCGGGGACGGCCGTCGATGGCGTCGCGGTTGCGAACGCGGATCGGCGATGCGTTGCGGGGCAGCTTCTGCAGGCCCAAGCGGGCCTCTTCGCGTGCCTCATCGGTTGCGTTCGGGTCAACGAGGGTCTTCTTCAAGGTTGCACGCTTTTCGGCGTAACGCTCTACGATGACCTTGCGCTGCTCGTTCTTAGCAATCATGGACTTCTTGGCCATCTTTAGCGCTCCTCTCGGAATTCGACGTGCTTGCGGACTACCGGGTCGTACTTCTTCAGAACCATGCGGTCTGGGTTGTTACGACGGTTCTTACGGGTCACGTAAGTGAAACCGGTGCCGGCGGTCGACTTGAGCTTGATGATGGGACGTACGTCCTTATCCTTAGCCACTAGATCTTCACACCCTTTGCAATGAGTCCGGTTACAACGGCGTCGATACCGCGAACGTCAATGAGCTTGATGCCCTTTGCCGACAGGGTCAGCGTGACGTTACGGCGCAGGGACGGAACCCAGTAGCGCTTCTTCTGGATATTCGGGTCGAACCGACGCTTGTTGCGGCGGTGCGAGTGGGAGATGCTGTGTCCGAAGTTCGGAACTGCACCAGTCACCTGGCATACTGCTGCCATGATCACTCCTCAGTTGTAGTAAATATTGGCGGTACTCGTTGACAGATACAGCGGAAAACTGCTGCCTCTGAATCTGCGTATAAGAGTCCCGCCACCAGTTGTGACACCGTTATTACTGCACACTTTGAAGGTAACCAGGCTGGGTGAGAACCAACCGAAGCGCCTTGATTAGCGTGAAAGACGGTGAACCTCGCGGTCGGTGAGTATTTTTCCCTACTCACATAACCGCGATATTCGGTTTTACGGGTAACCGCACAAACCCGATTGGGCATGCACGACTTAACGCCTAATCATTCTAGGCGATTAACACATCGGCAGCCAAATCGACAACAGGCCTTTTAAGCTTCCCTGCATGCGATCTACCTCACTACCGCGGCCGGTTGGGCCGCTGCGGGGCAGATTGGCCCGGACGCTCCCTACCGAAGGATCCAGTGTTCGGGGTTCAGCCGACCGACGAGCTTCCGGCCGATTCGCGCCAATTCAGCGACATCGCGGTCGTCAAGTCCTTGAAAAATCAGCTTTTGCACCGAATCGACGTGTTCGGGGGCCAGGGAAACGACAGTGTCCCAACCTTCGCCCGTGAGCTTGGCAATGGTGACCCGGGCGTCCTCGGCGGACCTGCTGCGCATGACCCACCCGCGCCCCTCAAGCTTCTTGACCACATGCGAGAGGCGCGACAGCGAGGAACTGGTGCGCGATGCAAGCTCGCTCATGGGGAGGATGTGATCGGGTGCCTCCGACAACATGGCCAGCACCGTGTAGTCAAACAGGGTGATCTTTGCCTGGACCTGCAACTCGCTGTCGAGAGCCGCCGGCAACAACGTCGTAACCGACACCAGTGCCAACCAGGCTTCTCGTTCCACGGGCGTCAGCCACTTCGGTTCAGTCATGGGCACTATCCTTCCATAGGCCCCGCCCGCATTCCCCTTTTTCGCCCTTGTCACCAGTGGTTAGTGGCATAAATCGCCCTCCTTGCACCGTCAGCGCGCGGCAAGCGCCTTGCGGCGGCGGTAGGCAATGACCTGGGAGGTCACCACGACCACCAGCGCAAGGATGAACATCGCCGATCCGATCACGTTCGCCTGGGCCGGGATGCCCCGGGTGGCAGAGACGTAGATGAACTTCGGGAAGGTCGAGAAGTTCCCGGAGTTGAAGTTCGTGATGATGAAGTCGTCGAAGCTCATCGCGAACGACAGCAATGCCGCGGCCACGATGCCGGGAACCAATAGCGGGAAGGTCACCTTCCAGAAGGTGGCGAACGGACTGGCGTAGAGGTCGGAGGCTGCTTCTTCCAGTCGCGGGTCCAGCGACGACACTCGCGCCCTAACCGTAACCACCACGAACGACATGCAGAAGATGATGTGGGAAATCACGATGGTGCTGAATCCGAGTTCCCATCCAAGGTTCAGAAACTGGGCCAGGAGGGAGGCGCCGAGCACCACCTCCGGTGTTGCCAGGGGCAGGATGATCAGCAAGTCCGCGGTATTGCGGAACTTGAACTTGTAGCGCACCAGCCCCAATGCCACGCAGGTTCCGAGAACCGTGGCGAAGATGGTGGCAACCACGCCGATCTGCAGTGAGTTCACCAACGACTCGCACACGTTGGGCGCACCGCAGGGGTTCTTCCAGTTGTCGAGCGTGAATCCACGCCATTCAAGATTGGTTCGCCCGGCATCGTTGAACGAGAAAACGAAGATGTAGGCAATTGGTACCAGCAGATAGATGAAGGCAAGGCCCCCGGCGACCGGAATGAACCAGCGCCCAAATTTTTGTCTCATGCCAAGCCTTCCTAGAACAGTTCCTTGGTGCCGAAGCGCCTGATGTAGATCATGACCAACGCAAGGATCAGGATCATCAGGATGAAGCTCAGCGCCGAGGCCCCGGGGTAGTCGACAACCTTGAAGAAGCGCGAATCGATGATCTGCCCGATCATGGCCGTGTCGCGGTTGTTCCCCAGCAGTGCGGCATTGACGTAATCGCCGGCCGCCGGGATAAAGGTGAGCAGGGTTCCGGCAAAGACGCCGGGCATCGACAGGGGCAAGGTCACCTTGAAGAAGGTGGTCAGCGGACTGGCGTACAGGTCTCCCGAGGCCTCCAGGAGGTTGGTGTCCAGCCGGTCCAGGTTCGCGTAGATCGGCAACATCATGAACGGCAGGAAGTTGTAGGTCAGCCCGCACACGACGGCGAAAGCGGTGGCGGTGAGGTGGCCGTCCGCCGGCAGGATCGCGATGGCCCGCAGCACCGTCACCACCGGTCCTTCGTCGGAGAGAATCTGCTTCCATGCCTGGGTGCGCAGGATGAAGCTGGAGAAGAACGGTGCGATCAAAAGCACCAACAGGATCCCCTGCAACAGCTGCCGCCCCCTCAGCCGAACCGCCACGAGATACGCCATGGGGTAGCCGATGACCAAGGCAGCAACGGTTGCGATGAACGCGAAGATGAACGAGCGCAGGAACACCTCCCAATAGGCGCTGACCACAGTGGCGTAGTTGCCGAATTCGAGTCCCGGAACGAACTCGCCGATTTCGGCTCCCGGGGGCCTGGCGTAGAGCGACATTCCCAGGAGCACCACGACCGGGGCCGCAAAGAACAGGGCCAGGACGGCCATGCCCGGAATGATCAGGTACAGGCCGATCCGGCCCTTGCGCCTTTCGGCGAGGATTTCCTCTTCGCTGCGCAGGTCCTGTGGAGGCTTGCTCTTGCGCCGGGACGAACGGGCAGCGGTGGCGGTCATACCGCGTCCTGCCCTGTTGTGGTCTTCTCTGACCCGTCGAGACCGAAGGAGAATTCCGGTTCCCAGGTCATGCGGACGGTGTCCCCGCGCTGTGCCGGGGCTTGTCCCAGGTTCTGGGAGAACGTGGCGATGGTTCCGATGCCTTGGACCTCCACCAGGTATTCGGTGCTGACCCCGGTGAACGAGGCGTCCAAGACGGAGCCGGTGAGCATGTTGGCGCTGGCCGAGTATTCGTCGGTCACGTTCATCACCCGCATCTTCTCCGGTCGAACGCCCACCACGGCGGCACCATGATGCGACACGGCCCGCTCCTTGGGCATGACCAGCCGGTGGCCCGCCACGTTGACGGCGACGGCGTCGCCGAGGTCCTCGGTGACGGTTCCGGGCATGAGATTGGATTTGCCCAGAAAGTTGGCGACAAAGGCGGTCCTGGGCAGTTCATACAAATCGCGTGGGGCACCCATTTGCTCGATCTTGCCCTTGTTCATCACCGCTACGGTGTCGGCCATGGTCATGGCCTCCTCCTGGTCGTGGGTCACGTGGATGAACGTCAGGCCGACCTCGGTCTGGATGGATTTGAGTTCGACCTGCATTTGCCGCCGCAGCTTCATGTCGAGCGCACCGAGGGGTTCGTCGAGCAACAGGACCGCGGGACGGTTGACCAGGGCGCGGGCGAGGGCCACTCGCTGCTGCTGCCCGCCGGAGAGTTGCATGGGCTTGCGCGCGGACATGTGGTCCAGCTCCACCATGGCCAGCGCCGCCTTGGCCCGCTCGAGTGAATCCTTGACCCGCTTTCGCTTGAGTCCAAAGGCCACGTTGTCCAGAACGGTCATGTGCGGGAAAAGGGCGTAGGACTGGAAGACCGTGTTCACCTGGCGTTGAAAGGACGGGAGCTTGGTGACGTCCTTGCCGCCGATGCTGATGGTGCCGCTGGTGGGCTGTTCCAGGCCTGCGATCATCCGAAGCGTGGTGGTCTTGCCGCAGCCCGAGGGTCCCAGCAGGGCGAAGAACGTACCGCTTGGCACCGTCAGCGTCAGGTCGTCGACGGCGGTGAAATCCGTGAACCGCTTCGTGACATTGCCCAGGTGGAGGTCGGCTCCGGAGGAGGCTGTGGGCTGGGTTTGGTCCTTCAGGGTGGTCGTGGTTGTCATTATCGGACGCCAATCACTTGCTGGGACTCGTTGTGGACCGGGGTTTCGGCCATCCCGCGGACGGGTCGCCGGTGCGAGGCCCGGCGGTGTCCGAGGAATGGCATCAAGCGCCGATCGATGTCTGGAACTGGCCGTTGAAATTGGTTTCTTCCTCGGCGCTCAGGGACCTGAACACGTGTGCCTTGGCCAGATCGGACTCAGAGGGGAAGATCAACGGATTGTCCATCAGGCTCGGATCGATTTTTTCCATCGCCTCCTTGGCGCCCTGGACCGGGGAAATGAAGTTCACGTAGGCCGCCACCTGGGCCGCGATCTCCGGTTCGTAGTAGTAGTCCATCAGCTTTTCGGCATTGGCCTTGCGGGGAGATGCCACGGGAACCATGAGGTTGTCGCTCCACAGCGTTCCGCCTGCCTCCGGGAGCACGAACTCCCACTGGTCGTCGTTCTCGAAGTTCATCTGGGTGATGTCGCCACTCCAGACTATTCCGGCAATTGCGTCCCCGGAGATGAAGTCTTCCTTGTAGGAGTTGCCCTTGACCTGTCGGATCTGTCCGTTGGCGATTTGTTGGGAGAGCACGTCGGTGGCGGCCGCGAATTCGGTGTCTCCCCAGCCGCCGGCGATGTCCACGCCGTTGTCGAGCATCAGCAGACCCATGGTGTCGCGCATTTCATCGAGTACGGTGATGCGGCCCTTGAGGTCAGAATTCCACAGGTCTGAGACCGTCCGAAGGCCCTTGGGGTACTTTGCCTTGTTATAGGCAATGCCCGCGTAGCCGCTTTGCCAGGTCAACGAGTTCTTGCGCCCCGGGTCGAAGTCGACTTCCTGCAAGCTCGGCAGCAGGTTTTTGATATTGGGGATGTTCGCATGGTCCAGCTCCTGGGTGAACCCTTGGCGAATCACGCGGCCGGCCATCCAGTCGGTCAGGGTCATGATGTCCTGCCCGATGTCCTGCCCGGCCGCGAGCTGCGCCTGGACCTTGCCGTAATAGGAATCGTTTCCGTCGATGTCCTCGGCGTAGTTCACCTTGATTCCGGTGCGCTTGGTGAAGTCCTCCAGCGTCGGATAGTTCTTGGCCTCATCGTCGTAGTCCAGGTAGAGGGTCCAGTTGGCCCAGAAGATGTTCTTGTCGCTTTGGGACAAGTCGCTCACTGCGCTGGCGCTGCTCGCGGTGTTGCTTCCCGTGCCTCCGGTTCCGCAGGCGGCCAGGAAGGCCGCGAGCCCAAGGCCCCCGGCACCGGCCAGCAACTTGCGTCGCGAGAGCTGGATTCTTTGCGCCTGCCGGACCAGGGCCCGTACCGCTGGATCCCTGGGCAGCTCACGCTGGTTCTGGTTGGACATTCTCGGATTCCCCTTCAACTGGGCAGCGTCTTCCCCTGACGCGCAGTGGGTGATCGTGACCCCAGTCACGCTCGACTCTTGACATGGATCATGTCAGGAATCATCTGTGCTGACAATAGTTTTCGTTGACTTACATTTCGCACACGAAGGAAATCAACCGTGAGGCGACCCTTCCACAACTGATTCCTTAGGGCTATGCTCATTCTCAAGCAATGTGGCAGGGGCCGCGTCGCGGAGCACGGACACCCGTCTGATCGATCAGGAGGTCGATAGGAAGTGACCCAGTCCCCACCCAACGGAGCATCCAACGGTTTCATCATGGATGAAACCTCCAAGGCCATCATTGAGCAGTTGCAGCAGGACGGTCGCCGTTCCTACGCAGCGATCGGCAAAGCGGTTGGCCTGAGCGAGGCCGCGGTGCGGCAACGGGTCCAGAAACTCGTCGATAGCAAAGTCATGCAGGTGGTTGCGGTCACCGACCCCCTCCAGCTTGGCTTCAAGCGCCAGGCCCTGCTGGGCATTAGGTCCACCGGCGACATCATTGCCACAGCGGATCGGATCGCCGCCCTGCCCGAAGTCGACTACTGCGTTGTGGTGGCCGGTCCTTCGGACATCATTGCCGAAGTCATTTGCGCCAATGATGAGGACCTGCTTCGTATCATCACTGAAATTCGATCCGTGGAAGGGGTACGTGAAACCGAAACGTTCATGTATCTCTCGCTACGCAAACAGGAATATAACTGGGGTACCCGATGAGCATTTCAAGCACCACCGCCAGCACCTCCACCAGCACCTCCACCAGCTCCACGCCCCTGGGAACCGACCGACAATCGGCCGCCCGGGACCACCTGTGGATGCACATGGCTCGCCACTCTCCCTTACAGGGCGGGGCCCGAGTCCCGATCATCACCCGCGGCCAGGGGCACATGCTCTACGACGATGCGGGCAAGAGCTACATCGACGGCCTGGCCGGCCTCTTTGTCGTCAACGCCGGCCACGGGAGGGCCGAGCTGGCCGAGGCCGCGGCCAAGCAGGCGGAGAAACTGGCCTTCATGCCCCTGTGGTCCTATGCGCACGAACCGGCCATCGACCTGGCCGAGCGCCTGGCCAACTACGCACCAGGCGACCTTAACCGCGTCTTTTTCACCACCGGCGGCGGAGAAGCCGTCGAATCGGCATTCAAGTTAGCCAAGCAGTACTTCAAGCTGCAGGGAAAACCGGGAAAGCACAAGGTCATTTCCCGCGCTCTTGCCTACCATGGCACCCCGCAGGGCGCTCTGGCCATCACGTCGTTGCCGGACATGAAGACACCATTCGAGCCGCTGGTGCCCGGGACCTTCCGGGTGCCGAACACCAACTTCTACCGCGCCCCGGAGCAGTTCGCCGACAACGAGAAGGACTTCGGCCTGTGGGCCGCCGAGCGCATCCGCGAGGCGATCGAGTTCGAGGGGGCGGATTCCGTAGCGGCGGTCTTCCTTGAACCGGTGCAGAACTCCGGCGGTTGCTTCCCGCCGCCGCCGGGATACTTCCAGCGGGTGCGCGAAATCTGCGACGAGTACGACGTGTTGTTGGTCTCTGACGAGGTCATCTGTGCCTTCGGCCGCATCGGCTCGATGTTCGCCTGCGATGACTTCGGCTACGTGCCGGACATCATCACCTGCGCCAAGGGCATGACCAGCGGCTACTCTCCGCTGGGTGCCATGATCGCCTCGGAGAAGCTCTTCGAGCCGTTCAAGCACGGGGACACCACGTTCTATCACGGCTACACCTTTGGCGGGCACCCCGTGTCTGCAGCCGTGGCGATGGCGAATTTGGACATCTTCGAGCGCGAGGGCCTGAACCAGCGGGTCAAGGACAATGCACCGATCTTCAAGTCCACTCTGGAGAGGCTCAAGGACCTGCCGATTGTCGGGGACGTGCGCGGCGCCGGCTACTTCTACGGCATCGAGTTGGTCAAGGACAAGAAGACCAAGGAGACGTTCAATGACGATGAGTCCGAGCGCCTGTTGCGCGGCTTCCTCTCCACCGCACTCTTTGACGCCGGCTTGTATTGCCGCGCCGATGACCGCGGGGACCCGGTCATCCAATTGGCACCGCCACTGACGGTGGGCCCGCCGGAGTTCGATGCGATGGAGTCGATCCTGCGGTCGGTGTTGACCGAAGCGGAAAACCACTTCTAGAAAATGCTCGGTCGTCAGTAGGGGCGGGAGTCGATTGGTTATATCGGCTCCCGCCCCTACTCTGCTGTGGTGTCCTTTCGCGCCCCAGCTCCGTCCCTGTCGGCGCGAAGGCCGGGCTACTTGAGTTCGATCTCCACGAACACGAACTCGGAGGCCGCGTCGTTGAAGACATTGTGCTCGCTGCCTGCGACCCTGGTGTAGGAAACCCCCGCCTGCAAGGAATTCACGACGACACCGTCCCTTGTCTCCAGGCCCAGCTCACCAGTGGACATCGGTACCACGACGTAGTCTGCGGGATGGACGTGCCAGCCGGTCTCCGTCCCCGGGGCGAAACGCCATTCGGTGACGCGTATGCGCTCATTCTCAATCTGGATGGTGGCAGTGGCAGCAGGACGTGTCATCGTTATCGTTCGCTTTCCATGTTTCGGTACTCGACCAATGTTCGGGTGGAAGCCAGGGGGGCTGCCGCGGTTCGCGGGCGCGTAGCCGGGCAAA
This sequence comes from Paeniglutamicibacter sulfureus, assembly GCF_030512175.1. Classification (GTDB taxonomy): domain Bacteria; phylum Actinomycetota; class Actinomycetes; order Actinomycetales; family Micrococcaceae; genus Paeniglutamicibacter; species Paeniglutamicibacter sulfureus. The sequence continues at coordinate 1,374,143 of NZ_JAULBL010000002.1, read as the reverse complement.
GCCGGCAACAGCGCCGCGGCGTGCCTCGCCGCTCTCATTCTGTCTCAATGCCAATAGTCAGGACAAGAAAAATGGCCGGGCCCCGAAATAGGATTCCGATCCTGAGGAAGTAGTCCCGGCAGAGGAAACCGCGTCGTAGGGCAGCCGAACCACGCTTCACTGCCGCCTGGCTCTCGCCTCGTTGGCTGACGTCGCCCACCACCGTGTTGCTGGCCCCAGGACCCGAGGCATCGCCGAAAAAAGTCGGCGATGCGCAAGAAGATGCGCAAGAACAAGACACGCAAGAACAAGTCGACCTTCCCCCACTGTTTTCACGAAGAAGGGCCGGGGAGGTTCATCCTGAACTTCCCCGACCCTGAAATCCTTTGCGGATGGAAACTCCGGCCGTCGCCGAAGCGGGCGCTAGCTAGGCTCCGCGTGCCGTTGCAAGCCTGTTCAGCGCCAGTGCGCCTACCAGCAACCCGAAATCGCGCAGGGCGACGTCGAAGAAGCCCGGCAGCACGAGCAGGTTGACGATGATGCCCAGCAGCCAGAGGGCGACGACCAACGATCCAATCTTGGGGCGCAGCGCGACCAGGATTCCGGCCACGATCTCCACGACACCGACCACGTACATGAACACCTGTGGGCTGACCGGGATGATGTCGGTGGCCAAGGGTGCCAGGTATTGCGTCCAATCGGTGAGGATGTTGGTGAACTTGTCGAGCCCGAAGACGATCGGCGCGACGGTAAAGATGGTTCGCAGGAGCACGAACGCTTGGTGGTTGAGCTTGGCGCTGCGTTCGGTTGCAGCACTCACTGTGTGAGTGGCCATGATGTCGGCCCTTCTTTCTAAAGTGATGATGCCTAATTTTAGAAACGCAGCCGTCTCTAAGTCAACAGATACTAGCTTTAGATTTACACTGGAGCCATGAAGTTTCCACCGGGTGATCAAGGGCTCTCGGCCGTGGCCGCATTGGCGGATCCGGTACGCAAGGCAGTGTACGAATTCGTGCGAACCAGCGAGGCAGCCGTGGGGCGGGACGAGTGCGCCGCGGCCCTCGGGTGGCCCCGCAACACTGTGGCCTTCCAGCTGGACAAGTTGGCCGACCAAGGGCTGCTGACCGTGGAGTTCCGCCGGCTTAAGGGAAAGGGCGGCCCGGGTTCCGGACGGCCGGCAAAGCTCTACGCGGCCGCGCATCTGGACGTGGCGGCCAGTGTGCCGCACCGCGAATACGCCCTGGCCGCGGACCTCATGGCAAAGGCCATCGAAAGGGCCGGCACCGAAGACCGGCCGGTCACCACCGTATTGGCGGAGGTCGCCCGGGAGGCCGGACAGGTGATCGGCACCCGCGCAGGCTCATTGACCCAGCTGCTGGCGGATCACGGATACCGCCCGGAGGTCCGCCGAGACGGCTCTGTCGAGCTCCTCGACTGTCCGTTCCACCACCTTTCGGCAAACCACAGGGACACCGTGTGCTCCATGAACCTCGAGCTGCTCACGGCGGTGGTCGACGGGTCCGAAGCACCATACCGGGTCTGCCTTGATCCACCCACGCACCAGCACCACTGCTGCGTGAGGTTGGACCCCCTGGAGTCATAACCGCATTGGAATTCGACGGCTTCATAAAGTTTCCCCGACCTACACTGCCTCGGGAAAGGACGCCGAAGCCCCCCTATCGGCAACCGATGGCCGCGGCTAGGCTGACATGAATACGTCGGGGCCTGTGAGTCCGCATGGCAGGCCCCTTGTTTTCGACAGGGGAAGCGCCATGAGCATTGACGAAAAACACTCCGGTGAACGCATCGATGAGAAGACCGCACGGCAGGTGGCCGAGGCCGCACGCGAGCAGGGATGGGATCGGCCCAGCTTCGCCAAGGGCCTGTACATGGGTGCTTTCGATTGGAGCCTGATCCACCCCCACCCACAGCACGACCCCGAAGCCTCGGCACGCGGCGCGGCCTTCATGGAGGCCCTGCGCACGGCCGTCAAGGACTTCGACCCGGGCGTCATTGAACGCGAGTCCCGGATCCCCGACGAATACATCAAGGCCCTGCGCGACGTGGGCGCCTTTGGCATGAAGATTCCCACCCAATACGGGGGCCTGGGCCTGGACCTCGCCGACTACGGCAGGGCGCTGATGCTCCTGGGCACCCTGAGTCCAAGCCTCGGCGCGTTGCTCTCGGCCCATCAATCCATTGGGGTTCCGGAACCGGTGAAGATGTTCGGCACCGAGGAACAAAAACGGGCATTCCTCCCCCGCTGCGCCGCCGGAGCGATTTCGGCCTTCCTGCTGACTGAAAACGACGTGGGATCCGACCCGGCCCGACTGGGCACCACCGCAGTCCTCGCGGACGATGGACAAAGCTACCTCATCAATGGTGCCAAGCTCTGGACCACCAACGGGGTGGTTGCAGAGCTGCTGGTGGTCATGGCCGCCGTTCCGGCCCGCCAACTGCCAGACGGAACCACGGCCCGCGGCGGCATCAGCGCCTTCGTGGTCGAAGCGGACTCCCCCGGAATCGTCGTGGAAAACCGCAACGCCTTCATGGGACTGCGCGGCATCGAAAACGGCGTCACCCGCTTCCACGACGTCAGGGTCCCGGCCGCCAACCGCCTGGGAAAGGAGGGAGCCGGGCTGAAGATCGCACTGAGCACCCTGAACACCGGCCGTCTGTCTATTCCGGCGATGTGCGCAGGTGCCGGGAAATGGTCGTTGAAGATCGCCCGCGAATGGTCCAACGCCCGCATCCAGTGGGGCAGGCCCGTTGGGGGGCACGAGGCGGTCGGCAAGAAAATCGCCTACATTGCCGCCAGCACCTTCGCCCTGGAGTCGGTCTTCGAGCTTTCCGCGGCCCTGGCCGACGCCGGGATGAAGGACGTGCGCATCGAGGCCGCGCTGGCCAAGCTCTTCTCCTCGGAGGTCTCCTACAAGATCGCCGACGAGCTGCTGCAGATCCGCGGCGGACGCGGCTACGAAACAGCAGCCTCGCAGCGGGCCCGCGGGGAACGCGCTGTACCCGTGGAGCAGGCACTCCGGGACCTGCGCATCAACCGCATTTTCGAGGGCTCCACCGAGATCATGCACCTGCTCATCGCCCGCGAGGCCGTCGACGCGCACCTCAAGGCCGCCGGCGCACTTGCCGACAAGGACTCGGACCTGCAGGCGAAAGCCAAGGCCGCCATGGGCGCCTCCGGCTTCTACGCGAAGTGGCTGCCGACCCTCGCCGTGGGGTCGGGGTTGCTTCCCAACTCCTATGCGGAGCACGGAAGGCTTGCCAAGTACCTGCGCTTCATCGAGCGGGCCTCGCGCCGCCTGGCCCGGCACACCTTCGCCGGCATGGCCAAGTGGCAGGCGGGGATGGAACAGCACCAGGCGTTCCTGGGAAGGGTCGTTGACGTGGGGGCTGAGCTCTTTGCCATGGCGGCCTGCATTTCCCGGGTCGAGCTCATGCGAACGCGGGACCCGGCCAACGCGGCCTCGGCCGAGCTTCTGGCCCTGGCGTTCTGCGAACAGGCCGAGCACCGCTGCGAGGCCCTGTTCCGGGACCTGTGGGCCAACAGCGACAAGACCGATCGGAAACTGTCCAAGAAGGTGCTCGCCGGGGACTTCACCTGGTTGGAAAAAGGCATCCTCGATCCCTCGGAGGGCACCGGCGAATGGATCGCTCCCTGGTCCACCGAGACGTTGCCGGACCGGAGGCGCCCCTACGGCGTCTAGCCGAGATCGAGGACCAGGCGTTGGCCCCTGCACCGTGACACGCAGATCATCATGGTGTCCCCGGCCTCGCGTTCCCCATCCGAGAGCAGGGAATCGCGGTGGTCGATCTCCCCGGAGATCACCGGCGTCTCGCAGGTGCCGCAGATCCCCTCGCGGCAGGAGTTCAGCGGGCTCATGCCGGCATTTTCCAGGGCCTGCAGGATGCTCACTCCGACCGGGACGCTGACCTCGGTTCCGTCGGTGCCCTGGACCGTGAATTCGTGGTCCCCCTGGTGCGGCGACACGGCCGCGCCAGCCGTCTCGGGATCCGCGGCAAAGCGCTCGAAGTGCAGGCGGGACGGATCCTGCCAGGACCCGGCCAGCGATTCGACCACCTTCAGCAGGGGCCCGGGACCGCAGGTGTACACGTGGAAACCGGCGGCAGGATCGTCCAGCAAGTCGGCCAGCGGATAAAAGCCGCTCTCGTCGTCCGCGTGGATGTGCACCTTGTCCCCGTACACCGCCAGCTCGTCCAGGAAGGCCATGTTCGCCCGGCTGCGGCCCAGGTACACCAGCTTCCAGGGCACTCCCGCCGCGGCGGCGGCCCGCACCATGGGCAGGATCGGGGTGATGCCTATCCCTCCGGCCAGGAACACGTACTCCCCCGCTTGGGCCAGGGCGAAGTTGTTCTTGGGCCCGCGCACCTGGATCTTGGTGCCGGGGCGCAGTTCGTCATGCACATAGGCCGAACCGCCGCGCCCCGCGGGTTCGCGCAGCACCGCCAGACGCCAGGATTCCCGCACCCCGGGATTCGAGCAGAGGGAATACTGTCGGATCAATCCATTGGGGAGCATCACGTCAAGGTGTGCCCCGGCGCTCCATTCGGGCAGCTCCTGCCCCAACGGGTGGCGTAGCTCCAGGGACATGACGCCGTCGGACTCTCTGGTGATGCGGTGGACGACGGTTTCAATAAATTCCAGGGTCGACATGGCTGTGTGCCCTTTCGAGGATGACTGGATGAATGGATGGATGTCTCAGAGGACCGAGGCCAGGAAGGCGCGGGTGCGTTCGTGCTGCGGGTTGCCGATGACGTCCTTGGCAGGGCCCGACTCGACCACGTGCCCGTTGTCCATGAACACCACGCGGTCCGCGACATCGCGGGCGAAGTTCATTTCGTGGGTCACCACGACCATGGTCATGCCGGTGGCGGCCAGGTCTTTCATGACCTTGAGGACCTCGCCGACCAGCTCCGGGTCCAGGGCGCTGGTGGGCTCGTCGAAGAGCATCACCTTCGGCTTCATGCACAGCGCACGGGCGATCGCCACGCGCTGCTGTTGCCCGCCCGAGAGCTGGCGCGGGTAGGCCTTCGCCTTGTCGGCCAGACCCACCGAATCCAGCAGCACCATGGCCCGATTGGACGCCGCGGCACGACTTTCCTTGAGCACCAGACGCGGGGCCTCGATGAGGTTCTCCAGCACGGTCATGTGCGGGAAGAGGTTGAAGTGCTGGAAGACCATCCCGATTTCCGTGCGGGATCGGCAAACCTTCGCATGCGGCTGTTCGTGCAGCTTGCTGCCCTTGATGTCATAGCCCATGACCTTCCCGTCCACCCACATGCGCCCGCCCTCGATGGATTCCAGGTGGTTCATACAACGCAGCAGCGTGGACTTGCCCGAGCCCGAGGGCCCGATCAGGCACACGACCTCCCCGCGGGCCACTTGCAGGTCGATGCCCTTGAGTACCTCTAGGTGGCCGTAGCTCTTGCGGACAGCATCGGCCTTGATCATCGGTTCCGGCGCCGTGGCCGTGACGGCGGTTTCCATGGTGGTCGCACTCATTTCCTGGCTCCCTTGCCGGTCAGCGGGTCGTGGACCCGCACGAAGCGTTTGAGTTGTTGCCACGGGGTCGGCGGCAGGCTGCGCTGCCCGCCCTTGGCGTAGTGGCGCTCCAGGTAGAACTGCCCGACGCTCAGGATGGAGGTGACCACGATGTACCAGATGCTGGCCACCATGAGCAGCGGGATGGTCTCGAAGTTCCGCGCGTAGATGACCTGCGCGGAGTAGAGCAGCTCGGGAACCGAGATCACCGAGACCAGCGCTGTGGTCTTGAGCATGCCGATGGTTTCGTTGCCGGTGGGCGGGATGATCACCCGCATTGCCTGGGGCAGGATGATCCGCCGCATGGTCTGCAGCCGGTTGATGCCCAGGGCGCCTGCGGCCTCCGACTGGCCGTGCTCCACCGAGAGGATGCCGGCCCGCACGATCTCGGACATGTATGCCGCTTGGTTCAGGCCCAGGCCCAGGATCGCGGCGGTGAGCGGGGTGATGATCGCGTTCGCATCCAGGTCCACCCCGGGGATGCCGAAGGTGATCGAGGGATAGAGCGCGGCCAGATTGTACCAAAAGAGCAGCTGGACCAGCACCGGGGTGCCGCGGAAGAAGTTCACGTAGGCGAAGGCCGCGGTGCGCACCACCGGGTTCGCCGAGATCCGCATGACGGCCAGCACCACCCCCAGAACGATGCCGATGAGCATGCAGATGGCGGTCAGTTCCAGGGTGATGCCGATGCCGCGCACGATGGAGACGTCTCGGATGTACATCCCTACGGTTTCCCACCCGAAATTCGGGTTGGTGACCACCGAGCGGGCAAGTAGCAATCCCAGGAACAGGATCACTGCGGCGGATAGCCATCGCCCCGGGTGCCGGGCCTTGACGATGGAGTATTCGTCACCCAACGCCGCGGTCTTCTTGGGTTCGGTCATGAGGGTCATGGCGTGGACCTTCCGCTACTTCAGCACGACGTCGGCGACGGTGATTTCGGTGCTTTCCGGCAGCCCCCACTTGGTGTTGATCTCTTGGTAGGCCGGGGATTCAATTACAGCGGTAGTGGCGGCCTGGATGGCCGGCAGCAATTCACTCTTCTTGCCCAACGCCGTGCCTGTCAGCTCGGGCTCGTAGTCCGGGCCGGCGGCGACCTCGAACTTCCCGCCCGCAAGCTTTCCCTGGTAGGCCAGGGACACCGAGTCGGCCATGACGCCCTGGACCCGGCCCGAGGTCAGTGCAAGATTCGCGTCGTTCTGCGTGGGGAAGAACTGCATGTCGATCGCCGCGTCCCCGGCCTTGGTGCACGACTTGGAGAACGCCGGCAGGATGTCCAGGGATTGGATCGAGCCCTTCTGCGCGGCGATCGCTTTGCCGCACAGGGAGGCCGCGTCCACGCTCAGCCCCTGCGGGTTGCCCGGGGCCACGGCCAGGCCGGTTCCGCCCTGCAGGTAGGGAACGAAGTCCACGACCTTGCGGCGTTCCTCCGTCACGCTGAAAGTGGACATGCCCAGGTCGTACTTGCCGGAGGCCAGGCCCGGAAGGATGGTGTCGAAGGTCGCCGGTACGTGTTCGACCTCCAGGCCGAGGACCGCACCGATGGCATCGCCCATGTCGGCGTCCCACCCGATCAGGGTTTTGTTGTCGGTGTCGTAGAACTCGAACGGCGGGTAGGTCGGGTCAGAGGCGATGCGCAGCACGCCCGCCTCGCGGATCTCCTCCGGCAGCAGGGCGCGGGCGGCATCGTTGACGCCCAGTGCCGCGGTGGAGGCCGAACCCGACGCCGGGGCACCGGCACCTTGGGGTGCTTCGGCCTGCGAGACCGTGGTGCAACCGGTGGCGGCAAGGGCAATGAAAAGTCCGCCTGCGAACAGACGTGCGGTGTTTTTCTTCAACATGGCGAGTCGTTCCTTCATGGGTTTCCGTGCGGAAAGGGGCACGGGTCGGGTGAGGATCACTTGATGGTGGAGATGTCGATCGGTGGAGCGATGTACAGCAGGTGGGAGCCGGCCGTGACCAGGGTGGGACGGCGAAGGATCGCGACAACGCCGGCGGTTCGGGCGACAAAGCTGCGCGGGGGCCTGTCCAGTTCGTCGATGAAATGCACGCGCGCCACGTCCTGGCCGGCGCTCACGGTGTCCCCCAGTCCGACCAGCGGCTCAAAGAGCCCCGCCACGGTGGAGGTCACCGGGGATTCGGGAACAAGTTGCAGCCATTGCGGTTCGCCGGCAGGTTCCTCCGGCGCCGAACCTGCAGAGAGGATCCCCAGCGCGGCCAGCAGTGCCGGCATTCCGCGGCGCATGGCTTGAAGCGCGGAACGGTCCACTGACCCGCCGCCGCAGAGTTCGGTGGAAATGGTGGGGATTCCGGCGAGGTCACCGGCGCTGGAAAGCGAGCCGGGTTCCATCAGCGGTGCCACCACCATGGCGTAGGGAAGCCCCAATTGGCGCACCGCCCGCAGCTTCTGGCGCCACAGCGACTCGTCCGGGCCGCGGTAGATGAAGCTCGATGGCAGGTAGGTCGAGTTCGACCCGCCCGAGTGCAGGTCGATCACGAAGTCGGCGCGCGGCAGCAGGTGCCCGGAGATCAGCGCCGCCACCTGGTTGGTGGGGCCGCCGGCCGGGTTGCCCGGGTAGCTGCGGTTGAGGTTTCCGGCGTCGATGGGCGATACTCGGGCAGCAGCGCGCACAGCCGGGGAGTTTGCCGCTGGCACCACGATCACGGTGCCGTTCAGCTGCCCGGGTTCCAGCTCGCGGATCAATTCGTGGGCCAGGATCTGCCCCTCGTACTCGTCCCCGTGGGTGCCGGCCACGACCAGGGCAACCGGCCCGGGCCCGGAGGAGATGACAGCGACGGGCACCGGGATGACGGAGCCGTCGTGCACATTGTCGGAATGCACCACGTGCCCGTAACCCAGCTGCTTGCCGGTGGCGGAGAAGTCGATCCCGGTGAACACCGCCGCCGCCGTGGCCTCGCGGGTTGCCGCGGCGCTCACGGGACCCACCTCAGTGCCGCGGCGCGGCGCGGGGCCAGCATCGTGACCGAGACGCGGGCGTCGGGATTGGTGAGCGAAAGGCGCAGCGATTCGTGCTCCTCCCCCTCAACGATGAACACGTCGCCGGGGTTCAGCCAGCGTTCCCACGGTCCGTCGACCGCGGAGATGAGTACCTGTCCGTGCAGCGAGGTCACCACCATCTGGTGCCCGGAGGGACGTTCAACGACCCCGGTGTGCCCGTCGGCGAAGACGGAGGTCTGCACCCCGATGTAGTCGGGGTCCGCGTCGATGAGCACCTCGGACCCGGTGGCGTGCTCGGCCAGCCGCGCGGTCCAGCGCCATGGGTCCCCGCGCTCGCCGGTGTCCGGGCAAGCGGCCAGCGTGCGCGTTCCGGCGTCGGCGCCCCAGTAGTCGTCGAGCGAATCGGCTCGTACCAGCAACCACATGGCGGCTAGGCCCTGGCACCGGCGACGGGCCGGGCCGTGTCGGAGGCCTGCTCGCGCTTGATCAGCGTGGAAAGGATGCGCCGGGCCTTGGCCACGCCGCCGTCCTGGGCGATGAGCACGTCGAATTCGCCGGCCGGGCGGGACTGCATGCCGATCTCCTGGGCCTCCAGGGCATCGGCGTCCTCCTGCAGCACGGTGTTCAGGCCCACCCGCAGGTCTTCGGTGGCCTGCGCGTCGTCGAGCGCGAAGTTGCGGCTGAAGGCGTAGTAGTACCAGGAGTTGTGCTCGTCGATGGGGGTGATGCCATTGAGCACCTTGATGAGGTAGCCCTCCGCGCGGGGCTTGCCCTCGCCGGTGATCCCGGAGTGCAGCACGTGCAGGTTGGGCACGAAGAACTCGGTGCAGTGGAAGCGGTCGAAGAGACCGCGGGCGTCCATGGTGTCGGCGTACAGCGGCGGGGCCTCCACAGACGGCATCAGCCGGTCGACGCTGACCACCGAGCCCTCGACCTCGACGGTGATGCCGTGCTCGTAGATGTAGTCGTCGCCCACGGTGGTCTTGTGCAGGAACGACTCGTGGGTCAGGTCCAGCAGGTTGTCGTGTATCAGCCCGGCGCGGCATTTGAAATGGAAGGAGTGGGTGACGGTGGCCCACTCGGGGTCGGTCATCCAGTGCGTGTCCGGCACGTCCACCGGGTTGGCCAGCTCCGCATCGCCCATCCAGGCCCAGATCCAGCCGTCCTTTTCCACCAGCGGGTACTTGCGGACCTTGGCACGCTCGGGGATGGTGCTTTGCGCCGGGACCTTGGTGCACATGCCGTCTTCCCCATAGGTGAAGCCGTGGTAGCCGCATTCGATGGAATCCCCGATGGTGCGGCCCTCCGAGAGCGGGAAGGCGCGGTGCGCGCAGCGGTCGGCCAGGGCCACGGGCGTTCCGTTCTGGGTGCGGAAGAGCACCAGCGGCTGCTCGCAGATCACCCGCTTTACCGGCTTGCGGTCGACCTCGTTGCTCCAGGCCGCCACGTACCAGGTGTTCAAGACATACATGTTTTTTCCTTTGTCGGGAGATGGAACGCGATGAATTGTATTCACCGTATACAGTGGATACACATGGGTCAAGGGTTTTTTGTGACCCGCACCACCAGCGCCTCGTCGGAGAACGAAAACCGCACGCTAGACTGCTGGGAACCGCGAGGAAACATTTTCAGGGAGACGCATGGCTACGGGAGTCCACGACGCACGGCCATTGGCGGTACGCGTCCACGAACAAATCGCGTCCGAAATCGTCAGCGGCGCGCTGAAGCCAGGGACCGCCCTGGTCCAGGAACAGGTTGCCGCCCAATACGGCGTCTCCCGCACCCCGGTGCGCGACGCGCTGGCCCAGGTCGCGATGGAGGGCCTGGCCACGCTGGTGCCCGGGAGCGGCTACGTGGTCAACGACCTCACGGCCCAGGACGTGCAGAACGTCTTCGAGGTGCGTTACCACCTGGAACAACTGGCGATGTCACAGGCCATCGGCAAGCACTCCCCTGCACAACTGGTGCGGCTGCGGGCGCTCATCGACGAATTCGAGACGGTGGAACCCACCGACGCGGAGGAACAGTTCCGCCTCGGTAAGGAATTCCACCTCAGGCTCATCGACCCCTGCCCCAACCAATACCTGCGCGAGACCCTGGGGAGCATCTGGGGACACCCGATCCAGCGGCGGATCACCCGCGCCTACCAGCTGGGGCCCGAGCACCAGGCCTCCATTGCGCAGGCGCACCGGGACATCCTGGCGGCGCTCCCCGCCGGTGACCTGGAAACGATCATCCGGGTCCTGGGCTACTGCCACGACGCCGGCGACATCGACCCGCAGGCCCTGCCCTCGCGCGGGTGAGTCAGGCAAGTCTAGGAGCGGGCCGGTGCTATCCGCCTGCTCCGGAACGGCGAATCCGCAGGATCTCGTCTTGGTAGGCAAGGTACAGATTGGCAATGAGCCCTACATCGTTCAGGTTCCCGCCCAGGATCTCGCCGACTTTTTTGATCCGGTAACGGACGGTGTTGGGGTGGACGTAGAGCCAAGCCGCAACTCGGGCAACGTCCTGGTCCATGGCCAGGTATCCCTGGATGGTTTCCACCAGTTCCTTCTCATGCCGCAGCGGCTGGACGTATCGGGTAAGCCGCTTGCGGTCGGACGGGCTCTTGAGACGTGCCAAGAACCAGCTAGCGGGATCAACCTCATCCATCCGCACCAGACTTCCATGCGTCCCGGCATCGCCGACGGCGCACCGCCGAGCTATGCTCGCGGCAAGTTCGGCATCCTGGAATTGCTCGGGAACCTGCGCCAGCGACCCCAAGGGCTCACTCAAACCGATCATCAAGCCTTTCGCACCGGACGCCAGCCACTGTTCACTTGCCTTGGAATCGGGAAGCAGTGCGTGGAACCCCGGGGGGACCTCCGGCGTCTTTCCGTTCTCTGCAAAGAGGAGGGGCACGCCCATACGCTCCGCAGATTCAATCAGCGCGTCTACCCTCCCCCGCGACAGCAGTTCATCTCCAAGGGTGCTGGCCACCACCGAACGGACAGGCTCGAAGCCCTTGAACCCATAGGGCTTCAACAGTTCCCAGTAGCGCAGTTCGCGGGAGACACCGATGCCGTCCTGCAAACTGGTGAGCAATTGGGCGTTTTCATGCCGTTGTCTCGAGGTGTCCAGGTGACTGATGCCTTTGATGGCCCCGAGCATCCGCTGGGTGGTTTCAAGCAGGACATCGCCGAGGTCGTCAAGCATCGATCCCTGACGCGTGGCAATGGCCAAATGGTAGCCCCGGCCACGCAAGACCATGGAACGGTACATGACCTCCCAGCGACCAATGGCTATTCGGTCAAAGTGGGACGAGCCGCCATTGATTGCCGCGAATATGAGGTTGGTTGGCCCGTCACCCGTCGATTCGACGATGGCGCCCGAATCCTCGTAGAGCACGGCAGTCCCTCGGCAAGCGGTGCCCAGACGAGCAATTAGAGACTTGATCGGGGTGTCTGAAGCGACGCTATCGAGCAGGTCATTGGTCAGCCACATCATGCGTTTGATTCCATAACCGTCAGGAACCGACGCGTTTTGGTTGATGTAGTTTTCTACGTGCCGAAATGGGATTTCCGGTGCAACCGCCACGAGCGGAAATCCCGCCTCGGCACAGCATCGGCGCAACGCGTCGGGAACAGACTGAAAATACACGCCTACACCGAAAAACAAGGCAGCCACCTTAGCTCGACGCAGCGAGGCCACCAGTTCCCGGAAAGCCGCTTCTGTATGCGCCTCGTCTAGGAATCGCATGCCGGTGGTCAGCATGATGTTTCCCGGTTCCAACCAGCGGGCCGGATCATGTATTTCCGAACTATGTGCACCACTGATTTCGGGATCGAGGGATCCGGAAACAACGAGTTCCAAGCCGAGAGACTTATTTTTCAGAACTTCATTTAAGCAAAGCACGGTGGTTCACCTTCACTCGATTCGTTCATGATTTGGTGGCCTTGAATCCCAAGATCGCCCCGTGACACATGTGCATTTGTAGAAATCACAATAATAGTGGCAGTGGCCTTGGAGTTCCGCTAGTGACAGAGATGCGCGTCACATTGCATGGTTGGGGAAGCAAAAACCTCGAACTCAGCAAGGAGCGCATGATGGCCAATTTACGAGTCGCCGTAGACGTCGGAGGTACCTTCACCGATGTCTGCATCTTCGATGAAGAGACCCAGGAAATGCGGGTCACGAAGGTCCCTTCCACTCCGCACGACCCCATGCTAGCCGTGATGGGAGGCGTCGAACGAGCCAAAATCAATCTGGCCGATGTCTCCTTGTTCTCCCACGGAACCACCGTAGCTACAAACGCACTCATCACCCGCAAGTTCCCGGCCGCGGCCATGATCACCACCCAGGGTTTCCGCGATGTCATTGAAATTCGCGACGGCACCAAGGACGATCTTTGGGATGCTTACAACGACGTTTCTGGTCCCTACATTCGCCGCCGTGACCGCTTCGAGGTCGCTGAGCGCATCGATTTCTCCGGAAAGGTCGTCACCCCGCTGGACGAGGTCGAGGCCCGCCGCCTCGCAGCTCTGTTGCGCAAGCGAGGAACCACAACAATTGCCGTGTGCTTCATCAATTCCTACGCGAACCCCGCCAACGAAATTCGGATGCGCGAAATTCTCCAGGAAGAGCTTCCCGGGGCCACGGTCTCCGCCTCGGCCGAGATCCTGCCCGAAATCTTTGAACACGACCGATTCAACACCGCTGTGTCGAATGCAGTACTTGCCCCCTTGGTGACCGGTTATGTAGACCGGCTGGCCGCACAACTCAAGGACGGCGGATACACCGGGGATTTGCTCCTGCTCCACTCCGGTGGCGGGTCAATGACCCCGCGGATGGTCAAGCGCTACCCCGTGAGACTGGCAGCCTCCGGTATTGCCGCCGGAGCGATCGCAGCCAAGCATGTGGCCCAACAATGCGGCTTCGAAGATGCCGTTGGACTGGATATGGGTGGTACCTCCACCGATATTTGTCTGGTATCTGGCGGCGAATTGCGTATCACCAAGGAGTGGCAGGTCGAATACGGGCATCCGATTGTCTTCCCATCGATCGAGGTCCTGACGATTGGGGCCGGTGGCGGGTCACTGGCCCACATCGATATCGCCGGCGCACTGCGCAACGGACCGCAGTCGGCAGGTGCTGCTCCGGGTCCCGCCTGCTACAACTCCGGCGGCGACCAGCCCACCAACTGCGACGCGAATGTGGCGTTGAACCGTCTCGGAACGTCGTTGGCAGGCGGCGCCAAGACTCTGGACCGCGCGCTTTCCCTCGAGGCCATTAAGCGCGTCATTGCCGAGCCCTTGGACATGGAATTGGCCGAGGCGGCATATGCCATCCTGCAGGTCGCCAACGCCAACATGGCCGATGCGGTGCGCCTGATCTCGATCCGCCGCGGCTACGACCCACGCGACTTCGCACTCATTGCCTTTGGCGGTGCAGGTGCACTACACGGTGCCGAAGTGGCCCGTGAACTGAACATCCCCACCGTCGTGGTCCCGGCCAATCCCGGTGTCACCTCCGCCCTGGGCTGTCTACTGGTTGACATACGGCATGACCTCTCGGCTATGTTTAGCGGATTGGCTTCCGAGACCGATCCAGGCGAGATCGAAGTCCGGTTTAAGACACTAGAAAAGGAGGCTTCCTCGCGCCTGCGCCATGAAGGGGTGAACGACGAGAATGCCGTGCTGAAGCGCGAGATTTCCATGCGATACGCAGGTCAGTGGCGATCACTGTCAGTGCCCATCGGTACGGGGCGCGGCGCCCTGGAAACGGCGATAGAAACCTTCCATCAGGAACACGAACGTGAGTTCGCGTTCCGGCAGGACGATCAGCCGGTCGAGATCTACCAGTTGCTGCTTAGCGCCATCGGCAAAACACCGAAGCCTGCCTTCATCCCGGCCACCGAGCTGAACGCCGATCCGGGGGAACCTGTCTCCACCCGCGAGGTCTACTTCGGCAACACCGGCTGGTTGTCCACTCCCGTCTACGACCGCCGCCGTCTCCCGGCCGGTGCCACGTTCTCCGGTCCGGCGATCATTGACCAGCTCGATTCCACCACCGTGGTTCCCCCGCGAACGACCGCCGAAATCGACGGCTGGGGCAATATCCGCATCCACCTTCACGATCTTCCCTCAAGCAAGGAGTCTTAGTCATGACCGATACACTCGTTGCCCCAGACGCCCTGGCAACCTCTCCGACACGTCCATCACTGGATCCGGTCACCTTTGAGGTGCTGAAGAACGCGTTCGCCACGTCGGTTGACTTGATGAGCGAACAAATCCTGCGGACCTGCTACTCGTTCGTCATCTATTCGCGTGATTTCTCTTCCGCCCTATGCGATGCGTCCGGAAACACCGTGATGCAGGGTTCCGGTGACATTGCGGTGCATGTGGGCACCTTGCATTTCCAGTGCAAGGCCGTCATCGAGGAGTTTGGCACCGACATCCACCCCGACGACGTTTTTGCCATCAACGACCCGTACCGCGGCGGTACCCACTTCAACGATGTTTCGTTCATCCGCCCCATTTTCGCTGACGGCGAGGTCATTGCCTTTGCCCAGAACAAGGGCCACTGGGCCGACATCGGTGGCAATGTCCCCGGCTCTTTCGACGTAAACGCCAAGGAACATTTCGGCGAGGGCTTGCGCATCACACCGGTGAGGATCTGGTCCAAGGGCGTGTTCCTGCACGACGTCGCCCAACTGCTGGTATCCAACACCCGCGCGCCGCGGCAGGCCATGGGCGATCTGCACGCCCAGTCCGAGGCCACCGCAGTCTGCGAGCGCGAGGTACATCGCTTGGTCGGCAAGTACTCCAAGGACACAGTGCTCGCGGCCATGCAGGAAACGCAGGACTACGTGAAGCGGACCGTGTTGCGACAGCTGGAGTCCCTTCCCCAAGGTGAATGGGAAACCACCGACTACATCGACGTGGATCCGGGCAAAGGCGAAGGTCTCGTGCCAATCAAGATCAAGCTCAAACTTGACGGGAACGGCATCCATTATGACCTCTCCGGATCAGCTCCAGCGGTGGCAACGTTCCTCAACTCCGGCTACGGCACCACCCACTCGGCCATCTACGCCGGCACCAAAACCTTCTTCCCTGATGTGCCGCTGAATTCAGGCTTCTATGCCGCGGTCCAAGCAGAGATCGGCCCGGAGGGTACGGTGGTCAACGCCGGATGGCCGTTCGCGGTCACCGGGTTCTGCTCCGGCCCTTACGAGAAGATCATGAACGGGATCTTCGAGCTGTGGAGCCAGATCATGCCGGAACGCGCCATGGCGTGCGCGTTCAATCTCGAATACCTGTTGGTAGGCGGCAAGGACGCGCGGACCCCGAAGAACGAGTACTTCATGTGGTACGACTGGATGGCCGGCGGCTGGGGCGGACGTGCCACCAAGGATGGTTCTAGCGCTACGGCTCCGGTGTTCGGCCCGGGCCTAGCCGTGCAACCGGTCGAGGGGCAAGAACGACTCTCCCCTGTCTTGACGACCCGGCACGAGATCGCCATGGACTCGGCCGGCCCCGGCCGCTATCGTGGCGGCCTGGGAATCGAAAAGGGCGGGATGCTTACCGATGCCTTCGACACCGTCATGAGCTATTGCTGCGACCGTGCCCGCTCCATCACCTGGGGCATCGAAGGCGGCTTGCCCTCAATACCGCACGGAGTCTGGCTGAACAAGGGCACCGCGGAGGAACGCTACCTCGGTTCCAATTTCTCCTCCGTTCCCTTGCAGTCGGGCGATACCTTCACACGCCCCTCCGCCGGAGGCGGCGGATTCGGCGACCCGTTACTACGCACCCCCGGCGAAGTTCGGGAGGACGTCATTGACCAGTATGTCTCGATCGATCGAGCAGCCAAGGACTACGGAGTGGTGATCCGCGAGATCGATGCAGAGCTCGACGAGTTCGAGATCGACGAGGCCGCCACGACGACGCTGCGGGCACAGATCCGCGCCGCGCGGAACGGATGGCTTACCGAGGATCCGCATGTTGTCGCGGAAAACTACCGCAATGGCACCACGGACATGCTCGATGTCATTCGGAGGCACGGCGTCATCCTGGACTGGGGCACCGGCGAGCTATTTGAAAACACCACGGCTGAGTACCGGCAGCTGATGGCGCGCCGCTCTTCCTCACACTGGGTCTAGCCACTTGCATGCACACGTGCCAGGAGTGCGGAACGCCTGCCGATTCGTTCACTCCTGGCCCGGCACCGCGCCCAAGGGCCATCTGATTTCCAGGGGGGTACCGCCAGCAAAGATGCGGGCGGTACCGCCCCCGGAAAATAGAACGGGAACTCGATAGGCTCCCGTTCCGACCGCTAACGAGCGGCATTTGTTCGACATGCTTCGCCGGGCACCGACCAGTGCTCGGTCGAAATTGCACCTTATTCCTTGTCACACTCGCCTGGCACCAAGCACGCACGGGTTCGACCCGATGCCCTGCCGTGCCCGTTTTTCAGGAGAAGTCTCGTGTCAACACAATCAACGGCTGAGAATACGGTCCCAGAAAACAGGAAGATGAGCGCGGGCTCACTCTCTATGGCTTGGTACGGCCTGGTCTCGGCCATGTTCTTCATCTACATCGGCGCCTCACTGGCCCAGGCCTACGGCACCATCGATACCCTCATAGGGCTGTCCATCACGATCGTCATCTACGGCGCCATCAACCGGGTCCTGGCCGGATATGCTTTGAAGCATTCCTTAACCGTTGCCCAGTTCTCCCGCACCCTGCTCGGCAGCAAGGGCGCATTACTGGCCACACTGGTCTTTGCCGCCACCGCCATCTACTACGCAGTCTTCGAGGGCGCCATCCTCGGCTACGCCTTCCAGGCCCAGTTCGGCGGACCCATCCAGCTTTGGTACGCATTGGTGGTGCTGTACACGATTCCGCTCATCGCCGGTGGCATCCAACGCTGGCTGGACAAGATCAACGGCTGGCTGCTTCCCATCTACTGGGGCGGGCTAATCACCGCGGTCGTTTGGGCGTCCATTGCCCATCCTAACGGCAGTGCCTGGCTCACCCACTCAGCAGGTTCGCTGTCGCTCGTTGCTGGCGGGCCCGGCTGGCTGGCCACCTGCGCCGCCTTCATGGGCGTGTGGATCCTGATGATGTACACCATGGACTTCGCTGCACTTGGGCGCGCAAAGGACGTGAAGTTCCACCAGCGTTACACTTTCGGCTGGCTCTTCTACACCCTGGCCTTTGGCGTCAACTCACTGATCGGCATCTACCTCACCTTCACTATTCCCGGCGCGGAGGCCACCGAGACCGGTGTTGCTGGCGCCTTGGTCCAGCTCATGGGCCCGCTGGGCCTGCTGGTGATCTTCGTGTCCCAAACCCGCATCAACACCGCGAACTATGCGCTGGGTATTGCCAACCTTCGTGAATTCGGAGAGCGAGCCCTGCGCCTGAGGTTGCCGTCGCTGGCTTGGGTCGGGATCGGTGCGCTTATTATCTACCTGTTGATGCTGCTGCCGGTCGTCAAGTACCTCTTGTTGGCCCTGTCATGGCAGGGGGCGCTGGTCACCGGCTGGGTGGCGATCGCGCTGGTACACATCTTCGTCCAGGAACGGCGCGGCGGCATCGTGCCGGACGGGTCGCTTCCGGACTCTGCATTCCCTGCGCTCAACCGAGCCGGGGTCGCTGCGTGGGTCATCTCGGCCGTTGCCGGAATCACGCTTATCCAGTCCGGCAGCGCGTGGGGCTCGAACATCGGCTCGCTGGCCACCCCGATACTGGCGGCACTGATTTATGCGGCACTGATTCGCGTTTCCCAGGCACGAATAGGCGATTCCACGGCGAAACTCGTCAAGCACTAAAGTCCTGCCACTTACTCAACGCAGTGCAGCCGGTGTACGGAGCCCTCGTCGGTTCCGTGCACCGGCCCCACGTCACCCGTCCCAGTGGCCCGTTGCGCGCCGCAGGCACCCGGTCTAGGTCCGGCCCAACCCGCGCCAAAGCAAGGCCACGTGCAAAGAGGTCCGCGACTCGGCGTCATCCAGGCTGACGCCTAGCTTGTCCTCCAGCTTTTCGAGCCGGGCGTAGAGCGCCGGCCGACTCAGGAATCCGGTGCGGGCCAGGGCGGACTTGTTGCCGCCGTGTTTGAGATACAGCCCGAGCAACTCGAGTGCGGGCTCGTCCAGCGGGTCCAGGATCCCGGCCAGCTCGGCCTCGGCAAAGGCCTTCAGGCGCGCGTCGTCATGCATCAGCGCGAGCAGCCCGCGCAGCCGCACGTCGGCAAAGCGGTAGAAGGGCCGGGCACGGGTGTCAAGGGTTGCCACGGTCTCGGCGACCTGGACCGCTTCTTCCAATCCACGGGCCGCATCCTTCACGCTTTTTCGCCCGCGCCCCACGCCCACCGACCATTCGACGGATTGCTGGCCTTGGGCCAGCTGCCGGCAGATTCGTTCCAGCAGCGGCTCCTCGAGTAGCCTGGCACCCACGCCCAGCACCATGCCGACTTGGCCGCTCTGCAGGCTGGCGGACAGCGAGGTTGCCCGGGCCGATTCCACGACGTCGTTGAGTGCGTCCAGCAGTGCACGTTCGCGCAATTGCACGCCGGTTGGCGTTTGCCCCCGGCGGTCATCAAGGCGGAAAACGACCGGGACGTAGTGTGGGGACTCCGCA
Source organism: Paeniglutamicibacter sulfureus (assembly GCF_030512175.1). Taxonomy (GTDB): domain Bacteria; phylum Actinomycetota; class Actinomycetes; order Actinomycetales; family Micrococcaceae; genus Paeniglutamicibacter; species Paeniglutamicibacter sulfureus. The sequence continues at coordinate 1,355,005 of NZ_JAULBL010000002.1, read as the reverse complement.
AGGCCCAGCGCGCCGGCACGGATCATCACTTCGTCCGCGCCCAGGGCATGGGGCTGGCGCAGCTCGTGCAGCAGTCCCGCGCGGGCCTGGTGCAGTAGCTCCTTTTGGTCCCGCCCGGCCAATCGGGCAATGGACAGCGTCTGCCCCGCGCGCTCGAGCACCATGGCAGCGTCCTCGTCGTTGCCCAGCTGCCCGGGAACCACCAACCGCCCCCAACGTTGGCCCTGGATTCCGACCGGGGTCTGCAGCCAGCTTTCCTCCCCCGTTCCGCGCCCCGTGGCCTCCAGATAACCGACCCGGCGCGAGCGTTCGGGCCAGTGCGCCAGCAGCCCGGCATCCGGTTGCGGACCGGCGTCGAACCCCAGGACCAGGTGCGCCACGTCCTCCAGCACCACCGGGGCGCCGATGAGTTCGGCGGCCCGGGACACGATCCCTTCCTCCGTCGCGTTCTGCAGGCTCAACGCGGTGAACACCTCGTGGATCATCCGGGAGCGTTCCAGGGCGGCAAGCTGGTCCGAGACCAGCATGCGGTGAACCACCTCGGTGATCTCGACAAAGCGCACCCTTCGCCGCAACAGGATGACCGGGAAGTCGCCTTGCCCTGCAACCCGACGCAGCTCGGAGATGGAGGCATGTTGTTCCACGGCCGCCCCGGCGACCAGCTCGACAATGAGTCCCGAGGCTCCCGCTGCCTGAACTTGTGAGACAAAGCCGGCCACTCCGGACCCCGCTTCGCCGAAGGCCAGCCCGGTGGTCAGCACCAGCTCCCCACCGGAAAGCAATTCGGCCAGATCGGGGGTTTCGGCCACGTGCACCCACCGCACGGGGTTTGTCAGCAAGGCCGCACCCCCGAGCACCTCCGGCTCCCCCGCCAAAACAGCAGGCAGCTCGAGGATTCGGGCAATGCTGAGGGTACCGGCGACGGCAGGTTTTCGGGGACTCTCGAGGGCACTCATGGACAAAGTGTATGGCTTTGGCCCCAAGGTATTACAGGTTGACAGTTTCAACAGTGTGTCCCGGGCTACACAATGGATTCAGCAGACCATTGCCCCGCCTTGAAAGGAACCCACACACCATGCAGACACTCTCCCACTGGATCGACGGAACCAGCCTCGAAGTCCCGACCGATTCCCGTTTTGCCGACGTGACCAACCCGGCCACCGGCAAGGTGTCCTCCCGCGTTGCCCTGGCCTCGGCCGACACGACCGCCGAGGCGATCGCCGCGGCCCACGCCGCGTTCCCGGCCTGGCGCGACACTTCGCTGACCCGCCGCTCGCAGGTCCTGTTCAACTATCGCGAGTTGCTCAACAAGCGCAAGGGCGAACTCGCCGCCATCATCACCGCGGAACACGGCAAGGTGCTCGAAGACGCGATGGGCGAGATCGCCCGCGGCCAGGAGGTCGTCGAGTACGCTTGCGGCATCCCGCATCTGGTCAAGGGCGGCTACACGGAAAACGCCTCCACCAAGATTGATGTGCACTCCATCCGCCAGCCCCTCGGCGTCGCGGCCATCATCTCCCCGTTCAACTTCCCGGCCATGGTGCCGATGTGGTTCTTCCCGATCGCCATCGCGGCCGGCAACTCCGTGGTCTTGAAGCCGAGTGAAAAGGACCCGACAGCGGCCCAGTGGATGGCCGAGCTGTGGAAGGAAGCAGGCCTTCCCGACGGCGTCTTCAACGTGGTGCACGGCGACAAGGAATCGGTCGACACGCTGCTGACCGACCCGCGCGTCGCCTCGGTCTCCTTCGTCGGCTCAACCCCCATCGCCCAGTACGTCTATGCGACCGGCACGGCACACGGCAAGCGCGTCCAGGCCCTGGGCGGGGCCAAGAACCACATGCTCGTCCTCCCCGACGCCGACCTGGACCTGGCCGCCGACGCTGCCGTCAACGCCGGCTTCGGTGCCGCGGGCGAACGCTGCATGGCCATCTCCGCGCTTGTCGCCATCGACTCGATCGCCGACGAACTGGTGGCCAAGATCGCCGAGCGCACGGCAACCCTGCGCGTGGGCGACGGCACCCGCGGCTGCGACATGGGCCCACTGGTCACCGCGGCGCACCGCGACAAGGTCGCCGGATACATCGACGCCGGCGAGGCCGCTGGAGCCACCATGGTGCTGGATGGCCGGCGCGTGAACCCGGATGCGGAGGGCGAGGGTTTCTTCCTGAACCCAACCCTCTTCGACAACGTCACCACCGACATGTCCATCTACACCGATGAGATCTTCGGCCCGGTCCTCTCCGTGCTCCGCGTCGCCTCCTTCGAGGAAGGCATTGAGACCATCAACTCCAACCCGTATGGCAACGGCACAGCCATCTTCACCAACGACGGAGGCGCTGCACGCCGCTTCGAGAACGAGATCCAGGTAGGTATGGTTGGTATCAATGTGCCGATCCCGGTGCCGATGGCCTACTACTCCTTCGGCGGCTGGAAGAACTCCCTCTTCGGCGACACCCACGCCTACGGCGCCGAGGGGATCAACTTCTTCACCCGCGGCAAGGTCGTCACCTCCCGCTGGCTGGACCCCAGCCACGGCGGCCTGAACCTCGGCTTCCCGCAGAACGCCTAGGGCCTCGAGAATCCCGGAAAGGGGTACCCCCATGAGCATCGATGTGAGCACCGAAACCATCACGCCCGAGCAGATCGCCGCCGGCGCCCGCACCCACGAGCTGGACCGCAAGCATGTCTTCCATTCCTGGCAGGCACAAGGACCTTTCGACCCCATGACCATCATCAAGACCGAGGGTTCCTGGGTCTGGGACGGGGAGGGCAACAAGCTCCTCGATTTCTCTTCCCAGCTGGTCAACACCAACATCGGCCACCAGCACCCGAAGGTCGTCGCCGCCATCCAGGAGCAGGCAGCACGGATCTGCACCATCGCCCCGCAGCACGCCAACGACGCCAGGTCCGAGGCCGCGCGGCTGATCGCCGAACTGACCCCGGGGGACCTGAACAAGATCTTCTTCACCAACGGCGGCGCCGACGCCAACGAGCACGCGATCCGCATGGCCCGTCTGCATACCGGCAGGAACAAGGTCCTGTCCGCCTACCGCAGCTACCACGGCGGCACGCACCTTGCGGTCAACGTCACCGGCGATCCGCGCCGCGTGGCATCCGACAACGCCACCGACGGGATCGTGCACTTCTTCCCGGCCTACCCGTACCGCTCCTACTTCCACTCCACCACCGAGGCCGAAGAGACCCAGCGCGCCCTGCGCCACCTGGAGGACACCATAGTCCTCGAGGGCCCGGGCACCATCGCGGCCTTGGTGCTGGAATCCATCCCGGGAAGTGCCGGCATCTACATGCCGCCGGCGGGCTACATGGAGAGTGTACGGGAGCTCACCACCAAGTACGGCATCGTCTTCATCGCCGACGAGGTCATGGCCGGCTTCGGCCGCGCCGGCCGGTGGTTTGCCGTCAACCACTGGAACGTGACCCCGGACCTGATCACCTTCGCCAAGGGTGTGAACTCCGGCTACGTGCCACTGGGCGGCGTGGCCATTTCCGAGGCCATCTTCGAGACCTTCCGCGAACGTCCCTACCCGGGCGGCCTGACCTACTCGGGCCACCCGCTGGCCTCGGCCGCCGCGGTGGCGACCATCAACGCCATGAAGGATGAGGGCCTGGTGGAGAACGCCGCCCGCCTCGGGGCGGACATCATCGGCCCGGCATTGCGCGAGCTGAAGGACAGGCATCCTTCCGTGGGAGACGTGCGCGGCACCGGCTGCTTCTGGGCGGTCGAACTGGTCACCAACCGCGAGACCCGCGAGCCGATGGCACCGTACGGCGGATCCTCGCCGGCCATGGCCGCGGTGACCGGTGCCTTGAAAAAGGCAGGCATGCTGCCGTTCGTGAACTTCAACCGCGTCCACGTGGTCCCGCCGCTGAACATCACGGACGAGGATTTGCGTACAGGGCTGGCCATGCTGGATACGGCCCTGAGCGTCGCAGACACGTTCGTCGAGGCCTGACAGCCCCTGCGAATATGCACCACCTTCGGTGGCCGTGTCCCGCTGGAGCAATCCCCCGGGACACGGCCGGCTGCGGTTAAGGGCAGGTAACTCCGCCTTGCCTTCGGTCTGACAAGCCGGAGTTGCCGGCAGAAACCGGCGGGCAAGCATCTTCGCGCTGGCCCCGCCGGCCATGGGAAGCGAATTCCCGGGAACTTTCAGGTTGCCTAAAGGTCGCCGCCGCGGCCCACCCTGGCATAGACCGCAGGGTGGCTGCGGCGAAGGCGGAAGGCCCACAGCACACCGAGGATCCCCGGAACTATGACGACTGCCGGCAGCAGCCATCCCAAAACGCTGGCTTCTTCCAGCCCGATCAGCACATCGAAGTTCACCACGATCGCGCCGAAAAGAACCGTCAGGCTCACCCCGGCGAGCAGCGGTGCCACCTGTGCGGCCCACGGACCGAGTCCGTGCGGCTCGGTGCGGAAATATCCAATGACGGCAAAGGAGGTCAGTGCCATGAGCATTACCAGGCCGAAGGCACCGGTGTTCGTGAGCCAGGTGAAGAGGGTGAGCACCGGGAACATCTCGTCCTGCCCGTTGCCGATGAATGCGAAGACCACCAGGACCACCAAGGCCAACACCGATTGGGCCAACGAACCGGCCATCGGGGCATGTGTGCGGGGATTGGTGCGGGCCAGCACCCGTGGCAGGACTCCCTCGCGTCCCAGTGAGAACAGATAACGGGCCACCACATTGTGGAAGGCGATCAGGGCGGCGAGCAGGCTGGTTATAAAGAGAACGTTGCCCAAATCCACGAACCAGCCCGGGGTGTGCTCCGCCAGGAAAACAAACATCAGATCGGGCCCCATCTCGGCCGACCTGCCCACGACCGCACTGTCTCCCTCTCCCACGGCCATGGCCCAAGCGGAAATGGCGTAGAAAACCGCGATGATTCCCACGGCGATCAGCGTGGCACGACGAGGGGTGTTCTTGGGATCCTTGACCTCTTCGCCGTAGATCGCCCCGGATTCAAAGCCCATGAAGGCAGCGATGCTGAAGGACAGGGCCGCACCGATTCCCGCAGTGAACAGGCTCCCCGGTTGCAAGGTCTGGGTGCTGATTCCCTCGGGAGCAACCTTTATGGCCAGCACGTCATACACGATGACCACGAGGAACTCGCAGGCCACGACGATGCCCAGGAGCTTGGCCGAAAGGTCAACCTTGTTCACCCCGAGAATCCCAACAACGGCCCAGCCGATCAGGGCACACCCCCACCATGGGAGGCTCAGCCCGAAGGTACCGGCAAGGAACGATGACATGGCAAAGCCGAAGAGTCCGTAGATGCCGATCTGCATGGCGTTGTAACTGATCAACGCGACCCAGGCCGCGCCGATACCGGCTGCCTTTCCCAGACCTCGGGCGACGTAGGCGTAAAACGCCCCGGCATTGTGCACGTGTTGGCTCATGGCAGTGTATCCAACGGCGAAGACCAACAAGACGATGCCGAGGACGATAAAGGAAAGCGGGATGCCCAGCACTCCGGTCACCGCGTAGTTGCTGGTGACACCTCCGGCGACAACTGTCAGCGGCGCCGAGGCGGCGATGATCATGAAGACCAGCGCGGGTACCCCGAGTGTGCGTTTGCCGAGGCTCGGGGCCTCGGTGATGCGTGGATCAGTGGATGCAGCCATGGGAAGTTCCTCCTTGAAGCGTCTTTCCTACAAGCGTGCGCGAACGTATCCATTTGGCGCTTGGCTTTGCGTGAGCGCCTTTTGGCGAACCGTGCAGCGTTGTCTCCGGACGCCTGATCCGAGACCTTGGCGTCGCTAGCTTTGGGCCCTGAAAGCCGAGGGGGAACTGCCGTACGCGGCCCGGAATACCCTGCTGAAGTGCGCTGCGTCAGGCAATCCCCAACGCGCCCCCACTGCTCCCACCGGCACGTGGTGTTGAAAGGGATCGCTTAAATCGCGTTTGCATTGCTCCAGCCGTCGGGTGCGAATCCACTCGGAGACGGTGTGGCCGGACTGGGCGAAAATCTTATGCAGACTGCGCAAGGAGATGTATTGGGACTCCGCAATGGATCCCGGGCACAATTCGGGATCGGTGAGGTGCTCATCGATGTAGGCCTGGATCGAACGGAATTGCCGGTGATGCCCATCGACCGCGAGTTCGTCGTGTTCGTGGAGTTCGGCCGCGAGCAACGTACCCAACAGGTCCACGGCATTCGCGGCCAGCCGATGTCCGACGGGACCCTGCAGCTGGGGCAACAGGCCCGCCAGCTGCCCCAGGAAGGGGTTGATGGCCCGACCCAAGGGATGTTCGGCGCCGATGGCGGTGGCTGTCATCTCACGGATTTGGGCAACCGGCAGTCCCAGCTGCTGCTGTGGAAACATGAGGACGAGGGTCTTGAATTCCTCCTCGAACATCAAGGTGTAGGGACGCTGGGTGTCATAGATCGCCAGCTCCCCAGGTCGAAGCAAGGTTTCCCGCCCGTCCTGCAGCAGGATGCCATGCCCGCTGAGCTGCAGGTTGAGCTTGAAGTGGGGGTGGTCCCCCGCGGCCAGCAGGTCCTCGGTGCGGCGCACTGCGTGCGCCGTGGCCTCGACCTCCATCACTCCCACGGAACCGAACTGGTTGCCGGCAATGCTGCCGGCAAAGGAGCCGGCCCGTACCGGCTCGGAAATGAGCGGAACGAAGGCGCTGGAGACAAGGGCCTTCCAGGCTCCGAAGGAATCAGCGTGCTGTATCTGGTACATGAGCGATAGACCTTTCCCCAATTTCGGCCACGCCCCTCCGCATCGACAATCGGGAGGGAGGTGAACGGGGTCACATTCCAGCTAATCTACGCACATAAATTCCTAAAGTCACGTTTTTTCTCTGACTGTAGGTTTTAAAGCGGGGACGTTGCTCAGCCCGTGCGCAGCAGACCCAGGTGTTGTTCCAACTGAGCCCGCAATTGGCTCGGATCGTTGAAGCCCGCATCAAGCACTGCCGCTATCTGCGATCCCAACAGGAAGGTCAGGAACGATTCCGCCGCGACCATTGGATCCACGTTGCCACGCAGCGAACCCTCATCTCCCGCCTGGGCAATCCACCCCCGAATCCAGTTGCGCCACTGGAGCATGGCTTCGTCATTGAGCGCGGCGAATTCTGGCTCATGGATGGCGACTTGCCAGAAAGGGATCACGACCCGGGCCTCGTCCAGCCGGTCCGCATCCAGTGGCAGGACCTCCGCGGCGAAGGCACGTAGTGCCGACAGGCCGGCCAACCCTTGGGTTGAGGTCGCGATCCGAGAGTTGGTACGGCCAAAGACGTGGCTGAAGGTAGCCCGAATCAAGCTCGCCCGCGTGGGAAAGTATGGCTTCAATGCGCCATTTGCAAAGCCTGCTTCGGCCGCAATGTCGCGCAAGGTCACACCGTCAAAGCCGTGGCGGGCAATAACCTTCCACGTAACCTCAACAAGCTCGAGTCGGCGGGCATCATGATCAACAATCTTTGGCATGCAACCCATCCTACGGATCACTCCGCCAACCTTTGCGCACCGCCCGCACCAACCCGCACCCCTTGCCACGGTGAAGAAACGCGGTTATTCTCTACAATCAGAGAATAAAAACGTGGTGCACGTCACCGGCGCCGGTAATGCACGTCTCCTTCCACATTCCCTCGAAAGGGCAACGCCATGACCCCCAGCAACGCGATCGCCGAAAACACCGACCTCGGTGCCTACGCACTTGCCACCGAAGCGGAAATCGCACAGGTGCGCACCATCCTGGCCGAGAACGGCCACTTCCCGGAATCGGCCCGCGTGGCCTACCTGGGACTCGAGGATCCACGCCGGGACGCGCCGGAGACCGATCGCCGTTTCCGCGTCTTCCTCCTCGATGTCAGCGGCAACCATCCCAAGGACATCGTGGTTTCCGTGACCCGCGGCGAGGTGGAAAGCGTCATCGAGCTGGACACGGCCATCAGCGGCGAGCTGCCGGTGCTGGAGGAGGAATTCGAGGTCGTCGAGGAGCTGCTTTCCGAAGACCCGCGTTGGCTCGAGGCCCTGGCCAAGCGGAACCTGGACGTGAAGAAGGTGCGCGTCGCCCCGCTCTCTGCCGGCGTATTCGAGTACCCGGAGGAATCGGGCCGCCGCATCCTGCGCGGACTGGCCTTCGTGCAGGACCACCCCGAGGACTCGGCCTGGGCACACCCCGTGGATGGTTTGGTCGGCTACGTGGATGTGGGCAACCGCAGCGTGGACCAGGTCATCGACCTGGGCGTGGTGCCAATCCCCGCCGAGCACGGCAACTACACCGACCCCGAACTGACCGGCCCGCTGCGCACCACGCAGAAGCCGATCTCCATCACCCAGCCCGAAGGTCCCAGCTTCACCGTCACCGGCGAGAACCATGTGGAGTGGGAAAAGTGGAGCCTGGATGTGGGCTTCGACGTACGCGAGGGCCTGGTGCTGCACAATATTTCCTTCGAGGACAAGGGTGCCCCGCGCCGCATCCTTAACCGTGCCTCCATTGCGGAGATGGTGGTCCCCTACGGCGACCCGTCCCCGGTGCGCAGCTGGCAGAACTACTTCGACACCGGCGAGTACCTGGTGGGCCAGTTCGCCAATTCGCTCGAGCTCGGCTGTGACTGCCTGGGCGAAATCCATTACATCTCCCCGGTGGCCTCCAATGCCCGCGGCGAGGCGCGCACGATCCGCAACGGCATCTGCATGCACGAGGAGGACCACTCGATCCTGGCCAAGCACTCCGACCTGTGGAGCGGCATCAACTACACGCGACGCAACCGCCGCCTGGTGATCTCCTTCTTCACCACCATCGGCAACTACGACTACGGCTTCTACTGGTACCTCTACCTCGATGGCACCATCGAGTTCGAGGCCAAGGCCACCGGCATCGTGTTCACCAGTGCCCTGCCGGACGGGGAAACACCGTACGCCTCCGAACTCGCGCCAGGACTCGGCGCCCCGTTCCATCAGCACCTTTTCGGCGCCCGGTTGGACTTCGCCCTCGACGGCGGCCCGGGCCGCGTCGAGGAAGAGGACGTGGTGCGCGTGCCCACCGGACCGGAGAACTTGCGGGGCAACGCCTTCTCCCGCAAGCGCACGCTCCTGGCCCGCGAGACCGAGGCGATCCGCGACGCAGACATGGCCAAGGGCCGCACCTGGGTGGTCTCCAACCCGGAATCGAAAAACCGACTGGGCCACCCGGTGGGCTACAAGCTGCACCCGCAGGGCAATCCCACGCTGCTGGCCGACGAGGGTTCCTCGATCCATCGCCGCGCCACCTTCGCCTCAAAGGCGCTTTGGGTCACTCCGGTCACCGAGGACCAGCGCTACCCGACCGGCGACTTCGTGAACCAGCACACCGGCGGCGCGGGGCTTCCCGAGTGGGTCAAGGCCGACCGCAATATCGACGGCGAGGACCTCGTCCTCTGGCACACCTTCGGGCTCACGCACTTCCCGCGACCCGAGGACTGGCCCATCATGCCGGTGGACACGGTTGGCTTCAAGCTGCGTCCCGAGGGCTTCTTCGACCGCTCGCCGGTTCTGGATGTCCCGGCCCCGGCCACCGGCAAGTCCTGCCACTCCTAGTCGGCATGCCATGACCACGAACATTGCGGCCCCCGCTTGGCCCGCACCGCGTGTCGCGCCAGCCGCGCGGCAGGTCACCCGTGGGGCCCGGGCTCACCGAGGTTTGTCCGGGTCGTCGCCGCCTTGGCGGCGGGCCTGGGCGCGGGTCACGTGTGGGTCATGGTCGCCTTCCCGCACGGGCCTTGGGTCGGCGCCGTCTTGGGTGCCATGGTGCTGCTGTGCCTCAAATGCGCCCACCGGTCCTGGAACAAGCCGACGGCCCTGGCCGAATTGCTGGCCATGTCCGCACTCATGGCGATTGTCCACACCTTCATGGCGCTGGGCATCCACGAGCACCGACGCGGCGGAGAAGCCACGGTTGCGACCGCCGGAGCGGAAGCCGCCGCGATGCTCGGCATCGCCGCGGCCGAGCTGGCGCTGGTCATGCTCTGCGGGATCGGCCTGCGGCTGGCAGCATCGGGCCCCTCCGCCGGCGGCGACGCGGAGCATCGGTAGGACGCGCAAGATCCGACGTCGACACGGAGGGGCACCGAGAAATTTCCCGGTGCCCCTCCGTTGCCGTCTCGGCACTCAATTGCCCAACCGCGCGGCAATCCCTCCAAGCAGCAGGTCCAGGGCGAAGCGGTAATTTTCCTCGTCCTGCACCCCTGCCATCAAGGCAACCGATGACACCGCCAACGGGTATTGCTGCTCGGAGACCTTCGCGTAGCTGCGCACCCACGCATTGTCGTCCTGCGCTGACTGCTCACCCAGCAGCACAAGCCCCGCACTAAAGCCGGTCCACGCCAGCATGAAGTCGCCACAGGCCCGGTAGACCAGCGCCGCCTCCCGCCGTTCAAAACCCGCCAACTCCAGCGCGGCGAGCATGGCCTCAATGAATTCCAGCTCGCCCTTCTGGCGCGTCACCCGCAAGGCAGCCAACGTGGCAACCTGCGGATAGCGCAGGAAACTCGCCCGGGTCCTCAGCATCAAGTCCCGCAGCGACTCCTCCCAGCGCGGGCCCGGGACATAACCTTCCATTCCCACCGCAATCACGCGGTCGGCGAGCGCCAGCAGCAGTTCGTCCTTGTCGGCAAAGTGGCGGTACAGCGCCGTCGGGTCGGCACCGATCGCCTTGCCGATCTTGCGAAAGGACAGGGCATCGGCATCGCTTCCGCCGGCCAGCTTAAGGCAGGCATCAATGATGATGTCGCGGCCAAGTCCCTGGGCACGGCGCCGCGGAACGGGCGTCTCTTTCACGGGGTCATCCTCGGGCTCGTTGGTATCCATCGATGGGCATTGGCGTCCTTGCCACGCATTAAAGTCAACACCGTTGACTTTAGATCATGACTGGGATTTTATGAACTGGGACACACATCATTCATCCAGCGGCACCCCCCATTCCTCCACGCCGAAAGGGCACCCGTGAGCGAGACGTGGCTATTTCATTCAGGCACTATCTTTGATGGCGACATCCTCCTGGACCCGGGCAGTGCCGTGGCCGTGCGCGATGGCCGCGTCCTGGCCGTGGGGCCCGTGGCGCAGGTCCGCAACGCCCTCCCCGCACCGGAACACGACGTGTCCCTGAAGGGCCGTGCCTTGTCCCCCGGCTTCACCGACGCGCACGTCCACACCCTGATGGGCGGGGTCGAGTCCCTGGCCTGCGATCTCACCAGTGCCCACGGCATCGACGCCACGCTGGCAGTCATCACGTCCCACGCTGCCGGCAACACCAAGGACTGGATTACCGGCGGCGGCTGGTCCATGAGCGATTTCCCCGGCGGCACGCCCACTGCCGAACTGCTGGACGCAGTCACCGACCGGACGCCCGCCTACCTGATCAACCGCGACCACCACGGCGCCTGGGTCAACACCGCCGCCCTGCACCTGGCCGGGATCACAGCCGCCACCCTCGATCCGCCGGACGGACGCATCGAACGCGACGGGCGGGGAAATCCCACCGGCACGCTGCACGAGGGCGCCATGGACCTGGTCAGCCCACTCATCCCGCCCCCAGACGCCGCGACCCTGCGCGCGGGGCTGTTGGCCGGCCAGGCCAGGCTTCACTCGTTTGGGGTCACCGGCTGGCAGGAAGCAATCCTGGGGAACTACGCCGGGTATCGGGATGGTTCCGCGATCTACCGTTCCCTGTATGCCGAGGGTAAACTCACCGGCCAGGCGGCCGGTGCCCTCTGGGTTCCCCGCGAAACCACCCTCGGGGACGTTCCCGAACTGGTCGGGGACTTCCTGGGGCGTCGGCGGGAAAACGCCGCGGCCGGTTTCCGCACCACCACCGCCAAGATCATGGTCGATGGCGTCGCGGAAAACCAAAGCGCCGCGATGCTCGACCCCTACCTGCGTACCTGCAATTGCGACCCTGATTCCATGGGTTCCACCGGGCTGCGCTACCTCTCCCCGGAGGTGCTGTCCGCGGTGGCGATAGCCCTGGATGCTGCGGGCTTCGACCTGCACCTCCACGTCATTGGCGACGCTGCCGCACGCATGGGCCTGGATGCGCTCGAAGCGGCCCGGGCCGCCAACGGCATCACCGGCGGGCGGCACCATCTGGCCCACCTGCAGGTCATCCACCCGAACGACGTGGCTCGTTTCGGCAAACTGGGGCTGAGCATCAACGCCCAGGCGCTCTGGGCCTGCAACGACGACCAAATGACGGAACTGACGGCCCCGTTCCTCGGGAAGGAACGCACCGGATGGCAGTACCCGTTCCGCTCCCTGATGGATTCCGGCGCGCACTTGGCCATGGGTTCGGACTGGCCGGTCTCAACACCCAATCCGTTCGAGGCCATCCATGTCGCGGTCAACCGCACCCATCCGGACCACCCGGAGGCCGAACCGTTGGTCCCCCACCAGGCCATCACCCTGATGGAGGCCATGCGCGGCTACACGCAGGGCAGCGCCTGGATCAACCGCGATATCGAGGGCGGCACTCTGCGACCCGGCTCCCGCGCCGACATCATCATGCTGGATGCGGACCCGTTCGCCATCGACTCCAGCGACTTGCACGCCGTGGCAGTGGAACTCACCCTTGCCGCGGGGCACGTGGTCTATTCACGTGCCGCCGCACGCGTCTAGGACCAGCTCTTCCACAAGTGCCCTCCCGCCCGCAGGCACTTTGAACACCACCCCCCACATTCACATCTTTCAAGCAAGGAAACTCCATGAGCAGCATTCCTGCCACGTCCAACGGCTTCCCCGTCTCCTACGACCGCATCGAGGCGAGCATCGGGAAACCCGCCATCGATGCCTCGCTCGACGGGACCGCCTACGCCCCCTATTGGCTGCGGCACCCCGACCGCCCCGCGGCCCTGCCCTCTTTGGAAGGCAACCTGACCACAGACCTGCTCGTGGTTGGCGGCGGTTACTGCGGGCTGTGGACCGCGTTGCTGGCGAAGGAAGAAAACCCCGACCGAGAGGTGGTCCTCATCGAGGGGCAAACCGTGGGTTGGGCGGCCTCGGGGCGCAACGGCGGCTTTTGCGAGGCCTCCCTGGTCCATGGCGAATCCAACGGCGAGAAGCACCTTCCCAGGGAAAACCAGCGGTTGGCCGAGCTCGGGGCCGAAAACCTCGCCGGAATCATTGGCACCGTCAAGAAGTACGACATCGATTGCGACCTCGTGGAAAGCGGCGTGCTGACCGTCGCCACCGAAAAACACCAGGTGCAATGGCTCAAGGAAGAGGCCGCGCAGGACCCTGAACTCGTTGCCATGGACGCATCGCACGTGCGCACCCACATCGATTCCCCGCTCTTTGAAGGCGGGAACTGGGACCGGCACGGCACCGTGCTGGTGCATCCGGCAAAGCTCGCCTGGGGCCTGCGCCGGGTGTGCCTCAATCTGGGCGTCAGGATCTTCGAACACACCAAGGGCGAGGAGCTTATCTCCACCTCCACCGAAATCCGGGTGCGCACCGGCGCCGGTCACATCACCGCTCGAAGCGTGGCCCTGGCAACCAACGCCTTCCCGTCCCTGCTCAAGCGCCACCGTCTGCACACCATCCCCGTCTATGACTACGCGCTCATGACAGAGCCGCTCACCGCAGCACAGCGCCAGTTCATCGGCTGGAAGGAAAACATGGGCCTGGCGGACATGAACAACCGTTTCCATTACTCCCGCCCCACGATCGACGAGGACGGCGGCTGGCGGCTGCTCTATGGGGGCTACGACGCGATCTACCACTACGGCCGAGAGGTCAAGCCCCAATACGACAGGCACGATGCCACCTTCAGGAAGCTGGCAGCTCACTTCCTGGGCACCTTCCCGCAGCTGGAAGGCATCAAGTTCTCCCATGCCTGGGGCGGGGCCATCGACACTTGCAGCCGCTTCTTCGCCTTCTTTGACACCTCCCACTCCGGCCGCGTCGCGTACTGCGCCGGATTCACCGGTCTGGGCGTGGGCGCCACGCGCTTCGGCGCCAGGGTGATGCTTGATTTGCTCTCGGGTTCCAAGACCGAGCTCACCGAGCTGGAGATGGTCAGGAAGAAGCCGCTGCCTTTCCCGCCGGAACCGGCGGCATGGCTGGGCGTGAAGCTGATGACCCACGGACTGGTCCAGGCTGACCGCAACGAAGGCAGTCGCGGCCCGTTCCTCAGGGCCATGGATGCCGTCGGCATGGGGTTCGACTCGTGAACGCCAGGGATTTCCCCCAGTTACGCGGCGGGCAGGCAACATCGACGTGCTGGTCTGCAGCACCCAGACCAAAAGCGCGCAAACCGAGCACATCCGCAAGCAGGCCGGCGCGTCGACGGTGCCGGTCATCGACTTCACCGTGACCTTGCCGCCAAACACCGACTTTGTGTCTTGGATGGAATCAAACATCCGGGTCCTGGAGGTCCTGGCCTGGGTAGCCCGACTCCCTCGCCACCGGCTCCAGACCCGCCAGCCGTCGCTGGATTTGTGCCAGCCCTCCTGGCACAAATCCAGCGAGGGAGTCCATGAACGAAGGTGCACCGGCATGGAGTACGCGCCCATGAGGACACGGGGCGGGCCCTGGATGGACCGCTTCCTCGCCAGCTCCGCGACATCCAACCCGTCCCCATGACATCTGGACAAATTACCCCTGCATGCTTCTGCCCATTCGCATCAATCGCGGTCTGCTAAGGAAACCGCGGGGTTCGGATCAGTCATTGCGTCGAATCCGGACATGGTCAATGCTCATGGTGGCGGGGAACTGGGTACTTTGGTCCGGATCCCCCGGATACTCGCCCCCGACGGCCAGGTTCATCACCAGGTACATCGGTTCGTCCGGCACTTCCTTGCCGTCCAGTCGCCATACCCGCTTTCCATCGAGGATGAAATCCAGCCTGCCCGGGGACCAGTCCAGGTCGATGGTGTGCCAACCGCCGGCCAGGGAAGCCCCTCCCGGCAGGAGATAGTCCTTCCCGATGGATGGGGCCGAGTCGTCCTTGGGATGCAGGTGCATTCGCAGGCGTCCCGTATCCTCACCGGTTACTTCCAGCATGTCTATCTCGGGTCGGGAATTCTCGCTGGCGGGAAGCAACCAGATGGCTGGCCACAGGCCCCGGCCGGCGGGCAGGCGAAACCGCACCTCGACCTTCCCATACGTGAAGGCCAGCTTGGGTGCCCTCTGGTGGGCCGGCGGCCCGGTCGTCACCATGCCCGAGGTGAAGCGATAGTCCTTGCCGTCGGATGCCGATATCGCACTGCGCTCGGCCGTCAGGTGAAGTGCTCCTTCGGAGACCTTGACCTGGTGCGGAAGGTACCATTCGAGTTCGTTGTTGGTCGCTATGGTGCATCCGTCGTCCTGCCACCAGTGGCAGGTGTTCCAGAGGGAGGCATCCAGCGTGTTTTCGTCGAACCCCTCGTCCAGCAGCATCCCGTCCGTGGAAGCTGCATCGGGGTGGAGCCCACTGTTGAGGCCGTCGGTTGGCTGAATTTGGGTACTGCCTGGATTTTCGTCCGGAACCTGAGAAGTACATCCCGACAGCAGGAGCCCCCAGGCGATTAATCCGGTGACGGCCCCAAAAAATTCTCTCTTCCGGCCCATGCCCCGATGATAGCTGCAACGATCATGCCTCGCCATGCCCCGTCACCGGCCATCCTTCCGTGCAAGGCTATCAACGACCACTGCCCCACTTTCTCCGAAGGCACCACGGAAACAGCCCTTGAAGTCGGGGCAGACGACTCGGTCACCTACACGGCACCCGACGGCGGCACCTACAAGTTCGTGCCCACGACCGGTGGCGGGTGGACCAGGCCGGCGGGACTGAACTCCACCATCACCACCTTCAGTGCTACGGCGGTGACGCTGCGTTTCAACGACAGCGGGGAAACAAACTTCTACCAGAACGTCGGCGAAGTCTTCCGTCTCGCCCATGCCGGCCACCACTACAGAGCTACCCTGGTCGGTGCCCAGGTGCCGGGGACGGCGGTGAGCGTGGAGCCGGCCTTAGCGGCCCCGGTGATCGTGGGAAAGTTTCCCGCGGAAGGTTCCACTTGCGAAGGCGCTTAGGAAGTGCAGCCAACTTCGGCACATGCGAGCGTAACCATACGAGACCGCCGAAACCATACTTCCAGGAATTCTCCAGACGACCCATTTATCGGACAATTCCACCTGCCAGAAGTTTTATCGCGGTCCTTGAGTCCCGCACGTATGAGAGGCAACGCGGGGATTCGCAGAGCCTCCTGTCTAACGGTCTTTTGCTGAGACTCTGCCTGCTTGTCCCGCGTCGAATTCGAAGTTCATCAGCTTCCCCTTTTGCCGCGTCTTATTCAGAAGTCGCCTGGCTCTTAGCTTGCGCTGTAGTGGCCGGGGAGGTGCTGGACCGCTACATGGAACGAACGACACTTGGAGCCACCGATCTCAGCTCAAACCCAAGGGTCCGTCTTTATCGGCCTCGGATACGGTGTTCGGTGCCGTCTTCGGCGTTGATTGGGAGGGTGGGCAGCATCTTTGGGCACAGGCGCTGTCCTCTGCCCGCCTGTTCCGCTGTTCACGGGTGTTTTTCTGCTTGGCTTTGGCGCGTACTTTGCTCTTGGGCATGCTGCTCCTTCGTTTTCGGTCTGAGGTTTCGATCCGCCCCATTGATACACCCAATCATGGATACAGTTCTTAATGTACTATCAGTTACATGCAGACAGTCACACATTCATCAGTTCTTGCACAGTTCGGGTATGCACTTTCGGATCCCACGCGGGCGAGAATTCTTCTGGCGCTGCGTGACGCTGCGGCGTATCCGAGCGATCTGGCCGAGCTGATCGGCGTGAGCAGGCAGAGCCTGTCGAATCATCTTGCCTGCCTGCGCGGATGCGGCCTCGTTGTCGCGGTCCCTGAAGGGCGGCGGATGCGTTACGAGCTGGCGGACCCGAGACTGGGGGATGCGCTGTCGAACCTCCTCGGTGTTGTTCTTGCGGCGGATCCGGCGCATTGCGCCGACAGCGCCGGGACAGGGTGCTGTTGATGCGTGCCGGCCAGGTTTGGTCCGGTTCGGGCGCTGCGCGGCATGGGATCCTTGCCCGCAGAATCCGCCTGCTCGTGGCAGCGACGATCACCTACAACGTGGTCGAGGCCTTCGTCGCCATCGGCGCTGGAACGGTGGCCTCCTCCACCGCCCTGATCGGTTTCGGGCTGGATTCGGTGATTGAGGTCTCGTCGGCAGCCGCGGTCGCCTGGCAGTTCGCCGGCCGCGATCCACAGGCCCGCGAACGGGCGGCATTGCGCCTGATAGCGGTCGCCTTTTTTGCCCTGGCCGCCTTCGTCACCGTCAGTGCGGTCCTGTCGCTGTCCGGTGCCGGTGAGCCGGAGCACTCACCTGTCGGCATCATTTTGGCCGCGGTAAGCCTGGCGGTCATGCCGTTCCTGTCTCTGGCGCAACGGCGGGCAGGCCGGGAACTGGGGTCTCGTTCTGCTGTGGCCGATTCGCGCCAGACCCTTTTGTGCACGTACCTCTCGGGTGTCCTGCTGCTGGGGCTGGTGCTCAACAGCGCCCTGGGCTGGTCCTGGGCCGACCCGGTCGCAGCTCTTGTCATTGCGGCGGTGGCAGTCAAAGAGGGACGGGACGCCTGGAAGGGTGATAGCTGTTGCCTGCCCGCACCGTTGACTTCCACGTCCGGGGACCGGCACGCGATGCCGCACTTCGCGCCCGACCTGGCTTCAGAGCCGTCCGTTGCCCAGCCAGTGGAATTGACCCCGGGGACCACCGCGGACGCCCCGACGCGTGCCTGTTGCCCTGGCAACGAGATCCGGACGCCTGCGGCAGAACTGCGAAATAAGCACTAAGCGGGAGACGTGCATGAGGCTGCCACTCCTTGCCGGGAACGGCGGTCTCATGCCGGGGCCTTGGCCGATAGCGGGCAACGGGCCGGGCAACGCTGCCGCCTTTCGCCTGTCGGTGCCGCTGTGCAGCCGGCGGCCCCGGCAAATCCCGAAAGAGCATACCCATACCGCCGGAACAGACTCGCAGTCCCGTAAGGGGTCGTTCGGATCCACGAGGCCTCCTGTTTAACGATCCATTCATGAGATCACTTTCAACTCACGGCTGTTGGCACGGCACTCATGCAGTCGTCGGGTTTCGCTGTTTAGAGGTCGCTTAGTCCGATCCCCTGGTCGTCAAGACAAGGAGAGTTTTTTCCTGCCGGGGAGCCGACGGAGCGCCGGCAGGTACAGGCCGGTCCTTTAACAGCGGGGGTGGCCAGCCAGAGGAAACGTTGCATCTTGTTATATGAACCGAACTCCAAGACCGCCCCGTCGAGTTTGGGTGCAAGTTCGCGGCTGACACTGATCATGACTTCTTCGCTGTCCTGCCCGGTCGCTCCATCGGGGGACGTTGTGCCAGGTCGCGGGCCACTGACCAAGCATTGGAGAGCTTTCTTCGGTACTGTCCGTGAGAAATACAGGCCTTGCTTTCGGCAGCCGCCGTCTGCCTGGTAACAATGCAGTTGCCCGCCAAACACGGTGATCATCCTCAGCGCTTCCTCGGTCACAGTGAAGCTGCCATGGCCGGGAATGCCCACCGTGAGGCCTTCGCCGGTCGTGGCCGCCGTCTCCATTCTGGCCTTTTTCATCGTTGATTCTCCTGCCTGTGGCGTTGCAGCCCTCGGGGTGGCCTACTGGTCGGTGTCGGCAACGCCGTGGTCGCCGTCCCGGCGCACATCGGTGGCCCCGTCGAGGGTCCCGGTGTCGTAGTCGACCCAGAGCGCCTGGATCGAGCCGAAGACGCCATCGGATCGGGTGGTTTCCCGGATCTTCCATTCATTGGCCCGGGCCAGGGCCTTCAGGTTCTTGCCGGCCTTCCCCTCCACGGCAAGGATCCCGCCTTGCAGGTGGAAGCGTGGCCCGTCCACGGCGTCCTGGACGGGCTGGTCCTGAAGCAGGACCGGGACCAGGACGGAGGCCAGGATGTTGGGGATTTGCTGGCCGCCGGGGGTTCCGATGCCCATGACCACGCGGCCCTGCTCGTCCAGGACCATGGCGGGGTTGGACCAGGTGACGGACTTGCGGCCCGGTTCCGGGCGATTCGCCGGCGAATCGACAGTCTTGAACCTGCTGAGCTGGTTGTTCAGGAAGAACCCGCCCACGACATCGCTCTTGGTCCCTCCCCAGAAGCTGGTGATCGTGTTGGTCATCGACACGGCCATGCCGTAGCGATCCACGACGGACAGGTGGGTCGTGTTTCCCGGGTCGATGTCCCCGGCCGGGGAATCCTTGGAAGCCCTTTCCTCGAGTTTGCTGCCGATCGCGAGGTTCTGGTCGCGGTCCAGGACCTCGGAAAGATCCACGTCGACGAAGCGCTGGTCCCCGAAATTCTCCGTGACGGTGTCGCTCGCGTTCGACCAAGCCGCCATGAGCTTGTCCACGTAGGGTGCGGACCCGGGTGCGTCGGAGGCGATGCCGGCCCCTTCGGCTTGCTGGAGCATCTGGATTAGTCCGGCCCCGGGGAGGGCCGGCGGCGCGGTGACCACCGTGTAGTCGCCCACCTTCCCGTCTACGGGTTCGAACTTCTCGGTCTGGTAGTTGGCCAGCGTGGCTGCATCGAGGCCCTTGACCTCGGTCAGCTCATCGGAGATCGAACCCTCATAGAATTCGTCGCGTCCGCCGGTCGCCAGCGTCTGGATGGTTTGTGCCAGCTCGGCTTGCTTGAGGGTTTCCCCCTCACGCAGGACGCGGCTGCCGTCCTTGGTGCGGAACTGGCGATGTTCGGAAACAATCTGCGATCCGATCCCGTCGTTCATCCGCTCGCCCAGGAACTTGGTGATCACGAATCCGTCGCGGGCAAGATCCTCGGCGGGCTGCAGGAGTTCGTCCCACGGCATCGAGCCATACGTTTCATGCAGTGTCGCCATGCCGTCGACGAAACCGGGCACCCCGGTTCCGGAGGCGGGGATCTTCCCGCTGGTGCCCACGACCTCGCGGTAGTCGAAGGCAGCCACATCCTTTGTCGGTTCCGCGACGAGGGTGACCCCTCCCCCGCCGATCCCGGAGGCATGGGGTTCGACCACCGAGACGGCGAAGGCCGTGGCGATGGCCGCGTCGGCGGCGTTGCCGCCCTGTTCCAGGATCTCCAGGCCGACCTTCACCGCTTCGGGATGTCCGGCGGCGATGCCTTCCTGGGACAACAGGGTCTGCGCCGGCGCGCTCGGGGAAGGGGCCGGAGTGTCACTGGCCTCGGTGGGGGCAGAGAACTTCTCCGCCAGCGGCTCACCGGCGCACCCTGCCAGCAATGCCCCGAGGGCCAGGAATCCGGCCGCCATGTGCCGGGGACCTCGGCGGTTCCGCGTCATGGTTGAGTCAGCGGGGTTCGATGGTGTGCGGAATTGTGGTTTCATCATTCGGTCTCCTGGCTGTGGGGCGGGCGGTGCCGCGAGCGGATCGTGAGGTAGGTGCCGACCAGCGCGGTCGCGGCGACGAGCCCCGCGAGCCCGAGAAGCCCGGGCGAGAGGAAACGGTGTTCTTCCTCGGTCCCTGCGCCGGTGCCGTCGGTGCCTTTGCCTGGTGTTTTCCCTGCGTTGTCGGGCACGGACGGGGCGGCGTGGAATTGCCCGGCCGTTTCCTGGGGTGTTGTGGTCCCCGTGATGCCCTGCGCCGTGGGGTTCCCGGGAAGTCCCGTGTGGGCCTGGGCCCCCGGGGCGCCCAGGCCCAGCAAGAGGATCATTGCGGCCAAGGCGATGGTGGCGGCCCGGGCCAGAGGGAACCGAAGTCCCCGGAAGAAGCGGGTGGGATTAGCCATGGTGTCCTGACGAGGTGGTGGCGGGGTTGGGGCCCGTGCGCGCGGGGAGCCTCAGAAGCCGTTCGAGGGGGCCCTGTCCCCGGGCGGGAACCCACAGGTGGGCGCAGATGATGCAGAAGGCGCTGATAAGTGCGGCGAAGGCGATGCCTTCGCCCGTGGTGTGCGGATCGGGCCGCACGAATACCGCCAGCAGCACCAGGTGCATGACATACATCGTGAACGAGAGCCGTCCCAGGTGAATGAGCGGACGCGCATGTCGCTCCAGCCAGGGCTCGACCAAAAGGAGCATCCCGATGACGGCAACGGCGGACCCAATACCCGAGAGAAGCCACAGGGGCGCCTGGGAGTGGTCGAAGCTGGCCAGAAGCCGCGCGAAACCGCCGCTGGTGGGATCGATCCCCGTCACCCCGATCAGCAGGCGCGAGAGCATGATTCCGCCCGCCGCGGCGGCCATCCCGCCGAACAAAAGGATCAGCTGGAGCCGGCGATGGCGCAGGTCCAACCGGCTGAGGGTCAGGCCGGCCACCAGCGGGACGATCCACACGAGCGCCGGGTAGGGACCTGTCACCAGGATTCCGTCGAGGATTTCCAGCGGATTGCCGGAGAGCAGGATCGGGGTTCCGCGGAACCTCTCCCCGCGAAGGACCAACACGCCCATCCAGGCCAAGGGCGCGGCAACCATGAGGATGCCGGTGAGCAGGGCGAGAACCGGGGTGCGCAGCCTGGTGAGCGGTATCCCCACGAGGAACAACACACCGTACACCGCCAGGATGACACTGACCCCGTGGTTGATGGGTTGCAACGCCAGGCCGAACCCGAGCAGCAGAAACGCCCGCCACACCAGCGTGGTCCACTGTTGGCGCCACGGGCGACGCTTGGAGGGATGGGTCAGCATTCCGAGGCCGATCCCGGCCAGGAACACGAAAAGCAACGAGGCCCGGCCGAAGGGAAGCATGAAGATGCGTCCAAGCAGGTCGTCGGCCTCCTGCGGACCGACATTCACGGCGATCATCCCGATGACGGCCAAGGCCCGGGCAACATCCAGGGCGACAGACCGTTTCGGCGGCGCGGAGGGGGGTGAATGGATGGGCGTTGGCGTTTGCGTGTTCACGAAGCGTCAGGTCCTGTCTGCGTGTGGAGGGCGTTCCACGGCGGCAAGTAAGCGCGTCGGAATCCCGGGAAACCGACACCTATGACAGTATATGCGTATGCACGCGGACAACTTTGAGACCACCCCACCGATCGAACCCGAATTCATCGAGCTGGCCGGGGAGGTCCTTGGCCTGCTCTCGGACCCCACCCGCATCCGGATCGTGTTCGCACTCGAACACGGCGAGGAGCTCTCGGTGGGCGAGTTGGCCAAGCTGGTCGAGAAGTCCCCCTCGGGCGTGTCCCAGCACCTGGCCCGGCTGAGGATGGCCCGCATGGTGACCACGCGCCAAGACGGCACCAAGGTGCTCTACAAGCTGATTGACCACCACCCCAGCAAGGTGATCCGCGAAGCGGTCCGGCAGGCGGAACACTCGGTCACCACGGGAGGGCAGGTCCCCCGGCACCACGAGGCCCGGGCCTGATTCTCCCTAGGCCGGCACCCTGGTGGCTGCGTAGCCCGGTTCCCTTTCCCGGGAAACCGGCGCGCTTTCAGCGCGAGGGACCCGGCACCCCGGCGATGCGATGCACCCCCCGTTTCCGCCCCGGCTGCCAGTCCCCGTCCCGGTGATGGGTCTCACGAAAAATGCTTCCGGTTAGCGGCCTTTTCTGGCGGCGGGGCGGGTTGCGGCGGGCCAACCGGGCTCGGCTCCGGGTGGCGTGCGCCAGGTCGCGAAGGCCAGGACCGCCCCGAGAAGGCCGATGCCCACCAGCACCGTGGCCGTGGCCGGCAACCCGAAAACCGCTCCGAGGGTTCCGGCCAGGGGGTAGGTGAGCAGGAAGCAGGCGTGTGAGAGGGAGAACTGCGCCGCGAAGACCCCGGGCCTGGTTTGCTCGTCGCTGTTGCGCTGCAGCAGGCGCGCGGACGGGGTGAGGATCGTGGAGGTCGCCGCCCCGATGAGGAACCAGATCCCGATCAGGGCGAACCACTGACCCTGGCCGGAACCCCAACGCATCACCGCAGCCCCGGCCAGCAGTGCCACGGGCAGGACGGCGGCCCCGCAGAACATCACCCGGCGATCGCAGAAGCGGTCCAACAACCAGGGAATGCCCAGGGCCACCACCATGGACCCTGCCCCGTTCGCGGCCAGCATCAGCGCGACATCGGCTTGCGAGCGTTCAAGGTCCGCCTTGACCAACACGACGGTGTTGACGATGACCATCGCCGTGGTGGTGGCCACCACCAGGTTCAGGGCCATCAGCCCCCGCAGTTCCCGCCGCGCCCAGAAGGTGCGCACACCGCCGGTGAGGCGGTCGAGAAACCCCACACTGGTCGGCGGTTCCGTGACCGGTAGCCGGGTCACGGCGACCAGGACCGCCGAGCCCACGAAGCCCACCACGGTGCCGGCAAAGAGATTGTGGTAGCTCAAGACCGTCAGCAGCACCGCCGCCAGCATCGGGCTGACCAGCGACTCCAGGTCGTACGCGAGCCGGGAGAGCGAAAGCGCGCGGGTGTATTCGCGTTCCTCGGGCAGGATCGAGGGGATCAACGCCTGGAACGCCGGGGTGAAGGTCGCCGAGGCGGACTGGAGCAGGAAGATCAGCGCATAGATCTGCCACGCCTCGGTGACAAACGGCAGGCACAGGGCCACGGCGGCACGGACGACGTCCGCGCTGACCAGCAGCCGCTTCCGCGGCACATGGGCCAGGAGCGCACTAATCAAAGGCGCAATGCCGACGTAGGCGAGCATCTTGATCGTCATGGCCGTGCCCATCACGATCCCGGCATCCCCGCCCGCCAGGTCAAAGGCCAGCAGGCCCAGGGCGATAGTGAGCAACCCGGTGCCCAGCAGCGCGATGACCTGGGCTCCAAAGAGCCGGGCGTAGACGGTGTTGCGGAGAACGGCGAGCACGGGCCGACCTAACGTAGAGGGGATTCTCGGAAGGGGGAGGGCGGTGAAGCGGAGCAGATGCCGAAGACTTCGACGGCGAAGCCAAAGCCTTCCGACGTGGGGCCAACATCACATCTATCCATATCCGCATTCATACGCATACTATAACAGTATGTCCAGGCGCTTGGGCCGTCCTTCTAATCCCAAAGTACGTGCGCCTTTGGGCTTCGTCCGAGGAAATCTATCCGCTCTATTGTTGAGGAGGAAACTTCCCGGGATTGCGCCGGTTCCACTCAATCGCCAGCGGCTAGCCACCAAGAAGGCGGTAATAGGAACCACACATGGACCACGGACCCGGGGCATGGATTACTGAGGGACACCTCGTCCTTGCGTACGCCCAGGGCAGGACCTGGCTGCGTTGAGGATGCGGTCCGGCCGCCCCCTTCCAGGTGAGCTGCGGGTTACGCGCACGCCACTCGTGCCGCCGTGATGCACCGACAACATTCACCGAAAGAGTGCAGGCAGGCCGGAGGGCAGGGCGCTACGGTGGCGGGCTTTGCGCTGCTGCAGCCGGTGTCCGTTGCGGATGAATACGCGTCGGGCGGGGACCTCCGCGTCTTCGTGCTCGGCTGCCGCCGAGCATGCGCAACGGCCCACCGCGAGCTTAGAGAACCTGTCGGCCGGCGGGGAGGCCAGCGAATGCCCATCGCTTTCGCACCCGGGGCCCTCCGCCCGCACAGCGGACAAGACCACTCGTCGCTTCGGCTGGATTGACCTGCGTGCCGCGAATCAACTGAGGGTGGACGCCGTCCCGGCAACGCGATTCCTGCCGCGGGAACCGAGGGCCTGACGCCAGCCGAATGCCAGGATGAACAGCAGCACTGCGGTCATGGCAATGGCCGATCCGGCTGCGATCCCGGTCAGCCGCGAGGCATGGAGACCGACGAAAACCGAGAGCATGCCGAGGACCGGAGCGAGCACGAGGTTCCCGGCGAGGTTTTTGGTCATGAGCCTTGCGGCCTGTGCGGGGGCGGCAATGAGGGCAATCATGAGGATCGCACCGACCGCGGGAAGCGCGGCGACGACCGTCGCGGTGGTGACCAGCAGGGCGAGTGCGTCCATGCGGGCGGGATTGAATCCCGCCGCCTGGTAGCCGATGGGATCCGCGCTGGAGAACAGCAGCCTCGGGCCCCACCCGGCAAAGACGACGAGCACTCCGAGGAGCGTGACGGCGGCAACGATGAGCGCGTCGGCGCGACTGGTGAGGATCGATCCGATCAGGAAGGCTTCCGGGTCAATGGGCAGGTTGGGGACGAGCGCCTGCATGATGGCACCAAGCGCGAAACCGCCGGTCAGGATGATGCCGGCGGCAACCTGCCGGCCCTGCCGCGGCTGCCGGTCCAGTCCCGTCATGGCAAATACCAGCCCCAGCCCCGCGAGGGCGGCACCGACCGGGATCGGGATGCCGATGATGGCCGCGCCGACGGCTCCGGGATAGGTGGCGTGGGTGAGCGCCTGGGTGAAGAACACGCGACGGCGGGCCAGCACGAGCACACCGGTGAGGCCGCAGCAGGCGCCGACGAGTGCGCCGGTGATCAGTGCACGGGTGAAGAAGTCCATGGCGGGTCAGGCTCCTGCCTGTGAGGATTCCGGTGCGCGCGATGCGGCGCGTGCACGCCCGCGGCGGCGTTGAAGTGCGTCGATGCCGGTCCGCCCAAAGAAGACTAAAAGGTAGCCCAGCACCAGGGTCATGACGATTGTCGCTCCGCTGGGCAGGTCCAGGCCCGCCTCGACGGAACCGATGTAGGTGATGGCCAGTCCCAGCCACATGGCGCCGAGCGCGAAGCCAAGTGCGATCAGCGGCAACAGCAGCAGACGGCGGCTGATCAATCGTGCTACGGCGACCGGGATGATGATGACGGCCAACACGATGAGGTTCCCCACCGCGCCCGCCGTTGCCACCACGGCCAGGGCAATCGCGACGTTCAGGCTCAGGTCGATCCATACGGGGCGATAGCCCGCGGCCTGCGATCCATTGGGGTCGACCGCGCGGAAAATCTGCACACGCCAAAGGATGAACAGGAGTACAACCGCCATCACGGCGATGACCGTTGTCTCGATCAGCTGGCTTTCCGGAATGGCAAGCATGCGCCCGAAAAGCAGGGCTTCCAGCTGTGCCGAATAATCCGTTCGGGTGCTGACAACGGCGACCCCGACGGAGAACATGCCCGCTAGCACGATGGCCAGCGCCGCGTCCTGCGCCACGCCGCGCCGGGAGATCAGCGTGAGAATGACCGAACCCAGCAACGCCGCGATGAAGGCGCCGGGCACCAGGCCGTCTTCGCCCGCTACGGCAAGGCCGACGGCGAGGCCGGGAAACACGGCGTGCACCAGCGCATCGCCCATGAACTCCAGCCCGCGGAGGTTGACGAACAGCCCGACGGTGGCGGCAAGTACTGCCAGGACAATGACGAGCAGGGCGGCCCGATTCATGAACGGCAGGCTGAAGGCCGTCATGAGGGTGTCCACAAGGTTCACGCCGAAAACACCTCGTGCCCCGGGGTGACGAGGGTGTGTCCGTCGATTTCGACCTGGACGTTCGCGAAGGTCGCCTGCACGTTTTCCAGCGTGAGGACCTTGTCGCGGGGCCCATAGGCAATCTGGCGGCCCTCGAGCAGCAACACCGAGTCGCAGACCTCGCGGGCGATTTCAAGGTCGTGGGTGGAAACGAGGATCGCCACGCCCTGTTCCTTAAGCCGGCGCAGCGCCTCGATCAACGCGGTGCGGTTGGGCCGGTCCAGGCCGTTGAATGGTTCGTCGAGCAGCAGGATCGCCGGTTCCGAGGCGATCGCCCGGGCCAGGAGGCCGCGCTGGCGCTGCCCGCCACTGAGGTCGCCGAAACGGGCACCCGCATGGCTTCCCATGCCAACGGTTTCAAGCGCCTCGCGCACCATTCTCCGGTCCGCCGCGCCGGCCCAACGAAACAAGCCAAGCCCGCGATAGCGTCCCATGGTGACGATCTGCCGGAGCGTCACCGGCAATTCCGGGTCGATCGCATCGCTCTGCGGCAAATATCCCAGGCCGCGCCCACCGGTCCCGCGACGACCGGTACCGGCGACCGCCATGGTTCCAGACAGGCGAGGGACCAATCCGAGCAGGCCCTTGAGCAAGGTGGACTTCCCAGAGCCGTTGGCGCCGATCACGGCGACGGCCTCGCCGGGCATCACGGAGAGGTTCAATCCGCTCACGGCCGGATGGCCGTCGTATCCGAAAGATGCCTCGCCCAGCACCAGCGCGGCACCTGCGACCTCCGTTGCGTCCGGCCGGGCTGGACCTGTCATCATTTGCCCAGCGTCGCCGGGAACTCGGAGGGCGTGACGCCCCAGGATTCCAGGACCAGGCCCACGTTGTGTGCCTGGCTACCCAGGTAGGTCTCACCGGGGCTGCCGGCCGTACCCAGGGAGTCGCCGTAGAGCGCCTGATCCCCCGCGTACACCTTCGCGCCGGTCTCATCGGCGATGGTTTCCGCAGCGGCGGAGTTGATCGAGCTTTCCGCGAACACCGCCTTCACCCCGGTTTCCTTGATCTGGGCGATCAGCGCGTCCAGCTGTTCGGCCGACGCCTCGGCGCTGTCGTTCGTGCTCGGGATCACCGCACCGACGTACGTGATGCCAAGGTCGTCAACCAAGTGCCCGAAGGCATCATGGCTGGTCACCAGGAGGCGTTCGACGGCAGGTACCTTGTCGACGTTCTCGTGGATCCAGGCGTTGAGGGCTTGCAGCTCATCGACATACCCCGCGGCGTTGGCCTCGATCGCGGCGGCCTGCTCGGGTGCCGCGGCGGCCAGGGCCGCGGTGATTGCCTCCACCTGGCTGACAGCGTTGTTCACGTTGTGCCAGACATGCGGGTCGCCACTCTCGCCGGCATGCGCCGCGTGCTCTTCTGCGCTTTCGCCCGCATGCGCGTCTTCGCCCCCGGGCGTGGCCTCGTGCTCTTCGGCTTCCGCGGCCTCACCCTCGTGCGAATCGGCCGCACCTGCGGGCGAGACGTCCATGTCAATGCCTTCGCTCGTGTTGACGATGACCCCGTCGAAGCCGCTCGCCTCGATGGCGTCTTCGATCCAGCCGTCCAGACCACCTCCGTTGACAACGATGACGTCGGCCTCCCGGATCGCGACGAGGTCGCCTGCCGAGGGATCGAAGCCGTGGAGGCTCTGATTCACATCCGCAAGCTGCGTGACCCTTGCGGGGATCTCCCCGACCACGCTCCGGGTGAAATCCCCGAGTTGCGTCGTGGTGGCCACGACCGACAGACCGGCCGGTTCCGTGGCGTTCGTCTCGGCACTGCACGCCGTAAGCAGGAGTGCGCCGCCCGTCAGCAGGGCAACTGGATAGGCGGCGATTCGTTTCATCATGGGTCCTCTATCTGGTTCGCGAGTGTCGGCGATCCACTGGGTCGCCACTTGCAAACAATACTGATAATCATTCTCGTTAACAAATCAGGAGCATCGCACTCCCGCACGCTCCGCATCCGTCACACGCAGGGCAATACCAGTGGCACGCTCTTCCCGGCGGACATCGTCAACGAGGTGACCGAGTATGCGGTGGACCGCACGAAGGCCGCGCAGACGGGGAACCATTTCCAACCTCGCAAACAAGTTTCTTGCGATTCGCCTGAGTGATATCGGCCAATCCGTACTGGTGCCCTCCCATGTCAGCGCCAGGGCACACCGGGTTGACATACCCATGCCGAGCCTTAGCAGCCGGCACTTGTTCACGCGACCAAGGAAAACGTGGTTATCGAATCGCTACACTGTTCTGGTGGGGGCCTCTTGGGGAGACACAGCACGCAATCGATCTGGAGCTGAACCTTTCATGGGTGGACACCACCACGCCGACGTACTCGTTGACCCGGCCCGGCGCCGACGCGCCAACCTCATCCTTTGGATCCTGCTTGCCCCGGTGGGGGTGCTGGCGTTCATCGCAACCATCATGCTCTGGCCCAGCGGCGACATCGCCAAGTCCCCGCTGAACGACACCTTCAACACCGCCAACGGTGCGGAGCTTTCCACCGGAACCGTCACCCGGACCGTGAGTGAAGTCTGCCCGTCCTCCCAGGGACTGGACGAGGTCGGCGGCAAGGAACTGATGTGCGAGATTTCCTATGTCGCCCCCGAGGCGGGCGGCGCATCCTTCGCCCTGGAAGTTCCGCCGGAAACGACCCAGTCCCGGCCACTTTTGGCCGGGGACAAGATCAAGTACCTCGACCTGTCGCACACCACGGATACATCCGCGCCGTATGTCTTCGTTGATTTTGTGCGCTCGACCCCCCTGGCCCTGCTCGGCATCGCCTATGCGGCGGTGGTGTGCATGGTCGCGCGGTGGCGCGGGCTGCGGGCACTGGCAGGGCTCGCCGGCGGGTTGTTCTTCATTGTGAGCTTCATGGTGCCGGCGCTGCTCGAAGGCAAATCCCCCATGCTAGTTGGGCTCACGACGTCCACCATCGTCATGTTTGCAGCACTGTATTTTGCCCACGGATTCTCCGCACGGACCTCCACGGCGCTGCTGGGCACGCTGTTCGGGCTGGGCGTCACCGCGGCGATAGCCACCTGGGCCACCGACGCTGCGGCGCTGACCGGTGCAACCGAGGATTCGGCCCTGACTCTCAGCACGGTGGTGCCCGAACTCAGTCTCTCCGGGTTGTTGCTGTGCGGCCTGCTCATCGCCGGCATGGGCGTGCTCAACGACGTGACCATCACCCAGTCCTCCGCGGTCTGGGAGCTGGCGGAAATCGCACCGCATTCCACTGCCCGGCAGCTTTTCGCCTCGGGGATGCGCATCGGCCGGGACCACATCGCCTCGACCGTCTACACCATTGCCTTCGCCTACGCCGGCGCGGCACTGCCGATCCTGGTGTTGGTGAGCTTGTACGACCGACCCCTGATGGACACCCTCACCACCGGCCAAATGGCCGAGGAAGTCATTCGAATCCTGGTGGGTTCGATCGGGCTGGTGCTGGCCATTCCGGTGACTACGGCCATTGCCGTGGCCGTGGTCAAGGCCACCGGCTCGGGCGGCAAGGGTTCCGGCGAGGTCCCCGGGCCCGGGGAAACGGCCGTTTCCCGCTCTTCGGGCCGCCGCGCACTCCGGCCGGCGGGTGCCCGCGCCGCGGCCTCGCCCGGCACCGACTGACCGGCATCCAAGGGATCCGGCCCATGGACGTTTTTCTCACAATCAAACGATAATGGTTCTTGTTTAGGTTAGAGTGGATATCCGAACATACTCGCCACTCATCCCCCAAAGGATCGCTTCACCCATGAATCGTCGAACACTTCGCCTTCTCCCCGTGGCCCTCGCCGGCACGCTCGCCTTGGCGGCTTGCGGCGGAAATGCCGCAAGCCAGGAATCCGCCCCCGCCGGGCAAGACAGGGTGCAAGTCGTCACGAGCACCACCGTCTACGCCGACCTGGTAAGCCGGATCGGCGGCGACGAAGTGGAGGCAACGCCCGTGATCAATTCCGTGTCGCAGGATCCGCACTCCTACGAGGCCACGTCCCGGGACAAGCTGGCACTATCCAAGGCGCAGCTGGTCGTGGCCAACGGCGGTGGATACGACGCGTTCATGGACGTCCTGGCCAAGGACTTGAAGCTTTCGGACTCCACCCTCGTCAACGCCGTGGACACCTCGCCGATCGCGGAAGGCGAGGAAGGCGCAGCCGACGAACATGCGGACGAAGCCACTGGCCCGGACGAGCACGCCGGCGAAACCGCCGAAGAGCACGCGGCCCACGGCGCCTTCAACGAGCACATCTGGTACGACCTTGAGTCCATGCGCCTGCTCACCGATGAGATCGCCAAGCGCCTGGGCACCCTGAAGCCCGAGTCGGCCGCCGTCTTCACCGAAAACGCCGCGGCACTGACCAGCGACCTGAAGGGCCTCGAGGCCCGGGTCGAGAAGCTGCACGGCGCGCTGGACGGCAAGAAGTTCGCCATGACCGAGCCGGTCCCCTTCCACCTGCTCACCGACATGGGCATGGCAGATGCCACCCCGGAGGGCCTGAGCGAATCCATCGAAGGCGGCGGCGAAGTCTCCCCCCAAGCGTTCAACGAGATGGGCAAGCGCTTCGACGCCGGAGAGATCGACGTCTTGGCCTACAACACCCAGACGGAAAGCCCGCAGACCGAACGCATCCGCAA
This sequence comes from Paeniglutamicibacter sulfureus, assembly GCF_030512175.1. Classification (GTDB taxonomy): domain Bacteria; phylum Actinomycetota; class Actinomycetes; order Actinomycetales; family Micrococcaceae; genus Paeniglutamicibacter; species Paeniglutamicibacter sulfureus. The sequence continues at coordinate 1,324,094 of NZ_JAULBL010000002.1, read as the reverse complement.
GCAGGCGGAGGGCGCGAAGGTCCCGGTCGTCGACTTCACCGAGACCCTGCCGGAGAACACCGACTACGTCTCGTGGATGGGTTCCAACATCCAGGCCATGGAGTCCGTGGCCAAGTAGCCAGGACCCGCAGGCGCCACAAGGCCCGGCGGCCGTCGTTCTCCGAATCGACGGCCGCCGGGCCTTTCCGCGTCCTCTTCCCCTTCTCTGGCCCTCAGTCTCCGGCATCCGTGTTCTTGGGCCAGCGCAGCAGCGCCGCGATGCCCACACCGTCGGGCAGCACGCCCTCGGGCACATAGCGGATGGTGGCATCCGTCAGCGCTGTGGCCCGCAACAGCACTTCCGGGGCCGGCCAGGAACCGATGACCAATTCCGAGTGTTCATCCGAGCCCTCGCCGCAAAGCCATGGGTCGGCCTTCAGGGCAATGAGCGTCTCATCGTCCTGGTACTGGCCCACGAGGACCGTGTCGGCCTGCGCCTGCTGCAGTGCCGTAACGACTTCGTCGAAGCCCAGTGCCAGTTCCGAGCGGCCGTTTCCGCTGCGGTTCGCCACGCGTTCGGACAGTTCCTGAACGTCCCTGCCCAGGACTTCATCGATTCGTTCCTGCACGGCCGCGGCGAACACGGATTGGTCCGCCCCGCCGGTGCGCGTGTGCTGCTCGAGAATGCTGGTGATCGGCTTGTGAGCGGGGGCCAGCTTGCTGGCCACCAGTTCGCGGGCCTTGACGTCGCCGGCCAGTACGATGAGCCTGACGTAGTTTTCCCTTGCCAGCTCGTCGATCTGCTTGGCCAGGTCATCGGCATTGCGCCGCCAGATCTCTTCGGTGGAGGACTGGTTCTTGGGTTCGCTATAGGTCCCGGGAACCTTGCGTGCGTGATGCGCCTCCTCCGGGTCCCCGGTGACGCCGCGTCTTTCCTCGACGCCTTGTACAGCGGAGTGGTATAGCCGCACCTCTCCACCGTCCCGGCCGGCCTCGACCACCAGGTAGGGGAACTGTCCCCCACGGGCGCGGGCCAGGGCCACCAGGTTGGGGAAGGGTCCGCAGTCCACGTCGGACGCCTCGACCTTCAGTCCATCAATGATTTCGTCGACAACGACCTCGCCGTTGTTCACGGCCACAAAGCGGGCGACCGGTGCCGCGTGTCCCTCGGCTGGCACCAGGGCCGTCTTCAGGGCTCCGATGTCGGCCTCCGAAGCCTGTTGCGAGCCGAGCAGTTTTCCTACGTGTTCGGGGAGTGCGTCAACCGCTTCCTGCGCCGCGGTTGTTCCAAGCGAAACATCTACGAGGGCTGTAGACCATTGGCCCTGTCGACGGTAGAGCGAGGCGTCGATTCCTGTGGAACCTGCGCGTGAAGTCATGGGGGAACTCCTTCCCACGCGAGGAAGCCCGCGTGCCGATTCGATCCGTCTGCTCACCGTAGCACCGGAATACACCCCGCCGAAAGGGGCTGCTCAAAAGCGTTTTCATTAGGTACGATGGTGCGATCCGTGCCCCGCCCCGGGGCACCGGGACGGGCTCCTTAACCCGCATGTCGAGCCCCGGTTGGCCCCCCGTTGCTACAGCCCCAGGATGCTGGTGGCCACCAGGAAGTAGATGACCAGCCCCGCGGCATCGACGAATGTGGAGATGAACGGGTTGGAGAAGACCGCCGGATCCGCGCGCACGGCCTTGCCCAGCAACGGCATCAACCCACCGATGCTCGCGGCCATGGTGCACACCCCCAGCAGCGTGAGTCCGATGACCAGGCCAAGGGGGATGGTGAATGCCAGCGCCGCGATCGCGAAGCCAAGGGTCCCCAGCAGCAGCCCAAGCAGCGCGCCCACCCGAACCTCGCGGGCGAACACCTTGAACACGTCCCGCGGCCGCACGTCCCCCAGCGCCAGGGCGCGGGTGATCGTGGTCGCGGCCTGGTTGCCGGTGTTCCCGCCGGTCCCGATGAGCAGCGGGATGAACAGCGAGAGCACCACCTGCGCCTCCAGCGTCGCCTCGAAGGCGCCGATGACCTTGACCGTCAGGGTGGCACCGAGGGCCAGGACCAGCAACCACACCACGCGGGCCCGCACGATCGAGCGCACCGGGGTTGCCAGGTAGGGGCGGCGCAGCGGCTCGGTGCCGCCGGACCGGGCAGCGTCCTCGCTTTCGGCCTCCTCAAGAATGCGTAGCGCGTCGTCCACCGTCAGGATCCCCACGAGGCGTTCCTCGTCGTCCACGACCGGCAGCACCAGGACCTTCGCGTCGGCGCAGTACCTGGCGGCCTCCTCGGCACCGAGCGATGCAGTCACGGAAATCGGCGTCTTCATGATCTCCTCGATCCGTGCCCCGGGCTCGGCACGCAGCACGTCGCGCAGCGACACGACGCCCACCAAGCGGCGGCCCGCATCGGTGACGGGGATGGTGTAGACGCTCTCGGCGTCATCGAGCCGGCCACGCACCCTGGCCAGGGTCTCCCCCGCGCTGTTCCCCGGACGGGTGGTCACGAATTCCGGGCTCATGCAGCGTCCCACCGCACCCTGCGGGTAGCCCAGCACCGTGCCGGTCAGCGCACGTTCCTTCTCGTTCAGGCCCAGGATGAGCCGGTTCGCGACGGCTGCCGGCAGCTCGTCGACCAGTGCCACGCGGTCATCGGGGCTGAGCGCGGCGAAGACCTCGGCAACGTCTTGTTCCTGTAGGCCGGCGACCAGGTCGGCCTGCAGCGAGGCATCGAGGCGCTCGAAGACCTCCAGGGCGCGGCCCTTGGGAAGCGTGCGGTAGGCAAGCGCCCGCTCAATGGTGCCCAGGCGCTCGATCTGCTCAAGGGTTTCGCTGGTTCCCAGGGGAAGGAACACCCGTGATGTCGCGGCGATGTCGCCTTCGGCCAGGGCCGTGGCCAGGTGCTCCGAGTTGGTCTCGAACGAGCTGGTGGGGGTCTTGATCATTCTCCGGTTCCCTCCGGTGAAAACACACGCATGCATCGCACCGGTTGGTCCCGGCGGCGTGTGTCGGCAGTGGGTGTTGTGGGCTTGGGCTGTGAGTTTCACAGCGGCCGCGCAGCACCTGCTGCGTCCTGGAAGCCATCCCCCCATGGACGTGGAGCCATGACCCGAAATGCGGGCCGGTTCCCGGCTCGGTGTTTGCTACCGGGCGGGGAAGGGGAGGGTCATGGCTGGGTGGTGGGGGATTCCGGGGCACAGAGGTGTCGCTCGCGCGGCGTGCTAGATCGACTAGGTCCGTCTTCCATGCGTGCGGTCACCTCCATCCGTGTTGGGGCCGGGATTTCCCCGGGCAGGCACCGCCGTTGCGCGTGGCCGCTCCGGGTCCGGGCGTCCTTCCCATGGTAGGCCACGGTCCCGAGGAAGGGCCAATGCGCAGCAGTGTCCCGCCGCGCGGGACCTCAGCCCCGAGGCGTGGCGCGGGTGGGAACCCAGTACCGCCGGGTGGGTCCGTCGGAGGCCTCGATGACGTTCTCCAGCTCTCCCCCGTTGGCCTCTATGGTGCGGGCCGATCCGGTGTTGTCGTCACGGCAGGTGACCAGTGCCGATTCGATGTTGTGCTGCGCCAACTGTGCCAGCGAGAGGCGCAGGATCCTGGTGGCGTGGCCGCGCCTGCGGTGCCCCGGGCGAACGGCATAGCCGATGTGCCCGCCGACGGCGAGCAGGTTCTCATTGAGTTCGAACCTGATGCAGGTCCGGCCCACCAGCGTGCCCTCGGAGAAGGCGCCCCAGAGCGCGGAGCGGACCCATCCCGGGGGCAGGCCCAGGCCTTCTTCGTGGGCCGCCAGCTGCTCGAGGTAGGAATCGAATCCCCGGCGGGCCGAATACCCCAGCAGGAAGTCGAAGTCGTCGGCGTCCAGCTCGGCGCGCGCGTCCAGGGCGGCTTCGGCATCGGCGGCGGTGAAGGGTCGGATCTCAAGCATGCTTCGAAGGCTACCAGTCGGAAACCTTCCCTCCTGCATCGGAAGCACGAACGGCCCGGCGCCTGCGCTGCCCCGAAAAATCCGGGACAGCGGCAGGTACCGGGCCGTTGTTGTGGGACTACGCCCCTAGCACTCGATCACGTTCACGGCCAGGCCGCCCATGGCGGTTTCCTTGTACTTGTCGCTCATGTCCTTGCCGGTTTCCCGCATGGTGATGATGACTTCGTCCAGGGTGACGTGGTGCTGGCCGTCGCCCATCAGCGCCATCTTGGCGGCATTGATGGCCTTGGAAGCGGCGATGGCGTTGCGTTCGATGCACGGGATCTGCACCAGGCCGCCGATCGGGTCGCAGGTCAGTCCAAGGTTGTGCTCCATGGCGATTTCCGCTGCGTTTTCCACCTGGTCAACGGTGCCGCCCAGGATCTCGGCCAGGCCGCCGGCTGCCATCGAGGAGGCCGAACCGACCTCGCCCTGGCAACCGACCTCCGCGCCGGAGATCGAGGCCTGCTCCTTGTAGAGCACGCCGATGGCCGCTGCGGTGAGCATGAAGCGGACGATCACGTCCTCGCGCTCTTCCTGGTTCCAGTACTGGGCACCGGGTGCATAGTGGGTCGCGTAGAACATCACCGCGGGGATGATGCCGGCAGCACCGTTGGTCGGGGCCGTGACGACCCGGCCGCCGGACGCGTTTTCCTCGTTGACGGCCAGCGCCACCAGGTTGACCCATTCCTGCCAGTACACCGGATCGCGGTCCTTGTCTTCCTTGGCCAGGCGCTTGTGCCATTCGGGGGCGCGGCGGCGAACCTTGAGCCCGCCGGGCAGCACGCCCTCGCGTTCCAGCGCGGAGTCCTTGCAATCCTCCATGACCTGCCAAATGTGCAACAGGCCTTCCCGGATTTCTTCCTTGGAGCGGTAGACCTCTTCGTTGGCGGCCATGACACCGGCAATGGACAGACCCGACGTGGCGCAGTGTTCCAACAGCTTTGCGGCGGTGGTGAAGGGGTAGGGTTGCGCGTTGAGCGCGCCCTCGAGGTTGGCTGCGAGCTTTTCCTCGGCACCCTCGCGCACGATGAAGCCGCCGCCCACCGAATAGTAGGTATCCTCGGCCAGGATGTTGCCCTCGGCATCCAAGGCCGCCATCTTCAGGCCGTTGGTGTGCCGGGGCAGGACCGTGAGCGGGTGCTGGATCATGTCCTCGACCTTGTAGTCGATTTCCTTGCCCCCGCCCAGCGCCTTGCACAATTGCAGTTTGCCGGTCGCCGCCATATCGTCGAGGCGCTCATCGACCTCGGACGGCAGGATGGCCTCGGGCTCGTAGCCTTCCAGTCCCAGCATGATCGCCGTGAAGGTTCCGTGGCCGCGGCCGGTGGCGGCCAGCGAACCGTAGACGTCGACCCGCAACGATGCGGTCTGCACGAGGATTTCCTCGCGCACCAGCTTCGCGGCAAACGCGTGCGCGGCGCGCATGGGTCCCACCGTGTGTGATGACGATGGCCCAATGCCAACGGTGAAAAGATCAAAAACACTGATAGCCATTGAACAAACTTCCTTCGTATATGCCGCTGTGGTGGTTCTCGATGATGGATGCTGCAAGCAGCAGGCGTGTGATGCGCGCCACGGCAGGAGATGCAAAAACCGCGAGCCCGGGACCGCTCTGGTCCCGGGCTCGCGATATCTTGCAAGGAGTCCGGGACTAGACCAGTTTGGCCAGATCCGGGTACAGCGGGTGGGCGTTGGCCAGGGCGTGCACGCGGTCCAACAGGTCCGCGAGCGTTGCCTCGTTGTTCTCCTGGGTGCCGGCGATGAGGGTCTCGGCGATGATGTCCGCGACCTCCACGAAGGCGGCCTCGGAGAAGCCGCGGGTGGCCAGCGCCGGGGTGCCGATGCGCAAACCGCTGGTGACCATCGGCGGACGCGGGTCAAAGGGGACCGCGTTGCGGTTCACCGTGATCTCCACCTTCGCCAACAGGTCCTCGCCCTGCTGCCCGTCCAGCTGGGAGTTTCGCAGGTCCACCAGGACCAGGTGCACGTCGGTGCCGCCGGTGAGCACGGAAATGCCCGCCGCCGCGACATCCGGTGCGGTGAGGCGCTCGGCCAGGATCTTCGCACCGGCCAGGGTGCGTTCCTGGCGTTCGCGGAACTCGGGCGTCGCGGCGATCTTGAACGCCACCGCCTTGCCGGCGATCACGTGCTCCAGCGGGCCGCCCTGCTGGCCCGGGAACACCGCCGAGTTGATCTTCTTGGCGATGTCCGCATCGTTGGTCAGGATGATCCCGCCGCGCGGACCGGCCAGGGTCTTGTGCGTGGTGGAGGAGACCACGTGGGCGTGCGGCACCGGGTTCGGGTGCAGACCGGCGGCGACCAGGCCGGCGAAGTGCGCCATGTCCACGAACAGGTACGCGCCGACCTTGTCCGCGATCTCCCGGAACCGCTCGAAGTCCAGCTGCCGCGGGTAGGCGGACCAGCCGGCGACGATCATCTTCGGCTTATGCTCCAGGGCCAGGGCCTCGACCTTGTCCATGTCCACCACCAGGGTGTCCTCCTCAACGCCGTAGGGGACGATGTTGTAGAGGCGGCCGGAGAAGTTGATCTTCATGCCGTGGGTCAGGTGCCCGCCGTGGGCCAAGTTCAGGCCCATGATGGTGTCGCCCGGACGGATCAGCGCGTGCATCACCGAGGCGTTGGCCTGCGCCCCGGAGTGCGGCTGCACGTTGGCGAACTCGGCACCGAAGAGCGCCTTGACGCGCTCCAGGGCCAGGGTCTCCACCACGTCGACCTCCTCGCAGCCGCCGTAGTAGCGCTTGCCCGGGTAGCCCTCGGCGTACTTGTTGGTCAGCACCGAGCCCTGGGCCTGCATCACGGCCAGGGCCGTGTGGTTCTCCGAGGCGATCATCTCCAGCCCGCGCTGCTGGCGCGCCAGCTCCGCGTCGATCCGCTCCGCGATCTCCGGATCCAGGGTGGCAATGCTTTGCGTCAGCGACGCAGGTGCAAGGGATTCGAACACTGCGGTCACGCTACGTCGCCGCCGTTTGCGGAGGCGTAGTCTGCTGCCGAGAGCAGCGGGCCCTCCTCGGAGACCTCGACGGTGAACAGCCAGCCGGCGCCGTACGGGTCTTCGTTCAGGATGGCCGGGTTGTCGATGGCATCCTGGTTGACCTCGACGATGGTGCCGGTGACCGGTGCGTACAGGTCGGAGACGGACTTGGTCGACTCGACCTCGCCGCAGGTCTCGCCGGCGGTGACAGTGTCGCCGACCTCGGGCAGGTCAACATATACGACATCGCCCAGTGCGTCCGCGGCAACCTGGGTGATGCCGACCTTGGTCGGGGTCGCGGAGTCGACCCATTCGTGCTCGGCCGAGTAACGAAGGGATGCGAGAACCTTGCTCATGGGGGTGTTTCCTCTCAAAGAATGTGGGTAAAGAAGTTAAGCCGGTTGAACGGTGGCGGGGCTCGTCGCGCCCGCCACCGACAACGTTACTTGGCTCGGGTGTAGAACGGCAGTGTGACGACTTCGAATGCCTCGGGCTTGCCACGCAGGTCAACATCGACCTTCGTGCCGACCTCGGCGAACTCCGGGGCCACGTAGGCCAGGGCCACCGGGTAGCCCAGGGTCGGCGACGGCTGGCCCGAGGTGACGGCGCCGACCTGCACGCCGTCCACGGACACCGGGTAGCCGCCGCGACCGGCGCGACGTCCCAGGCCCTTCAGGCCCACCAGGACCTTCTTGGCGCCTTCGGCCTTGATGGCCTCCAGTGCCTTGCGGCCCACGAAGTCCTCTTCCTTCTTGAAGGAAACGATCGGGCCAAGGTTGGCCTCGAACGGGTTGCCCTCAAGGGAAAGCTCGTTGCCGTACAGCGGCATGCCGGCTTCCAGGCGCAGTGAGTCGCGGCAGGCCAGACCCGCGGGGATCAGCCCGTGGTCGGTGCCGGCGGCCATCAATGCGTCCCAGAGTTCGGCCGCCTGCGCGTTCGGCACGTACAGCTCGAAGCCGTCTTCACCGGTGTAGCCGGTGCGTGCCAGCAGCACGTCGATGCCGGCAACGGTGACCTCGTCGGCAGCGTAGTAGCTCATGTCCGAGACCACTGACTTGGCTGCCTCGTCGACCAGTTCGTGCAGGATGGCCACGGCATTCGGGCCCTGCACGGCGACCAGCGAGGTCTCGGCGGACGCGTCGGTGACAACCACGTCGAAGCCCTTGGCACGCTCGGCCAGGGCAGCGGCAACCACCGGGGCGTTGCCCGCGTTGGGCACCACGAGGAACTTTTCCTCGCCGCGACGGTAGGTGATCAGGTCATCGATGATTCCGCCTGTTTCGTTGCAGATCACCGAGTACTTGGCCTTGCCGACCTTCATCACCGCCATGTTCCCGGCCAGCGCGGTGTTCAGGAACGTCGCCGCCTCGGGTCCCTCGACCCAGACCTCGCCCATGTGGGAGAGGTCAAACAGGCCGGCGGTGGCGCGCACCGCATTGTGCTCGGCCAATTCCGAACCGTACTTCAACGGCATGTCCCAGCCACCAAAGTCGGTGAAGGATGCGCCTAGTTCCGCATGCTGTGCATGCAGGGAGGTTTTCTTCGGGTCGCTCATCAAGCTACCTTTCGTGAGGCTCAAAAATGAGTGTCGGAATTAGTTTTCGAAGGCTTCCGGCGGGGGGCAGGAGCAGATCAGGTTGCGGTCGCCACCTGCTCCGTCGATGCGTCCCACGGCCGGGAAGTACTTGTCCATGCGCAGGGCATGCACCGGGAAGGCTGCCTGCTCAACGGTGTACTTGCGGTTCCAGGCGGTGTTGACCACGGCGGCCACGGTGTGCGGGGCGTTGCGCAGCGGGGATTCCTCGAGGGAGAAGTCGCCGGCGAGCACCTGCTGCATCTCGGCGTGGATCGCGATCATGGCCTCGATGAAGCGTTCGATCTCGACCAGGTCCTCGGACTCGGTCGGCTCCACCATCAGGGTGCCGGCGACCGGGAAGGACAGGGTCGGGGCGTGGAAGCCGAAGTCAATCAGGCGCTTGGCCACGTCCTCGGCGGTGACGCCGGTCTTGTTGGTCAGCTCGCGCAGGTCCAGGATGCACTCGTGTGCGACCAGGCCCTTGTTGCCGGTGAACAGGATCGGGAAGTACTCGTTCAAGCGGCTGGCAATGTAGTTCGCCGAGAGAATTGCGATCTTGGTGGCGTCGGTCAGGCCTTCGCCGCCCATCATCGCGATGTAGGCCCAAGAGATCGGCAGCACGCCGGCGGAGCCGAACATGGTGGCAACCACGGGGATGCCGTCGCGGATCGAGTAGGTGTCCGACGGGTCGCCCGGCAGGAACGGGATCAGGTGCTCGGCAACGCCGATCGGGCCCACGCCCGGTCCGCCGCCGCCGTGCGGGATGCAGAAGGTCTTGTGCAGGTTCAGGTGCGACACGTCGCCGCCGAACTTGCCCGGCTGGGCGAGGCCGACCAGGGCGTTCATGTTGGCCCCGTCGATGTAGACCTGGCCGCCGGCCGCGTGGACCTTGTCGCAGACCTCGCGCACGTCGGCGTCGTAGACGCCGTGCGTGGACGGGTAGGTGATCATGATGGCAGCAAGGGTGTCCTTGTTGGCTTCGATCTTCGCGTCCAGGTCGGCTGCGTCGATGGTGCCGTTGGCTGCGGTCTTCACCACAATGACCTTCATGCCGGCCAGCACGGCGGAGGCGGCGTTGGTGCCGTGCGCGGAGGCCGGGATCAGGCAGACGGTGCGCTGGTCATCGCCGTTGGACAGGTGGTAGCCGCGGATGGCCAGCAGGCCCGCGTATTCGCCCTGCGAACCGGCGTTGGGCTGGATGGAGACGCCCGCGTAGCCGGTGATGGTGGTCAAGCGGCCTTCGAGGTCGGTGATCAGCTCGCGCCAGCCCTCGGTCTGGTGTGCCGGGGCGTACGGGTGGATGGAAGCGAATTCCGGCCAGGAAATGGATTCCATTTCGGCGGTGGAGTTCAGCTTCATGGTGCACGATCCCAGCGGGATCATGGTGCGGTCCAGGGCCAGGTCGCGGTCCGAGAGCTTGCGCAGGTAGCGCAGCATCTGGGTTTCGGACTTGATGGTGTTGAAGATCGGGTGGCTCAGGTAGTCGCTGGTGCGCTGCAACGATGCCGCCAGCTCGTAGCCCTCTGCCTTGAAGTCCTCACCCGTCACGCCGAAGACACCGGCGATGGCCGCAACGTGTGCCGAAGTGGTGGCTTCGTCGGTGGAGATGCCCACGGTGGTGGCATCCACGCGGCGCAGGTTGATGCCGGCTTCCTCGGCCTTGGCGATAATGGCGGCCGAGTCGGCGACCTTCACCTGCACGGTGTCGAAGAAGGAGTCGGCAACCAGTTCCAGGCCGGCACCGGAGAGCACGGTGGCGATGGTGCGGGCGTGGTTGTGGACGCGCTGGGCGATGCGCTTGAGGCCAGCGGGGCCGTGATAGACCGCGTACATCGAGGCCGTGATGGCCAGCAGCGCCTGGGCGGTGCAGATGTTGGAGGTGGCCTTCTCGCGGCGGATGTGCTGCTCGCGGGTCTGCAGTGCCAGACGGTAGGCCGGAAACCCGGCGTCGTCCTTGGACACGCCGACCAGGCGGCCGGGCAGCTGGCGTTCCAGGCCGGTGCGCACTGCCAGGTATGCGGCGTGCGGGCCACCGAAGAACAGCGGGACGCCGAAGCGCTGGGTGTTGCCCACGGCGATGTCGGCACCCTGTTCGCCCGGGGCGGTAATCATGGTCAGTGCCAGGATGTCGGCGGCGATGGTGACCATCGCGCCGCGCTCCTTGGCAGCGGCGATGACGGCGGTGTGGTCAACCACGGCGCCGTTGTTGCCCGGCTGCTGCAGCACGATGCCGGAGATGTCACCCTCGGGCAGGCCCTTGGACAGGTCCGCGATCTCGACCTCGAAGCCCAGGGCTTCGGCGCGGCCCTGAACCACGGCGATGGTCTGCGGGAAGAGGTTGGCATCGAGCACGGTCTTGGCGTTGCCCTTTGCCTTGTTGCCACGGCGCATCAGCAGCACGGACTCGGCGACGGCGGAGGCTTCGTCAAGCATCGAGGCGTTGGCGATAGGCATCGCGGTCAGGTCCATGACCATGGTCTGGAAGTTGATGAGCGCCTCGAGGCGACCCTGGGAGATTTCCGGCTGGTACGGGGTGTAGGCCGTGTACCAGGCCGGGTCTTCGAGCACGTTGCGCAGGATCACCGGCGGCGTGAAGGTGTCGGAGAAACCCTGCCCGATCATCTGGGTCTTCATGACGTTCTTGTTTGCCAGCACGCGCAGGTCCGAAAGGACCTCTGCTTCGGTGCGTGGGGCCGGCAGGTCCAGGGGTTCGCTCTGGCGGATGTCGGCGGGAACGGCGGTGTCGACGATTTCGTCGATGGAAGAATAACCAAGCTGGCTCAGCATGGTGTCGATGTCGCTGCCCTGCGGGCCAATATGGCGGGCGACGAACTCAGCGGACGGGGTCACGGTCATGGGGAACTCCATTGGGTCATCGGCGTGCGTACACACCGAACGAGCTGCAAAGTTCCTCCCCGACCCTGTTGCTTGACCTGAGAGTTTCCGCGTTGCGCCGGTCCGTGAGGGCGGGGCACGCTTGCACCTTCGGTGAGCCGCACCGCCGAACGGCGGTGTTGCTACTTTCCAGAGTTGCCTCTTCGCGGCGGTACGGGGGCCTGAGAGTTTCCCGGGGAGGAATTGCTCCTACGGCGCCCGACCAACTTTCGTTGAACGGGACTCTCCCGCCGCATGTCAGTGGCTGCGCCCCCTTCGAGGCACGATCACCATCCTACCGGCGATGCGTGAGCCAGACAACACGGACATGCCTGGATGAAGCAACACGTCTTTTACGCGGGCCACTCCTGCGCGAGGGCACACATTGCACCCCGGGCGAACCCTGGCCCGGCAGGTCCCGATCCTGGAGACACCTAGAGATTGACGAAGACGAAACCGACAAGTTGCCCACATCGACAAGGGCATGCGAGAGCACCGGGTATCGCATGCTGAGGGCAAGGACCCCGGCCATCGGGAACAGCCCGCGCGCCAAGTCCGATAATCCACACCCATGCCGGATGCCTAGCGCTGCGTCGAAACCACACCCACCGCCGCCCCGCACCGGCTGTCGACGAAATCACGACGGCAATCAGCCCCCAGTAAACAACTGCCACCCACAGCCGCGCCACCCGGGCGTTCATGTCCATGACAACGCGCGCGGCCAAATGCGCGGCAGCGATGATGAACAGCGGGCTTGCCAGCAGCACAAACCCCCGCGCTCGCGTACTTGCCCACCATCCCGACCATCCGACGGACGCGGTTTCCGATCACGCCTTCCAGTCCCCACTCTCAGCCATGCCTCCAACCCTTCGCCCCCGGGCGCATGGTCGTCAAGATTTTCCCAACTCAGCAAGATATTTCCCGCTACGTCCACGGCCTACACCCGGGTGTCGCAAACATTTTTCAACCGATTCATCCTGAAATACTTGACACTTCAACCATTGGGGCCTATCGTATTACTTGAAGGTTCAATAAACAGGATTTGAGGATCACATGAAGAACTTCCTCGCTCGACTCTTTGGAAAGAAGAACGACATGAACATCGACATCACCATCATCGGCACCGGCAACATGGGTCGCGCACTTGCTACCCGCTCGATCGCCGCCGGCAAGAGCCTGCAAGTCCTGGCCCGCTCCACCGAGACCGCAGCCACCTTTGCCGCCGAGCTCGGTACCGGAATCGCCAGCGGGAATACCGCCGAAGTCCCGGCGGGCCGCATCGTCGTTTTGGCCCTGCCCTTCGACGCCGCCAAGGAATACGTCGCCGCCCAGGGTTCGGCCCTGGACTCCAAGATCCTGGTCGACATCACCAACCCGGTGGACTTCGCAACCTTTGACTCGCTGACCACCCCTGCAGGAAGCTCGGCCGCCGAGGAAATCTCCGCCTTGACCTCCGCCACCGTCGTGAAGGCCTTCAACACCACCTTCGCCGGTCCGCTGACTTCCGGCTCCGCCGACGGCAAGCCGCTTGATGTCTTCGTTGCCGGCGAGGAATCCGCCCGCGGCGAGGTCGCGGCATTCGTCACCGCCGCCGGCATGCGCCCGTTGGAGGTCGGTGGCCTGCACCACGCCCGCGAGCTCGAGGGCTTCCAGCTGCTGGTCATGGCCATGCAGGTCAATCCGGCGCTGCCCGACTTCAACTGGGGAACCGCGCTGACGATCGTGGGCTAAGACCCCCGCCTGCCCAATCCGGGACATTCGAGGGGACGGAACCGCCACCGGCGGTTCCGTCCCCTCGTGCGTTGCCTCGGTTGCAGGTGTTCGGGCCTAGACGATTCCCGAGACGCCTAGCCACGAACCGATGGCGAACGTGACGGCGAGCGCCGCGGCCCCTCCGATCAGCACCCGCAGGGTGGGCCGCAGCACCGAGGCCCCGCCCAGCCGCGCACCCGTCGCCCCGGTCACCGCAAGCGCCAGCAGCACCGCCGCAAACGTCACCGGAATCCTCAGGCCCACGGGCAGGATTACCGCCGTGGCGAAGGGCAATGCCGCACCCACCGTGAACGCGATGGCCGAGGCGATTGCGGCATTCCACGGGTTGAGCACCTCGTCCTCGTCCAGCTGCAGCTCGACATCGAGGTGTGCCTTGAGCACGTCGTGCTCGGTCAGTTCCCGGGCAACCTGCTGGGCCGTTGCGCGACTTAGCCCCTTGGCTTCGTAGAGACCGGCGAGTTCAGCCAGTTCTTCCTCGGGCATCTCGGCCAGTTCCCGGCGCTCCTTTTCAATGAGCGCCTTCTGCGAGTCCGCCGAGCTGGATACCGAGACGTACTCTCCCAACGCCATGGAAATGGCGCCGCCGATCGCAGCGGCGGCACCGGCAGCCACCACCGGACCCGTGGCCGTGGTGGCACCGGCGACGCCGACCACGACCGCTGCCACCGAGACGATTCCATCATTGGCGCCGAGCACCCCGGCCCGCAGCCAATTCAGCCTTTCGGCCAGGCCCTGGTCGTGGGGTTCGCCCTCATGCTGCATCTCCTGCTGGTCCATGGACACCAGCAAAGCACCAGACCGCCGCATTCGCCAGCGGCCGTTCCTCGCATTCGGCGGGACGGGCAGGTCCTACGGCGCTGACGCCACCTCCAGGGAGACCAAGTCGGGGAAGCGGGGGCGCAGCGAATCGCCCGAGGAAGTCCCGGTGAGCCGGCGCTTGACCCATGGTGCCAGGTATTCCCTGGCCCAGACGGCATCCTCGCGCAGCCTTTCGATGCGGGACTTGGCAGTCGGTGCCGAGAGCTCGGGCACCTCGATGTGGGCCTCGTGTTCCAGCACGCCCAGCACCTTCGCCGCCATCAGCGTGTGTCCGGCTGTGTTCATGTGCAAGCGGTCGGTGGACCAGTAGCGCCAGTCCCGGAATTCACGCCAACGCCAGTAGTCGGCAATCACGGCACCGAATTCATCTGCGATCTCGCGGACGGCCTCGTTGTAGATGGCGGTACGGCCGCGGGTCTTTTCGAAGATGGCCGAACCGCTGGAATCAAAACCGGTGAAGAGCACCACCGCGGCACCGGTGGCGGCCAGTTGCGCCACCGCATCCCGGTAGGCGACCATCAGCGAGTCGATGTCCACCGCCGGGCGCAGGATGTCGTTCCCGCCCATGTACAAGGTGACAAGCGTGGGCTTGAGTGCGAGCGCGGCAGGCAACTGCTCGGCGACGACCTGGCCGACCTTCTTGCCGCGGATGGCCAGATTCGCATACCCCCACTGCGGGTCGGCACAGAGCTGTTCGGCCACGCGGTCGGCCCAACCGCGCACCTGGTGGGGCCGCAGCGGATCGACATCCCCCATGCCCTCGGTGAAGGAGTCGCCCAATGCCACAAATCGTTTCGAAAATTCCACGGTTTCAGCCTAGCGGCACGCGCCGACCGTCTTCGGCCCGTGCCGCGTGTCCTCGCTTCACGGGGTTGCACCGAGCCCCGGCACAGCGGGCGCTTAGCTTGGAGGGGCACGGTGGAATGCATGAAGACCAGACAACGCCATCCGGCACCCCACACCACCAACAGGCGGCAGTCAGCCCGCCCGTTTTCCCCACCGGACGGCTTCGTCCAAGCCATGCCCGTTGCCGGAACACCGGAAGGCGGCCATTCGGCCTCGGAATCCCGTGAGGAAGAGGTCCGGTTTCATTTCGTGGCCACCCGGCAGCCGATCGATCCGGCACAGATCCCGTGGCTTGATGAAATCAGCGGCAGCCACGACGTGAACGAGGCATCCTCCGGGATCATCTAGGAGGAGAGCAGCACCTGGCGCGACAACACACTGAGTTGACCGCCGCGCGAGCCGGTGCCATTGGCCTCGGCACGCGCCGGGACGTAGCCCAACGCCAGCCCGTAGGCCGGGTCCGCATAGCCCAGCGACGCGTTCGCCCCGTCGTGTCCGAAGGCCCTGGCGGAACCGAAGTCGTTGTTCGGGTGCGCCTTCATGAACCCGATGCCGAAGGCCCCGGGCATCCCATTGGCCCGGGACAGCCCGTACACCCGGTCCTGGCTCACCGCGGCAATGGTTTCGGCGGTGAGGAACGGGGCGTGTTCGTCCCCGGATTCGTCCACGAACCCCGTGGTGGCCGCGGCATAGAGCCTGGCCAGGCCGCGGGCGTTGCCCACCCCGCCGAGAGCGGCCAGGCCGGCCTCGCGGATGGTTCGTTCGTTCGGCACATCGATGATGTCGAAGCTCGGCCCCTTGGGTCCGTCGAAGCCGCCGGTCGAGTTCAGCGCGAGTCCAAACGCCGAGAAGGGGTCGATGAACGGCGCCGGTTCAAGGGCATTGTCCTTGAGCACCGGGCGGAAGCGCGGCTCAAGCTCCTCGGGCAGACCCAGGTAGAAGTCAATGTCGTGCGGGGCACGAATGCGGCGTTCGAAGATGTCCTGCAGGGACTCCTGCGCGCAGCGCCGGGCAAGTTCCTCCATGAAGACGCCCATGGTCAGCGCATGGTAGGAATGGATCCCGGGTGCGTTCCACAGCGGTGCGGCGGCGGCCATGATGCCGGCTGCCAGCCGGGAGTCAACCAGTTCCTCCTGGGTGAAGCCGCCTTCAACGCCTGGCAGGCCGGCCTGGTGGCTCAGCAGCTGGGCCACGGTGATGCCCGCCTTGCCTGCCGCAGCAAACTCCGGCCAGTACACGGCCACCGGGGCTTCGAGGTCCAACAGTCCTTGCTGCACCAGCAGCGAGATGACCAGCGCGCCGGCGCCCTTGGAGCAGGAGAAAACCCCGGTCATCGTCTCGCGCGTGCAGTCCTGCCCCACGCTGGCGTCAAGCACCAGGTTTCCGGCCTGGTAGATGGCCAGTTGCGCGGAATATCCCGGGTCGGCGGCGGCGAAGGAGCCCAGCAGGTCCGCCACGGGGGCGAAGCGCTGGTCAATGACGTTGATCGTGTTCGTCTGCGTAGTCACCCGCACCACATTACCCATTACCGGGAGGTTTCCCGTTGCGGACCGTGACAATGGTGTACTCAGCTGGCCGGAGTTTCCTGCCGGTAACGCAGCAGCCAGCGTTCATCGACCTGCTGCCAGAACGATGAACAGAGGATCACTTGGTCCCCTGCCAACAGACGGTACGCCAGCTGCACCTTGTGCTGGCCCCACGGAGTGGCGGCAAGCACCTGAAGGGCACCGCCGGCCGGCAGCGCATGACCGCCGGTGAGCGCGGCGATAATGGTGGAGCGGTCCGTCAGCGAACCGTCACGGCTGATCTCCTGGAACTCCGGGTGCAGGAACGCCATGACCTCGTCCAGGTCACCTCGCACCGCAGGTGAGAGCAATTCGCTTTCCAGCTCGAAGACCATCTGCAGTTCCGCAGCGCTGCTGGCCGAGGGATCGGTGGCTCGCGGGGCGGACGGTTCGGGCACCGGGGCCACGGGCGCGGACTCTGCGGGTTCCGTGGGTTCCGTGGCAGCCAAGCTGTCCGGCGTCGCCACGGGCGCCGACACGGCGCCAAGGTCCTCCAGAACCAGCACACCGGGTGCCTCGGGTGACGCGGGCTCGGCGGGGTCGGCATTTTCCCCGGCGCCCGGCGCCCCCTCAAGCCCCGGTCCGGCATTGGGTTCACGACCCGACTGGTAGGCGGTCGCCGCGTCGCGCGCCCGCACATCGGCGGCCTCGTTGAGCTCGTGGCCGGCATGGCCCTTGACCCACTCGAAGGTGTACTTGCGGCCCTTGATGGCGGCGTCGATCTCCTGGAGCAGGTCCAGGTTCAGCACCGGCTTGCCGTCTGACTTCTTCCAGCCCTTTTTCTTCCAGCCCGGCATCCACTTGGTCACCGAGTTGATCACGTACTGCGAGTCGCACAGGATGTGCAAGTCCTCGTCGGGCAGGTGGGCGGTGGAGCGGAAGAGGTCCAGGACCGCCATGAGCTCGCCCATGTTGTTGGTGCCGTGCGCCCAGCCGCCGGCACGCCAATGGTCGTCGTCGATGTACCAGGCCCATCCTGCGGGTCCTGGGTTTCCGAGGGCTGATCCGTCTGCGGCTGCGGTGATCGTCATGGTTTCAATCCTGCCACGAGCCCACCGACGCTTTCACATCGGCCCGCTTCGGCGGGCATCGACGCGACTATGGCCATGTCAGCCGGGGCGTCGTAGGCTGGGGCGACAAGGATGGGCCCGGGCACCGCGGCACCATGCACCACCGCCAGCGACGACCGAAGTGCAGCCGCCCGCGCCGGGGATTGACCGGCACGGGGGCATTCCGTCCGTCGCCGGGTCGCCAGGGTCCCGTCCGCCACGCGAAAACTGCGGAAGGTATTGCTGCCCATGTCTGAAAACAAGGCCGTCGCCTACAAGTCGCCCGGTGTCGTCGAGGTCATCGACACCCCGTATCCCACCTTTGAGCTGCAGGCCGGCCCCGGGGTGAACGCCGCCAACGTGGGCCGCAAGGTCCCGCACGGGGTCATCTTGCGCACCGTGGCCACCAACATCTGCGGCTCGGACCAGCACATGGTCCGCGGCCGCACGACCGCTCCCCCGGGCTTGGTCCTGGGGCACGAAATCACCGGCGAGGTCATCGAGACCGGCCCGGACGTGGAATTCATCAAGGTCGGCGACATCGTCTCGGTCCCCTTTAACATCTCCTGCGGACGCTGCCGCAACTGCAAGGAGACCAAGACCGGGATCTGCCTGAACGTGAATCCGGATCGGCCCGGATCGGCCTACGGCTACGTGGACATGGGCGGCTGGGTCGGCGGCCAGGCCGAATACGTGCTGGTCCCCTACGCCGACTGGAACCTGCTCAAGTTCCCGGACCGGGACCAGGCGCTGGAGAAGATCATGGACCTGACCATGCTCTCCGACATCCTGCCCACCGGCTTCCACGGCGCGGTCACCGCCGGGGTCACCGTCGGCTCCACCGTCTACGTCGCCGGCGCCGGGCCCGTCGGGCTCGCCGCCGCCGCGTCCGCCCAGCTGCTGGGGGCCGCGGTGGTCATCGTGGGCGACATGAACGAGGACCGCCTGGCCCAGGCCCGCTCCTTCGGTTGCGAGGGCATCAACGTCGGCGCCGGGGACCCGGCAGACCAGATCGAACAGCTGCTCGGGGTGCGCGAGGTGGATTGCGGCATCGATGCCGTGGGCTTCGAGGCCCGCGGGCACGGACACGGCGCCGAGGCGCGCGAGGCCCCGGCAACGGTGCTGAACTCGCTCATGGACCTCACCGTCGCCGGAGGCTCCCTGGGCATCCCCGGGCTCTACGTCACCGGCGACCCCGGAGCCGTCGACGACGCGGCGAAAAAGGGAAGCCTCTCCCTTTCCCTGGGCACCGGCTGGGCCAAGTCCCTGTCCCTCGCCATGGGCCAGTGCCCGGTGATGAAGTACAACCGGCAGCTGATGATGGCCATCCTGCACGATCGGATCCACATCGCCAAGGCCGTCAACGCCCAGGCGATCTCCCTCGCCGACGCCCCGCGCGGCTACGCCGAATTCGATGCCGGCGCCGCCACCAAGTACGTCCTGGACCCCAACGGCTACCTCTCCAACTAGACCGCCGCGGACGCCGGCGGGCTTCCGGGACCGCCGGCGGCCGCCCGCACCGTCATCGCCTCACCCGAAGCCTATGCGGGCGGCATCGCCACACACTGAAGCACCCCGTCCCATTGAACGGGGCGCTTCACTGTGTGGGTTAGTTCCGCTCGGCCACGAACTCATCCGATGCCCCGGCCGGAGCCGAGGCAGAGACGGGCGCCGCAGTGGTTCCTAGGAGCCCGGAGAGCATTCCGGCGATATCGATCTCGGTGCTGCCCTTGATCATGGCAAGCCCCTCGGCGACAATGCGATTGGCCTGCTTGACCGCATCCGAGGCGCCGTCCGAACTGATCACCGTGTAGTTGTCGATGCCAGACACGGCATCCGAGCTGGCCTTGACGATTTCCGGCAATGCGCTGATTGCAAGGAACGCCAGTGACGCCTGCGTGTGGCCGGTCAGGGCCACGGCCTTCGCATCTTCGGCCTTGGCGGTTGCCTCACCAATGGCGGCGATGGAAGCACCTTCGGCTTCGCCGCGCACGCGCACGGCGTCGGCTTCCGCCCGGGCCTTTAGCTCGATGGCCGAGGCCTCGCCCTGGGCCTGGAACACCTCGGCGTTCTTGGAGGCCTCGGCTTCAACCGTCTTTGCCGCGGCGCGTGCCTCGGCGTCGGCGATGGACGCCTTCTTGGAGCCTTCCGCCTCAATGGCCTTCGAGTTGGCGCGCGCGGTGGCACTGAAGACGTCCGCGTCGCGCTTGGCTTCTGCGTCAGTACGCATCTTGTAGGCCTGGGCGTCGGCCGGCTTGTGCACTTCGATATCCAGGCGCTCCTGCTCCACCAGGGCCTGCTCGGTCAATGCCTTGCGCTCGAGGGCGGCAACCGTGACGTCCTGCTCGGCCTTGGCAATCCCCTTGGCGGCATCGGCGATAGCTTCGGCGCGGTCCTGCTCGGCCTTAAACTCGGACTTCTTAATCGCGAGGTCACGCATCAGGGCGGCGGTGGCGCCTTCCTGCTCAATGCGTGCGGCTTCCGATTCTTGGAAGGCCTTGGAGGTGGCCACACGTGCTTCACGCTTGGCCCGTTCGAGGCCCGGCTTTCCGACTTCCTCCAGGTAGTCGATGGTCGTCGGCATGTTGTCCGGGCCGATCACCGTGCGCGAGGGGGTGCTGACCGAGGAGATGTTGAAGGCGTCGATCTGGATGCCCTGTTCCGCGAACTGGGTGACCGCCGATTCCAGGGACTGGTCCTGGAATTCCTTGCGGTTGTTGTTGGCGTCTTCCACCGACATCGCCGAAACGATGCCGCGGAGCACTCCCTCGGCAGACTTGGTCACCGAAGCGTTCAGGTCTTCCTTGGAGTGTGTCAGGAAACGCTGGACGGCCTTGCTCATGCCCTCCACCGAGTCGTCAAACTTGAAGTTCAGGCTGGCCGTCACCGAGGTGGTGATGAAGTTCTTGTCAACACCTTCCACGGCAAGTTCCACCTGGCGCTGTTCCAGGGACATCACAAACTTCTGGTGGATGATCGGCAGGAAGAGCACAATGCCCTTGGTGAAGATCTGGACTTGGCCCTTGGCGCCCTTACCGGCACGGATCACTGCCTGGTTGGGTGCGACAGTGACTAATCGTGTGGTGGCGTACCAGACGAGTGCAACAAGTACGGCGAGGATGGCGACGATGGCGACGACGGTTCCATTTGCGGCAAAACCCATGGTTAAAATCCGTTCAGTTCAGAGGTGGATGCGACCCTGATGCGGTCTCCAACAATCGCCACTACGGCAATTGGTGTGCCCTTCTCGATAGGGCTGCTTGAAAATACGAGGCGCTGATTGATTTCATCGGGGTGGTCCAGCTGAACCTTCCCGACGATGTCAGTGATGTCGGTGGTGGCTACGCCAAGAAGTCCGATGACTTCGTGCGGCTGGACGTTGGAGATACGAGCCATCTTTCGGGCAAGCAGCGCTACGCCGACGATGCCAATTACTCCCAGCAGGGCTCCGGCACTGTAGGCCAGAAAGAGTGGGCCGTTGTTGAGCAACACAATCGCACCCGCGGCGCCGAAAAGCGTGGCTGCCGCACCGACGGCAGTGGTGGAGATGATTCCGTCGAAGAAATCGACAAGCTCTCCCAGGGTCATGGACACGATGAGGAGCAGGAGGCCAGCGCCTCCGATCACTGCGAATGCGAGCATGCGGATTCTTTCGTGAGTTGTTTGCGGGGCCGAATGGCGCAGCATGTTTCCTGTACGGCAAACTCAGAGACACTTTGCGCCGGGGTTTTCCCAGGTGTGGAAATATCCCGACACGGGATGGATCGATGCCCGCCTGGGATACAGCTCGATTACTGCACCTGACATATAGTCTATCCATTTGCCGTAAAGATTCAGGTAGGCGGCGTCGCGTGCGGGTCGGTTCGCCAGCGGCAAGCGCCGCCACCCGCCAGCTGCAGCTCTGCGCTTGGCTCCGTGGTGCTCGCCGACGGATTCTTCGAAGAACGAATCGAAACGTCGACCGTGGCCTCGGGTTCCGCGCCCACGCAGTCTCCAGTCCGGCCGTCGATCCGGCCACGCACCGCGCCCGGGGCGGCCAGGCTCAGGCGTGGGGTGAGCGCAGCGGGGACCGCATTGCGAAAAGCAGCGAATCACGGTCCACACCATCGATCCGCTTGTGTCCGGGCAGGTAGTCGACGCACCGCATGCCCACCTTCTCCAATACCCGCACCGAACCGGTATTCTCCGGTCGGCAGGTGGCCACTACCCGGGAAATCCCCAAGACATTCCATGCCAGCTCCAGCATGGCCGCAGCCGCTTCCGCCGCATAGCCGTACCCCCAGGCATCGGCCCGCAGCACGTAGCCAATTTCGGCCTCTTCCGGGCCCCGGGCCACATCGGATTCCGCACGCATCAACGCTATCGAGCCGATGGGCGTGGAATCGCGCGTCACCGCCAGGGTAATGGTTTCCCGCGGCTCCAGCAGCTGTTTCCCGCACTGGCGCAGGAACGCGGCCGTCTCTTCGATGGTGTTCGGGCCCCATTCGACAAAGGCGCACACCGTCGGATCCGCGGCGAAGGCGTGGACCGCATCCAGGTCGCCCTCCCAGAATTCCCGCAGGACCAGGCGCTTCGTGGAAATCTCCATGAAGCACATCATTCCACGACGTTCCCGATGGGCGGCGCCGCTGCCTTGCCACGCCGCGTCCGTCAGCCGGATGCGGCGTGTTCGAGCCCGCACAACCGCGACGGCGGGCATAGGCTCATATCCATGGGCTCACTGCTGAGCGCAACCCAGCGGGCCGATCTCTATGATGCGGAAAACCGCTGGGCTGCCGACGACGATTTCTTCCTCACCTTTGTCAACGAACGGCCCGCAAGCCGCGTGCTCGACCTGGGTTGCGGCACCGGACGGCTGACCCTTGCGCTGGCCGGAGCCGGGCACGAGGTGACGGGCATCGATCCGCATCCCGGCTCGTTGGCCGCGGCGCGGGCCAAGCCCGGTGCCGACGCGGTGACGTGGGTCGAGGGCACCTCCACCGCGCTCGGGCCCGACGCCGCCTTCGATACCGTCCTGATGACCGCGCACGTGGCCCAGGCCATCATCGACGAGGACCAGTGGCGCCGGACGCTGGCCGACATCCGGCGGGTGCTGGTCCCCGGCGGCAGGTTGGTCTTCGACTCCCGCGACCCCCGGGCGAAGGCCTGGGAACGCTGGACGCCGGCCTGCACGCGAAACCAGTTCACGCTTCCGGACGGCACCAGATTGCACCTGTGGCTCGATTCGGCGCCGCACGAGGCCGGACTGGTGAAGATCACCGAGCACCGACTTTTTGCCGACGGCTCCCGCGAGCTTGAGGACGCGGTGCTTGCCTTCCGCAGCGAGTGGCGGCTGCGTGGAGACCTGCTCGCCGCCGGGTTGCATGTCGATGCCGTGCTGGGCGGCTGGAGCGGCGAACCCGTCGGCCGGGGAGCCGCCGAACTCATCGTTCTCGCGCACCGCTGAACGACACCTGGCTTTCCGCCGCGACCCTGCCCGCGCGATTAATGCCGGAACACCACCCCTGTCTCTCACCGATAGCCGGAGGCGTCCGCGGGCAACCCGGGGTCCTGGACCTCGACCATGTACCGCCAGCAATCCGGTGCCGAGCCGTCCACGTCGGTGAAACCGTATTCGCGGGCCAGCCCGCCGGAAGAGAACGATCCTCCGCTGCGCGCAAAGACGTCGGGATCCGCAGCCAGCGCCGCAACGGCACGGCCCACAAAACGCGGGGATTCGCTGATTGCGGCAAAATGCCCGTCCGCGCCCGTGGCCGATCGCCAATTCGATTCGGTGACGCCGAAGGCCTCGAGCATCATCTCCGAGCGCAGCCAGCCCGGGCTCAGGGCCACGGCCGCGCAGCGATGCTGCTTCAACTCGTGCGCCAACGTGAAGGCCATGCGCAGCGGCGCGTTCTTCGCCAGATCGTAAAACGTGGAGAGCCGATAGTGTTCCCGGTTGTACGCCCGGGTCCCATCGGTCACCTCAACGACCAGGCCTCCGGGATTCCTGGCCAACAGCCCCAGCGCGTGGTGGGCGGTAATCAAGTGGGTCTTCACACCGAGTTCCAGCATCCGCAGGCCGGCCTCGAGGTTGTGTTCCCAGATCGGTTGGTCCCAGCCGATGAGCTTTTCGCCGCCCCAGATGTCGTTGACCAACACGTCCAGCCGGCCCTGCTCGGCATCGATGCGTGCCACCAGCGCCGCCACCGTGTGGGAGTCCAGGTGGTCAACTGCCACCGCGATGCCCCGGCCGCCGGCCGCGTTGACCATCTCCGCTGTCTCCTCGATGGTTTCGGGTCGGTCGTATTCGCTGCGCGCGGCGCGGGTGCTGCGGCCCGTGCAATACACCGTGGCCCCCGCCTCGCCCAGGGCAATGGCGGTCCCGCGGCCTGCGCCGCGCGTCGCCCCGGCAACCAGCGCGATCTTCCCCGTCAATGCTCCGTCGATTGCTCCGTCCATGTTTCCACGCTAGCCCCGGCAGACGTGGCACTGCCAGAGTCCGGCGCAATGGATTCTCCGGCCCCTGGATATGCCAAAGACCCCGCCCGGGGGATCGGACGGGGTGTTTGGTGAACGTGGCGACGCGGTGCGCGATCAGCCCAGCGGGTAGAGGGGGTTGTGCCCGGCCGTGACCTTCTCGGATTCGCGGACCGGATCCGGGGCGGTGCCGGTGCCCCAGGGGTTTCCGCCAAGCGCCTCGCGGCCGTGCGGCTCGAGCCAGTTTTCCAGGTCGGGGCCGCCCGGAACGATCTGCGTCGGGTTGATGTCCTCGTGAACCACGTAGTAGTGCTTCTTGATCTGGTCGAAGTCGACGGTGTCGCCGAATCCGGGCAGCTGGAAGAGCTCGCGGGCGTAGCCCCAGAGGTTCGGCATCTCGGTGAGCTTGTTCCGGTTCGTCTTGAAGTGCCCGTGGTACACCGGGTCGAAGCGCACCAGCGTGGTGAACAGGCGAACGTCGGCCTCCGTTATCGAGTCCCCCATCAGGAAACGGCGGGTGGACAGGCGTTCCTCAAGCCAATCCATGGCAGTCCAGAGCCGGTCATAGGCCTCGTCGTAGGATTCCTGGCTTCCGGCGAAGCCGCAACGGTAGACCCCGTTGTTGACCTCGGTGAAGATGCGCTTGATGACCGGCATCATCTCTTCGATCATCTCTTCCGGCAACAGGTCGGGGGCGCCTTCGCGGTGGAAGTCCTTCCACTGGGTGGAGAGGTCCATGGTGATCTGCGGGTAGTCGTTGGTCACCACGGCACCGGTGGGCACATCGACAATGGCTGGCACCGTGATGCCGCGCGGGTAGTCGGCGAAGCGCTTGAAGTAGTTTTCCTGGATGCGCTCGGTGCCCAGCACCGGGTCCACCCCGCCCTCATCGAGGTCGAAGGTCCAGGAGCGCACATCGTGCACCGGTCCGGGGGTGCCCAGCGAGATCGCGTCCTCCAGGCCCAACAGGCGACGGACGATGATGGCGCGGTTGGCCCAGGGGCAGGCACGTGCCGCCACCAGCCGGTAGCGCCCGGCCTCCACGGGCCACAGGTCAGCGCCTTCGGCCACACCGGCGTGTACATTGCCAATACTGCCCGCGGTCGGCCCTCCGGAGGCGCGCACCCCGTCGGGATCGGCGACGATCCGGTCCTGGATGTAGTTGGTGTCGCGCGTGAATTCCGCGCCCGTCACATATGCACCGGCGGTGCTGTGCTTGTCTTCGCTCATAACCCAACCCTAGTTTCGTGTGCATGGATGCACCATCTCGGAAAAAGAAGTCGGCCTGCCCGGGAGGGAAAGATCCCGGGCAGGCCGTGTTGCCGTCGGACCGCGCACACGTGCTTGTCAGCACCTGCGGCAAGGATGGGTCCGGACGGAGGATCGAAGGCCGGGTCCCGCCCCCCATGGTGCGCGGGACCCGCCATTCGAGGCTTAGGTATTCAGGCCTTAGGCGGAGACCATGGCGGAGTCGCGGACCGACTTCAACGCAACGGTCCACGGCACCAGCTGGTCCAGGACCGGAGCCAGCGAGGCGGCCTGCTGCTCGGTCGGCTTGAACACCGAGAAGTTCTCGAAGTCGGTGAAGAGCGAGAACATGCCGGTCTTCTGCACGTGGGCAACCTGAAGCTCGGACAGGATGCCGCGCAGGTGCTCAACGGCGCGCACGCCGAAGGCGGAGCCGTAGGAGACGATGCCGGCTGCCTTGTTGGCGAACTCGGCGTTCAGGTAGGACAGCGCGTTGGCCAGGGCAGGGGCAACCGAGTGGTTGTATTCGGGAGTGACGAAGACGTAGCCGTCGAATTCGGCGATCTTTGCGGCCCAGGCCTTGGTGGCATCGTTCTGGTAGTTCTGGTACGCAGCCGGGTAGGCTTCATCCAGGAGCGCCAGGTTGAAATCCGCGATGTCGACGAGCTCGTAGTCGGCGTCGCCTCGCAGTTGGGCCTGTTCCAGTACCCACTGTGCAACGCCGGCGTTGTTGCGGCCGGGACGGGTTGAACCGGTGACGATGGCAATCTTGGTCATGCTTGATCTCCTTGGACTGGGCGAGACGCGTCGACTATTTGCTGACACATCAACTAAAACTTGATATTTCCATCCTGCCGCGAGACGATTGACGTGTCAACTAATTTTTCCGAAGTGTGAGGCACACCATGCCCGAGCCCCGTTGGCTCAACGAAGACGAACAACAGCTATGGCTGGAGTTCCGCGAGTTCCTCTGGGGCTACCCCCGGGCCATGGATCGCCAGCTGGCCCGCGATTCAGCCATGTCCAGCGGCGAGTACTCAGTTCTTGCCGCCGTATCGCAGGCAGCTCCCGAGGCCTTGCGTCCCGGCGATCTGGCAGCGGCCCTGGAATGGGATCGCTCACGGGTGTCGCACCTGCTGCGCCGCATGGAGGCCAAGGGCCTGATCGAGCGGTGCGCTTCGAGCAGCGATGGCCGCGGCCAGGACATCAAAATGACCGACGCCGGCTGGGACACCATCCGCAGCGCCGCTCCGGGGCACGTGTCATTCGTGCGGGAAACGCTCTTCGACTCGCTATCGGCAGACGAGCAGGATCAATTCAGCGCGATGCTCTCAAAGATCCGCTCGGCGGCGGTTGAGCGCGAACTCTGGTGACCTCGAGGAGCGCCGCCGCGCCGCCTGCGGGGACCGAGGTAACAGACTTATTCGCCGTGTTCGGCCGTTGAGGGCCACTGGCCCTGCGCGGTAAAGGACGTGGCCCAGTAGTACGGATTCAGTTCACGCAACGAGCGCATTTCCCACTCGGCGCCACCTGCCGATCCCGGAACGGCGGCCAGGACCTCGGGTCCCCACACGGCAAGTCGCTCCTGGCAGATGCCGCACGGCGCCAGCACCTGGAAAGTTCCGTCCTCGGTTCCGCCGGTGACGCAGGCCGAAGCCACAACTTTCTTTCCCAGCGTGTAGGCCTGTGCCACCGCCCCGGTTTCGGCGCACAATGTTGCCGCAGCATTGAAGTTGTCGAAACTGACGCTGGTCAGGATTTGCCCGTCGTCCAGCACGATGGCCGCGGCTGCAACCGAATCCCGCGCCCCCGGCCACCTGGTCATTAGTTGTTCGATGGCCGCTTCAACGAGTTTTTGGTTCGGGTCCATGCGGCAATTCTGCCACGTCGGGCGAGTTGATGGCCTTCCAAGACGAAGGTAACCCCGGACAAACAGAAACTCAGGCAATTGCCCGGCGCCTGCCCACCAAGTGCCTTGGGCTGGTCCGCCGAGTTCCATCACGGCCACAGCATGCCCCGGTTATCCACATTTCCTGCGCCTCTCTTGCCGCGCACCTACCCGTGGGCTCCACACTGGGAGGCATGGAAACGCAGCAGCTCATCGAGGCACTCACCGGGGACGGTGGCGATCCGGGACACCCAGTGTCACCGGCCGGGAAGCTGCGCCTGCTCAACGCCCTGGCCCAATGCACCGACGAAGTCGCCGCCGAACTCACCGCGGAGATCACCTCCCCCACGCAGGCCGCATTGTTCGCCCACACGATCGAGCGCACCCATCGGCAGGTCGAACTCGCCCAGATCCGGGCCGCACACACCGCCCAACGCACCCTCGTCCAGGACCTGCCTGCACCGAACCTCGATCAGGCCCGCGAGATTGCGCGGGACCCTGCGGCATTCATCCGCGGTGAGAGGGAACTTCCCGCGGACCCTGCTACAGTCCCGACCGGGCTGATGCCCTTCAAGGACACTGCCGCGTTCCTGCAGGGAGACCTGGGCCTGAGTCACTTCGCCGCCCGCGACCGGCTCCACGCCGCCAATGCACTTCTTCCCCACGTCGACATCCACGGCAACACCCGCGGTCCCCGCTACCCCAAGCTCGCCGAGCAGGTCCACGCCGGAAAAGCCCGGCTGGGCGCCGCCACGGCTGCGGCACGCAAGCTGGACAAACTCGCCCCCTCCATTGCATCTCACACCCAGAGCCCGGACCTTGCCGCGCGTCTCGAGGAACAAGTCGCCGAATCCGTCGCTGCCGGCATTCCGCTCGCCACCAATAGGCTGTTCACTTCCCTGGCCGACGAACTCGACAACACTTCCACCCCCGAACCGTCCCCGGAGGACATCCGGGCGAAAACCGGCATCTTCATCACCAAACGCACCCGCCACTACACCTGGATGTCCGTGTGCATGCTGAACACCGACGCCGAGGTCTTCCTCTCCCATTTCGCTGCCTCAGACAACCCCCGCACGCTTGCCGGGAACCGCGAGGCGATGGCCGCGGCCGCCACCGGCATGAACCCCAGCACCAACATCAACGATGCCAACGGGGACGGCAACGGGACCAACGGATCCGGTGCAAACGACACCACGGACGGCCCGGACTGGTTCACTCACCCCGAAGCCACCGGGACCGACACCTTGGACAATCCAGCACCCGGACTCATCGACTCGTTCAACGCCACCGTCGACGGCACCGACGGGCTGACCCCTCCCCAACGCCACCTGCAGACCCTGCTCAACCTCATGCGCGCCCCCAGCAAACCGCCGGGCAAGGGAGCCACCGGGCTGCCCACCGCCCAACTGATCATCCACTGCCGCCTCGACACCCTCCTCGGCCTTGCCACGGGCAACGGCTGGAGCGCCCACGGACTCGAAATCCCGATCAGCGAAGTCCGAAGACGCCTCGCCACCGACGGGACGATTCCACTGGTCCTGGGCGGCCAAGGAGAAATCCTCGACGTCGGCCAGGAAATGCGCTTCGCCCCGGACCACGTCAGACGGGCCGTGCTGGCCCGCGACGGCGGATGCTTCTACCCCGGCTGCACCGTCCCGCCCGAACACCTGGAAATGTGCCACATCGACGGTTTTGCCCAAGGCGGGCACACCAGCGTCCACAAATTCACCCCCGGCTGCACAAGCCACCACCACATGGCCGACAACGGACTGCTCGAACTAGTCATCCACAACGGCATCCCGCACGTCGTATTGCCCAAGCACCTCGACCCCGAACAGCTACCGCGTCGCAACACCTACTGGCCGCAGAACCAGGCCGCTCTCTTCTAGGAATCCGGGACCTGCCAGCGCACAGGACCCCCCGACTCCACAAAACAATAGGGTGCAGGGGTTCTACCGCACCATCTGCGGAAGAACCCCTGCACCCTACTTCACGCCTCGACCAGTTCACGGACCGAAAGCCCGGTGTTAGCCGGCTTGGACGTCCTTTACCAGTAATTCCACCGCTCCGAAGAGCGGGTGGTCGGCTCCAAGGCCGGTGATCTTCGCGGTGGCCTCTTCACTGGAATTCGCTGCGAGGATGCCGGCCATTTCGGCGGCCTCGGTGTCTTCCGGGTCGTTGAACCGCAGCGCAGCACCCATCGCCTCGAGCAACGCCACCGGCTTGATGCCGTTTTCAGCCAGCTCGGCGGCCGGGCCGATGAACCGCTCGTGCCGGCTGAGCTTGCGCAGCGGCGCCCGGCCCACGCGCACCACGGTGTCCGGCAGGTACTCGTTGGAGAACCTGGCCAGGATCTTCTGCACGTAGGCCTCTTGGTCGGCCTCGGCAAAGCCGTGCTTGGACACCAACAGCGACTTGGTTTCGGCCAGCACCGCGGCAACCTTGGCAAAGACCCGCGGGTCGGCCATGGCCTCGGAGATCTTCTCCAACCCCGCGGCATGCCCCAGGTATGCCGTCGAAGCGTGACCCGTGTTGACCGTGAACAGCTTGCGTTCGATGTACGGGCCCAGGTCCTCCACAAACGTCGCCCCGGCGATCTGCGGAACAGCGTCCCCGAACGGGGTCTTGTCGATGACCCACTCGAAGAAGGTTTCCACCGTGACGTCCAGGCCCTGGCCTGGTGCCTGGTTCGGGACGATGCGATCCACCGCGGTGTTCGCGAAGATGGCCTTGGCTCCCACGGCCGGCGCGTCGGAGGCGCCGTCAGCCAGCACCGCGGCTTCAAGGATGTCGGTGGCGTTGATGGCGTTCTCGCATGCCATCACCTGCAGTGGAGCCAGTGCGCCGTCGCGCTTGGCGATTCCGGCGGAAACCAGCGGTGCCACGAACTTCAGGATGTGCGGCCCCACGGCGGTGGTGACCATGTCCGCCGTCGCTATCTCCGCGATGACCCGACCGGTTTGGGTGGAGGAGTTCAGCGCGCGGAAGTTGTCGACCCGGCGCACCTGCGGTTCCTGCCCCACCTCGTGCACGTCATAGCTCTCGGCCGCATCCAGCGCGGTGATCAGCGCGTCTGCCACATCGGCAAACACGATCTCGTAGCCTGCCTGGTGCAGCAGCAGTCCGACGAATCCGCGGCCGATGTTCCCGGCCCCAAAATGTACTACCTTCACGATGCGTTGACCTTTCCGAAGATATCGAGGATTTCCTCACGCGTGGTGGCAGCTTCCAGCCGCGCCACCTGTGCCTTGTCGGTGAAGACCCGGGCGATCGAGGCCAGGATCGCCAGGTGCTCGTTGTTCACCCCGGCGATGCCGACCACGAACTTGACCTCCTTGCCGTTCCAGTCGATGCCCTCCGGGTAGCGGATGATGGACACCGCGGAGCTGGCGATGTTTCCCTTGGCCTCGTTCGTGCCGTGCGGGATGGCCAGGAAGTTGCCCATGTAGGTGGACACGGTGGCCTCGCGGGTGTGCATCGAAGCCACATATTCCTGGTTCACCGCCCCGCGGGCCAGCAAAAGCGCGCCGGCCTCGTCGATGGCCGTGTCGCGCGTTGCGGCGCTGCCGGACAAGATGATGCTTTCACTCGCCAGGACCTCGGGACGTGCCGGGGCCGGGGCGTCCTGCTCGGTAGCAGCCGGTTTCGCCGTGTGCCGGGCGGTGGCCGCCGGTGCCTCGCCGGCTTGCGCACCCTCGGTTGCCGCCGGCGCACCCACGCTCACGGCGTCCTGGGGCTCCGCGTTGCGGGACTTGACGAGTTCGAGGATCTCCTCGTAGCGAGGGCTGTTCATGAAGTTGTCCACCGAGACGTGCACGGCGCTGGCCGTCACGGGTGCTGCACGGGCGGCCAGGTCCTGATGGGTCACCACGATGTCGTAGGTGTCGGAAAGGTTTGAGATGGCGGAGTTGGTGACCTTTACCTCGGCCAGCCCCTCCTTCTTGAACATGTTGCGCAGCACCGAGGCGCCCATGGCGCTCGATCCCATGCCGGCGTCGCAGGCGAAGACAACGCTGCGGACCGGACCGTTGCCCGTCTCGCCGGCAAACGCGAAACCAACCGAGCTCTTCTTGCCCTTCATGGCTTCCATCTTGGCTGCGGCCTCGCCGAGTCCGTCGCCCTCGGGGGCCTTGGAGATCTTCAGCAGGAAGGAACCGATCAGGAACGAGACGACGGTGGCGGCCACCACCGCGAGGGTGACGCCCAGGTAGCTGTCGGACGCCGTCATCGCGAAGACGGCAAAGATGCTGCCCGGGGCCGCCGGGGCACGCAGTCCGCCGCCGGTGAGCACCAGCATGAAGATCCCGCTCATGCCGCCGCCGATCGCGGCGAGGATCATGATGGGCTTCATGAGGATGTACGGGAAGTAGATCTCGTGGATGCCGCCGACAAACTGGATCAGTGCGGCGCCGGGGGCCGAGGCCTTGGCCAGCCCCTTGCCGAAGATCGAGTACGCCAACAGGATGCCGAAGCCCGGGCCGGGGTTGGCCTCGAGCAGGAAGAGCAGGGACTTGCCCTGCTCGAGGGCCTGCTCGGTCCCCAGCGGGGTGAGGATGCCGTGGTTGATGGCGTTGTTCAGGAACAGGACCTTGGCCGGTTCGATGAAGATGCTGGTCAGCGGCAGCAGGCCGTTGTTGACCAGGAACTGCACGACGGCGCCGGCGCCGTTGGAGAAGGCAATGACCAGCGGATTGATCAGCAGCATGCCGAAGATCGCCATGATCGCCCCGACGATGCCGGAGGAGAAGTTGTCGATGAGCATCTCGAAGCCGGGCTTGACCCGTCCCTCCCACACGCCGTCGAGCTTCTTCATGACGAGTGCGGAGAGCGGACCCATGATCATCGCGCCGATGAACATCGGGATGTCGGCGCCGACGATGACGCCCATGGTCGCGATCGCGCCGATGACGCCGCCGCGCACCCCGTGGATCATCTTGCCGCCGGTGTAGCCGATCAGCAGCGGCAAGAGGTAGGTGATCATCGGGCCCACCAGCGAGCCAAGTTGCTCGTTGGGGAAGAACCCGTCGGGAATGAACAGCGCGGTGATCAAACCCCAGGCGATGAACGCCCCGATGTTGGGCATGATCATCCCCGAAAGGAAGGTGCCGAACTTCTGCACCCTGACCCGCAGGCCGGCCCGGGGGGCGGCCTCAGTTGGTGTTGCCATGATTTTTCCTAATCGTTTGTCCTGCGGCGTCGCAGGTAATAGGCGGACAATTCTGGACGGTTACGACGTCTTGGAAATGCGGTGCAGCCACTCGAGGAACATCTTCATTTCGGTGTTGGACAGTTGCTGTGGGTTGGAGGACTCCAGGGCAGCGTTCAACGCAATGGCCGCCACGACGACCGAGGAGGTCTCCACCGGGGAAGCGGAGTCGGTGATGCCGGCCTCCGAGGACACCGCAGTGATCACTGCATCGCGGGTCATGTCGGAGAGCTCGAAGTTCCGCTCGGCGGCCGGCTCGGCGATGAGCATCAAGGTGACCCCGATGTTCGCCGCCAGGATGCTGCGCACCGCGTCCGCTGGGGCCACATTAAGGTGGCCCGCCTCCGCTGCCCGATCCAGCTTGTCCCGCAGCAAGGCCTCGGCCTCGGCCAGCCGGTTGGACCGGTTTCCGGGGCGCACGTTGCCGAACATCACCAGGTACATATGCGGCTGCTCCATGCCGAAGCGCACGTGCTGGTCCCACATGCGCCGCACGTCGTCGAGGGGTTTTCCGGTGGCGACAAGGCCCGTTTCACTGGCGACGTATTGGTCGAAACCCACGGCAACAACCGCGTCGAACAGTCCTTCCTTGTCCCCGAAGTGGTGGTACAGCGTCGGCGCCGTGACCCCCGCCAGCTCGGTGATTTTCCGGGTCGAGACAGGAGCCCCGTCCGAATTCGCCAAAAGTTCGACGGCGGCCTGAAGCAGCCTTTCCCTTGGCGGAAGCTGGAAGTCTAAACTCATGACTGCTACCCTAGCACCTATAACATTGCTATATGAAGAGGATCACACACCGGGATTATGCTCGAGTCCAGGCGTGATTCCCGGCTACATCTCGCAATCGCCACCCCAAGCAACCAAGAGCATCCCAGCGGATCGAGGAACATAAGTGCTGAACTTCTCAGGAGTGGGCGTCACGCCCGGACGCGTCATCGGAGCCATCAGGCATATGCCCCCGGCGCTGACCGAACCGCCTGCAGGGGAAAAGCTGAACGGCTCGATGTCCGCGGAACAGGCAGTCGCAGCGCTCAAGGAAGCCGCCGTCCGCGTCCAGGCTGAATTGCGCGCCCGCGCAACCGGCGCCAGCCCCGAGGCCAAGGCCGTGCTCGAGGCCACCGCCTTGATGGCCACCGACTCGATGCTGCTCAAGGGTGCCAACAAGATGATCAACGGCGGGCTTTCCGCCGAACGCAGCATCTGGGAATCCGGCGAAACCGTCGCCCAGATGCTCATCACCCTCGGCGGCTACATGGCCGAACGCGCCACCGACGTGCTGGACGTGCGCGCCCGCATCGTCGCCGAATTGCGCGGGGTGCCCGCCCCGGGCATCCCGGACTCCGCAACCCCCTTCATCCTCGTCGCCGAGGACCTGGCCCCCGCCGACACCGCCACCCTGGACCCGGCGAAGGTCATCGCCCTGCTGACCACCGGCGGAGGACCGCAGTCGCACACCGCCATCATCGCCCGGGACTTGGGCCTGACCGCGGTGGTTGCAGCCCCGGGACTCGATGCCCTGGAAACGGGAACCGAGGTCTTCGTCGACGGTGCCGCCGGAACGATTTCCACCGAACCCGGCGATACCGAACGCCAGGCGGTCGCCACATGGCTGAAGAACGCTGCGCTGCTCTCGGTCTTCGACGGCAACGGCGTGATGGCCGATGGGCACCTGGTCCCGTTGCTGGCGAATGTCGGCGGTGGCAAGGACGCCGTGAAGGCAGCTGCTGCCGGCGCCCAGGGCGTGGGCCTGCTGCGCACCGAATTCTGCTTCCTGGGCCGCGACACCGAGCCCTCCATCGAGGAACAGGTCGCCGAGTACAAGGCCGTCTTCGACGCGTTCGTGGGCAAGAAGGTCGTGGTGCGCACGCTGGACGCCGGGGCCGACAAGCCGCTGCCGTTCCTCACCGACGCTTCGGAGCCCAACCCCGCACTGGGTGTTCGCGGCTACCGCACCGACACCACGTCCCCGGGCGTGCTGGCCCGCCAGCTCTCCGCCGTCGCCACCGCGGCTGCCGCTTCCGGCGCCGAGGTGTGGGTCATGGCACCGATGGTTTCCACGCCTTCCGAGGCAGCCGACTTCGCCGCCATGTGCGCCGACGCGGGGCTGGCAACCCCCGGGGTGATGGTCGAGGTTCCCTCGGCCGCGCTCAGCGCCGAGGCCATTCTTTCCAAGGTCTCCTTCGCCTCCCTGGGCACCAACGACCTGACGCAATACACCATGGCAGCGGACCGGCAGCTGGGCCCGCTCGCCGCACTGAACAACCCGTGGCAGCCGGCGGTGCTTCGGCTAATCGATGTGACCGTCGCCGGCTCCCGGGCCGAGGGCAACAACAAGCCCGTCGGCGTCTGCGGCGAGGCAGCGGCGGACCCGGCGCTGGCAGTGGTGCTCATCGGCCTGGGCGTCTCGACCCTGTCAATGTCCCCCAGGTCGCTGGCCTCGGTTGCCGCGGTGCTCAAGACCGTCACCCTTCAGCGCGCCGGCGAATTGGCGCAGCTGGCCCTGGCCGCCCCGAGCGCCGAGGCCGCACGCGCCGCGGTGCGCGAACAATTGCCGGAGCTCACCGAGCTGGGCCTGTAACCCGCTCCCCTGCCGCACCGTAGGATTATTCCTGCCCCGCCCGCTTCACACCCCCCTCGAAAAACAGGAGAACCCCCAACATGTCCGAACGTCTTGCCACCATCGCCAGCGCCTCCGGCCTGCATGCCCGCCCCGCAGCCCTCTTCGCCGAGGCCGCCGGAGCCCTCGACATCGAGGTCACCATCGCGGCCAAGGACGCTCCGGAGGACGAGGCCATGGACGCCTCGAGCATCCTCTCGCTGATGACCCTGGGCGCGGCCAAGGGCGACGAAGTGGTGCTGCGCGCCACCGGCGACGGCGCCGACGAGGCATTGGATTCCCTGGTGGCACTGCTGGAAACGGACCTGGACGCCGTCTAGCCGCCCCCCTCGCCCAAGCACCAACGCCGATGGCGTGGAACGCGCATTGATTGCCGCGCTCCACGCCATCGGCGCTTAATCCTGTCGCCTGCCCGCGCTTCCTAGACGCTCGCGCCGGCCACCCTTGTCTCGGCCTCAGCCGACGTGGCCGAGGCGGCCGACGCGGCCAGCAGCCGGGCAAAGGCGCCGCCCGATGCCCGCAATTCCGCCGGACGTCCGCGCTCGGTGATCTCCCCGGCATCGAGCACCGCCAGCTGGTCGGCGTTCTCCACGGTCGAGAGGCGGTGGGCGATCATCAGCGTGGTGCGCCCGGCGGCCAGCCGGTCAAGGGCCTCCTGCACCAGCGCCTCGGTGTTGTTGTCCAGCGCGCTGGTGGCCTCGTCGAGCACCAATACCCGCGGATTGCGCAGGATGGTGCGGGCGATGGCCAGGCGCTGCTGCTCGCCACCGGAGAAGCGGTGGCCGCGCGCGCCGACCAGCGTGCCAAGGCCCTCCGGCAACCCGGCAACGAGGTCGGCGATCTGCGCGCCGGCCAGCGCCTTCCACAGTGTCGCGTCGTCGGCGTCCGGGTCGGCCAACAACAGGTTCTCGCGGATCGAGGCATGGATGAGGTAGGTCTCCTGGGAGACCACGCCCACGATGCGCGCCAGCGTCTCCGGGGCCATCTCGCGCACGTCGACGCCGTCGATGGTGATCCTCCCGCTGCCGGGGTCATGCAGCCGTGGCAGCAGGGCACCGAGCGTGGATTTGCCCGAACCGGTGGGTCCGACGATCGCGGTGGCGGTGCCGGGGGCCAATTCCAGATCGATCCCGCGCAGTACCGCGGGTCCGTCCCCGTAGGCAAAGCCGACGCCCTCGAAGCGCACCCGCCCTGCCGCCTGGTCCGGATCGACCCGCGCGGGGTTTTTCGGCGCCTTGAGCTCCGGGTCCATGTCCAGGTATTCGAAGATGCGGCTGAACAGCGCCATCGCGGTGACCCACTGGACCCCGACGTTCAGCAGCCCCATGATGGGCCTGAAAATCGCGCCCTGAAGCGCCGTGAACGCGACCAGCGTGCCGATGGTCATCCCTCCACTGGTCGCAGGGAATCCGGCCGCAAGGTAGATGAGCGCGGGAATCGCCGCGAAGACGATGCCCATGGTGGCCATGCGCCAGCGACCGGCAAGCTGGCTGCGCAGCTCCAAGTCGACCAGGCGGTGCGAGGAAGCGGAGAAGCGGGCCACGTCGCGCCCAGTGGTGCCCAGGGTCTTGGCCAGCCGGATGCCGGAGACCGAGAGCCCCTCCTCGATCTGCGTGTACATGCCCGCCAGTTCCTGCTGGCGCGCGGTGGTGATGTCCCGTCGCATCAGCGCCACCTTGCGCGAAAGCCAGATGGCCGGGGGCAGCACGATGAGCGAGAGCAGGCTCATCCGCCAGGAGAGAGCCGCCATCGCGATGGCGGTGGCCACCGCCGTGGTCAGGTTGGAGGCCACCGAGGTGGCAGTGGAGGTGACGACCGACTGCATTCCGGCAATGTCGTTGGCCAGCCGCGACTGCACCTCCCCGCCGCGGGTGCGGGTGAAGAATCCCAGCGACTGGGCCTGCAGGTGCGTGAAGAGCCTGGTCCTCAGGGTGTGCATGACCTTCTGGCCCATCTTGGTGGCCATCCAGGTCTGCACCACGCCGATGGCCGCGGTCGCCGCGGCGACGGCCACCAGCCCGCCGGCAAGCCAGGCGAGCAGCACGGTGTTTTGCTGCGGCAGCGCGTCGTCGATGATGGCGCGGATCAGGAACGGCTGGGCCAGCCCAATGACCGAGGCCGCCGAGATCAGCAGCACCACGATGGCGATGGCGAGCTTGTGCGGGGCGAACAGGGCGGCGATCCGGGAGGGCTTCACCGGATGGAGCCTGACCTGCTTGAGGTCGGCCGGGTTCAGGCGGGCGACGGGGCCGCCGGGTCCTCCCCCGCGGCCGGGGTCGGACGAGCCATGCTGCTTGTTGGCGGAGGGGCCCGAACGGGCCGCGCCGGAAGAGGGTCTCGATTCCGACATGTGCACCACCTTTCGTGGTGGTCGTGGGGGTGCGTGATTGGCACCCCGTCATCGTTGAGGTTACCTCACTATGTGGTTACAGGTCAAATTTGTTGTAGTCTGGGGGCATGCCATTCAGCAGCAATTCCGCACCTCCCGGGGACCTGTCCGAGCTTTTCCACCGCGCCTGGCGCTCACTGCGCCAGACCTGGTCGGCCAGGCTGGCCCCGTTCGAGCTGACCCCGCACCAGTCCCGCGCCATGCGGTCCCTGGCCCAGCACGGCAATTCCTCCGACCCTGCCTCCGGGGCGGGCATGCGGCTGAAGGAGATCGCCGAGCGCCTGCGCATCGCCCCGCGTTCGGCCACCGAGGTCATCGACCAGTTGGAGGCCAAGCAGCTGGTGATCCGGCGCCCGGACCCGCTGGACCGCCGTGCCACGCTGGTGAGCCTGACCGAGGAAGGGATGGGACTGAGCGAGCGCGTGCGGGCAGCAAGGCGCCTGCACACCGAGGAGTATTTCGGTCGCCTCGATGCCCAGGAACGCGCGGAGCTCGCCCGGATCCTGGAGAAGCTCTCCGGCACCCCAGGGCGTTAGGAACCGGGACCCGACGCCGCGGCTAGCCCTCGGACTTGCCGCGGCGCCAGTAGCCCATGAAGGCCACCTGCTTGCGGTCCATGCCGGCATCGCGCACCAGGTAGCGGCGCATCTCCTTGATCACGCCCGCCTCCCCGGCCAGCCAGGCATAGAACGGCTGGGTGGAAACCGTGGCGGTCTCCCACAGGATCTGCTCGTCCACGTCGACGTCCTCGGGGTCGGCCCCGGTCATCACGGCACCCGCGGCGGGAATCGCCACGATGTCGCGCACCGCGGCGGCCAGCAGCTCGCCGTGCGGGTGGGATCCGCGCGGCAGCCACTGCACGGACACGCCCGAACGGGTCGAGGATCCCTGGATGTCGCCGGTATCGGGGACCTCGATCAGCGCATGTCCGGTGACGCCGGCCGGCAGCGCCTCGAGGATGGAGCAGATGGCCGGGGCCGCGGTCTCGTCCCCTGCCAGCAGAATGCGCTTGGCTGCCCCGCGGCGGAATTCTATGCCGCCGTAGTTTTCGTCGCACAACCCCGCGTTGGGGCCCAGCAGGAGCATGCCGTCGCCGACCTGAGCCTGGGCGGCCCACACGGTGGCGGGTCCGCCGACCAGCTTGCCGCCCTCGGTGCGCAGGTGCAGCACGAAGTCGATGTCGATTTCCGCATGCTCCCCGCGGTTGTCCCGATGCCCCGCGGCGCGAAGCGCCCGCACGGTGTAGGTGCGCATGTCGCCCCGCGTTTCGGCCGGCAGCGCCAGCCAGCGGCGGTACCAGCCGCCGGCGTCCTCGGCGTTGAGCCAGGCACCCGGGCGCAGGGAATCGAAGTGGCCGGCCGTTTCCGGGGCCGCGGCACCCGGCTGGGGCGTCGGCGGGATCATGAGCTTGATGCGCAGATCCAGCGGGACGTCCCCGGCACCGAAGTGCGCAAGGTCGGCGCCGGAGAGGGTGATCCGGCGGTAGTTGTCGCTGAGCTCGTGGGTGGCCAGGACCCGGGTGGAGAAGGCCAGCATTTCGCTGATTTCCTCGGCGCGCTGCAGCCCGTCGGCGCGTGCCGCCTGAGATGCCTCGGTCCCCGACCCTGCCGGATCGTCGATGCCGGTTGCCGGTGACGGGTCAAGTGCGGGAACGGAGGCCACGGAACCCGCCTCGAGCCCGGCATCGGGATTCTGCGTGCGGTAGATGCCCTTGGAGGCCAGCACCGACTCGGCGCGCAGCACCCGGTGCCGGCCGATCGGCAGCACCAGCGGGGTTCCGGCCACCGGGTCCGGGATGACCCGGCACGGCATGCCGAAGACGTTCTTGACCATGTCCTCGGTGACCACCGCCGCCGGGTGCCCGGCAGCGACGATCTTGCCGTGCTTCAGCGCCACCAGGTGGTCGGCGTAGCGGGCGGCCAGGTTCAGGTCGTGCAGCACGATCACCACGGTGGTGCCGCGGGAACGGTTGAGCTCGGAGATGACATCGAGCACCTCCAGCTGGTGCGCCACGTCCAGGTAGGTGGTCGGCTCGTCAAGCAGCAGCAGCTCGGTTTCCTGGGCCAGGGCCATGGCGATCC
Organism: Paeniglutamicibacter sulfureus; assembly: GCF_030512175.1. GTDB lineage: Bacteria > Actinomycetota > Actinomycetes > Actinomycetales > Micrococcaceae > Paeniglutamicibacter > Paeniglutamicibacter sulfureus. The sequence goes on along the minus strand of NZ_JAULBL010000002.1, from coordinate 1,284,778 downwards.
AGACGCGCTGGCGCTGCCCGCCGGAGAGCTCGTCGATGGGGCGTTCGGCCAGGTCCGTGGTGCCGGTGAGGTTCATGGCGCGGTCCACCGCCGCCTCGTCCTGGGCGGAGAAGCGCTTGAACCAGCCCTGGTGCGGGTAGCGGCCGCGGCCGATCAGCTCGCGCACCGTGATCCCGTCGGGTGCCGTGGGGGTTTGGGGCAGCAGCCCCAGCATCTTGGCAACCTCGCGGGCCGGGCGGGAGTGGATGTCCTCCCCGTCCAGCAGCACCTGTCCCCCGGCGGGCTTCAGCAGCCGGGAGAGCCCGCGCAGCAGCGTGGATTTTCCGCAGCCGTTGGCGCCCACGATGATCGTCACCTCGCCCTTGGGCAGCTCCAACGAGAGCTCGTCGACGATGCTCACCGAATCGTAGGCGAGTGTGAGGTCCTGTGCTTCGAGAAGTGCCATGCGTGCTCTCAGCTTCCTTCCTTGTTGGCGCGCACCAAGACCCAGATCAGGAATGGTGCTCCCAGTGCGCCGGTGACGACGCCGACTGGCAATTGTATGTCGTGCAGGATATTGGTGGCGATGAACGTGGCGGCCGTGACCAGCAGCGCTCCCACGAGCGCGGCGGACCCCAGGTGGCTGCGACCTTTGCACAGGCGCAGGGCCAGCGGCCCGGCCAGGAAGGAGACGAAGGCCAGCGGGCCGGTCACGGCGGTGGCCACCGCCGTGAGTCCGACCCCGAGCAGGATCAGCCCCAGCCGGGTGCCCCGCACGTGAAGTCCCAGCCCGGCGGCGGTGTCGTCGCCCAATTCAAGGATCCGCAGCTTCGCGGCGGCGGGCACCAGCAGCGGCAACAGGATCGCCAGCGCGGCGGCCAGCATTCCCGCCCGCTCCCAGGTGCTGGCCGACAGCGAGCCGGTCAGCCAGCGCAGTGCGTCGCCCGCCGTGCGCACGTCGGTGCGGGTGAGCAGGTACTGGATGATTCCCTGCAGCATCGCGGCCACCGCGATCCCTGCCAGGATCAGCCGCGCCCCGGTGTGCTTGCCGGAGTCGGCGATGGCGTAGATCAGCAGGGCGACGGCCAAGGCGCCGGCACAGGCAATGAGCGAAAGCCCGATTCCCTGGGCGCCGAAGAACAACATCCCCGCCACCGCGGCGGCGGACGCCCCGTAGCCGACACCGATGACATCGGGACTGGCCAGCGGGTTCCGCAACATGCGCTGGAAGATGGCTCCGGAGGCGCCAAACGCGGCCCCGGCCAGGATCCCGACGGCTGCCTGTGGCAACCGGTCCTCCCAGAGCATGAACGAGACCCCGGGGACCCGTTCCCCGGACAGTGCGGACAACAGCTCGGCCACGGCGAAGGGGTGGCGCCCTGCCACCAGGTTCAGCACGACGGCCACCAAGATGCCGGCCGAGGCCAGCAGGTTCACGCGTGCCATCGGTCCCGGGCGGCGCTTGCCGCGCGGCCGGCGCACACCACCGGTTTCCGGCGGGAAGCGGGGCCCTCGCCGGGGCTTCGGGATCGCTCCGGAGACGGGCGCGGGAGCGGGAACGGCAGCTGCGGGCGCAACCTCGTCGGGTTCCACCGCGGGGTCCGGCGCAGGCGCGGGGCCGGCGGTGCGGCCGGTTCCGGCGATCATCTGGCGACTCACAGCGTGACCTTCTTTCCGCGGCGCAGCAACCAGAGGAAGAGCGGCGCACCCAGCACCGCTGTCATGACCCCGACCTGGATTTCCGCCGGCGGGGCGATGACCCGGCCCACCACGTCGGCAAGCAGCAACAGCACCGGGCCGGCAATCATGGACAGCGGCAGCAGCCAGCGGTAGTCCCCGCCGGCCAGCACGCGGACGGCATGGGGCACGATCAGCCCGACGAAGCCTATGGGCCCGGCCAGTGCGGTGGCGGCGCCGCACAGCAGCACCACCCCCGCGGCGGAAAGGGCGCGGCCGCGGCCCACGCGGAACCCGAGCCCCACCGCGGAGTCGTCGCCCAGGGCCAGCGCATTGAACAGCCTGGCACCGGTCAGCACCGCGACGGCGCCGAGCGCCAGGAACGGCGCGACCGACAGCATCTCGGGCACTTCCCTGGCACCGAGCGTGCCGACCTGCCAGAACCTGAAGCGGTCCAGGGCCTCCTGGCCGACCATCAGCACGGCGTTGGTCAAGGATCCGAGGCCGGCCGCCATGGCCGCACCGGCCAGGGCGAGCTTCAGCCCCGTGGCGCCGTCGCGACCCAGCGAGGCCACCAGGTACACCAACAGCGAGGCACCCGCGGCACCGACGAACGCGAAAAGAATGTAGCCGTGCAATGTGGACACGGCGAAGAAGTGGATGCCCAGCACCACTGCCAGCGCGGCACCGGCGTTGACGCCCAGGATGCCGGGGTCGGCCAGCGGGTTGCGGGTGATGCCCTGCATCCCGGCCCCGGCCAGCCCCAGTGCGGCGCCGATCAGCAGCCCGGCGACGGTGCGCGGGATGCGCGAGGCGATGACCGCGTGGTCCCCGTTGGCGGGATCCAGGTTGGCCAGGGCATCGAAGACGGTGGAGGGGGCGAGGGGGCGTGCGCCGATGAGCAGGGAGAGGAAGACAGCCAGCACCAGGACCGCCAGCAACCCCAGGCCGATCGCCGGGGCGCGCAGGGGCGATTCCCCGCGCCCGGTCCGGGTGGAAGCTGCCGAGGGGTTCGCGGTGTCAACGGATGCACTCATCGCTTTGCCGCCAGAGCTCGGACGGGGCGAAGCGCGGTGGCCCTAGACTGGGGGCCATGAGCATGCAGCAACCCACCGTGGCCTCCGGCCAGGCAGCCTTCCGCCTGGCGCCGAATCCCGGCCCCATGTCGCTGGAAGGCACCAATTCCTATGTGTTGCGCGCGGAGGGATCCGAACACGCGGTGATCGTGGACCCGGGTCCCGACGACGCCGGGCACCTGGCGGCGCTGGCCGCCGAATCCGTCGAACTGATCCTCATCACGCACCGGCACCCTGACCACACCGAGGGCATCGACACGCTGCACCGGCTCACCGGCGCTCCCGTGCGCGCCGCCCTGCCCGAGCATTGCCGCGGGGGCGAGGTGCTTTTGGACGGGGAGGAAATCCATGCGGCCGGCCTGCGGCTGCGGGTCCTGGAAACCCCGGGACACACCTCCGACTCTCTGTGCTTCCTGTTGCCCGACGACGGGGCCAACGGCTCGATGCTCACCGGCGACACCATCCTGGGCCGCGGCACCACCGTCCTCGATGCTCCCGACGGCACGCTGGGCGACTACCTGTCCTCGCTGGACAAGCTGGAGGCGGGACCCGATGCGTTGGTGCTGCCCGCGCACGGCCCGGTGCTGGAGTCGCTGCACGGGATCGTGCGCGAGTACCGCGCGCACCGGCACGAACGACTGGCCCAGATCCGCGCCGCGCTGGCGCAGATCCGGAGCCGTTCCGGCCAGGAGCCCACCATCGCCCAGGTCACCGAGGCGGTCTACGCGGACGTGGATCCCCTGGTGCGCCGGGCGGCCGAGATCTCGGTGGCAGCGCAATTGCACTACCTCAAGGAGTCCGAAGCTTCCTGACATTGAGTGTGGGTTCCCGCCTGTTCGGTGCCGGTGCGTGGGTGGGGGGTGTGCAGGCTACTTGCCTGCGGCTGCCTGGGCGCCCGCGGCGAACACCGGGACGACCTTGTCGATGGCGTATGGCACCGACAGCGGGGATGCTGCCGAGATGGCGAGCACCTCCATGTCGTTGGCCGCGGCCACCAGTCCGCCCTTGTCCACGGCGGGGATCTGGGAGAAGAGCTTGTTCTTGACGATGGCGTCGGTGCCCGTGGCCTCGTCGGCCCAGGTGAAGAACAGATCGGCCTCGAGCTCGTTGGCGCGCTCGGCGGCCCACGGCAGGAAGAACTCGCCGTCCTTGACGTTCTCGTCGACGATCTCGGCCTGGGTCATGCCCAGTGCGGTCAGGAATCGCGGGCGGGAATCCCCCGTGGCGTAGAGGCTGATGGTGTTGTCGGAAGGTTCCAGGTTTCCGGCGATGAACGTGGTGTCCTTGAAGACCGGGTTCGCCTCGGCGGCCGCGGTGATCTTGCCCTCGACGCCGGTGATGACGTCCTTGGCCTCGGCGTCCTTGCCCAGGGCCTGGCCAACTGCGGTGGTCACGTCCTGCCAGCCGGCGGTGTAGTTCGGTGCAACCGGACCGATGACCGGCGCGATCTTCGAAAGCTTCTCGTACTCGTCCTTCGTCAGACCCGAGTAGCCGGCCACAATCAGGTCGGGCTGCGCCTCGGCCAGGGCCGTGAAGTTCACGCCGTCGGCCTCCGAGTACTGCACAGGCGCCTTCTCGCTTCCGATGGAGGCGCCGAGCTCGGCGAGCTTGGCATCCTTCCAGTCGGTCGAGCCCTGCTTGTTGTTGCCCCAGGTGTCCTCGGCCATTGCCACCGGAACAACACCCAATGCCAGCACCGCATCGGCATTGACCCAGGAAACCGTGGCCACGCGTTCGGGCTTCTCGGTGATTTCGGTGGTGCCGTAGATGTGCTTGATGCTGACCGGGAATGCGTCGCTTGCAGCAGCGGTGCTGCTCGCCGGGGCGCTGTCGGCGGACCCGCCGCAGGCACTGAGGGTCAAGGCAAGGGCGGTTGTGGCTGCGGCGATGAGGCCGGCGCGTCGAGTGAACTTCATGTGAGTGTGGAATCCTTTGCGATTCAGCGGTGAAAACGAGGGAGTCAGAGCTTGATTGGCAGGTCCGGTGATGAGCCAATTCACAATGGCCCGCCGAGTAAGGCTAACCTCACTAAAACCTAATACGCAACACGACTCGGCCCTAATTGGTCATAACGGGTCACGACGCAGGGGGACAATTTCCCGTCATTTCGCACGTCAACCCAACCTTTGGTGACTAGGCTCACTTTATGAATGAAATATCGCCGCCGGAACCCAGGAATCCTCATCGCAGCCGGGGCACGGCCTTGGTCACCGGGGCTACGGCGGGACTCGGTGCCGAGTTCTGCACGCAGCTCGCCGCGCAAGGCCACGACCTGGTCATCGTGGCGCGCGACAAAGCCCGTCTGGATGAGGTGGCAGCACGACTGCACGCACAGTTTGCCGTTCACGTGGAAGTACTGGCCGCGGACCTGGTGACGGACGAGGGGACTGCGGCGGTTGCCGCCCGCCTCGCATTGGAATCAAGCCCCGTGTCACTACTGGTCAACAACGCAGGGTTCGGATTGCGCGGGAACTTTGCCAACAACGACCTCGGCGAAGAACTAGCTCACCTGCGCATCCACACCCAGACGCCGCTGGTCCTGATTCATGCGGCGATCGACGCCATGGGCACCCGCGGCGGCGGCCGGATCATCAATGTTGCCTCGGTTGCTGCCTTCACTCCGCGCGGGAGCTACTCGGCAGCGAAGGCCATGATGGTGAACTTCAGCAGGTGGGCCAACGTCTTCTATGCCGAGCGCGGCATCTCCGTCACCGCCTCGTGCCCCGGCTTCGTGCGCACTGAATTCCACGACCGCATGGGTGTCGACAAGTCCAGGATTCCGGCATGGGGCTGGCTGAACGCACCGGACGTGGTGCGCCGGGCCCTGGGCGACAGCGAAGCAGGAAAATCGATATCGATCCCCTCAAAGCGCTACAAGATCGCCGCCGGCTTGGCACGGATCGCGCCCGACGCCTTGGTGGAGCGCATGGCCCGGCGCGGACGCTGACGAGGACTGTCATTCGGGCCCGCCGGCCACACATCCCGCGAATCGGAGCAATACGACTTCCGGCGCGCCATTGCGCCCGGCACTCGGTCCATGCCCACGTCACTTTCGAGACGTATAACGCAATATGACGGAGATTACTTTCGGTACCGAAAAGTGCGCATTTTTCCCGTCTTCGCGGTGGACATTAGGCAACCCTTGCCTTCCGGACGGCCCGCGACAACAACCCATGGCGGTTGTCCGGTTTGCTCATAGGCATGCCTTATCTATAGCGTTTCAACCAAGTTCATTTACGCAACGAGGTAGTTCGCTAATTGCCGGGCGCCTCGATCAGCAGCCCCACCATCGGAGTTAAACATCGTGAAGACCCCTGTTCGCGTCGTTCTCGGCGCGCTCGCCGCCGGCGCATCCCTGCTTGCACTGACCGCTTGCGGCGGATCCACCGAGGCCGATGCCGCGGCCGCCGACGGCAAGACCGTCAGCATCACCCATGCACAGGGCACCACGGAAGTTCCGGTCAACCCGGAAACCGTTTACACCTTCGACCTGGGCGTACTTGACTCCATGACGGCGCTCGGCCTCGAGGCCGACGGTGTCCCGGAAACCAAGTACCCGGAATCGCTGGCCAAGTACAACGACGCCGCCGTCACCAAGATCGGTTCCATGAAGGAACCCGACTTCGAGGCCATCTCCAACGGCAACCCGGACCTGATCATCATCACCGGCCGCACCGCCGCCTCCTACGAGGAACTTTCCAAGATTGCCCCCACCGTCGACCTGACCGTGGACGCCACCAAGCCGCTGGATTCCTTCAAGGAGCAGGCCGGAAAGATCGGGACGATCTTCGACGTCGAAACCAAGGTCGATGAGAAGCTCGCGGCGCTCGACACCAAGATCGCCGACACCAAGGCCAAGAGCGCCAACGCGGGCAAGGGCCTGATCATCATGACTTCCGGCGGCGAACTGACCGCCTACGGAGCCGGCTCGCGCTTCGGCCTGATCCACGACGTCCTGGGCGTGTCCACGGTTGCCGACATCAAGTCGGAGGGCTCACACGGCGAGTCGATCTCCTTCGAGTTCCTGAAGACCAACAACCCCGACACCCTTTACGTGATTGACCGCGATTCGGCCATGGGAACCTCGGGCGAGGCCGCCAAGGCCGTGCTGGACAACGAGCTGGTCGCCTCGACCAACGCCGCCAAGAACGACAAGATCGTGGGCCTGGACTCCAACGCCTGGTACATGATTGGCTACGGCCTGGACAACACCGCGAAGATGATCGACGAGGTCGCTTCGGCCCTGTAGGCACCGCCTCGACGACGCCTTCCACATCATGAGCGCACCAGTATTGAGCCGAACGGCCGCCGCGGAGCAAGTTCCCGCGGTGGCCGTTCGGCGTTCCAAAAAACCCTCTGAAACAGCGTGGCTGGTTCTGGGCACCGTCGCTGTCCTGCTGCTGGCGGTCGTGAGCTTGTTCGTCGGGGTCTCCGAAGTCTCCCTGCCGCAGCTGCTGGCCGGGAACGCGGAAGCCTGGGACCTGTTGTGGATCTCCCGCGTGCCGCGCACCCTGGCCGTTGTGCTGGCCGGAACCGCGGTGGCGGTGGCTGGCCTGATTATGCAGCTGATGGTGCGCAACCGGTTCGTCGAGCCCTCCACGGTGGGCACCGTGGAATCGGCGACCTTGGGCATCCTGGTGGTTACCGTCGTGCTGCCCGCCGCCCCCATCATGTTGAAGATGGGCGTGGCAGGCGTGTTTGCCCTCGGCGGCACCGCGCTCTTCCTGGCGGTGCTGGGCCGGCTGCCGGCCCGCAACACCCTGCTGGTGCCCATCGTCGGCATCATGCTCGGCGGGGTCATCGGCTCCGTGACAACTTTCTTCGCCTACAAGTACGACCTGCTCCAGACGTTGAGCAACTGGATGATCGGGGACTTCTCCGGGGTGCTGCGCGGCCGCTACGAGCTCTTGTGGCTCGTAGCGGCGCTCACCCTTGCCGGCTACCTGGCCGCGGACAGGTTTACCGTCGCTGGCCTGGGCGCCGACTTCACCACCAACCTGGGGATGAACTACAAAGCGGTCATGCGCCTGGGGATGGTGCTGGTCTCGCTGATCTCCGCCGTGGTGGTCACCACCGTGGGCGCCGTCCCGTTCCTCGGGCTGATCGTGCCGAACATCGTCTCACTGCTCTTCGGCGACAACCTGCGCCGGGCAGTGCCCTGGACCGCGCTTTTCGGCGCGGGCTTCGTGCTGGTGTGCGACATCATCGGCCGCACCATCCGCTTCCCCTACGAGGTCCCCGTGGGCATGGTGATGAGCGTGCTCGGCGCCACCATCTTCCTGACCCTGCTGCTGAGAACCAGGAAACGCAATGCCTAAGACCCTTTCCGCCGCACCGGCTCCCGCCTCCGGGGGCCCGAATCCATCCCCGCGCCGCGGCCGCACCGGCTTCACGCTCGGTGCGCTGTCCCCCAGAGGCATGTCCCCGCGAACGCTGGTCATCGTGCTGGCTGTCATCACCCTGGGCTGCATCGCCGCGTTCATGACCATCGACCTGCGCGGGAACCTCTCCTACGCGTTGACCCGCCGGGGCATCCGCGTCGGGGCCATGCTGGTGGTCGCGGTCGCGGTGGGCCTGTCAACGCTGATGTTCCAGACCGTGACGGCCAACCGCATCCTGACCCCCTCGATCATGGGCTTCGACGCGCTGTACATCCTGATCCAGACCGGGCTGGTCTTCGCCTTGGGCTCCTCCACGCTGCTCACCGCCGCCCCGTCGCTGAAGTTCGGGGTCGAGGTGGCGCTGATGGTTGTCTTCTCCGCGCTGCTCTACCGTTGGCTCTTCACCGGCGGCACCGGCTCGCTGCACCTGATGCTGCTGGTGGGCATCGTCATCGGCACGCTCTTCCGCGGATTCTCCTCGCTGCTGCAGCGGTTGATGGAACCGAGCGAATACATCGTGCTGCAGGACCTGTTCTTCGCCTCCTTCAACCAGGTCGAGCCGCTGCTGCTGGGAATCTCCGCCGTCGTCGTGGTGCTGGTCGCCGCGGTGGTGTGGAAGCTTCGCAAGACCTTCGACGTGCTGGCGCTGGGACGCGACACGGCCGTCAACCTGGGCGTGGACCACCGGCGCATCGTCACCCTGGTGCTGGTGCTCTGTTCGATCCTGGTCGCGGTCTCCACCGCGCTGGTGGGTCCGGTGACCTTCTTCGGGCTGCTGGTGGTCTCCCTCGCCTACCAGGTGGTGCGCAAGTTTTCCCACGCCGCCCTGATTCCCATCGTCTGTCTGCTCGGTGGCATCACGCTAATCGGCGGCCAGCTGGTGCTGGAGCGCGTCTTCGGCTTCGCCACGGCCCTGAGCGTGATCATCGAGTTCGCCGGCGGCCTGCTGTTCCTCTACCTGCTCCTGAAGGGTTCCCTGAAGTGATTTGCATTGATTCGGTGACCAAGTCCTATTCCGGGACCACCGTGGTGGACGCGGTGAGCACCACCATCCCCGCCGGCGGGGTCACCTCCATCATCGGGCCCAACGGAGCGGGAAAATCCACGCTGCTCTCGCTGATTTCGCGGCTGATCCCGATGGACAACGGATCGGTGTCCATCGCCGGCCTGGACATCGGGCGCACGCCCAGCAAGCAATTGGCCAAGTCGATGGCGATCCTGCGCCAGGAAAACCACATCACCATGCGCCTGCGCGTGCGGGACCTGGTGGGCTTCGGCCGTTTCCCGCACTCCGGGGGCCACCCCACCGCGCAGGACGAAAAGCACATCCTCGAGGCCATGGAGCAGTTGGACCTGACTCCGCTGGCCGACAGGTTCCTGGACGAGCTCTCCGGCGGGCAGCGCCAGCGCGCCTACATCGCCATGGTGCTGGCCCAGGACACCGACTACCTGCTGCTCGACGAGCCGCTGAACAACCTGGACATGAAGCACTCGGTGGAGATGATGCGCATGATCCGCCGGCTGGCCGACGAGCTGGGCAAGACGGTGGTCATCGTCATCCACGACATCAACTTCGCCTCCTGCTACTCGGACACCATTCTGGCGATGCGCGAGGGCGTGCTGGTGCACCAGGGGACCCCGGCGGAGATCATGACCGGGGACGTGTTGCGCGACGTGTACGACATCGACATCCGCATCGAGGAGATCGACGGAAACCGGATCGGCGTGTACTTCGCCTGATCACCTGCGCCGCTATGCGGCGGGGTAACTCGTCAGGGGTGGATGAATGGTTTTGCGCGAGGCTTGGGGAACCGCGGATGCCTCAATGGCGCCCCCTGGGCTGGTGCATTTACAGGATTTGGGTGGAATTCGGGTAAGTTTGCCCACAATGCGAGACGCCACCCGACACTAATAACTATTCATTGACCTGCATATTGCGCGGTTTTTGCGCGGTCGGCCGCCCCTTGCCGCAAAATCCGCAGCTTTGGAAAAATGCAAAAATTGCCTACATGACCACGCACAACATCGCACCGGGCACGACGCGTCCGACGCTTCGCCAGCAACTGGGAGCCCGCAAGCCCATCGAGTCCTTCATCGCCGAGGCAGGCAACGGAACCGGCGACGGACCCAAGCTGCGCCGCACGCTCGGGCTGCTGCACCTGACCATGATCAGCGTCGGCGCCACCCTGGGCACCGGCATCTTCGTGGTGCTCTCCTCCTCGGTGCCGATGGCCGGGCCTGCGGTGTGGATCTCCTTCGCCATCGCCGGGCTCGCCGCACTCTTCGCGGCGCTCTCCTACGCGGAAATGGCCGGCGCGGTCCCCGTTTCCGGGTCGAGCTACACCTACACCTACGCGACCATGGGCGAAGGCCTGGCCTGGATCTGCGGGTGGTGCCTGGTGCTCGAGTACGCTGTCTCCGTCGCGGCGATTGCGGTGGGAGCCGGCGAATACCTGAATGAGATGGCCCGTTCGCTGGGCGTGGGCCTGCCCGCGGCACTGACCAATCCCCCGGGGTCCGATGGCGGCGTGTTCAACATCCCGGCCCTGCTGATCGTTCTGTTCGCCACGGTGCTGCTGGTGCGCGGCACCAAGGAATCCGCAATGGTCAACACCGTGCTGGTGTTCATCAAGATCGCGGTGCTGCTCTTCTTCATCGTCATCGCCTTCAGCGCCTTCACCTCCGGGAACTTCGACCCGCTGCTGCCGATGGGCACCGCCGGGGTCTCAGCGGCCGCAGCCCGCCTGTTCTTCTCCTACATCGGCTTCGATGCCGCCTCCACGGCCGGCGAGGAAGCAAAAAACCCGCAACGCGACCTGCCGCGGGCCATCGTGCTGTCCATGGTCATCATCACCTCCCTGTACATCCTGGTGGCCATCGCCGCGATCGGCGCCCGCCAGTGGACCTGGTTCGAAGGCAAGGAAGCGGCGCTGGTGCAGCTGCTCGAGGAAGTCACCGGCCAGGGCTGGGTGGCGCTGCTCTTTGCCGCCGGCGCCGTGCTGGCCATCGTCTCCATCGTGATCACGGTGCTCTACGGGCAGACCCGCATCCTGGTGGCGATGAGCCGCGACGGCATGGTCCCGAAGGTCTTCGGCCGCATCTCCCCGCGCAACGGGGCCCCGGTGGCGGGGACCTGGATCACCGGCGGCGTGGTGGCCCTGGTGGCCGGATTGGTGCCGCTGGGCCAGCTGGCCGATGCCACGTCCATCGGCACACTCTTCGCGTTCTCGTTGGTCTCCCTTGCGGTGATCTTCCTGCGCCGTACGCAGCCTCAGCTGCCGCGCACCTTCAAGGTTCCGCTCTACCCCCTGACCCCGATCCTCGCGATCCTCTTCTGCGGTTACCTGATGCTCAACCTCGGGGTGGGCACCTGGGTGGTCTTCGCGATGTGGATGGTCATCGGCGCCGCGATCTACCTCGGCTACGGGCGCCGAAACTCGAAGCTTGCCGCCAACTGGGACATGCTCCGGAAAAACTAGGTGACTCACCCCGCCACACCGCTGCCTGGGCAGCGGTGTGGCGGACTTGTGCAGGTCGCGCCAGGAGCTTTCCAGAACCACGCAACCGGGCATCGGAGCCGATGGTGACGGGTTCAACGCCCATCTCCTGCCAGGGCCGGAGATCCGTGGCGGGGGCTTAGGGCATCGGCTGGACCGGACCGCCCGGGACCGGACGGCCACGGCGCAACGGTATGGAGCAGGCAGCGGCCAAGGCCGCCATGCAGGCGCCGTAGATGAGGGTGTTCACGGCGAACCCCACGCGGTCGCGCCCGGTGGGCGGGGACGTCATGAAAAACTTCGGACCCATCGCGGCCAGCAGCGGAATGTGCCCCGCAACGATCGTGCCCGCCGCTATACGCCCCCAGAGCGGGCCGCGGCCGGCCAGCACCATTCCTCCGGCCATGCCAAACAGGGGTGTGGCGATGGCGTTGGATCCCTCGCCCGTTTCAAGAAGTTTGCGCATGAGCCCGGGAAGCGGCAGCGTGCAAGCTGCGAAGACCAGCGGGCTGGCCGAGAACCGGTCCAGATTTCGTTCGGGGTCCCCCGCCCGCAGGTCGGCGCTGTGCGCCAGCATCGCGCCCGTGATGGCCCCGGGAAGCATGATCCCGACGATGGTGTTCCGGGGATTGACGCGCGAGGCGTCCCCGACGAGGTTCCCCATGTACATGCGCATCGTCGCCGACCACGCCAGTCCGGCTGCTGCTCCCAGGATTATGCTTCGCATCGGTCCTCGCCCTGTTCCATTGATGGTGGCCACGATGATCCTCCGTGGCGGCCTCGGGCACAATGACCGGGCCGCCCCATGGGCATGGACGGGAATCGAACTCGCCCGGCGTGGGTTGTACCCCGGTAATGGAACTCGTGCTCTACACCTCCGCCTTCTGCGCACCCTGCGTGCGTGCCCGTTCCGTCCTCGGGAACGCCGAAAAACTGCTGCCTCAGGCCCGCTTCCGGGAAGTCGACGTGCCCTCGAACCTCGGGGAGTCCGAGTCCTCCGGCATCGTCTCGACCCCCACGCTGGTGGTGCTTCGCGAGGGCACCGAGGTGTTCCGGGCCTCCGGGGTGCCCAGCGTGCAGCAGGTGCTGGCCGCCGCCGCGCTGGCCCTGGACTAGCACCGGCTCCGCGCCGGGGCCCGGGTCGGCTCCTCCCGCACCCGGAGGCGGTCGAAGGGCGCTAGCGCAGCCCGCCAAGCTGAAGGTTGCGCAGGTATCCGAGGGAGTCCGAGGCTAGCGCATCCTGGCTGCTGGCCAGCGGGCGCCAGGTGTGCGCGCTGCCCGGCGCGAAGGACTCCACGCACAGCGGCCCGGTGTAGACGGCCAGGTCCAGGGCGTGGATGAAGGCGTTGAAGTCGAAGTGGTCGGCCCCGACGGCTCCCCGGTTGTTGCCGCTGACCTGCACATGGGCGATGTGGCCCATGGCGCGGGCCACCGAGGCGGCGATGTTCCCTTCCTCGATGTTCAGGTGGTAGGTGTCAAGGAGCATGCCGAGGCCCGGTCCCAGCAGCGGTTCGAGGGCGTCGAAGGCCTGGTCGACGGTGTTGATGAAACTGGTTTCGTAGCGGTTCAGCGGCTCGATGCCCAGGGTGACTCCGCGCGCCACCGCACGGTCGACCAACGGGGCGAGGTTGGTGCGCAGCTGGAGGTAGGCGTGCTCGCGCTCGGCCCCGGTCATCGTCCAGGTGCGCCCGGTGGAGGCGTGGAGCGGCCCGGCCACGGTGTCGGCGCCGAGCTCCGCGGCCACGTCGATGCACTGTGCCAGGTAATGCCCGGTGGCGGCGATTTCCGCTGCCGGGGCGGAGACCAGGTTGCGCAACGGGGTCATCACCCCGATCACCACCGGGGCCAGCCCGTGGCCGGCGAGCACCTCCCGGGCGGCGGCCGGGTCCCAGTCGCCGGGGTTTTCCAGCGGCAACTCGATGGCCCCGAAGCCCAGGGCCGCTGCATGGGCGGCCAGTTCCGCGAGGGAGGCGTCGTCCAGCCGCCGGGTCCACAACCGGGTGCTCACGCCCAACGTGCGTTCCATGGTTCCTGCTCCCCTGCCGTTGGCCTGCGTATCGATTGCCCCGGGCGCGCGGAACGTGCGCCGAAGCCCTTGGTGCCCATGCTACGTCCGGCCGGTTGCCCCTGCCAGTGCGGGGCGGTGCACATCGCCCGGGACCCCGCCCGCCGATACGCGGCGCGCCGCCGGTTCGCGGTGCGGGGTTTTATTGTGAAGAATGGGTCGGTGATCCCCTCGCCTGTTGAACCCGCCCCCGCCGCCTGCCTGCAACGGATCGTCGCCGATTCCTCGGACCGGATCGCATGGCTGCGGGCCCGTTCGCAGGGCATCACCGCCACCGACGTGGCCAAGCTTTCCACCCCGAAGTCCATCCAGTCGGCGGCCTGGGACAAGCTGCACGGCTCGGGCTTTGGCGGGAACCCCTACACCGACCACGGCCGGGCCCGCGAACCGGTGATCGCCGCTTGGGTGCAGGAGAACTTCGGGATCGTTCCCTCCAGCCAGCTCTTCCACGCGGCGGAGAACCACATCCACCTCGCCACGCCCGACGGGTTGGGCATCCGCGAGACAGGCCGGGTGGAGCTTGCGGAAATCAAGACCACCAACAAGCCGTTCAAGACGATTCCGCGCAACTACCTGCGCCAGGTGTTCTGGCAGCAATACGTGCTCGGCGCCGAACGCACGCTTTTCGTGTGGGAGCCGCACAAGGACTTCGTCCCGACGCATGCCGAACCGCTGACCCGCTGGGTCGACCGGGACGACGCGGCGATCAGGGACCTGATTGCCAAGGCCGACGAGATGGTGGCGGTCCTGCGCGAACGCACCGCCGCGGCCCGCGCGCGCGCCGACTATGGGCCCGCCGCGCTGTACCTCTGAGCATTGTTCCCCGGCCCCTGATGATGGGGCTGCGGGTCAGGCCGGGGCGGCACCGGGCATCACTGGCTTGGGCAGTGCGTCGGGGTAGTCCTTGCCGAGCTCGGCAATCAGGTGCTCGCGGACGTAGTTGCGCAGGTCGTACAGGTCCCCGGGGTTCCTTGCGCTGACACCAATCGTGACTTTAAGGATTCCTCCGATGGCATCTGTCACGTTCAGGTCCCCGATGCGTCCGTCCCACAAATCCGTCGAGGCAAGCAATTGCTGGGTGCGGGTGCGCAGGTGCTCGATGGGTGCGTTCCAGTTCAAATCCAGCAGAACGAAGCCGCTGATCTCGGTGCTGCGGCGCGACCAGTTCTCAAACGGGGTCGTGGTGAAGTGGGTCGAGGGGATGATCATCCGTCGTCCGTCCAGCAGCAGCACCACCACGTAGGTCAGCGTGATCTCCTCGATGGTTCCGCGCTGGGTCTCCACCACCACGGTGTCGTTGACCCGAATCGCGTCCGTGAAGGCGATCTGCAGCCCCGCAAAGACGTTGGCCAGGGAGGACTGCACGGCGAGCGCCGCGACCACGGAAATCAGGCCGGCGGAGGCCAACAGGCCGGCTCCCAGCGCCCTGACCTCGGGAATCGTGAGCAGGGCCCCTGCCACCGCCAGGGTGATGATCAACGCGGTGACCACCCGGCGCAGCAATCCGACTTGCGTCTGGATCTTGGCCAGACGCCGGGGATTCCCGTCGTCCTCGCGGTACCTGGCCAGGACGATGTCCTCGAAGACGCCTATCACGACGATCAGCAACCACGCGATGGAGCTGATCAGCCCCAGCAAGAGCAGGAACTGCCAGATGGTGACCCATTGGCTCGGTGCAAAGCCCACTCCCACCGCGACCTTGGTGAAGGCAAAGGCCAGGGTGAACAGCAACGGCGCGCGTCGTAGGGTGCGTTCGGGAGGAAGTCCCTGGATCCGGCGCAGCAGGCGCTTGAGAATGAAGGACAGGACCACGGTGATAACGATCGCGGACAGTAACCCGATCGCAACCACAACCCAGGGCCGAATGGCATCGGGTAATGCGTTCGTGTTCTGCACGGCCTCGTTCAGGGCGTCGTCCAATGTTCCGGTGGCAAAGATCTGCATCTCACAAGGTTGTCACACGCCCTTGGGTGTCGGCTGGATATCGCCCCACCACGTCGGTCATATCTCCTCTGGGTTGCAATGCCATGGATTGTGCGTAAACCCCCTTGCGAGGCGGTTTCCCGGCGCGCAAGCTGATCTCACCACCCCCTCCACCCGCATTTTCCGCCCTTAGCGAGGCACACCATGAAATCCAGGATCACCGCCGGCATCGCCGGTGCACTACTCATCGCGGGACTCGGCATCTCCCCCGTTTCCCCTGCGGCGACCGCCACGGCGGCCACCGCCCCCTATTGCGGCATCACCTGGGGCTCACTCGCCGACTCCGTCGCCGCATACTCGTCCGCCACCATCACCAACGTCCGCACCGGCCGCCACACCTGCTATGACCGGATGGTCATCGACCTCAAGGGCAAGGTCAAGGGCTACGACGTGCGCTACGTCAACGCCGTCTTCACCGAGGGCCAGGGCAAGCATGTCCCGCTTGCAGGCGCCGCCGACCTGCGCATCATCGTGAAGGCACCCGCCTACACGAGCTCCGGCACCCCCACCTACAACCCGGCCAACCGGACCAACGCCAAGAACGTTTCCGGCTACACCACCTTCCGCCAAGTCGCCTACCTGGGCAGTTTGGAGGGGCAGACCTCCTTCGGCCTGGGCGTCCGCGCCCGGCTTCCGTTCCGCACCTTCGTCCTCACCGCCGCCGACGGGAGAACCAGCCGCCTGGTGATCGACGTGGCCCATCGCTGGTAGCGGAGCGCGGGAACACCTGCGGGCACCGGTTCGGCACCACGGCTTCGTGGCGCGGGACCGGTGCCCTTTCCCTGCCCGCGTTGCCACGGCCCGGAGCCGGACCGGCACCCCAACAAGGGACGCAAGGCCCACGCGAGAGCGGTGTTGGATGACAAAACAACGTCATCCGGGACGCCGCACCGGCGGATATGACACGATTCATGCATGAGTATTGCCCGCCCATACAAGCAAGTAGATGTCTTCGCATCCTCCCCCTACACCGGCAACGGCCTGGCCGTGGTGCTTGACGGCGAGGGACTCAGCGATGCCCAGATGCTGGGCTTCGCCAATTGGACCAACCTCGCCGAGACGGTGTTCCTGCTGCCGGCCACGCATCCGGATGCCGACTACCGGGCGCGGATCTTCACGACCACCACGGAACTGCCCTTTGCCGGGCACCCCACCCTGGGTGCGGCGCACGCCTGGCTGGAGGCCGGAGGGGAGCCCAAGAACCCCGCCGGGCTGGTCCAGGAATGCGGGGCCGGGCTCATCGAGGTCCGCCGCGTCCCCGGCGAGCACCCCGAGGACCCCGAGTCCCTGGCGTTCAAGGCCCCGCCCATGGTCCGCACCGGCGAGCTCGAGGACGACGTGCTGGAATGGGCGCTGGGCGGACTCGGCCTGGCACGCGAGGACGTGCTGGCGCACCAGTGGGTGGCCAACGGGCCCAACTGGGCGGGATTGCTGCTGCGCGATGCGGACCTGGTGCTTTCGCTGGAGCCCGACTACACGGCCCTGGCCGGGCTGGAGATCGGGGTCATCGCCCCGCACACCGTCGGCGGCGTTCCCGCCCGTTCCTACGACCCGAATGTACCCGAGGCCCGGCCGGCCGGGGCGCGGGAGGAATTGAGCCCGGTATCGGCGGCCGACGAGCGCCGCGGCGCCCAGCGCTTCCGCAACGTGGTCACCGGCGCGCCGGCCGACTACGAGGTGCGGGCCTTCTGCCCCGGCGAGGGCCTTCAGGAAGACCCTGCGACCGGTTCCCTGAATGCCGGCTTCGGCGTGTGGCTCACCGGGTCCGGGCTGGCCCCGGCCTCCTACACCGTGCGCCAGGGAACCCGCCTGGGCCGCTCGGCGATCCTGCACGTGGAATCCGACGCTGCAGGCGTATGGATTGCCGGGCACTCGGTGACTTGCATCGACGGCGTCGTCAACCTCCCCTAGACGCAAAAAACAGTGCAGTGTGAGGTGGGGCTCAATACCCTGTATTACCTTGGCGACCCGGAGTAGGCTCGGGCGGTGAATGTGAACCAACGCGTGACGGAAACCCAGCAGGACAAACTTGCCTGGGGTGCCCTGTGGGCGCTGGTCATCGGCTTCTTCATGATCCTGCTTGACTCGACCATCGTCTCCACCGCGATGCCTGCCATCATGAAGGGGCTGGACACCGACATCAACGGGGTCATCTGGGTCAACAGCGCCTACCTGCTGGCGTTCGCGGTGCCGCTGCTGATCACCGGGCGCCTCGGGGACAGGTTCGGCCCGCGCACCATCTACCTCATCGGCCTCATCGTCTTCACCGCGGCCTCGCTGTGGTGCGGGCTGGCTCCCGACATCACCACGCTGATCGTTGCACGCGTGGTCCAGGGCCTGGGCGCCTCGATGATGAGCCCGCAGACGATGACGTTCATTACCCGCATGTTCCCCTACGCCCGCCGCGGCGCCGCCATGGGCGTGTGGGGCGCGGTGGCAGGCCTTGCCACGCTGGTCGGCCCGATCGCCGGCGGCGTGTTCGTCGACACGCTGGGCTGGGAATGGATCTTCTTCGTGAACGTGCCGGTGGGCATCATCGCCATCTGGCGCGTGTTGGCCAAGGTGCCCGAACTTCCGCGCCACTCCCACTCCTTCGACTGGCTGGGCGTGGGATTGAGCGCCGTGGCGATGTTCGCGCTGGTCTTCGGAATCCAGGAAGGCAACACGCACGATTGGGGACCGTTCATCGGGCCCATCGGCTCGTGGCAACTGATCATCGGCGGGGCCGTGCTGCTGGGGCTGTTCATCTGGTGGCAGGGCGCCAACCGGGCCGAGCCGCTGGTACCACTGGTCCTGTTCAGGGACAGGAACTTCTCGCTGGCCAACATCGCCATCGCCTTCATGGGGCTGTCCATCACCGCCATGAGCTTCCCGATGATCCTCTACCTGCAGTCGGTGCGCGGACTCACCCCGACGCTTTCCGCGCTCATGCTCGCGCCCATGGCCGTGGTGGCAGGCGCGCTGGCCCCGGTGGTCGGCAAGAACGTCGGCAAAATCGAGGCCAAGTACTTCGCGATCCCCGGCTTCTTCCTCTTTGGCGCCTCGATCACGGTCTACGGGCTGATGCTGCGGGCCGACACCCCGTTCTGGCTGCTGTTGCTTCCACCGGTGTTCATGGGGCTGGGCTCGGCCATGATCTGGCCCGCGGTTTCGCTGACCGCCACCCGCGACCTGGGCCAGGCTGACGCCGGGGCCGGATCCGGGGTGTACAACACCACCCGGCAGGTCGGCGCGGTGCTGGGTTCGGCATTGATCGCGCTGATGATGGAATCGCGCATTGCCGTGGAGTCGGAAAAGGCCGTTGCCGCACTGGCTGCCGACGGACCTGCCTCCGTGGTGAGCGGTTCCCTGGCCGAGCCGGGAACCGGGGCAGCGGTGCCCGAATTCCTGCATCAGGCCTTCTCGCTGGCGCTGGGCCAGGCGCTGTTGCTGCCGGGCATCGTGGCCATGGCAGCTGCCCTGCTGGCGGCGTTGTTCCGCAAGGGCGCGCGCAGCAACTGATCCGCGCGCCCTTGCGGGCGTGGCGCTACTTCTTTTTCGCGGTGACTTCCTTGATCTTGGTCTTCGCCTTGCCGCGGCCGAAGACCAGGGCCGCGGCGATGCCGGCCAGCCAGAGGTCCTTGGCCATCGGGACGCCGTTGGGCGTGGGGCGGATGCCGTCGGACTCGGTCAGTCCCGGGGTCTTCAGGTAAGTGGCGACCAGTCCGGCCGCGAAGGCACCCAGTCCAAGGCCGGCCAGTCGCGAGGGGATGAACGGGGTCAGCAGGGCTGAGCCCACGGCGATCTCCCCGAAGGCCAGCGCCTTGCCGAAGACGGCTGGTTCGACCTTTTCGACCTGCGGGATGGCATTGGAGGCCATGGACTGCAGGCCCTCGGCGGATTCGGCGTCCATGCGCAGCTTGCCGATGCCGCTGTTGAGGATGTAGGCGCCCGAGACGAGTCGTAGTGCGGTGTTGGCAATGCTGAAGCCCATGGTTTTTCTCCTGGTCGTGGGTCGCTGTGGTGGTATTCGTTAACCCACCCTATGGTTTGGCGCTCCGCCACGGCTATAGCTTCCCCGGTGTGGCGCGGGACAAGGTCCGGGGACCGCATGCTCTATGGGCTGTGACACATTCGCGCAATGCGGAGTCCAATCGGGGGCGGGAGAAACCGGCGGCATGCTAGATTCGCGTGCATGATCACCTCCTCCGCGGTTCCCGATGCCGCGCTGCGCCTGCTCGTGGAAAAGGGCTTCGACGCCACCAGCGTCGACTCGCTGGCACAGGCTGCGGGCATCTCTCGTTCCACCTTCTTCCGGCGCTTCGGCTCGAAGGAGGAAATGGTCTTCGCGGACATGGAAACCATCATCCACCACCTTGAAACGGTGCTTGCCACCTCCTCGGCCGGCCCCGTGGCCTCGCTGGTGCACGCGGGGTTGACCGTCTTCGACCAGCACACCGCCAGGCCCGAGGCCGCTGGCTTGCGCCACCGGCTGTTGCTTGACGTGCCCTCCCTGCGCGACCGCGAGCTGGTCTCGATCCACCGCTACGAGCGGGTGTTCCGCAACCACCTGCGTGACCGCGGGTTGTACTCGCTGCCCAACGGGCGGGCCATGTCCATCGCGTTTGCCTCCGGGGTGGTCTCGGTCCACAACGACCACCTGCGCCGCTGGCTGCGCCACCCGGAAGACACCCGCCGTCCCGACCTGGAGCGCGAGCTGCTGGCCCTGGGATCGGTGTTCACCCCGGTGCTCGAGCCGCAGGAATCGACACCCGCACCCGAGCCGACGACGGTGGTCATCACCATTGCCGGCGGCACCCCGGACACCGAGTCGGTGCTGTCCCAGGTCCGCGATGCCCTGAACCGCGCGAACGGCTAGGCCGGACGCGAGGCACCCTGCGGTGGAACCCCCACACTCGAGGCTACATTCCCTCCCCGGCTGGCCGCGGGCGACCGAACGGCTCGTGCTGCGCCCCGCCGCCGCATCGGATGCCGAGGCCACTTGGGCCTACCGCCGGCTTCCGGAGTCCTCCCGCTGGGTCACCTCTGCCTGGAACGACCTTCCGGACTACCGCCGCTCCTTTACCGACCCGGCGCACCTGCGAGACAGACTCGTCATGGAATCCGGCGGCACCGTCGTCGGGGAAGCGGTGGTTCGCCTCGGGGACGCGTGGTCCCAGCGAGAGGTCGCGCACCTGGCAGCGGGGACCGAGGCGGAGCTCGGGTGGTCCTTGGACCCGGCGGCCGGCGGGCGCGGGCTTGCCACCGAGGCGGTGTCCTTCCTGTTGCGCCTTTGCTTCGCCGACCTGGGCCTGCGCCGGGTCCATGCCCGCTGCTTTGCCGCCAACGAGCCCTCGTGGCGGCTCATGGAACGCGTAGGGATGCGCCGCGAAAGCCACCTGGTAGCCGGCGCCCTGCACCGCGACGGCACCTGGAAGGACGGATACGCCTACGCGCTGCTTGCGGACCAGTGGCGCGCCACACAAAATGCCTGAACCGGAGTTTCTTGACCTGAAACTGAGTTCCAGTATGCTGGTGCCTTAGCGACATTCCCGCTGCCGACGAAAGGGCACCACTCCGCCATGAGCATTGAAGCCAGCCTGAACACCGATTTTCCTTCCGGTGTCGTTGAACCGGAGTACGAGCTCTGGGGCGAGGTGGATGTCGATCCGGCAGGCCTCTTCGAGGATGTCAATGCGGAGGACCGCGTTTACTGGGACAGGGCACGGAAGTTCGGCCTGGACGAGGTGCGCCCCGTCATCGACGAGTTCTGGGACAAGTCCGACTACCCGCTGGATCTGGCCAAGCGCCTGGGCGAGCTGGACCTGCTGCGCGATGGTCTGGAGCTTGAGGGCTACCCGCAAATGAGCGTGCTGGCTGCCGGCCTGGTGAACATGGAGCTCTCCCGCGCCGATGGATCGGTGGGCACCATTGCCGCGGTGCAGGCCGGGCTGGCCCTGCGCTCGATCACCGAGTGCGGCTCCCCCGGGCAGATCGCCCACTGGGGCCCGAAGCTTGCCAATGCCGAAGTGCTCGGTGCCTTCGCGCTCACCGAACCCACCCACGGCTCGGACTCGGTGTCGCTGGAGACCCGCGCCGTGCGCGTTGCGGGCGGCTACCGGATCAGCGGCGAAAAGAAATGGATCGGCAACGGCTCCACCGGCGGAATCACCATCGTCTGGGCGCGCGACGAAGAGAACAAGGTCCGCGGCTTCATCGTGCAGCAGGAGTGGGAGGGCTACACAGGCACCACCATCGAGGGCAAGCTGTCCCTGCGCGCCATCTGGCAGGCGCACATCCGCATGGAGAACGTCTTTGTCCCGGACTCGCATGTGCTGCCCGGTGCCAACAGCTTCAAGGACACCTCCAAGGTCCTCTTCGCCACGCGCCTGGGCGTCGCATGGTCCGCCGTGGGCCACGCCACCGCCTGCTACGAGACGGCCGTGCAGTACGCGGCCCAGCGCATCCAATTCGGCCGGCCGCTTGCGGCCAGCCAGATCGTGCAGGAACGCCTGGCCCGCATGCATTCCGAGCTTGCCACCATGCAGCTCACCGTCATGCAGGCCACCCGACGCGAGGAGGCGGGAACCCTGACCCCGGTGCAGGCATCGCTGGCGAAGTTCACCTGCACGCGGCTGGCCCGCGGCATCGCGTCCAACGCCCGCGACCTGCTCGGCGGCAACGGCATCCTGCTCAAGAACCGGGTGGCGCGGCACATTGCCGACATCGAGGCCATCCACACCTATGAGGGCACCGAGACCGTCCAGGCGTTGATCATCGGGCGCTCGATCACCGGGATCTCGGCCTTCGCCTAGGCCGCGGCGCAGGTCTCTCCCCTGTTTCCTAGCCGTTGCCTCCGTGCGGGGTGCCGCGAGGCATCGCCCCGGCGGCGGGTGCGGTGCTGGTATCAACGCCCACGTCCAGCACTGCCTTGTAGCCGGCGACGGTCTCCCCCGTGACAGTCGCCAATTGGCTGGCTCCGCCGTCGTCACCGAAGACGTTGTCGCTTTCCAGCGACAACCGTGCCAAGGTCCGCACCGAATTCGCGTAGCCGTCAGTCGCGTACACGGCGTCCGAAACGTCCTGGGGCAACGCCACCTGGGAGATGGCGATCGCCTGGGCGGAGTCGGTGATCGATGCGGCATCCGGGTAGACCTCGAAGTGGATGTGGGGCCAGCGTCCGGGGTAGCAGGCAGGGAAGATGCTGGTGAAGCGCACTGTGCCCTCCGCATCGGCTACCTGCACCCCGCGCAGGTAGTTTTCCTGCTCGGCTGCCGGGGTGTACATCGAGTAGTTCCCGTCCCTGTCGCATTGCCAGACGTAGACGGCAACGCCGGCAAATGCCGCGCCGCCGTTGGCCAGGTCCTTGATGTTCAGTTCCAGGTCCAGGGCAACGCCTTCCGCGGTTCCGTTGGCGTCCCCGAAACTCGAGCGGATGTCGCGGCGCACGATGCCACTTTGTTCCAGCACGTCCGGCCCGTTTGATCCGTCCCCCGGGTAGGGCCCGGCCGTCTCGTCGGGGATCTCTCCCGCAGAGGTGCCGGTGGATGCGTCGTTGGTGGTGGCGGTGCACGCGGCCAGGCCCAGTGCCAGGGCGCCAACGCCGAAGGCCTTGAGCGCACCGCGGCGCCCGATGAGCGTCTGCACATCGAACCCGAGTCCCTGGTCCTCGAGATCCTGGTGGGGCCGCGGAAGACTCCGGCCCTTGTAGGCCGGGTGGCCGGCGCCCGGCCTCTGGTGCTGCTGGTGCTGTTCCATGGCGTCGTTCCTCGCTCGCTCGTGATTCCTGGTTGGTGCCTTGGATTCCTACGGTAGGCCTCCACCCCATGGCGCTGCTGTGGCGAAGCCATGGCCGGCCCATGTGCGGCCACGCCGGGGAAACCATTGCGCCTCCACCGGGAGCCTCGTAGCCGCCCGCCCCACGTTGCGCATCACATGTATTGCGTGTTGAGGTCGATCTGCGCCGACCCGGCCCGCGTAGGCTTCACGGAGGAGTTGTCCCGCCAGCTGTTTCGAAAGGCATCCGCATGCGTCGTCAAACGATCGTCATCACCGGCGCAAGCGACGGGATCGGTGCCGAAGCCGCACGCGCGCTCAGCCGCCTGGGACACGAAATGGTCGTGGTGGGCCGGAACCGGGAAAGGACCGCAGCCATTGCCCGGGAAATCCAGGCCGATCACTTCCTCGTCGACTTCTCCGATCTCGATGAAGTCCGGGGTCTCGCGGTGCAACTGCTTCAGAAGTACCCGCGGATTGACGTACTGGCGAACAACGCCGGCGGCATCTTTACCCCGGCCCGCCAGTCGACCGGCGACGGGTTCGAAATGACCTTCCAGGTCAACTACCTTGCCCCATTTCTACTGACCCGGCTGCTTCTTGACCGGCTCATTGCCTCGCGGGCAGCAGTCATCAACACCTCCAGCGTGGCGAATAGGTTGTACGGCAGGGTTGACCTCTCCGACCTGAACGCCGAGCGATACTACGATCCCAAGAGAGCCTACGGGAACGCCAAACTCGAACAGATCATGTTCACCCGCGAACTGCATCGCCGTTTCGGTTCCAAGGGCCTGGCCTCCGCGTCGTTCCACCCCGGGATTGTCAGCACCGGATTCTCCCGTTCCCCCGGCACGTCCATGGAGGGCATCTACGGCAACAGGCTGATCTCCAAGTTACTCGCAACGCCCAGGAAGGGTGCCGACACGCTCATCTGGCTGGCCGACGAGGGCAGCGGCGGGACGTGGCCTTCGGGCGAATACTTCTCCCGTCGCAAGGTGGCCCGGACCAATCCCCAGGCCAAGGACGATGCGCTTTCCGAGACGCTGTGGAACCAGTCCGGGAAACTACTGGGGATCGCGTGACACCGCAGGCATCCGCGCCGATCGCGGTTTTTCGGGAACGTCCCGACGGGCAACCTATCGCCGGCGGCCCCCACGCCGGAACCGCTTGTCCTAAGCGCCGGCCATCCGCTTTTTGACGTGCTTGGTGGCAGGTGCGGTCCAGGGGTCCTCGGGCCACGGGTGTTTGGGGTAGCGGCCCCGGTTTTCCGCGCGCACCTGGGCGTAGGGGCCTGACCAGAACGATGCCAGGTCGTCGGTGACCGCCAGCGGTCGACCAGCCGGGGAGAGCAGGTGGAAGAGCACCAGGACCCGGCCGCGCACCAGCGCCGGGGAGGTGGCAAGTCCGAAGCATTCCTGCAACTTCACCGCCACCACCGGAGGGGCTTCCGGCTCGTCGATTCCCGGGTAGTCAATGCGGATCCTGGATCCGCTGGGCACCGTGAGGCGTTCGGGGACCAACTCATCCATGGCGGTGGCCTCGGGCCAAGGCAGCAGGCGACGCAGCGGATCCACCAGGTCCAGGGAACCCGGGGACTTCCCTCCGGCGAGCGCCTCGAGTTCCGGGGCCAGCCAGTTCTCGGCGGCCGCCAGCAGGGAGTCCTCGTCCATGGCCGGCCAGGGGTCCCCGAGTTCACGGTGCAACATTCCCAGCCGACTGCGCAGCAGTTGCGCCGCGGGGGAGAATTTCAGCATGCCGAGCCCGCGCTCGCGCAAGGCGTCCAGCACCGCGGCGCGGCCCTGGGCACGAGTGGGGGTCATGGGGGTGCTGGAAAGGACGATGGCCCCGAGTCGGTGCTCCTTGCGGGCGGAGAGCTTGCCGCTGGCAAAGACCGTGTTGACGGTCTCGGTTTCCAGGTGGGCCGCAGCGAGCAGTGCGGTGCCCTCGTCGAGTGGCGCTGCGGCGCGGATCAACGCGCCGGTGCCTGCCGCGTCGCGGCCGGCGGCCCGTGCCACCTCGGCGACCGCCAGCCACTGGTGGTGTGACAAAGGGCTTCCGGCGGGCAGGCCCGCGCGGGTGCCGGAGGCCAGCAGGTAGGTGGTGCCGGTGGCGTTGTCCACGCGACGGGCAACCTGTCCCGGATAGGCAAGGGCTGTTACCAGGCCAAGCTCGGTGCCGGAGGAAGGCATCGTCGCTGTGCCTGGCGGCCGCTGCGCCTGGGCTTCCCGGCCGGCGATCCGTTCCAGGCGCGAGCATTCGCGCTTCCAGGTGGCGGACTGCGGGTGTCTGCCGTTGCGCAGGGCCGCCAGCAGCGCGCCGAGGTCGGCGGCCTGGGCGCGGTAGTCCCCGGCCAGCAAGGCAACGATGTGTGCGACGTTTCCGGCCCCGAGCCGCGGGGCGCCGTCGAGCAAGGCACGGCCCAGCCGGGGGTCGGCCGGAATCAGGGCCAGGCGGCGGCCCAGTGCGGTGGCGTGCCCGGCCTCGTCGATCGCGCCGAGCTGGGACAGCACCGTGGTTGCGGCCTCAAGGCTTGATGCAGGCGGGGGCTCGGGCAGGTGCATCCCGGCACCGCCCGGCGCGCCCCAGCAGGCCAGCACCAGGGCCGCGGAGGTGAGGTCGGCAACGGTGATCTCGGCCCGCGGATGTGCAGGGGCCGCCGCAAAGCTCTTTTCGGCAAAGCAGCGCACCACGGTGCCCGGCCCCTGGCGTGCGGCGCGGCCGGCCCGCTGGATGCCGGCGGCCCGCGAGGCGGAGACCGTGACAAGTCCGCTCATCCCCCGGGCCGCATCCCGGCGCGGCTCCCGGGCCAGGCCCGAGTCGATGACCAGCCGGACCCCGGGAACCGTGAGCGAGGACTCGGCCAGCGAGGTGGAGACGATGATGCGGGGCCCTCCCCCGGGTTCGCGCCCCGAGACGGCACGGTCCTGCAGGGCGGGAACGACCTGCCCATGCAACTCCAGCACCTCGGTGCCCGGCGCGCGGGTGCGGAGCTGCGCGGCGACATCGGCCACTTCCCAGGCACCGGGAACAAACACCAGCGCGTCGAGGGACTTGTCCCGCGTCAGCGCCTCGGCATGGGCGGCAGCGGCGGTTGTTGCCACGTGGGTGAGGAAGGTGCGCGAGACCCCGCGGTCGGTCAGCCGGGGAGCGGCGGCCGGCACCCACCGGGTTTCCAGCTCGTGCAGCGCCGCAGGGCAGTCGATGACCGGGGCACTGCCCGCACCCGAGGCATCACCCAGCAATTGGGCAAAGCGCGGGGCATCGAGGGTCGCGGACATGGCCACGAGCACCAGGTCCCCGCGCAGTTCGTGGACCTCGCGCAACATGCCCAGCAGCAAGTCGGTTTCCAGCCCGCGCTCGTGCACCTCGTCGATGACGACCGCGTCAATGGATTCCAGCCCCGGGTCGGCCAGCAGCCGGCGCAGCAGGATTCCCGGGGTCACGAACTCGATCAGGGTGTCCGGGCCGGCGTGGTTTTCCCCGCGCACGGTGAATCCCACGCGGCCGCCCAGTGAGCTGCCGTCGAGGGATGCCAAGCGCCGGGCCGCGGAGCGGGCAGCGACCCGGCGCGGCTGGGTGACCAGGATGCGTGCTTCTCCCCCGTTGCGGGCCCGAACCAGGTTGGCCACCAGGGGCGGGACAAGCGTGGTCTTGCCGGTGCCGGGCGGGGCCTGGATGACGGCGGTTCCGGATGCCCCGCCGGCCTCGATTGTACTGGCAAGCTCCGGCAGGGATTGGGCAAAGACCAGCCCCCGCCCGATGGCAGCCAGGTCGAAGTCATTGTCCTGCCGGGGCTTGTCCCGGCCGTTCCGCTGCGTACTCACCCGCCTCATTATCCAGTGTTGCCGTCCCCCCTTGCCGCTCTCAGGCGGTGCGGCGGCGCAGCGTCATCGACCCCACCACGATGGCGGCCAGGATCCACGCGGCAACGAACCCGATCCGCAGCCAGATGTAGCCGGCGTCCTGGTCGTCCCTGGCCACCGCGTTCAGCGCATCGATGGCGTGGCTCAGCGGCAGCCAGTCCCCGATGCCCTCCAGGACCTCGGGCAGTTCGCCACGCGGCAGGAATATCCCGCCCAGCAGGACCTGCGGGAAGACGAAGGCCGGCATGAACTGCACGACCTGGAATTCGCTGCGGGCAAAGGCGCTGGCAAGAAGCCCCAGCGAGGTCCCCAGCAACGCGTCGGCGATGGCCACGGCGAAGAGCAGCCCCAGGCTGCCGGCAACCTCCAGACCGCAGACCCACACGGCAAAGCCCACGGCGATCCCCGTCTGCACGATAGCCAGCAGCCCGAAGGCCAGCGCGTAGCCCAGGATGAAGTCGGCCTTGCCCAGCGGCAGGGACAGCAGGCGTTCCAGGGTGCCACTGCGCCGCTCCCGGAGCGTGGCGATGGAGGTGACCAGGAACATCACGATGAAGGGGAAGAGCGCGATCATCGCCGGGCCGATCCTCCCGAAGACCGGGGTGTCGGTGAAGATCCAGGCGACCAGGCCGACCAACAGTGCGGGGACCAACAGCAAAAGTGCCAGGGTGCGGTGGTCGTGGCGCACCTGGTTCAGCACGCGAGCGGTGGTGGCCAGGATGCGCGGGATGCTCATGGGGTCCCTCCCGTGGCGCGGTGCTTGGGAGCATGGGGTTCGGAGCCTGGTGCCCCTGATTCCCGTGTGTCGCGGATCAGCGCCAGGAAGGCGTCCTCGGCGTTGGTGGTTCCGGTGCGCGCCAGCAGGCCAGCGGGCGTTTCCTGGGCGATGATCCCGCCCTCGCGCATCAGGATCAGGCGGTCACACCGGGTGGCTTCGTCCATCACGTGGCTGGAGACCAACAGCGTGACACCCTCGGCCGCAAGTTCTGCAAACAGTTCCCACAATGCCACGCGAAGCACCGGGTCCAGCCCGACGGTGGGCTCGTCCAGGACCAGCAATTCGGGCGTTCCCAAAAGGGCGATGGCCAGGGAGAGGCGGCTGCGTTGTCCGCCGGAGAGGTCGGCCGCCATGGACTTGACCACCGATCCCAGGTCGGTGCGCTCGATGACTTCGGCAACCTGGGCGGGCGGGGCACCGACGATCTTGGCGAAGTAGGACAGGTTCGCGCCCACCGGCAGGTCGTCGTAGATGCTGGATTCCTGCGTCATGTAGCCGACGCGATGGCGCAGCTTTTCGGACCCGGCGGTGTCCCCGAGCACCCTCACCACTCCGCCGGAAATGATCTGGGTGCCCACGATCGAGCGCATTAAGGTGGACTTCCCGCAGCCGCTGGGACCTAGCAGCCCGACCACCTCGCCGCGCGGGACCAGCAGGTCAAGGCCGGGCAAGACGAGGTTCTTCCCGCGCATGACTTTCAATCCGGTGATCGAGATAGCCGCCGCCTGTTCCTCCATATTCCCGAGTCTTGTCCCTGTGTCATTTTCGGTCAAGGGGCCGGGGCCAGATGCCGGTGGCGGCACCAGCCCCCTATCGAAAGGTGAAGCGCCCCGGGCATACTTGAAGCAAGACAGGCACCCGACCCGATCCCAGCTAGGACCCACAGGAGTGCACCATGCGCGATCCAGAGGGGTCCCGTCCCCTTCGTTCTGACTCGCCGGTGCTCGTGGGCGTGTTCCCGGGGCAGCATCCCGAGGTCTTGGAAACCGCGGCCCGCCTCGCTTCGGTCCTCCGTCAGGATCTGGTGTGTGCCTATGCACTCACCGGCCTGGACATGACCGAATGGAACGTCAAGGCGAGCATCGACTTTGATGCCCTGCACCGGGATGAGCGAGAGGAACTCGGGGCGGAAGTGATCGAGGACCTGCAACAACGGCTCGGCGAGACCCTGGCCTCCTACCCCATGCCTTGGACCCTGCGCATCCTGGTGGGCGAGGCGGCCGGCGCACTTGGCGACTTCGCCGTGGAGCTGGGTTCGTCATATCTGGTGGTCGGCTCGCCCCGTGGAAAGCGCCGCGCGTTCTCCGGTTCGAGGTTCAGTGCCTCAACGCTTGCCCGGGTTCTGTCGCGTCGGCAGCTTCCGGTGTTGGTGGTTCCGCCATCGATCGTGCCTGACCCGCCGGCCACCCCTTATCTACCGTGATCGGGCATCCGGCCACCGGGAGCGGCAGGTTCCGGGTTGTCAGCCCGGGGAATCACACCCTTCAGGAATGTGAGCGCAGGAACGGCAGCAACTGCTCCAGGATCGGCTGTGGCGGATAGAGTGTTCCGCCGTGGCTGCGTCCCTCCAGCGCCACCAGCCGGGCATGGGGCATGACCGAGGCCATGACCCGGGAATGATCAATGCGTGGCACATCCCGGGTACCGGTCATCAGCAGGGTCGGCGTCGCCAGTTGGTGGAGCAGGGTTTCGCTGACCGCGCTGCCGGACTCGGTGGCCTCGAAGTACGCGGCCAGTGCCAGTGCGTCATTCGAGGCAAAGGCATAACGGGTCGCGGGGTCCAGTTTCCCGCCGCCGGCTTCCATGCCGTCAATGAAGGCGTCCATGTCACCTGTTTTCAGTGCCTCGAGGTAGCCGTCGAAGAAGAGCGTGCTGATGTGCTGTGCCTCAATGGCGTGGGTGCCGCCGAGCATGGTCAGGGAGCGGACCATGGATGGATGCTTGATGGCCAGCGACAGGCCAACGCGCGATCCGAATGAATATCCCACGAGGTGGATTGACTCGTGTCCGGTCGCAGCCAGCACCGCCTTGACGTCCTCCAGCACCAGGTCCATGGCGTAGGCGGCCGGGTCGTGGGGTTTTCCCGATCGTCCGTGGCCGCGCAGGTCCATGCGGATGGTGTCGAACTCGGGTTCCAGCGCCTTCACGTATCCCAGGCCGCGCCAGATGGAGCGGGAAAGTGCGGAGCCGTGCAGCAGCAGGACCGGTGGGGCCCCTGTGTCGCTGGCGTCAAAGTAGATAGTCTGGGCATCAACCGGGTTCACTGCATGGGGCATGATACTGAGCTTATGGCACCGGACCGGTCTTTTCCCAAGCAAAGGAAACACCATGAATGACGACCTGACTCCCGTGATTGTCGGGGGTGCACGTACGCCCTTTGGAAAGTTCCGCGGGGCCGTCTCCGCGTTGTCAGCCACCGAGCTAGGCGCCCACGCAATTTCCTCGGCACTGGAGCGCAGCGGGGTGCAGGCCGCCCAGGTCAACCACGTCATCATGGGCCAGGTCATCCTGGCGGGCACCGGCCAGGGCCCGGCCCGCCAGGCCGCGCTGAAGGCCGGCATCGGCTGGGAGGTCCCCACGGTGACGATCAACAAGCTCTGCCTGTCGGGGCTCACCGCCGTCATCGACGCAGCCCGCATGATCCGCGCCGGCGAGGCCGATTTCATCGTCGCCGCCGGACAGGAGTCGATGTCCAATGCCCCGCACCTGGTCCGCGGCATGCGCACACCGTTGGCCATCGGCGACCGGCCGTTGGAGGATTCCCTGAACCACGACGCGTTGGCCGATCCGTTCAGCGGCGAGCTGATGGGCTCGGCCACCGAGAGCGGCACTGCCAAGCTGGGGATTTCGCGCGCCGCCCAAGACGCCTTTGCCGCCAGGTCGCACCAGCGCGCTGCGGCTGCGCGCGCGCACCTCGATGCCGAGATCGCGCCAGTGGCCATCCCGCAGCGGCGCGGGGGCGAGATCATCGTTTCCACCGACGAGGGCGTTCGCGCTGACACCACGGAAGAACAGCTTGCCGCACTGCGTCCGGCTTTCTCCACCGACCCCGCCGCCACCATTACGGCGGGTTCTTCCTCGCCGCTTTCGGACGGTGCCGCAGCCGTGGTGGTTGCCTCCAAGGGCGCCGCCCGTCGGGCAGGCCTGACATGGCACTGCGAGATCGGCGCCCACGGACAGACGGCCGGCCCGGACGGACAATTGCATTCCCAGCCCAGCACATCGATTCTCGCCGCCCTGGCCAAGGAGGGAATGGGAGTCGCGGAGCTGGACCTGATTGAAATCAATGAGGCCTTCGCGTCGGTTGTCCTGCAATCGGCGAAAGACCTCGGCGTGGATCCCGCCAAGATCAACCTGGAAGGCGGGGCCATTGCGCTGGGGCATCCCGTGGGTGCTTCCGGCGCGCGACTGGTCCTGCACCAGGCCATGGAACTGGCGCGGCGCGGTTCCGGCACGGGGGTGGTATCCCTGTGTGGAGGCGGCGGCCAGGGTGATGCCCTGATCCTGCGACGCTGATTTCACATGTTGTTACCCGGCGGTATACAGCTGGTGCAAAGGTTGCTTCCCTAGAGTCTTAATCACCTCATGGAGGTGCGAGTGATGAGAGCACCGGTCGGGCACAAGGCAAATTCCCCCTAGCCTTCCGATCGGTGCTCAACCATTTAATGCAGGATGTCCGCAACCACGACCCCTGGAAGCCACCGCCCTCGACAACTCCGGCACTTCGGACCAAACTGAAGGTACCGGGCGCCGCAAGTTCGGGGAGACACGTTCTACGGATCAAGGAGTACGCGAGATGACTGAACAACCAACCGGCGACGAAGAGGTAGAAGAAGAAACTGCCGCAGAACCAGAGCATGTGGCCAGCGCGCACGACGAAGCGCTGGTCGAGGAATGGGAAGACGAATCGTTTCCGGCCTCGGATCCACCCTCCAACTACTGACTCACGGCCGACTATCGACAAATCACCAGCAATCACCCAGTTACTCCAAATACGCTGAAGCTACCTTCTCAAGGTGCGAGTGATCAGAAGAACCGGTCGCGGCGGAGTTTCACCTCCTTAGCCGTCACGGCCGGTTCTTCGCTTTTAACTGCCGGGCACACGGGAACGCATTGCACTGCCAGATTCCCCCCGAACCGCGCCGCGCCCAGCTCCCGATGCCGTGGACGTTTGCGGCACCTTGCGACAAGAATGGATAAGAGGGAGCCGATGCAGCTTCCGCGAGATTTCATCCCCAATTTCCAGGAGAACATCACCACCATGGCCGAAGAGCTCCGGTACGCCCCCGTCCCTGAAACGCACGCACCCTACGTTGCCGCCCCGGACCGCTACGAATCGACCGGCTACCGCCGGGTGGGGAACTCGGGGTTGGTTCTCCCCCCGATTTCCCTGGGCCTGTGGTGGAACTTTGGCGACAACCGCCCCTACGACACCCAGCGCGAAGTGCTTCGCCATGCCCTTGACCGAGGAATCACGCACTTCGACCTGGCCAACAACTACGGTCCGCCCTACGGCTCGGCAGAGGAGAACTTCGGCCGCATGTTGCGCACCGACTTCAAGGCCTATCGCAACGAGCTGATCATTTCCTCGAAGGCCGGCTGGGACATGTGGCCGGGTCCGTACGGCACCCTGGGCTCGCGCAAGTACATCATGGCCTCGGCCGACGAGTCGCTCAAGCGCATGGGCCTGGACTATGTGGACATCTTCTACTCGCACCGCCCTGACCCCGACACCCCCATCGAGGAAACCATCGGCGCGCTTGACACCTTGGTGCGCCAGGGGAAGGCGCTATACGTCGGGATCTCCTCTTACTCCCCCGAACGCACCGCGGAGGCGGCGCGCGTCGCCAAGGAGATGGGCACACCGCTGGTGATCCACCAGCCGTCCTATTCGATGCTCAATCGCTGGGTCGAGGACGGCCTGCTCGAGACCTTGGCCGAACACGGCATGGGGTCCATCGCCTTCACCCCGCTGGCCCAGGGCCTGCTGACCGGCAAGTACCTCAAGAATGATTCGGCGATTCCGTCCGGTGGACGGACAACGCTGGACGGGCACCTGACCGAGGAAAATCTCGGGAAGGCCCGCGATCTGGCCCGGGTCGCCGAGTCCCGCGGCCAGTCCCTGGCCCAGCTGGCCATCGCCTGGTTGTTGCGCGACGGCGGAGTGAGCTCAGTGCTGCTCGGCGCCTCCTCGACTGCGCAGCTTGATGAAAACCTCGGCGCCCTGGGCAACACCACCTTCAGCACCGGGGAACTGGACCTGATCGACAAGATCGCCGCTGGCGATGCCGACATAGACCGCTGGCGCACGGCGGCCACCAGCTAAGCCAGCCGGAGCACACGGAGCAAAACCCTGCGATATTCGAATTTCGCAGGGTTTTGCTCCGTTAACGACGAATACCGAAGTCAGCTAGTTCACTCACGGCGGATATGGTCGCCAACCATGCGTGACGGGCTTCACAAATCGTCGTTTTCGGGACATGATGGACAGGTACGTGGCGCGATGAAGATCCCCGCCGCCCAGTGACTACCAGAAGGAGCATGGCTGTGACCGCCAACGCCCAGACGTCGACCTCCACCGGCTACCGAGTCCTCAACCCCGCCACCGGCGAGGTGGTCGAGGAATTCCCCACGGCCACCGACGCCGAGATCCAGGACGCCATCGCGGCGGCCGATTCCGGTTACCAGCAGTGGAAGAACGTCGACATCAATGAACGCGCCAAGATCGTTGCACGCGTGGGCGAGCTCTTCGCCGAACGCGCCGACGAGCTCGCTGCGATCATCACGCAGGAAATGGGCAAGCCCCTCTCCGAGTCCAAGGGCGAGGCCGAGTTCTGCAAGGACATCTTCGAGTACTTCGCCACCGAGGGGCCCACGCTCGCCGCGGATACGGAAATCAAGAACATCGGCGGCGGCAAGGCCGTCATCCAGCGCCTCCCGGTCGGCCCCCTGCTGGGCATCATGCCGTGGAACTACCCGTACTACCAGGTCGCCCGCTTTGCCGCTCCCAACCTGATGCTGGGGAACACCATCGTGCTCAAGCACGCCGAGACCTGCCCGCGTTCGGCACTGGCCATCGCGCAGATCATGGATGACGCGGGCGTTCCTGCAGGCGTGTACAACAACGTCTTCGCCTCCCACGGGCAGATCTCCACGATCATCGAAGACCCGCGCATCCAGGGCGTTTCGCTGACCGGTTCCGAGCGTGCCGGTGCCATCATCGGTGAGCAGGCCGGACGCAACCTGAAGAAGGCAGTGCTGGAACTTGGCGGCTCGGACCCGTACGTCATCCTCGATTCGAACGATGTCGCGGGCGACGCCGCCACTGCCTGGGCCACCCGCATGGAGAACACCGGCCAGGCCTGCAACTCCAACAAGCGCATGATCGTCATGGAGGATATCTTCGACGACTTCGTGGGTGAGCTGACCAAGCTGGCCGACGGCCTGGCCCCGGGCGATCCGGCGGCCGAGCTCGAGGGCACCTTCGGTCCCCTTTCCACCCGGGGTGCCGCCGAGGCCCTGGCCGAGCAGGTGAAGGACGCCATCGACAAGGGCGCAACCCTGCATGCCGGCGGCACGCTGCACGAGGGCCCAGGCGCCTACCTGGCCCCGACCGTGCTCTCGGGAATCACCAAGGAGATGCGTGCCTACTACGAGGAGCTGTTCGGCCCGGTGGCCGTTGTCTACAAGGTCTCCTCCGACGAGGAAGCACTTGCCATGGCCAATGACACCCAGTACGGTCTGGGCGGCGCGGTGTTCTCCACCGATCCGGCTCGCGCGGCCAAGGTAGCCGCCGGTCTGAACTCGGGAATGGCCAACGTGAATGCGCCGAGCGCCGAGGGAGCCGAGATGCCCTTTGGCGGAGTGAAGCGTTCGGGCTTCGGCCGGGAACTGGGACCGCTGGGCATGGAAGAGTTCGTCAACAAGCGCCTGTTCTACGTGGCCGACTGACTTCCACGCTCGCTTAAACGCCAAGGCCGCAGTCCGCATTCATCGTGACGATGGATGCGGACTGCGGCCTTCTCAATTAACCCGGGGTCGGCCCCGTGGAGCACTCCCCCGTGGTGGTCAGCGCCCCACGTAGTCGAAGTGCCAGGCCTCGGCGTAGGGCGATCCCTCCTCCAGGATCTTTCGGTGCACCCAGTTGTACTTCTTGGAGTTCGCCTTCAGCCATTTGTAGTACTTGCCTCGGAAGGAATAGTCATAGGTTTCGGGCACATCGATGGCCGTCCCCCAACCGTGGTTGGAGGTTCCCGGACGTGCCGCGACGTACGGACCCAACTCCACCCAGTACGCGTCCTGCGTGGCACGAGTCCGGTATGCCAGGTCGACATCGAGATTGCGTCCGAACTTTTTCTTGAACGCTGCGTTGAGTCGGTTCAGGTCCTTGAGGGCCGGCGCGGCAATGAGCGTCTTTTCCTTGTCCCACGGGATCGCCACGAGCATCTTCTCGGGGACCCTGCCGTTCTTCTGCGCCAGGACTTGCCTAGCCGAATACTTCTTTGGTTTCGTAGAGGCGGTCGAGGTGCGGGCAAGCTGGCTGGTTTTCATCCATCCGCTCATCCCCTGCGTCCGCACGAAGATCCAGCCCTTGACCGATCCGGCGGTTTTTTCCATCTTCATGTCCCGGTACACCACGGAATTCCGGGGGATGTCACCGATGCGCTTTTTCCCGTTCACGCTTTCATAGAGGTCGCCACCGGAGACCTTTGTCCAATACCTGTCGGTGAGACCCGCACGGTTGGACGTGTACTTCTGGTCGATGTAGATTTCCCGACCGGGTTTTTTGGCGACGATCTTGAGGTGTTTTCCTTGGATCCACCCTGATTTTCCCCGGCTGGTGATCTGGGCATGTCCGCCGGAGACCTTCTTGACGGCGTAGATGCCGCCCTTGGGCACAGTGGCCAGCGCTTTGGATGCGGTGCTTGCCTTTTGCCGCAACGTCAGCCGGGCAGTGGTCTTGCCGAGGTCGCCTTGTTTCACGGCCTTGGGAATGGAGCGTAGGTAGGTGCTGGAAACCCAACCTGTCTGTCCGGCATGGCGTACCTGGCTCCATCCGGATCTGGTTGCCGTCACCGTCAACCGCGTGCCCTTGGGCACGACCTTCAGCTTCTTGCCCGATGTGGAAGGCGGTGCGCGCAGGTTCAGGTTCGCGGTGGTTTGCAATACCCTCGCGACTCCTGCGCGAAACATGCTTTCGGGTTGCGCGATGTATGCGGATGGACCGGTCTGCGCCGCCGCGACATGCGGCACCGCCTGCGGGGCCGCCTGTGCCTGCACCGGGTTCAGGGCGGCGAGAGCAAGGGCAATCGCCGTGCCCAGCAGCAGTGCCGTCCCTGCGCGATTGACGGGCATTGCACCGTCTGTAGTGGTCATGTGCTTCATTGATCCCCCGGGGAATTAATTTCTTGCGAGTTGAATGAGTGGCACTCCAAGCCCACTAGTACATTGTTAGACTAACCTTTTTGCTAAGAGGTTATTTCGGGTATCCGCCCTGCGCCATTGCATAGAGTGGACCTGTTGCCAATTGCGAGGAGTCACTGGATGTCAGCGAAGTTAGGTTTCAAGAAAAAGTCGCGACAGGATCCACCCGCGACTTCAAAAGCCGAGGTATCCAGCGCCAGGCCCCCGATGCACACCGTGTCTGGAATGTGGATCGATCCGCTCGGCCGTATTGCCACGCGCTCGGTCCAATTACTGGTGGTGGTGATCCTGGCCGGGGCAGTCGTCTACACCCTCCTCAGGTTGAGCGTTATCGCTCTGCCGATCCTGATTGCCCTAATTCTTTCCTGCGCACTGTGGCCATTGGTGCGCCTATTGCGCAAGTTCATGTCCCCACTACTGGCAGCGTGGACCGTGTTCCTCGGTTCACTGCTCGTGATCGGCGGCATCGGTACGGCCCTGGTATATTCCGTGCTTGCCGAGTGGCAAACCTTGGTTGACAGGGGCGTCGAAGGATTCAACAAGCTCCAGGGCATGTTGAATCGGTTGCCGTGGAACATCTCGGAGGACCAGATTGACCAAGCCGTCAGCCAAGTCACGGGCTTCCTGACGAGTTCCCAATTTGGCGCTGGTGCCCTGAGCGGCCTTTCTGCAGCCGGGAATTTCGTCACCGGTCTGGCGCTCTTGCTGGTGATCTTGTTCTTCTTCCTGAAAGACGGAGACAGGATCTGGGCGTTCTTCCTCTCTTGGATGCCAGACCACCAGATGCACCGTTGGCTGTCCACCGGTGGGCGCACCGTAGAGACGCTGGGCGGCTACATGCGCGGAACCGCCACCGTTGCAGCCGTGGATGCCATCGCCATCACCGTTGTCTTGCTCATCCTGCGGGTTCCGTTGGCCATTCCCCTGGGCGTAGTAGTGTTCATGAGCTCCTTCATTCCATTGATAGGTGCCACCTTCGCCGGAATCCTGGCCACCTTGATTGCCTTGGTGACAAACGGCCCCGTGATTGCCCTGATTGTTCTGGGAGCGGTGATCGTCGTGAACCAGCTGGAGGGTAACTTCCTGCAGCCTGTGGTCATGGCCCACGCGCTGAACCTGCACGCGTTGGTGATCTTGCTGTCATTGGCCGCAGGCACGGTGTTGGGCGGATTGGTGGGCGCAGTGCTGGCCGTACCCCTGACCGCTGTTGCCTGGGGCATCGTAAAAATCTGGGCCGACCGGGATTTGCCGGAGCTTGACCCCGGGGCCGACCCGGAGAAGGAAGCATCCGCAGGGGAACCCACGGCAGCTCAGGTCTTGGCGCATGCAGAATCAAACGTATCGGCATCGGCGCACGAAGCGGATGCCATGCACGCAGCAGGTTCCCAGTCCCCCCTGAAAAATCCGAAAAATAGCGACAACCGTAGCTGAAACGGCAATGGTCCGTGCAACCGTCCTGACTGGTTGCACGGACCATTCTTCTTCCGGATTCGACGCGTCGCGCCTGGCTTAGCGAAGGTACCTGGAGCTAACCCAGCCCGTTTTCCCTGAATAGCTGGTCTGTGTCCAGCTTCCTCGTGTCGCCTTGACCGTGATCTTCTTGCCCTTCGGAATCACCAACAGCGATCGTGTTGATGTGTTTGTTCCGGTTCGCAGGTTCAGCCGGACGGTGGTTGTCCTGCTCTTGGCCGGTGCCTTGTAGGCGGACAATTGGTTCGCCGGGACCCACCCGGTCTTGCCCGCATACTTCACGCGCAGCCACGAACCGCTCTTAGCATCCACCGTCACGTTCTTCTTGGCAGGAATGCTCACGACCGCCGCGGCCTTCGCACTCGCGCTCTTGCGCGCAACGACCTTCACCTTGGACGTGTAGGTCGTCTTCTTCACCGACTGGACCACCGGCGGCTTCGGCTTGGCCGGTGCCTTGTAGGCGGACACTTGGTTCGCCGGAACCCACCCGGTCTTGCCCGCTTACTTCACACGCAGCCACGAACCGCTCTTCGCATCCACCGTCACGTTCTTCTTGGCAGGAATGCTCACGACCGCCGCGGCCTTCGCACTCGCGCTCTTGCGCGCAACGACCTTCACCTTGGACGTGTAGGTCGCCTTCTTCACCGACTGGACCACCGGCGGCCTCGGCTTGGCCGGTGCCTTGTAGGCGGACAATTGGTTCGCCGGAACCCACCCGGTCTTGCCCGCATACTTCACACGCAGCCACGAACCGCTCCTAGCATCCACCGTCACGTTCGTCTTGGCAGGAATGCTCACGACCGCCGCGGCCTTCGCACTCGCGCTCTTGCGCGCAACGACCTTCGCCTTGGACGTGTAGGTCGCCTTCTTCACCGACTGGACCACCGGCGGCTTCGTTGCGGCAGGCTTGATGACGCGCAGGTACTTGTTGCTGACCCATCCGGCGGCGTTCCCGGCCTTGATATTGCTCCAGGTGCCTTGGCGACGGAGTTCGATGACGTCGGTTCCGCTGCGCAGGACCTTGACGATCTTGGTGTTGGTGCCGGCCCCCGCGCGCATGTTCAGATTCGCGGTGGTCTCATGCGTTGCCTTGGTTGGCGTGGGCTTGGCTACCGGTGGCTTTGCCGTCTGGGGCGTCGCTGATCCGATTTTCTTCATGTCCGCCGAGCTGACCCATCCGGAGTGCTTCCCGGATTGAATCTGGGACCAGCCGCCCCGTACCTGGCGCACCGCAACTTTTGCGCCTCGCTTGAGAGGATGGGTTTCCTGATACGTGGTCCCGGCCCCGGAACGCAGCTTGAGGTCACGAAGGACTTCGTGGGTTGCGGGTAGTTTAGTCTGGTCGATGGACGCGGTCTTGCGCGCCAAGCTTGCCGATACCCAGCCTTCGGTTCCCTTGTACTTCACGCGCAACCAGCCAGCGGAGCTTTCATAGGCTTCGAAAGTGGTGCCGGCGGGAATCATCAGGAGCTTCGAGTACCAGGTGGCCGCGCCGGAGCGCATGTTCAAGCCATAGGGGTTGCTGTATTTGGCAAAGGGCACCCGGACACCGTTGGTGACGGTTCCCGTGGATGTCATCGACCCCTCGGGTGCTGCCCCCAATTCATAGGGCGTGACGGCAAATCGGTTCATCCAACCGGTAACCGAGCCGTACTTGACCTTGACAAAGGACCCGTTACGAAGTCCGTTGATGGCACCGGGTTTGCTGCTGACAGGGGCGTTGCGGTTCGGCCTGGCCAGGACCTTCGAGTCGGCGGAAGCCGAGGCAAAGAGCTCGGCCTTGCCTCGCGCATAATAGGTGCAAGTCTTCAGCGACTCTGCGTAAGTGGCGGTGGCATGGGAGTTCAGGTCCAGCCCGCGGTCCTTGAGGAAGGCACGGGGGTTGCGAACGTTCGAATCGCTGGAGTAGAAGCGATCCTTCCAGATTTCCAGGTGCAGGTGTGGGCCGGTGGATGGCCCCGAGGAGCCCACCAGGGCAATCTTTTGTCCTGCCGCGACCTTTTGGCCCGTTTTGACCAAGACGTCGTTGGGCCACATGTGCATGTAGGCCGACTCGTAGGTTCCCCCGTCGATGCGGTGGGTAACCACCACTTGCCCTGAGGTCGATCCGGTGC
This sequence comes from Paeniglutamicibacter sulfureus, assembly GCF_030512175.1. Classification (GTDB taxonomy): domain Bacteria; phylum Actinomycetota; class Actinomycetes; order Actinomycetales; family Micrococcaceae; genus Paeniglutamicibacter; species Paeniglutamicibacter sulfureus. Next base: position 1,244,716 of record NZ_JAULBL010000002.1, on the reverse strand, counting down.
CGTTGACGACTTTGCGCACGGTGCCTGCGGCCACCGCATAGATCGGGGCGTTGTCCCTTGTGCCCATGTCCTGACCCAGGTGGTGGGTCGACCCTCCCACCACCGGCATGCAACGCGGCCCCATCGGGGAGGTCATTCGGTACGTGTCGGGGTCAAGCGGCAAAGCGAAATTGCCGACGCGGACCTTGCTGCCGGAATCGGCGTTGACACGGACCTGGGAGGTTGCCGGCAGCGCGGTGAAAACCATTCCTGCCGCCAACACCCCCGCGAAAAGGGCACGAATGTATTTCGGTGTGGCCATCGTCAAGGCGCGTCCTTTGAACGGTTGTGGCCCCGCAAGGAATCCACAATAGTTGCGTGTGCGGGGACATTACCAAGTTCTTCTACCCCCAGAGCCTTACTTTAGGCAATAAGGACACCAAGTGGCAGGAAGCTGCCGCGGCAAATTGGCCGTGTCATCCCAAGTGGGAACTGTGGACCCAGCCTTCAAGCCGCCCAGCGCGGACTTTGGTCCATTGTCCGCGGCTGGCAATGACTTCCAGTTGCTCGCCGACAGCCAGCTGCGCGATGGCGCGGTAGTTTGCCGAGGCACCCCGGTAGAGCGTGGTCTCGGTGATGGTGACGGGGGTCTTCGAGACCACGTAGCGCAACTGGAGCTGGCTCGCCGGGACCCAGCCGGTTTCCTGATCCAGCATGATCCTTCGCCATGGTCCTAGTTTCCCGTTGACCTTCACCAAGGTTCCGGCCTGCATGATGCGCAGGATCGGGAAGCGGTCGCCGGCGTCCTTGCGGACGTTCAAGCGCACGGTGGTCGTGAACTCGGTTGGTGCCATGGCCTGTATGCCGGTGGCGGGGCGGCTCACGTTGATGCGAGCCAGGTAGGCGCTGGGAACCCAGCCGACGTCCTTGCCGGTGGAGATCTTGGCCCAGGTGCCAAGTTCGTCAACCTTCCGGACCTGGATGTTTGCCGCCAGCACGCGCAGCACCGGATAGTTGGTGCCAGAGCCCTTGCGCAGGTTCAGGTCGGCAGTGCTGCGGTGGGTGGGTATGAAGTCTTCGTCCGGCACTTCCGGCGCGCTGGGGGCTCCGCCCACCGATGCGGGATTTTCCGGCAGCTGGCCGGCGACCGGACGTACGGGAACCTGCGGGGGCTGCCGGGGCGCTTCGAGTCGTTCGAGACATTGGGCCGGGAGCCAGCCAAAGGTCTGTCCGTGCTGCACGCTGGCCCATAGCCCGCTGACTCGAAGCAGGTAGACCGGGGTGCTCTGGGGAATCAGGTACTGGACCGCGTAATGCCGGCCAGCCCCTTTGCGCAGCTTGAGTTCCGCGGAGGTCCGGTGCGTGGGTCCCGAGGCTTCCACCGGGGCGGAAATCGGCTCGGTGCGTGCGAAGTCGAGTTTCTTCATGCGGACAGTCTCCACCCGAAAGCGCCCGATCCGGGGTTGGTCAATGCCATACGTGCACGGACGTGAAACACGGTTATGACCTCACTGAACAAGTGGTTGACCTGGGAATGGAATGCATGGAGCAACGTCTTGCACGGCGTCACGGTTCGCCAGGATCGTTCACGAACAACCACGTATCGAGGCGCGGCACCTGGACATGCCTTACCCCATGTTATTGCACACACGGTCAAGGCCCCCAGTCGCGGACCGGGGGCCTTGATCACATCTTCGCCACGGGCAACTCCGCGACGATGGTTTCTAGCGTGCAGCCAGTTCGCTGTCCAGGCGAAGCAGGCCGTTGCCATCGTTGTTGATCATCTTCACGCGGTCCAGGATTTCACCGACGGTGGCTTCCTCTTCGACCTGTTCCTCGATGAACCAGGTCAGCATCGGCACCGAGTCGATGTCGCCCTCGTTGTGGGCCAGGCGGTAGAGGTCCCGGATGGATTCGGAGACCTTCTTCTCGTGGTCAAGGGAGGCCTGGAAAGCACCGTCAACCGTTACCACGTTCAGCCCGGGGGCACCGATGGCGCCGATCGCCGGGTGTGCTCCACGGTTGGTCATGTGGGCGATGAACTTCTCCGCGTGTACCAGTTCCTCGGCGGACTGTGCACGGAACCATGCGGCGATGCCGGGCAGGCTCAGGACATCCATTTCGATGGCCAACTGGCGGTACACCGTTGAGGCCTGGAGTTCCAGGGTGATCTGGTCGTTGAATGCGTCGGCAAGCTTTCCTGTAAGTTCCATGGCACACACGCTACGCGCTCCGCGGGGGCTTGTCACCGAAGTATGGCCGTACTTACCTCGGGCTAAATATGTCATGCATTTCGTACCGGCGAAGGGCTACCAAGGTGATGCTCACCTTGGTTCGCATGCCTTGGTCTCGACGGGTTTAAGAGGAAACGATGCGCTGCCCGGCATGGATCTTGGCAGCCGCCCGGTGGCCGTCGCGCACCCCAAGAAACAGGCCGACCAGCATGACGGCCAGCCCCGCCATCAGGGCTGCGGGATGGACAAAGCCAGGTAGCGTCACCAATGTTGAGAGGAGGCCTCCGGCTGCCATGATCACTGCGGCCAGCCAACAGCCTATGGTGCTCTTGTTCGCCGCCGCGTGATGGCCCAGCAGCCAGCACTTGTCGCAGTGGGTCAGGGCTGCGGTGCGGATCCCGATCCAGGCATTACGCCTGATTTGTCCGGTGGCCGCGGCTTTGATCATGTAGGCCATGGCAACCATGAGCAGCACCATGAATACCGTCATGATCAATTCGCTCAGTGTTTCGCCATCCATTGCGGGCTTCTCTCAGTGTGTTTCGCGGCCGGAATGCCCCTCCGGAGCGTGGGGCATCGCAGACAACGGTACGCCACCTTTCGCGTGGCCCGATATCCGTGGCAACGCGCCGGGTTTCCGGTGGCGGACCATTCGGGGCCGCCACCGGATGCCGTGGCGCGGTGGGCCGGTGCTAGCTGCTCAAGCCGGCGCGGCGCAGGGCCTCGGCCATGGCGGTGTTTGCGTTCGACCCGGGGGCGCTGGCCGGCCGGTGCTGTTGCGGTTTGCCGCCGCGCTGGTTTCCCTCGCCGCCGCGTGCCGGGCGTTGGCCCCGCTGTTCGTTGCGCTGCCCGTTGCCTCGCGGTGCCCGGTCCGTCCGCTCGGCTTTGGCCCCGGGCTCGTCATCCAGGCGCAGGGTAAGCGAGATGCGCTTGCGTTCCGGGTCGACCTCCAGCACCTTGACCTTGACAACCTGGCCCGATGTGACGACTTCGCGTGGATCGGAAATAAACTTGTTGCTCATCGCCGAGACATGGACCAGTCCGTCTTGGTGGACTCCCACGTCAACGAAAGCACCGAAGGCTGCCACATTGGAAACGGTGCCTTCCAGGATCATGCCGACTTGCAGGTCGCCGATCTTTTCCACGCCTTCCTTGAGGTTAGCGGTCTTGAAGTCCGGGCGCGGGTCACGGGCAGGCCGCACCAGTTCGGCGATCACGTCCTTGACCGTGGGCAGGCCGAATTGCTCGGTGACAAAGTCTGCGGCATTCAGGGTGGCCACCGACTGGTTGCCGGCGTCGGCGGCTGCCAGCAGGGTTTCGGCCAGCCCGTACGCCTCGGGGTGCACGGCGGAGGCATCCAGCGGCTGCTTGCCGCCGGTGATGCGCAGGAATCCGGCACATTGCTCAAAGGCCTTGGCTCCCAGGCGCGGAACCTTCAACAGGGACCGGCGGGTGGTGAAAGGGCCGTTCGCATTGCGGTGTTCGACGATGTTGCGGCTCAGCAACGAACCGACTCCGGCCACCCGGGCCAGCAGCGCCGGGGATGCGGTGTTCACATCCACGCCGACGGCGTTGACGCAGTCCTCGACCACGGCATCCAGGGAGCGGTCAAGCTTGGCCGGGGTCAAATCGTGCTGATACTGGCCCACGCCGATTGACTTGGGTTCGATCTTCACCAGTTCGGCCAGCGGATCCTGCAGTCGGCGGGCAATGGACACCGCACCTCGGATGGAGACATCCAGGTCCGGCAACTCGGCGCTTGCCAGCGCCGACGCCGAATACACCGATGCCCCGGCCTCGGAGACGATGACCTTGGCAGGCTTGTTGGTCAGCTTGGCGATGACCTCGCCGGCCAGCTTGTCGGTCTCGCGGCTTGCGGTCCCGTTGCCCACGGCAATCAGTTCGGTGCCGTGCTTGGTCGCCAGTGCCACCAGGGTCGCCACGGAGGCATCCCATTTGTTGGCCGGGGCGTGCGGGTAGATGGTGGCAATGTCGACCACTTTGCCGGTGGCGTCGACGACGGCAACCTTCACCCCGGTGCGCAACCCGGGGTCCAGCCCCAGCACGGCCCGGTTTCCGGCAGGGGCGGCCAGCAGCACGTCGCGCAGGTTGGCGGCGAAGACCTTGACACTGGCTTCCTCCGCGGCCTCGAAGAGCCGCGTGCGCAGATCCGCCTCCAACCGTGCCAACAGGCGTCCGCGCCAGGCCAGGCGAACGGTTTGTGCCAGCCACTTGCCGGCCGGCGCATCGGCAGCGGCCTTGATGCCCAGCGAACGGGCGACGGCGGCCTCATATCCGGCCCGCGCCTCGGTGAGCGCCGCCTCGTCGCGCGGGTCGGCCTCGGCCAGCTCCAGGCTCAGCGCACCCTCGCGTTCCCCGCGCAGCAGCGCGAGGATGCGGTGCGAGGGCTGGGTGGCAACGGGCTGCACGAAGTCTTCGTAGTCGGAGAACTTCGAGGCATCCGCGGCAGGGGCGCCGGATGCGATCTTGGACGAGATCTTCCCTCGTGTCCACAGCCGTTCGCGCAATTCGGACACAAGCACCGCGTCCTGCGAGGCACGTTCGGTGAGAATGGCCCGGGCACCGGCCAGGGCATCGGATGCCGCATTGACCTCGTGCTCGGGGTTTAGGAAGGTGGCTGCCAACGCTTCGGGATCCTGGGCGGGATCGCGGATCAGCGAGTCGGCCAGCGGCTCGAGTCCGGCCTCGCGGGCGATCTGGGCGCGGGTGCGGCGCTTGGACTTGTAAGGCAGATACAGGTCCTCCAATTCGGCCTTGGTGCCGGCGGCCATGATGGCGGCCCGCAGCTCGTCGGTGAGTTTCCCCTGCTCCTCGATGGCCTTCAGGATCGCTTCCCGGCGGTCCTCCAATTCACGCAGGTAGCGCAGCCGCTCCTCAAGCAGGCGCAGCTGGGTGTCGTCCAGGGTTCCGGTGGCTTCCTTGCGGTATCGGGCAATGAAGGGGACGGTCGATCCGGCATCGAGCAATTCGACGGCGGCCTTCACCTGCCAGTCGGCAACCGAAGCACCCCCGGAAGTTAACTCGGCGGCAATGGTCTGGATTATTCGCATCTGGCTCACCCACACTAGTTTGCCGCATCCGTAGCACTGCCCGCGGACACCGACCGGCGACGCCTGGCGTGTGTCGCCTCCGTCCTTGCCCTTGATTCGGGGATTGCCCCGTACCGGTGCTACGTTGGCCACAGGACTCGACACGGGGTGCCGCCTGGCGGCTGAGAGATAGACCCGTTGAACCTGATCTCGATAATCCGAGCGAAGGGATGCCGGTCCGGCTTGAACTGCCCTCGTACCCCAAATTCCTGGACGCCCGTCGGCTGGTTCCATGGCATCCCTTCGCCCAACAGAAGGGTGCAAGAAATGCTTATCAAGGACCAAATCGTGTTGATCACCGGGGCCGGACGCGGACTCGGGGCAGACCTGGCCCGGGCCTTTGCGCGCGAGGGCGCACGGCTCGTATTGAACTACCGCTCCAGCGAAACCGCCGCCCGGGAACTGGCAGCCGAGTTCGGGGCCGATCGCGCGATCGCGGTCCAAGCCGATGTCGCGAACACGGATCAAGTCTCCCAATTGGTGGCCGGGGCGCACGAACATTTTGGTGCTCCCATCACCACTGTCGTCAACAACGCCCTGCCCGATTTTTCGTTCAATGGCGACGCCCGTGCCAAGGCCGATGGAATCGGCTACATGGCTTTCGGGGAGCAGTTCACCGGCATCGTTGGCGGTGCGCTGAACACGATCCAGGCAACCCTGCCCGGCATGAGAACCGCGGGCTTTGGCAACATCGTCAACATCGGGACAAACCTCTTCCAGAACCCCGTGGTCCCCTACCACGACTACACCGCGGCCAAGGCTGCCCTGCTGGCCATGACCCGCACGTTCGCGGCCGACCTCGGCCCGGAAAACATCCGCGTGAACATGATCTCCGGCGGCCTGCTTCGCACCACCGATGCCTCCGCCGCCACCCCGGAAGCGGTCTTCGACCTGATCGCCGGCTCCACGCCACTGCGCAGGGTCACTTCCCCGGCGGAGTTCGCCGACGCCGCACTGCTGTTCGCTTCACCGTGGTCCCGGGCGGTGACCGGGCAGAACCTGGTTGTCGACGGCGGCCTGGTGATGAACTAGGGGTCCGGTAAAGCATCGTGGACGCCACACGCCAATTGCACCTGAACGCCTTCATCTACGGGGCGGGCCACCACACCATGGGATGGCGCCACCCCGACTCCAGCGCCGACCGCGTCGGCGACATTTCCTACTACGAGGAACTTGCCCGGATTGCCGAGCGCGGTTGCCTGGATGCTGTCTTTTTTGCCGACGGGCAGAGCGTGAACCATGAATACGCGGCAGGTATCCCGTGGTTCCTGGAACCGGTGACTGCTCTCAGTGCCATGGCCCGTGCCACCAGCCGCATCGGGTTGGTCACCACGATCTCGGCGAGTTTCTACACGCCCTTCCACGCCGCCAGGCTGCTGGCCTCGCTGGACCACATCAGCGGCGGGCGGGCGGGCATCAACGTGGTGACCTCCATGTTTGACGCCGAGGCCCGCAATCATTCCATGGATTCCCTGCCGCCTCATGCCCAGCGCTACGAGCGCGCCGAAGAGTTTGTTGTCGCGTTGCAGGAGTTGTGGGATTCCTGGTCAGATTCTGCACTGCTGGTTGACCGGGAAGCCGGACGTTACCTTGATCCGGCGCAGGTCCGGCCGATCAACCACCGCGGCAACCATTTCTCTGTCGCCGGCCCGCTGACAGTCCCCCGGTGCCCGCAAGGGCGGCCGGTGCTGTTCCAGGCGGGATCCTCGGAAGCCGGCCGCTCCTTTGCGGCCCGCCATGCCGAAGCCATTTACTCCGTTTCCTGGGACAGGGAATCGGCAGCCGAGTATGCCGCCGACATCCGGCGACTACTGGATCTTGCCGGACGCTCCAAGGACCCGGTTCCCGTGCTTCCCGGGCTGGTCACGTACATCGGTGCCACGCGGGAAGAGGCATGGGAAAAGAAGCGCGTGCTGGATTCCTTCATTGACACCGGGTCGGCCATCGCCCAACTCAATATGTTCACCGGCCAGGACTACAACACCCATCCGCTGGACGACAGGGTGGATCCGCTGCCCCCGGCCGAGGACTTCACCGGCCCACAAGGCCGCTACCTGACCGTTCAGCGCATCATCGAAACCCAGCACCCCACGCTTCGCGAACTGCTGGGGTTCCTGGCCGCGGGCGGGGGCCATGCAACCATGATCGGCACCCCCGCCGAGATCGCGGACGAGATCGAGGAATGGTTCATGTCGGGCGCCTGTGAGGGCTTCAACCTCATGTGCCCAAGTTATCCGGCGGGATTGGATGATTTTGTGGGATTGGTCGTACCGATCCTCCAAGAGCGCGGCCTGTTCCGCTCCGCCTACCCGGGAACCACGCTGCGCGAAACACTGGGCCTGGCCAGGCCTGCGCGCCTGGAAACCGTGTCGGCACGCGGATAGCAGTTCATCTCCAGGGTGGGAGCACTCATGGGTTACCCAGAGTTCTCCCACCGGGGAACAACTAAGATGGAACCCATGACATTTTCACGCTCCAAAAGTGCACTGCTGATTTCCGGCGCAGTCCTCCTGCTCTCGGCGACCGGTTGCGCAACCATTGCCGACACGGCCTCTTCCGCAGCTTCCTCCGCCGCCACGCAACTGGCCGACGGCGCCAAGAAGGAACTCATCAAGCAAGCTTGTGCCCCCATCCAGGACGGCACCATCAACGCAGCCGACCTCAAGGTCGTTGCCTCCATGGTCGACGCCGTCCGCGAGGGCGGGCTGCCCCCGGAGATCGTCAGCGCACTTGACGATGTGGCTGCCTCCGGCGACCAGGTCCCGGCCGATGTACAGGCCCGGCTCGTTACCGCCTGCGACAACGCCCTGGTCTAGGAAAATGAGCGACAGCCATGAGTAGGTCCCGTCGTCGAGGCAGTGCCGTCCCGGTGCTTGTCTTGTGCGTAGCGGTCGTCGCCGGAACGTGGTTGTTGCTTCCCAAGGTCAACGGCGGTTACGGGGACCGAACGGGTGACCCGGACGCAAGCGCAACGGTTCAGCATGTGGTCGACGGTGACACCCTCTACCTCATGCTGGACGGCGAACGAACCAAGGTCCGGCTGCTAAACGTCGACGCACCGGAGATTCCCCGCCCGGACCAACCCGGGGAATGCTTCGGCCGGCAGGCGGCCGAATTCCTGGCCAAGAAACTGCCCAAGGGTGCGGAGGTCGAGCTGCAATTCGATGCCGAACGCCTGGACCAATATGGGCGGACCCTCGCCGCACTGAGCCACGGGGGAGAATTCATCAACGGAGCCCTCGTGGCATCCGGACACGCGACGGCAATGAAGGTCGAGCCCAACGTGAGATTCTACGAGCAACTGCGCGATGCACAACGGCAGGCCCAACAGATCGAGGCGGGGATGTTTGATCCTGCCAACGGTTGCGGCTGAACGAGCTCACGCCCTCGTTGGCAGTCGAAGCAACCCGGCATGGCCGGGAACAGCTCCAGTCGGCTCGCTCTCTGCTCAATAACCGTGCCCGATGTCCTGCGATGGATAGACTGACGGGGTGAAGCAGGAATCCAAGGCCGTCAGAATCGATGCCTGGTTATGGTCGATTCGAATCTATAAGACCCGCTCGGCGGCAACGACAGCCTGCCGCGCCGGCCACGTGCGCCTAAACGACAAACCCGCCAAGGCCGCACAGATTGTCGTTCCGGGAGACACCATCCGGGTCAGGCAATCCGGATTCGACAGGATCCTCGAAGTGACCGCCGTAATATCCAAGAGGGTGGGTGCCGACATCGCCGCCCGCTGCTATCTCGACCACACCCCGGTCCGGCCCAAGGAAGTCATCCCGCAGGTTCCCGTCAGGGACAGGGGCGCCGGCCGGCCGACGAAAAAGGACCGACGCGAGATGGAACGGCTTCGAGACCACTTCCATTAGCGCCAGGGATACGATGGCAGATGGTAGCCGGTTGCACCAGACGCATCCGCAATGACTCACGAGGAGAAGCATGGCCCGGAACACAAGCTGGAACGAACTATCAGTCGTGGCACGATGGCGAATCACCGTTATGGGAATTGCCCAGCTGGCTCTCCAATTCGTGGCCCTGCGCGACCTGGTCAAACGCCCTGCGTTGGAAGTCAACGGTCCAAAGAGCGCCTGGGCCGCAGCGACGTTCATTAACTTCCTTGGGCCCCTTGCATATCTTGCCTTCGGACGCGCAAAGAAAAAGTAGCCCCGCTCATTCTTTATTTGAGAATGCTGTAGGTCGACACCATCGGATGGCTGGGCGCGGGCGCGTCGGCCAAGATTTTGCTGGCCGATGGTGGGCGACGCTTCCCACCTTTTGGGGCGAAGCGTCTACTGCCAGTGCATCTTCCAGGCGATGGAAAGTGTTCAGAGGAACATCCCGTTCGCGCCTCCACGCTTGACGCCATGTAAGGGGCCGGGTCCTAGACTGGGCCGCACGAGTCATAATCCATTCACCGTATGGTTATCACGAACAGGCACGTCGCCCGGGGATCCAGCGTCCTGAAACTCCCCTCGATGGGTCATCCAAGTCGGACACTCGGCCATAATTCACTCTGTTTTCCGTAACTTGTACTCTTTTGTGCGCTTCATTCGCCAACCGGCTATTCAACATGGCTAATATGGGAATGAAATACAGCGAAAAATATAGTTTTTGGGCACTGGTCGTTGGTTCTGCGTTTGATTTATTGTGCGCTAGTGCTATATTTTCAGATTCCTTTAGGAGCCCTCCAATGCAGCCTCGCATACGAGTCCATTTAGCAGACGGTGATTACTTTCTTCGGCTTGGACTCGAAAGTCTCTTGGCATCAAGCCCCGATGTTGAGCTCGAGGCAGTCACAGGAACTGGCGACGAAGCCATCGAAGCCGCCCTGGACAAGCGACCCGATCTAGTTCTCATGGAAACCACCATTAGAGATGTCTCCAGCCCGGAGGCCACCAAGCGGATATTGGCGGGTGCCCCGGCGACCAGGGTTGTCATGCTTTCGGCGGCTCACGACATAGAAACCATGACCCGAGCGCATTCAGCGGGTGCCTGCAGCTATCTGGCCAAGAATGCCGTTTCGACTGATCTCGGAGTAGCGCTTCGGATGATCCACTCGGGAAACATGATCTTTTCCAAGCCAGCCGATGCAGATCAGTTCCCACCTCATTCCACAAGCAAGTACGACTTCAAGTCGCAGCTCCTGCGTCAAGCGAGCCCGCGGGATCGACGCTTGCTGCATTCCCTGACGCAAGGCTACACAAATGCCCAGATAGCCTCACTTCTTCACGTCAGTGAAGGGACCGTGAAGGCCCAACTTGCGAAAATCATGGAACCGCTCGACATCAGCAACCGTGTTCAACTCGCGGTGCTTGTCGTCCAGGCCGGACTTCTCGATGACGTCCGGCCGACCGCACCCCTCAGTGCCGGCCCCTTGCGCTATGCAACACCCAGAGCTTGATTCCCGGGTCCGCTGTCAGTAGCCCAGGAAGGGATCATAGGAATTGATCAGCTTCCCACCGCTCAGATAAAGGCGCAGATTTTTGGTGAAGAGTTCCATCAGGCGTGCGTTCTCGGCGTCCACATTTGCGGCCGTATGTGGCGACAGTATGAGATTCGGCGCATCCCACAAGGGATGGCCTGCCGGCAGGGGTTCAGGATCCGTCACGTCAAGTACGGCTCCACCAAGACGACCTGCGTTCAAGGACTCGACTACAGATTCCTGGTCGAGTACCGGACCTCGTGCCAGGTTCACGAGCAGGGCACCCACCTTCATGGAGGAAATTCGCTGCCGGTTGAAGAGGCCTCTGGTTTCCTCGGTCAGCGGGCACGCCAAGACCACGATGTCGTACTCCCCCAGGTCGCAATCCTGCAAGGCGACGGACCTTTCGAAAGGCTGGCCAAGGACTCTGGTGCCGCGAATCGTTCCATCGCACCTGACTCCCATGAAGCTCAGGGTCCTTGCCACTTCGCTACCGATGCTGCCCGCGCCAACGATCAAGGCTTTTTGGCCATAGAGTGTGTTCGACGCCCCGGTCGCCCACCGTTGCTGATCTTTTTGGGATCCCAAGCGCGGTAGTTCTCGAACGAAGTACAGCAACCCGGCCAGTGCGAATTCAGCCAGTGGCTTGGCGTGGACACCCGCTGCAGTGGTAATCCGAACCTGGTTCTCGGTGTGCCCCAGTGCCTCGGCCCGCACTCCAACACCTGCCTGCGTGGCCTGGATCCACTCGAGGTTCGGGCTGTGCTCCCGCCAGGCCTTTGGCTGCCACCAGTCAAAGTCAAACATGATGGTGGCGTCCGCCAAGTGAGTTCGCCATTCGGCGATTTGGCTCTCGCGCAGATCGCGTTGCCTTCCCCGGTGGTCGGCGCCGAACTGTGGGACCGGCAGCAGTTCGGCTCGGTAGACGACGTCGATCTCGGGCAGATCGGCGATCAGCTTGTCGACCAATTCCTTCTGGAGATACGAGCAGATCAATACCTGTGGACGCATGAAATTCCTAGACCTCTTTCAACGGGTGACAACCGGGATTCGAACTCCATTAGTAGGCGTTACCGTAACTGGCGTCACCAAAACGACACGCCCGTGACTCCCTGCCCATTCGAACAGGCTATCGGTGCCCATTGGATAAAGTGAGCGCATGACTACACACGTGGGCGATCAAAAGGGGTCCGGCGAGGCCCCTGTTCCTCGGCACCACCAATTAATCGTCTCGCTCTTCGGCCTGTATGCACGCCAACACGGCGGCGCCCTGGCCGTGGCCACCATCATTTCCCTGATGCAAGACATCGGCGTCGAATCCACGGGGACCAGGTCGTCGATATCCCGTCTGAAGAAGCGCGGCGTCATTGACAGTATTCAGGTCAACGGCCGCAACGGATATGCATTGGCGCCGTCGGTCATCGAAACGTTTGTTGAGGGCGATGAACGAATTTTCCACCCGCGTCGGGCCAAGGCAGATGACCAATGGCTTCTGGCTACGTTCACCGTGCCCGAATCCCAACGCAACATCCGGCACAAGATCCGTTCATCCCTGGTGCGGATGGGCTTTGGTTCGGTCACTCCAGGTCTATGGATTGCCCCGGGGCATCTACGCGACTCGGTGCTCGCCTACTTTGATACCCGTGGATTGAACGAATACCTCGAATTCTTCATGGCTGATCATATTGGCGACGCCGACCTGCGTAAGAACATCGGGACGTGGTGGGACTTGCCGGCGCTTGACGCCCTGTATTCCGATTTTCTGGATCGCAATCGTGGGCTATTGAGCGCCTGGGCCCGGCGAAGCAAGTCGGGCAGCAATCCGGAATCCGACGCCCTCGCCTTTGCGGACTACCTCGTGCTGATCACCCAATGGCGGCGTCTGCCCTACCTCGATCCCGGGCTGCCCATCAAATTCCTGCCGGAGAACTGGAATGCGCTGGAGGCCGAGCATCTCTTCCAGGAACTCCACGCACTTTTGTCGCCCTGCGCCCAGCGCCATGCCGACCGCGCCATTGACAACAACGCGGCGGCCCGCTGACGGACGATCCCGGCTCAAGAAAAAGCCGTGCCGCGCAACCTTCCCCTTTCCCAGGGATTCGGTTGCACGGCACGGCATTCTTATTTAATTCAGAGGGTAGTCACGTCCTGGGGGAAACTAGGCGCGATCCTGGATCACTGCCACGCCCTGGATTTCAATGAGGGCTTCCTTCTGCCAAAGGCGGCTGACGCCAATGCCGGCCATGGCCGGATATTTGCTGCCCGCCATTTCGCGCCAAAGCCGGCCGATCTCCCTGCCATTGGCCATGTAGTCATCTACGTCGGTGAGGTAAATGGTCACGGAGACCAAGTCCTCGGGATGGCCGCCGGCCTCGGCCAGGGTCGCCAGGACATTCGAGAACGCTTGCTTGAACTGATCGACGATGTTGCCCGGAACGATCTTCATGTCCTTGTCCAGGGCTGTCTGCCCGCCCAGATAAACGGTCGTGCCCGCGAGCACGCCATGCGCGAATCCAGAAGGCTTGCCTAGGGAATCCGGATTGATGGTGAGGTTCTGGAAGAGGGTGGTTTCGGTCATCGTGCTCTCCTAAGTATTCTCTTGGCGATTGCGGCTGTTCCGCTCTGGCGCCGGACTGGTGACGCGTGTTACATTGAGGATACGTGACGGCGGTCAAAAAGTCGACACACATGGATTTGATGATTAGCAAGGGACCGAGGAATGAAACTCGCAACAATTCGACACGCTGGAAGCACCACCGCTGCCTTGGTGGTGGGCGACGCTTTTCAGCCACTGCCCGCAGGCAATCTCAGCGATCTCTTGGGCATGCCCGCGTGGAAGCAAATTGTCAGTGAGGCCGCTTCGGAACATCCCGGTCTCGCCGCCGTCCCGGCATCCGACGTCGAGATCCTCAACCCCGTGCCAACACCCGCCAAGGTCATCTGCTGCGGCTTGAATTACTCGGATCACATCCTTGAGATGGGTCGCGACCTTCCGGCATATCCCACGCTCTTCGCCAAATTCGCTGATACGCTGACCGACCCCGATGCACAGATCGTTGCCGACGAATCCGTGGACCTCGATTGGGAAGCCGAGCTTGCGGTAGTGGTTGGAACCACCCTGCAAAACGCCGGCGAGGACGAGGCGGCCGCAGCCATCGCCGGCTACACCGTGGCCAACGACATCTCCATGCGTGATTGGCAGCGCCGGACCCTCCAGTGGCTCCAGGGCAAGGCCTTCGACCGCACCACTCCGCTGGGTCCGGTCATGGTCACAGCCGATGAGATCAATCCAGAGGCCGGGCTCGAGGTCATTTGCACGCTCAACGGCACCGAAGTCCAACGCGGCAATACCAAGACGCTGGTTTTCTCCGCTGCCAAGCTCCTGTCCTACATCTCCACCTTCACCATCCTGCGGCCCGGAGATGTCGTCCTCACCGGTACCCCCGGCGGTGTCGGCATGGGCATGAACCCGCCGCTCTTCCTGAAGGACGGGGATGAACTGATCACCGAGATCCCCGGCATCGGGACCCTGAGGAACATCGTCCGGACCCGCGTCACTGCCGACCTCTAGACAGCGCGCACCAACAATCCCACCATCCAGGAAAGCCAAGGAGAACAGCTCATGAGCAACACCACCCCCACGATCTACCGCACCGAAGGCGACAACGCCATCTACGCCAACGCCGATGGCGTCGTGGTCCCCGTGGTCACCCGCAAGGGCGAGGAAGACACCAACACGGCGCAATCCGGCGACTGCATCCGCGTTTCCGGGGTCAGCATCCAGCACACACCGGCCACCAAGATCTGGTTCGGCCAGGTCTCCAACACACCCGGCTACCGCTCCCTGCCCCACCACCACGGCGAGGCCGAGACCGGTGGATACGTGCTCAGGGGTCATGGGCGGATCTACTTTGGCGAGAACTACGAGCAGTTCCTGGACATGACCGCCGGGGACTGGGTCTTTGTCCCGCCGTTCATGCCTCACGTCGAAGCGAACATGTCGATCACCGAGGACCTGGTCTGGCTGACCGCGCGCACCCCGGAAAACATCGTCGTGAACCTCGAGGATGTCGCCGACGAAAGCCTGGAAGGATACCGCCGGGCATGAGCTCACAAATCTTCCTCGATGCCATCGACATGACCTCCTGCGAGGCCGAGTTCTTTGACCAGGCCTACACCGCCATCCCCCAATATGTTCCGTGGCCCAAGGCCTACGGCGGGGACATGGTGGCCCAAGCGGCCACGGCCATGATGCGGTCGGTGGGCCAGGACAGGGAACTGCATTCAATGCACTCCTACTTCCTGCGTCCCGTGGACATGCACGTGCCCGTCCGCTACGAAGTCGAGCTCATGCGTGACGGCCGCGGCTACTCCACCCGACAGGTGCGTGGATTCCAGAACGGCAAGGCGGTCTACACCGCACTCGGCTCCTTCCACGTCCCGGAGACCGGACCCGAGCAGTCTTCCACGGCCCCCGCGGAATACCTTGACCTGGATCCCGAAACCCTGGCCAGCGCCGCGACGGTGCTCGCCGAGGCCGAGGGCCCGGTCGCGGAATACTGGTCGGCCGGCCGGTCCTTCGACATGCGCCATGTCCCGGGAGCCCTGTACCTCGAGGTGGACGGGGCATCGGCCGCCCACCAGGCTGTCTGGGTAAAGGCCTTCACCGAGCTCCCCGACGATGCCATCACCCAGCGTGCGGCACTGGCCTATGTTTGCGACTACACCATCCTGGAGCCGCTGCTGCGGACCCAAAACCTGTCCTGGAGCACCGAGGGACTGGTAACCGCGAGCCTTGACCACTCCATGTGGTTCCACCGCCCCGGGCGCGTGGACGACTGGGTGCTTTACGTCCAGGAAGCCATCTCCAGCCAAAACAACCGCGGCCTGGCGCTGGGCCGCTTTTACACCCGTGACGGCCAGCTTCTGGCCACCGTTGCCCAGGAGGGCATGATCCGCGGACCCCGCGGCTAAGGCACCACCGCACCAACGCCCCACCCTTGAAAATCGACTCCTGGAAAGAGACGGCAAGTTCATGGAATTATCGCTTTCGGCCCACCACGACACGTTCACGCGTGACCACCTGCCGCCGCAGGAATTGTGGCCCACCCTGGAATTCACATTGCCAGAGCTGCAATACCCCGATCGGCTCAACGCAGCCACGGTCCTGATCGATGACGCCGTCGCGGCCTTCGGGCCCGACCGTCCGGCGCTGCTGGCACCGGACGGGTCGCGGCAGAGCTACGGCGAGCTGCTGACCCGGGCCAACCAGGTCGCCCAGGTCCTCACCGAGGACTTCGGGATCATCCCGGGAAACCGGGTCATGCTTCGGGCACCGAACAACGCGTGGCTCGTGGCCTGCTGGCTCGGCGTGTTGAAGGCCGGCGCCGTGGTGGTCACCACCATGCCCGCCCTGCGCGCCCCGGAAATCGGCAAGCTCGCGACCCTGACCAGGCCCTCGCTGATGCTCTGCGACCACCGATTCCTGGACCACGCCCGTGAGGCCGCCGGCTCGGCCTACCCGGTCGTCGCGGTCGGCTCCGCCGATGCCCTGGACCTGGTAGCCCGCACCGGTTCCAAGTCCGGTGAATTCACCAACGTCGAAACCGCTGCCGACGACGTGGCACTGCTTGGACCCACCTCCGGGACCACCGGCGTCCCGAAGATCACCATGCACTTCCACCGGGACATCCTGGCCAACGCGGACACCTTCGCCCGGCACATCCTGGCACCAACCCCGGACGACGTCTTCGCCGGATCCCCTCCGCTGGCCTTCACCTTCGGCCTGGGCGGATTGGTGGTGTTCCCGCTGCGCTTTGGCGCCAGCACCCTCCTCACCGAGCGCACCACCCCGGTGGAGTTGGCGCAGTATTCCCACGACGCCGGTGCCACGATCCTCTTCACCGCACCCACCGCCTACCGCGCCATCCTCAAGGAGGGCAAGGCGGACCTGCTGCGACCCCTGCGCCTGGCCATCTCCGCCGGTGAACACCTTCCGGCGGCAACCTGGCAGCAGGTCCACGATGCCACGGGCCTGTCGCTGATTGACGGAATAGGCTCCACCGAATTGCTGCACGTCTTCATCTCCGCAGCCGGCGACGACATCCGCCCGGGCGCCACGGGAATCCCGGTGCCCGGCTACCGCGCCACCATCCTTGATCCGGAAGGTAACGAACTGGGACCCGACGAGTCCGGACGGCTGGCAGTGATCGGCCCCACCGGCTGCCGGTACCTCGACGACGAGCGCCAGCACGCCTATGTCTCCAACGGCTGGAACGTCACGGGAGACACCTTCGTGAGGGACGCCGACGGCTACTTTACGTACCAGGCGCGCAGCGACAACATGATCATTTCCTCCGGCTACAACATCGGCGGCCCCGAGGTCGAGGAAGCCATCATGCAGCACGACGATGTGCTGGAAACGGCGGTAGTGGCCCGGCCCGACGAGCAACGCGGCTCGGTGGTGTGCGCCTTCGTGGTCCTCGTCGAGGGCGTCGCCGGTTCCGAGGCGAAGGCCAAGGAGATCCAGGACTTCGTCAAGTCAGTCATCTCCCCCTACAAGTACCCGCGCGACATCCGGTTTGTCGATGAGCTTCCGCGGAACCCCAGCGGCAAGCTCCAGCATTTCAAGCTGCGCGAAGCCCTATCCGAGTCCCACGCATCCTAGCTTTCCCCCCTCCCACCCAACTTAGGCAGCAACGCTCGGCCCCCACCGGCCGCACCGTGTCACAGAAAAGGATCCACCATGAAAATCGCAGTTGTTGGCGGCGGCCCAGGCGGCCTGTACTTTGCGGCCCTGATGAAGCAGCTGGACCCCGCGCACGAGGTAACGCTCTGGGAGCGCAACGCCGCCTCGGACACCTTCGGCTTCGGCGTGGTGTTCTCGGATGAGACGCTCGGCGGCATTGGCAATGCGGACACCGTCATTGCCGACTACATGTCCCGCCGCTTCGCCCGCTGGTCCGACATCGACATCCACTTCCGCGGCGAGATGCACACCGTCGGCGGACAGGGCTTCGCGGCCATGAGCCGCAAGGAACTGCTCGAGCTGCTGCAGCGCCGCTGCATCGAACTCGGCGTCGACGTGCGCTTCTCCACGATGGCCCCGGACGTCGAAGAGCTTTCGGCAAACTACGACCTGGTGTTGGCGGCCGACGGCCTGAACTCGGCGATCCGCACCCGCTTCGCAGATTCCTTCAAGCCGTCACTGGATCCACGCACCTCCAAGTACATGTGGCTGGGCACCAACCAGGTCTTCGAGGCCTTCAAGTTCTTCGTCAAGGAAACCGACGCGGGAACCATGCAGATCCACGGTTACCCGTACTCGGACGAGGGCTCCACCTTCATCGTGGAAATGCACGAGGATGTCTGGCGGGCGGCCGGCTTCGACGAGACCCAGGACGAGGTCTTCGCCCCCGGCGTCAGCGACGAAAAGGCAGTGGCCAAGGTCAAGGAGATCTTCGCCGAGGAACTGGCCGGCTACGACGTGCTGACCAACAACTCGAAGTGGATCAACTTCACCACGGTGCGCAACGAAAACTGGCGCCACGAGAACATCGTGCTGCTGGGCGATGCCGCCCACACCGCGCACTTCTCCATCGGCTCGGGCACCAAGCTCGCCATGGAGGATTCCCTTGCCCTGGCCGCCTGCCTGCACGAACATTCCTCCGTGGAGGATGCCCTCGCTGCCTATGAGACCGAGCGCCGCCCGGTGGTGGCTTCCACCCAGCGTGCCGCCCAGGCCTCGCTGGAGTGGTTTGAGAACATCGGGCAGTACAAGGACCAGGATCCGGTGCAGTTCTGCTTCAACCTGCTCACCCGCTCCCGCCGCATCACCTATGACAACCTGAAGCTGCGCGACACCGAGTTCGCCGCCCGCGTCGATGAGGACTTCGCCCGCCTGGCCGGTTCGAAGGAAGTCGCCCCGGCGATGTTCCAGCCCTACAAGATCGGCGAGCTGGAGCTGGTGAACCGCGTCGTGGTCTCCCCCATGGACATGTACTCGGCCACCGACGGCGTGCCGGGCGACTTCCACTTGGTGCACCTGGGTTCCAAGGCCATGGGCGGGGCCGGGCTGGTCATGACCGAAATGGTCTGCGTCTCGGACATCGGGCGCATCACTCCCGGTTGCACCGGGCTGTACAACGACGAACAGGGCGCCGCGTGGAAGCGCGTCACCGACTACGTGCACGGCAATTCCAACGCCAAGATCGGCGCCCAGATCGGCCACTCCGGCCGCAAGGGCTCCACCAGGCTCATGTGGGAAGGCATCGACGAGCCGCTGGAAACCGGCAACTGGGAGGTGCTGGCCCCCAGCGCCATCCCCTACGGCGAGGGCTGCCACGTCCCGGGGGAAATGGACCGGAGCATGATGGACGAGGTCCGCGAGCAGTTCGTGGCCGCTGCCCGCCGCGCGGATGAAGCAGGCTTCGACCTGCTGGAACTGCACGCAGCCCACGGCTACCTGCTCTCCTCCTTCCTGTCCCCGCTGTCCAACAAGCGCACCGACGAATACGGCGGATCGCTGGAAAACCGCCTGCGCTACCCGCTCGAGGTGCTCGACGCGGTGCGCGAGGCGTGGCCTACGCACAAGCCGATCGGCGTGCGCATCTCCGCCACCGACTGGACCGAGGGCGGGAACACCGAGGACGACGCGTTGGCCATCGCCCAGGCGTTCATCGACCACGGGGTCAAGTCGATCGATGTGTCCTCCGGGCAGATCATCAAGGCGGAAAAGCCGGCCTTCGGGCGCAGCTACCAGACGCCGTTTGCCGACAAGATCCGCAACCAAGTGGCAGCCGCAGCCGGCGTTGCCGTCATCGCGGTCGGGGCGATCTCCTCCTACGACGACGTGAACTCCATCCTGCTGGCGGGACGCGCCGACCTGGTGGCACTGGGTCGCACGCACCTGTACAACCCGGCCTGGACGCTGCAGGCCGCCGCCGAGCAGGAGTACGTTGGCGACGGTGCCACCTGGCCACTGCCGTTCAAGGCCGGGCGCCGCAAGCCGCCCAGTGCACGCACCGACGCTGTCCGTCCGCGCCTGTCACTGCTGCGCGAGGACGTTCAGGATGAGGGCACGGTGCACCTGCGCTGGACCCCGGCCAACAACAAGGCAACGGAGAACCTGGTGCCCAGCGCCTAGCTTCGGAATCAGAGCGGGAGCGGTTCGATTCGCGACAAGCGGGTCGGGCCGCTCCTTCTCTGCGTTGTCCCCTTGGAGGGCATGCCGAGTTGTCGTCCGTGCACCGCGGGATCCGATGTGGAGCTTGGGTCGTCGTGGATGGACCCGGGCGGGGCCGCTCGAAGGCAAGAAAGTCCCGGTGGGGAGCCTTATCCCCCGCCGGGACTTCGCCAGTGCCGTCCGAGGTCCCGGGGTCAGTGCCCCTTGAAGGCCTCGGCTAGCCACCAGGAACCTGAGTCCGAGGCGATCTTCGCATCGATGACCAGCGGCCGGCTCGGGTTCGAATCCAGCCATGTTTGCACCGCATCCAGGTCGGCGAGCGTCCGCACGGTGATCCCATCGGCCCCGAAACCACGCCCAATCGCCGCAAAGTCCGTGTCGGGGAATTGCACCGAGCTCATGTCGGCTTCCGGGTCCTCGAGCGCGAAGTGATGGACCTCGGCCCCGTAGGCGGCGTCGTTGTAGACTGTGCATACCAACGGCATGTTCAGCCGCACCGCGGTATCCAGCTCCGCGATGGCCATGTGGAAGCCGCCGTCCCCTGTTCCCAGCACCGGGATCCGTCCCGGCTGCGCCAGCCCGGCGCCGATGGCCGTGTACAGGCCCAGGCCGATGGACTGGAAGGCTTGGGTGAAGCAGAAGCCGAACTCGTCGGGCACCGAGAGGAACTGGCTGGGGTAGCCCATGAAGTTCCCTGAATCGACGCTCACGATGCGTTCGGTCGGCAGTATCCGATCGAGTGCCGTGGTCAGGGTGCGCGGGTCGATGTATTGCCCGTCGGAGAGGTCCTCGAAGTAGACCTGCTGCCAGTGGATGGATTCGTCGATCCGCGCTTTCACGGACCCGCTCCGATAGCCCTCGCGCGCTTGGACGTTCCCGGCGACAAGTGCGTCGAGCACATCGGCTGCACACTGCGCCGAGTCCCCCACCACACCTAAATCGATGGGGCGATTGGCGCCTAGGGCCTGTTCCTCAAGATCGACCTGGACGACCTTGGTTTCCGTGCCGATCAGGTGCCCGTGGCGCATCGTCCACATGTTCAAGGCACAGCCGAACCCAACGATGAGATCGGCGCCGGTGATCAGTTCGGCTGCCAGCGGGGAAGAGAAGCCACCGGAGATGCCGAGGTTGAAGTCGTCCTGGTTGAACAGGCCCTTGGCCACCGCGGAGGTGGCCACCAGCGCGCCCGTGTGCTTCGCCAGGGCCAGGATCTCGTCCCTGGCTCCGCGCCCGCCACGGCCCGCAACAAACACCGGGCGCTGCGCGCCGGCCAGCAGGCCGGCCAGTGCCTGAACCGAAGCACGTGAGGGCCTGATGGGTTCGGCCGGGACAACGGCTGGCGGTGCCGTGGCCTGCTCCCCGGCGACTTTCTGCGCCTGCACGTTCAGCGGCAGGTTCAGTACCACGGTGCGGCGGTCGTTGACCGCGCGTCGGTAGGCACGGACGGTGTCGGCCACGGCGCTGGCTGCCGAATGCACGCGCTCGGGCACCGCATGGACGGAGGCGGCAAAGCCGTCCTGGTCCATGGCGAAGTTCGAGTAGACGGCGGAGGGTGCTGCCTCGGCGGCCAGCACGATCATCGGCGTGCGGGACTTGGCCGCCTCGCCGATGCCGGTGGCGGCGTTGGTCAGCCCGCAGCCCTGGTGGACCGAGAGCAGGGAGACCTTGCCGCTGGTGCGCGAATAGGCATCGGCCATGGTGGCGGCCCCGCCCTCGTGCCGGGCGGCGGTGAACGGCACGCCGTGCTCCATGAGGGCGTTGGTGATGGTGAAGTTTCCCGAGCCCACCACGCCGAAGCAGTGGCCAACGCCCAGCTCGGCCAGGGTCTTGCCTACGAGTTGTGCAACGTTCATGCCGGGTTACCTCCCACCATGGCCAGCACGCGCGCCGGTGATCCGGTGCCTCCGACGATAGGCAGCGGGGCCACCACGACCATCGCGCCGAAGGTGGGCAGCTTGGCCAGGTTTTTCAGCGAGGTGATCCCGTATTTGTCTGCGCCCAGCAGGAAATGGTGCATCGGGAACGGAGGGGTGAGTGCCCCGGCGTTGCCGGCGTCGATGCCCACGGTTTCCACCCCGACTCCGGAGATCTCCGGTTGCCCGGCGATCCATTTGGCGCACTCGGCGGTGAAGCCCGGGGTGTGCGATCCATTGTCGTCAACGTTCAGGAACGCCTGCTTGTCATGTCCGTACTGGTCCCATCCGGTGCGGAAGAACAGCCACGAGTTCGCGGGGAAGGCGCCGTGTTCCTCCTGCCAGGCAACCAAGTGCTCCACGTCGACCAGAAAGTCGGGGTCGGCCGCGGCCTCGGCGCTGAAGTCGAGCACGACCGCCGGGCCGATGAGGCGGGCGGGGTCCAGTTGGGAAACATCCTTGCCGTCCTTGCCGGTGACCCAGTGGATCGGCGCGTCGATGTGCGTGCCGATGTGTTCGCCGGTGTGGATGTTGTGGTGCTTCCAGAACGGCCCCGGCTCGTTGTATGCGGAGACCTGCTCGATGCTGAAATCAATCAGGTTCGAGAATGGTTCCGGTAACACAAGGGTAGGCGTTTCGGCCGACAGCGGCGCGGTCAGGTCGTGGATTTCAATGGCACCGGCGGCCAAGGACGCCAGGACTGCATGAACAGGACTCATCGGAACTCCAGTGCTTAGGGGTGGACGGCGAATTGACGCCCGTAAGGATCGCCATATAGCTTGTATGACGATCGTCATACATAGATCTTGGCCAACATATCAGTCAAACCGGTCCCGGAAAAACCCCTTCTCACATTGCGGATCACCCGCGGGCCAAACTCTGGGTGGCGCAGCCAGGCACCGCTTTACCGCACCGTCGATGGCGCTGGGACTTCTCTAAACCCCCGGCGGGAGAGGGAGGCGGCGATGGCGCCAACGCACCGATTCGAAGGAAAAGGCAGGAAGCCGTGGCTTGCTCGCCCATGAACCGTTCGGCAAAATCCGGCGGGTGGTCGAAACCGTTGGCGAAGCGCTTGGACATCGCCGCATACTCCCGGGCGGCTCCAAGCAGCCGTCACATGGACCCCCCCCCCCCCCCCCCCGCGCTACCCGTGAAGCGCCAGGCGTATCGACTCGGGCCAGGGCGCGGACTTCTCGGAACCTTCGGGCACGCAGACCGTGACAAAGCGACCCTCCGCGGCCAGCACGGCTTCACGCATCTCGTGCGGATGTCCCCAGACCTTGAAGGCAAAGCCCATGGATGTGGTGCCGACATGTTCGATAACGATGGCCGTGCTCACCGCCTGCCCGAAGTAGAGTTTGGCGCGGTAGTCGATTTCATGGCGGACCCGGGGTGCAATGGCAAAATACGAGGCGGCTCCCAGTTCCCGGAACAGCTTGGCCTCCGCGGCTTCGACCATCCGCATGATCACGGAGTTGTGTTGGTGCCCCGCAGCGTCGGTGTCGACCCATTCGATAGTGCGGAGCAGCGAGGTTCCGGCCACGGCGCCAGCGAGGAACCCGCCCAGCAGCGCGTCGACCGAGGCATCGCCGGACGGTTGCATGTGAATCGAATTCTTGACCATCGACAACCAATCTCCATCCAACTATTGTAACGTGCGTCACTTTAACGACATAATACTAGGGATCCCCGCACCACCCCAATCGCCTTCCCATCACCCAAGGAGAACAACGTGGCGTCTTCACCCACGGTTTCGGACTGGAACATTCCCAAACGGACCACCGGCATTGTGCTGTTCGCCTGCTGGCTGGCCATCCTGGCCGAAGGCTACGACGTCGGTGTGCTCGGAGCGGTGTTGCCGGCGCTTGCCGAATACAAGGCATGGTCGCTCTCCCCGATGGAGCTCGGCGGCCTGGGCGCCTACGCGCTTGCCGGCATGCTCTTCGGCGCCTTGTTCATCGGGACGCTGAGCGACATCATTGGACGTCGCAAGATGCTGATGCTCGCCATGGTCATATTCACCATCACCCAGGCCGGAGCCGCGATGGCCCCGACCCCGGAGATCTTCGGCCTCTTCCGATTCCTCGGCGGCCTGGGCATGGGCGGCATCATCCCCGTCGCCGCAGCGCTGACCATTGAATACTCGGCTCCCAAGAAGCGCTCGCTGAACTACGGAATCATGTACTCCGGCTACTCGCTGGGCATCGTTGCCGCCGCACTGGTGGCAATGAACCTGCTTCCCGTGCTGGGCTGGCGCTGGGTCGTCGCAGTCGGTGCTCTGCCTATCCTCCTCCTGCCGCTGATCGCCTGGATGCTCCCGGAATCCCTCGAATACCTGGTCTCCAAGGGCAAGATCTCCGAGGCCAAGGCGTTGGCCGCCAAGCTCAACGTGCGCGACTACAAGCCGGTGCCCCCGGCCAGGCCAGGCGCCAAGGTCCCGTGGCGCGAGGTCATGGGCGCAATGTTCTCCGGCAAGTACCTGCGCTCCACGGTCTTCTTCTGGATCTCGTTGTTCTGCGGCATGGTGCTGGTCTACGGACTGAACACGTGGCTTCCGCAAATCATGCGCAAGGCCGGCTATGACCTGGGCACCTCGCTGACGTTCCTGCTGGTCTTCTCCCTGGCCTCGGCCGCCGGCGGCCTGGCCCTTGGCGCCATGGCCGACAAGTTCGGCCAGAAGCCCATCCTGGTGATCTTCTTCCTGCTCGGCGCCGGCGGCATCCTGCTGCTGATGTTCCCGAACACCATGTTCATCAACCTGTGCTTCGTTGCCTTCGCGGGCATCGGCTCGATCTCCACCTCCCTGGTGCTCACCGGTTACATCGCCGACTACTACCCCGCGGCCCAGCGCGGCACGGCAACCGGCTGGGCGTTGTCCTTCGCCCGGCTCGGCGCCATCTCCGGGCCGATCATCGGCGGCTGGATCGCCTCCACCGGCATGAACTTCCAGTTCAACTTCGTCTTCTTCGCCATCGTCGGCGTGGTTGCGGCACTGTCCGTGGCAATGATCCCGCCGCGCATCACCGACACGTCCGCCCCGGCGCGCAGTGCCGAACGCGAGGCGGTTCTCGACTAGACATCGCTGCCAGAGCAGAGGCGCGGTCCCACCAAGGGGACCGCGCCTCTTTTTGCGTGGCGCACCCGCGCGTGGTTAGCGGCGCCCGGAGACCTTGTCCGCCAGCAGCGCCAGCGGCGAAGTGGTGGCCCGGCCGCCGGCTTCCTGCCGGTCCGCTCGGTGGTACATCGCGTACATCGCCTGGACCCCGATCCAGCGAAGCGGTTCC
Organism: Paeniglutamicibacter sulfureus; assembly: GCF_030512175.1. Classification (GTDB taxonomy): domain Bacteria; phylum Actinomycetota; class Actinomycetes; order Actinomycetales; family Micrococcaceae; genus Paeniglutamicibacter; species Paeniglutamicibacter sulfureus. The sequence goes on along the minus strand of NZ_JAULBL010000002.1, from coordinate 1,219,590 downwards.
GGTTCCCAGCGCCGCACCGTGCGGTTGACCCACGGCATGGAAATGGCCTTGGTGTCCCGGCCCAGGACCAGGTCGGCGAGAGTGCTTCCGGCGAGGTTGGTCGCGGTCACGCCGGTGCCCACATATCCCCCGGCGAAGCCGAGTCCCGTGGCCGGATCGTAGTTGACCGTGGCCTTCCAGTCGCGAGGCACCCCCAGCACCCCGGACCAGGCATGCTCGATCCGAGCGCCGTCGGCAGCTGGAAACATCGAATGCAGGATGCCCGTCAACGTCTTGATGGTCTTGGGTTGCGTGGCCCCGTCCATGTCGGTGCGCGAGCCAAAACGGTAGGGCACCCCGCGACCGCCAATGGCGATGCGACCGTCGTGCGTGCGCTGCAGGTACACGTAGGCATGGGCGAAATCCTCGAGGGTCTCGCAGCCCTCCCAACCGATCCCTGCCCACGCTGCCGCATCCAGCGGCTCGGTGACGATCATGGAGGAGTTCATTGGCAGCCAGTCGCGGTGCGCCGAGGCCAGATTCGCGGTGAAACCCTCGGTGGCCCGCAGCACGTGGGCGGCACGCACGGTCCCGCGTTCAGTCACGGCGGTTGCCGGTGTCCCCCGCCCTCCGGCCCGGATCTCGGTCACCAGCGTGTTTTCATGGATCACCACGCCGAGGCGTTGAACCGCCTGCGCCAACCCCTGCACCAATTTGGCCGGGTGGATGCGTGCGCAATGCGGGATGTGGATGCCGCCCAACGCCCCGGCGACGCGGACCCGCGCGTTGGTTTCATCGGCCGACAGCCGCACCGCGTCGTCCTCCGGCCACGTGGCCTGTTCGGCAGCCAGGGCCTCGAGCCGGGTCAGCTGGGCGGTGTTGCGGGCCACCAGCAGCTCGCCGCCCTTGACGATGTGCGCCTCGATGCCTTCGGCCGCAGCCACGGACATGACCTCGTCGACGGTGTCGTTGAGCATCCGTTGGAAGTCGCCCACCAGGGCCCGGCCGTGGCTCCTGAGGTACCCGGCACGGCCGCCGGTGATCGTGCTGGCCAGCCACCCGCCGTTGCGCCCGGAGGCCCCGAACCCGGCAAAGCGCGCCTCCAGCACGGCAATGCGCAGGGAGGGATCGGCCTTGGCCAGGTAGTAGGCGGTCCACAGCCCCGTGTACCCGGCACCGACGATCGCCACATCGACGTCCAAGTCCCCGGCGAGCGCCGGGCGCGGGGAGGGCAGCCCGTCGGCGGCATACCAAAACGACACGTTTCCGTTGGCGGTCATCTGCTCTCCTGGTTCCTTCCGGCGCACCGGGGCACCGGCGGCGGTGATTGGCGTGGGCTAACTCAGTTCGAGCACCGGGACATCCGCCTCGAAGCCGAAGACCGCGGCATAGAAGCCCAGCGAGGTTTCCAGCGCCGTGACGATGTTTTCCGCCCGGCGGAAGCCGTGCTGCTCACCCTTGAACAGCACGTAGGCGTGCGGGATGCCGTTGGCCGCCAGCGCGTCGGCCACCACCTGCGACTGGGCCGGCGGCACCACCTTGTCCTGGTCGCCCTGCAGCAGCAGCACCGGGCAGCTGATTTCGTCCACGTGGTTGATCGGCGCGCGTTGGGCATAGAGCTCGGCGGCTTCCGGGTACGGCCCGACCAGGGAGTCCATGTAGCGCGACTCGAAATCGTGGGTGTCTTGCACCAGGCCCACCAGGTCCGAGACCCCGTACCGGGAGATCCCGGCGGAGAAGGTCTTGGTGGTGGTCAGCGCGCTGAGCACTGTCCAGCCTCCTGCGGACCCGCCCTCGATGGCCAGGCGCTTGGGATCTGCCATGCCCGCCGCCACCAGGCCCTCGAGCACCGCGACGGTGTCCTGCACGTCGACCACGCCCCAGGCCCCGCGCAGGCGCTCGCGGTAGGCCCGCCCGAATCCGGTGGAGCCGCCGTAGTTCACGTCAACCACCCCGATGCCGCGGGAGGTGTAGTAGGCGATTGACAGCGAGAGCTGGGCAAAGGCCTGGGCGGTGGGGCCGCCGTGGACGAAGGCCACATAGGGCGGCAGATCCCCCTCGGGTCCGGCGAGGTTGCCCAGCTTCGGCTCATACACATGGGCGTAGACGCGCGAGCCGTCGGCCGTGCGGAACTCCATGGCCTCGGCGCCCGGGAGCACCTCGGGATCGGGCAGCGCCTTCAGTGCCAGCGAGATGTTTTCGGTGGCCAGGGTGTCGAGGTCGATGAGCCGCAGCCCGTCCCCTTCCACCAGCGAGGTGGCGGTGGCCAGCAACCGTTGTCCGCTCAGCGCCGATGGCGAGATGCGGGTGAAGGGAAGCACCAGTTGGCTAAGCTCCCCGCTGGACACATCCAGCGTGGCCAAGGAGGTGCCGTGGGTCCCGTGGGTAACCAGCAGCGTGTCCGCGTCGATGACCTTGTACCAGGTCTGTCCCACGGCCCACAGGGGTCCGGCGAATTCCTCGGGGCGCTCGCACAGGGCCCGCTGGGTTCCGCTGGCCAGGTCGTGCAGGTAGGGGTTCCACCAGCCGCTGCGGTCCGAGACGAAGACCAGCTTGTCCTCGCCGAGCCATTCGGGCTGCAGCACCGATTCCGTGGTGGACCCCGCCAGCACGGTGTCGTTGACCGCGGCCAGGGATTCCAGGTCGGCCACGTGCAGCTCGGTGCCGTCCCACGGCATCTGCGGGTGTTCCCAGGAGATCCAGGTGATCCGGGTTGCCGAGGGGTTCAGCCGCGGAGCGGCCACGAAGCGCGAGGAGGGGGTGACTTCCCCCAGCGCGCCGGGATCCTCCGCAGCCGATCCGTCCAGCGGGATCGAGGCAATGTAGCGGCGAAGTTCGGTGCGGTGGTCCTCGCAGATGGCCAGCACCTGCCCCGGGGTCGGGCCGGGAATGATCTCGGCGAAGCGCAATTGCGGATCCCCGTCCTCCCCGGCGCTGGCGGGGGTCAATGGCACCGGCGTTCCGCCGCCGGCGTCCACCGCGTACAGGCGCTGGTCGGCGAAGTTCACGAACACCAGTCGGTGTCCCGCTCCCGCCTCGATGGCGGCCCAGGCCGCTCCGCCGTACTCGTTGACGCGGCTGCGGACGCTGAAGGGGGCGGCGAGTAGTTCGCGCGTCGCCCCGGCGGAATCGGAGTGGCGGGCCAGCACCGTCAGCCGCCCGTCCTCGGCCGGGCGGGCCTCGAGCCACCAAAGCTCCTGGCCCACAAATGCCCCGCCGCCCACCGGGGTGGTCCCGGCGGCGACATGTTCGGCGGTGATGGGCGAGGGCCAGGAGCCATAGGGCAAATGCGTATCCATGAGGCGATCCTAGCCGTCCGGAACTTCCGGATGAACACCCGCCGCCCCGGCCCGCCGACGCGCACATGCTGCAGCCCGGAGCGGGGAATGCCAATACGGCACACCGGGTGGTTCCCTAAGAAAGTGTTAGGACTGGGCAAATAAGTACGGATGTGCGGGCGATCACCTATACCTTGGTGTGTGACAAGACACTCGCACGGGACTTGGCCCACATGGTCCGGCAAGGATGCACCCCCATGTACGGGGCCACACCCCGTGCCTCCGGCGGGCACCTTCCGCCGCAGGGAGTCTTGCGGGTAGTGTGCCGGCCCGCAAGGACGCGAAGGTTCGTGCCGGATGTGCCGCCTCGCTGGCTGCGCTGCAGGCACAGACGGCAATCACAAGGATTAGGAATCACGGGCTCATGCCAACAGAAGAAAACCTGCCCCTTATCAAGGGGGCGCACGCCGACCGCATCGACGATGACGGCGGCAAGCCGGCCAAATGGAAGATCGTCGGGCCCGGCCTGGTCGTTGCCGCCACCGGTGTCGGTGCAGCCGACATGGTTGCCACCCTGGTCGCCGGTTCCCGATATGGATACGCGCTGCTCTGGGCGGTGATCGTCGGCGTCATCCTGAAGATCATCCTGGTCGAGGGCGCCGGGCGCTTCACCCTGGCCACCGGCAAGACCATTTTCGAGGGCTGGAAGTCCCTGGGCAAGTGGACCACCTGGTACTTCGGCCCGTACATCATCATCTGGGGCTTCGTCTACGGCGCCACGGCGATGAGCTCCGCGGCCATGCCGCTGGCAGCGCTCTTCCCCGCCATCGACCTGAAGATCTGGGCGGTCCTGATGGGCCTGGCCGGTTTCGCCATGGTCTGGTTCGGCCGCTACGAGATCTTCGAAAAGATCACCGCGGTGCTGGTGGGCATCATGTTCGTCACCGTCGTCGGCCTGGCGATCATCGCCGTGCCGAACATCCCCGAGATGTTCGCCGGGCTGGTGCCGATGATTCCCGAGGGCGGCCTGGTCTACACCCTGGCGCTCGCCGGCGGCGTCGGCGGCACCATCACCCTGGCGGCCTACGGCTACTGGCTGCGTGAAAAGGGCTGGTACACGCCCAAGTGGATGAAGGTCATGCGCATCGACAACTCCATGGCGTACGTGATCACCGGCATCTTCGTCATTGCCATGCTGATCGTCGGCGCCGAGGTCGTGCGCGCTGCAGGTGTTTCGCTGTCCGCCGGCGACGCCGGCCTGCTGGACCTGACCACCGTGCTGAACGAGAAATACGGAAACGTGGTGGGCACCGGGTTCCTGGTGGGCTTCTGGGCAGCATCCTTCTCCTCGATCATCGGTGTGTGGAACGGCGTTTCGCTGATGTTCGCCGACTTCTGGGGAAACATGCGCGGCAAGGAATCCGGACACCCGGATACCCGCGTGGGCGGCAAGTACTTCAAGTTCTACGTCCTGTGGCTCACCTTCCCGCCGATGGTCTTGTTCCTGCTGGACCAGCCGATCGGCCTGATCCTGGCCTACGGCGTGCTTGGCTCGCTGTTCATGCCGTTCCTGGCCGTGACGCTGCTGGGCCTGCTCAACGGCAAGCGGATCCCCAAGGCCTGGGCCAACAAGCTGCACACCAACATCATGCTGGGCCTGACCGCCCTGCTCTTCATTTCCCTGGGTGTCCAGCAGCTCTTCAAGGCACTCTCGCCGCTGATGGGCGGCTAGCACAGCAACGCACCAATCCCCACGGGGCCCTATCCGCTGTTGCGGGTAGGGCCCCGCTGTGCGCAGGGGATCGAATGGACACCGCAGGTGCGCACGGAGCAGACTTGGCCACATGGATTTCTATGCGATCTTCCTGCGCGGGGTGAACGTCGGCGGCGTGAAGGTCCTCATGAAGGACCTCGTCGCATTGCTGCAGGATGCCGGGTATACGCAGGTCCGCACGTTGCTGGCCAGCGGCAACGTGGTGCTGGCCAGCAAGGAGACCGATCCGGCGCGCATCAAGGCAGGCGTTGAACAAGCCGTGCGGGAGCGCTATGGCCGGGACATCCCGGTGATCGTCCAGGACGTGGAACAGCTTGAGCGGATCGTGACCGGGTTTCCCTTTGAATCGCCCGACGACGGGATCCAGCGCCACGAATACCTGGTGCTCACGGGCAGCCAAAAGGATGCTGCCGCGATTCTGGCCGGCGCCCCGGAAACCTCGTCCGCCGAGCGTGTCGCGAGGCTGGGCCACGCCATCTGCTGGGAAGTGCCGCGTGGCGAAAGCCTGAAGACACCGCTGGCAAAGCACTTCGCCAAGGTCGCCTCCGGGACACTGGTGACGACCCGGAATATGAACACCATCCGGAAGATCCACCTGGCGATGAAGTCACCGAAACCGTGATCCGTTCCCGCTCCGTGTTGTAATGAATCCTGAGCGCCCGGCCGCAACCGAGCCCCGAAGACAGAGGATGGGAACCGGTGACAATGCCCTTGATGTTCGATCTTTTGGGCGTCTTCTTCTTTGGCGTCTCCGGATCCTTGTTGGCTGCCCGGCGCGGCTTCGACATCGTCGGGTCGTTGCTGCTGGCGGGCCTGACGGGAATCGGCGGCGGCATCGTTCGCGACGTGATCCTGGGCGAGGTCCCCACCGCGTTCGCCAATCCCTATTACTTCGTCCCGCCGACACTTGCCGCCTTGCTGGTCTATTTCGTGGCCCCCGGCGTGCAGCGGCTGAAGCGGCCGCTGCTGGTCTTTGACGCCGCGGGCCTGGCGCTGTTCTGCACTTCAGGCACGGTCAAGGCACTCGAGCTCGGGATGAACCCCTTTGCCGCCGCCCTGCTGGGAGTCACGACCGCAGTGGGCGGCGGCCTGCTGCGTGACGTGGTGGCCAACCAGACCCCGGCGATCTTCGACCCGCGCGACATGTATGCGGTTCCGGCCATGATGGGTGCCGGCCTCATCGCAGCTCTCTGGGTGGCGGGCTTCTCGGGGTGGGTGTGGGAGCTTGGCGTGGCGGCAATCGTCTTTACGCTCCGCGTGCTCTCGCTGAAGTTGCGCTGGCACGTCCCCAAGGCAGTCGGTCCCTGGCACCGAGAGGCCGAACTCAACTAGGACAAAAGGGGCGGGGCTAGTTGACCTGCTCGAGTTCGCCGAGCCTCTTGGCTTCTCCCTGGCCGTCCTCGATCTTCCGCGGCCCGTTGATCATCGCCGCGCCGGTGAGCATCACGACCAGGCAGATCCCCAGCATGGCAAAGGAGGCACTCCAGCCTCCCGTGGCGTCCTTGACAATGCCAAAGAGCAAGGGCGCAACCGCCGCCCCGGCATATCCCAGGCCCTGGCTGAAGCCGGCCAGGACTCCGGATCCGTAGGTGCTGCGCGAACGCAGGTTCATCATCAGCAAGGCAATGGCGAAGGTGCCCTGGCCCAGGCCGGCAAACACCACCCACAGGGCGGTGTGCTCGGTCGGCGAAAGGTACATGCCCAGGTGGCCGGCGATCCAGAAGGCGGTGAAGACCAGCACGGCCACGATCGGGTGGCGCAAACGCGGAACCCACAGCGGGACCAACAGGCTCACCGGCAGGCCGAGAATGGCGAAGAGCGCCAGCATCGATCCGGCGGTTTGGGTATCCAATCCCTGTTCGGAGAGGTACGGCGGCAGCCAGGTGAAGTAAACATAGGTTTGCGCCGAGTTTCCGGCCAGGAAGATGGCCAGGCCCCAGGCGACGGGGGATTTCCACGGGTTGATCCGGACCGGTGGCGCGGGCACCAGGCCGTTGACCAGCGGGGTGTCGGGGCGCGGGCGCCTGCGGTCCCTGACCAGCTGGATGCCCCAGGGCACCAGGACCACGGCCGAGAGCAGCGCCCAGGCGGCGATGGATGCGCGCCAGTTCTCGGTCAGGTTGGCCAGCGGTACGGAGAATTGCGGGGCCATCCAGGTGCCCACCGCCAACATCGTGACGTAGCCCGAGGTCACGACCGCCAGGCGGTCGGGGAAGTATTTCTTCACCAGCGGCGGCAACACCACATTTCCCATGCCGTATCCGGCCAGAGTAATGGCCGAGAGCAGCAGGAAACTGGTCACGTCCCCCACGACGGCGCGCAGCAGCTGGCCGGCCACGGCCAGCAGGACCGCGGCGACCAGCACCTTTTCCAGCCCCCACCACCGGATCAGGCGCGGGGTGAGCAGCCCGAACCCGGCGAAGACGACAGGGGCGAGCATGGCCAGCAGGCCGGTGGAAAAAGAATCAAAGCCCAGTTCCGGTCCGATGCTTCCCAGCAGCGGCGGCACGGAGACAACCGCGGCGCGCAGGGACAGGGCCATCAGGATGATGCCCAGCAGTGCACCGATCCGGCCGGCCATCTTTTGTCGCGGTGGCGTCAGTGACATGGCGGGGTTTTCAACTGCCGTTCTTGAGTCGTTCGACCTGGTCAAGCAGGTGCTCGAGGTCCTTGGCGAAGGTTCCCTGGGACCAGGGGCCGGGCATGGAGGTCTGGTAATAGAGTCCTTCACCGATCAACATGATGGTTTCGGCCACGTACTTGTCCTGCACCTCGGCGCGGATCAGGTCGAGCCACCCGGAGTGCACCGCGTCCAAGGCCTCGATGGAGGTTTCGTGGCCGGCCTGGGCCAGGCGAAGCACGGCCAGGAAGAAACGGTCCAGGTCGCTGCCGATGACGGTGGAGGTGCGCACGAAGTACCGCGATGCGCCTTCCGCGGCCGAACCCATGCGTTCCAGGTCCTGGGCCTGGGCCTGCATCAGCCCCTCGATGACACCCTGGGCCAGGGCCTCCTTGGAGGCAAAGTGGTACAGCAGGCCGCCCTTGGAAACCCCTGCGCGTGCGGCGGTGGCCTCAATGGTCGCCGCACGCTCGCCCTCGTCGCACAGCAACGCGGCGTAGGCGTCGACGATCTTTTCCTTGGCTAATGGCGGTCGAGACATGTAGTGAACCCTATCCCGTTCACGTAGGCATCGTCACATTGTAACTATACCGTCCGGACGGTACAGTTATGGTTGTCAACCGTCCAGTCGCTTCCCAGGAAAACGATCCCCATGAGCATCCACCGCGCCACAGGCACTCCCCGGAATCCGGCCCCCGGCACGCTCCACCGTCGGCGCTGGGCCGCCCTCGTGGTCCTCATGTTCCCGGTGCTGTTAATTTCCGTGGACAACACGGTGCTCAGCTTCGCCGTCCCGGCGCTGTCGGCGGCACTGTCCCCCAGCGGGAACCAGCTGCTGTGGATCATTGACATCTATCCGCTGGTGCTAGCCGGGCTGCTGGTGCCCATGGGTTCCCTCGGCGACAGGTTCGGCCGCCGCCGGCTGTTGTTGATCGGTTCCACCGGATTCGCCGTGGTCTCGGCCGCCGGGGCATTTGCCGCCAACGCCGAGCATCTCATTGCCGCCCGTGCCCTGCTGGGCGTCTTCGGCGCCATGCTGATGCCGGCAACGCTCTCGCTGATCCGCAACATCTTCACCGACCCGCTCGAGCGCCGCAAGGCCATCGCCATTTGGGCCGCCGGCTTCTCCGGCGGCGCCGCGCTGGGCCCGATCGTCGGCGGCTTCCTGCTCGAGCACTTTTGGTGGGGTTCGGTCTTCCTGATCGCCGTGCCCATGCTGGTGCCGTTGCTGGTACTGGCCCCCGCCCTGGTTCCCGAGTCCAAGGACCCCCGGCCCGGGGCCATCGACCCGCTGTCCATTCTCCTGGCCATCACGACCCTGCTGCCGATCGTCTACGGCATCAAGGAGCTGGCCAACGGCGGCTCGCCGCTGGTGCCTGTCGCGGCGATCGCCGTGGGACTGGCCGCCGGGGCGGCCTTCACCCGCCGCCAACTGCGGCGCGCCAACCCCATGCTGGACGTGCGACTCTTCGCCAACCCCAGCTTTTCCGCCGCCCTGGCGGTGAACCTGCTGAGCATCTTCGCCCTGGTCGGCTTCATCTACTTCATCTCCCAGCACCTGCAGCTGGTCGCCGGGTACAGCCCCATGATGGCAGGGGTGCTGATGCTGCCGGGCCTGGCCCTGACGGTTGGATTCGGCCTGCTGGCCGTGCGGCTGACCCGGCGCTTCGAGGTCAAGCACGTGATGGTGTGGGGGCTGGGGCTCAACGCCCTGGCCTACGGCATCGTGATGCTCACCGGCCAGTCGGGCTCGGTCCCGATGCTCATGGTGGCCTTCAGCGTGCTGGGGGCCGGCGTGGGCCTGAGCGAAACGCTGTCCAACGACATGGCGCTCTCCGCCGTTCCGCCGGCGCAGGCAGGTGCCGCCTCGGCGATCTCCGAAACCGCCTACGAGGTCGGTTCGGTGCTGGGCACCGCGGTGCTGGGCTCGATCCTCAATGCCGCGTACAGCCGCAACGTCTCGATCCCCGCCCTCCTGGGAGCCGACGACGCCGAGACCGCCCGCCAGACCCTGGGCGGCGCCCACGAGGTTGCCCAGGGCCTGGGCGCCCCGGCCGCCGAACGGTTGCTGGAATCGGCCGCCGAGGCCTTCGACAAGGGCGTGCTGTACACCTCCGCGATCGCCATGGTGCTGGCCCTGGCCTCCGCCGCGATCCTGGCGTTTGCGCTGCGCCGGGTGCCGGCCGAAACGCGGTCCTAGGCGTTGAGCCGGTAGCCGCGCTTCACCACGGTGGAAACCAGCCGGGCATCGGGCAGCGCGCCGCGCAGGCGGCTCACCGCCATGTCCAGCGCGTGGTCCGAGGACCCGTCAGGCAGCAGCGCCGCCAGGGTGCCGCGGGAGACGACGTTTCCGCCGGCCTCCAGCAGCGCCTTGAAGATCCGCAGCTGGCCGGGCCCCAGTTCCCGGCCCCTCCCACCCAGGTGGACGGTGTCCCCGCGCAATTGGCAGGGGCCCAGCACGGTGGCGCATTCCAGTGCCCCGCGCCGGCCCAGGTGCTCGACCAGGGTGTGGATCATCGCGCCCATCCGGTGCCGTGCCGGGACCAGCGGCGAGATGCCGGCCTCGAGCAGCGGAGCTGCGGTCACTGGCCCCACTGCCACCGTGCAGATGGTGGACTGAAGGGCTTCCAGCAGCTGTGCGTGGCAGCCGTTGTGCCGTGCCGCCTCCAGCAACGCCACCACCGCGGGGGCACTGGTGAAGGTCAGCGCGTCAAGGGACCCCGAACACAGCGCCCGCAGCAGCACCTCCAGCTTTCCGGCGTCTTCCGGCGGCACCCAGCGGTAGGGACTGATCCGCAGCAGTTCGCGGGTGCCCGCCTCCAGCAGCGTGGCGGCGGCCTCGTCGTCCCCGATCCCGTGGTGCTGCAGCACCACGGCCTTGCCTTCCAACAGCGGGGCCAGCCCGGCCACCATGGTGGAGGTCAGCTCCTCCCCCGCCCTGGCCTCCGCCTCGAAGCCCAGGGCGCGCACCGCCCCCAGCGCCTTGGGCCCTCGCACATGGATCCGTGCCGCGCGCAGCACCTCGGCCAGCTCGTCGCCAAGCCCCACGGCCTCGGCCGTCTCAAACCAGCGGCGGAAGCCATAGGCGGTGCTCACCAGCACATATTCGGGACGCAGCCGAAGCATCCGGCGGGTGCCGGCCAGCAGCTCGGCGTCCTCTGCCAGCGGGGCCAGGCGCAGCGTCGGGGCATGCAATACCTGGGCCCCGCGGCGCTCGAGCGCCTCGATGAGCTCGGCCGAGCGCCGCTGGGAGGTCACCGCGATGCGGAATCCGGCCAGCGCCCCGCCGATCCGCGTCCCGGTGCCGGCCGTTGCCGTGGCGCTCATCGCACGGCCGCCGAGCCCAGGGCGGCCAGTTCGTCGGCGCCCGCGCCCAGGGCGGCGACGCCGCCAATGACGATGACCGCGGGGTTGGAGCAGCCCGCGGCCCGCGCCGCCTCGGCGAGAGTGCCCAGTGTGGCCCGGGTGCTGCGCTGGGTGTCGCAGAATCCGCGTTCGATGATGGCGGCGGGGGTGTCGGCGGCCAGCCCGTGGCGCAGCAACCCGGCGGTGTTTTGCTGCAGGGTGGCCACGCCCATGAGCACCACCAGCGTTCCGCCGATGCCTGCAAGGTGCGCCAGCTCGGTGTCGCTGAAGGGGTCGTGGCCCGAGACCACGGTGAAGGCCTTGGACACCCCGCGGGCGGTCACCGGGATCCCCGCGGCCCCGGGCACCGAGATCGCGCTGCTGATCCCCGGCACCACCTGGACCTTGATCCCGGCGGCCAGCGCTGCGTCGCGTTCCTCGGAGCCGCGGCCGAAGACGAAGGGGTCCCCGCCCTTGAGCCGCACCACGGCCCGCCCCGCCCGCGCCTCGGCAATGAGCAGCTCATTGATGCGGTCCTGGGGCACCTTGTGGTTCCCCGGGGCCTTGCCCACGTCGATGAGTTGCGCCCCGGGGGCCAGCACCGCCAGGTCGTGGCCCGGTCCCAGCCTGTCGTGGAAGACCACGTCGGCGTTGGCCAGCGCCGCGGCACCGCGAACCGTGAGCAGGTCGCTGCTGCCAGGTCCCCCGCCCAGCAGGGTGATGCCCCCATCGCGGGAGGCCGCCGGTTCGCGGCAGAGCAGGATCGATTCGCCGGCGGCGATCTCCTCCAGCACGTCCCAGCCCGCGGCGCCGTCCTCGACGGCGACCACCAGCCGCAGCGACCCCAGCATGTCGCGGTGGCCCTCCAGCTCGTGCGGGTGGTGTGCGCGCAGGACCAGCGCACCGGCGGAAACATAGCGTGCCACCACGTGCCGGGCGGCCCAGCGGGCGCCGGCGACCAGCACGAATTGGCCGTGCAATTGCAGTCCGTTGGCGATCATGATTGCTCCTGGGTCGAGGTCGGGGCTCCGATGGAAATGGTCGCGCCCAGGCGCACCGGCTCGGCCGGGCGGTGCTGTCCGCGTTCGGGCAGGTAGTGCAGGTCGGGATCGGCCTGTTCCGGGGCGTTGACGAAGGAGCGGAAGCGGCGCAGCTTCTGGGGGTCCGCGAGCGTGGCCGCCCATTCGTCCTGGTAGTTGCCCACGTGGGTTTCCATGGCCGCCTCAAGTTCGGCACCCAGGCCCAGCGAGTCCTCGACGACCACCCGCTGGACCGCCTCGATGCCGCCGTCCAGGTCCTCCATCCAGCGCGCGGTGCGCTGGAGCTTGTCGGCGGTGCGGATGTAGTACATCAGGTACCTGTCGATGTAGCGGATCAGCGTCTTATCGTCGATGCCCCCTGCCAGCAACTGGCCGTGGGCAGGGTTCGCCCCGCCGTTGCCGCCGACGTAGAGGTTCCAGCCCTCGGCGGTGGCGATGACGCCGACGTCCTTGGCGCGGGCCTCGGCGCATTCACGCGCGCAGCCAGAGACGCCCATCTTGAACTTGTGCGGGGCGCGCAGCCCGCGGTAGCGCAGCTCCAGCTCGATGCCCATGGCCACCGAGTCCAGCATGCCGTAGCGGCACCAGGAGGAACCGACACAGGTCTTCACGTTGCGCAGCGACTTGCCGTAGGCCTGCCCGGACTCGAATCCGGCATCGACCAATTCCTTCCAAATCTCCGGCAGCTGCTCCAGCCGGGCGCCGAACAAGTCGATGCGCAGCCCGCCGGTGAGCTTGGTGTACAGGTTGTACTTCTGCGCGACCGCGGCGATCACGCCGAGCTTTTGAGGGGTGATCTCCCCGCCGGGGATGCGCGGGACCACCGAGTAGGTGCCGTCCTTCTGCATGTTGGCCATGACGCGGTCGTTGGTGTCCTGGGCTCCGGCCAGGCCGGCCTCCATCGGGTGGCCCGAGGTCTGGGACGCCAGCACCGAGGCGATGACCGGCTTGCAGATGTCGCAGCCGGACCCGGTGCCGAAGCGTTCCATGATCTGCGGGTAGCTGTGCAGCCCGGCCACGCGCACCGCCTCGAAAAGTTCGGAGCGGGAGAACTCGAAGTGCTCGCACATGGCGGTGGAGACGACGACGCCGTTCTTGGCCATCTGGGATTCCATGAGCTTCTTGAGCATCGGCACGCAGGAACCGCACTGGGTTCCGGCGCGGGTGCAGGTCTTCAAGGACGCCAGGTCGTTGACCGGTTCGCTGCCCTCACAGGACCCGCAGCCGCCGACCGCGTCCTTGATGGATCCGACGCTCACGCCGTTGCAGGAACAGAGCACCGCGTCGTCGGGCAACTCGCCGTCGGGCACCTCGCCGCCCAGTGCGCTGAGGTAGGCGCCGGCCTCCGCGGGAAGCGCGCGGCCCAGCAGCGGGCGCAGCGACTGGTACGGGCTCGCGTCGCCCACGAAGATCCCGCCGAGCAGGACCTTGGCATCGGAGGAGACGACGATCTTTTGGTACAGGCCGCGGGCCGCGTCGGCGTAGACGACCTCCAGCGAGCCCTCGGTGCGGGCGAACCCGTCGCCGAAGCTTGCCACGTCAACCCCGGAAAGCTTGAGCTTGGTGGCGGTGTCGAAGCCGGTGAAGGCCGCTTCACCGCCCTGCAGGTGAGCCGCGAGCACCTCGGCCATGGAATTGGCCGGGGCCACCAGGCCAACGCACATGCCCTCGAAGTTCGCGACCTCTCCGATGGCCCACACGTGGGGCACCGCAGTGGCACAGTGCCCATCGATCTCGACGCCGCCGCGGGGTCCGATGCCGAAGACCGGCCCCGCCAGCCCAGCGGCCTCGAGCGCGGCGTTGTGGTTGCGGGCCAGCTCGTCGCGCGGGCGCACACCGATGGAAACGATGACCATGTCGGCGGCAATGTGGTTGCCGTCGGCCATCAGCACCCCGGTGACCCTCTTGGTGCCCTCGACCTCCTCGAGGGTGACTTCCTGGGGGAAGACCCCGCCGTGGACGGTGAATCCAGTCTGGGCGATCAGCCTGCCCATGGCCTGGCCGGCGCCTTCGTCGAGCTGGGTGCCCATGAGCCACTTGCCGCCGTCGATGACCACTGCCTGCGCGCCAAGGGACTGGGCTCCCGCCGCTGCCTCGAGCCCCAGCAGCCCGCCACCGATGGTCGCCACGACCGGCTGGCGGCCCAGCCCGGCGGCCAGCACCTCGATGCCGGCGGCAATGGCCCGGACATCCTCGAGGGTGCGGTAGACGTGGGTGTGTTCATTCCCCGGGATCGGCAGCGTTGCTGCGTTCGAGCCGGTGGCCAGCACCAGCTCGTCGTATCCGAAGCTGCGTCCGTCGGCGGTGTGGACCAGGTGTTTGTCCGCGTCCAGCCGGTTCACGGCAGCGGAGGTCTCCAGGACCACGTTGTCGCGCTCCCAAAGCGCGGCGTCTCCCAGCGTGAGGTCGACAGAGGAGTCAGTGAGGGCCTTGGTGAGGGCAACCCGGTCATAGGGAAGGTGTGCTTCCTCGGTGAGTACCGTGATCTTGAGGTTGCTCGGTTCGCGGGCCGCCATCGCCTCGGTGAAACGGTGGGCGGCCGGGCCGCCGCCAATCACGACAATGCGGCGGGATCCATTGGCTGTACTCATGATTTGTTACTCGACTTTCACTCTTGCACGCTGGCTCGTCGGTGGTCACTTTCCACCCTAGGAGACCGGTTTTGCCCCGCAATTTCCTCCATGTTTCGGGCAGGACAACTCTGCGTCCCAGATAAAACGCAAACCGTGAGGTATTTGAAACACGCCCGTAACGACAGCAGCGGGTTCTCCTTGCCAACATCCGCAAAACGGAGGGACCGTAGCTTCGCGTCCGGACGACCATGCGCGGCATCACCGGCCGGGCGCGGTCCCGTGAGCCGGGGTTTACCGGCACGCAACGTTCCATCGCACCTTGCGTAACAAGGTCCTTCTAGGCTCGGTGCATCCAAGAAGAAAGTACTGAGAGGACCGAAGCGATGAGTGCAACGCTCGAAGAAAGCATGCTCGAGACCGTTCATGGGATGGTTGCCGTATGCCGGATGGCGGACCTCGAGCCCGGCTGGGGCGAGGCCGCGTGGCTTGAAGGCACCCAGGTGGCCGTGTACCGCACGGAAGGCGGAGAGTTCTTCGCCGCCTCGCACCACTGCCCGGGCACCGGTGCCAAGGTCATGGCCAGGGGCATCCTGGGCGACAAGGCCATTGCCGGCACCCGTGTTCCCACGATTGCCTGCCCGTTGCACAAGGAGGTTTACCGTCTGGACACCGGCGACTGCCTCAGCGGGGCGGCACCGGCGTTGCCGATCCACCCGGTGCACCTGCACCAGGGCATGCTGTGGCTGGAGAAGACCCCATGAGTACCACGACCTTGACGCGCACCGTCCACCGGAGCGCCGGAACCGTTGAACACTCGGCCTGGATGGGCTGGATGGAAACCATTCCTTCCCCCGATCTGGTGGCGGTCTCCCACGGCACCGATGATCCCGCCGGACGGACGGCCGTCCGGGCGCTGGTGGATGTGGTGGATCTCGCACTGGCCGAAACGGCCGTGCACGGAGCGTTCGTCGATGTGCAGGATCCGCGGGTTGATCCGTACCTGCACTCAGGTGCCCTTGCCCCGGGCCAGAAGGCGGCGCTCGTCCCGTTGCTGCTATCGGCCGGAACCCACGCCTCGGGCGATCTTGCCGCCGCCGCGGGCGGACGCCCGGGAACCAAGGTGGCTGCCCCTCTTGGCCCCGATGCGTCCCTGGCCGCAGTGCTGCATCGCCGGCTGGTGGAGGCCGGCTGGATCCCTGGCGAGGCAGTGGTCCTTGCCTGCGCAGGGTCCACGGATCCGCGGGGGATTGCCGATTGCCAGACCATGGCACAGCTGCTGGCCGGCCGGTTGCAGGTGCCCGTGACCCCCGCCTTCATCTCGGCAGCCGAGCCGCGCCTGCCCGATGTCCTGGACGCTGCCCGCACTCTCAACCCCGGCCGACGCACGGTGGTTTCCAGCTATCTGCTGGCACCCGGATACTTCGCTGATTTGGTGGCACGCTGCCGCCCGGATGTGCTTGGTGCCCCGTTGCTGGACCCCAGCCAGACGCCGCCGCGGGAACTCGTTGACACCGTCATCGAGCGTTACCGGCGGTGCGTGGACAGGTAAACGATAGGGGTCATTTGGGAAAACAATCACCCAAACAGACCCCCGTGCTAGCAACTGGCCGCCAAGTAGCGTACCGTAGAGCTTGTAGTTCTAGTTTTTCTCGCAGTAATTTCAGTGCAAACACCCCGTTGCCGGGGCGAGTACCTTTCTGAACCGCGTTGAATCACGTAGCTGCAAGTGGATTCCACAGTGGAATTGACTCCCCTACGTCCCATTTCAGGACAGTCTCGAAAGGACACACCCATCATGGCAACAGGTACCGTTAAGTGGTTCAACGCCGAAAAGGGCTTCGGCTTCATCGCTCCGGACGACAACTCGGATGATGTTTTCGCACACTACTCCGCCATCCAGTCGAACGGCTTCCGTTCGCTCGAAGAGGGCCAGCGCGTTGAGTTTGAAGTTACTCAGGGCCAGAAGGGCCTTCAGGCCACCGATATCCGCGCTGTCTAAGCTTCGGATCATCAACTTCGGCATTTAGCTGATTAGTGGTGGGCGGCACTCCCCTTGGGGGGTGCCGCCCACTACTGTTTTAACTTCCGAGGCCCTTTCCTTGACTGATGGTTCCGGGTCACCAGCTGAAAAAGCCGTGCGCCGCTTCCTTGGTTTCCAGGTGGAACACCAGGTTTTGGGGCCCTTGCGGCACCACGATGACCATCCACTCCTCCATGCCGCTGGGCTGGATCGACCGATTGTCCAGCTTGCGCACGATGAGGTCCAGGAAGGTTCCGCTGTCCGATTGCGAGGATTGCTGCACGAGTGCCAGTTCCCGCCTGGCATTCGTGGCACTTCCCTGGCCATGCGCGGCCTGCAGGTTCGCCAGGTTCTCCTCCACCATTTCCGCCTGAAAGCCGCCCAACGTCTCATCCCCGTTCCCGGTCAGGAGTGCCGAACCGTGGATCCGCCCGAGCGCCTCGGCCAGGTCCCCGAGGCAGTGCCCGGGCAACCCGGGATCCGCCCACTCCGGCTCGTTGGTGATCATGGCTGTTCCGGCATTCACCCAGTCACCCGCGGCAGCCAAGAGGTCCGCGGCGATCTGTGCTTCGGTCCCCGGGGATATCCCCACTGGCTCCGCCACGCCGCCGGACCGCGGGCAATCGGGCGGTAGCTCGGCCAGCAGATCGGGAGTCGGCAGGGTGGACGGCGCAGGTTCGGGCGGATCCGGAACCAGCACGGTGCATGCACCCAGGGTGCTTGCCAGCAGGCCGCCGGCCAACAGCCACGCAATCCGCTTCATGCCTCAAAATCCTACGCCCGGGTGGACAGGATGCGTGTGTGTCCGGACACCGCGGGAATGAAACCGGACGGGCCCTAGTTGCCGCTAATGTGAGCATTCCTTTGTCGATCCTTGATCTTGCCCCCATCCGCCGTGGCGGTTCCGCCGCCGAGACCTTCGCCCAGAGCGTCGAATTGGCCCAAACCGCCGAGGCGACCGGCTACAAGCGCGTCTGGTACGCCGAACACCACAACATGAACTCGATCGCTTCGTCAGCGACCTCGGTGCTCATCGGCCACGTCGCCCACCACACCAGCACCATTCGTTTGGGCTCCGGCGGCGTCATGCTGCCCAACCACTCGCCGCTGGTGATTGCCGAGCAATTCGGCACCCTCGAGACACTTTTCCCGGGCCGCATCGACCTGGGCCTCGGGCGTGCGCCGGGCACCGACCAGGCCACGTTCCGGGCCATGCGCCGCGATCCCGCGGCCTCCGATGCGTTCCCGCACGATGTGCTCGAGCTGCAGGCGTTTCTCGGGGACACCTCGCGCATCGAGGGAATCCATGCCTACCCCGGGCGCGGAACCAACGTTCCGCTCTACATCCTGGGTTCAAGCCTCTTTGGCGCCCGGCTGGCTGCCCAACTGGGCCTGCCGTACTCCTTCGCCTCGCATTTTGCCCCCGATGCCCTGGTGCAGGCGACGACCGCGTACCGCAACGAGTTCCGCCCCTCCGAGTTCCTGGCCGAGCCATACGTCATTGCCGGTGTCGGCGTGGTTGCCGCCGGGACCAACGCCGAGGCGCAAGCCATCATGGAACAGGTTCGCCGCGATCGAATCCGGATGATGCTGGGACGCAACCGCGAAACCGAGTTCACCGATGCCGAGGTGGAAATGCTGTTGGATTCACCGCACGGGGATTCGATCATGAAGATGCTCCAGTACACCGCGGTGGGCGACGGATCGGCAGTGGCCGAATACCTGCACGAGTTCGCGCGCACGGCAGGGGCCGATGAACTGATCACGGTACACAACTCCAGCAACTCCGCCCAGCGCCTGGAGTCGGTGAAGATCACCGCCAAGGCCATGTCCATGGCACCGGCGAACTAGCCACACCATAATCGGCATATGCAAGATGGCCACCGGGATTTCCCGGTGGCCGTCTTGCATATGCTTTCGGCGGACCCTACCGGCCCGGCAGCACCCAGCGGCGCACGCCCATGACCAGCACCGTGACAAGCAGGACCAAAAGCAGGCCGTCCGCGGCGATGTAGAAGTAGTGCCAGCTTGAACCGCCGGCCTCGGCCCCGGCCAGCACCGCCTCGGTGCGCTTGGCCAGGAACGGCCTGATCAGCGCGATCTTGGCCAGCAACACGGCACCCAACCCGGCGACCACCCACAGGTATGCCCGATCCATGCCTCGCTTGATGCAGGAAGCGGCAAGCACAATGAAGAAGACCACTTCCACGATGTTCATCGCGGCGAAAACCAGCTGACCGATTCCCAGGCCCAGCGCCAGGGTCATCCCCGGGGCCATGAACTTCAGCGGCGTCTCGATGAACGAAATCCCGATCAGCAAACCCAGCCACAATGCAGGTGCCAGGATCCTTCCGGCGGCGGCAAGCAATGCCGGGCGGTTGATGGCCGGTGTGAAGAATCGGGGGGAAATGTCGCTGTCCATATATCGACCTTACTCCGCCTGAGGGCCTGCTTCGGTGCGCGAAAAAGTGCCCATTCCCATACGGTCGGATGCAACATAGGCTGTAATCAATCGGGGATCAGTCGCAGTTCCCGGCCTATGGAGAAAAGAGGGGCACGATGAGCAATAGCTTTGATGACACCGTCTTCGATGAGCCGATCGACGACGACATGTACGAACCCGGCGACGGACGGGACGGCCAGCCCTACGAAGGTTCGTCCGACAGTCCCGAGTCCATGACCGCCCTCGATCCACTGCGCAAGCACCTTTATCTCCTCGATGACGACCTGACCGCCGAGGACGATGCCGACGACGAGGAAACCGTCGAGGAAGAGTGGACCGAGGACGAAGTCCTCGAGGAAGAAAGCCACTAGCTTCGTCGCCCGTCTAGGATGGGACGGGCGCGGTCCATCAGTGGTCCGCGCTCTCACCCCGCCCGAGGCACAGGAGTTTCAGTGGTCAACCCGGTTCATTTGCGCACGCTGCTGGAAGTGGTGACGCAGAAGTCCTTCGCCGCCTCCGCCCTGCGCCTGGGCTACACGCCCTCGGCGGTCTCGCAGCAAATGTCGGCGCTGGAACGCGACACCGGGACCACCCTTTTCACCCGCGGTGCCAAGAGCATCGAGCCCACGCCCGCGGCCCTGACCATGGTGCGCCATGCCAAGCGCGTGCTCACGGACATCGACGCGCTCATGGCAGCGACCTCCACCCCGGACCTTGACCCGAGCGGCAAGCCGTTGCAGGAACTGCGCATCGGCATTTTTCCCTCCCTGGCCACCTATGCCCTGCCCAAGCTGCTGGGATCCCGGGACTGGGACCAGCTCGGCATCGCCCTGCGCGTGAACGTGGGAGAACCCCACCAGACCATTACAGGCCTGCGCCAGGACGGGGAGCTGGACCTCGCGCTGATCTTCCAAGTGGGCCAGGGAGGTCTCGCATGGCCGGCGCAGATGGAACGCCAGTGGCTGGGCGATGACCCGTTCCGCGTAGTGGTTCCGGCATCCTGGAAACTCGACGGCACCTCCGTCTTCAGCGCCGCCCAGCTGGCGGACATGCCCTGGATCATGCACCATCCGGGCACCAGCGATGCCACGGTGATCTCCCGGCTCTTTGCCGCATTCAACATCCATCCCCGGGTGGTCGCCCATTCGGACGACTTCAATGCCTCGCTGCACATGGCCGCCGCCGGGTTGGGCGCCGCGCTGGTTCCGGAGCTTGCCATGCTGCGGGCACCTGCAGGCATCCAGGTAATCGACGCGCCCGAGATCCGTCTGGCCCGCAGCATCTTCGCGCTGCGTCCGGAAGGTCGGGACAACCCCAAGGTCGGGGTGTTCATGGACCGGCTCACCAACGTCCTGGCAGAGCTGAGCATCGGGCCCAAGCGGCGCTAACCAAGGAGCGGGGGCGCATCAGGGCGGTCACACCCTATGGGTCCTGGCACCTTGCTGGACAGGATCCCGGACGGGAAGCATCGTTGCAACGCGCCTCGCACCTTCGGTGCGTTGAACTCAGTCCACGAAGGTTGGCTTCAACCACAACGAGGTAATACCGGAGCTATCGGCTCCGATGACCGTGTCCGCGGCGATGCGAGTCAAGCTCTCATCGGGTCCTCCGCTCGTGATGCGGCACCACCCCCGTATCCGCATCGAATTGGGTCCACCACACCTCCGCGGGATCACTGCCGTCGCGGCGAATGCTGACACTTGCTTGTGAATCCAATTCCGGCTCATCAACCATGACAACCCCGTCAACGGCACCTGAGGGCATTCCCGGGACGGCAAGCCAGGACGACTGGGGTGAGTATCCCCAAACGTAGAGAAGAATGCCGTTGGGCATCCCGACGTCCACAAGAACCGAATCCACGGCCAACGAGGCAGGTGAACCCCTGCGTGCCGCCACTTCGCCTGGATCATTCGGGGTGAAATCGAATGCCTGATCGGCCACGCGGTAGACCACACGGCCGGAAATTGGCGAGGTGAGCGGAATGACGTTCACCTAGAAATCCACTACCACCAGGATGCCGACAACGCCGAGGCTAAGCACCGCGATGCTCATCGCGAGGATCGCCACGACGTCGGCCCGCAGCCGCTCGGATTTGATCCCGTGGGAAGCCACGGTATACCGGTGGCGCTGCGTGGCATAGATGCTTCCGGCCGCCAGCAGTGCCAGCACGATCATTGCCAGGATCCCCACCCCGTAATGCGGCAGCCAGCGCAGGAAGACCAGCGCGGCTACGCAGAGCGAGAGCGTGGTCCGTCCCCAGGACATGACGGTGCGTTCGGGCTGCAGCCCGGGGTCCAGGTGCAGGGGCGGCCGCGGCGCGGTGCTCATTGGTCCAGGGAGATCAGTACCGCGACCACAGCTGCGGCCAGGGCGCTGCCCAGGCCCAGGATCGGGATGATCAGCGGAAGCGGCAGCGGCTTCGCTTGGCGCATGGACATCTCGATGCTGCGCCAGCGCAAGGCGGAACCGGCGCTGATGAGCATGCCGATGACAATGAGCAGCACCGAGATGCCGGTGCGCAGCGGGCCGGGGAAGGCGGCTGCGGCGAATGCCTCCAGGGCGATGCCGCCAGCCAGGAAGGCGAGGGCGGTGCGGATCCAGGCCAGGAAGGTGCGTTCGTTGGCGAGGGTGAAGCGCGGATCCGGTTCTTGTCCCCCGGGCAGGACGAGTTTGGCAAGTCTCCCGCGTTCGTCGTTCTGGTCGGTCGATGCCATCAGCCGGCGTGCTCCCTTGTTTTTGTGTCTCCACGACCCGGCAGTGTCCCCCGCCGGAAATCCTTTTCAGGATACCGGGCAGTCGATGATGCGGGCCAACCACCCGTTCCATCGAGCCGGGTGTTGGATTATTTGCCGCCGACCAAGGTCTGCCGCGGCTTGAGCACCACACTGCTTGGCTTTGGGGTTCCGGGCTGCAGGCAAATCACCTCGCCGTCGCTGGCAGCTGACACTGCCCGGGCAATGCCCGCACCGGCCTTCACCGTGGTGGTGCAAAAGTTCCCCGGCTTGATGGTGGTTTCCACCGGAGGCCCCACGCTTGGCTCGATACCCGTGATCCAGGCCGAACGCGCACCGACGCCGGAATCCTTTCCACGGAACTCCTTCCCAGGCAGGGTCTTGGATCGTCCGGACATGGATGTGGCCGTGGCGGAGACGATGCTCAGGTCCTTGCCACGCTCGAACTCCACGCTCATCACATTCTCGAGCCCAAAGACCTCGGCCATCTCTTCCTGGCTGGTGCCTTGTTCCCAGGCGTCGTAGGGGTTCTTGGCGCTGGCCTCCAGCGACCAGGGATCGGGACGCGAACGCAGATAGGGTCGCGCGGCACCGCCCCAGACGTCCTCGCTGTCGCGGGTGGCACCTCCGGTCGAGGAGGAATACAGGGTTTCGGCCAGCCTCCCGTCGTACACCACGACCTTGCCGCTGCGCGGAACGCCCGCGTCATTGCGCTTTATCGTCGCCTCCACTGCGGCCTTCCACCTGGCCCCGTAACCGGATTTCTCGTTCTCCTTCTTCCAGCCGGTGAATTTCTGGTCCTGCACCTCGTCCGTGACGTTGCAGTCGCAGGAATCCCTGACCGTGTTCAGCTTGCGCATGGCGTACGTCCGGCCGGCAATCGCCTGGGCCTGCAGCACGGCGCGAGGCCACGACGAGGGGACCTCGGCCAGGCCGTAGAGGTATTCGTCGTTGAGCCGCAGCGCCGCCACCAGGTTCACCCGGTCATCCAGCAGCCCCGCTTCCAGGTAGCCGTGCCTGTAGACCCCGGGCGCCGAGGATTCTTCGTTGGCGCCGGGCACCGAGATCGTCGCACGGTTTTTCGCTGGCCAGTCGCGTGTGCCTTCCCACAGAATGATCAGCTTGCCGGTGACCTTGTTGGCTTCGGGCGCCGGATCCACGTCGGGAACGCCGTCTTCGTTGTTGTCCCGCGGAACCCTGTCGAATCCATCCGGCGTCCTCAACTCGTAGGCCAACTGCGAACCCGCGCGTCCAAGGACGAGTTTTGAGCCCGCCGGTGCCGTGTAGGCCTGATTCGCCGTTGGGTCGATGACCTGCATTTTTCCGCCTGAAACCACCACTTCGCTGGTCTTCGATGTCAGCACCTGTACCCGGATGTCGCTGGCAGCGGCGGTGCTGCTGTCGGTGACCTCGGCGGGGTTGTAGTAGTACTCCAGGATGTCAGTGGCGCTGCTTCCCCCGGCCGCCATGGCCCGGGCCCCGTACTGGCTCATGCCCACGCCGTGTCCCCAGCCGGCACCGCTCACCGTGAAGTCGGGAAGTTCGGTGGTCGCGGGCAGCCAGTAGGAGGTCCCGTCGGGGCGCACCCCGAGAATGCCGCCGGTGAAGGGCTGTCGGGTATCGCTGCCGGCACTGTAGTGCCCACCGCTCGGATAGCCGAAGGGGCCGTTTTCCCAACCGGTGTCGGCCCAGGCCCGGACCAGGTCATGGGGCACGAGCACCGCCGGGGACGTGGCGGCATACACCTCGATCCCTTCCGGGTGCGAGCGCCACAACATCCCGTCCTTGAACTCGCCAGCCTTCGCGTCGGCTTCCTCGGGCCTCTGCGATTCCTGGTCCGGGTGGGCCTCGGTGGCGATCGGTGTCAGGTTCACGCCCTCGGCCACGTGCACGGGAGACGCGGCAGTGGCCGGGTCCCCCGGAACCAACAGGACGGCTAAGAGCAGGACAGCGGCGGACATGGCGGTTTTTCTCACGGTGTTTCCCCAAACAACATTGCGAGCGGAAGTCCGGGTGGTGCCGGCTGCCTTTGGGGACGATCCTACGTCAAGCCGACGCGGTAGGCACCCCCTTCCCGGGGACGACTTCGGGGCCATGGCCCGGCTGCCTGGGTCAACGAAACCACATCCCCGGATTGCTGTGGGCGGGCATGGCGTTGTTGCCGCACCCGGGTTTCGCATCGGAGCCGGTTCGGCGATATCTTGGCATCAACCACATATCGGCACGGCAAGGAACCAGGACCATCACGATCACCAGCCATATCCGCTCCACCCGCAGCGGGCCCCTGGGCCTCATCGAGCTGCGGAGGCCCATAAGCATCAATGCACTCACTGGCCCGATGCTCCGGGAATTGACCGATGTGTTGGAAAACTGGAGGACCGACCCGGCCGTGTCAATGTTGGTGCTGCGCGGAGAGGGCGTGCGCGGCTTCTGTGCCGGCGGGGACATCAAGGACTTCCACGAAGCGGTGACCAACGGCGGACACTCCGGGTTCCTTGACCTTCTTTCCCTGGAATTCAGGCTCGATCAGATGATCGCGAGCTACCCCAAACCGGTACTCACCCTGGTGCACGGGCTGTGCATGGGCGGCGGGATCGGCCTGGCCTCGCATGCCGCCATCCGCATCGCCACCCCCGAAGCGCATTACGCCATGCCGGAGGCGCGCATTGGCTACAGCCCGGACGTGGGTGCCACGCACCTGATGGCAAGGGCACCGGGACACCTCGGCGAATACCTGGTGTTGACCGGCGACACCTTCACCGGTGCGGATGCGGTGGAACTCGGCTTTGCCGACATGCTGGTCGATGGGGATCGTTTCGAGGAGGTCATCGAGGCCCTGCCCGACTTCGAGGCAATGCCGGCACCCGACATCGCCGCCGGGCTGGAGGTGTTCTTCGGGTCTTTTGCCGTTTCCCCGTTGGCCAGTGCGCAACCGTGGATCGATGCGGCCTTCGGTGCGCCAACGCCCGAGCAGATCCTCGAGCGCCTCGATGCCATGGTCCATCCCGCGGCCCGGGCGGCGGCAGCCCGGATGCGCGCCAATTGCCCCACCTCACTGCAGTGCGCGCTGTTGGCGGTGCGCGCTGCCCGGGAGGCGGACCACCTGCCCTCGGCCCTGGCACGGGAGCTGCGCGTGGCCGACTACCTCATGCACCGCGATGACCTGGCCGAGGGGATCCGCGCCCAGGTCATCGACAAGGACCGCAGCCCGGCATGGAACCCCGCCGAGTTGGCCCAGGTGGACCGCCAGGCCATTGCCGCGGTGATCGCCGACCCGCAATAGGCACGGCCACGCCGGCACCGTCTCAATCGTCCATGGAACGCAGCGGGGCGATGGCACCCAGCGTCGCCGCGGCAGTGGTCACCCCCAGGGCGAGGAACACTCCTCCGGCCCCCAGGGCGGTGGCGAAGACGCCGACGCCCACCGGGATCACTGTCTGCCCCAGGCGGTTGCCCAGCAGGCGGATCGACATCCAGGTGCCGCGGGTGCCTTCGGTGGCGGTCATCGAGACCACGCTCATGCTCAGCGGCTGCCCGAGGCCCAGGGCGAGGCCTGCAAGCACCAGCAGCGCTGCCATGGCGGGGGTCGGCAGCGGCAGCACGAGCAGGCCGATCAGCACCGCGGAGATGCCGGTGGATCCAAGCAGCAGCCGCGACCTTCCCACGGCACGGACCAGCCGGTCCATCGCCAGCCTCGAGAGCACCGTGGCTGCTGCCCGCAACGCCAGCAGCACCCCGACCGCCTGCGTGGAAATTCCCCGTTCCACGGCCAGAGCCGGCAGGTAGACCTGCAGCAGGTCGATGGTGCACAGCACCATCATGCTCAGCCCGATGGAGGCGACCAGCGTGTTGCGGGCAGCGGGCTGGACCCGCAGTGCGGTGCGCAGCTTCACCGGAGCCTTCGGGATGCCGGACTTGCTCCGTGTGCCGCCGTGCCGGGCCATGAGAACGCCGGTGGCCAGCACGCCGGCGGCTCCCACCAGGTAGGCCAGCAGCAGCACCGAGGTGTCCGGAGCGACCGCAGCCCCGCCCAGCACACCGAGCAACAGCGGCGCAACGGTCTGGGCCACCGCGGTGACCATGGTGTAGAAGCCGAAAACCCTATCCATGTTGCGGTTCGTGGCCGATGCCAAACGGCTTTGCTCACCCAGAATGCTCATCAGGTGCCCCACGCCCAGGAGCAGGTTCCAACCCAGCAGTGCCGGCAGGGAGGGCGCGGCGAAAAGCAGGCCGGCCCCGGAGATGATCAGCAGGGCAGCACCCACCAGCAGGATGTGACGCTCCTTGCCGCGGTCCGCGGCCCGGCCAATGAACACGGCCAGGAAGACCGGCAGGATCGAGAAGCTCGCCACCACCAGGCCCAGCAGCCCGGGGTCAACGCCGAGTTCCAACGCCTTGTAGGAGGTTGCCGGACGCACCAGGTACACCGCTGCCTGCAGGAAGAAGGCGTGGGCGAGCAGCGAGGGGAACCCGATGCCCGGCGCGGTATTCGAGGAGGTCATGGGGGACATTATTCCGAGTCGCGAATCGCCGCCCGGCATTGATGACGGGCCATCAACCCCGATGTGGCGCGGTCTTGGGTGCGGGCCTGCCCTCCGGCCGCTGGGGGTTCGGGTGAACCGGTTCCACGGTGCGGTGGGTGGAGTCCTTGGGTTCCACGCGCTTGGGCGCGACGGTCTTCTCCACCGGCGGCGCAGGTTCGCGCTGGGTCGGCCACGGCATCGGGGCGTGCTCGCCGAAGTTGTCGGCGTCGGCCTCCAGCCAGTCCGGTGCCCACCCACGGGGCGGCTGGCGCAATAGCTCGCCGGGTTCCAGCCAATGGTGCAGTCCTGCGTAACTGCGAGTGGTCAGGTGGTCGACGCGGCGGCGCAACATCCTGGTATTCAGCTGCGCCGGGTTGGTGACGCCCATCGAGGCCATCAACTGTGCAGCTTCCTGCACCGTGAGCTTGTGGTAGTTGTAGACCCGGTTGCCCTTGTCTTCCACGTCCAGCGCGCGGACGAGACGCGGGTCCTGGGTGGCAACCCCGACGGGGCATTCATTGGTGTGGCATTTCTGCGCCTGGATGCAGCCGGTGGCCATCATCATGGACCGGGCACTGAAGGTGAAGTCGGCGCCCTGGATCAGCCGCTTGAGAACGTCGGAACCGGTGGCGACCTTGCCAGCGGCCCCGAGCCTGATCTTGCTGCGCAGCCCGCACCCGACCAGCGCGTTGTGCACCAGCATCAGTCCCTCGGTCAGCGGGGTGCCCACGTGGTCCTCGTATTCCAGCGGCGCTGCGCCGGTGCCTCCCTCGGATCCGTCGATGGTGATGAAATCGGGGGTGATTCCGGTTTCCAACATGGCCTTGCACATGGCCAGCACGTCGGTGCGGGAACCGACGCAGAACTTGTAGCCGACCGGCTTGCCACCGGCCAGCTTGCGCAGCCGGGCCACGAATTGCATCAGCTCCCGTGGCGTGGAAAAGGTCGAGTGCGAGGCCGGGGAAATGCAGTCAACGCCCATGGGCACCCCGCGAGTGGCTGCGATCTCCGTGGTGATCTTGGCCGCCGGCAACACGCCGCCGAGCCCGGGCTTGGCCCCCTGGGACAGCTTGATCGTGATGCCCTTGACATGTTCGTTGGACGCCTTGGCTGCAAAGACCTCTGGATCGAAGTTTCCCTCGGCATCGCGGCAACCGAAGTAGCCGGATCCAATTTCCCAGAACAGGTCGGCGCCGTGTTCCAGGTGGTACGAGGCCAGCCCGCCCTCGCCGGTCTCGTGGACGAAGCCACCCATGGCAGCGCCCTTGTTCATGGCCAGAACAGCGTTCTTGGACAGCGATCCGAAGCTCATGGAGGAGATGTTCATCAGGGACATGTCGTAGGGCTGCGTGCAATCCGGTCCGCCAATGCGCACTCGGTGCTGGTCCTTCGCGACCTCGACCGGGGCGGTGGAATGCAGCAGGTATTCGTAGCCGACCTCGTTGACGTCGCGTTCGGTGCCGAAGGCCTTGTGGCTGTCGGCGCCCTTGGCCCGCGCGTAGATCAGCGAACGGGTGTCTCGGTCGAAGGGCCTCCCGTCGGTGTTGCGCTCGATGAAGTACTGCTGGATCTCGGGGCGGATCGACTCGAGCAGGAATCGCATGCGTCCCAGCACCGGGAAGTTGCGCAGGATGGCGTGCCGGGTTTGCAGGACGTCGTGGATCCCCAGTGCCAACAAGAGGACCACCACCCCCGCAACGATCCACCAACCGGCGGGGCCAAGCGTTGCGGCGACGATGGCGATGAACCCTAGGACGGACAAAAGAGCCAATATCAGAAATCTCACCATGTGTGCGAGCCTACAACTTCCCGGCGGGCTTTGGGCCCATGGCCGGGCGCCAAGTGCCTGCGGGACCAGCGGTTCGGGCCTCGCGCCCCCTCAGCCTAGGCGCGCAGAAGACGTCACAACCTACCCACGGGTAAGTTATTTTCCCAAAACACTTGCAAAGCTACCCATCAGTAAGTTCAATGGTCCTAGCCCCTTGTAATACACATCACAGATAGACCTTGGGTTCGGCCGGATATCGGCCGCAGCACCCTCCTGCTCCACCGGGCCACGGATCGTGGCGTACCTTTCTGCGCCCGAAATCCCCGCGGCACCATTTCCCCGCCAACCCCCACCGATCCCCCAGGAGTCCAGTTGAATGCACATATTGCGGCCAAGCGGCACACGCTGCTGCATGCAATCATCACGGTTTTGCTCGGCCTGTTCCTGATCGCCTTCGTGGCGTTCTACGCGATGTTCTCATCCCAGGTGGCCAGCGGCGCCTCGGACCTCAACAACGGCATGGGCAAGGCCAACGACGGAGTCGCCAAGCTGGCCGACGGGTCCTCCGGCGCCGCCGCCGGCGCCGCCGAACTGGCCGCCGGCACCGGTGCACTGTCCGAGGGCGCACAGAAACTTGCCAAGGGTGCGGAAAAGGCAGCCACCGGCGCAGTCAAGTTGACGGACGGTGCGGGCACCCTGCACGCAGGGACGACCAAGCTTTCGATCGGCGCCGGGGACGCCGAGGCCGGCGCGGCCAGGCTCGGCAACGGGGCAGCTGAACTGTCCGCCGGCGCGAAGAAGATCGCCGCCGGCACCGATGCGGTCGATGCCGCCGCGGGCAAACTCAACGCCGGTGCGGGCAAGTTGGCCGCGGGTGCGAAGGACGCCACAGTGGGTGCAGACGCACTCAGTGAAGGTTCATCCAAGCTGGCCACCGGTGCCGGTTCGCTCGCAGCGGGCACCGGCGCACTGGACACCGGGGCTCAGTCGCTCAGGGATGGTTCCCAGCAGCTCTCGGCCGGCATGTCCCAGCTCGGCATCGGCACGGGCAAGGTCAACACCGGAGCCCACGACCTCTCGGTGGGCGCGCAGCATCTCTCGGAGGGAGCCGGCGCGGCCAACGACGGTGCGCAGAAGCTTGCCGCCGGTACGCAGGCGGCAAATGCCGGTGCGCAGAAGCTTGCCGCGGGCACCACAAGTGCTGCCGCGGGGTCCGATGCCCTGGCGGCCGGCAGCAACAAGTTGCTCGGCGGTGTCGAGGAGCTGGCCAGCAAGGCCCCGGCCCTGCTTGAAGGCGTGGCGGCACTCAAGGACGGCTCCGGACAGCTGGCGGACGGCAGCACCAAGCTGGCCGCGGGCACCCGGAAGCTGGCCGACGCCGCACCCAAACTGCGCGGAGGCATCGTGGCCGCCCAGGAGGGTTCCGTGGGTGTCGAAACGGGCGCCAAGGGCCTGGCCGAGGGGCTGGCCACCGCCGACGGAAAAACGGGCGAACTGACGGACGGTTCCGGACGCCTGTCGAAGGGCCTGGGCGACCTTGCCGCGTTCGTGAAGGCGAATCCCGCGGTGCCGTCGGGCCTGTTGCTGGAGCAGATCAACGCACTCCATGACGGTTCCCAGGACCTGAATGCCGGCATGGAGAAGCTGCACGACGGTACCGCCAATCTTTCTGCCGGT
Organism: Paeniglutamicibacter sulfureus; assembly: GCF_030512175.1. Lineage (GTDB taxonomy): Bacteria > Actinomycetota > Actinomycetes > Actinomycetales > Micrococcaceae > Paeniglutamicibacter > Paeniglutamicibacter sulfureus. The sequence continues at coordinate 1,189,818 of NZ_JAULBL010000002.1, read as the reverse complement.
GCCAAGAAGCTGGCCACCGGAAGCGGCCAACTGGCCGACGGCATGGATTCCCTGAAGCTGGGGACCAAGGACCTCGTTGGCCAAACGGACGCCCTGAACGACGGGGCACAGGCTGTCAAGACCGGAGCCGCCAGGCTGGACGGCGGGCTGGGCCAACTCAGTGAGGGGTCCAAGGCCCTGGGTGCGGGCATCGGCGCACTGAAGACCGGAGCCACCGCGCTCAATGCCGGGGCGCAGGACCTGAACTCGGGGCTCGGACAGCTGGACGCCGGCTTCAACGACTCCTCCAAGGGCCTGTTGGCCGGACTCGGCGCCCTGGGCAACGGGGCCTCCCGGCTGGCCGAGGGCACCGACGCTCTGGCCGCCGGTAGCACCCAACTCAGCACCGGGGCCGGCACGCTGGCCCAGGGCACCGCCACCCTCCAGGACGGAGCCGGCAGGCTCACGACCGGGGCGGACGCCCTGGCTGCGGGCGGCAGCAAGCTCGCGGACGGCACCTCGGCCCTGGATGCCGGAGCCGGCAAGCTCAACGCTGGCGCCCATGAACTTGCGGCCGGCGGCAAGAAGCTTGCTGCCGGCACCGACAAGTTGGCAGCGGGCACCGGGTCGCTCAAGGCCGGAACCTCCGAGTTGGCGTCAAAGACCCCCGCGCTGGCACAGGGAGCCGACTCCGCGGCAGCCGGTGCCGACAAGCTCGAGGCCGGTGCCACGAAACTGGCTGCCGGCAACGCGAAGATCGCCCGCGGCGCCGAGGAGCTTGACGCCGGGGCGGCCAAGCTCGCCGGCGGCAGCGAAACCCTGGGCATGGGCCTGGAGGCGTTGCGCAAGGGTTCCGGTGATTTGTCCACGGGCGCCACCAAGCTCGATGACGGTGCCAACCGGCTCGCCGACGGCAATTCGCAACTGGCCGCCGGACTGTCCACCCTCTCCGAGGGTTCGACCCAGCTGGCCGGCGGCACCTCGCGCTTGGAGGCCAGCACGCGGGCCGTTTCGGCATCCAAGATCGGCAGCGGCCCCAGCGCGCTGCTGCTCCTGATCCCGGTGGCCTTGCTGCTGATCCCGGCGCTCATCATGATGCGGAACCGCCGGCACCTGCGCGGCTAGTTTCCGCCCTTCGTGGTCCCCGGGCCGCGAATACCACGGGCGCGGCCGGCGCATCCCCCGGGGCGGGCGCACCGGCCGCGCCCTGTCCCGTTTCAGGCCATATCGGCGGCACGAGGCCGCCGGGCGTCGCCGTCCTGGCCCGGACCGCAACCGTCTAGGTGTTCCGGCGTCGCAGGCACTACCGTGGAAGGAATATTAAAAACACTTTGACGTGAGGAAATTCGTGGGAGCAACAATCCGCCTTGGCATTGCCGGCTATGGAAACCTGGGACGAGGAGTGCAGGCGGCGGTCGCCAAGAACCCCGACATGGAGCTGGTGGGCGTCTACACCCGACGGGACCCCGCTGCCCTCTCTCTTCCCGATGGCGCCCCGGCCTTCCACATGGACCAACTGTTAGGGCACACCGAGGACATCGATGTGCTGGTCCTGTGCGGCGGTTCCAAGTCCGACCTCCCCGAACAGGGACCTGCGCTGGCCGCCCTGTTCAACACGGTGGACAGCTTCGACACCCACGCGAAGATCCCCGAACACTTCGCCGCGGTGGATGCCCCGGCCACCGCGGCGGGCAAGACCGCGCTGATCTCGGCTGGCTGGGATCCGGGCATGTTCTCCATCAACCGGGTCTACGGCGAGGCGTTGCTGCCCGACGGCGAAACCTACACCTTCTGGGGACGCGGGCTCAGCCAGGGCCATTCGGATGCCGTCCGCCGGGTGCCCGGCGTCGCCGGCGGCGTCCAGTACACGATTCCCAGCGCCCAGGCGATCGCCCAGGTCCGTGCCGGCGAGCGCCCGAGCCTGGAGACCCGCGAGAAGCACGTGCGCGAGTGCTTCGTGGTGCTCGAAGACGGCGCCGACTCCGAGGCCGTACGGACGGCCATCGTGACCATGGAGCACTACTTCGACCAGTACGACACCACGGTGAACTTCATCGATGCCGCCACACTGGCCTCCGAGCACACCTCGATGCCGCACGGCGGGTTCGTCTTCCGCAGCGGCAACACCAGCGACGAGCATGCCCAGGTCATTGAATACTCGTTGAGCCTGCAGTCGAACCCGGAATTCACTTCCAGCGTGCTGGTGGCCTACGCCCGCGCCGTGCACAGGATGAACCAGGCCGGCCAGACCGGTGCGAAGACAGTGTTCGACGTGGCGCCGGGCCTGCTGTCTCCGAAGTCGCCGGAGCAGTTGCGCGCCGAATTGCTGTAACCGCGCATCACCGAGGCCGGGGGCTCGTGGATGCTGTCCCATCCGGGTCGCACCCACGGGCCTCTGGCGTCTATTTACGAACTACTTCCGGGGACTGTCACGGCGAGGCTTGTGCAGCCAGGGCCTCAGCAACCGGGTCGTCACCGGCAAGAAGATATAGGTCATCAGCGGGGTCAGGATGCAGATGTTCAGCAACACCGCAAACATCAGCGGCCAATCCCGCAGCAACGGCATCAGCAGGAAGTTGGACAGCAGGCTCAGCGGGAAAAACGGCAGGAAGATGCTGACCGCCTGTTTCCACCGCGGGGGCACCACGATGTCGGGAATGGTGAGCTTGGTGTCCCCGGGCTGCTCGAACCACCCCTCGATCCCCGTGCGGTGCTCCACCTTGGTGATTTCCACCAGCTCCGCGGCACTGTCCATCCACCAGCGCCGCTCCGCGGACTCATCCCAGGCCGCCAGGGCCTTGGCGGAGGAGAATCGGTAGAGCACGTGCCATTCGTTGGATTCCGGCGCGGTGCGAATCCAACCGGACCCGAGGTAGCCGTCCCATTCGCGGGCCAGTTCCTGGCCCGCCTGGACCCAGGCGTTGAAGCGTCGGTGGTGTTCTGGCAGTACCGTCCGGGTGATGGAGACGGTGATGGGCGTCGCTTGTGGCATGCCCACAATCTAACGTCCCGCCGCCGTCTAGGCCCAACCCACCACCAGCCGCGCCGCCTGGACCGGTATCGTCGGGTCAACGCCGGTGAGCTCGGTAAAGCGCTTCAGCCGGTTCATCAGGGTGTTGCGGTGGCAATACAAGCGTTCCGCGGCCTGCGAGATGCTGCCGGTTTCCAGGTAGGCGGCCACTGCTTCTCCCAGCCGGCGGCGTTCGGTGGTCCCGCAATTTTCCAGGGCCCGCTCCACCTCGCCGAGTCCCGGCGCTCCCGCCCTGTCGAGCTCGCGCCTGGCCATGCGCGCCCAGCCCCGCGTCCAAGTCATGGCTCCCTGCTCCGCCGGCTCGAGCAGCTTGGCCAACGATGCGGCGACCGCCGCCGCATGTGGAACCCGTTCCAGGGTGCAGCCTTCCACAATCAACCCGCAGGTCAGCCGCTCAAGACTCGCAGACAGCCGCTGGGCCCGGGATCCGGCCCGTAGCCCCAGCGGGAAGAACACCACCAGCGCATCCGCCCTTGAATAGGTAAACACCTGGTTGCCGGCCCGCGCATTTGCCAGGGCAAGGCGCAGAGCCGGTATGTGGTCCCACGACGCAACCGCCACCACATATTCCGTCGCCAGGTCCTGGCCGAGGTCCTCTGCTATCCGTTCCAGTTCGGTCGGGGTCAGGTTCTTCTCGCTGAACAGCGTCGCGAGGTATCCCTGCCGCACGCTGTCTGCCTCCGCCTGGATCCTCGCGAGCTCTGCGACATAAGCCCGCTGGGTCTCCCCGGCGTAGCCGTCGACCACTTCCCAGACCCGGGTGGTGTGCCCGACCAGCAACAGTGCGTCCTCCGGCTCGGCAATGCCAGTGATGGCCTCCCAGATCACCGAGAAGTCCAGGCGGATCGCCGTCATCAGCGCCTCGATCGGGACGCCGGCCCGTGCCCGCGAGACTCCCACGTCCAGGGCGATGGCATCGCGTTCGCGAAGGTAGTCAGGATGATCATCCACCGTCTTCATCGCCAGGAGCAGTGCCTCGAAGGAAGCGCTTCCCGTACGCCTGATTTCACTGACGGGCAGCGGGGAAACGGCATAGCTGGGAACGGCACCGAGGCGTTCAATGAATTCCTCCGTCAGTTCCGCGACGTCCAGCCGCTCCAGCAGCGCTGTCCAGCGCGCGGCATCATCCGATTGGTCGTTTGGCGTGATTCCTGCGAAATCCGGCGTTAACATTCCCCCATATTATGTGCATTTGCACCGTTTGTGGTGTGCAACTCGTTGTGAAACGTGCGCCACGTCACCGCCGATCCTTGGCAAGATTGGTGGGGTCCCCACCATCGGATGGCGAGCAGCGACGCAGCGGCCCTCCCCTTGAGATTCAGGCAGATAATCCCATGACCCACACTGGAACACTCGAAGCCGGTGCAACACGGCAGATCTCCGACAAGGAGGCCACCAAGGTTGCCATCGGCGCCCTCATTGGCACGGCCATGGAGTGGTACGACTTCTTCCTCTTCAGCGCCGCAGCGGCGCTGGTCTTCAACGTCCAGTTCTTCGCCAGCCAGAACGCCACCGCGGCCGCCATGGCAGCCTTCGCCACCTTCGGCGTCGGGCTCGTGGCCCGGCCCATCGGCGGCATGATTTTCGGCGTGATGGGAGACAAGATCGGGCGCCGCAAGACGCTCATGGTCACCATCGTCGGCATTGGCGTGATCACCGGCCTGATCGGCCTGCTGCCGACCTACGCCGCCATCGGCATCGCCGCCCCGATCCTCCTGGTGCTCCTGCGCATCATGCAGGGCCTGTTCGTCGGCGGCGAGTGGTCCGGCGCCATGACCATCGTGGTGGAAAACGCGCCGCTGCACCGACGTGCCCGCTATGCCGCATTGCCGCAGATCGGCTCCCCGATCGGCACCATCCTCTCCTCCGGCGGCTTCTTCCTGATGACTGTGTTCTTCTCGCAGGAAAGCTTTGACGCCTGGGGCTGGCGCGTGCCGTTCCTTGCAGCGATCCCGATGCTGCTGGTTGCCCTGTACATCCGCAGCCGCCTCGACGAGTCCCCGGTCTTCAAGGAACTCATGGAGAAGGGCGAGACCGAAAAGGCCCCGATCCGCACCACGCTGAGGGAATCCTGGAAGCAAATCATCATCGGCATGGCCGCCGGCATGCTCGGCATCGGCGGCTTCTACCTGGTCACCGCGTTCGTGGTCTGGTACGGCGTGAACGTGCTGGACTACAAGCCCTCGCTGATGCTGGCCGGCGGCATCATTGCCGCGGTCGTTGAAATCCCGGTGCTGATCATCGGCGGCCGCCTCGGCGAGCGCTTCGGCTCCTCCAAGGTCATCACCTACGGCGGCATCTTCTCTGCCATCATCGCATGGCCCGCTTTCCTGCTCATCGAATCGGGCAGCGACGTGCTGGTGATTGCCGGCATGACCCTCGCGGTCGCGGCCCTGTCGCTGCCGTACGCCGCCTCCGGCACGGTGCTCACCGGCCTGTTCCCGGCCAAGACCCGCTACACCGGCGTCGGCTTCGCGCAGAATACCGCCGGCATGATCTCCGGGTTCATCCCGCTGGCCGCCACCGCCTTGGTCGCAGCCGCGTCAAACCACTGGTGGCCGGCCGCAGCCATGCTCATCTTCCTCTCCCTGTTCACCGCAGTGGCCGGGGTCATCGCGCCCCGCCTCAGCGTCGACCTGCCCGGCTTCAAGCACTAGCACCCCCCCTTCCGTGGTCCCCGCACCTTGTGCGGGGACCACGGAAGCATCCTCCATCTTCACCACGCTCCACCACAAAGGACCACCACAGCCCATGAGCACCTCAGCCGGACACCTCATCGTCAAGACCCTCGAGGCACACGGTGTCTCCCGCGTCTATGCAGTACCGGGGGAAAGCTACCTCGATGTCCTCGACGGCCTGCACGACGCCGGGATCCACACCGTGGTGACCCGCCACGAGGGCGGTGCAGGATTCATGGCCCTGGCCGAAGGTCGCCTCGGGTCGGTGCCGGGCATTGCCATGGTCACCCGCGGCCCCGGGGCCGCCAACGCCATGATCGCCATCCACACCGCCTGGCAGGATGCCACTGCCATGGTGCTCTTCGTCGGGCTGATCCCGCTGGCCGACCGCGGCCGCGACTCTTTCCAGGAGTTCAGCCTGGAGGGCTGGTTCTCCACCACCGCCAAGGGAGTTTTTGTACTCGATGACGAGCACCAGGCCGGGGATCTTGTGGCCCGCGCGCTGCGCCTGGCCACCACCGGCCGCCCGGGACCCGTGGTGGTGGGACTGCCCGAGGACGTGCTGGTCCGCATGACAGACTCCCCCGTTCCCGCCGTCCACCCGCTGCCGGAGGCCGCCCCGGGCGCCGCCGGCCTGCGGACGCTGGCCACCCTGCTGTCTGCCGCGCAGCGCCCCGCCATCATCGTTGGCGGGGACGGCTGGGACGCCGACACCTCGGGCGCATTGGCCGACTTCGCCGTAGCCGCCCACGTCCCGGTGCTTGCCGACTGGCGCGCCTACGACGCCATCGACCACGACTCCCCCGCCTACGCCGGCTGGCTGGGCTACGGCCGGGCCGAGCGCACCGTCGCCGCGCTGAACGATGCCGACCTGCTGGTCTTCATCGGCTGCACCCGCTCCGATGTGCTCTCCGAGGGCTACAAGTCGGCTCTGGACACCCCGACCATCGTGGTCTCCAACGACGCGGAGCTCATCGGCCACGCCGGACGGATCGACGCCCACTTGGGAGTGTCCCCCGCCGAGTTCGTCGCCGCGCTGCCCGCGGGCGACTCCCTGAGCGGAACACGCGGAGCCCAGTGGATGGAGGGACTTCGGACCGAACAGCTGGCCTTCACCCGTCCCGGACCCGACGGCGGCACCGGCGTTGACCTCGGCGTCGCGTTCGAGGCCCTGGAAGCGGCACTGGATGCCGACCGGATCATCACCTACGGCGCCGGCAACGCCACCCTGTGGGGCCACCGCTACCTCTCCCACCACGGACCGAGGTCCCTGGTGGGTCCGCGCAACGGCGCGATGGGGCTTTCGGTCCCGGCGGCCGTGGCGGCAAGCATCATGCACCCGGGGCGCCACGTCGTGGCAATCTGCGGGGACGGGGACTTCTTCATGAACGCCCAGGAACTGGCTGTTTCCTTCGCCCATGGCGGTGCCCCGCTCATTGTCGTGGTGGACAACGGCATCTTCGGCACCATCGTGGCCCACCAGCAGCAGCACTACCCGCAGCGTCCCTCGGGCACCGCGATGGAGAACCCGAACTTCGCCCAGTGGATTCAATCCTTCGGCGGGCACGGGGAGTTTGTGGAAAGCACCGCCGACTTCGCCCCGGCCCTCGAGCGGGCCCTGGCCAGCGGGCTGCCGGCGGTGCTGCACCTCAAGACCGACCCCTCCACCATGGGCCCGGGCACCGTGGCGCACCGCGCGGAGGCCAACGCATGAGACTCGATCTGCTGGTGCGCGCCGACACCATCCTGACCATGGACGAGGACCGCCCGACGGCACGCGAAATGGGGATCATCGGCGGGCGCATCGTGGGCTTCGACGAGGAGCTGGCCGGATGCACCGCGGATCGCACCGAGGACTTTGGCGAAGCGGCCATCACCCCCGGATTCATCGACGCACACTGCCACACCACCTGGTGGGGGCTGGGGCTCGCCGCCCTTGACCTGTCGCCGGCACGCGGGCTGGAGGAACTCTATGCCCTGCTCGAATCCGAGGTGCACCGGCTTGCCGCCACCCCGGGCGTGTGGCTCAACGGCACCGGCTTCAACCACAAGAACCACGACGGGCAGTTCCCCGACATCAAGCGGCTCGACGCGATCACCGGGGACCGGCCGCTGTACCTGCGCCACGTCTCCGGGCACGCCTCGATCACCAACACCGCCACACTGAAACTGGCCGGGGCGCTGGAGCCGGGCTTCGCCGATCCCGTGGGCGGCGCCGTGGTGCGCGATGCGCAAGGCTCCCCCACCGGGCTGGTCGAGGAATCGGCCCAGGGGATCATCCAGAAGATGCTGCTGCCCTACTCGGCGGACCAGATCGTCGGCGCACTGGACGCCGCGACCGCCCGCTACGCCGCCGAGGGCATCACTTCCTTCACCGAGGCAGGCATCGGCGGGGGCTGGATCGGCCACTCCCCCGTGGAAGTCACCGCCTACCAGCGGGCGCTGGCTGCCGGGAAGCTCCATGCCCGTGCCCAGCTGATGCCGGCGCTCGACGCCCTGCGCGGCCAGGAATCGCACGCCGCCGACGCCCACGGCACCGGCACCGGGTTGGGGCTGGACCTGGGCATCACGGCGGGGTTCGGCAACGAGCACCTTTCGCTGGGCCCGGTCAAGGTGTTCATGGACGGATCGCTCCTGGGCGCCACCGCCGCGGTGACGGAGGACTATTGCGGGCACCAGCACAACACCGGCTACCTGCTCGATGACCCCCAGGCTTACCGGGAACGTGTGGCGGCTGCCTACCGCTCCGGCTGGCCCGTGGCGCTGCATGCCATCGGCGACGCGGCCATCGACCTGGCCATCGAGATCATCTCCGGGCTGCAGGAAAAGCACGGCCCCAACGCGCTGCCCAACCGCATCGAGCACTTCGGCATCGCCCGCCCGGACCAGGTGGAGGCGGTGGCCAGGCACGGCATCGCGGTGACCCCGCAGGCCTCCTTCATCGGCCCGCTCGGCGACCAGTTCGCCAAGCTCGTCGGTCCCGAGCGCCAGGGCTGGCTCTACCGAGGCCAGTCGCTGCTGGATGCCGGGGTCCTGGTGGCAGGCAGCTCGGACTTGCCGGTGGCCGACAACAACGTGCGCCGCGCCATGGCCTCCGCCGTGGACCGCTTGACCGAAAAGGGCCTGGTGCTCGGCGGTGCGGCGGAATGCCTGAGCCCGCTCGAGGCGCTGCGTCTGTACACCGTCAATGCCGCCAAGGCCACCGGTCTGTTCGCCGACCGCGGGTCCCTGGCCCGGGGCAAGCTCGCCGATTTCGTGGTGCTCTCCGAGTCCCCGTTGCTGGCCCGGAACATTGCTGACCTCCAGGTGATGGGCACGTTCCTCGGCGGCAGGCAAAGCCACGCGCGTGCCGATAACGACGCGCTGGCCACCGCCTGAACCACCATCACCCCCTCACCGAACAACCACATTGCAGGAGACACCATGACGTCGAACAACAGCGCATTCCTGGCCGATTTCACCTCGATGAGCACCCATGGTGCGACTGCCGGCGGCGGAGTTGACCGCCAAGCGGCCACCGTTGCCGACGGGCAGAACCGCAACTGGTTCCGCGGCTTGGTGGAGGGGCACGGCTTCACCGTGCGTTACGACGCGGTCGGCAACCAGTACTCGATGCTTGAGCTGGCTCCCGGCGCTCCCTGGATCGCCGTGGGCTCGCACCTTGATTCCCAGCCGCTGGGCGGCCGCTTCGACGGCGCCTACGGTGTGCTGGCCGGGGCGCATGCGGCCAAGCGTGTCCAGGAGTCCCTGGCCGGTGCCGGGGGCGAGGCGAAGTTCAACATCGTGGTGGTCAATTGGTTCAACGAAGAGGGTTGCCGGTTCAAGCCCTCGATGATGGGCAGCTCCGTGTACACCGGCAAGCTTGCGGCCGCGCAGGTGCTGGAAACCACCGACCCTCACGGCGTCACGGTTCGCGAGGCGCTGGAGGCCATCGGGACCATCGGGGACTTCGAGTTGCCGGTGGCCGCCTATGTGGAGATCCACATCGAGCAGGGACGCTCATTGGAAGACAGGGACCTGACCATCGGGCTGGTCGAATCGACCTGGGGCGCGAACAAGTACGAGTTCGTGGTGCACGGCGACCAGGCGCACACCGGCGCCACTGTCATCGCCGACCGCCAGGACGCACTGCTGGGTGCCTCCGCGCTGGTGGTTGCCGCACGCGAGATCGCGCTGGAACACTCCACCGAGGAGCACATGGTGATCACCTCTTGCGGCGAGTTCAACGTCTTCCCGAACTCCCCGGTGGTGGTTGCCAGCCGCGTGAACTTGCTGGTGGATGTGCGCTCCACCGACCCTGACGTGCTGGCCGCCGCGGATGCGGACCTGCACGCCCGCGTGGCAAGGATTGAGAAGATGGCCAACGTGCGGATCGAGCGTGGTGCCGAGCATGTGTGGGGGGCCAAGGCCTACGACCGGGCCGGGTTGGAGCTTGCGGCCCAGGCGGCAGATTCGTTGGGCCTGCGCCACGGTGTGGTGCGCACCCTTGCCGGCCACGATTCGACGAACATGAAGGACATGGTCCCAACCATCATGCTTTTCATTCCCAGCGTCGAGGGCATCAGCCACAACGAACGCGAGCTGACGAAAGATGCGGACATGCTCGCCGGGGTGGACCTGCTGGCCGAGGTGCTCCTGCGCGTGGTGCGCGGTGATTTTGTTTCCGCTGCCGGAAACGTGCAGGATGCTGAAGCGGATTCGTCCCTCGTACCCTAATCAACTTGTTGCGGCCGTTGAGCACGTTGATTCACTCACCGGACGTACAAGCGCTCACTCGCGCCTGGGTGGCCGGTCCGCCGGGTTGATCGGTCGTACGTTGTATTGGCGGGTGCCGGGCATTGGTGGTGCGGTTGAGGTGTAGGGGTGTCCGCTGGAGGTGGTGATGCGGATGGCCGGGGACGGTGTGTTCTTCCCAGTCGGGGGCTTCCTTGGCGGCGTTGCAGAGGCGACATCGTCCGCCCGCATTTTCCGCGGTGCTTGGTCCGCCGCGGGACACCTGCACCACGTGGTCCAGGTGCTCGATTTTCCCGTTGCAGTACGGGGTGCGGCAGTACCGGTCCCGCAGGGTGATGAAGCGCTTGAGTCCGCCGCTGAACAGCCGTGCCTTGGAGTCCATGGCCACCAGGTCCCCGGTGCCCGGGGCGGTGTAGAGGCGCCGGACCCAGGAGTCCAGGGGGTTATCCGGGTTCCCGGCAAACAGTTCGCGGGCCCTGGCGGCACTGATGTATCCGTAGCCGGGGATCACGGCCGGTTCGGGGTGGCCCTGGTACAGGGTCCTGTCGGTCATCACCAGGCTCACCTCCACGGGGATGTTGGTGTGGTCGCCGATCCCGGTGAGGGATTCGAAAAAGAAGTCGGCGGCAATCTGCCTCTGGGTCCGGGGGTCCCCGGCAGCCTGGGCACGGCCGATTTCACGCGCCATGACCTGGCACAGGGCCGCCCCGTACTCCAAGGGGAACATCCCGGTGATCCTCACCCGGCACGGATCGACCTGGAACACCTCCACGTGCCGTTCCCTCATCGCACGCTCCTCCAGGTCCACCTCGGCTTCCGGCTCAAGGATCAGCGCCCATTGGCGGATCATCTCCCGCAGCTTGGCACCTCCCTGCCCGAAGCAGGTGTGGGTCTCGCAAAAAAGCATCCGGTCGATGTCCCGGCGGTTCACCGGCTTCAGGCGCCGCACCTCCCGCACGATGAGCTTGGCTTCCTCCGAGTTGATGGTCCCCTCCCGCAGCCCCTGACGGGTGCAGGGCAGGTCCTCGGTGAGGATGCGGGCGCGGTTCAGGAACCTCGTCCCCGAACGCTGGGACGCGTGCAGGGCCAGGCCCACCTCCGCGCCCACGCCCCACTGCGGGTTCTTGACCCGCACCCCTCGCCCGATCCGGTCGGCGGCGACAACGTCCCCCAGGGTGCACGCCAACTCCGATTGCTTGGCGCCGACCGCCGACTTCAGGTGCTCGTAGGCACCGAGGGTTTCCACCAATTCGAAGCCATCGTCCTGGGCCGTGGCCAGGTTCACCGCCCGTGCCATGGCCCGCACCCCATCGGGCCCGGTACGCACGAGGTACTCGGCCATCAGGACACCCATGTCCAACCCGCGACCCAAAAGCGCCCCGTAGGACAGTTCCTCATCGACAACATCCAGGATGCTGCCGGAACCGCTGCTCGATGACGTCGCTGCCATACCCCAATCATAGAAGACACCACCGACAGCTTGAAGCCGTGGCTTCAATTACTAGGAAAAAGATTCGATCACCGCAACGGACACAACATCATGGCAGCCACAACAAGCCCTCCCAGGCCAAGGCCGGGCAGCAAAGGAGACCGAGTGCCGTTCGATTTACACTCACATTGGTGCACGCCAGCTGACAGAGTCGCGCAGCTAGGAGCGCAGCAACTGAGCAAGCGACATCGGCGGCTGCCCGGTGATCCGCTCGATGTCGCCGCTGACGTTTTCAAGTGCGCCGGCGGCGATCGCCTGGTAAGTGGAGACCCAGGCGTCGAGTTGCCACTGCGGAGCCCCGTAGGAAGCCCGCGAGGCGTAGGCCTCCTGGACCGTCTCGTCCACGTAGGAGACCTGCCGCGGGCCAACGTTGCTCAGGATCTGCGCGACTTCAGCCAGTGACAGCGCCTCGGGGCCGGTTAGCTCGTAGGTCGCCCCAAGATGCCTGCCCGGTTCGCGCAGGATCGCCGCTGCCGTGCGCGCCACGTCGGCCCGGGCAACCACGGCGGCCTTGCCGTCGCCGCCCGGCCCGCGGATAACCCCGTCCGCCCCCACCAGGTCAGGCAGGAAATCAGCGTAGAAGTTGTCGCGCAGGAACGTGTACTGGAGTCCCGAGGCCCGAATGTATTCTTCGGTGGCGTAGTGGTCGCGGGCCAGGGTGAACACCGCGTCCTGGGCGGCGCCGATAAACGAAACGTAGATGAGGTGGTGCACCCCGGCCGCAACCGCCGCATCGACGAAGTCGCAATGTTGCTCCAAGCGGTCACGGCTTTCGGACGCGGAGACCATGAACACCGTCTCGGCCCCCGCCAGTGCCGTGCGCGTGCCTGACGTGTTTTCGTAGGCGGCCTGCAGCACGGTGGCACCGTCAAGCGGCGGCGCCTTGCGCGGCGTCCTGGCCAGCAGGCGCTGCTTGACCCCGGCGGCACTGAGCAGTGCGGCGACCCTGCCGCCGAGCTCCCCGGTGGACCCGGTCACGGCCAACGGCGGTGGAATGAGGTTCATGGTTACATTCCACCACCGAACCCGTCTCCGCGCATAGGACGCCCATCCGCCCGGGACCGCGGCTTCCGCGGCTTCCGCGGACCACCGCTCTCCGTGGCGGGTTTTGGTGTGCCGCCGGGCATGGATTTCCGGGCGCGTCGGGGTGATGCTGGAAGCATGAAAACGTTGAACCACAGCGCCGTGTATGTGGAAGCAACACGGTCAGACATCCACGATCTCGTCCGCACCCTCGTCGATGCCATCGGGGCACCCCAGGTGCAGGTGATCTCCGGAACCACCGACCGCACGGCCCCGCACCGCTGGGCACATCCAGAGGGCACCGAGCTGGATGCAGTGACGGAACAACGGCTGCGCCTGGGCTACCGCGTGTGGCTGACCTTGCAGAGCATGGAAGACCCGCAGGCCGCTGTCGCTTGGCTGCAAGCCGCCAACCCCTTGCTGGACGACGACCGGCCGCTGGACTTCATTGCGAAAATGCACGCGCAGCAGGTGGTGAACGCGGCAGAGGCGCTGGTGACCCATACCGCGAAGCGCTAAGGGCAACGGGCCGTTGCCGCCACCCCGTGCCCTAGACCCACAGGTGCGGGGCGGGCCTGCGCGCACCGGGCAAAGCGGTGTCTTCGCGCCAGCGTGCCACCCATTCGGGCAGCTCCAGGCCATCGGGCACCGTCAAGCCGGCCTTGGCAAGGATCTCCTCGTTGCCCACCGGGCCGTTCTTCGAAAGCAGTCGCGTGGCCATGACCGCCTGCACGTAGATTTCCCCGTTGGCGACCATGCGCTGCTCGAAGTAGATGCACTTGTCGTCCATGCCCAGGATGCGGGTTTCCTGCGTGAACTTCTGGTTGAAGACCACTGACTTGCGGAAGGTGATGGTCTCGGACTGGACCACGGGACTCCACTTGTTCTTCTTCATGATGTCCCACACCCCGGCACGGACCATCAGGTCGAAGCGGCCCAAATCGAAGAGGGAAAAGTACATCCCGTTGTTGATGTGCCCGGCAATGTCGATGTCGGTGAGCAGGGCGCGCATCGACATGGAAGAGGTATCGAACATCGAAATCTTGGGGCGTTTACGTGCCGTGGCCAGCACGATCAGGAGGCGAAAGAGTGCATGCATGAACCCCATACTACTCATCAGTAACTTGACTGTCATCCACCTCACACGACCAGTGATTGACATTCATCAATGGCGGGCCGCAAAATTGGTCATGGGCACCACCGTGCTTTGACCCCGCATACCCATCTTCAGGACCCCCACCATGGCCCCGCGCGCGCTACGACCCTTCGCCCATCGCGACTATCGCATCCTCCTGATCGCGATGGCCATCAGCGTCTTTGCCCATGGCATGTGGGCGGTGGCGATGGTCTACCAGGTCAAGCACCTGGGTGGAGGGCCGGCCCAGCTTTCAGTGGTGGCCACCGCAACGTCCCTGGGCCTGCTGGGCTTCGTGCTTGTTGGCGGCATTACCGCCGACCGGGTTAGCTGCCGAAAGATCATCATTCTCGTCGAGGCCGTCTCGCTATTCGTGATGGCCACCGTGGCCACGCTCGCCATCACCGGGGCCATGGAGCTCTGGCACCTTGCCGTGGCCGGTTTCATCCAGGGTGCCGGTGCAGCGTTCTTCTTCCCCGCCTATTCGGCGCTCTTGCCCCGTATCCTGCCGGCAGAGGACCTGCTGGCCGCCAACGGCATGGAGGGAATGTTCCGTCCGGTCCTGCAGCAGGCAGCGGGTCCCGCCATTGCCGGCGTGCTGGTTGCCTCATTCAATCCGTCAATGGCGGTTGTCGGGATAGCAGCCTGCCACGTTGTCGCGTTCCTGGTCCTGAACATGCTGGGGCATCACAAGGCCTACGACGCGCACCTTGAACCCAACCAGAAGCGCCCAAGCGCCCTGGCCGACCTGCGCGAGGCAGTGGGTTACACCGTGGGCACCCCCTGGTTGCTCTGGACCCTGCTCTTTGCCGTCATCTCGGTGCTGAGCTTCATCGGACCCATCGAGGTACTGCTGCCCTTCGTCGTGGAGGACCAGCTGGGCGGGGACGCCAAAACCTTCGGGTTCATGCTCGCCGCCTACGGCGTCGGCAGCGCCATCGGCTCCATGGTGACCTCCTCCTTCCCGCTGCCGCGGCGCTACCTCACCTTCATGATCATGTTCTGGGGATTCGGCACGCTGCCGCTGGCGCTGATCGGGCTGACCAGCACACCGCTGGCACTGGCCATCATCATGGTCATCCCGGGCATCACCGGCGGACTCGGACAGGTCATCTGGGGCACGCTGTTGCAGCGCCGGGTCCCGCACCACATGCTGGGCAGGATCTCCTCGCTGGACTTCTTCGTCTCGCTGGCACTCATGCCGGTGTCGATGGCGCTGGCAGGACCGCTTGCCGAAGTCATTCCCCTGTGGATGATCTTCGTGGTGGCGGGCGTGGCATCCCCGGTGATCGGGATCATTGCCTGGTTCGCCGGACGAATGTACCGGGACGAGATCGAGCATCCCCTCGACCGGTTTGACGCTCCCCAACAGACGGACGCGTCACCCGCCATCGACCTGTGATTGTGTGCCGGCCGCCCCGCGGCCGGCACACACCGCCTACAGGTACGGGCAGGTGATGCACTAGATTCGGCGCATCCGCCCTTGTGGCCACGTGGCGGGCACCCGGGGGCCACCAATGCTTAACCTTCCGGACACCCATCCTTTCTAAGGTCTAGTACACGACCTCGAGCCATCGCGTTCGACAATCCCCTCTGGTCGTTACCCGTTTGAAAGGCACAGCATGAAAACCCCTTCGTCCGTCCCCCGCCGTGGCGTCCTTCTTGGCGGTACCGCCGCCGCTGTCTCGGGCATCCTTGCCGTCGGATCCCGTCCGGCCATGGCCGCCTCTCCCAAGAAGCAGGGCTCCCCGGCGAGCGCGAAAATGAAGTTCGGCCAGGACGGCAAGTTCAAGATCGTCCAGTTCAACGACACCCAGGACGGTCCGCGGACCGATCGTCGCACCCTTGAACTCATGGACGCCGTGCTGGACTCCGAGAAGCCGGGCTTCGTGGTCATCAACGGGGATGTCATCAACGGCTCCCCCGCCAACGCGACGGAGGTCAAGCAGGCCATCAACAACGTCGTGATGCCCATGGAATCACGGAAGATCCCGTGGGCGCTGACCTTCGGCAACCACGACGAGGATTCCCTGTCCAAGGGCACGAAGATGTCCGAGGCCAAGATCCTCGACTTCATCCGCGGCTACGACCACAACGTCAACACCAAGGAAGACAGCACCTTCGGTTCCTCGAACTCCCAGCTGCTGATCGCCTCCTCGCGCAGCAGCAAGCCGGCCTTCGGCGTTTGGCTGCTGGACTCGGGACGCTACGCCCCGGAGACCATCGGCGGGCAGGACTTCGAGGGACTGAAGTCCTACGACTGGATCCGCCCGGAACAGATCGACTGGTACCGAGAGACCTCCCGCGCCACCGAGGTGCGGCACGGCAAGGTCCAGTCGCTGATGTTCTTCCACATCCCCCTGTGGGAGCACCACCACATGTGGTACGGATCCCAGTTCTCCTCCAATGACGCGGACCACGCCAAGGCCGTGAAAAAGCACGGAATCGTGGGCGTGAAGAACGAGGACGTCTATGTCGGCGCATTCAACTCGGGCCTGTTCACCGCGTTGCAGGAACGCGGCGACGTGCGCGGCGCATACTGCGGGCACGACCACATCAACACCTTCATGGGCGACTACTACGGGATCGAGCTGGGCTACGGCCCGGGAACGGGCTTCGGCACTTATGGCCTGGGCGGTGCCGAGGAGCACAGCCTGCGCGGCGCGCGTGTCTTTGAACTCGACGAAAAGCAGGAGGGCGTCTACACCGGCACCCGGGTCCTCTTCGCCAAGGACTACGGCATCGACATGGATCCCCAGGATCAGCCGATCGCCGAACCGCTGCCGCTGCCCCAGCGCTAAAAGCGGAAGGCCGCGCCGCGATCCTACTTCGGGCCGCGGCGCGGCCTGGCCGGTCGGGCCCCGGCGGCCTCCTCGATGGCATCGGCCGCACGGATAAGGCCCAGGTGCGAGAGCGCCTGGGGGAAGTTTCCGGCCATATGGCCGGTGTCCGGATCGAATTCCTCGGCCACCAGACCCACCTCGTTGACGATCCCGGCGAGCTTCGCCAGAAGCCGCCGGGCGTCGTCGAGGCGCCCGGAATGGGCGTATTGCTCGATGAGCCAGCAGGTACAGACCATGAAGGTGTATTCCCCCGGCGGCAGGCCGTCGGTTCCGACCTCGGTCCGGTAGCGCCGGACGAAGCCGTGCCGGCCCAGCAAGTCGCTCTCGATCCGGGCCACGGTGCCGAGCATCCGGGGGTCCGCGTAGTCGACGAACCCGACCTGCGCGAGGACCAGCAAGGACGCATCGACCTCGGTGTTGTCATAGGTCTGCGTGAACGAGTTCAGTTCCTGGTTGTATCCCTTCGCCAGGATCTCGGCGCGCAGCGCATCGCGTGCGGCCTCCCACTTTTTCAGGTCTCCGGTTTGGCCGTGGTGCCTCACCGCCCGGACCCCGGATTCCAGGGCAGCCCACATCATGACGCGCGAGTGCGTGAAGTACTGGGGCTCCCCGCGCATCTCCCACAGGCCGTGGTCCCTGCGTTCGAGTTTGGCGATCACGTCCGCGATCATCGCCTTTTGCAGCGGCCAGGAGAAGTGGTCCTCGCGCCCGCCCATGGTGCGCAATTCATCCAGGGCCACCATGACCTCGCCGACCACGTCGCCCTGGTATTGGTACACCGCCGCGTTGCCGGTGCGCACCGGCTTTGCCCCGCCGTAGCCGGGCAGGTGCTGCAGGATGCGCTCGGGCAGTTCGCGCTCGCCGCCGACCCCGTACATCACCTGCACGGTGTGGTGGTCACCGGCGATGGCCCGCAGCAGCCAGTCGCGCCATTGCAGGGCCTCCTGCTCGTACCCGTGGGTCATCATCACCTGAAGGGTCAGTGCGGCATCGCGCAGCCAGCAGAAGCGGTAGTCCCAGTTCCGTTCGCCTCCGAAGAACTCGGGCAGCGAGGTCGTCGGGGCCGCGACGATGCCGCCGGTGTCGCGGTGGGTCAGCCCCTTGAGCACCAGCAGCGAGCGGCGCACCAGCGCCTCGTGGTCTCCGTGCGGCGGGATGTCCGCCGCCCAGTCGCGCCACTGGCGCGCCGTCTGTGTCATGGCCATGCCGATGTCGTTCGGCGCGGGAATCTCCACGTGGCCCGCGTAGCAGGCGAATTCGAAATCGTAGGATTCTCCCGCGCGGACCTCGAATTCGTCGCGGTGGGTATGGTGCTTGGGCTTTGGGAGCCGGGTGCCGTGGAGCACCGCGGCGTGCGGGCCGGCGACGGCGACCAGCGACTCGGTGCCGCGCTCCGGATCGAAGTTGCGACGGACCCAGGGCAGGACCTGACCGTAGTCGTACCTGATGACCAGCTCGTGCTCAAACGTCATGGACCCCGAGAGCCCCTCCACGCGGCGCATGATGCTGGAACCGCCGTCGCCCATGGGCATGAAGTCGGTGACCAGGACCTGCCCGGTCTTGCTGCCCCACAGGGTCCGCAGGACAAAGGAGGAGTCAAGGTAGTTGCGGCTGAGAACCTCGCCCTCGGTCGGGGCCAGCAGCCAGCGGCCGTTCTCCTTGGTGCCCAGCAAGGCGGCGAAGACCGATCCGGAGTCGAATCGGGGAAAACACAACCAGTCCACCGAACCGCGGAGGGAGACCAATGCCGCGGTGCGCTGGTCCGAGAGCAGGGCGTAGTCTTCGATCAATGTGGCCATGGCCCCACCCAATCGCATTTGTCGCCTTCAGACAAGGGATTTTGGCTGCCACGCCGCATCGGGAGCCCGCGCCGGAAGCGCCATGCGATAGGTTCATGGGTGGGATGATGACCGGCTATGTGCCCCGAGGACGAACCATGAAATTCCTGGCCTTGCGCCAACGCTTCCTGCCCGGCGACTTTCCGCCCGAGGAATTCGAACGCCCCCTGCCGTCCCGTGAACTGCTCCGGCGCGATGTCTGGGTCACGCTTCTGGTCATGGCCACCGCGCTGCTCGGCATGGAAATGATGCTCAGCTTTGCCCCGGCCGAGGATGCCCCGGACCGGATTCCGGGCTATCTGGCCATGTGCGCGCTGACGGCTCCCTTGGCGCTTCGCCGGCGTTTTCCGATTGGTTCGATGCTGGTGCTTTCGGCAATGTTCCTGGGGTTCGGGATCTGGATGCCGGCCGTCATGATGCAGCTCGCACCGCAGATCACCTACTTCGTCGGACTCTACTCGGCCGTCACCTGGGCGCGGGACAGGCGTGCCCTGCGCCTCGCGCTGACCGGGGTCATCTTGGCCATGTTTCTCTGGCTGGTCGTGGGGATCACCAACGCCAAGCTGGTCTTCGGCGAGGAACTGGACTTGCCGATGGCCATCGAAACCTCGGGCTTCATTGACCCGGTGATTGCCTATGCCGGGTATTCGTTCCTGGTCAACCTGTTCTACTTCGGCGGGGCCACGTTCCTGGGACTCATGTCTTGGCGCAGCGCCTGGCAGCACGAGATCGTCGTGGAGCAGGCCGCGAAGCTCGAGGAGCAGGCCGTGGAGCTGGCGCGCCGCGCCGTCATCGACGAGCGCCTGCGCATAGCCCGCGAACTGCATGACGTGGTTGCCCACCACATCTCGGCGGTCGGCGTGCAGGCGGCGGCCGCCCGCATGGTCCAGCCCCGGGATCCGGGGCGTGCCGCGGAGCTGATGCACGGCATCGAGGATTCTGCCCGACAGGCGGTGGGCGAAACCCGCTCGCTGCTGCGGGTCCTGCGGCACGGGGAAACGGATCCCGGGGATTCCGCCCAGCGCTCCCCCGAGCCTTCGCTCGCGGAGCTTCCCGTCCTGGCCGAGCAGTCGGCCCGCGCCGGGGTGAAGGTCGAGCTGATCCAGGTCGAGCACCGCGAGGGATTTTTCGAGCAGGCCGGCGCCGGGCTCGGACTGGCGCTCTACCGGATCGCCGCCGAATCGCTGGCCAATGTGCGCGAGCATTCCACGGCCCGCACCGCTGTCCTTTCCCTGCGTAGCGGCAGCGACGCGAACGGGGAATGGGCGGAGGTCGAGGTCACCGACGACGGCAGCCCGCGGCCCGGGACCGCCGGCAGCGGCTTTGGCCTACGCGGCATCAGGGAACGCGCCGAATTGCACCATGGGCAGGTGGACATCGGCCCGCGTTCCCCCACCGGCTGGCGCACCCGCGCACGGCTTCGGTCCCTGAACACCAATACCGTGGCCGAGGCCACCGAAGGAGCAACCCCATGAGCAGGATCCGCATCCTGGTGTGCGACGACCAGCCGCTGATCCGTTCCTCCCTGGAATTGATCCTCGGCACCGACGCGGATCTTGAGGTGCTCGGCACCGCGGCCGATGGACGGGCAGCGGTGGCCGCGGCGCTGGAGCTGCAGCCCGACGTGGTGCTCATGGACATCCAGATGCCGGAGCTCGACGGCGTCGGTGCCACAGCGCAGATCACTGCAGGCACCAACGCCAAGGTCGTCGTCCTGACCACCTTCGACCGCGACGACTACCTTTTTGCCGCGATCGACGCCGGTGCCAGCGGATTCCTGCTGAAAAACACCGAACCCGAAGTCATCATCAGTGCCGTGCACGCGGCGGCCGCTGGGAACGCGTTGCTCTCCCCCGAGGTCACGATGCGCATCATCCGGCGGGGCACCGCGACGGCCCACCCGCAGTCGCCGCAGGTCCCGGTCCCGGCGGGAGTTGCGGAGCCCCACGACCAGCGGATCCTGGACGAGCTGACAGCGCGGGAACGCGAGGTGCTGGTCAAGTTAGCTGGCGGGCTGTCCAATGCGGAGATCGCCAGCAACCTGTTCGTCTCGGAGGCCACAGTCAAGACGCACCTCTCCAACATCCTGGCCAAGGCGGGACTGCGGGACCGGGTGCAGGCCGTGGTCTTCGCCTACCGTGCCGGGCTCATCCCTTCGATGGAGCCCTGAACGCCATAGGCACAGGCCGGGCAACAATTTCATTCCTTTGAACGATCCTTGACGACCATGCCGCGGCATAGATTGGAGGACAGGATCGGGCCCGCCGCGGGCCGGCACCATGCATACCGGAGGAATGAAGAACCATGTTAGAGGTAGAAGGTCTCACCCGGCGTTTCGGGGACCGGACGGTGCTGGAGGACGTCTCGTTCTCCGTCCCGGCCAACGGCATGACGGGATTCGTCGGGGCCAACGGCGCGGGGAAGACCACCACCATGCGCATCATCATGGGCGTGCTGAAGTCCCACTCCGGCACCGTGTACTTCAACGGCACGCAGATCGCCGATGCCGACCGGGCGCGCTTCGGCTACATGCCCGAGGAACGCGGTCTCTATCCCAAGCAGCAGGTGCTGGACCAGCTCCAATACCTGGGACAGCTGCACGGCATGAGCCGCGGGGACGCCCGCAGCGAGGCGCTGGACCTGTTGGACCGCTTCGGCATTGCCGACCGGACCAAGGACAAGCTCGAATCCCTCTCGTTGGGCAACCAGCAACGTGTCCAGGTCGCCGCATCGCTGATGCACCACCCCACCGCATTGGTTCTGGACGAGCCGTTCTCCGGGCTGGACCCGCTGGCTGTGGATTCCATGACCTCCCTGCTGGCCGAGCGCGCGGCCACCGGGGTGCCGATCCTCTTCTCCAGCCACCAGCTGGACTTGATCGACCAGCTCTGCGACAACCTGGTGGTGTTGGCCGGCGGCAAGATCGTGGCCTCCGGAACCGCTGCGGACCTGCGGGCGCGCGCCAGCGCCAAACACGTGGTGGTGACACCGCCCGATGCCGGGTGGCTGCGCGAGCAGCCAGGAGTGAGCGTCCTGGATGTGGCCGGCCCGCGTGCCCTGGTCGAGTTCGCCGACGACGCCACTGCCCAGCGCGTCCTGCGCGCCGCCGTAGCACGCGGGGCGGTCACCGAGTTCGCCCCGCAACGTCCCTCGTTGGCAGAAATCTACCGGGAGGTCATCCGATGAGCAGCACAGACCTACGCACCAAGCCCTCCGAGGCCTCCGCCGCCGACTCCGTTGCCGAACAGCGGGGCGCGCCGTGGCTGATCGTGACCCTGCGCGAGGTCACGGTGAAGGTCCGCGACAAGTCGTTCATCATCACCACGCTGATCACCGTCGCGCTCATCGTAGGTTCCGTAGTGTTCGCCGGGATCATGGGAGACAAGAGCACCACATCGACGATTGCCTTCGCCGAAAACGGCAGGACCGCGGCTCTTGTGGCCTCGGCCAACGAGCTGGCCATCTCCAAGGACCAGAAGATCGAGTTGACCGCCCAGCCGGTGGCTTCCGGGGACGCGGCACTCGAGACGTTGCGCGCCAAGAACGCGGATCTGGTGCTCGCGCCCACCCCGGACGGCTACAGCCTCACCGGGCTCATCGACGTGCCGGGCAACATCAAGTCACTGCTCGCCGACGCTGCCGAAGCCCAGGCACTGGACTTCAATGCGGGCCAGCTGGGAGTCACCCTCGATGAGTTGACGGCTGGGTCCGCCGTGACCCAAGTACTGCTTGAGGGCGACCAGGAACGCAATTCGATGGCCATGGTCATGGGCTTCATCTTCTCGTTCCTCTTCTACATGTCCGCCATGATCTTCGGATTGCCGATCGCCAACTCGGTGGTCGAGGAGAAGCAGAACCGCGTCGTTGAAATCCTCGCCACGGCAATCCCCATCCGCCAACTGCTCGCAGGCAAGATCCTGGGCAACCTCATCCTGGCCATGGGTCAGTTATGCCTGTTCGTGGGCATCGGCCTGCTGGCACTGACCATGATGCCCACGGAAATCCCTTTCATCTCCGTCGTCATTGCCACCTCGGGATGGTTCCTGGCCTTCTTCTTGGCCGGCTTCCTGATCCTCGCCGCCGTCTGGGCGGCGCTGGGCGCGATGGCATCGCGGACCGAGGACCTGCAGCAGTCCACCGGCCCAGTCATCATGGTGCTGGTGGCAGTGCTCTTCACCGGCATGTACGCCAAGGGCTCCCTGCTGGTCGTCGCCTCATACATTCCCGTGGTTTCGTCGGTGGCCATGCCCATCCGCCTGCTGAGCAGCGATGTGCCGCTGTGGGAGCCGGTTGCCGCGCTGGCTATCGCCATTGCGGCGGCCTGGGCCATGGTGCTGCTCGGTGAACGCATCTACCGCCGGGCCATCATGCAGACCGGTTCGGCGCTGTCCTGGCGCAAGGCGCTGAAGCTGGAGGACTAGAGCGAAGGCTGTACTGGAGACACCCGAGGCGTGCGATCCCACGATGGGGTCGCACGCCTCAATCGTTGGCGACTCGTTTCAAAACCTGGTTCTCCAGTACCAGCAGCTCGCCAATCTCGCATTCCAGTGCCCGGCAGATGGCAAC
Organism: Paeniglutamicibacter sulfureus; assembly: GCF_030512175.1. Taxonomy (GTDB): domain Bacteria; phylum Actinomycetota; class Actinomycetes; order Actinomycetales; family Micrococcaceae; genus Paeniglutamicibacter; species Paeniglutamicibacter sulfureus. The sequence continues at coordinate 1,166,502 of NZ_JAULBL010000002.1, read as the reverse complement.
GAGTGTGCTGAATCTGATGGCCTTGGCCCGGTCATTCTTCAGCACCGAAAGATTCACGATGCTTACTCCGGCCAGCTCGCCCAGACGGGTCAACGTCATGGAGCGGTCACGCAACAGCTCGTCAAGCCGGCAGTGGACTCCGCTCGTCAAATCAATTTCGTCGTTCCTGCGGCCCATTAAACCAACCCGGCGGCGTCTAGTTGCATGCTGCGCCCGCGCCGCAAGACCAGCGACAGCAGGATCAAGACGACGCCGAGCGCCAGCAAAGAGTGGTTCGCATCCTGGAAACTGAACTCGGCCGAGGTCGCCAGCCAATAGCCGTCGCCGGAGGCGCCCGGGGTATCCGATCCGGAACCGGGGAATCCAAGCTCGGTGACAGCCAGGTGCGTCGAGAGCGTTTCGAGCCAGGGGGCAATCAATGCAGTGACGCCGGCCAGTGTCCCCAAAGCAAGCAGCATCCAATGGGCCATCGTCGTGAACGGTTCGTTCTTCCACAGGCGGCGACAGATCAGGATGACGGCCGCGCAGCCGGCAATGAACAGGAGGAAGTACAAGGCCTGGGCAGCAGCCAGCGCTAGCCGGGGCGCCAAGAGGCCTTCGTCGCTCTCAACGATTGCAGTGCCATACGTGGCCAAGGATGCCCCGGAGACGCCGCGTAGGTCCGGAACGTCGCTCGGTGGCGTCACCAGTGACGCTTCGAAAAAGAATGACCGCGTGAAGGTTTCCTCAGTGAACCAGGCCAAGTAAAAAACGGCCAGCAACCCGGCGACAGTCGCAACGCCCGAAACGGTCAGCAGGAATGTCCGTCCTCCGATGTGGCCAAGTCTTTGTAACGGAGGATCCAGGTCTCTGCTCACAATTCCCATCCTTAACGATTTGCGATAACAACGATAATCGTTAATGTATCGGCCGGGGACGACCGCCGTCAAGCATTGTCCGGCAGCACGCAGGAGGCCCGCGACTTCCCCCTTGAGGGGACTGCCACGGGCCTGCTGCGTTGGAGCTTTAGGTTACTAGATAACCGCGTCGCTCAAGTGGTTCGGGGTGCCGAAGCGGTGCGCGGTGATGGAGACCGCCTGCTCGTGCAGGAAGGTCAGCATTTCCACCCGCCCTGCGGAAACCACGTTGTTGCCGTAGATGGCGACATCGGGCTTGCCTCCGGTGGCCTCGGCCACGTCCAGGACCGAGCCGCCGATCAGGCGGATGCGGGCCGCGGAATCCGGGCCGGTTTTGGCGGCCAGGCGGGCGGCGCGGGCGCCGAAGGCCTGGGCATCCTCAACCACGACGGTGGCAGAGGATTCGGCGAGCACCGTGCGGATTGCCGAGGGAATCTCGACCGCGGAGGAAACCGTGACGCGGGATCCGGCGGCGATGCCCGCGGCAACGACGCGCAGCAGTTCCGCGATGCCGTGGCCCGAGGTCTCGTTCTCGAAGCGAATCGTCACCGGCAGGGCGCGGTAGCGGAACACGTTGCGCTCCGCGTGCAGGCCGGAGACGTCCTTGGCGGTGTTGAACTCAGTGGTCCAGGCGGCGTTGTCCGACGCCAAGGCACCCTCGAGCCAGGAAAGATCTGCCTCGGCGATGTCGGTTCCGCGCGCGGCGTTCAGCAGTGCGGTCGAGGTGGCCGAAAGCTGGCCGGCCTGTGCCACCGGGGCGTCTTCCCAGGAGCCCATGCCCACCAGGTAGTTCGGTCCGCCCGCCTTGGTGCCGGCACCGATGGCCGACTTCTTCCAGCCGCCGAAGGGCTGTCGCTGCACGATGGCACCGGTGATGCCGCGGTTGATGTAGAGGTTGCCGGCCTGGATGTTCTCCAGCCAGTAGGCCATCTCGCCCGAATCCAGCGAGTGCAGGCCGCTGGTCAGCCCGTAGTCGATGTCGTTGACGATGGAGACGGCCTCTTCGAGGGTCTCTGCGGTCATCACGCCGAGGATCGGGCCGAAGTACTCGGTCAGGTGGTACTCGGAACCGCGCTTGACGCCGGAGCGCACACCCGGGCTCCACAGCTTGCCCGACTCGTCAAGCTTCTGGGGCTCGAGCACCCACTTCTCGCCCTCGCCCAGGGTGGTCAGGCCGCGCAGCAGCTTGCCCTGTGCCGGTTCGATGACCGGGCCCATCTGGGTCTGCGGGTCCTGCGGGTAGCCGACCTTCAGTGAGCGGATGTCATCGATCAGCTGGTTGTGGAAGCGCTTGGAGTCCGCTGCCGAACCCACCAGGATCACCAGTGAGGCGGCCGAGCACTTCTGGCCGGCGTGGCCGAAGGCCGAGGCGGCGACGTCCTTGGCCGCCAGGTCCAGGTCGGCGTTCGGGGTGACGATCACCGCGTTCTTGCCGCTGGTCTCGGCCAGCAGCGGCAGGTCCTTGCGGAAGGAACGGAAGAGCTGGGCGGTCTCGTAGCCGCCGGTGAGGATCAGGCGGTCGACGGCCGGGTGCGAGACGAGCTCGGTGCCCAGGTCGCGCTCGGAAAGCTGGACCAGCTGCAGGACATCGCGCGGCACGCCGGCTTCCCACAGGGCCTCGACCATGACCGCGCCGGAGCGTGCCGCCTGGCCGGCGGGCTTGATGATGACCGAGGAGCCGGCGGCCAGCGCCGACAGGGTCGAGCCAGCGGGGATGGCGACCGGGAAGTTCCACGGCGGGGTGACGACGGTCAGCTTCGAGGGCACGAAGGTGGCGCCGTCGATCGTGTACAGTTCCAGGCCGCGCTGGGCGTAGTAGTGGGCGAAGTCGATGGCCTCTGAGACCTCGGGGTCGCCCTGGTCAAGGGTCTTGCCGCATTCGGAGCCCATGACCTCGAGCAGGTCGGCGCGGCGGGCCTCGAGGGCGGCACCGGCGCGGTGCAGGATGGCGGCGCGGGCCTTGGCGCCCATGGCCTGCCAGGATTCGGAAGCCGAAACTGCGGTCTCGACGACAGTGTTCAGCTCGTCCTCGGTGTGGATCATGGCCTTGGCCACCGAATCAACACCGAGGGTCGAGCCGACCATCTTGTTGACGATCTCCCGGCCCCAGGCACGGTTGCCCGGCAGGTCCGGGTCGGTGTCGGGGGTGTTCTCGAAGTCGAGGGTGCCGTCGGCCAGCCCGGCAAGCTTGGCCTCCACGGCGGCGGCGTCGACCACGTTGCGGTCCTGGATGCGGTGCGGGGCCGGGATGCTGTCATCCAGGTCGGCCAGGGAGGCCAGGAAGCGGTTCTTCTCGCGCTCGAACAATGCCTCGTTCTTGTCCAGCTCGAAGACCGCGGACATGAAGTTCTCCTGGCTGGCGCCCTCTTCGAGGCGGCGGATCAGGTAGGCGATGGCAACGTCGAACTCGCCCGGGTGCACGACCGGCGTGTAGAGCAGCAGGCGTCCGACGTCCTTGCGCACGGCCTCGGCCTGGCCGGTGGCCATGCCCAGCAGCATCTCGAATTCGATGCCGGCGGTGACGGAACGGCCCTGGGCCAGCAGCCAGGCCAGGGCGACGTCGAAGAGGTTGTGGCCGGCGATGCCGATGCGCACGTTTTCCACGTGCCCGGGGCGCAGCGCGTAGTCCAGCACCGACTTGTAGGAGGTGTCCGAGTCCTGCTTGGTGTTCCAGGTGGCGACCGGCCAGCCGTGCAGGTTGGCTTCCACCTGCTCCATCGGCAGGTTGGCGCCCTTCACGACGCGGACCTTGATCGGGGCTCCGCCCAGACCCACGCGTTTCGCGGACCATTCCTGCAGGTGGATCATGGCCGAGAGGGCGTCGGGCAGGTAGGCCTGCAGCACGATGCCGGCCTCGAGGTCGCGGAATTCTTCGCGGTCAAGGATCTTGGTGAAGACCGCAATGGTCAGGTCCAGGTCCTTGTACTCCTCCATGTCCAGGTTGATGAACTTCTTCTTGGGCGCGGAGGTGGCGGCCAGGCGGTAGAGCGGGATGAGCTTCTCGATGATGTGCTCGACGGCCTCATCGAAGGCCCAGTGGTTGTGCGGGGCCACGGTGGAGGAAACCTTGATGGACACGTAGTCGACATCGTCGCGGGCCAGCAGCTTGTGGGTGCCTTCGAGGCGGCGGGCGGCTTCGCCCTCGCCGAGGATGGCCTCGCCCAGGAGGTTGACGTTGAGGTCGATGCCTTCCTTCTTGATCTTGGAGATCGAGGCGCCGAGCTTGGCGTCGGTGGCGTCGATGATCAGGTGGCCGACCATCTCGCGCAGCACCTTGCGGGCGATCGGGACGACGATGCCCGGCATGATCGGGGCCATGGTGCCGCCGAGGGCGACCGCGGACTTCATATACCAGGGCAGGAAGGAGGGAACCTTCGGGGCCAGGGACTTGAGGTTGCGGGCCGCGACCTTCAGGTCCTCGGGGCGGATCACGCCGTCGACGAAGCCGACAGTGAAGTCCAGGCCGTTGGGGTCCTTCAGCACGCCGGCGAGCTGTGCGGCTGAGGCGTCAACCGGGACTTTCGAGCCCTCCGTGAGCCAGTGGCGCACCAGCTTGACGGTCTCGTCGGCCAGGTCTTGGGGGCGGACCAGGGGGGTGCCATCGGCGGCGAGGGCCGGTGGGACTACACGCACGTGCGAAGTCGATTGGGACACGGCTGCTTCTCCTAGGAAGAAAGGGGGCTGGGGAGCTACCACTACCCATCTTGCACACGAATGGTGTCGCATTGATAGGCGGGGTTCACCAGACAGTATGACCCTTTTCATCCCTTCAGCAAAAGTGAACAAAGCCGAATGTTTTCCTTCGGTTTTACCAATGTATTCTGGGGTGTCACCAACCACCGTGATCCACAGGGATCACCCGGCCCACCCGGGAGCCGACCATGCTGGAAATCCGACGCCTGCGACTGCTGCGCGAACTGAGCATCCGCGGCACCATCGCCGAGGTCTCCGACGCGCTGAGCTACAGCCCCTCCTCGATCTCCCAGCAGCTTTCACTGCTCGAAAAGGAGACCGGCGTGAAACTGCTACGCAAGGTCGGGCGGCGCCTGCAACTGACCCCGCAGGCCGAGGTGCTGGTGGCACACACCGACGAATTGCTTGATTCCATGGAACGGGCCGAGGCAGACCTCGCCTCCACCCAGCAGGCCGTGGCCGGCACGGTGCGCCTGGCGGTCTTCCAAACCGCGGTACTTTCGCTGATCCCCTCGGTGCTGCGCGAGCTGCGCCAGGACTTCCCCCACCTGCGCGTGGAAATGGTGCAGCACGAACCGGAAACGGCGCTTCATGAGACGTGGGCGCGGGATTTCGACCTGGTCGTCGCGGAGCAGTACCCCGGCCATGCGGCGCCGCACTATGCCACCCTGGACCGCAAGATCCTGGCCCACGATGCCATCCGCCTGGCCCTGCCGGCGCGGGACGAGGCGATGCCTGCCGAGTTCCACCATGTCACTGCCATCGAGGCCGCCGCCGGCCTGCCCTGGGTCATGGAACCGCGTGGCGCGGCCTCGCGGCACTGGGCCGAACAGGCCTGCCGCATGGCCGGGTTCGAACCCGACGTGCGCTACGAGACCGCCGACCTGCAGGCCCACGTCAGGCTGGTCGAATCCGGCAACGCCGTGGCCCTGCTGCCGGACCTGGTCTGGGCCGCGCGCAAGCGCGATCTGCGCATCGTCGATCTGCCCGGGGCGCCGCAACGCACCATCTTCACCTCGGTGCGCCACTCCTCCACCCAACACCCGGGGCTGGTCGCAGTCCGCAACGCCCTGCATGCCCAGGCGGCCGCTCTTCCGGCGCCCACGGATGTCGACCCGGAGGCTGTAAGTTAGGTCACAAACAGGTAACGCCGGGGTGAGAGCGGCCACACGGCATCGAATTTTCCTGTCATACTCGAGGTCGGTTGCGAACGAACGGCACGTGCCACGGGGCAGTGCAACCATGCCCCCGGCAGCAAAACACGCCGAGGATCACCCTTCCCCGGCTCGCCCAACCTTCATGAGGTCCACAACATGTCCGACTCAACATTCCAGCTGATAGCCATTGCGGTGTATCTCGCAGCAATGCTGGCCATCGGCTACTTTGCGTTCAAGCGCACCAACGACATCGACGATTACATGCTCGCCGGCCGCGGGCTCAAGCCGGGAGTCGCGGCATTGTCCGCAGGTGCCTCGGACATGTCCGGATGGCTCCTGATGGGCCTGCCCGGCGCGATCTACCTCAACGGGCTGATCGAAGCCTGGATCGCGATCGGCCTGACCATCGGCGCCTGGTTGAACTGGAAGTTCGTCGCCCCGCGGCTGCGTTCCTACACGGCCGTCGCACAGAACGCGATCACCATCCCGAGCTTCTTTGAGAAGCGGCTGAAGGACAACAGCCACTTCCTGCGCATCGCCGCATCGGTGATCATCCTGGCCTTCTTCACCTTCTACGTTTCCTCCGGCATGGTGGCAGCGGGCAAGTTCTTCGAGTCTTCCTTCGGCTGGAACTACTTCACCGGCCTCTTTGTGGTTGCCGGCGTCACGCTGCTCTACACGCTCTTCGGCGGATTCCTCGGTGCCACCCTCACCGACGTGGCCCAGGGCCTGCTCATGTTCGCCGCACTGATTGCCGTCCCGATTGTCGCCATCTTCCAGATGGGCAACATCGGGGACCTCGGCTCCAAGATCAAGGACGTGAACCCCGAGGCACTGAACCTGTTCTCCAGCTTTAACACCACCAACGGGTTCCTGGCGGCAGTGGCCATCTTCTCCACCGCGGCCTGGGGCCTGGGCTACTTCGGCCAGCCTCACATCATCGTGCGCTTCATGGCCCTGCGCTCCCCGTCCGAGGCCAAGACCGCCCGCCGCATCGGCATCTCTTGGATGGTGCTCACCGCCGTCGGCGCCATCGTCACCGCATTGGTCGGCATCGCCTACTTCGCCGACAGCCCGGAGAAGGAAATCACCGACCCGGAGACCGTCTTCCTGCTGCTGAGCCAGATCTTCTTCCACCCCTTCGTTGCCGGCCTGGTGCTCGCGGCGGTGCTGGCCGCGATCATGTCGACCATGTCCTCGCAGCTGATCGTGTGCTCCTCGGCCTTGGTCGAGGACCTGTACAACATTGCCGGCAAGAAGCTCAGCCCCCAGCGCGAGGTCATGCTCGGCCGCTCCGGCGTGCTCGTCGTGGCAATCGTCGCCGCGGCGCTGGCCCTGAACCGGGACTCCAGCATCCTGGATCTGGTGTCCTTCGCCTGGGCAGGATTCGGAGCCGCGTTCGGACCGATCGTGCTGCTGAGCCTCTACTGGCGCAAGCTCACCTCCACCGGTGCGCTTGCAGGCATGCTCACCGGTGCCGTCACGGTCTTCGTCTGGGGCAACATCGACGTGCTCTCCTCTGCCATGTACGAAATCGTTCCGGGCTTCGTGCTGAACCTCGTCGTCGCCGTGCTGGTCTCGCGTGCCACGTACAAGCACAATGCGACCATCGAGGAAGAGTTCACCGCAATGGAAAATGAAGTCGAGGAGAACGCTCCCTACGTGGTTTCCTGACATTCGCCTCAAGCCGCAACAAAGTCCCCTCTTCACCGGTTTCGGTGAAGAGGGGACTTTCTTTTGACTTGGTAAGATCCGCACCGCCCAGGACACCGGCGAACACGCTCGCCTGCCGGCGGCAATGCTTCGACCGCTCCCTCTTATGGCGGCCACCGCAAATCGAGGGACCGTCGCGGGTAGGATCTTGGCATGCCTGATGTTTCCGCAACCTCCCCGACCGCGCCCGAAGCCACGCCCAAGCCCGATGTCGTGGACGACTTTGTCACCCGGAGCCATCGCACGGCCTCCGGCCTGCGCTACACCAGCACCACCGGGCGCATGGTGCTGCGCAAGGAGGAGGACGCCGAGGGGAAGACCGACGGATTCAACGCCAAGGCGGAGATCTTCCTGGTGTCCTACACCGCGGACACCGAGGAGGCACCCGTTGCCGGGCAGGCGGCCAAGTCCCGCGCCAAGAAGCCGGCAGGCCCGCCCGCGGCCAACCGCCGGCCGGTGGTGTTCGCCTTCAACGGCGGCCCCGGTTCGGCCAGCCTGTGGCTGCACATGGGCCTGCTGGGTCCGCGCATCGTTGATTCCGGAGACGTGGGCAGCATGGCTGCCGCGCCCTACGGCGTCATCGACAACCCGGAGTCCTTGCTCGAGCACGCGGACGTGGTGATGATCGATCCGGTGAACACCGGGTTCTCGCGCGTGGTCTCCGGCGGCACGATTGACGAGTTCCACGCCTTCGAGTCCGACCGCGACCTGGTCGCCGAGGTCATCCGGCTCTGGATCACCCGCAACCAGCGCTGGCTCTCCCCCAAGTACCTCATCGGCGAGTCCTACGGCACGATGCGCGCCGTGGCGGTGGCCAGGCGCCTGCAGGAGGCCCACGGCCTGGCGGTGAACGGACTGGGGTTGATCTCCACGGTGCTGAACCTCTCCACGCTGGACTTCGCCCCGGGCAACGACACCCCCTACGCCCTGCATCTGCCCACCTACGCGGCCATCGCGCACTACCACGGCCGGCACGGCAACCGCCCCCTGCAGGAGGTGGTGCGGGACGCCGAGGACTACGCCTCGGGCGACTACGTGGTGGCGCTGCATCTGGGCAACCGGCTCTCCAAGCGCAAGTACGACTCCGTGGTCAAGCACCTGGCCGAACTCACCACGCTCTCCGAGGCCTTCATCCGCCGCACCAACCTGCGCTGGGAGTACATGGAGTTCGCCACCGAGCTGCTGCGCGAGAACGGGCTGATGGTCGGTCGCATCGACGGCCGTTTCACCGGCGTGCCCCCGCGCCTGCAGGAATCGCACACCTGGGACGACCCGTCGCTGCGCGCCATCACCCCCGCCTATGCCGCGGCCATCAACCACTACGTGCGCGCGGAACTGGGCTACGAATCAGACCTGCCCTACGAGGTGCTCACCGGACGGGTGCACCCCTGGAGCTACGGCGGGTTCGAGGGCAAGCCGATCGACGTGACCCGGGACCTGGAACGCCTGCTCATCGACATCCCCGATATGCGCGTCCACGTCGACTACGGCTACCACGACGGGGCCACCCCGCACTTCGCCGCCGAGTACGTGTGGGCGCACCTCGAGGTCCCGGCCGCGGTCCGGACCCGCTTCACGCACCACTATCACGCCGCCGGGCACATGATGTACCTGGATCCGGCCGTGCGTTCGGCCCAGCTCGCGGCGTTGGCCGAATTCGTCACCCAGGCGTAGACAAGCGAGGCCGGACCCCGCTTGGGGTCCGGCCTCGCTTACCTGCCTGCTTGCCTAGGAGAGGACTGCCTGCTTCTGCACGATCTGCGGCACGTGCCGCACCGCGCCCTTGTCCGCCGAGAGCGCGAAGGCGGCATAGGCACGCAGCGCCGGGGAGACCACGCGGTCGCGGTCCCGCGGCTGGTAGCCGATGGTGGATTCCAGCACCGCGCGGCGCCGGGCGAGTTCGTCCTCGCTGACTTCCAGCGTGATGGAGCGGGCCGGGATGTCAATGGAGATGGTGTCCCCGTTCTCCACCAGCGCGATCGCGCCGCCCGCAGCCGCCTCTGGCGAGATGTGGCCGATCGACAGTCCGGATGTTCCCCCGGAGAAGCGCCCGTCGGTGATCAGCGCGCACTTGGCCCCGAGCCCCAGTCCCTTGAGGAACGAGGTGGGGTAGAGCATTTCCTGCATGCCCGGTCCGCCGCGCGGACCCTCGTAGCGGATCACGACGACGTCGCCGGCGACGATCTCCTTGCTCAGGATCGCGGTGACGGCATCGTCCTGGGATTCGAAGACGACCGCCGGGCCGGAGAACTTGAAGATCGATTCGTCAACGCCGGCGGTCTTCACCACGGCCCCGTCCAGGGAGATGTTTCCGCGCAGCACGGCCAGGCCGCCCTCGACGGAGTGGGCGTGTTCCATCGAGTGGATGCAGCCGTTCTTGGCGTCAAGGTCCAGGGTGTCCCAGCGCTCGGACTGGGAGAACGCCTCGGCGGAGCGCACGCAGCCGGGGGCGGCATGGAAGAGCTCGATGGCCGTCTCGGTGGCCTTGCCGCCGCGGATGTCCCAATCGTCCAGCCACGACCGCAGGTCCGGCCCGTGCACGGAGCGGACGTTGTGGTTGAGCATTCCGCCGCGGTCCAGTTCGCCCAGGATGGCGGGGATGCCGCCGGCGCGGTGGACGTCCTCAACCAGGTACTCGCCGTTGGGGGCGACCTTGGTCAGGCAGGGGGTGCGGCGGGAGATCGCATCGATGTCATCGAGGGTGAAGTCCAGCTCCGCCTCCTGCGCAGCGGCCAGCAGGTGCAGGATCGTGTTGGAGGACCCTCCCATGGCGATGTCCATGGTCATGGCGTTCTCGAACGCGGGGCGCCCGGCGATGGCGCGCGGGAGCACGGACTCGTCGTCGTCGAAGTAGTAGGACTTCGTGATGTCCACGATGGCGCGGCCGGCGTCCTCGTACAACTCCTTGCGGGCGGTGTGCGTGGCCAGCGTGGTGCCGTTGCCCGGCAGGGACAGGCCGAGCGCCTCGGTGAGGCAGTTCATCGAGTTGGCGGTGAACATTCCCGAGCAGGATCCGCAGGTGGGGCAGGCGGCTTCCTCGATGCTCAGCAGGTCCTCGTCCGAGACGGAGTCGTTGACTGCGTCGGCGATGGCGGAAATCAGGTTCAGGCGCTTGCGCACGGTGCCGTCCACCAGCACGGCGGTGCCGCCCTCCATCGGCCCGCCGCTGACAAACACGGTGGGGATGTTCAGCCGCATGGCGGCCATCATCATGCCGGGGGTGATCTTGTCGCAGTTGGAGATGCAGATCAGCGCGTCGGCGCAGTGCGCGTTGACCATGTACTCGACGGAGTCGGCGATCAGGTCGCGGCTGGGCAGCGAGTAGAGCATGCCGCCGTGGCCCATGGCGATCCCGTCGTCCACCGCGATGGTGTTGAACTCGCGCGGGATTCCGCCGGCCTCGATGATGGCATCGGAGACGATGCGGCCCACCGGCTGCAGGTGGGTGTGGCCGGGGACGAATTCGGTAAAGCTGTTCGCCACGGCGATGATCGGCTTTCCGAAATCGGAACCCTTGACGCCGGCGGCGCGAAGCAGGGCGCGGGCGCCGACCATGTTGCGGCCGTGGGTGACTGTTCGTGAACGTAATTCAGGCATTGGACCAGTCAACCAGCAACGCGGTTGCGGTGGAAGACGCTGCTAATACTAGTAGTGGGAGTGATAGATTTAGGTTCCATGAGTGATGGAAGAAGACAGGAACTGGGGCAGTTCCTGCGGGATCGGCGCGGCAACCTCGTCCGTGCCGAGCTGGGCCTGCCGCCGATCGGGCGCAACCGCATGCTGGGACTGCGCCGGGAAGAGATTGCCGCTTTCGCCGCGGTCAGCGTCACCTGGTACACCTGGCTGGAACAAGGCAGGGAAATCAATGCCTCCCGCCAGGTGCTTGAATCCATCACCCGGGTGCTCGCCCTGACTGCCGCCGAAACTTCCTATGTGCTGGCCCTGGGCGGATACACGGCCGTTCCCCCAACCGAGGTCAGCACCGTCGAGCAGGCACCCGAGCACCTGCAGCGGCTGCTCGAAACCTTCGATTTTCCGGCATTCGTGGTGGCCCCGGACTGGGGCATCGCCGGCTGGAACCATGCCTACGAGGGTCTCTACGCGCGCATTGCCGCCGTGGACCCGGCGGAGCGCAATCTGCTCTGGCTGATCTTCACCGACCCGCACTTGCGCAAGATGCTGCCCGACTGGGAAGAAACCTCGCGGCATTTTGTGGCCGAGTTCCGTGCCGAGGCCGGCGCCCGACTCGGCTCCGCTGCCCACACGACCCTCATCAAGCGGCTCTCCGAAGCCAGCGGGCAGTTCGCCAAGCTCTGGGCCGACCGCGGCGTGGAGCGGTTTGCCTCCAGGCAGCGCGTGTTCCTGCATCCGGTCGCCGGCGAGCTGGTCTTTGAGCAGCACCGGCTGGTGCCCTCGGACGCGCCGGAACTGCACCTGGTGATGTACGCGCCGGTGCCCGGAACGCCGACCAGGGATCGGCTGCAGATGCTCCTCGCGCCAACATCCGTCGAACCCGGGTGAACATGCCGCCGTCCGTCAGCCGATAGCCTTCCCGACCGGCACCACCGCGGTAGTGGCCGCACCGCAAGGGTGGCTAAGCTGGAACCATGGCATGGCAGCGCACGCAAACCCATTTCCTCGCACTTTCACCCGCGGCCCTGTGGGAGGTGCTGCGCGACCCGGCCCGGGTTCCCGAATGGCACCGGGCCATCGCGGGCCTGCAGCCACACGAGGTGCCGGCAACTGCCGGGACCTTGCTGGACCTGGTCCCCGCGGGCAAGCTCATCGGCAAGGTCCATTCGGCCACCGCACCTCCCGCCGTGGTTACCAGCGTCAGGGAGGGCACCTCCATCACCTGGCGCCAGCCCCAGCCCGGCGGCCACCTGATGGTGAACTGGTCCCTGCGCAAGGTCAAGGGCGGCACCGAACTCACCCAGTGTGTGTCGGTCTCCGGGGCCGCGTCAGCGGTTTTCGAACGGACGGCCGCCCGGCCGATCGCCTCAAACTTCGCCGAAAACTGTGCCCGCCTCTACACCCTTGCCGGCGGGGCGGCAACGCAACAATTGCGCGTCGTGATTGCCGGGGGCCACGGGTTCCTGGGTGCCCGCGCCGCGGCCGACCTTTTCTGCCGCGGCCACGAGGTCGCCATCCTCACCCGCAGCGTTCGTCCCGACAGCCCGTACACCCAGATCCGCTGGGACGGGAAAACCCAGGGCCCGTGGTCCACCAGCCTGTACCGCGCGGGGCGCAACACCGCGGTGTTGAACCTGGCCGGGGAATTGGTGGACCTGCCGCCCACCAAATCCAACGTTGCCCTGCTGCGCAACTCCCGCGTCGATTCCACCCGCGCCCTGGTGGACGCCTCGCGTGCGGCACCCGCCCCGCTGGCGGCATTCCTGCAATCGAGCACCACCGCGATCTTCGCCGACGCCGGGGAGCAACGGCTCACCGAGGAATCGGCGCTGCCCTCCGGCGCACGGGCCCTGCCGCAGATGACCGGGGTGGCCCGGCCCTGGGAAGAGGCAGTAGTCGGGGCCAACGCCGAACGGCTGAACATCCTGCGCACCTCCCTGGTCTTCGAGCAGGAAAGCCCGCTGGTCGACCGGTTGTCCCTGCTGGCCGGCGTCGGCCTGGGCGGCCCGGTTGCCGGCGGGGAACAATGGGTCAGTTGGATCCACCTGGCCGACTGGCTGCGCGTCATTCGCGCGGCCCTGGGGTTGGAGGAGAACCTCTCGCTACCCGGCGGCGTCATCCATCTGGCGGCACCGCACCCGGTGCGCAACCGGGAGATGATGGAGGCACTGCGAGCCAAGGTCGCACCGGGGCCACTGCGCAGGTTTGCGCTGCCGACCCCGCGCCCGGTCCTGGCAGCGGGCGCCGTGGTGTTGAACACCGACCCGGCGCTGGGCACCACAGGACGACACGTGACATCCACCGTGCTCGCCGAGGCCGGGTTCGAGTTCGAGTACCCCGACTTCGAGACAGCGCTGGGGCAGATCCTTGACTAGCGGACGCGTGCTGCGCCATGGCCTGATGGACTCCCCCATTGGAGGACTGCGGATCGTGGCCTCCCGCCACGGGATCACCGGCATCTACATGGAAAACCACGCCCACCCCCTGGACTCCAGGGTGTTGGGCGAGCGGCTGTCCTCCGTGGCCGATGATCCGGGCATCGCCCTTTGCGCCGGCCAGTTGGCCGAATACTTTGCCGGGACCAGGACATCGTTCGAGGTGCCACTGGATGCGCAGGGAACCGAGTTCCAGCAGCGGGTCTGGGCGCGCCTTGCTCGGATCCCCTTCGGTGCCACCCGCAGCTATGGCCAGCTGGCCCTGGAACTGGGGGATGAAAAGCTGACACGCGCCGTGGGAACCGCCAATGGGCGCAACCCCATTGCGATCGTGGTCCCCTGCCACCGGGTCATCGGTGCCGATGGGTCAATGACCGGCTATGCCGGTGGGCTGGGCGCCAAGGAGTTCCTGCTGCGCCACGAAGGCATCCTGCCCGAGGCCGAGGCTACTCTTTTCTAGGGGCTCGTGCCCTCCCCTGATTCAGGCCAGGCACCCGAAAATCTTCGCCGTGGTGCCTGGGCCCGGGGCACGGCCCCTGTGACCGAATACCTCGGCCGCCTCGCCGCGTTTAGGGTCTAGCAAGGCAGTGAGGCGGGCAGCCTCACCGGGGTCCGGGCAACCACACCGACGCCGTCGGACCCGTGGTAGGCGCGGCAGACCCCGACGCCGCGCTTGGCAAGATTTGCCTTGATTTGCCGTAGCGAATCAGGCGCGAATCCCTGCCACTGCATGTGCATCAGGACGGTGTCCCCGGGCCGGGCGGCAGAGGCGCGCGCCACAGTGATGGATTTGGATTTCACACTCCAGTCCAGGGTGTCGCGCGACCACGTCCAAATGGCCATGCCCACCCGATCGTAGGCGCACCTCACACTGGCATCAATGGCGCCAAATGGCGGGCGGCCAAAGTTGGTGCGCACCCCGGAGCCGCCGAGTTGGGCGGCAGCAGCCGCACAGCTCAGGCGCCGCAAGTCGGGGTGGCTCACCGAATGGTTGATGACCCATTGACCCTTGGCACGGGCCAAGGCAGCCAGATCCACCCCATAACGGGCCCTGAAGGATGAAAGGCAATTGCCGGTGGGGGCAATAACCAGACCCATGTTGTGGTCAGCGGCATACTTGATGGTGGCCGTGAAGGAACTGAGCGTGCGCGGGCAGTCGTCGAAGGTCAAGACCACGCGAGAGGTGCGGTTCGGACCCGTGGATTGTGGAGCCCGGGGCGCCGAAGTCGAAGAGCCGGAACCCGTGCTGGTAGTTACATAGGTGTTGCTGACCCAGCCCGTCCGTCCCGCGTAGCCCACTTTGTACCATCCGTTGGAGGCACGCGCCGACACCTTCACGGTGGTGCCCCGTGGAATGGTCACCAGAACCGCATAGGCCGTGCTTGGTCCGGTGCGTAGGTTGAGCCCTGCCGTGGTCCGCACCGTGGCAGGCAGTCGGCCAGGAGCTGGTGCTGCGGAGCGCACAATGCTCACGTATTTGTTACTGATCCAACCCGTCCGTCCCGCGTAGCCGACCTTGTACCAACCGTTGGCTGCCCGTGCTGTCACCTTGACGGTGGTGCCCTTGGGAATAGTCACAAGTCTCCTATGGGCGGTACTCGACCCCGTTCGCAGGTTGAGGTTGGCCGTGGTCTTGACCTTGGCCGGCAAAGCCGTTGCCACCATGACCGAAGTCGAAGCTGCGCCCTCGACCTGAATCGCGCCTCGGACCGCGGGCGTTTGGCGCGCTTCGGCTGCCAACGTCGGTGCCGACGAAATGACCAGTCCCACGGCCACGAAGATTCCGCACGCACTTCGAACAAGATTGTTTTTTCCCCAATGCCACAGCATCCCAATGATCTCTCTGATTTTGCTTCCCCAAGAAGGCTCTTGGGGAAAGTATGGGGCTGCATGTTTGCCGCGGCAACTGTTGTGCCAACTCGTTCCCAAATCGTTCAGATAACCCTGAAAACATCCGCCAAAGGTAACGTCTTGGTCCTGTGCGCGAACCAGGTCTCCCAGCCAATTTTCGGGATCCAGGAATAGCGTGAAGAAGAGGAATGATCTGCGGGTTTTCCGCCTGTGGAAGGCATTCGTCGCAGGAATGAGGGATTCCCATGGATCGCGTGGCAATCGTTTACTATCAACGTGATGCTCTGGCCAAGTTGCGCGCCGCTGAACTGGCCGAGAAGCTCCACTCCCGCGAAATACGAAGCGAAATCCTCAAGGTCGCCAGCTCCTCCGCACATGAGCTCATCTACTTTGACGGAGTGGTCCTGGTAGGTCCGCTGCATTTCTCACGCATGCATGGACTGGCGCTGGTCAACGCCGTCTTCGGATTCCGGCCCGTGGCGCTGCTGCTGACCGGAATGGGAGATACCGATCGCATTCTTCGCCTGTTGCCCAGGAATATGCGTGGTGAAGTACCGGTCTTTACCGTCGGGGATGACGACAACCCGCATACAGGGCTCGAACCGTTGGTAACTTGGCTGCGCGCGATGATGGGCTTTTCGGGGTACCGCGCGGTCGGCTGAGCCCCCTCATAGGCAGGCAACGCAAAAGGCCCCAAACGCAATGTTTGAGACCTTTTGTCTTTCGTGGAGGTAAGGGGATTCGAACCCCTGACCTTCTGCATGCCATGCAGACGCGCTACCAACTGCGCCATACCCCCGAAAAGGATCAGTTCAAGGCTTTCTCGAAAGGCTGCCGAACCGAGATAACAATCTACAGCACGATGTGCCCCATGCGCCAATCGAGCGTGGAGCACTGGCGCCGTTCCCCCTGAAAACGTCGCCACCAGGCGCCCCATAGGCGCGAAAGCATGCGGAAAAACAACGACAGCCCATCCGAACATGACATCGATCACAGGCATCGAGAGTGATCTGGCACAACATGTCGACCAGTCCTCACGCGGCGGGGAGCATCCACCGCCCCCGAGGGCCGACGAGAGTATTTGACCGCGTCGTTGCAAGTCAGGATAGGTACCCAATACCAGTGCATGACAGGTTAGTAAGAGATGGCCCAAAATCTCGCTACTCTATCAACATGGCAATTCGTGGTTCATACGCAAAGGGCATCGCTAAACGCGCCGAAATTCTAGATGTCGCGCTGGAGGTGTTCGCCGTCGAGGGCTACCGGGGAACATCGCTACGCAAGGTCGCAAGCCTTTGTGACCTGTCCCTGGCCGGTGTGATGCACTACTTCGACTCCAAGGAAGACTTGCTCGTCCAGATACTGCGCGAGCGCGACGCCCGCAATGAAATCAGCGGAACCATTGCCGAACAAGAGGGTCGCTTCGAGGATATTTTGGGGCAGGGTCCCAACGAGCCGGGGCTGATTGCCCTGTATGTCACCATGGCGGCAGCTGCCGCGGATCCCGCACATCCCGCAGCTGCGTATTTCCAGGAACGAAATGCCCGCCTGCTGAAGTTGTCCGAAGATTCTTACTATGCCGACAAGCCCAAGCCATCGGCCGAGGAACTCGAGTACTTCCACGCGATGACCCGGATGGTCCTGGCCACGGCCGATGGACTGCAACAACAGTGGCTGGTGGACCGCAGCGTCGACGTCGTGGGCACCATGAAGCTGTTGATGGAACAGTCCCACGAGGCAACGGAGCGCAAGCTTGCGACATTTCGTGCCGCAACCGGCGACGCATAGCGTGAGGCAATAACAGCGAACCTGCTAGCTTGCCGCCGACGAAAGTCGCTTGGCACGCCATCCCGTGGCCAAGGCCAGCAACAGGCCGATCAAGGCGAGGCCGGCACCCAGGAATGAAGGGGCGCGGTATCCCAATCCGGCGGCGATGACGGCGGCGCCCAGCGCCGCACCAAGCGCGTTGGCAACGTTCAGTGCCGAGTGGTTCAGTGAGGCGGCCAGTGATTGGGCGTGTGGTGCGGAGTCCATGAGCAATGCCTGGAGCGCAGGAATCAGCAACGATCCGGTTCCGCCCAGGATGAAGACGAGGATCAGTGCCGGCACCGCATGGGTGGATACCAGGCCGAACACGGTCATGAACACGACCATGGCGGTTGTTGCCACATAGATGGCTCCCAGTACGGACCAGTCGGCCAGTCGTCCGCCGATCAGCGAACCGACCACCATGCCGACCCCATAAAGGCCCAACACCAGCGGGACGGCCGTGATCGGCAGCCCCGTGACATCGGTGAGGATCGGGCTGATGTAGGAATACACAGCAAAGAATCCACCAAAGCCGACGATGCCGGTCAACATGGCCATCCAGACCTGCCCACTGCGCAGTGCCGAGAGTTCCCTGCGGATACTGGCGCCTTGGTGTGCCGGGGAAAACGGCACGAACATGCGAATGGCGACCCACGTCAAGGCACCGACGAGACCGACGACTGCGAACATCCAGCGCCAGCCCAGATTCTGCCCCAGGAAGGTCACCACCGGTACGCCGATCACGTTGGCGACCGCGAGACCCATCATCACCCACGCTATGGCGCGACCCCGCATCGATGCGGGCACCAACGTGCCGGCCAGGATGGCTGCGATGCCGAAGTAGGCCCCATGCGGGAGACCGGCAAGGAACCGGGAAACGAGCATCCATTCGTAGTTCGCGGCAAAGAGCGAGCCGAGGTTGGCGAGGGTGAAGAACGCCATGAGCCACAGGACCATGGTCTTGCGGGCGACACGGGCGCCCAATGCGGTCAGAATCGGGGCGCCGACAACAACACCCAATGCGTAGGCGGAGATCAGCAGACCCATCTGTGCGTTGCTGACACCTAGGTCCGCTGCACCTTCCTGCAGCAGGCCCATGATGGTGAATTCCGTGGTGCCGATCCCGAACCCGCCCATGGCAAGCGCCACGACCGCCAGGAACAGTTGCCGTCCGGACAATTGGGTGCTGCTGCTCGACCGGCTGTTGCCCAGGGCAGTTACGTCGGAATTCACGGGTACCTTTTTTCAATGGCTCAGCGGAGGGTAGGCGGCAGTGCGCGGTGCATTGGCCTCGTCGCCGCCTCCTCAAGCCTACGTCGCCACAGGCGCTGACAGGGATGTTCGTGAGCATGCCCACGGCCACGACCGTTTCAGCGGATACTCCACCCCCTCACGACGTCGGGGACCTCCCGCCGCTTGCCGACCCAAGGACCGCTGACTTGGTGCTACAGCGCCATCAGGTCGTTGTCTGTGTCTTGGAGGGTGGCAACGGGGATGTTCTTCCCGATCATCGTGCGAAGGTGGTCGTTGACATCCCAGATGTTCACGTTCATGGCGGCGGTGATCACGCCCTTGCGCAGCCAGAAGATGATGAACTCCCCCGAGGTCATGTCACCGCGCACGACGGCTTCGTCATCGGCTCCGCGGTCGCCGACGTATTCCATGCCCAAACCGAATTGGTCGGTAAAGAAGTACGGCAGCCAATCGTAGGATTCGTCGCGTCCGAGGATGGTGGCTGCCGCAAGTTTGCCCTGGCGGATGGCGTTGTCCCAGTGTTCGACCCGGATGGCTCGACCCAGGGCGGTGTTGCGGGCCTCGGCAATGTCGCCGATGGCCAGGATGTCCGGGTTGCTGCTGCGCAGGTGCTCATCGACCACGACCCCGGTACCGATCTCGAGTCCGGCGGCCACGGCAAGTTCGTTGTTCGGCACCGCGCCGATGGCCAGAAGCACGAAGTCCGCGCGGATGTCACCGGTCGGGGTCTGCACGGCCAATCCCTTATCGGGGTCCAAGGCGATCCCGCTGACGGCGGTCCCGAATCGGCATTGGACGCCGTTGGAGACATGGAGCTGTGCCACATGGGAACCGAATTCGGAGCCCATCGCCGTAGCAAGGGGAACTGGATCCGGAGTAATGACGGTGACCTCCACTCCGGCGGCGCGCGCCGAGGCTGCGACCTCCATGCCGATCCATCCTGCGCCAATGATGACCAGATTCTTGCCGGACACCAGCTGCTCCTTGAGCCGTTTGGCGTCTTCAAGCGACCGGAGCGTGTACACGCCGGGCAGGTCCCACCCCTCCATGTTGGCGTTGCGACCACCTAACCGGGAACGGCAACCTGTGGCGATCACGAGGTTTTCATAACCCACGGATACAGGGCCGCCCAACTCGACCTTCTTGGCGGAAACGTCAATGGATTCGGCGGTGACGCCCAGGCGGAGATCCACGTCAGCCTCTACGTACCAGTCGGCGGTGAAGGGCGGCAGCTCCTGGGCGGGTTTTCTGCCTTGGAGGTATTCCTTGGACAACGGAGGCCGCTCATAGGGAACTTCGTTCTCGGAGGCGATGAGTGTAATCGGCTTGGTGTAGCCGCCCTCGCGCAACGCATGGACACAGTGCGCTGCGGCAAGACCGCCACCAATCACCACGGTCCCCAGCTCACCTTGCGTCGTCGATCCAGCCATTGCCGCTTCACTCATGGTGTTCGTCTCCTGTCAGAATGGTGCCACCCAGCAAGACCCGCCAGGTCCGGAAAATCGGAGTAGCCATTAGGATTTCTAGTTTTAGAATCTCACCTTGAGCCCTCGTAGTCGAGAGGTCGGTAGCCAGCCCGCACTTTGCCCGGATCCAATCCGGGTGCACCCAGGAAATCCTTGGCCGAATCACAGCCCCGGTTCACGCTTCCATCAGGCCCATGTGCGACCCTTGGTAGCGATGTCTGATTATTCTGCCCGGTCCCGCGCTGTGAAAAGTACGCAACGCCGGCGATCGCGTGCCCATCGGTTCCTGCGTTTTCTGGTGATTATTGGCGCCCTGGCAAGTGCCACGCTAATGGCGTTCCACGCCCGGGTTCCCGATTTCCTGGGCTTGGGTCTGCTCCTTGACAACGCCGCACCATGGATGGGCCTGGCGGTACCGGCGTTGCTCCTGCTCGCCTTGGCGTCCCGTAGCCGGACCTCCTTGGTCGTGCTCCTGGTTCCGGTTTTGACTTGGCTTGTCATCTTTGGCCCAGCGATTGTTCCGCTGTCATGGTCCGCTCCCCGGACGGGTGCCGCCACATTGATGCTCAGTAGTCAGAACATCAAGGCAGGCACCGGGGGTGCCGCGCAATCGGCTCTCGAACTGGCCGAGGACGGAAGCGACGTCATTGCCTTGCAGGAACTCGATGCCGGCAGCGCCCAGCGCGTCAGCTCCGCCCTGGAGGATGTGTATCCACACCACTTCGTGGTGGGCACCGTGGGAGTGTGGAGCAAGTACCCACTCACGAACTCCCAACCACTCGAATTGGGCCTGGGCTGGAAGCGTGCCCTCTCAACACAGGTCGATGCAGCCTCCGGGAGCCTTCGGCTGTACGTCATCCATGCCGCCTCGGCGCGTCCCAACGACCACTTCGATCGCGACGAAATGCTGAAACAGTTGGCAGCCGTGGTTCAGGCCGATCCCGAGGAAAGCATGATGGCCGTGGGTGACTTCAATGCAACTAGCACCGACCGCGCCTTCAAGAAGATTTCCTCGATTCTCGACGAGCCCAATCAGGATGACGGGCTCCTTGGCTTCACGTGGCCACGCTCGCCCTTCCCCATGATGCGACTTGACCATGTCCTGGTCCGCGGCTTGGAAGTCACCTCGAACACCAATGTCGAAGCCGGGCCCAGCGACCATCTGGCCGTTCAAACGGTCGTGAATCTACCCGGGCAATAAATACGGACAGGGCCGGCCGCACTAGCCGTCCGGCAAGCCCGTGACCCGCATGGTGATGTTGATGCGTCCCGTTTCAAGCCCGCAGTCGGCCGGCGCCGTGCCGGGCAGGATCTTGGTGACCCCGTGGTAGGCAAGGCGGGCTGGCCCCCCGAACACGAACAGGTCTCCCGAAGCCAGCAGGATGTCCTCGTAGGGTTTGTTCCGGCTCCGCGTATTTCCGAACCGAAATTGGCAGGAGTCACCGATGGAGATTGAGACCACCGGTGCGACCGACCGTTCGTCGCGGTCCTGGTGCATGCCCATCCTGGATTCGGCCCCGTAATAGTTCACGAGCGCAGTGTCCGGGGTGTACTGCTCGGCCGCTGCAGCATCCCGGGTCGCAGCGAAGATCGCCTTGCGGCCAAGCCGGACCATCCAGTCAGGAAAATCCAGCACCCTATTGCCGTTGACATCAATGGCCTCGCGCGAATACGCATAGGGACGCCAGTGCCAACCCAGGCAGACGGTCTGCACCGACATTTCATGGGCGCCGATTTTTGCCGCACGCGGCGGCACGGGCCCCCGCCCCCATTCGTGGAACCGTGCTACCAGCCAGCGCTGCTCCTCCGGGCTCAACCAATCGGGAATCCAATAAGCGCCGGGAGCAAGCTCCCGCCTGGGTCGGTCCAGAAAACTCTCGGAGAAGAGGGTACCCATGTCATCGCCTCCTGGTGCCACGGCTGCCGGGCGGTTACCGCTGCTTCCGCATTCCCAAACCTGTCCCGGGAATCAGTTCTTTGCCATCATATGCGGGTATTCCGCAGACCTGTTTTGGAACTCCAGGATGGCCGGGTTCTGGATCACGCCGTCACGAATCTCGATGGCCCGAGCAATCGTTTCGTTTTCTTTCCAGGCCGTCGGTCCGTCCATTACCGAATTTAGGAACGGCAACAGGCCTTCGCTTATTTCCCAGCTTGCGGAATTCCACAAATAGGAGGGGCTGTGATCAACCGAGTAGTAGTTGATATTCCGGCCAACGGTGAACATCGGCTGGGCGAAGGTCGTGGGCTTGGCCCATTCAAAACCCATTCCCTCGTCACACGAAACATCGATGATCAGGCTGCCCGGATAAAACGCCGCAAGGTCCTTGGTCTGAAGATACATCAATGGGGCGTTCGGGTCCTGCAGCGTGCAGTTCACCACGATGTCGCTTTCGGCCAGGAACGGCGCCAGCGGCAATCGTCCCTCGTCCGTGATGACCTCACTCAGATTCGGTCCGCCGTCGTGGTCGAACTGCACCATTTGGACCGAGTGGATGGGTGAAGCGACCGCGGCTACAGACCGACTCGTCAGGACGCGCACATCGTGGACGCCATGGGCCCGCAGGGCGGTGACCGCTCCACGGGCGGTGGCGCCAAACCCAATGACGGTCGCCGATAGCCTGCGCCCATAGTCACCCGTCAGGCCGCAGAGCTGCAGGGCGTGGATGACCGACGAGTAGCCCGCCAGCTCATTGTTCTTGTGGAACACATGAAGCCCGAAGCCGCCGTCCGTGCCCCAGTGATTCATGGCCTCGAAGGCAATCACGTTCAGTTTCTTGTCAATGGCCAGCTGCGTCAGCGCAGTGTCCTGGACACAGTGCGGCCAGCCCCACAGCGTCTGCCCCTCATGCATTTCCATCAGATCCGAGACCTGGGGCTTGGGCAAAAGTACGATGTCGCTGCCGGCGATGGTTTCCTGGCGGGTGGCAAATCTTCCGACGAAAGGTGCGAGTTCTTCGTCGTCCATGCCGCAAGCCGCCCCGTATCCGGCTTCAACCGTGAGGAGGTTCTTGAAACGCGGGTCAATCCGTTCAAAATGTGATGGGTGGATCGGCAAACGCTTCTCGTCCACCTTGTTCGAAGTACCAATGACACCCAGTGTAAGTTCGTTCTTAAAGCCCATGCGTCTTGTTCTCTTCCTATGTGGAGCAGCCCAAAATGGACCGCCCCATAGGGCTTACGGTACACGGGTCGTCCTAACCTTGCCTCCGAAAAAGTCTTGGCGCCTCGCCCCGAAGCCTCCGGGACATTGGGCGTCGTCGCGATCGAAAGGAGGGCAATTCCCACGGCCGACATGGCCGTGAGCGGACTGCCGGCATCCTGCCGTCGGTGCTCCGGCACGTCCCTGCGTGACTCGCGATGGCGTGTGACCATATCCGGCGGCATGAAGTCCGTCTGCGCCAGTTGAGGTCAAAGATGATGGGCTCCGTCTGCCCGAATGTCTCGCAAGTATCCTTCGGCGGATCGGAAGTTCATTGGTGACAGATCCACACCAGTCAGCGTCGAGGGGTCATTCGAACCGCGAGTCGGCTCGGATAGGCTCAGTGGCATGGGACAACACGAAAAAACAACGATCGGCACGGCATGGATCGTCGGCGGGGCGGGGATCGGCTGGCTGGTCAGCGGAGCGCTCAGCGGCTTGATGCTCGCCCATCAGGTCCGCCTGCCGACCCAATTCACCCGCATGTTGTTTCCCGAGACAATTTCAATGCGAACCTGGCAATCGGCCCAGCCGTGGCCGATCCTGCTTTCCCTTTTTTCTGTCCTGGCAGTGATGGCGTTGACGCTCCTGCTGCTGCGGGGAGCCGGCATGCGGGCTGGTCGGCCACCTCTCGGATTCCTTGCCACGTGGATGTCCATCGTTCTTGCGGGCTTCGCCACGGCGACCTTGTCCTCCCTTGGCTACGCCGTTGCCTCTTGGCCTCCGGCGCGCTTGGCCTGGTTGTTGGACGGTATCCAGCCCGCTTTGCTGGCGGCAGGTTATTGGGGAATCGTCTGGGGCTGGCTGCCGGCTTTGGCGGGAAACCTCGCCATGAAATCCGAGAAACGGCTCGCGGGCCCGAAGTCCGTGCGGCGACCTGTCGATGGCATGCCGTTGCTGATCGCAGGGCTCCTCGCGGTGATACTAGTCGTCACGATCCCCGCCGCGTACACATACACCGAAGAAACCGTGACCCCGCAGGCTGCACCGCCGCCGCCGGCCACTCCCTCACCGACACCATACGGCTGGCCGGACCGGTCGGACGCCTTCCAGCCTGCCAAGGACAACTGGTGCGCGGGCGAAGAAGTGTCAATCTCTTGGCACGAACCCGAGGGTGCGACGGGACACCGGGGCATGGGCTTTGACCTGACGAATACCGGGACCGGGCCTTGCGTCTTGGAGTCCTATCCCGACATCGCCTTCAACAACGCCGAAGGGTGGGCCATAGAGGTGTTGGTGGTCCATGGCGGATCCTTCATGACTGACGACCCCGGGGTCTCGATCATCACCCTGCCGCCCGGCAAGAGCGCACGGGCATATCTTGGCTGGAACGCGATGGCGGCAGCCGGCGATGTGCGCACCGGAACCATGCTGGTTACACCGTATTCAGGAACGTTGCGCCACAGTTCGCAGGTGGACCTGGACATCATTGACGGCGGTGCCGTATCGGTCACGGCTTGGGAGCCCGTCCTGGAACCAGCCGGTTCAAACAAAAGCACCCGGCCAAAACCTTAAGGTTCCGGCGGGTGCCATGTGTGGAGCATAGCGGAATCGAACCGCTGACCTCTTCGATGCGAACGAAGCGCTCTACCAACTGAGCTAATGCCCCGCGTTGCGGCCTGGACCCGCAACATTTTTAGCCTAAACCCGTCTTGGCCCACGTGCAAAATCGTCGGTCGGCCACATCACGCTTCGTCGTTGCCTTCTGCGGTTCCGGTCTCTATGGATTCTCGCGCCGTCGTGTACTGGCGCTGGATGTACGCTTCGAGCTCACTGCGCTCCACGCGCCACACTCCGCGTCCGCCAATCTTGATTGCCGGAAGGTCCCCGCTGCGCACCAAAGACCGCACCTGCGGCAGGTTTACATTCAACTCGTCGGCGACATCTTCTAGACGCATGAACCTCATGTATTGAAGGCTACATGCTCCCGCAACCAGCAAAACGTCACCCGACACATTTGTGGATAACTTCGGCGCTTTTCGGGTTAACGAAGCGGCGGTATCCCGACAAAAAACAAGAGTGGTCCGCGATGACTCCACGTTGTTGGAATCTTTGCGGACCACTCTTACGTTTCGACCTGAGACCTTGTGGGCCAACCTGTAGCGCGGCCTGGATCCGGTCCCGCTACGGGGGTCTGCCTACCGTAGCTTGTGACCTTGGTTGAGCTTCTAACAACTACTAAAGCAACAACCGGGCATACCGTGCAACACAGTTGGGAATCACTGATCATTTTGACTAACATGGAGCGGTAGCTACCGAACAACTTGGTCAGTCTGACCGAACCTAGGCGAAGGAGCCGGAATGACGCCGGAATCGTACCAACTGGATGATACGGATAGGCGCATTCTCTTGGCCCTGGATGAGGATCCCAGGATTCCCACGATGATGCTCGCACAGAGATTGGGTTTGGCGCGCGGCACCGTACAGACCCGCATGGAGCGGCTTGCAAGCTCCGGGGCGTTGCGCCCGAACTCCAGCCGCGTGAAGCCGGCTTCGGTTGGTCGCGGAGTTTCCGCCGTCGTCAGCGCGGAGCTGGACCAATCGCACCTTGAAGAAGCCATCGCGGCGTTGAGCCTGATTCCCGAGGTCCTTGAATGCGTCGCCCCGGCAGGCGACACCGACCTGCTGATCCGCGCCGTTGCCAAGGACCCGGATGACCTCTACCGCGTCAGCGAGGAAATCCGCCTCTGTCCGGGAATCACCAGGACCTCGACGTCCATGATCCTGCGCGATGTGATCCCGTACCGCACCACGGCGCTTCTCAACCACCTGCGCTAGACCCGCGCTGGGGTCCCGGTGACTGCCAGCTCGATGCCCTAGTCTTTTCTGGGTGGCACCTTGCTACCCACACCACATCGAACAGAGGAGCATCATGGGCGCTGCGGGCCTTACAAATATCGACGTTGCAGGCATGACCACCGAGGCAAGTCCCTTCCCGAGCGCGACCCGCGCAGGCGATCTGGTCTTTGTTTCAGGGATGGTCTCCAAGGACGAAAACAAGGTCTTGGTCGGCAAGGGCGACATCTACGCACAGACGGTGCAGACACTCAGGAACCTGCAGACCGTCCTGGCGGCCTACGATCTGGGACTCGACGCCGTCGTCACCACGACGGTCTACATCAACGACGCCGCCATGGCCGGCGAATACAACCGCGCATGGGTTGACACCTTCGGCGGCCACCGTCCCTCACGCGCCACCATCGTGGCGCCGCTGCTGGCACCCGAACTTCTGGTTGAGGTCCAAGCCACTGCCTGGGCAGGGAAGTAACCGCACCGATTTTTCGGCGGGCCGGGTCCCAAGGAACTCGTGGCCGGGCACGGCTCGCCGAATCACGTGCAATATCGACCGCTGGGGACCCCCATCGCAGCTTCGACCCCCGCCAAGACGGTCGAAATCACGATGAGGCCATTGCTTGAATGCGGCAGCGGGCGGCCTCCGTCCGCGACGCGGGGTTAGCGCTCCACGGCCATTCGCCCGATGACCATGCGCATGATCTCGTTGCTGCCCTCCAGGATCTGGTGCACCCGCAGGTCGCGGACAATCTTCTCGATCCCGTACTCGGAGAGGTAGCCATAGCCGCCGTGCAGTTGCAGTGCGGTGTTGGCGACCTTGAATCCGGCGTCGGTGGCCACCCGCTTGGCCATGGCGCACAAGCGCACGGTGTCGTCCGTCCCGCGATCCAGGGCATCCGCAGCCCGCCAAATCATGGTCCGCGCCGTTTCCAGCTCGGTCTCCATGTCCGCGATTTCGAAGAGCAGCGCCTGCTGTGCGATCAGCGGCTTGCCAAAGGCCTCGCGCTCTTTCAGGTAGGCAACGGACTTGTCCATGGCCGCCTGGCCGCCGCCGACCGAGCACGCTCCGATGTTCACCCGTCCACCGTTGAGGCCCTTCATGGCGATCCCGAAACCGGTGCCCTCATCGCCCAGGCGGTTGCCCACCGGGATCCTGACGTTTTCCATGACCACCTGGCGGGTGGGCTGGGCGTTCCAGCCCATCTTCGCCTCCAGCGCCCCGAAGGAGAGACCCGGGGTTCCATCCGGGACAATGAACGCGGTGATTCCGGCGCTTCCGGTGTCGGCGGTCCGGGCCATCACCAGGTACACGCCCGAGGATCCGGCGCCGGAGATGAATTGCTTGGTCCCGTTGAGCACGTAGGAGTCGCCGTCGAGCACGGCCCTGGTGGCCAGCGCCCCGGCGTCGGAGCCTGCTCCGGGCTCGGTGAGGCAATAGCTGCCCAACATCTCCATGGTGCATAGCTGCGGCACCCAGGCCGCTCGCTGCTCGTCGTTGCCGAAGCGATCGATCATCCACGCCACCATGTTGTGGATGGAAATGTAGGCGGAAATGGTCGGATCGGCCTTGGCCAGCTCCTCGAAGATCAGGGCTGCGTCCAGCCGGCTCATTCCCGAGCCCCCGAATTCCTCGCGCACGTAGATCCCGCCCATGCCCAGGGCCCCGGCCTCGGCCAGGACGTCGACGGGGAAATGGTGGTCCCTGTCCCAGGCCGCTGCATGCGGGGCAAGCTGCTCGGTGGCGAAGTCTCCCACCATCTCGACGATTGCCTTCTGGTCTTCGGTGAGTTCAAACATGCTCGGCTCCTGGGTCTGTGCGGTGGGCGGAGGTCAGGTTCACTTCGGTGGGTGGGGGCGAATCGGGGGGTTCGGCTACTTGCCGACCTTTCCGGTCAACGAGGCGATCGGGCGCAGGAAGACCGGCTGGGCCAGGAACCAGACGCCCACGATCACCACGATGGACACGGCGAAGATGATGAGCCCGGTGAACCCGGCCGAATCGTTGGCCGCGTACATGTGGTTCAGGTTGCGCAATGCCCCGGTGGCCAGCACCAGCGCCACGTGCACCACGGTGAAGGCAACGAAGTAGATCATGACCGGGAAGTGCAGCGCCCGGGCGAGTTCCATGGGGTAGGCCTTGTTGAGCGCAACCGCCTTCTTGGGCCAGGCCCCGGACATCCGCAGGCCGGTGAGGATCGCCAGCGGGGCCGCGATGAAGACGGTCACGAAGTAGGTCAGCACCTGCAGGGCGTTGTAGTTCACCCAGCCGTGCTCGGTCGGCCAGTTCAGCGAGAGGTACTGGAGCCCGGCGGAGAGCGCGTTGGGGATGATGTCCCAGCTGGTGGGCACGATGCGCGCCCATTGGCCCGTGGCAAAGAGCACGATGACGAAGATGATGCCGTTGAGCACCCACAGGGCATCGAGGGTGAGGTGGAACCACAGGTCCAGGCTGATCCGGGCGGGAGCGCCCTTGGTGCGGATCAGGCCCTTGTTGTTGCGCACCCAGTGCGCGGCCGGCCGGGCCACGGTGCGCACCTGCCAGCCGGTGCGCACGATCAGCACCAGGAAGAAGACGTTCAGGAAGTGCTGCCATCCCAGCCACGCGGGGAACCCCACCGGCGTGCCCGCGGGAAGCTCTGAATGCCCGGTGTAGGTGGCCATCCAGGTCTTGACGCCCTCAAGGGTGACCAGCCAGCGGGCAATGAATACGGCGATGACCAGCAGGACGATCAGCGATCCCGCGATGATGCCTGCGCGCACCCACTTGTTGGCTGCCTGTTTCCTGGGGGTGGACCGTGCGGTCATCTCATGTTCCTCGTGTTCGTGGTTGGTAGGTGCGTTCGGGGTGGCTCAGGAGCGGGACTTGAGCAGTTCGACCACCTGCGGAACCACCGTGAACACATCCCCAACGATACCCAAATCGGCGATCTCGAAAATCGGGGCATCCTCGTCACGGTTGATGGCCACGATGGTCTTGGCCGTCTGCATGCCGGCGCGATGCTGGATGGCCCCTGAGATGCCCAGGGCCAAATACAGCTGCGGGGACACGCTCACCCCGGTCTGCCCGACTTGGGCCCTCTGGGCAATGAATCCGGCGTCAACGGCTGCGCGGGAGGCTCCGACCGCTGCGCCGAGGGCATCTGCCAGCTGCTCGACCAGCACGAAGTTCTCGGCCGAACCCAGTCCGCGGCCGCCGGAGACCACGGTGGCAGCCCCGCGAAGTTCCGGCCGGGAAGATTCTTCCGGTGCATCGGCGCGCGAGGTGATGGCGGCGGTACGCGCGGTGCCCGGCTCGAGCCGGACGACGTTGACCTCAGCCGTGGCAGGCGCTGCCTGTTCGTCGATGGCGCCCGAGCGCAGGGTGATGATGGGCAGGGCACCGGGCACGGTGGCGTGTACGGAGTAGCTGCCGCCAAAAACGGAATGTTCGGTGACGATCCCGGAATCGGAGGTGGCGGCGTCCACGACATCGGCCAGAAGTCCCCCGCCGGTGCGCACAGCCAAGCGGGCTGCAGCCTCGCGGCCATCAACCGTTGCGGCGAGGAGCACGGCCTCCGGTGCATGGGCGGCCACTGCGTCGGCAAGCGCATCGACAAGGGGGGTGAGCAAGGTGGTGTCCGCGTCGGCCATTTCCACGGCGTGGATTTTCGCGGCGCCGAGCTCGCCGAGCCTGGCCACGGTTTCCGGCGGCAGCGTGGTCGCGGAAACGGTGACGGCGACGGGAGTGCCGAGCCGGGCGGCGACCGCCAGCAGGCCACGCGCCGATGCGGTGGCGTGTCCGGTGTGGGTGAGTTCGATGAGGGCAAGGACGCTTGGCATGGAAGGGGACCTTTGCTAGATCAGGCGCCGGGCGGCGAGGAAGTCGACAAGTTCGGCGGCGGCGTTCCCGTCGTCGACGATCTTGCGGCCGGCGGTGCGCGGTGGCCGCTGCGCAACATCCAGCACGGTGCTGCGCACCTGGGCGGAGACCCCGAGATCGGCGGCGGAGATGGTTGCCAGCGGCTTGCGTTTGGCGCCCATGATGCCCTTGAAGTTGGGGAAGCGGGCTTCCTCGAATCGTTCGGTGACGGTGAGGACTGCGGGGTAGGACGCGGTGACTTCCTGCGTGCCGACCTCGGAGAGCCGCACCCCGGCGACGGCGTCGCCTCCGATTTCCGCTGACACCAGGGAGCCCAACAGCGGCAGGCCCAGGTGTTCGGCGATCATTGCCGGGATCATTCCGGCCCGTCCGTCGGTGGACTCGTTTCCGGCGATGACCAGGTCCGCGCCGGTGTCGCGCAGTGCCGCAGCCAGCGTCGCGGCGGTGAGGACCATGTCGGCTCCTGCCAGCGAATCATCCAGGATGTGGATGCCGGAATCGGCTCCCATCGACAATGCCTTGCGGATGGACTTGGCGGCGTCGGCCGGGCCCATGGAGGCGACCACGACCTCGGTGGACTTGTCTCGGTCCTTGACCGTGAGGGCCAGTTCGAGGGCTCTTTCGGTGATTTCGTCAATGACCGGGTCGGTGCCTTCGCGGTCAACCCTTCCGGTGTCCGGGGACAACCTGCGTTCCTCCGCTGTGTCCGGAACCTGCTTGATCAAAACCACGATCTTCATCCGAGTTCTCCTTGTGATGCTGGGCTCTGCATTCATTCGCGAGACTACTAGGAACCTTCAAAATTTACTAGGTCTTCCTACTAAATTGTGGCCGGAATACGCCCGTACGGAATCCGGCTTTTGGCAGCGTGCCGTGCCCGTCCCAAGGCCTCCGGCAATGGCGAAGCCTCCCTCCCCCGTGTTCCGGGCAAGGGAGGCTTCGGCCCTCAAGCCGTCCTACGGCAGGGGATCGTCAAGCGAACCCTGGGCGATTTGTTCGAGCAGCCACGGGGAGAAGGCGAAGGGCGTTGCCTTGGCCGCGGCCAACAGGTCGGCGGGGGCGACCCACGCGTATTCGGCAACCTCGTCCGGATTGGGCTCGAGGTCCCCGGCTATCCGGGCCGCGAAAACCGGGCAAACCTCGTTTTCCACAATGCCCGAGGCATCAACGGCCCGGTAGGCAAAGTCCGGGAGCAGCGGTCGGATCCCGCCGATGGCGGCGCCCAGTTCCTGCCCGGCACGGCGCACCATGGCATCCTCAAAGGATTCGTCGGCACCGGGGTGCCCGCAGAACGAATTGGTCCACACTCCCGGCCAGGTCTTCTTGCCCAGGGCGCGCCGGGTCATCAGGATCCGCCCCTCCCCGTCATAGAGGTAGCAGGAAAACGCCAGGTGCAACGGGGTGTTCGCGGTGTGCACGCTCGCCTTGGGCTCGGTGCCGATGCGGGTGCCATCGGCTGCCAACAGCACCACAAGTTCCTCGCTCATGACTCTCTTTCATCAAAGAAGGGATTCGGGGCGGGAGACTTCCCTGCCGCCACCCCCAATTCTCCCATGCCGCTGGGGATCGGGTGCGGGGATTGTTTGGGGGCTTAACGCGGGAAGCTGCCCGCCGGCGACGTGAAGCCGCGATCCGGCAGGCAGCCGTCTTGCCTTGTCCCGGGTTCCGGGTTACCTCAGGCGCTTGAGCGTTTCCCCCTTGAAGAATCCCGGGCTGCGCACGCGCATCCAGAACATGATGGCCACGCCCAGCAGCAGCACGCCCACTCCCAGGATGAACACCATGCCCAGGCCGCCGATGTTGGAACCCGAACCGTAGTCCGGGTCCATCGAGTCGCGCGCAGTGCTCACGAACATCACCAGCAAGATCACCCCGCCCAGCAGCGGAGCCAGGAACCTGAAGAAGAAGTTGCGCACCGAGTCGAAGGCCTCGCGGCGGAAGTACCAGACGCAGGCGAGCGCGGTGACGCCGTAGTAGAAGCAGATCATCAGGCCCAGGGCGGTGATGGTGTCCCACAGCGCGTTTTCACTGAGCAGGCGGGTGATGACGTAGAAGCCGGCGGCGGCCGCGCCGGCGGTGACGGTCGCCACCGACGGGGACATGAAGCGCGGGGAAATCTTGCCGAAGGTTTCCGGCAGTGCCTTGTAGTAGCCCATGGCCAGCAGGGTGCGGGCCGGGGACACCAGGGTCGATTGAAGCGAGGCCGCCGAGGAGGAAAGGATGGCCAGGGACATCAGGATCGCAAACGGTCCCATGACGGGTCCGGCAAGGACGGCGAAGATCGATTCCTGGTTCTCCGGGTTGCCGGCGCCGAGCCCGGTCTCGCCGATACCCGCATAGGCGATGACCGCAAGGGAGATGACCATGTAGATGCCCATGATGACAAGCACCGTGATCGTCGCGGCGCGGCCCGGCACCTTGGCGGGGTTCTTGGTCTCCTCGTTCATGGTGAGGGTGACGTCCCAGCCCCAGAAGATGAAGATCGACAGGGAGATGCCTGCGGCGAAGGCCCCGAAGGATTCCACCGCCAGGGGGTTGAACCAGTCCAGTGAGATGGGTGTCGGGTCGAAGGCCGTGCCGTTTTTCACGTGGCCGAAGGCGGCGATCGCGAACCAGGCCAACACGATGAGCTGGAAGGCGACCAGCCAGTACTGGAAGGCCTTGGTGGTCTGCATGCCGCGATAGGAAATCCAGCACGCGGCGGCGATGAACACCAGGGTCGTGGGGATGTTGACCCACAGGTTCGTCGTCAGCTCGGCGATGGCGTCGTTGCCGGTGAGCTGGGCGAGCAGGATGTAGAAGAAGTCAACCGCGACGGCCGCCAGGTTGGAGAGCACAATGATGGTGGCGGCGACCAGGCCCCAGCCACCCATCCAGCCGATCCAGGGCCCGAACGCGCGGGTCGCCCAGGTGAACGAGGTGCCCGAGTCGGGCATGGCACTGTTGAGCTCGCGGTAGCCCAGGGCCACCAGAAGCATGGGCAGGAACCCGGCGATGAAGATGGCCGGGAGCTGGGTGCCCACCTCGGCGACCGTGGGCCCCAGTGCCGCGGTCAAGGTGTAGGCCGGGGCAATGGACGAAATCCCGATGACGACAGCGCCGAGCACCCCGACGGTGCCCTTTGACAGTCCCTTGTTGCCCAGGCCCGATCCGGCATCCTGCGCGGGACGGGTTTCGGTCGTTGTTTCACGACTCATGATTGGTTTCCTTCATCCAGGCGGTGCGGCAAACGACCCCGAAAGGGAACGCGCCGCACCATCATGCGGTGATTGGTGCTAGGACCGTGCCGGCCCCGTTTTGTAGTTCTTGGGAACCACCACCAGCGGAACCGGCAGGGTCCGCAACATGCGTTGGGCAGTGGAGCCCAGGAAGAGCCGGCGCTTGCGTGCCAGCCGGCTCGAACCGACGACGGCAATTTCCCCGTCTTCCCATCCCAATTCGGCAATGGCATCGTCGATGCCGGTGCCGGAGGCAATGGAGATCTCGGCTGCGACGCCCAGTTCCGCCACGACCTCGGCGACGCTTGCCCGGGCCCGGGAGATGGACTCGTCCAGGTCCGCGCCGCGGTCGTTATTGTCGTCCTGGGCCACAAGGGACACGACCCGAAGCTGCAGGTCCTGCTGGTGCGCGGCGGCAGCGGCAGCCTGCACCACCCCCTTGGCCCCGGGGCGGGTGCCCACCAGGGCGGTGACCCGGCGCAGTTGGCCGTTGGCCCTCTCCAGCGAAGCAACGGCCTCGGGGGACCCCATGGCCACGGGGATCGGCGCGGCGTGCAGCAGCGCGCTGGCCACCGATCCCGGGGCAAAGAACCCTGCCATGTGGCGCTTGCGGCCGCCCAGCACGATGGCCCGTGCGCCGGTCTCCGTGGCCAAGGCAATCAGGCCCTGGGCCGGGGAGCCCACCGCCCGGGCAATCACTCGGGCGCTGATGCCCGGAGGGACCAGTGCGAGCGCTTCCTTCGCCCACAGGTCGACCTTCTCGGCCAGGATGGAGCAATACCCGTGGTCGCCGCCCGGGTAGACCGCGGAGAACGGGGTGCTTTCGGGCAGGACGATGGCAAGGTCAAGGTGGGCGGCGGGGCCGCCCAGCGCGGCGGCCAGGGCAATCGCCTCGGCGCCCCGGGCATCGGCGGTGTATCCAACAAGCAGGCGCATGGTGCTAGGCGTCCAACGCCGCGAGGGTGCCGAACTTGGAGACGACACCGTCGTAGTCCATGTCGTGCTCCGTGCCGTCCACCGCGGCGACGATGCGCGCGGCAGTTCGCCGCCCCATGCGCACCGCGCCGTCGACGTGCTGGTAGCCCTCGCCGGCCAAATCCGAGGAGGAGAAGTAGATCGGGCCGACGTTCTTGTTCTGGTCCGGTCCGAAGCGGAACAGGCCGCCCAAGTCGTAGCTGGTGGCGTACGCCCCGCGGGTCCATTCCTCGGCAGCGAAGTCGGAAAGGTAGAACACTTCCGGATCCAGCGCCTTGTCCCCCAGGAACCCGGCGATGCCCTTGAGGATGGCTTCCTTGCGCGCGGCCTCGTCCAGTGCAAACGTGGCGTCGGCCTGGGTGTCGGAGATGAACCCGACCAGGGTTCCGGTGGATTCCCCGTGGTAGGTGTTGTCGTAAACCTCCTGCACGATCGAGGACGGACCGAAGCAGGTGCCCGAGAGCCCCTCCTCGCGCCAGAACGGCGTCGCGTACACGGCATGGACCTTGATGACCAGGCCCATTGACTGGTGCTGGTGGGTCACGTGCTGGCGGCGCGGCAGCGGCGGGTTGTAGGAAATGCGCGAGTACAGGTTCGGCGGAACGGCAACGATGACCTTCTTGGCGTTGACGCTCACATCCGCGCCGTGGGCGGTCACGCCTGCATCGGACCAGTCCAGCTTGAGCACCGGGTTGTTCAGGAAGACGTCTTCGCCCAGCCGTTCGGCAAGGGCGATCGAGACGCCCTGCATGGTGCCGACGATGCGGCGGTCGAGGATGAAGTCTTCGTCGACGAGGTTGGAGAAGGATCCGGCGGAGGCGGACATCAGCAACGCCTGCAGCGCGGAGAAGGTGTGGGCGGGTTTGGTGAGC
Source organism: Paeniglutamicibacter sulfureus (assembly GCF_030512175.1). Taxonomy (GTDB): domain Bacteria; phylum Actinomycetota; class Actinomycetes; order Actinomycetales; family Micrococcaceae; genus Paeniglutamicibacter; species Paeniglutamicibacter sulfureus. Next base: position 1,131,676 of record NZ_JAULBL010000002.1, on the reverse strand, counting down.
ATGCCGCCGGCGATGAACAGCCCGACGTTGTTGCAGGCGACCTCGTCGCCGGAAATGTTGCGCAGCCAGTGGTGGAAAGAGATCTTGTCGAGCTCCTCGGCCTGCGGGTGTTCCCACGGGGCGTCCGGGTCGACCTCGGTGGTGAGACGGTCCATTTCGGCAATGAGCCTGTTCATCTCGGCCACGGTGGACTCGCCCACCGGAAAGTCTTCCCCGGAATAGACCGTGCGGGTGCCGTCTTCGGCCAGGTAGACAGAGGCGCCCTCCTTGTGACGTTCGAAGGTCTCGATGCCCAGTTCCTCGATCAGCGAGTACAGGCCGGTCTGGTCCGGGGAGATCCACTGGCCGCCGATCTCGATGGTGGCACCGTCCATGTCCTGGGTCCAGGTGCGGCCGCCGACGCGGTCGCGTGCCTCAAGCACTGCGACGGTCTTGCCGGCCTTGCGCAGTTCGTAGGCTGCGGTCAGGCCCGAGGGACCCGCTCCGATGATGACGACGTCGCGATCCAGGGTTGTCATGGCTTTCCACTTCTTTCGGTTTTTAAATGAATGGCATTCATTTACTAGACTGGTTCCATGGTAGGCCATAAAGTGCAGTATTGTGAAGTAGGCCACGTCAGGAGCGGACTTTGAACCAGGAATCAGCAGCACCGGCCGGGGCTCCCCGTCGCCGCGCCGGCCGCCCGCGGTCGGTGGTACTCGACCGGGAGCTCATTGCCCGGGCCGCCCTGAAGCTCGTTGTGGCGGGGGGCTATTCCACCCTGACCATGTCCTCGGTGGCAAAGTCACTGGGCGTCTCGCCCTCAGCCTTGTACAACCACGTGGAATCCAAGCAGGAACTCATGCAATGGATCCAGGAAATCGTGATGGACGGGGTCGATTCCACGGTCTTTGAAACGCTGCCGCTGGATGAGGCCCTGGAGAAATGGGCGGTGACCTACCGGGGCATTTTTGCCGAGCACGCCCCGCTAATTCCACTGATCGCCGTCCTGCCGGTCTCCGGCTCACCGCGCACGCAGGAGATGTACGAAAAGGTCGCCGCGGGATTCACCCGCGCCGGCTGGAAGCAGGCCGAGATCGTCCCGGCCATTGTGGCACTCGAATCGTTTATTTTCGGATCGGCCCTCGACGCCACCGCACCCCTGGACATCTTCGACCCGGGCGCGAACGCCGGAAAAATGCCAAGCTTCGAAAGTGCCCTGGAGGCGCAACGGGCGACGGGCCGAAACAGTGCCGACGCTGCCTTCATGACCGGACTCAGGGCCATCATCGCCGGGCTCATGGAACAGACAGCGATCGCCTAGAACCGCGGTCCGGGCCCGACGTCTCCCCCCTTGACTTAATAATGAGTGCACTCATAATTGAGTATGCTCGTATTGTCCGATTTCGGGTTACACAAGGCGTGAGGAATCATGACGGCCAACTCGATCACCGGTCATCCCCGGGGCACTCCCACACCCAACTCCCCGAGGCTCGACAGCAAGGCCCGTTGACCGTCGCCTCCCAGGTGGGCCGATGATCGGCCGGAGAGAATAAGACCGGGGTTCCTCCGTCCGTTATCGACTCAGCGGCAAGTCTTTTCCGAACATCCTCGGTGAGAATACTTTCCGGCTCCGGGCACGGCACCGAGGTTCAAAAGCACATGTTCCTCACCCACGAGGACCTTACGTTCCCCAAACGCCCAACAGCATCAACACCGCCCTAAGACCCAACCCAGACAGGAGCCCCTGCGCCATGAAAGCGTTCGTGTTCAGCCAGTACAAGCAACCTCTCCAGCAGGCAGATGTCCCAGAGCCCGCCGTGGGTGACCACGATGTACTTGTGCAGGTGGCTGCCGCCGGCGTGAACCAGCTCGATGCGAAGATCATTGAGGGCGAGTTCAAGTCGATCCTGCCCTACTCGCTGCCCCATGGGATCGGGCACGATATGGCGGGTAGCGTCATCGGCATCGGCGCGAATGTCACCGGATTCAAGATTGGCGACGAAGTCTACGCCCGGGTTGCCAAGGACCGGGTGGGAACGTTCGCCGAACGGGTGGCAGTCACCGAGGCGGACCTGGCGTTGCGCCCCACCTCCGTTACCGTGGCAGAAGCAGCGTCCCTCCCGCTGGTGGCGCTGACCGCCTGGCAGGCCCTGGTGGTCAAAGGGAAGCTGAAGCCTGGCCAGAAGGTTCTGATTCATGCAGGTGCCGGAGGTGTCGGGTCATTGACGATCCAGCTGGCCAAGCACCTCGGCGCCCACGTTGCCACCACGGCCTCGGCCGCCAATGCCGACTTCGTTCGTTCCCTGGGTGCGGACGAAGTGATTGATTACCGCAGCCAGGACTTCGAAAAGGGGCTTTCCGGCTACGACCTGGTCCTTGATTCCCTGGGTGGCGAGAATCTGGAAAAGTCGCTGCGGATCCTGAAGCCAGGAGGAAAGGCGATCGGGATTTCCGGTCCACCGGATCCAGCGTTTGCGAAGGATGCGGGACTGAACCCCCTGCTGCGACTGGTTATCGCGGGACTCAGCAGCAAGATCCGCCGACAGGCCAGGAAGCTCGGCGTGTCCTACGAATTCTTGTTCATGCACCCCAGCGGTGAACAGCTGCGCAAGATTTCCGCGCTCATCGATGGCGGCGCCCTGCGCCCCATCGTGGGTGCGACCTTCCCCTTCGCCCAGACGCCGCAAGCGGTTCAGGCGCTGTCCAAGGGCGGAGTGCGCGGAAAAGTCGTAGTCGTCAACAACTGAGTGCCACCGACCCGGATCAGGAACCGGCAACCATCTCCGCCTCCATCAGCATCTTCAATAAGGAGAACCATCATGACCACCAGCAACGAGGTGGAACCGGTCATCGATTCCTATGCCGTGGCGCCGAACAAGAGCATCACCGTTGGCCGGGAAACATTCGCCTACCGGGAACTGGGCCCGAAGGGCGGGATCCCAGTCATCTTCTTCGCGCATCTGGCCGCCAACCTGGATAACTGGGATCCACGCATCGTTGATCCCATTGCCCGGAATCGGCACGTCATCGCTTTCGACCAGCTCGGCGTCGGCGCATCCTCCGGGCGAGTGCGCAAAACACTGGAGGAAGCCGCCGACGACGCCTATGAATTCATCACCGTCCTCGGGTTCGAGACGATCGATGTCTTCTCCTTCTCGATGGGTGGATTCATCGCCCAGGACCTGATCGTCAAGCACCCGGATCTGGTGCGCAGGCTGGTGCTGACCGGCACCGGACCACGCGGCGGCAAGGGCATCGACAAAGTCGCGGGAGTGACCTACCGCGACATCCTGCGCGCTGCAGTCGCGCGTTCGGACCCGAAGGAGTTCCTGTTCTTCAACCGCGACGCTCCAGGAAAACGGGCAGGCAAGTCCTTTATAGGCCGCCTCAAGGAACGCACCGCCAACCGCGACGCCGCCGTCTCCACCAAGGCACTCCAAACCCAGTTGAAGGCCATCCAAAAGTACGGGCGTTCAGCGCCATCGGATCTCTCGGTGATCACCCGGCCCACGCTGATCGCCAATGGCGACAACGACCGAATGGTCCCCACGGTCCTGTCCGAGGAACTAAGCCGTCGCATCCCCGGCAGCGAGCTGATCATTTATCCGAACTCCGGACATGGCGGCATCTTCCAGTTCCACCAGGATTTCGCTCCGATCGCCGCGAAATTCTTGGCCGCCTAAATGGCGGTGCTTCCCCTCGAATCGGGCGGGACAGCGCAAACCACTTCTGCTGTGCGGCCCATCCGGCAATGCGTACGCGCTATTGGTTCGCCGGACCGGGCCGGGAGTCCGGGACGGCACCGCCGGGGTAGATGATCAAACAGGTGCTCGAGGCGGTGGCCAGTACCCGGCCTTCCGCGTCCCGAATCTCGGCATCGGCGAAGGCGACCGACTTACCGCGTCGGGTGACCCAGCCATGCGCGGTGACGGCGCCCGTTTCGGCAGTGATTGGACGCAGGAACGAGACCTTGATTTCCAGGCTGGTGTATCCCACTCCGGCCGGAAGGGTGCTGTGCACGGCACATCCGCACACGGAGTCCAGCACCGTGGCGAAGAAACCGCCGTGAACCGATCCGATCGGGTTGTAGTGCGATTCGTCCGGCTGCGCTGTCATCACGACGTCCCCATCGGTGACGGCCACGAACTCCAAACCGATGTGGCTGCTGATCGGCGGTGCCGCGATGCGCCCTTCGGCCATGGCGCGCAGCTGCTCGAGTCCGGTCCGCTCGAACAACCTTGTCTTATCCGCTTCGGGGACCTGGTAATGGATCGTTCGCGAACGGTTCGCCGGTGGCGTGGGCCTTGCTGACATCGTTTGATCTCCACATGCTCGATACGGGTGATGGTTGCTCGGGCTCGGCGACTGGGCTGCTGCCTAGTGCGGAAGAATGGCGGAAACCTGCGCCCTGATGGCACCGATGACCTCAACGGTGCTCCGCTGCGCATTAATGCTCGCGGCCATCGCGAGGAACATGACCGCGGAGACAACACCTGCCAGTGTTGTCGCTTCGCTTTCACCGATGCGCTCATGCCGACCAAGGACCGCTGCGAGTGCCTCCTGGGTTTGGGCGACAATTTCCAGGGCCTCGGCATGGCGCGGTTCGGCGGGGTCACCGAAGACCATCTCACGCAAGTAGGTGCGCCCGTTCTCAACCTGCACGCGGTTGCATTCCACTATTGGCGTCACAATTGCCAGCACCCCATCAAGCACATCTGCCGTTTTCCCGGCCGCTGCCTGCCCCTGCTCCAGCGCGTGGGCATAGTGCTCGTTCTGGACAAGCAGCAGCAATTCGCCCTTGGATTTCGCGTACAGGAACAACGTTCCGGTGCCGATGTCTGCCCTGTCGGCAATCTGCTGGGTCGTGACGTCCTCGATCCCGTGCTTGGCGAACAATTCGCTGGCTGCGGCGGTGATGCGCTCAAGCTTTTCCAGCTTGTTGCGTTCGCGCCGACCGAGCTGTGGGGACGGCGATGACATGAGGTGATCCTCTCGGAATAAATTATGACTACGCTCAGTTATGAGTATAGTCGCTAGTGATCGGGATCGGCATCCCGGTCAGGCAATCATTCTCCCACGATGAATCGGTTCGATCGGATGTCGACCAGGCACGACCGCCGCTTCCAGCCCTCCCCGGCAAATGCAACGCAGAACGAGATCGTGCCAACCACCACTTATGGCAGTGGCACCGCCGGCTACACCGACTATCCAGCTCAGCCAATCCTGACCCCCACCACTCCCCTGGGAAAGCGCGACTGCGCAATCCTGCCGCACCAAGAGAAGGAACCTTCCCATGACCTCATTGAACGGAGCCGTGGTCCTCGTCACCGGGGCGAACGGCGGTATCGGGACCCACTTCGTACGCGAAACCCTGGCCCGTGGAGCGGCAAAGGTTTACGCCACCGCCCGCACCCCGCGGCAGTGGGACGATGATCGGATTGTGCCACTCACCCTGGATGTCACCGACCCTGCATCGATCCGGGCCGCACTGGCGGCCGCCCAGGATGTGACGGTAGTGATCAACAACGCCGGCGCCTCGGTCTCCACCCCGGGCATCCTTGCCCACACCGACGAGGAGATTCGCCGGAACGTTGAGACCAACTTCCTGGGCCCACTCTTCCTCGCCCGCGCCTTCGCCCCGACGCTGTCCACCAAGGACAACGCGGCGATCATCGACATCCACTCGGCCTTGGCCTGGTGGGCAGTGGCCGGAATCTACTCCGCGACGAAGGCTGCCCTGTGGTCGGCGACCAACTCCCTGCGGCTGGAACTTGCTCCGGCGGGAGTCCAGGTCCTGGGCGTGCACGTCGGATACGTGGACACCGCAATGGCCGCACACAGCACCGAGCCGAAGGTGGACCCGGCGGACCTGGTGGCTTCGGTCTTTGAGGCACTCGAAGCCGGCGAGCACGAGGTCCTCGCGGACCAGACGTCAGTTCAGCTCAAGGCGGCCCTCAGCGCCCCCGTGGAATCCGTCTACCCGCAGCTGGCCGTCAGGCCGTAGGGGCACATCGCTACAGGTTCTCCAAGCGACGGCCGGATGGCGGGGCGGCAGGATCTCCCTTCGTCCGGCCGGCCGCAGCACCGTCGAACCACTCCGGTGACTGCAGGGAGCCAACGCAATGGCCCACGAGTCTAGCTGCGGGATTCGACTACCCTGTTGGCATGAGCGAAACCCCGGCAGCACCAAGAACCCGGTCCTTCGTTTCCTCGCGCGGCTCTCGGCCAAGAACTGGATCGCCATCCTGGGCGCGGTCTTGGCGGTCATCTTCATCCTGCAAAACCGCCAGCGGGTCCGCATCGAGTTCTTGTTCCTCGACCTGAACGCCCCGCTGTGGATCTCCCTTGGCGCGGTGCTGCTCATTGGCTGGGTCGTGGGACGCTTCTCGTTCCGCAAGCGCTGAGCCCGCGTGACCCGCAGAGCGCAAAACCGCCCCGCCGGAAGCACCCACGGGTGGGGTGCGGCCCGACGGGGCGGCATGGGAAAAGTTGGAGTGGCCCTAGAGCGAGGTGCCCATGACCTGCATGAGCATCTCCGGATCGCCGTAGTTGTAGACGACCCAGCTCATTCCGCCGATGAAGGCGAGGGAAGCGACGCCCCAGGCGGCCGAGAGCTTGGCCATGAAGCGGATCTCCGAACGGCTGACCGGCAGGCGGTCGGCCGAGTAGTCTCCGGCGACCTTGCTGAAGCGCTCGGCCGGGGTGATCGCCGCCATTGCATTGAGGCTCACGAGGAAGTTGGAGGCGGTGTCGATGCTGCCGTCGATCAGGCGGGCGCGGGTCAGGTTGTTCCTGCGGTCCTGGGTCATTTCAGCAATGTTGGACCCGTGGCGGGCCAACAGGATGTCTTCGCCAAGTGGCATTGTTCGACGCGCCAACCGCATTGCCTACCCCTTTTAAAATCTTCGAGCGGGGAAGCCGACACCCGCAATCATCTCAATCGTTACAACATTGAGATTACGTGTGAATTTTCGACAAAAGCGCTATTAAGCGCTTTCGGTTGGCAAGCTCACAGGGGTCTGTGGCCTGAACCGCCCGATTCCCGTGGCGCCGCGCACATCCGCCGCTCAGCGCGTGGTGAAGTGCGCGATCACGCCGATCATCCACACCGACGAGGCCATGGCCGCGCAGCCGAATTCGACAAGGACGCCCAGACCCATGGCCTTGAGTGCGGAACCGGAGGCACGCAGCGCCGCCGGGAAATCCCTGCGCCTCCCGTATTCCCCCAGCACCAGCCCCACGGCAAAGCCGATGAAAAGCCCGAGCACGGGGATCAGGAACATGCCCACGACCGCCAGCGCGATGGCCAGGGCAATGGAGCCGCGCGGAATCTGCTGCTGTTTCAGGTTCCGGCCGGTCAGCACCGTCGATGCGCCCCATCCGACGAGCGCAAGGGCCATGCCGATCCCGGCGCACCACCAGGCGGCAGGGCCACCCAGGACCCAGCCCCAGGCCAGCAGCGTGCCGATGGCCAGCAGGCTTCCGGGGAGCACGGGGACGATGGTTCCCACGACGGCGACCGCCAATAGCAGTCCGGCGACGACGGTGATGATGATTTGGATATCCACGAGTGCAAGTCTGGCATCCGTTCAGCCCGGCCGGGCGGGGCGCGCCGATCAGGCGGGCGGCGGACTCAGTCGTCGACGATGGCCCAGCTGCCGGCGGGCTTGTATTCGCTGTCGAAGATGTCTTCCCCGGCACCGGGTTCCATGGGGTAGTTCTTCAGATTTCCGGCCCAGTAGCGCAAGGCACGTCCGAGCTCGGCCTCGGGGTCAAGCTTCATCGCCTCGGTGTTCATGTCGACTTCGAAAATGAATCTCATGTCCCACGTCCCTCGCTCAGTGCGACGCCATCCCGTGGCGTCACGCCCTGTATTTTTCCCATCCTAGGCTGGCGGCGATCCGATGTGCCACGGCGAAACGCGCGGCCCGGAAATGCCGCTCCGGGAAACCCGATGCGAAAGATTGTTGAACAATCCGCGTTATTAGTGCATTCTTAAGGGACCACAACACGAGACGGGGGTCACAAATGCCTTACATCGACCTGAATTCCGACGTCGGGGAATCCTTCGGCAACTGGGTGATGGGCGACGATGCCGCCATTTTCACCTCCGTATCCTCGGCAAACGTTGCCTGCGGATTCCACGCGGGGGACCCCAGCGTCATCGCCCAGACCTGCCGCGACGCCGTCGCCGCGAACGTCACCATCGGTGCGCACGTGGGCTACCGGGACCTGGCCGGCTTTGGCCGCCGCTTCCTGGACTGCTCCCCCACCGAACTGGCCGACGACGTGCTCTACCAGCTCGGTGCCCTCGAGGCCCTGGCCCGCGCGGCGGGTTCGGGCATCAAGTACGTCAAGCCGCACGGCGCCCTCTACAACACCATCGTGCACCACGAGGCCCACGCCCAGGCAGTCGTCGACGCCATCCGCGCCTTCGGCTCGGACCTGCCCGTGTTGTTGCTGCCCGGTTCCGTCGCCCTGGCCAAGGCGCAGGCCGCGGGCCTGCGCCCGGTTGCCGAGGCCTTTGCCGACAGGAATTACAACCCCGACGGGACCCTGGTCTCGCGCCGCGAGGCGAACGCGGTGCTGCACGACCCCGCGACGGTCACCGCGAACATGATCCGCCTGGCCACCGAGGGCACGATCGTGGCCGTCGACGGCTCCGTGATCCCGATGGACGCCGAGAGCATCTGCGTGCACGGGGACACCGCGGGGGCCGTCGCCATGGCCGCGGCCGTTCGTGCCGGACTGGAATCCGCCGGCGTGTCGATCAAGAGCTTCGCATGAGCGTGACAGCGACGCGCTTTGCCGGAACCCGGTCGGTGCTCGTCGAGCTCTCCGACCTCGACTCCGTGCTGGCCCTTGACGCCCTGCTGGAGGCCTCTCCGCTGCCCGGACAACTTGACGTGCTTGCAGCGGCCTCCACCGTCTTCATCAAGGCCGATTCCTGGGCCAGCGCCCGGAAGATCGCCGCCGCCATTCCCGCCCTCGAGCTGGGCACGGCGCCGGAGAACGCCGGCTCGCTGGTCACCGTCGACGTGCATTACGACGGCGAGGACCTGGCGGAGGTCGCCAAGCTCACCGACCTGAGCATCGAGTCGGTCATCAATGCCCACACCTCGCAGACATGGCGCGCTGCCTTTGGCGGCTTCGCCCCCGGCTTCGCCTACCTGCTCGGGGAGAACAGCAGCCTGAACGTGCCGCGCCGCGACACCCCGCGCAAGGTCGTGCCCTCGGGTGCCGTGGCCCTGGCCGGGGATTATTCGGCCGTCTACCCCCGCCAATCCCCCGGCGGCTGGCAGCTGATCGGGCACACCGACGCGGTGCTCTGGGATCTGGAACGGGAGAACCCCGCACTGATCCGCCCGCAGGACCGCGTGCAATTCACCGCCTCGCACACCTCGCTTAGGCTGTCCTCCCGCACCGCAGCAGCCCCCGCACACGCGGCACCCAAGGCCGCAGCCGGGCAGCTGGAAATCCTGGATCCCGGGTTGCAGTCCCTCATCCAGGACCTGGGCCGCCCGGGCCTGGGCAACCTCGGGGTTTCCGCCGCCGGGGCCGCGGACACTTCCTCCGCCCGGGCCGCCAACCGCCTGGTGGGCAATGCCGCGGAGGCGGCAGTCATCGAAAACCTCCTGGGCTCGCTGGTCCTGCGCGCCCGCGGCGACGCGGTCCTGTCCGTCACCGGCGCGCACGCGCAGCTGCTGATCACCCCCGTGGAGGAGGACGACTTCCACGAAGAAGAGCGCGCTCCCCAGATGAACACGCCCTTTGCCCTGCTCGACGGGGAAACACTCACGCTTCTACCCTCCGGTTCCGGGCTGCGCAGCTACCTGGGCGTGCGCGGCGGCATCGACGTCGACCCCGTGCTCGGCTCGCGCTCCACCGACTCGATGTCGGGCATCGGCCCCGCCCCGCTCGCCCCCGGCACCCTGCTGCCGGTCGGCACCGTCACCGGATCCCACGTGGTCGGGAACCCCGAGCCCTCCACGCTGCCGGTTCCCGACGCGCACGGCATCTACACGCTGCGCATCAGCAAGGGCCCCCGCGAGGACTGGTTCGGCGAGGCCGGGCTGCGGCAGCTGACCGGCCAAACCTGGAGCGTCTCGGCCGAATCCAACCGCGTCGGCGTCCGCCTGGCCCTGCCCGGGGACTCCTCGCCGCTGACACGCATCCGCACCGGGGAACTGTCTTCCGAAGGGGTGGCTGTCGGCGCCCTGCAGGTTCCCCCCTCCGGCCTGCCCGTGCTCTTCCTGGCCGACCACCCGGTCACCGGCGGCTACCCGGTCATTGCCGGGGTCATCGCCGAGGACCTGCCTGCCGCAGCCCAGCTGCCACCGGGCACCCAGCTCCGCTTTGAACTGGTCGACCCGCTCACCCACAACCCCCATGCTCCCCGGGCCGCCGGCGCCCCCAGCCACGAAGGAAACACCCCATGAAGAAAGTCCTGATCGCCAACCGCGGGGAAATCGCCGTCCGCATCGCCCGCGCCTGCGCGGATGCCTCGCTGGTGTCCGTGGCCGTGTACTCCGACCCCGACGCGGATGCACTGCACGTGCGCCGCGCCGACGAGGCTTGGGCCCTGCACGGGTCCAGCGGTGCCGAAACCTACCTGGACATGGCCAAGATCCTTGACATCGCCGCCCGCTCCGGCGCCGATGCGGTACACCCCGGCTACGGCTTCCTTTCCGAGAACGCCAACTTCGCCCAGGCCGTCATGGACGCCGGGCTCACCTGGATCGGCCCCTCCCCCGAGTCCATCCGCGCGCTGGGCAACAAGGTCACCGCCCGCGAAATCGCGGTCCGGGCCAACGCCCCGCTGGTGCCCGGCACCGAGGGCCCGGTGGCCTCGGGCGCCGAGGTGCGCGCCTTTGCCCAGGAATTCGGCCTCCCAGTGGCCATCAAGGCGGCCTTCGGCGGCGGCGGGCGCGGCATCAAGATCGTGCGCAACTTCGAGGAGATCGACGACGCCTTCGAATCGGCAGTGCGCGAGGCCACCGTGGCTTTCGGCCGCGGCGAGTGCTTTGTCGAACGCTTCCTGGACAAGCCCCGCCACGTCGAGGCCCAGGTCCTCGCCGACACCCACGGGAACGTCGTGGTGGTGGGCACCCGCGACTGCTCGCTGCAGCGCCGCCACCAGAAGCTGGTCGAGGAGGCCCCGGCCCCGTTCCTGACCGACGAGCAGCGCGCCTCCATCCATGCCTCGGCCAAGGCCATCTGCCGCGAGGCCGGCTACCATGGCGCAGGAACCGTCGAGTACCTGGTCGCCCCCGACGGACTGATTTCCTTCCTCGAGGTCAACACCCGGCTGCAGGTAGAGCACCCCATCACCGAGGAAACCACCGGCGTGGACCTGGTCGCCGAACAGTTCCGGATCGCCGCCGGGGAGCCCATCAGCCTCACCGAGGATCCGGCCCCGACCGGCCACTCCTTCGAGTTCCGTCTCAACGCGGAGGACCCCGCCCGTGGCTTCCTGCCCGGCCCCGGCCGCATCACCGCATTCGAGGCCCCGACCGGCTCGGGCGTGCGCGTGGACTCCGGGGTGCGCACCGACTCCGTGATCCCCTCGCACTACGACTCGCTCATGGCCAAGCTGATCGTCACCGGCGCCACCCGCGCCCAGGCGCTGCGCCGTGCCAAGGTGGCCCTGGATGAAATGGTCATCGCCGGAGTGCCGTCCGTGCTGCCGTTCCACCGCGCGGTGGTGCGCAACGCCGACTTCACCAACGACGAGCGCTACGGGGTGTACACCACCTGGATCGAATCCGAATTCGCCGAGGAGCTGGCCTCGAGCCCGGAGATCGCCGCGGCCGAGCCAAACGCAGAACGTGAGACCCTGACCATCGAGGTCGACGGCAAGGCCATGGACATCGGCCTGCCGGCGTCCCTGGTCGAGGCCATCCGACACGGCGGAAACGGCGTGGCCCTGGATGTTGCGGCCGAAAACGTGGCCGCTGCCTCGGATGCCGCTGCGCTGTTGGCACCTATGAACGGAAACCTGGTCAAGTGGGTGCTCGACGACGGTGCCGCCGTGGCCGAGGGAGACACCGTGGCGGTGCTGGAGGCCATGAAGATGGAATCGAATATCACCGCCCACCGTGCCGGGACATTCAGCCGCGGCTCCCAGGAGCCGGGAACCGCCATTGGCCGCGGCGAAGCACTCGGGGCCATCGCTTAATGCTTGGGGCTCTCGGGACGGCCTTGGATTAGATTGAAAGGATGCCAGTGAACGCCATGATCTCCGCACTGCCCCTGGCCGAGGGGTCAACCCACGCACACACCGGCGCGTGGGTTGCCGCCGTGCTGCGCTCGCGCATTGCCGAGGGACAATTGCTCCCCGGAGCGAAGCTCTCCGAACAGGCCCTCTCCGATGCGCTGGGGGTTTCACGCAACACCCTGCGCGAGGCCTTTGCGGTCCTTGACCACGAGCTGGTCATCACCAGGATCCCCAACCGCGGCGTCTTCGTTACCTCCCCCGGGCCAGAAGGGGTGCGGGAGATTTACGGGGTGCGGCGCATGATCGAGCCCGCGGCCGTCCTGTGGGGGCCCAACCTGAATGTCGAGGCGCTGGCAGCGATCATCGTGGATGCGCGCAAGGCCCTGGCGGCCGGGGACATTGCCAGCATGGCGGACGCCAACCAGTGCTTCCATGAGGAGCTGGTCCGGGCCACCGGCAGCCAGCACCTGCAGGAACTCATGACCAAGGTCCTGGCGCAGATGCGCCTGGTCTTCCACGCCATGGGCGATGCGCCGGATTTCCATTCGCACTATGTGGAACGCAATGCCGGCTTGGTTCGGCTCCTGGCCGAGGGCAAGCGCGAAGAGGCAGCCGCTGCAATGCGCGGCTACCTTGACCGCGCCGAAGCGGAACTGCTGGCGCACCTGGGCGCTTCCGAAGGGAACTGACCCACGCCACCGGCCGGGCCCGAACTACATGTTCATGGTGACCTTGGCGTCCTTGCGCAGCTCCGCGACGTAGCCTTTGACCGCGGCACCTTCCTTTTGGAGCTTGAGCTGCTGTTCCAGCTCGGGCTTCATCTTCTTAAAGGGGGGCGCCTCGGGTGCCTCCGCGCCGGCGGAGGCCTGGCCCTTGTACTGCTCAAGCACGACCTGGTAGGCATCCTTGAGTTCCTTGTCGGTGGGCGTGAAATCTCCGACTTCCTTGGAGATCAGCCGCCCGACCTCGAGCTGGGTCTTCAATTGGGTGCGAACCACGTCCTCGTTCAGCCCCTGCTTATCCATGGTCGCCAAAAAATCCTTGGCGCTCATGTCATTGGTCTTCGCCACATCGCCAAGTGCCTGGTCAAGGTCCTTGGATGTCGCGAAGATCTTCTTCTTTTTCGCCTGCTGGATCAGCAGCTCGGTGTTCACCAGACCCTCGGCAGTCTGCTTGCGCAACTGGCCCTGGTCAAGCTCCTGACCCGAGGCTTGCGCCTGCTGAACCATCTGGGGGAACTGGCCCTCGTAGATACGGACGAAGTCGGCGTTGGTGATTTTCTCGCCGTTGACTTCGGCAATGACCTCCGGGATTCCGGAAACATCCGGCTTCGGTGCCGCGGCGTCCGATGGCGCCGCTTCAGGGGCCGGGGCGCTGGCCTCGGGGGCGGCTCCCGGTTCCTCCGCGGCACTGCACCCGGTCATGAACGCCAACGAGGCGATCAGGGACATGGAAATAACCCACTTCTTTTGCAACATAAACTCCCAGCGTTTCGAACAACCCTTGGAACCCTAACAGGCGAAACCGAACGGCCGCTGAACGCCAGTCCGCGATCACGACCGCATGGACGGTGCGTCGTCCCGGGAGTGGGTTCCTACAGTTCACGTTCTCCAGAATGGCCCGGTTCGTGCGCTGCTGGGGTTGCCCAGCACCTCGGCGGGTGCGCCCGCTTCGATCACGACGCCGCCGTCCATGAGCACCAACTCATCCGCTACGTTGCGGGCGAACCCGATGCAGCCCCGCCTTGTCGCCCAGCCCGACCTGCTCCAGGAGTCCGTGGGCCCGGACGATCGCCTAGGACTTGGGGATCTTCCTGATTCCGATGGGTGCGGCGATGATATTTTCCAACGCGGTGAGGTGCGGGAAAAGGTTGAAGTGCTGGAACACCATCCCGATGCCCCGGCGTTGCTGCGCTACCTCGCGCGGCTTCGTTTCGTGGAGCTTGCCGTTGCGCTGGCCGTAGCCGATAGGTTCGCCGTCGAACTTGATTCGACCGCCGTCGAAGCGTTCAAGGTGGTTGATGTAGCGCAGGAAAGTGGATTTTCCGGAACCAGTGGGCCCAAGCAGGCATATCTCCTGCCTGGCATCCACCTTCAGGTCGGCCGCAACTGCCTACCCGGGTTAGCTGGTTTTGTGCTTGCGGACCTTAACGGCCGGATCCGCGTCGACCCGCTCGAGCAGCGGCGGCAGATACTTGCGTGAGTTCATCACGATGAAGGCCAGCGACACCAGGCACAAGGCCAGCATCCCTGCCATGATCCAGGCGGTCTGGATCCACTGCGCGGCGAAGGCCACCACCGTGGGGGCCAGGAACCCCACATACGCCAGCGTGTAGAAGAAGCCCGTGAGCTTGCCCAATTCGTGGGCGGCCGCCAGGCGCTGGATCTCCAGGAGCCCGCCGACCATGAGCAGCCCGTTGGCCGATCCGAGGACCGCGGAGGCGACCAGTCCTAATGCAGGGCTGGCGAGAAGGATCGCGGCGAACAAGACCGCTAGTCCCAGGAAAGCAGCGAGCGTCCCGGTCAGCATCGAGCGTGCATTGCGGACGGTGTCCAGTCGTCGTGCCAGCGGCTGGATCAGCACGCTGAAGCCCAGGGTGATGGCCACGGCCGCGGTGGCGTACGCGAGCCGTCCCTCTCCCAACCCGGGGATAACCGCCGGCACAACGGCAAAGCCTGTGGTGCCCGCCGCGAACACCCATGGTGCGGCCGGCGCCACCACCAGCCTGAATCGCTTGCGTGCCCCGGGGTGCGGGGCCGGACGGGAGCCCGGCGTGCCCCCGGTGGTACCGCTAGAGCGTGTCTCGGGCAGCCTGGCCACGATGAAAAGCAACGGGATGCACAAGGCGATGTGCAGCGCGTAGGGCATGATCGCCGGAGCGGGGGCGAAGCTGGCCAGCAAGCCTCCCACGACGGGCCCAAGCCAGAAGCCGGCGCTGGTGAGCAGTGAGGCGCGTCGTGCGCCCGATCCCGCAGCGGAGTGCAAGTCCCACGGCGCCTGGGAGAGTTCCTTGACCCAGCTGGTGGCCGCTGCCATGGCCAGCCCCGTGGCAATTCCGGCCATGAACCTTCCGGCGAACAGCGG
This sequence comes from Paeniglutamicibacter sulfureus, assembly GCF_030512175.1. Classification (GTDB taxonomy): domain Bacteria; phylum Actinomycetota; class Actinomycetes; order Actinomycetales; family Micrococcaceae; genus Paeniglutamicibacter; species Paeniglutamicibacter sulfureus. Next base: position 1,116,393 of record NZ_JAULBL010000002.1, on the reverse strand, counting down.
TGCGGTGCCAATGACCGACCCCATCATGGCCACGTTGGCCGCCATGGACAGGGCGACGGCAAAGAGCGTGACGGGCTTGCGGCCGATCCGGTCCGAGTGCCGGCCGCCCCACAGCAGCGCCGGAACCAGGCCCACGACGTAGATGCCGAGCATCGAGGTAACCATGACCTCGGAGAAGCCGTGTTCCTGGCGGTAGAACACCAGCAGGGAAACGAATTGGTTGGCTCCCCAGCCCACCATCATCAGGCTCAGGGCAGCGGGGAACCAATGCTTCCGCCGGTCGGTTGTGACGCTCACGTTCCTGTCCTTCTCATCACTCACGGGCTGCGTCTCGCGCAGGCCCGCGGCACTCGATCGCGAGCGCTTCACCGACCAGTCTGCCACGGCAGCGGAGGGGTGGCCGATCCGTGACTTGCCACTCACAGCGGCAACCGCCGCGTGCACGCGGGAAGTCAGGGACCCTGGAGACTATTCTTGATCGACCACCGACGGGAGCCAAGACCATGAAGTTGCCAGTTGCCGAATTGCACATCCACCTCGAAGGGACGCTCGAGCCCGAGGCCATCCTGCGCCTGGCCAAGCAGAACGGCGTGACTCTGCCGTGGCCGTCCCTGGAACAGCTGAGGGAACAATACGACTTCAGCAATCTCCAGTCGTTCCTTGACCTGTTCTACACCAACCTTGCGGTGTTGCGGACCCGTGCCGATTTCCACGAGATCACCCTGGCCTACCTGCTTCGGGCCGAGGCCGCCGGAGTGCGGCATGTCGAGTTGTTCTTTGACCCGCAGGCGCACCTGGAACGCGGGATCGGGCTGGGCGAGGTCATCGGGGGCATCCGCGAGGCACTGCGCGAGGGCGAGGAACGTTTCGGCATCACGCACAAGCTCATCGCCTGCTTCTGGCGGCATGCACCGGCCGCCTCGGCCTTGGAAATCCTGCGCACGCTTCTTGCCGAAGGGCATGAGATCGACGGCATCGGGCTGGATTCCTCGGAGTTGGGCTATCCGCCCGCGCTGTTCCGGGAGGTCTTTGATTATGCACGCGACCATGGGCTGCATGTGGTGGCGCACGCCGGGGAGGAGGGGCCGCCGGAATACATTGTCCAGGCCCTTGACCTGCTCAAGGTTGAACGCATCGACCACGGCATTCGCTGCCTCGAGGACGAGGGCCTGGTCCGGCGGTTGGTCGCGGAGCGGATGCCGCTGACCGTGTGCCCGCTCTCCAACGTGCGGCTGCGCACCGTCGACACCCTGGCCGACCATCCGCTGAAGGAGATGCTGGCACGGGGATTGAATGTTTCCATCCATTCGGATGACCCCGCCTATTTCGGCGGCTACCTTGACGCCAACTTCGAGGCGGTGGACAGGGATCTGGGCCTGACGAACGCCGAGCGGGCGACACTGGCACGGAACTCGATCGAGTCGTCCTTCCTCGAGGAGCCGGCGAAGTCCCGCCTGTGCGCCGAGGTGGACCTCTGGCTGTCGGCCGGCGGCCGGGACCGCTAGGCAGCCGTTAAAGGAGCCAAGGAAGCGCCCGTTTTGGGGGGAACGGGCACTTCCTTGGCGGAGGATCGCGCCGGGATTCCGGGGGAACCAGAACGCGATTCTCACGGGCGTCGACAACGGGATGGTGCTCCCGGCGACGGCCCTTTTTGGGCACCAGGGAAGTCCCCTGCATGGGGGAGCAGGAAATTCCCTGGCGGATCGGGGTCCGCGAACGGGGTCCCGCAGGACCCCGTTCGTGGAAGGGGAAAGGGTTCCTAGGGAACCAGGTAGTTGCTGTCGCGGGCGTCGGTGATGAGCATGTGCCCCGGCGCGTGGCCGATGGCCAGCGCGGGCTTGGATTCCATGACCGCGGCCTGCGGCGTGACTCCGCAGGCCCAGAACACCGGGATGTGCCCGGCCGGGATTTCGACGGCGTCGCCGAAGTCCGGCTTCGAGAGGTCCGTGATGCCCAGCTCCTCCGGGTTGCCGATGTGCACCGGGGCCCCGTGCACCGCCGGGTAGCGCGAGGTGATGCGCACGGCATCGGCGACCTGTGAAGCGGGGATGGGGCGCATCGACACCACCATGGGCCCTGACATGGAGCCGGCCGAGGCGCTGCGGATGTTCGTCTTGAACATCGGCACATTCACGCCCTGGTCGATGTGGGCGATCTTGATGCCGCCCTCCATCAGGGCTGTCTCGAAGGTGAACGAGCAGCCGACGATGAACGTCACGAGGTCATCACGCCAGTACTCGGCCAGGTCCGTGGGCTCGGCGACCTTCACGCCGTTTTCGTAGACCATGTACTTCGGCACGTCGGTGCGGATGTCCCCGCCCTTCAGCAGGTCCCCACTGGTCTCCCCCGCGTCCAGCACGCCCAGGATCGGGCAGGACTTGGGGTTGCGCTGGGCGAAGAGCAACACGTCGAAAGCCTGGTCCCTGGGCACGATGATCAGGTTGGCCTGGGCGTAGCCGAGGGAGAAGCCGGCGGTCGGAACCGTCAATCCGTTGCGGAACAGTTCGCGTGCCTGGGCCGGGGACAGCGTTGCGCGCTCCCCTGCTCCGGTCTTTGGAGAATTGGCGGGTGTCATTTCTGCTGGCGTCCTTTCGAAGGGGCGGACCTGTGGGGCAAGGTGTTGCCGGGGCGGTGGGGTGGGCGGGCTAGGCCCAGAGCTTGGACAGGCCGGCCAGGGAGTTCCAGCCGAGGAAGAGCGTCAGCAGCCAGGTCACGACACCGACGATCAGCAGCCACTTGGGGTACGCGTAGCCCTGCAGCAAGTCGCGGCGGCGCCAGGCGGCATAGAGCAGGACCGCGAAGCCGACGGGCAGGATCAGGCCGTTGAAGGCGCCGGCGAAGATCAGCAGCGTCTGCGGCGCCTGGCCCAGGAACATGTAGATGACTGCACACACGGCGATGAAGGCGACGGTGAGCAGGTTGCGGGTGCGTTCGGGGGTGGTGGACTTGGTGATGAAGGAAACCGAGGTGTACGCGGCGCCGATCACGGAGGTCAGGGCTGCGGCCCAGAGGATCACGCCGAAGGACCGCATGCCGATGTCGCCGGCGGCAATGCCGAAGGCCTCGGCGGCCTTGTTGTTCGTGGTCAGCACGGCTCCGCCGGCGACGACGCCGAGGATAGCCAGGAAGAGGAGAACGCGCATGATGCCGGTGACGATGATGCTCAAGATGGAGGTCTTGGTGATGTCCTTGACGTTCTCGATGCCGGCGGCGCCGGAGTCGAGCATGCGGTGGGCACCGGCGTAGGTAATGTAGCCGCCCACGGTGCCGCCGATCAGGGTGGTGATGATCAGGAAGCTGATGTTCTCCGGAAGCACGGCGTTCTTCAGGGCCTCGCCCACCGGAGGTGCGGCGACGATTGCCACATACAGCATCAACAGGATCATGATGGCGCCGAGCAGCACCACGATCTTGTCCAGGGCCATGCCCGCGCGCTTGGAGAGGAAGATCAGGATCGCCACGGCGGCGGAAATGATGCCGCCGACCTTGGGGTCAAGCCCCATCATGGCGTTGAAGCCCAGGCCGGTTCCGGCAATGTTGCCGATATTGAAGACCATGCCGCCGATAAAGACCAGACCCGCCAGGACCCAGCCGATGCCGGGGAGGACCTTGTTGCCGAGTTCCTGGGCACGCAGGCCCGAAACGCCGATGATGCGCCACACGTTCAGCTGGACGGCGATGTCCACCAGGATGGAGACGACGATCGCGAAGGCGAAGGAAGCGCCGATCTGGACCGTGAATTCCGTGGTCTGGGTGATGAAGCCGGGCCCGATGGCGCTGGTTGCCATGAGGAACATGGCGCCCAGCATTGCGGTGCGCCTGGCTGAAGTGCTGAGCTTCGGTTTCGTGCTAGGAGTGGCCATGATTCCATCCATCGGGTTGCGGGTGACTGCTGTCACAAGTGGGAGCGATGAGAAGTACACTACAGGTTGTTGAACAATCTTGACAAGAGGTTGTTCAACAATTTATTTCGCCCCCCCTCCCCCGATGCCGGAGGCACTCCGCGGAATGGACCCCCGCCCCGCGCACGACAAGGCCCTCCCCGGCGCCGTGGTTCACCAGCGCCGGGAAGGGCCCAAACAGTCGCGGCTCAGGCGCCGTGTTCGTACGTGAGACAGTCCGCATTGTCCGCGCCGGGCCCCACGCGCACCGAGTCCGCTGCACACATCAGGTGGTCATTGTGGGTGCATTCCATGCGCTGGCAGGCACCCACCGAGGCCAGGATCTTGGGCAGGCCGCCGTGCACGCCGGTGTCGATGAACGTCGCGCATTGCGCGTGGTCAGTATTTCCGCCGATGGTGATGCCGGAGGCCCCGCAATGGGTGTGGTCGTTGAACGAGCAATTGGATACGGAACATTCGGTAACGGGCACAGTGACTGTCATGATGCACTCCTCGAACCGGCGGTCTCGCGGATTTCGAACCGCTCTGGATACCACGGTAACCCCAAACCGCGCCCGGAAATTAGTGATGTTTATGGGCCCTAATCCGGCGGCTTGCTACCCACGGGTACAGGATTCCGGGCGCGCAATTCCGCGCGCGGAACATGCCCAAATCCCGATCCCACACCACGCCCGCCGTGACGCGCGCCACGCGCGCGATGTCACCGCGGCTGTAGCCTGAGCAAGTGAAGTTTCTCAATGATTTGCAACCAGCCCACGACCTGACCTACAACGACATCTTCATGGTTCCCTCGCGCTCGGCGGTGGTGTCCCGGTCCGGGGTGGACCTCACCACGCCGGATTCGGTGGGTACCTCCATCCCGCTGGTCGTTTCGAACATGACCGCGGTGGCCGGCAAGCGCATGGCCGAAACGGTGGCCCGCCGCGGCGGGATCACGATCCTGCCCCAGGACATCTCCCTGGCCGCCCTGCAGGACATGGTCGAGAAGATCAAGCGCGCCCACCCGGTCTTCGAAACCCCCATCACCGTGGACGTCAACGACTCGGTTTCCACCGCCCTGGCGCTGCTGGGCAAGCGCTCGCACGGTGCGGCGGTGGTGCTGGAGGGCCACCGCCCGGTGGGCATCGTCGCGGAAAAGGACTGCCTGGAAGTCGACCGCTTCACCCCGATCCACCAAGTCATGACCTCCGAAATCGTCACCGTGGACAAAGACACACACCTCGACTCGGTGTTCGAGACACTCAGCACCCGACACCTGGGCATGGTCCCGGTGCTCGACGGCGAGCACCTCGCCGGGGTGTTGACCCGCAAGGGCGTTTTGCGGTCCGCGCTTTACACCCCGGCAGTGGATCCCGCGGGGAACCTGATGGTCGGGGCAGCCGTGGGAATCAACGGCGACGTGGGCGCCAAGACCCGCGAACTGCTCGAGGCCGGCGTGGACGTCATCGTGCTGGACACCGCCCACGGCCATCAGGAGCGGATGATCGAGGCCCTGCCCCTGGCGGTTGCGGCCCGCGACGACTTTGCCCAACGCTCCGGACGCCGGATCCAGATCGCGGCAGGAAACGTGGTCTCCGCCGCCGGCACCCGGGACCTGGCCGAGGCCGGCGCAGACATCCTGAAGGTCGGGGTGGGGCCCGGCGCCATGTGCACCACCCGGATGATGACCGGTGTGGGACGCCCGCAGTTCTCGGCGGTCCTGGAATGTGCCACCGCAGCGCGGGAGGCCGGCATCGAGGTGTGGGCCGACGGCGGCGTCAAGTACCCGCGCGACGTGGCCCTGGCACTGGCGGCCGGCGCCGCCAGCGTGATGGTCGGATCCTGGTTCGCGGGGACCTACGAATCGGCAGGGGATCTGGTCTCCGACGGCGAGGGGCGGCTCTACAAGGAAAGCTTCGGCATGGCCTCGGCCCGCGCGGTACAGCAGCGCACCAAGCACCAGTCGGCGTTTGAGCGGGCCCGTGCGGCGCTCTTCGAGGAAGGAATCTCACACTCGCGCATGTACCTGGACCAGCACCGGCCGGGCGTGGAAGACCTCATCGATTCGATCGTTTCCGGGGTCCGCTCGGCCTTCAGCTACGCCGGGGCGGACTCGATTGCCGAGTTCCGCGAACGCGCCATCGTCGGGGTGCAGTCCGCCGCCGGATATGAGGAGGGGCGTCCGCGCGAGATCTCCTGGTAAAGCCGGACTACAGCCAGGGCACCGCGCCCTGGCTGTGCTCGAAGACCAGCGAGGTCTGGGTGGTGGCCACCGCTGGGTTTGCCGAGAGGTTGTCGAGCACGAACTGGCGCACATCCTTTGAGTCGCGCACCGCGACGTGGATCAGGAAGTCGTCGGCACCGCCCAGGAAGAAGAGCTGGGTGACCCCGGGCTTGGCGCGCATTTCCTCGGCAAAGCTCGACATCAGGTGGCGGGCGCCCGGACGGATCTTCACGAAGATCAACGCCTCGAGCGCGTGGCCCAGGACCTCGGGATCGATTTCCAGGGTAAAGCGGCGGATGACCCCGGCAGAGCGCAGGGCGTTGAGCCGGGCCAGGCAAGTCGATGGCGCGATGCCCAGTTCCTCGGCGAGCGAGTTGTTGGTGCGGCGGGCGTTCTCCGTGAGCATGCGCAGCAACCCGCGGTCGATGTCATCGAGCTCCACGGGGCCGGCCTCGCGGGGGTTCCTTGTCGTGATGGCCACGTCTATACCCAGCTTTCGCAATGTTTCGTTGGTTTCCTGAATCCTACCGACGAATATTTGCCAAAGACCTCAACACGCTGCAGGAAGCCCAAGCTCCCCAAGAGACTCACACGTCGAACAACTTTTTCCACAGACCAGTCAGGGGGTGGCACGGGAAGGCAGAGTGAACCCGGAACGATGGCGGAATTGTTATGTACTGCTCGCGCCACTGATCGACGGATATTCGCCTCAGCTGTTGCGCCGGCGGTAGCGGATCCAGGCCAAGGTCGCGATGAGAAGGACCAGCGCCCCTGCAACGATCCACTGCCATCCCAAGGCCAGCCACGCGTAGATCACCGCCATGCCAACGGTGGAATAGATCGTGGCCCAGATCAAGCACCCGACAATGACGGCCGGAAGGTAGCGTAGCACCGGCATCCGGGCGACGCCGGCGCTGGCATTGACGGCGGTCTGGATGCCCACTGTCATGAAGGACAGCGGAATGGCAAACACGCCCCAACGCTGGATGAAGCGTTCGGCTCGCCGGTAGATCGGGCCGGTCAGCACATGCTGGAAGCGGGTGTGCTCAACCCCGGCGGCGATGCCTCGGCCAATCCAGTAAGTGGTGTTGGCCCGCGCCATGGACAGCAAAAAGAGGAACGCGAAGGCCCAGCCAAACGGTGCGTCGCGTAACCATGCCATGGGTCCCAGCCTATCGGTGCTGTCGCCCGTTGTGCGGTTTTGGTGAGCCACCAGACACCGGCCGGCGCGGGCCGTGCGACGCCTAGGGTACCGAGCGGATGTTGCGCACCAGCAGGGCGCCGAAGATGCCAATGACCGCCGCAACGATGAACAAGGCCGTGTAACCGCCCAGCACCTTCACGGCGAAGAAAGCCAACGCCGGGGCGATGACCTGCGGCAGCGAATTGGCCACATTGATCACGCCCATGTCCTTGCCACGGGATTTTGCCGAGGGCAGGACCTGGGTCAACAGCGCAAAATCGACAGCAAGGTAGGCGCCAAAACCAAGCCCGAGAACGGCGGCACCGATGAGCGCGCCTGCGAAGTTCTGCGACACCGCGATGATCAGGGCGGAGGAGGCCACGACGATCGAGGAGACGATCACGAAGATCTTGCGCTTGCCCGACCTGTCGCTGATCGGACCCAGGAGCACGGCGCTGATGATGACCATGATCGCGTAGATGCCTGTCAGGATCAGCACTCCTCCGGCGGGGTCGGGGTACTTGACGACGTCGGTGAGGAAGAAGAGCAGGTACACGATGGTCATCTGGTTGCCGGTGTTCATCATGAACCGGGTCAGCCAGGCCCATCCGAAGTCCCGATGGGTCATCGGGTTGATCCAGAAGCCCTTGGCGAAGTCCAGCAATTTGAAGGCGGGGCGGAACTCGCGCGGCAGGGCAGGGTCGTTGGCACGCAGCACGTAGGGAATGACGGAGACGACCAGGGCTACGGCGCAGATGATGTAGCCAACGGCGATATTCCCGGTGATCATGAAGCCCACCACGGCACCCAGCAGGATGCCCACGGTTTGCCCCATGGCCGCCAGCCCGCCGATTCCGCCGCGCCGGCGTTCCGGCACGCGGTCCGGGATCGTGGCGGTGACCGCGGCATAGGCGGAGTTGGCACCTGCCTGCAGGCCGCACCAACCCAACAACATCAACCCGACGGTGGTGGCCCCGGAAAGCATCAACAGCGAGGCGGCACCCAGGATGGCCCCGGCGAGAATCCAGGGCGAGCGACGCCCCATCTTGGAGACGGTGCGATCCGAGAGCGCCCCGAACAGCGGGTTGGCCACCAGCGCCACGGATGCGCCGCAGGCGGTGACGAGCGACAGGATCGCTTCCTTGGACCCGGCGTCGATGGCCGTGGCCTGCAACCCGAGCAACACGTTAATTGGGGCAAAGAAGACAATGTTGATGCCGATGTTGATGGCGACAACCGAGGCCACCCAGCTGCGCTTGACGTTTACCGTTGGTGTGCGCAGGGCCTCGGGAAGTTCCGCCTCGCCTCCTCCGGGAAGCGTCGCGGGATCGTTGGGGTTATGCGGCATTTAGAGCACGCCAGAAAGCAGGCCGGCGCCGGTGCCGACGACCAGGGCGGCAATCAGCAGCCAAGTGATTACTTTTACGCGTTTGCGAATCGATTCCATAGTGCGTTTATCGTAGGCGAGATACACAGCGAATGTCCCGTTGGAGAAGACGCCATGGCGCAGTGTGTAACGTCTTTCATCCAATCGGCGGCTTAGGCTGGTGACATGAGCAAAACCGGTTCCGAGGCACCCCTGTGGGCACCGCGCCACAGCGGCTGGAAAATGGCGCACCATCTTCTGCCATCTTTTGTGTTGTTCGCCTTTCTGGCCGGCACCGGAATCTATGCCGCACTGCATGCCAGTCCTGTGTTGTCCACGGCACTGATCGCCAGTGCCCTGGCGGTATTGCTCGGCGTGGCATCCGCCTACCGGCGCCCCACGGAGGATCACGCCGCGGGCACCGAGGCCGTTCTGACCAGTACGGGGCCGCGCGCCGCCACGTGGTTCCCGATGTTCCGGACCTCGGCCCAATGGGCAGCCGTGGTGATGGGTCTGGCGGTGGTGATTTTGGTGGCCACCGTGGCGCTGAGCGCCCGGCTGCTGATCCTCCAGGACTACAACCCGCTGGTCCTGATCATCTTGCTGGCGATTTTTCTGTTGGCCACCGGCGTGTACGTGCTGAACCGCGGAATCCGGTTGGCCCGCATTGCGGCAGCGTCCCAGGAACCCGGTGTCTACCTCACCCGCAGCCGCATTGTGGTCCATGGATCGCGCGGCGCCAGGGAAATCTATTGGAACGATGTCGCCGGCATCGAGGCGGCCGATCCCGCACGGCACAAGCCCCTGGGCAAGCGCGGCCCGGCCTGGATCGTGGTACGCCAGGAGGCCGGGGAACAGGCACGGGCAGGAAAAGTGGTCATCCTGGTCCATGAACTCACGGCCAACCCGGACCAGCTCCTGCGCACCTTGGAGCATTACTGGGCCAATCCCGGAGACCGGGCCGAGCTGGGCACCGGGGCGGCCCTGGTGCGCGTGGCAACCTTGCGTCCGACTCCCTAGCAGGGGGGTCACGGGGCGTCGGTTCCCGGGAACAGGAGCACACGTCCGTCCCTGACCTCGACCTTGTGGGTGCGGGCATCGTTGAGCGCCGGCAGGCAAAGCACCTTGCCGTCCCGCAGGTCGAAGCGCGAGGAATGCAGCGGGCATTCGATCTCGTCCCCCTCGATCCACCCCTCGGACAGGGAAGCAACCTCGTGCGGGCACTCATCGTCCAGGGCGTAGTAATCCCCCGCCTCGGTGCGAAAGAGGCCGATGTCATCCGGATACCCGCTGGTCTCTCCCGAAACCAGCACGGCAGTGCCCGGTTCCAGCATGTCCACCTCTCCCAGATCCACGGTGCGCGGGCTGTCTCCGGTGGGTTCGGTGTCCATCCTGGCTCTGCCTTCCTGCTGGCGGGGGGCAAGCAGCATCATGCCGTTGTCCCGCCTCCAGTCTGGCCCCGCCGCGGCACTGGGGCAAGGAAGAACCGAAGCGGGCCGACGGCGAACGGCTGATCTCGTATTCCATGGCCCCCGTCCAGTGGGTACTCTTGCGCCATGAGACCCCTTAGGTACTCCATCAACGTCACCTTGGATGGGTGCTGCGATCATCGTGCGGGAGTCGTCGACGAGGATCTGCATCGACATGCTGTTGAGAACCTCGTCCGGGCCGACGCCCTTCTCTTTGGCCGGGTGACCTACCAGATGATGGAGGAAGCCTGGCGGTCGCCGGGGGCTGCCGGGGCTGCGGAGGCGAGGCCCGCTTGGATGGAGCCCTTCGCCCGGACGATCGACGCGGCGAGGAAGTACGTCGTCTCGAGCACCCTGGAAAGCGTCGATTGGAACGCAGAGCTCGTGCGCGGGGACCTGGAAAAAGCCGTCCGACAGCTCAAGGCAGAGACCGGCCAGGGAATTTTCGTGGGCGGCATGAAGCTTCCGTTGGCGCTGGCGGAGTTGGGGTTGATCGATGAGTACGAGTTCGTGGTGCATCCCCGGTTGACGGGCCACGGGCCAAAGTTGTTCGAGGGATTGTCCAGGCATATCGATTTGAGGCTCGTGAGCCGGCTGGAGTTCGCCTCGGGGGCGGTGGCCATGCGGTACGAGCCGAAAGGCTAGGCCACGGGTCCGGTCGGCGAATGCCCTGCCTCCTCGCCCGGATCCTGGTGACCGTGCCTAACGTGCCAGCTTCTTCAGTTGAATTCCAGGATCGGCGAGCGCCGCGGCCTGGACGATGATGCCCTTGTCGATGATGCGCCGCGCAGCCTTGATGGTCAGTCCCCCATCGATGGCCGCTGCCCCCAGCATCCGCCCGTCGGCCGCGATGCGGAAGGCGGCCACGGGTTCCCCCTCGTTGATCCGCAGGATCGTGGTGCCCTCGGCGTTCATGTCCCCGACTCCCTCCACGTGGGTGCCGTGCCGGTCGGACCAGAACCAGGAGGCGCCGTGCACCGGCAGGTCCTGCTCCAGGATCGCCGCGGCGGCGGTGGCCCCGGTGTTCATGGCGTACTCCCAATGCTCACCGCGGCGCAGCAACGTTCCGTCGGGCCTCCGGGTACGGGCCATGTCCCCCACGGCGAATACGCTCGGGTGCGAGGTGCGCTGGTTTTCATCGACCAGCACCCCGTTGTCGGTTTCGAGTCCCGCGGCCTGCGCCAGCTCGGTGTTGGGGATGATGCCGATGCCCACCAGCACCTCATCGCACTCAACGACCCGGCCGTCAGCCAGCTCCAGCCGGTGACCGTCGGCAGTGCGCGCGATGCCCACGGGGGCGCCGTGGATGACGGTGATCCCGGCGTCGGCATGCATGGCGTGCAGCCGCCTGGCCAACTCGGGGCCGACCGCGGGAACCAGAGGCGGGTCCATGGGGTCAACGAGCGTGACCTCAGCGCCCAGCTGCCGGGCCGAGGAGGCGACCTCGGCACCGATGAGCCCGGCCCCGACGATGACCAGCCGCGTCCCGGGGACGATCTTGGCCCGCAGCCTGTCTGCATCCGCGCGGTCGCGCAGCACCAACACGGAGTCCAGGTCCCCGCCCGGGATCGGGAGCGGGCGTGCGGAGCCGCCGGTGGCCAGGACCAGGCGGTCGGCATGCAGCGTGCGACCGTCCTCCAGTTCCACCCCCAGGGGCTCGAGTTCCAGGGCGCGCACCGTGCCCGGAAGAAGTTCCACCCGGTGTTCGGCGAACCATGAAGCGGGGGCCAGCTCGATGCCCGCGGCATCCTTGTCCCCCAGCAGGTAGCCCTTGCTCAGGGGCGGACGGTCATAGGGGATCCCTGCCGGATCGATGATCTGTAACGTTCCGGCGTATCCGCGGACGCGCAGGTTCTGCGCCACGGTGAATCCGGCCAGGCCGCCTCCAACGATCAGGATGGATTCGATGTTCATGGATGTTACCGATCTGTCGATGTGGTCGAGGCGGGGGGGGTGGCGGGACTCCCGGTCCGGCACTTCCCTTCCCCCATCATCGCGCGTGCGCGCCGCGGCGCACAAAGCGGCGCCGCCCCGGAGGGCGCGGGGCCCGCATAAATTTCTTGCACCAGTGCAATGCTTGCCAAGCGGTCTTCACGGGTGATGGCGACTTTGAATCCTGTGTCCGCCGATTTCGTGCCGCAGGTTGGCACGATTCATCCCCCGGCACCCGGGCACGCGTCTAGGGTGGAGCTAAACCACCGTCCGGCTCACCGAATTACGCAGGAGTTTCACGATGACCGTCACCCAGATTCCCGATTACACGACCGACGCCTTCTTCGGCCTCGAAGACAAGTGGCTTCAAACCGCCGAAGGCGAAATCACCCACTACCACGAGCTCGGCGAGGGCACCCCGATCCTCTTCCTGCATGGCTCCGGCACCGGCGTCACCGCCGCCGCCAACTGGTGGCTGAACCTTCCCGAGTTGGCCGCCTCCGGCCGCTGCATCGCCATCGACTCCGTCGGCTACGGCCAGACCGTCGTGCCCGAGGGCATCGAATACGGCATCAAGGAATGGGTCCGCCACGCCGTGCGCGTCCTGGACGCCCTGGGCATCGACAAGACCTGGATCGTCGGCAACTCCATCGGCGGCTGGGTCGCCATGCAGTTCGCCATCGACTTCCCCGAGCGCCTGCTGGGCATCGTCTCCATGGGCACCGGCGGCGCCAAGAAGACCGCCGCGCTCTCCGGCCACGCCAAGCCCGAGCTTTCCGAGGCAGGCATCCGCCGCACCCTGGAACAGTTCGTCGTCGACAAGTCCCTGGTCACCGACGAACTCGTCGCCCTGCGCTACGCCTCCGCGCTGAACGACACCGCCAGCGACCGCCTCGTCGAGGTCGTCACCGCCCGCGACCGCGACCGCGACGCCCTGCCGCTGGACTTCGAGGTCCTGGGCAAGCTCGAGATTCCGGTGCTGCTGGTCCACGGCATGCAGGACGTCGTCATCCCGGTCAGCCGCACCCACGAACTCCAGGCCGTCATCCCCACCGCCGACTCCCACATCTTCAACCAATGCGGCCACTGGTCCCAGGTCGAACGCGCCAACGAATTCAACCAGGTCATCAAGGCCTACCTCGCACTGCACATGGCCAAGTAGTTTCGCCAGGCAGCCGCCCGCAAGCCCCGCCCGTCCGCAAGCCCCGCCCGTCCGCACCAGGACCGGCGAGGCTTCCGTCGTTCCGGCCAGCGGCATGAACCCTGCCCCATCTGGGCACCACCCCAATAGGCTCGTGAAGAACCTGCGGCCCAAACAAGGTTGCCGCGCCACTGCGAGAACCATCCCGGGAGCCAACGAACATGAAGCTTTGGGCACAAGAATTCGACATCCAAGAACTCAACGACAAGGCCAAGGGCACGTTGAACGCAATCCTGGGCATTGAAATCACCTCGTTCACCGAGGCCACGCTCACGGGGCGCATGCCGGTCAACGAGCACACGATCCAGCCGGCAGGGGTGCTGCATGGCGGGGCTTCGGTGGCGCTGGCCGAGACGCTGGCATCCTGGGCCGGATCGCTGACCGTGGACGCGGCACGCTTCCACGTGGTCGGCCAGGAAATCAACGCCAACCACCTTCGCGCCGGCATTGCCGGGCAATGGGTCTACGGAGTAGCAAGCCCCATCCACGTGGGCCGCAAGACCCAGGTCTGGGAAATCAGGATCAGCAACGAAGTCGGCAAGCTTGTGTGTATTTCACGCTGCACGCTGGCTGTGCTGGAAACACCGGGCCAGTACGCGCGGGCCGAGGAGCGGACAACGGCCTGACGCGGGTCCGAGGCCGGCGCCCGGTTAGCCTTCGGACGCGAACTGCGCCACGTGCGGCGCGGTGGTGGTGATGTGCAGCAGGGCCTTGCCATCGGGCGTGCCGAAGACATGCTCGACATCGGCCGGGAAACGCAGGAAGTCCCCTTCGGACAATTGCACCAGCTCGGCGCCATAGCGGATTTCGACCAGGCCCTCGATCACATAGACCTGGTGGAGCGATCCTGTGCTCAACGTGGTTCCGTTGGCGCCCTCCAGCGGCGTCGCGACAGCCAGCAACTGGGTGCGCACATAGCCCGATCCATAGATCTGGTCCAGGTCCCGGGTTGGGCCCTGCGGCCTGGCACTCCATTCCCCCTCGGCCTTGCGCCGCATGAGGACGGGAGAGCCCCACTCGGTCAGCAGGCCGCCGATCCGGACGCTCAACGCACGCGCCACTTCCTCGAGCGTGCCGATGGTGGGATTGCCAAGGCCTTGTTCGATCTTGGACAGGGTCTGCTTTGACACACCCGCGCGGCGGGCCAGCTCGCCAAGGGACAGCTCCCGTTCGGTGCGGATTCGCTGGATGTTCCGTGAGACCACGTTGTTCATCGCCATGCATCTATCGTCACTTATAGATGACAATTTGTCATGTTTGACATGCGTCACTTTCCCCACGACACTTGTAACACGCCCGAAAACTTCCCAGTATCTCTCGGGTGGCAACGTTGGAGGTTTCCCGAGATGTCCCTGAGCCCAGTTCAGCAACGCGATGACCGCACCGCAGTGGACAAGGCCATGTCGCTGCTTAACGCCTTCGGTCAGGATTCAGTGGGCGGCGTCGGTGTCAGCGAATTGGCGCGCCGGGCCGATCTTTCCAAGTCAACCGCTTTCCGCCTGCTGGGGATGTTGCAGCGCAACGGGGCGGTGGAGCGGGCGGGCAACGCCTACCGCTTGGGCAAGATGATCCTGAGCCTCGGCGATACCCAGGAATCGGCAGCGCACGGGCGGATGCGCGATGTGCTGACGCCCTATCTCGCCGACCTTTATGAACTAACCAAGCAAACCGTGCACCTGGCAGTGCTGCAGGGCACCGACGTTATTTACCTCAATAAGCTCTACGGGCATCTGCAGGTTCGCAGCCCCTCACGGATCGGCGGCATGGCACCTGCTTATTGCACCGCGGTGGGCAAGGTCCTGCTGGCCTTCGACCCCGCGAGTGCCGACGAGGCGCTGCGTAGTGAAATGTCGGCATGGACCCCGCACACCATCACCGATCCGGAGGCGCTCCGGATAGAACTGGCCACTATCCGCAAGGAGCATGTTGGCTTCGATCGGGAGGAAATCCTGATGGGCCTCAATTGCATCGCCGCTCCCGTGATGGGCCCGGGAGGCAAGCCCGTGGCGGCCTTGTCGATTTCCGGTCCCACCGGCAAGTTCATTCCCGACTCACAATCCGAGGTCCTGCGCAAGGTCTGCTATGCGGCCTCGCGCGCCGTCGCCGCAGTCAGCGCACGCCAGCGGCAGCAGCTACGCCATGCGCAAACCGCGTAGGGATCGGGGCAAGAAGGAAGCGACGGATGTCGCCGGTGCGGACGAACGCGTCGGCGACATCCGCCGGTCTTGGAGCACGGGCTAGACGGTGGGAACCTCGTCGATGTTCCGCGATTCCTCGAGCACCCAAGCCGGTTCGGCGGTCAGCAGCGCGAACGACCCGCGATGCAGGTCCACCTCCACCACGAACCGGTACCCGGCCGTCTCTGCGATGCCAATGGTCTCCAGGTCGTCCTCCGCACAGGCCATGACCAGGCGGCGGCAGGCGGGGTCGGCGTCCATCACGGATTCCGAGGCCAGCTGGATTGCCTCGGCCGGCGCACCCGCGTCGGGAAGCAGGAGCCTGTCGCGCAGCCCCGAGGGGTAGGTGGCGGCGAATTCGGAATCCAAGATCCGCATCACGTCCACCGTGGCCACCTGGCTTCCGGCTCGGCGGATAATCAGCGTGGATTCGTGGCCCGGCGCGGCCGCCGCGGCCTCGCAGGTCCATTCGGGACCCAGTGCGTCGGGCCACCTGAGCAGGTCGACGTCGTCGTGGTCGTGGTCGTGGTCGTGCCCGGACATTACTTGGCCTCCAGGGTGTTGTTGGCCAGCAGGCGTACGGCCGGCTTGTCGAGCTTGCCCGATCCGTTGCGCGGGACCGCCCCCGTGATGATGAGCCGCTTGGGAAGCTTGTAGCGGGCCAGCAGCGAGGCGGAGAATTCGCGCACTTCCTCGATGCTCGGGACGGTTCCGTCGGCGCAGCTGATGACCGCGACCACGGTCTCTCCCCACTGCTCATCGGCCACACCCACCACCGCGACGTCCAGGACGCCTGGGTATTCCATCAGCGCACGCTCGACCTCGGCCGGGTAGACGTTCTCCCCGCCGGTGATGATCATGTCCTTGAGCCGGTCGACCACGTACAGGAACCCATCGGCGTCCCGGTAGCCGATGTCCCCGGAGCGGAACCAACCATCGGAGAAGGCCGACTCGGTCGCCTCCGGATTGTTCCAGTAGCGCCGGGTGACATTCGGTCCCTTGACCCACAACTCACCGGTTTGCCCGGCTTCCTCCACCTCGACCCCGGTCAGCGGGTCAACGACCTTGATCTGGGTGAACGGCATGGGCACCCCGCAGGAGCCCGGACGCTGGTGGGTCAGTTCCGCCGGAAGGTAGGTGGCGAACGGAGCGGTCTCGGTCAGTCCCCACGCCTGCTGCACCTCCACGCCCTTGGCCTGGTACTGGCGCAGCAGGATCGTAGGCACCGGGGCACCGGCGCAGATCAGCGCGCGCAGAGATTCAAGTTTCGCGTCGGCGAATTCGTCGGCCTGGGCCATCGCCGACAGCATGGCCGGCACCAGGAACGCCTGGTTGACCTTGTACTCATGGATGTCCTTCAGGGCCTGCCGGGGGTCGAAGGTGCGCCGTACCACCACGTGGCCACCGCGCACGATGACCCGGATGGTCAGCGCGTTCAGCCCGCCGATGTGGAAGAGCGGGGCCACGGCCAGGTTGGTGTCCCCGCGGCGGGTGTCCACCAGCGAGTCGACGTTGACCGAGTTCCACCAGATGTTGCCGTAGGACAGTTCCACGCCCTTGGGCTGCCCGGTGGTGCCGGAGGTGAACATGAGGATCGCCAGATCGTCCTCGTCGGCGCCCTGGATGGCCGGTTCCGCGGAACCGGAGACGCCCTCGCGCACCCACGCCGATGCCGGCGTCCAGGGTGCGGCGATGGTCGCGGGTGCGGGAACGGCGGGGTCGTCGTCGATGAGCAGCAGGGCCATGTCGCCGGTCTCGACGTCCGCGTAGCCGAGCATGGTCTCGAGGGTCTCCCGGTGCCCGGGCTCGACGAAGAGCGCCCGCGGGTTGCACTGATCCAGCAGCCCGGCGATCTCGCGCGGCGCCAGGCGGAAGTTCAGCGGGACGAACACGGCCCCGAGCCACCAGCAGGCAAACATGGTGCGCATGAAGGAGACCGAGTTCAGCCCCAGGTAGGCAACGCGCTCCCCCGGCGCCACACCGGCCGCGTGGAGCGCCGTGGCCTGCTCGCGGACCTCGGCGAAGAACGCGGCGTAGTCCCAGGTGCGCTCCTCGTAGGTGAACAGGAGCTGGTGGGGGAAGTAGATGGTTTGGCGTTCGAGTCCCACCACGGGATTGCGGTCGATGAAGTTCACAGGTGGTCTCCTCCAGCTGCCTGGGCGCCGAACCCGCGCACGGCAATGCCGCCGTCCGCGGGAATGATGGCACCGGTGATGTTACCCGCATTGGCCTTCGAGGCCAGCAGGACGTAGGACCCGGTGAAGTCCACCGGGTCGACCGAGGCGTGGTGCAGCGGGATCAGCGGGTTGTTCCCGGTAATCTCCGAGCGCGCGAACGACGCGGCGATGGTGCGGTTTTCCAGGCCGGTGGCACTCGGTCCGCTCAAGTCTGTGTCCATCCCGCCCACCGCCACGCCGTTGACCCGCACCTTGGGTGCGAGTTCGTAGGCGAGCTGGGTGACCAGGCCGCGGGCAGCGAACTTTGCTGCGGTGTAGACCGGGCCGCCGCCGGCCGGATGGAAGGAGGCGTTGGACAGGGTCATGACGACCGAACCGTTGGCTGCGACCAGTTCCTTCCAGGCGGCCTGGACGGTGAGCAGGTAGCCCTTGACGTTGATCTCGAAGAGCTCGTCAAAACTTTCCCCTAGTTCCGTGGCCGAGAGCCGGGTCAGGGAACGGTTGAAGTCCCAGATCCCTGCGTTGGGCACCACCGTGTCGAGCTTGCCGAAGCGGGAGACGACGTCGGTAACCGCGGAGGACAGGGAGTCGGCATCGCGCACGTCCCCGGCGATGGCCATCATCCGCGAGGGATCGGCCGAGGCATCGACGACGGTCTGCAGCTTGGCAGCATCGCGGCCGAAGATCGCCACGCTCGCCCCCTCGGCGAGGTAGCGGTCGGCCACCGCGCGTCCGATGCCGGAGCCTCCTCCGGTGATCAGGGCGACGCTGCCCTCGAGCCAGCCTGGTGCCGTGGTGCTCATGATCTGCTCACTCTCATGTTATTCCATTGATGTGTGGGGACTGGAGGGACGGTGCCCCTGCCTGCAGGTCTAGAAGAAGGTCGACAGGTTCTTGGCCTGCAAAACATTCGCATCGAAAAGGATCTCGCGCTCGGCGACTTTGAAGCCTCCGTCGGGCTGGACGCGGACTACGTCGGTGCGTCCACCGGCGTAGATGTCGGTCTCGGTGTGCAGCCGGTTGCGGTAGACCAGGAAGGCGCAGCGAACCGTGAGCTCGGAGTCCCCGGTGTGCCGCACCATCACGTTGGAGATCAGGTGGCGGGTGCGCGAGGGCGGGTCTTCGGCCCAGGCCATGCCCGAGTCGTAGCGGCGGATGCGCCAGGCCAACGACTCCTTGGTCTCGTCGAAGTAGGCTGCCTCCCCCGGTTGCCCAATGGACAGGGCGGCCTGGCGGCGCAGCCTGTTGGTGCGCAGCGGGGCAAAGTAGAAAAGGTCCTCGTCGAAGATGTCCAGCCAGTCGGCGAAACGCCCGTCGTCGAGCAGCTCGGCCTCGTGGAAATAAAACTGCGCCACGGCGTGGGTCAGTTCGGCGTCGGCCAGACGCATCTGGAACTGCGTGCCGGTTTCCTGGGTCATGGTGTTTCCGTTTCTTTGGATCGTTGCCGGGCGCCGCTAGCGCGCCAATTTCTTCAGTTCGGTGGCCGGGTCGGCCAGGGCGAGCGCGTCGACCTTGATGTTGCGGTCGATGATGCGGCGTGCCGCCCGCACCGTCAGCCCTCCGTCGATAGCCGCGGCCCCTAGCATCAGGCCCTCGGCGTCGAGGCGGAAGGCCGCGATCGGCACGCCGTCAAGCATCCGCACCACGTGCTCGCCATCCCCGTGCATCGACCCCACGCCCTCTACGTGCACCCCGTGCCGGTCCGACCAGAACCAGGATGCGCCGTGCACCGGCGGTTCCTGGTTCAGGATCGCGGCGGCCGCCGTGGCTCCGGCGTTCATGGCGTGTTCCCAGTGCTCGGCGCGGCGCAGCAGCGTGCCGTCGTCCAGCCGGGTACGGGCGGAGTCGCCCACCGCGTATACGCGCGGGTGGGACGTGGCGCCGCGTTCATCGACCAGCACCCCATTGTCTGTATCCAGGCCGGCGGCCTCGGCCAGTTCGGTGGCGGCGATGATGCCGATGCCCACCAGCACCACGTCGGCCGCGATGGTTTCACCGGTAGACAGAAGAATGCCGTAGCCCTCGGCGCCTTGGGTGATTTCCTCCGGGATGCCGGTGACGGTGCGCACCTGGTGCTGCGCATGCATGTTGTGCAGTCGGGTGGCCAGCACCTCGCCGATAGCCGGGACCAGCGGGATTTCCACGGGATCGATGAGGGTGACCTCGGCCCCAAAGCCGCGGGCGGAGGAAGCTGTTTCCGCACCGATCAGCCCGGCACCGACAATCGCGAGGCGGACGCCCGGAGCCAGGAGCCCACGCAGCGTGTCGGCATCATTCTTGGTGCGAAGTTCCAGGACCCCGGGAAGGTCCCCGCCGGGGATGGACAGGCGGCGGGCCCGCCCGCCGGTGGCCAGCACGAAGCGGTCCGCGACCAGCACCCTGCCGTCATCCAGCGTTGCCGTGCCGGCGTCCGGGTCCAGCGCGGTGGCGGTGCCGGTGATGACGGTGACGTTGTTTTCCACGTACCAGGTTGCCGACGCCAGGGCGATTCCTGCTGCGTCCTTGGAACCGGCCAGGTAGTCCTTGCTCAACGGTGGACGGTCGTAGGGCAGGCCCTCCGGGTCGATGATGGACAGCGTCCCGGCGAAACCGCGTCCCCGCAGTTCCTTGGCGGCGGTGAAGCCGGAGAGGCCACCACCAATGATCACAACAGATTCGACGCTCATCGATTTTTCCTTGGGTTTCAGACGGGTGGAAGAAAGTGGACGATTGCGGCTAGGCGTCGACGACGCTCACGGCCGGGTAAAGCAGCACATCGTTGCCGGAGACCTCGACCTTGTGGGTGCGCGCTGCGATGGTAGCCGGCATGCACAAGGCGGTGCCCGATTTCAGGCAGAACTTGGCCGAGTGCACCGGGCATTCGACCTCGGTGCCCTCGATCCAGCCGTCGGCAAGGGACGCGGTCTCATGCGTGCAGGTGTCGTCCAGCGCATAGAAGTTGCCGTCCTCGGCGTGGAACACCGCGATGTCCTCGCCCGTGCCGTTCTCCTCGGCGGGGATGACCTTCGCCTCTCCCTCGTCGATGTCATCGATGGTTCCGATATTGATTGCTTCGCTCATGGCGTCCTCCTGCTAAAAATCCGTGTGGGTGGTGGCAGCTGCTGCCGGGGATCAGGCCGATTCGCCCGCGGGTGCCGGCGCGGGCCGTTCGTGCCAGGCCGGGGTGTTCATCAGTTCGGCCCAGTGCCTGTAAAAGCTGCGGCCCGCGGCGTCCGAGTAGAGTTCCGAGGTTTGCCCGGGATACACCCCGTCCTCGCGCTCCGAGCCGATGCCCATCTGGAAGTTCAACGGCACCGAGTTGGTGACGAAGCCGCCGGAAACCGCTTGGATCTCCGACCAATTTTCCCCGTCGTCGGCCTCGAAGATGCCCGAGGGCCCGAAGGTGCGCAGGTTGTAGAGTCGCTGGGCGTCCTTGACGTCCTCCGGCATCGACTTGTCCACCAGAATCCAGGCCCAGACCTCGATCTTGTTCGGTCCCTTGGGGTGCCAGATGCGGATCGAGCCGTTGACCGGCAAGTAGGAAAACGACGGGAAGACCGTGGCGTGGCCGGTTGTCATCGGGCCCTCCACCGCGGCGTCGCCCAGGCGCTCCCGCAGGGCGTCGTAGTCGTAGTGCTCGTGCACCGCTTGGGCGTCGAAGCGGGACTTGGGGTGCGTGGGGAAACCCGCGCCGTGTCCATTCGGCGAGAGGAACTGGCGCCCGGGCGTCGCAACGATCTCGGCCTTGGGGCCCTTGCCGGTCGGCGACATGACCATCAGCGCGGAGGCGTGTGACATGTTCACGTGGTACCAGTCGGTGGCGAACTGTTCCGCGGCCAGCTTCCAGTTGCCCTCCAGCTCCCACTTCATCACCCCGCCGATGACCTCGGTCCCTTCCGGGTCGCGGTCGAGCATGGCGTCCAGGTAGTAGCGCATGTCGCCCAAGGTTTCTTCGAGGTCCGCGGCGTCCTTGTCCCAGTTGCCGAAGATCAGGCCCTTGTATTCGGCCACGCGGGGGACCTCGATCAGGCCCCACTGCTTCTTGTCGAAGTCCTCGGGGTAGGCCTTCTCGTTGGGCACCGTCTGCAGGGCGCCGGCCAGGTCGAAGGACCATCCGTGGTAGGTACAGGTGAACATCTTGGTGGCGCCGGCGTCGGCGCGGCACAACCTCATCCCGCGGTGGCGGCAGGAGTTCAGGTAGGCGCGGATCGTCTTGGTCTTGTCCATGGTGACGATCACCGGGTCCTGCCCCATGAAGGTGGTGAAGAAGTCGCCGGGCTTCTTGAACTGGCTGGCATGGGCCAGGAAGAGCCAACTGCGGGCGAAGATCCGGCGCATTTCCTGGTCGTAGATCCCTGGGTCCGTGTAGATGGACCGATCGATGAGCCCGTCTTCGGCGTCCACCAGCGCGGAGACGTCGATGTTCTTCGGGCCGTGTTCGGAGCCGCGCATCTTGCCGATGGCGGCATTCGCCTCAGAGGGGCAGCTGTCCGTGGTGCTCATGTGGATCGTTTCCTCCTGGGCGCTCGCCGCCCGACGGATGATGGGGTGTGTTCTCTTGACCTCAATCACACCGGAGACGCGGGCAAAGTGCCAACGGCCGTGCCGAACCCCAGCACACCCAATCCTGTCAACACGGGCGGCCATCGGTCCGATGTGGGAATGGCCGGGAGCCAGCCGCCGTGTTCCGTCTAACGGAACACCGTTTTGGTGTGCCCGATCACATCGGCAATGGTTATGTCAATACCTCAGTCCATATTCTTTTTTCGGAGACACCTTGACCCAGACCACACATCCCGCCCCCGCACCGGCCGCAGCCGGAACCTCCGGCAAGGGTTCCCGCCGCGCCCTGGTCTCCAGCTTCCTTGGTTCCACGGTCGAGTACTACGATTTCCTGCTCTACGGCTCCGCCGCCGGGCTGGTCTTCCCCTATCTCTTTTTCCCCGAAACAATGGACCCCGCCGTGGGCACTGCATTGTCCTTCGTGATCCTGCTGGCCGGCTACATCGCCAGGCCCGTCGGCGGCGTGCTCTTCGGCCACTTTGGCGACAAGTTCGGCCGCAAGAACATCCTGTTCATCACTCTGATGATGATGGGGCTGGTGTCCGTGGCGATCGGCTTGATGCCCACCTTCGGGGCCATCGGCATGGCCGCACCCATCCTCCTGGTCCTGCTGCGCGTCATCCAGGGCCTGGCCGTGGGCGGGGAATGGGCGGGGGCCACCTTGATGGCCGCCGAACACGTCGGGGAAAAGAACCGCGGGATCGCCGCTTCCGTCGCCGTCTCCGGCGGACCGGCCGGCGCGGTGCTGGCCACACTGATTCTCGGACTCTTTGCCGGTTTGCCGCGCGAGGAGTTCCTGGCCTGGGGCTGGCGACTGCCCTTCCTGTTCTCCGCGGTGCTGGTCATCATCGGCCTGTACATGCGTTACCGGGTGACCGAGTCCCCCGACTTCCTCAAAGCCCAGGCCGAGAACACCGGACCCACCGGCGCCCCGATCCTTCGCGTGCTGCGCGAGTACCCGAAGGAAACCGTCTTGGGCATCCTGGGCATTGCCGGGCCGCTGTTCATGCAGGCGCTGATGGGAGTGTTCATGGTGCCGCACGTGGTGGCTTCGGGGGCCCTGACCCAGCAAGAGGCGCTGATGATGCTGACGGCCTCGAATTTCTTGCACATCTTCACCATTCCGTTCTTCGCCTGGCTCTCGGACCGCTTCGGCCGCCGCCCGGTGATGCTGGCCGGTGCCGCGATCTCGGTGGCGCTGGTCTTCCCGATGTTTGCCCTGTTCAATTCGGGCAGCTTCTGGCTGATCGCACTGGGATTCATGGTCGGCAACCCGATCATCCAGGCCTCCATGTACGGGCCGGTCGGCGCTTTCCTGGCCGAGAAGTTCGACACCAATGCCCGCTACACCGGCGTCTCGCTGACCTACCAGGTCGGTTCGGTCCTCGGTGCCGGAACCGCACCGCTGATGGCCCAGTGGCTGATCGCCCTGGACAACGGCGGCGGCACCGACAACATCGCGTGGTACTTCATTTTCCTGATCCTTGTTGCCGCGGTATGCGTGTACCTGTCCAAGGAAACCCGGCGGGCCGGACGCGATTAGCCACTGACCGCACCTCTGGCGGCGGCGCCCGCGGACCGGTTCTGCCGGCTTCCGGGCGCCTACGCATTTCTCCGGCCCGGCACGGACCGAAAATGACACCCGTCACTTTCCGCGTTCCGCACCGCGGCACGCGGTCTGGGTATTCGCTGAGGACTCCAGCCATGCTTCCATGTGACACAACTCGCAATCACACCACGGAGTCACCATGGCAACCCATTCCCACACCGGGCTGGACGCAGTACAGCAACACCCTGAGGCAACGCCCAAGGAAACCCGCCGGGCACTGATATCCAGCTTCCTGGGCTCGACGGTCGAATACTATGACTTCCTGCTCTACGGCGCTGCCGCCGGACTGGTCTTCCCCCACCTGTTCTTCCCGGAGAGCATGGACAAGGGCCTTGGCACCGCGCTGTCGTTCGTGATCCTGCTGGCCGGCTACATCGCTCGCCCCGTGGGCGGCGTGCTCTTCGGTCACTTCGGTGACAAGTTTGGCCGCAAGAACATCCTGTTCATCACGCTGATGATGATGGGCCTGGTCTCGGTCGTCATCGGCCTGATGCCGACGTACCAGACCATCGGCATCGCGGCCCCGCTGCTCCTGGTTCTGCTGCGCGTCATCCAGGGCCTGGCGGTGGGCGGCGAATGGGCAGGCGCCACGCTGATGGCCGCCGAACACGTGAAGGAAAAGAACCGCGGCTTCGCTGCCTCCATCGCCGTGACCGGCGGTCCGACCGGATCCGTGCTGGCTACCCTGATCCTTGGCCTCTTCGCGGGGCTCCCCGAGGAAGCATTCCTGGCCTGGGGCTGGCGCATCCCGTTCCTGCTTTCCGCGGTGCTGGTGATCATCGGCCTGTACATGCGTTACCGCGTGACCGAGTCTCCCGACTTCCTCAAGGCCAAGGCCACCGGAGCAACCCACACCGGGATGCCGTTGGCCCGTGTGCTGCGTGACTACCCGAAGGAAACCATCCTGGGCACCCTGGCCGTGGCCGGCCCGCTGTTCATGCAGGCCATGCTTGCGATCTTCATGGTCCCCTACGTCGTTGCCTCCGGCGCGGTGGACCGGCAGACCGCGTTGATGATGCTCACCGCTTCGTCCCTCGTGCACATCTTCGCGATCCCGTTCTTCGCCTGGCTCTCGGACCGCTACGGCCGCCGCCCGGTCATGCTAACCGGTGCGCTGATTTCCATCGTCTTGGTCTTCCCGATGTTCGCGCTGTTCAACTCCGGAGTCTTCTGGATGATCGCCCTGGGCTTCATGGTCGGCAACCCGATCATCCAGGCTTCCATGTATGGCCCGATCGGAGCCTTCCTGGCCGAGAAGTTCGACACCGAATCCCGCTACACCGGCGTATCGCTGACCTTCCAGGTTGGTTCGGTGCTTGGCGCCGGCCTGGCCCCACTGATGAGCCAGTGGCTGGTCAATCTGGGTAACGGCGGTGGAACGAACAACATCGCCTGGTACTTCATCTTCCTGATTGCCGTCGGCGCCGCGTGTGTGCTGATGTCCAAGGAAACCCTGAAGCGCAAGTAATCCACCACACGGCATCCCGCCATCCGGCGGTTGTGCTGCCAGATGGCACCCGGTTGTCCCGATCGGGTGCCATCGCCGTTAAGGTGGGAGCCAACTCCCCATTTCCCCCTGACTACTGGAGACACAAAGATCATGGCACTACCTGCAACCCTGTCCGAGTTCACCGCACGCTGGGACAAGTTCCGCGAATCACTTGGTTTCGAGGACATCACCTTCACGCTGCGCCTGTCCCCGCATGCCGTCACCGAGGACTCGATGAGTTTCTCGATGCCGTTGTGCGACGAGCTGGCCCAGGCCAATGGCATGTTTGCCGCCGCATCGCTCTTTGGTGCCGCCGACATCGCCGGGACCTACTTGGCCATGAACGCCTACGCGAACGCCGGACAGTTCCCCTTGGCCGTGCAGTCGAACGTGAACTTCATGTCCAACTCCAAGTCCGGACCGGCGGTTGCCACCGCACGCATCCTGCGTGGCGGGTCCTCGGTGGTCGTGGCCGAGGTGCAGGTCGCCGATGCGGACGCCAAGGTGCTGGTGCACACCACCTTCACGTACGTGCTCAAGGAACGCCGCCTGGGCAAGTAGCCTCCACCGAAGCCGTCAGCGGGAAACCGGGTGCAGCAGCGAGCCGAATATCGCGCTGGCCCGCGCCACCGCGGATGGCCAGTCGCGCGCGAATTCCTCCGGGTCCTCGGTGAACGCGTAACGGGTGATGGTCCCGGCCAGTAGCACCAGGGCGTGCTGGGCGCCGGGATCCCTCGGCAATTCGTGGGCGAGCAGCGCCGCCTGGTGCGGCTTGAGTCGTTCGATCAGTGCGGTGGCCACCAGCTGCTCGGCCGCCTGCACGTGGACGTGGGTGCGTCGGCGGAGCTCGGGGAAAGCCCGCACCATTTCACGCCGCCTCCGGAATCCCTCTCCGGCGTGGGTGCTCGTGTTCAGCACCGCGGCAAGGAGCTTGGCGGTGCGCGGCAGCACCTCCAGCCTCGAGGAAACAAAATCCTCCCAGTCGGCCTCCGGCAACCAGGGCTCGCGGGTGCCCAGCACCGCGTCCTCCTTGGTGGGGAAGTAGTTGAAGAAGCTGCGCCGCGAGACCCCCGCAGCCGAGGCAACGGCATCGACGGTGGTCGCCGCCAAGCCCTTTTCAAGCACCAATGCCACCGCCGCCTCGTGGATTTGCGTCCAATGGCGGTTCCGACGGGCCGTGCGTGCGCCCTCGTTTGTCTCGTCCATGCCTAAATTATGCACTAGTGCACGTTTAGCTACCATCAGTCGGTTCGCTGTTTACCCGGCAACCACGGGGCTGCCCCTAAAAACGTTGAATGATTCGTGCCGCTGTATGGAACAACAGCGTGTCTTCGTTCGGCGCGTGGGATGGAATGAAAGCAAGCAAAATCTTCAAGTCGCCAATCGAATGGAGCGCCAGGAATGCAACAAGCACTCATCGCCATGTCGCACTCTCCCCTGCTGGAGCACACCAACCCGCCGGAGGACGTCAAGGCAGCTGTCGACGCCGCCTTCGAGCAGGTTCGTGCGTTTGCCAAGGAATTCAACCCGGACTTGGTCGTCAACTTCGGCCCGGACCACTACAACGGGTTCTTCTACGACCTGATGCCCCCGTTCTGCGTGGGCTACGAAGCCCATGGCACGGGCGACTACGATTCCTGGGCCGGACCGATCAACGTCCCGACCACCGAGGCCGAAAAACTGGCCCAGTACATCATCGACCAAGACATCGACACCGCGATCTCCCGCAAGATGGAGGTCGACCACGGGGCCGTGCAGCCCATGGAAATCATCTTCGGCGGCCTCGACACCGTCCCGGTGATCCCGATTTTCATCAACTCCGTCGCCCGCCCCTTCACCAAGGTCTCGCGCGTGCGCAAGTTCGGCCAGGCAGTGGGCGAATACTTCAAGGACTCGGACAAGAAGGTCCTGTTCATCGGTTCCGGCGGCCTGTCCCACGACCCGCCGGTCCCGCAGATCGCCACCGCCACCGAAGCACAGCGCGCCATGCTGACCAACGGCCGCAACCCCACCCCGGAGGCCCGCGCGGCACGACAGGCCAACACCATCAACACAGCCATCAAGTTCGCCGCGGGCGAGGCCGACATCATGGACCTGAACCCCGAATGGGACCGCGCGTTCCTGGATGTCTGCAGGTCAGGGAACGTCGAGGGCTTCGACGCCTACACCGCGGATGAGATGGACGCGGTCGCAGGGCACTCCTCGCACGAGGTCCGCACCTGGGTCGCCGCCTACTCCGCCCTGCGCGCCTGCGGAGAATACGAGGTCACCTACGAGTTCTACAAGCCGATCAAGGAATACATTGCCGGCTTCGGCGTCACCACCGCGGTACTGAAGAAATGAGCGAAACCACCATGAGCACCGAACGCACGCAACTCCTGGATTCCCTGGCCGCGGACCTGCTGGCCGCCACCGAGACCCTCGAACCGATCGCCCCGCTGCGCGACCGCGTTCAAGGCATGGACGTCAACGACGCCTACCGCATCCAGGACACGCAATTGCGCGCCCACGTTGACGCCGGCCGTATCTTGGCCGGGCGCAAGGTCGGACTGACCTCGCTGGCCATGCAGAAGCAGCTCGGCGTGGATTCGCCCGACTTCGGCTTCTTCTTCACCGACATGGTCCACCACGAAGACGCGCAGATCGCCGCCGGTTCCTTCATCTCCCCCAAGGTCGAACCCGAATTCGGCTTCGTCTTGAAGGAAACCCTCACCGGCCCCGGCATCACCCGCGGACAGGCCGCCGCAGCCATCGGCGAAATCTACGCGGCCATCGAGATCATCGACTCCCGCATTGCCAACTGGGACATCCGCCTGGTTGACACCGTGGCCGACAACGCCTCCTGCGGCGCCATCGCCGTGGGAACCACACCGCTGAACGTTGCGGTCGAGGACCTCAACTCGGTTCAGTGCTCGCTGCTCATCGACGGCGAAAAGCAGGCCACGGGCACCGGCGCCGACGTCATGGGCGATCCCGTCGCTCCACTGGCCTGGCTGGCCAACGTGCTGGGAGAACAGGGCGTGTCCCTGGAGGCCGGCCAGCTCATCCTGCCCGGTTCCTTCACCGGCGCCCTGCCGGTCATCGCCGGGCAGTCGGCCACCGCCGACTTCGGTTCGCTGGGCTCGCTGAGCATCAACTTCGTCTAACCCCCTCTCCTTATTCTTCGTTACCTTTTCTCAGGAAGTAGCAAACCCATGGCCAAGAAAACAGCCGCCATCGTCGGCTCCGGCAACATCGGATCGGATCTGATGTTCAAGATCATGCGCCGTTCCACCAACGTCGAGGTCAAGTACATGATCGGCGTCGATCCCAACTCCGACGGGCTGGCCCGCGCAGCCCGGCTCGGCATCACCACCTCCGCCGAGGGCGTGGACTGGCTCCTGGCCCAGGACGAGCTCCCCGACTTCGTTTTCGAGTGCACCTCCGCCAAGGCCCACGAGGCCAACGCCCCGAAGTACAAGGCCGCCGGCATCCACGCGATCGACCTCACCCCCGCCGCCGTGGGTCCGTACCTCGCCCCGGTGGTGAACCTTGATTCGCTCACCGACACCATGAACGTCAACATGATCACCTGCGCCGGGCAGGCCACCACCCCGATCGTCGCAGCGGTCTCCTCCGTGGTCCCGGTCGAATACGCCGAGATCGTCGCCTCGATTGCCTCGAAGTCCGCCGGCCCGGGCACCCGCGCCAATGTGGACGAGTTCACCGAGACCACCGCCAAGGCCCTGGAGGTCGTGGGAGGCGCCAAGCGCGGCAAGGCGATCATCATCATCAACCCGGTGGAACCGCCGATGATGATGCGCAACACCATCTACTGCATGATCCCGGCCGAGGCCGCAGCCCCCGGTGCCACCCAGGATGCGATCCGCACGGCCATCGATGAGGCAGCAGCCTCCATCCGCGACTACGTGCCCGGCTACGAGCTGCGCCTGGAACCGCAGTTCGATGAGGCCCGCGAGGACTGGAACGGCTACGGCCGCGTCGGCATCTGGGTACAGGTCGCCGGCGCAGCCGACTACCTGCCCGAGTACGCAGGCAACCTGGACATCATCACCGCTGCTGCAACCCGCACCGCGGACCTGCTCTCCGACAAAATCGACGCCGCGCGGGCCACCGCGCTGGCCAACTAGCAAGGACGGGGAAGCACATCATGACTGCACCCATGGACACCACCTTTGACATCCGTCTGACCGACACCACGCTGCGCGACGGCTCCCACGCAATGAGCCACCAGTTCACCGAGGAACATGTGCGCTCCGTGGTCCGCGCGCTGGATGACTCCCGCGTCGAGGTCATCGAAGTCACCCACGGCGACGGCCTGGGCGGATCCTCCTTCAACTACGGCTTCTCCAAGACCCCGGAACTGGATTTGATCAAGGCCGCGGTCGACGAGGCCAAGGCCGCGAAGATCGCCGTGCTGATGCTCCCGGGCCTGGGCACCATCCACGACCTGAACCAGGCCTACGACGCCGGGGCTTCCGTCGCCCGCATCGCCACGCACTGCACCGAGGCCGATGTCTCCATCCAGCACTTCCAGCACGCCCGCAAGCTCGGCATGGAAACCGTTGGCTTCCTGATGCTTTCCCACCGTGTCTCTCCGGCGGAGCTGGCCAAGCAGGCCCGCATCATGGCCGACGCCGGATGCCAGTGCGTCTACGTCGTCGACTCCGCCGGCGCGCTGATCCTTGACGATGTCTCGGACCGCGTCTCGGCCCTGGTCGCCGAGCTCGGCGACGACGCCCAGGTCGGCTTCCACGGCCACCAGAACATGAGCTTCGGCGTGGCCAACTCGGTGTTCGCCGTGCGTGCCGGCGCCAAGCAGATCGACGGCACACTGATGGCGCTGGGCGCCGGTGCGGGCAACTCCCCCACCGAGGTCCTCGCCGCCGCCTTTGACCGCCTGGACATCAAGACCGGCGTCGACATCCAGGGCGTCATGGCCGCGGCCGAGGACGTCGTCAAGCCCTTCATCACCCGCATGCCGGTCATGGACCGCGCCTCCATCATGCAGGGCTACGCCGGGGTCTATTCCTCCTTCCTGATCCACGCCGAACGCGCGGCCGAACGCTACGGCGTCCCGGCCTACCGCATCCTCGAGGAAATCGGCAAGGCCGGCTACGTCGGCGGCCAGGAAGACATGATCGTAGACGTCGCCGTGCAGCTGGCCAACGCCCGCTAAGCACCACCGACACGCACGGGTCCGCCCGCGGGATGCCACCATTGGTGGATTTCCGCTGGGCGGACCTTTTTGCTGCCCGGCCGTCGCTGTGACTCGGCCTGGTCCCCGGACGCCACGGCTCAAGGCAAAGGGGGGAATGCGCTTCCGGATCGGGCATCGCCCTTTGAGCCGTCCGAATGCCCCAGGGGCCATTCAAACGGGATGGTGTTACTGCTCAGACTGGTAGACGTCGGGGATTCCGTCGTCGTCCGCGTCGATGTTCTCTTGGGCCTGCAGTTTCCGGTATTGCCGGTTCCTGCTGCCGAGCAGGATGGAAGCGAGGACTGCGGCCAGGATGGAGGCGCCCAGGATGGCGACCTTCGCATGGTCGTTGGCGGGGCTGCCCAGCCCGAAGCTGAGTTCGCCGACGAGCAACGAGACGGTGAAGCCGATGCCTGCCAGGAGGCTGACGCCCGCAAGGTCCACCCATTTGAGCGCCGGGTCCAACGTCGCCTTGGTGAACCTGGCAGTCAGCCAGGTTGCCGCCAGGATCCCGATCGGTTTTCCGGCCACGAGTGCCACGATGATGCCGATGGCGACGGGGTCGCTCAAGGCCGAGGCCAGGCCCTGGAATCCGCCCACGGCGACGCCGGCGGAGAAGAAGGCGAAGACCGGCACGGCGAAACCGGCCGAGAGCGGGCGGAAACGGTGCTCGAAGACCTCGGCCAACCCCGGTCCATCGGCGTGCTTGCCGTGTTTGGTGCTGTGCAGGACCGGGATCGTGAAGGCCAGGGCAACGCCGGCGACCGTCGCATGGATGCCGGAGGCATGGAGCAGGGCCCAGGCGGCAAAGCCGATCGGCAACAAGATGAACCAGGCCGCCGACGGGTTCAATCCGAAGAAACGCCGGTACTTCTGGGCAAGAAAACCGTAGAGCGCCAGCGGGACGAGGGTGAGCAGCAGGGCGTCGGTGTTGATTTCGCTGGTGTAGAAGATCGCGATGATGGTGATCGCCATGAGGTCGTCGACGACGGCCAGGGTCAGCAGGAAGATGCGCAGCGGCGTGGGTAGGTGTGAACCGATGACCGCAAGCACCGCAACGGCGAAGGCGATGTCGGTGGCCGTGGGAATGGCCCAGCCGGAGATGGTCTCGGGGTTTCCCCAGTTGATGGCCGCGTAGATCAGTGCAGGGACGACGACACCGCCCACCGCCGCGGCGACCGGGACGATGGCCTTGCTGATCTGGCGCAGGTCTCCCGCAACGATTTCCCGTTTAAGTTCGAGGCCGACCAGGAAGAAGAAGACTGCCAGCAGGCCGTCCGCGGCCCAGGCGCCCAGGCTCAGTTCCAGGTGCCAGGGTTCGTAGCCGATCTTCAGGTCGCGCAGGGCGAAGTAGCTTTCGGAGGCCGGTGAGTTGGCCCAGATCAGCGCAACGACCGCGGCGACGACCAGCAGGGCGCCGCCAATGGTTTCCTTGCGGAGGATCTCCCCGATCCGCAGGGCCTCCAGATAACTGCCATATCCGATCAACGGACGTTTGGACAGTGGGTTCATGCCCATGGGGTTGGGTCCTTAAAGTGGGTTCGACAATTGACATTGCCGACCAGACTTCCCGGCGCACCTGACTACAACCCTACGGCATATTGCTAGTGCCCGGCCCCAAGCTTTCCTCCCATGCGCTCGCGCATTTTGCGGCTGGCCGCGTTCAGGCCCTCGATCTCGACGGTCTTGCCGTATTTCGCGTACTTTGCGGCGATGGCATCCAGTGCTGCGATGGTGGAGGCATCCCACAGGTGCGAGTTGTACATGTCGATGACGACGCGGTCGGGATCCTCGGCGTAGTCGAATTGGGTGTAGAGGTCGTTGGATGACGCAAAGAACAGTTCCCCGTTCACCTCGTACTTGGCGATGGGCTCCCCGAAGTGCTCCTCGATGTGGCGTTCCACGGTGACCAGGTGGGCGACCCGGTTGGCGAAGAGGACCATGGCGGTGAGCACCCCGACGCCAACGCCGATGGCCAGGTTGTGCGTCCAGACGGTGACGACGACAGTAGCGAGCATGACGGTGGTTTCACTCTTGGGCATCATGCGCAGGGTGGAGGGCTTGATGCTGTGCCAATCGAAGGTGGCCACGGACACGAAGATCATCACGGCCACCAGCGCTGCCATCGGGATCAGCGCCACGATGCCGCCGAGCGCGACGACCAGGATGAGCAGGAAAACTCCGGCCAGGAAGGTGGAGATGCGGGTCCTGGCGCCGGAGGCCTTGACGTTGATCATGGTCTGCCCGATCATCGCGCAACCGCCCATGCCGCCGAAGAATCCGGTGATGATGTTCGCCGCCCCCTGGCCCCAGGATTCTCGGGTCTTGTTGGAACGGGTGTCGGTAACGTCATCGACAAGCTTGGCGGTCATCAGGGATTCGAGCAGGCCCACGAAGGCCATGGCCAGCGCGTAGGGGAACAGGATCTGCAGGGTTTCGAAATTCAGTGGAACGTTCGGCAGGAACAGGGCCGGCAGGCTCTCGGGCATCTCACCCTTGTCCCCGACGGTGGGGACCGCCAGGGATGCGACAACGGCAATAAGGGTCAGAACGACGATGGCAACCAGGGGCGCGGGGACCACGGCGGTGAGTTTGGGAAGGCCGAAGACAATCAGCAGGCCCAGGATGGTGAGTGGGTAGACCATCCAGGGGACGCCCAGGAGCTCGGGGACCTGAGACATGAAGATCAGGATGGCCAGGGCATTGACGAACCCGACCATGACTTGGCGGGGAATGAACCTCATCAACTTGGCCACGCCCAGCAGGGCGAGGATGACCTGGAAAATGCCGGCCAGGATGACGGCGGCGATGAAGTAGTCAACGCCGTGGCTTTTCACCAGCGGGGCGATGACCAGGGCGATGGCTCCCGTTGCCGCGGAGATCATGGCCGGACGCCCGCCCAGGAAGGCGATGGAGACGGCCATCGTGAAGGAGGCGAAGAGCCCCAGGCGTGGGTCCACCCCGGCGATGATGGAGAAGGCGATGGCCTCGGGGATCAGTGCCAGCGCCACGACCAACCCGGCCAGGACCTCGGTCTTGAGCAGGCGCGGGGATTTGAGGGTGCGGAGAACGGATTGCCGTTCTTCCGGGGTCAGGATCGGGTGTCCTGCCGTGGTTTTCGTGGCCATTGATGGCTCCGTTCAGGGGAAATTGGCGCCGTTGTGTGCTCGGGTACATGAAATGATGTGGGGTCGGCGCGTCCTTGTTTTGCGCTGGTTGGCTACGGCGAGGAATGGCCACGGCGACGCACCGAACGAAACCAACTCTACCCTAACGTAAGGGTAGAGTTGGAAGTCGAGGAAACAGGAGAACCCATGACTGACACCCCAACCCCAGCCGCCGATGCGCGGACCATGCACATCGGGGACCTGGCCGAGGCCACGGGCCTGTCCCAGCGAACCATCCGCCACTACGACGAGGTGGGCCTGCTCCCGGCAACCACGCGCAGTGAGGGAGGCTTTCGGATCTACACCGAATCCGACCTCCAGCGCATGCTGGTGATTCGGTCGATGAAACCTCTGGGATTCACTCTGGAGGAAATGGGCGAACTGCTGGACACCGTCGATGCCTTGGGCCTCGACAAGAACAATGCCGCCGCCCGGGCCAGGCTGTCGGAGTTCATCGGGCAGGCCGAACAGAAGCGCGCGAAGTTGGCGCTGAACCTTCGCCGGGCCGAAGACTTCATCCAGGACCTTCACAGCAGATAATCCGGCGCGATCCGCCACACGCATGACCGGGGCAGTGCTCAAGGACATTTTCGAGCCCGTGCCGGAGAGCGCCTTCGGCCTGGCCTACCCAGCGGGACTCGGCCCCACCCGAAAAATCGACGAACTGATGGCGTTCGGACGCGAGAAGTTCAGCAGGTTTTAGGCGCGCAGGGGCGAGCGCCATCCATGGACAAATTCACGGTGGACGACGTGGGCCAACCGCTTACTTCGACGTTTTGTTTGGAGCAATTTCGTCGGTTCCCCTATCAACCGACCGATCCCCGCGGGCACCGTGCCGCCACCCGGCACACATCCTGTCTCCTGCCACCGAACGTCGGCAATCATGGATACATGGCTTCCCCATCTTCCTTGTCAGTCACCGATTTCGCCGGTGCCGGCGTCGTGGTCACCGGAGCGACCTCAGGACTCGGTGCCGCGACTGCACGTCTCTTTACCTCCCACGGAGCGCAGGTTGTGGTGTGCGGCCGCAACGAAGCCAAGGGCACTGCACTGGCCGAAGAAATCGGCGGAGTGTTTGCGCACGTCGACGTGCGCGACGAAGACTCGATGCGGGCAGCCATGGACCTTGGTGCCCGGGCACCCCGCGGACTTCGGGTCGCCGTGTCCGCAGCGGGCTCGGCCATCATCGAGAAGACCCTGGGCCGCAGCGGCGCGCACTCGCGTGCGTCCTTCACCGACCAGCTCGAGACCAACCTGGTCGGATCCTTCACCCTGCTGACCATGGCGGCAGAAGCCATGTCCGGCAACGCACCCGAATCCGACGGATCCCGCGGGGTCATTGCGCTGACCAGTTCGGTCGCCGCCTACGAGGGACAAATGGGCCAGCTGGCCTATGCCGCCTCCAAGGGCGGGGTAAACGCCATGGTCCTTCCCGCCGCCCGCGATTTGGCGCGTCACGGAATCCGTGTCCTCGGCGTGGCCCCGGGCGTCTTCGACACCCCGTTCATGGATGTCCTCAGCGACGAGGCCAAGTCGGGCATCGGCGCCGCCGTGCCCTTCCCGCAACGTCTCGGGCACGCCGGCGAGTTCGCCCAACTGATGCATTCGCTGATATCCAACCCCATGCTCAACGGCGAGGTCGTCCGCCTCGACGGTGCACTGCGCCTGGGCATGCGCTAAGTCCCCCCACCAGCCCGAACACCCCCCTATCGTTCCCGGAGATCCAACCGCCATGCTTGCAGCCGTCGCCCACGCCCAGAACCCGAACGACCCGCTTTCCTGCCTCGAACTGCGCGAGGTCCCCACACCGGTTCCCCCGGCAGGCTGGACCCGAGTGAAGGTCAAGGCCTCGTCACTGAACATGCATGATGTGTGGACCTTGCGCGGGGTGGGGCACGATCCCAAGAACATCCCCATCATCCTTGGTTGCGACGTCGCCGGTGTCACCGACGACGGGCGCGAGGTCGTCATCTACCCGGTGATTGCCGACCCGGATGCCGGGAACGGGGACGAGACCCTGGACCCGAACCGGGCACTGCTCTC
Source organism: Paeniglutamicibacter sulfureus (assembly GCF_030512175.1). GTDB lineage: Bacteria > Actinomycetota > Actinomycetes > Actinomycetales > Micrococcaceae > Paeniglutamicibacter > Paeniglutamicibacter sulfureus. The sequence goes on along the minus strand of NZ_JAULBL010000002.1, from coordinate 1,080,733 downwards.
CGAAAGCCACGACGGCGGCTTCGCCGAGTACATCGTGGTGCCCGATCGCTGTGTGATCCCCATGCCCGAACAGCTCTCCTTTGAGGAGGCCGCCTGCCTGCCCGTTGCCTGGTCGACCGCCTACCGGATGCTCTTCACCCAGGGCCAGCTCAAGGCCGGGGACCGGGTGTTGGTCCAGGGAGCCGGCGGCGGCGTCGCCTCCGCTGCCATCGCGCTGGCCGCGGCCGCGGGTGCCACGGTGTATGCCACCAGCCGCACTGCCGAGAAGCGCGCGCTGGCCTTGGAGCTCGGCGCTCACGCGGCTTTCGAGTCGGGCGCCCGGCTGCCCGAGCGCGTGGACCTGGTCATCGAGACGGTCGGGGAGGCCACCTGGGGACATTCGCTGCGCTGCCTGCGCCCGGGCGGGGCCATCGTGATCGCAGGAACGACTTCCGGCACCAGCCCGGAGGCGGACTTGGGCCGCATCTTCTACCAGCAACTGCGCGTGCTCGGTTCCACGGGATCCACCCGCCACGAAATGGTCTCGATGCTCCGCATGCTGGCCACCACGGGCCTGCGTCCGCGCATCGACAGGGTGTTGCCCCTGGAGCGCATCCACGAAGGCTTCGCGGCCATGATGGCCGGGGAAACCAACGGCAAGATCGTCATCACCGTCGCCTGAGTCCCGGGCACTGTGCCATGATCAAGAACGTGAACGAGCCAACAACCGCGCCCTCTTCCTCCGCGTCCCGAACCGCGGGATCCCAGACCCTGGCCAGAGGGCTCGAGGTGTTGCGCCTGGTGGCGGGCACCCCGGCAGGGCTGGGCATCAACGAGGTCGCCGAGCATACCGGCATCCACCGCACCGGTGCCTACCGGCTACTCAACACGCTCTGCGACGCCCAGCTGCTCCACCGCGGTGCGGACGGCCGCTTCCGCGGCGCGGCGGGGTTACTCTCCCTCTCCGCCTCGTCCTACCACTCGTTGATTGCTGCAGCCGAACCGGTGCTGCGCCGCTACGCCGACGAGCTCGGAGCCACCCTGGCCCTGATCGTGCGCGAAGGTGACGAAGCCATCGCCCTGCGGGTCACCGCCCCGACCTCCGGCACCTACCATGTGTCCTTCGCCGAGGCCTCGCGGCATCCGCTGGACCTCGGGGCCGCAGGCCACGCGATCCTGGCCAGCGAGCCAGCGAGCCCCGGAGAGGATCCCCGCGTCAGCGCCGCCCGCGCCTCCGGCTACGCGCAGACCTTCGGCGAGGTGGAGCCCGGCATGCACGGCCTGGCCGTGCCGCTGGATGCCGGCATCTGCGGCGTCCCGGCCTGCCTGAACCTGATCACGGTGCGCCGGGAACAAGCGGAGGCTGCCGTCACCGTGCTGCAGCAGGCGGCCCGCGCGCTCGAGGCCGCACTGGTCTGAGGCAGGCCTCCGCGTGAACGCCCGACGAATTTCGTGCCAACTGGCGGCACACCGGCTTTGACGTGAATCACAAGGACTGGTGAACTGGGACTCAGCAGTTGTGCAGATAACGAATACTTTGTGCACTATTTACACACGGAAAGTTGATGTGGCCATGAACAGCATCCCCTCCAGCGAAGTCCTGATCATCGGAGCCGGCCCCGCCGGCCTCATGCTCGCCAACATCCTGGGGATGTACGGCCGAAGCGTCACGGTCCTCGAGGCCCGAGACGAACTCATCGACTACCCGCGCGGCGTGGGCCTTGACGACGAATCGCTGCGCACCATCCAGACCGTGGGCCTGGTGGACACCGTGCTGCCGCACACCGCACCGCAGCACATCATGCGGCTGGTCAACGGCTCCGGCAAGACCATCATGATCAACAACCCGCAGACCCGGGAATTCGGCTGGGACCGCAAGCACGCCTTCATCCAGCCCGAGGTCGACAAGGCCCTGTACGCGGGCCTGGCCCAGTACCCCAACATCAATGTGCACTTCGGCCACCTGGTCGAGGACGTCATCGAGGACGCCGCCGGCGTCACCGCCATTGCCCGCGTGACCAATGCCGATGGAACCGAAACCGAGCACCGCTTTTCCGCGCAGTACCTGGTGGGTTGCGAGGGCGGCAAGTCCCCGACGCGCAAGCGCATGGGCGTGAGCTTCGAGGGCGACTCCCCCTCCACCCGCTGGCTGGTCGTCGATGTCGACAACGACCCATTGGGCACCCCCAACGTCTTTCTCGGGGCGGACCCCAAGCGCCCGTATGTCTCCATCGGCCTGCCCCACGCCGTCCGCCGCTGGGAGTTTATGCTCCACGACCACGAGGACGAATCGGTGGTCACCTCCAAGGAGTGGGTCGCAGAGATGCTCAAGGACCACGTCCCGGACCCGCACAACCTGTCCTACATCCGCCGCCGCGTCTTCACCCACCACGGCCGCGTTGCCGGTTCCTTCCGCAAGGGCCGCCAGCTGATCGCCGGGGACGCGGCGCACCTGATGCCGGTGTGGATGGGCCAGGGCTGGAACTCGGGTATGCGCGATGCCACCAACCTGGGCTGGAAGCTCACCAGCGTGCTGACCGGAACCGCAGGCGAGGACATCCTGGACACCTACACCTCCGAGCGCAAGGACCACGCCAAGGCCATGGTCGATTTGTCCATGACCCTGGGCTCGGTCATCAAGATCACCAACCCGTTGGCCGTCGCCGCCCGCGACGCCGCTTCCTCGGTGCTCAACCTCTTCCCCTCGGCCAAGAGCTACTTCTCCGACATGCGCTTCAAGCCGATGCCTCGCTACACCTCCGGCGTGCTGGCCGATCCCACCACCCAGGCCTCCGGCACGGCCGCCGCGAAGCTCACCAGCAAGCTGATCCCGGTCAAGACCGCGAACAGGAAGATCTCCCCGGTCGGCGTGCAGTTCCCGCAGCCGCGCGTGAACTCGCAGCTCGGTGAGAACCTGCTGCTCGATGACGTCATCGGCAACTGGTGGACCGTGCTGGTGTGGGGCAACGACCCCAAGGACGTGCTCCCCGCCCACTCAGTCAAGGCGCTCGAGGCCCTCGGCGCGAAGCTCGTGGCCTTGGTTCCCGAAACCCAGCGTGAATGGGCCCAGGAACACATGAGCGAGGACGTATTGGTGCTGGGAGACCACACCGGCGCGGTGAAGAAGTGGTTCGACGAGCGCCCGACCCCGATGATCTTCCTTCGCCCGGACCGCTTCGTCGCTGGTGCCTGCCTGCACCAGCACGGGCCTGCCACGCTGCAGGCGATCCTTGATTCCATGGGAAGCGCAGCCGATCATTCCCCGTCCAAGGCGCAGGACTCGGCCCTGGCAGTGTAGCTTCGGCGCCCCAACAAACAACAACGACAGGGGCCAGCCGACGGCCAGGAACACGTGGGCCAGTTCGCCCGGTGCCATGGCCACCAGTCGTTCGGCCAGCTCGACGGCAGGGGCGTGAGTGAGCCCGCCGAACATGACGTGGCTGAACCGGTCGATCTGCGCGTGGTTCCGGTAGCCGTGCACCATCGACCACCAGGAGGCCATGCCGTCGATGACCTCGTGGGTGCCTTATTCGTCGGCCAGTGTCAGCCGCACGCCAGCTGCCCCGGTGACCGCGTAGTGCGCCCCGGCGTCCAGGGAGGCATAGGGGTGCCAGAGCAGCCGGAGTCCCGTGCGAGCAATCTGTCCTGCTGGGTCAGCTGGGGTGCTGCGGCACTCATGCGTTGGGGCTTTCCGGCGTGCCGGCACCGCGTCGGCGCAGCACGGGCTCGCCCGGACCACCCATCGGGCCGCAACCCTGAGTGGCGCCGCCGCAACCGCTGCCGCCCACCGTGCCGCAGGCCGAGGCCTCAACGGGTGCAGGTGTGGCATCGGGACGGTGGCGCGAGCGGGCTGCAAGTTCGGCCGGATCGATGTCCTCCTGGCCCAGCACCACGTATCCGGCGTCGGAGATCATTTCCAAATCGCGCCGCGCGTCCTGGCCCTCGGAGGTGAGGTAGTCGCCGAGGAAGAGCGAGTTGGCAACGGCCAGCGCGGTGGACTGCAGGGAGCGCAGGTGCATTTCGCGCCCGCCGGCCATCCGCAGCTCGGTCGCGGGGCAGGCCATGCGGACCAGCGCCAGGATGCGCAGGCAGGCCATCGGGGTCAGGTGCCAGGTGCCTGCCAGCGGTGTGCCGTCGAAGGGCATCAGGAAGTTGACAGGGATCGAGTCGGCATCCAGCTCACGCAGGGCGAAGACGGCCTCGACAACCTGTTCCGGGCTCTCCCCCATCCCCACGATGAGTCCCGAGCACGACGAAAGTCCGGCGTCCTTGGCAGCCCCGACGGTATCCACGCGCTCCTGGTAGGTGTGGGTCGAGCAAATCTCCGGGTAGAGGGACTCGGCGGTGTTCAGGTTGTGGTTGTAGGCATCGGTGCCGGCCTCGCGCAGCCTTTGGGCTTGGCCCACCTTGAGAATGCCCAGGCAGGCACAGACCTCCACCCGCGGATGCTCCTCCTTGATCTGTTCGATCATGGTTGCCACCCGGTCCACGTCCCTGTTGCTGGGGCCCTTGCCGGAGGCGACCATGCAGACGCGGGATGCGCCGCCGGCGATTCCAAGCCCTGCCTGGTGCACCGCTTCATCGGGCTTGAGCCAGGTGTACTTGAGGATTTCGGCCTTGGAACCCAAACGCTGGGAGCAGTAAGTGCAGTCCTCGGGGCAGAGTCCCGACTTGAGGTTCACCAGGTAGTTGACCTTGACGGTGTTGGCGAAGTGCGCCCGGCGCAGGGTGCCTGCGGCAGCCACCAGCTCCAGGGTCTGGGCATCCGGGGTGTCGAGGATAGCCAGGGCCTCGGCTGCGGTGATCCGGTGGCCGGCGGCCACGCGTGCCGCGAGGCCTGCGAACCCTGCGGATTCGTTGCCGGGCTGGTGGGAGTTGCCGATTGTTTGGGTCACGGTCATGGCGGGGGCCTTCCGGTATGGCGCTGTGCGCGGTTCCATTGCCGGTGCGCGAATGAAAGGAACCCGCAACGATCAACTGAACACTGTTCAATAGGTTCGGAACATACCGTAACCCAAATCTTGAACGGTGTTCAATTCCTGCAAGGCGTCCACACCGCTTCTAGCATGAATACGGAAACACGGGAGCGGGGCGGAACCGGTCATCGGTTCCGCCCCGCCGCTGTGCAGCGCCGGCCGCAGGTTATGTCGGCTGGCCCACCCCGATGACGTCAAGGTCGTGGCCAATGACCAGGCGCCCGTCAAAGCCTTCCCCGCACCGCGCCCAGACCTCGTCCGGACGATTTCCGGGAACCAAGTGCGAGAGCACCAGAGTTCCGACTCCGGCATCCTGGGCCACCGCGCCCACGTCCTCGATCAGCGTGTGCGAGCGGATCAGATGCTGGTATAGGCCTTCCTGCGCGTCGCTGCGCGGCTGCGGGAAGAGGGATTCGGGCCAGGTCTTGTCGATGACCTCGTGCACCAGCACATCGGCACCCCGGGCCAGAGTGATGATGTTCGGCGTCAGCCCGGTGTCCCCGGAGAAGACCACCGAACCGTCGGCGGTGTCGAAGCGGTAGGCCAATGCGGGGAAGACCGGCGCATGGTTGACCAGGATCGCCGACACCGTGACGTACTCGTCTTGGAAGAACACGAAGGGCTCCATGACCGGGCACGGATCGGTGTTCGGGTTCTTCAGGTATTTCTTCGGAACCGGCACATCGAAGGCTTCCCAGAGTTCCTCCGGGCGCGGCTTGCGGTTGTCGAAGAGCCGGTCGTTGAAGTCGGTGGCGAAGGCCTGGACCAGCAGGTCAGTCATCTCCTTCGTGCCCGGGGTGGGGTTCTTGGGGTTGATCGGCTTGGGTGCCTTGCCCTCGCCGAAGAGCTCGGGCACCTCGCCCCGGTTGCCCGGGCCCCAGATCGGCACCTTGCTTTCCACATTCTGCAGCCCGTTGAAGATTCCTTCGCTGAGGATGTTGTTCAGGTCCACCACGTGGTCGGAGTGCAAGTGGGTCAGGAAGATCCCGCCCAGCACGTCCAGCGGCCCGTCCATGTCGGAATCGAAGTTAGGGCCGAGCCTCGCCTTCCGCAGCTGGCCCATGACACCGTGGCCCGCGTCAATGATGTAGTACCGATCACCCACGACGAGTGCCGAGGAGATGCCCTCGCGGGTTCCACCGGGCCAGTACGGGGGCCCGCCGGAGGTTCCCAGCAATACCAACCGGGTCCGGTGGCTGCCGGCCGGCGCGGGGCCGTATTGCCGGGCCCCGCCGGGTCCGGGTTCGGCGGCCTGTGCCTGGCCCGACACTGCGCCGATGCCCAGGGCCGCGGCCCCGAGCCCGAAGCTGGCCAACATTGTTCGTCGTGCAACGCCCGCGGCAGCGGCCTTGCCCATGATTTCGCACATGGCGATCCTTCCGTTCGATGTCGCTGCGAGTGATGCCCTGTGGCTTTTCGCGGCTTGGTTCTGGAATGCCTGCCCGTCGCCGGCTTCGCCGGGCGCAGACTGGCCGGTGCCCGGTGGCGGGCAGGCCGGGTTCGACCGGGGCACGGGGCACCCCGGCCGCCGGGGGCCTGCGGCCCTACGCTTCTCCGGGGGCCAGGACGATGTCGAAGCGGGTCCGGGCCCACGCGGCGGTGCCGAGGTCGCGTCCGTCGGGCGCGGGGGTGCCGGCGGGCTGCTCGATGAACCCCTTGATGAGCGAGTCCTTGACGCCGAAGACCGAATCCCCGATCTCCAGCTGCGGGTCCCCCTCGACGAAGATGTGGGTGACCAGGGTGCGCAGGCCCGGGGCGGTGACCATGAAGTGCAGGTGCGCCGCGCGGACCGGGGAGCGTCCGACGGATTCGAGCATCTTCCCGACCGGCCCGTCGTGCGGGATCGGGTAGGGGGTCGGGGTCAGGCCCCAGAAGGCGTAGTTCCCCTGCGCGTCGGAGTGGAGGTGGCCGCGCCCCGCGATGCGCGCATCGGCGTACTGGACGTCGTAGAAGCCGCCCTCGTCCGCTTCCCAGACCTCGATCCGCGCGTTGGGGACGGGGGTGCCGGCGGCGTCGGTGACGGTGCCCTCGAACCAACAGGGCTGGCCGGCGGCCCCGCCGGCGATGTCCCCGCCGATCGGGATCCCAGGGCCGTCCTCGACGAAGAACGGGCCAAACACCGTGGCCTCTGTCGCGTTCCCCTGTGCCTCGTTGTTCACCGCGATGGTCTGCATGGAGGCGCCGAGCACGTCGGAAAGCAGGACGAATTCCTGGCGCTTGTCGTCGGTGATGTGACCGGCGGCGGTGAGGAACCCGATGGCGGCCTCCCATTCGGCCTCGGTGAGCCGCACGTCGCGGATGAAGGCGTGCAGGTGACGGGTCAGCGATTGCATCAGCTGCTTGAGCCGGGGGTCGGTGCAGGTTTCGAAGGAGGCCAGCACCCGCGCGGTGAGGTCCTCCTCCACGCGTCGCTGCTGCCCTCCGACCGGCTCCCCGGACTCGTTGCCGGCCTTTCCGGCCGCGGTGTGGTTCATGGAAGTCTCCTGGGGAAAATCGTTTGGCGAGGCCCCGCCAAGGGCCGCGGCGCCTCAGGGCGGGGCCGGACCACATGGTCCAGACCCGCCCAGGCCTGCGGGCATCGGGCCCGGCCGGTTGCCGTGTTAGCGACCGCGCTTCATGTAGGCGTTCACATCGTCGCTGTTGAACAGGTCCGGAACTGTCCAGCCATCCAAGTTGTATTCGCCCATGCACTGTTCGACCATGCCGTTCATCATGCCTGCGGTGCCCGTCTGCTTGGCGTGCATGAGCATCTCGACGCGCACGTTCTCATGGTTGCCCGAGTAGTTGCGTTCGTACAGCTCGTGGCGGCCGCCGAACTCGGAGCCGATCGCGTCCCAGAGCAGCTTCATCAGCTTCACGCGGTCCACCGCCTGCACCCCGTTGGAGCCGCGCACGTACTTGTCCAGGTAGGGGCGGATCTCCAGGTTCTGGAAGTCCAGCGCACCGCTGGGCAGGTAGATCAAGCCCGAGGCCACGTCCTGTTCGATGATCTCCTTGACGCGCGGATACCCTTGGGCCATGAACATGCGGTAGGCCAGGCCGTATTCCATCTTCGGCAGCACCGAGCCGTTCGGGCCCTTGTCCGGGTTGAGCATCATCCCGTCGACCAGTCCCCAGAACAGGTTGCGCCAGCCGATGACCTCGCCGGCCCGCGCCTGCACGCCGCGGAAATCCTGCGTGCCGGTGATCTCCAGGGCCTTGAGCAGCAGTCCGGCAATGAAGTCCAGCTTCACGGCCAGGCGGATGCAGCCCTGGAAGGTGAAGCGCTGGATGAAGCCGGTCTGCGGCATGAAGCCGTTGATCTGCTCCGGGTCCCCGTAGGCGAAGATGTTCTCCCACGGCACCAGCACCTTGTCGAACACGAACACCGCGTCGTTCTCGTCCATTCGCGAGGACAGCGGGTAGTCGAACGGGGTGCCGGTCACCGCGGCGTTTTGCGCATAGGAGGTGCGCGAGATCAGCTTCACGCCCGGGGCATCCATTGGCACGGTGCAGATCAGCGCGTATTCCTTCTTCTTGATCGGCAGCCCGTAGTGCGAGATGAAGTTGAAGTTGGTGATGGCCGAACCGGTGGCCACGACCTTTGCGCCGGAAACGATCACGCCGTTGTCGGTCTCCTTCTCCACCTTCATGAAGACGTCGGCCACTTCGTCCGGCGGCAGGTGTCGGTCCACCGGCGGGTTGATGATCGCGTGGTTCCAGTACAGGACCTTCTCCTGCGATTCCTTGTACCAGCGCAGCGCATTCTCCTGGTACGGCGAGTAGAACTCCGGCATGGAACCCAGGGTCCCCAGGAAGGCAGCCTTGTAGTCCGGCGAGCGCCCGAGCCAGCCGTAGCTCATCCGGGCCCAGGTTTCGATGGCGGTACGCGATTCCTTAAGGTCCTCCACGGACTTCGGCACCTTGAAGAACGGGTGGGTCATGCCGCCGGAACCGGTGTCGGTCGGGGAAAGGAGCTTGCCGGAGGTGGCCGGGTCGTGGAACCCGTCGTACAGGCGGGCAGCCATGCGGACCGAGTTGCGGAAGGCCGGATGGGTGGTCACGTCATCGACGCGCTCGCCGTGAATGTAGACCTCGCGGCCGTCGCGCAACGACTCGATGTATTCGTCGCCGGTCATCGGCAACTTGGGGTTGGCGGGGGTGGTCCGCTCGGACATGTCCGCAACGGCCTTTTCGGTGTCTGGTGCCTGGGTCATGCTGCTCAGCTCCTTTGCTGGGTGTGGGTAGGAGGAAGGAATTCTCAGAAGGCGTTGAAGTCGGTGCTGCCCTCGAACCATCCGGAGGCCATGCTGTCTCCGCACAGGGCCCAGGGAGCACCGCCCACGTGCTCGCCGATCTCCCGGAACTTGCCCGAGAAGAAACACAACGGTTCCAGTTCGTCGTCGCTGCGCAGAGCGATGACCCTGCCGATGACGATCAGGTGGTCCCCGCCGTCGTAGATGGCCCAGGGCTCGCATTCCAGGGTCGCGCTGTTGCCCTCGAGCACCGGGATGCCCTCGGCATCCGGCCGCCAGGCCACCTCTCCCTTCATCGGTTTGCCGGCGAAGTTCAAGCAGGTGTCCAATTGGCCCGAGGACATGATGTTGATGGCGAACGGGGAGTCCTCGAGGAGCCCGGAGATCTTGTTCCCGCGAATCAAGGTGACCTGGGCCAGCGGCGGATCCAGTGACACGGCGGTGAACGCGTTGACCGTTGCCCCGTGCGGGACGCCGTCCGGGGTGCGGCAGGTGACCACGGTGACGCCGGTGGCGAACTTGCCGAAGGCATTGCGCAGCTGGCGCGGATCGATGTCCGGCAGCTGGCCGGTCGGGGCTGGTTGCTGGCTCATGGCTCGCTCCTTGGTTCCGTGGTTTCGGTTTGATCGATGCACACCAGCTTGGACCGGATCGTTGACCGGCACATGGGTAGAACCACCCCCTCCGATACCCGTATTGTGTCCTGCGTCATAGAACATCAGGCCCGTGGTGAGAGACTTGGAGCCGAACGAAACGGCTTCGGCATGCTTGGAACCTTCCCGAAGCCCACCGCGCACGGTGGAAACCCGTGGCAGCAGACTGGAGAAAAACAGCCGATGACTAGGCAACCAATCGATTCCCGATTCACCACGGGCAGACTTTCGGTGACTTCCTTCATCGGCCGTCGGCACGAAATGGCGCAGGTCAAGGCATTGATGTCCACGTCCCGCCTGGTCACCCTGACGGGCGCGGGAGGCGTGGGCAAGTCGCGGATGGCGGGGGAAATTACCCAGCAAGCCCGCCGGGCCTACCGGGACGGGGTCGGGGTCGTCGAGCTGGCCTCGCTGACCAAGACGGCATCCATCGCCCCCGTGGTGGCGGCCGCACTGGACGTTTCGGACCAGTCGCAGCGTCCCGCCCTGGACCGGCTGGCCGATCATCTGCGGGACAAGGAAATGCTGCTGGTGCTGGACAACTGCGAACACCTGCTCGATGAAGTCAGCGTGCTGGTCAACAGGATCCTGGGACAGGCGCCCGGCGTGCGCATCCTTGCCACCAGCCGCGAACCGGTGGGCATCACGGGAGAAACCCTGTACGCCATTCCCCCCATGTCGACCCCGGCAGCCGATGAACCGGTGAGGGTCGAGCAGCTGGAAAGCTTCGAGGCCGTCGCATTGTTCGTGGCCCGGGCACGCAACGTTGTGCCGGGCTTTGCCCTGGATGCGGACAACGCGTCCGTCGTGGCCCAGCTGTGCACCCAGCTCGATGGCATGCCGCTGGCCATCGAGCTGGCCACCACCCGCCTGCGTTCCCTGTCGGCGACCCAACTGCTGGAGCGCGTTGACCGGCGTTTCCAGCTGCTCAACCGCGGCGACCGTGCCGCCCTACCGCGGCAGCAGACGCTGCGGGCGCTCGTCGACTGGAGCTACGAGTTGTGCTCCGAATCCGAGCAGCTTTTTTGGCGCAGGCTCTCGGTGTTCCCCGGCAGCTTCGACATGGAGGCGGCCGAAGCGGTGTGCGGATTCGGTGAACTTCCCGCCGGCGACGTGCTCGACCTGCTGGACGCGCTGGTCGCCAAGTCAATCCTCTCGGTCCGCCGCGACGGAGAGGTGCTGCGGTACCACCAGCTGGTCACCATCCGCGAGTACGGGCAGGAGCTGCTGTCCAACCCGGAGGAGGTGAAGGTCCTGCGCACGCGACACCTCCGGCATTACGAGGAACGCTGCGACACGATGGTCCGAAACTGGTGCGGTCCGCACCAGAGCCGCTTTCTGCAAGACGCGCGGGTCGACCGGGCCAACCTGACCGCCGCCATGGAATGGGCGCTGGAGGCTCCGGGCGAACACGCAACCGCCGCCCGGATGGCATCCCTGCTGCGCTACCAGTGGGTCTCGGGGAATTTCATCCCGGAAGGTCGTGCGCTGCTGGATCGGGTCCTGGCCGAGCGCCCGGATGCGAACCACCTCGACTACGCGTCGGCCATGTGGGTTGCCGCCTGGGTCAGCCTGATCCAGGGCGACCACGACACGGGGGCAGGCTACGCGCGCCAATGCCTTCGGATGGCCCGGGAGCTGGACGATCCGTCGCTCGAGGCGCACGCCGAACACTGGCTCGCACTGCACCGCCTGTTCAGCGGGGACCTGGCCGGTGCCATCGAACTGTACCAAAAGGTCAGTGCAGCACATTCAGCCCGTGGCGACACCGCGGCCAGGTTGACGGCGCTCTTTCAACTGGGCATGGCCCAGGCCCTGGACAATCGCCTCGAAGCGGCGCTGGAAACCTGCCAACAGGTCATCGAAATCGCCTCCTCCCACGGTGAACTCTGGAACCGGGCCTACGCCTACTGGATCCGCGGGATCAGTTACTGGAGGCTGGGCGAGTTTGCCTCGGCCACCGATGCTGTCACCGAAGCACTGCGCATCCAGCGCGACACCTTCCAGGACGGGGTGTGCGTGGCGCTGAGCCTCGAGGCGCTGCACTGGATCACCGTGTCCACGGGCAACCATGTGCGGGCCGCCGAACTGGCCCATGCCGTTGCATCGGTTTGGTCCGAGCTTGGAATCACCGTCGCATCGTTCGGTCCGCACATGCACGAAGCTTCCGAGTCAAGCAACGCGCGCATGCGCCGGGCCCTTGGCCGGCGCGGCGCTTCCCCGGCCAGCGAAGCTCCCCGGATGTCGAAGACCCAGGCCATCGATTGTGCGCTCGGCGTGACCGCCGGGCCGGCGAAGAATGGAACCATGCAAAACCCCCTGACCAAGAAGGAAATGCAGGTCGCGGGTTTTGTCGCCCAGGGGCTGACCAACCGCCTTATTGCACAGCAGCTGGTCATTTCCCCGCGCACCGTTGACGGCCACGTCGAACGCATCCTGGCCAAGCTCGGCTTCAGCACCCGCTCCCAGATCGCCGCATGGGCGACAGCATTGGGCCAACCACCTGGCTAGGACCACCCGATCGTCCATCGGCGAACATCCCCTGCGCCACCGCCGCGGCCGCCGTCTTTTCTCGTCCGGGCGTGGGTCAGACGGCTCGGGTTCCTGGGTACAGCAGCAGCTCCCCGTCCTTGACCTCATCTTGTGGGTGTGGGCGCCCACGGTCGCCGGCAGGCACAGCGCCGCGCCGGACATGAGGCAGAACTTGGCGGCGTGCACCGGGCACTCGAACTCGGTGCACGGCGCCCCGAGACGAGCCCTGAACACTGTTCAGTGATTTCCGGAATACCGTACACCCAATTCTTGAACACCCCTCAATTCGACGGCGTTTCGTTTGTATCGACTTTTGCCATACCCTCGTCGGCCGGGCATGTGCCCGGCTGCGAGTGAGAGGCGGGGGCGGCACGCGAGGTCCACGAGCGGACCTTGGATTCTCCGAGCCCAGCCCTCCGGGGACTTGCACCCCGGCCGCGCAAGCACGGCCGGCCGCGCACCGATTTCGCGAGCGGCTCGGCCGCTCGAGCCGCCACCGAATACGACGGCTGGTGCTCGGTGCAGGCCATCGGCGCCGGCGCGGCGGGCCCTGCAACAGGGGCGCGTCCAGCTGGGCAACGTACCGCGTGTCACGTAAGCTCGAACTGATCACTTCAATGGAGGAAAACGAATCATGTCATACCCTGGTTACCCCACCGAGAACCCCTACGCCACCCCAACCGAGAACAGCCTGGAACTGCCCCGCTACGGAGCAAAGTTCGGCGAGGCCATCCAGCGCTTCTTCAAGAAGTACGCGACCTTCAGCGGCCGGGCCAGCCGCAGCGAATACTGGTGGGTCGCCCTGTTCAGCGTCATTGTCTCGATCGTTGCACAAATCATCACGACGGTCGGCGGCATTTCCACTGCGGATCCAGCCACCGGGGATCCCGGCATGGGAGCGATGGCGGGAACGGTGATTACGATTCTCTTCGGCTTGGCCACCCTGGTCCCGAGCATCGCCATCTCGGTCCGCCGCCTGCACGACGGCAACTTCAGCGGGTGGCTGTACCTGCTCATCCTCATCCCGATCCTCGGCGCGCTGGCCATCATCGTTCTGATGCTGCTGCCGTCCAACCCGGCAGGCGCGCGCTTCGACAAGGTGCAGGCCTGGCCGACGACCCAGCCGACCGCATAGTCGCCAGAGACCACAAGGCGGCGGCCGCTCCAGCTTATTGGCTGGAGCGGCCGCCGCCTTTTCTCATCCGGGGCGTGGGTCAGACTGCCGGGGTTTCAGGGTAGAGCAACAGCTCGCCGTCCTTGACCTCGATCTTGTGGGTGCGGGCGCCCACGGTAGCTGGAAGGCAAAGCGCCGCACCCGACTTGAGGCAGAACTTGGCCGCGTGAACCGGGCACTCCACCTCGGTGCCTTCGATCCAGCCGTCGGCCAGCGAGGCGGTCTCGTGCGTGCATTCGTCATTGATGGCGTAGAAGTTGCCGTCCTCGGCATGGAACACGGCAATGTCTTCCTTAGTCCCGTTGTCCTCGGACGGAATGACGATCGCTTCGCCTTCGTCGATGCTGTCGATGGAACCGATGTTGATGGCTTCGCTCATGAAGGTGCCTCCTTGGATCTCCCGCCACCGCCGCAAGAACCGCGAGGGAGGGTGGGAATACGAAAATCGTGTCCTTCCATCATCTCTTAGCATTTACCCCGCTCCCAACGGGCGGAAGCCCCTGGGTCCGATTCGGTCCACTATTCCTCCTCATTGACTGTCTCGACGACCCGAAGGGCACGTTGGGCACCGCCGGGCACATCAGCGCCTACAGCAGCCTCACCTTCAAGGCGCCGAAGCCGAGGCCGGACTGAAGCTCAAAGCGTCCGGCCTTGATACACCCTGGTCGATGGTTGCCCGCCAGGACGGCAGCATCCTGGACTCCGAGCGCGACACCGCCAGGATCATGGCGCTTGGCCCAGAAGGCAAGCTGACGGAATTGGTCCACCTGCCCCAGGTGGTTCCCGGTCACCCAGCGCCCTGGCCATTGCGGAGGACGTTGCGTATGTGGCGTGTCTGCGCGGCGAAAGGCTCTGAGTATTGACGTTGCCCGGCGATGGACCTCCGACCGGTGGCACCCTCACCGGCGCCCGCCAAATGCTGGCCGGGCAGGAGGGACGCCTGCGGGATGTGCTGGTCGTGGGCAAGGAATTGTGGGTGGCCACCAACGAGGGGGCCGAATCCCGGATCATCGCCCTACCGATGGGATCCTTGGGCTAGTTCCAGTGGGCAATGATGCTCAGGACCTTGCTGAGGACGAATCCGGCTGCCAGGGCCGCGGCCGTCCAATAGAGGAAGCGCACCTGTGAGTGGGGCTTTTCCAGTTGCCAGGATCCGGTCTTGTCTTCCCGGTAGTAGACCAGTGCCTCACCCTCGGGAGGGTGTGGACGTTCGAGCACCAGGAGTTCGCTGCGGATGGTTCCGTCGGCGGTGTGAAAGACCAGGCATTCCTGCCCCTCGAGCACGGCGATCCTGTAGTCGGCGGTTTTCCAGCCCGCATCCCGGCGGCGTTCGGCCAGGGCAAAGGCATAGAATCCGGCCGCGGCAATGAGCGCCACCCACCCAATGAGGTCGAGTGCGGGTCCCAGGCTCCTCAGCAGGTCTTGCACACTCTCATCTTATGGTCTGCAACCGTCGCCCACACCATCCGGGTCCCCGCGTGACCGCAGGGTTATCAACGGTTGAAAGACCCGAGCACCTCATTCAACGCCTCGGTGGAGGAAGGGTGGGTGAAGATCGAGTCGCGCAGCGTGGCCGAGGTGACGCCCTGGCGCATGGCCAGGGCGACCAGGTTGATCACTTCCTGGGAATCCACGTGCATCAGGGCGGCACCGAGGATGCGGTCAGAGTCGGCATCGACCACGAACTTGATGATGCCGCGAGGGTCCCCGACGATCTTGGGTCGCGGCATCGCGGCAATCTCGGCGACCTTTTTGACTGCGATCTTGATGGCCAGCCCCCGGGAGCGTGCCTGGTCCTCGCTGAGCCCGACGCGAGCCAGCGGCGGGGTGGTGAAGATGGTGTAGGGAACCGCGACGCGGTCCGCGGTCGAACGCTGGCCGGATCCCAGGATGGCATCGGCGACGACGCGGTTGTCGTCCAGGGAGACGTAGGTGAATTGCGGCCCGCCGTTTACGTCCCCCAGCGCGTATACGCCCTCGGCACTGGTGGAAAGGCGTTCCTCCACCTTGATGGCCCCGGATTCGGTGAGCTCGATGCCGGCGGCTTCCAGGTTCAGCCCATCGGTGACCGGGGTGCGCCCGAGGGCAATGAGCACCGCATCGGCCTCGACTGCCCGCACGTGGCCGTCCTGTTCGTAGTGCACCATCGCGGAGTCGGCGTCCTGGCCGATGCGCTGCACGCTGGCTCCCACCCGCACCTCCACCCCCACGTCGTTCAGCGCTCCCAGGACCTCGGCGGCGATGTCTTCGTCTTCCTTTTTCAGTGCCCGTGGCCCGCGGTCCAGCACGATGACCTTTGAACCGAAGTGCGCGAACATGGAGGCGAATTCGGTCCCGACGTATCCGCCGCCGACCACCACCAGGGTTCCGGGCAGCGGCGCGTGCTGCAGTGTGGTGGAGTCGTGGATACGCCCGCCGATCTGCACGCCGTCAAGGTCCGGAATCGCGGGCACGGCACCGGTGTTGATGATGATCCGCTTGGCGTCGAGTTCGAGGATTTCTTCCCCGGCCACGACCTTGATGCGGCGCGGAGAGACGAAGCTGGCCCTGCCGGTGATGGTGATGACCGAATCCAGGCCATCCAGCATGGAAAAGTTCTTGGCCCGCATCGCGGCGCTGAGCTTGTCCCGGCGCCGCACCGCCTCATCGAAGTAGCCGGGGTCGAATCCGTTACCGGGGCGGATGTCCGCGTCATGGATCAGCGCCTTGGTGGGAACACAGCCGATGTTGATGCAGGTGCCGCCATACATGTCCGGCGATGCCTCGATGATTGCCACCCGGTGCCCGGCACGGGCCATGGTTCCGGCAAGCGTCTTTCCTCCCTTGCCCCAGCCGATGACTATGAGATCGAGTTCGTGTTCCATCGGGGCGTCCTTCATTTCTGGAAATACCGTGTTGACTACGGTTGAGTCTGGTTTGCTGAGGATAGTCGGTCAAGAAAGCCCTGCCCGAACGGGCCAGCGTCGTCGATCCGCTGCACCTATTCGACTGGATTGAGCACCCGTGCAGCCTTCGGCAGCCATCACGACATGGCCATGGCCCAAGCGAGGTGGCCACAGTCGGGACCACCTGTGCTCGTTGGCTGTCTCCCGCGGGTGGTTGACGCGAAAATGCGTGGGTTAGACCGCCCCGGGTCTAACCCACGCACTTACCCATGCCGGTTGGAGCCCTCGGCCCCCACCCACCGGCGGAACGGGCGGCTACTGCCCCGTGTTGCCGGGCCCGGCAATGTTGACCATCCAGTCAACCCCGAACTTGTCGGTGAGCATGCCGAACGAGTCGCCCCATGGGGCCTCTGCCAGTTCCTCGCCGATCGTGGCACCCTCGCTGAGCTTCTTCCAATACGTGGTCATCTCGTCCTTGTCGTCGCCGCTGAGCGTAACGGAGATGGCGGTGCCGCCCTTCCACTCCATGGAGGCAGGAGTGTCGGCCGCCATCAGGTTCAGGCCGTTCGGTGCACGCAGGTGACCGTGCATGATCTTGTTGTCATCCTCCGGATTGCCGGTCTTGGCGAAATCGAAGTCCGCGAAGGGGCGCAAATCCAGTTCACCGCCAAATATCGACTGGTAGAACTCGAGCGCGGGACGCGCCGTATCGCGGAAGCTGATGTACGGGTTCAGAATCGTGCCCATGGTGTTCTCCATCGTTTGGCGGTGTTCAACAACTAGCAATTGTGCCCGTCACATCCGGATCCGTGAAGCCTTCGGACCGATAGTTTGCCGTGAATTCGCCGGGTGGCCAACCCGACAAGCTGCCGCCGCATCGAACTCGCGGGCAGCAGCCGCGGCCAACACCGTGGTCAGGCCCGGGACGGTGCCGCGCCACGCGGGCAAAACGCAGGCGCGCGGAAATGGCAACCGCGACGTCGCGAGGGATTCGAATCGGCGGATCGCCACTAAAATGATTCCCATGACTTCACCGTTCTCCGAATCCCGACCCGACCCGGGATCGGCAACCGATCACGCAACCCTTGATCCATTGATCGAGGACGTGGAAAAAGAGTTTTCCATCATGGTCGTCAAGGCACGCCAGGCCATCCGCAGGCGCGCCGCCGCGATCCATCCCGAACTTCAGCCGCTGGGCTACAAGGTGCTGTCCATCCTGGCGCGCGAGCACGCCCAGCAGCAGATCATTCTTGCCGAGGAACTCCAGGTGGACAAGGCGACCATGAGCCGGATGATCAAATGGCTCGAGGCCAAGGAACTGGTCACCCGCGTTCCGGATCCGAGCGACGGCAGGGCCATGCTGGTCAGCATCACCGAACCCGCGCGTGCAGGCTATCTTGCCTCGAGCGCGGCGTCGCGCCAGTTGTTGAGGAACCGGCTCGTCTCCTGGGACCCCGAGGAAATCAAGCGCTTCGCCGACCTGCTCTCCAAGCTCAACGCCAACGACGCCCCGCCCCGCGAAAGCTGATCGGCGCGAAACCATTTTTCGGCCCCGGCCCTCCATCTGGAGGGGACGGGGCCGATGAAGTCTGCACGGTTTCTTCGCCAGGCTGCCTCCAACACCTTGATTCATTCGCCATTTTGGCCCCAATCGGCAAGCGAGCGGGCACTTCTTCGACGAAAGACCGTTTCATCGTGAAGATTTGTTAAGGACGCGCTTTGCGCGGGCACCACGGAATCGGCAACACTCGTAGACAGAATCACGAGCTCCAATCATTCACGGCCCTGGTCGATTGGACCGCAACCCTCTTCGTCATAGCGGGGTGCGCCAGGTGAAGATTCGACGCCACCCAACCGGATCGGCGTAAGTATGGCGTTGTGCAAGGCCTGCGCCAACCACGAAAGGATCGAACTTCCATGTCCGAAACCCTGATCGACAGCACCCTTGATGAGATTCGCGCCGAAAAGCTCACCGCGGCAGGCGCCGCCTGGGGCGAGCGCATTGCCGCCAACACCGCCAGCGCGGCGCTGACCTTCAAGGCCAGCGGAGTGTCCACCGGGTCCGTCTCCAGCGAAATCACCGCGGGCAAGCACCGCTTTATCGTCGACGAGCCAGAGGCACTGGCCGGGGACGACGTGGCCGCCAGCCCCGTTGAATTCGCCCTCGGAGCCCTCATCTCCTGCCAGGTCGTCGTCTACCGCCTGTACGCACACCAACTGGGCCTCAAGATCGACTCACTGGAAATCAATGCGGATGCCGACCTGGATGTCCGCGGCCTCTTCGGCATCGAGGAAACCATCCGCCCGGGCTTCGGCGAGGTGCGCCTGACGGTCAAGATCGATGGCCCCGAGACCCGCGAGCGCTACGAGGAGCTGCAGGCAACCGTCGATGCACGCTGCCCCGTGCTGGACATCTTCAGCAACCCGACCCCGGTCCGTGTAGAGCTGGTCACGGCCGGCTAAGGTCCATATGAACCGATCGTGGGGTCGGTGCCGTTCGAGGGGAACGGCACCGACCCCACGATTTTCGTTTAACGGGGTCCCGTTCCGGCGCCCGGCCGGGGCAAGTGCTCCTCCCCCGCAGACGGGCCGACCAAGCGTCCACGCCTACCCCTCGGCTACTCGCCGAAATCCGTTTCCTTGTAGGGCACCCCTGATTTGTCATAGGTCGTCCAGATGCCCACCTGGCGCCCGAGATCCAAGCGGCCGGAACGCATCATGGTGCCATCGATCCTGAACCATTCCCAGTCCCCGTGGATTTCCCCGTCCAGGGTGAATCCGCGCGCCCACAGGCTACCGTCCTTGTGGACTTTCTCAAACGGTTTCAGCTGGGGGGACGTCTCCGCATCGCGAGTGGCCATGCCCCCATGGTCCCACAGGCCCGCAGCCCGCCGCACGGGCATGGGCCCCATCACGGACAAAAGCCGTATGCAACAACCCTTTCACTTCTCCCTACCGCTGGGTAGGATCAGCCGAACGTGCCCCGCCGGTTCACACGCTGCGGGCCGTGCCAACTCGTCACTTTTCCCAAGGGAGTAACCACCGTGTCCGAGATACATCCGTTGCGGCGCCAGGCCTTGGTCGCCACCGCAGCATTTACCCTCCTGGCCTCCGCGGCCATGTCCTCCCCGGCACAGGCCGCGCCGGCGGCCCCCGCTTCACCGGGCCAGGACAACAAGAACCACAACGCGCCCACCACGAGCATCCAGCTGGTGGGCATCAACGACTTCCACGGCCGCATCGAGTCCAACAGCGCCGAGGCCGGGGCAGCGGTGCTGGCAGGCGCCGTGAAGGACTACAAGGACAAAAACCGCAATACCCTCTTCGTCTCGGCCGGGGACAACATTGGTGCCTCCACGTTTACCTCGTTCTCGCAGCAGGACAACCCCACCATCGAAGCGCTTCTCGCCGCCGGGCTGGATGTCTCCGCGGTGGGAAACCACGAATTCGACCAGGGCTTCACCGACCTGGTTGAGCGCGTTATCCCGCGCTATGGCGCCGGGGATTCCGCGGCGGGTGCCGACTACGCGCTGGGCGCCAACGTCTATGAAAAGGGGACCAGGAAGCCGACCCTGAAGGAATACGCGCTGCGGACCCTCAACGGTGTCACTGTGGGCATCATCGGCACCGTCACCGACCAGACGGGCACCCTCGTGACCCCCGCGGGCGTCGCCGGACTCGACTTCGGCAACCAGCTGGAGGCCGCCAACCGGGTGGCCGCGCAATTGAGCGACGGAAAGCGCTCCAACGGCGAGGCCGATGTGCTGGTGCTGTTGACCCACGAGGGGTCGGCGAGCACCGATTGCGCAGCCATCGGATCCGAAGAAACCTCCTACGGGGAGCTGGTTCGCGGCGCGTCACCGGAAATCGACGCCATCCTCTCCGGCCACACCCACGGGGGCTACTCCTGTTCCTACCCGGTGGACGGCTGGGCCAAGGGGCTGCAGCGCCCCGTGCTGCAGGCACACCAATACGGCACCACCCTGGACAGTCTTGAGATCACGGTGTCGAAGCAGCAAAAACAGGTCGTGGGACTCGAGGCGGGGCTGGTTTCGCTGACCACTATCGCCGAAAACGGACAGGTCGTCCCGCGCTTCGAGGCGGTGCCAAAGGTCGCCGAGATCGTCGCGGCCGCGACCGCCCAGGCGGAGGTCATCGGCGCCCGGAAGATCGGGGCGATCAGCGCGAGCGTCACCCGCGGCGGAACCGCGGGCTCGGACCGCGGCGTCGAATCCTCGTTGGGCAACCTGGTGGCCGACATGCACCTGTGGGCCACTTCCAACGACGCGTTCGGCGGCATTCCCGCTCAGATCGCCTTCATGAATCCCGGCGGACTGCGCGCCGACCTCATCTCCGGGGCAGACGGAACGGTCACCTACAAAGACGCCGCGTCGGTCCAACCCTTCGGCAACACGCTGTTCACGATGGACCTCACCGGCGCCCAGATCAAGGCGGTTCTCGAGGAACAATGGCAGCCCGAAGGCTCCAGCCGGCCCAAGCTGCACCTGGGGATTTCCGAGGGCTTCGGCTACACCTATGACCCCAACGCGGCCCGGGGCCAGCACATCCTGTCGATGACCTATCAGGGAGAACCGGTGGCCAACGACCAGGTTTTCCGCATTGTCACCAACTCGTTCCTGGCCGCGGGCGGAGACAACTTCTCCACTTTTGCCCAGGGAAGCAACGTGGCGGATTCCGGGCAAATCGACCTGGTGGCCTGCATCGGCTATTTCCAGGCCCACCCGTTGGTGGACCCGGCACCCTTGGGCAGGGCCCAGGCGGCCCAGTAGCCGCCGAGTGAGGGCGACCTTCCGCCTCCCGTGCGGATGGTCGCCTTCGCCCTGCGGGCCGGGGTGCCCCGGGCGGCTTCCCCGATCGAACGGATTCATTTTTTGTGACATTATCACGTCATAATAGGCTGTGCCCTTTTGGGACCGGAGTCTTCCATCCGGCGGTCGAACCGGCACATCAGGGGTCCAGCGGACCCCGGGTCAACGATCTCGGCGGGGTCTTGATCCCGCCAGTTCATCAACCGGGAAGCCATCCGTGCATCAGAAACACTGTGTCTTGGGACACGCAAGAATAAGGTCACTCGTTCCATTCCCTACGGCTCGCGGCGACGGATTCGGAGCATCGAACGCCCTGCGGTATGGTCGGGCGCTCCACGAGGGATCGCGCCCAATCGTCCCGGTTCGGCAACCGGGCGCCACGTTGGTGCCGGCGCGGCGCCTGGTGCAACCCGAAGCCGGCCGGGTGACTGTGAGCCAGCTCGCATCAGGGCCCCTTGGTGGTGTTGCATGACACCCATGAGCAGAATTTCCGTAGCACTCGAGCCCGAAGCGGCACCCCGGCGCGAACCCTCGAACCCTGTCGGTCCCGTCGGCGGCAAGCACCACAACGAACTCAAGCGCGGTCTGAGCAGCCGGCACCTGCAAATGATCGCCATCGGCGGCGCGATCGGCACGGGACTCTTCGTCGCCTCGGGTGGCACGATTTCCCAGGCCGGACCCGGCGGCGCACTGGTCGCCTATGCCCTGGTTGGCCTGATGGTGTTCCTGCTGATGCAGTCCCTGGGCGAGATGGCGGCCAAGATCCCCGTCGCCGGGTCCTTCCAGACTTTCGCGACGCGCTTCGTCTCCCCCTCCTTCGGGTTCGCGATCGGCTGGAACTACTGGTTCAACTGGGCCATTACCGTGGCCGCCGAGCTAGTCGCCGCCGGAATCATCATGGACTTCTGGCTGCCGGGCGTTCCCGGCTGGATCTGGGCCGGAATTTTCCTCGTTGTGCTGACGGGGCTCAATGCACTCTCGGCCAGGTCCTTTGGCGAAAGCGAATTCTGGCTCTCGCTGATCAAGGTGTCCGCCGTCGTGCTGTTCCTGATCGCCGGGGTGCTCATGATCGTGGGCATCCTCGGAGACAGCTCCCCCGGGCTGTCCAACTGGCAAAACCGCGAGGACGTCTTCCATGGCGGGTGGGTTTCGATCATTTCCGTCTTCATGATCGCCGGCTTCTCCTTCCAGGGCACCGAGCTGGTCGGCGTGGCCGCCGGCGAGGCGAAGAATCCCCGGCGCGAGGTCCCCAAGGCCATCCGCAACGTCTTCTGGCGCATCATGATCTTCTACATCGGCGCCATTTTCATCATCGGTTGCCTGATCCCCTTCGCCGATCCGAGCCTGTTGGCATCCGGCGAGGCCGACGTGGCAGCCTCCCCGTTCACCATGGTCTTCGAGCGTGCGGGCATCGCCTTTGCGGCGTCGCTGATGAACGCTGTCATCCTCACCGCGATCCTGTCGGCGGGCAACTCAGGGCTGTATGCCTCGACCCGCATGCTCTACTCCATGGCCCATGACGGCAAGGCCCCCAAGATCTTTGGCCGCACCAACTCGCGCGGCGTCCCGATTCCGGCGCTGCTCGCCACCGCCGCGGTGGGACTCTTTGGGTTCCTGTCCGCGATCGTCGGCCAAGGTGCCGCCTACGCCTGGCTACTGAACGTCTCGGGCTTGTGCGGATTCATCGTGTGGGCGGGCATCGCCATCTCGCATTACCGGTTCAGGCGCGGCTTCCTGGCCCAGGGCAACAAGGTCAGCGACCTGCCCTACCGGGCGTCGCTCTTCCCCATCGGGCCACTGCTGGCCTTCGCCGTGTTGATCCTGGTGATCGCCGGGCAGAACTACGAGGCGGTGGTGGCAGGGCGCGGCATGGAGGTGCTCTCCTCCTACATCGGCCTGCCCATCTTCCTGGGACTGTGGCTCGTCCACCGCTTGGTCACCAAGTCCAAGGTCGTGCCGTTGCTCGAGATGGACCTGGCCGCGCCGCAGGATGTCGAAGACGAGCTCGCCTCCAAGGCGTAGCCCGGCCCCGTCGGCCGGGGAACCTACTGCACGCGCTGCGGGGTTCCCCGGCGATAGCCGCTGGCCACGACACCGAGCCAGAGCTGGATTCCGGCAACGAGAATCAGCAGCAGCAGCGGCAGGGTCCAATCGCCGCTGAGAGCATACAACAGGCCCATGCCGAACGGTCCGCTGGTGGCCACCAGGTACCCGACCGACTGGGCCAGGGTGCTCATCGCTGTGGTTTCCTCGGAAGTGTCCCCGCTATGGGAGATCACCAGCAGCACCAGCGGGAAGACGGAGAACCCGATGCCCATGGCGACCGCGCATAGCCACGCCAACGACAGCGGCAGCCACACGAGGCCTGCCAGCCCTGCGGCGACCATGACCGAACACATGATGAAGGCGCCGCGCAGCTTGCCGTGCTTGTTGACGAGCCAGAGGGAAAGCATGGTGGCGGGGATCGTCATGGCCTGCAGCGCCCCCAAGAGGATCCCGGCATCGGCGGGCGACATGGACCGCGAGATCAGGATGCTGGGCAACCAGCTCATCATGGCGTAGGCCATGAGTGCCTGGACGGTGAAGAGTCCGGTGATGACCATCCCGCGCCGGGTGCGGATCAGCGAGAGCGGGCTGACGCCCGATGGCGACGTCGTGGCGGCGCGGTCCGAGCGGGCCATGACCATAAACGGCAGGAACGCCAGTACGGCCGCGACCGCCAGGAAGCTCCAGGTGGCAAGCCCCAGGGTCGGGGAGCCGGCGGCCAGCGCCAGGGGAACGCTCAGGGCCGAGGCTGCGGTGGCACCCACCGACATGGTGATCGTGTACAGACCGGTCATCATCGGGGTCTTGTCGGCAAAGTTCTCGCGGATAAACGACGGCATGGCAACATTGCACAGCGCGATGCCGCACATGGCCGCCACCGTTCCTGCCAGCAATGCCCACGTGGTCGGCAAGGCCCTGAATGCCAGCCCGGCGGCAAGCACGCCCAGCGCGAGCAGTATCGTTCCGGAGAGGCCAAGGCGCCTGGCCAGCCATGCCGTCGCCATGCCGGCCACGGCAAAGACCAGGGTGGGGATCGAGGGCAGCAGCGCCGTGACGAACGGGCCATAGCCCAGGAATTCCTGCAGGTCCAGGAAAAGCGGCGAAGCGCTGGTGATTCCCGCCCGCAGGTTCAGCCCGACCAGAATCACGGCGAGCAGCGACAGCACCATGAATCCACGGGACGCCGGCCGCGGAACCGTGGGCGGATTGTCGGCTGCCGGATTTTCCATCTTGGACATGCTCACAGGTTACTGGGCAAGTCCTTGCGGGAGACGGCGACCCGGGGGCAAGGTTGCTCACATCGGCGCGGCGCTACGTCCCGTGGGTTTCGGCCCGAAGGGAAATCGCGCGAAAGCGGGCCGGCGGACCTTGCCTATCGGGCTTGCGATCCCGCCGGAAGCCACAGCCGTGCCTGTTCCCCGGCTGCTTCCAGGGTTGACAGTGCCTCGCCCAGATTCACGCGCGCCATGAGCAGTGCGCCCATGGTCAGCCCCGCGACGATACGGGCCCGGGCAAGAACCACCGCGTCGGTTTGCGTCGGGTCGGCTGCGCGCAGGGCGCCGGCAACGCCGTCCCGCAATTCGACCTGGTACCCATCGATCAACAGCCTCAGCGCCTCGTCGTTGCCCGCGATGCCCGCCGCAGTGTTCAGCAACAGGCATCCTCGGTTTGTGGTCTGGTCCGCTGTTTTCACCAAGGCGTCGGACAACGAGGTCAGGTAGGTCGAGATGCCCTCGGCAGGGTGTGCCTGGTTGTGCAACAGGGTCAGGCGAGGCCGCAGGACCGTATCCATGTAGTCCTGGATCACCGCATCAAAGAGTCCCCGCTTGGAGCCAAATCCGTGATAGATGCTTGAACGGCCAAGTCCCGTGGCGGCCTCAAGATCCGCGATCGATGTGGCATCGAATCCCTTGTCCCAAAAAACGCGCCGGGCATCGCCAAGCGCCTTGCCGGTGTCGAATTCCTGCGTTCTTGCCATGAGACCCGGATCCCCCCTGTTTTGTGTAACGGTCATTCCAGTATATATTGGAACGAGCGTTACACAATCACTCATTCAATCTAGGGGCGCACCAGATGCTGCTGACAACGATGATTTTCTCCGGACTGGCCGCGGCAATCCATGTGTACATTTTTGTCTTGGAGTCCCTGCGCTGGGATCTGCCCTCCACCCGCAAGGCGTTCGGCATCAAAACGGACGCCGAGGCAAGCGCTACCAAGCCGCTGGCCTTCAACCAGGGGTTCTACAACTTGTTCCTGGCCGTTCTCACGGTTCTGGGCATGGTCCTGGTGCTGGCCTCATCCACCACTGCCGGAGCAACGTTGATCTTTGCAGGCACCGGCTCGATGGCGGCAGCGGGGATGGTCTTGCTCTTTTCCTCGCCCAAACTTGCCCGCGCGGCGATCCTGCAGCTCACGGCTCCCGCCCTGGCCATCATTTTTGGCCTGTTAGCCTTCACCCGCTAAAGTCCCCCCAAAAAATTTCCCTCTGACAAGGAGCCTCGATTACATGTCCACTTCCACCAGCACCCAGATCCACCTCGCCAGCCGCCCCACCGGGTGGCCAACGGACTCGAACTTCTCCACTGTCGCGGTGGAACTGCCCGACCTCGCCGAGGGCGAGATCCGGGTGGCCAACGAGTTCATTTCCGTTGACCCCTACATGCGCGGGCGCATGAACGACACCAAGTCCTACGCTGCGCCGTATGCCCTCGACGAAGTCATGACGGGTGGAGCGGTTGGCCGCGTGGTCGAATCGCGCGCCGAGGGATTCAACGTCGGCGATCCGGTGCTTCACCAACTGGGATGGAGGGACCTCTCCCAGTCCGCGGCAGGCAATTTCCGCGTGGTCAAGAACCTTCCCGGCCTGCCATTGTCGGCCTACCTCGGCATTCTGGGCATGACGGCTTTCACCGCCTACGTCGGGTTGACCGAAATTGCCGGCCTCAAGGACGGCGACACCGTCTTCATTTCCGGTGCGGCCGGGGCCGTCGGCAGCGCGGCAGGCCAGATCGCTCGCCTCAAGGGCGCCAAGCGTGTCATCGGTTCCGCCGGCAGCGCGGCCAAGGTCGACCTGCTGACCGAAAAGTACGGCTACGACGCAGCCTTCAACTACAAGGACGGACCGGTCCGCGGGCAGTTGCACGACGCCGCCCCCGAAGGCATCAACGTGTATTTCGACAACGTGGGCGGTGAACACCTGGAGGCTGCACTGGATGCATTCAACCCCGGCGGCCGGGGCGCCTTGTGCGGGGCCATCTCCGTCTACAACTCGACGGAGGCTCCCGTGGGGCCGCGGAACATGAGCAACATGGTCACGCGGGGGCTAACCCTCAAGGGGTTCACCGTGGGGAACTACGCCGAACACTACCCGGCGTTCATGGCCGACATGTCCGAATGGATTGCGCAGGGGAAGGTCGTCTTCGACGAGACTGTCGTCGAGGGCCTGGACAACGCGGTGCAGGGGTTCTTGGACCTCATGCGCGGCGCCAACACCGGCAAGATGGTCATCAAGCTCTAAACGGCCCCGGCGCCGCTTAGAGCTGCCTGGATTCCGTGTAGAACCACTCGATGTGCTCGCGCAGGAGCCTGGCCGCGGCCGGCCCGTTGCCTGCCGCGACCGCCTGGTGGATGCCGTGGTGCTGGGCCCGAAGGACCTTGGCGATCTTCTGCCAGGCAGCGTCGCTGGCCACCGACTCACTGACGTAGTCGCTGATGGACAGGCGCAGCGATTCCATCATGGCCTCGATGACGGCGTTGCCGGCCAGCGATGAGAGCAGCACATGGAATTGGGAGTCGAGGTCGTGGAATTCCTCGCGGTCAAGGCCCGGCACGTCCATGGCCTCAAGCAGCTCGGCGGTTCGCCGCAACACCTCGCCGCTGCGCTCGGGGTCGCTGTCCAGGTCGGCGGACTCGGCCGCCCAGGTTTCCAGCAGGATACGGGATTCGACGATGTCTGCAACGGAAAGCTGACGCGAGGCAACATGAAGCCGCAGCGTCGCCGACAGGCCCACCGCGGGATCGGAAATGACGACGGCGCCGGAGTTGGGCCCGGACCCGGTGGAGGTGCGCACCATGCCCATGGCATCGAGGATGCGGATGGCGTCCCTGACCGATGCCCGGGAGATCCCGTGGGTCTCGGCCAAGGATCGCTCGCCGGGCAAATGGTCCCCGATCTTGAGCTTTCCCGCGCGAAGGTCGGCTTCGATGGTGGTCAGGACCGTCTCGTAGGCCCGGGCCGGCTGCGGCGAATTCCTGGCTGTGTTTTTCACTGCTTCTTGTCCCCATGGTCATTGCTCATGTTTGGCCCCTTGGCCAATCAACGAATCATTCAAGCTTAATGGGTTTCGAAGCCGGCCATGGCCCCGTGGATCGGCGATAGTCCTCGCCATCCACGGGGCCGCTTGCCGGCCGTTGCGGCCGGTGTTGCCGGGAACGCCTTACGGGGTCGGCAGCATCCAGCCCAGGATCGGCGTGGACTGCAGGTACACCAGCACGCACAGCACCAGAAGCATGCCCACGGACCAGCCGGCAACCTTCTTCAGGATGACCGATTCCTTGCCTTCCATGCCCACCGCGGTGGCGGCAATGGCCAGGTTCTGCGGGGAAATCAGCTTGCCGACGACACCGCCCGAAGTGTTGGCGGCGACCAGCAGGTTCGGATCGATTCCGGCGTTGATGCCGGCGGTCTGCTGCAGCTTCGCGAACAGGGCGTTGGCCGAGGTGTCGGAACCGGTGACGGCCGTGCCGATCCAGCCCAGGATCGGGGACAGGAAGGCGAAGAAGGCGCCGGTCCCCGCGAGCCAGGTGCCGATGGTGATGGTCTGCCCGGACAGGTTCATCACGTAGGCCAGTGCCAGGACCGAAAGGATCGTGGTGGCCGCCCAGCGCATGTTGTAGATGGTGCGCCCGATTTCCAGGACGGCATCCGACACCTTGATCTTGTACTTGCCGCCTGCGTCGTTCAGCGAATAAACGATCGCGACAATCAGGCCGGTGAAGAGCAGCAGGGTTCCGGGATTGGAAAGCCACTGGAAGTTATAGATCGTCGATGAAACGGGGTTGCCCTCGCCGTCAAGCACGTGGCCGTAGAGCATGGGCCACTTGATTTTCACGTCGGTGGAGGCCAGGGCGCCGGGTACGTTCACGCCCAACTTCCAGAGCTTGGCAATGCCGAAAATCACGATGACCAACAAGTAGGGGAAGAGCGCAAGGAAGGTTGGCCCGAATTCCAGCTTCTGCTCGTGACCGCGGTAGACGGCGCCGGATCCGGCGCGGGCGTTGCCGCCCTTGCCGGCTGATGCACCCTGGGCCGCCTCGCCCACAAGAACGCGGGCGCGTGCCTCGTCGCGGCCCTTCGGGGTCCAGAACCGCAGGAAGATCACTGCGGCGCCCAATCCGGCGAGCGAGGCGACGATGTCGGTGAGCTCGTAGGAGAAGTACGTGGCGCAGAGGAATTGGGCCACGGCGAAGGAGCAGCCGATGACAAGGGCCGCGGGCCAGACTTCCTTGACGCCGCGCCGGCCGTCAATGATGAACAGCAGCAGCGTCGGCACGAAGATGGCCAGCAGTGGTGCCTGGTGCCCGACGACTGCGCCAATGTGGTTGGCGTCGAGCCCGGTCAGACCGGCCGCGGTGGTGATGGGGATGGCCACGGCCCCGAAGGCCACCGGGGCGGTGTTGGCTACCAGCACCGCGGCGGCTGCACGCAGCGGGGGCATGCCAAGGGCCAGCAGCATTGTCGCGGTGATTGCCACCGGTGCGCCGAAGCCGGCAAGCGCTTCGAGCAAACCGCCGAAGCAGAAGGCAATCAGGATGGACTGGATGCGGATGTCGCCGCCGCCGATCACGTCAAAGACGCGACGCAGGTCCTCGAACCGGCCAGAAACAACGGTGACCTGATAAAGCCAGATCGCCATGATGACGATCCAGACCACCGGGAAGGCACCGAAGACCGCGCCAAGTACGCCGGACATCAAGGCCATGCCCAGAGGCATCTTGAAGACAAAGATTGCGACCAAAATGGCAACCAGCAATGAGGTAAGCCCGGAGACGTAGGCCTTGGCCTTGACGACGGCCAGCATGACAAAGAAGGTCAGTAGCGGCAGGAGGGAAATGATGGCGGAAAGCGCAATGCTTCCGGCCAGCGGATCTGTGGTGGGAGTAAAGGTGTCCACTGGGCGTCCTTCGCGTTGGGAGTGGATCGCGGATAAGGGGGTCTTGGCGGACGCCGGTAGACATCCGTGGTCGGACCACTATGGTCCGACCACATCAGCATAACCCAAATTAAGGCACATTGGTGAGTGGGGTCACAGATTTTTTCTTTCGAGGCCGCCGGGTGGACGTGGGCCCGATCACGTCCTAGTATGGTCAGACCACATCAATTCCTCGGCTGAATGCGCCGGAAGGATCACTGAATGAAAATCGCACTTTTCGCCACCTGCATCGTTGACGCCATGTACCCGCAAACTGCTCGCGCCACGGTCAAGATCCTCGAACGACTGGGCCACGAGGTGGTCTTTCCCTCCGGACAGGCCTGCTGCGGGCAGATGCACATCAACTCCGGCTACATGGACGAGGCACTCCCCGTGGTCGCCAACCACGTGAAGGCCTTCGAGGCGGAGACCTACGACGTGGCCGTTGCGCCCTCGGGATCCTGCGTAGCCTCGGTCAAGCACCAGCACCCTGTCCTTGCCGAGCGCTGCGGCGACTCCGCGTTGAAGGCACGCGCCGAGGCGGTGGGCGCGAAGACCTACGAACTTTCGCAGCTGCTGGTCGATGTCCTGGGCATCACCGATGCAGCTGAACAGCTCGGTTCGCATTTCCCCCACAAGGTCACCTACCACCCTTCCTGCCACGGCATGCGGTCATTGAAACTGGGCGACCGCCAGCGTGACCTGCTCCAGTCCGTGGCCGGCATTCAGTTCGCGGAACTGCCCGAGGCCGATCAATGCTGCGGCTTCGGCGGAACCTTCTCCATGAAAAATGCCGACGTGTCCTCGGCGATGCTCGAGGACAAGGCCAAGAACATCAAGTCCACCGGCGCCTCGCTGTGCTCCGGCGGTGACGCGTCCTGTCTCATGCACATCGGCGGCGGACTCTCGCGCACCAATTCGGATACCACCACGCTGCACTTTGCCGAGATCCTGGCCAGCACCATTGACGAGCCGGTCTCGGTGACCGGTGAGATCCTTGTAGGAAAGGCGGGCGTGCGATGAGCAACGTCTTCATGGGCATGCCGACCCTTCCGGTCTTCGGCGACGGCAACCTCCACATCGAGGAACCCTTCCCGGCAGCCGCTCACCGCGAACTGGGCAACACCCAGATGCGCGCCAACCTGCGCCATGCCACCCACACCATCCGCGACAAGCGCCTGAAGGTCGTCGCCGAGCTTCCCGACTGGGAGGAACTGCGTGATGCGGGCTCGGCCACCAAGAACCAGGTGATGGCGAACCTGCCGGCGCTGCTGGAGGAATTCGAAACGAATTTCACCGCCCGCGGCGGAGTGATCCACTGGGCCCGCGACGCCCAGGAGGCCAACCAAATCGTCGCCGACCTGATCCGCGAGCAGGACACCACCGAGGTCGTCAAGGTCAAGTCCATGGCCACCCAGGAAATCGGGCTCAACGAATACCTCGAGGAGCAGGGCATCTCCGCCTTCGAGACCGACCTGGCCGAACTGATCGTCCAGTTGGGACACGACAAGCCCAGCCACATCCTGGTCCCGGCCATCCACAAGAACCGCACCGAGGTGCGCGACATCTTCCTGGCCGAAATGCCGAACGTGGACCCGAACCTCACCGACGAACCGCGCCTTTTGGCCATGGCCGCCCGCGAGCATCTGCGCCGCAAGTTCCTCTCCGCCAAGGTCGCCATCTCCGGCGCCAACTTCGCGCTGGCAGATTCCGGCACCCTGGCCGTGGTCGAATCCGAGGGCAACGGACGCATGTGCCTGACCCTGCCCGAAACCCTGATCACCGTCATGGGCATCGAGAAGCTGCTGCCGTCCAAGGAGGATCTCGAGGTCTTCATGCAGCTGTTGCCGCGTTCCTCCACCGGCGAGCGCATGAATCCCTACACCTCCCTGTGGACCGGGGTCACCGAGGGCGACGGACCGCAAAACGTGCACCTGGTGATGCTGGACAACGGCCGGACCGCGGCCCTGGCCGACAAGTACGGCCGCACCGCGCTGAACTGCATCCGCTGTTCAGCCTGCATGAACGTGTGCCCGGTCTACGAGCGCACCGGCGGCCACGCCTACGGATCGACCTACCCGGGCCCGATCGGCGCAATCCTGACCCCGTTGCTCACCGGCATCAAGTCCGAGGAAAACAGTTCGCTGCCCTACGCTTCGTCCCTGTGCGGCGCCTGCTACGACGCCTGCCCGGTGAAGATCAACATCCCCGAGATCCTGGTGCACCTGCGCGGGGAGGACGTGGATTCCAAGCGCGGGGAAAAGAAGCTTCCCAGCCAGATGGATTTGATGATGAAGGGCGCACAGTGGGCGTTCTCCTCCGGCAAGCACCTGGGGCTGCTGGAAAAGGGTCTGCCGCTGGGCAAGCTCGCGGCCGGGCGCGACAAGAAGATCAAGCGTCTTCCGGGCATCGCCGCCGGCTGGACCCAGTCCCGCGACATTCCCGCTCCCCCGGCCCAGTCCTTCCGCGACTGGTGGAAGAAAGACCACGAGCCGGTTGCACCCGTCAATGAGCAGGAGAAGCTGACCAAATGAGCGCCAAGGAAGAAATCCTCTCCCGCATCGCCTCCGCCCTGCGCGATGCCCCGACGCCGGAGCCGGTCCCCCGCGAATACCGGATGTCCTCGGACATGCCGGAAGCCGAGCTCATCGAACTGCTGGTCGACCGGCTCGAGGACTACAAGGCACACGTCGACGTCGTGGAAGCCGCAGACCTTTCGGCAACGATTGCCGCGCGCCTCAAGGACGCCTCCAGTTTTGTGGTGCCGCACGGCATCGACGGGACCTGGTTGGCCGATGCCGCGCCGGCCGGCGATACGCGCCGCCGCATCGATGCCCCCGGCGCCGTGCTGAGCGTGGCCGAGCTGGATGGCACCAGTGCGGTGCTGACCTCCTCGGCGGTCTCCATCGCCGAGTCGGGCACCATCGTGCTGGACGGCAGCGGCAACCAGGGACGCCGCGCGATCTCGCTGGTGCCGGACCACCACGTGTGCGTGGTCCCGGTCTCCAGCATTGTGCGCCTGCTGCCCGAAGCGCTGCCGCGCATGGACATCACCCGTCCGCTGACCTGGATTTCCGGGCCCAGCGCCACGAGTGACATCGAGCTCGAGCGCGTCGAGGGCGTGCACGGACCGCGCCAGCTTGACGTCATCATCGTCAAGGGGCTGTAGTCCCCGGCCTCTCTACCCATACCCCACGAGGTGGCCCCGGGAGGATCCGGGGGCCACCTCGTGGCCTTTTCGGGGCGGTCACGCGCAGTTGGCGCCGTCCGATCACTCCCTTCCCGGCGGCCTTGGTGGCCGCGTCGATTTCAACCCGGGCGCACGCAGTGTCAAACGAGAATCCGGATCCCGCCGCTACGCTCCCCCGACGTCGCGGCGGCGCAGCGCGAAGACGGCGAGCGCAACGAAGAGGACGTTCAGGCCCGCCAGTCCCCACAACGCGCCCCAGTCCACGCCGTTGGCCACCGGCTGCCCGCCGAGTGCCCAGTGGTACGGGGAGAAGGCGTGCATCCATTGCAGGTCCTCGCCCTGGTTGCCCAGCGCGTTGAGCATGTAACCCCCGACAGCCACCAGGGCGCCGGCCGCGGTTCCGTGCGTCCGGTGCCCGCCCGCGGCCCCGCCCAGCAGCGCCGCGGTGCCGCCGAGCAGCACCAGCAGCAGGAACTGCGCCACCGCCTGGAAGAGAATTCCGGGATCAAGTCCCAGCTCCGAGGGCCCGTTCAGCGCGAGCACCCCCGCGCAGATCACCGCCATCAGGAAGGCCATGCGCAGCAGCAGCGCCAGGGACCGTTCCAGGACCACCTGGGTGCGCCTCACCCCGTGGGCGAGCGTGAGCTCCAGCAGGCCGGCATCCTCGTCCTCGCCGATGGCCGCCGCCCCGGTGCCGATGGCCACGGCCGAGGAGAGCATGAATCCCAGCAGGCCGAAGAAGGTCGCCTGGGCGTAGCCGGCGCCCGTCGCGATCTGGTCGTAGTTCAGCGCCCGGATCAGCTCCTCGGGCAGCGAAGCGAGCAGCTTTTCCATCTCCGGCCCGGCCATGGACGGGTAGAGCGGAAGATAGAGCGCCAGCACGGACACAAGCACCAGGGCCCAGACGAGCGTGGAACGCCAGGAGTCCAGCAGCGCCTTGCCCGTCAGTGGCAGGAACGGGCGGCGGGTGGCGGGCGTCATGGCCGCGGCTCCCCCGCGCGATGGCGTCCGTTGCCGGGAGGTGAGCCATAGAGCTCCAGCACCGCTTCCTCCAGGTCCGGCTCCTCAAGGACCAGGTCGAGCACCTGGATCCCGGCCAGGGCGTGCAGGAGCGCACCGACCTCGCCGGAGAATTTCGCCTCGAGTGCGCCGACCCCTTCGCCGAGCCGTTCGGTGTCCAGTAGCTCCAGACCGGGTAGCGGTTCCAGCGCCCCGGCCAGCGCCTCCGGGTCGGTGGCGGCCAGGACGCGCAGCCGGCGCCGGGCACCTGCCCGCAGCTCCTGAACGGTGGCCGTGCGCACGATTAATCCGTCGCGCAGGATCGCCACGCGGTCCGCGGCCTGTTCGATCTCGCCGATCAAGTGGGAGGAAAGGAAGAGCGTTTGCCCGCGCCCGCGGGCGTCCTCGACCATCCCGAGGAACTCCCGCTGCATCAGCGGGTCCAGGCCGGAGGTGGGTTCGTCGAGGATCAGCAGCTCCGGATCGTGCATGAATGCCTGCACCAGTCCGAGCTTCTGCTTGTTGCCCTTGGAGAGCTTGCGCGACTGCCGGTCCAGTTCGAGTCCCAGCCGCGAGGCGAGTTCCTCGATGCGGCCGGGTGCCACGGGTCCGCTGATGGCGGCAAAGTGGTCCATCATCCTCCGCCCGGTGATCCGCCGCTCCAGGGCGAGTTCACCCGGCAGGTACCCGATGCGGCGGCGGATCTCCGGGCCTGCCCGGCGCGGATCGGCGCCCAGCACCCGCACGGTCCCGGCCGTGGGCCTGATGATGTCCAGCAGGCAGCGCATCGCGGTGGTCTTGCCGGCCCCATTGGGACCGATCACCCCGAAGACGCTGCCGCGCGGGATCTCGAAGTCGATGCCGCGCAACGACTCGCGCCGGGCGAAGCGCTTGGCAAGACCCTGCACCGAGATGACGTTCTCCATGCCGCTTCCCCTCCCGGAGCGCCTGCCACGGGCTTCCCCTTATGCTTCATTGTCGGTCCTGAGGAGGATCCACACCATAGGCCCGCAAGCCATGGGCGTTGTTGGCCGCGGGCCGACTCAATTGAACGGGGATTATTCCGTCGCCGCCCGCCTGATTTTGTGCCCCGACGTTCACGGACAGACTGCCTATTCCACGAAGTTACTCGACCAGTTTGCCGGCGCTCGAGACCTCCTTGATCAGCTCGGCGATTTCCTCCGGAATCTCCGGGATCGTCTCCCGCACCACACCCTCCATCGGTGACCACACCAGGTTCACCCGCAACGCCGGGTCCATCTCCGGGTAGTCGCTGCGGTTGTGGCAGCCGCGCGTCTCGCGGCGTTCGATCGCGGCCTCGAGCGTGGCGCGGGCTGCCAGCGCCGACCCCTTGAGGTCGAATGCGTGGGCCAGGTCCTGGTACCCGGCGATGTCCGGGTGGATCCCGACGTTCCCCATGCGCTCCTCGATGTCGTCCAGCTTGGCGAGTCCTGTCAACAGGCCTTCCTCGTCCCGCACAACGCCAGCGTGGTCTGTCATCATGTTCCGGATGGCACGCTGCAGCTCGCGGACGTTTTCCTGCCCGTCGGCCGCGAGCAAGTCATCGATCTCCGCCCGCGCGCCGGCGATGGCGCCAGCCGAACGTGGCTGGGAGTCCAGGGAAGCCGAGTACTTGGCCGCGGCGCGGGCCACGATGCGGCCAAAGACCAGCAGCTCGATCAACGAGTTGCCGCCGAGCCGGTTGGCTCCATGCAGTCCGCTGGAGGCCTCTCCGATGGCATAGAGGCCTTCGACGTCGGTGCCGTGATCGTCAGGGCGAACCCAAACCCCGCCCATGGAGTAGTGCGCGGTGGGCGCAATCTCGATGGGATCGGCCGTGATGTCGAGCATCTGTGTTTCCATCATGGTCTGGTAGACGCGCGGCAACCGCTCCATGATGGTTTCGCGGGGCAGGTGCGAGATATCCAGCCAGACGCCGCCGTTCTTGGTGCCGCGGCCTTCCTTGATTTCGGTGTACGCGGCCAGAGCTACGCGGTCCCTGGTGGAGAGCTCCTTGCGCACCGGGTCGTAGCGTTCCATGAACCGCTCCCCCAGGTCGTTGCGCAGGATGCCGCCCTCGCCGCGGGCTGCCTCGGAGATCAGGGTGCCGGCGGCGTTTTCCGGTTCAATGATGCCCGAGGGGTGGAATTGCACCAGCTCAGGATCGCGCAACCGGGCGCCGGCATCCACGGCCAGGCGGAAGGCGTCCCCGGTGTTTTCGTCGCGGCGGGAGGAGGTGCGGCGCCAGATGCGGGTGTGGCCTCCGGCGGCAAGGATGACCGAGTCGGCATGGATGAGGTAGCGCTTGCCGGTGTTGATGTCGAAGCCGTAGGCGCCGAACACCTGGTTGTCGCGGACCAACAGCCGGGTGACGTAGACCGAGTCAAGGATCGGGATCTGCAGTTGTTCGGCCCGGTTCACCAGACTGCGCTGGATTTCCAGGCCGGTGTAGTCTCCGGCGAAGGCTGTGCGGCGGAAGGTGTGCGCACCGAAGAAGCGCTGCGAGATGCGGCCGTCCTCCTCCCGAGCGAATCCCATGCCGTAGCGTTCCAAATCATGGATTCCCTGCGCGGCGCCTCGGGCCACGATCTCCACGGTGTGCGGGTTGGCCAGGAAGTAGCTTTCCTTGATGGTGTCGGCTGCATGCTGCTGCCAGCTGTCGTCCTTGTCCATGGTGCCCAGCGCCGCGTTGATGCCGCCGGCGGCAAGCGAGGTGTGGGCATCGTTGCGCGGGCGCTTGCCCAGGGCGAGCACGTCCACCCCCATTTCCGCCAGTTCGATGGCCGCCCGCAGGCCCGATCCTCCGGTGCCGATGACCAGGACTGTGGTGGAAATCTGTTGCTCATTCGCGTTTGTTGTTCTCATGTATTCAACGCTAAGAACCGGATCTTGATCCGTCCAATGAATTGTTTGACTCGTTTCAATGCGGATACGCTATCGAACATGAACCTGGAACAGCTCCAAAGCTTCGTGGAAGTCGCACGCATCGGTCATTTCACGCGCGCCGCTGCGCATCTGCACCTTGCCCAGCCCTCGTTGAGCCGACAGATCTCCACCCTCGAGTCGGACCTCGGCTCCGAACTCTTTCATCGGGCACGGGGCAACATCACACTGACGGATGCCGGGGAATCGCTCCTTCCGTTGGCCAAGCGCATGCTCGCCGATGCGGATACGGTCCGCTATGAGATGCAGGAACTGGCGGGCCTGAAGAAGGGCAGGGTCCGTCTCGGTGCCACCCCGACTCTGTGCATCAGCCTGGTTGCCGACGTGCTGACCTCGTTCCATGTCGCCTACCCCGGCATCGATCTCCACCTGACCGAGCAGGGTTCTCGGGGCCTGCTTGATGAATTGGCCGGCGGAGCCCTCGACATCGCACTCATCACCACCTCGGAGGACGGCGCACCCCCTGCCACCAGTCTCCAGCGGATCCCGCTTCTCACCGAGGAACTCGTGGTCATCTCCTCGATGCGGAGTCCGATCCTGGAGGACCGCCAGTCCCTCACCCTGAAAGAACTGGCGGCCATCGAACAGATCACCTTCCATGAAAGCTACGACCTGCGTGCAACTACCATGCAGGCTTTCCATGCCGCGGGCCTCACCCCCAAAGTCGTGCTCGAGGGCGCCGAAATGGACGCCGTGCTGCGGTGCGTGGAACGCGGGCTCGGTGTCGCGGTCGTTCCCGCAATGGTCATGGTGGACCGGCCCGGGCTGCGCTCGGCCAGGCTCACCGCACCGAGCCTTTCTCGCACCATCAGCCTCGCACACCGCAACGACGTGACCCCGACACGCGCAGCCCAGGCCATGCAGGAAATGATCATCGACACCGCGGACATCCTCGCCTCGGCCAACCCCGCCGCGACAGGATTGATCACCCGGGCGCCGCAGTAATGAGCCGCGCATTGCCCGCTGCTCAACGGCACGACTCGTTGCCGGCCCCAACGTGGCGGTGCCAACACTCGATTCAGCCCTGAACGCGGCTATGGACGATTAGGCTTGAAGGCAGGCCCATTCGCACCTGATACAAGGTGCCCCGTGGGCCCTGAAACAACTTTTCGAGGATTCCCTTGCCTTTCACACTGGCCCACCCGGCTGCCGTCCTGCCATTCCTGCGTCAACCCTTCGTTCCGATCGCCTTGGTTGCCGGAGCCATGGCCCCGGACATCCCGTACTTCGCCATGGTGTCTTCCACCAGTGACGCCTGGTACGCACCCATGCTGAATGGCGCCAACTCGCACGACCTTTCCCAGATCCTGACCGTTGGCTTGCCGCTGGCGCTGGTCTTGGCCGGGTTCCTGTGGCTCGTGGCCAAACCGCTGCGGTGGGCGCTTCCCGACTCGTGGGTCCTGGACAAGCCAGCGCTCAAGGGCCGCCCGCCCACGAGCGCCCGGGTTGCACTGTGGACGTTCTATTCGCTGATGCTTGGACTTCTCACGCATCTGGCCTGGGACTCGTTTACGCACTCCTACGGCTGGGTCGTTGAACAGGTGCCGTTGCTGGCCAGCAAACCCGTTGCCGGAATTGCCGTTTACCGTCTCCTGCAGCATGGCAGCACCTTGGCTGGTTTGGTGATCTTGGCCCTTTGGTACCTCAAACGGCAGAGGGCATCGGGCCACCCCGTGAAAACGAGCGAACCCGCTGGCCAAGCGGTCCGCACCATCCTGCTGGCCCTGTTCCTGGTGGTTCCGGCCGTGACTGCGGCTGTCCTTGGCCTAGGCTCGACACCTATCCTGGAGGATTCAGCAAGCGCTGGGTCTTTCCTCTGGATCATCATCACCCGCGGCGGGGCCGCGTTCGTTATTGCCTTGGCTGCCTACGGCGCCGTGTGGCATATCGTTGCCTTGATCCGGAAGCTCCGCGCCATGTCCAGGGCCCGCGCCTAGCCCCTCCACCAATGGTGGCGTTGTCCATCTTCACTTGCTATGTTGAAGAATACCGACGCCGGTTTCCCTGCGGAGGGGAAGGCATCCACCATGGAGTGCCAAGCCACCGGCCGTTTCGAAGCCGCAGAGTGTTGCCAAGGGCCGATCAAGGCCAAGGCATCTTTTCTCCGGCGCTTCTCCTGATGGGTAAGGAAGTCGCCACCATGACGGGCACCACCGATTCAGCAGTAAACCTCGCGGCAGCCATCGCCATTGCCGCGGACAACGTCCGCAATGCGGGCGGTCCCTTCGGGGCGCTGATCGTGGCCGCCGACGGATCACGCTTCGAGGGCGTCAACAGGGTCACCGCGAACAACGACCCCACCGCCCACGCCGAGGTCACGGCCATCCGCGCCGCCTGCAATGAACTCGGAACCTTCGACCTCACCGGTGCCGTGCTGTACTCCAGCTGCGAACCCTGCCCGATGTGTCTTGCTTCAGCCCTCTGGGCACGCGTGTCTCGTGTGGTCTTTGCCTCCGACAGGCACGAGGCGGCCGAGGCGGGATTCGACGACGCGGCATTCTACGAATACTTCGAGGGCCGCGAGGCGGAACGAGCCACCCTGATGCCGGTCGAACGCATCACAGACGCCGGGGTCGATCGCCACGAGCCTTTCGCGTTGTGGGCTGCCCTCGACACCCGCATCGAGTACTAGGCACGGCGAGTCCGTTGAAATTCACCGACCGCAACCGCCAGCCGGCCAGGGACGGCACGCCCCCACCGAGCACCCGCATCTCGATGCCAAAACCCCCGCTGCGAAGTCGGCGAGCCCGGCTCCGGGTTCCGGTCGCTCATGTGGCTTGTACCGGCGGGTCCTCCCCTTTGCCTTCCACTCGATGCGATCTCGCTACTCTTGGGCGTCCCCAAGGATTCGAGCCATGCTGAATCTCCATTCCGCGTTGAACACCTCGATGGCGGCTGTCGGCGAATCCTTCGCTGTGGCCACCATCGTGGACACCCGGGGTTCAACCCCGCATCCCCGTGGAACCTCGATGCTCATCCACGAGGATGGCCGGATCACCGGGTCGCTTTCCGGCGGCTGCATCGATGCGGCCGTGCACACCGCGGCGCTCGAGGCCATGGTGCAAGGGACCTCGCGCCGGGAACATTACGGCTATTCACCCACCGATCCTTTCGCCACCGGACTGATGTGCGGAGGTGAAGTGGACGTGCACATCGCACCCTTTGACGCCGGTTCATCCATGCACCGGCTGCTGGAAACCTATGCTTCGCTCCCGTCAGCGGAACCGGTGGCCCTGGTTCGCCGGATCGATGCAGGGTCTTCCGACTGGACATTGATTTCGGATCCCTCCACCCTGTCCGTGTCCGACCTGGCCGGGCTGCTGGCCCCGTTGGCGGGAGAAGACGGCAGCCCACACGCCGCCAGGCTCAGTTGTCCGCTCGTTGCCGCCGGCCGCACCGGAGTCATCAAGCTAGACCAGGAATCCGGTTCCTGCAGTGCCGGGGCCGTCGAGCTGTTTGTCGAGTCGCGGCTCGCCCCGCCACGCATGATCGTTTTCGGGGCCAACAGCTATGCTGAGGAACTGCTGAAACTGGCCCCTGCGCTCGGTTACTCCTCCACGCTGTGCGACGCCCGCGCCGCCTTCACCCTGCAGCCGCGCTTCGGGGTTGCCGACGAGATCTCCACGCTCTGGCCGCATGACTACCTGGCCGGCGAAATCGCCGCCCGACGCGTCGATGAACGCACGGTGTTGTGCGTGCTGACCCACGACCCGAAATTCGACATCCCGTTGCTGGCCCTAGCGCTGGGGCAGCCTCTCGCCTACGTGGGTGCCATGGGCTCGCGGACCAGCCACGAATCCCGCATGCGCGAGCTGCGGGCAGCCGCTGTCCCCGAAAAAACGCTGGCCACCCTGCACTCCCCCATCGGTCTTGACCTGCAAGCCGCCACCCCCGGCGAAGTTGCCATCGGGATTGCCGCGGAGATCATCGCCAGCAGGTCGCCCCTGGCCACGGGCTCCGCCCTGAACACCCTGTCTGGCCCCATCCACGGCGGAGTCCCCGGCAACCTTTCTGCCAACGAAGCATCCCACCAACCCGCCAACCCGGAGGCCCCGGCATGGACCTGAACACGGTCGGCCATGGTTCCGACTGCCATCCATTGCGCCAGCGGCCTACCGCGACGACAACCCCGGACTCCCCGCATGGAGCGCTGGGCGCACCGCTCTTTGAGGAGATGCTCATCGATGGCACG
Source organism: Paeniglutamicibacter sulfureus (assembly GCF_030512175.1). GTDB lineage: Bacteria > Actinomycetota > Actinomycetes > Actinomycetales > Micrococcaceae > Paeniglutamicibacter > Paeniglutamicibacter sulfureus. The sequence goes on along the minus strand of NZ_JAULBL010000002.1, from coordinate 1,039,909 downwards.
GCGAAGGCCACGACCGACGTGTTGCGGCAGTAGCACGTCCCCACCGTTACCGATATAACCGCTACTTCCAGCCGAGTGCCTCCAGGTCGGCGAAGGTGTCGAGGTCCAGCCCGGTGTCCAGGTCCGAGCAGTCGACGAGGTCGACTAGTTCCCGGTTGGCGGCCAGGTAGTCCCGCGCCCCCACATCGCCGGAGGCTGCCGCTGCCGCCGCCGGAATGTGCTCCGGGGCGAAGAGCACGGGGTGTCCGCGCCGCAACGACGCGTCGTCCCGGCGGTAGCCGGCAGCGGTGATCCGCCCTGCACGGTGTTCAGATGCTATCCGGCGGACAAGGGCTGCGCTCATGCCCGGTTGGTCCACCAGCGCCACCAGCGCAGCCGCCCCGTCGGGGACAGCGCCCATGCCCAGCGCAAGAGACGACCCCATGCCGGTGGCCCAGAGTTCGTTTATCAGCACCGTGGCACCGGGTTCGTTGACCTGCTCCCTGACCCGTGTGGCTTCGGCCCCCAGCACCACCACGACCCGGTTGCAACCTCCGCCCCGGAGCGCGGCAAGTGCGGAGCCCAGCAGACTCTGGCCGTTTGGGTTGCGCAATAGCGCCTTGGGGCCGCGGCCCAGGCGCGATCCCGCGCCGGCGGCCAGCAGCACGCCCACCACGGGAGGGCTCTGATTGGGGCTGGTCATCTGCCCATCCTAGGTCCTAACGCGGATCAGTGCCCCACAAGGCCGGGGCCTCTGCGGGCGCCTACGACCGGACACGTTGAAGGGGACGTTTCCTTATTGGAAGCGTCCCCTTCAACGTTGGACAACCGGATTTTCGGACCTGTTACGGCTCGGTGATGAAGCCCTCCGCGACCATCCATTCGAAGGCCACGTCCGCGGGCTCGCGGCCGTTGACGTCGACCTCCAGGTTCATCTCCTGGAGTGCTTCGTCGGTGAGCAACGGGGCGATCTTGGCAAAGACATCCTCGATGCCCGGGTATTTGTCGGAAAATTCCCCGAAGAAGACCGGAGAAACGTTGTAGGCGGGGAAATACCCCAGGTCGTCCTCCAGAACCGTCAGGTCAAGGGCCTTGATGCGGCCATCGGTCGTGAAGACCTCGCCGAAGTTGCAGGCACCGTTGTCGGTGGCACTGTAGATCGCCCCGGTGTCGTAGAGCCCCACATTGGTGTCGGGCACCGACTTGGGGTTGCCGCGTTCCAGCCCGTACAGCTCAAGCATCGGATTCAGGCCGTCGGCCCGGGAATTGAATTCCGCGTCAACGCAAAACGTCAGGTCCTTGGGATCAAGGTCCTTGAGCTCGGAAAGCTTGCTGATCCCGCCGAGGTCCTCTACCGCTTCACTGCGCACGGCCATGGCGTAGGTGTTGTTCATGGGTGCGGGCTTGCCCCAGAGGATCCCGTTCTCCTCGAGGTCTTGGTCGTGCACCACCTGCCACTGCTCGGACTGGTCGGCGATGCCTGTTTCGTGCCCCAGGTAGGTCAGCCAGGCGGTTCCCGTGTATTCCCACAGCACGGAGGCCTGGCCGGACACCAGCAGCTCACGGGCCGGTTGGCTGCCGGGAACGCCCGTCAGGTCGTTGACCTTGAATCCGGCGGCCTGGCCGGCCAGCACGGCAATCTTGCCCAGAATCAACTGTTCTGTGAACGACTTGCTTGTCACCGTCATGGTGGGATTCCCCGGGAGGTTGGGAAGCGGGCTAATGCTTCCCTGCCCGGCGGGCGGCACATACGAGCCCGCGGAGGACAGTCCACATCCGGTCAGCAGCACGCCGGCCGCCGCCACGAGTGCGGTTGACTTGATCCATTTTCCTGCATTCATCTCTAAAGTCCTTTCGGCCGGGCGAGCTGCTCCACGACACGGCCAAGCCAGTCGATGAGCAGCGCCAGCAATGCCACCAGCAGGGATCCTGCAATCAGCACGACCGTGAGGTTCAGGTTCACGCCGGTGGTGATCAGGATGCCCAGACCGCCGCCGTTGATGAAGGCGGCGAGGGTGGCGGTGCCAACCAGCAAGACCAGCGCGGTGCGGATGCCCGAAAGCATGACCGGGACAGCCAGCGGCAACTCGACCTTGAACAGCACGGCCATGGAACTCATGCCCATGCCGCGCCCCGCCTCAACGAGGCGTTCGTCAACCTGCTTGAGTCCGACCATGGTATTGGTCAGCACCGGCAGAATCGCATATAGCACCAGTGAGATAACGGCAGCCCAATATCCGAAGCCCACCAGGAACGCCAGGATGACGACCAGGCCAATGGCCGGGGCCGCCTGACCGATGTTTGCCACTGCCATCACCGGGTTGGTGAACCTGCGCATCGAGGGGCGGGTCAGCACGATTCCCAGCGGGATGGCGATGACCAACACGATGAGCGCTGCCACTACCGTGAGGTTCAGGTGCTCGACGGTGTAGCCCCAGAGGACTGCCGGGTCCAGCGTGGTGCGCTCGGTATCGCTCAGGTCCGAGTTGGCCAGCCAGATCGCCACGGCGGCCAGTGCTGCGAGGATTCCCAGCAACTGAAGCCCCAGCACCAGCCACGGACGCTGTACGGGGCGGCTCGGCTCGGTGATCTGGGCGAGGTTGGAGCCAGCGGCAAGGGTACTCATCGCGGCTCCTCCGTACTTTGCGGCTCCGCCGCCACGGCATGCTCCACGGCGAGGGCCGGAATGGCGCCGGAGTTCAATCCAACGGGTGCCTCGGAACCGTCCGCGGCCGCGGCGTTGGCCTGGGAGATGGCCTCCATGATGGTCTGCACGTTGATCAGGCCTCGGAAGACGTCGCGCCTGCCCGTGACGACGGCGGTCTCGGAACTCGAAACCAACATGGTGTCCAATGCGTCATTCAGGGTGGACTGGTCGCTGACCGATGGCATCGACTCGTCGATGGTGTCGTCGACCACCTGCAGGCGGGAGAGCTGGCGACGGGTGAGGCGTCGAATGGGCCGGCGGCGTTGGTCCAGGACCACCGCATACGATGCTCCCTTGCCCTGGAGCCGGGATAGTACATCGCTGGCCAACTCGCCTGGCAGCGCGGTGATCGCATCCATAAGCGCGACCTCGTTCACCCGGGTCAGGGTGAGCTGCTTGAGGCCGGCACCGGAGCCAATGAAGTTCTCCACGAACTCATTGGCGGGGTTGGCCAAGACGCGCTCCGGCGAATCGTACTGGACCAGCTGGGCACCCTCGTTGAAGACGGCGATCCAGTCACCCAGCTTTACCGCCTCATCGAAGTCGTGCGTCACCATCACGATGGTCTTCTGCACCTCGGACTGGATGTTCAGCAGTTCGTCCTGCAGGCGCTGGCGGGTGATCGGGTCAACTGCGCCAAAGGGCTCGTCCATGAGCAGCACCGGCGGATCGGCGGCCAACGCCCGCGCAACGCCAACGCGCTGCTGCTGCCCGCCGGAGAGCTCCTTGGGATAGCGATCGCGGTAGATGGCCGGATCCAGCGAGACCAGCTCCAGCAGCTCATCGATGCGGGCAGCGATCTTGTCCTTTTTCCAGCCCAGCATCTTGGGAACGATGGCGATGTTCGCTGCCACGGTCATATGCGGAAAGAGTCCCCCGGCCTGGATGACATAGCCAATGCGGCGGCGCAGTGTGTCGCCGTCCATCTTGGTGACGTCTTCGCCGTTGATGACGATCTTTCCGCCGGTGGGTTCGATGAGGCGGTTGATCATTTTCAGGGTGGTCGTCTTGCCGCAGCCCGATGGGCCAACGAGCATGACGATGCTTCCTGCCGGTATCTCGAGGGTGAGTCCGCCGACGGCAGGCTTGACCTGGCCGGGGTACTGCTTGGTGACTTCGTCAAGCAGAATTGATGCGCCAGTGATGGCGTCAGAGGATTCAGACACGGATACCTCGCGGAGTGGTAAGTCGGCCGATGCCGAGCAAAATGAGATCGAGAATGAAGGCCAGGATGACCACGCCAATGACTCCGACCAGCACTGAGTCAAAGGCCTTTGCTCCACCCAGGCGGGAGAGGCCGGAGAAGATGAATCCGCCGAGGCCGGGGCCCAAGGCATAGGCGGCAATAGCGGCAACGCCCATCACCATCTGGGCCGATACCCGGATGCCGGACAGGATGACGGGCCATGCCATGGGAAGTTCAACCGTTGCCAGGGTGCGCATGCGGCTCATGCCGATGCCGCGGGCAGACTCAACCACTGACGGGGAGATGCCGGCCAGGCCGACGATGGCATTGCGGACAATGGGCAGCGCGGCAAAGAACGTCACCACGATGACGGCGGGGGTCACGCCGAACCCGAATGGGGCGATCAACAAGCCGATCGCAGCGAACGAGGGGATGGTCAGGCCAATGGCCGAGACCCCGTTGGCCAGGGAAGACAAGGACTTATTGCGGTAAACCAGCGCCGCAATCACCACGGCGATAATCGTCGCGAGGATCAGACACTGCGCAACTAGCGAGAAATGTTGCCACGAGGCGAACAATATTTGGCGGAATCTTTCGCCAATGAATTCAAACACATCAAAACCTGCTTCACTTTGGTTACGTAGCCTGCTCTCATCGGCCCGAAGGCCTCAGATACCGTGCAAACATACGTGAAAGGGGGCTTCATATCTACTTGGGAGTGCCTCGGGCAATCCATCGAGATTGAATGGGAATTGATGGCTTTATCCGGGAATTATCCGTTCAAAGCGGTATTTGAAGAGTCGAAGGATATCACCACGAACTGTCGGAAAATCCTTGAAAACATAGGGCTGACAATGGATCTGGTCTCCCCACGCGAGTGTCTCCCGATCCTACTTCGCGTGTCCCCGGCCCAACAGCCCGCCAAGCGTCCCGAAGAGCAAAACACTGAGTCAAAAAAGTAGTGGCCCTCACATCAGAACGTCGGATTCCGATCCGGGGAGGCACTTCGAATTGCATGTATTTTTCAACCCCTCGCACGTTCCTGTGCAGTTCCGATCGGGACGTGCCGCATGGTTCGTCAACCATCTGCGCGTTGGACACCGCTGAGAGAAAGGGGAAATCCTGTCCGGAGGCGGGACAGGCAGGGTGCCCATGGCCGTTGGCGCCAGCCTGGCCGCTCCGGAACAAGGCCCACCACGGACCCATGGAGAACCTCTTCGTGCCACGACAGAATTCGCGCATCCTTGCCCTTTCAACGACGTCGAAATCAACACTCGAGGCCCATTCGGGGCATCTCACCGCCGTTCGTTTTTCACATTCGGAAGGTGCCAATCCCAACATGTGAATCGTCGATTAATTCCTTTCATTCCGGTCTGTGCAGCCCGCCAGAGCGAACGGTGGAATGCAGTAGATGTCATCGCGGCCATCGGTGGCCGAACGCTGAAGGGCGATTCACCTTTTATTCATTCGGGCCGTTGTGGTTCCGTCATGGTGCCGCAGCCCGGCATCACCACCGCCGTGGGCCTGTTCGCGTTCCGGAATGTGTTGGCGGATTATTCCCCGCCGTGTTACACATTAAGCCTGTGTGTCCGTAACTCCCCATGACCATCCAATACAGTGCCTCTGGCCGAATTAATAAGGAATTAGCCGTGGATGATCTTGCACAATCGGAACGAACGACCCTGGCCTCCCCCGCCTATGCTGTCGACATGATCGCCAACCTGGGTCGCGTCACCCTCGACTGGCGACACAAAGCCATACCAGCCCCCTTCCAGGGACAAAGCGCCGCCGAATTCACCTCGGGGGACGTGGAGCTTTCCCAGCTGCAAACGCCGCTGTTGACCCTGGACCTCACGGCCATGACCCACAACCTCAAGCAGATCTCTGCCTGGGGCAGCGCGCGCGGGGTGTTGTTGTCCCCGCATGGCACCACCACCATGGCCCCGCAATTGTGGGCCGAACAATTGGAACGCGGCGCGTGGGGCATCACCTTGGCCAACTACGCCCAAATGCGTGTGGCACACGCCCATGGCATCGCGAGGGTGCTGCTCCCCAATACGCTTTCCGATCCGAGGGCCATCGCCTGGGTGTCCTCGGTGACCGGGGACGATTTCGAAGTGGTCTCATGGGTCGACTCGTTGCAAAGCGTGGAGCTGCTTGAAGCCACACTCACGCAACTGGCCGCAAGCATGGAAAGCACGCCCACTCCCCTGCGGGTGATGGTGGAGCTCGGCGGCTCCGTCGGCCGCACCGGCGCCCGTACCATCAATGAAGTACTGGACATCTCCCGCGCCGTTGCCGCATCCACCCACCTCATCCTTGTGGGCATCGGGGGCTATGAGGGTACACCGGCCCACGGCGCCGACGAGGCCGCCCTGCAAACGGTGCGTGATTACCTGGTGCAGATGTTCAAGGCGCACAAACTCATTTTGGCGTCCGGGCACTACGCCGCCGGGGCAAATTTGATCTTGAGCACCGGTGGCAGGGCCAGCTTCGAGGATGTTGCGTCGATGCTGTCACCCGCCATTGACGCCGGCACCGGCGCCGGGGGCCGTCGGATCGATGTCTTGATCCGGTCCGGGGACTACCTGGTGCATGACGACCGGTTCCACCGCGGCATTTCACACTTCGCCCGCCAGCGCATTGCCCCGTTTCGCGCCGCCATGCACGGCTGGGCCCGCGTGGTTTCCCAGCCCGAGGCGGGTCTGGCCCTGCTCGACGGCGGCAAGCGCGATTTCCCCTTCGATGAGGGACTGCCCGAACCAGAAATGATCGGTCCAGACCTGGGCAGCAAAATGACCGAATTGGTCGGTGCGAGCATCGTGACGCAATACGACCAGCACTCTTTCCTGCGCTTCGATCCGGCCACCACCACGGTAAAGGTCGGCGACGTGATCCGGCTGGGCCTGTCCCACCCCTGCACTGCCTTTGACAAGTGGTCGTTGATCCCGGTTCTCGAGGATGCAGTGGAGGACCAACGGGTCGTCTCCCTAGTTCACACCTTCTTCTAATGCGGATCGATGCTGTGCGCCCGCTCCCGGTGCGCACAGCCATCACCCGCACCCGTATCATCGACGGCTCCGGGAGCGCCGAATACGCCGGCGACGTCGTGCTCGAGGACGGCCTCATTTCGCGTATTCTCCCGGCCGGGGCTTTCATCGAGGACGGCGACACGCTGGTCATCGACGGGTCTGGCCTGGTCACCTGTCCGGGATTCATCGACATGCACGGGCGCTCCGAGCCGACCCTGCCGACCGGTCCTGCCCACCATGCAGCCCTCACGCAGGGCGTGACCACCCAGGTCCTGGGGCAGGAGAAGCTCTCCCTCGCCCCGCACGTAGAATCGCGTGCACCACTTGACTGGCCGTCCGTGGGCCAATACCTTGACCGGATCGACGAGGGAACAGGCGCCAATGTGGCCTGTCTGGTGCCGCTGGGGAGCGTGCGGGCCGTTGCCATGCGGGGCGTAGAGAGCGCGTCCGTGGCCGAAATGATTGCCGCCCAGGCCAAGGCCATTGCCGATGCCTTGGAGCAGGGCGCGGTGGGCATGTCCTCCGGCCAGGAACATGACCCGGAGCCTCGCGCAACCGCAGCGGAGCTTGAGGCCCTGGGCACGGCCATTGCCGCCTGCGGCGGTTATTGGTCCCCGGAACACGACCCGCACCACGGCACTGTGCTGGAAGCCGTGGGCGGCAGCATCGCCGTGGCCGCCAGGACCGGGGTGTCCCTACAACTGGCCCATCTGCGCATGGATGCCGGGGTATCCCCGGGTACGGTTGCGGAACTTCTGGACATGCTTGACGCGGCACTGGATGCCGGCGTCGATCTGGGCTGCGATTCCCACCCCTACCTCGAGGTCCCCGGGCTCCTGTCCTCGCTGTTGCCTTCCTGGGCACGCGAAGGGCACACCGCCGACATCCTGGCCCGCTTCGACGATGCCGATGCCGTGGCGCGGATCCGGGCCGAGGTCCAGGCCGATCCGAACATCGACTGGAAAGCGGTGCGCATCGCCTCGGTGGGTTCCGCACGGCTGTCCATGTTGGTGGGCCAGGACATCACCCGGATTGCCGCGATCCAGTCAACCGACGTGGTCACCACTTTCCTGCGCATCCTGGGCGCCGATGAGCTGGCCACCGGCATCCTGCACCGCACCGGGAACGAGGAAAACCTGCGGGCCATCATGGGGCACCGCAGCCACAGCGGGTCCGGTCCCGGAGTGCCTGTGGCCGCGGCCCACCCAGGTACCTGGGGCGCCTTTCCGCGCTTCATGGCGCAGTATGCCGGGGAAGCGGGACCGATGGACATGCCGGGGATGATCCACCAGCTCACCGGCCGTCCAGCGGCCCGCCTGGGACTCGTCGGTCGCGGTGTGCTGGCCGAGGGGAACGCCGCCGATGTGCTGGTCTTCGCTCCGGATGTCATTATTGACAGGGCCACCTTTGCCGATCCACGGCAACCGGCGGCAGGAATACAGCACGTGTTCGTCAACGGCGTGGCCGCCGTTTCCGAGCACCTACCCACTTCGGCCCTCGCCGGCCGGGCGCTGCGACGCAGCGCGAAAGGAAGAACGCAATCCACATGAACACGCCGGAAATGATCCAGATGCTCCAACGCGACAAGGCCCTGGCGGTGGTCCGCACCGAGGCGATCACCGACGCCGCAGAATTGTGCGGCGCACTGGTCTCCGGAGGCATCTACGCGGTGGAACTGACTTTCACGACCCCCGGAATGCTCACCCACCTGGCCCGCGCCGCCGACACCGTGCAGACCCACGGAGCCGTGGTCGGAGCCGGAACCGTGCTGCACGCCGACCAGGCTCGCGCCGCCATCGATGCAGGGGCCCAGTTCATCGTCGCCCCCGGCATCCGCCCGGAGGTGGCCGAGGTCGCCGCACAGGCCGGGGTGCCATTTTGCCTGGGGGCCATGAGCCCGACCGAAGTGGCCATGGCCCTTGACCTTGGCAGTGCCATGGTCAAGATCTTCCCCGCCGCAATCATGGGTTCGCGCTACCTCACCGAGTTGCAGGGTCCCTACCCGGGCGTGCGCCTGCTGCCCACCGGCGGGGTCACCCTGGCCAATGCCAAGGAGTTCCTGGAGGCAGGGGCGCTGGCTGTGTGTGTCGATTCCTCGGTGGTTCCCGGAGCCCTGGTGGCCGCTGGCGAACACGAGGCCATTGCCATGCTTGCCGCCGAATTCACTGCCGCCCTGCGCTAGCGGCACCCGCGGGAAAAGAAAAAATGCGTCACCGGTTCCGGCGCATCGGTGCCCATGTGATGGGATAAGGGCATGAAACTTGCCACATTGCGCCGGGCCGATGCGCCCGAAAGCACCTTTGCCGCCTTGATCACCGAGAAGAACTTCAGCGAGCTCGAGGGCTTCGCCGATGTGGGGGCCTTCCTGGCCGCCGACCCCGAGGCCCGCACCGCGGCATTGGGTGTAGCCGCCACCGGCGCCGTCGCCGAGCTGGCCGACGCCGACTACGCCCCGCTGATCACCAACCCGGCCAAGGTGTATTGCATCGGGCTGAACTACCGCAACCACATTGCCGAAGTCGGCAAGGAGGAACCCGAGTTCCCCACGGTCTTCACCAAGTTCGCCTCCTCGCTGACCGGGGCCAACGACGAGATCGAGATCCCGGCCGAGGACCACCGCATCGACTGGGAGGGCGAGCTCGCCGTCATTATCGGCGAACCCGGGCGCCGCATCTCCGAAGCCGATGCCCCCAAGCACATTGCCGGTTACGCGGTCTCCAACGACGTGTCCATGCGCGGCTACCAAGGCCGCACCACCGAATGGACCCAGGGAAAGTGCTGGGACGCGGCTTCGCCATTGGGCCCATGGCTGGTCAGCCCCGAGGACTTCGCCACGGGTGCGAAAATCACCACGCGCGTGAACGGGGAGATCGTGCAGGAAGATTCCACCGCCGACCTGGTCTTCTCCCCCGCGGCGCTGGTGGCCTACCTGTCGGTGTTCAATGAGCTGCGCCCCGGCGACGTGATCCTCACCGGAACCCCCGCCGGCGTGGCCCTGGGCAGGCGCAACGAGGACGGACGCCACCCGTGGCTGAAGGCAGGCGACGTGCTGGAAACCTCCATCGAATCCCTGGGCACCAGCAGCAACACCTTTATCTAGGCACCTGCCGATCCGGGGCGCAGTGGCGGATGGCTCCGTCGTTGGGCCCCGGATCCGCGATACCGATTACGCCCCGCCCGTGCCCAGCTGCTCCCCGATGACCGAACGCAGCACCACGGCCTGGTTGTGTTCCTCGTCCATGGCCCCATACAAGAGACACAGTCGCTCCTTGTCCCTGGCTAGCGACAACAATTTCTCCAAGGCCTCCGAACCGTCCAGTTCCTTGCGATAGGCCTTGGCAAAGGCCGGAAATTTCTTGGCGACGTGGCCAAATTGCTTTCGAAGTTCATCGGACGGCCCCGCTTCCTTGAGCCAGAGGTCCAGTTCCGCATCATCCTTCTTGATGCCCCGGGGCCAGATCCGATCCACCAGGACCCGGTAGCCGTCGTCGCTTTCGGCTGCCTCGTAGACTCGCTTGATCACCACGTTGTCCATGGCCGCATGCTACGCCGAAACCACCCAGAGGCCCAGCCAACAACTTGGGCCCCACCGGGCGTCGCGAACGGACACCCCGCATCCGGCGTAACACCGGCCGGATTCCGGCACCGTGAATCGTAGGCTGGGGAACATGACGTTTACCACCTGCGATCTCTTTGACAACGATGAAAACCTGCAATCGGTTTCCCTGCAATTTGAGAATTTCGGTGCCCACCCCCGCTTCAGCGGTCCGGTGCGCACGGTGCGCTGCTACCGGGACAACGGCCTGGTCAAGTCCCTGCTCAACTCCCCGGGCGAAGGCGCGGTGCTGGTGGTCGACGGGGCCGGGTCGCTGGAATCCGCATTGATGGGCGACATGATCGCCGCCGCTGCCGTGGAGAACGGCTGGGCCGGCGTCGTGATCAACGGCGCGATCCGTGACCGCGTGGCCCTGGCCGACACCCCGCTGGGCATCAAGGCCTTGGGCTCGAATCCGCGCAAGAGCGCCAAGGATTCGGTCGGCGCGGTGGACCTGGTCGTGTCCTTTGGCGGGGTCACCTTCGTCCCCGGCGCCATGCTGTACTCGGACGAGGACGGAATCCTCGTGGCCGCCTAAGGGTCCCGGCCCGGTGGTTCGCCCCGCACCCGCTCGAAAACTGAAAGACTAGGGACGGAATGCAGCACACCGGGCACCTCGTTGGAAGAGAGACCGCTCGACGCGGACGCCGCACATCCAGGCACACGTTGAACACGACTCAAGGAGCATCATGAAGGTCACGATCATTGGCGGCCATGGCAAGGTCGCGCTGTTGGCAGCTGCCCAGTTGGCCAAGCGAGGCGACACCGTCATCTCTGTCATCCGCAACCCCGACCACGCCGCGGATGTCTCCGCCACGGGCGCCACGCCACTGGTGCTGGATGTGGAGAACGCGACGACCGCAGAAATGGCCGAGGCTTTCCAGGGTGCCGAAGCGATTGTCTGGTCAGCCGGGGCCGGCGGCGGAAACCCGGACCGCACCTATGCCGTCGACCGCGACGCCGCCATCCGTTCCATGAACGCCGCGGAGATCACCGGGGCCAAGCGCTATGTCATGGTCTCATTCCTCACCGCCGACACCGAGCACCTGGTGGCACTGGATGACCCGTTCTACCCTTACATGGCCGCCAAGATCGCCGCCGACGAACACCTGCGTGCCAGCACCCTGGACTACACCATCCTGGGCCCCGGGGCCCTGACCCTTGCCGAACCCACCGGTCTGCTGAACCCGATGCCCGACCCCGCGTCGGATACCTCGACCTCCCGGGCCAACACGGCACTGGCCATCGTGGCAGCGCTGGATGAGCCGGCAAGCATCGGCCGGACCATCAAGTTCAGCGACGGGGACGTCCCCGTCGCCCAGGTCGTGGCCGCGGGCAACTGACCCGGTTCCTCGGTGAACGGCGGGCCACGCGCGGCGCTGTTCGTTGACAGGCGGGTGGCACGGCGAGCACGATGGGCGAGAGCCCGCCCGCACCTTCGTCTTGGGAGAATCCGCCGTGAACGCACCAGTTCCAAACGCCACCCTGTCCGTTGCAGCCATCCTGGCAGAGGGCGCCAAGCGCAACGGCGACCTGCCGGCCATCACCCTGGGCGGGGCCAGCACCAGCTACAAGGATCTGTGGGACCAGGCGCGCGCCTACGCCGGGGCCTTGCGCGAGGCCGGGGTGACGGACGGGGACAAGGTCGCCATCATGATCCCCAACGTCACCGACTTCGCCCGCGTCTACTATGCGGTGCTGGCACTGGGAGCCGTGGCGGTCCCCGTGCATGCACTCTTCAAGCGCCATGAGATCGAATACGTGTTGGGCGACGCCGGGGCGCAGACGCTCATTTGCGCCGCGCCGCTGCTGGGCGAGGGGGCACCGGGTGCGCTGGCGGCCGGGGCGCGGGTCTTCACCGTGATGTCTCCCGAGGCCGGGGATCTTCCCCGTCTTGAGGACCTTGCCAAGGCCGCAACACCCATTGGCGCCTACGTCCCGCGCGGGCCGCTGGACATCGCCACGATCCTGTACACATCCGGCACCACCGGCAAGCCCAAGGGCGCGCTTGGCACCCACTTCGCCCTTGTCGAGCAGGTCAACGTGCTGTTGCTGAACACCTTCGACATGCGCCGGGGAGACAAGCTCTTTGGCGGCCTGCCGCTCTTCCACACCTTTGGGCAGACCGTGGCCTTGAACGCGGGGTTGCGCGCCGGCGCCGAGATCCTGCTGCTGCCCAAGTTCACCGGAGAGGCGGCCTTGGACATGGTGTTGGACGAGGGCGTGAACATCTTCATCGGCGTGCCCACCATGTACGTGGGGTTGCTGGCCGCGGCCAAGGTGCGCCCGGAGCCTGCCCCGGCGCTGCGCTACGCGGTTTCCGGCGGCGCTGCCCTGCCGCTGGCCATCCTCGAGGGATTCAGCGAGCACTTCGGCGCGACAATCCACGAGGGTTACGGACTGACCGAGACCTCACCGGTGGCCTCCTTCAACCACGTGGGCATCGAGCCGCGGCCAGGAACCGTGGGCCAGCCCGTCTGGGGAGTCGAGATCGAGGTTGCCCGCCCAGAGGTCTCCGATGCCATCGAGTTGCTGGAAACCGGTGAGTTGGGCGAGCTGGTGATCCGCGGGCACAATCTCTTCTCCGGGTACCTGAACCGCCCCGAGGCAACGGCCGAAGCCATGGTGGATGGCTGGTTCCGCACCGGGGATCTGGGCACCAAGGACAAGGACGGCTACATCAGCATCGTGGACCGGAAGAAGGACATGATCCTGCGCAATGGCTACAACGTGTACCCGCGCGAAGTCGAGGAAGTGCTGGTCGCCAACCCGGAGATCACCAATGCCGCGGTCTTCGGGGTGCCGGATGAAAAGCACGGCCAGGAAATCGTGGCCGCGGTGACCCTTGCGGCAGGGAGCCTTTTGGGTGCCGACGCCATTGGCGACTACGCCAGGGAACGGCTGGCGGCCTACAAGTATCCGCGGCTTGTCGAAATCGTGGCGGATTTCCCGCTGGGCCCCAGCGGGAAGGTGCTCAAGCGCGAGCTGGTCACCCGGTACTCGCGCGAGTAGGCGGCCGGGGCGGGAGTTCAGGAACGGGTCGCCACGCCCAGACTGATCGCACCCTCGAAGCGAGGCGCTCCGGCCAGGTAGAAAGTGTCCAACTCGGTGGTCTGAAACCCTGCATCGTGAAGCATCTCAGCGACGGAACGGGTGAGATGGCAACCTCCGGCCAGCGCCTTCTGAAGGGGTTCGACCCGGCGCTGGAAGCGTTGGACCTTTTCATCGGGGGCCAGCCCATGTTCCAGGAAATGCAGCGCCCCGCCGGGCTTGAGCACGCGGTGAACCTCAGCCAGGGCAGCGGCGGCATCCGGAATGGTGCACAGCGTGAAGGTGCTCAGTGCGGCATCGAAGTACCCGTCGGGCTCCCCTAGCTGCTGGCCGTCAACCGATCCCCGCAGGATCCGGATGGCCGATGCCGCCCGCGCGCCGGCCGATAGCCGCCAGGCGGTGTCGGAGGGCTCAATGGCCACCACCTCCGTCGTTTCCTTCGGGTAGTGCCCCACGTTGCTTCCCGAGCCGAAACCCAGTTCCAGCACCCTACCGGCAAGCCCGGAGCACGCCCGCGTTCGCATCGGGTCCAGGGACTTGGTGCCACAGGAGAACGCGACGAGGCGAGGCAACACGTGTTTCTCATAGAGATTGGTCATCAGGCCAAACCCTCCGACCGGCCGGAACCTTCATCGCTCATGCCAACAGTCTCTGTGCGGACGGCCCTGCTTGCAAGGGGGCAAGGGCTGTCGGCACAAGGCATGGCACAAATGGAAAAGCCCGGCAAGTGCGTCGTGAAACGCACCTGCCGGGCCATGGTCACCCGCGGGCAACCGGAGGTCTTAGGCGTTCCACAATCCGTAGGAGTCGGCCAGGTCGGCGATCTTCTGTGCACGTGCCAGACGCGGCAGGTAAGAACCATCGCCCACCGTGGCGCCGGCCGCGTGGGCGTCAAGCATGTCGTGTGCCCAGGACAGCTCGTCGGTGCTGGGCGAAAGACCCCGGTTGATCTCATCGACCTGGGTGCGCGAGAGCGCCAGCTTGCCGGTCATGCCCATCGATGCGGTGATCGCGGAGTCGGCCAAGACTTCGGCGGCATCCGCACCCGGTGCAGGAGGCCCGTCGATGGCGCCGGGGAGCTTGCCCACGCGCGATGCCACCACAAGCTTGCCGCGGGCGTAGGCCAGGGCCAGCGGGTCTCCGGAAACGCCGGTGTCCTTGCGGAAATCGTTCACGCCGAAGGCCAGGCGGAAGGTACCGGGGGCCGAGGCGATCGCGGTGGCGTTCTCGATGCCGAGCGCGGATTCAACCAGGGCTAGCACCGGGGTGCCTGCCTGCAGGCGCATGGCCGTGTAGGTTACCTGCTCGGGCTTTTCGGTCATGGCGAGCATGACCCCGCGCAGGCCAGGGGCCTTGGACAGGTCGGCCAGGTCCTTGGCCCAGAAGTCGGTGTCGATTCCGTTGACGCGCACCCAGGCCGTCATCCCGGTGGACAGTGCCTCGACCACGGCTTCGCGTGCGGCATCCTTCTTGTCGTCCGGAACTGCGGCTTCCATGTCGAAGATGACCGAATCGGCCTCGGACGCGAGCGCCGGGCCGAAGTCCTCGGGCTTCGAGGCGTTGACTAGCAGCCAAGAGCGGGAAAGTTTTGCCGGAAGGTTAGCTGCGCGACGGTTACGGAATGCCATGCCTCCAGCCTACCGACTTCGCGTGCCAAGGTACCAACGCGCGTCGTGCAGCAGGCACGCAAAGTCGCCAATGATCGGCAAATGCGTCAACGGTGTGATTAACTCGACCCCCATTTTCGCCGGTTGCGGGAATTGCAGTAGGGTTTTTGAGGCTCTGTACTGGCCGTCACAGGCAACACCAATCTCCACAAGGATAGTCCGCACCATGACTGAAAAAACGCTCGACAAAGCACCGGGCGAAGAGTCCACCGACGGCAATCCGCCACTGGAACGGGCCCTCTCAAACCGCCACATCCAACTCATGGCCATTGGCGGTGCCATCGGCACGGGGCTGTTCATGGGTTCGGGCAAGACCATCTCGGTGGCCGGCCCCTCCGTCATCTTCGTTTACATGGTCATCGGCTTCATGCTTTTCTTCGTCATGCGCGCCATGGGCGAATTGTTGTTGAGCAACCTGCAGTACAAGAACTTCGGGGACTTCGCCGGTGACCTCCTGGGTCCATGGGCTTCTTTCTTCACCGGCTGGACGTACTGGTTCTGCTGGATTGTCACCGGCATCGCCGACGTGGTGGCCATTGCCCACTATGTCGCATTCTGGTGGCCCGACCTGGCACTGTGGATTCCGGCCATCCTCTGCATCCTGGTCTTACTCGCATTGAACCTTCCCACTGTCCGGGCCTTTGGCGAGACCGAGTTCTGGTTCGCGCTGATCAAGATCATCGCCATCATGGCCCTGATCGTCGTCGGCCTGGTCATGATCATCATGAGCTTCGAAACGGATGGCGCACGCGCCTCCTTCACGAACCTGTGGGAACACGGCGGGATGTTCCCGACCGGCTTCATGGGCTTTGTTGCAGGCTTCCAGATCGCCGTGTTCGCCTTCGTCGGCATCGAATTGGTCGGCACCGCTGCCGCCGAGACCAAGGACCCGGAACGGAACCTGCCCCGCGCAGTGAACTCCATCCCGATCCGCGTGCTGCTCTTCTACGTCGGTGCTTTGGTCATTCTCATGGCTGTCCGTCCCTGGACCAGCTACTCCGCCGATGAGTCACCCTTCGTGGGAATGTTCGCCTTGGCTGGCTTGGTCGGTGCCGCAGGCGTAATCAACTTCGTCGTGCTCACCTCGGCGACTTCCAGCGCGAACTCGGGCATATATTCCACGTCACGCATGGTTTACGGGCTGGCCCGCGAGGGCGATGCACCCAAGGTCTTCGGCAAGCTTTCAAGCCGCAAGGTCCCGAAGAACGCGCTGATTTTCTCCTGCATGTTCCTGCTCGCGGGAGTGGCCCTGCTCTACGCGGAGGGTTCGGTGGCCGAGGCCTTCACCCTGGTCACCACGATCTCGGCACTGTGCTTCATGTTCGTATGGTCGATCATCTTGATCAGCTACATCGTCTACCGCCGCCGCCGCCCGGAGCTGAATGAGGCCAGCAAGTTCAAGATGCCCGGCGGATTGTTCATGCCCTATGTGGTGCTTGCTTTCTTCGGCTTCATCATCTGGGCCCTGACCACCCAGCCCGACACGCTAATGGCCTTGGTCTTCACCCCTATCTGGTTCGTAGCACTGGGCCTCGGATACCTGATGGTTCGCCGCAACCCGGAGCACGCGGCAATCCGCGCCGAGCACGATGCCAAGGTCGCGGCCGAACACGCAGCACGCAGGGCCCGCCTGCGCGCCTAGCACCCCCAACCCCAACGAAGCGGCGGATGCGATGACCCGATTTACGGGTGGTCGCATCCGCCGCCTTTCGCATTGACGGGGAGTCATTCCAGGCCCCCCCGCGGCCCTGGAGTCAGTTGAGGCAAACCGGTTGGACTTTTTTCCGTTCCGTAGGGTTCGGGGAACAGGGAGCGACCTGCAGCAAGGAGAACTTTGGGCCGTACAGCCCGAGGTTCACGTCGCACTGCGCCTTGTAGAGGGTCTCGGGCACCAGTCGTACCCACTGCCCGTGGAATTCAAAGATGTCACCTTCCCCATAGCTGCCGCCCCGCGCCAGCAACATGCGGGCCAGATGGTGCAGCATGCCCGGGGACCCCTGTGGAAATTCGGTGAAGTCTTCCATCCCTGCGATGAGCTCGGGCAAGCCTTTGTCAGTCAGTCCAACCGAGTAGCAGACTTCCTGTCTGTGCTCGGAGTCGGTGTCGTTGACGACGGCGTAGCCCTCTTGGCAAATCAGCTCGCGAATCGGCCGCAGAAACTCCAGGCTTGCGGGATCCGAAGCCGGTCCAAACAGCATGTCCTTAACGCTTTCGGCCCGTGACAGGTCCGTGGCCGACCGGGGCCGACACCGACTTGAACATCAGTGCGGGAGTCGACGGCGGCACCTCGCGATCCATGAAATGAATTTCCAGCACCCGTGTTCCGTGCCCGTAACGGGAGTAGGCACCCAGGGCGAACTTGGTGGCCCCGTGCATGGTGGAGAAATACAGCTTCCGTCCGTCGGGCCCGTCGGCCGTGTGGCCGTTGTCGAAGTGTTCATGGCGCCGGGTCACCGACGTTGCAAAGCCGTTGAGTAAGCGGTTGGTTTCGGCCATGTCGAGGCCGCGGACCAGGAATTCCGACTCACCCAGTTTCGTGAGCCCGACGGTGTAGCCGAAACACCGGCGCAGATTGGGGTCTTCCACATATTGAACGGCCCAGCCGTATTGCCCAATCCGGTTGTCGATGCTTTGCCGCACCTCGTCGGCCGTCCACCCATCGCATTCGAGGCACATGATTCCCGCTCCTTGGTTCGTCCCCACGTGTTGCTGACATCTCCCAGTGTTCGCCGTTCCCGTCGTGCGGTGGGGCGCCGGGTGGGAATTGTGGATAACGTCCGAGACGAGAAAAGACGGCGGGTCCGACACCCGAGGCACGGGCTCGAATCCGCCGTCTCGTCGCCGGAGCCGGTGGTTCTCAAAAGGAAGGTGAGGACCCGACCTGCACGATATCCTGCCTACGCGCAATGCCGTGGGGCCCGAAGGCCCCGCGGTAGGCCGCACATGGGGTTGCGGGCAGGCGGTCCCGTCCGGAGATCTTGTCCCGCAGCGTGCCGGGCTCCCTGCCGATCTGCCGTGAACCCATGGGGTTATTGCTGCGCCGCGAACCCGACCGGGACCGCGGCGGCCGTCCAGATGCTGCCGTCCTTGGCGCTGGTCTCGAACAGCAGCAGCACACCGCCGCCGGAGCCTGGATTGTCCCACTGGATGCTCCCGCTGAACGGCCCCAAGTCGGGCCCGGCTCCGCCCGTCACGATCCCGGTCCCGAGTGCCTCGGCGCCACCGTGGGATCGGACCACGACCTCCACTGTCCCCTCGAATGCGCGCGAGGTCCCGGACAGGGCCACGGGAGACGTGATCGGGTCGCCGGCCCTGGGTGAATCAAGAACGATCTCGCTGCTCATCGCCCCGATGGCGTACCAATTGCCGTCGGTGAGCTGGCGCAACAGGACGGTGGTCACGGCGCCGTCCGATATGGCACGGACCTCCAATTCACCCGAGCGCGAATCGCCCTGCATGAAGTCCCCGTAGACCGGGTCGGTGAAGCCCGCCAATTCCTCGGCGAATCCGGCGGCGGCTTCTTCCGGCGCCGCGTAGCGCAGCGTGCTTCCCGGATCCGGCCAGACGACCATCGCAGCCTCAGCTGCGAACAATGACGGCGCGGCACTGGGTACATCCGAGGCACTCGACGTTGGCGAGGGGGTGGCGGAGGGGCTTGCCGGCGCACTGGTCCCCAGCGAGGCCGTCGTTCCCGGACCGTCTTCGCCAGGGCCGTCCGCGGGCTGCATCAGCAGGATCGCCACCCAGGCCAGGGCGGCCGCCAGTGCCACCACGAGAAGCGCGACAACGATCTTGCGGCCACGGCCGGACGGTGCTGGGTTCTGGCTCATGAGGCACTGTAACAGCGCGCCCGGCGCCGAAACGAGACCGGGGAGGCCGCTTTTCGGTGACGTTTCCATTGCATCCAACGATCCCGCACCGGGACGAAGGAAACGGGCGGAGCACCTGTCGAAACGGTACTCGTCGGGCGTGGAGAGGCCGGACGCCAACGGCTCCGGTTCTGTCCACCCGGGGGGATGGACGAAGCGGAGCCGTTGGATGGATCCGAAGTGCTACTGGCCCTTCGAGGCCTCGGCTACGGCGGCGGCAACTGCCGGCATGACGCGGGGGTCAAGCGGCGAGGGCACGATGTAGTCGGCGGAGAGCTTGTCCTGCGCCAGTTCGGCGATGGCGTGGGCCGCGGCGATCTTCATGTCGGAGGTGATGCGGCGGACGCCGGCATCCAGTGCACCGCGGAAGATGCCGGGGAAGGCCAGCACGTTGTTGATCTGGTTCGGGAAATCCGACCGTCCGGTGGCGACCACGGCTGCGTACTTGGCGGCAACGTCGGGCATGACTTCCGGATCCGGGTTGGACAGTGCGAAGATGATCGCATCGTCGTTCATGCCGGCCAGGTCCTCTTCCACGAACTTGGAGGAGGAAACGCCAACGACCAGGTCCGCTCCGTCGAGCGCCTCGCGGATGCCGCCGATCAGGCCGTCCTTGTTGGTGATGGCCGCGTACTTGGCCTTGATGGCGTTCAGGTCGTCGCGGTCGCGGTGGATGATGCCCCTGGAATCGACGAGCACCACATCGCCCAGGCCGACGTTGATGAGGATCTCGGCGATGGCGATGCCCGCGGCGCCTGCACCGGAGATGACGGCGCGCATCTGGCCCAGTTCCTTGCCTGCAACCTTTGCCGCGTTGAGCAGGGACGCCAGGACGACCACGGCGGTGCCGTGCTGGTCATCGTGCATGACCGGGCAGTCAAGGGCCTCGATGAGGCGCTCTTCGAGTTCGAAGCAGCGCGGGGCGGAGATGTCCTCGAGGTTCACGGCGCCGAAGCTGGGGCGCAGGCGAACCAGGGTTTCGATGATTTCGTCGACGTTGGTGGTGTTCAACACCAACGGGATGGAGTCGAGGCCACCGAATTCCTTGAAGAGCGCGCTCTTGCCCTCCATGACCGGCAGCGAGGCAGCGGCTCCGATGTCGCCCAATCCCAGCACGGCGGTTCCGTCGGAGACCACCACGACCAGGCGCGAAGCCCAGGTGTGGGTCGCGTGCATGGCAGGGTCCGCGGCAATGGCGCGGGAAACCTGGGCCACACCGGGGGTGTAGGCGATGGAGAGGTCCCGCTTGGTGGCCAGCGGCATCTTGGACTGGACCGTGAGCTTGCCGCCGATGTGGGCGTCGAAGATATCGGCCTCGGTGATGGAGGCGGCGGCGTTAAGAGAGGTGTCAATGGACATGGAAGACTCCTTGAAAGTTCTGAAATGTGTCGGAGCGAGGAATCGATTCGATGATCGTAGATGTCGTAAGTTTCGGCCGATCCCACGTCGACGTGGTGATCACCTACTGCTTAGCCTCGCTGTGCGTCTGCCGGCCCGGGGTGGGGGCTCAGACGATGCGCACTGGTCAGTACTTTCTTTAGACCGTGGTCCACACACTACTGCACTTCGACGCTCTCGTGCCACCGCTTGGCGCAACCATCGTGAAACAATCGCCACCGGCAGGCCGCCGGGGAACAGCGGATCCGGCATGCGGACCCGCATCAGCGACGCGCGTCCGACCGGCACTTTTGTGCGGCATCATGCATGATGGAAGCATGTCGTCTCCAACACCGTCATTGAGCAAGGCCAGGGCCTTCCCTGCCCTGGAAAAGAAGGCCGCGGCAAGGCTCGCGGCGGCCCTGGAAGAATCAGCGGACACCACCATTTTTGTCAATGGCACCACGTTGCAATTGCCGGATGTCGCCCATGCGGCACTCATCGAGGTGCTCCAACGCATGGCGCTCGGCGACGAAGTGAGTGTGAGTACCGTCGAATCGTTATTGAACACCTCGCAAGCGGCGAAAATGGCAGGCGTTTCGGCTAGTTACCTGCGCAAACTTACCGATTCGGGAATCATTCCCGTCGCGTACCGCGGCACGCACCGCAGGATCCGTCCCGCCGCGGTGCAGGCCTGGCTCGACAACCGCACCGAAGCGCCGACCGACACCCCGGAATAGGCCCAACCGCAACTCCACCGTGCTGGATTCGGCGGGCAAGACCTTCGTATGTTGGAAGTGGCCGCAATGGCGGATGAAGGTGCTTGAAGGGATGGGAAGCCGTGTTCCGGAATCGTTTGATGCGCCTCTTGCTGGGCAGTCTTGCGGGTGCCGGAATGGTTCTGGCGCTCTCGGGTTGCACCGGCGGTCCGGCACCGGCGCCACCAACAACCGGGACAGGGACGTCTGAGTCCAAAGCCCCCTCGGTCTCCGCCCCACCGTTAAATGTTCCGTCAAGCGTGCCGACACCGATGCCGGCACCGTTTCCGACGCAGGCACAAACACCGACACCGACACCTATACCGTCACCGTCTGCCAACGGCTCCGCGATCCCCAGCGAGGTTCCGTCCGCCGCTGCCGCACCGAGCAGCATCCCGACCCCGGCAACGCTGCCGCCAAAGCCCTCCGATTCGGCGAGCGCCACCGGATCCTCGGTTGGAAGTCCCCCGCCGGCTGAAACTCCCGCCCCGGAGTCCCCGTCCGCCACAGCGCTGCCGGAGACGACCACCTCCTCATTGACGATTTTCTACGTGGCGGTCAGTGACCAGGGCAAGGCAGGTCCCATGATCGGTTGCGGCGACAGCATCGTTGCCACCGAAACGGGTCCGGTGATCTATGCCAGCCAGGTGGAGGCGGCCATGAGCGGCTTGCTTGAGAACAAGGAAATCGAGCTCGGCCAGTCGGGCCTGATGAATGCGCTCGCGGGTTCGGACCTGTCCTACGTCTCGTCCACGGTGTCGGAGGGCATCGTCACGGTGGAGCTCACCGGAGACCTCAGCTCCGGCGGCATTTGCGACGATCCGCGCATCATTGCCCAGCTCACCCACACCGCCATGGTTGCCGCCGGGACTGGGGAAGCCCGGATCCTCATCGATGGCGTTGATATCGGCGAAAGCCTTAGCCTGAAATAGCCCGGTGTTGACTTATAGGCAACAAGTGTTGATAAAGTGCCGGTGTGACCTCAACAACAGAACCTGGCATGGGCAGTGAAACCGAAATCGCGATGACCCGTGCGGCCGCGCACGAATCACTCTTCTCGGAGCGCGCATCGCACATCAAGCAATCCGCGGTCCGCGACGTCTTCGAACTCTCCCTGGACCCCACCTTGGTCTCGC
Source organism: Paeniglutamicibacter sulfureus (assembly GCF_030512175.1). GTDB lineage: Bacteria > Actinomycetota > Actinomycetes > Actinomycetales > Micrococcaceae > Paeniglutamicibacter > Paeniglutamicibacter sulfureus. The sequence continues at coordinate 1,017,552 of NZ_JAULBL010000002.1, read as the reverse complement.
TGGCGGGCGGCAACCCCTACCTGCAGTCGCTGCCCCTGGAAAAGCTCGGTGCGATGGCCTCCGAGCTGATCGCGACCCAGGGCATGACAGCGCTGCAGTACGGCAGCGGCCAGGGCACCGAGGAACTGCGCCTGCAGATCTGCGAGGTCATGGCCGAGGAAGGGATCACCGGGGTCGACCCAAATAACATTGTGGTCACCACGGGGTCACAGGCCGCACAGGATGTCGCCTGCAAGGTCTTCTGCAATCCCGGGGACACCGTGCTGTGCGAGGACCCCACATATGTAGGCGCCCTGAACACCTTCGAGGCCTACCAGGTGCGCGCCGAACCCGTTGCCACCGACGAACACGGACTGATTCCTTCGGCCCTGCGCCAGCGCATCGACGAGCTGCGCAGCGAGGGGGCACGGATCAAGTTCCTCTACACGATCCCCAACTTCAACAATCCCTCCGGCATCACCCTGGCTGCCGAGCGCCGGGCCGAGATCGCCGAGATCTGCATCGCCGAGAACATCCTCATCCTGGAGGACAACCCGTACGGCATGTTGCGCTACTCCGGGGAACCGATCAAGCCGCTGCGCGCCTACCACCCCGACCACGTGATCTACATGGGCTCGTTTTCCAAGATCCTGGCACCCGGCCTGCGGATCGGCTGGGCGGTGGTTCCCACGCACCTCTTCCGTCGCTTCTACCTGGCCGCCGAGGCCGTCACGCTCTGCCCCGCAACGTTCAACCAGATGCTGATCAGCAAGTACCTCTCGGAGCATGACTGGCGCGGGCAGATCCAGACCTACCGGGAACTCTACTCAGGGCGCTGTGATGCGATGCTTCAGGCCCTGGACGAGTACATGCCTGAAGGCGTTGGGTACACCCGGCCCGAGGGTGGGTTCTTCATCTGGGTCACGTTGCCGGAAGGAATCGACACCTACCCACTTCTGTCCAAGGGGATCGAGGCAGGGGTCGTCTTCATTCCCGGTGCTGCCTTCAGCCCCCACGACGCCCCCAGCCACCGGTTGCGTCTGGCCTTCAGCGCGGTGCCCGAGGACAAGATCCGCGAGGGCGTCAAACGCCTGGCCCCGGTGCTGGCCGAGGCCATCGCCGAAAACGGCGTCCGCTAGGACCCTGCTGATTTAGTGGCAATTTGAAGGGCTGGTTCCGGTGCAAAAGCATCGAAACCAGCCCTTCTTGGCTGTAGAAACCTGGGTAGCGGATTATTTTTCGTTCCCCGACTTTCGCCGAAACAACGTTTTGGTTCCCTGAGGGGTGTTTACGGGGCCGTCGAAGTGGTTTCGGGACTCAACCTCACCCCGTCCGGGGGCTTAGGCCATGATCCAGGTCCCGTTATCGTCGGTGAGACCCAGTGTCAGCAGCCGCCGAAGGTTCAGCCCCGCCAAACGGGTCTGCAACCAGGCATTGTTCTTGATCGTTCCGCGGTATCTCAAGCGCCGGTTGTTCCCAGCCACCAGCCAGGCAACGGATCGTTCGATCAGCGGCCGGTAGGCCCGGTAGTCGTGCTGGAACCCGGTGTCTTTGGATGCGGCCCGGTGGGCGCGCTGCCGGCCGTGGTGTTCGGTGATGACGACCTTGCGGCCCTTCTTCGCCTTCGTGCACATTTCCCGCAGCGGGCAGCCGTTGCACGCGGCACCGAAGTTCACGTTGCCCTTGGCACTGATCTTGCGCACCACGCCGTTGGGGCATTCCAGGGTCTGCTTTTCCTGGTCGTAGGCGAAGTCGTCGAGCACGTAGCCGCCGGTGACGGCCGGGCGCAGCGGCTTGGGCTTCACCACCGCGTCATGCCCGTTGGTTTCCAGGGCCTCGAGCATGTTCCCGGAGCCGTAGGCCGAATCGCCGAGCACCTGGATACGATCCCCCTCCCCGGAATAGCTTTCATGAGGCGCGGGAATGGACGGGTCGGTGCCCAATAGTTGGATGCCGGCCTCGGCATCACCGGATCCCGGACCGCCGGCCTTCGTCACGGCCCCACTGGTGAAGATCCTGGTTTCCGGTTCCCCCACGATGTGGGCCTTGTATCCATCACGCAGGACCGAGCGGGACTTGTGCGCGTGCCGGGCCTCGGGATCCACCACCGAAATAATCCGGTCCTTGGCGACCCTCCGGGCGATGCGCCACCGCCCATCGGTGCCGTCCGAGCCCTCGGCCGGTTCCACGTCCTGCCCGGCCACCAACGCCAGCAGCGCATAGGACTCACTGGCCTTGGGTTCCAGGGATTCGGGGTTGACCGCGTCCAGCAACGCGAGTGCGTCGTTGACCAACACCGAGACCAGGGCTTCCTTGGCTTCCTTGTCGTCCCAGGCGATCTCCGGCTTCCCGGGGCGCGAGTAGTCATACCCGGTGGCATGGATTGCCAGCAGGGACGCCCCGTCGGGGATGTCTCGGCCGAAGCGGCGGATCGCGGCAATCAGCTGCGTGATGGTGTCCTGCCTGGCCACCGCATCATCAAGGACCGTCGAATCCACGGCCCGTCGGCGTTTGCCGTTGAGGATCCCGGTTTCGGTGACGACCTCGGACACGGCCTCCATGATCCGGTGCGGACGCTCACTGGCGGCTAGGCGCTTGCGCCAATACGTGAGCGTCGAGGCATGGAAGGAAGTTTGGGTGAGGCCGAACCCGCAGGCAGCTTTCCAACGCAAATCAAAGGTCAAGGCCTCCGCGGTCCCGCGGTCCGAGAGGCCTTCCAGGGCCTGGAGGACCAGGACGGAACCGATTACCGAGGCGGGGATGGAGGGTCGGCCTCGGCGCACCGGGAAGAGGTCTTCCATCATGGCATCGGGAAAGAGTCGCTCCCGATGTTCAGCCAGAAACGCGAAGGCACTGCCCGGGGCCAACAGTTCCCCGGCCAGTGCCTGCACATCCAACAACCCGCGCTGAGTCTCTTCGAATCCTTGCATGATCCAAGTCTTAATGACCCGGACCAAAAACCGCGGAGGCGCGCCTTAAACCTAGAAAATTGTTCAGCAGCTTCCTAGGAACTGCCGCACCAGCGCGGTGGAACTCCCGCGCGGAGGGATTCACGGCTCCTGCCGGAAGGCGCATGATGTAACCATGTGGTTTGGATGGATCGAGTTCGACCTCTTGCTGGGAGATGTGCATTCGCTCAAGCAGAAGCGTGCCGTCGTGCGCCCGATACTCAGCGAGATCAGGCGCCGCTTCGAGGTCTCCGTTGCGGAGACCGGCGGACAGGACCTTCACCGGCGCGCAGGGGTGGCCGCGGGACTCGTCGCGGCGGACGCCGTACACGTGATTGAGGTGCTCGACTCCATCGAGCGCCTGGTCGCGGCCCGCCCTGAAGTTCAACTGCTCAACGCACGCCGTCGCCTGGATTCCTCCGGGGACGAGTAGCAGCGTCGTTCACCCACCGCTTGGCTGTCGGCCGGCCCGGGAGCAAATCGCTAGTGGATCACCCAGGTGACCAGGCCCAGCAGGGTGCAGACAACGGCCAGGAGGATGCCCAGACGCGGGGCAATCCACGCGGTGACCTCGCCCTCGCTCGGCGGTGCCGGTTCCGGGGTGGGGCCGGTGGCCGCTGCCACGGGTACGACTGCCATCTCGTAGGCCAGCAGGATGCGCGAGGGCGCGAGCATGGTGGCCATCGAAGCGGTGACATTGGAGACCGCGACGATCTGCAGGACCGAGGATCCCATGCTTGCCGCCGCTTGCGCCTGGGTTGCGGCCAGCATGGAATTTGCCGCCGTATTGGATCCGGAAATGAAACCGGCCAAGCCGTTGACGACCGGCCCCAGCACCAGATATCCGGCACCGATTCCGGCCAGCGCCGCACCCAATTCCCTGCCCATTCCGGTGGCCGCGAGCAGTGCACCCAGGATGGTGAATCCGCCGGTGGCTATCCCCACGGGAATCCAACTGCGGTAGGCCAGGGCAGCGCGTGCGTGCAGGCCGGAGGTTCCGCCGCCCAGGGAGGCGGACCCGTATTGGGCGACCAGGCATGCCACCACCAGCCAGACGCCGCCGCTGGTGATGGCGCGCTTGAGCAGGGAGGCTTCCATCGGCGAACTCAACGCGCGGGCAGCAAGCAAGCCAAGAGTGAGCACCGCATAGGGCAACAATGCCACCCGGACCGCGCGCCCGGCCGGAACCAGCGACCCGCCGATCCTGAAGGCCACCAGGTGCGCCGCCAACACCAGCAGGGAGCCGACGATGCCCGCCGGCGGGGTGCCCATGAGCAGGTTGGCGACCAGGATGCCGGCGTTGAGCAGCACCGCAGCGCCCATCAGGTGCGCCAGCAACCGCCCGGGCCTGGTCGATTCGCCGCGCAGCACCAGCCATGCGGTGATTCCCGCGCCCAGTACCACCGGCAGGGTCAACAGCGCCGAACGGACACCCACGTCGAACAGCGTGAGCCCGGCCAACTCGGCTGCCACCAGGGTGCCGGGACCCAGCGCTCCCCAGGGAACGGCAACCAAACCGAGCAGGCTCAAGATCGCGGAGTGCTTCACCGAATGTCCCAGTTGGATCAACAACGGGACGCCCACGGTGACGCCAATGCCGAAGCCCGTGACCGACTCGGCGAAGGGAACCAGCCCAAAAACCACCAGCACCGTCCCGGCCTGCTGGTTCGAGGCGCTTTGCCGCAGCCAGCCGGAGATCCAGTCCATGGCACCGGTTTCGGAAGTGATGCGCGAGAGCAGCACGCCGCCGAAGAGGATCAGCAGCACCTCGAGGATCGTGGGCCCGAACATGGCCCCTGCCCGCATGAGTTCAGCGGGCGGCGTGGGGAAGAAGAAGACTGCCGCAAGCACGCCGGTGAGCAATGAGTAGATGGCCATGGTGGTGGCCTTCGTCCGGGCCAGGAACAAGCCCATGGCCACCACGATCGGGGAGGCGGCAGCCAGTGCCAGCATGCGGCGGTTCCTTTGGTCGGGGCGCCGCCCCCTGGGGGTTCACGCGGCATGTTCTGCTGCGATTGACCATACCGCTCCGACCACGAAACAACGAGTTGGTTGCGGCGGCAGCCCCCCATAAGGTCATGGCAAACGAGAACCGCCGCACGCTTCACATGGTGAGCGTACGGCGGGTCCCGGGATCGGATTCAGTGGGGAAGTAGGGGCAGGCTCAGGCGGTGCGTCGGGCCGGGGTCGGGTTCTTGCCCAGGGCCAGGCCGAGTCCGGCCATGCCAACGCCCAAAGCGAAGTGCAGGATGTTGTCAGCGGTGTTGACCGGGACAAAGTTCGCGGCACTGGACTGGTCGATGAAGACGCCATAGAAACCCAGCACCAGATAGATGATTCCGCCGACAACGAGGAAGGTCTTTGCCTTGGCCGCACTGCGCCACAGCGTGAGGCCGAAGACGCCGAAGAGCAGGTGGACGACGTTGTGCAGCACCGAGACCTGGAAGATGCCCAGCAACATTGAGCCCGAGTGGTGTCCGGCCATTCCAAGGTGTTCGGTGTTGCTGGTGATGCCGGGGATGAAACCCAGGATGCCTACCAGCAGGAATACAGCGCCGACGGCCAACGCCACGTACTGGAGAAGGGAGGGGCGGGTGGTGATGTGAGTCGAGGCCATGATGGGCTCCTTGCTTTCCTGTCGATTTTCAACGCCTCTGCGTTGCTGACAAAAGGAATTCGGAACCGCCGTGCCGACGGATTGCCCGAAACACAAAAAGTTTTCAGGAAGGAACCGGTGCCTCGTGGAGGTCGTCGTAGTCGTTTCGCGCTCGGATGATTTTCTCGGCATGGTCCTGGGACCATGCCCGCACGACGGCAAGGGGGCCCAGCAAGGTGGCACCAAGTGCGGTGAGTTCGTATTCCACCCGTGGCGGCACCTCGGGGTAAATGGTCCGGGTCAACAACCCGTCACGTTCTAGGGAGCGCAGGGTTTGGGTGAGAACCTTGGGTGTGACACCGCCAATGTCCTGCCGTAGCTGCGAAAACCGGCGCGGCCCCGATTCCAGGGCCAGGAACACCAACGGCGTCCACTTGTCCCCCATGCGCTGCATGATCGAGCGCGAGGGGCAGTCCGGGCTCATGACATCGAAGGCCCGCTGCTCAGTATCCATTAGGTAACCATATTACGTTGAGGTACTCAATATCAATTAGATACCATAGACGTCATGCAACTGTGCGGGCCGTGATGGCCCGCACCACCAGAGAGAAGGGAACAGCCCATGAAGATTGCCGTTTACGGAGCCACAGGAATGGTCGGCAGCCAGATCGTTGCCGAGGCCGCCAAGCGTGGCCATGACGTCACCGCCGTGTCGCGCAGCGGACGCGAAGTCCAGGGAGCCGCCAACGTGGCCACCGCCGAACTGGGCGACATGGCGGCCTACCGTGCGCTGGCCACCGAGAATGACGTAGTCGTCTTCTCGATTCCGCCGTCGCGCACCGGTGAGTCCCACCAGCCTTTCGTCGACGCTCACGAGGAAATCTCCGAGACCCTCGTCCCGGCCCGCGTCTTCATCGTTGGCGGGGCCGGCGCGACCGAGGTCGACGGCGTGCGCCTGTTCAATATCCCGGGCTTCCCCGAGGAATATATGCCCGAGGCCCGCACCATGGGCGAGGTCCTTGACTTCTACACCTCGGCTTCCGGCCTGGACTGGACCATGCTGGCACCGGCACCGGTGATCGCCCCGGGCGAACCGACCGGAGCCATCGTCCTGGGCAACGACTCCCCCGCCGGAGACAAGGTCAGCACCGGGGACTTCGCCGTTGCCGCCCTGGACGAGCTCGAGGATCCCAAGCACCAGCACCGCCGTTTCACGGTGGCAAGCGCCTAAAGGCCTTACCGCAACGCCGTCGCGCGGGATTCATCCCCGCGTTACAACGGGTGTGGTGGGACCGGGAATACCGGTTCCCCCGCACCCGTCGGCGATTAACCTCCAGACGTCGGTGCCGGGAATCGGCTATGAACTCGCCCACACAGCCCTGCGTCATGTCCGCGTCGCGGACTAAGGTGGATGGCGGTACCTAGCTGCCCGCGCTCCCGCCGCCATCCGCCCCGGGAGCCTCGCGGCCGGCCACCACACATCACTTCATCGGTTCGCAGGAAGCAGCTACATGAGACACGTTCGCCCCCTGGCAACTCGCCTATTCCCGGCCGCAACGGCCCTGGCCGCGGCGTTGGTGCTCGCCGGCTGCGCACCGGCCACCACGACGCCGGAGTCCGGCACCGATGCCGGCACTCCGGTCGCCGGCGGCACCCTGGTCTACGCCTCAGGCGATGCCGAGCCCGACTGCCTGGATCCGCACGTGGGCGGCAACTACCCCCAGGCACTGGTCTCCTCCCAGTATCTGGAGACCCTGTACACCAAGGACGCCGATGGCAAACTGGTTCCTTGGCTCGCCGAGGATTCCACCGTCTCCGCCGACGGGCTAACCCGCACCGTGAAGGTCCGCGAGGGCATCAATTTCACCGACGGCACCCCGTTGACCGCCGAGGCCGTCAAGGCGAACTTCGAGCACCTGCTCGATCCCAAGACCGCGTCCTCCACCGGGTTCCTGGCCCTGGGCAAGATCGATTCCATGAAGGCGATCGACGAGGCCACCCTCGAGCTGAAGCTCAAGGCCCCCGACAACTCCCTGCTCGAGTCCTTCTCGATGCCGTGGGTCTCCATCCAGTCCCCGGTGGCGCTCAAGCGCAGCCAGGAAGAGAACTGTGCCGCACCCGTGGGCACCGGCCCGTTCAAGGTCGCATCCTGGAAGAAGCAGGACGCGGTGAACATGGTGCGCAACGAGGACTACGTGCAGCCTGTGGCCACGCCGGGCCACGAGGGCGCGGCCTACCTGGACGGCATCACCTGGCGCTTCATCCCCGAGGCCGCCACCCGCTACGCCGCCCTGCAGGCCGGCGAGGTCCAGATCATCGACAACGCCCAGCCCGACACCATTGCCGCCGCCGCCAAGTCCCAGGGCATCGAGCACCTGGACGCACCCCGCCCCGGCGCCTCGAACCGCATCGAGCTGAACTCCTCCAAGGCCCCGTTCAACGACGCCTTGGTCCGCGAGGCCTTCATCCACGCGGTCAACGTCAACGCCGGCATCGACTCGCTCTTCTTCGGCACCGCGCCGCGCTCCTACTCCCCGCTCTCCAGTGTCGAGCCCCTGGCGTACTCCGCTGAATCGCTCTTCGGCTACGACCCGGCCAAGGCAGCGGAACTGCTGGATGCCGCCGGCTGGACCGAACGCGACTCCGAGGGCTACCGCACTAAGGACGGGGAGCGCCTCTCGCTCACTTTCCCGGTGAGCACCAGCCAGTCGATCCCCGCCGAACAGTCGCTCTTTGAGCAGCTGCAGGCCACCGCCAAGGAATCGGGCATCGAGGTCAAGATCAACCTGCTGGATCTCTCCAGCTGGTACGGCGAACTGTTCAAGAACAACTACAACCTGGTCTCCGCGCCCTACACCAAGGTCGGCCCGAGCGTACTGAGCATTCTCTTCCACTCGGATTCGACCATCCCGGCACCCTCGGGCTACTTCGCCAACCTCTCCCAGGTCAAGGATCCGTCGCTCGACGCATTGCTGGAAACCGCCGGTTCCACCGAGGACGAGGCACAGCGCAAGGACCTGTACGCACAGGCGCAGAAGTTGGTGCTCGAGGGCTACTACCTGCTGCCGCTCTACAACCAGCAAAACCACTTCCTCCACTCCTCGAAGCTGCAGAACGTGGGAACCACCACCGCGGTGGCCACACCGACGTTCTTCGACACCTGGCTGGCCAAGTAGCCCACTGCCCCGAATACCTCCACCCATGAGCCTTCGTGCCCCAAGCGGCAGGCGGTCGACCCGGATTGCCCGGTCGACCGCCCGCTGGGTGCTGGGCAAGGTCGGCGGAGGGTTGTTCGTGCTGTGGGCGGTGTCCACGGCGATCTTCTTTGGCATCCGGATGATTCCCGGCGACCCGGCCGAGGCGATCATGGGCGGGCCCGGCTCGCAGGCCTCGGCCCAGGCGCTGGCCCAGGCCCGTGCCGACTACGGACTGGACCAACCGCTGTACGTGCAATATTTTGGCCAGTTGTGGCGCCTGGCCACCGGCGACCTGGGCACCTCCTATTCGCTGAAGATCCCCGTGGCCGAGGTCCTGGGAGAACTGGTTCCGCCCACCCTGGTCCTGGCGGTGCTCGCCCTCTTGGTGGCCTGGGCGCTGGCGCTGGTGGTCGCGGTGCTCTCCACGCGCAGCGGTGCCCTGGGCTCGGCCTTGGCCTCGGGCCTGGAAATCGTCTCGGCCGCCGTCCCGCACTTCTGGCTCGCCAGCGTGCTGATCATGCTCTTTGCCACGGCGCTGGGCTGGCTGCCTCCGGTGAGCACCACTGCGCCGGCCGGCTTGGTGTTGCCGGTGGCCACCCTGGCCCTGCCGCTGGCCGGTTTCCTGGGCCAGGTCATGCGCGACACCCTGAACGCGGCGCACCGCTCCCCCTTCGCACTCTCGGCCCGGGCTCGCGGGGAATCGGAGACCGGCGTGCTGCTGCGCCATTCCCTGCGCCACGCGGCACTGCCGGGTATCGCCCTTTCCGGCTGGGCGTTCGGTTCCCTGCTCTCCGGCGCTGTGGTCGTTGAATCCATTTTCGCCCGGCCGGGCCTGGGCCGCTCGCTGCTATCGGCGGTCACCGCCCGCGACATCCCGATGGTCACCGGCGTGGCACTGCTCTCTGCAGCCGCCTATGTGGTGATCATGGCCTTCTCCGACCTGGCCGAGCGCCTGGCCGACCCGCGGATGGCCGCATCGTGAGCATGGACAAAAACGAGCTGAGCCCGGGAGACCCGGTGTTGGCCCCGCATCCATCCAAACGTCCTGCACCCGGCACCGGGGGGCTAAGGGCATTGGCGGCCCGCCTGCCGTTGCTGCTCTCGGCAACGGTGCTCGCGTTCTTCTTGCTGGCGGCAATTTTCCCGAACCTCTTGGCTCCCTACGACCCGTTGGCCATCAACCCCGCCGATGCATTCTCCGGTCCCGGGCCCGGACACCTGCTGGGCACCGACGAATCCGGGCGCGACATCTATTCGCGCATCATCCACGGCGCGCGGCCCTCGCTGCTGATCGGTGCCGCGGCCACGGCGATCGGCCTGGGGCTGGCCCTGGTGCTGGGGACCATTGCCGGATTCGGCGGCAAGTGGCTGGACTTCGGCGTCGGACGGGTCCTGGAGGTGCTCTTTGCGTTGCCTGGCCTGCTGCTGGCCCTGGTGTTCATTGCCTTGGCCGGACCCGGGGTGGGAACCACGGTGGTTGCCGTGGGGCTGACCACGGCCCCCGGGTACGCGCGGATGATCCGCGCCCAGATCATCGCGCTGCGCACCTCCCCCATGGTCGAGGCCGCCACGGTGCTGGGACGAACCCGCTCCCGGATCCTGGCCATCCACATCCTGCCCAACGCGCTGGCACCGATCGCGGTGCTGGGCACCCTGGGCCTGGGGCAGGCCGTGGTCTGGGCGGCGTCGCTGAGCTTCCTGGGCCTGGGCGCCCCTCCCCCGGCTCCGGAGTGGGGCGCCATGCTTTCGGCCGGGCGCACCTACCTGGCACTGGCCTGGTGGATGACATTCTTCCCCGGCCTGGCCATCGTCTTGGTCGCCGCCGCCTCCACCGTCCTTTCCCGGGCCATGAAGGCCGCGGGTGCCCGATGAGTGCACCGGCACCGATCCTTCGGGTCGAAAACCTCGACGTCTCTTTCGGGGAAACCCCAGTTGTCTTGGACGTTTCCCTCTCCGTAGGCCCCGGTGAATGCCTGGCGCTGGTCGGCGAATCGGGCTCCGGAAAGTCCGTGACGGCCCGCTCACTGATCGGTTTGGCGGGGCCGGGCTCCACCGTGCGGGCCGGCGCACTGGAGGTGGCCGGCGTGGACGCACGGGGCCTTTCCCCACGTGCCTGGCGCTCGATCCGCGGCAGCAAGGTCGGATTCATCCTGCAGGACGCCCTGACCTCGCTGGATCCCCTGCGCAAGATCGGCAAGGAAATCGACGACGCGCTGCGCCTGCACGGTTCCGGCTCCGGTGCCGCGCGCGCCGCAAAGGTCGTGCAGTTGCTGGAATCGGTGGGGCTGGATGATCCGGTGCGCCGGGCCGGGCAGCGTTCCGGGGAACTTTCCGGCGGCATGCGCCAGCGCGCCCTGATTGCCTCGGCCATCGCCCTGGACCCGGCTCTGGTCATTGCCGACGAACCCACCACCGCCCTGGACGCCACGATCGCCGCCGCGGTGCTGGATCTGCTGGGCGAACTGCGGGCCGCGGGCTCAGGCATGCTGTTGATCAGCCACGACTTGTCCACGGTCTCCAACGTCGCCGACACCATTGCGGTGATGCAGGCCGGGCGCATCGTGGAAACCGGTCCGACACAACGGATCCTGGGCGATCCGCAGCACCCGTACACCAAGGCATTGCTGGCCGCGGTGCCGGCCGGCAAGCCCCGATTCGCGCGACTCTCCCCCGCCACCGCCACCCCCGCGACTCCGGAACCGGGACCCGCTGTGCCGCCGGTGACCCCCGGGGATTCCATGCAACTGCCGGTGCTCAGCGCACGCTCGATCTCCCGGTCCTTCAAGATGCCGGGGGCCGCGGATTTTCCGGCGGTGAAAAACGTCGACTTCGACCTGTTGCCCGGCCGCACCCTGGGTGTGGTGGGCGAATCCGGGTCCGGGAAGACCACCACGGCCCGCATGGCCCTGGGGCTGCTTGGCCCGGACACGGGCTCGGTGGAACTCTTCGGCGAGCCCTGGAGCTCGGTGCCCGAGTCCCAACGGCGCACCCGCCGCTCGTGGCTCGGCGCCGTCTACCAGGACCCGTTGTCGTCCTTCGACCCACGCCATTCGATGGGGCAGGTGCTGGCCGATGCGCTGAGTTTCGGGGCCACCCGCAATCCGCGCAAACACGCCGGGCGGATCACCGAGCTGCTCTCCCTGGTGGGCCTCGCACCCGAGCTGTCGGCCAGGAACCCCGCCACCCTTTCGGGCGGCCAACGCCAGCGCCTGGCCATCGCCCGCGCCCTGGCACCCAACCCGCGCGTGCTGATTTGCGACGAACCGGTCTCCGCCCTGGACGTCTCGATCCAGGCGCAGGTGCTGGATCTGCTCGACGAGCTGCAGCAGCGCCTCGGGCTGGGCTACCTCTTCATTTCCCACGACCTGTCGGTGATCAGGCACATGAGCGATACGGTACTGGTGATGCGCGCCGGGGAGGTTGTCGAGTCTGGCGCCACCGAGTCGGTCTTCACCGATCCGAGACATCCATACACCCGTGCCCTGCTGGCCGCATCCCCGGGCATTTCACCGGGGCGCTTGCCCAGGTAGGCGCCGGGTTCAGGACCTGAGGTCCCGGGCGAGGCCGGATTCCGTGGATTCCCTGACCACATCCAACGGGCGCGTCCCGGTTTGGATGAGGATGTCATCAAGCTTGGGCAGCGCCCGGACGAGCTGCAGCTTCGCGTCCCGGATGGTCGATTCGACCTCGGAGAGCGCCGCGTCCCTGACCTCGACAGTCGCCGTGCAGTGCAGCCGGTGGCCCACCCAGCGCAACTGGATCCGGGGCGTCGCCAGGATCCCGGGAACGGAGTTGAAGGCTTCCTCCGCCCGGGCCAGGAGATCGGGTTCGATGCCATCCATGAGCCGGCGGCCGATGCTGCGCACGGTGCCGAAGAGCAGGACCATGATGGCGGCGGAGATGACCAGTCCCACGATCGGATCGGCCAAGGGGAAGCCCAGCATGGCGCCTCCCGCGCCCAGGACCACGGCCAGGGAGGTAAATCCGTCGGTGCGCGCGTGGACCCCATCGGCAACCAGCGCGGCGGAACCGATCTTCCGGCCGATCCTGATCCGGTACATGGCCACGGCCTCGTTGCCAATGAAGCCAATGACCCCGGCCGCCAGGACCCAGCCCAGATGCTGAAGCGGTTGCGGGTGGATCAGGCGATCGATGGATTGCCAGGCGGCGAGAATGGCCGAAAGCGCGACCACCGCGACGATGAACAGCCCGGCCAGGTCCTCGGCCCGCCCGTATCCGAAGGTATAGCGGCGGTTGGCTGCCCGGCGTCCGAGGATGAAGGCTATCCACAGGGGCACGGCGGTGAGCGCATCGGAGAAGTTGTGAATGGTATCGGCGAGCAACGCCACCGAGCCGCTGACCATGACCACCGCCAGTTGCAGCACCGTGGTGCCCAGCAGGATGAACATGCTGATCTTCAGGGCGCGGATTCCCTGGATGTTGGATTCCAGGGCGTCGTCGATCGAATCGGCGGAGTCGTGCGTGTGCGGGACGAAGAGTTCAAAGAGCCACCCCTTGAAACCGGAATGGTGGTGGGAATGCCCGTCATGTCCGTGGTCGTGATCGTGGTCATGATCGTGGTCGTGGTCATGCCCGTCATGCCCGTGGCTGTGTTCTGCTGACTCATCGCTCGGGCTCATGCCGATTGCCGTCCGCGCGCGTGGTGGGCGGGTGTGCCGCCCAGGGCATGTTCGGCCTGGTGGATCGCGTCGACGACCAACTGGCGGGCGTGCTCGTTTTCGAGCCGATAGAGGACCTTCGTTCCTTCTTGACGGGTGGCGACCATCCGGGCCAGGCGCATCTTGGCCAGGTGCTGCGAAACCGAGGCAGGGGTTTTGCCCAAAAGCTCGGCCAGTGCCCCCACCGCCATTTCCCCGGACCGAAGGGCCAGAATGATTCTCACACGGGTGGCGTCGGCAAGCATGCTGAACACTTCAACGGCAAGCTCCACATACTGGCTGTCGGAGTCCAGGGTACAAGACTTGTTATCTGCATTCATACGCACATAGTTGCACAGCACGAGCGCGGGATCAAGGATCCGCCTTCGGCAGTGGTGGCAATGCGGTGCCGAAGCAGCCAACCAAGAGACCGACACCGCCCATACCCAGGACGCCGTTTGGGCCGATTCCGGGCCCGCCCTTTTGGCGGCCTGGATGATGACCAGCATAGGAGACGGCAACGGTGATGAATCTGGCGCAGTTGGCGCTGATCGAGGCTTCTCCCAGGACCCCCGGAAGGCGCCTGCACTGACCTCGGGTCCCGGTTCCGGCCTGCTGGTGCTGGGCCACGATTGGAACCGTCTTTTGAAAGGAGGACAACGGCCTCCATCCCTGTGGCGGCACGGGATCCGGCCCGGGGAGAACCATTTGGGGCCCCACGCTACGGCGCGGGCGCGCCGTAGACAAATACCCAGATCTTTGTGATTGATATCGCAATCCACTCAATGGACATCACCCTGGGTCAACCCTAGGCATATGCCCAGTGTGAGGTCACGCACATACTGACATGGTGTATCTCATGGTTTCGCCACCCACCGGGTGGACCAGGGCGCCAGCGCCCGCTACGAAGGATGGAGCACTCCATGACAGAAACACTTGATACCGTCTCGGCCCTGCTTGATGATGCACTCGTCGACAGCCCGGAGACCGGCCAATTCCGCGCCAACCGAAATATCTTCACCGATGAAGAGACCTTCGAGCTCGAAATGAAGCACATCTGGGAGGGCAACTGGATTTACCTGGCCCACGAATCCCAGATCCCGAACATCGGCGACTACTTCACCACGAACATCGGCCGCCAGCCGATCGTGATCTCGCGCAACAAGGAAGGCGTGCTCAACGCCCTCATCAACGCGTGCAGCCACCGCGGTGCCATGCTTTGCCGCCGCAAGACCGATAACCGCACCACCTTTACCTGCCCATTCCACGGCTGGACTTTCAACAACTCCGGCAAGCTGCTCAAGGTCAAGGACTCCCGCGGCGCCGGCTACCCGGAGGGCTTCAACAAGGACGGCTCGCACGACCTGACCAAGGTCGCCCGCTTCGAGTCCTACCGCGGCTTCCTCTTCGGCTCGCTGAACGCGGACGTCAAGCCGCTGACCGAGCACCTCGGTGAATCCACCAAGATCATCGACATGATCGTGGACCAGTCCCCCGAGGGCCTCGAGGTCCTGCGCGGCTCCTCCACCTACACCTACGACGGCAACTGGAAGCTCCAGGCGGAGAACGGCGCCGACGGCTACCACGTCTCGGCCACGCACTGGAACTACGCTGCCACCCAGGCCCGCCGCAGCGCGGGCGAGTCCACCAATGACACCAAGACCATGGATGCCGGCGGCTGGGACAAGCAGGAAGGCGGCTACTACTCCTTCGAAAACGGCCACCTGCTGCTGTGGACCGAATGGTTGGACCCGGCCAACCGCCCGCTGGCCGAGAAGCGCGACGAATTGGTTGCCGCCCACGGCGAAGCCAAGGCCGACTGGATGATCGGTGTCTCCCGCAACCTCTGCCTGTACCCGAACGTGTACCTGATGGACCAGTTCTCCTCGCAGATTCGCGTCTTCCGCCCGGTGGCAGTGGACAAGACCGAGGTCACCATCTACTGCATCGCCCCGGTCGGCGAATCCGACGAGGCCCGCGCGAACCGCATCCGCCAGTACGAGGACTTCTTCAACGCCTCGGGCATGGCCACCCCGGATGACCTCGAGGAATTCCGCTCCTGCCAGAAGACCTACCTGGCCACCGCCGCCAAGTGGAACGACCTCTCCCGCGGACAGGCGCACCAGATCACCGGTGCCGACGAGAACGCCAAGAAGATCGGCCTGGAGCCGATTTCCTCCGGCGCCCGCACCGAGGACGAGGGGCTGTACCCGATCCAGCACGGCTACTGGCTGGACACGATGCGCAAGGCCGTCGCCGCCGAGGCCTCATCCACCACCACCGGCACCACCGAACAGGGGAACAACCATGACTGCAACCACTAACGCCATCGTCACCAAGATCCAGACCGGCGCCGGTGAGGTCAAGCTGGAGGACATCGCGCAGTTCCTCTACCGCGAAGCCCGTTTCCTGGATGACCGCGACTTCGATCGCTGGATCGACTGCTACCACCCCGAGGCCACCTTCTGGATGCCGGCCTGGGCCGATGACGACAAGCTCACCGAGGATCCGCAGCGCGAGATCTCGCTGATCTTCTACGGAAACCGCGGTGGCTTGGAAGACCGCGTCTTCCGCATCAAGACCGACCGCTCCAGCGCCACTTCGCTGCCGGAGCCGCGCACCGGGCACAACATCTCCAACGTCGAGATCGTTTCGGTCGACGGCGACAAGGTCGATGTGCGCTTCAACTGGTTCACCCTGTACTACCGCTACCAGAACGTCGACACCTACTTCGGCACCTCCTTCTACACGATCGACTACTCCGGCACCCAGCCGGTGATCATGGCCAAGAAGGTTGTGCTGAAGAACGACTACATCCACCACGTCGTGGACATCTACCACATCTAGTCCCGCCCGGACCGGGGCCCGTTCCCGGCCCACCGGACTGGTGGTGCGGGGGCGCATCTTGCGCCCCCGCACCACCACCTTGCACCAGCTGCCGCACCACCCTGCACTATTTTGAAAAGAGCCCCCCTCATGACCTATCAGGTTGCCCTCGCCTTCGAGGACGGTATTACCCGGTTCATTAAAGTCGGACCCCGCGAAACCGTCGCCGATGCCTCCTACAAGGCACGGATCAATATTCCGCTTGACTGCCGCGACGGCGCCTGCGGCACCTGCAAGGCCTTCTGCGAATCCGGCAAGTTCGACGGCGGTGACTACATCGAGGAGGCACTGACCGACGACGAGGCCGAGAAGGGCTTCTGCCTCCCGTGCCAGATGGTGCCCGAGTCCGACCTCGTGCTGCAGATCCCCACGACCTCGGATGTCGCCAAGACGACTGCCACCACCCACTCCTCGACGCTGACAGAGATCCGCCGCCTCTCCGAGACGACCTACGCGTTCAGCCTCGAGATCGAGAACCGCGACGAGCTCTCCTTCCTGCCCGGCCAGTACGTGAACATCGAGGTTCCCGGCTCCGGCGGCCAGACCCGCTCGTACTCCTTCAGCTCCGGCCCGGAGGTCTCCACCCTTTCCTTCCTGATCCGCATCACCGACGGCGGATTGATGTCCACCTACATGCGCGACGTCGCAGCCGTCGGGGACCAGATCAACTTCACCGGCCCGATGGGCAGCTTCTTCCTGCGCGATCCCAAGCGCACGTCGCTGCTGCTCGCCGGCGGCACCGGACTGGCCCCGCTGCTGGCCATCCTGGAAAAGCTCTCGGGCATGGACACCCCCCACCCGACCCACCTCATCTACGGCGTCAACACCGACACCGACCTGGTCGAGCTCGACGTGCTGGAGGACTACAAGTCGCGCATTGACGGCTTCACCTTCGACACCGTCGTCGGGGACCCGAACAGCGCCGCGGAAAAGAAGGGCTACGTCACCAACCACTTCGAGCCGCACCACCTGGCCGAGGGCGACGTGGATATCTACCTCTGTGGCCCGCCGCCCATGGTCGAGGGCGTCCGCCGCCACCTGGAGGCCGAAGGCATCAAGCCGCAGAACTTCTACTTCGAGAAGTTCGCCCTTGCAGTCGTTCCCGATGCGGCCGCGGCGCCGGAGGCACCGGCACCGGCAGCTCCCGCAGAGGAGGCAGTGGAGGCAGTGGAGGCTCCGGCAGCCCTGCCCACCTACGAAATCGGCGAAGAGCACGCAACTTTTCAGGCGCAATTCGACGCGCGCATGGCCCTGGAACTGGCCATCGTTGAACTGACCATGGGCAAGCTGACCCCTGAGCAGCTGGCCGAATTCAAGGTCCTGGCCGAACTGGCCGGCAAGACCCTGTCGGGTGAGAATTTCGTGGACGCCGCGGAATTCACCGTGACCAACGACGCCTTCCACCAGTTCCTGTTCCGCTGTGTCGGCAACGAACACCTGCTGCAGGCGTACAACCGACTGGAGGTCCCCGCGACCATGGCCAAGGTACTGCGCCAGGAGCACTGGATCGACGGCGCCGTCGACGCCGACCACCTGGAAATCGTCGCCGCCTTCGAGAACCAGGACTTGGCAGCTGCCCGCACGGCCATCATGGCCCACAACGAGCACGCCAAGGCCACCATGGCCGCCGCGTCGCGCGCGTCCAAATGAGCGCCGACAACCCGGCGGTGAACCATGCCGCCGCGGCACCACTGCCCGAATCCTTCCACGCGGGCCGTTTCGCCTCCAAGGTCGTGCTCATCACCGGAGCCGCCCAGGGCATTGGCTGGGCAGTGGCCCGGCGCATTGCCGCCGAGGGTGCGGAGCTGGTCCTGGTGGACCGTTCGCCGCTGGTGCACGACATCGCCGAGGGCCTGCGGGCGCAGGACGTCAAGGCGCTGAGCGTCACCGCCGACCTCGAAACCTTTGAGGGCGCGCTGGCCGCGGTCACCGCCGCGGTCACCGAATACGGCCGGATCGATGTGCTCATCAACAACGTCGGCGGGACCATTTGGGCCAAGCCGTTCGAGCACTATGCCCCGGAGGAAATCCAGAAGGAAATCCAGCGCTCGCTCTTCCCGACCCTGTGGATGTGCCGCGCGGCGTTCCCGGAAATGGTCAAGGCCGGCTCCGGAACCATCGTGAACGTCTCCTCGGTTGCCACCCGCGGACTCAACCGCGTCCCGTACGCCGGAGCCAAGGGCGGGGTCAAGGCCATCACCTCGGCCCTGGCCATGGAGGGGGCAGCCCACGGAATCCGCGTGGTGGCCACCGCCCCCGGCGGCACCGAGGCCCCCGAACGCCAGGTAAAGCGGGGCCCGGCCCCCGAAGGCGAGCAGGAGAAGGCCTGGTACCAGCAGATCGTTGACCAGACCATCGATTCCACCCTGATGAAGCGTTACGGAACCCTCGACGAACAGGCAGGACCCATCGTGTTCCTGGCCTCCGACGAGGCTTCATACATCACCGGCAGCACCCTTGCGGTGGCCGGAGGGGACCTCGGCTAGATAGGTATCTTTCAATTGCATGCAGGCGGCGGTATCCCCGCCGCCTGCGTGCTATCCACGGCCCGCCGCCCGATTATCCTTCGGGTCAAGGCTTCCACCCCGCAGCCTCACGCTGCGGCACTTGTCCGTGCCCCGAAACCCCGCACAAAGCCGTGCGCCCGGGGCCCATAAAAATATGGAGCAAATCGTGAAATCACCGGAAGCAAGCGCCACCAAGAAGCAAAAAAACACCGTCCACTGGGTCGTCGCCATCGCCGCGATCGCCCTGATCTTTGATGGATACGACCTGGTCGTCTACGGCACCGTCGTCTCCACCCTGCTCAATGACCCGACCCAGCTCGGTGCAATCGGACCGGCCACCGCAGGTGTGCTGGGAAGCTGGGCACTGTTCGGGGTCATGGTCGGGGCCTTGGTCACCGGCGCGATCGGTGACTACCTCGGCCGCCGCAAGATCATGATCGCCGGCATCATCTGGTTCTCCGTGGGCATGGGCCTGACCGCCCTGGCCCCGAACGTCATCGCTTTCGGCGCCCTGCGCTTCGCCACCGGAATCGGCGTCGGCGCACTGGTTGCCACCGCAGGTGCGGTCGTGGCCGAATTCGCACCCAAGGGCAAGCGCAACTACTACAACGCCATCGTCTACTCCGGTGTCCCCGTGGGCGGGGTCCTGGCATCACTGCTGGCCATCGTCCTGCTGGACCTTGTCGGCTGGCGCGGGCTCTTCTTCATCGGCGCAACCCCGCTGCTCTTCCTGCTGCCCATGGCGCTGACGAAGCTGCCCGAGTCCCCGCAATGGCTCATGGCCCGCGGCCGCACCGAGGAAGCCGAGCGCGTCTCGATCCGCACCGGCGTCCCGATCGCAGAAACGGCCCCGACGCACGGTGCCCACGCACTTGTATCCGAACCGGTCGACACAAAGATCGGCTTCCGGGCACTGGCCTCCAAGAAGTACGCCCTGCCCACCTTGTTGCTGGGCCTGATGAGCTTCGCCGGCCTGATGCTGACCTACGGCCTGAACACCTGGCTGCCGCAGATCATGACCCAGTTCGGCTACGGCAAGTCCTACTCGCTCGCCTTCCTGCTGGTACTCAATGCCGGCGCCGTCTTCGGCGGGTTGATTGCCTCCGTGGGCGCCGATCGCGTCGGTGCCAAGCGCGTGGTTTCCACGACGTTCTTCCTCGCCGCGGTGGCCATGGTGATGCTGACCCTGCAGCTTCCCTTCGGAATCCTGCTCGGGCTGGTTGCCGTGGCAGGCGTGGGTACCATCGGCACGCAGGTGCTGATCTACGGGTTCGTGTCCAACTACTACAACAGCGCCGCCCGCGGCGCCGGGGTTGCCTGGTGCGCCGGATTCGGTCGCCTGGGCGGCATCTTCGGGCCGTTGATCGGCGGACTGCTCATCGCAGCAGGCGTGCAAAACCACGTCGCCTTCTACGTCTTCGCGGGAGTTGCTATCGTTGGTGCAATGGTGACCGCCTTTGTTCCCTTGCGCAACTCCGAGACCCAGCTGCCGGCCGGCTCCGCGGCACGGGTCAAGATCGCCAAGTAACCACAGGTCGGCTGCAGAACCGGCCACCGGGGGCCGCGTGGACAAGGATGTTCGCGCGGCCCCCGTCTTTATACATTGAAAGGTTGGCTGGGGCGGATCCATGCATCAACAACGAACACTGGCGCTCATGGCCCGACTGCTGCAGTTGGCCGAGGCCGGCAGCGCCCAGCTGGTGGTGGTCAGCGGGCCGGCCGGGTGCGGGAAAAGCGCCTTGGTCCGGCGTTTCATGGACAACAACAAGCACCTTGCCTCGTGGAGTGCCTCGGGCGCGAGGTGGGAAAAGAACGTTCCCGGATCGGCCTTGCAGGAATTGCTCGGCCCCACGGACACTGATGACTCCCCCCTTGCCGAAGGCCTGCTCGCCTTCATCCGCAATGCGGGAAGGCAAAGCGGAATCCTCTTGCTGGAAAACCTGCAATGGATCGATGCCCAGTCCCTCGCCGCGTTGCTGTTTGCCTGGCGGCGGCTGCGCACCGAAAAGCTGCTGGTCATTCTGACCCTGCGCGAGGAGGAAGCTGCCTTCCTGCCGCCGGGTGCCCGCGAACTTCTCGAGTCACAGCACAGCACCACGATCGACCTGGATCCGCCCACTGCTGCCGCATTGAAGGAAATTTCCGTGTCCCGGCTCGGCGTGGACCTCTCGGCGGCCGCGGCCGACCAGTTGGCCGGCTACACCGCAGGCAACATCCACACCGCCTTGGAACTGATCCGGGAAAACCCCGACGAAACCTGGAACCACCTGAACCACCGGTTCCCGGCTCCCCGGGCCGTCACCGCAGAGGTCTCCGAGCGGTTGGACGCCTTGTCGGTGCCTGCCCGCTCCGTCATCGAGGCCGCCGCCATCCTGGGCGTTGGCCCCCGGCTGGAACGGGTCGTCGCCCTGGCCGAGGTCGGGGACCCGCTGCCCCTGCTGGAGGAGTGCGTGGCCTCCGGGCTGGTGGAGGTTGCCGGCAGCGGCGGAAACCTTTCGCTGCTGTTCAACGGCCACATCAATCACATGGCCGTCTACCACCTGGTCCCTCTCTCGCGCCGCCTGGCCCTGCATGCAGCGGCTGCCGCCCTGGGCGAGAACGCGGGCGACGCGCTGGCACACCGCGCCGATGCCACGTTGCTTTCCGATCCAGCCCTGTCACACCAGCTGGAGCTCTTTGCCGAGAGCCAGGCGGGCAAGGGCGAGTGGGCTTCGGCCGCCATAGCGCTGCACCGTGCCGCGCATCTTGCGACCCACGCCGAGGACCGCGAGCCTCTCCTGCTCAAGGCCGTCGATGCGACGGTGGCTGCCGGCGAACTGCCCCGCGCCCTGGCCTACTCCGAGGAACTGGCTTCCCTGGCGGCCAGCCCCGAGAGCGACCTGCTCTCCGGTTACATTGCCATCCTCCAGGGCCAGGCGCCGACAGCTGACCGCTGGCTCTCCCGCGCGTGGTCGGGCGCCGAGGACGCGCAGCAAATCGACATCATGGCCACCGTTTCCCAGCGCCGGGTCCTTGACTCGCTGGGCCGGCTGGATGGGCACAGGATTGTGTCATGGGCCGAACGGACCCTGGAGCTGGCCGAAGCGGAAAGCCCGGTGGCCGTGGAGTCCTCGGCCGTCCAGGGACTGGGCCTGGGCATGTTGGGCCGGGGGCCCGAGGGTGAGAAGATCCTGTCGCGTATGCTCGCCACCTTGCCCGCCGGCGCCCAGCGGCAACGCGCCGAAATGGCCATGGGATGGCTGCACGTGGCCGGGGACCAAATCGAACTGGCCCGGCACGAACTGATGATCTCCAGCTCCACCGACTACACCGAAGGATCCCACCGCATCGCCCTGTGGGCCAGGGCCTGGCTGGCCCGGGCCGAGTATTCGGCCGGCGACTGGGACCAGGCCCTGGAGACCGTGCGTGCAGGCGTCGCACTGCAGGAACGATCCGGCATCGAGCTGGTTCGCCCCCTGCTGCACTACACCGCGGTGCAGATCCACGCCATGCGAGGGGAGCAGGAGGAAGTCGAGGCCCACCTGGCCAAGGCCTGGGCCAGGACCGGAAGCTACGAGGTCATGCAGGTGCCCTACCGGATGGCCAGGGGTGCCTCGGCCCGCGCCCGCGCCGACTACGACGAGGTCATCCTGGCGTTGGAGCCCCTTTTGCTGCTGGACCGCTCGCGCGGGATCGATGAGCCGGGGTTCTGGCCGTGGCACGACATGTACGCGGATGCGTTGGTGCGCAAGGAACGCTATGACGAGGCCCTGGAGTTCATGGAGCCGCTCATGGCGGCCGCCCGCAGGTGCAAGCACCGCTCGACCACAGCACGCTTCCTGGTGGTGCGCGGGCAGGTGCTCGCTTCACGCGGCGACCTGGAAGGATCTCGCGACGCGTTCGAGGAGGCACTGGCCCTGTTGCAGGGGCTCACGCTGCCGGTGCTGCGGGCAAATGTCGAGTACGCCTACGGGCAGTCGTTGCGCCGCGCAGGCAAGCGCGGCGAATCCGCCGGTCCGCTGACCCGTGCGCTGGCAGGTTACACGCAGCTGGGGGCGACGATTTACATCGAACGCTGCAACCGCGAACTCAAGGCCACCGGCATCAGCGTCCCGCGCCGGGACGCCGCCGACTGGTCCTCGCTCACCTCGCAGGAAAAGGCGGTGGCCTCGCTGGTTTGTGCAGGTGCCAGCAACAAGAAGGCCGCCGAGGAGCTGTTCATCGGAGCCAAGACGGTCCAGTACCACCTGACCCGGATCTATGCGAAGCTGGGCGTATCCTCGCGCACCGAACTCGCCGCGCGGTATCGGGACGCCGACAACTAGCCTTGGGAATGCCGGATGGCCGGGCGTAGCCTGAGTACATGGAATCCGACGTCCTGAAGCTGCGTCTGGCCACGGGGATCGAGGTGCCGTGTTTCGTCCACGGCGACGTGGATGCCAGGCCGCTGATGTTGCTGCATGCGTGGGGAGAATCCCGGAGAAGCTTCGACCGCCTGGTGCCCAGGCTCGCCGGCTTCAGGGTTCTTGCGCCCGACCTGCGGGGGCACGGTGATGCGGAAAAGCCCGGGGACGGCTATTCCCTGGTGGAACAAGCTGCCGATGCCGCAGCCATCTTGGATGCCTTGGATGTACCCGCTGCATTCGTCCTTGGCTCATCCAGCGGCGGTTACGTGGCCCAGCAATTGGCCGTAGACCACGGTCAACGGGTGCAGGCCCTGGTGTTGGCTGGAACCCCCTTGGCCCTGCGGGGGCGACCTGGATTCGCGGATTCGGTCGAGGCCCTCACGGATCCCGTGAGCGTCGACTGGGTCAGGGATTCCCTGTCCTGGTTTCCCCTGCAGCATGCGGTTCCAGAGTGGTACCTTCAGGACCGGGTGCTCGACGGTGCGGCAATGCCCGCGGACATCTGGCGGGCCAGCTTGGAGGGCCTATGCGAAGCCACGCCGCCCGCCGAATCGGGAACCATCGATGCGCCGGCCTTGATTTTGTGGGGTGGACGCGACCCCGTGCTTTCGCGGGCGGATGAGGAAACCCTGTGCGAGCGGATCGCCGGTTCCTTCCTGAAAATCTATCCGGAGGCAGGGCATCTGGTCCTGTGGGAACGTCCTGCCCAGGTGGCAGCGGATACGACGGCATTTCTTGGCTCGCTCGGTTGAGCCTCCCAGGATCGACAAGGTGGCAGCCGGCTGGGCATTCTTGGCCGCGTCGATTCGATCCGCCAGGGTGGCGAGCGTGCGGGGCACCCTGGGGCGAGGAAGCCGGAGGCCCCGGACAGCGTCATTGCTGTCCGGGGCCTCCGGCACCCGTCCGTGCTGCTGTGGACGAAAGTTTAGGCGGCAAGCATTGAGGTGTGGTGTTCGGTGGCCTGCAGGGTGGAATAGGGAAGTTCGCGTTCTGCGTCGGGCATCCATCCGGTCCAGGCCCAGTGGTTTAGTTCCTGGACGGTGTCGGTGGTGGTCCGCGAGTTGCGCGCGGACCGGTGTTCTCCTGCGGTCTTTCGCCGTGCCGAGGCAAACATGATGTGCTCCTTTGGGGCCAAGTAATGCATGGATTTGATGGGTGAGTGATCCGCACCGTCGGTGCGGGCGCTCAAGTGGTGTTACGGGATGAATGGCTGGAAGGACCTTGCGCCGGCGAACCAGCTTTCGCCCTGTCCGTCCTCGAGTCGTTCACCGATCCGGCGGAACGTGCCCTCGTGGAAGAGCAGCGGATCCGCATCCCCCAGCGCCACCGAGCTGACTTCGCCAACCACGATGATGTGGTCGCCTCCGTCGTAGTTGTTCCACGCCCGGCATTCCAGCGTGGCTGCGTTGCCCACCAGCACCGGGACGTTTCCATTCAGGACCCACTCGGGTTCGCAATCCATCGGTTCGCCGGCGAAGTGCTTGGCCGCCTCCAGCTGGCCGTCCGAAAGGATGTTGATGGCGAAGGATGAGCCATCCAGGTGCTTGGCGGCCCTGGAGCTGCGGGTCAAGATGATCTGGGCCAGGGGCGGATCTATCGACACCGCGGCGAACGCCGTCACCATGGCGCCGTAGGGTTTGCCGTCAGTGCCCTGTGTGGTGACCACCGTGACGCCGGTGGCAAATTGCCCGAATACGCTCCGCAGTTCCATCGCGTCCACCGGTTTCGACATGGTTTCCTGGGTCATGGCGGGTTCTCTTTCACATCAAATTACAGGGATACGAATGGGTCTTGGTGTTGTCTTGGTACCCCTTTGTGACGCCGCGCGCGGCATCACGGAAAGCATGGTGGTACGACAACGGCGGGGTCCCCGAATGCATTCCGGGAGCCCCGCCGTGACGAGGTGGGGGTGTGGACCCTACTTGGACTCGGGGTCAAGCACGAAGTCGTAGGTGGTCTGAACGCCTTCACCCTCGGTTGCCGGCTGGATGTCCAGGAGCAGTTCCGGCTTCACAGCGGTCGCGATGTCGTCGTCGTTGTGCGCGTCGCCCGGGAAGTACAGCTGGGCGGTGAGCAGCTCGTGGCCCGGTGCGGAGACCTTCAGGTGCAGGTGGGCCGGGCGCCAGGCGTGCCATCCGGCGGCGGCGATCAACTGGCCGCAGGCACCGTCGGTCGGGATCTGGTACGGGGCAGGCTGCATGGTGTTGATCTGGAAGTTGCCTTCCTCGTCTGCGATGAAGGTGCCGCGCAGGTTCCAGTCCGGGATGTTCGGAGCGAACTGCGAGTAGAAGCCTTCCTCGTCCGCGTGCCACAGCTCGATCTTGGCGTTCTTCAGTGCCGAGCCGTCGGTCGAGCGCACCTGGCCCTGGAAGAGCAGGTGGGTGCCTTTCTCGTCCTCGCGCATCTCAATGGTGGCCGGGGACTTCTGCTCCGGGGCTTCCGGGATGTAGTACGGGCCCTCGATGGAGCCCTTGTTGCCCTCGCGGTGGTCGGTGGCCACTTCCTCGACCGAGTGCTCGAGCCACACGTCCATGAACAGCGGCCATTCGCCGTCTTCGCCGACCTTGATCAGCCATGCCTTCAGTGCGTTGAACTCGTCGTAGCTGACGCGCTCTTCGAGGATGATGTCGTTGGCGGCCTTGATCAGCTTGCTGGCCAGCAGGTTGACGCGCTCGACGTCGGCGGTGATCGATGCCGTCTTGCCGGACTGGCGGAAACGGTCGGTGGCGGCGTTGCCTGAGGCTGCGGCGCTTGCGGTGGTTTCGGTGCTCACGAGTTGCTCCTTCTATCTCCAGTTGGAGGGGGGTGTTGATGCGCTGGTCTGACGTCACATGATGCGGTGACTACAGTCACAGCGACTTTCTATGCATTCAATGTATGCCGGTTATTGAGAAGAGGGAAATACTTCTTTCCGATCCATTGAGACGCTATGCATATAGGACTGCAACTGGCAGCCTTTCTTGCAATTAACGCCCCGCGGCCAATGGAATGGGCCGGATCCAAAAGGACCCGACCCATTCCGCATCACCCCTGCGGCGTTCCCGCCGCAGATCCGCCTAGCGGATCGAGTTCGGGTGCTTGGCCAGCGGCGTGACCTTGATCTTCATGTACGGGTACATCGGGAAACCGCTGAGAATCTGGTGCAGCTCGTCGTTGGATTCGACATCGAACAGCGAGTGGTTGGCGTACTCGCCGACGATGCGCCAGATGCCTGCCATCTTGCCGCTGTTCTGCAGCTGGCCCGAGTATTCCTTTTCTCGGACCTGGAAATCGGCGATTTGGGCCTCGGTCAGGTGGGCCGGGAAGGTTACGTCCATGCGGGCTAGGAATATCATGTCTTCTCCTGGATTAAGCGTCGTTGGTGGGTGCTAGTTCTGGCGGTAGCGGGCGAGCTTTTCGTCGTCAATGGCCGCGCCGACACCGGGGACGTTGCGCACCGAGATGCGGCCACCGGTGATGCGGATGGGCTCGGCAATCAGGTCATCGGCCATGTCCAGGAAGTTGGACAGCTCACCGGCGCGGCGGTTGCTCGCCTCATGGGCGGCACCGAAGGTCACGGTGGCCAACGATCCGATCTGGGTGTCGATCTGGTTGCCCATGGTGACATCGACGCCGAGCCCGGTGCACAGGCCCAGGATCTCCGTGGCCTCGGTGAACCCGCTGCGGGCGGTCTTGATGCAAATCGCGTTTGAGCCACCGGAGAGCAGTTCTCGGGATACGTCGCCTGCCGTCGGCACCGACTCGTCGCCCACAATGGGGATCGGGGACTTTTCCACGAGCCGGCGGCGGCTCATGGCTTCCTTCGCATCACAAGGCTCTTCCAGCGCCGTCAGGCCCAGGCCCTCGGTGCGGCGCAGGACTTCCATGGCCTCGTTTGCGGTCCAGCCGCGGTTGGCATCCAGGTAGAGCTCCACGTCGTCGCCGAGTCCGGCGCGCAACACGTGGCAGGCCTCGATGTCCAGGGCCAGCGGGCGGCGCCCGACCTTCAGCTTGAAGGTGGTGATGCCGTACTCCTCGCCGAAGCGCAGCGCCTCGTCGAGCAGTTCCTGCGCCGGGCGGAAGCCAAGCATGTGCGAAACGCGCATCGAGTCGGAGTATCCGCCCAGCAGCTTGTGCACCGGGGTTCCCAGTGCCTTGCCCAACAGGTCCCACAGGGCGATGTCGAGGGCGCCCTTGGCGACCTGGTTGTGGATGGTTCGGGCCATCACCTCGTGCACCTTGCCGCGGTCGAAGGGATCCAGCCCGATCAACTGCGGTGCGAAGACGTTGTCGATGATCGTGATGATCGATTCCTGGGTCTCGCCATAGGTGTAGGGCCGCGGCGGGGCATCGGCCTCCCCCACCAGTCCGTCATCCGAGTGGAGGCGCACCAGCACGTGCTCGGCATCGGTGACCTGCCCGCTGGCAAACTTGAGCGGGTGCGTATAAGGGATCGAATAAGGGATTGCTTCGATGCGTAGGATCTTCACGCCGGGTTTCCTTCCGTGGGGGCTGGAGCCTCAAAGAGGTCCAAGAACTTTTTCAGCAGTGCGGTTTCGTTGTCGGTCTTCCAGGCAACGGCAAGATCGACCGCCGGCGCATTGCGCAGCTGGCGGAAGACAATGCCCTGCAACGCGAACATGCGCCGGGCGGTGGGGACCAACGCGACGCCCATCCCGGCCGCGACGAACGACAGCAGGGTCGAGGTTTCCTGGGTCTCCTGGACAATTTGGGGGCTGAAGCCCGCCTGGCGGCAGGCCTCGATGGAGATGGTGTTCACCGCGGAACTCAGCGGGTAGGTGATAAAGGGTTCATCGGCCAGGTCCGAGAGGTCAAGCAAGCCACGCGAGGCCAGTTCGTGATCCTCGGGCAGGGCCACAACCAGTTCGTCCTTCTCCAAGAACTTCAGGCTCAGTTGGCTCGAACGGATTGGCGGTCGTAGTACGGCGACATCCACGCGCTGCTCTTCCAGCGCGATTTCCATTTCGGGCGTGAGCATCTCCCCCTGGACATTCAGGCGCAGGCCGGGCATGTGGACCCGGGCGGCCTGCACGATCATGGGCATCAGCCGGTAGGTGGCCGTGCCGGAGACGCCGACCCGCAGTACGCCGCTGGCTCCCTGCCCCACGAGCTTGACGTCTTGTTCGAGCTTGTCGATCTCGGCCAGCAGCAACCGCGCCCGGGTCAGGAGCAATTCGCCGGCGGCGGTGAGGTCGACCTTGCGAGTAGTGCGCACCAACAACTGGGTGCCCAGCTGCTCCTCGAGCGACTTGATTTGTTGGGACAGCGGAGGCTGGGCCATGTGCAGGCGCTGGGCCGCACGACCGAAGTGTTTTTCCTCGGCCACCGCAATGAAGTACCGCATCTGACGTACTTCCACGTCGTCCACCTCCGGTCATGGGGCACCGATGTGCACCACTGCCAGATTAGGACGCAAAGATTACTTATGGGAAATACATGTATGCGCACGATTCAGATCCAATAAGTATCAGTGGCGCTCCCGGCTTCCGCACGGGTGAGATCAGGGACACGGAATGTGCCGCCATTGCGGTGCTAGGGGCTCGTTGCGCAGGAGGATCGCGCCGCCGCGATGAATGCTTCGATCAGGTCTACATCCTTGGTACCGCGGCTGGACTCCACCCCGGAAGAAACATCCACGCCTGCCGGGCGCAGCGTGCCCACCAGGTGCGCGACATTCCCCGGGTTCAGCCCCCCGGCAAGGATCCAGGTCCCGGCAGGCGGTGCCGCAACGAGTTCGGTGGCGTCAAAGGTGACGCCGGCTCCCGGCTCGACCGCGTCCAGCAGGATCCGCCCGGTTTCCCAGCAGCTTCGTTCCGCCTCATCCAGCGCGCGATAGCCGTCGATTGAGAAGGCCCGCAGCGTCGCAAACCCCTGGGCGTGCAGCGCCTCGAGATCGGCGTACGGTTCATCGCCGTGCAGCTGCACCGTGCCGACCCCCGCCCGGAGGGCGAGGTCGATGACGTCCTGAACCGGCTGGTTGCGGAAGACCCCGACGGTTTCGACATGCTCCGGCACCTGCGCGACGAGCGTCCTCACGAGTTCCGGTTCGACGGTTCGCGGACTTCCGGGGGCAAAAACGAAGCCCACCGCGCTGGCGCCGGCGGCGACGGCCGCCGCGACGGTCTCCGGTGTGCGAAGTCCACAGATCTTTACGTACAGCTCGTGATTCACTCGGTTCTTCCGCGTTGGCTCGTTGATGGCGTTTGCCTCCATGCTACTTCTCAACGCGCATGCTGAGCATCGCCGCGCGCAGCAGGCGGTAATCCCGGCTCTGCATGATCTTCCCGGCATCAGCGAGGCTCACGTGGTCGTCATGGAATCCCAGTTCCTCGGCCAGGTCATCGGAACTTGTCAGCTGGGCTACGAGGCCCTGCTTCGGCAGGAAGAAGCTCAGCGCGGGGTTCTTGTCCCGCGCCTTGGTCGCTGCCGCGTCGTTGAGCATCAGCAGCACCTTCTGTTCCCGGGTCTTGCCCGGGATGTCCAGGACGAAGTGTTCGAAGACCACCTCGGCAGGGGCGAGGAAGCCCCCTTCCACGGGCGTGGATTCCAGCACGGTGCGCTTGTAGGTGCTCGTGTCCCCGTCGGTGTCGGTGGCCGAGTCGGCACGGAACTCGGCGATCTCGTTGCCGTCGGAATTCTCGATGTCCCATTTGGTGAAGGGGTCCGCCAGGGGCTTGGCCGTGGCGTTGCAGTTGCTGCAGTCGTCTTCCTCGATGTTCCAGTCGGGAGGGTATCGAAAGCTCAGCCCCTGGGTGGCGAACGTCTTCCAGCCCGTGGTGTCGACCTCTTCGGCCGGCTTCGGTGAGGGAGTTGCCATCGCACTTCCCCCCTCCACGGTCACGGGCCGATCGGACGGTTCCTGTGGCGGGCCGAAGGGGGTCGAATCGACGGTGCTGGAGTCGTTCGGAGCCCATTGTCCGGGATCCGCGCATCCCGACAGGAGGAAAAGCCCGAGCAACGAGGCGATGAACAGGGCCCGGGTCATTGCCTTCGGTTTGCCGGGTACGGTGGCGTCGGCGCACTTACTCATCGGTTGTCTCCTGGGCGCGAGTGCCAAATCGGACATCGATACCTTCCCCACTGTGCCCCATCCGATACGCGCTTGCAAAGGCCTGAAAATGCCCGGTGCGATGCGCGCACTGCGCGTTGCACCGGCATCCGGCCACTTTTCCCGGAAGTACCAACACGCATGTCAGTTAATCAGCAGTGCGGGATCCTGCATAATCGAGGCGACATCGGCAGTGAACTGCGCCGACACAAGAGGGGCTTCCCGCCCATAATCCCAACGATCACGGACGGGAAGTGAGAGTGGGGACAGGACTCAGAAGGAGCTTGCCCGGACCGAAAGCATGACCTGCTTCATCGTCCGGTAGCGCTCACTGTCCATGAACTGCCTGGCATTGCCCAACGTGACGTGGTCCTTGTCCATGCCGCCGGCTTCCGTGAACTCCGGCGTGGTTTGGATCCAGGTCGCTGCCTTGGACCGCGAGTGGAAGACGGGCAGGAAGGGGTATTGATCACGCGTTGCCAGCCTCTCGTCCGAGGAGATCATCAGTTTGGCCTGCTGCGCCTTCCGCTCGACTCCCGTCACGGACGCCTGCGAATAATCGATTTTCACATGCTCGAAGACCAGGCTTGTTGGCTCGTACTCGATCCCTTCCACCGCAGCGGTGTCCAGGTCGGTGCGGCTATACAAACCGGTGTCTCCGTCGGTGTCGCCCACGAAGTTCGGGAACACGTGGGCCACCCTCACCCCGTTGCCGTCAACGATGTTCCACGGCGTGTACTCGCTCTCCGGCAGCGGCGGATCATCGACCTCGCAACCGTCGCAGGCATACGGCAGTATTTCCCAGTCGGCCGGGTAGTCGAAGGCGATCCCGTACTTGTCGAAGGTCTGCCAATCCGACGTGTCAATGGACGCCGGCGTCTCGGTGGCAACGGCCGGGTTAGCCAAGGCCGGGCCGGACGTGGTGAATGCGGGGACGATCCCCGGGCCGCCGATCAGCAGGGCGGAGGCTACGGCGCCGGCGGCCAACAGGAGGCGCCGGCGGCGAAAGGGCGGGTGGACGGACAGGGCGGACGGTTTCGGTGCGTTCCTCACGGTGTGCTCCTTGGGCTCTGACTCCGGCAGGTTGCCGGAAGGTACCAGTACCCCTCCTATGTCCGCCCCGTGATGCCCGGTGACCATCCGGGCATCACGAAAGGATAACGATCAGTCCAGCAGCAGCGCAGGCTCCTGCATGATGGCAGCCACGTCGGCCATGAAGCGCGCCGACAGGTCCCCGTCAACCACGCGGTGGTCGAAGGAGCCGCCCAGGGTGGTGATCCAACGCGGGACCACCTGGCCATCGACAACCCACGGCTTCTGCCGAATGGTGCCAAAGGCGAGGATTGCAACTTCACCGGGGTTGATGATCGGGGTGCCGGTGTCGATTCCCAGCACGCCGATGTTGGTCACCGTCAGCGTGCCGCCGGTCATGTCCGCAGGCGAGGTCTTGCCGGCCCGGGCGGTAGCAGCCAGGTCATTGAGCGCAATCGCCAGTTCGCGCATGGAAAGATCCTGCGCTTCCTTGATGTTGGGGACCAGCAGGCCGCGCGGCGTGGCCGCGGCGATGCCCAGGTTCATGAAGTGCTTGACCTGGATCTCCGCCCCGTTCTCGGTCTCGACCCAAGAGGCGTTGACGGAGGGGTTGCGTGCGGCAGCCCAGATGACGGCCTTGGCCAGCACCAGCAGCGGAGAGACCTTGATGCCCTCGAAGTCGCGGCTCTTCTTCAGCCGGGCCACGTATTCCATGGTGCGCGAGGCATCCACGTCCACGAAGATCGACACGTGGGGGGCGGTGAAGGCCGATTCGACCATGGCCTTGGCGGTGGCCTTGCGGATGCCGCGCACCGGGGTTCGGATGAGGCGTCCGTCCTCTTCCTGGCCCTTGGCCGACCAGAACATCGGTGCGGCGTCGCGTTCGGCCTCGCGCTGGGCCTTGTAGGAGAGCACGTCATCGCGGGTGATTTCGCCCCGGCCGCCGGTGCCGGTGACCTCGGTCAGGTCCACGCCGAGTTCCTTGGCGACCTTGCGCACCGGCGGCTTGGCCAGGACACGGTCGACGAATGCTGCCACGGCGGGCTTGGCTGCCGCGGTCAGTCGGGTGGAAGCCTGGCCGATTTCTGCGGCGCGCCGGGAAATCGTGTCGGCAAGCGCTGCCGGGATCACCGGGGCGGCCCCCTGGGCACCTGCGCCCTTGGCGGGCTTGTTCGTTCCCGGGCGGCTGGTGCGGGCACGGCGCTTGACGGCATCGGCCTTGGGGCCCGAACCGACCAGCGGGCCGGGTTCTTCGCTGGCGACCGGGGTGTCGGCCTCGGCAATGTCGGCCACGTCAGGCACATTGGCCAGCGGGGCTGGCCGGGAACCGACCTCGTCAACGCTAAACAGCGGCGAGCCAACGGCCAGGGTCTCGCCCTCGGCCGCATGCAGTTCCTTGACCACTCCGGCGTAGGGGCTGGGCAGCTCGACCAGGGACTTGGCTGTCTCGATTTCCACGAAGACCTGGTTGACCACCACGGTGTCCCCGGGCTTGACTTTCCAACCGACGATTTCGGCCTCGGTGAGGCCTTCGCCGACATCGGGAAGGTTGAAGGTGCTCATCGTCTGACTCCTTTAAGAAACAATGCTGCAGCGGTGCGGTGGCGCTCGTGCGCACCACTCAGTTAGTAGGCGAAGGACCGATCGAGTGCTTCGAGGACCTTGTCGATGTCGGGCAGGTATTGTTCCTCGACCTTGGCCACCGGGTAGGGCATGTGGAATCCGCCCACGCGGATGACCGGGGCCTCCAGCGAGAGGAAGGCGCGCTCCCCCACGCGGGCAGCGATTTCCCCGCCGATGCCGCCAAAGGTCGGGGCCTCGTGGGTCACGATGAGCCGGCCGGTCTTTTCCACGGATTCGGTGATGGTGTCGAAGTCGATCGGGGAGACCGAGCGCAGGTCGATGACCTCCACGCTGCGCCCGTCCTCGCGCGCCGCCTCGGCCGCCGCCAGGGCGACGGGCACCAGCGGGCCGTAGGTGACGATGGTGGCGTCCTCGCCGGGGCGGATGACCTGGGCCTTGAAGGCGTCGGCGGCCGGGTTGGACGTGTCGACCTCGCCCTTGAGCCAGTAGCGGCGCTTGGGTTCGAAGAAGATCACCGGGTCCTGGCAGGCTGCGGCCTGCTGGATCATCCAGTAGGCGTCGTGCGCATTGGACGGGGCCATGATGCGCAGGCCCGCGGTGTGCGCGAAGAGCGCCTCCGGGGATTCGGAGTGGTGCTCGATGGAGCCGATGCCGCCGCCGTAGGGAATGCGGATGACCACCGGGGCACCGAAGCGGCCCTCGGAGCGGGCGCGCATCTTGGCCAGCTGGGTGGTGATCTGGTTGAAGGCAGGGAAGACGAAGCCGTCGAACTGGATCTCGGCGATCGGCGAGTAGCCGCGGATGGCCATGCCGATGCTGGTGCCCACGATTCCGGCCTCGCCCAGCGGCGAGTCGATCACGCGGTCCGGTCCGTAGGTGTCGATCAGCCCGTCGGTGACGCGGTAGACCCCGCCCAGGCGCCCGATGTCCTCGCCGATGAGCAGGGACTTGGGGTCGTTGGCCAGGACCGCATCGAGCCCGGCGGTGATGGCCTTGGCCAGGGTCATCGTGGTGGTGCTCATCGGGTGGCCCCTTCCTCGGTGGTGTCGGCGAATCCGGCTTCGTATTCCAGGTGCCACTTGAGCTCTTCCTGGATTAGCGGGTGCGCCTCGGCGTAGACATTTGCGAAGGACTGGGCGAGTGACGGATCGGGGAACGCCATGGCTTCCTCGCGGACCCGGGTCGCCATCTCGTCTCCGTCAACGACGACCTGCTTGAAGAACACCTCGTCGGCCAGGTCGTTGTCCTTCAGGTGCTTTTCCAGGCGCAGCAGCGGGTCGCGTGCGACCCAGGCTTCCTCGTCGGCACTCATCCTGTACTTGGTCGGATCATCGGCCGTGGTGTGTGCGCTCATGCGGTAGGTGACTGCCTCGATCAAGACCGGTCCCTCGCCGCGGCGGGCTCGTTCCAAGGCCCAACGGGTCACAGCCAACACCGCGAGCACGTCGTTGCCGTCGACGCGGATCCCGGGGAAACCGTAGCCGGCGGCACGCTCGGCCAGGGGCACCTTGGACTGCACGTGGAACGGAACCGAGATGGCCCACTGGTTGTTCTGGCAGAAGAAGACCACCGGGGAGTTGAAGCTGGCAGCAAAGACCATGGATTCGTGGACCTCGCCCTCGGTGGAGGACCCGTCCCCGAAGTAGGCGACCACGGCGGTGCCGTCCTTCTCCAGGCGCTCGGCATCCCAGCCGGCCTGGTCGCGCTGCACGCCCATGGCGTACCCGGTGGCGTGCGGCATCTGGGCCGCGAGCACCATGGTGTACATGTGGAAATTGTTTTCCCGTGGGTCCCACCCGCCATTGGAAATGCCGCGGAAGATCCGCAGCATCTGGGGGAAATCGACGTTGCGGGTCAGTGCGACGCCGTGTTCGCGGTAGGTCGGGAAGATGTAGTCGTTGGGCCGGGTCGCCCGACCCGAACCGATCTGCGCAGCTTCCTGGCCTCGCAGCGGAACCCACAGGGCCAGCTGGCCCTGGCGCTGCAGCGCGGTGGCTTCCTGGTCAAAACGGCGCGTGAGCGCCATGTCGCGGAAGAACCCTCGCAACATTTCCGCGTCGACGTCCTGGATGTAGCTGTCGTACTCGGCGTGCGAGCGACGTTCCCCTTCAGGGGTAAGTAGCTGGATCAGCGCCTGCTCCGAGGGCTCGTGCACGGTGTTGGTCATACCGAGGGCGTCCTTACGTACATGAAATATGCCCCGCGCGGAATAGATTCCGCATGGGGCATATAGCGGTTTTGTCTGTTCTAGCCTAGCGGTGAAACGCCGCAAATCACGACTTATCCGCCCCTAGGAAAGCGTCGAGCCTTTTGGATAGTTCCGACAAAGCTTGAGGAAGCGGGTGTTGGCCTCTTCCTCGCCAATACTCACCCTCACGCCTTCGCCGGCGAACCCACGCACGGCCAGTGCTTGCTCCGAAGCCAGCTCAACGAATTCGGCGGTATTGGCACCCAGCGGCAACCACACGAAGTTGCCCTCGGCGGCCGGAATCTTCCATCCGAGTTCCTCGAGACCGGCAACCACGCGGGTACGTTCGTCAACGATCCTTTGTACCCTTTCCACAACCTTGTCGTAGTGGGCCAGGGAGGCCACGGCAGCATCCTCGGCCACGGACGAGACGGCGAACATCGTCGCGGCGACTCGAATGTGTTGGGTGACCTCCGGGTGTGAGACCGAGTACCCCACGCGGAGGTTTGCCAGCCCGTGCGCCTTGGAGAAGGTCCGAAGCACCATCACATTCGGGTGGCTGCGGTAGGTGTCGATCCCGTTCACGGCCTGCGTGTCCCGCACGAATTCCTGGTAGGCCTCGTCAATGACGATCAGCACGTTGGAGGGAACCTTGGCGATAAAGGCCTCGACCTGGTCTCGCAACAGCGCCGGACCGGTGGGATTGTTCGGGGTGCACAGCAGGATCACCGAAGTGCGTTCGTTGACCGCCGCGGCCATGGCTTCCAGGTCGTGGCGTCCATCGGCCAGCAGGGGAATCTGTACGGGCAGCGCCCCTGCGGTTTCCACCACGATCGGGTAGGCCTCGAAGGATCGCCAGGCAAAGATCACTTCGTCCTGGACACCGTCGTCGTCCTGACCGGCAAAGGTGGCCAGGATCTGGGTCAGTGCCCCGAGCGAACCCGCACCGGTGACGATGTCATCGACAGGGACCGAAAGGAACGCGGCCAGTGCTGTGCGAAGCTTCGTCGACATTGGATCCGGGTAGCGGTTGATGTCGAGCTGGGCGCGAATCGCTTCCATGACCTCCGGGATCGGCGGCAGGGGGGTTTCGTTCGAAGAAAGCTTGTAGGCGTTCAGGCCAGGTATTTCGCGAGGAGGCTTGCCCGCAACATACTTCGGCATCCGGCCGATGACGGTGCGGGGCTGTACCGGATCGCGAGGCGCTGGGTTTTCGGTGGTCATGACCCAAAGCTTAGCCCTTGCCCTCGCGGCGTACCCCATGTGTTGCATTGGCAATCTCTCTCCGGGAATCGGCTGGCCCACGCGGCCGGAACGCAGAAAGGTATGCCAGTATGGGTCCATGATTGCGTTCATCCTCCGGGTGGTGATCAACGCGCTGGCCCTTGCGGCCGCCGCGTGGGTCCTGCCTGGCATCACTGTCACTGCTGCACCGTCCTCGGACAAAACCGTTGGCCTGGTCTTGGCCTATTTGGTGGTGGGCCTGGTCTTCGGGCTGGTCAACGCGGTGGTCCGGCCCATCGTGAGTTTGTTGTCGTTGCCCATCACCTGCTTGACCCTGGGTCTCTTCACCTTGGTCATCAACGCCGGCATGCTGATGCTGACCTCGTGGTTGACTCAATACCTGCCCTTTGGGCTGCACGTCGACCAGTTCTTCTGGGACGCCATCATCGGCGCCCTGATTGTTTCCATCATCTCCGCCGTGATGGGTTGGATCGCTCCGGCCAAACGGTAGCGTCCCCGCCCGAAGCCAGACCCGGCGAGCGGTGCGCGCCCTAGCGCGACGGAGCAATCCTGTTCAGGCGCCCGTGCTTCCCGTCCTTCGCGGGCACCTTGATCCTGGGTTTGGGTTGGCGGGCCAATTGGTACGATCGGACCTTTCCCTGCCTGGACCGGCCAAAAAGGGCACCCAACAATCCAAGTGATTCAACGACCCCGGGATCCGTGGCACCACGCAGCTCCTTGGCATGCGAGTCGTAGTTCTCCAGCTTGTGGGCCTCGCCGAATCCGTCGTTTCCCAGGTTCTTTGCCTGGTCAGGACCGTCGAAGACAACTGTCAGGCGGTTCCGCTCATCAGGGTTCGTGGTCCCGTCGGTACCGGGAACCAGGTCGTATTTGTCTTCCAGATGCAGTGCCTGGGTGTCACTTGGAACCGGGGTCCGCCCCGTCGGGGCGCCGAACGTTGAAAGATGCTGGAAGTCAAAGAGCTTTCCGAGATGTTCGTTGTTGACGATGTTGACGGCGTGGATTCCACCTTGGCTGTATCCGGTCACCACCACGCGGTCCCCGTTGCGTGCTCCGGACTGTCTTAGGGCGTCCTCAACGGCGGGGACAAGATTCTTCGAATCATTGCCCATGCCCTCGATGATGCCAACCCCGTCCCAGGGGTTTCCCGGCTCCTGTTCGGGCTCCGCGCCCTCGACCCGGCGGACGTTCCCTTGGCGGTCCATGGGCGGATCGGATTGGGTCCCGGGAATCGTCAACACGTAGACACTGCCTTCGGGGGCTTCGACCCGGGTAATCAGCAGGCTGCCCGGCGGTTCGCGTTCCGCCACCTTCTGCAAGTCCACCAGGGATTCGATGCTGCCGTCGAATCCCACAACCTGCTCCGGGCCATGTCCGACCACCTCGATCGGCCCCAGGTGCACGAGGTTCTGGTCGCTCAGGAAGTCGGTGAGTTGCGGGTAGAGGCGGTCGGTCACTGAGGAATCAAACAGGCCACCGTGCTCGGTGTCGCGCAGAAACCCAAAGGGCAGGCCGAGGGCGTTCGGCAGCTGGTTGATGATGTCCTCTGTTGTTTGCATGCGCGGCCGGCCGTTGTTGCTGGCCAGGTCCCACATGAAGGTCAGCGGCAACTGGTTTCCGCGCGCTTCGTTCACTTTGCGTTGCACCGCGGATTCGGCCTGCTCGTAGGTGATGCGCGCTGTAGAGACCTTCAACGCCAGCACTCCCGTCTCCGCGGCTCGTGCCGTGCATGACCCGGCAGCCTCGGCCACGGCCGCCACGGCGCCAAGTACGCGCGCACGCAACAACACCGTGCCCAGCGCCAGCATGGTTGCCGGGATCTGTGGGGACCTGGCCAAGAAGGATGTCGCTTCCAACAGGTCCGCACCGGCGCGCATGAGCATCGAGCTGGTTCGTTCCATTTCGGTGATGGAAAACCGGATGGAGCCCAGTCCCCCGTGCACTTCGTATCCCATGTCCGTCTTACCTCCCCTTTCGCGCCTTACAACCCACTGAACAACCCGCGCGGCAAGGCACCGGGAGTGAGGATGGGCCCCAAAGTTCCCATGGTGGCCAGGATGGTCGACTCGAGCTCGGCCAAGTCGGCGCGAGCGGCCCAGATTTCCCCGCGGGCCGCTTCCAACCTGGTGTCCAGGTCCGCGACATTGCCGGCTAGTTCCGCAGCCCGGTCACGGAACGCCCTTCCGGCCGGGGACTCCCATTGCAGGGCCTGCACCTGTTCAAGTTGTTCGCGGGCCCGGTACACAGCGGCCTGGGCGGCCACCACCCGCATGAGCATTTCGTCGGCAATGGCCTCCAACATGGTCTATTCACCGCATCCTTTCCATGTCCGGACCGGTTTCCCGGTGTCGTTGTCCTGGACCCAACAGTGATTGCAGCTGGCCCCGGCGGCGCGCTGGAGGCGACGGCGTGTGGATAACCGTGAAGTGGGCGGCGTCACGCGCTGGGCATCATACGGTTGAATCGTGAAAGAATGGGCATCATGGCTGATTCCGCGCGCATTTCACTTGCATCCGAACCCCTCGCCCTAGGTGCCCTGGACGGTCGTTACCGTGCCGCCGTGGCCCCACTGGTCGACCACCTCTCCGAAGCGGCGCTGAACCGCGACCGCGTCCACGTGGAAGTCGAGTGGCTGATCCACTTGACCGACAACTCCGTGCTGCCGGGCACCTCCCCGCTCACCGAGGCCCAGCGCACCTCACTTCGCAAGATCGTCACCGACTTCAACGCCGCCTCCGTGGCCGAGCTTGCCGAGATCGAAGCCGTCACGGTGCACGACGTGAAGGCAGTGGAGTACTACATCGGCCGCCGCCTGGGGAACATCGGGATCGAGGACCTCACCGCACTGGTCCACTTCGGCTGCACCTCCGAGGACATCAACAACCTCTCCTACGCCCTGGGCGTCAAGGACGCCGTCCTGAACGTCTGGCTGCCCGCGGCCCGCACGTTGGTCGCACAGATCACCGACATGGCAGAAGAATCCCGCGACGTACCGATGCTCTCGCGCACCCACGGACAGCCGGCCACCCCGACCACCCTGGGCAAGGAACTGGCCGTGCTGGCCTGGCGCCTGACCCGCCAGCTGAACCGCATCGAGAAGACCGAGTTCCTGGGCAAGATCAACGGCGCCACCGGCACCTACGCCGCCCACTACGCCTCGGTCCCCTCCGCCGACTGGCAGGAGGTCTCGCGTTCCTTCGTCGAGGGCCTGGGCCTGACCTGGAACCCGCTGACCACCCAGATCGAGTCCCACGACTGGCAGGCCGAGCTCTACGCCGACATGGCACGCTTCAACAGGATCCTGCACAACCTGTGCACCGACGTGTGGAGCTACATCTCCATCGGCTACTTCGCGCAGATCCCCGTTGCAGGCGCCACCGGCTCCTCGACCATGCCGCACAAGGTCAACCCGATCCGCTTCGAAAACGCCGAGGCGAACCTGGAGATCTCCAACGGCCTGCTCGACACACTGGGCGCCACCCTGGTGACCAGCCGCTGGCAGCGCGACCTCACCGACTCCTCCTCGCAGCGCAACATCGGTACCGCCTTCGGCCACTCGCTGCTGGCGATCTCCAACGTCGCCAAGGGCCTTGACCGCCTGGACGTTGCCGAGGCCGTGCTGGCCAACGACCTGGAGCACAACTGGGAGGTGCTCGGCGAGGCCATCCAGATGGTCATGCGCGCCGAGGCCATCGCCGGGGTCGAAGGCATGGAAAACCCGTACGAGCGCCTCAAGGACCTGACCCGCGGCCAGCGCGTCGACGCGGCCCGCATGCAGGAGTTCGTCTCCTCACTGGGCCTGTCCACCGAGGCCGAGGCACGCCTGCTGGAGCTGACCCCGGGGTCCTACAACGGCATCGCCTCGAAGCTGGTTGACCACCTGAAGAAGTAGCCGCACCTATTTTTCTGGGGGTGCGGCCTGGCACCTCAAGGCTGTGGCCTGTCGGGATCCTTTTGGATCCGGGCAGGCCACGGCCTTTTTTAACGAGACATCTGGCAGGCGGCAGGGACGATGTTTCGGCCAGGTTTCCTTTTCCTCCCCCTCCCGGGCACCTCGGTGATCTACATGTTCGCTTCCCGCAACAACACGTGCGTCCAGGTGAAACTTCCCTCGGCAATGCTTGAAGGCATCAACCACCAGGCACGAGGGGACGATACGTCTTGAGCGCACAGCTAGAGCAGGAACAACATCGCACCGGCACGCCGACAACGCAGGCCCGTCTCGAGATGGGTCCGGGGCGCTGGGTACACAATTGGGATGCCGAAGACCCGGGATTTTGGGAAGGCATCGGTCGCACCACCGCCAATACCAATCTTCGCTGGTCGATCTTCGCCGAATTCCTGGGGTTCGTGATCTGGCAGCTCTTTGCGGTGGTCGCGGTCTACCTTCCGGCCGCCGGCTTCCAGCTGAGCACCACCCAGCTCTTCTGGTTGATCTCCATGCCCAGCCTGGTCGGTGCCACGCTGCGGATCCCCTACACCTTCATGGTCGCCCGCTTCGGTGGGCGAAACTGGACGATTGTCTCGGCCCTGTTGCTGCTGATTCCGGCCGGCGGACTGGCCCTGGCAGTCTCAAACCCAGCGACCCCCTTCTGGTTGTTGCTGACGCTGGCCGGTCTGGCAGGATTCGGCGGCGGCAACTTCGCCTCCTCGATGGCCAACATCACCTATTTCTTCCCTGCCTCGCAGAAGGGCTGGGCGCTGGGACTGAACGCCGCCGGAGGCAACCTGGGTGCTGCAGTGGCCCAACTGCTCGTCCCCATCGCCATCACCATTTTCGCCGCCGGTTCCCTGCAATTGCCGCTGGCGGGGCTGATCTGGATCCCGCTGATCCTTCTGGCCGCCTACGGCGCCAAGCGCAGCATGCACAACCTGAGCACCGCCCGCTCGGACGTACGAGGCGCACTGGCCTGCCTGCGCGAACCGCACCTGTGGATCATTGCCGCTCTCTACATCGGAACCTTCGGCTCCTTCATCGGGTTCTCGGCCGTCTTCCCCAAGCTGATCCACGACACCTTCCCGCAATATTCATCCTTCACCCTGGGCACCGCCGCACTCTCCCTGGCGTTCCTCGGACCGCTGGTGGGGTCCCTGGCCAGGCCGGCCGGCGGCAAGCTCGCCGACAAGATCGGCGGGGCGCGCATCACCCTGTGCGCCCTGGCGGTCATGGGCCTGGTGACTCTGGGTGTGGTGCTGATCCTGCCGGCGGCCAACTTCTGGGCGTTCCTGGCCCTGTTCCTGGTGCTCTTTGCCGCCAGCGGCATCGGCAACGGCTCGACCTACCGGATGATCCCCGTCGTTTTCGCCCTGCGCGCGGAAAACAACACCGGCAACGTCTCTGCGGCACGCAAGGGTGCCGCGGCCCTCGGATTGATCTCTGCCATCGGCGCCTACGGCGGCTTCATGATTCCGCAGGCCCTGGGACTGTCCCTGTCCCGCAGCGGCTCCTACACGGCGGCCTTTGTGCTCTTCGTGGCGCTGTACGCGGCCCTGATGTTCCTGGTCTGGTTCTGCTACATCCGCCGCGGCACGGCCTTTGCCGGTCGGAGCATCTAAATGACGATCACCGCCCCAGACCCCAAAACCACGCCCACGCACTGCCCGTACTGCGCCCTGCAATGCGGCATCAGCCTGGACCCCAGCCCGGGTGCCGGTGCGCGGGAACCGGTGTTGCTGACCGGGCGTGACTTCGAGACCAATGC
Organism: Paeniglutamicibacter sulfureus; assembly: GCF_030512175.1. GTDB lineage: Bacteria > Actinomycetota > Actinomycetes > Actinomycetales > Micrococcaceae > Paeniglutamicibacter > Paeniglutamicibacter sulfureus. The sequence goes on along the minus strand of NZ_JAULBL010000002.1, from coordinate 975,597 downwards.
CGGGGCGCTGTGCCGCAAGGGATACAGCGCGGCCAACCTGCTCAACCACCCCGAACGGCTGGGCAGTCCGCTGCTCCGCCGACCCGACGGCGGCTTCGAACCGGTGGGCTGGGATGAGGCACTTGACCTGCTGGCCTCCCGCGCGGCATCCATCCGCAAGGAACACGGGGCCGACGCGGTGGCGGTCTTCGGTGCCGGCGGGCTGACCAACGAAAAGGCCTACCAGCTCGGGAAGTTCGCCCGCCTGGCCCTTGGCACCTCGCGCATCGACTACAACGGGCGCTTCTGCATGTCTTCCGCGGCTGCCGCGGGAAACCGGGCCTTCGGCCTGGACCGCGGCCTGCCCTTCCCGCTGGCGGACCTTGATGCCGCCTCGATGATCCTGATGCTGGGCTCGAACGTCGCCGAGACCATGCCGCCGTTTGTCCGGCACCTGGAAAACGCGCGCGCCTCCGGCGGACTCATCGTGGTCGACCCGCGCAGGTCCGCCACCGCCGAACTGTGTGTGGGCGGATCCGGCTGGCACCTGCAGCCCACTCCCGGCACCGACCTGCAGCTGCTGCTGGGCCTGGCGCACGTGCTGCTGGCCGAATCCCTGGTCGACGACCACTACCTTGCCACGCGCACCAAAGGGCTGGCGGGACTGCGGGCCTCGGTCGGCGCCTGGTGGCCCGAACGCGTCGCCACCATCACCGGCGTTCCCGCCGCGGAGATCCGGCGCACCGCCCGCGCCCTGGCCGCCGCGGCCACCGCCGCCAAGACCGGCGGCGGTGGCGTCTACATCCTGACCGGGCGCGGGGTCGAACAGCACGCCAACGGCACCGACACCACCACCGCCGCCATCAACCTCGCACTGTTGCTGGGCCTGCCCGGCACCCTGGCCGGGGGTTTTGGGACCATCACCGGCCAGGGCAATGGCCAGGGCGGGCGCGAGCACGGGCAGAAGTCCGACCAGCTTCCCGGCTACCGCAAGATCACCGATCCCGCCCACCGCAAACATGTGGCCGGGGTATGGGGCGTGGCCCCCGAAACCCTTCCCGGTCCCGGCATCCCGGCCACCGAGCTTTTGCACACCTTGGGCACCGAATCCGGATCCCGCATGCTCATGGTCCACGCCTCAAACCCCGTCATCTCCTCCCCGGATGCCTCCAAGGTCCTGGAGGCCCTGCGCCGCCTGGACTTCCTGGTGGTCTGCGACTTCTTCCTCTCCGAGACCGCAGCGGAGGCGGACCTCGTTCTGCCGGTGCTGCAGTGGGCCGAGGAAGAGGGCACCATGACCAACCTCGAGGGTCGGGTCCTGCGTCGCCGAGCGGCGCTTCGCGCACCGGAAGGCGCACGCGGCGAATTGTGGATCATGGCCGAACTCGCCAAGCGGCTGGAGTCCCCCGGAACGTTTTCGGCCGACGCCCGCGAGGTCTTCGAGGAGCTGCGCCTGGCTTCGGCCGGCGGGCTGGCCGACTACTCCGGCGTTGACTGGGACGACCTCGACGCGGGGGCGGCCGTCTACTGGCCCTGCTCGGCCGGCCACGCGGTGTCCCGGGTTCCGGGGCAGCGCTCGGGCACCCCGCGGCTCTTCCTGGAAGGGTTTGCCCATCCCGATGGAAAGGCACTTCTGGTCCCTGTGCACTCGCGCGCCCGCATCGAGGCGCTGCACGCCGAAGGCCAGTTGGCCCTGGTCACCGGGCGGTTGCTGGAACACTACCAATCCGGGGCGCAAACCCGCCGGATCGCCGAACTGGCGGGGGCGGCACCCGAGGCCCGGCTGGAAATCCACCCCGGCACCGCACGCGCCCACGGCATCACCAAAGGCCAACGCGTCGCAGTGCGCAATGTGCGCGGGGAGGTCGTGGCCCGGGCGGCCCTGAGCACTGCGGTCCGCCTGGACACCGTGTTCCTGCCCTTCCACTTTGCCGGGGCCCAGAACGCCAACCTGCTCACCGGCTCCCAGGTGGATCCTCTCAGCGCCATGCCCGAATTCAAGAACGCACCGGTGTCCCTGCACCCGTTGGGAGATGAATCATGAGTGGGACGATCCGCGAACGCATCCTGGTCATCGGCTTCGGTCCGGTCGCGGCCTCGTTGCTGGAGGGACTGCTTCCGGGCCTGGCCGCGGGCCTGTTCACCGTGGATGTCGTCTCGGCCGAGGAACATGCCGCCTACAACCGCGTGCTCTTGGCCGAGGTGGCCAGCGGCGCGACCTCGGCGGAGCACCTGGCGATGATCGATCCGTTGCGCCTGGTGGCGGCGGGCGTCGGTTTGCACCTGGGGGAAACCGTCACGCGGGTGGACCGCTCGCGCCGCCGGGTGCACCTGGACTCGGGACGAACGCTGGGCTATGACCGGCTGGTGTTCGCCACCGGCGCCCGCCCGGTGGTGCCGACGCTGAACGGGCTGGACTTCGCCCCGCATGCCGAGGCCAACCTGCCCTCCGGCGTCATGGCGCTGCGCACCCTCGAGGATGCCGCTGCGCTGAACCGGGTGCTGGAGTCCGGTGGCCGGGTGTTGGTGCTCGGTGGCGGCATCCTGGGCATCGAGGCAGCCCTTGCCATGGCAGAGGCCGGGCACCGTCCGGTGCTGGTGCACCACGGCCCCGCCCCGCTGGGCCGTGCCGTGGACACCGATGGCGGCATGCTTCTGGCCCGCTCCCTGCGTAGCGCCGGCGTCGAGGTCGTCTCCGGGGTCCGGGCCACCGCAGTGCGCCGGGATTTCTCGGGATTCACCGCTCTGGCGACCGAAGACCATGGCGAGATCGCAGGGGATGCGCTGATGCTCTCTTGCGGGGTGCGGGCACGCACCGAGCTGGCCGCCGGTTGCGGGCTGAAGGTCGGCAGGGGCATCCACACCAACGAATATCTGGTGGCCGACACCGAGAACCGGGTCTTTGCGCTGGGAGACTGCGCCGAGGTGGCGGGAGCTGCCCCGGCCGGGTTGTTGGCCCCGGGCTGGGCGCAGGCCGCATGGTTGGCGGATTTTCTGCTCACCCACCGGGCGCCGGCCCCCGACGCGGCGAGCGCGCCTCTGGATCCACCGACTGCCGCACCGAGGCACGGTGCTTCAAACGTCTTGATGCTCAAGGGCCAGGGCCTGGAACTGGTGGTTGCCGGAAACGTGATGGCCGGCCCGTGGGACGAGGGCCAGGCGCGGGTGAGCGTGTTTGCCGATCCGAAGGCAGGCCGATACCTCAAGCTCGTCACGGAGCAGGATGTGCTCACCGGGTTCCTGGCGATTGGGTTGCCGCGCACGGGTGCCGAAATGGTGCTGGCCTTTGAACGGGGCAGCACATTGCCGGAAGATCGATCCTCGTTGCTGCGGCTCGATGACCCGGGCCTTGACGATTCACTGGTTGCCGCGGGTGCCGATGACCAGCTTTGCCGTTGCTCGGGTGCCACCCACGGGCAGGTGGCCCACGCCGTGGAAGAAGGTTGCTCCACGGTGGCCGAGGTCGGTGCCGCTTGCCGGGCAGGCACGGGCTGCGGCGGGTGCCGCGGGAAGATCGAGGCGATGTTGCGTGTCCCTGTCCCGGCCTAGACACATCGAGCAGGGGAGGTCGTCGTTCGAAAACTCAGGAATCTTCGTAGGGATGTCCGCTACGCAGTCCGATACGGCGGCCAATCGCGCCCAGCGCGGCCAGAGGAGCGCTGAGCATGCGGTGTTGTGACGCGGTCGCAAAATCGAATTCCTCGCGATAGGCGTCCAGCAGCACCGCCATCTGCAGCGGGTTTCGGGGAAGTCCCGCGGCATTGGCCTTGCCCTCGGATGCCAGCAGACAGAACATTGCAAAGAATTCCTCGGAGTGCAGTGCGGGGCTCAGCCGCACGATCGCATGTGCGGGCTCCCCGGCATTGCCCCATCGGTGTGCGGTACCCGGCGGAATGACGCCAACTTCGCCAGGACCCAGCACCGTTCGCTTGTCACCTTTTACCAAGTCAAGACGCCCGACAACCGTGGTGAAGCGCTCTTCCTGATTCGGATGGCGGTGGGCGGCCGCCACCCGCGCGCCCGGTGCCAAGTACAGATCAAACTCGCAGTATTCCCCACCCGTTGACACTCGCGTCGCCCGCCAGACAAATCGTTCGCCGGAGCGGGCATTGACCATCTCTTCTCCAATTTGCACCATGTTCCGAGACTAGACTCACTGCCACCCCAAGGCCATGGCCACGGTGATTTCAGTGCCCGCGTCTTGCCCCGATCCGGGGGCAGGCTCGATGCGCCTCGACTGGCTGATATATATGCCTTCGGAGTTGACCGGCAAACCCACGTCTATCCCGCGGGTCCCTATTCCGGCCTAAACGCGGGACTCGGCAGCGGACATCGCATAAAGGGCATTGGCGTCGGCGCCTCGCGCCCCAAGCAGCAAAGCGCCGACGTCAATGTTTCCCCCCTGCCGTCGGGAACCGGTGGCCCGGTCCCGGCACATTTAGACTTGCCCGATGTCCTGGGTAATCCAGAACTCCGCGCCCGTTGGATCCTTCAGCGCTGCATTGCGCCCGAACGGCGTATCTTCCGCAGGCTGGATGACCTCGCCACCCAAAGCCAAGGTCTTTTCGATGATGGCGTCGGCGTTCTCAACCGCGAAGTACACATGCCAGCTGGCCGGTGCGCCCGCGGGCAGGAACGAACTGGCATCCATGATTCCTGCCTTGGAATCATCCCCGGCGCCGAGTGTGGTGTATCGGAATTCATCGGTGTCGCCCACCACCGCGGTGTCCCAGCCGAAGACGTCCTCATAGAACTTCACGGTCGGGGCAAAGTCCCGGGTAAAAAGTTCGTGCCAGGCGGGTGCACCGTTTTCGGCAACCACTTCGTATCCGGTGTGTCCGCCAAACTCCCAGATCCCCACCGCCGCGCCTCCGGCGTCCCCGAACATCGCCATCTTGCCCTGCTCGGGAACCTCCATGGGCGGCAGGTAGACCTGCCCGCCGTGCTCGGCCGCCGCCTTCGTTGCGGCGTCAATGTCATCCACCCGCAGATAGGTGGTCCAGACATCCGGGGACCCGGAGGTACCGTCGTTGTTCATGATCCCGGCTACCATCTTCCCGTCCTTGGAAGCGGTGATGTAGCCGCCATACAGTTCTGCATCCCCGGCCTCGTAGGTCCAGCCGAAGAGCTCGGTGTAGAACGCCTGGGATTTCTCCGGGGCGGAGGTCAGCAGGTCGATCCAGCAGGGAGCGCCGACGGTGAGTTCCGGCTTGGGCATGGTGCCTCCAACGCAATGAATGAGGGTGTGTAACGTGGGTCCAGGCGTGAGTCTATGCCCGCGGTGGCGACACATCAATGGGCTGAAGCCACGTACCGGGCAGTAAGTAGGATGGAGCGTCGGTCCGTCTCATCCGCCGCCCTGGCACCGTGGCCCCGGCGGACCGGAATTCTTCCTCGAACCCACACCCCCCGACGTCCGGACAAACAGGGTTACGCCGAGGCGTACATCCATGTACGTCATGCCGTACTATGAATTACCCGCTGTTTTCACCCACCGACACACCGCCCCGCATAGGACCTCAATGACGAATCCTTCCCGCACCCGCGCCTTCACCTCCTGGCGCCGCCGGCTGTCCGCGGCCCTGGCCTGCCTGGCACTTGCAGCAACGCTTTCCGGGTGCGACTCCCCCGGGGCCATTTCCGGGCAGGACGACTCCGACCGCCCGGTGGTGCTGACCACCTTCACCGTGCTGGCCGACATCGCCAGGAACGTTGGCGGGGACAAGATCACCGTCGAGTCGATCACCAAGGCAGGTGCCGAGATCCACGGCTATGAACCCACGCCGCAGGACATCGCCAAGGCCTCGCGCGCGCATCTGATCCTGGACAACGGGTTGAACCTCGAGGCCTGGTTCGAGCAGTTCATCGTCGAACTCGACGTGCCGCACGTGGTGGTCAGCGAAGGCGTCGAGGTCATGGACATCTCCGAGGACGCCAATGCCGGCCTGCCCAACCCGCACGCCTGGATGAGCCCGGTCAACGTGAAAATATACGTGGAAAACATCCGCGACGCCTTTATCGAACTCGACCCGGAAAACCGCGAATACTACACCCGGAACGCCACTGCCTACAACGCGGAGCTGGAAACGCTGGAGAAGAACCTGGTCCAGGGACTCTCCGGGCTCAAGGAGAATGAGCGTGCTCTGGTGACCTGCGAGGGCGCCTTCTCCTATCTGGCCCGCGACGCAGGCCTGACCGAAAAGTACATCTGGGCGGTGAACGCCGAGCAGCAGGCCACCCCGCGGCAGATCGCCTCGGCCATCGAGTTCGTCAAGGACAATGAGGTGCCCGCGGTGTTCTGCGAATCCACCGTCTCCGATGCCCCGATGCAACAGGTCGTGCAGGGCTCGGGAAGCACCTATGGCGGCACCCTGTTCGTCGACTCGCTCTCCGAGGCCGATGGCCCGGTGCCCACCTATCTCGATCTCATCCGGCACGACACCGACGTGATCCTTCAGGCCCTGACCGGGGAAAAGCCATGAGCGCCCTGGCCGTCACCGTCCAGGACCTCACCGTGCGCTACGGGGACGTCCTGGCCCTGAAGGATGCCAGCCTGGAATTGAAGAACTCGCGCATCTGTGGCCTGGTGGGCATGAACGGTTCGGGAAAATCGACGCTGTTCAAGGCCATCATGGGCCTGGTCAAGCCGGACTCCGGGACGGTGCGCGTCAACGGCGGCACTCCCGCCCAGGCCCGCAAGTCGGCGGCCATCGGCTACGTGCCGCAAAGCGAAGACGTCGACTGGGCCTTCCCGGTCTCGGTGCACGACGTGGTCATGATGGGCCGCTACGGGCACATGGGTTTCACCCGCCGCCCCTCCAAGGCCGACAAGCTGGCGGTCGACGAGGCCCTTGAACGCGTGGAACTCACCGATTACGCCCAAAGGCAGATCGGGCAGCTCTCCGGCGGGCAGAAAAAGCGCGCCTTCGTGGCCCGCGGCATCGCCCAGGACGCCACGATCCTGCTGCTGGATGAACCGTTCGCCGGGGTCGACAAGCGCTCCGAGGCCACGATCACCCGGCTGCTGCGCGAGCAGGCACGGGCAGGGGCGGCGATCCTAATCTCCACCCATGACTTGCACGCCCTGCCCGAACTGGCCGACGAGGCCGTGCTGTTGATGCAGCGGGTGCTGATGCACGGGGATCCCAAGACGGTCCTGCGGCCCGAAAACCTTGCCCTGGCCTTCGGGCTTGACGTGCTGGGACGGGGGGACGCAGCATGAACCTCCTCGACTTGCTCCTCGAGCCGCTGGGCTACGGCTTCATGATCAACGCCCTGGCCACGGCGGTGACCGCCGCTGCCGTCTGCGCGGTGCTCTCCTGCTGGCTGGTGCTCATCGGCTGGTCGCTGATGGGCGATGCCGTCTCCCACGCGGTACTCCCGGGCGTCGTGCTGGCCTACGTGTTCTCGGTGCCCTTCGCGATCGGCGCGCTGCTCTTCGGTTTCCTTGCCGTGGCACTGATCGGGGCGGTGCGCGACACCAGCCGCATCAAGGAGGACGCGGCCATCGGCATTGTCTTCTCCACGCTCTTTGCCCTGGGCCTGGTGCTGATCTCCGTCACCCCCTCGCAGACCGACCTGGGCCACATCATCTTCGGAAACCTTCTGGGGGTTTCCAAGCCCGAGCTCATCCAGATCGTCATCCTGGGCGTGCTGGCCCTGGGTGCGTTGCTGCTCAAGCGCCGGGACTTCACGCTCTTTGCCTTCGATGCGACCCACGCCCACGCCATCGGCCTGAATCCGCGCCTGCTGGGTGCTGCGCTGCTGGGCCTGCTGGCACTGACCTCGGTGGTGGCGCTCCAGGCGGTGGGCGTCATCCTGGTGGTCGCCATGCTGATCATCCCCGGCGCCACGGCGCATCTGCTCACCGACAGGTTCGGACGAATGCTGGTCATCGCCCCGGCGGTCTCAGTCGCCTGTGCGGTCATCGGGCTGTACATCAGCTACTACCTGGACACGGCCTCGGGCGGCATGATCGTGCTGACCCAGGGAGCGGTGTTCGCGCTGGTCTACCTCTTCAGCCCCACCCAAGGGCTGCTTGGACGCCGCATCTCCAGATCGGCGCGCCGCCTGCGCACCCCCAAGTAATACCCGTCCACCCGAAGCGGCGGACACCAGGCCGTTTGGGGCGTCGCCCGTCCCGACAGGATTTCCACCAGGTACAAAAGAAGCCGATGTTGCGCTGCAACATCGGCTTCTTTTGTGTTTGCTGTGGGTGCGGAGACGGGGGGTGTTACTCGGCCAGCGTGTGCGATTCGGTCGCGCTGCGCTCGATCGTCTCCACCTTTTCGTCGGACGGATCCTGTGCCTGCGCACCGAGGTGGCCGCGGGTGAGCTTGTTCATGATCAGTGCGATGGCGCCGTCGCCGGTCACGTTGGTTGCCGTGCCGAAGCTGTCCAGCGCGATGTATGCGGCGAACATCAGGCCAACCTCGACCTCGCCGAAGCCGAGCATCTGGGCCAGCAGGCCGGCCGCGGCGGCGATCGCGCCGCCGGGAACGCCCGGGGCGGCGATCATCATGACACCGAGCATCAGGATGAACGGGAGGTACGCGCCAAAGGTGACGTCACCGCCGGTGAGCAGCAGCACCGCGATCGAGAAGCAGGTGATCTTGACCATCGAGCCGGAGAGGTGGATCGTGGCGCACAGCGGGATCACGAAACCGGCCACCGAGTCGGAGACGCCGTTCTTCTTGGTTGAGGCCAGCGTGACCGGAATCGTCGCGGCCGAGGAGGAGGTGCCCAGCGCGGTGAAGTAGGCATCGCGCATGCGCCACAGTGCCTTGAGCGGGTTTTGCCCCGTCATCGATCCGGCCACGGAGTACTGCACCAGCAGCACGACAAACGTCAGGGCAAAGGATACGAGGGCCACGAGCAGGAACTTGGTGACCACGGCGACGGCGGCACCGCTGGCCGAGAGGTCCATGAAGATTCCGAAGATGAACAGCGGCAATGCGGGGACGATGATGCGGCGGATCACGGATTCGATGATCGTGCGGAATTCGACGGCTCCGCGGAAGAGCACCTTGGAATGGAACGCGGTCAGGCCCACGCCGATCACGAAGGCGAGCACGAGTGCGCTCATCACGCCGATGACCGGCTCAAGCACGATCTCGGTGGCCGAGTCGCCGGCACTGGCCACCAGCGTGATGTAGGGGGTGAAGCCCGAATCGGATTCTTCGCCCAAGGCCTCGAGGCCGCCGCCCGACAAGGACGGAGTGAACAGCCAGCGGCTCACGAAGTAGGCGAGCAGTCCGGCGAGGATCGTGGAGCCGTAGGCGATGGCGGCGGTGATCCCGAGCCATTTGCCGGCACCCTTGCCGAGTTCGGCGATTGCCGGTGCGACCAGGCCCAGGATGATCAGCGGCACGATGAAGCCGAGGAAACCCGAGAAAATCGAGTTGTAGGTCAGGAATGCCCCACCGAGCCAAGCCGGCATGATCGGCCCAGTCAGTATGCCCAGGACAATGGCCAGGAGAATCCAGCCAAGCAGGGGAATCGATTTGAGCAGCTTCATGGGGGGTCCTTAAGTCGACGGGGTCGGGTCGCACGGCGATGCGCAAGCTGGTTTGTGGCGCAGCCCACGCCTCAGCCATATTAGACGCTGTGAGCCATTCCTCGAAATCAGTCGCTTTGACTCAAGATTAGTGCTCGCAAGAATCCTTGCGTGCCTCAGTTAATTTGCTCGCCAAATGGAACGTCAACGCCCTGGGCCCGCGTCTTGGCCCGGTTAATGAGCTGGTTCCGGTTGGTCTTGAGGCTGCGGGTGATGACCGTCGGGTTCAGGAACCGTTGGATAGCCGCGAGCGCCTCGGTATGGAACTGGCTTATGGCCTCGTGCTCCAGCAGCCGCTGGTACGCCGTGCGCACCTTATCGCAGGCGCCTTTCCGGCGGCTCGATAGCGCCGTGGTATGAGACCGACAGTGATTTTTCCTGCGTGTTCACCGGCACCGGACCTATGCTTAAGTTGACGCTTGTCCGTACCGCCGAAGGAGATCTCGGATGTCGCGCATCATTTCGACCGGAATGGCCAAGACCGGCCTCCTGCTCGGCTACAAAGTCGCCCGCGATACGGGCAACCGTCAGGCAGGTGGTGCCGTTTTGGCGGCATGCGGCCTGGCCGCCTTCACCGTCTGGAAAAACGACGCCGGCACGGCACGGGCGGCCGCCCTCACTTGCACGTACATCGCGGCATTCGTTGCGTCCCACCCACTGGCCAAAAAGATCGGTGCCTGGCCGGCAGTATTCACCGTCACCGGGGTCGCAGCGCTGGCCTCGATGATCTTTGGCGGACACCGCAAGGAATCCTAGTTCTACCTTCGCGCCAGTTCCGGTCCTTTTATACGCCGCCTGGAACTTTCAGGGATACCGCCCACAAAATGGCTAAGCGTAGTCAAGATGTCGTTGAAAGGGACCGGGAAGTCTATTCGGCGATGCGGCAGCCCCGCTGGGCGGTCAAGGATCCCGTCCGGAGGAACCTGCCATGCATGTCTTGATCATGTCGTTCGGGACCCGCGGCGACATCCAGCCCTACGCCGCCCTCGCCGGCGCGCTCGCCCGCGCCGGGCACGACGTCACCCTCGCCGTCCCCGAGGGGTTCGCGGATCTGATCCCGCACAGCGGTCCCGGGACCATCACGCACCAGCCCGCCGGCTCCACGATGCTGCGCCTACTCCAGGAAGTCATGCCGGATCTGAGTGGACCCCTGGATGCGTGGCGAACGCTGGGGATCATGAGCACCGCGATGCGCGAGCTGAACGCGGAGTGTTGGGCTGCCGCGCAGGCGGCGCACCCGGACGTTGTCGTGTACCACCCCAAGTGTCTTGCCGGGCAGCACATCGCCGAGGCGCTGGGCGTGCCCGGCGTGCTGTCGCTCCCGCTGCCGTTTTTCACCCCAACGCGTGCGCACGCGATGCCGTTCTTCGGCGGCGCCTCCTTCGGTGCGTGGGGAAATCGCGCGACCTACGGGTTCAGGCGGATGGCCGGTGTCATGTATGGCGGCATGGTCAACGACTTCCGGCGCGAGGTCGGTCTGGGTCGCATCGGCCACCTCGCGGACCCGCTCAGGAATTCGGACGGCAGCTCGGTCCACGTCATGTACCCGTACAGCAGGCACGTTCTGCCGGTCCCCGCGGACTACCCGCCTTCGGCCCACGTCACTGGGTACTGGTTCCTGGATGACGTCGACGGCGCCGCCTGGGAGCCGCCGGCGCACCTGGCGGACTTCCTCGCGGCAGGTGAGCCTCCGGTCTATGTCGGGTTCGGCTCCATGGGCTTCGGCAAGGGAGCGAACGAGCGCCGAGACACCATCCTGGCCGCACTGCGGGTCCACGGCCTGCGCGGGATCATCGCGACCGGCTGGGGAGGCATCACTCCCGGCGAGGCCGGGACCGAGGACGTGCTGGTCATCGAGGGCGCGCCCCACGCGTGGCTCTTCCCGCGAGTCGCGGCAGTCGTGCACCACGGCGGCGCGGGCTCGACCGCGGCCGGACTGCGGGCGGGTCGCCCGACGCTGGTCGTGCCGTTCCCTGGGGACCAGCCATTCTGGGGAACGCGGGTCCATGCGCTCGGCGTCGGCCCCGCCCCGCTCCCGGCCAGGGACCTGGGCACGGGCCTGGCCAGCAGTCTCGGCGCCCTCGTCCACACCGACTCCTATACCTCCCGCGCCGATGAGGTGGGTGCCGCCATCCGCGCTGAAAACGGTCTCGTCGTCGGCGTGCACGTCCTGGAACAGATCACGGGAGTGACAGCCGTCGGCCAATAGGCCATCCCACGGCGATCACCCGGGTGGTCGCGACCACAGCCGGTCTTCCCCGGAGGTGCAGTACCCATGGAGCGTGTCTGCTTCGTCTTGGAAATCGAGCAAGGCACGCATAACATCTGGCCAGCTGCCCAACTCGTATTCGTTCCACCATTCGACACACACCCGGCAGAAGCGCTACCGGACTTCAGTGCTGAATCTTCTCACGGGCGCCACCCTCCCGTGGAATACGGTCCTCCTCGACCGGGCGATCGCCATCTTGATTCAGTAAGGCAACGCCATGAACCCTGATTTGCCGCGATTCCTATCGCTTTGGAGATGCGAACATCAATCACCGGCGACCATTCCTTGCCATACAACATCAAGATCAAGCCCGACAATTGCAGGCCGCCAGGTAAGCCGCCCCGGAGCGACATCGACGGCGAAGCCAGGACCCTGGCAGCGCGTGGTGCCGCTGCCCTTCTAGCCGCGCGAGACGTGCAGCGCCTCGGTGGCCTGGCGTCCCAGGCTGATGGTGCCGGTTCCGTCGGCGACCTGCAGCAGCACCGCATCGGAGAACGGGGCTGCCTCGGTGATGACCAGGTCCACCCCGGGCACAACACCCTGCGCGCTGAGGTACTGCAGCAACGCCGGGTCCTCGTCATTGATCCGCTCCACGGTGACCCGGACGCCGGGCTCCACGGTGCTCAGCAATACGGCGTCAGGCCTGGTCAGCACCCCGTCGGCACTGGGGATCGGGTCCCCGTGCGGATCGCGGTCGGGGTGGCCCAGGAAGGCATCAAGGCGTTCGACCATGAAGTCGCTCATGGCGTGCTCGAGGTTTTCGGCTTCGTCGTGGACCTGGTCCCAGTTGTAGGCCAGGGTCTGGACCAGGAAGGTTTCCAGCAGCCGGTGCCGGCGCACCATGTCCAGTGCGTACTTTCTGCCCACTTCGGTCAGCTCGACGGCACCGTAGCGGGCGTGGCTGACCAGGCCCTGCGCGGTCAGCTTGCGCACCGCATCGGAGACCGAGGAGACCTTCAGCCCGGATTTCTGTGCGATGTCTGTTGCGGTGACGGGATCGTCCGACCATTCGGAGAGCCCCCAAATGACCTTCAAATAGTTTTGCGTGCTGATGGAAAGATCCGAAACCGACATGTGTACGAGTCTACAGAGCGCACCCGCACACCGGTTTCCGGCCCGGGTGTGACATCGCCTGGATCCGGCCCCGCTCGAGGCGGTCGCGGAAGTTCAAAATGCCGTACAGGGGGCTTGGCGCTTGCGCGTGCCCGGAGGCTCCCGCCCATGCGAACGGCCCGGTCGCTTGACCGGGCCGTTCGCGTACATGGACCGGGGTCCGGGTCGCCGTGTACCGCGCGGTTACGCCTGGCCGGCGACCCCGGCCTTGTCCTCGACGTATCGGCCGGTACGGGCCATCATGATGCCGCCCAGAGACATCGGGATGAAGGTTGCCACGTACACCCACAGCGGGACGGTCCAGCCACCGGTGGTGGAGAAGAGCCAACCACCCAGCAGCGGGCCAAGGGTGCCGAAGAGGTAGCCGACGCCCATCGCGAATCCTGCCATGGCCGCGGACCCCGCGGTGGTGCGGCTGCGCAGGTTGAACATCGCGATCGCCAGCGGGAAGGCTCCTCCGGCGAGACCTGCCACCAGGGCGGCGAGCCACAGCGGGCCGATTCCGGTCAGCATCAGCAGGTAGCCCAGCGGGCCGGCCGCCGACAGGATCACCGCGAGGATCGCCGGGTTGCGCATCTTGTTGGCGATCAGCGGGGTGATCACCGCCATCGGGAGGGTCATGAACGTGTAGACGGAAAACGCCGTGGCGGCCGATCCCTTGTCCAGCCCGAAGCCCTGCTGCATGATCGTGGGCAGCCAGGCCAGCATGGCATAGATGTTCAGCGAGGCCATGGCGTAGAACAGTGCGGTTCCGACGGCGACGGGGCTGGCGACCAAGCGGCCCAGGCCCAGACCCGTTCCGGCCGCCGCACCGGCCGTGGCACTCTGCGCCGCGGTGGGGGCACCGCTGCGGCGTTCCTTCAGAAGCACCAGCGTCCAGGGCAGGACGGCGACCAGTGAGAGCACGCCCCACGAGGCGAGCGAGAACTGCCAGCCGCCGGCATTGGCCAGCGGGAGCGCCGTCATGGCCGGCAGCGTTGCCCCGGCCTGCATCAGCAGGGCGAAGACGGTGACCATGGAGGCCTGGCGGTCGGGGAAGTGCTTCTTGACCAGCGGGGCGCCAGCCACGTTGCCGAAGCCCATGCCCAGCAGGGCCACGAACGTCAGGGCCATGAAGATCGCGGGGCTGTCGCTGAAGGGACGCACCATGGTGCCGACGGCGGCCAGGATCACGGCGATCAGGGCGGTTGCCTCCAGCCCGATCTTGCGCACAATGACCGGGGCCAGGAAGCCGCCGATGCCGAAGCTCAGCGTGGGCAGCATGCCGATGAAGGTGGCCCCGGCGGTGCCGATGCCCAGTTCGCCGGTGACGGTGGTCAGCAGTGGCGAGAGCCCGGTGACCGCGTAGCGCAGGCCGATGCCCAGCAGCAGCAGCCCAACGATGATGATGATGCGGCCCTTCCACAGCCCGGGGCGGGGGTTGCCCGCGCCTGCGGCCTGTGCAAGGTTTTCGCCGAAAGTGTTACTTGTGGTGGACATGTCCGGTTCTGCGATTCAGCTAGTGGTTCAGATTGCCTAGGAGTGCTTCGAGTCGCCGTCGATCGGGAACATCTGTCCCGAGATCGTGCGGGCGTGCGGGCCGGCCAGGAAGAGGGCCAGCTGGGCGATGTCGTTGGGGTCGATGAACTTGCGGATCGACTGGTTGTCCAGCGCCTTGTTGGTTTCTTCCTCCACCGTGGTGCCGTTGGCCTCGGCGCGGCCTGCCAATACGCTGCCCATGCGCGGGCCCTCGACGGCTCCGGGGTGGATGGTGTTGGCGGTGATGCCGAAATCGCCCAGTTCCAGGGCGAGCGTCTTGGCAAAGCCGACCAGTCCCCACTTGGTCGTGGCGTAGGCGATGCGGTTCGGGTAGCCGAAGCGGCCGGCCAGCGAGGACATCACCAGGATGGAGCCCGCGTCGGATTCCTTGAGCAGCGGGATGGCGCGCTGGGTGACCATGAGGGTGCCTGTGAGGTTGATGTTCACGACGGCGGCCCAGGTGTCGATCGGGTAGTCGTTGGCCGGGGCGGTGGCTCCGGCGATGCCGGCGTTGTTGACGAGCACATCCAGGCCGCCAAGCTGTTCCTCGATGTCCTTGAAGAGCACCTCGAGGTCCTCGGCCTTGCTGATGTCGCCGACCGAACCGGTGGTGTTCTCGTTTTCCGCGACGATCGCCGCGACGGCCTCGGCGTTGACGTCGGCGATGTGGACGCGGGCGCCGTTGGCAACGAAAGCCTTGGCGATGGCCAGTCCGATTCCGCCGGCTCCGGCGGTGATGAGTACACGCTGTGACATGATTTCGACTCCTTCTACGCGATGCCGTGGATCCCACGACTTCGGTTCGCATTCTTATGTACGGCGAGGGCCGGGACTCTCGGGCCAGGTGGTCCGGCGGGTGACGGTCCGTGCTTGTATGCGTCTCACGGTGCGGAAAGGAATTCCGCTCCCGGTGTTGATGCATTCCATACAGTAGGCCTGCCCGAATCCGGCGTCAACGGCGCCGATCACACCGCAATTCCGGTTTTCCCGCTGCCGGAATGTCAAGTTCTCACCCTCGTAGAAATTACATGCAATTACATACAAGTAGGGGTTCTGTCCAGGAAATCTCGTCAACTTTTCCGTCCAGAGGAAAGTCGAACGCAACATTTCCTTGGTCACACGAAGCGGGGATTATTGCCCGGCAGGGAACTATCCGACCTCAGAGCGCGCGCGTCAGATCCGCGATGCGACGGCCGGTCTCGTCCGCCGCCTGAGCAAGGGCCTCAACGTAGCCCTTGAGCTCATCCCGATGGAAGCGTGCCGTGGGCAGAACGGTCGTAAAGGCCCCGAGCGGCTGTCCTGTCGTGGGGATCGCAACGCCCACTCCACAGATGCCCGGTGAGGTTTCCTCCAAATTCACCCCATAGCCATTGCGGCGAACCACAGCCAGATGCCGCTTCAGCGTTGCAAGCGATCCACCTTCCGACCCGGCCCGCTCGTCCAGCGGCGCCGGGACCCCCGATGCGGATGTAACTGCGGCAAGGTCGTCATTTCGCAGTTGCGCCAGCATGGCCTTGCCGCCGGCCGACTCGAGCGCCGGCAACTTGTCCCCGACACGAATCACCACCCTCAGGTTCTGCTCCATTTCATCTATGCCGTCGAGGAAACGAACCGAGCCCATTTCCAACACCATGAAGCCCACGGTTTCATGGAGCCTGGCATGGAGCCGTTCAAGTGCCGGGCGGGCCAGGTCGCGCAATGAACTTCGGGCTATGGCCCCGACCGCGTGGGCGGCAAGAACAGGTCCCGCCACATAGCGCCGTTCTCGGTCCTGGCCGGCAAATCCCCGGTAGGAAAGGGCGGCCAGCAGGCGGTGCGCCGTGGAGACCGCCACGCCGAGCCGCGCGGCCGCCTCGGTGACGGTCAAGGTGCCACCGAAGCGGAGCATGAGAGCCAATTGCAACGCGCGGTCAACCGATTCGATGGGCGACTGCGTTGCGCCGTCGGTCCAAGATTTGGAATCGCTCGCAGCTGCATCCGGCGTGGAGTTGGTCATGGCACAAGCATCCCATGTTGCCGCCCGGCACCCGGGCTCCGCTGACGGGTGCGGCACCGCCCATGCCGCTCCCGGGGGACACACTCTGCGCGCCCTCCTCCCAACCATCATGAATTCCTTCATACGGAATGAGTCTGACGATCGAGAGCCGGGCACGTACCCCGCGGATTCCCTACAGACCCCAAAGCCAAAGGGTGAATCGCGATGAAATCATCATCAACAATTCTGTATAACGGAATTTGCGCACAAAATATGGTTCCTCCGTCACATCCATGACTAAACTCACATTGACGGGCGGCGTTCCGCCCGTTGCACCTTTACCAAACCAGGAAGCTCCCATGGAAACTCTCGCGGAAATACGTAGTTCGGCCATGAGCCGGTTCCAGGTAATGGCGGTCGTCATCGCCCTGACCCTGATCCTGATTGACGGTTTCGATGTGGCCGCCATGGCCTACGCCGCGCCGGTGCTCTCTCGCGAGTGGGGCATCCAGCCCGCCGCCCTCGGATTCCTGCTGAGCGCAAGCCTCTTCGGCATGGCTGCAGGTTCCATCTTCCTCACTCCGCTCGCCGACAAGATCGGGCGCCGCCGCCTCACCCTGATCTCCCTCGTCGTCATCAGCATCGGCATGGTCGCTTCGGTCTTCGCCGGCGATGCCACCCAACTCCTGGTCTTCCGGATCGTGACCGGCCTGGGCGTCGGCGGCATGATGGCCAACCTGAACGTCCTGGTGTCCGAATACTCCTCGAACAAGCGTCGCGGTTCAATCATGGGCATCTACACCGCCGGCTACCCGATCGGCGCCACCATCGGCGGCCTCGTGGCCGGACCGTTGATCCCGAACTTCGGCTGGCACTCCCTCTTCGCCGTCGGTGCGGTCTTGACCATCATCATGCTCGTCGTCTCGTGGATCTGGCTTCCCGAATCCCTTGACTACCTGTTCACCCGCCGGCCCGCCGGCGCCCTCAAGCGCGTGAACAACATCCTCGCCAAGATCGGGCGCCCGGCACTGGACGCACTGCCGGCCATCACGGCCACCGGCAAGGAGCAGTCGGCGATCGGCGAAATCCTGACCACCCCGATCCGTTTCCGCACCTTCATGCTCTGGGCGGGCTATGGCTGCCTCGTGGCCGCATACTACTTCGCCAACACCTGGACCCCGAAGATCATTGCCGGCGTCACCGGCGACAACTCGATCGGCGTCACCACAGGCACCATCGCCAACGCCGGCGGCATCCTGGGCTGCTTCGTCTTCAGCGCCTTGGCCGTGCGCTACCGAGCACGCCCGCTGCTGGTCATCGCGCTGCTCGGATCGGCCGCCGCCTACGTTGTCTTCTCCATGCTCTTCACCCAGATCACCCTGGCCATGGTGCTTGCGCTCTTCTTGGGCATGCTCACCACCGCGGGCATCGCCGGCTTCTACACGGTCTCCCCCGAGATCTACAGCGCCCGGGCCCGGGCAACCGGTGTCGGCTGGATGATCGGCCTCGGCCGCCTGGTTTCCATCGTCGCCCCGATCCTGGTCGGCTATCTGCTGGCCGGCGGCTGGAAGCCGGAGAACATCTTCGTGCTCTTCGCCGCCCCGCTGGCCGCTTCCGCCCTGTGCATCGTGGCGTTGGCCTTCTCGCTCAAGCGCCAAACCCGCTCGACGGAACCGGTTGCCGCAACTCTTTCCTGACCTGCTTTCCCCTTCCGACAAACCAGCGATCGGTGGCGGCCCCGTCCGCCACCGGCTAGGAATAAACGCCACCATGAGCAAGATCAACGTCGCCGACCTGGTCGCGATCGACATGCACGTCCACATCGAATCCGACGACCACGGCCACACCGACATGCCTGACGATTTCCGCGAGGCCGCGCAGGCGCACTTCGGCGCGGCCCACGACCCGCTGGGGATCGAGGCCGTCGCGGCCCACTACCGCGAACGGAACATGGCAGCCGTCGTGTTCACCGTCGACCACGAGGCCACCACCGGCCACCCGCCGATCTCCAACCGCTACATCGCCGAGGAGGCGGCCAAGCACGCCGACGTGCTCATCCCCTTCGCCAGCATCGACCCGGCGCGCGGCAAGGCGGCCATCACCGAGGCCCGCATCCTGGTGCAGGACTACGGGATTAAGGGATTCAAGTTCCACCCGAACCTGCAGTCCTTCTTCCCGAACGACCGCACCGCCTACCCGCTCTACGAGGAAATCCAGTCACTGGGCGTCCCCGCACTCTTCCACACCGGCCAGAGCGGCATCGGCGCCGGAATGCCCGGATCCGGCGGGATCCGTTTGAAGTACTCCAACCCGATGGCCCTGGACGACGTGGCGGTGGACTTCCCCGAACTGCGCATCATCATGGCGCACCCCTCCTTCCCCTGGCAGGACGAGGCCCTGGCGGTGGCGGTGCGCCACAACCACGTGTACATCGATCTCTCCGGCTGGTCGCCCAAGTACTTCCCGGCCAACCTGGTGCAGTACGCCAACACCATGCTCCAGGACAAGGTCCTCTTCGGCTCCGACTTCCCGCTGTTGCCGCCGGATCGCTGGATGGCCGACTTCGCGAAGCTGGAGCTGCGCGAGGGACCGCGCCAAAAAATCATCAAGGACAACGCCGTGAGGCTGCTCGGACTCGATTCCGGCACCACCTCCTCCTAACGCACCGCCACGCCCGCCTCCGGGATCCCTGGACGACACGAAGACCATTAAAGGAAAGCACCATGAAGAACACCGAACCCGGCGCACTGCTGCGGCCCGCACCCGCCCGCGAGGACTGGTCAAGCAGCCAAATGGGCCGCTTCCTGGAAAAGATCGAGGCCAAGACCGGCCGGCACTTCACCGACTACGAGGATGCCTGGGCCTGGTCGGTTGAAAACCTTGAGGAGTTCTGGGGCGAGGTCTGGGACCACTTCGAGATCATCAGCCACGCCCCCTACACCTCGGTGCTCACCGAGCGCACCATGCCCGGGGCGCAATGGTTCACCGGAGCCCGGATCAACTTCACCGAGCACGTCCTGCGTTCCCTGGCCCGCCGCCCCCAGGACACCATGGTCAAGTCCCGCAGCCAGACCAACGGTTCCATCGACTGGACCGGCGCCCGGTTCACCGAGGAGATCGAGCGCATCCAGCAGGGCCTGATCCGCCACGGCATCAAGTCCGGGGACAGGGTTGCAGGCTACCTGCCCAACATCCCGCAAACCCTGGCCACCTATTTCGCCGTCATCGGCCTGGGCGCCATCTGGTGCTGCGTGCCGCCGGAAATGGGTGTCAAGGGCGTGCTGGGGCGCATCGGCCAGCTGGATCCCACGTTGTTGATCTCCATCGATGGTTACCGCTGGGGAGCAAAGGACATTTCCAAGCTCGGCGACCTGGCTGCCGTCCGGGCTGAGCTCGGCGACATCCCCACGGTGGTGCTGCCCTACCTGGATGAAGAGCTGGACGTTGCGGCAGCCGCACCGGGTGCAGAATCATGGGCGGATTTCACCGCGGACCACGCACCGGCGATCATCGAACCGGTTCCGTTCAACCACCCCATGACGGTGCTCTTCTCCTCCGGCACCACCGGAACCCCCAAGGCCATCGTGCACTCCCACGGCGGCCTGCTGCTGGAGCACTACAAGGCCATGGGCCTGCACTTCGACATCTCCGAGGCCGACACCGCCTACTGGTTCTCCACCACCGGGTGGATGGTCTGGAACATGGGTGCTTCTTCTCTGCTGGTGGGTGCCTGTGTGGTCCTGCAGGACGGGGATCCCAATTGGCCGACCCTTGACGGGCAGTGGTCGCAGTGGTCGGTCATGGCCGAAACCGAATCCACCTACATGGGCACCGGCGCCGCCTACCTGGCCGCCTGCGCCCACGCGGGTGTCGAGCCGGGCAAGAAATGGGATCTCTCCCGGCTGCGCGAGATCCAGTGTTCCGGATCCCCGCTGGCCGCCGACGTCGCAGGCTGGGCGTACGACTCGATCAACCCCGACATCGTGATGGCGCCGACCTCCGGTGGCACCGACATCTGCGCGGCGTTCCTGGGCGCCAGTCCCCTGTCCCCGGTCCACGCCGGGGAAATGGCCTGCCGCCCGCTGGGTGTAGCAGTGGATTCCTGGGACCACGAACGCAACTCCCTGCGCGGGGAACCCGGCGAACTGGTTGCCACCCTGCCGATGCCCTCGATGCCGGTGTTCTTCTGGAACGATCCGGACAATGAGCGCTACAACTCCAGCTACTTCGACGTCTTTGAGGGCATCTGGCGCCACGGCGACTGGCTGGTGCGCACCGAGCGCGACAGCTGGGTCATCACCGGGCGCTCGGACGCCACGCTGAACCGCGGAGGCGTGCGCCTGGGCACCGCGGAGTTCTATGCACTGCTCGATGGCCACCCCGGCGTCAACGACGCCATGGTGATGCACTTCGAGCAAGGCGGCGCAATGGGCCAGCTGGTGCTGCTGGTGGAGGCCGCCGATGATGCGGACACCGTGGGGCTGGAGCGCTCGATCCGCACGGCGCTGCGCACCCAGCTTTCCCCGCGCCACGTCCCGGACCACGTGTTGTTCGTGCGCAGCATCCCGCGCACGCGCACCGGCAAGCGCATGGAAATCCCGCTCAAGCGCCTGGTGCAGGGCGGTTCCGGCGGCGTGCTTGACACCGGCGTGCTGGTGAACCCGCAGGACCTGGACGAGACGGTGCAGTCCGTCTCCCGCATCCTGGCCGGAGCCTAAGCGACAGGTGCCGCCGGCGTCTCCCCGAGGGGAGGCACCGGCGGCACCGTGAGTGAAGCCCTATTCACCGTGGGAACCTCAGACTCCGCGCAGTTTCTCCATGATCTCGGCGGCGGCCAGCTGCAGCGCCTCGACATGCAGCGGCATCGCGGAGCGGTCGAAGCGGATGCTCGGCGTCGCGGTGGTCACCGCTGCCACCGGGCGCCCATCGGCGTCGTTGATGCTCACGCCCAGGCCCACCACCCCCTGCTCGGTTTCCTCGAAGCTGGTGCCGAAGCCGTCCCGGCGGATCTTGGTCATGCTGCGCCTAAGCGAGGCCAGGGTGGTGATCTTGCCGGTGGGCCAGGACTGCAGGCCTGAGCGGTAGATCTCCTCCAGCTCGGCGTTGGGCAGCTGCGCCAACATCGCCTTGCCGCCCGAGGACACGAAGGCCGGCATCATGTCCCCGATGCGCCTGGCCACGCGCAGGTTCCGCGCCGACTCGACCCCGTCGACGAATTGGATGTTGCCGCCGTTCAGGACCATGACCTGCACCGTCTCCCCTACCGTGCCCTGTAGCCGGACCAGGGCAGCCTGCGAGTGCTCGCCCAGCGTCTGGGTGGAGAGAAACGGCTGGGGGTGCCCGGAGATTTCGGGGCCCGGGCGGTAGGTCCGGTCGTGGCTCTGGGCCGCGAAGCCCCGGAAGGTCAGCGCCGTCAGCAGCCGGTGCGCCGTCGAGGGCGCCACATCGAGCTGCTCGGCGGCGGCCTTCACCGACAGCGGACCTTGGTCGCGCATGCGCATGAGCAACAGCAGTGCGCGGTCTACCGACTCGACGGGCGATGACTTGTTCTCCATGGTGAAATCATGGCACAGCCTGCGAACCGCAACCCAACCGCCGCTGCATCATGGCCAGGCGCACATCACCTACGCTGGAGAAGTGGTCAACTACACCTTCAAGCAATTGCAGTACTTCATCGCCGTGGCCGATGCCGGCACGATCTCCGGTGCCGCAACGGCCTGCCACATCTCGCAGGCGGCGATGTCCCAGTCCATCGGGGAACTCGAGCGCATCGTCGGCTCCCAGCTGCTGGTGCGCCACCGGGCCCGCGGCGTGGTGCTGACCGCCGTGGGAACCCACTTCCTGCGCGATGCCAAGGAGCTGGTCAGGCACGCCGAAGAGGTCCAGGGCCTGATCGGCGAGCGCCAGAGCGGCCTGGTCGGGCCGCTGAACATCGGGATGTATTCCGGGCTCTCCGCATTTTGGCTGCCGGTGGTCTGCGAACAGTTCACCAAGCCCAACCCGGGCCTGGAGGTGCGCATCACCGAGGGCGACGGCGCCGAGCTGCAGGAGCGATTGTTGGAGGGCTACCTCGATGCGGTGATCACCCACACCCGCCACCTATTGCCCGGCGTCAAGCACACCACGGTCATGAGCGGGCGCCCCTACGTGCTGCTTGCGGCCGGGCACCGGCTCGCAAGGAACGGTTCCGTGCGGCTGTCCGACCTGGCGGAGGAGGACTTTGTGTCCCTGGACATCCCCACGGTGCGTGACAACCAGTTGGTGAACCTACGCATGTCCGGCCTGGACCCGAAGATCGCCTGGAGCAGTTCGAACTTCGAGGCTGTGCGCGGCATGGTGGCCCGCGGCCTAGGCTACACGGTGCTGGTGCAGCGTCCCCCGGTGAACCTGAGCTATGACGGGTTGCCGCTGGCCGTCCTGGAAATCGAGGGGCCGGTTGGCCACAGCGACATCTGCGTCGCCTATACGGCATCGGAGAGGCCAAGCCTGCGACTGCGGGCCTTCATCGAGTTCTGTGAAGGCATCGGTGCCGAACGCGAGCAGGGGCCGGATCCGTCCTGAACGGACGGATCCGGCCCCTGGCCGGGGAGGCGTTGCCGGGCTACATGTGCTCGGCGCCCAGGTCCGCGTCCTTGCCTTCCTTGATGCTGCGCATGGCCAGCGCGGCGATAAGGAAGACCCCAGCCCACACGGCCCCGGCAATCCACAGCGAGCCGCCACCGAGCAGCACCAGGCCGGTGACAATCATCGGGGTGAAGCCGGCACCGAGCGTGGAGGAGAGCTGGTAGACCAGCGAGGCCCCGGTGTAGCGGATCCGGGTGGGGAACAGCTCGGCGGTGAAGGCGCCGAACGGCCCGAAGATGGTGCCCTGGACCACGCCGTTGGCCAGGAACAGCGCGATCGCGAAGAGCCAGAGCTCGCCCAGTTGCAGCATCCACATCATCGGCAGGGCCAGCACCGCGCCGGCCAGGATGCCGAACATCATGACCGGGCGGCGGCCCAGTCGGTCGGAGTAGCGGGCGGCAAACCACACCGCGACGATGGTCAGGGTGGCGCCCACGGCCTTGATGTTGAGCACCGCGGTGCGGTCCATGCCGGCTTCCTCGACGACGTAGGAGATGGCCCAGACCGTCATCAGGCCCTGCACGGTGTAGGAGCTCATGCCCACCAGCGTGCCCATGAGCACGGACTTCGGGTACTTGGTCAGTACCTGCAGCAGCGGGATCTTGCGCTCCTCGGCCTTGTCCTCAAGCGCCAGGAACAACGGGGACTCGGTGACCTTCAGGCGGATGACCAGGCCGATGGCGACCAGGCCGAGGCTGGCGATGAACGGGATGCGCCAGCCCCAGGCCAGGAACTGCTCGGTGGGCAGCGTGGAAACGGCGGAGACCGCAAGGGTTGCCAGTACCGCGCCGGCCGGGCCGCCCATGTTCGCGAAGCTGGCGGCGAAGCCGCGGCGTTCCTTGGGTGCGTGTTCCAGTGCCATGAGCATGGCCCCGCCCCATTCCCCGCCCACGGCCAGGCCCTGGATGATGCGCAGGGTGATCAGCGCGATCGGGGCAATGACACCGACCTGTGCGGTCGGCGGCAGCAGGCCGATGATGGTCGAGGCGACGCCCATCATCACCATGGAGGTGATCAGCACGCCCTTGCGCCCGAGCTTGTCCCCGTAGTGCCCGAAGATGATGCCGCCCAGCGGGCGGGCCAGATAGCCCACGGCGAGCGTGGCGAAGGAGGCGAAGAGAGCCACCGCGGGTGACTGGTTGACGAAGAAGACCTTGTTGAACACCAGCGACGCGGCGGTGGCGTAAAGAATGAAGTCGTAGAACTCGATGGCGCTGCCGATGAAGCTGGAGGCCAGGATCCTGCGCATGTGTGGTGAGTTCAGCGACGGGACGACAACGTCGGCGGAGTTCCCGGCGGGGGTTTGGGTGTGGCTCATCGTGCAACCATCATTTCTGCAACAATGCGGTTAAAGGAAATGGTATCGAGATCCTCGGGAACCAGGAAGGTTCCGGAGAAGTCCTTGGCGTGGGAGAGCCACGTGGACAATGGCGTCGTCCCGGGCACCAGGTGGTGCAGGGCCAGGGTGCGTGCCCCGGCGCGCTCGGCCAGCTCGATGGCCTGGGTGGCCGAAGTGTGTGAGAGTAGGTGGTGGTCCATGGAGGCCTGGGCGGCCTCGGTGCCGATGCTTCCGTAGCTGCGCTGGACCCAGTCGAAGTCGATGGCCTCGTGCAGCAGCAGGTCGGTGTCGCGGGCAAGTCTTACGAGGTTCTCGCACGGCGCGGTGTCCCCGGAGATCGTCACCGAGCCCTCGGCGGTGTCGAAGCGGAATGCGAAGGCCGGGGCGATCGGCGGGTGCTTGACCAGGGTGGCGGTCACGGTGACCAGCTCGTCCTGGTAGATCTCGAAGGGCTCGAAGTTCTCCGGCGTCGGATTGGCATTTGGTTCGTAGCCGGTGCCGGCGGGGATCTGGATGTCCGAGGCGATGAAGTGGTCAAGCGGGGAGGGACGCAGTGCGTCGATCACGCGGTCGTTCAAGTCGGTGCCGTAGGCCTGCATGAGGTGGCTGAACATGTCCGCGGTTCCCGGGGTCGGGTTCTTCGGGTAGAGCGGGGTCGGCGGAACCATTGCCCGCGGGGATGCCGGTGGCAGGGCGCCGCGGTCGCCGGGGCCGATGATGTGGATCGGGGCCTGGCCGGGGGTGATGGTGAAGAGTCCGAAGATCGCCAGCGACGCCAGGTCGATGGTGTGGTCGGAGTGCAGGTGGGTCAGGAAGATCCCGCGCAGGTTCGCGGTGCTGAATCCGGCCTTCATGAGCTGGTTGCCAACGCCGGTTCCGGCGTCAACCAGGTACACGGCCTCGCCGACGACCACGGCGGTGGCGATGCCCGCACGCTTGCCGGCGTTTTCGCCGGTCCACCAACGGGGACCGCCCGCCGTTCCCAAGGTGACTACATGGGGTTTCAGGGAGGTGCTTTGCACGTGAACTGCTCCTTATGCGGGAAGAATGAGATGTCCTTCACACAAGCATGATGCCCGGCCAAGCATACGTAAAACTGTTTTTATCGAATCTATTCATTGGTTTTCCTTATGTTCAGGGTTGTCCTCCTGCTCCAGCTGGGCCTTGTCCCCCGCTTGTGTTGCCGACTACGAATGGGTACGGGTCAGAGTCATTTCACCCACCCGTCAGACAAGCAGTGCAGGGGCCAAATCCGTCCACGTAGTACAGCGGGCACCAGCCGAGCACCTGTTGTACTGTGAGTGGGAGTTGCCCGGCCGCGCCTTACCGATTGCGAGATCCAGTGTCCAAGAAGAAGCCGTCGTCCTCCTCCAAGACCAAGCAGGGACATCCCGCACGTTCAGCGGCAGCCGGACAGATCGTCAGCATTGACGAATTCCGCGCCCGAAGCACCGGCGACGATGCGTCGGCACGCTTCATGAAATGGGTCCGCGCGAACACGTCCCTGACGGCAATTGGTGATCCGTTGCCGATTCTCCATGGATTCCTCGAACACTACCGGCGATTTGGCGGTGGTCCCGACACCACGTCCCTGGAGGCCTCCCCCATCGCAGCCGCCTTGGCCTGGTATCTCACCGAAGACCAGGAAAACGATCTCGAGTTCGTCTTGCACGTCGTCATGGGATACCTGTTGTTCCTGGACGACTCGGACCTCTGGAGCGGCAGCGAAGCGCAGTTCGAAGCGGCCCAGTCGGCAATTCTGGAAATCATCGACGAACGATCCGATGCCGCATTCGATGACAGGGTCTTCGAGGTACCCGCGCTAAGCCGCAAGCAAACTCTCGCTGGACTTCTCGAATTGCCGCTTTCAGGACGTCTCCAAGCATTCATGGAATGGTTTGGCGATAAACGCGATGTCACCTCAAAAGGTGTTTTGACGCGCAAGGACATCCAAGGCGCAGCAGCGGCCCTTGATGTAGCAGCGGTGGGGGTGCCCACTGCTCCGACCATGTTCACCCCCGGAGACGGCGAACCGCTGCGCGTCACCACGGCACAGGACGTTCCCCGCCTGGACCTGTACTGGGAAGCCTTGGTCCAAATCGGGATCATCGAGCTGGGCGCACGCCGGGCGACGCTGCACAACCCTTTGGCGGCAACCACCGGGTCGGATCGCGAAGACTTGCTGATGCATATCACTCGCGATCTCGCACTCTGCCTCTATCTCCGTTTTACGGCCGTCGATGAAGAACACGAAAATGAGGACGCCTTCGATGAGGATCTGACGGACGAAGACGTTGCAGGCATCCTCATGACTTCGCTGCTCCTGGATGCGGGGATCGAGGAGGGATATTCGGTGGCGCACCTTGAAGTGGCCCTTGAGTCAACCACCGGCGACGACCAAGTCGACTTCATGGTCGCCCAACTGGCCTTGGATTTATTGTGCGGCGAGGGCCTGGTGCTGCGCGATACGAGCTATCGGATTCCGCCGGTGCTCAAGAAAATGATTGCCTACGCCATCGCCGAACCGGCGGGCCTTGAAGTCAACTATGCGGACCCCATGGACGCGGATGACCTCAGCTATCTGGGTGCCGGCGACTGATTCCATCCGTGCGGACGCCGGGCGTCTGTGGACGGGACACTGTCTTCACTCGGGCCACCGCAATACCGGCGCGACCATGGCGAGGTGGGTCGACCGGCTAGTTTGCGCCCTCGGGAGCCACTGCCGTGACCAACTCCTGAAGCTCTGGAACCCGCGCCGCGGATTCCAGCGCCGAGTGGAGCACCGCGTCGTGCGTCGGGTGGGCCTCAGCCAGGAGCTTCTTTCCAGCGGCAGTGAGCTCGGTGTAGATTCCCCGGCGGTCATCCGTGCATAGGATGCGTGTCAACAGGGCGCGGTCCTCGAGCCGCGTCACCAGCCGGGTCGTGGCGCTGCTCGACAGTGCGGCGGCGCGGGCAAGCTGGGCCATGCGCATATGCCAACCGTCCTGCCTGCTCAGGGCATCGAGCACCGTGAATTCGACAACGGAGAGGCCGTGCTTGGCCTGCAGTGCGCGCTCAAGCTCGCCCTCGATGAGGTTGTGCAGTGCGGCGAGCGTGCGCCAGCCCTGCGCGCGAACCTGTACGGCATCGTCTTTGATCCCCATGAAGACCCCTCCTCGTTCAATCGTCCGTTCCAGCATATCACCTTGCGCTGATATAACGCGTGTGCAATCATTGCGTTAGCACTTAGTTGCAGACGCAACGATTGATGCGGGGAAATCCTTCGCATCTCATTTCAACCATCACACACCGAAGGTTCACCATGCCCGCAGCTCTATACGCCCTCGCCCTGGGCGGCTTTGGAATCGGCTTGACCGAATTCGTCATCATGGGTCTCCTGCCGGAAATTGCCGCGGATTTCGGGGTCACCGAAACCGTCGCCGGCTACCTCATCTCCGGTTATGCCCTCGCCGTGGCCATCGGCGCCATCATCCTCACCGCGGTCTTCAGCCGACTGGACCGCAAGAAGTCATTGCTGTTCCTGATGCTGCTCTTCATCATCGGAAACCTCCTGAGCGCCACGGGCCCGACCTACGAACTGGTCATGGTCGGCCGCATTGTCGCCGCCCTGTGCCACGGAGCGTTCTTCGGAATCGGTTCCGTCGTGGCCGCCGACCTGGTGCCCGCGAACAAGCGTGCCGGCGCCATTTCGTTCATGTTTGCCGGGCTGACGATCGCCAATGTCCTGGGCGTACCCTTCGGCACGCTGTTGGGCCAAGCCGCGGGATGGCGTTCGACGTTCTGGGCCATCACCGCCATCGGCGTCGTCGCCTTCGTTGGCATCTTGGTTCTGGTGCCGGGCAACCTGGCCCGGTCGGGCAACCAGGGAATCTTCGGCGAATTCAACATCTTCCGCAGCCCGCAGGTCTGGCTGTCCATGTTCGTGACCATCTTGGGATACGGCGGCATGTTCGGCGCCTTCACCTATATTGCCTTCACCCTCACCGGTGTCAGCGGCTTCGCCGCCAGTTCCGTTCCTTGGCTGCTGGTGCTCTTCGGGGTCGGGCTCTTCGTGGGCAACATCCTCGGGGGCCGCGCCGCGGACCGAAACCTGGCGGCCACGCTGATCACCGTGCTCTCGGTCCTCACCGTCGTCCTGGTGGCCTTCGCACTCACCGCCGGCAACCAGATCGCCACCATCATTGCCCTGGTGCTCATGGGCGGCATCGGCTTCGCCACCGTTCCGGGACTCCAGATGCGCATCATGAACCATGCCGCCCACGCACCCACCCTCGCCTCGGGCGCCAACATTGCCGCCTTCAACGTGGGCAACGCGCTGGGTGCCTGGGTCGGTGGGCTGACGATCGCCGCGGGCCTTGGCTACACCTCTCCCCTGTGGGCCGGCGCGGGGATCACCGTTGCCGGACTCGCCGTCATGCTTATCGCGACCCGCGTCCGGGGCGGTGAATACTCCACGTCCCGGGCCACCGCCGCGGAACCCGTATCCGTCGGCTAGGGCCACAGACTCCCCACCTCCAACATCCCCGTTACCTGCAATCCAAGGAGCACCCCCATGAGCACCTCAACAAACACCATCCCAACCATCGCCCTCAACGACGGAACCATCATGCCGCAACTTGGCTACGGCGTCTTCCAGGTCCCGGATGACCAGACCACCGCAGCAGTGGCCACGGCATTGGAAACCGGATACCGCAGCATCGACACCGCCGCCATCTACGGCAACGAGTCCGGAGTTGGCCGCGCTCTGGGCGAATCGGGCCTGCCGCGCGAGGAACTCTTCGTGACCACCAAGCTCTGGCTGGCCGACCTGGGCCGGGCCTTCACCCGCGACGCCCTGAGCGCTAGCCTGGACAAGCTCGGCCTGGACCACGTGGACCTCTACCTGATCCACTGGCCGGGCACCGACACCGCCGCTTACCTGGAGTCCTGGCAGGCACTGGAGGAACTGCGTTCCGAGGGGCTGACCCGGTCCATCGGTGTCTCCAACTTCCTGCCCGGACAGCTTGAACGCATCATCGAGCTCGGAGGCACGGTTCCGGCCGTGAACCAGGTGGAGCTCCACCCCTTCCTGCAAAACCGCGAAACCGCCGCGGTGAACCGCGCGCACGGCATCGCCACCGAGGCCTGGAGCCCGCTGGCCCAGGGTGCTGTGCTGGATGATCCGGCCGTGCTGGCCGCCGCGGCCGCCCACGGGGTGACCCCGGCACAGGTGGTCCTGCGCTGGCATCTGCAGGCCGGCAACGTGGTGATCCCGAAGTCGGTCACCGCCTCGCGCATGGCCTCGAACCTCGACGTGTTTGGGTTCGATCTGGACGCCGGCCAGGTCGCGGCGCTCGATGCGCTGGATCGCGACGGGCGCACCGGGCCCTTCCCGGGCACCTTCAACGGCTAGGTTTCTGCGCAACCGACCAACAACATGTGGCCCGTGGCGGCCCCCGACTCCTGCCCCGCTGAAACGCGAGATACTGGAAGACATGGAACCCGTCCTGCTCGTGATCCCCGGATGCCCGAATTCCGCCACCGCCAAGGAACTCTTTGACACCGCGCTCAGGCTCGAGGGCATCGAGCACACGGTGCGCGTGCGGGAAATCAGCACCGAGGACGAGGCCGCCCTGCATGATTTCCACGGTTCTCCGAGCTTCAGCTTCAACGGTGCCGACCTCTTTGAATCCGACGCCGAACCCGCGGTGGCCTGCCGTGTCTACGGCACCCCGGACGGGTTCGCGGGCCAGCCGACCCTGGACGCCCTGCGTCAGGCCATTCGGGCCACTCGCTCCTGATTCACCCAGGACGCACTGAAGCCACCCGCATTCACGTTGGGACGCGTGAATACGGGTGGCTTCCGTGCCGGGAACGACACCGGCGAACCGATCGAGCTAGGCGTCGACCAGATCCTTCTTGTCGTCGTCCGCTTCCTTGGAATTCGTGCCCTTGGCATCCTCGGCCTGCGGGGCCTTGCCGTTCCAGGCGTGGCCCTGCTCGTGGTCCAGGTGCGTGGTCTTCTTGTTCTTCAGTGCGAAGATGTACACCAGCAGCGAGATGGCGATGGCCACGGTGACGTAGGTGAAGAACAGGTCAACTCGCTCGGCCTTCTGCAGCGCGGCACCGATCAGCGGGACGGTTCCGCCGAAGAGCGAGTTCGCGATCGCGTAGCCCAGGCCCACGCCCAAGGCGCGGATGGAGGCCGGGAACAGCTCGGCCTTCACCAGGGCGTTGATTGAGGTGTAGCCGCCGACAATCAGCAGGCCGCCGGGCATCAGCAGGAAGGCGAAGACCGGGTTCTGGGTCTTGGACAGCACCGAGAGCAGCGGCCAGGTGAACAGCACGCCGGTGATGCCGAACCAGAGCAGCAGCGGCTTGCGTCCGACCTTGTCGGAGATCATGCCGTAAACCGGCTGCAGCAGCATGAAGATGAACAGGGCCCAGAAGTTGATGACCGAGGTCTGCGTCTTCTCGATGCCCGAGGTGTCGTTCATGAACTTCAGGATGAAGTTGGTGTACGTGTAGAAGGCAACTGTGCCGCCCAGGGTAATGCCGATGCAGATGAGCAGCGGCTTCCATTACTGGGTGAACAGCAGCTTCATGGTGCCCAGCTGGGCCTCGCCGGCAACGCCCGGCTTGTTGGCCGCGGCCACCTGCTCGGCGGAGACGGTTTCCTCCATGGTGCGGCGCAGCCACAGGACCACGAGGACCGCGACGCCGCCGATGGCGAATGGAATGCGCCAGCCCCATTCGGTGAGCGTTTCATGGCTCATGGTGTTCTGCAGGATGACCAGCACCGGCAGGGCCAGCATCTGGCCGCCGATCAGGGTCACGTACTGGAAGGAAGAGAAGAACCCGCGGCGCTTGGAGGTCGCGGCCTCGGACATGTAGGTGGCGCTGGTGCCGTACTCGCCGCCCACGGAGAAGCCCTGGACCAGGCGCACGAAGACCAACAGCACCATGGCCCACATGCCGATGGCTTGCTGCGTCGGCAGCAGCGCGATGGGGAAGGAGCCGGCGGACATCATGGTCACCGACAGCGTCAGTGCCGCCTTGCGTCCGTGGCGGTCGGCGTAGCGGCCGAAGAACCACGCGCCCACCGGGCGCATCAGGAACGAGGTCGCGAAGACGGCCATGGCTTCCAGGCCGGCCTGCAGCTCGTTGGTGGCGTTGAAGAAGTGCGACTGGAAGTACACGGCAAACACCGTGTAGACGTAGAGGTCAAACCACTCCCCGAGGTTTCCGGCCGAGCCCTTGAGGATGTTGCTGACAGCCCTACGGGTTGCCGCCGCCTCGTTTGCATCTTTGGTGCCGGCACCGGGTCTCGGTGCCTTGTTCTTGCTGTCCACGGCAGGTTGTCCCATGGTTCCTCCTCTTGCATTGAGGCCCCGCAAATCACCGCGGGCCTCAACCGAGGCATTCGTGGGACATGTTACAACCAACGTGAGAGCGGATTCCTAACACTTCCTTAGGAGTCCGTCAGGGGTTCCGGAGCGGCCACGATGGGGAAGCGGGCGGGACGGGAAACGCGAAGAAATGATACTCTCCAAGACGGGCGCAAGATGCATTAGCGGGCCGTGAACCACGATTTCTTACGACACAATCCACGAATCAAGGGACCCTTCCATGGACGTACTCATCGTAGAGGATGACGACTCCATGGGCGCGGCACTCACCGCCGCGGTGAAGTCCACCGGACACGGCGCCACCAGGGTCGCCCGCGGCACCGACGCGTTGCTCAAGCACCGCGAATTTGACGTGATCCTGCTGGATCTGGGGTTGCCGGACATGGACGGTCTCGAGGTGCTGCGCAAGCTGCGTCAGGTCACCCAGTCCCCCATCCTGATCCTCACGGCCCGCGACGACGAACGCTCGGTGGTGCTCGGGTTGCGCTCTGGCGCTGACGACTACCTGATCAAACCGGTCAAGCTCGTGGAACTGCTCGCCCGCATCGAGGCAGTCACCCGGCGCACCATGCCCGCCGGCGGACGCAGGAACCCCAGCATCCAGATTGGGGAGCTAGCCATCGACCTCGACCGCCGCGTGGCCGAGGTTGCCGGAACCGAGCTGTCCCTGACGCCCACCGAATTCGACCTGCTGTCCCTGCTGGCCCGCAATGCCGGTTCGGTGGTCACCCGCGAACAGATCCTCGACTCCCTGTGGGGAGATGCCTTCCTGGCTTCCTCACGCTCGCTGGATGTGCACCTGACCGGGCTGCGCTCCAAGCTTTCGCTGCCCGGCTTCATCGTCAATGTCCGCGGCGTCGGCTACCGGATCGAGGCTGACCCGCAGTGAAGCTGCGCGTCCTGGGCATCCTGAGCGTGCTGGTGCTGCTGTTGGTGCTGCTCGTGTCCAACGTGATCCTCTCCTCCGCGGGACGCGAGGTGACGCAGCAGCTGCAAATCAACCGTGCCGCCTCACTGAACAGGATCGCCCAGCTCGCCTACGATGCGGCCAACGACGGGGACACCACGGTGCTGCGGCGGGACATGGAAACCTACTCCGGTCTCTACTCCGAGGGCCTGGTGGTGCGCCTGCAAGCCGGCACGCTGGCCTCCGGAGGGCTGGACCCCGAGCGCCCGGACGTGCGCGAGGCCCTGGGGCGGGCCTCGCTGAACCTCGCCGACACCACGCTGGACCCCGTCAGGCCCTTCGGCACCGGCAACGAGGTCATCTCCCGGTCCTTCGGCAGCGCCAGCCAGGTCCTGGGCGAGGTAGTCATGGAGGTCAACCTCGATGCCGCCCGGGATAAGCTGCGCTACCGCTGGCTGGTCACCGCCATTGCCGCCATCGCGCTGGCAGCGGTGTTGCTGCTGCTGGCGGGCAGGGTCACCGGCTGGGTGTTGCGCCCCGTGCAGCGCCTCGGCGCCGCGGTGCGTGAATTCAAGGACACCGGCCACACGCCGCCACTGCCCGAGGCCGGCCCCCCGGAGCTGCGCGAGCTCTCCCGGTCCTTCACCGACATGGCCACGACACTGGGTGAGCTCATCGATTCCCAGCGCCAACTCATTGCCGACACCTCCCACCACCTGCGCAACCCGATCGGGGCGCTGCGCCTGCGCGTGGACTTGCTGCTGCTGGAATTGCGGAATGAAAAGGAGCGTGCCGCCGGGGCCGGGGTGCTGGCGGAGCTCGAACGGGTCGAGGAAATCCTGGATTCGGTGCTCAGGCTGGCGGTGGCCGAACACCGGGTGATCGAGGATTCGGCCGGCGCCTCCCCCGAGGTCTCCGAGGGCCCCGGCTCCGGGAGCGTCAACGCCTTCGTGGTGCTGGCCGAAGAAGTGGACCGCGCCCGGCCCGCCGCCCTGGCGGCGGGATCCGACCTGGTACTGGCCACTCAGGAGGATCCCGGCGCGGAGCTCGCCTGCAGCCGGATCGAACTGGCGCAGATGCTCGGCGAGCTGCTGAACAACGCCATCAAGTACGCGCCTGGGGCGCAGATCACCGCCTCGGTGCGGACCCGGGGTTCGGCCACGCTCATCGAGATCGCCGATACGGGCCCGGGCCTGGAGCCCGAACAGCTGGCCGCCGCCACCACCCGCTTCTGGCGCGCCCCCGAACACTCCTCGATCCGCGGCACCGGCATGGGCATGACCATCGTTGACAGGCTGGCCACCGCAAACGGCGGTCGCCTGGTGCTGGCGCCCAACGAACCGAGCGGCCTGCGCGCCCGCATCGAATTCGACGCGCCACCCACCCTCCCCGGGCAGGGGGAAGCCTCATGAACGCAAACCCCGCTAGCGGCCTCCATCCGTCGCGGCGCAGCGTGCTGCGCGCGGCCTTCGCGGCCGGGACGGTCTCCCTGCTGGCCGCGGCACTCGCCTCCTGCGTCTCCGGACCGCGCCGCGAAACCATCGTTGTCGCCGGCGGGGAACCCGGCGGCTTCTACCTGGAATTCGCCACGCTGCTGGCGGCCTCCCTGCAACGGCACCAGGTGGCCCGCACCGCCACGGTCAACCCCACCGGCGGCAGTCTGGACAACGTCGCGCAGTTGCTCTCCGGCGAGGCGACCCTGGCCGTCGCGCTGGCCGACGCCGCCTCGCTCGAGGGTGGCCCGCAAGGCAAGCACCCCGGGCAGATCGCGGCGCTGGGCAAGGTCTACCAGAATTACGTCCACGCCGTGGTGCGCAGGGACGGATCCATCACCTCGCTCGATGACCTGGCCGGGCGCACCGTGGCGGTGGGCATGCCGGGCTCCGGCACCTCCCTGATCACCCCGCGCCTCTTCGAGGTCGCCGGCCTGAAATCCGCTCCCGCCGGGACATCGGCCGCGGGCCGGGACGTCATCGTGAAGGCCCTGGGACTCAACGACGGGGTCGCCGCCCTGGCCGCCGGAGAGGTCGACGCGCTCTTCTGGTCCGGCGGGGTGCCCACCGCCGCCATCGCCCAGGCCCACACCGAATCCGCGTTCGCCCTGCTTGACCTTTCCTCCCTGATCCCCGGACTGCGGGAGAGGTATGGGGCCTTCTACGACAAGGTGCTGATCCCCGGCGACAGCTATCCGGGCATCGACGCGATGTGGACGGTCGGGGTGGCCAACCTGCTGCTCTGCCGCACGGACCTGGACGCCGAGACGGTGCGGCAAACCGTGGACCTGCTGGTGGGGCATGCCGATGAGCTGATTCCGCGCTCGAGCGTCGGGGTGCAGTTCCTGAGCCCCGATTCGCTGATCAACACCGCCGACGTGCCGCTGCACCCTGCAGCGGCCCAGGCCTACCGGGAGCTCCACGGGTAGCACTGCACGGCCGGCAGCTTCCGTCCGGAAAGCGAAATCGCTCCGTGCAGGCCTGCCCCGGTGGGGCAAACCTGCACGGAGCGATGAGCGGATGT
The DNA here is from genome assembly GCF_030512175.1 of Paeniglutamicibacter sulfureus. GTDB lineage: Bacteria > Actinomycetota > Actinomycetes > Actinomycetales > Micrococcaceae > Paeniglutamicibacter > Paeniglutamicibacter sulfureus. The sequence goes on along the minus strand of NZ_JAULBL010000002.1, from coordinate 940,412 downwards.
TCTTCTTTCCCGCGACGCGTCTGGGGATCAGAGCGTCATGTGTTCGAGCTGGCGCCCGTTGGTCTCGCGCACCAGGCGCCAGACAAAGAGGAACGAGAGCAGCGCGAAGCCTGCGTAGATGCCGTAGGCAAGCTGCAGGCCCGCCTCCGCGAGGGTCGGGAAGGTCGTGCTGACCGCGAAGTTCGCGATCCATTGGGCGGCGGCACCAAGGCCCAGGGCCAGTGCGCGGATGTTGTTGGGGAACATCTCCCCCAGCAGCACCCACACCACCGGTCCCCAGCTGGCGCCGAAGCCCACGACGAACAGGTTCGCTGCCACCAGCGCGATCATGCCCCAGGAACCCGGGAGGCTGAGCTCCCCGTTGACCGTGACAGCCTGGGCGAAGGCCACGGCCATGGTGCCCAACGACAGGGTCATCATGGCCGAGCCGACCAGCAGCAGCAGCTTGCGTCCAACCACATCCACCAGCGAGATCGCCACGATGGTTGCCACGATGTTGGTGACCGAGGTGATCACGGAGATCATGAACGAGTCGGATTCCTGGAACCCGACGGACCTCCACATGGTGGTCGAGTAGTAGAAGATCACGTTGATTCCCACGAGCTGCTGGAAGACCGAAAGCAGGATGCCGATCCAGACCAGTGTCTTGAACCCGAACTTGCCGCCGAAGAGATTCGCGAAGCGTTGGCGCCGTTCCACGTTCACGGTCGCCTTGATCTCGGCGATCTTGTTTTCCGTCGCTTCTCCGGCTTCCATGCCCACCACGTCGATGAGCACCCGTCGAGCGCCCTCGTCATCGCCTTTTTCCACGAGGTAGCGCGGAGACTCGGGCAACCGCGAGGCAAGGATCCCGTAGACGAGGGCCGGTACCAGCAGGGTGAGGAACATCCAGCGCCAGGCCTCCAGGCCCAGCCACGCGCTCTGGGCGGCGCCCCCGGCCAGCCACGCGATCATGGCCGAGAGCAGAAACGCCAGGAAAATTCCGCTGACCAGCGAGAGCTGCTGCAGCGTGGCCAGTCGGCCACGCGCCTTCGAGGGTGCAATTTCGGCAATGTACGCCGGGGCGATCACCGAGGCAAAGCCCACGCCGATGCCGCCGACGAAGCGCCACCAGATCAAGTCCCACACGCCAAAGGCGAACCCGCAGCCCAGTGCGCTGATCGAAAGCAGTGCGCTGGCAACGAGCATCGTGCGGATCCGGCCAAAGCGTTGCGAGCAAACCCCTGCATACCAGGCACCCAGTGCCGCGCCCAGCAGGGCGCAGGACACGGTGAAGCCCAGCAGGCCGGAGCCGAGTCCGAACTGCTCGCGCACCGCATCAACGGTTCCGTTGATGATCGCGCTGTCGTAGCCAAAGAGGAAGCCACCCAAGGCGGCAACCGCGGCCATGGCGACGAGCCTGGTCGTGACTCGTCCGTCATTCCTGTTCGGAGTGATAACCCGCTTTGCCTCAGACATCGAGTCCGGCCTTCGCAGAGCGCCCGGTCTTGAAGTCACCCGGCAGGCCGTGCTTGACCTGTGGCAGCCCATGGCTTTGGTCCACGATGTAATCTCCCTTGATTAATTGGTAAGACTCAATTAGTAAAGGAGCCTAAAGATTGTGATGTCCAGCATAAGGCACTGCGGTAGGATTTGGAAAGACTGCCTAACCAAAGGATCGATTCCATGATCACAGCAGCCGCCTCCGGAACCTCCGCCAGGCCCCTGCCGCAGACGCTGGCAACCGCCACCGACCGACGCTTCCTGCAGCACCTGCTCGAGCATGGCCCCAGCTCACGCACTGCAATCGCCGCTTCCACCGGACTCTCGCGACCCACCGCCTCGGAGGCCGCCACGCGCTTGTCGGAGACCGGTCTACTGAGAACCATCGAGACTCCCCCGGCCAAGAAGCGAGGTCGGATACCGGAGATCTACGACCTGGATCCCGCCTACGGCCACACACTCTCGCTCACGGCGGCAGCAGGGCGGACCCGGGTTCAAACCCACGACCTTCGTGGCACATTGCTGTATGACGCCGCCCTGGACCTGCCCGATTCCATGACCCGGGGCGAGCTGGAGAGGACCCTGCGCGACCTTGTCACCGCCGCGGTCGATGCCACCGGTTCCCCCTGCCTGGCGGCAACCGCATCACAGGGCAACCCCGTGGATCCGGCCACCCAGCGTCCGGTGGTCCTGCCGGCTTCCGCATTCCCGGAAGGGCGCGTTGACGTGAGCGCGCTCCTTCGCGAGGTGTGCAGTGGACCGGTGCGCCTGGACAACGACGTCAACTGGGCAACCCTGGCCGAACAGCGCATAGGTGTCGCCCGCGGGATCGATGAGCTACTCCTGGTTTACCTGGGACCGGGCATAGGCGCCGGACTGGTCATGTCAGGAACCGTCCAGCGCGGCCGACACGGCATGGTCGGCGAACTGAGTTACCTGCGCTCGGGCGGACGAACGCTGATCAGCCAGCTGCTGGAACACTCACGTGCGGCTCCCGGAAGCGATCGGCTCGACGTCCCCGCATGCTTGTCCCTTTTTGCAACCACCCCGGCCGCGGATAACGCCCGGCTTTTTGTCGAGGCCATTGCCCAGCAAATCGGCAACATTGCGGCCATCACCGATCCACAGGCACTGGTGCTTAGCGGCCCGATCGCCGAAGGCTCCACCTTCACACAAATGTTCGCCGAGGCCCTGCAGCCACTGCTGCTTGATGCAGACCTCGAGGTGTTGGCCAGCGCCCTGGGCGAGGATGCCCCCCTGATCGGGGCCAGCCTGGCCGCACGGGACATGGCCGAAGCCCACTTCTGGAGCAGCTACCGCTCCTGATACCCGAAACCCGTCCCACCGACACCGCCGCCCGGCTCGCCAAGGACGTGGCGTAGGCTACACCCAGGGAAATTATCGGGGAGGGGCGTGTCCATGTACCAGATCGAGGAAGCGGATTCCTTTGCCGCCTGGCGGCGGCTGATCTCCTCGACCTTCGTGCCGCTCGAGGCGGAACGGGTACGACCCGGCCCGTTCACCGGACGCATCGGCGGGCGCCAGTTACACGACGTCGGGATCATGCGCCTTGATGCCGACGCGCAGACGGTGTTTCGTTCGCCGGCCCTGATTTCCCGCGGCGGCATCGGCCACTACAAGTTGAGCCTGCAGCTCTCCGGCCACGGACTGCTGCTGCAGGACGGCCGGGAAGCGCTACTCTCCCCCGGGGATGTGGCCATTTATGACACCCAGCGCCCCTACACACTGAACTTCGATGACTCCTTTCAGACCCTGGTGCTCATGTTCCCGCAGCATCTGCTGGGGCTTGCCGCCGACGACGTCGCAGAACTCACCGCGGTTTCCATGGGCAAGGGCAACCGACTGGCCGAGGCAGTTGCCCCGTTCGTGGCGTCCATCGCCTCCCAGCTGCCGGAACTCAAGAGTCCCATCGGGCACCGGCTGGCGATGAATATCGTCGACCTGCTTTCCACGCTTTTGGCCGACGAGATCTATTCGCGCCCCGAGTCCAGCACCGACAACCATGCCAAGGTGCTGCGGCGCATCCAGCACCACATCGAGGCGAACCTGGCGGATCCGACGCTGGGGCCCGAGGCGATCGCCGCCGCCCACCACATTGCCACGCGCACGCTGCACAAGATCTTCTCCGCCTCCTCCCTGACGGTTGCCGGGTGGATCCGCGTGCGCAGGCTAGAGTCCTGCAGACGCGACCTGGCCGACCCGCTCTGCGCGCACGTTCCCATTGGCGAGATCGGCGCCCGCTGGGGGCTGGTCGATGCCGCGCACTTCAGCCGCATCTTCCGCGCCTCCTTCGGCCAATCCCCCAGCCAATACCGCTCCAACCCGGCGCCCGTGCGCTAGGGAACAAGAAGCGTACGGGCAAAGCCAAGCATGGGGCATGTGTCGCGGGACACACTGGGTACAGAAGTGATTCCCGCGTACCTAGGAGTGCAACATGCCCACCGCCACCACAAGCTTTGCCACCGACGCCGACCTGTTGGCCGCGATCCAGCCGTCCTCCGGCGGCCGGGACATCCACGACCCCGCCACCGGCGAGCTCGTGGGCAGGGCACCCGAGCACACTGTTGCCGACCTTGAACGTGCGGTTTCCGCCGCCCGCGCGGCGCAGCCGTCCTGGGCGGCACTGACCCACGCCGAACGCAGTGCCGCACTGAACCGCGCCGCCGATGCGGTGGAGGCCAACGCCGAGGCGCTGGCGGTGCTGCTCTCCCGCGAGCAGGGCAAGCCGCTGAACGGGCCCAACGCCCGCTTCGAGGTCGGCGCCTGCGCCGCCTGGCTGCGCGCCACTGCCGGGTTCGAGCTCGAACCCGAGGTGCTGGTCGACGACGAGGGCGGCCGCGCGGAAATGCACTACCGCCCGCTGGGCGTGGTGGGTGCGATCGGGCCGTGGAACTGGCCGATGATGATCAGCGTCTGGCAGCTGGCCCCGGCGCTGCGCATGGGCAACACCGTGGTTCTCAAGCCTTCCGAGTACACCCCGCTCTCGGTCCTGGCCCTGGTCGAGGTCATCAACGGGGTGCTCCCGGCCGACGTGCTCCACGTGGTTTCCGGCGGGCGCGAGGTAGGCGAGGTGCTCTCCGCGCACCGCGACGTCGACAAGCTCATGTTCACCGGCTCCACCGCCACCGGCAAGGCCATCATCCGCTCCTCCGCCGACACCGTGAAGCGCCTGACCATGGAGCTGGGCGGAAACGACGCCGGCATCGTGCTGCCCGACGCCGATCCAAAGGCGATCGCCGCGGACCTGTTCTGGGGCGCCTTCATCAACACCGGCCAGACCTGCGCTGCGCTCAAGCGCCTCTACGTGCACGAGGACATCTACGAAGAGGTCTGCACCGCGCTCACCGAGGTCGCCGCCCAGATGCCCATGGGCGTGGGGTTGGACGAGGCCAATGTGCTGGGCCCGCTGCAGAACAAGGCCCAGTTCGACATCGTCGCGGACCTGGTCAAGGCCGCCACCGACTCCGGGGCCCGGGTGCTCGCGGGCGCCAACCCCGAAACCGGCCAACCGGGCTACTTCTATCCGACCACGCTGATCGCCGACATCGACAACGACAACCCGTTGGTCGCCGAGGAGCAGTTCGGCCCGGCGCTGCCGATCATCAAGTACTCGTCCGTCGACGAGGCCGTGGCGATGGCCAATGGGCTGGACGTGGGCCTGGGCGCCTCGGTCTGGTCTTCCGACAAGGAGGCTGCACGCGAGGTCGCGGCCCGCATCCAGGCCGGCACGGTGTGGATCAACAAGCACGGAGCGGTGGACCCGCGGGTACCCTTCGGCGGGGCCAAGGCCTCCGGCTACGGCCTGGAATTCGGCGTCGCGGGCCTCAAGCACCTGGGCCAGCCACAGGTCATCAGCTACTAGGGGACGGAAGATACCACCATGGAACTCGACTACATCATCGTCGGCGCCGGCTCGGCCGGCAACGTCATCGCCCGCCGGCTGCTCGATGCCGGCAAGCGCGTAGCCCTGCTCGAGGCCGGCGATTTCGACACCAACCCGAACATCGCCACGCTCAACACCCTGGGCCACCTGTGGCACAGCGAGCAGGACTGGGACTACTACACCACCGAGCAGAAAGGTGCCTCCAATCGGCGCCTGCACCTTCCGCGCGGCAAGGTCATGGGCGGGTCCCACGCCCTGAACGCCGCCATCTGGGTGCGCGGGGACAGGTGGGACTACGACACCTGGGAGAAGGAAGGCTGCGCCGGCTGGGGCTGGGACGATGTCCTGCCCGTCTACCAAGCCATCGAGAACTTTGACGGCGGAGCCTCGGAAACCCGCGGGGACTCCGGACCGCTGGACGTCGTGGGGGACTTCGAGCGCAACCCGATCCAGGAAGACATGCTCGCTGGTGCCGTGGAGACCGGCATCCCGTTGAATGATGACTACAATTCCGGGGACGTCGAGGGCGTCTCGCGCATGCAGCTCACGGTGCGCGATGGAAAGCGGTTCAACACCTGGCACGCGTACCTCAAGCCCGTGGCGGAGAACCCGAACCTCACGCTGCTCACCGGCGCGCACGTGCGCCGGCTGGTCGTCGAGGACGGGCGCGTGGCGGGCCTGGAGTTCGACCACGAGGGCGAGCGCAAGTCCCTGCGCGCCACCGAGACCGTGCTGGCCGCAGGTGCGCTGAATTCCCCGGAGATCCTGCTGCGCTCGGGCATCGGCCCGGCCGACGAACTGCGCGCCCTCGGCATCGAACCGGTGCACGACCTGCCCGGTGTGGGCAAGAACCTGCAGGACCATCTGCTCTCCCCCGTCATCCTCACCACCGGGACCCGTCCGGTGCCCCAGGGGGCTGTTGCCCCGGCCGAGGTCCACTTCTTCGCCAAGAGCCGGCCCGGCCTTCCCGTGGCGGACACCCAGCCGCTGTTCTTCTCCGTGCCGATGTACTCACAGGACTACGCCCCCGGGGAGATGACCGGACCGGAAAACGGCTTCTCCATGCTCGGTGGCCTGGTCCGCCCGCAAAGCCGCGGCGAACTCACGCTCTCCGGCCCCGGCGAGGACGACCCGCTCTTGATCGACCTCGGCGCCCTGCGCGAACAGGCGGATGTCGATGCGCTGGTGGCCTCGGTGCGCCAATGCCGGGAGATCGGGCGGAGCCAGTCGCTGGCAGGATGGGAACCGACGGAGATCCACCCGGGCCCGGGGATCAACGACGAGGACCTGGAACAGTATGTGCGCGACTCGGTGGTCACCTATCACCACCAGGTCGGCACCTGCAAGATGGGCGTGGACGAACTGGCCGTCGTGGACCCCGCATCGCTGAAGGTCCACGGCCTGGAGGGTTTGCGCATTGCCGATGCCTCGATCATGCCGCTGGTGCCCACCGGCAATACCAATGCACCCTCGGTGATGATCGGCGAGCGTGCCGCGGCGATGCTTATCTCCGAGCGCGCCCCCGTGGCCAGGGAAGCTGTCGCCGGCTAGCGGACCCTTGGAATCGTCGGCCCGCCGCACCGTAGGGACTTTGCCCAGGTGAACGAGGGCCGACAGCTTCAAACTTCCAGACGAATCGTCCCGGCACCCCGATACTGGGTGCCGGGACGATTCTTGCTTGCGTCAATGTCGAGTGGTTCGCCTGACCAACACCACAGTGAAGCGCCGCAGCCTTGGCCCAGTGCCCGGGATCCGGCTAGTCCCGGGGCGGGCCGGGATCCTGGACGGGCACCGAGCCGTCCTCGACCGGCTCGGATCCACCTTCCCTGGCTTCCTTGACCCGTGGGTCCTTGGGCACCTCGCCGTGCGGCGGGCGGTCGTAAAACTTCTTGTAGCGCTCGTCCTCGTGATGGTTGTTGCCCATGGCCTGCCTCCCGCGAAAAAAGGGTGTGGATACCTCAACCGTGGCACTGCTTCCGGTTCTTGGCAACAGTCGTTGAGCGGCGGCCGAGGGCTCAGGCCGTCAGCTCCTCGCCGGCATCACTGATGACCTGTCCGAGACCTCCGCGGCGGAGGCTGGCGCGCTGGCGTTGGGCGCCGTTTCCGTCCCTGGCCAGTCGTTCCAGACCCGTCTGGACGAAATCAGTGTCGCCGTTCACGGCCAGGGCCTCGCCGATGAGCTGCAGCAACGCAACCAGTAGCTGCTTGGTGCTGATTGCCCGCCCGGTGACAGGATCCACCTGGTTCCCCGTTAAGCCGTGCTTGGCTGCTTGCCAGAAGGCGAGGTCCAGGACTTCGGGCAACAGCGGTTCGGTCGCGGCCGGGGCACGCAGGCTGGTGTCTACCAGTGCGCGCACAATGAGCGCCAGCAACACCGAGTCCTCGGCGCGTAGCTGGGCGTCCGCGATCCTGACCTCGATGGTGGGATACCGGTTCGATAGGCGCGCGGCCCAGCCAATATGGCCCTGGTCCAATACGACGTCGGATGCCAGAAGCGTGTCCATCCGGGTCCGATATTCCCGTGCGTCGGCAAAATGCGGCTGGATGCCCTGTATCGACCACCGGCGGTAGTGGATGCTGCGCCATGAAGCGAACCCTGAATCCGCACCGCGCCAAAACGGGGAATTCGAACCAATCGCCAGCACCAGCGGCAACCAAGGCCGCAGGGCATTCAAGGCCACCACCCCGGCATCCGCGTCAGGTATCGAGACATGGACGTGAAGCCCCGAGACATACTGCTCCCCACTGATTCCGGGCAGAAACTCGTGCATTGCGCGGTAACGGTCATCGTAGGCGATAGCGGCGGCGCCGGCGCGAACCAACGGTGCCGCACCCAGACCCACGGGCAGTAGATTCAGGCCCTGAACGGTGCGAGCGAGTTCCTTGCGGTACTCGCGCAGCGACGCCAGCGCAGTGGTTCCGTCACTGCAGATCGGCGTGGCGGTCTCTACCTGGCAGGCCAAGAGTTCGGTCTGAGTGGAATTCCCCCCTGCCTTGATGCCCATGATGATGGCCGACGTGGCAGCATCCGGGTCGGCAGGCAAACCGGTTTCCGGGTGAAGCAGGAAGAACTCTTCCTCGATGCCGAAGGTGCTCATGGGGATCCTTCCGTTAGAGATGCTAAGACGAGGCAATAATGCGTGGACAAGGGGATCGTCCGTGGCGACTTGGAATTTCACTCCATTCGCATCGGCAGGTGAATGCCAACATCTACCCTCCCGGGGAAGGGTGCCAACTCCCAACGTGGTCCCTGACGTCTTTCGACGACAGGGACCACGAAGCAACGACTCGGAGCCGAAGCCCTACTCGCTGTTGTCGTTACTGGTCGCCGGGCCGCTCTTGATGGCCCCGCCCTCGTCCGTCCAGTCATGGCCCGTCTCGGTGGACAGCGCAGGGTCCGATACGTGGTCCTCCCGCTTGGCCTGCTCTTTCTTCTCGGCAGCGTCCGTGGTGGATTCCTGGGATTCATTCATGGTGTTCTTCTCCTTTGTATTTTTGTGGGAAAAATTCAGGGGAGGATTGTCGTCCTCATTGGCGTTCTGCAACTGCGGCTCATCAAAACGAAGCAATTTATGGGTGCCGTCGCAAAACGGCTTGATCTTCGACCCGCCGCACCGGCAAAGCGCCACGGTTCCGCGCCTCGGATCGACCGGCTGGTTGTCGCCGTCCACGATGTCGAAGCTGCCCCTGACGATCAGCGGACCACGGGGACAAACGGTGATGCTGGCGGGCCCGGAGTTGCTCATGCTGCAGCCCGGAGTTCGGCGCGCAACGAGCTGCGGTCGGATTGCCAGGCGTTCATCTGCCATTGGCCGGCCAGCGTGTCGAGCAGGATGACAGTCGCAGCACCGAAGAACACGTCGTTCATCAATCGGGGGTCTGCCTCAATGAGTCCGCCGGCAAGGTCCCGTCCGGCAATTTGTTCATGAACGGCGTCGGCCTCCACGTGTTCATCGAAATAGTCAGTGACCGGCGAGCTAAATCCGAGTCGTCGGAATCCCCGGGCATACTTCGCATTCGGTATGGATGAGGTCATCTCGTAGATCGCCAAGTGGCCGCAGGCAGCGCCCCGGTGCCTGCGGTGCAGGCCGAAGAGTGAAATGACATTCACTGAAGCCAGGGTGATGGCAGGGATGGCATCGATGTAGCTCCCGAAGTCGTTCTCGAGCCCCAGCCCCTGCATGGTCCGGGCAAATAGTTCGGCGTGCGTTTGGCCGGGAACCCCACCGCCGTATTCGTCGGCTTGGATCTCCACCAGCGCCGATTTGGCACGGCCGGTGAGTCGCGGAATCGCCCAGGTGTGGGGATCGGCTTCCTTCAACTGGTAAATGGACTTGTGGACCAGGAATTCACGGGCCTGTTCCAGGGTCGCATTGCGCGCAACAAAGGAGGATACCGATGGCCCGGTCGCTGCTTTGGTCATGTCGAAGAGTGCCTCGGCCACTGATTGCGCGGTCGGGGCCGGTTGCGGAAGTTCTCCTATGGTGTCGTTCAAGCGGTTCTCGAACCGCTCCTCGAGCCGTTTGCGCAGGGCCAACAGCGGCGGATGCCATTCCCAGCCATCGTCGATGGAGTCGAAGCCCGAGTAGTGGAGTTCATAGAGGACAAACAAGGTGAGCTGCAGATCCTCGTTGAAGAGGATATCTGTATCGACGCGGAAGGCTTCTGCTGCCGTTTCCCCGAGTTGGTCCAGGTCATCTGGCATGTCATTGCGCACCAGAGCCGCGATAAGTGCGGAACTGAGCGGCCCACGTCCAGTAGGGAGGTCTCGCATGATGCTCCGTTCGTGAAGGGGAACCCCGGGGGCGGCTCCAAGAACACCCATGTGTCGTCATGGAGCTTCCTGGAATCCGAAATTGATCTTGAAATTACCGTAAGTTGCCTTCACTGGAACGACAAGAATTTTGACACTCGCCTCAGCTGATAGCGGACAATCAGGTTTGGTGCCGGACGGGAATCAAGAGGGCGGCCATCCGTTCCGCCGGATCACCAAGGAACACCCGCCCGCCTCGCCGAGCATTCGCAGAACGCCCTTGAAGTGTTCTTCCGTGCGATGGTTCGACCCTGCACCGTGCGACGGTCAGACACTTGCCATTCACACCGTGGCGAGGGCTCTCGCAGTGAGTCGGCGATCACGCGAACCGAGTGATGCCTCCTGTCCGCTAACCCTCGGGAACCTGCTGCTGAGGACACTGGCTGGTGATGATCCGCTTGATGCCGGCATGTTCGGCCTTGGTCATCCACAGTCCATGTTTCGCCTTGACCGCGGTCTGGCGTGCCACGTAGGAGCAGCGGAACGACTTGTTCGATGGCAGCCAACTGGAAGCATCGGAATCGCCCTTGGAAGCATTCGATGGACCGTCCACGGCCAGGAGGTTCAGCGGATCGTTGACAAATTTAACTCGCTGTTCCTCGGTCATCTTTTGCGCACCCTTTTGCCAGGCGTCGGACAGCGCGACGACGTGGTCGATCTGGACCTTGGTGCTGGTCCCTTGGCCGCGCACAAAATCGATGCGTTTTCCGGTGAACGGATCGGAGAGCACTCCGCTGGTGACGACGCAGCCGTTGGTTCCGGGCTTCGCCGCGATGCCGGTCAGGTCCCGACGCAGCGTGTCGTTGCGGGCATCGCAGCCGTTTCGGTCCGGGTCCTTCCAGCCGCTACCGAAGAGGCTACGTTCGTAGCCCGTCTTTGGAGCCCTGCCCTTGATGGGGATGCCGGCAAGCTGATGCAGCGTTGTGCCCGCCTTGGCCTTCGAGGCGTTTTCGGTGCTCGAGGGCGCGGAAGCCGCCTTCGAGCTGGCTGCGGCTGAATTCGACGGTACGGTCGGAGCGGGCCTTGCCGCCACCTCGGGTTCGGGCACGTGTTCGGAAGCTGTTGGAGCCGGAGCCTCCGACCAAACCACCAGGGGTTCACCGACAGGAGCTTCCGACCAGATGACCGGAGCTGCAACGGCCGAAGCGTCGGAACCAGCGCAGGATGTCAGGACCAGTCCGAGAACAAGCACCATGGCAGATAGTGGCCCTGCAGTGCCTAGGCTCTTTCCGGGATTGGTTCTCTTCCGCGCCCGAACTCCACCCGAGCCCGCACGATCGCCGTCACTCACAGGCGACACCGTCGCCGTCCCTATCAAGTTTTCTGCTGTAGCCGGGATCGCCCTTGTAGATCGGGTCTGCTCCGGCGTTTCTTACCGCTGTGCAGTTCTTGTAGTAGGTGTTGGCGGTGACCTTTGGCGCCTTGGGCTTGGCAGACTCTTTCTTCTCGCGAGCCTTTTCTGCGGCACGGGCGGATTTCGCTTCTTGTTCACGGACCTTGGCCGCTTGCGCATCCGCTGCCTTCCGGGTGGCTTTTGCCTTGGCCGTTGCCTCCGCCTTCGCCGCCGCTGCCTTCTTCTTGGTCTCGGCGGCTGCCTTTTCAGCGGCTGCCGCTTTCTTCTTCTTGGCGTCGGCTGCTGCCTTCGCTGTGGCTGCAGCGGCTTCGTTCGCTTTCTTCTTCGCTTCGGCAACCTTCTGGGCCTCGGCTTCGCGGGCCGATGCCAGATCGGCCTCGGCCCGATCGTGGGCATCCTGGTCGACCCAGACCAGCGCACCCGTTGAATCCGCGTCGCAGTAGTTGTTCGCGGCGCCCTGGGTCATGACCTGATAATCGAATTCGCAGGACTGGCCGACGTGGCTCGCGAGATCAGCCGGAAGGGTCTCGGCCACCGCGGCTTCCTCGAGCAGCGTATCCCCGTTTCCGGGGTCGGCCGTGGCCATCGAGCAACCGACCAGCGTCAGGGCAAGCACGACACCGGCGATGCTCTTTCCAACGATGCCCCTCGACATTCGTTTACCGTTGCCGTCCCGGGCATCACGCGCCGCGACCCCACTCGACTGCCCGTCCAAACCCATGACGCGCCGCCGCATGCAAAAGAAACCCTTGTCCGTGCCCATAATTCCCCAAGTCTTCAAATATTTCGATCAACGGATCAAACCATAGCCAAAACCGCGACGACTAGTCATTTCTTACTTAGTTGCATGGCAACGGGGAACATGAAAACTCGGGATGACAGCGAAGTATGCGCACATGCGGAAATCGAATGTGACCCCGCGGGTCGAGCCGTCCGGCACGCAACGCATTCCATGTCGGATCGTAAGGGGGTCGGGTCCTCCGCGAAGTCAGGCCTCCGACTCCACCCCGGCCCAGCGCAGCACCCGCAGCGCGCGCAGGGTGTTCCAGTGGCTCGGCTCACCCTCCGCTGCATCGACGTCCAGATAAGTCTCTCCGGGCCAGGTAACCCCGGAAGACCAGCGGCCGTCCCCACGGCGTTTGTCGATCAGCGCCTCAACCGCCGGGTCCAACCGCGGATCAAACGAGCTTCGCGCCGCCCGGAAGTAGTCCAAGGAACGCAGCACGTCGTAAAACCAATACGGCGGGAAGGAGAAATTCAGGTAGCGGCCTTCGGCCACTTCCCCGGTGCTCAGCCGCTTGAACCCCGAGCGCTTCAGCAGGTATTCCTCGCCGCGGGACCGGGCGTCGGCGAGCGCCGCCGGTGCCTCCCCCACGGCGCGCTCGAGTTCGAGCAGTCCCTCGAGTACGCCGAGGGTGGTGTCGAAGGACGAGACCTTGGATGAATCGGGGGCCTCGCAGTTCCAGCCGCCGTCGGGCAGTTGTTCGGTGAACAGCCGCGAGATGATCCGCTCGCTGCCCTCGCCGAGCTGTCCGAAGTAGGCACCTTGGGAAAGGACACCGCCATTGATGCAGGGTTCGACCTCTCCATGGAAGTAGGGCAGGTTCTCCCAGTACTTCCAGGTCACCGAATCGCGCACCCTGCCCACCGCCGCGCGCACGGGCGGATCCTTCGGGTCGGCACCGAGCCGGCGCAGCAGCGCCAGCGACCAGAACACGGACTTCCGGCTCTGGTCCTCCCCGTATTCGTCGTTGTTCCAGTATCCGCGGGCATCCTGCAGCGCCAGCAGCTGGGCCCCGAAACCCTCAACGGTTACACGGGATCGTTCCTTGGCCACCTCGGTTTCGGGGGCGTCGAGCAGATCGCGCAGCACCTGCCAGCGGAGCGAGGGGTCGGAGTCGAGCAACCAAGCCACAGTGTCCATTCCCCCATTGTTGTCCTCCGCGGGGCATGGTTCCAGGGTCAGGAGAGAACATCCTTGCTGGCGAACCGGCCATAGGCCAGGGCGCCGAACACCAGCAGGTACCCTCCCTGCAACAGCGCGTTCTGCCCGAATTCGCTCCAGCGGATGGGGTCTCGCAGCAGATCGGCGAAGCCCAGCCAATGATGGGTGAACAGCCATGGATGCAGCCAATCCAGTTGCGGTAGCTGGCCAAGGATCTGCGCGGTCACGGCCAGTACGGCGATGGCGGCCATGGCGCCAACGGGGACGTCGGTGAGCGTGGAGATGAACAGGCCCAGCATGGTGAGCCCCAGCAGCGACACCGCCACGTAAAGCGCCACCAAGCCCACCCGCAACACTGCCGCGGGTGCGGAAATGGTGGTTCCCGACAGCAGCGTCACCGGCCCGGTGGGGAACAGCAGCGCCCCGATGCCCAGTCCGCATACCGCCACCATGGCCGCCGCGGCCAGGCAGAAGAGCGCCGCCACGATGAACTTGACCAGCAGCAGGCGCGGGCGGGAGGCAGGTGCGGTGAGCAGGTAGCGCAGCGTCCCGGTCCCTGCCTCGCCGGCGATGGTGTCCCCGGAAACCACGGCGACCGTCAGCGGCAGGAACAGCGGGATGCACACCAGCAGACCGGTGATTGCGACAAACAAGCCGTTTCCCGCCACGCGGTCAAGGAACGCCGGCCCCCGCCCGCTGGGCGGACCCGACGTCAGGCGCACCGCGACGGCAATGAGCACCGGCACCGCGCCCAGCGCCAGGAGCATCGCCCAGGTGCGGCGGCGCCGAAAAAGCAGCGCCACGTCGTTGGCCAGCAAGCCGCTACTGGACAAGGTCGAACCCCTCCCCCGTCAGTGCCACGAATCTCTCTTCGAGGCTGGCCGCCTGAACTGTGAAGCCCCGCACGCGCACGCCTGCGGCGACGAGTTCCTCCACCAGTCTTTCGGGCTCGGGCGCTTCGGAGCCGAGCACCGCATCAAGGATCCCGTCGTCGCCGGCGGGCACCGGGTCGACACGCGCGTCGAGGCCCAGCCGTTCCAGCACCGCCAGGGCAACGCCGGTGTCCGGGGTGCGCAGGGAGACCATGGGCCTCCCATCGGCCCGCAATTCCTCCAGCGTGCCCTGGGCCACCAGGTTTCCGTTGCTCATCACCGCCACGTGGCTGCACGTCTGTTCGATCTCACTGAGCAGGTGGCTGGAGACAAAGACCGTGGTCCCCTCAGTGGCGAGCACCCGGATCAGGTGTCTGACCTCGCGGGTTCCCTGCGGGTCCAGCCCGTTGGTTGGTTCGTCGAGCACCAGCAGCTCGCGTTCGGCCATCAGCGCATGGGCAATTCCCAGGCGCTGCTTCATGCCCAGCGAATAGGCGTGCACTGCCAGCCGCGCGGCCTTGCCCAACCCGACCTTATCCAGGGCTGCGTCCACGCGGCGATGGCGGGTGGACGCGTTGGAGGTGCGGTCAGCGGAATCCAGGCGAACGAGGTTGGCCCGACCGGAAAGGAACGGGTAGAACGCGGGACCTTCGATCAGGGAACCCACCCGGGGCAGTACCCGGGCTGCTGCGGCGGGCATGGGTTCGGCGAGTAGCGAGATGCTGCCGGCATCGGGGGTTGCCAGGCCCAACAGCATCCGAATGGTGGTGGTCTTGCCCGAGCCGTTCGGTCCCAGGAATCCGAAGATCGAACCGCGCGGCACGGCAAGGTCCAGGTCATTGACCGCACGGCGTTTTCCAAAGCTCTTGCCCAACCCCGTCGTGCGGATGGCCAGGTCCCCGGGTTCCGGCACCGCGGTCACTGGTCGTTGGCCGCGGCCTGTAGCCTGGCCACCGTCACGGCGCCGAAGACCATGCGCCCGTCATCGGTGACCAAGACATTGAGCAGCGAGGTGTGGAGCAGTTTTCCGCCTTCGACCGGGGTGGCCAGCTGGTTCAGCAGTTCGTTCGCAGCCAGGTCCTCGGGGACCTGGCCGGCGGGAACCACCATGACGGTGTCCCAGCCGGTGCCGTTGATCGCGCCGGGGGGATCGGCAAGGTCCTTGGAATCTGGTTCGACGGTTTCATCCTTGGCACCGGGTTTGTGGTCCGGGAACCGCTCGGGGTTTTTGCGGCCAAGGTGATCCTTCGGGATTTCCCGTTCACTCACCTCTGCCCCCGGCGGTGGCGTGAATTCGAAGAGATCTGCCGCAGGTGTCTCCGGGGTGAACGTGGTGAATCCAACGGCCATGGCCGGATCTTCCTGCCCGACCGCATCCACGACGACCTCCAGTGGTGCCCCGGTGGCGGCGTCGACGCCGATGCTCACCTTTGCTATCAGCGAGTTCTCGCTGCGCGGGTCCAATTCAAGGGTGTAGGCGTCCCGGCCGGCCACGCGAGTGTCCGCCTGCACGCTGATGTCGGTGTTTGCCCCCATCGCATCGAGGAAGCGGTCAGCGACCACCTCGGGAGTTGGCGGCTGCATCGTGTGTCGTGGCGGACCGGCCTGGCGGTGGGATTCGGGAAGCTGCACATGAACGGCGGTGTTCTCGGCGGAGTCGTAGTGCCACAGCGAGGAACCATTTCGGATGATGTTCTGCTCTTTCATCTCTTCCATGACCTGGATCCGCGCCTTGTCCGGTCCGTCCACGTACACCCTTGCCTCGTGGGTTCCCGATAGCGCCGAGAGCATCCCCAGCATGTCGGCGCCGGCGGACTCGGGATCATCCGAGGAAGGAGAGTCGACCCCTGCCTCCGAGGGGCCCGGCTGCGCCATGCCAGTGCTTCCCGCATCCGGCAGCTGCGGGATCCCCAGGTCGAGCGTCATGCGGGCGGTTCCGGAGAAGTCGGTGACGTGGGATCCCGCGATCATCTGCAGGACCTGTTGCGGGGTCTTGGGTTCGAGCTGCACCTGCGCGTTCGCGGAGATCGAGGCTCCCATCGCGAAGGCGGCAATGACGGCGGGCGCCAGCGCGGCGGGTATCCATTTTTTGAGTACAGCGGGTTTCACGGCCATCAATCCCCATCAAGCGACTTGGTATCTCCACCGTACGCCGGTGCGGCGGCGTTGGCGATGCCAAGCAAGGAGGGCTCCCGGAAGGCCGGCAGGAACAGTCAGGCTTCCGAGGCACCGGCATCGGCCGACGGTCCGGGTTCCCACCGCAGCAGGTCCCCGGGTTGGCATTCGAGCACGTCGCACAATGCCTCGAGCGTCGCGAAGCGAACTGCCTTGGCCCGTCCGTTCTTGAGAACGGCCAGGTTGGCCGGCGTGATGCCGATGCGTTCGGCGAGAACTCCAACCTGCATCTTGCGCCTGGCCAGCATGATGTCGATATCCACGATGATCGGCATCAAATAACCTCGTCGAGTTCGGCACGCATTCCCAGAGCCTGGGCCAGCAGCATGCGCAGCACAATGACGATGAGCGCCACCCCGCCGACCAACAGTGCCCCGCCGCAGAGCAAAAGGACTATTCCCGGGGCGACTGCCTCGCCGGGCGCCAGCACCACGGCCATGGCGAAGGTGAGCAAGGCTGCCGCGGCGACGGCACCAATCACGATGTCCACGTAGCGGAAGGCACCGCGGGAGAATACCGTTCCCCTGCGCACCATGCTCAACAACCGCCACACGCAGACCATGGAAACCTGGACGGTGACGATACCCAGCAACACGATCACGATCATGGGGGTCCGCACGGCAATGACGTCGGGGCCAGCCTCATTCAGGTCGATGGCCAGCAGCGGGACCATCACCGCCTGCACGAACAACGATCCGGCAAGACCCAGCGCAAGGACAATGCGCAACGCGAGGACAGTAATTTTTCCCATTGAGGGGCTCCTAATATCGAGTAACGACTCGAATCTATCGTTAAACGATAAGTAGAGCAATCCTGATACAGCGCGCAGAGGATCTCATTGGGCACGAAAAAGAGGGCGAACCAAAGCGGCCCGCCCCCTCTATCCCCATGCAATTCCCCGCGGAAACGGCTATCTGACAGGAGTCTCGGCAAGAATCGCGTCGATCTGTCCCGCTGCCTCGCGCATACCCTCGTCCATGCCCATCTTGGTCATTTCCTCGAGCTGCTCGGCGCTTTCAAATGAGGACACCGAGGTCATCCTGGTTTTCCCGTCTTATTCCTCCAGGCTGACCACGCAACGCGTGGTGCCGAGAAAGCCGCTTGGCTCCCCGTCGTCCCCGGCGAATCCGTCCTGGAATTCAAAGCCGTTCGGCGCATCCACCGACAAGATCTTCCACCAGCCACGGGCCTTTTCCCCGTCCGGGCCAGTCATGTAGTACCTGCATTCCCCACCCTCGGAAAACTCGTGCCGAACGAAGGTTGCGGGCCACGTCGGCGGGCCCCACCACCGCTCGAGCTGCCGGGGATCTTCCCAGACCTGCCAGACGCGTTCCTTCCTTGCCTCGAATTCGGCAACGAGCGTGAGGGTGAGGTTTTCCGGGTCGGTTTGAACGCTGATGACGCTCATGGTCTTACTCCTTCATGTTCGCCGGAGAGAATGTCTCCGATCATGCCGACGCGTTGCCGCCAAATGCCCTCGTAGGCTTCCAGCAGCCCGGCGGCACGGCGCAAGGATTCCAGGTTCCCATGCACAATCTGCTCCCTTCCGCGTCGCTCCTTGGTGATCAGCGATGCTTTCTCGAGCACCGCCACGTGCTTTTGCACGGCTGCGAAGCTCATCTCATAGCGCTTCGCCAAATCGGAGACCGACTGTTCCCGAAGCATCGCCTGCTTGATGATGTCGCGCCGGGTTGCATCTGCCATGGCCTGGAAGATGCGGTCGATCTCGAGTTCACTCAATAGATGTACAACCATTTGGTTGTACATTAGCGCGCCGCGAGGTCCGGCACAAGGGGTTGTTGGGGACAATTTGGGCTGCGCGGGCTTGGGGCTGGCGACTCGCGTCGACATGGGTTTAACGACCAGTCAGCTTCGACGTTGCCGTCCGGCATCCACTCCGCGACGTTCGGGGCTTTGCATCGCGGGTGCGCCAACCGAATGCACCGAATCGTCCGCCACCGACAATCAGCGTGCGCCCGGATCGTCTTTCGGCTGGGGATCTTGCAAGCCCGGGTGTTCCGCGGTTGTTTCGATAAGGTCTCGTGCCGTCGTGTCGCCGTATACCCAGCTGGCGAGGGTGCGCAGCTTGGATTCTGATTCGGAACCGGGATCCGTGGTGTAGATGAACATCGTCTGGTCCGGCTCCCCGGTGACCGTCAGGGCCTCGTAACGGATGTCGAGGCGGCCCACCAAGGGGTGGTTGAGCCGCTTGATCCCGTCACGGCGCTCGACCACGCGATGGTCGGCCCACCATGTGCGGAACTCGGCACTGTTCACCGCCAGTTCCCCCACGAGCTGGGCCAGGAGCGGATCGTCCGGGTGGCGGCCGGCATCCAGACGCAACGTACCCACCATCGAGGAGGCTGTCTTCTCCCAGTCCACGTAGCGGGTTCTTGCTTCCTCCTCCAGGAAGGTCCAACGGATGAGGCTGCGCTGGCGTACCGGCTTTGCGGGAAAGTTCGCCAGCAGAAAGGCGGCCAACGGGTTCATGGCCAGCACTTCGGTGCGTCGCCCGCGGATGAATGCCGGGTGCTCGGTGAAGGAGGCCAGCAGCAGATGCAGGGAAGGGCGCACGTGCTGGACGGCGCTCTGCGGCTCGGTACGGCGCGGGGAGGCCACGGCACGGGCAAGGTCGAACAGGTGGCGGGTTGCCAGGTCATCGAGCTGCAGGGCATGGGCCAAGGCATCCAACACGGCCTCGGACGGACGCTTGTGCCGCCCTTGTTCCAGGCGGGTGTAGTAGTCGGTGCTGACCTTGGCCAGCGCGGCGACTTCCTCCCGCCGCAGTCCCGGTACGCGTCGTCTCGGACCTCCGTCACCAGCAGGTGAGACCAGGGCGCGGCGGACCTTGAGGAACTCACCGAGCTCGGTGCCAGCTGTCATCTCCGGGCTCCTTTCGCCACTGTCCATGATCCCACTTCCAGGGATGCGGGGCATTACGGCGTGCGGTGCAACTTGTGGATTGCCGCTTGGGCCAGCGGCTTGACGACCAGTTCATCGATGTTCACGTGGTGGGGTCGATTCAGGGTCCAGGCGATGCATTCGGCGACATCGTCGGCCGAGAGCGGCTCGGAGACCCCGGCATATACGGCATCGGCTGCCGACTGGTTCCCGCCGAGACGGCGCAGGGAAAACTCCTCGGTGTGCACCAATCCCGGCACGATCTCGATGACCCGGATCGGTTCGCCGTTCAGTTCCAGCCGCAGAGTCCGGGCGATGACCCGCTCCGCGTGTTTCGCGGCGGCGTAACCGCCCCCGCCCTCATAGGTGTCCTGGCCCGCCACCGAGGAAACGACCACGATGTCGCCGCGTCCCGACGCCCGCAGTGCCGGAAGCAGTGCCTTGGTCAGCCTGAGGGTGCCCAGCACGTTGACCTCGTACATCCAGGACCACTTTTCCAGGTCCGCGTCGGCGACGGTCTCGGTGCCGCGCGCACCGCCGGCGTTGTTGACCAGCACCTGGACATCTCCGGCGGCTTCCACGATGCGCGCCACGTCGTCATCGGAAGTAATGTCGGCGGCCAACACATCGCAGCCGATCTCCGCCGCCAGGGCCTCGAGGCGGTCCCGGCGGCGGGCTACGGCCAGCACCGAGAACCCTGCGGCCACCAGATGGCGGGCGGTGGCTGCACCGATGCCGGAGCTCGCGCCGGTGACGACGGCACGGCGGCCGCTGAACTTGGTGGACTGATTCGCTATGGTGTTCATGGGTTCCATTTCACCAGCCCCCGGCCCCAGGCCAGGGGCTCCAGCCGGGCCCACTTTATCCGGGGTATGCCATACCCCGGATAAAGTGGGCCCCGACCGTGGCCCCCCATGTGCCGGCAGGCGTGATGGACTTGTAGGAGCATCATCATCGTCAAGCCAGGAGCAACCATGCCCAGCCCGATCCCCGAGAAGAGCACATTGGACCCCGCCATGGCTCCCGGCCGTTCACCGTTGTTCGA
This sequence comes from Paeniglutamicibacter sulfureus, assembly GCF_030512175.1. GTDB lineage: Bacteria > Actinomycetota > Actinomycetes > Actinomycetales > Micrococcaceae > Paeniglutamicibacter > Paeniglutamicibacter sulfureus. The sequence goes on along the minus strand of NZ_JAULBL010000002.1, from coordinate 919,921 downwards.
ACGCCCGGCGCTCAAGCCCGCCGGGGTGCGCGATTTCCTGCGCGACATCGCCCCGCACTATGCGAGCAACGGGGTGATCGGGCTGGTTTTCTCCGCGTCCGGGCCCATCGCGGTAACCCTTGCCGTGGGTGCCGCCGGTGGCCTGAGCCAGGTCGAATTGGCATCCTGGGTCTTTGGCATCTTCCTCTCCGCGGGCCTGGCAACGCTGGTGATGTCCATGCTCTATAGCCAGCCACTCGGATTCGCCTGGTCAATCCCCGGAACCGTGCTGTTGGGCCCGTCCCTGGCGCATCTTTCGTTCCCGGAAGTGGTGGGGACCTTCTTCGTCTCCGGCCTGCTCATCCTGGCGCTCGGGTCCACCGGCCTGGTGCGGCGGATCATGGCTGCCATTCCCATGCCCATCGTCATGGCCATGGTGGCGGCGGTGTTCCTGCGCTTCGGCACCGACATCGTCGCTTCTTCCCAGGCCAACCCGGTGGTGGCCGGGCCTATGGTGCTCGCGTTCCTCGTCCTGTCCGCAGTGCCCGTCCTGGGCAGGTACCTCCCGCCGGTGTTGGGCACCCTGGTGGTCGGCATCATCGCGGTGGCGGCCAGCGGGCAGTTTGCCCTGGACTCCGCGGCGGGACCGATCTTCGCCACCCCGGTGTTCACCGCACCTGTTTTCACCTGGGCCTCGCAACTTGAACTGGTGGTGCCGCTGGCAATCACCGTGCTGATCGTCCAGAACGGTCAAGGCGTGGTCGTGCTGCGTGCGGCCGGCCACCGCCCGCCGGTCAATGCCTTCGCCATCGCCTCCGGCGCCTTCTCCTTGCTCAACGCCGGGTTCGGCGCCGTCTCCGCCTGCGTGACCGGTCCAACCAACGCCCTGCTGACTTCTTCGGGGGAAAAGCACCGGCAGTACACCGGCGCCGTGGTTTACGGCCTGTTGTCACTTGTCTGTGCACTGCTGGCCCCGACCCTGACCCGCTACATGCTCGCCACCCCGGAGGCCTTCGTCCTGGCCCTGGGCGGCATTGCCATGCTCAAGGCCCTCCAGCAGGCCTTCGTCAGCGCGTTCTCCACAAAGTTCACCCTCGGTGCACTGGTGACCTTCGTCGTCACGATCTCTGGCCTGGACCTCTTCAACATCCACGCAGCGTTCTGGGGCATCGTCATCGGTTACGCCGTGTCCCGACTGTTGGAGCGGCCAGACCATGCCGCCTCCGCGCAGGTCCCGTGAGCCGGCCCGTCGCCGCGGTGCCTGCTTCCACCAGCCGCGCATGAAACGGCGCTGACCGGGAGGGGGCGGTTCAGTCCAGAACGACGGTTCGTCGACGCAGGGCAACAGCGGGACTCGCCGCCAGAGCCGCATCCAGTAGAACCAGGACGCCGAAGGAGAACGGCCCATAGCTGCTCTCGCCGACCAACGCCGGCAGGTTCAGCAGGATGATGGCGAAGAAGGCCAGAGTTCTGCCAGCCCCAGCGCGGGGCGACGCGGCGGGACCACAGCGAGCCGCCGGGTTCGATACCGCGGGACGCTGCGGGCCGTCGCGAAGCGTCTTCAGGCAAGCACGGGGTGTCATTTTTAGACACGAAGTTGCCCGCCGCCTTGGAACCATGACGGCGCGACGTTACTCCCATGCGCGCCGGGCGCGGCCGAATCCTCGAAGGCGCAGGGCGGGCCTGACGGTTGCCGGAGACAGGACGGCCCGCCCCGCGTCGGCGGAGCGGGCGGTTCCGCCGGTCTTGACCGGCTTCGCGAGGGGTCGTCAGGCCTTGGCGATGGCTTCCTTCAGCGCCGAGAGAATCAGCGCAACCGAGGTCGGGTTCGCGTTTGGGCCCATCAGCCCGATGCGCCACACGGTGCTGGCATACTTGCCCACACCCCCGCCGATCTCGATGTTGAAGCGTTCCAGCAGGTAAGCGCGGACCTTGGCCGAATCCACTCCCTCGGGAACGTACACCGTGGTCAGCTGGGGCAGGCGGTGTCCTTCTGCGGCGAACAGCTTCAGGCCCATTTCCTCCAGGCCGTCCTGCAGCGCTTTTCCGGCAGCCTGGTGGCGCACGGTGACAGCGTCCAGCCCTTCGGCCAGGATGCGGTCGATGCCCGCTTCCAGCGATGCCACCATTCCCACCGGCGCGGTGTGGTGGTAGGTGCGTCCCCCTCCGGAGCCCCCCGTGGCGTATCCGCCAAGCAGGCCAAGATCCAGGTACCAGGATTGCGGCTTTTCAACGCGGCGATCGAAGGCACGGTCAGAGATCGTGAACGGTGCGAGACCCGGGGCCACACCGATGCACTTTTGCGTTCCGGCGTAACCGACATCGATCCCCCATTCATCGGCGAGCACCGGCATGCCGCCGATCGAAGTGACGGCATCAACGATCAGCAACGCGTCCTTTTTGATGGCGCCGAGTGCCGCGATGTCCGAAACGACGCCGGTGCTGGTTTCGGCGTGCACTGCGGCAATGACCGTGGGGTTCGGGTGCGCATCGGCCACGCGCTGGGCGTCGACCGGTGTTCCGTATTCATGGTCCACGCGCACCACTTCGGCCCCGGCGCGCGAGGCGACCTCGCACATGCGTTCGCCAAAGAGGCCGTTGACGGCGACAACCGCCACGTCCCCGGCTTTCACCGTGTTGACGAAGGCGGCTTCCATGCCTGCCGAACCGGTCGCGCTCAATGGCAGCGTGCGCGTGTTCTTGGTTCCCCACAGGGTGCGCAGCCCCTCGGCCGTGCGATCCATCCGGGCAATGAACAACGGATCAAGATGACCCAGCAGCGGCAGTCCAAGTGCGGCGGTGGCTTCGGGGTACGGGTTGCATGGGCCGGGGCCGAAGAGGTGGCGAACCGGAACGATATGTGTCATGTGGTCTCTCTTTCTCATGGCAAACTCTGGCGTGCGCAGAGCCAGCCTATTCCTCGCGCAGTTTCATGAAGTCATGTCCGGCACCCGGCACGGAGGCGAGTTCATGATGCTCCGCTTCTGCTCAGGCACCAGTGCCGCAGGGAAAACGCACCCAAGTCCCCGCAATTACGCTGCCTTTAGTGCCCTGTCTGTCGAAACGTCGTCAAGCGACATCAACCGACGGGCTTCCCGCAATGCCTCGGATGAGTCCTTCTTGTCCAGCTGCGCCAAGAGCAACAAGTTCGCGATCCGCTGTTCCCTACGACTCTTGCTGCTCTCACGTGCCACCTCGATCATGGCCAGGACCCGGGCATGTGCCCGGCGTCCGCGGGCCTCTGGGGTCGCGTCTTCGGGATCCGTATTACTGAGTACGTTCAGTGCCTCTGCGATAACGTCGTTCATATCCTGCCTTCCATTTGGTCTCCGCCCCCACATCTTCGTGACGCGTATCACCACTTTCTTCTCATGGCCAGCCTAGCCTCCATATGAGGGCGAAGCAGAATCGCGAAACTCAGGCGCGAAACTCCGCGCAACATGGGCGAGTGCCATGTCCGCGATACGAAAGCCTGGGGCGGGAGGTCGAATCGGCCGTGGCCACCGAGGAAAATCCCGCGCTATTCGGGCGTCGCTTCACGGAGTCCTGGCGGGGGCCCCGGCCCGCCGACCTGCCTTCCGCCGTCACGCACCCGCCGGCCGCAGTCATTGCCCCCACCAAATGTTCATCCGGCATTAATGGCAACTCCGCAAAGCCGGGGGAAAACGATGGCAGGTTAAGAAGTGTTGCAGCTCAAATAAAAGTGGTTGACACGTCAACATAGTTGTGGCATATTTATATGCATAAGCATGCAAACCGGTTGACCCGACCGGCTTCCAACACGAAGGAGTTCTCCCATGAGCATTGAAATCACCCCCGGCACCTGGACCCTCGACACCTCGCACAGCGAAGTTGGCTTCACCGTCCGCCACGCGGGCATCTCCAAGGTCCGCGGCGCATTCACCGATGTCACCGGCACCCTGACCGTAGGCGAATCGGTTTCCTCCTCGAAGGTCGAGGCCATCGTCAAGACCGAGTCCTTCGACTCGAACGACAACAACCGCGATGCCCACGTCAAGGGTGCGGATTTCTTCAACGTTGAGCAGTTCCCGGAAATGACCTTCGTGTCCACCGGCGTTGCAGGCTCCCCGGAAGAGTTCGAGCTCCTGGGTGAATTGACGATCAAGGACACCACCAAGCCTGTGACCTTCAAGGTTGAATTTGGCGGCGTTGCGGTTGATCCGTTCGGTGCCACCCGCGCCGGATTCTCGGCCACCACCCAGATCTCCCGCAAGGAATTCGGTATTACCTGGAATGCTGCCCTCGAAGCCGGGGGCGTACTGGTTGGCGACAAGGTCACCATCAACATCGACTCCGCATTCGTGCTCGCGGGACAGAACTAGGCCCTTTCGGCCCCAGTCGGGGTGCTGTCCACCATGGTGGACGGCACCCCGAGCTCGTTAATAACGGCATCCGGGTCTTGCCTGCGATTCGCCTGCGCATTAAGCCCGCCCGCGCTGAATGCGCACCTCACCAGCCCTCCTCTACACGGGAGCAGTACGGTACCTTGGAAACGGGGGATCTGCATTTCACTAAACTCGCATAGGGGACGCAACTAATGGTGACACCAAAGAAGGACGAGCTGCATCCACTCGCCGAGGTACACCCGGGTTCCAATCAGGATCTCTACGAATCCAAGATCGTCACGAACATTTCCGGCCGGACCGCGATGACCCGCAAACGCCTGGCCAACGGCCGCGAGACCCGAGCCTTTCTTGATGCTGCGTTGGACCTCACCACCGAACTGTTCAGCCCGGCGCTCTCCGAACAGCTGCTTGATACCGACGAGGAGGACGCTCGTCCGGTCATGTCGTATCTGTCCCGCCGCAAAGTCCTGGCCAAGGCCAGGCAGAATTGCGGCGACGACTACCCCCTCAGTGAGAACATGATGCGCCACCGTTGGAGCACGCACGGAGATTTTCTGGCCGACTTCGTTTCCTATGCCCTGGCCGACAAGCACTGGAGCCTTCAGGTCGCGCTCTCGCAACACGCCAAGGACCTTCTGACCTCGGATGATAATTTCCCCAGTGCGGTCCATCGAGTCGCCTATGAAGACCTCAAGCTCGTGCTGGAGCTGCCGGCCTTCCGGTTCCAACTTTTGGCAGTGGCCACGGCACAGGCGGATACCGCATCCGCGCAAGCCCTGGCTCGCATGTATACGAATCTTTCACAGGTGTGGATCACGCTCTACACGAATGTATTTGAACACTATGGGCTCACGTTCAGGCCAGGCGTGACCATGGAAGACTTCAACATCTTGCTGCAGGCCATGGCGGAGGGTCTTGGGCTGCGCTTGATTTCCGGGGTGGGAGAACGACTGCTCGATCATGAGAAGCGGACTTCGCTGCTGGGAACCGCAGCACTTTCGCTCTTTCTGGCACTGGTCGATCCCGGCGATGGGCTTACCATCGAACAAGCAGCGGAGACCGCAATGGGTCAGAGGCGAAAGCCGTAGGTTCGGATTTGCCCGACCGGGAGATTTAGGAGCGGAGGCCGGCTGCCCCAAGCAGCCCGGCGCCCCCACTCCAGCTGCGACATTGGTCGTTATCGGCAACGGTCCGCATCGACATCCGCCCAGGTCCTACCCTGAAAGGTCCGGCCCAGAGTACTGGTGCCGAAGTGTTCGATGCGCCCCGATCCCCCCGCCAAAAACGCAGGTGGTACGGAACCCAACAAGTATGCAAACGCTTGAAGGCGTCGGGAAGAACCGCTTCACCATCAGCAGTTCGGCTTTCCCCCAAAATTCCACCCCACGCTTTCAAAGCCGATATACCCGTTTGGTTCACAACCACAGGACTTATCCAAACAAAGAGTGGTTCCCCGGCTCTACCCTCACTTGGGTCGACCTGACTGGGTCCACCCAGCTGGGTCCCAACCGTGAAACCACGCCTGGACAGGTTGCTGTGAAGCTACTTTTGGGCCAGCAGTCGCTGCACGCGCGGCTTAACCTCGGTGGCCAGCAACGTGATCGACTCCAGCAGGTGTTCCTGCGGGAGGCCTCCGATATCCATTTGGAGGAAGTGGCGCATATGTCCCATGTAGCCATGCAGATGGACGATGCGCTCGGCCACCTCGTCAGGCGAACCAACGTAGTAGGCGCCCGGGGCCTCGGCCTGCGCGTCGTAGGCGCGCTTGTCCGGCGCCGGCCAGCCACGCAGTTCACCCATTTCCACGTTGAGGTTGTACCAACCCGGGTAGAAGCGCTCGAGCGCTTCCTTCTTGGTCGGGGCCACCAGACCCAGCGCCGCCACCGAGACCTTGAGCGAGTCCTCCGAATGCCCGGCCTGGGCCCCGGCGCGCCGGTACAGCTCGGCCAGCGGGGCGAAGCGGTGTGGCTCCCCGCCAATGATGCCGTAGGACACCGGCAGGCCCATTTGCCCGGCCCGGGCGGAGGAACTTGCATTGCCGCCGGTGGCCACCCATACCGGGAGCCTGCCACCGAGCGGACGAGGCACCACTGCCAGGTCCGCAATCGCCGGTCGCTTCGTGCCGGACCAGGTGACGTTCTGGGTGTCGGCGTTGTTGATCGCCATGAGCAGGTCCAGTTTTTCGGCGTAGAGCTCGTCATACTCGCCCAGGTCGTAGCCAAAGAGCGGGAACGTCTCCACGGAGGAGCCGCGTCCGGCGGTGATTTCGATGCGCCCTCCCCCGGAGATGGCATCGGCCGTGGCGAATTGCTGGAAGACGCGCACAGGGTCGTCGGTGCTGATGATGCTCGCTGCACTTCCCAGTTTGATCCGGTCCGTGGCGGCCGCCGCGGCGGCGATCAGGGTGCCGGGCGAGGACGCAGGCATGCTGGTGGTGTGGTGTTCACCCACGCCGAAGTAGTCCAGGCCTGCCTCATCCGCGTGCTTGATCGCCGCGAACAGGTTTTGGATGGATTCTCCGGTTGATCGCAGTGATCCGTCGACATTGCGCTGGGTGTCGCCGAAGCTGTAGGCACCGATTTCCATGTGGTCAATCCTCATTCGTTGGGTAAGCGTGTGGCGGTTCAAGCGGCGGCAAGGCTGCGCTGCAGCTCCTGCGCCAGTTCGGCGGCGTTGAAGCGGCCGTTGAAGATCTCGGTGCCGGGTTCAAAGGATCTGCCCGCCGCGAGTTCGCCGGCATCAAGGGAGTCGAAGCCCAAGGTGTCGATGAACATGGCCACCGATGCCTTGGCCTTTTCGTCGTCCCCGGCGACCACCAGTGCGCGGCGGTCCTGCGTCCCCGGCTCGGCGGCATCCGGTTCCATCTCGTGGTATCCGATGTGGTTGAAGGTCTTCACTACCCGAGACCCGGCCAGGTATGCGGACACGACCTCGCTGGAGGACAGGTGTGTGTTCTCGAAATCCGCAATGTCACCGTCGGTGGCAGCCCAGTAGTTCATGGCATCGATGACGACCCTGCCGCTAAGGGCTTCCGCATTCAGGGACTTGTACTTGTGTAGCGGGATGGCGACCACCACAAGGTCGGAGGCCGCGGCCTCGGCCGTGTCGACGGCCACTGCGCCAGGGGTGACGATTTCGATGATCAGCGCGTTGTCGGCTGCTGGCTTCGAAGTCGCGACCTTGACGCGGTAGCCGGCGGCAACCGCCAACCGCGCAATGGCCGTACCTACGCGCCCGGCACCCAGGATGCCGATCGTCCCCCGGGAAGCCACGTCTTCTTGTGCGCCGATATCCATGTCCTGCCTTCCGAAAATTTATGTTGTATTACAGACTATATTCCCAACAGATCATCTGCGCAACACCGCAATCTCCGGTATGATGGATGTCATGGCTTCCACTTCGCACCCGCCCCTCGTCTTCGGCAAGTCGTTGCCGGGATTCCTGCCCGGCGATCTCGCTTGGCACCTGGGAATGATCCTGCGCGGACACCAAACGCACTTCGCAGAGGCCGTCGCGGAGATGCCATGTTCGGTGCGCGGCTTCCAGATGCTTTCCACCGTGGTTCACCATGACCCCGCAAACCAGCAGGCTTTGGGTGCTCACCTGGGCATCGACCGCACGGTGTTGACCTACCTCATCGACGACCTTGTGACTGCCGGCCTGGTTGAACGCGTGCCTGCTCCCACGGATCGACGAGCGCGGAAGATCGTTGCCACGAACCAGGGCGAGGCATTGCTGAAAAGGATGGAGGCACGCGTAGCCGCTGCCGAACAGATCCTGCTCACCGAACTTGACGCCGGTGAAAGCGAGCAGCTCGCGCACCTGGTTTCCAAGCTCTCCATGGCGATCCATCGAGCGCAGCCCGGCGCCAATCCCTGCGAGGCCATGGACAACCTGGGTTAGCCACTGGTCCCGAGGATGCAGGATACCAACACGAACAGGGCGAACGGTTCCGGTCACCAACTGTGATCCAACAGGCGCCAACACCATAGACTCGTGACATGAATACTGGCGACATAACCTTCCACACCCGCAAATGGGTCCGCCCCGAAGACCTCAACGCCAATGGCACGCTCTTTGGAGGAAGCCTGCTGCGCTGGATCGATGAGGAAGCCGCGATCTACGCGATCGTCCAGCTCGGAAACGGATTCGCCGTTACGAAGTACATGTCGGAGATCAATTTCGTTTCCTCGGCGCAACAGGGCGACCTCATCGAGATGGGCCTGACCGCCACCCACTTCGGCCGCACCTCACTGACCATGCGCGCCGAGGTCCGCAACATGATCACCCGCCAGTCCATCCTCACCATCGAAAAGATCGTGTTCGTGAACATGGGCCCGGACGGCATCCCCGCCCCGCACGGCTACTCGGAGATCACCTACGACCGCGACCGCATTCCCGGCGAGCACCTGAAGATCAAGCAGCCCGAGGAGCTGTAGCCGCAGCGTCCGGTTGATTGCCATGAAATCGCGCGTGCTCCGGCGGGTTTTGCGGAACCCACCTGAATTCCCGGTCACGACGCATCCTTCACGGGGCGAAAGACTCCCCCGCCCCACTGGACACCGCTGCGCATCAGCCACAATTCACATGGCCGAATGGTTCCCAGCCGGACCTTGTGGCATGGCGGAACATAGCTTTCGTCGAGTTCTCCGTCTTCGCCGCGAGTCCAGAGCTCGTCGTTGATCCTGAACACGTTGGCCATGACCTCGCAATCGCAATAGCCTCCGAGTTCGGGGAATTTCCGCTCCAACGAGGTTGCCCGCGGTGCACGCAGATCGCGGTAGGTGGTGCACCACTTCAACCCGTTACACCCATGCTCGAGCATCCGGTTGACGTAACAAGCCAAGCATTCGTAGCGTGGCGGCAGCAGCATCTTGACAACCTTGAGCGCATCCTCAAGTTCCGTGACGGTGTATTGTTCCATGGCGGACTCCTTGAATCGGTGGAGTCTTCAGCATGGGATCAACACCCGACCTCGCGTCCTATCGCGGACGTGCACTGTGGACAGGCACAGTGGACAGCCCGCCGCTCGTAGCTGTGTGGGGAAGCCACGGACCCGCGCCGGAAATCACGCGTTGTCCTGGAAGCGCACAATTCGATCAATGGCCTCGGTGACCGCGTCGAATCCGGCGGCGAAGCTCAGTCGCACATGCCTGTGTCCATTGACGCGGTCAAAGTCGTTTCCGGGAACGATGGCCACGCCCTCTGTTTCCAACAGGGCAGCACAGTAGGCGGCGGCATTTTCATAGGGCCCAAGCTTGTCGCCCAGATCCGCATACAAGTAGAAGGCGCCATCAGCCGGTGCGCTTTCACCCCACCCCAGCCGCCCCAGCGAGTCCAGCACCGCGGCGCGGGTCCTCGCAAACTCGGCCACCCGGACCTCGGCCTCGGCATACGAATCCTCCGTGAACGCGGCCAGTGCCGCGTACTGCGCGGGCGCCGGCGGGCAAAGCGCCACGTTGCCGGCCAGTGCGTCGACGGTTGGCAGCATATCGTCGGGGACCAGCGCCCACCCCAAGCGCCATCCGGTCATGCCCCAGTACTTGGAGAAGCTGGATATCACCACAGTGTCGGTATCCAGTTCCCAGGCACTGATCGAGCGGCGGACTTCCGATCCCGGTTCCGGGTAATCAATGCCGTGGTAGATCTCGTCGCTGATCAGCCTGACGCCGTGTTCCTTGCACCACCCGATGAGCTCCTCAAGCTCCGCGCCGGAGACCATGGTTCCGGTGGGGTTCGCCGGGGAGGCCAGCATCAGGCCATCGAGCTGTCCGTGTTGTTGCCGAGCCGCTTCAAGCAACTCAACGGTGGGCTGGTATCGGGATTCCTGTCCGGCATCAAGCTCGATGACATCGATGCCGAGCGTGCGCAGGATATTGGCGTAAGCGGGATAGCCAGGACGGGCCAAGGCCACCTTGTCGCCGGCATTGAAAGCCGAAAGGAAGCTCAACATGAAGGCGCCGGAGCTACCGGTGGTGATGGCGACGTTATTCGCGGAAACTTCAATGTTGTACCAACGCTTGTAGTGTCCTGCGATGGCTTCGCGGAGTTCGCGAATGCCCAGGGCTGGCGTATAGGTCATGGGCGTACCGGCCGCATGGATCTCTGCGGCGCGCTGGGAAACAGCAGACGGAGCTCCGTCATTCGGTTCGCCGGCACACAGGGAAATGACATTGCGGCCCGCTGCCCGCAACTGGGCGACCCGCTCGAGGATGTTCATGACCTCAAACGCCGGAACTTTGGCCCGCTCCGCGACCTTCAACATTCGCTGCACTCTTCCTCTGGTTTCTTGTGCCGAACTGACGACTTCACCAAGCCTGTCACACACCGAAGCGTTGACGCGCGAAGGCCCCACTGAACTGCTCCCCGAAAGTTGGACTGAATAATTCAGATCCTTACTTTCGGGGAGTTTTTCATGCGTCAAAATAGTTCATTGACCGCCGAGCAGCGGCTGGCTGCCGTCGATCTTTTCGAGCAGGGAATCGGGCATAAGGCGGTATCCTCAAGACTGAACGCCGGTGAACACGCCGTTCGTGGGCTCGAGAAACGGTTCAGGATTTGGGGTAGGGCAGCGTTGGAAAGCAAACCGACCAATCAGGTGTATTCCTTCGAGTTCAAGCTCGCGGTCGTCCGCCAGTTCCTCGACGGCGAGGCGACGCTGATGGAGCTTGCCCAACGACACCGGCTCAGCTCCCCGAACCTTCTCAGGACCTGGGTCAGGACCTACCGGGAACAGGGCGAGGACGGGCTGCGTCCCAAGGCCAAGGGCCGTCCCAAGACCGCTTCCGGCGCCGAAGCGGGTGGACCCACCGAACTCGAGAAGCTGCGCCGCGAGAACCAGCGGCTGCAGGCGGAGAATGCATACCTAAAAAAAGTTCGGGCCTTGAGGAACCAACCACCGCGCTGAAAATCAGCGCGGTGATCGCCCTCAAGGCCTCCCACCCCTTGCCCCTGCTCCTGGCCGCTGCCGGGCTTCCCCGCTCCACGTTCTTCCACCGCCAGGCCGCGCTCAAGGCACCGGACCGGCACGCGGAGCTCCGCGCACGGATCCACGAGATCTTCACCAAGGCCATGGGCCGGTACGGGCACCGCCGCATCCACGCCGAATTGCTCGGCGGCGGGTGGCAGGTGGCGAAGAAGACCGTGCTGAAGCTGATGCGCGCCGAGGGCCTGGTCTGCAAGGTCCGCAGCAAGCGAAGGTATGCCTCCTACAAGGGCACTGTCGGCAAGGTCGCCGAAAACCTGCTGAAGCGCCAGTTCGACACCGAGGCACCGAACCTGAAGTGGGTGACCGACGTGACCGAATTCAAGATTGCCGACAGGAAGGTCTATCTTTCGCCGGTGCTGGACCTGTTCGACCGCTCGATCGTTTCCTACTCGGTGTCGCAGTCCCCGACCGTGGCCTTCGCCAACCAATCGCTTAGCGAGGCCATCGGGACCCTGGCCGCGGGCGAGGCGCCGATGGTGCACTCGGACCAGGGATTCCAGTACCAGCACGCCAGCTGGCAGAGGCTGCTGGCCGACGCCGGCATGACCCAATCCATGTCGCGCAAGGGCAACTGCCTGGACAACGCCGTGATGGAAAACTTCTTCGGGCACCTGAAGGAAGAGATGTTCCACCACCACGAACACACCAGCGTCGAGGCGTTCACCGCCGAGCTCGACGACTACATCCACTGGTACAACTATGACCGCATCTCGTTAACGCTCGAGTGCCTGAGCCCGATGAAATACCGGGCCCAGGCACTGGCTGCGTAGACTTTTACTTACCGAGTCCAACTTTCGGGGACCAGTTCACACCAGGTGGGGCCTTCGAATCGCAAGTTCGCCGGAAAACTACGCCTTGGTGCCGGCTGCAATGTCCTTCTTGATCGCTTCCATGTCCAGTCCCTGGACCTGGCCGATCAAGTCTTCAAGGGCCTCGGCGGGCAGAGCGCCGGGCTGCGAGAAGACAAGGATTCCGTCGCGGAACGCCATCAAGGTGGGGATGGAAGTGATGTTCGCGGCGGCGGCCAGCTGCTGCTCGGCCTCGGTGTCGATCTTGCCGAAGGTAATGTCCGGGTACTTCTCGCTGGCGGTCTCAAACACCGGCGCGAAGTTGCGGCACGGGCCGCACCACGCGGCCCAGAAGTCCACGAACACGGTGCCGGGTTCGGTGATGGTGGATTCAAAATTTGCGGAGTTCAGTTCAACGGAAGCCATACGTGCTTCATCCCTTCGGGAGGTTTGATTGCCGCGGATCACGAGCGTATCCGCAAATAGGTCAACCACACGCTCAACGGTAATATTCCTAGAGAGTTCGTTCAAGAATCTTCCAAAGGAGTCACCCCATGTGCAAGAAGGTCACCTGCGATAGCTGCGCCAAGCCGACCTGGGCAGGCTGCGGCGAGCACATTGAAGATGCGCTCGGCGACGTTGCGATGGTCGATCGCTGCTCCTGCGCCGAGTAGAAGGTACATGCGAAAAGCGCCGTCGTTTGGCTATTCAAATGTAGGACGCGAGTGATAACGCTGGACCATTTTCGGTCGCCGTTCCGAGAACAGTCGCAACCTACGAGGCTCATCCACAGTTTGCTCGAAGTCGGCACAGCTGTAGTTCGTGTTCACGATCTGACGGCTCCCGCCCTCGCGGAGCAGGTTCCCCGCCGGGGTTCGTTAGAGGGTATCTGGTGAGTCTCGGTGCTCTTCGACTTTCGCCCCGCCTAGGCACAAGGTTTCGCCGGCCGAAATAGCGGATTTAGGAGGCGCAATGGCAGGGTCTCTCCCTTGTCACCAAATCCGGACACGTGTCACTCTAAGATTCCTACTCACCCTCCCATTGCGTTGACGAAAGGGCAAGACCTCTTCCCTACCACCAGTGGGAAAGTTATGTGGGCTGTAGATTTTTCGGAAGACCAGCTCGATGTGTGCTCGGTGGATATTCCTATTTCCGCGCTTCCGCCGAGCAGCCCACCCAGTATGGGTCCCTGGAATGTGCTGGTGTAACGGCCAGCAACCGGGCCGGTCGTCGAAACGACACCATCTCTCGACACGTCTTGGATATTTGCCAGAGTGGGTCCTGCCCAGAATTTTGTGTTGTCCAGCGAGTATCCAGTGGCCGGATAGTGCCAGGTGACAGTGACACTGGGGGTGAGAAGATTCCCGCTGACCAGAATGCTCTCTGCCGTGCAAGTGTCGATGATGGGCGCCGGCACGGTCATTGCCTTGAAACTGGCCGATGAGTGCTCGGCATCTGTCCACCTGGCCGCCGTCATGGTGGGCGGCACCAGTGAAATCAGAAGCCCAGCGCCCGCAACGAGAAGGGCACAACGTTGAAAGCGGCCGGAGCCTCGCCGTCGCGTGGCATCCCTACGGGGACCAATGCGACTCATCGGTTCCGTTTCCTCCACTGTTTTGCGAAGCCGGCCAGCGCCAGGCCGAAACCGATGGAGAGCGCCGCTGCAAGTAAGGGTAAAAGCGGGTTAGCTCCGGTTGCTGCCAATGAATCGATCGGCCCGGGGGAAGCTGTGACGTCGTCGCCAGATCCGGTGGCGTGAACCTGCAAACGAACGGATTTTTCGGTCCTTTCTGCAGCATTGTTCCTCGGCAGCCACAAGTCGAAAAGCAACCAGCGCTCTTCAGCCACAGACATCGCCGTCAGTTGCCGCTTCGTTCCGTCGACAGCAATCGGACCAGGGCTATGGACTTGGTCGGCTTCCCCTTCGCAGTCCCCCTCAACCCACCGTCGATCGCAAGACCGAATGATGGCATTCAGACCCAGCCCAGCGTTCCCATCACCGCGCAGTTGGATCCGAACCTCGCCGGGCTCGGACTCCGCAGCCGAAACGCCGACTTGCCATTGCACGGGTTCACCGGGAGCCAGACGGGCCATGGCCGCTTGGTCACCGATCGAGATCATTTTCAGGTGGCCACTGGTGATCACGTCCTCTGTGACCGCCGGGGTGGGGCTGGCCAAAGCGAGGCCGAATGCCAAGGGGGCAATGAGCAGTGTCAGTCCAGACTGAGAACCATTTCCAGGTGGCTCCGGCAGGGGAAGCAGAGCTTCCTGCTCATATGCACCCAGATCCGACGGATCCCGCGGCCAGAAGGCCCAGGTGACCAATGCCGATGCACCGAGCGTGAGAACGGCCATCACCCATGGATTCGACAGCCAAACGACGCCATAAGCCAGATTGGGTACTGAGGCGAGGACAGTCCGGACGGTGTTCACCGCATACGGGAACGGGTCTTCGGCCTCGTTGGCGTCGCCCTTCATGGTGATGATCCGCTCGGTACTTGTCGACCCATCTGCCACCGACGTGACCCGGTGCGTGATGGGCAGAGCCGCCGGTCGCTCCACCGTCACGACGTCCCCGACCTTGATTTCGGTCGCCGGGATCTCCCGCACCAAAGACAGGGAACCGGCCGGAATCGTGGGGCTCATGGAACCGGTCTTGAACATGATCAGCGTTGTATCGAACACGAAGGCCAGGCCAACCAGTACCAGGCAGATGATTCCACCCACTGCGGCCAGGTTCAACATGGCACCGCAAAGGAACCTTCCGACGCCATGCACGCGTCTGCTCATGTCAATTCCCTGCGGGATCGGTGGTTGCCGCGAAAGTCCACCGTGCCGTTAGCGCAGCGCCCTGGGCCTCGTTGGATGCATCCGCGGGCAATGTGACAGCGAAACAGTAATTGACCGTGGAGTCCCCATTCGCGGCCAGTGCAATCCCTACGTCGGCACCCGTATTCAACTTCGATCCGGAATCGACGACGACGATGGAAGTGGGATGGGCAAAGGTGATGGCGTCGCAAGTCGTTTGCGTAATCGCTTTGACGCCGTAGTGAAGGTAATTGCCTAACCCGCTAAAATTGGCCGCGTCAGCGGTCAGATGCACTGAACCGGCGACACTCGGAACTGGCGTCTTCGCCGTCTTCACCGAGTACAACGCGTACACCGTCGTGCCCGGCACCATGGCGGCCGCAGGCAGCGAGAATGCAAGAGAAGCTCCGGACGCGGCAGGATGGTCGCTGAAGTCAGTACCGTTCGTGCTGCCGACGATCGAGAATGTGCCGGCTTTGAACGACCCGGCCGAGTGTTCTTCATCGGTCCACGCGGCGAGTGTCGCCGTAGCACCGACCCCGAGCACGAGACCGCCGGCGAGTACCGCCCGCAGGCGAATCAACCGGTGCCCTCGCTCCCGCAACATAAATAGTCTCATCTATGTTTACGGCTTCGATTCGCCGAGGAATCCCCAGGTACCGACGGCGGTAGTATTCTGGTCAAGATCCGAAGCGGCCTTCACTTGGATGCACAGGAACACGTCAGCGCCAGGATCGCCAGGAGCGGCCTCGGGCGCGGGTTTTCTCAGCTCGAAAGTTTGTGCGTCCGTGACCGCATCCAGTGCTGTACCGGCCTGGACGAGCTGCGTACCTGTTGCGGTCGGACTGCAGGCACCATACGATTCCACCTGAACAATCCCATAGCTGAGCTTGGCCTCGGCGGAGCCTTCGCCGTTTGCCGAGACGACTTGCACCGTCGCATCGTTGGTCGTGTCTTTGTCCAGGCGGAGCACATACGGCGCCGCAACAGTTTCAGTGGGGCTGAGCTTGTCGAGGGGAAAGGCTAGCTGCGCCGGCGTCCCCACTGGATGATCGCTGAATGCTGTTCCGTTGAGGCTGCCCTGCATGTTGAAATGGCCGGCGCCGAAAGTCCCTTTCGCGAATTCGGAATCACTCCAAGCAGCCAGCGTCACCGCCGCACCAATACCAAGCACCAGTCCTCCGGCTAGTACAGCCCGGATCTTGCGATTCTTTTCTTTCTGAGCCACGAACTCCCCCTTGCTAATGTTCCCTGGCACGATCGTCAACCCCAGTTGAATCGATACTTTGTGAGCGCCATTAGTTGACGTATCAACCACTTGAGAATCTAACAGGAAAATTTCCCCAAAAGCCACGATATTACGCATTTGGCCAAGTCATGGACATTTTCTTGAGATGTCTAGTCGATTGTCGCTAACAGGTTAGCCACGTGGCCAACCAGGACTACCCAAACTCTGCTGCCCAGAACTTCTGCTTGGCCTATCGTCCGTCGAGCCGACGAAGGTAGAAGTGCATGGGAAAGTGACGGATCCGGCGCGGCAAGACGCGCATTGAAATACGAGCGCAACGCAAGACTTGATCCATTCGGCGTTGTTGGCGCGGGCTGAATGCGAAACCGAACATGGCGCGCACCCGTTCGGGCAGCAACCCAATGGTCATGAGCCGGACCAGCGGCATCGCGGCCCGGATCCACGGCGGTGCCTGCTTGGCGGCCAGGAGTTCATGTGCGACCGCACGTACCGGCGCATCGACCCTTAATTGCCCAAGCGTCTCGGCCCAGTACTCCGCGAAGTCAGCCCGGGTCGCAGGCCAGAGGTGAGCGGGCATCCCCAGTTCGGTTCCCAGCTGCGCATAGTCACGGTACAGGGCCTCGGCTGTGTCATCGTCGAGCGGCGGGAACACCGCACGCTGGATCTGCATGGCCGAGTCATAGAGCGTGGCAGCAACCCACAATTGCAACTTCGGGTCGCGCGCGGAATAGGCGGGGTGCGATCCATCCTGGGCGGCCGGCGCCTTGACCGGGGCATGAGCCGCGTGAACTATCGACCGGACCTTGGCCCGTTGCTCGTCGGTACCGTTGCTCAGAGCATAGATATACGTCAAGGTGCCGTTGAGGCGGCCCAGCGGATTGACGGCAAAATTCGAATGCCTGGCAACGCCGTGGCCGACGCCGGGCAGCGCGAGCTGCAGCAGGATGGCGCGGCCACCGCCCATCAGGTAGACGGCTTCCGGGGCGAAGCGCGAGAGCACGGATTCGGGTCGCGTCTCCGCGCCCCGGGAATCGGTCGTGCCCGCTGCCATGGCCCCGCTACTTCTGGCTCGGGCGCACCGGGTGCTGGGACAGGATGGAAACGCGGTTGAAGGCGTTCATGGCAATGGCTGCCCACTGGACGGCGGAGAACTGCGCGTCGTCGAGTACCAGCCGCGACGCGGCGAGTTCCGCAATACGGGTTTCGGAATCGGGCAGGGAAGTTGCTGCCTCGGCAACGGCCAAGGCAGCGGATTCCAGGTCGTCGAACAACTCGGTCTCGCGCCAGGTGGAGAGCACCGCCAGTCGCTGGGCCGTCTCGCCTGCTTCCAGTGCCATGCGGCCGTGCATGTCCAGGCAGTATGAGCAGCCGTTGATCTGGGATATACGCACATTGAGCAGCTCGATGAGGCGTGTGCCCAGCCCGGCGGCATCCGCGGCTTCCTTGACCTTGAGCGAGAGCCCGTTCAGGGCCTTCCAGCTGGCGGTGTCGGACTTGTCCAGGAAAAACGGTGCTGCCAGTGACACTTCTCGACTCATCTCATCAATGGCGCATCGCGCCCCAACGTGGTGGTTACAGCCTACTCAGCCGCGGCGAGCTGGCCGCACGCGCCGTCGATTTCCTTGCCGCGTGTGTCGCGCAGCGTGGTAGGCACGCCGGCGGACTCCAGGCGGTCGATGAACTCGGCGGTGACGTCCGGCTCCGAGGAGGTCCAGACCGATCCCGGGGTCGGGTTCAGCGGGATCGGGTTCACGTGGACCCAGCCGCGGCCGCGGGCGTTGAGCTTTCGGGCCAACAGGTCCGCGCGCCAGCCGTGGTCGTTCATGTCCTTGATCAGCGCGTACTCGATGGAGACGCGACGACCGGTCTTCACGTAGTAGTTGAACGCGGCATCCAGGGCCTCGTCGACCTTCCACTTCGAATTCACCGGGATCATCTCATCGCGCAGTTCGTCATCCGGCGCGTGCAGCGACAGCGCGAAGGTGACCGGGACGCCCTCTTCGGCAAGCTTGTTGATGGCCGGGACCAGGCCCACGGTTGAGACCGTAATGCCGCGGGCGCTCATGCCCAGGCCCTCGGGGGCCTCGGCCACCATGCGGTGCACGGCGTTCATGACGCGCTTGTAGTTGGCCAGGGGTTCGCCCATGCCCATGAACACGATGTTGCCCACGCGCTCCTCGGGGTGCTTCTGGCCGCCCAGTCCGCCCTCGGCAATCACGCGGTTGGCCTGGACGATCTGGTCCAGGATTTCGGCGGTGGACATGTTGCGGGTCAGACCGGCCTGGCCGGTGGCGCAGAACGGGCAGTTCATGCCGCAGCCGCACTGCGAGGAGATGCACAGGGTGATGCGATTGGAGTAGCGCATCAGCACCGACTCGACCAGCGAGCCATCGAAGAGGCGCCACAGGAACTTGATGGTCCGGCCATCGTCGGTGGCCAGTCGCTTCACCTCGGTCAGCAGCTTCGGGAACATGACCTCGGCGATCTCGGCGCGGCGGTCCTTGGGAAGGTCGCTCATCAGCTCGGGATCGGTGGTGTAGTGCTGGAAGTAGTGCACCGAGAGCTGCTTGGCGCGGAAGGCCGGCAGGCCGATCTCCTTGAGCTTGGCGGCTCGTTCGGCCAGCGTGAGGTCGGCAAGGTGCATCGGCGGCTGGCTGACGCGGGCCTTGGCGGTGAACTGGAGCTGCGGGCGGCCGTCCTCGCCCATGGCCTGCTTCCACCCCTCGGCGGTGGGGCGCACCTGTGCGCGGCCCTCGGCCTTGGCACGGGATTCGGAGATGCGCATTTGCTGGGCACCCTGGGCCGCGGCCTGGGCGGCGCGACGGGCCGCGGCGTCCTCTGCGGCGGGCGCAGTAGTGGCAGGCACGGTCACTGGGGTTTTTTCGGGGGAAGTCATCGTTTCCATTCTCCCATGCATGTCCAGAGTGTGGGCGGTGAGATTGGGCACCACCCGGGGCCGCCGCGCGGGACCCGCGGCGAACAGGGGGGCGAGCAGGACGGCCGTGCGAGGTTTCCCGGTCGCAGAACCCGGGCGATACCGGCCGTGGCCTGACCGGGTCGTATCATGGGGACGTCGAACTTATCAGCCTGCGCAAGGGAAGGGAGTGGAATCCAGTGGACCGCGAGGAACTTCCCACGATCTTCAACCTTGCCTCGAGCGACCCGCGCAGCGAATTGATCGACAGGTCGAAGCTCAGCGAGGAAACGCTGAAGCAGATCGATCGGATCATGGCCGAAATGGGCAGGTTGCGGGCCGTTGAACGCAAGATCTCCCGTGCCTCGCAAAGCTACATGAACCTGAACGAGACTGACATGCGGGCCATCAGGTTCCTGATCTCGGCCAAGAACACCGACACCGCGGCGACTCCGGGCATGCTTGCCAAGCACCTAGGGATCACCACCGCTTCGGTGACCAAGATGGTGGACCGGCTGGAGAAGGCGGGACACGTGGTGCGCGCGGCACACCCCACCGACCGCCGCTCCCTGTGCATCACCGTGACCCCCGAGACCCACCTTGCCGCCCGCCAGCAGGTCGGTCGGCACCATGCCGCGCGCTTCGGCGCGGCAGCACGGCTGAGCCCCGCCGAACGCGAGGTGGTCATCCGTTTCCTCGCCGAAACGGCCATGGACCTTGAGGACAGCATCGGATCGGTCGGCGAGCGCAAGCCCTCCCAAGACTAGGCCGCGTCCGTGGCCTCGAGCCCCTCGGCGGCAGTGGTGATGCGACGGGCCATGGAGGAGAAGATCACCCCGTGGAAGGGCAGGATCGCCAGCCAGTAGAGCCGGCCCGCCAGACCCTCGGGGAAGAACACTGCACGCTGTCGGTAGTGGCTGCCCGATTCGGTCGGTTCCACCGAGAGCTCCAGCCAGGCCCGCCCGGGGACCCGCATTTCCGCGCGCAGGCGCAGCAGGCGATCCGGCACCAGCTCCTCCACGCGCCACCAGTCCACCGCGTCCCCCAACGCAAGGGAGGTGCGGTTGCGCCGCCCGCGGCGCAGGCCCACTCCCCCGGCGAGCTTGTCCAGGATCCCGCGCAGCGCCCAGGCACCGGGCAGCGAGTAGTAGCCGGTTTCCCCGCCCAGCGACGCGATGACCCGGAACAACGCAGCGGGACTCGCACTGGTATCTCGCTCCCGAACATCGGTGAAGACGGTGTGCCCGGCCCATTGCGGATCCGAGGGCAGCGGCTCGGCGGGTGCCTCCAGGGCATGGGCGGTGGCCCATGTCGTTTCCACCGTGTCATCACGCATCTTGGCCAGTGCCAATTCAACGGAGCTCCGGTACCCGGTCAGCCCCTCTGCAGGGCGGTCGATGACCGCATCGATGTCGCGGTTTCGCATCACGCAGTCGTGTTGCAGGGACTCGACCAGCGGAATGGCCAGCGCGCGCGGGATCGGGGTGACCAGGTTGACCCACTGGGCCGCCAGCCACGGGGTCAGCACCGGGAGCGCCAGGATGACCGGGCGGCGGATGCCCGCGGCATCGGCATAGAGGCGCATCATGTCCCCGTAGCTGTGTGCCTCGGGTCCGCCGATGTCGTAGGTGCCGGACACCTCCGAGGGAAGAAGTGCGCATTGACTGAGGTAGTGCAGGGCATCGCGCACGGCGATGGGCTGCACCCGGTTCAGCACCCAGCGCGGGGCAGGCATCACGGGAAGCACGTCAGTAAGGTGGCGGACCATCTCGAAGCTTGCGGACCCGGAGCCGATGATCAGCCCGGCCTGCAACGTAATCGTGGGAATGCCGCTGGATTCCAGAATGCGCCCGACCTTGACCCGGGAGGCCAGGTGGCGACTCAGTTCGCCCTCGGGATGCAAACCCGAGAGATAGACCAGACGCCCGATGCCCGCGGCCTTGGCCGCTTCCACAATGGTGTCGGCACAACGTTCCTCAACGGGGGCGAAATTGCTGGTGCCGCCCATGGAGTGGACCAGGTAGTAGAGGACCTCGGCTCCCTCACACAGTTCCGCGGCGGCATCCGGGTCGGTGAGATCCCCCTGCACGATCTGCACACGTGTCCCCCAGGGAACATCGCGCAGGGCGTTGCTTCGACGGGTGAGCACCCGCACACTGTGTCCCTGTTCCAGCAGCAACGGGACCAATCGCCCGCCAATGTATCCGGTGGCTCCGGTGACGGCGATGACGCTCATGCCGCGACCTCGGATGCGGACGTCGCGGCCGGATAAACCCGGCGCCTTGCCGCAGCGACGAGGGCGAAGAGCAGCAGGGCCGTAGCCGCAGAATACGCCGTGACGGAGACGGGCATGGATTCCAGGCCGCCGTCGCCGCGCCCCACCCCGATCCAGGCAATACCCCACACCATGGCGAGGGCCGCCGCGATTCTGCCACCGGAATACACCACGGTCATGGCACCGATCAAGGCCGCGACCACCGCCAGAACGCAGGCCAGGGGCGTGGCCCATTCAGCTCCGTCACCCACGCCCCGGGCCGCCAGCCACGCGGCGATGTTTGCCACCGTCGCCACGCTGACCCAGCCCAGGTACGGGCCGAAGGTCAGTGCCATGATCCAGCGTTCGGCGGGATGTTCGATGTGCGGCCGCATCAGCATGAAGATCCTCGCCAGAACCGCGAGCAGGAGCAGCATCACCACGACGCTTGCACCCAACCAGCCAACTTGCACCACGCCGATCCACAGGGCGTTGAGGACCGCGGAGCCTGCCGCCAACGGACGGATCCGCCGCTGGGTGTCGCTCCGTGCGGCGCGGGGCGTCAGTTGCCAGATCGCGTAGACGACCAGACCCAGATACACGAGGCTCCAGATGGAAAAGGCGCCGGTGCCGGGAGCCAGCAAGGTCGAATCTGCGCCCAGGCTGCCGTCCGCAGCCTCGGCAATTGGGGTGCCGCCCATCGCTCCGCTGCCGATGAAGGCGCCGGCGATCGCGGCAAAAACCGCTGCGGCACAGACTATCCGGATGGTCCAGGAGGCCTTTGGTGGGGAATGCATGGGGAGATCTCCTTGGCTCGGGGGAAATTTTCACTGAATGCGTCAGTCCTACTCGACAAACACTAACTTGTTAACCCATGATGTATATAGCTAAGCTAGTAATCAACCGTTCGAGGTATAGATGATCAAGGTTTCCACGGGCGAGACGTCCGGTCCGCACGCGGCATCGAAGCTGTTGCACGAGGTCCTCATGCTCAATGATGTCCTTGAACACGCGGTGTGTCGCCATCTTGGCATCAACGAGACCGACTTCCAGGCCCTGCAGCATCTGATGCTTGACCGCCCCATGACTCCGGGTGAACTGGCCGGAAAACTAAATATTTCCAGCGCGGCGACCACAGCGCTCATCGACCGGATGAGCGATCGCGGCTACGTGTCGCGGGCGGCCCATCCCACTGACCGACGCAGTATCCGCGTCCATCCAAGCACCCGGGCAGTGAACCTGACCATGACCGCACTGCGTCCGCTGTTCAACGATGCGGAACTTGGCATCCAGGAGCTGGACCCCGATGAACAACGCGCCGTGGTGAGGTACCTCGAGGGCATCCTCACGGCCATGCACACCCAGATCGACACCCTGGCCCCTCCCGCCACCACCCAGAAACGGAACGAACGATCATGAGCCTGCCAACCCAAAGTCCCGCGCAGACTTGCGGGTCCGCCGCACCCGGGAAAACGGAAGTGCTCCAGTCGCGGGTCCGCCAGCTGTTGTCCTCTGTCATCGAGGAACATCGGCGCGCGTCCGGGGAATACTCCAAGGCCACCCAAATGCTGTGGTCCCGCATTGGACAGGCACTGGAAGGTGGCAAGCTCACCCGGCCGCGCCTGGTCATGCTGGGCCACGAGGCATTCGCTCCAGCCTCGGTGGACAACGCTGAATTCGGCGAAGTTTCCGAACGCGTCGTTCTGCTGGGCTGCGCCTTCGAACTGCTCCATGGGTCGCTGCTGATGCACGATGACGTGATCGACCGCGACTTCACCCGGCGCGGGCGCCCCACCCTCTCGGCGCTGTACCGCGACGATGCGCTGGCGCGCGGCAAGTCGGCGGAGAACGCCGAGCATGCGGGCCACGCGGCAGCCATCATCGCCGGCGACCTGTTGCTTGCCGCGGCCATCAAGCTCGCCCTGCGGGCCGCCGATTCACTGCCCCAGGCAGCCATCATCGAGAACTCCTTCCACCAGGCAATCCACCACGCGGGTGCCGGGGAGCTGGAAGACCTGCTCTTTTCCCTGGATCCAGCGCCCGCCCAGGTGCAGGAGGTGTTGCGCATGGAAAAACTGAAGACCGCCGCCTATTCCTTCCAGGTGCCGCTGCACACCGGTGCCCTGCTGGCAGGCGCAGATGCCGCCGGGGCCGCCGCCCTGGCCAACATCGGCAGCCAGCTGGGCGTTGCCTACCAGCTCATCGACGACGTGCTGGGGACTTTCGGGGATCCGGCACGAACCGGAAAATCCATCGAGTCCGACCTGCGCGAGGGCAAAAGCACCATCCTCACCGCCATGGCTGCCTCCACTCCCGGGTTCACCGAGGACCTGCAGCGCTTCCGCGACCGGGGAACGGACGTGCAGGCCATGCGCTCCGCGCTCGAATCGACCGGTGCCGAGCGCTTTGCCCGGCAATTGGCGCAGGACCTGTGCGCCAGTGCCACCTCCGCCTCACGCGCCTTGGGGCTGCCTGCCCATGTATCCACCGAGCTCGAGGGCTTCGCCGGCCTGATCCTGAACCGGGGGGCCTAGTCCGTGAAACACGCCACCGCAGTCAAAACCGGGGCACCGGCCGCCGGCCACGCAAGCGGCCGGCCCACCGCCCTGCAACGCTACTCGGCCACGGCCAGCAGCAGCGCCCGGGTCGTCATCGCCCGGTATTCCACCTCGTTCTCGCTGGCCTGCCGCATGCTGGGGCGCCCCGCGCGCGAACACATCTCCAATATCTATGCCCTGGTGCGCCTGGCCGACGAGGTCGTCGACGGGGTCGCCCGCGAGGCCGGGCTGGACGCACCTGCCGTCGCTGCCGCTCTGCAACGGCTCGAGGAGGAAACCGAGGCGGCGCTGGCCAGCGGCTACAGCACCAACATGATCGTGCACGCCTTCGCCTGCACCGCCCGTTCCCAAGGCATCGACACCGCGCTGACCCGCCCGTTCTTCGCCTCAATGCGCAGCGACCTGGAGGTGTCCACCCACGACGCCACGACTCTTCAGGGCTACATCTACGGGTCGGCGGAGGTCGTGGGATTGATGTGCCTGCGGGTCTTCCGTTCCATGCCCCACGCCCCCACCGGACACGAGGCGGAAACCGAGGCCGCCGCCCGACGACTGGGCGCAGCCTTCCAGAAGGTCAACTTCCTGCGCGACCTGGCGGAGGACACCTCCTCACTGGGACGCAGCTACTTCCCGGGTTTGGACCCGGCGGCATTCACCGACGCGCACAAGAACGCATTGGTCCACGAGATCCGGGCGGACCTGGACGCCGCGGCCCGCGGCATCCCCCACCTGGCGCCGCGAGCCGCACAGGCAGTGTCCATGGCCCACGGGTTGTTCAGCGAACTGAACCGCCGCCTCGAACACACCGACGCCGCCGAGCTCATGACCCGACGGATCTCCGTTCCCGCCCGCCGCAAGGCATACATCGCGCTGCGCACCACCATGGGCCGGCGTCCCAAGTCAGC
Organism: Paeniglutamicibacter sulfureus; assembly: GCF_030512175.1. Classification (GTDB taxonomy): domain Bacteria; phylum Actinomycetota; class Actinomycetes; order Actinomycetales; family Micrococcaceae; genus Paeniglutamicibacter; species Paeniglutamicibacter sulfureus. The sequence continues at coordinate 895,111 of NZ_JAULBL010000002.1, read as the reverse complement.
CACGGTGAATGCGGCATGAAAGCGAAACCCATGAAGAACCTTGCCCACACTGCCGCACAAGAGGTGGTCGTCATCGGCGGCGGTTTCTCCGGTTTGGCCACCGCGGGACTGCTGGCCGCCTCCGGCCACCGGGTCACGCTGCTGGAGAAACAGACGGTGCTCGGTGGCCGCGCCGGACGCCTGCAACGCGAGGGCTTCAGCTTTGACACCGGCCCCTCCTGGTACCTGATGCCCGAAGTCATCGAGCACTGGTTTGAGCTCATGGGCACTTCCACGGACACCGAGCTGGATCTCGTGGACCTCGGGATCGGCTACCGGACCTGGTTCCAGGGCGACTACACCCCATTGGACATGCCATCCGGCTCCGGGGCCCGCGAAGCCTTCGAATCCCTCCAGCCTGGTGCCGGTGCCGCGCTGGATAAATACCTGGAACAGTCCGCCGAGAGCTACGACCTGGCGCTGAAGCATTTTCTCTATGCGGATTTCTCCTCTCCTGCCAGCTTCCTGGACCCGCGGATGGTGGCGCTGCTGCCACGGCTTGCACCGCTGCTGGCCGGCTCCCTGGATTCCCTCGTGGCCAGCCGCTTCAGCGATCCGCGCCTGCGCCAGATCCTGGGTTACCCCGCGGTGTTCCTGGGCTCGAGCCCCAAGCGCACCCCGGCGCTCTACCACCTGATGAGCCACCTGGACCTGACCCAAGGCGTGAAATACCCGATGGGCGGCTTTGCACACCTGGTCGACGTGATGGCAGGACTCTGCCGGGCCGCCGGCGTCACGATCATCACCGGCGCCCGGGTCACGGGCATCGACGCTGACACCGCCGCGGGCACACCCCGGGTCGAGGCGGTGCGCTGGGTCGAGGCGGGCGACCCCGGCCACATAACGGGTCCGGAGCAACGCCTGAAAGCCGACGTGGTGGTGGGTGCCGCAGACCTGCACCACCTGGAGACCGAATTGCTCCCGGCGAGACTTCGCTCCTCCTCCGAAGCCAGTTGGAAGCGGCGCGATCCCGGGCCCAGTGCCGTACTGCTCTGTCTGGGCATCCGGGGCAAGCTCCCCAAGCTCAGCCACCACAACCTGTTGTTCACCACCGACTGGGACGACAATTTCGGGCGCATCCACCGTGGAGAGGACCTATCGGAGGAAACCAGCCTGTATGTCTGCATGCCCAGCGCCACGGACCCCTCCGTGGCACCGGACGGACATGAAAACCTGTTCATCCTCGTGCCTTCCCCCGCCCTGCCCGCGTGGGGCAAGGGCGGCCCGGACGGAACCGGATCACCGCCGGTGGAGGCGGTTGCGGATGCCGCGCTGGACCAGTTGGCCGCTTGGGCGGGCATTGCTGACCTGCGCGAGAGGGTCGTGGTGCGCCAAAGCCTTGGCCCCGGCGACTTCGTGGAAAACGTCAATGCCTGGCAGGGCGGTGCCCTGGGGCTGGCCCACACGCTGAGCCAGTCGGCTTTCTTCCGGCCCTCGAACCACAGCTCGAAGATTCGCGGCCTGCACTATGCCGGCAGCTCGGTGCGTCCGGGCATCGGAGTCCCGATGTGCCTAATCAGTGCCGAAATTATCGCGAAGGCAGTCAACGGAATCAAGGACAAGGGACCCATGGTCCCTTGCCGGCTGTCGCCAGGGACACAGCCCAAGACCGAACCCACCCGGGCGGCGACACCATGACCTACCTGCTCATCCTGCTGGCACTCATTGCCTGCATGGCGGTGCTGGATGCCAGGTACCGGCTGTTCGTCTTTGCCCAACCGCTTCCCGCGCTGCTCGCGCTGGCCGGTGGAACCGCGATGTTCCTGCTCTGGGACGTCATCGCCATCGACCTGGGGATCTTCCTGCACCGTGATTCGGCGCTTATGACCGGGGTGATGCTGGGCGAGCAGTTGCCGCTGGAGGAAGCCTTCTTCCTGCTGTTCCTCTGCTACAACACGATGGTCCTGTTCACCGGCGCCATGGCCTGGCGGGCACGGCGGAAAGCCGCCGGCACCGACCGCCATTCCACCGCCACGCCACTACCGGATTCGAAGGAGACAGCATGAACTTCGCCCTGCTGTCCTTGTGCTTCATGCTCGGTTCGCTGTTGCTCTTCCTCTTGGCGGTGCGCCTGCGCCGGATCAGCTTGCGCACGGTGCTTCCGCCGATGGGGCTCGCCCTGCTCGTGCTCTGGGTGCTGACCGCGGTGTTCGACAACGTGATGATCGGCTCCGGGCTTTTTGGCTACGGGAGCCAAACGTTGCTGGGCCTCCGCATCGGGCTGGCCCCGCTGGAGGACTTCAGCTACCCGGTCTGCGCGGTGTTCTTCGTCCCTGCCCTGTGGTGGATCGCAGGGGGCAAGACACCTATGGGAATCGGAGCTTCGGTGAAGGGAAGCGGTATTGCCCAGGCCCCATCGGGCCCGGCGCCAGTGATCCGGACCGGGAAGGAAACACCATGATGCTGCGCGAACTGCTCATGACTTCCCGCCCCGTTTCCTGGGTCAACACCGCCTACCCCTTTGCCGCGGCATACCTGTTGGCAGCCGGGAGAATCGACTGGATCTGGGTGGTCGGAACATTCTTCTTCCTCGTTCCCTACAACCTGGCCATGTACGGGATCAACGATGTCTTCGACTACGAATCGGACCTGTTGAATCCCCGCAAGGGCGGGGCCGAAGGCGCGGTGGTGGACCGCAGCCGGCACCGCGGGATCCTAGCGGCCTGCGCGGTTGCCTGCCTGCCATTCCTGGTGGTGCTGGGAATCGTTGGTTCCTGGCAGGCGAACCTGGTGCTGTTGGTATCGATGGCGGCGCTCTACGCCTATAGCGCTCCGCACCTGCGCTTCAAGGAGCGTCCCTTCCTGGACTCGCTGACCTCCAGCACCCACTTCGTCTCCCCCGCGCTCTACGGACTGGCCTTGGCGGGGGCCGGTTTCGACGCGGCGCTCGTGGCGATCCTGCTGGCGTTCTTTCTCTGGGGCGTGGCCTCACACGCGTTCGGCGCGGTGCAGGACATCGTCCCCGACCGCGCAGCATCGCTGGGTTCCATCGGCACGGTGCTGGGGGCGAAACGGACCGTCAGGTTCGCCGCCGCAGCCTACCTCGCCGCCGGCGCATTGCTCCTGTTCACCGACTGGCCGGGCCCGTTGGCGGGTCTGCTGGCCCTGCCCTACCTGGCCAATGTGCTGCCCCATGCCCGGCTGGACGACGAGGATTCCGCCCGCGCCCATGCCGGATGGGTGCGCTTCCTCTGGCTGAACTATGCCACGGGGTTCCTCGTCACCATGCTGCTGATTTGGTACGCCCTGTCCCGCTAGTCCCAAAACCACCGTCCGCACGAAAGAGCACGAACATGAACCAGGCATCATCCACCATCGTGTGGTTCCGCGACGACCTGCGCGTGGCCGACAATCCGGCGCTCTGTGCCGCCATGGCTTCGGGGCCGACAACCGCCCTGTTCATCCTTGACGAGCAGTCCCCCGGCGTGCGTCCGTTGGGCGGCGCTGCCAAGTGGTGGCTGCATCACGCATTGAATGAGCTGCGTGAATCATTGGCAGGACTCGGCGTGCCATTGCTTTTGCGCCGCGGTGCCGCGGCCGAGGTCCTTCCGGGGCTCCTCGCCGCCGACGGCATCTCCACGATGCATTGGAACCGTCGCTACGGCGGAGCCGAACGCGCCGTCGACGCAGCGGCCAAGAAGTTGGCGACCGACGCCGGGCTTGAGGCCCACAGCCATGCCGGAACGCTCTTGCACGAACCGTGGACCGTGCTGACCCAGGATTCAAGGAACTTCAAGGTCTTCACGCCCTTCTTCAACGCGCTGCAGCGGCTGCCGATGCGCCCGGTGCTGGACAGGCCCGAAGCGCAGGAACCCGTGACCACCGAATTGACCTCGGAAAAATTGGATGACTGGGGCCTGTTGCCCTCGGCTCCCGACTGGTCGCACGGACTGGCCGCCGCCTGGGTTCCGGGCGAGGCCGCGGCCCGGGACCGCCTGGGCGTGGTGTTGGAGGAAATCGCCGGCGACTACGCCACGTCCCGCGACAGGCCCGACACCGACGGCACCTCGCGTTTGTCGGCGGCCCTGCGTTGGGGGCATCTGGGTCCCGTCGAGGTCTGGGAGACCCTCAGCCGCATGTTGCGCGTCCATCCCGAGCGAGCCGAGGGCACGCGGGCCTTGATGCGTCAACTGGTGTGGCGCGACTTTTGCTGGAACCTGCTCTACCACTACCCGGATTTGGCTACCCGCAACCTGCGCAGCGAGTTCGACGCGTTTGACTGGGCCTGGCCCGGCTCCAGCGTAAACAGAGGGCCGGAGGAAACAACGGCGGCCCGCCACTTCAAGGCCTGGTGCGATGGTTCGACGGGTTACGGGCTGGTGGACGCCGGCATGAAGCAGCTTTGGGAAACGGGATGGATGCACAACAGGGTCCGCATGGTCACCGCCAGCTTCCTGGTCAAGAACCTGGGTATCCATTGGCAGGTGGGCGAGGAATGGTTTTGGGACACCCTCGTGGACGCGGACGCGGCATCAAACCCGGCCAACTGGCAATGGGTCGCCGGGTGCGGGGCCGACGCGTCCCCGTTCGTCAGGGTCTTCAACCCATTGCTGCAGGCCAAGAAATTTGATCCGCACGGTTCCTACATTGACCGCTTTGTCCCGTATTCCAAGGTCGATCAGATGGTGGACCTGATGGCCTCCCGTGCCCGGGCCCTGGACTCGCTTGCGCGGATGAAGGAGACACCCCCGGCGGAAACCGGCACGTGATTGCGCCGCCACAAGGCCCGTATCAGTGCTTTGCCGGGCATGGGGGCGTAGCGTGGGTTTCATGGACGCGACGCTACTGCACACAGACGTTTTGGTAATCGGTGCCGGGCCCACGGGTTTGATGGCCGGGGCTTGGCTGCAGAATTTCGGGATCGACGCACGGGTCATTGACATGAAGTCGGGTCCCACCCGCGAATCGCGCGCCCTGGCGCTGCAGGCACGCAGCATGGAGATCTACCGCCAACTGGGGCTGGCGGACGAGGTCAAGCGACGCTCGGTGCCGACCGGGGAAATGCGCCCGGGCATCGGGTCCCGCAGTTTCAAGAGCATCAAGCTCAACCGGCTCGGTTACGCCCAGACGCCCTTCGCGGGACTGACCATGCTGGAACAGAGCGCCAATGAGGAGCTGTTGGCCGATTACCTGAAAGACGCGGGCAACGAAGTGCTCTGGGAGCACGGCTACGAGTCCTTTTCGGACACTGGGGACCAGTTGCTCATCAAGTGCACCGGGCCGCAGGGGCCGGTGCACATTTCGGCTCGCTACGTGATCGCCGCGGACGGCGCTTCCTCCCCCATCCGCGAATCCCTCGGCATTGCCTTTGAGGGGAAAACCGACGACGAGGTCTTCTACGTGCTCGACGCCCAGGGGGTCACCGGCATGGGCTCGGGAATCAACCTGCGCTTTTCCGATGAGAACTTCATGCTCGGCTTCCCGATGGGCAGGGACGACTCCGGCGGCGAGCGGCGTCGCCTGCTGGGCATCCTGCACGAACCCAAGGACTCCACCGGGGACAAACCCGATATCGACGAGGACCGCGCCCGGGCCAGCCTGCGCCGCGAGTTCGGTGTCATGTACGGATCGGCCTCGTGGTTCACCACCTACCGCGTGCATCACCGCGTTGCCGAGCGCTTCGCCCGGGGCAGGGTTTTCCTGGCCGGGGATGCCGCCCACATCCACTCGCCGGTCGGAGCGCAGGGCATGAACACCGGGCTGCAGGACGCACACAACCTGGTGTGCAAGATGGCTGACGTCTTTTCCGGCCGCATGCCCGAGTCCTACCTGGAGCGCTACGAAGTCGAACGCCGCCCCGTGGCCCTGCGCCTGGTGGCCACCACCGACAGGCTCTTCAGCGCCGCCACCTCCGATTCCCTGCTGGCCCGCACGATCCGCACCCGGGTGCTGCCTCTGGTGTGGCCGGCCGCCGTGCGCCTGATGGGCAGAATACCTGCCGGGCGGCGCTTCTTCGGGTACCTCTCGCAGATCCGCATCCACTACTGGATGGATGACAGCGCCAAGGACCGTGCCACCCTGGCCACCGGCTTTGCCCGGACCAGGCGACGCGGACAGGTGCTTGGCCGCCGCCTGCCATGGGTGCCCAACCGCACCGGCGAACACGCCGACAACTTCGAGGTGCTCAACGACGCCCGCTGGCAGGTGCACGTCTACGGCCCGGCCGGAAGGGAGCGCGGGGAGCAACTGGCCGCCGAGTACCAGGTGCCGCTTCATGAATTTGTCGCCGCTCCCAAGCGCCGCCTGCCCAATGGTTCGGTGGTGTTGGTGCGGCCTGACATGTTCGTGGCCCACTTCGAACACGTGGGCGCCTAGGCTCAGCCGTTGACGGCCAAGACGTCGGCAAGTTCCTTCCTCTTGACGGCGAGGGCCGCGTCGGTGGTGCGGATGAACACGCTGAGCCAGCCAAAGACGATGCCCACGACCGCCAGCTCGAAGGCTGTGAGGTTGTAGTAGGCCAGCGGCTGCCAGAGCAGGGCAGCGCCCACCAGCCCCAGGAAGCAGGCAAATGAGAGCAGGTGGAACACCCAGGGGAATCCCGGCAGCCAAAGTGCCGCGCCCAGCAGCAGCACCACGATGAATCCCGCGGCGATGCGCACGATGGCCGAGTGCACCGGCGCCGAGACGTTGAACGGGATCAGTCCGATCCCGATGACGCAGGCCCCCAGGCCCAGCAGGCAGGTGCGCACCACCGCTGGGCGCGGCCGGATGAAACGCGGCAGCGGCCTTCCCTGCGCGGTGGCCAGCCTGTCGTGAATGCGCGCCATCCTGATCACGTCGCGCACGATGAACGCGGTCAGGGTGCTGAGCACCAGGCCGGAGACGACCAGGGTGACGTTGAACGTCCAGAAGGACATGAGCCCGGAGGACCTGGTACCAAGGGCGGAGAACATCGAACGCCACCAGAACGGGTTCTCAGCTGCCAGCATGCTGATGAACACGCCGGTGGTCATGAAGGTTGCCAGCAGCGTTGACAGGCTTTGTGCCGTCACCCGCGCCGAGGACAGCAGGGCAACATAGCCGGCGATTCCGGCGGTGATACCCAACATAAGGCTGCCCGCATACCTGTCCACGGTCAGTCCCAGGAAGGCGTCCTGAAAGATCCGAAAGGTGACAAGTGCCGCCATCGCGGAAATTGCCGCGTGGATGATCACCAGTGCGCCGGCGTTGATGATCTGCCGGTAGAGCGGAAAGTCCAGTAGCCAGGTCTGGGTCTTGGTCAGCACCCTCAGGTAGCCGAGGACGCTTCCGCCCGACGCTGTCAGTGCCGCCAGGATCGCGGAATACACGCCCACGGAATGGAAGCCCGCCAAATCCGGACGGTGGTTTGCAAAGCCGACGAGCCCGACCGCCACGCCCAGGGCCGTACAGCCGAACCCGAGCCACAGTGCCCAGCTTTCGCTGCGGAACTGGATCTCCGCCGATTCACGCCGGCGCCCGGGTTCAAGTTCGTTATCCACATCGTTGATTCTTTCATTTTTCGCCAACGCACTAGTAAGCCGATGGTCCCGACCGCTTCGCCCGGCTCGCGGAGCTTGAGGGCGGGAAGGTCCTGGCCCACTGCCACATGGGCATCAACCGCGGCCCTTCCATGGGATTCGCGATCCTGCTGGATCGCGGGCACTCCCCCCATCGAGGCTTTGACATGATCCGCGCCGCCAGGCCACAGGCCTTCATCGCCCACGCGCAGGACGCACTCGCGGCCCATGTTGCCCGGCAGCTTCGCAAGGGCGGCCGCCCGGTCAACCTTCAGAAGCAGGCTCGGGCACTGCAGAAGCACATCGACGTGGTGCTCACGCCCAGCGCCGTCGGGTGCATCCGCCACGTGATGCGCCAGAACCACCGCCGCGACCTCGACTTCCCCGCCTGGCGTGGTGCTCGCCGGTTACCGACGGTTGGACCCCGCGATCCCCAGTCGCTTGGCGAGGTAGGGAGCGGTCCTGGACTTCGGGTGCGCAGCCAATTGCGCAGGGGTCCCGGTGGCAACGATTTTCCCTCCGGCGTCCCCGCCATCCGGGCCCAGGTCGATGACCCAGTCGGCGGCTGCCACCACATCCATGTGGTGTTCCACCACGATCACGGTGTTGGATTCATCGACCAGCCGGTGCAGTTGGCCCAGCAGTAATTGCACATCCGCCGGGTGCAGGCCGGTGGTGGGCTCGTCCAACAGGTAGAGCGTGTGGCCCCGCCGGGCACGCTGCAACTCGGTGGCCAGCTTGATGCGCTGGGCCTCGCCGCCGGAGAGCTCGGGCGCCGGTTGACCCAGGGACAGGTAGCCCAATCCCACGTCGCGCAACGTCTCCAGGGACCGTGCCGCGGCCGGAATGCCGGCCAGGAATTCGGCGGCCTCGTCCACGCTCAGGGCCAGGATCTCGGCGATGTTCCTGCCCTCGTAGGTGACCTCGAGGGTCTCGGGGTTGTAGCGCGATCCGTGGCATTCGGGGCAGGGGCCGTAGCTGCCGGGCAGGAAGAGCAATTCAACTTCCAGGTATCCCTCGCCCAGACACGTCTCGCAGCGCCCGCCGGCCACATTGAAGGAAAACCGCCCTGCCCCGTAGCCGCGCTGCCTGGCCAAGGATGTGTCGGCAAAGGCCCTGCGCACCGCGTCGAAGAGGCCGGTGTACGTGGCGAGGTTGGAGCGCGGAGTGCGGCCAATGGGTTTTTGGTCCATGGCCACGATCCGATCGATCCGCCCTGCTCCGCGTACCTCGCGCACCGTGGCCCGGTCGGATGCCGTGTCCGGCTCGCCGTCGACCGACTCGAAGGAATCGGGCGATCCGTTGGACCCATTGGATCCGTCGCCGCGCATATTGTCCAAAACACCGTACGCCAATGCCTGGCTGACCAGCGAGGACTTGCCGGATCCGGAAACACCGGTGACGGCGCTGAGCACGCCCAGCGGGAAGCTCGCGTCAAGATCCGCCAGGTTGTGCAGGCTGATCCCGTCCAGTTCCAGCCAGTGCTCGGCTTCCCGCGGCGTCCGGGGTGCAGCGGCGTCGGCGGGCTCCAGGAAGCGCCGGGTCACCGATTCGGGAACCTTCGCCAGCCCCGCCACCGGTCCGCTGTAGAGAACCTTGCCGCCTCCCGCGCCCGCCCCGGGACCCACGTCGATGATCCAGTCCGCCCGGCCGACCACATCCATGTTGTGTTCCACCACAAAGACCGAGTTCCCGCCGGCCTTCAAGGCCTCGAGCACCTCCAGCAGCGGTCGGGCGTCGGCCGGGTGCAGTCCGGCGGATGGTTCGTCGAGCACGTAGATCACCCCGAAGAGACCCGAGCGCAGCTGCGTGGCGATGCGCAAGCGCTGCATTTCCCCCGGCGAGAGCGTGGGGGTGCCGCGGTCCAGGCTCAGGTAGCCCAGTCCCAACCCGGTGAGCACCTCGATGCGCTCCAGCAGGTCGGCAGCGATCGTGGCGGCCACCTCGTGTGCCGGTTCCCCTCCGGGAGCCGGCCGGTTCTCGGCAACCGGCCGCAGCACCGTGGCGAGGGCATCGAGCGCGGTGGCGTTGAACTCTGCGATGTCCAACCCGGCGAAGCCCACCGCCAGGGCCTCGGGGCGGAAGCCCGTCCCGGAGCATGCCGGGCAGGGGCCCGAGCGCATGAAGCGCAGCGCCTTGGTGCGCATCGTTTCGGACTTGGAGTCGGCCACGGTGTGCAGCACATAGCGTCGCGCGCTCCAGAACCGCCCCTTGTAGGGCTTGGCGACCCTGTCGCGTTCGGGTGTCACTTCCACCACGGGTTGCTCCTCGGTGAACAGCAGCCAGTCACGCACCTTTTTGGGAAGTTCCCGGAAGGGTATATCCACGTCGTGGCCCAGGTGCGAGGTGATGTCGCGCAGGTTCTTCCCCTGCCAGGCACCGGGCCATGCGGCGATCGCGCCCTCGCGGATGCTCAGTGACGGGTCAGGAACCAGTGAGTCCTCGGTGACGGTATGGGCGATGCCCAGGCCGTGGCATTGCGGGCAGGCGCCCACCGCGGTGTTCGGCGAGAAGGAGTCCGAGTCCAGGCGCGGAACCCCCTGGGGATAGTCCCCGGCCCGGGAGAAGAGCATGCGCACCGAGTTTGAGAGCGTGGTCAGCGTGCCCACGGTGGAACGGGAGCTGGCGGTGCCGCGGCGCTGTTGCAGGGCGACGGCCGGCGGCAACCCGGAGATGAATTCGACCTTGGGCGTGTGGCCCTGGGCGATGAGCCGACGCGCATAGGGTGCCACCGATTCCAGGAATCGGCGCTGCGCCTCGGCAAAGATGGTGCCAAAGGCCAGCGAGGATTTCCCCGACCCCGAGACCCCGGTGAAGGCGACGATGGCATCGCGCGGGATGCGCACCTCCACGTCCTGCAGGTTGTTCTCGTTGGCGCCGCGCACGTGGACGAACCCGTCATGCTTGTTTGGTGCCGGCGTGTATTCGGTGTCCTGCCCAATGCTGTTCACCATCCCCACACTAAGCCGCATACCCGCCGATCTCCAGCCGTTGCGTTGTTATGTGGGTTATCCGCCGTGTTGTCGTGTCCTGCGCCCGGGCGTCGCATAATGTTTTTGACACACCGTCCCCGGCAGAGGAACCTGACATGGCCAAGCACACCGACAACGTCCAAGAGACCGAGAACAGCGACGAGGAACTGCACCGCAAGTGGAACGAGCTATTGCAGGAAATGCGCGTGATGCAAACCGGGGCACAGATCCTGGCAGCCTTCCTGGTCGTCCTGCCCTTCCAGTCCCGCTTCGACACCCTTGAGGCACCCGATGAGAGGTTCTATTTGGTGCTGCTGGTCGCGTCGGCCCTGGTGATCCTGTTGCTGGTTACCCCCGTGGCCGTGCACCGCCACTTCTTCGGCCAGCAGCTCAAGGCCACCACCGTCCACCTGGGCCATATCATCTCCCGGATTGTCGTCGTGGGGGTGGGTGTCTTGGTGGCCGGGTGCGTCTGGTTTGTCATCCAGGTCCTGCACGGTTGGCAGATGGGCCTGTTGGTGGGAGGGATCCTCACGGCCGCAGCCCTCTTCCTCTTGCTCGTCCTGCCCCGGATTGTCACCCCGCGCTCGAAGCTGCCGGCGGAATGACGGGTTGCGCCTAGCAGAAACCAGCCGTTCGGTGTTCTTGTGTTTTCCCTACGCGTAAATCCCGGGCCTTTTGCGCCCGGTGCATGATACGTTCCTAAGTACCGCTACATCACATGGATATCCACGGAAGACTGCGCGGCAGTCGAACATCGAGGAGGCATCAATGGCAGCAAAAACCACGAGCAATGCAGGATTCACCGTTCCGGGAATGAGTCTGGCCAACGGCCACAAGGTCGCCAACGCCCTGCAAATGCGGATCCACGCATTCAACGACCTGCAATTGACGCTTAAGCACGCACACTGGAATGTCGTGGGACGCGACTTCATCGGCGTCCACGAAATGCTTGACCCCCAGATTGAATTGGTTCGCGCCATGATCGACGCGCTGGCCGAACGCATGGCCACCATGGGCGTTGCCCCGAACGGCCTGCCCGGCGCATTGGTCAAGGCACGCGAATGGGACGACTATGAGATTGGCCGAGCCCGTACCACCGAGCACCTTGCAGCCCTGGATGTGGTCTACACCGGGGTCATCGAGTCGATGCGCAAGACCATCGAGGAGGTCGGCGAGCTGGACCCGATCACCGAGGACATCCTCATCGGCCAGACCGCCGCACTGGAGCAATTCCAGTGGTTCATGCGCTCGCACCTCGAAAACACCGAGGGCGAACTGGCCCACCGGGACGCCACCACCGAGAAGGGCGCGGCCAAGAAGGCCAAGTAGCCCTAACTGCACGCGCATCTTGGCGGGGACGGAAGAGCATGCTCTTCCGTCCCCGCCTTTCCTTCGTCTTGCACCCCTCAGGAATCCGCACCACGGCTACAGGTCGGCACGTGGCCCTTGACCGGCGAATGCGGCACTGGCAGTCTCGAAGCCAGGGAGCCTGCCGAATCCCGGCGGCTCACGCCACGGTCCGCGGGAGTGCTCGTCAATGGAAACCAACCAGGAAACCACCAAGAGGGCAGACCTGCGCATCGTTCCGGCGAACCAGGCCAGCGGCGAGGACCTGGAAAAGATCTTCGGCACGCGGGGCGATGCCGGGCACTGCCAATGCCAGTGGTTCCAGAATCCCGGAAAGAGCTTCAACATGCTCACCGATGAGGAACGGGCCAACCGGTTGCGCACCCAGACCGCGTGCGGGCATCCCAAGGCGACAAACACCAGCGGGTTGGTCGGCTATCTCGAGGGCGAGCCCGTCGGCTGGTGCGCCATCGAACCGCGCACCGCCTACCCGCGACTGCGCACCTCGAAGGTCCCGTGGAGCGGACGCGACGAGGACAAGGACAGCCAGGACGTCTGGGCAGCTGTCTGCTTCGTGACCCGCACCGGTTACCGGCGCATGGGTGTCAGCCGGGCCATGGCCGTCGCGGCGGTGGCCTTCGCCCGTGACCGCGGGGCAAGCGCCGTGGAGGGCTACCCAATCCTGCTGCCCGAGGGAAAAAGGGCCATGTGGGGCGAGATGTACGTGGGCAGCCGGTCCATCTTCGAGGAAGCCGGATTCACGGAGGTCAGCCACCCCACCCCGCGTCGTCTGGTCATGCGCATCGACTTCGAGGGTGCGCGCTAGCGCCGTCGTCTCAGTTGCGCGCCGCGGTGCGCCCGCCGAAGTCATCGGCAATGTCGTTGGCGACCTTGCGCATCAGGGGCAGCATCTCCTCGGTGATCGAGGTGGAGCCGATGCGCCCGGGCTGCACCGAGACGTTCAGCGCCCCGAGCAGCTGCGGCCCGCGGTAGACCGGGACCGCCAGCCCGCGCAGCCCCTCATCCAGTTCCTGGGCGACCAGGGACCAGCCCTGGGCGCGCACGGTATCGAGCTCCGCGCGCAGCTCGTCGATACTCGCCACGGTCTTGGCGGTGTAGTGGGTGAGCTTGGCCCTGGAGAGGAACTCCTCGCGCGCGGCCTCGGGCAGCTCGGCCACCAGCACCCGGCCCATCGAGGTGGCCCAGGCCGGGAGCCGGTTGCCGATTGACACGTTCATCGAATGCATGCGCGGCGCGGCGATGCGCTCCACGTAGAGGATGTCCTGGTCATCGAGCACGCACAGCGCGGTGGTCTCCGAGAGCTCGGCTGCCAGGGCCTGCAGGTGCGGGCGGGCCACCTGGGGCAGGGTCAGCCCGGAGAGGTAGGAGGCACCGATGTCCAGCACCCGCGGGGTCTGCCGGAAGGCGCTCCCGTCGGCCTCCAGGTACCCCAAGTCCACCAGGGTGAGCAGGAAGCGGCGGGCCGCGGCACGCGAGACTCCGATGGCCTGCGCCACCTGGGTCACGGTCAGCAGCGGGTGGGCTGCATCAAAGGCCAGCAACACCGCCAGCGTCTTCTCCGCCGACTTCACATAGTAGTCAGGCTGCTCGGCCATGACTCACCACTCCCCTTTGTTCTTTTCTAGTACGTCATCAGGCGGTTGCGCTCGAATTGCGCGGCAAGCCGCACCGGTGCGTTCGGTGCCCCGTAGCCGTCGTAGCCGCCGCGGCGCTCAACGACCTCCAGGAACATCGATCCCACGGTCTCGGTGTAGAAATGGAGGAACTCGCCGTGCTCGTCGCGGTCATAGAGCAGGTTCAGTTCCTGCAATTGCGCCAGGGTTTCCCCGTCCAGCCCGAAGCGTGCCGCCAGGTCTTCATAATAGTTGTTCGGCACGGCCAGGAACTCCATGCCGGCGGCCACCGCGCGGCGGGCCAGGGCGATGATGTCATCGGTGTGCACCGCAATGTGCTCCGGATAGCGCGGGGCGCTGGCCCGGGAGTCCTCCAACCCGTGCGGCACGATGTTCAGCGCCAGGCGCACGGCGCCGTCTTCCGTGCGCAATACCTGCGAGCGGACCAGCCCCATGGGGCTTGGGACCTCGGTGCCCGGGCGGGCGGTGAGGTTCAGCGTGGAGGTGTAGAAGAGGACCGATTCGTCGAAGGCCTGCCAGGGCTGGGCCAGGTTGACGTGGTCGATGCCGGTGATGGCCCCGGTGTCCGCGGGCGTGGTGCCGTCGCCGAATTCGGCGGCCCAGGCGGGCTCGTCAGCGGTGGTCCCGAAGAACACCTCGGTGGCATCCGGTGCGGTGAATCCGTGCAGCGGCGCCTCGCCCACGGTGTGGTGGCGCGGGACCGCAGGGGCCTTCAACGCGGTGGCGCGCCGGGTACCCAGGGCCGCCTCGGGGACCTGGACGCCGAAGCCGGAGACCTCCGCGGTGATCCCGCGGCTGCGCTGGGTGTTGATGATGATCCGCGCGTCCCCCGCACTCCAGAGCGTGACCGGCTTGCGACGGTGCTGGCCGCGGAAGGTGAAGCCCAGCTGCGCCAGCATCCCTGCCACGATTTCCGGGTCCTCGGTGCGGATCTCGGCGTAGTCGAAGCCCGAAGGCTCCTGGGCGCCGGGCAGGGCGGCGAGCCCCAACGGGTAGTCAAGTGCACCTGTACCCAGGTGCGCGGCGGTCTTGTCCTGCAGCCAGATCAGCGAGCGCATCCCGTCCACGGCGGTGCGCTCGACGTTGGACTGGCGGAAGACGTCGTTGAAGATCTCCAGCGAGACGATGCCGTCGTAGCCGGAGCGGACCAAGTGCCCCATGAAGGCGTCCAGCTCGAAGCCGCCCTCGCCGGGGAACACGCGGTAGTGCCGGGACCAGGAGAGCACGTCCATGGAGAGCACCGGGGCGTCGGCCAGCTGGACGAAGAAGATCTTTTCCGCAGGGATGTCCGCGATGCCCGCCGGGTCGTCCCCGCGCGAGAGGATGTGGAAGGAGTCCAGGCAGAGGCCCACGTTGGGGTGGTCCACCAGCTCGACGATCTTCCAGGAGTGCTGGTAGGTGTTCACGAACTTGCCCCAGGCCAGGGCCTCGTAGGCGATCTTCACCCCGTGCTCGACGGCGAGCTTGGCCAGGGCGCGGATCTGGCTGGCGAAGAGTTCGTCGTCGTCGATGGTCGCGGTGCCCACGTTGGAGCACAGCAGCATGGTGTCGATGCCCAGCTGGCCCATGAGCCGGAACTTGGCCTCGGCGCGCGCCAGGTTGGCCCGGAGGGTCGCCTCGTCCACGCCCTCGAAGTCGCGGAAGGGCTGGAAGAGGTCCAGGGTCAGGCCCAGACGGTCGGCCAGGGCGCGAACCTCCTCGGGGGACATGGGTGAGACGGTGAGGTCTTGCTCGAAGATCTCGATGCCGTCGAAGCCGGCCTTGGCGCAAGCGAGCATCTTCTGCTCGAGGGTGCCGGAGATGCAGACGGTGGCGATGGAGGTGCGCATTAGAGGCCCGCCTCCAGCATTTCGAGCAGGTGGTTGCGCATCCGGGCGGTGTCCGGGGCGGTTCCGGTGATGATGCCAAAGGCGTCGACCGCTTGGCCCACTGCCATGTGCCCGCCGTCCAGGGTGCGGCAGCCCAGGGCCCGGGCCGCGGTGATCAGTTCCGTGTCCACCGGGCGGTAGACCACGTCGGCGACCCAGTGCCCGGATGTGAGCCCACTGATGTCGAAGGGCAGCCCGGGATGGTGGTGCATGCCCACAGGGCTGGCGTTGAGCACGCCGTTCACACGCGGCAGCAGCGCCGGGACCTGGTCGAAGTCGCAGGCCAGGATGGTGGCTTCGGGGAACTGCATGGCCAGCGTCGCGGCGCGTTCGGCGGCGCGGGTGGCCTCGGGGTCCACCAGCAGCAACTCCTTTACCCCGGAGTCCAGCAGCGCGTAGGCCACCGCGGAGCCGGCCCCGCCGACGCCCAGCTGCAGCACCGAATCCAGCGTGGCTCCCGGCAGTCCGTTGGCCAGGGCCCAGGAGAAGCCTGAGGCGTCGGTGTTGTAGCCGTGGAACATGCCGTCCTTGATGACTACCGTATTCACCGCGCCGATGGCGCGGGCCTCGTCGCTGATGTCATCGAGGTGCTCGAGCACCAGCTGCTTGCAGGGGTGGGTGATGTTGAAGGCGTTGAATCCCAGCATCGCCCCGGCGCGCAGCAGCTCACCGACCTCGGTGGCGTCCTTGCCGATCTCGGCCAGGTCGATGGGGCGGTAGAGGTAGCGCAATCCGTGGGCGTCAGCCTCGGCCTCGTGCATGGGCGGAGTCAGCGATGGCATGACCCCGTCCCCGATCAGGCCTACAAGGTACGACTGCGTGCTGGTGCTCATGAAAATTCCAGTCCTTGAGATTTTTCGCGTGAGGATTGTCTTGCATGTGATTTAGCTCTACTCTAGTGGTTGTACGCAATTCGTACAACCGTACGCTTTGCGCACACAAGTCTCGCAGACACGTTGAGTTCCCCCTCAGTTGTCCCGTCATACCTAGGAGCACCCGATGCCAAACACCGACAACCCACCGGCGCAGAACGCGCCCGGCACCGGGGGCAGGACGCCGGTCAAGGCCGCCCTGGCCAGCTTCATGGGCAGTGCCGTCGAATACTACGACTTCTTCATCTTCGGCTCCGCGGCCGCACTGATCTTCCCGCATGTGTTCTTCCCCGATGCCGGCGCCAATGCCGCCGTCATGTCACTGGCGACCTTCGGCTTCGCCTATGTTGCCCGGCCTATCGGCGCGGTGATCCTGGGCCACTACGGCGACCGGATCGGGCGGCAAAAGGTCTTGATGTTCACCCTGGTGCTGATGGGCGCTGCGACCTTCGCCATCGGCTGCCTGCCAACCTTCGACCAGATCGGATGGTGGGCCCCGGCCCTGCTGGTGTTCGCGCGCCTGCTGCAGGGACTTTCGGCCGCGGGCGAGCAGGCTGGCGCCTCCTCGCTGACCCTGGAACACGCACCGGATGACCGCCGCTCCTTCTTCACCTCCTGGACGCTGACCGGCACCCAGGGTGGCCAGATCCTGGCCGCGTTGATCTTCATTCCCGTGGTCGCCATGCCGGACGAATTCAAGTTCGGCATCGGCTGGCGCATCCCGTTCTGGCTCTCCGCGGTCGTCGTCATCGTCACCTTCTTCATCCGCCGCTCGCTGCACGAGACCCCGGAGTTCGAGGAAGCCAAGAAGAACAACGAGATCGCCAAGCTGCCCCTGGGCGTGCTGATCCGCTTCCACTGGCGCGACGTGCTGCGCGTGGTCTTCTGCGCCTTCATCGCCGCGGTCTCCACCGTCTACGGCACCCTGGCCATTTCCTACGGCAAGTCCATCGGCAACATGGATGAGTCCATCACCCTGTGGCTGGTGGTTGCCGGCAACATCGGCGCGCTGTTCACCCAACCGTTCTTCGGCAAGCTGGCCGACAGGATCGGCCGCAAGCCGGTGTTCATCTACGGCGCTGTGGCCTCGGCAGTATTCATGCCCTTCTACCTGCGCTCCATGGAAACCAGCAACACCGTGTTGCAGTTCGCGCTCTCGCTGCTGGTCTTCTCGTGTGCCTACGCCGCGGCCAACGCCGTCTGGCCGTCCTTCTACGCCGAGATGTTCTCCTCCCAGGTCCGCTTCTCCGGCCTGGCCATCGGCACCCAGCTCGGCTTCCTGATGGCCGGCTTCGCCCCGTCCATCGTCGCGGCCCTCGGAGGCCTGGCACCGGGCGGCTGGGTGGTCATCAGCATCTTTACCGCCGTGATCGCGCTGATCGCCTCGGTCTCCGCGCTGACGGCCAAGGAAACCTACAAGGTGCCCACGCACCTGCTGGGCCGCACCGCGCACAAGGTGGAGAACGCCTCCGGCGCCCACGTGCAGTAACGCCCCGCACGCCACGACCAGGGCCCCGCCGACTCCCCACCACGGGAGTCGGCGGGGCCCTGGCGCGTCCGGTCCTTGCCATGCCAGTCGGGCGCATTGCACCCGGGATTTCACGACCGCGCCAGGATAAGCCCGGGCGCGTACATGCGGCTCAGGCCTGCACCGCCGGCAGCCGACGCTGGTTTTCCCCTAATCCGTGCCCGTGGCGTTGAACGATTCGAGCCAGGTGGCAACCCGTCGTTCGGATTCCTCCCGGGACAGGTCTTCCACACGCGTCATGACGTTCCAGCGACGCCCAAAAGCATCCACGAAGGTGGCAAAGCGGTCTCCGGAGACGAAGTCCGCGGGTTGCTCAACCGCGGTGGCTCCGCGTTCCAGTGCCCGTGCGAAGACGGCGTCCACATCCTGCACGTAGACCGCGATGGAATTGTTGGTGTGTTGCGCATCGGCCGCGACCAGCCCGTATCCCGGCTGCGGGTCGGAGAGCTGCAGGATGCCGTTGCCGAAATCGAGCTCCGCATGGGCGACGGTGGCGTTGCCATCTTCCCCCGGGGCGCCGGGCATCACCGAGAGCACCGTGGCACCGAAGACGTGGCGGTAGAACTCGATGGCCTCGTGCGCCGGGTCAACCACGATGAACGGCGTCAGAGCCGTGTAACCGTGGGGCACCCCGTTGGTCGTGTGCTTGCCGGTTGCTGCCGTACTGGTTGGTTCCGGGGACATGATCGAATACCCTTCGCTGGCCTGGATTCCTGCTTGCCATTCCATCGGACGCCGGACGGGCGGTCAAGGTCTTGAAGGAATCCGACAGGCCGCGGGCAGACCCGCACCCGGTTGTGGTTCGACACATCTTCGTGTTCCGTCTCACAGGCATGGAAGAATCCGATCAACTGCCCAACGAAGGACCAACTGACGTGACCATGATCCAACCGAACCTCCAACGCACCGCCAGCGGCAATGCCGCCTGGATCGTTGTGGTGGTTGCGGGCATCAGCGCTGCGCTGCATATCTGGAAGCTTCCCGCCGCGCTTCCCATGATCCAGGAAGACCTGGGTCTGTCCCTGCTGGCGGCCGGGGTGCTATTGGGCATCGTGCAGGTGGCAGGCATGGTCGGCGGCCTGGCGGTGTCGTTGTTGGCCGAGGTCATCGGCGAGCGTCGGACCTTGCTGCTGGGGCTGCTCTTCCTGAGTGCCGGTTCAATCTTTGGCGCCCTGTCAATCGGCCCGAACACGCTGTTGGCCTCGCGGGCCGTCGAGGGCGTCGGGTTCATCGTCGCCACCGTGGTCGGGCCTGGCCTGATCCGCCGCCATGCTCCGTTCCGCCGCGTGAACATGGCCGTCGGTTGCTGGAGCGCCTATCAGGGCACTGCCACCTTCGTGGGCCTGATTGCCAGTGCCTACTTCCTGCAGGTTGGCACCTGGCAGATGTGGTGGTGGGTCATGGCCGCGATCACGCTGATCCCGATCCCGCTGGTGTTGCGCATGGTACCCAAGGACCACCCCGCCGGTACCGGCGGGGCCAAGGCAGCAGCCGGACGAATCGGCATCACCGCCCGTTCGTCCAAGGTGTGGATCGCCGGGCTGGTCTTCGGGTGCTACACGGTCCAGTGGATGGCCGTGGTGGGATTCCTGCCCACGCTCTACGGGGAAAGCGGCCTCAGCGGCACGCATGCCGGGGTCTTGTCGGCCATTGTCGGCGGGCTCAACGGGGTCGGTGCCATCGTCACCGGCATGCTGCTCCAGCGCGGCGCCCCGGCCCGTGCCCTGTTGTTCCTGTCGTTCGTGCTGATGGCCGCGGCCAGCCTGCTGACCTTTGCCATTGACTGGTCGCCGGTTCCCGGCGGGTTGGCCTGGCAAGTCGCCTGTGTCGGTTTCTTCTCCCTGGCCGGGGCGATGATACCGGCGACCATGACGCGGATGGCCGTGGATCTGGCGCCGGAGGGCGGTTCGGCTCCGGCGGCCATGGGATTGATGCAGCAGATCTACAACGTCGGAAACTTCACCGGCCCGATGATCGTGGCGTGGCTGGCCATGAGCACCGGCGGCTGGTCAGCCACCTGGTGGATGACCTGTAGCTTCGCGGTCCTGGGCATCATCCTGTCCGCGGTCCTGGTCCGGCGGCGCAGCGGCATGCATTTCTCCCACGCCTAGCAAAGGCGCCCAACTGCAGCCACATGAAATATGAGGCCTCTACACATGGAATGCCCAGAATCATTCCCTAGAGTCGTAGTTACCTCTTGAAGGTGCGAGTGATGAGAGCACCGGTCGGAAGAATTGCCCCCATAATTTTCCGGCCGGTGCTCACCCATTTAACCAAGCCATACCGGCATGAAGGCAAAGCCAATCGTGGCCCGATCCCGGCCGGTCGTTGTCAGAGAGGTTTCCACTGCCCGGAACCCACCGCTTGGGTTTAAGTTGTGTTGGTGCAAGCATGTGCCCATGATTAAAGTTCACCCACAGGCCAACCACTTTGGACTCGACAGCTCAGAGCACATCCCGCCGCCGCATCCCGATCTTTTCGAAGCCCATCCATTGCTGGGCGAAATCTGGGGACAGGCGCGGGGCCTGCTGGCGGTGCGCGACAACGACGCCCACACCCTCTACGCCGTTTCCTTGGCCGCCGCCCTGCTCGATCAACGGCCGCAGGCCGACCCCGGGGTTGTTTTGCCGGCAATGATGCTGCACGACATCGGCTGGTCACAAGTGGAGCCCGGCCTCGTGCTCGCAGCCATCGCCCCGGGCGGCGGACGACCCGAGCTGGTCTTGCAACACGAAAAGGAGGGCGCGCGACTGGCAATAGAGATCCTGGAATCTCTCCGCGTGGATACACTGGTGATCAAACAGGTCGTCGCGATCATCGACGGGCACGACTCCCGCTCCCATGCGCTGAACCCCGACGACGAAATCGTCAAGGACGCCGACAAGTTGTGGCGGCTGACCCCGCACGGCCTGGACACCGTCATGGACTGGTTCGGGTTGCACCGCGGCCAGGCCCTTCGCCTGTGTGCCTCGCGGGTGCTGGGCAAGCTTTTCACTCCCGAGGCAATCACCATGGCAAACGGGCTGATCGCCCTGGAGCAGGCAAACCTCTGGCCGCGGAGCCGGGAGCTGCAACCGGTGCACTAAGGACTTCCATGTCTCGTCCGGTCGCTTCCGAGGTTCCTCCCCTACACTCAAAGGTGCGCGCAAAATAGGTGTGGCAGATGGAAAGGACACCGTAGATGGCAGGTGGAAATCGAGTTCCCGGAAGCACCGTGACCTCCAAGGTCCTTGCCATCATGGAAGTGTTTGAAACATCGCGCCGGGCACTGAGCCTGACCGAAATCGCGGAAGCCTCGGGCGTCCCCTTGAGCACCACCCACCGGCTGGTGAGCGAGCTGGTCGAGTGGGGCATGCTCAGCCGCGGACCCAACGGCGGGATCCAGCTTGGCTTGCGGTTGTGGGCCATCGCCCAGAATGCGGGGCGCCAATTACGCGACACCGCCCGCCCCTTCGTCCAGGACATGTTCTCCCTGACCGGGGAAACCAGCCAGCTTGCCGTGCGGGACGGCAACATGGCCCTGTACATCGACCGGGTCTACGGTTCCAAAAGGGTTCCGCGCGCCTCACGTGTCGGCGGCCGGCTGCCTTTGCATGCCACCGCAGTGGGCAAGGTAATCCTGGCGTATTCCGAGGACTGGGTCACCGATGCCTACCTCAACCGCCCGCTGACTACCGTCACCGGCCACACCCACGTCAACCCGGCCCGCCTGCGCGCCGAGCTTGCCCAGGTTCGGGAGCAGGGCTACGCCACGACACAGGAAGAGGTCATCATCGGCTCGTGCTCCATTGCCGTGCCGGTCTTTCACACCGGTCGCCTGGGCTGCTCGATCGGGCTCGTGGTTCCCTCCGCCAATGCCGGAACCATGACCCGGCACCTGCCCGTGCTCAAGGGCATTTCCCAGCGCATCGAGGCAGCCACGGCGCACATCCCGCTCGAAACGCTACTGGGCAGCGTCACAGGAAGCGCACCGGGGCTTCCCGCCGAACCCGAGCCCTGAACAAGTTTCCACTGAGTGGGAATGGTTCTGCACCCTTCGCATGTGTCATGGGTAACACTTGAGGCAATGAATGTTGCGCAACCCACAATCGGGTAGTGCAACCCCGATCTTCTTTCCTCAAGGAGTCCGTTCCATGTCCAGCAGCAATGTTGCAGCCGGGGTTTGTCCCATGGGGCACGGCGCCACGGCACCGGCCGACCACCACGGTTTTGAACCGTTCACCATGGAAAACCCGTTTCCCTCCTACACGAACCTCCGCAACGAACAACCCGTGATGTTCGACGAACGTGTCGGGCTCTACGTGGTCACCCGCTACGACGACGTCAAGGCCGTCTTTGAGGACTGGGAAACCTTCTCCTCGGAAAACGCCCAAGCCCCGGTGCGCAAGCGCGGTCCGCAGGCCACCAAGATCATGAACGACGGCGGCTTCACCACCTACTCCGGGCTCTCTGCCCGCCGCCCGCCGGAGCACACCCGCATCCGGGCCATCGCACAGAAGGCGTTCACCCCGCGCCGCTTCAAGGCCCTGGAACCCTCCATCCGCGCCAATGTCATCGAATCGATCGAGACCATGCTGGCGCGCGAATCCAACACCGGCGACATCGTCAAGGATCTGGCCTACGCCATTCCTACCATCACCATCCTCACCCTCATCGGCGCCGATGTCTCCCAAGTCGACACCTACAAGCGCTGGAGCGATTCCCGGGCCGCCATGACCTGGGGAGACCTGAGCGACGAGGAGCAGATCCCGCATGCCCACAACCTCGTGGAGTACTGGGCAGAGTGCATGCGCCTCGTGGTCCACGCCCACGAGCACGGCGGGGACAACCTCACCGCCGACCTGGTCAAGGCCCAGTCCGAGGGCGCGGAAATCAGCGACCACGAGATCGCCTCGCTGCTCTACTCCCTGCTTTTCGCCGGCCACGAAACCACCACCACGCTGATCTCCAATTGCGTGCGCGTGCTTCTGGCCCACCGCGAGGCCTGGGAGCAAGTGGTCAAAAATCCCAAGGCCATCCCCGCGGCCATCGACGAGGTCCTGCGCTACGCCGGCTCCATCGTCGGCTGGCGCCGCAAGGCCCTTAAGGACACCGAGGTCGCCGGGGTCAAGATTCCCGAAGGCGCCGAGTTGTTGCTGTTGATGGGTGCGGCCAACCGCGACGAAGCCCGCTTCGAGGACCCCGAGGCTTTCGACATCGCCCGGACCAACGCCCGCGAACACCTCTCCTTCGGCTTCGGCATCCACTATTGCCTGGGCAACATGCTCGCCAAGCTGCAGGCCAAGATCGCCCTGGAGGAACTGACTTCCAGGATCCCGGGGCTCGAGCTGATCGATGGCGAGGGCATCGAGTTCCGCAAGAACCTGTCCTTTCGGGTCCCCGAATACGTCAACGTGAGCTGGAAGGAATCCCAGGCATGAGCAACAACGACTTCATTGAATTCTTCGACGGCGGTGCCGACCCGAAGCTGGAAAACCTCGGCGGCAAGGGTGCCTCGCTGGTGACGATGACCGCGGCCGGGATGCCCGTGCCTCCCGGATTCGTCGTCACCACCGCAGCTTTCGACGCCTTCATGGAAGGTGGCATTACCGCCGAAATCAACGCTCTGCTGGCCGGCGTCGATCCGGAGGACGTGAACGCCGTGGACGCCGCCAGTGCCGCGATCCGCTCCATGATCACCCAGCGCCCGGTGCCCGCCGCCCTGCGCCAAGTCACCAAGGACGCCTACGCCACCTTGCAGGGGAACTTCACCGTGGAGGTGCCGCTGGCGGTGCGTTCCTCGGCCACCGCGGAGGACCTTCCCGATGCCTCCTTCGCCGGGCAACAGGACACCTACCTCTGGCTCAACGGCTACGATGCGGTCACCGAGCACATCCGCGCCTGCTGGGCCTCGCTCTACACCTCCCGGGCCATCCTGTACCGGCTGAAGAACAACATCCCCGACGAGGGCCTGTCCATGGCGGTCGTCGTGCAGAAGATGGTCAACTCCGCCGCAGCCGGCGTGGCGATGACTTTGGACCCCACCAACGGGGACCGCTCCAAGATCACCATCGACGCCTCCTACGGGGTCGGCGAAATGGTCGTTTCCGGCACCGTCACCCCCGACAACATCCAGCTGGACAAGGTCACCCTGGCCATCATCACCGAGCACATCGGGGCCAAGCACGCCGAACTCATTCCCGACCCGGCCACCAACTCCCTGGTGGAGGTCGAGGTCAGTGAAGAGCGCCGCGCGGTGCGTTGCCTCTCGGATGCGGACCTGGCCCTGGTGGCGCAGCTGGCCAAGCGCGCCGAGAAGCACTACGGCTGCCCGCAGGACATCGAGTGGGCGCTGGATGCGGATCTGCCCGAAGGCGAAAACCTGCTCCTGCTACAGTCCCGCCCGGAAACCGTGCACTCGTCCAAGTCCACGGTTAAGCCGGACGCCGGCGGCTACGCTTCCTCCCTCGGGCTGGGTTCGGGCTTCAACTTCTCCTCGATCACGTCCTCGCTGATGAACACCGCATCCTAGTCGCGTTGCCCGACCCACCACCGTTCGCCGCTTTTCCCCCCCCAACTCCGCAGCAGCATCTTTTGAAAGGCATCCACCACCATGAGCATGAAATCCTTTCCCAAGCCTTCCGATCTCCAGGTTCCCCCGGGCGCCGAGGGCTGGGAGGAGCTCTACCCGTACTACCTGGTCTTTCAGGACGCACTAAAGGCCGAGGAAGACGAAAAGTTCTGGTTCTGCGACTCCCAGCACTGGCCCACCGTCTTCAAGCCGTTCGAGACCATCGGCGGGGAATTCGCCGTCAAGTGCCTGGGCCAGTACAACGCCCGCCACCTGATGATCCCCAATGCCAACGGCATCGACTTCCGCATCCACCTCGGCTACCTCTATATGTCTCCGCTTCCGGTGCCCAGCGAGCAGATCGCCGCCCGCGTCCCTGACTTCGAGGCCCGCATCGGCCACTACTTCGCCAATTGGGAAGAGCTCCTGAAGGCCTGGCACATCAAGGTCAAGGGAACCATCAGCGAGATGGAGTCCCTCAGCTTCGAGGCCCTGCCCGAGCAGGTCCCGATGGCGGACATCCTTTCCGGCAAGGCCAAGGACGGCTCGGAGGTGCTGCTGGAGAACTACGACCGGCTGATCCAGCTCTGTTACCAGAACTGGCAATACCACTTCGAATTCCTGAACCTGGGCTACATCGCCTACCTGGACTTCTTCAACTTCTGCAAGGAAGTATTCCCCAACATCCCCGACCAGTCGATCGCCACCATGGTCCAGGGCGTGGACATGGAACTGTTCAAGCCCGACGATGAACTGAAGGAACTCGCGGCACTGGCCGTGGAACTGGATCTTTCCGGCGCGTTCTCCAACACCGACGACCCGACAGCCACGCTTGCAGCCATCGCATCCTCGCCCTCCGGCGAGCGCTGGCTGGCACGCTGGGAGGAGGCCAAGGACCCGTGGTTCAACTTCACCATCGGCAACGGCTTCTACGGGCACGACAAGTACTGGATCGAACACCAGGAGATCCCGCTTGGCTTCATCGCCGATTACATCCACCGTCTGCAGGGCGGGGCGAACATCATGCGCCCGACCGACAAGCTGATCGCCGAGAAGGACCGCATCGTCGAGGAGTACCGGGACCTGCTGGATCCCGAGGTCCGCGAGGTCTTCGACGCCAAGCGCACCCTGGCCGCCACCGCCTACCCGTACGTGGAAAACCACAACTTCTACATCGAGCACTGGACCATGGGCGTGTTCTGGCGCAAGGTGCGCGAACTGTCCCGCATGCTGCACGCCCAGGGCCTATGGAACGAACCCGAGGACATGCTCTACCTGGGCCGAAACGAGGTCCGTGACGTGCTCTTCGACCTCGTCACTTCCTGGGGCATCGGCGCCGGCGACCCGATCGGGAACGTGGTGTGGCCGCAGGAGATCGAGCGCCGCCGCGGCATCGTCGACGCACTGAAGACCGCACGGCCGGCGCCGGCACTGAACACCCCGCCCTCGGCCATCACCGAGCCGTTCACCCGGATGCTCTGGGGCATCACCACCGAACAAGTTCAGCAGTGGCTGGGCGGGGACGAGGATTCCGAGTCGGGCGTGCTCAAGGGCATGGCCGCCTCCCCCGGACTGGTCGAGGGCATGGCCCGCGTGGTCATGCACGCGGATGACCTCTCCGACGTGCAGGCCGGCGAGATCCTGGTTGCCCCGATCACCGCCCCGAGCTGGGGCCCGATCTTCGGCAAGATCAAGGCCACGGTCACCGACATTGGCGGGATGATGAGCCACGCTGCCATCGTCTGCCGCGAGTACGGTTTGCCGGCCGTCACCGGGACCGGCAGCGCGTCCACCACCATCCGCACCGGCCAGATGCTGCGCGTGGACGGTACCAAGGGCACCGTCGAAATCCTCGAGGAGGCGCCCGTGGTCACCGGCCCCGGGGCGCACTCCCACACGCACGTCTAGGACCGCTCCCCCCATAGCGGTTCCGGACATCCGCAGGTGGGCGGGGCACCCCAAGGCCCCGCCCACCGCCCACCCCGATTCCCCGCCCAGAGCATTCGCCCCACTGAAAGGTCCTCGGTACAGACAATGACCACCGAAGCACACACCCCGCCGGGCACGGTGTTGGTCACCGGCGCCGCCGGAGGCCTCGGCCGGGCCTTTGCCCTCGGATTCGCCCGGCGCGGCTATGCGGTTGCCGCGGCGGACATCGATCCTGCCGGCACCGCCGAGACCGCAGAAATGGTCAGGGCCGCCGGCGGCCGCGCCGAGGCCTTCACCGTCGATGTCACCAGCCCCGTCTCCACCGAAGCGCTCGCGGCCCAGGTTGCCGGCTTCGCCGGCGGCCACGTCCAGGTGCTCATCAACAACGCCGCCATCTACGCCACCGTCACCCGCTCGCCCTTCGAGGACATCGACTTCGAGGAATGGGACCGGGTCATGGCGGTGAACCTCAAGGGACCCTGGATGATGGCCCGGGCGCTGAGCCCGCATCTGGGTGCCGGCTCGCGCATCATCAACCTGGCCTCGGCCACCGTCTACTCCGGTTCCGAGCAGTGGGCCCACTATGTGGCTTCCAAGGGCGGGGTCATCGCCCTGAGCCGGGTCATGGCCAAGGAATTGGGCCGACGCGAAATCACAGTGAACACCATCGCCCCGGGATTCACCCTCACGGAGGCCAGTTACGGGCTGATGGACAACGCCGAAAACTACGGGGTCGACCGCGGTGCGCTCAAGAGGGCCAGCCAGCCCGACGACATCGTGGGGGCCGCGCTCTTCCTCGCCGGTCCCGATTCCTCCTTCATCACCGGTCAGACGCTCGTCGTCGACGGTGGCCGCCAGTTCATCTAGAAAGGTCGATTGATCATCATGCCTACAGTCCACTTCACCGATGCAGCCGGTGCCACCACCACCATCAACGCCAACACCGGGGACTCGGTCATGGAGACCGCGGTGCGCAACGGCGTCTCCGCCATCGTCGCCGAATGCGGCGGCTCGCTCTCCTGCGCCACCTGCCACGTCTTCGTCGCCGAGGCCGACCTGCCGAGCCTGGAGCCCATGGGCGAGATGGAGGACGAGATGCTCTACGGCACCGCCGTTGACCGCGAGGACAACTCCCGGCTCTCCTGCCAGATCCGGCTCTGCGAGGACCAGGAACTCCACGTCACCACCCCCGAAACGCAGGTCTAGGACATGGACACCGCCACCGTTCCCTCCCGTGCCGGGGCCGGCGCACAAGAGTCGGGTACCGCCACCGGCCTGCTGATCATCGGAGCCTCCCAGTCCGGTGTGCAGCTGGCCATCTCGCTGCGCGCCCTGGGCTACACCGAGCACATCACGCTGCTGGGCGACGAGGACCACCGACCCTACCAGCGCCCGGCCCTGTCCAAGGAGTTCCTGCAGGACAAGGTCGGTTCCGAATCCCTGATCTTCCGCACCAACGACTACTGGATCGAACACAACATCACCCTCATCAAGGGCGAGCGGATCGAGTCCGTGCACTCAAACGCCGACGGCAGCGGAACCGCCCGCGGCACCTCCGGTGCCACCTACCCCTATCAGCGTCTGGCCTTGACTGTCGGAGCCCGCCCGCGGCACCTCGAGGCCCCCGGCGCCGAGCTGGACGGGGTGGTCTACCTGCGCAACGCGGACGACGCGCTGCGGCTGAAGGAACTTGCCCCCGCCACCACCGACGTGGTCGTGGTCGGCGGCGGGTTCATCGGCTTGGAGGCCGCCAGCTCACTGGCCGCCATGGGCAAGCGCGTCACCGTCCTGGAATACGGGCAGCGCCTCGTCGGCCGGGCCGTGGGCACCGAAACCAGCGACTACTTTCTCACCGAACACCGCAAGCGCGGCCTGGACATCCGCATCGGGGCGCGCATCGAGCAGATCCTCGACGACGGCAACGGCGCCGTGGGCGCGGTGCGCCTCGAAGACGGGTCCCGGATCACGGCCCAGATCGTCTTGGTCGGCATCGGGGTCATCCCCAATACCGAGCTCGGCGAATCCCTCGGGCTGGAAATCAACAACGGCATCGTCGTGGACGCCGGGGCGCTCGCCTCCGACGGCACCACCATCGTCGTCGGCGACGTGGCCAACATGCCCAACCCCGTTCCCGGCGCACCGGCCGGTGAGCGCATCCGCCTCGAGTCGGTGAACAACGCCATTGAGCACGCCAAGGTCGCCGCCTACTCGCTCATGGGACGCAGCGAGGAATACGCCGGCATCCCGTGGTTCTGGTCCAACCAGGCGGACATGAAACTCCAGATCGCCGGCCTGTCCACCGGCTTCGAATCCACGGTCATCCGCCGCGACCCCGACAAGGGGAAGTTCACCGTCCTCTACTACCGCGGCGGGCGCATCATTGCCGCCGACGCCGTCAACGCCCCGCTGGACTTCATGGCCGTCAAGCAGGCCCTGGCCGCCGGCAAGTCCATCGACCCGGAACGGGCCGCCGATCCGGGCACCATGCTCAAGTCCCTCATTGCCTAGCCGCCCTCTCCCACATACTCTTCCCTGACGCAAGGAGCCGCACGCGCCATGAACACCCTGACCGACACCGATCCCGGCGCCGCCTTCGCCGCTGCCTATCCACAACGCCCCATTCCCGCTCCCGGGAATGTGGACACCAGCCCGATTTGCCTCACCCCGGGCATCGAGGCGGACCTACTCCCGCTCTGGGCCGCGGTGGTTCCCGAGACCCGGGCCCGCGGCAACGACATCCACCTGCCCATTTCCCTGGCCTTCGCCCGCCGCCTGTGCGACGCCTACCCGGACGCAAACCGCGAGCTTGTGCTCGTGGCCACCTTGCTGCACGACACCGGGTGGGCCCACGTGGATGAATCCAAGATCATCTCCGAGGGCTTCCGCGGCGACTGGCGCAAGGCCGGCATCCGCTTTGAGCACGAGCGCCTGGGCTGCGATGTGGCCCGCCGTGTGCTGCCTTCGCTGGGGTACGAACCCGAATTCATCGAGGCGGTTTGCGCCATCATCGACGGGCACGATACCCGCCCGGTGGCCCATTCCCTGGAGGATGCGCTGATGCGCGACGCCGACCGGCTCTGGCGCTTTGACCACGCCGGCATCGCGCTGGCCGCGGGCTGGTTCTCGCAGAACCCCGCCGTGTACACGGACCGGCTGGAGACCGAGATCATCCCCGAGCTCATCACCGCCGCCGCCGTGGACATGGCAACCACCGACCTGGATCGCTCCCGCGCCCTGCTGCAGACGGCGGTGCTGCGATGAGCACGCAACAGCAACACCTCCAGCATCAGCCAGGCGCCGCTGCCGCGCGCGCTGCCCTGGCTCTGCCATACCGCCACGTCGACACCCACTTCATCGGCGGTGCCTGGGTTGCCTCAACGGGCAACGCCCGCAACAACGTCACCGACCCGGCCACCGGATTGGTGTGGGGTTCGGTCGCCGACGGCACCACCGAGGACCTTGAGCAGGCGGTGAACGCGGCGCGAACTGCCTTCGACTCGGGCCCCTGGCCGCGGCTGTCGCCCTCCCAGCGGGCGGCTGTGCTGTTGCGCATTGCCGATCAGATCGAGGTGCGCTCCACCGAGCTGTCGCTGACCAACACGTTGGAAAACGGCTCCCCGGTCTCCGAGACCAAGGGCGCGGCGGCAAATGCCGCCAGCATCTTCCGCTACTTTGCCTCGCTGGCCCCGCTACTGGAATCAGAGGACGTCCGTCCCTTCCCTAACGGCCTGGGCGAGTCCCTGGTGCGCCGGGACCCGGTGGGCGTGTGCGGGTTGATTGCCCCGTGGAACTTCCCGATCAACCTGATGGTCATCAAGCTGGCACCCGCTTTGTTGGCCGGGTGCACCGTGGTGATGAAGCCGGCCTCCCCCACGCCGCTGTCATTCAGGATCATCATGGATGCGCTGGCTGCTGCCGGTGTTCCGGCAGGCGTGGCCAACCTGGTCACCGGATCCGGCCGCCTGGGAGACGCGCTGGTGCGCCATCCCAAGATCAACAAGGTCGCCTTCACCGGCTCCACGCCGGTGGGTCGCAAGATCGCCGCCGCCTGCGGTGAGCTGCTGCGCCCCGTCACCCTCGAGCTGGGAGGCAAGTCGAGTGCGTTGGTGCTGCCGGATGCGGACCTGGGCGCCATGGGCGACACCCTCATCCGTTCCTGCATGCGCAACACCGGGCAGACCTGCTACATTTCCACGCGCATCCTGGCCCCGTCCGAGCGCTACGACGAGGTCGTGGACCTGGTCACGTCCACCATTGCCACTGCACCACAGGGGGACCCACTGGATCCGGCGACGGTCTTTGGCCCGTCGGCCACCGCCAGCCAATATCGGACCGTGCTCGAGTACATCGAGTCGGGACACGCCGAAGGTGCCCGTGCCACCACAGGCGGGCACAAGGCGCAACTGGGCGGCGACCTGGACGCCGGTTACTTTGTCGCCCCCACCGTGTTTGCGGAGGTGTTGCCCGGGATGCGGATTTCCCGGGAGGAGATCTTCGGGCCGGTGGTTTCAATTCTTCGCTACGACGGAATCGATGAGGGGATCGCACTGGCGAACAACACCGAGTTCGGTTTGGGCGGTCTGGTCTTTGGCGCCGACACCGATGCCGCACAGGCAGCGGCCGACCGCATGGATACCGGCAGCGTTGGCATCAACTTCTTCGCCTCCAACCACGCGGCGCCGTTTGGCGGTCGCAACGATTCTGGGCTCGGCACCGAGTACGGCCCCGAAGGCCTGGCCGCCTATTTGAGCTACAAGTCGATTCACCGTCGCTGAGACCGGCCGCCGCGAACGGCCTTCACACCCAACGTCATGGCCAGACACATCAAATCCATAGCCTCGGACCATAGAGTCATTACTACCTCATGAAGGTGCGAGTGATGCGAGCACCGGCTGGAAACACGATTTGTCCCCCGAATCTTCCGGCCGGTGCTCAAACCTTTAATGACGCAATCCGTGATTCTGCACAGGTCGATTCACGAGGCGGGTCAATCTTCGTCGTTCAAATTATCCGGATCCGGCAATTCGATTTCCCGGGGCACCGCAGTTCTTCGTCGTTCCACCGTGAAATATTCAAGTTGTTCCTCGGGCGTCTCATTCAGTTTGAAGACTGATGGTTCAACGCCCTGCGATTCGTTTTTCGCGCTGTCGCTGGATTTCACTTTGCACCTCCTAAACGACGGTGGGTGGAATGCCATCATGGCATTCCACCCACCGCTTGGACTACTAGTTTTGTGCTGCCTGGTAGGCCTGTTCGATGACCGAGCCCCAGTATGGGCCGAACATCGTATTGCGGATGCCTCCGTAGCCGAAGCTGTTCACTGAGTTCTGGAAGCCATCCGATCCACCGAGGAACCATGGCCCTCCGGAAGAGCCACCGGTCATGTCGCACGGAATTCCCTGCGACTGCGTCTGCCCATACGGATCGTCGCTCGCGGCCCCACTGCATGATTGCAGCGTCTCTCCGTCAAATGGCCGTGCCGCCGGATAACCGAATGCCGTGTAGGTCAGACCCCGGGCTTGGTTGAAGGCGACGCCAGAGGCTCCGACCTGATCTGCTAGGCTCACGCCACTCTGGTCCGAGACCACGGCGAAGGCCGTGTCATAGGTGATGTCTCCACCTTGCGTCCATTGTGTCGGAGCGACGAGTTCGGTTGCGGCAAAGGACCCGTAGGGAGCGCTGCCGTTTTCATAGGCAGGGACAAAGACCCAACGAGTCGCGAAGGCACCCGGCCCCTCGTTGACGCAGTGGCCCGCAGTAGAGACGGTTGCCTCATTTGCGGCGACAACTGCGTTACCGGAGCATACGTAGTTCGCGCCACCCAAGGTGAAGAACACTTTGCCGATGTGGGACACGGGTGTTTCGGCCACGTTCTTGGTCGGTTTACCTGCAGTCGTTTTTGCTTTACTTGCGCTGCGCCCGGCAATCTTGGTTGATTCACCGATATCCAGCGGAGCATTCGACGCCGATTTGCCGCGGGTAAGGCTATCGGCGGGCTTGGCGTCTTTCATTCGCTGGGGAGTCCAATAGGACATTGCCGCTTCAGCCTGCGTCGAAGAGATCTTCTTCGTGTCGACCGCATCGGTTTCGGACCGCGGGGCCGAAGTTGCCGTGGATGCGGTTCCGCCGATCAGGGCGCCCGCGAGAAGAAGCGCAGCTACCGTCCTGCTCATGGTTTTGCCCTTGGGGTGGTGACTTACGTACGTTGCTTGCACGTTTTCTTCCTGTCCGGTGACCCCGTTGTCACCTTCAAAAGTGGGTGCCGAGGCACTGGTGCACAACAGTCAAACACATGCTTCAAAGAGTGACTATAGACTTTTGGCTACCATCTTCGGGACCGAATATTCTGGACCATGGAAATTTATGAAACGAATCAGAGACAAAACTTGAAGGATTACCCACGAGCAGGTTCGTCATCGACACCTCCCGCTTTTCTGCAACTTGCCCCGTCTCGGGACTCACGCCACAGAATGCAGGGCGTGCCCGCGTTCACGTTTGGCCGAAGTCGCGAATCCAAATTGCATCATGAGCCCGTTCCAGGAATGTGAAGGAACTCGGCGGCAACGTAGGCGGTGGCGGCAACGTAAAAATCTCACCCTAACTATTGATCGTGCGCTTTCCGGGGCAGCGGGTGCACAATCGAGACATGGACAGCATGTCCGAACAAGCGCGTTCACAACTCATGGGCAAGATCCGCGGCAAGGATACTAAGCCCGAGCTGTTCGTGCGCCAACTGCTGCATGCAGCGGGATACCGCTACCGGCTTCACGGTCGCATTCCACGTGGAACACTCGAGAAGTTGAATCGCCAATACCCGGAGGTGCGCCTGCGCGGCGGCAAGCTTCCCGGCTCTCCCGACATCGTCTTTCCCGCCCGCCATCAGGCTGTCTTCATCAATGGATGCTTCTGGCACCGACATGATTGCCCCGCCGGGCAACATGCACCGGCGACAAATGCCCAATTCTGGGCGGACAAGCGCAACCGCACCCACGAACGAGATAGGCAAGCGATCGAAACCCTACGGGCCCTCGGCTGGGAGACCATCGTGGTGTGGGAATGTGAGCTGCGGGATCCGAAGGCCACGCTCGAAACGCTCGCCCATTTTCTGGGCCCTCCCGCACGGGACAAGGATATCGACGGAATGTGAGGGCTCGCAGGCGAGCTGCCTGCGAGCCGACATGATCCCGCGGCATCACCGTCTTCTGCGCACTGGGCGTCTACGCCACCAGTGCCGCGGTGACGGATCTGGTGATCGTGCTCCTCATTGGCGTGCTCGGTTTTGCACTGCGCCGCTATGGGTTCCCGCTAGCGCCGATCATGATCGGCGTGGTCCTGGGGCCGCTGGCCGAAACCAGCCTGCGCAACGCCATGATGTCCTCTGGCGGCGACGCCTCGATCCTGGTCGAATCGCCGATCACGCTCACCCTCTACGGGGTGCTGATCCTGGTGCTGGCTTACACGGTGTGGCGCAAGGTCAACTCCCGCGCACGCCAGGACGTGTAATCCGGGCCTGCCCGAGACTCCGCGATACCCGCAATTGACAGCGACCGGGGTGGCACCGAATTCCGGTGCCACCCCGGTCGCATGTACACCCTTCGCAACTGCGCGGGGAATCCGGCGCTGAGGCCAACGAGATTTGCCACGCAGTCGCTGGCCGCGATGCGTGAACTGAAGCTCGATGCGGGCATCGTCAACAACGACGGCGGCGCCATTGCGCCGGGCCACCCGCTGGGCTCCGGCGGTTCGCGCCTGGTGGTGACGCTGATGGGTCGGATGGAAAATGAAGACTCCAACCGTGGCTTGGCCACCATGTGTGTCGGCGTGGACCTGGGAACCTCAATGCTCCTGGAGCGCGCCTAACTATCGGCATAGAGGCGGGTCACGGCGTCAACGAGGTCGCTGAGCCCGCCGGGAGGTTCGTCCCGCCACCACACCAGCCGTACTTCGATCCGGGGGCCGTCCTTGATGGGGCGATAGGTGACGCCAGGGCGTGGATGGTGGTGTGCCGTGGCCTCGGCCGTGGTTCCCACACCGCGGCCCGCGGCAATGGAGTCCAGCCAGCTGTCGACGTCGGTGGTTTTGATGAACGTGGGTTGTTGGCCCGCACCACCGCTCCACAGGTGGCTGTTGGTGGTCCCTGCACGGGGGTCGATGACCACGGTGCGCTGCGCGACCTCGGCCATGCTCACCTGGCGGCGCCGCACCCACTGTGCGTCGTCAGAGGCGAAGGCGACCACTCGGCGTTCCAGTCCCACCACCACCGAATCGAAGCGCCGTGCATCGGCGGGTCCGCGCATCACCGCCACATCGCAGAGCCCCTCGGCCAAGCCGGAAGTGGGCAGGTTCTGCCTGACCAGTTGGAGCTCGATGGCCTCGTGGCCACGGTCCCAGTCACGCTGCAGGCGGGCGGTGTGCCGCCCGAGCGCCGCCCAGGCGTACCCCAGCCGCAAGACGCCGTGGCGACTGTCCAGGAATCTGGTGAACCGTACCGCCTCGGCGAGCACCTTGCGGGCCTGGGGCAACACCTGCTGACCGGTGCTGGTGAGCTCACATCCTCGCGGCACCCGGCGCAGCAGCCTCTCCCCCACGCTCTTCTCCAGTCCCGCGATGGTGCGTGAGACTGCGGCCTGCGAGACGAAGAGCCGTGCAGCGGCATCGGTGAAGGATCCTTCCTCGGCCGCAGTGACGAAGTACCTCAATTCCCGAAGATTCCAGTCCATAACCAAAGTGTATGGCAGACCCAAAACATGCACTGGGATTATGCCGTAGGGGAACCTACGGTGAGGACATGAAACCCCTTGACGCCGCAGATCGCCGGCAGAATGCTCCCGTCGCCGTCGCGCCGTTGCGCGCCACGGCCGCCACCGGGCGTCGGCGCGGAACCGGGTTCGCACTGATGCTGGCCAGCTCGGTCTCGAACCAGGCCGGTGCGGCCCTGGGGTCCATGGCGTTTCCGGTTATCGGGCCGGTCGGCGTCTTAGCCGTGCGACAGCTCGTCACGGCACTCGTCCTGGCTCCGGTCGTGCGCCCCCGGCTGCGCGCACTGCGCAAGGATCGGTGGCTGCCGATCCTGGGCCTGGCGCTGGTGTTCAGCATGATGAACCTTTCCCTTTACGCCGCGATCGACCGCATCGGGCTCGGCCTGGCCGTCACCCTGGAGTTCCTGGGTCCGCTCGGCGTCGCCATCGCCTTTTCCCGCCGGCCGTTTGACGTCGCCTGTGCGCTGCTCGCGGGTGTCGGGGTCATTGTCCTTATCAACCCCGGTCCGGCTACCGACATCTTGGGAATCGCACTGGGCCTGGTTGCCGCCGCGGGGTGGGGTTCCTACATCCTGCTGAACCGCACCTTGGGGCAACGGTTGCCGGGCCTGCAGGGAACCGCCGCGGCGAGCATCGTCACGGCCGGCATGTGGGTGCCCATCGCGATCCTCTGGTTCCTCGCCCACGTGCCGAGCATCGGCGCCCTCGGACTGGCCGCAGCCTGCGGCCTGCTGTCCTCGGTCGTCCCCGCCGTTTCCGATCTGCAGGCCCTGCGGCGGGTTCCGGCCAGGATTTTCGGGATCTTCACCAGTCTGAGTCCGGTGTGGGCGGTTCTCGCCGGATGGGTCATGCTCCACCAAGCCTTGCAGCCCAACGAATGGCTGGGAGTCGCGCTGATTGTCCTGAGCAACATCTTCGTTTCCGTGCGGGGACTGGCCACATCCCGTCCCCGGACCCGGACGGTTTGAGGTACTCGAGGCCCGGATGCCGGCGATTGGTGAGCTTCCCGAGTGCCGCCCGCACCCGCACCATGGCTTCGATGTCCGACCGACAACGGAACCCCACTCACGTCGGTTCCGCGAGAATCGTGAGTCCATCGCCAGGCAAGTCCACATTTACGGCGCAAACCACTTGACGTTGCCACACAAACGGGCATAAAGTCATTCAAACACAGATGCATGTGTGTCATGTCACTGGATGCGAGGAAGCAATGTTTGCCGAAGAGCGGCACCGCCTGATCACCGAGATGATCGCCGGCAACGGGAAGGTCACCGTTGCCGAGCTCTCGGCACGCTTCGACATCACCCGCGAGACCGTGCGGCGGGATTTGGCCCAGCTCGAGTCCGAGGGCACGCTGCGCCGCGTCCACGGCGGCGCGGTCTCAACCCTTGCCGCCAGCACGCGGGAGGAAAGCCACAGCGAACGCAGCACCATCCACGCCGAGGCCAAGGCCCGCATTGCCCAGGCCGCCCACCGGCTGCTGCCCGGCGACGGCGTCTCGGTCATGCTCGACGCGGGAACCAGCACCGAGATCCTGGCCGGGCTGATCGCGCAGAACTCCGCCAATACCCCCTCGCTGGTGATCACCCACGCACTTCCCATCGCCGCTCGCATCGCCGCAAACCCCCAGATCTCCCTGGAGCTCATCGGCGGCCGCGTCCGTGGATTGACCAGCGCCGCCACCGGCGCCGGAACCGTCGAACAGTTCTCCCGCCTCAGCGCCGACATTGCGTTCCTCGGCACCAACGCCCTGCATTCCACCTTCGGTCTCAGCACCCCGGACCCCCTGGAAGCCACGGTTAAGACCGCCATGGCCGCCAGCGCCCAACGCGTCGTCGTGCTGGCCGACTCCTCCAAATTCGAAAGGCTCACCCTCGTGCAATTCGCGAAGATCGATGCGATCGACACCCTGGTCACCGACGCCGCACCGACCGGCGAACTCGCCGCGGCCCTGGAGGCGGCGGACGTGGAGGTGGTGCTGGCATGATCGTCACCTTGACCATGAACCCGGCGCTGGACACCACGATCGAACTCGGTGCCCCGCTGGCCCACGGAGGCGTCCAGCGCTCCCTGGGCAGCCACACCCAGGCCGCCGGCAAGGGCGTCAACGTCTCCCGCGCCATCGCCCACGCGGGCGTGAAGACCCTCGCGGTGCTGCCCGGCGCGGAAACCGATCCGCTGCTGCGCCGGCTGGTGGCCGATGACCTGGAGCACCGCTCGGTGCACATCGGCGCGCTGCTGCGCACCAACATCACGCTCACCGATCCCGACGGCACCACCACCAAGATCAACGAACAGGGCCCGGCTCTGAACGCCGCGGTGCTCGAGGAGATCGTGCGCGTCGTCGTGAACGTTTCCCGCTCCGCCTCGTGGCTCGTGTTGGCCGGCTCGCTGCCGCCGGGCGCGGACCCAAGCTTCTACGCGGACCTGGTGGCCACGGTGCGCGAAACCCTGGGCGATGCGGCCCCGAAAATCGCCGTGGACACCTCCGAGGCACCGCTTCGGGCGTTGTTCGCGCCGCACGTGCACCAGCTCCCGGACCTCATCAAGCCCAACGCCGAGGAACTTGCCGAGCTCTCCGGCCAGGGCTCGGCCGATGCCTTCGAGGATTCGCC
The DNA here is from genome assembly GCF_030512175.1 of Paeniglutamicibacter sulfureus. GTDB lineage: Bacteria > Actinomycetota > Actinomycetes > Actinomycetales > Micrococcaceae > Paeniglutamicibacter > Paeniglutamicibacter sulfureus. The sequence goes on along the minus strand of NZ_JAULBL010000002.1, from coordinate 857,496 downwards.
CACCGCCACCGCCGCGGCGGCCCGGGCGTTGCTGGACCGAGGGGTCGGCACCGTGCTGGCCACTCTCGGCGCCAATGGCGCGGTGCTGGTCAACGCCGACGGTGCCTGGCACGCAACCCACACACCGATCACCCCGCGCAGCACCGTTGGCGCGGGAGATTCGGCACTGGCCGGATACCTTCTGGCAGATGAAACGGGTGAAACCGCTCCCGGGCGGCTGGCCCGCGCCGTTGCCTACGGGTCAGCGGCAGCTTCCCTTCCGGGCTCCGCAATTCCCACTCCCACCCAACTGGCTCCCGACGCCGTGAGCGTCGAAGAGCTGACCCTGATCCCAAGGACGATGTCATGATCGAACTCATTAATCGCGGTCTTGTCAGCCTCGACGCCAACCTGGGCGCCAGCACCACCGAGGTCATCGAGCACCTGGCCGCCATGGTCGCGGCCGCCGGCCGCACCACCGACGCCGACGCGCTGGCCGCGGACGGCAAGGCCCGCGAGGCCAAGACCGCCACCGGCGTACCAGGCGGCATCGCAATCCCGCATTGCCGCTCCACCGCGGTGCTCGAACCGACCCTGGCCATGGCCCGGCTGGCCCCGGCCGTGGACTTCGGAGCCAAGGACGGCCCGGCTGACCTGGTGTTCTTCATTGCCGCACCGGAAGGCGCCGACCAGGCACACCTCAAGCTGCTCTCCAAGCTGGCCCGCGCGCTGGTCAAGAAGTCCTTCACCGCCGCCCTGCGCGCCGCCACCACCGAAGACAAGATCGTGGAGCTGGTTTCCGCCGTGCTCTCCGACGACCCGGCGGTCGCCGCTGCGGCCGTTGCCTCGAGCGCACCCGCGGCACCAGCTGCTGCTCCGGCCGCCGAGGCAGCCGCCCCGGAACGCAAGCCCCGCATCGTCGCCGTCACCGCCTGCCCCACCGGCATCGCCCACACCTATATGGCAGCCGACTCCCTGGCCCAGACCGCCGAGGAACTCGGAGTCGAGTTCGCCGTGGAAACCCAGGGCTCCTCGGGCTCCACCCCGCTGTCCAAGGCAGTCATCGACGCCGCCGACGCCGTGATCTTCGCCGTGGACGTGGACGTCCGCGACCGCTCCCGCTTCGCCGGCAAGCCGCTGATCCAGGTCCCGGTCAAGCGCGGCATCGACGAACCCGCCAAGCTCATCAACGACGCCATCGCCGCTTCCAGGGACCCGAAGGCCCGCCGCGTCCCGGCAGGCACCGGGGCCGAGGAGACATCCGAGTCCACGTCCAAGGAATCCTTCGGCCGCGGGCTCAAGCGCGCCCTGCTCACCGGTGTGTCCTACATGATCCCGTTCGTCGCCGGCGGCGGGCTGCTCATGGCGCTGGGCTTCCTGCTCGGCGGCTACGCGATCACCGAGGTCGCCGACACCTATCTGGCCGAAAACACGCTCTTCAACCTCCCCGACGCGGGTCTTGCCGCGTACCTGGGCGCCGCGGCGTTCAAGATCGGCAACCTGTCGATGTCCTTCCTGGTCCCGGCGCTGGCGGGCTACATCGCCTATGCCTACGCCGACCGGCCGGGCATCGCCCCGGGCTTCACCGCCGGTGCCGTTGCCGTGTTCATGGACGCCGGATTCCTCGGCGGCATCGTGGGCGGCCTGCTGGCCGGCCTGGCAGCCCGCTGGATCACCTCGTGGAAGGTCCCGCGCTGGCTGCGCGGGCTGATGCCGGTGGTCATCGTGCCGCTGCTGGGCTCGATCATCGCCTCCGGGCTCATGTTCCTGCTCCTGGGCGGGCCCATCGCCAAGCTGACCGAGGGACTGAACGGCTGGCTCTCGGGCATGACCGGCACTGCAGCCGTGGCCCTGGGATTGATCCTGGGACTCATGATGGCGGTGGACCTGGGCGGGCCGGTGAACAAGGTCGCCTACTCCTTCGCCGTCGCGGGCCTGGGCGCCGCATCCATCGCCGAGAACCCGGCTCCGCTGATGATCATGGCAGCGGTCATGGCCGCCGGCATGGTGCCTCCGCTGGCCATGGCCCTGGCCACCGTCATTTCGCCGAAGCTCTTCACCGGTGCCGAGCGCGAGAACGGCAAGGCCGCCTGGCTGCTGGGCGCCTCGTTCATCTCCGAGGGTGCCATCCCGTTCGCCGCCTCGGACCCGCTGCGCGTCATCCCTGCCTCCATGGTCGGCGGCGGCATCACCGGGGCCATGATCATGGGCTTCCACGTCCTGTCGCAGGCCCCGCACGGCGGCATCTTCGTCTTCTTCGCCATGAACAACACCTGGCCGATGTTCCTGGTGTCCACGATCGTCGGAACGCTGGTTTCGGCCATCCTGGTGATCGTGCTGAAGAAGTTCGTCCGCAAGGCCACCCCGCAGGCGGTCGCCGTCGAAGAGGCAGCTCCCGTCGCGGCCTAAACACCCCGCCCGACAAACTTCCACACAAAAAACCAGCTCAATCCAAGGAGAACCCCCCATGGCAGAACGTATTGCAACCATCGCCAGCCGCGTCGGCCTGCACGCCCGTCCGGCAGCCATCTTCGCCGAGGCAGCCGGCAACGAAGACCTCGAGGTCACCATCGCCCGCGAGGGCGAGCCGGCCGATGAAGCGATGGACGCCTCGAGCATCCTCTCGCTGATGGGCCTGGGCGCCGAGCACGGCACCAAGGTCGTGCTGCGCGCCGACGGCGAAGGCGCCGAATCGGTCCTCGAGACCCTGGCCGCGATCCTGGAAACGGACCACGACGCCTAGGGTTCGCTGCTTCGACATACTTCTCTACAACGCGTCCCGGTGGGGGCTTCGAGATGAAGCCCCCACCGGGACGCGTTTTCATGTGCACGACATCCCCGGTGTTTCGCAACCGCCACTGACGCGGATTGCTCCCGGGTCCTTCGCCGTCTCACCTGGTGCCGTACCGCAACTTCCTCACCGGCTCCGGCACCAGCGCACTAGCCAGCCAGGCGGATCCTGCCGGCGACGGATTCCAGGCGCTGTTCGCGGACCGCCAGTTCCAGGCCCTGTTGCAGGCGCGCGGAAACCTTCTGCGTCATGCGTCCGTATCCCAGGACACTCATGGCCTCGCGCTTGAGCTCGTCGACCCCGGACTCCCCGGCCAGCGACGCCCGGGCGCACATCACGTTGGCGATTTCCCGGAGGCAGATGTCCTCAATGTCCAGACCGTGTGACGCGAAGCCGGTGCGGTAATCGACCCACCGGGCAGGGTCCTGCTTGGAGGGCCAAATGAAGCCCTCCGCATCAACCGTGTAGGACTTCCGCGGCAGTGCCGCCAGCATGGACTTCTCCCGCGCCGCGGACATCCTGCCGGATTCGTGGGCGCCGATGGCCAATCGTGCCAGCCTTGTTTCGTGGATCGGCCATTCCGCCCCCGCGATGTCGCCCAGCAGCGCGGCGGCCTTCTTCTTGCCGGCAGCGCTCCTGAGTTCGTCAAGGTCGCCGAGCGTCCCCGCCGTGCGCGCGTCCCACGGCGTGTACGCGGTGGCCTTGCCCGGGTAGGCTTCCGGTCGCCCATCCGCCGCGCCGTCCCGGCTGCCACGCCATGCCTGGCCTTCGCCCGGGGACTTCACGGCGGCCGGAGCCGCTTCCCGCGCCGCCCGCGCCTTGCCTGCCTTTTCCACCGCGGCATCGAGGGAGTCCAGGACGGCCCCTGCATCCTGCAGCCAGGCCGGAAGCCAGATCCGCGCGACCGATTCCCAACCGAGCAGGCCGCGCAGGATTTCCTGCGGCAGGCCGTCGCGGTCCCCCACGGTCCGGCGCCGCGCCCACGGCCCGTTGTCCAACAGGATCGCCAGCAACGGCTCGGTCGGGCGGGCGGGATTCGCAACCGTCAGATCGATCCTGAAGTCCGAGAGTCCCACATTCGTCGCCACCGCATGGCCGCGCTCCTTCAGCGCCGCCGCCACCTGCTCGCGGTGCCGGTCCCGCGCCACGGCCGAATCCGACCCGTTTTCCAGCGTGCGGGTGCCCTCTGCGGCAAGGTCAAGGTAGGCGCGCAGGTGCTTGATGCCCAGGGCCGAGGAGTCCTCTGCCCGCAGGTCCGCGGGGTCGAAGCTGGAGAACACCACGACCTGGCGCCGTGCACGGGTGATGGCCACGTTCAGCCGGCGCTCGCCGCCGACATTGTTCAGCGGGCCGAAGTTCAGCGGCAGCCTCCCGCGTGCGTTGGCGCTGAAGGCGGTGGAAAACAGGATCACGTCGCGTTCGTCGCCCTGCACGTTCTCCAGGTTCTTCACGAACAATCCCTCGTCGTCCGTTTCCAGCGCGGCACCCAGGCGCTCGTCCGGGTCATCACGCAGCAGGCCCTCAATCAAATCGCGTTGCGGCGCGTTGAAGGTGACCACCCCGATGGACGGCGTGGACATTGGGGAGGCATCGAATCGTTCCTTGATTTCCGCGACGATGCGCCCGGCCTCCACCGGGTTGGTGCGCAGCACCTCGGCGGGCCCCGTGCGGTGGAAGGTGCCATCGACCCGCACCAGGGAAATGCCGTAGCCGTCAGGACCCGCGTGCGCGGCACCGTGGCGCGGGGACGGGAAGGATGAGAGCTTGCCGTCATAGTAGTGCCGGTTGCTGAAGGCGATCAGCGATTCGTCCTGGCTGCGGTAGTGCCAGGACAGCCAGCGGCGGGCCACCCTGGCCATGACCGCCTCGGACAGGATCGATTCCTCGTCGGCGACCAGCAGCCCCGATTCCGGATCCTCGTCCGGCTCGACGGAGACCTCGGCGAAGGAGCTCGGCGGCATCTGCTTCGAATCCCCCACGATGACCGCGGACCTGGCCCGGCCCAGGGTGCCAATGGCGTCGGCCACGCGGATCTGCGAGGCCTCGTCGAAGACCACGATGTCGAATTCGCCGGCCCGCGGCGGGAAGAACCGGGCGGCGGAGTCGGGGCTGACCAGCACGCAGGGCAGGATGGTGGTGACCAGGTCCCCGTAGGAGTCCATGAGCTGGCGCACGCTGAGCCCTCCGCGCCGGCGTTCGAGTTGGCGGGCCAGCTCCCCCACGCGGCTCTCGGCCTGCTTCAGCTTCTGCGCACGCTGGCGGGTGATCGCCTCGGGCAGGGACTTGGCCACGTGCCGGCGCAGCCGGCGCGACGAGTCGGTGAATCGCGCGATGGCGCGCTCCTGGGCAGCGGTGCTGAATTCATCGAATCCGTGGGTGGCAAGCCGTTCGGCCAGGGCCGACTCGGCGGTGCCGCGCAAGAACCCGCGCAGGGCGTTCTCGGCCGGGATCGCGCCAGTGGCAAGTTGCGTCCAGGCCGCACCGAGGCCGTGGTCCTTCAGCGGTTCAAGCGCCTCGACAAATGCGACCCAGCGTTCGAGCCCGCGCTCGGCGTCGCGCCCGGTGACCCGGTCCTGGCCGGTGCGCCGGTACCTGCCCAGGAAGCCAGCGGTGTCGGGCCAGGCCTGCCCGGCGCGCGGTTCGGGCGCAATGGCCTCCCGCAACGCGTCCCACGCTGCGGCGACCCGCTCCAGTTCCCCGGCACGCGCCGGATCTGCGGGGGTGTTTTGTCCAAGGACCTCGCGCAGCAGCGCCGCGTACTCCCGGTCCCGCCCGGCAGGTGCGAGCAGGTCCGCCAGCTGGACCAGGTTCTCCCGCCGCCGCGCGAGCCATTCGATGTCGCCGTCGACAAAGGGGTTCCAGTTCCCGGACAGGGTGATTCCGGCCAGGGAGCCCAGGCCCGCGACGAGTTTGGCGCACTGCGCCCGCGCCTCGATCATGCCCTCCACACTGGCCACGAGATGTTGCGCCGTGTCCTCGCCGCCGATCCAGCGCTGGCCGAAGTGCTCGGCGATGACCTGCAGGCGCCGCCTCTTCCGGCCGATCCCCAGGAAACCGAACCTGTTGGCAAGCGTGGCTGCCTCGTGAACCGGGGCAAGATCCATTCGAAGCACCGACGGCTCCACGAGCTCCGGCAGCCAGGCCATCTCCTGGACCAGCGCGGTCGCTTCGGTCAGCAGCGCCCCGCTGCGCGAGCGCCACTCCACCGTTGCCGCGGCATCGAGAACCGGCAGCGGGACCCCGGCTTTCAGCAGCCGGGCCAGGGCGCGCAGGTCCTGGGGTTCCGGGGCACGTTCCACCAGGGAGGCCACGCCCGGATCGCGCGTCAGGGTGCCGGCGCCGTGCAGGGCCAGGTCGAGGGCCTGCACCGCATCGAGTACTGCCTGTTGCAGTTCACCACCCAACGGTCCGCCAATGAATCCCCAGGGATGCTCGTCCCGCGGCCTGGTCGGACCCGCGGTGTCCGGGAGCCGCACCAGCGCCTGGCGCACCTCGTCAACTGCGGCGGGGACGGCCTGCGCGGCAAAGCGTTCGGGGATGGGCAATGTGGCAATGGCCGGATCCATGGACAGGACGGTGTTGTACGCCGCATAGGTGGAGTAGCCGGCGGGGTTTTCCTCGTGGAGGTCCCGCGCATACCCGGCCAATCGGTGGACGGAGGAGGACAGGTCGGTGGAGGCCAATTCCATCCCCGCCGTGTCGGCGAAGACCAGGTGGTCAAGGGATGCCTTGATCTGGGCGCGCACCGCGTTTGGCGAGGAGCCCTTGTCATGCAGGTCCAGGGCGAACTCGCCCAGGCCCACCTCGTTCAGCCGCTTGCTCACCACCTCGAGCGCCGCCCGTTTTTCGGCCACGAACAGCACCCGCTGCCCGGAGGCCATGGCATGGGCCAGCAGGTTGGTGATGGTTTGCGACTTGCCGGTGCCCGGCGGGCCCTCCAGGACGAAGGTGTGCCCGGCGTGCGCGGCGGCGACCGCCTCCAGCTGGGAGGCATCCGCCGGGACCGGGAGCCTGGCGGCGAGCTGGTCCAGGTCAACGCCCTGCCCGGTGCCGGTTCCGGCGGGGTCGGTGAATTCGCTGGTCGGCGTGTCCACCAGGTGTCGCACCAGCGGCGCGGACATGAAGGTTTCCCAGTTTTCGTCCAGGTCCCGCCACATCCGGAACTTGGCGAATTGCAGGATCGCCAGATCGACGGTGCCCTCCACATGGAAGGGCAGGTCGGCGTCCGCCAGAGCGGCGCGCAGCGCGCCCAGGGCGGATTCGAGGTCGATTCCCGACCCGTCGCGCACCGGATCCTCGAATCCGGGGATGCGCAGGTTGAATTGCTCGTGCAGCTTCTCGCTCAGGCAATAGTTCGGGGCGGAGGCGCCGGTCTCGTCGATTTCCAGGCGGAAGTGCTTGCCGCGTCCCGCCGGCCGAAGGGTGACGGGCACCAGGAACAGCGGCGAGCGCAGGGCGCGTCCGTCCATCGACCAGCTCAGTGAGCCCAGTGCCAGATAGAGGTTGTTGGCGCCGCTCTCGTCAATGATCCGCTTGGCCTGGCTGGCCAGGCGGCGCAGCCGGGTGAGGTAGGTTCCCGACTCGAGCTTCGTATAGGCCCGGCCGCGGGTCAGCAGCAACTCGATCCGGCGTTCGACCGGCAGCAACGGCCCCGAGGTGTATCTCTCCTTCTCGAGCGCGCCGATCTCGTCGGCGGGCAGCAACTCGATGCTCCGCCCGTGGTTGACCAGGTCCTCAAGTCCGGCGAGAACGGAGTCGGGGATCGCCAGCGGGAGCCGGGAACGCTCGGTGAAGTTCAGCAGGCGGTTGCGCAGGGAGAGATCCAGCAGCCCGTTCTTCCACGCCGTGATGCGCGGCGGCGCCGCCTGGACGGTGGGGGCCGGGGCTGCCTGGCGGCGTTCTGTCCTTTCCCGGAAAAAGCGCTCGAGGGTGTCGGGCGCCGCTGCCCGGTACTCGACCACGACGGGCTTGCCGAACTCCGAGATGCCGCGGGCCGGCAGCGGACTGATGCCGCTGCGCCGCGCCTGGCGGATGTCGATGGCGTAGACCATCGACCCGGCTGCCGACGGAAGTTGTGCGTGGGCCAGTTTGGTCGCGGCTGCGGCTTCCGCCATGGGCGGGCGCCCGTCGGTGGTGATCGCGGTGGTCTCGACGATGCGCAGGTGGTCGGCGTCTACAAGGTTCGCCAGTGACCGGGCTCCCTCGGCATCGAGGCTGCTGCTGGGCAGCGCGCCGTCCGGGGTGCGCCAATAGGCCAGGAACGCATGGCCGCACACCAGCCAGATGACCGAGTTGATGGCCACTCGCTCGAGTAGCGCGGACATCAGCAGTGTGGTGTCCAGGGCGGTTCCGAGCCGTTCGGTGAGGACCTCCTGGGCTGCGCGGACGTGTTGTCCCCCGAGATCGGCCAGGTCCCAATTTGCGGGCAGATTGCCGAGCCGGATGCCACGGGCGCGCAACACCTCAAAGATGCATTCGACGGACTGGTCAACCCGCTGGGCGCCGCCCTGGCGGGCGTCGAGCGAGTCGGTCCCGGTGCGCGCCCGGAACAGGTCCCCGGCCTCGGAGAGGATCCCGGTGAGCTGCGGATGCTGCGGCTGCACGAACGCGGCCAAAAGTTCGGCATTGGCCTGCGTGCCTGCACCCGGCCAGTAACCGGCCGGAAGCAGCTCGACCGCGCCCGATTCCTCGGCGACAAGTTTTCCGTTCTCGGCCACCCTGACAATGAGCCTGCCCGGGCGGCGGGTGTCGATCAAGGCGAAGGCCGCCGGGTCCAGCGCCACGTCCAGGTCATGGAGCGTGCTCAGACCCGGCGGGAGTTCCAGGCGGCTCTCGGCCACCGCGGAGACCGGCAGGTTGCCTGCCATCACCACGGCCGTCACCAGGATCGACAATGGTTCCGGGCGGGGGTTCTCCAGTACCACGCGTTCAAGGATTCGGGCATGGGTGTGGGCCGAGGCGTAGTTGATGGAAGGACCGTGCGCGATGTCGATCCGGACGCGTCCACCGTTCCCTGCAGGCGCCGCATCGACGGTGGATTCCTCCGTGGCCTCCGGGTCTTCGACGTGTTCCGCGGCGGCCCGGGCCAGCTCGTCCACGCGCCGTGCCGGATGTTCCAGGCCCAGGGCCCGGAGAAATTGGGCACAGGTCGCCAGGTTCCGCTGGACGGCAGCGGCACTAAAGCCGGCACCCAATTCCCAGTCGTTGGCCACGTCGCGCAGCCTCGCGGCCAGCTGCTCTTGCCCGGCCGAAAGCATGATCACGTGCCCCGCTGCTCCGGGAGTTGCCATTAGCCTGCCCAACTGCGCGGGCAATGCCGCGGGGACGGTCGGTGGTTCGGCCCCCAACGCATTCTCAAGCCGGTCCAGCAGACCTGTCCAGCCGGCGGTTTGGTTCTGCCGGGCAAGGTGGTCGGCCATGAATGGAGTCAGTGCACCCGAAACGATGTCCAGTGCCGCACCGACGTATTCACGCAGTCTCATCCAGTTGCCCATCCCCGTTGATCGCCGGGCAACCCGATCAAGGGTGCCGCTTCCCTCCTAAGAACCTATCCCAGATGCGCAGCGGCGGCCCGTCACTCGAGGCGCAGGCCAATCGCCGCCGCCTATTTGTAGTCGTTCTCGGTCAGCTCGATGACGAAGGCGCGGCGTTCGGTGATTAACGCATCGCGCATCACGAAGACCTCTGCCATGGTCATGCGCATGGTCGCACCGTTGGCACGGTGTGCCTCGCCGGAGAGTTCGGCCATGACGACGTCGTCTTCCTCGACCAGGCGCACGATTTCCAGGACCGGCGGCCCACTGAAGTCCGGGCTTTCGATCGCCCCGTCGTAGGCATCCTTGCCGCTGAGCCGGAAGTGGCCGAAGACCGTCCATTCGATGTCCTCGGTGAGACAGGAAAGGATCTGGGCATGATCTGACTTGTTGAATCCGTCGATGTACTTCCTGACGGTGTCCTTGTTTGCCGACATGGATGGAACCTCCGGGAATCCTGTGTGGCGCGTTGATGGGCGGCAGGGGCGGAACGGGCACCCGCTGTCCAACAGCTCGGGCCACGGGCGCAGGCCTGCCGATTCCCAAGGCTAACCACTGGCGCGGACGGATGGGAACACTCTCCCGTAGTGGAACCAAGTCGTTGTGAAACCCCGCGTCGAGCTGGAATCACCCTCACTCCCTAGGCCATTCCTTGTCGGATCGGAAAAAAGAAATTCATGACCGTTCGGTCGGCTGAAATAAAGAGTGCCGCTGTGACCCACGTCAAGTAATGTTGGCTTCCAGCGGACAAGCAGCCGCCGACAACTGAATAGTCTTCCGATCACGCGCGGCTGGAGAGTCCCGGACACCACTCGGGCACCGAAGGGGCAAGCACCCGCAATCTCTCAGGTACCAAGAACAGCCGCGTGAGGAAACTCTGGAGAGCAGCCGCCGGGACGGGTGGCTCACCGACGAAGCACGCCGGTGCCATGGGGCACCGGTTTCACTTTCAGGTTCAGGACAGAGCGGGCACGGTGGCACCTGGCAACAACATACGCCCGCTCCCACCGCACTGAACCCTTCGATGAACGGTAGAACTCCCCCATGCAAATACCTGCCATATTGCCCGCCGTTGCGGACAGCAACTCCACGGACATCCTCGCCGTCGCCAATTCACCGGTCCTCTGGGCCTGCGCCATCGGTGTCTTCCTGGTCATCATCGTCCAGTCCGTCATCTACATGAAGGCAGCCAAGATTGCCGCACCCCATGTTGGGATGACCCAGGCCGAGCTGAAGACAAGCTTCCGCGCCGGCGCCGTTTCAGCCTTGGGCCCCTCGCTTGCCGTGGTCCTTGTCGCCGTTGCCCTGCTCACGATCTTCGGCACACCCGCGGTCTTGGTGCGCATCGGCCTGATCGGTTCGGTGTCCTACGAAACCGCCGCCGCCGCCATTGCCGCCAACACGGCCGGCGCGGAACTCGGCGGCCCCACCTACACCCAGGCGGTCTTCGGCCTGGCCTTGGCCGCAATGAGCCTTGGCGGTGCCATGTGGATGATCGCCACCCTCATCCTCACCCCGCTCCTCAAGCGCGGCGATTCCGCCCTGCGCAAGGTCAACCCGGCCATCATGCTGGTCGTCCCGGGTGCCGCCATGGTTGCGGCCTTCATGGTGCTGGGCATCGGCGAACTGCCCAAGTCGTGGCTGCACGTTGTCGCCTTCGTGTCCTCGGCGGCGATCATGACCATCCTGATGGTCATCGCGAAACGGGTCAACAGGCCGTGGATCAAGGAATGGGCGCTGGGCATTGCCATCATCCTTGCCTTGGCCATCACCTACGCCGCCACCCGCCTCTAGCCGCCGCCAAGATTTCCAGGAGCACATCATGAGCAATGCAACAGAAATCCACCAGGCGCTCGGCGCCTTTGACAAGACCACTTCCCGCTGGGGCCGGATCACCATGATCATTGGCCTGTTCTTCTCCCTGGCCGCCCCTGCCTACCTGGTCTTTTTCGCCGGCCTCGACATCGAAATCGCCGGCATCATCACGGCCTTCGCCGCCCTTGCCGCGGTCTTCGGCGTCATCTGGATCGTCGAGCCGTTGACCTACTTCCCGATCCTCGGCGCCTCCTCCATGTACCAGGCTTTCATGATCGGCAACATCTCCAACAAGCTGCTGCCGGCGGCGATGATCGCCCAGGCGACCATCGGCGTGAAGCCGGGCACCCGCAAGGGCGAACTGGCCTCGGTCGCCGCCATCTGCGGCGCGGCAGCCGTCCACCTGTCGTCCCTGTTCATCTTCGTGGGCCTGCTGGGCACCTGGCTGGTCAGCGTGATTCCGGTCGACATCATCCAAACCGTCCAGTTCTATATCCTGCCGACCGTCATGGGCGCGGTGGTCGTTCAGGCCATCGTGAGCCAGAAGGCCCCTCGATCGGCAGTGATCGCACTGGTGGTCTCGGTCATCGTGGTCTTCTTCGCCCAGCTTTACAAGCCCTTCGGACTGTTCTCCACCGCCGTTGCCGTGATTTCCACGGCCGTCCTCGCCTGGGTGTTCCGCGACCGCAAAACCCTGGGCACCCCGGAAGACGTCCCGGTGGACGCCACCCCCGAGGGCCCGGTGTACTGACCGGCACCCCCGGCAACCGTACCGACCCGCTAAAACACTCACTGCAAAAATACTGACCGGCGGCGGCACCCTGCGGTGCCGCCGCCAACCCAAAGCAAGGAACCCCCAGCCCCATGGCCAACACCACGATTCCCCAGTCCCTGAAAATGTCCGCGGCCTCGGCGGCCGAAATGGGCGAGACCTACAAGTACCTGCATGCCACCCCCGAGCTGTCCATGCAGGAACACAAGACCGCAGACTACCTGGCCAAGCGGCTCGAGGATTTGGGGCTTGAGGTGTTCCGCTGCGGCGGCACCGGCGTGGTCGGCGTGCTGCGCAACGGCGAGGGACCAGTCATCGGCATGCGCGCCGACACCGACGGGCTGCCAGTGCTCGAGGACACCGGCCTCGACTATGCCAGCACCGCGACAGGTTCCCTGGATGACGGCACCGAGGTCCCGACCATGCACGCCTGCGGCCACGACACTCACATGGCCACTGCGCTGAAGACCGCCGAGCTCTACGCCGGTGCCACCGATGCCTGGGCCGGGACCGTCGTGTTCGTGCTGCAGCCAGGCGAGGAAACCGCCGCCGGCGCCCGCGCCATGGTTGAGGACGGGCTCTGGGGCAAGGCGCCCAAGCCGGAGATCATGTTCGGCCAGCATGTGATGAACGGGCTCACCGGCACGGTCTCGCTGTTGGGCGGAGCGGCCATGACCACCGCAGACTCCTTCAAGGTCACCGTCTTCGGACAGGGCTCCCACGGCTCGATGCCCGAGCACTCCATCGACCCGATCGTGCTCGGCGCGTCCATGGTGCTGCGCCTGCAGACCATCGTCTCGCGCCAGGTCGCCCCGCAGTCCGCGGCCGTGCTGACCATCGGGTCGTTCCACGCCGGGCTCAAGGAAAACGTCATCCCCGACCGCGCCGTGTTCACCATCAATGTGCGCACCTTCGAGCCGGAGGTCAGGGACATCGTCCTCACCTCGATCCGGCGCATCATTGCCGCCGAGGCAGAGGCCTCCGGCGCGCCCGAGCCGCTGATCGAGGACATCTCCAACTTCCCGCCGCTCTACAACGACCCGGCCGAAACCGAAAAGCTGGCCGAGGAATTCCGCGCCGAGTTCGGCGAGGAGCGGGTCCTGCAGGGTTCGCCGGTCATGGGCAGCGAGGACTTCGGTGCGCTGGCCGCGGCGATCGGCGTGCCCTCGGTGTTCTGGTTCTTCGGCGGAAATGACGCCAAGACCCTGGCCGCCGGCCACCCGCCGGCAAACCACTCGCCGTTCTTCGCCCCGGTCATGGAACCGACACTGAGCACCGGCGTCGAGGCGGCTGTCCGCGCCCTGTACTCGAAGCTCGGCAAGTAGCGAAGACCTTCAATCCTCCGGCCAGGTCTTCTTACCGAAGGCCTGGCCGGAGGCATATATACGGGCTTTCGACGGAACCGTGCGCGTGCAGGGGCCCTTAGCGGCTACCGCGCAACAGCGCGCTGATTTCGCCCGCGGTTCGCACGACGGCGGTGCCGTACTCTTCATACTTTGCTGGCTCGATGCGGCTCGAGGGCCCGGAAATCGACACGCTGCCGACCGGCACTCCCGCGGAATTCACGATGGGCGCCCCCAGCGACGTGATGCCGCTGCTCAACCCCTCCTCGTTGATGGCGTAGCCGCGCTCCCGCGTTTCGCGCACCAGTTTCCACACGGACTCGGGGTCGGTGACAGTTTGCTCACTGACGCCCTCCAGCGGACCGGCAAGGACGTCGCGGACAAACTCGTCGGCGGACGCTCCCAGGAAGGCTAACCCGGTTGCCGAGGCGTGCAGGGGAATGGGGGTTCCCAGCGCCAGAAACGCGCGCAGCACGTGCGGGGTGTCGAGCCGCTCGATGACAACCAGCGACTTGCCGTCGGGGACACACAAGTGCACCGTTTCCCGGGTGTCCAGTTGCAGGCCGTTCATCGGGCCAATGGCAATGTCCCGCAGGTCAACGCCTAGGCCAGCACGGGCGGTCACTGCATACGCGTGAAACGAGAGCGACCAGGCCGCATCCCGCGTATCGCTTTGCTGCACCCAATTCATCTCCTTGAGTGTCGCGAGCATGCGTAGGACCGTGGCCTTTGACCCTCCGGTCCGCTTGGCAATGTCCGAAAGCCCGATGGGCTGGTGCAGCGAGATTGTCTCAATGACCTGGATTGCCGTCTTCACGCTTTGCGTACTCACCGTGGATATACCCGTTCCTTCCCTTGACCAACACCCTGTTGTGATATAGCTTACATCCGAATTCCGAAAATGAACCGTCGGTTCAACTAGTGAACCGCAGGATGTGCAAGTGAAAGGACGAGCGTGAGTTCTCAAATCATTGCCTTGTTGATCTTCGTGGGAATCTTTGCCGTGGCCACGCTTCGCAAGGTGCACCTCGGTGTCATCATGTTCGCCGCGGCCGCCGGTGTCGGCATTTGGCTGGCCGACCTGGAAATGAAGCAGGTGATCGGGGGCTTCCCCGTCTCCATCCTCGTGCTGCTCGTGGGGGTGACCTATTTCTTCGCCATCGCCCAGGAGAACGGGACCGTCGACAGGATCATCGAATCCGCCATTGCCAAGGTCGGCGACAACGCCTTTGTTCTCCCCATCGTCTTCTTCGCATTGTCCGTCGGCATATCGGCCATGGGCTCCCCGCTGGCGGGCCTCGTGCTGACCCCCATCGGCATGCCGCTGGCCAAGAAGTACGGCATCGACCGGATGCTGATGGGACTTGCCATCGGCTGCGGCCTGAGCGCCGGAGGATTCGCCCCGACCAGCCTCTTCGGCATCGTGACCTATGGGACCGCCCACTCGGTGGGAATCCCGCTGAACCCGCTGCTGCTCTTCGGCGTCGCGCTTGGCGCCAACCTCGTGCTGATGATCGCCGCCTACGCCATGTTCGGCGGTTTCGGGTTGCTCAAGTCGCGGGCGAGCGGGTCCTTCAGCCCCTCGGCAGCACCGCGCTTTGCGGGCCGCGGACCGCTTCCCGCCCACCCGTTCGAGCGCGAGGGACTGACCCGCCGCAGCGCCGAGGCTGCACGCAGCAGCCTGCAGACCCTGGAGAAGGCCGACGCCGCGCCGGCCGTGCGCACGAGGATGAACACCACCCAATTGGTCACCGTGCTGTGCATGCTCGGACTGCTCACCAGCGTCATCGTCCTGGCAATGTGCGGACTGGACCCGGACATCGGCATCCTGTGTTTCGCCTTCGCCTCGGTCATGACCTTGGTCGACCCGAAGACCGGAAAGACCGCAGTGGCCAAGATCGACTGGTCCACGGTCCTGATGGTCGGCGGCATCATCACCTTCGTCGGCGTGCTGCAGAAAATGGGAGCCGTCGAGCTGCTGGGCGAGGCGGCCAGCCGGATCGGCGCCCCGATTGTCGCGGCCCTGGTCATCTGCCTGATTGGCGGCCTGGTCTCGGCCTTCGCCTCCACCACCGGAATGCTCGCGGCCCTGGTGCCGCTGGCCATCCCGTTGGTGGCATCCGGCGACATTGCCGGCTGGGCCCTGATCGCCGCGCTCGGTGTCTGCTCCTCGATCGTGGATGTCTCCCCGTTCTCCACCGTGGGGGCCACGCTAGTGGCCACCGTCGAGGAAGACGAGCGCCCGCGCATCAACAAGCTGTTGACCCGGTGGGGCATGTCCATGGTCGTGATCGGCCCGCTGGGCCTGGTCGGGGCGCTCGTGCTGCCCACCATGTTCTAGGAACCACGGCCATGTCAGATTCATTTCCCCAGAAGGAGAACCCCTTGCTGCCCTTGAGCGGTATTCGCGTCATCGACCTCAGCCGCGCGCTGGCCGGCCCCTACTGCACCGCATTGCTCGCGGACATGGGTGCGGACGTCATCAAGATCGAGACCGTCACCGGCGGGGACTCCTCGCGGTCCTGGCCGCCGTTCGATGGGGACCACAGCCTGTACTTCGATTCCACCAACCGGAACAAGAAGTCGATCTCGCTGGATCTCTACAGCGATGCCGGACGGGAACTGCTCGCCGGGCTGCTGGCCGACGCCGATGCGCTCGTGGAGAACTTCAAGCCCGGAACCATGGAAAAGATGGGGCTTGCGGCCGAGCGGCTGCGTGCCATCAATCCACGGCTGATCGTGTCCTCGATTACCGGCTACGGCACGGCCGGACCCTGGAAGGACCGTGCCGGTCTGGACCAGGTCATCCAGGCGACCTCCGGGCTGACCTCGGTCACCGGCAGAAGCGCGGAGGAGACCTACCGCGTGGGCATTCCGATCGTCGACATCACCACCGGCATGGTCTCCGCTTTCGCGCTGGTCAGTGCGCTCTACGCCAGGGCACGGGGAGGGGACGCCCACAACGTCTCCACCTCGCTGTTCGAGACCGCGCTGGGACTCTCCGCCTTCCAGGGGCAAACCGCGCTGACGCTGGATCGCGCGCCGGAACCCCAGGGCAACAACCATCCGACCATCGCGCCCTACGGGGCCTTCGCCACGGCCAGCGACGACATCGTGGTGGCGGTGGCCACCGAATCCCAGTGGGCAGCATTCTGCTCGGTGATCGGGCGAATCGACCTGGCCGAGGAGCCACGCTTCGCCACCGGCCGGGACCGGGCACTGCACCGCGAAGAACTCAACGATCTGATCACCCGGGAGTTGTCGACCCGGCCGGCCACCGCATGGATCGAGGAGCTCAATGGCGTGGGGATCCCCAGCGGTCCCGTGTTCGACTATGTGCAGGCGGTCAGCAGCGACCAGGCCCGCGCGCTGGGACTGATTGCCGAAACCCGGCGCGCCGACGGAACCCAGCTGCGCGTGCTGCGCGGCCCCGTGAGCATCGACCGCGTGCCCACGCCGGTGCGCCAGGCACCGCCCGCCCTGGGCGAGCACAGCCGCGAGATCCTCTCCGACATGGGACTCGACGATGAACAGATCAACCGCCTGATGGCGGAGGGCATCGTGAGGGAGCCTGCCGTCCTGGCCCCGAGCGGAGCGACGGCATGAGCGCAACGACGGCGGCAGCCCAAACGGTGGCAGGTCGCATCTCCAGTGCAATCAAGGGCGACATCGGCGAGATTGTGATTGAGAACCCGAGCCAGCGCAATGCCCTGACCCGGAACATGTGCATCGACCTCGCCGCACAGGTGCGCCTGCTCGATGCCGACCCCCAGGTCAAGGTCATCACGCTGCGTGGCTGCGGAGACGACTTTTCGGCCGGTGCCGCCATCAACGAACTCGGCCGGGTCTTGTTCGACGAGGGCGCGAACGGGGAAGCCATAGACCACCTCAGTGCCGCCGATGCGGCGATCTGCGCGGCGCGCAAGCCAACAGTCGCACTGGTGCGCGGGACGTGCATGGGCGGAGGCTGGCAGATTGCCTCGGCCTGCGACATGAGCATTGCCGCCGACACCGTCAGGCTTGCGGTCACCCCGTCCAAGTTGGGCATCATCTATCCGCGTTCCGGCATTGAACGCCTGGTTCAGCGGCTGGGCGCGGACAAGGCGAAGTACGTGCTGTTCAGCGCGGACCTGATCCCGGCGCAGAAGGCAGCGGCCTGGGGGCTGTTGACGGACGTGGTCCCGGAGGACGAGTTCGAGGTCCTGAGCCAGGGTCTGGTCTCCCGCATGGCCATGCGCTCGCAATATTCGATCCACACCATGAAGTCGCTGATCGATTCCATGGTTTCCGGGAGCAGTGCGGAGGACGAGCTGTGGCGCGCGGAATGGGCGAAGCTGCCGGCCAGCGAGGACTTCGCCGTGGGCCAACGCGCGTTCCTGGAGGGCGAAAGGCCGCGCTTCACCTGGGGCGGCTGAGCCCGAAGCCGTTGCCTCGCGGGAACGGTGGGCGGACATGCTCCCCGTGAAATGTCCGCCCACCCAGTACTCCGGATCCGATGGCGTCAGAACACGATGACCGGCTTCAGCGTCGAGCCGTCCGCGGAATCGGCGAAGGCCCGGTTGATGTCCTCGAACGGGTACTTCTTAATCAGCTTGTCGAATGGGAACAGGCCCCTGGCGTGCAGGCTGACCAGCCGGGGAATGAATTCCTTGGGCACCGCGTCGCCCTCGATGACCATGGAAACCTTGATCCCGGTCAGCAGCAGGTTGCCGATGGCGAACGGCGCCTCGGTCCCCAGCTTGGCGGCGCCGACCAAGGCACCGTGGCCCCGGGTGGCCAATGACTGTGTCATCTGGGAGAACACCGGGGGCACCCCGGTGGTGTCCAGCGCGAAGTTGGCGCCTCCACCGGTGATTTCCTTGATCGCCTCGACCGGGTCGGTCTCCTTGGAGTTCACGGTGTGGGTGGCTCCCAGCTCCTTGGCAAAGTCCAGGCGTTCGGGGACGATGTCCACCATGATGATCGTCGTCGCGCCGGCGGCCTTGGCTGCCAGCATGCCGGCCATGCCCACCGCTCCGGTGCCGAACACCGCGATGGAGGAACCGGGCTGCGGCTGCAGGACATTGAGCACGGCCCCGGAACCGGTCATGATGCCGCAGCCCAGGGGGCCAAGGATCTCCAGCGGCACGCCATCGGGGACCTTGACCGCCCCGTGGGCCACCACGTTAGTGAGCTCGGCAAAGGACGACTGGCCGAAGAAGTGCGACCCGATCGGTCCCTGCGCGTCGGAAAAGGACTTCGAGCCATCCGGGCGCTGGACTCCGAAGTTCCGGTCGTAGAAGTTCACGCAATACATTGGATGCCCGGCGAGGCATTGCTCGCAGCGACCGCAGAAGGCCGGGCCGATAACGACCTTGTCACCCTCGGCGAATCCCTGCACGTCCGAGCCAACGGCCTCGACGATCCCGGCACCCTCGTGGCCCAGGACCACCGGCAGCGGAACCGGGTACCACTGGTCGCGGATGATGGCATCGGTATGGCAAACCCCGGAGGCAACCATCCTCACCCGCAGTTCGTCGGCGCGCGGGTCGTCAACCTCGATCTCGCGAATTTCCAGGTCGGTTTCGGGGGCAATGGCCACTGCTGCTCTCGTCTTCATGGTTTTCCCTTCGGGTCTAGGAGAATGAAGGAGGGTACGTGCCCGGTGGAAGCGTGGGCTCCATATCCCGCACAACTGCGGCGATCCGCACGTAAGGCGCAACGGCGCGAGGGTCACCGCCTTCAGCTAACCCCGCGGCACGGGGATGGTCAAGGATGAAGTGGGGACCATAACGCCTGAATCGTCGCCCATGCCCGTATGGCCTTGCGCGATGGATCGAGTGGCGCAAGGCTGGTGGTGACACTACACCGACGCGCGGCAAGGAAGCATGATGCTAAAGCTCGAGGACCTCGACCTGGAACGGATTGCCTGGGCCATGCAGGACGACGGTTCCCTGGGGGCCGAGTTCTACCTGAACCTGGACACCGGGGACGTGGTGCTCCCCGGATTCGAGGAGGACCTGGACATGTCGGACATTCAGGAGGGCAACTACGCCTCGATTGACCACCTCGAGTCCTACGAGTCGTTTCGGCACATGGAGGACTTTGCCTACGCGCTGCCCGAGGGCGAGGCCCGCACAAAAATCGAGCAGACACTGATCCGCAGCAAGCCGTTCCGGCATTTCAGGGACGTGCTGGGCACCTTCCCGGAGGAACGCGAAGCCTGGTACAGGTTCAAGGACGAGGCCATGCGTGCAGTCGTCATCCGGTGGCTGGTCGGAATCGAGGCCATTGAGGACCCCGATTCCAACGACACCTTCGGAAACGAGCAGGCGTAGGGGCTACCCCAGCAGCGGGAAGCCGGGTCCGGGGACGAGGTTCTCCACTGCCGCGGCAACGCGGAAGGCCATGGCCTCGTCAAGGGGGTGGCCAACGACCTGCACGCCGGTGGGCACCGAGTCGCAGGACAGCCCGCTGGGAACCGCAACGACCGGGCAGCGGTTGGCGACATTGAAGGGGCTGGTCAGGTGCGCCTCCCAATAATGGCCCAGATGCCCCTCGGAGGTCTCGATCCCGTCCAGGTAGTTGCCGTCGGCAACCAGCGAGGCCACCGCCGAGGTCGGGCACAGCAGCGCATCCAGCCCCGCCATCGCCGCGGCCAGCTCGGCCTGGAGCGCATGGTCCATGGCCAGGGATTCCACCAGGGTGTGCCGGTTTGCGGCGGCTGCGGCGTCCTTGATGAACCGGGCCGTGTAGGCCGCCAATTCCGACTCCGTCCCTGCGGTTTCGGTTGCCATGGCCGGGCCCAGGATGTGCCCGAAGTGGGCGAAGGTCGTCTCAGTGATCCGCGCGGTGGTCCAAGGCAAGTCAACCGGCACGACCACGGCCCCTGCGGCTTCCAGTGCCCGGGCGACCCTGACGGTGTTTTCGACGATCTCCGCTGCCACGGGGTAGTTGCCCAGCGTGAGCGAGAGCCCGATGCGCAACCCCGCAACGTCACCTGCGGCGAGCGGGTTGATGCCGTTCTCGCCCCAGGATCCGTGGTCGGTGTGGTGGCGTCCGGACATGACGCCGGCCAGCAGCGCGGTGTCCGCAACGGTGCGTCCCATCGGCCCGTCGCCGCGATACCAGTCGGCGGCCAGCGCGCCGGCACCCGGGATCCGGCCATAGGGCGCCTTGTAGCCCACGGTCCCGGTGAACCCGGCCGGAATGCGGGTGGACCCGGCGATGTCCGATGCGGTGGCAAGCGTGGTGAACCCGGCGGCCAATGCGGCCCCGGCACCGCCGGAGGATCCCCCGGGCGTGGCCTGTTTGTTCCACGGGTTCCTGGTGATCCCCCACATGGGCGAATGCGTGGTCGTGGCACAGCTGAATTCGGGACTCGTGGTGCGGGCGTGGACGATCCCGCCCGCTGCTCTCAGCCGTTCCACCACCGGGTGGTCGACCGGGGCAACGCGTCCGCGGTGGGCAGCCAGGCCCTGTTCGAGTTTGAGCCCGGCGATCCCGTGCTTTTCCTTGGTGGCCACCGTCAGGCCGAGCAATGCAGGGGCTCCCCCGCCATCCCGCGCCAGGCGCACGTATTCATCCGCCGCGACACGTGCCTGTGCGCGGGCGGAGTCGAAGAGCGTCTCGGTGAAGGCATTGATGCCGGTCTCCCGGTCCCCGTTATGCTCCTCGATCCGCTGGATCTGGGCCTCGAGGACCTCTACGGGCGAAAGTTCCAACGACCGGAAACCCGCCAGCGCGTCGGTGGCCGAAATGTGTGCCAGCGAGGTCTCCGGCTTGGGCGCTGCCGTCGTGGAGATCATCGGGAACCTGCCTTCGAGAGCTCGCGTTCGGTCGGGTCGTTTGCCGCCAGCGCGCCGTTGACCATTTCCCAGGCCACGGATTCCAGCGCCTTCACCCCGGCCACCATGTCGGCATCGGTGGTGAACTCGCGTTCGCAGTGGCTGACCCCGTCCACCGAGGGAATGAACATCATCACGGTGGGGACGATGCGGTTCATGGCCACCGAGTCGTGTCCGGCCATGGTGCGGATCCGGCGCACCGAAAGCCCCAGGTTCGCGGCGACCTTCTCGGTCAGTTCCAGCCCGTCCTCGGGGTAGTACTGGATGCCGCGCACGTCGAAGTCGTTGACGTTGATGCGGATGTCGTGGTCCTTGGCGATCTGCGCAATGTCGGCCAGCAGGGACGCCCGGGCCTCGGCGACGATTTCCGGGCTTGCCGAACGCAGGTCGGCGACCAGGTGCACCCGGCGGGCCACCACGATCGGGGAGTTCGGTTCCAGGGTCAGCTGCCCGACCGAGGACACCAGCGCCTCCGGGGCGAATTTCGCCGTAACGTCGTGGACCAGCAGCACGACCTTGGAGGCGGCCACCAGCGCGTCGTGGCGGTCGGCCATGGCCGTGGCCCCGGTGTGCGACTGCTCGCCGAGCACCTCGATGTCGAGTTTCTGGGTGTGCCAGGAGTAATCGACTGCTCCCAGGGTGATGCCCTCACGTTCCAGGATCCTGCCCTGCTCGATGTGGATCTCCGCATAGCCGGCAAGGTCCGGGCGTTCGTCGGTGCCCAGGTAGCCGATGGCTTCCAGTGCCTGCGCGACGGTGGTCCCGGCCAGGTCCTTGACGGCGAGCATCTTCTCCTGGTCCATCAGCCCGGCGAAGACCGAGGAACCCATGATGGAGGGGGCAAAGCGGCCGCCCTCCTCGTTGAACCAGTTGACCACGGCCAGGTTGAAGACCGGGGTGGTGTCCGTGGCAGCCAGGGAATCGGCCACGCGCTCGGCGGCGTGTAGGCCCGCCAGCACCCCGTAGGCCCCGTCGAAGCGTCCGCCCAGCGGCTGGGAATCCAGGTGGGATCCGAGCAGGATATACGGGGCACCGGGGACCAGCTCGATCAAAGCGAACATGTTCCCGATCCCGTCGACGCGCACCTCCCAGTTCCGCGTCCGCGCGAAGGCGGCAAACCAGTCGCGGGTTGCTTTGTCGGCCTCGGTGGCGGCCTGGCGCTCGACGCCGTTGTTCTCGGTCGCCCCGATTCCGGCAACGTGGTGGAAGTCGGTGAGGAATGTTGCATCGCTCATGGGGTGGTTGCTCCTTGCAGTGGTTCGGTGGTTCGCCTGGGGGTGTCGGGAAGTGGTCAGCCGACGCGGTGGTGAGTCTCCGGGACCTTGGTGAGGGTCAGCAGCAGGAACACGATCACCGCTGCTCCCGCCATGTAGTAGCCCGGTGCGGCGCTCAGCCCGGTCTGGGAAACCAGGAAGGTTCCGACAAAGGGGGCTGATCCACCGAAGATCGCGTAGCCGACGTTGTAGCTGATCGCGGCCGAGGTGAAGCGGGTGCGGGTGGTGAAGATTTCGACGAAGAAGGTGTAGCAGCCGCCGCCGTAGATGCACATCGGGACCACGAAGAGCAGCTGGCCGGCAATGGCCAGCGGCAGCGAGCCGGAGGTGACGAGCATGAAGCACGGAATGGACAGCAGGGCCAGTGCCGCGGAGCCCGCGATCAACATCGGCTTGCGGCCCACCTTGTCGCCGATGATCCCGCCGACGGGCAGCAGCAGCGCGTAGAAAAGCATGGCCGCGGCGTTGGCCAGCAGCGACTGGTCACGGCTGAGGTTTCCGGTGACCTGTACGTAGGACACGAAGTAGCCCGAGAGGAAATAGAAGCCCATGGCGGTCAGTCCCATCACGAAGATGACCTGCAACATGCGGACCTTGTTCTCGGCGAAGGCCTCGCGGATGGGGCTGTATTCCTTGGATTTTTCCTTGGCAAGCACGGCCTTGAAGGCCTCGGATTCCTCGGTCTTGGCGCGGATCCACAGGCCGAAGAAGGCCATGGGCAGGGCCAAGAGGAACGGGATGCGCCAGCCCCAGGACATGAATGCCTCGGAGGACATGGAGCTGGAGAGCACCAGGATCAGCGTGCCGCCGAAGACCGAGGGCAACGCGGTGGCGGCCAGGGTGATGTTCAGCCAGAAGCCGCGCTTGTTGATCGGTGCGTGTTCGAAGACGAAGGCCGGGGCCCCGACCGATTCGCCGCCGGCGGAGAACCCCTGGATCATCCGGCAGAGGACGAGCAAGATGGGCGCAGCCGCGCCGATGGCCGCGTGCGTGGGCAGCAGGCCGATCAATGCGGTGGCCGAGCCGATGGACAGCAGGGTGATAAACAGGACCTTGCGGCGCCCGATCTTGTCCCCCAGTGCCCCGAAGAACAGTCCGCCCAGCGGGCGAACCAGGAAGGCGACGCCGAAGGTCGCGAAGGTGGCCAAGAGCCCGGCCAGTGCACTGGTGCCGGGGAAGAAGAGCTGGGAGAGCACCACCGCGGAGAGACCATAGAGGGTGAAGTCGTAGAATTCGATGAACTGGCCGATGCTGCCGCCGGCGAGCACCCGCTTTTGCATGCCGTTGGCGGCGTTGCGCTCTCGTTGGAGCACTGCCTGGGGCTGTGGTGAATGGATCTCGGTCTTCATCGACGCTCCTGAGTGTGCGGTCCGCTCGACTCATTGACTCAAGCGGCGGCTTTTGATGTTTACCCTTGGAACCATTGTGGTGATTGCCGTCACATGGGTCTAACGAATAATTTCGGTTAGGCCCATCGAGCGAATCGATTGGAGCTCGGTCAGGCGGAGGCCGCTTCACCGGAGACAGACCCGTAGAGCCCGATGCAGACCTGCTCGAACGCGAGCGATTTGCGCGTCGGCTTGGCTCCGACGGGGCGGACCAGCGACATCTCGATCGGCGGCAGGTTCTCGATGATGTCCAGCGGAACCACGGAGCCGCCGGCATAGGTCAATTCGTTGGTCAGCCGCTGGTTCAGCAGCGAATACCCGTGGCCGCGGGCCACATAGGAGCGGACCGTCTCGTAGCCGGAGACCACGTGGCGGATGGATGGACGGATTCCGAGCTGGCTGAACATGTCCAGGTAGTACTCGCGGGTGTGTTTGGCATCCAGCAGGATCAACGGCTCGTCGGCGAAGTCCCGCAGGCTGACGGGCATATTCGGGGTGGCTGCCCGGGGGTGGTTGGCCGGGACCAGGACGTGCGGCGGGATCCGCTCCAGGACCCGCCGGTCGAACTCGGCACCCACCCCCTGGTCGTACATCAGCGCCAGCTCGCAGACCCCGTCGAGCAGCGCCTGGCGCAGCGACTCTTGGTCCCCCTGGAAACTGACCTTCACGTTGGGGTGCGCGGCCTCGAATTCCTGCAGGATGACGGGGGCCTTGAACGGCGCCAGCGGCGAGTACATGCCGACCACCAGCTCCCCGGCGAGCGCTTCGCCCTCGTCGAGGACCGCTTGGTAGAGCAGGTCGGCCTCCTCCAGAAAAGCCTGGGATCCCAGCAGCAGGCGCTTGCCCGAAGGGGTCAGCCGCAGCCCCTTGCTGGAGAGCCGGGTGAACAGGGACGCGCCGAACTCCTCCTCGAGCCGGGCGATGGCCGAGGAAAGCGTGGACTGGGTGACGTTCAGCTCGGCCGCGGCCGCTGTCATGTTCTCCAGCCGGGCCACCGCTCCGAAGTAGCGCAACTGCACCAGCGTGAAGGATTTGCTCATGAGTGCATTATGGAGGAGTTTCGCACTTTTGAGTAAGCCACCCCTGTTTGATCGAGATTCGCAGATTTCCGTGCAAATATACTCCAGATGCCGCCTGGCGGTGTCCCAGCCACACAATGACCGGACCTCAATCTGGCACCCCTTGCACGAAACATTCAATGTTTTTCAATGTTTGGGCCTACTTCACGATTCGAGTCAAAAATTCGTAGCCTATGGAATAGACAACATTCATTCGAAGACGATGCTTCACCATTTTTCCATCCCGTATCGATTCAAGAAGTTCTGCTTCTCTGAGTTTCCGGAGATGGCGCGATACCTGCGGAGCTCCAATGCCAAGTCGTCTCGATAGATCGCTGGTGGTGCAATATTCGTTTACGAGGTGCCGACACAGCTCCAAACGGGCGCTATCGGCTAGGACTGCCATTTGATTTTGGATTTCGTGGATGCTTCTGTTGACGGTTCCCATGTCAGAGATCGGGAATTGCACAATGATGGGGATCTCGTAGCCCGCGTACTCGTCGTCGTACTTCACGACCACGTGAGGCTTCGTCAGGTTACTTGGGACAAGGACGAATTTGCGGCCGCTGCCATTGACGAAGGCATTCTGAAGTTTGTCATAAGCGACCTGAGAGGTCTGAGGAAAGAAATGTGCGCCTGGAGTCAAAGAGGCCAGCACCATCGAAGCGGATCCCCCGGCCAGCCGTCGTTGGACTTCAACTTCGCTGGCTTTAAGCCGTGCGGAACCAGATTCCCAGCGCGAGTGAAAGCAGGTGTCATGGAAAGTTCGCAGAAACGCAGTCAGGACCTGACGGAAGAGCTCGGGATCGCGAGCCAAACGAGCCCCTAGCTCTTCGCGCTCTTCACTCCGTGTCCGGCAGATCTCTATAAAATCAGCACGGTCGCTGCTGTCGTTCATGATGTCCAGGGTACGGTCGGATCGACCACCGATGATCGCTTGAACGCTCATCTGCACAAATGCTTCGAGAGGCAGCGCTGCGACGCTTGCCAGCTCAGAATCAAAGCCTTGGCTGGCCCTAGAGTTCAATGGCATTAATGCGCGGAATCTGAATCGCGCCCACAGCGGTGAGAACGAACGCATGGTCCGTCTCAACTGAGCGGATATTTCGGCATCAATCGCTTTGAGTTCTCGCGAGAGTTCAAGATGATGGCCAGGCTCCGCAATGCAGTGGAGCATGGCCATCATCTCGGCCATCTCTGAAACCCTGACAGTAACGTTCGCTGGTTCGACGTCGGTCAGGTCAAAGATGATCGGCATGAGACGAGCTTAGCTGACCTCGGCTAGCGACAAGGTGCATCACAACCCCAAGGCAACAACCGCATTTAGAAGCGCAATTCCTCTGCAGAAAGCCGCAGCTCTTCAGCATCAACACGGTGCAAAAACCCTTGCAACATCAGACGGTCAATAACTCGAGCAAGGACACGACGGTAGCTATCAATATCGCCATAGATCTCTTGCAAGCGCTGTCCATCAAACGGTGTCTCATTGCCGTGGTACCACGAGGGCCGACCCATGGGCGTCGCAGCTACCAGGGTCGACGTCGGCGCATCGGTGTAGGTGCTTCGCACACCTCCAAGAGCGTTGCCCCACTGATCACGCGAAATGGTATCGGTGTGCCCCTCGGTTTCGAGTAATTGGGAGGGAGGCGGCACTAGCTTTCCCTCAGCCCAATCTGCAAGCAGTCCCAGTAGTGCTCCGTAAATATGGGAATTCGGGAAGGTCGACCAGTGTGCTCCGGGAGGCAGCGGGCAGTCCTTGAGTCTAAGTACATCCTTCTGACTCATATGGCGTGTTTCCCGATGTGCCATCCCTGCGATCTCGTAAAGGCGGAATGTTTCGGAATCTGCTCGGCGATGGCTCAGTCCGCGAACCTGCCCAGATACCCCGCAATCCCAGCGAACGGACTGGAATTCCGCTTCACCCAATACCTCAATCACCGGAACATCTATATCCGGTAGTGCTTCACCGCCTGAGGCTCCAGGCAGGTATCCGTCAAAGAGGGGCCCTCCATCCGCCCGGCGCATGGCATCGTGGTGTTGCTCAACAAAGCGACGAACCACACCGCCGGTTTGGGATATCCCGGCGAAGAGAAGGGTCTTGACTTCCGAATTCCTGATTCCCGGCAGACCTCCACGAAGTGCGTGTGCGACTTGTGCAATGATTTCAAATGACTGGGGTGTCGCCTTCCACCATCGTTCCTTGAACGCATCGTATTGTTCAGCAAGAATCTCGGGGCTTGGGTTCTCTGTGAAGGGAATCGATCCTGCGAAGTCGCTTGCCAGCTCCCCCGCCGTAAACACCATGTCCCGATACCGTTCGGGATTGCCGCCCTGGATCAGGTCCAGCGCCGACGGAGCCTGTGAGTCAATTTCTATCCACATGTACCCATCACGCATCAGCGCACGGTTGTAGGCGCGCCAGACCGAGGTTCCTCCCCAGATATGACTTACCTCCGTGAGCGTTCGACCATTGAATTTGCCCATGTCTTCAGGCCGTCGAACCAAGATGCGTGTGAGAAATGGTGCCTCGGCTGCGTTACCCGAGACAAAATATTCTTCCTGGATGTATCCATATGAGGGCATTCGTTCGGTTCCGTAGGATTCGAGCACAACGGCTCGATTTCCTTCGGTTTCCGGGATCGGGCCCGAAATTTGGGCGCACGGAACTAGGGTCTGTGAGGTGGTCATGTTCTAAATCTCCTGTTTTGAAGCCAAATGCCAGCGAGAGAGCGCGCTAAAGACTGGGCGAAGAGTCCAGCAATGTACGCGTGTATGCGCTTTTCGGGTTAGCGAAAACGTCTTCCGCTGACCCGTTTTCCATAATTTTCCCGTTGTAAAGCACCGCTACCTGATCACTCATGAATTCCACGACGGCCATATCGTGGCTCACGAAGATCATCGAGAGGCTTCGCGATTCTTGGATGTCCTTGAGCAGGTTCAAGACGCGTGCCTGAACCGAAACATCCAGCGCGGAAACCGGTTCGTCAGCAACGATAAGTTCCGGTTCGAGTGCCAAACCGCGCGCAATAGATATACGTTGCCGCTGGCCACCTGAGAACTCATGCGCGTAGCGTCCCAACCAGCCCTCGGCCAGCTGCACTTCATCTGCAAGGGCTCGAGCCCGTATGCGACGTTCCTCGGCAGAATATAGATTCTGTACGCGCATCGGCTCTTCAATGAGCTCTTGCAAACTCATCCGCGGATTCAGCGAATTTGATGAATCCTGAAAGATCATCTGCATCTTGCGACGGTACAAACGCAATTCGTCTTTGCCCAAGGCGAAAATGTCTTGGCCCAGAACGCGGACAGATCCAGAGGTCGGTTTGATGAGCCCAATGGAGATTCGACCCAGGGTGGACTTTCCGGATCCGGATTCGCCGACCAGCCCCACGACTTGATTTCGTTTGACCGAAAGCGAGGCGTTGTCTACGGCGACGTGCTTGGAACGCTTGAACATGCCGCCAACCTTGAACTCTTTGCTGACGTTGGTAAGCTCCAGGACGAGGTCGTTTTGGGTTTCGAGCTGATCCGTTTTCATGGCGTCACCTTTGAATAGATGGACTTATCGATCACCGGGAGTCGGTGTGGTTGACGGCCCAGCCGCGGCGCCGCTTCCAAAAGGCCTTGGGTGTAACCAGATTTCGGGTTGGTAATGACTTCTTGGGTAGCGCCCTGCTCCATTTCGTATCCATCCAGCATGACGACGACGTCGTCGGTATATTGCGACACCAAACCAAGGTCGTGACTGATCAGGACCAATGCCAGGTCGAGGTCATCGCGCAATTTCAGCAGCAAATCCAGGATCTGTTTTTGAATAGTGGCGTCCAGGGCGGTTGTCGGTTCATCTGCGAGCAGCAGGGCCGGGTTGCAAGAAATACTCATTGCGATCATGACGCGTTGTCGCATGCCCCCGGAGAGCTGGTGAACACAGGATCCCAGTACACCTCGCGTCGGAGGAATCCCCACGAGATCCAGCAGCTCACTGGCGCGATTATGTGCCTGTTTTTTGTCCAGGCCCAAGTGCATACGCATGGGACGAATCATTTGCTCGCCAATAGTCATCGTCGGGTGCAGCGCACTCATTGGTTCTTGAAAAATGAAGCCGATCTCGGAACCGCTTAGTTTGCGCCGTTCTGCATGAGTCGCTGTGAGCAGATCCTTGCCCTTGTACAAGATTTTGCCCGAAGCAACCGCTACATCCGGCAGGATCCCCATGATCGCGGTGGCAGTCATGGATTTTCCGGAACCGGATTCGCCGACAACGCCCAGTGTCTTCCCCGCTTCAAGCGAGAAGCTCAGCGAATGAACGACTCTGCTTGGACCTTCTGGCTTGAGGATGTCGACGTTCAGGTCGCAAACTTCGAGTAACACTTTTTCACCTACGCGCATGGCGCTAGTCCTTGCTGTCTATACGGATACGCGGATCGATCAGTGCACAGACCACATCCACCAAGAGATTCACCAACACAAAGATGATGGCAATGAGGAAAATGCATCCTTCAATGAGCGGGTAGTCACGGCGATCTACGGCTGTGAGCAGGAGCTTGCCCAATCCTGGAAGCGAGAAGACGTTTTCGGTAACTACTGCGCCTCCGAGCAATGAAGCCATGGAAAGCCCAACCACCGTAACGACCGGTACCAGCGCCGCGCGGAACACATACTTTCCAGTAATGGTCTTCTCGCCAAGGCCCTGAGCACGCGCGGTATTGACGAAAGGCTGGAATTTCGCATCCAGGACGCCATTACGTGAATACCTGAAGAGCGTGGCCGCCTCCAGAACGCCCAGCGCCAGGGCCGGCATCGCCATGAAGGAGAGAAACTGAACGAAGTTTTCCGTTGGGGCCACATAGCCGGCGACAGGGAACCATCGTAAGATCACACCGAACACCAAGACCATCAAGATGGCCAGCCAGAACGTCGGCATGGCAATGCCGACCGCCGAACCAACGACCATGGCCTTATCCGTGATCTTTGATGTGGTTGATGCCGCAATCGCTCCCAGAAGTGGTCCAAGCAAGACGGCAACAATCAATGCCAGAACGGCAAGTTGGGCAGTCACTGTGGCTGCAGCAAGTACTAGCTCGCTCACCGGGGCCCGGAGAAATATCGAGTCCCCGAAATCGAATCGCACCATACGTCCGAGCCAGACAATGAATTGAAGGATGATGGGCTCGTTGAGTCCCATCTCTTCTCGAAGCTTTTCAATGTCAGTAGCAGTGGCTTCTTCGCCAAGGATGACCGCGGCGGGGTCTCCGGGAGTCAGCCGCAGCAATACGAAGAGCAGAACCATGGGCACGGCGATGGTTGGCAGCAACGCCAATAGGCGCTTGAGAATGTAATTGAGCATTAGTGCTGTCCTTCCTTTGACGTGACCTTGGCAAGTGGCTTGAGTTTTGCGAGGCCCGCGATGCGGCGTGCTCGAGGATCCATGGAGTCTCGCAGCCCGTCACCTAGGAGAATGAGGCCCAGCACCGTAACCAAAATGGCCGCACCGGGGAAGACGCCGATCCACCAGGCAACGGCGATGTATTTCTGCGCGGCCGAGAGGCTGGCACCCCAGCTCGGTACTTCGGGTGGGATTCCGATGCCCAAGAAGCTCAAGGCGGCGATGGAGAGCACAGTTGCAGCGAAACCCATTGTTGCTTGAACGATCAGGACGGAGACGGCTTCTGGGGCAACATATTTGGACAGAATCCAAGAGTCCTTGGCACCCATTGCCCGGGCGGATTCGACCATGGGAGTCGATTTCACGCTGAGTGATGCCGAACGAACCACGCGCGCAATCGGGGGAATCAAGACCACTGTTAGTCCGAAGACCACCGGCCCTACGCCCCGGCCTAGAACGCCAACCAGGCTCATAACCAAAATGATGTTTGGGAACGACATCATCCCATCGATGATGCGCATGACCACTGCATCAACCTTTGGGAAGTACCCGCAGATGATTCCGATCAGGTAACCGATGACTATGGCCAGGACCGTACAAAGCGCGGAGATTCCGAGGGCAGTTTGGGCACCAAAGAGCAGCATGGTCCACATGTCGCGCCCTTGGTCATCAGTACCCAGCGGGAATGCCGCTTGGGGCGCTTTCAGCCGGTTTACCGGATCGACAAAATTTGGGTCCCCGCCAAGAACCGGCGCTAACAGGGCTAGGCAGGCCACCAGCAAAATGATGACTGCACCCGTCATCGCTGAGGGGTCCCTTAGCAGGGCCTTTAATGTTGGTTTCATGTTTCTCTTCTTATCCGCGAACGATCAACAGCGAGATTTCTTGCGCAGGCTGGGGGTGGTTCCGTCATCTTGAATCACACGGAGACGGAACCACCCGCCCACACCCTCGGGTGTGCTTAGTTGCCGATCCATACGTTATAGAAGCCGCGCACAGTCCCTTGCGTCGGTTCAAACCCACCGATACTGGCTCCGATGACGCTCAACCGCGGTTCGTGCCCGAGCTTCACAAATGGCAGCTCGTCCCAGATCAGCTGTTGCATTTCATTCCAGGCAGGCAGACGGGCTTCGATGTTTTTGCCCGCAGTGACATCAGCCATCAACGACTTCTTTTCATCCGTGGTCCACCATCCCGGGAAATCGTCGTTGAGGAACACTACTGTCAGCGGATCCGAATAGGCGGT
This sequence comes from Paeniglutamicibacter sulfureus, assembly GCF_030512175.1. Lineage (GTDB taxonomy): Bacteria > Actinomycetota > Actinomycetes > Actinomycetales > Micrococcaceae > Paeniglutamicibacter > Paeniglutamicibacter sulfureus. Next base: position 826,085 of record NZ_JAULBL010000002.1, on the reverse strand, counting down.
ACCGCCGGCAAGGAAAATATCCCACTTAGAGGGATCAGTGCGGGCGGAGCCGAAGGTGGCCGCATCCATGGCCTGCAGGTCCACTACAAAACCGATGCCTTCCAGCTGCTGCTTGAGCAGGGGGCCGTAGCCATCGGAGTCGGGACGGTAGAGCACACGGACCGGAGTGCCGTCATATCCTGCCTCTTGAAGCAAAGCCTTACCGGCATCAACACTTCTGTTCTTGTAAATGTCTGCACCGGCATCCGAATACCATGGCGAGCCCTTGGGGAACAGGCTCGAGTCATCAGCAAAGTACTCGGTCCCGCCAAGTTGCTGGGTGGCAATCGCTACCGGATCTACGGAGTTCAATACCGCCTGGCGCATTTTCAGATCTGCCATCAGTCCGGATTTGTTGTTCAGCTGCAGCAGCGAGAATCCAGCGCCCTCACTCACCACTGGTTCCAGTGATGGGTCCGCCTCATAGACAGAAAGCTGATCCATGCTCATGAACTGTGGAACGATGTGCGCCTGACCGGTACGAACTTGGTTCAGGGCATTGGCGTCGTTAAAGGGGATGAACTTAATCGTGTCCGCATAGGCTGTCTTGGCCCCGGTTGCACCATCTGCTTTTTCGCTGCGTGCGGCGTAGTCGTCAAAACGCGAGATCACGGCTTGCTGGTCGGTCGCGAAGCTGTCCAGCTTGTAGGGACCGGTGCAATCCAGTGAGGTCAGGTCCCTTGAACCGGCCGCTTCCAATGAAGCGGCTGACATGATGTAGGCACCAGTGTCCGGTGTTGCCAGCAGCGCTGGGATGGCACCCGACGGTTGGTTCGTGGAGATCGAAACGGCCAGCGGGCCAGCCGCGGAAATTTCCTTGGTCAACGAGCTGAACAGCTCACCGGCATCCCCGCTGCCATAACGCTCCAGCGAGGCGACCACATCAGCTGCCGTCAGTTCGCCGCCGCCATGGAATTTGACGCCTTCACGAATCTTGATGGTGTAAACACCGGTCTGTTCGTCATACTCGTAGCTTTCGGCAAGCCCGTTGTCCACCGTGGTGTTCGCTGCGTTGGCAAAGAGGCCCTCGCACGTTGAGGCTGCAACCATCCAGTTCGACCGCGAGGTCGTTACATATGGGTCGATCATCGCTGGGAGTGATGCAACGACAAGCTCACCACCGGTAACCGGTTCGCTGGATCCGGCAGCAGCATCCGAGCTTGGTCCGCCGCCGCAGGCAGAGAGTGCCATTGCGGCACAGAGCAGAGTGCCGATCTTCACAGCACTACGTTTCGAAATCATGGCGCAGCCTTTCAATAAATTCCAGGTGGGGAGCCCGCGAGTGGGGTTCAATCAGAGTAGGGGGTTTCGAATGTGACACCCGTTTCATTTACCGCAGTCGCGGTAAATGAAAAGTAGGCAGGGCCTGGGGGTTGGTTTCCATCCAAAATTCTTGATCGTCCGGGACATCGGAAGTACATGTCGGCAGCCAACAATGATCTGCACCGTGAACCGTCCTGTGGTCGGCCCCTTCATTCGGGTTTTCTCCGCAGCCATATCGCCCACGAGCTGGAACACCACTGAGGCCGATAGCCGTGTCACCATCGGAGAACGCCAGATCCACGACGAAGTGAGTTGTGGTACCGGGTGAACAAAGCCGGGCAGGTGGGTCTCATAATCGTGCAGGACCCCTCAGGGCGCAGATCCCGATGACTGCTTTTTTCACCACCGATCTCACTGCCAGCGCGGCACACGTCCTCTCTCGTCATGTTGCACGCTGGAGGATCGAGGTCCCCTTCCGGGATGCCACGTAAGACCTCGGCGGGCACGACCCGCAGTCCCGATAGCGGCATGGGCCCGAACGGGTAGCCGCACCGTCGCCATGGTTGCATGCCGCCACATGGTGCTGGTATCTGGAAGCCCACCCTGACGGGCGGACGGCGATCATCCGGCAGTGGGACCGATCCAAGGCCGGCCCAAGATTCATCGCTTGTCCGGCCGCGCTACAGCGGGCGATGTGGTCCCGCAATGTCCCGCGAACCGGGCGAGCGGTGAAATTTGGCATTGATACGCGCGCCCGACCGCAAACCCACCGGCGTCACCGTGGGGCAACCGGAAAATGCTGTCGGGCCGTGCGGGGATTTAGCCGGCGGAGTCCAGCTGGAAGGCCTCCAGGCGTGCCTGCATTTCCCAATACGGCGTGGCGGCCGGGATCGGCATGCCGTCGCGCAGGGCGCTGACACTCTCCACTGCGGCGTCCACCGCGGCGCGGTACGGCAAGGATCCGGAGCTGACACGACGCACGCCCAGCTTCCCCAGTTCGGCAACGCCCAGCGTGTGATGGGCCAACACATTGACCGGCAGCCCGATCCCGTCGGTGATGCCGCGGATGTCGTCCGCGGCCACAACCCCGGGGGCAAAGATCCCGTCGGCGCCGGCGTCGGCATAGGCAGTGGCGCGGAGCAGGACGGCATCCACCGTGGCCTGCTCGGAGAACCAGAAGTTGTCCACCCGGGCGTTGATGAATACCCCGGGGCTGCGTTGCCTGATGGCGGCGATCTTGGCGGCAACCCTTGCGGGATCCACCAGGTGCCCGTCCCGGCTGTCCTCAAGGTTGATCCCGGCCACGCCCAGTATTGCCAGTTCGGCGACGAACTCGGCGACCTCGGTGGGGTCCTCGGAGTAGCCGTCCTCGATGTCGGTGGTGACGTGCAGGGGCAAGCGGACAAGCTGCGCCGCGAGCGCAAGGGTTGCACCCTTGCTGGCCCCGTAGCCATCAGGCATGCCGGCGCTTGCAGCGATGCCGAAGCTGGTGGTGCCGACTGCCGGGTAGCCCGCCGCCGCAAAGGCCAGTGCCGAGCCCACGTCCCAGGCGTTGGGCAACAAGAGTGGCGCATCTTGGTGGTGGAGTTCGTGAAACGTGGCCATGGTTTTTTCCGTCCCGGGTCAAGCCATTTGCAGGATTCCCCCAGCCTACAAGCGCGGCCATGACGAACAAGGGGCCGTCCCCTGCAACTGCCCATGCCGCACCGCCGTGGCTCTCCGGGGTGCGGCCTTGGTCGCCAACTTTTCCGGGCGGCTCAGCCCGCGGGAACCAGCCCCGCCTCGGCCGGGCTGGAAATCGGGAAGTGGCATTCGGCCATGTGGGCGCGCTCGGCCGGTCCAATGGCGGGCATCCCCAGCGAGATCGTCCCGTCCGCGGCCGGCCCCGAGGCCTCGGGTCGGCGCGAGGCACAGATGTCCTGGGCCTTCCAGCATCGGGTGCGGAACCTGCAACCGCTGGGCGGATCCAGCGGCGAGGGCAGCTCACCATTCAGCACGATCCGCTTTGCCGGGCGCATTGCAGGGTCGAGCTTGGGCGAAGCCGACATCAAGGACGCGGTGTACGGGTGCAGCGGCCGGTCAAAGACATCCTCGGTCACTCCGGTTTCGATGATCCGGCCCAGGTACATCACCGCGACCCGGTCGGTCACGTGGCGGACCACCGAGAGGTCGTGGGAGATGAAGATGTAGCTGACCCCCAGCTGCTGCTGCAGCTCGTTGAGCAGGTTCAGCACCTGCGCCTGCACCGAGAGGTCCAGCGCGGAGACCGGTTCGTCGAGGATGATCAAGTCCGGGTCCAGGGCCAGGGCGCGGGCGATGCCGATGCGCTGGCGCTGGCCGCCGGAGAACTCCTGCGGCGTCTTGTACGCGTCGGTGCTGCGCAACCCCACCAAATCCAGCAGCTCGTTCAGGCGCTTGGAACGGGCCGCGGAGCCCCGGTACAGGTCCTTGTGCGTGGCGAAGGGCTCGGAGATGATCTGCCCGGCGCTCATGCGCGCGTTCAGCGAGGCGAAAGGGTCCTGGAAGACCATCTGCACCCGCCGGCGCCAGGCCAGCAGCTCCTTGCCCTTGAGCGCAAACGGGTCCTGACCGTCGAAGCGCACGGTGCCGGAATCGGGGATCTCGAGCATCATCAGCGTGCGGGCCAGCGTGGATTTTCCGCAGCCGGACTCGCCCACCAGGCCCAGGGTCTCCCCCTTGCCCACCGACAGGCTGATCCCGTCCAGGGCCTTGAGCTTCCGCGATCCGCCGGAGCCGGCGGAGACGGTGAAGGACTTGGACAGTTCCTGGACCTCGAGGACGTTTTGCCTGGGTGCCTGGGTGTCGTGGGTGCTCATCGGTTTTCCTCCAGCAGGGTCGACGTGGTTTCCGGCGAGGCAACGGATTCGGCGGCCGGTGTTGCGCTGGTGTCGGCGCGCAGGGATTCGGAGAAGTGGCAGGCGGAGAACTGGTTCGCACCGGTGGGGCGCAGCTCCGGCCGCTCCTGGCGGCAGATCGCCGCGGCCATCGGGCAGCGGTCCGCGTAGACGCAGCCGGACGGGATGTTCTTGAGCTCCGGCGGACTGCCCGGGATCGAGGACAGGTCGTCCCCGCGCCGCGCGTGGGTGGGCACCGACTCGAGCAGGCCCTTGGTGTACGGATGGGTGGGGGTGGAAAACACCGTGGCCACCGGCCCGCTTTCGACCACGTTGCCCGCGTACATGATGCACACGTCGTCGGCTTCCTCGGCCACCACCGCCAAGTCGTGGGTGATCAGCACGACCGCCATGTCCTCTTCCTCGCGTAGCCGGCGCAGCAGCGCCATGATCTGCGCCTGCACCGTGACATCCAGTGCGGTGGTGGGCTCATCGGCGATCAGTAGCCGCGGGCCCAGCGCCACGGCCATGGCGATCAGGATGCGCTGGCGCATGCCGCCGGAGAACTGGTGGGGGTAGGCAGCGACCCGCACCTCGGGCTCCGGGATGCCGACCCGGCGCATCAATTCGATGGCCTGGGCACGGGCTTGCTTCTTGTTCATGCCGCGGTGGATCCTAAAGGCCTCTCCGAGCTGCGCGCCCACGGTGTAGACGGGGTTCAGTGCCGTCAGCGCGTCTTGGAAGACGATGCCCAGACCGGGCCCGGCGACCTCGCGGCGCTGGCGCGGGGTCATCGCGTTCAGGTCCCTGCCCTCGAGCTCCACGGTTCCCCCGGCCACGGAGGCGACGGGATCCAGCAGGCCGGCGATGGCCTTGGCGGTCATGGACTTTCCGCAGCCGGATTCGCCCAGCAGCGCCAGGGTCTGGCCCTGATAGGCGGTGAAGGAAACGTTGCCCACCACGCGCACGGTGCCCGTGGGGGTGCGGATGTCCACGTCGAGCCCGGTGACGGCCAGGACGGCCTCGGCGGTGGCCGCCTCGCTGGTTTGGGGATCAAGTACTTCCATCATCACTTTGCCTCCTTGGCTGCGGTCTTCAGGGCCTTTTTGGCCGGACGTTCGAGGGTCAGGCGCCAGCGCTGGGCCGGGTCGGTGGCGATGCGCAGCCAGGCCGCCAACAGGTTCGCGGCGATCGCGGTGATGACAATGGCCAGGCCGGGAAGGATCGAGAGCCACCAGGCGGTCTGCAGGTATTGGCGCCCCTGGGCCACCATCAGCCCCCAGCTCACGTCGGGCGGCTGGATACCGATGCCCAGGAAGGACAGCGAGGATTCGGCGAGCATGACGTAGCAGAATTCCAGCGTGGCCAGGGTCAGCAGGGTCGGGGTGACCACCGGGATCACGTGCATGGCGATGATGGAGTTGGGCTTGGTGCCAAAGGTGCGTGCAGCGTCCACGAAGGTGCGCGACTGCAGTTCGGCGGATTCAGCCCGCGCGGTGCGCATGTAGATCGGGATGCGGGTCACGGCCAGGATCAGCACGATGTTCGCAACCGAGGGGCTGAAGACGTAGAGGACCACGACGGCCAGCAGCAGGGAGGGGAAGGACATGATGATGTCGGCGATGCGCATCGAGATGTTCTCGCGCCGCCCGCGGTGGAAGCCGGCCCAGACGCCCCAGAGGGAGCCGATGAGCAGGGCCACCAGGACCGCGGGGACCGCGACCATGAGGGTCGTGCGGGTGGCAACGACCAGGCGGGCGAGCACCGAACGGCCCAGGGAGTCGGAGCCCAGCACGTAGGCCCACCCGTTGGCCGGGTCGAAGGGCGCCTTGTTCATGAACATCAGGTTTTGCTTGGTGGCCAGTTCGCCCATGAGCGCGGGGCCGAAGATGGCCACCAGGACCACGAGGCCCAGAACCACCGCTCCGACGGAGGCGAACTTGTCGCGCAGCAGCATCCGGAACATGCTCGGACCACCGAGCCGTGCCTTCTTGGGCCGGGGCCCGCGGTCGCGCAGCTTGGGCGCATTCAGTGTCTGTGTCATGGTCTTTCCTAGACGTTCGCGCCGGCGGCGGCAGGGACGTTGGTTTCACTGGGGGTGGTGGAATCGGGCCCGGGAGTGAGGTCCCGTGCCTTGCGCCGTGCCCTGGCCCCCGCGGTGGGACGGACCCGCGGGTCCAGCAGCGCGTAGCCCACATCGATCACGATGTTGAGCACGAAGATCGCCAGGGCCGTGAGCAGCACGCAGGCCTGGAGGACGGCGAAGTCGCGCTGCAGGATCGAGTCGATCATCAGCTTGCCGATGCCCGGCCAGCCGAAGATGGTCTCGACCACCACGGCCCCATTGATCAGCCCGACCGTGAGGTCCCCGGCCACGGTCAGTGCCGGGGCCGCGGCGTTGCGCAGGGCGTGGCCGGTCACCACCCGGTATTCGGTGGCGCCCTTGGAGCGGGCGAGTTTGATGTAGGGCTCGGAGAGGGAGGTGACCATGGCTCCGCGGATCACCTGCACGAGCGCCCCGAAGGGCCTCATCACCAGGGTCGCCACGGGCAGCACCCAGGCGGCGGCGCCCATGACGCCGGAGGTGGGCAGCCAGCCCAAGTAGATGGCGAAGACCCAGATGCCCACGATGGCCAGCCAGAAGTCGGGGATCGAAGCGGCGGCCATGGAGACGAAGGACGCGAAGCGGTCCAGCACCCCGTTGGGCTTCAGGGCGGCCGCGGAGCCCACGATGATCGCCAACACGATGGCGATCACCATGGTCATCGCGGCAAGTTGCAGCGTGGCCGGGAAGGCGCGCAGCGCCATGGCTGCGGCATCCTCCCCGGTACGCAGCGAGGTTCCAAAATCCAATCGCAAGAGACCACCGAAGTAGTCGGCCATCTGGAGAAGGACGGGTTGGTCCAGGCCGTTCTTGGCAATGAAGTCCGCGCGAATCGCGTCGGTGGCGTTCAGTGGCAGGTAGAGGCTTGCCGGGTTTCCGGTCATCCGGGCCAGGGCGAAGACACCCACCACCACAACCACCAGCGGCAGTGCGGAGGAGATAATCCGTTTACGCAAATAGGTGAGCATTATCCAGGTTGCTTTCCGTCGAATTCTTGATTGCCAATGCCTTGCGAAGGCTTTGGAAGGGGAACTACTGGCCCTTGGTGACTTCGGCCAGGCGCAGTTCGTCACCCGAGGAGGAGTTCGGCTCGTAGCTCACGGTGCCTGCCACGCCGAGCATGCCGGTCTGGTGGGCGATGTGGGCGAACTGCACCACGTTGTCGTTCTGGTAGGAGAAGACCTTCTCGAAAGCGCCTTGGCGGTCTTCGCCGGTGGCGGCATCGGCCGTGGTGATGAGCTTGTCGAGCTCCGGGGTGCCGAAGGCGGACTGGGCTCCCTTGGTCATCATGTACTGGTCGACGGTGAAGGCGGCGTCGCCGGCCTGGTTGCCGTGCTGGGTCATCAGCATGATGGCACCCTCGTCATCCGTGGGGAACGGGCGGACCTGGTAGGTCAGGTGCTGGCTGGTCTCGAGCATCTTCAGCTTCACGTTCAGTCCTGCCTGCGTCAGCTGCTCCTGGATGACCTGGCCCAGCTCCTCGATCTTCGGGAACTGTGCGGAGCGCACGACCAGGCTGATCTGGGCCGAGGTGTCAGCGCCGGCTGCCTTGGCCTCTTCGACCAGGGCCTTGGCCTTTTCCGGATCGTACGGCCAGACCGGGAGGGACTCGCTGTGCCCCACGACGCCCTCGGGTACCAGCTGGGCAGCGGCCTTGTCGCGTCCGCCGTAGAGGGAGGCGACGATGGCTTCCTTGTCGATGGCGTAGTTCACGGCCTGGCGGACCCTGATGTCGGTGAAGGGCGCCTTGTCGGCGTGCATGCGCAGGGCTACGGTTTCGTTGTTGGGGTAGGAAACGCCCAGGTCCCCGATGTTGTCTTCCGGGCTCAGGCCGGTGGCGATGTCGGCCTCGCCCGAGGTGATCATGGCGGCGCGGACGCTGCCCTCGCTCCTCCACTGGTAGTTGGCTTTCGGGAAGGCGGGGGCCTCGCCCCAGTAGTCGGCGAAAGCCGAAGCATTGATGCTCTGGCCGGCGTCCCACTTGTCGAGCTTGTAGGGGCCGGTGCCGATCGGTTCGCGCACCTTTTCGGTGGTGGAGGTCTCGGCGGGCACGACCTCCAGGAAGGAGAGGCGAAGCGGCAGGATGGGGTCGGCCTTCGGGGCGGTGACCGTCAGGGTAGTGTCGTCGACGACCTTGACCTTCAGGTCGTCGTCGCCAAAGACGTAGCCCTCGACGTTGCAGCCGAGCTTGCCGTTGACGGCTCGGTCAATGGTTGCCGCGGCGTCCTCGGCGGTGAATTCGGATCCGTCGTGGAACTTCACGCCTTCACGCAGCTTCAGGGTCCAGATGGTGTCGTCCGTGCTGGTCCATTCGGTGGCCAGCTTGGGCTCAAGCTCACCGGTGGTGGGGTTGCGTTCGATCAGCGGTTCGGTGATGGTCGAACGCACCACGACGCCGGTGCTGGTGAGGTTCGATTCGCAGGCCTCCAGCGTCGGGGGCTCCTGCTGCAGGACCACGCGCAGGGTGTCACCGGCCGCCGGTGCGCCGGCTCCCGAGGAACCCGCGGCCCCCGAGGAGTTGGCCACGGAGCAGCCGGACAGTGCCGTGACGCCCAGAAGGGCGCCGGCGGCCACGGCCATGGAGAGTCGACGGGTGCGGGTCACGGGGGTCGTTGCCTTGCTGGAAAAAAACATCGGTGTTTCCTCTGCGGTGAGCGAAGTGGACGAGTGTGAACGACCAATGCGAGGGGATCTGCCGGTCGTGTCCCCATAGCCTTGACGCCGGAACCAAGGCCCGTCAAGGGTCCGCTTCCGCATGAACTCGCGGTTCTGGGACGGTTGGTTCCGATCGGCTTTCGATGCGCATTGTGACTTCCGCTACATCACGCGGCTGACGGGGAACCAATGCCCCAACGGTATTGATCCATGCATTCTGCGTGTTGGACGCGCATGCTTGCGTCTCCCTAGGATTCAGGTATGTCAGCAGATACCAGCGCCATCACGCGGCGCGACCCCAGCCCCATATCCGGGAACGCCATCATGCGCGTCGGCCCGGTCAACCCCACGGTCGCCAAGGCGCTCGTTGACGACTACGACGCCCTGGTGCTCCCCGAGCCCGGAGCCGCCCGCGAGGAATTCCTGACCGAACACGGCGAGTCGATCCGTGTCGCCGTGTGCTCGGGGAAAATCGGCGTCGACACCGACCTCATGAAGCGCCTGCCAAACTTGGAGGCCATCGTGAACTTCGGAGTCGGCTACGACGCCACCGATGTCGCCCAGGCCACCGAACGCAACATCCCGATCAGCAACACCCCCGACGTTCTGACCGACTGCGTCGCCGACACCGCACTGGGCCTGTACCTTGACACCCTGCGCTCACTGAGCGCCGCCGAGCGCTTCGTGCGCGCCGGCACCTGGGCAACCGGCGCGAACTTCCCGCTGGCCACCCGTGCCAGCGGCAAGCGCGTGGGCATCCTGGGGCTGGGGCGCATCGGCGCGGCAATCGCCAAGCGGCTCGAGGCCTTCGGTTGCGAAATCCACTACCACAACCGCTCGGAAATCAACGGCAGTGCCTACACCTACCACCCCTCGGCAGCGGCCCTGGCCGCGGCCACCGACGTGCTGATCGTGGCGGCGGCAGGCGGCCCCGCATCTGCCGGGTTGGTCGATGCAACGGTGCTGGAGGCAATTGGCCCGAAGGGCTTCCTGATCAACATTGCCCGCGGCAGCGTCGTGGACGAACCGGCACTGGTGGCGGCCCTCCAAAATGGCGGGATCGCCGGAGCAGGGCTGGACGTATTCGCCAGCGAACCGCACGTTCCCGAAGAGCTCCTTGCCCTGGACAACGTGGTCCTGCTGCCGCACCTGGGCAGCGGCACGCACGAGACGCGCGCCGACATGGCGGAGTTGACGCTGAACAATCTGCGCAGCTACGTGGAATCCGGAGAGCTCGTCACTCCCGTCTCGTAGGCATCCCATTCCACGCGTGGCCCACCCGGCGTTCCGGGTGGGCCACGGGCGTTTTCTCCCCATGGGTCTGGATGGGAACCGGGATGAAAAATTCTCCGAAACTACTTGTGCTACAAGTTTGCAACTTATACGATAAGTTGTATTCATCGACACAGTTCCCCACTTCCTTCCCAGGAGCACAGACCCGCCATGAGCTACACCCCCGATGCCATTCGCCACGTCAAGCTGTCCACCGCCCGGCTGCCCCTGGCCACCCCGATCTCGGACGCCAAGGTCTTCACCGGGCGCCAGAAACCCATGACCGAGGTCGTCTTCCTCTTTGCCGAGATCAAGACCGAGCAGGGCCACGAAGGCTTGGGCTTCTCCTACTCGAAGCGTGCAGGCGGACCGGCACAGTTCGCCCACGCCAAGGAAGTCGCCGAGACCATGATCGGCGAGGACCCCAACGACATTGCCAAGCTCTACACCAAGCTCTTGTGGGCCGGCGCCTCGGTGGGCCGCTCGGGTGTCGCCACGCAGGCACTCGCCGCCCTCGACATCGCACTTTACGACCTGAAGTCCAAGCGTGCGGGCCTGCCGCTGGCCAAGTTCCTCGGCTCGCACCGCGATTCGGTGCGCACCTACAACACCTCCGGCGGCTTCCTCAACGCCTCGATTGCCGAGGTCAAGGACCGCGCCAGCCAGTCAATAGAGGAAGGCATCGGCGGCATCAAGATCAAGGTCGGCCTGCCCGATTCCTCCGAGGACCTCCGCCGCGTCGCCGCGGTGCGCGAGCACATCGGCCCGGACGTGCCGATGATGGTGGACGCCAACCAGCAGTGGGACCGCGCCACCGCAATGCGCATGGGCCGCAAGCTCGAGGAGTTCGACCTGGTCTGGATCGAGGAACCCCTCGATGCCTACGACGCCGAGGGCCACGCGGCACTCGCCGCTGCACTCGACACCCCGATTGCCACCGGCGAGATGCTGGCCTCCGTGGCCGAACACGAGCGCCTCATTGCCACCCGCGCCTGCGACATCATCCAGCCCGACGCCCCGCGCATCGGCGGCATTACCCAGTTCCTGAGTCTGGCCACGCTGGCCGACCAGGCCGGCTTGGACCTGGCACCTCACTTCGCCATGGAGATCCACCTGCACCTCGCAGCGGCCTACCCGCGCGAACCCTGGGTGGAGCACTTCGACTGGCTGGACCCGCTGTTCAACGAGCGCCTCGAGACCAAGGACGGGCGCATGCTGGTTCCGAACCGCCCGGGACTCGGCTTCACCTTCAGCGACCAGGCCCGCGCCTGGACGACCGACACCGTCGAGTTCGGCCGCGCCTAGTCGCCCCGCCGCGGCGCGCGTGAAAGCATTCATCCTATGAAACCCAATCTGACGGCCGGCCTGGTTGAGCACCTGCGCGGGCAGATCAGCACAGGACTCATCGCCCCGGGCGACAAGCTCCCGAGCGAGAATGCCCTGATCGCCGAGCACGCCGTCTCCCGCACCGTGGTGCGCGAGGCGCTGACCAGGTTGCAGGCCGAAGGACTAGTCCACACGCGGCGCGGTGCCGGCAGCTTTGCCCTCACTCCCCCGCCTCCCGAGACCGGTGCGCAGGCGCGGGTCCCGCGGACCCTTGCCGAACGCCGGCAACTGCTCGAGTTCCGGATGGGTCTGGAATCCGAGGCGGCGGCGGCCGCGGCGATCACGGCGAGCGCCGGCACCCTATCCGCGCTCGACGACGCACTCGAGGCATTCAGGAAGGCGGGTACCAATGCCTCGCGTTCCATGAGCTGCGATTTCGACTTCCATGCCGCCGTTGCGGCAGGAAGCGGCAACCCCTATTTCCTAGATGCGGTGCGACACCTCGGTCCGGCCATGATCGCCATGCCGCTCCAACGCCTGAAATCACGGGATTCCATCCCCGACTCCCGCCTGGAGCAGGTTGCGACCGAGCATTTGGGCATCCGCCATGCCATTGCCTCGGGCAACGCCATGGCCGCCGCCGCTGCCATGCGCGTGCACCTGGCAAACTCGCTGCACCGGCTCGAAGTCGAAGCCGGCGTTGCCACACCCACTCCCTAAGCGGGCCGGCCCCGCCTCCGTAAGAAGGAAACAGCCCCAATGAAGACTCCTGGAACCACCGATCAATTTGATGTCCTCATCATTGGAGCCGGGATCATGGGGGCGACGGCGGCCGGGCTGCTGGCCACCCTGGAACCCTGGCGCATAGGCGTGCTTGAGGCTCTGGAGGTCGTCGGTACCGAGAGTTCGAATGGCTGGAACAACGCCGGAACCGGACACGCCGGCTTGTGCGAATTCAACTACACACCTGCCGCGGCCGACGGCAGCATCGATCCGGCCGATGCCTTGGTCATCCACGAACAGTTCCTCGTCTCGGCACAATATTGGGCGCACCTTGCGGCTCGTGGACGCCTGGGTGCGCCGACCGACTTCATCCGCAGCGTCCCCCACTGCAGCTTTGCCCGCGGCCGATGGACCGAGGTCCTGCGCACCAGGCATGCCGAGCTCAGCGCGCACCGACTGTTCGACTCCATGGAATACACACATGACCCCGAAACCCTGCGCCAATGGCTTCCCCTGATGTTCCAGGGCCGCGAGGCGACCGATGATGTTGCCGCCACCCGCAGCATGCGGGGCACCGATGTGGACTACGGCTCCCTGACCTCCCGGCTCATGGCCGATGCCACGGCCGCTGGCGTCGATCTGCAGCTGGAAACCCGGGTGCGCGGCATTTCCCGGGACCCGGAAACCGAAAATTGGCGGATCCGCGCCCAGGGAGCCAACGGCGATCGCGAGCTGACTGCCACGTATGTCTTCGTCGCGGCCGGCGGCGGCACTCTCCCGCTGCTCCAGACCGCACGCCTTCCCGAAACCGCCGCCATCGGCGGATTCCCGATCAGCGGATTGTTCCTGCGCACCGACAATGCCGAGCTCATCAAGCAGCATCGGGCCAAGGTCTACGGACACCCTGCCGACGGCGAACCCGCGATTTCCGTGCCGCACCTGGACCTGCGGGTTCTTGACGGCCGGGAGTACCTGATGTTTGGCCCGTTTGGCGCGTTCTCGCCGCGCTTCCTCAAGCGCGGCAGGCTGCTGGACCTGGCCAGGTCGGTGACCCGCGGAAACCTGGCAACCTTGCTCTCGGCCGCACGCACCAACCTGGACCTCGTGCGCTACCTGGTGTCACAGATCCTCACCACCCCGGCACAACGCCTGAAGGCACTGCGGGTGTTTGTTCCCCACGCGCGAGCCGAGGACTGGAAGCTGGTGAAGGCCGGGCAACGCGTCCAGGTCATCAAGCGTGTCGATGGTGCCGGGGCTATCGCCGGATTCGGCACCGAGGTCGTACTCACCGGAGACCGTTCCTTGGCGGCACTGTTGGGTGCCTCCCCCGGGGCGTCTGCGTCGGTGGGCCTGGTGCTGGACCTGCTGAAGCGCAGCTTCCCCGAGCGCTACCCGGCCTGGCTGGCAGCGCTGCGGACGGACATGCCGGACCTGGGCAGCGAGCTGAATGCAGACCCCGCCGCCCTAGCCCGAGTGCGAGAGCAGGTTGGCGGACACCTGCGGTTGGATTGGTGATTGGACCGCGGACCGGATTAACTGCCTCTGCCGATCATGCCCGCACGGCATCACACGGTGCCATTTTCGTCTTGGACTTCCCGATGCACCCGCACCTAGCGTGGAAGGAGAATTACTAGGTCTTCCGACGAATAGGACACATCGATGCCGCGCACCGACGCACAAACACTTGATCTTGACTCCGCCGAGGTGCAGACCGCGTCAATCACGGACGTGACCATCACACCCGTCGCGTTTGCCGATCCGCCGCTACTCAACGCCGTGGGCGTGCATGAGCCATTCGCGCTGCGCGCGATCATCCAGGTCCATACCGACACCGGCGTCACAGGCCTCGGGGAAACGTATGGGGATGCAGGACACCTCAAGCGCCTGAAACTGGCGGCCGACGCGGTGCGCGGCGCCGATGCCTTCAACATCAATGTGATTCGAGGGCGCATCGCCGCGGCGCTGGAGAATGACAGCGTCAAAGGCGGCCACGGAATGAGTGGCATGGTCACGGGGTCTTCAACCGTGGACCGCGTCTTTTCGCCCTTTGACGTTGCGGCCTTGGACATCCAAGGAAAGCTGCTGGGAGTCCCGGTCAGCACACTGTTGGGAGGAGCCGTGCGCGATTCCATCCCCTTCAGCGGGTACCTGTTCTACAAGTGGGCCGGGCATCCCGGCCAGGAAGACGACGCCTGGGGCGAGGCCTTGGACCCTGCGGGCATCGTGCGCCAGGCCCGGACCATGGTCGATGGCTATGGATTCACCGCGCTGAAGCTCAAGGGCGGGGTCTTTGCCCCCGAGCAGGAAGCCGCCGCCATCGAGGCGCTGCGCGCGGAGTTCCCCGATCTCCCGCTGCGCATCGACCCCAACGCCGCCTGGAGCGTGGAGACCTCGGTTGAGATCGGCAGGCGACTGGATGGTGTTCTCGAATACCTGGAGGACCCTACACCGGGCCTCGACGGCATGGCCGAAGTCCGCAAGCGCGTCTCCATTCCGCTGGCAACGAACATGTGCGTCGTCAGCTTCGCCGACTTGCCGCCGGCCATCGAGGCCGGCTCCGTCGATGTCGTGCTCTCGGACCACCATTTCTGGGGAGGCCTGCGCCGTAGCCAAAACCTAGCCGGCATTGCGCAGACTTTTAACTTGGGACTTTCCATGCATTCAAACTCGCACCTAGGCATTTCGCTGGCGGCCATGGTCCACCTGACCGCGGCCACCCCGAACCTCGACTACGCCTGCGACACCCACTGGCCATGGAAGGACGCCGCGGACGACGTCATCGTCCCCGGTGCCTTGGTGTTCTGCGGCGGCTCCGTTGCGGTCCCCACGGCACCCGGGCTGGGAATCGAGCTGGACGAAGCCCAGCTTGAACGCCTTCACCAGCAGTACCTGGACTGCGGCATGACCGAACGGGATGACACCGGATACATGCAGCGCCTGCACCCCGAATACGAGCTCGCAAGTCCGCGCTGGTGACCCGATAGAGCTCTCGATAGGACAACCCGAGAGGGCAAAGAAGTTCTTGGGTTGGAACGCCTGTGGGCCCGCTCTTACAGCGGGCCCACAGGCGTCGTTGGATGTCTCGCGAGAGCGCCGATGACTCCAGCTCCTCGAGGCCCGAATACGTAGGCAACCGGCAATTTTTACCTGCATGACTTGCCGGCGCGAACCTCGATGCCTCGTCCTTCGAGAAACATCGCGAGGGAATCCACCGCGCGTCGTGCCGACAACACGGCTGTGGCCGCCTCCCAGGTAGGGAAGCGGCCACAGCCGTGTTGTGTCCAGGGAGTCTAGAAGTCCGGATTCTTTGCCTTGACGGCCAAGACGGGCCGGTCGGCTTGCAGGAGGATCCGTTGTGCGTGGGAACCCATGATGAACTTTCCCACCTGCGAACGCTGTCTCAAGCCAATGACGATCAACGACACATCGTGTTCTTCGGCCAGTTCCAGGATTTCAGAGGCCAGGTCCTCCCGATGGGTGGAGGACAGGAGCATGACGTCCACTCCGGCCGCCGAGGCAGCTTTCTCGACGCGGTCCAAATCATCGGGAGAGGCAACCGATTTGTCCACGAGTACTCCCTCACGCGCCGAATTAACGACGAACAACTTTTCGTTCCGCAGCTTTGCCTCGGCAATGGCGGTATCGACCGCGGCTTCCCCCACGGGGGTGGGTACGTAGCCAACCAGAATACTCATACTTTTTCCTTAATTGATTCCGAAACCACGGACTTTCTGCGGTTTTTGAGGGCGCTCTGGACCATGGGCCAGACCGCCACGATGACGAATGCCACGATGAGAGTGGCCGAGATCGGTCGGGTCATGAACCCGCCGATATTTCCGTCCAGGACCAGCAACGAGCGCCTGATCGAGGATTCAAGCAGGGAACCCAGCACGAAAGCCAGGACCAGTGGGCCCGGATCGAATCCGAACTTCTTCATCAGGTAGCCAACGCCGCCAAAGAAGACCACCAACACCACGTCAAACATGGAGTTGTTGATCGTGTAGGCGCCAAGCATTGTGATCAACGCGGTGATCGGGGCCAGAATGGCTGCGCGGACGCGCAGGATCTTGACAAAGAGGCCCACCAACGGGATCGACATGATCAGCAACAGGATGTTCCCGATGTACATCGAGTTCACCACGCCCCAGAAAAGGTCGGGGTGTTCCTCGACCAACTGCGGGCCAGGTGTCACTCCCTGGATCAGCAACGCCCCGAACATCAGCGCCATGGTGGCGTTCGCCGGGATGCCAAGTGTCAACAACGGGATGAATGAACTTGTGGCCGCCGCGTTGTTCGCGGTCTCCGGGCCGGCAACGCCCTCGATGGCGCCCTTGCCGAATCGGGAGGGATCCTTGGCGCGTTTCTTTTCCGTTGCGTATGCCGCCAACGACGAAATCGTTGCGCCACCGCCGGGTAGGATTCCCAGGAAGAAGCCGAGCACCGAGCCACGCCCGATGGCACCGGAAGCATCCTTGAGGTCCTTGCGCGACGGCCAGGCGTTGGCAACCGCGATCGGGGCCGAGGCGGCGCGGTGGCGTTCCTCGAGGTTGTAGAGGATTTCACCCAGGCCGAAGAGTCCCATGGCCACCGGAACGAAGTCGATGCCGTCGGCCAAGGAGAGATTCCCAAATGTAAAGCGCTCGGCGCCGGTGAAGATGTCTCGTCCGGCTGTTGCCAGCAACAGCCCCACGGCCGCGGCAATGACGGCCTTGAGCTTGTTGCCGTTGCTGATGGTGGCCACAAGCAGAATGCCCAACAGCGCCAGCGCAGCATATTCCGGCGGGCCGAAGTCCAAGGCGAACTTGGCAACGATGGGGGCAAAGAATGTCAGGCCGATGATGCCTACGGTGCCGCCGATGAATGAACCGATGGCAGCAATGCCCAGCGCGGTGCCGGCCCTGCCTTGTTTCGCGAGCATGTACCCGTCAAAGACCGTGACCACCGAGCTGGCTTCGCCGGGAAGCCGTAACAGCACCGAGGTGATGGTTCCGCCGTATTGGGCACCGTAGAAGATGCCGGCGAGCATGATGATTGCCGTGACGGGCTCGACGCCGTATGTCAGCGGGAGCAGGATGGCAATGGTTGCCGCCGGGCCGAGCCCGGGCAGGACGCCGATGAGCATGCCGATCACGACGCCGAGCAGGCAATAGAGCAGGTTGGTGGGGTCTAGGACTACGCCAAAACCATCCAAGACTGGCTGGAAAAAATCCATGGGTTGACCTTCGATCGGGTGAAGCTAAAAGAGGTGGGGGATGCTGGTTCCGAGGGCGAGGATAAAGATGCCGTAGAAGGCGGCCACGACGATCAGCGAATACAGGACCGCGGAACGCCAGGACTCTCCGCCGAGGAATTTCATCCAAACGAGGCTCAGGAGCAGGGACGGGATCTCGAACCCGATAACGGGCATCAGCGCGACCATGCCCACGAGGGTCAGGATGCCAATCAGCGGAAGCCACGAGAGCTTGGAGAACTTTTCGCCCGCCCCGCCCTGTCGGCCCGCCACAAGCTGCGCGAGGCTGACCAAGGTCAAGGCGACCGAGACGGCAAACGGCCACATGCCCGGTGCCGGTTCGGCGGGGCTGCCAAGTCCCAGTTGCCAGGAAAGCAGCATGCCCGCCACGCCGATGGCTACGGCAACCAGAGTGGAGAAGAAACTGGCGGCGCGCCCGCCCGCAGGTGGTGCCTCGGCCTCCCATTGCGCCGCCAGTTCCTCGGGTGTCAGGGCATCGTCAACGTCAACGGATGGAGCGTTGTCCGGCTCCGAGGTTGGTGCTTTGGTCATTGTCGCTCCTGAAGAATGTTGAGTCTGCCGCATCGTTTTTCTACTTGCCGGAAAGGGAGATTCCGTGTTCATCGACCAAGGCCTTGTACTTCTTGGCCAAGGCGGTCCATTCCGTCACGATCTCTTCACCGCTGATCTCGCGCGGAGTCAACAGGTTCTTTTCGTTGAAGTCCTGGTATTCCTTGGTCTTGAATGCGGCTTCGAACGACTTCACGAGGCGTTCCTTGACTGCGTCGGGCGTACCCTTGGGTGCCACCACCGCGCGGTACTGAGAGACCGGGACGTCGTAGCCTTCTTCGGTGGCGGTGGGAACGTCCGGGAGGAACTTGTTGCGCTCGGTGGAGAACACGACGATCGGCACGAGCTTTCCTGCATCGATCTGGGCCTTGGCTTCGCCAAGCTGGACGGTTGCAAGCTGGACCTGGTTGCCCAGGACCGCAGTCACCGCCGGTGCACCGGAGTCAAAAGGAACCTCGGTTCCACCGATCTTGGCCTGCTTGAACAGGACCGCCTGGGCCAGCTGTGAACCTGTTCCCACGCCCGTGGTTCCGTAGGTGAACTTGTCCCCGGCCGCCACGATATCCTTGATGGATTTGACGCCCGCCGCAGGGTTGGCCACCAACACGTAGTCGTCCTGGGACAGGCCAACGAGGACGTCCACATCGTCGAGGGTGACGGCTTCGGCTTCACCCACGGCCAGTGGGGTGATGGTGATCAGCGAAGCGTTCAGGGTGGCCAGGTCGTAGCCGGTGGCGGGCTTGCCTTCGAGCTCCTTCATGGCCAGTGCGCCGTTGGCACCGGGCTTGTTGACCACGGGCATTGGCACTCCGAGATCGGTGCCTGCGCTGTTTGCCAGGGCGCGGGCGATGAGATCGGTGGATCCGCCGGGCGCCGCCCCGACCGTCAGGTTGATCGGGTCTGCCGGAAAAGTGTCGCTCGTACTGGCTGAGCCGGCTACGTTGCCGCCACATGCAGTGATGGCCAGTAGCGAGGAGGCAGCGACGACTCCAAGGATGGTTCGGCGAGTGGGGAACTTCTTCATTAGTTGCTCCTGGGCGTTTTTTCTGAGTCGAGTGGAACCGCGGGGGATGGCCTAGATGTTTCATCATGTGAACGGCATCACGCCTGCCCCGTAGAACACCGAGCTTAGGAAGTCAGTATGATGCATGTCCAAGCCCAATACTGCATTGAGTGATACCCGGAAGGCATCATGTTTACATTGGAACAAGCACGCAGCTTTATCGCCGTGGCAGAAGAGCTGCACTACGGCCGGGCGGCGGAGCGACTGAATATGACGCAACCGCCTCTGAGCCGCCAAATCCAGAAGCTGGAAAAGGAAATCGGCGCGGAGCTCCTGGACCGCAACAATCGCCGTGTTGCGCTGACCGCGGCCGGGCAGGCCTTCCTCACCGAGGCCCGAAGCATCATCACGTCGGCACACAGGGCGCCGGTCATGGCCCGGCGCATTGCCGCGGGACGTGCCGGGATTCTGCGCATCGGATTCACCGCCGCATCCGGATACACCTTGCTCGGCCCCCTCCTGACGGAGATTGCCGAGCACATGCCGGAGATCGACATCGATCTGCGGGAGTTGGTCACCGGCGAGCAGATCCAGGCCCTGGTTGACGGGGACCTGGATCTCGGCCTGGCCCGGCCTCCGTTTGATGCCGACATCTTCGAATCCCAACTACTTTTTTCCGAGAACCTCATGCTGGCGACACCCACCAACCACCCGCTCAACCAACTCAAGCGACCCGTCACCGCAGCAGACCTGCGCGATGCTCCGCTGATCATGCACTCCCCCACCCAGGCCCGATACTTCTACGACCTAGCCGTCCGCCACATGGCCATCGAACACAAGAATGTCGTCCACACCGTGAGCCAGATCCTCACCATGATCGCGCTGGTGGCGGCGAACCGCGGGGTCGCATTCGTGCCCGAATCCTCCATGGCGCTGGGGATCGACGGGGTCAATTACCTTCGGCTTGCCGGGGTCGAAGGCGACATCGTGGAAATGCACGCAATCTGGAACCGCGAAATCCGGAACCCTGCGATCACGAGCCTTTTGGAAGTCGTCCGAGAGCGGGCCGCGGAGTAAGGCTTTGTGATACCCAACGAGTATCAGTCAATACAAATATGGGCTTGGACATGCATCGATAGTGCTACCTAGGCTGAGGTCAACGAACAACACCATCGTCCGTCGCCACCAATCCACGTCGTCGTGGAGGCGCCCAGCTTTAGGAGTATCCCCATGGCCACGTACACCCCCGCCGAACTTGCCACCACGCTCAAGGACGGGCTGCTCTCCTTCCCGGTGACCGCATTCGATGCCGACCTGGAAATCGACGAGGCCGCCTACCGCCGCCACCTCGACTGGCAGTCCAGCTTCGGCGTCGCAGGCCTCTTCGCCGCCGGCGGCACCGGCGAGGGTTTCACCCTCACCCCGGAGGAATCCGCCCGCGTGGTGCGCATGGCAGTCGAGGAAGCCGGCTCACGCGTGCCGGTGCTCGGCTCGGCCGGAGGCTCCACCAAGCAGGCCATCCTCAACGCCCAGGACTCCGAGGCCGCCGGCGCCCAGGGCCTGCTGTTGCTGCCGCCGTACCTGACCGAGTGCGACCAGGACGGCCTGTTCGCCCACGCCTCCGCCGTTTGCTCCTCAACCTCCACCGGCGTCATCGTCTACAACCGCGCCAACGCCATCTACTCGGCCGACACCGTGGCCCGCCTGGCCGACACCCACGAGAACTTCATTGGATTCAAGGACGCCACCGGGGACATCGAGCACCTGACCCGGGTCTACACCAAGAACGGCGACCGCCTCTTCTACCTGGGTGGCCTGCCCACCGCCGAAACCTTCGCCCTGCCGCTGCTGCAGCTGGGCATGAGCACCTACTCCTCGGCCATGTACAACTTCGTTCCGGAGTTCGCCCTCGAGTTCTACCAGGACGTCCGCAACCAGGACCGCGCTGCCGTCACCGAAAAGCTCAAGCGCTTCGTCCTTCCCTACCTGGACATCCGCGACCGCGTGTCCGGATACGGCGTCTCCATCGTCAAGGGTGGACTGAAGGCCATCGGCCGCGACGCCGGATCGGTGCGCCCGCCGCTGCAGAACCTCACCGAAGCCGACCTGGCCGATTTGGGCGCACTGCTGACGCAGGCCGGCCTGATGCCTGCAGCAGCAGCCGTCTAAACCTTTCCAGCAGGACGCACCAACATCTTCACCGATATACCCACCTTCCGACGCAGGAGCAGCAATGTCCACGGATACCCAGCAACTCACCGGCCAGTCCATCCTGGCCGGGATCGCCACCCCGGGCAACGGAAAAGAGGTGCGCGGCTTCAACCCCGCCACCAACCAGCCCCTCGAACCGGCCTACTCGCTGATCGACACCGAACAGTTGGAGCTGGCCACGACCGCAGCCGAGGACGCCTTCGATTCCTTCCGTGCCCTTGACCCGGAAACCCACGCCGCCTTCCTCGAGGCCATCGCCGCGAACATCGAGGCCTTGGGAACCGAGCTGGTTGCCCGGGCCATGGAAGAGACAGGGCTTCCCGAGGCACGCCTGACCGGCGAGCGCGGGCGCACCTGCAACCAGTTGCGGCTCTTCGCCCAGGTTGTCCGCCAGGGCGACCACCTCGGGGTGCGGATCGACCCGGCACTGCCGGAGCGCACGCCCATGCCGCGCGTGGACATCCGCCAGCGCAAGATCCCGGTGGGTCCGGTCGCGGTGTTCGGTGCGTCCAACTTCCCCCTGGCCTTCTCCACCGCCGGCGGTGACACGGCCTCGGCCCTGGCCGCGGGCTGCCCGGTGGTCTTCAAGGCACACAACGCCCACCCGGGCACCAGCGAAATCGTGGGCCGGGCCATCACCGCCGCCATCACGGATGCGAACCTGCACCCGGGCATCTTCTCACTGGTCTACGGACCGGGCGCAAGCATCGGCCAGGCGCTGGTGTCCGACCCGCGCATCAAGGCCGTTGGCTTCACCGGTTCCCGCGGCGGCGGCACCGCGCTGATGGCCACCGCGGCCGCGCGCCCGGAGCCGATCCCGGTCTACGCCGAGATGAGCTCCATCAACCCGGTCATCTTCTTCGCCGGCGCCTTGGCAGAGGACTCAGCAGGCCACGCCAAAGCCTACCTGGGCTCGGTCACCGGCTCCAGCGGCCAGCTGTGCACCGCCCCGGGCATGGTCTTCGTCCCGGCCGGGGCTGCAGGCGACGCCTTCGCCGCCGCGCTTCGTGGCGAGACCGCCGATGTCGCAGGGCAGACCATGCTCACCCAGGGCATCTACAACTCCTGGGTCCAGGGTGTGGAAAACCTTGGCCAGCAGGCTGGTGTCGAGCTCTTGGCCGAGGGCTCCAAGGGGGCAACCGAAAACGCCCCGGCCCCGTCCATCTTCTCCACCGGCGTGGAGCAGCTGCTGGACAACCCGGTGCTGCACGAAGAGATCTTCGGCGCCGCCTCCCTGGTCATCCGCTACGAGAACGCGGCCGACCTGGCCTCCGCCCTGTCCAAGTTGGAGGGCCAGCTCACCGCGACCCTGCAGCTGAACGATGAAGACCATGAGGCCGTCGCCGCGGTGCTGCCCATCCTGGAGCGCAAGGCCGGACGCATCCTGGTCAACGGCTGGCCCACCGGTGTCGAGGTCGGCCACGCCATGGTCCACGGCGGACCGTTCCCGGCAACCTCGGACACCCGCACCACCTCGGTCGGAACCCTGGCCATCGAGCGCTTCCTGCGCCCGGTCGCCTACCAGAACATCCCCGACTCCTTGCTGCCGGCCCCGCTGCAGCAGGCCAACCCCTGGAAGCTGACCCGCCGCATCGACGGCACCCTGAAGACCGCCGGAGAACAAGCATGAGCACAGCACAACCCACCATCGCAGCCATCGAGGTCGTCCCGGTT
This sequence comes from Paeniglutamicibacter sulfureus, assembly GCF_030512175.1. GTDB lineage: Bacteria > Actinomycetota > Actinomycetes > Actinomycetales > Micrococcaceae > Paeniglutamicibacter > Paeniglutamicibacter sulfureus. The sequence continues at coordinate 803,160 of NZ_JAULBL010000002.1, read as the reverse complement.
GCCGGGCACGACTCGATGCTGCTGAACCTCTCCGGCGCCCACGGCCCGTTCTTCACCCGCAACATCACCATCATCACGGACTCCGACGGCCGCACGGGCCTGGGTGAGGTGCCCGGCGGCGAGGCGATCCGCAGCACCATTCAGGAGGCCGGCGAACTGCTCATCGGTGCCCCGGTGGCACGCTACCGCTCGCTGCTGCGCGAGGTCGCCACCAAGTTTGCCGACCGCGATGCGGGCGGGCGCGGCGCGCAGACCTTCGACCTGCGCACCACGGTGCACGCGGTCACTGCCATCGAGTCGGCCCTGTTGGACCTGCACGGCCAGTTCCTCGGCGTTCCGGTCGCGGAGCTGCTGGGCGACGGGCAGCAGCGTGATGCGGTGCCGATGCTCGGCTACCTCTTCTATGTGGGCAACCCGGATGACACCGATCTCCCCTACCTGCGCGAGCCCAACGGCACCGATGACTGGGAGCGCGTGCGCCGCGAAGAGGCCATGACCCCCGAGGCCATTGTCCGGCTCGCCGAGGCCGCACAGAAGCGTTACGGCTTCAAGGACTTCAAGCTCAAGGGCGGCGTGCAGGAAGGCGATGCGGAAGTCGATGCGGTCATCGCCCTGAAGCAGCGCTTCCCCGAGGCTCGCATTACCCTGGACCCCAACGGCGGCTGGCTGCTGAAGGATGCCATTCGCCTGGGCAAGAGGATGCAGGGAGTCGTCGCCTACGCCGAGGACCCCTGCGGTGCCGAGGGCAAGTTCTCCGGGCGCGAGGTGATGGCCGAGTTCCGGCGCGCCACCGGCCTGCAGACCGCCACCAACATGATCGCCACCGACTGGCGCGAAATGTCCCACGCGGTGCGCACCAATGCCGTGGACATCCCGCTTGCCGACCCGCACTTCTGGACCATGGCGGGTTCCGTGCGCGTGGCCCAGCTCTGCAAGGAGTTCGGACTGACGTGGGGTTCGCACTCGAACAACCACTTCGACATCTCCCTGGCCATGTTCACCCAGGTCGGCGCCGCAGCGCCGGGCGAAATCACGGCCCTGGACACGCATTGGATCTGGCAGGACGGGCAGGGGCTGACCGAGGAACCGCTGCTGATCCGCGACGGCGAGATCAAGGTTCCTGCACGTGCGGGCCTGGGTGTCACCCTTGACCGCACGCGGCTGGCCGAGGCCCACGAGCTCTACCTGGAACACGGGCTGGGCTCGCGCGACGACGCGGCATCCATGCAGTACCTGATTCCCGGATGGGAATTCAACGCAAAGTCCCCGGCGCTGGTCCGCTAACGCCGATCTTGCAAAACGCCTCATAAAAAGCAGGGACGCGGGAAACGTTCGTCGGAACGATTCCCGCGTCCCTGCCATGCTTAAACGCGGGCGTGGATCGCGCCCGCTTTTTCAACGCCGTTTCAGGAGGCCATGTGCAGGGAGTGCTCCAGGGCTTCACGATCGTGCTGATCCTGATCTTCATCGGGCTGGCCACCGCACGGTTCTTGCCGCGCAAGCGCGAATCCATCGCCACCGGGTTGACCCCGCTGATCTACTACATCACCAACCCCGCGCTGATGTTCACCCTGCTTGCCGACACCGACCTGCGCTCCGTGATCGGGGTGTTCACCCCGATAGCGCTCATCACCGCCGCGCTGACCGGCGGCCTCTACGCGCTGTGCGCCAAGCTGTTCCTCAAGGTGCCGGCGGCCCGGCTGCCGGGCGCTGCCATGTCTACCAGCTACGTCAATGCAGGAAACATCGGCGTCCCGCTGGCGCTCTACGCGGTGGGCAGCACCAATCCAGTGGTCTCGGTCCTCATCGCCCAACTGCTGTTGATCGCACCGGTCTATCTGTGCCTCTTTGCCTTGGCGGCCCGGGCCGAGGGCAACCAGGAAAACAAGCCCCCGCTGGCCAAGACCATCCTTCGCTCCATCGCCAACCCCGTCACCATCGCCACGTTCGTCGGCGCGCTCTTCGCCGCCTTCAACCTGCGCCTGCCCGAGGTCATCAACATCCCACTGAACATGTTGGGCCAGGCCTCCATCCCGCTGCTGTTGATGGCGTTCGGCATGGCACTCTTCGGGCAGCGCCCGTTGGCGGAGAAGTCCCTGCGCGGCGAGGTCTTTTTGGCCACCGGATTCAAGATGCTCTTCATGCCGCTGGTGGCCTGGGTGTTTGCCGCTTTCGTCTTCAAATTGCAGGGCACCGCCCTGCTCGGGGTCGTGATCATGGCGGCGCTTCCCACCGCGCAGAACGTGCTGCTCTTTTCCCAGCAGTTCCGGCTGGAAACCACGGTGGCCCGCGAAGTGGTCCTCTGCAGCACGCTGCTGGCCTTACCGGTAACGCTGGGGATTACGCTCCTGCTGGGCTGATCAGACGTCGCGCACGGGCTCCGGCTGGTTGAGAAGTTCGGTGCGCCAGCTGCGCTTGGGCTCCCAGCCCAGGACGGTGCGGGCGCGAGAGATGCTGAAGGCCGGAGATGTCCCGACCAGCCCGGCGGCCAGTTCCTCGCTGCCCGGCACATAGTGCGGCAGCAGCTCGCACAGCGGCCTGGTGGCCAGGGCATCGTCGGCGCCCACGAAGAAGGTCGAACCGTTCTCGATGATGTCCATCTTCTCCAATAGCAGCAGCAGGAAATCGGTGACGTCCCGGGCATCGACGTAGTTGAACAGCGAGGGCGCCGCCAAATCCGGGTCCTGAAGCCGTTCGGTGACGGTGTGGCCTTGCTGGGTCGGCGCGCCCTCCCATTCCTCGGGGGCAATCACGTAGCAGGGGCGGAAGGAGGCGAACCGTGCCTCGTTGCCGCGGGCCGCAGCGAACATCGAGGCAACCTGCTCGGCCACCAACTTGGACAGGCCATAGGCGTGCCACGGTTTTGTCGGGGTTTCCTCGTCCAGCGGGAATCGCGCGGGTAGCCAGCCGGAGGGCGCTCCATAGCCAATGACAGTGGGGCTGGAGGCCAGCACGATCTTCGTGCACCCGACCTCCAGCGCTGCCGAGGCCACGTTGTGTGCGATGCTCGCATTCGTATTCAGGATCACCCCTTCCGGGGCGCTGAACGGCACAGCGATGGCAGCCAGGGAAATGACGGCGTCCGGACGGACCGAGGCAAAGGCCTCGAGGGTTTGGTCGGTGTCCAGAAGGTCGACAGAGAGGTACTCGGCCCCTGGCTCCGGGGCCTCGGGCAGGCGTTGGTCAACGGACGTGACGGCGTGGCCGGCTGCAAGCAGGCCCTGGACAACGCTGCGTCCGAGTCGTCCCGAGCCGCCGGTGACCAGAATATGTTCGGTGAGTCCCATGTCCTGAACATTACCTCCCGGCCGGGACCTGTTGCGGACAATCCAGGGGTGGTCCTAGACAACCATCGGGCCCGACCCTATATTCGGGTGAAGTGGGAAGCCCCATGTCCGCCCCAATATCTGCCACGCAAACCCAATCCTTCAAATGGAGCACCCCATGCCAGTGACAGGTCCGCGAGCCGAACCAAGCATTGAGTCGGTTCAGCTGCTCCGGGTGCGCATGCCCTTCAACGCGACCCGCAGTGCGGAGGCCGGCGAGGAGAGCATTGATGAGTTCAACGCCTCCTCGCGCACCTTCACGTCCATGGAATCTTTGATGGTCAAGGTGACAACCAGCGAAGGGCTGATCGGATGGGGCGAGGCCTTCGGGCACAAGGTCAACGACGTCACCTGGGCCGCCCTCGAATCGCTCGTTGCCCCGTTCTACCTGAACAAGCCCGTGGATCCGGAAGCGCTCAACGACCAGGCGCAACGCGCCTTCCATGCCTTCGGCCGCACCGGCCCGGTCCTCTATGCCATTTCTGCCCTCGACATCGCCTTGTGGGATATCAAGGCGCAGATCGCCGAGATGCCACTGCGGCAATTGCTCAACCCCTCGGCTAGGAATAGCATCACTGCCTATGCCAGCCTGGTGCACTACGGGGAAGACCCCGCCGAGGTGGCCCGGCAGATTTCCCGCGCCCCGGGCTTGGGCTTTGAGGCCTTCAAGCTGCATGAGTCCAGCTATCCGGCCATCGCCGCGGCCCGGGCACAGGCAGGTGCCTCCGCACCGCTCATGGTGGACGTCAATTGCCGGTGGAATGAAGGGGACGCGGCGGCGGCAATCGATTCGTTCCTGCCGCTGAACCTGCGCTGGCTGGAGGAACCGCTGTGGCCCCCGGACGACGTCGAGGCCCATCGCCGCTTGAATTCCAGGGGAATTGCGCTGGCCGGCGGCGAAAACGTCTCCGGCGCACAGGCCCTGGATGCCGCGCTCGCTGCCGGCGCGCTGGGTGTGGCCCAGCCGAGCATCGGCAAGATCGGCGGATTCAGTTCCATGCTGCGTTACCTGTCGCCCCGCACCGACACAGCCGTGGTGGTTCCCCACTGTTTCTACTACGGACCGGCACAGGTGGCCACCGCCCAATTCATCGCCGCCATGTCCGAGGAGGTCCAGCTGGAAGTCCCGTTGCTGGTCTGGGACGAGCACCTCCACCCGCTTCATGCCGTCCGGGCAAACTTTGACCTTCCTTACACCTCGGGTCTGGGATTCGCGCCGGACGCCGAGGTGCTCGAAAGGCACCTGATCGACAGCCGCCTCTTGGGCGCGCGAGACCCGGCGGGAAGGGGTGAGCGGTAGCTGCGGAGCTGCTGTCACGCGAGGGAACGCCAGTCAATTCAATCCAAGTTCAGGACGACTCATTCGGGGAGGTCGAATCGCCGGGTTCCCCGGATTCCGAAGTTAGCGAATCCAGGAAGATCTTGCGCAGCATTTCGGCGGCGGGGTTGGTGGATGATTCGTCCCACGCCAGATACATGTCCGAGTGGTTCAGGTTCGACAGCCCGTTGGCCCCGGTGATCTCCTCGAAGACCACCCCGCGCGGGGTGAACTCCATGGCCGTTGCCGGAACCAGCGTGACACCCAAGCCGGCCGCCACCAACGCCAAGAGCGCAGGGATCTGGCTGGCGATCTGGGCAATGTTCGGCCGTGCCCCGACCGAGTCGAAGAGCCGGAGCACCAGGTCGTAGAAGTATCGGGCCTCGCCCGTCGAGTACATCATCAGCGGGAGGCCCACGAGTTCTTTGATGAACACGCCCTTTCCCGTGGCCAGGTCATGGCCCTCCGGAAGCGCCACCACCAAGCGGTCCTTCTTGATGAGCTGCGTGAGAACGCCGGGACGGGTGACGATGGGGCGCAGGATCCCAATGTCGATCGCTCCCTTGCTCAGCGCCTCCAACTGGTCAACGGAGACGGCCTCACGCAACACCAGGGTGACGTGCGGCAGGTGCTTGGACGCTTGGCCCAAGAGATCCGGAAGCACGGCTTGGCCGGCTACGGCCGTGTACCCGATGACCACGGTCCCCGCGTCACCCGTGGCCACCCGGGACACCTCCAAACTGGTCTTCGAGCTCAAGTCGAGGATTCGCCTGGCATTGGGCAACAACACCCGGCCCGCTGCGGTGAGCTCCACCCGGCGGGAGTTGCGAATGAAGAGCTGGGCCTGGAGCTCGCGTTCGAGGAGTTGGATCTGTCGACTCAGCGGAGGCTGGGTCATGTTCAGCCGCTCCGCCGCGGCACCGAAGTGCAATTCCTCGGCCACTGCCACGAATGACTCGAGCTGGATCAGCGAAAACATCGATTCACTCCTTGAATGATTGCTTGTCATATTTGGCTTGGACATGCATCGATACATGCTTCTAGGGTGAGTCTAACCACACCTTTGATACGGAGCCCCCACATGTCGGAATCTGGTCCAGACTTCTCGCTCGCAACGCTCAATCCCGAGACAACGCCCATGAACTGCTGCCTCATCACCGAGGTCAGCGTGACTCCCGTGGCATTCGCCGATCCCCCGTTGCTGAACTCCGTGGGAGTGCACGAACCATTCGCTTTGCGTGCCATCGTGGTCATCCGCACCGAGGACGGGATCTACGGTCTGGGTGAAACCTACGGCGACGAGGCCCATGTGGCCCGGCTGAACCGTGCGGCTACCCTGCTGGTGGGTGCTGATGCCTTCAACATCAACCAGGTTTCTGCCCTGGTCGCCGAATCCCTGCGGGAGGATTCAGGCCTCGGCGGGCACGGAACCGGCGGCATGGTCACGACGACCTCGCTCGAGGACCGGGTCCTCTCGGCATTCGACGTGGCATGCCTCGACATCCAGGGCAAGGCACTGGGTGTTCCGGTCAGCATGTTGTTGGGCGGAGCGGTGCGCGACGAGGTCGCGTTCAGCGGCTACCTCTTCTACAAATGGGCGGGACATCCGGGCCATGCACCCGATGCGTGGGGCGAGGCGCTGGACCCGGCGGGAATCGTGGCCCAGGCCCGCAAGATGGTCAACGACTACGGTTTTACCGCGCTCAAGCTCAAGGGCGGGGTCTTCGAACCGGAGATCGAGTCCGCCACGATCGAGGCCTTGCGCGAAGCGTTCCCTGAGATGCCGCTGAGGATCGATCCCAATGGCGTGTGGACCGTGGAGACCGCCATCAAGGTCGGCAAGCGCCTGGAGAAGGTCCTGGAATACCTCGAGGATCCGTGCCTGTCCATCGAAGACAACGCAGCGGTCCGCGCCGCAGTCGACCTGCCCATCGCCACCAACATGTGCGTGGTGTCCTTCAACGACGTGCCGCCGGCGATCGCCGCGGGCGCCGTGGACGTCGTCCTCTCGGACCACCACTTCTGGGGCGGGCTGAGGCGCTCGCAGGCGTTGGCCGGCATTGCCGAGACATTCAAGCTTGGCCTGTCCATGCACTCGAACTCGCACCTTGGCATCAGCTTTGCCGCGATGATCCAGCTGGCCGCCGCCACCAGGAACATCGACTACGCCTGCGACACGCATTGGCCTTGGAAGCTGGCCAGTGACGACGTGATCGTTCCTGGGGCCCTGGAAATCAGCGGGGGCTCGGTCAAGGTTTCCACCAAACCCGGGCTTGGAGTGGAACTCGACGAGGACGCGCTGGCCCGGCTGCACCAGCAGTACCTGGATTGCGGGCTCACTAAACGCGACGACACCACCTATATGCAGAGCATCCAGCCGGAATTCCAGCTCACCACCCCGCGCTGGTGAGTGCCGTGCGCGTTGTTGTCACCGACCCCATCATCTCCAGGTTCGCGGACCTGCTGCAGGAAACGGCTCCCGGCAACGACTGGGAATTCGTTGCCAACCTTTCCTCCGAAGCACAGTCCGCGGCCATTGCCGGTGCCGAGGTGCTGGTGTGCGCAAAGCTCGGCTCCCGTGATGCGGCCGCCTGCACCGCAGGATTCGTGCACATCACCGGTTCCGGTGCCGATAGGGTCGCCGTTGCCGACTTGCCAGTCGAGACGGTGGTTTCTCGGACCTCGCACCATGAACGCTCAATCGCCGAGCACATCCTGATGACGGTGCTGGCCCACCAGCGGCGGCTGCTGTCCGTGACCGAACAGATGCGCTCCGGCACCTGGCCCTCGGTGGCCACCGAACCTAGCACTCCCCTGCACCGGACCCTGGATGAGCTCACGATCGGCTTCGTCGGGCTGGGCGGGATCGGCACCGAAGCGGTGCGCCTGTGCACCGGGCTGGGCATGAAGGCCGTTGCGGTTCGCCGGAGCCCCCAAGCCGGCTCCGTTCTGGAAGCGGACCTCGAATGGGTCAAAGCCATGGAGAACCTGCCCGAACTGCTTGCGGCCAGCGACGTGGTGGTGCTGTGCCTGCCACTCACCGGGGAAACCCGCGGGCTGATGGGAGCCGGGCAATTCGAGCTCATGCGCGACGATGCCCTGCTGGTCAATGTCTCGCGAGGGTCGATCGTTGACGAGGAGGCACTTTATGCTGCGCTGCAGAACAAAGCCATTGGCGGGGCCGCCCTGGATGTTTGGTGGGATGCACCCATCGGAATCGACGCCCCGGAGTCTGTGTCGCGTTTAGCTGCCCTTCCCCAAGTCATCGCCACTCCACACCACTCCGGCCACGCGCACCAGACCTTCGTGCGGCGTGCTACGGAGATTGCGCAGAATATCAATGCCTTCAAGGAGGGCCTGCCACTGAGCAATACCTTCAAGCGCTTCTAGTCCCGCTGCATTTTGCTGACTTTCTATCCGTGGTGGTTTACGCTCGCCACGTATCGGCACAGGCAACGGAGGGATCTTTCATGGAACATGACCGAGAAAAACCGAGTCCGGATCATGTGGCGCCGCCGGGCACTTCGGAAGGCACCATCAAGGCGCTGGGAAAACTCTCCGAGGCCTTTGAAATCATTGAAGAGGCGCGCGGGAATCTCTACCGTTTTCACCGTCTCACCGGTAGGGCAGACCTGGCACTGGGAGAGGCGGTGGACCTGTTCAAGGAAGCAGGACACGAAGAGATTGCCCAGGAGTTGCAGGACAGCCTGGTGGGACGCAATGTTTTGGAAGGCCGCTGGACCTTTCAGATCATGGAGGAATACGACGATGGGTACTATAACGATTTCAAGTCCCTGGAGCAGGGGGTCCGCGAACAGCTCGTGCAGGGACGCCGCCACCTTTTCGAGGCCCAAATGAAGGAAGAGCGCCGCACCCACGGCCGACGCCACCATGAGGCAACAGCACCGAAGGAGCCCACGTAGACAAACGCCGGCCGGTTCGGCACCGGCTCCGGCGGAGCCGCGGAACAGCGCAGCGCCGGAGACTCCGTGCCCCCAACGTTTCGTCCTCGGTCACCGGCTGCTGCTTCGTTGTTCCCGGACAGTGCGGGATTCAGCATGCTTGCGCGTTCACCTAATATTTGGCCAGCAGCTATGGACGATGCCGCGGTTCCCGTGTTGGACTGTCCCCATGACTCAATACAACATTGGTTATATCGTCGGTTCACTGTCCACCGGATCCATCAACCGCACTCTTTCCAAGGCGTTGATCAAGCTCGCTCCGGACAACCTTCAATTCACCGAGATCTCCATCAAGGATCTCCCGTTGTACAACTACGATTTTGACGACAACTACCCGCCCGAGGGCACCGCATTCAAGCAGGCAGTCGAGTCTTCGGACGGCCTGCTGTTCGTTTCCCCCGAATACAACCGTTCGATTCCCGGCGCACTGAAGAACGCCATCGACTGGGGTTCGCGCCCGTGGGGTGCCAACTCCTTCGCCCGCAAGCCCAGCGGCATCATCGGCGCCTCCGTCGGTGCCATCGGCACCGCGGTCATGCAATCGAACATGCGCAGCGTGCTCAGCTTCCTCGATGCCCCGCAGCTGAACTCCCCCGAGGCTTACATCGCCTTCAAGCCCGAGATCTTCGATGATGAAGGCAACGTCTCCGACAGCGGAACGGCGGAGTTCCTCGGCCACTACATGAGCGAATTCGGCGCATTCGTCGCACGCGTCCTGGACGCCAACGCCGAAGGCCACATCGGCGATGTGGACCCGGTAGAGGCCCCGTAACGGCAATCAGGGAGCGCGTGGCCGGGGCGGTCGGCATGCCCCGGCCACGCGCTCCCGCTGTGTGCCCAGGTTCCGGAAGTCCGGGGAACCTTCTGTTCACCGCTCCGATTGGAAACCTGCTCGCCCGGCCATCCTTTCCCTTCAGCGACTCCCTGCCCGCGTTGGATCGCGCCCGCGGCGGCTCGCTGCCTATCGCCCGGCACCACCACAGACACGCCGAGTCTCCGTTTGATGCCGAGCAGGAAGGCCTTGCCACCTGCGAAGTTCATGGCTAGCGTACGACGGTGAAAGGTGGAACCAACATGCCAGCAGTTCAGCGCTGGGCCGTGATCGCCGCATGGGGAGCATTCCTCGCGACCGTCCCCTCTGCCCTGTCGCGGATTCTCATGATCCTTGGACTGTTGCCCGGGACCGAGGCGCTCCGACAATTTGAGCTGGCCGGCGACCCTGTTGCGAATTACGTTTACGTCTTCGCCTTGAGCGTGGTCCAACTCACCGCGGGCTTCCTCACGATCGGGCTTGTTCGGCCTTGGGGCGAGAGACTCCTGGGACGGCGGGTAATTCTCGCACCGGTACTCGTGGTCGCCACGCTTGGCGGGCTTGCCGTGACATGGCTATTCACCATCACGATGACGACACAGGTCCTTGCCGGTCACCGTCCCGACAACGGCCTGGTCTCCGGGATCCCGTTGGCAATCATGGTTGCCTGCTACGCACCGCTGCTTCTTTGGGGACCGCTCGAGCTGGTGGCAACGGCCGGTTATTGGAAGCGACGCGCGGCATACCGCGGCGCCGATCAGGGTATTGACAGCGCGGACCGCGCTTAACACCACTTTGTAGGCAATCACGCATATTTATGCTCGACTGCCCATTTTTCTGGGCGCTCGTTCGAGAGTTGTGAAGCGTTTATGAATCCTCGATTCGGGAAAACAGAGCTCCTCGCGCCGAGTTGCCCACTTTTGGATCCTCTCACGGCACAAGCGGGCATGCGACGGTTGCCAGGCCGTCCAGGACTCAGATATCAGGGCTGAGTGTCGGCGTTCAACATCGATTCCGAGCAGCGCTACTTCGTCTTTTCACGCCCGAGTCCCCTCGAGCAACTTACGGCCGAACGGTAGCCTCCCCCACTGCATGAAATGATGGAGCCCGGGCACCGACCCAGTCCCCGCATCCGGTGGGCACGTCAACAACCCGAGCTGGCCTTTGCTGCTTCAGTGCTGCACTGACGCGGGCAACACTTCAGTGGCCAGCAGCTCGATGGAGCCCAGCGTATGCGACCTGCCACAGGGCGCCAACCCTGTCCTGGGCCAGGGCGGGTGTGTCCCAGAGGGTCCTCTCGACGATCTCCGCTGGTCTGCCCGCGAAGAAGGCACCACGGGCAGACGCCCAGAACTCGAAGGCCCCCGGTCCAGGCAGCTGGCGCGCGACATGTTCTGCCCGATGCAGTAGCTGTAGTGCGGGAAGATCGTGTCCCTGGCTCCCTGCGAGGTCTCCTCGATATGGAAGTGCGAGGTCACTCCTGTCTGCCCGGGTTCCCGGCCCTCGGCGGCAGTGATCACCACGACCGGCGGGGAGGGGATGGCGAAGGCCTCGCGATGATGTGTCCCAAGCAGAAGTGGCAGCAAGGTGCCATTTCGCCGTTGTCCTTTGAGGCTTGCTGCCACTTCCACAAGACCTTGATTCGGACTTATCGCGCCGCGATCTTCATGAAGTTCTCCAAAACATGGTCTGCGATTGCCATAGCCGATGTCGCGGCGGGTGAGGGCGCATTCCTCAGCAGGGTCACCGAGCCAATCTGATCCACTGCGAAGTCGTCCAGAAGTGATCCGTCTTTATTCCAAGCCTGTGCCCGGACACCCGCAGCAGTTTTTGATTCCAGATGTGACGACTTCAGCGCCGGTACGAAGGATCGTGCTTGCTTGTAGTAGAGCGGCTTCAGCAACGAGGCGCTGATCTCTCTGGCGCCCATCAGCCAATGGTTTTTGGCCAAGACCCCGGCACCCGGCCAGGAGAGGGATTCCAAAGTGTCCTTGAATGAGACCTTGCCCCACGAATATCCCTCGCGCGCCAGAGCGGGCACGGCGTTGGGCCCCACGTGGACGTCGTCATAGACGCCGCGGGTGAAGTGGACGCCCAGGAACGGGAAACGCGGGTCGGGAACCGGGTAGATCATGCCCTTGATCATCGGTGCAGATTCAGCGCTCATGGACCAATACTCCCCGCGGAACGGCAGGATCTTTGGCGACGGACTGGCCCCGACCATCTTTGCCAAGATGTCTGATTGAAGGCCGGCACAAACGAGAAGCCGATCGAATGTGTGCGCCCCTGCAGAAGTTGATATTGTGGTCACGCCTCCGCTTGTCGATATCGCCGTGACATCCTGGTGCAGCAGGATATTGCCGCCGTTGGCCCGCACGTCGCCAGCCATACATTCGGTGATAGCCGCATAATCAACGACTGCTGTGTGTGGGGAATGGACCGCAGCGACACCAGCCACGTTCGGCTCGATCTCTCGCATTTCTTCTGCCGACAACCGTCGAAGCCCCGGGACCTGGTTTGTTGTGGCCCGCTGCTGGATGTCATCCAGCCGCCCCAATTCGCCTTCCGAAAGTGCCACCACGAGCTTTCCGACTTCGCGGTATGGAAGTCCACGTTCCAAACAGTAGTCACGAGTCATCTGGCGGCCCCGCGCACAGAGTTCTGCCTTCAATGAGCCCGGCTGGTAGTACAAACCAGCGTGGACCACACCGGAGTTGTGTCCCGTTTGGTGCGCCGCAAGGCGTGCTTCCTTCTCCAAGACCGTTACCTCAAAGTCTCCGGAAGCGCTCAAAGCTCGTGCAGCGGCAATACCAACAATCCCGCCGCCAATAATTCCAATTCGTTCGCCCATGGTTATCATCTTCTTTCTACTAGTTCCCCGTTGATTTTCGTCAGCGCTCCCACACTTACGGCTACTGTGCGCTGATGAAGAGTGTCCGTCAGGACTGTGTTTCACTGCCGAATCCCTGCGATATGAATGCGACGTTGGCTCCAACCCATCCCCTGGCTTTCTCGTCCTGGCCCGCACCGTCCATTAGATTTCGGTCGAGCCGGGCCGGTCGACACCCTTGAGCGTTTGGCTTCCGAGCCCTCGCCCATTTCCATGGAATTCGCCGCACGCTAACGGCTTCGAGCGCGACGTGTGTCACTCCGAGGCAATCAATAACGGTCCAACGAAGAATCCGACGTTGGCCACTGAATCTATGCCGGTCCTGGCACGATTACGGCTTTGATCAGTTCGGCCCTTGACGTACGCTTAATGGCTTCAATTGAATCCTCGAACCGAAAAATGGTGATCATTTCCTGCAGCTGGTCCTTGTACTTATGAATCAGGCGATGTGCAGCTTCGTAATCGCTACGGACGTAACCGTAGGTACCGTGCAATCTCATTCCCCTGCGCACAATCAGGTTCATATTTATGCCAGTGAGATTCCGGAACATGGCCGGCACCACTATTTGGGAGCGCAAGCCCAACCGTTGCAGCGCCGCGTTCAGGGCGGATTCGGATCCCGATGCTTCCACCCATCCAACTGCAGCAAAGGGATCGTCTTGTCGACCGATTTGCATTCCCAGGCGCTGAGCGAAGGCTATCCGTGTTTCCGCGCCTTCTGCAGGGCCATACATGTGCACTGAGGCACCTTCCTCCAACAGGGCCAGACCGGAAAGCAAACCAATGGCACCGGGACCGGATACACCTATGGGAGCTCCGGATAGGTCCATTTCCAGTCGGCTGATTGCCTGAAGCGCAATGGCGGCTGGCTCAATGAGTGCCGCCAGCACGGGAGCCAGGTCGCTGTCCTCGGGCAGCAAATACAATCGACTGGCTGGAATGGCCAGGAACTCCGCCAACCCGCCATCGGCGTGGATGCCAATACAGTCGCGGCCCTCACAATAGTTGGTCTCACCTCGGCGGCAGATCGGACAATCGCCGCATCCGTCGATGGCAATGACTACAGCGCGGCGACCGATCAACGACTCGAGTCCGGAAGCCGTTGCGGCAATCTGTCCGGTGACTTCATGGCCCAGTACCAACGGCGGCCTTAACCACTCGTAGCCTTCGTCCGATCGCGCTGCGTGAACGTCAGATCCGCAAATTCCGATTGCTTGCGACCGCAACAGGACTTCACCGGCGACGAGCTGCGGGGTCTTCACCTCTGAGATCTGTAGGTCCCACGGTTCAGACGAAACCTTCTGTAAGGCAAACATCTAGATCCGTCACTTTCCCAGATAGGACTCGCGGACCAAGTCGCTTTCGCGCAGGTCTGCGGCCGTCCCGGTGACGCGAGTTTGACCGCCGTCGATGATCGTCGCGAAGTCAGCCACTTCGAGGGCGTTCTTCACGTGCTGCTCGACCAAAAGGACACCAACGCCGGTGGACGCAATGTCCCGGACGATGGAGAACATCTGGGTGACGATCACGGGAGCCAGTCCCAGAGACATCTCATCGATCAACAGGGCCTTGGGCTCGGCCATCAGCCCGCGTCCCACTGCGCACATTTGTTGCTCGCCGCCCGACATCAGGCCAGCTTCCTGGTTTCGTCGTTCGGCCAGGCGCGGGAAATGGTCATAGATCGCGTCGAGTCGTGACTGCATCTTGCTGTCCTTGCGAGTGACATAACCCCCAAGGATCAGATTCTCCTCAACCGTTAGTGAGCCAAAGAGCTTACGTCCCTCAGGCACATGCACGATGCCCAGACGGACGCGTTGCTGGGGGCTGAGCCGCAGAACGCTTTGTCCATTGAACTGGATGTCGCCGGTCTTGGCCGGAATCAGCCCGGAAATAACTCGTAAGGTGGTGGACTTCCCAGCGGCATTGGGTCCGAGCAGGGCAGTAATGCCGTTGAACGGCATCTGTAGGCTGACGTCTTCGAGCGCCTGTGCATCGCCGTAGTACGCCGAGATGTTCTTTACTTCAAGCATCTTGTCTGTCTCCTACTCGGAGGTGCCGAGGTAGGCCTCGACGACCTTAGGATCCTTGATGACCTCTTCCGGGTCACCAAAGGCGATTTGTTGTCCATGATCTAGCACCATCATCCGGTCCGAAACTTCCATGACCGCGGAAACGATATGCTCAATCATCAAAATGGCAACACCTCGGTCGCGTACACGGGTGACGAAGGGCAATACATCCACGACTTCACGGCTATTCAACCCGGCAAGGACCTCGTCCAAGAGCAATAGCTTCGGACCGGTGGCCAACGCGCGTGCGACTTCGACCCGCTTGCGCTGTGCCAGAGTCAGCGACTCGCTGGGGGCGTCGGCAATATTGGCAATTCCCAGGTCGTCGAGAAGTTCCATGGCCCCGCGACGGGCAGCAGTTACCGAGGCGCTCTTCACCAGCAATGGGACCATCACGTTTTCAGCGACAGTCATGCCGGTGAAAGGCTTAACCACTTGGAAGGTTCGACCAATCCCGTTTCGGGCGCGCTTCACCGGATTCTGCCGGGTGATATCGACGCCGTCGAAGTTAACCGAACCGGTGTCGGTGAAGAACATGCCTGAAATGAGATTGAAGAATGATGTCTTGCCGGCGCCGTTGGGTCCGATGATTCCGACGATTTCCGCTGGTGCCAATTCCAGACTGACTCCACCTACCGCCTGCACGCCACCGAACCTCTTGGAAACGTTATCGACTTTCAATAGCGGTTCAGTCATTGCTGGACGCTGCCTTTCCTACGGTCGCCATCTCGGGCTCGGGTCGGGAATCCGCATCGACATCCGGATCGGTTTTCTTGAACTTCGAGAAAAGCCGACGGAAGCCGTCGACCAGTCCCCCGGGCATCATCCTGACCATCACGATCAACACCAAACCGTAGATCATGAAGTTCACGCCCTGGCTGGCCCCGGAGAATGTCACACGCAGCCATTCGCCAAGTGGAGTCATGATGATCGCACCAATAATGGGTCCGGCAATTGTCCCCATGCCGCCGATGATTCCATTCAGCGCGGGTTGAATCGAGTAAAGCGTGGAGGAAAACTGCGTGTCCGGTTCGATCACGAAGAAGTACAGCGCTGCGAAAGCACCGAATATGCCAGTCACAGCGGAGCTGATGAGCAACGACCCGATTTTGACTCGATTTGATCGAACACCCAGCGCTCGGACGGCTTCCTCATTGGAGTCGGTGGCCCTCAGATGGTATCCGAGCTTGGACCGGTAGATCCATATCGAAAGCAGCACCGTGAGTAAGGTCAGAACCAGCGCGATGAAATAGTAGGGTTCACGATTTTCAAAGGAAATATAAGCGAAGCCTTGGAGCGGCGGGGTGGTGATACCCACCGAACCCTTAGTAATTGACACCGCCCAGATGGAGAGCAAACGCAGGACTTCCACAAAGGCCAATGTTGCGAGGGTGAAGAACGGACCGCGCAACCGGACCAAGGGAATTACGAGAATCAGTGAGGAAACAGCGGCGGCGATGCCGGCGAGGAAGAGCCCAAGCCAAGGATTGACATGGTAGTTCGTATACAGAATTGCGACTGTGTATGCGCCCACGCCAAAGAAGGCTGCGTGTCCGAGCGACAGGATGCCGCCGACCGCCATGATGTTCCATGCCACAGTGATGCCCACGTAAATCAGGATCATGACACCGATGTGCAACATGTATTGGTCGCTGACCAAAAGCGGAAGCAGAATGGCCGCCAGGGTCCCTGCGCCAAGCCAGATAAGATCCTTCTTTTTCACTTCAAACCAACTTCCGCGTTGCGCGCCGACCCGCCGAAGATACCCTGCGGACGAACAATGAGCACGAGAATAAACACGACGAATACGGCAACCTGCTGGAGGGCGGGATCAATATAGGTTCCTACAACGGTCTCCACGATCCCCAATAGCAATCCGCCGATCAACGAACCCGCCATGTTACCCAGCCCTCCAAGCACGACAACGACAAATGCCAGAAGCGTGAAGTGGGCACCGACCAGCGGGTAGGCCGCTTGGAACGGGATAATCAAGGTTCCGGCGACACCGGTCAAGGCCGCACCGAGACCCATCGCCAACAGGTAATAACGCTGGACGGGAATGCCGATCAACCCTGCGGTCTCACGGTCCTCAGCCAGTGAACGCAGCACCGTGCCGATTAACGTTCGGTTCATCAGCAGGAACAGGCCGAGCACCAAGGCCAAAGCAACAACGAATGCCGTGATTCGCCCATAAGTGGCGCTGACGCCGAGGATGGTGGTGTTCTGTTCGGCCCACGGAATGCTCACCGATCGGAACTGCCCACCGAACACAAATAGCGCCAGGTTTTGCAGCAACACCGAAAGGCCAAGTGTGGCAAAGATCTTCATAATTGGCGAAGAATTCTGCATGGGCCCGATCATGACCTTTTGCAGCAATACACCAAAGAGGAACATCGTCGGAGTAACTATCACCAGCGAAAGGTAGGGGTTGAGATTCCAACTGTTCCACAACCACCAGGTCATGTACATGGCCATCATGACCAGCTCGCCGTGGGCGAAGTTGATGATTTTCACGACACCGAAGATCAGGTTCAGCCCGACTGCAACGAGGGCGTACACACCGCCCAGCATCAGGCCCGCAACAACTGTTTGCACAAGGTAGTCCATTAGATGGTCCTATCTGTCATAGCCCGAAAGGCGTAATGAGTTGGGGTTCACGCACGGCGGCAGCGGGCGGGAAGACGGTTTCGAGCTTCGTCCCGTTCCATTGCATGACGTTCATGGTTCCAAGCGAGTTTTGGTTGTGCTCATCCAGGTCAAGGCCCCAGCCCGAAGCGGTGCTGCCTTCTGGAACCTTCATCGAGCGCGCGGCGGCACCAAACGCCGATGGGTCATCGGATCCTCCGGTCTGTTCCAAGATATCCAGAAGCAAGTTCGTACCGGTGAAATTGGCAATCGAATGGCCCGAGGCCGGATCTTGGCCAAAGCGGCTTCGATATTCCTGAAGGAACGCATCAATGCCCGGGGCAAAATCTGGATTCACGTGAATCTGTGTGAAATCCACATCGAAGACGCCATCAGCGGCGGAGCCCAGGGCCTTCTGGAAGTTCGCCAGCGAGTGCCCACCTCCAGTCCCGATGAATGCGCCGAGCTTCAGTTTGTTGTCGCGAATCTGCCGGCCCAATAGCACTGCATCGGCCGCGTAGGACACCGCCAGGACCACATCGGGATTCTGGTTCTTCATCCTCAAGACCGTCGAGGACAAATCGGTGGATTTGGCGCTGTAGGGTTCGGCTTCGAAGTGTTTCAGCCCGATCTTCGCTGCCTCGCGACGCGCCAATTCGACAATGGATTGTCCATAGGAGGAATCTTCATGCACCATCAGGACCTTGAGATCCTTCATTTCCTTACCAAGGGCTCCGGCGAGGAATTGGTCGATGAATTGCATGTGCAGAACTGCCATGGTGTGCGCCGTGGGATTGAAACGGAATACGTGCTCATAACCCCGATTCGTGATGGCTTCTGACACCGCACCGAGTTCGATGAAGGCGTTTCCGGTACGGGCGAAGACCTCCGAGGCAGCCAAGCACAGCGAGGAACCATATGTTCCAATCGCCATCTTGATGTTTTTGTTGAAGACCAAGCGGCGTGCTTCGGATGTTGCCGTATTAACATCCGGAACGTCCGCAAAGACCAGTTCCACCGCTTTGCCGGCAACGCCGCCGGCTCGGTTGCGCAACTCTGCAGCAATTTGGGCTCCACGCCAGGATTCCTCTCCCAGCAAAGCGTTCGTGCCGCTTACCGGGTACATCGCACCGATGCGCAATGTAGTGGCATCGGTCCCGGGACTCGCACAGCTGGCCAGCAGCGGTGCAGCCGCCAGGGTTGCCAATGAAGCACCGGTAATTTTCAGGAAACTGCGACGATCAACGCTCTTGCTTCTCAAGTACATTTTCTACTCCAATCAAAATGGGGTAAGACGAGTGAGGTGGTGCGGCGGCTATGCAGCAGTCCAACCGCCGTCGACAACCAGTAGTTGTCCCGTTGTGTAGCTCGAGGCATCCGATGCAAGGAACACGGCCGTTCCCGCCAATTCCTCGGGTTTGCCGAAACGTCCCATGGGGATACGATCGAGCATCTTTTGGTATCGTTCGGTGTCCGCGAATACCGCTTCGGTGAGCTCAGTGCGAAAGTATCCGGGAGCGATCCCGTTGGCCCGGATTCCGCGCCCCGACCATTCCGTGGAAAGACTCCGCAAGACTCCATGGATTCCGGCCTTGCTGGCTGTGTAGGCGCTGACGTCCGGAAGTGACAGCAGGCTCGTCAGAGAACCGATAAAGATATGGCTTCCTTGGGTACCGCGCCGAAGTTGGCGGGCACCGATTTCTCGGCTTAGCATGAACGGGGCAGTCAGGTTGATTCGAAGAATCCGTTCCCATTCCGCAGGATCGAATTCCTCCGCGGGCTGCCTATGTTGGACACCCGCGGCATGGACCACGATGTCGAGTGGCCCCCCAAGAACATTCTCTGCCTGATCTATCACCGTGGCTTCCTGGCCGGCGACGGCGACGTCCATGGCCAGCGGATATGCTGCAGCACCCAAATCTGTGGCTGCGGATTGGACCTCAGAGGCGGTACGGGAAACAATCGCGACGCTTGCACCTGCGCCAATCAGACCTCCTGCGATTGCCCGGCCCAGACCACGGCTCCCACCCGTAACCAAGGCACGACGGCCGACGAGTGAAAAGGATTCATTCATGATTCCGGTTCCTTCGTAATCAGTGGGTGCGAATTGCTGCGGTCTTGATGCGCGTGTAGAACGTCAGCGCATCGCGCCCCTGTTCCTTGTACCCGGAACCCGAGTCCTTGAAACCTCCGAAAGGATGGTGGATGTCCCAGCCGGTCGTTGGCTGGTTTACGGACACCTGGCCGGTGTCAACACGTCGAAGAAACGCGAATGAGGTCTCCAGGTCCTTCGTGAAAATCGCCGCGGACAGACCGTAGTCGGAATCATTGACGGCGTCGACAGCCTCATCGAGAGTGTCGACCTCGAGCATGGCGAGCACCGGACCAAAAACCTCGTCGCGCCAGATTGAGTGTTCCCGCGAGACCGACAGGAACGTGGGAGCGACAAAGCAACCAATGTCGGAGGTCTGCCCATCCAGCCGGGAGGCGGCGAGAACCGATGCCCCCTCCTGCCTTGCGGTTTCCAAATGCAGCTGGATCTGTTTCTGCGCCCCGGAATCGACCACCGGGCCAAGGTTGGCACCCGGAGTCTGACCGGGAGCAACCACCAGGTTGCAAACGGCGTCCGAGATGCGTTTGCGCACTTCGTCTGCAACGCCGCGCTGGACAATGAGACGACTCGTGGCGGTGCAACGTTGTCCGGCCTGGGCAAAGGCCCCCGCGACGATCGTGGGCACCGCCAGATCCAAATCGGCGTCGTTCATGATGACGGCGGCGTTTTTGCCGCCCATTTCGGTTTGGATCCGAATTCCGCGTCCGGCAAGACGTCGTTGGATATCTAGTCCGACCTCGGTCGATCCGGTGAAGGAGACAGCGCGGATATGTTCAGAGGCGAATAGCTCCTCGGAAATATCGCGTCCCCGGCCAGTCACCGTTCCCAAAACACCCTGCGGAAGTCCGGCGTCGACCATGATTTCGGCCAGTGCCAGCGTGATCAGCGGGGTGACAGACGCCGGCTTGATGACGACTGCGTTCCCTGCGATGAGCGCCGGACCCAGCTTGCGGGCTGGTGTGAGCAGCGGATCGTTCCACGGCGTAATCAAGAGGACAACGCCCAGCGGTTCAGTGATGCGTGCGGCAAAGGTTCCCGGACGTGCATCGCTCAGCATTTCCCCAAACGGGTCTCGTCCCATGCCACCGTAGTACTCGAAGAATTCTGCGGTCTTGCCGACTTCGCCAGTAGCTTCGGTTCGAGTCTTACCCATTTCCCTGACAATCAGGTCAACGAGCGATCCGCTACGTTCGCGCAGAAGTTCCGCGGTGCGAAGGAGGATCCGCCCGCGTTCGAGCTGGGATGCGCCCTTCCACACGGCAGCACCTTGGACAGCCGCTTCAAAGACCTCGCGAACGTCGTCTGAGGTCATGGCGGGTACCGTTCCGACGAGTTCGCCATCCGTAGCCGGGTTACTGACCTCGATCGTGGCGCCGTTACTGGCAGCCTTGAACTGTCCATTGACTAGGTTATTTGCTTCGATGGTTTTCATAATTGGTCCTTGCTTCGTCGGTATCAACGTGCAGTCACGGAGAAGGCGCCTGCAATGTCGCCGGAGATCATGGCGTCAAACAGGCTGTGGACGGCCTCGAGGGTCATTGGCTCCGGATTCGTGGGCCGCTGGTAATCGGCGACGCAGAGCTGAGCCATCGAAGACGTCTTGTCTTCGCCAATGCCCGCGTCGGCCAACGTGGTTGGCAGACCCATGCGGCCGGCCAGCTCGGCAACAGATTTTGCCGCTACCTGCAGGTCGTTGCTTTGGCCCGCCGTCAGTGCGTTCGCAATAAGCTTGGCCAGGGACGGCTCCAGGTTTTGGTTATACGCAATGCAGTACGGAAGGGCCATGGCACACGAGACTCCATGCGGCATTGGATTTGCGTGGGCGAGGCAGTATGCCAGCGAGTGGCCGAGGACAACGCCGGCATTCAGTGCTTGGCCAGCAAAGTGCGATGCCCACAGAACTTGGCCAAGCGCTTCCTGGTCCCCCTGCGATGCCGCCTCAAGATGGTCCACAAGCAATTCGATGGCGCGTAGGGAGTGGTGTGCACTCAGCGGCGAGGCAGTTGCGGACATCAACGCTTCGGTGGCGTGGGCCAGTGCGTCCATCCCCGTCGCGGCGACAACCTTCCCGGGAAGGGAAGACACCAATACCGGATCAAGAACGGCAACACGCGGAACGTAAAGGCTGCACGATGACGCACGCTTGTTACCGCCGATCGTCACCATGGCGATGCGTGTTGCCTCAGCTCCCGTGCCACATGTGGTGGGGACCAACACAAGCGGCGCCACACCATTGGCCGGTTCCACGACGCCGGTCCAATCCGCGCACAATCCCTCGTTTTTCAGAAGCAACGCAACGAGCTTGGCGGAATCCAAGACCGACCCACCACCGACGCCGATCACTGCTTGTACGTTGTTGGATCGCGCTTCATTCGCAACGGCGTTGACGATCTCGTCCGTGGGTTCGGCACCGAAGCCACCGCGCAGTTGGACTGCATAGCCGGCATCTTGCAGCGCAGCCTCGACAGGTGCGATCAAGCCGGCTGACTTTACGGCGTCATCAATGGCCAAAAGTATCGGCCCGTCTTTGACCCCAAGTTGGGCAGCCAGGACCGACGCCAACTCAAGGGACGAGTTGTTCCCACCGATTACGACTCCGGGGGACAGGAATACGGAAGCAGGTGCTACCGGTGGGCGCCAAGTATGTGACATCTTCTTCTCAACTTTCGGGTTTGTATCCAATAACCGGCAATTCGAGCCTTTGCGCGGTGCAATAGTTGGAATTTGGATCCAATGAGAGATAGATAACCACACTGTGTGACCCACGTCAACCCGATTGTATCCAAAGTGACGGAAGCTGCCTGTGAAGCGCCCAATCCCACGCGGACTAGATTAGACCGAAGAACGGCCAGAATTGCCGAGAAGATTGAATTCGCGGTACTTATCTCAGGTGCCGATAGGACACTTTGCGAAAAGCCGCGAACACCAAGAAGGGAAGAATTATTACTTTAGGATCCAATTAGGTCGTCGCGGCGATGGTCGGCAAATTGCTGCGCGTACGACGAATGTGAAGTTTCACCAGCGTGGCTGCCGCATCGGCATCACCGCGTCTGACGCTGTCGGCAATCAAGAAATGGTCGGCGTTCGTCGCCTCAAGCTGTTCGGTCGGAAGAGATGTCATCAGCACCCGGCGATAGTGCTGCGTTGTGTTCCACAAACGCTGAACCACTTCATTGAGATACTGCGAGCGCACCCCGGAATAAGTCAGCAGGTGAAATTGCCTATCCAGATCCAGGAAGCGCTCCACGTCAATAGATTCTTCGGAAGTCGCGATTTCCTTTATCTCGTGCGCAAGGTCCACGATTCGCTGCTTCCGTTCATCGTCCAAATGCGGAATGCTCTCGCGAATTGCCAGTGGTTCAACCGCTTCGCGAAGCTTATAAGTTTGGTCAAACTCGAATGGATCCATCTTGGCCACCCATGCGCCGCTATGTGGAATGATTGTGACCAAGCCTTCGGACTCTAGTTGACGAAGTGCCTCCCTAACGGGCATGCGGCTGGCCTTGAACCTCTCTGCAAGCATCTCTTGGCCCATCCGGGTTCCGGGCTGCAATTCTCCCTGCAAAATCGAATCCCGCATCTCATCGGCAATCCGGCGTCCGCTTACGTCGGCATTGTTGTTCTTCGAACGGTTCATGGTTCTCCTTGTGGCGCGCTTCGTTGATGCGATTCAGCTTCCAATCAGCCTGGACTGTCGGGCTACATAACGTACTGAAACTAGGCCCGTTCAGACGGCCTCAGAATCCGCGTTAATTGACCCCGCAGCTTTCATAATGTCTCATCCAATGCCACTGGGCACTCGATTTCATGGTTTGAGGATCCGGACACTCGTCCGGACCTTTCGTTCGTCCAGCTTCGAACAAGGTGATTGGATCCTAATGCAATCATTCTATCGCGAAGTGTCGTTTCCAGGGTCAACAATGGGCTATATTGGATCCAAATTCGACATGGAGGTGCCATATGTTCAAAGAACGAGGCCTGCCCGGGCTGCGAGGTACGGATCATATCGGGTTCACCGTTCCCGATATGGATGAAGCGCACGAATTTTTCGTGAACCTCTTGGGCTGTGATCATGTCTATTCGTTGGGCCCGATGCAACCAAGTGGCAGGTGGATGAGTTCCCACCTGAACATCCATGACGAGGCCGTCATTCACGAGATTCGCTTTTATCGTTGCTTCAATGGGGCAAACTTCGAAGTCTTTCACTACTCGTCGCCGGACCAGCGATCCATCCAACCGAAAAACAGCGACATCGGCGGGCACCACATTGCCTTCTACGTCGATGATATCGATGAAGCGATTAACTACCTCAAAGACCAAAAGGTAGAGGTCCTCGGCGACGCCACGAATAGTTCCGGTGCGAGCGCGGGACAACGCTGGGTGTATTTCCTTTCTCCCTGGGGAATGCAGTTTGAGCTAGTCTCATACCCAGCCGGAAAGGCCTACGAGCCAGGGGCACAAACTCTTCTTTGGGACCCCCGGATATAGTCCGGACCCGCTTCTAACCCATCCATCCCACGGGATTCCTCCAAGGGCATGGAATCTGCAATCAACAGTGCAACGACGAAACGAGGCCTGTGCAGCGACCACGCGGGCCACAAACTTCTGGTTTCATGGCTCCGACCCATTTGCCGTAGGTATCATGGCGACGAGCAGTCATGTTTCTAGAAGTTTCTTCATGTTCGCACCACGCGTCACCCCACCGATAGGACAAGGTCCCCAGAGCCGCTCATAATCAACACACCAACGGGGCTGCTATGTTGGCCGTAGACCAGACGTCTCGAGCTGACCCCATCATCCCGCGACTTTCTGTCCACAAAGGTATGTTCCGTCTTACAACGACGATCTACTTCCAGCTTTGGAATCGTAGAGCGATTCAAGCGGATCGAATAAGATAGCTCACGCGGCCAAAGAGTCCACGCGAGCTATCATATTTGAGTTCATTTTTGGACCACTCTGGCTCTAAAAGCCGACGTTCCCTCTGCCCTTGAGCTTTAGCATCTCGCGGGCTTCGTCGGGGGTAGCTACTTCGAGCCCGAGTCCTTCCAGTATCTTTCGTATTTGAATGACCTGCTGTGCTGATGAATTGGCTAGCTGGCCTGGACCGAGCCAAAGCGAGTCCTCGAGTCCCACGCGAACGTGTCCGCCTTGGGCTGCCACTAAGGTGGCCAGTGGCATCTGATGGCGGCCGGCACCGACGACGGACCATTCGTATGCATCGCCGAAGAGGCGATCGGCGGTGCGGCGCATATGGGCAAGGTCCTCCGGGTGGGTTCCGATGCCGCCGAGGATTCCCATCACCGATTGGATCAGCAGGGGGGCGGTAGCGAGCCCTTCACGGAAGAAGTGAGACAGGCTATATAGGTGTCCTATGTCGTAGCATTCATATTCGAAGCGGGTCCCGTTCCTGCCCCCTTCGCTAAGGATGTGCTCGATGTCCTTGAACGTGTTCTTGAAAATGACGTCGCGGCTGTTTTCCAAGTAGTCGCGCTCCCACGCGTGTTCAAATTCGGTGAACCTTTGGAGCATGGGGAACGTGGCAAAGTTCATTGATCCCATGTTCAGGGAGGCAAGTTCTGGTTGGAATTCCATTGCCGGGCGGATACGTTCTTCGACGGGCATCGCAGTTGAACCGCCGGTCGTAATGTTGATAATCACGTCGCTGGATGCGTTGATTTTTTTGAGGAATGGTTCGTAGAGGGCGGGATCTTGCGATGGCCGCCCGTCCTTGGGGTCACGGGTATGAAGATGCACAATTGCTGCACCGGCTTGCGCAGCCTCTAGCGCTGCTTGGGAGATCTCTTCGGCGGTGACCGGGAGGTACGGGGACATGCTGGGGGTGTGGATGGATCCGGTCACGGCGCACGAGATGATGACTTTACGCTTTGGCATGGTTGGTCCTAACTTGTTCTTGTTCACTACATGATTCGATCAATATGGCCGTCAACGGATAGGACTTGACCATGGATGTTGCGTCCGAGCGAGGAAGTGACAAAGGCGCACATATTTGCAATGTCTTGTCCTTCCGGCATCCTTCCGAGGTCCGCCTGGCCAACATACTCGGCGCGTACGTCGGCGATCGGTCTTCCGATGGCCACGGCCTTCCGTTCTATGACCCCGTCGATGCGGGGTCCCTCAATGATCCCCGGCGCGATTGCATTGACCCGGATGCCGTCGGGTCCCAATTCCCGAGCAAGAGCCTTGGTCAGCCCGACAATCGCCCATTTTGCTGAAACATAGGGAGTGCGTTGCGGGGCTCCACGGATTCCGGCGATGGAAGCCATGGTGATGATTGATGGTTCGTTGCCATGTTCTGCGGATTGTCGTAAGTTCGGCATGAAGTGCTTACTGTGCATCCAGGTACCGTAGAGGCTGACTCGCATGGTCTGTTCGAAGTCGTCGGTGAGGATGTCTTCGATATTTGCTGTTGGGCCTGGAATGCCTGCGTTGTTAATTAGGATGTCGAGGCCGCCCATGGTTTTGTTGACGGCACCTACCAGTTCGACGACATCGCTTTCACGCGAGGCGTCGGCGACCGAGGCGTGCATGCCATCGTTGCGAGCTGCCTTGACGGCTTCGATGCTGACGTCGGTCACATACACTTGAGCGCCCAGGTCGGCGAACGCTTTGGCTATGGCGTGGCCGATGCCGCTGGCACCTCCGGTAATCAGAATCCGTTTCCCGGTGTGGTCAATTTTCATGGTCGGGCGTCTTTCTGCAATTGTGGGTCCGTGCGGAATTCGTCTTTGCCCGCTGATGATTTGGTGAGCAATGCTCCCAGGACGACACCGACGACACACAGTCCAGCGAGGAGCCAGAGTCCGGCTGTCGTAGCACCGGTGGTTTGTTCCGCCAGGCCCATGGCGTTGGGGCCGAAGAATCCGCCAAGCAGTCCTAGTGTGTTGATGAATGCAAGGCCTGCCGCAACGGTGACGCCGCTCAAACGCTTGCTGACGTGTGTGAAAAGTAGTGGTTGGGGTGCCAGCATGCACAATCCCATGAGGCAGAAGCCAGCAAAGGCGATCCATGGTGGACCTGCGGCGGCAACGCTGAGCCCTATGGCCATTCCGAGAGTCGCAGTGATGATCCAGAGCCGGTCTGAATTGTGTTGCTTGGCCCAACGCGCAACGAGAAGCATGCCGGCAGCAGCGAAGATCCACGGCACCGAAACCAACAATCCGATCTGGAAAGACGTGAAATCCCCAGCTTTCGCCATAATTGATGGCAGAAAATACGCCACGGCATATAACGAAATCTGGTTGGTGAAATACAGCGCTGCGACTATCAGGATTTGACGGTCCTTGAGCGCCGCCTTGAAATTGTGGTTTCCGGAACTCGACGCGCCTTCCTCGTTTTGCCTGGCCACAAAATCTTCCAAGCTACGTGCGGTTTGAGGGTCCAACCACTTTGCTTTTGTGGGTCGATCAGGGAGAACTTTCCACACATAGAAGGCAAGCAGGACAGTAGGCAGTCCTTCGATCAGGAACATCCACTGCCAGCCGTGCAAGCCCCCTACACCGTCCATTTGCATGAGCGCTCCGCTGAGCGGAGCGCCAAAGATGACGGCGATGGGTGCCCCAAGGAGGAACAAGGCTTGGGCACGGGCTCGGTCCTGATGTGGGAACCACAGCGTGAGGAAATACAGGATTCCCGGGTAAAGGCCGGCTTCGGCCGCTCCGAGAAGTATTCGGAGAATGTAGAAAGACAACTCGCCTTGGACGAAAGCCATTCCCATGGAAATAAGGCCCCACGTCAACATGATCCTGGTGATCCAGGCTCGCGCCCCAACCTTGTGGATGATGAGGTTCGAGGGAATTTCCAGCGATGCATAGGCAAGGAAGAACAACCCGGCGCCAAGTCCGTAAGCGGCTGCAGAAATTCCGACATCGAGTTCCAGCCGTTCCTTCGCCATGCCGATGTTGGTGCGATCGAGGAAACACAGAACATAAACAATGCAGAGTAGGGGCAGGAGCTTGATGAAGACCCGCCGCATGGTCTCTCGTGACGGCGCTTCGATAGCTTGCGGTGATACTTGTGGAGCTTGCACGAAGTTCAGCCCTTTCTTGAGGAAAAAGTGGTGATGAGATGACTAGCTAGCCGTTCAGTTGCCTGTTGCGCGCGTTGCTCGGTCCACGTGGTTATTCCTTGACCCGTTTTACGGCCCAGTTTTCCGCGTGCCACCGCATTCAAGACTTCAGCGGAGGGTGACGTTGTTGAGGAAAGATGGGGGAAAAGGTAGGAGTGGATCGATTCGGTGAGGTCCAATCCCACATAATCGGCGTTCTCTATTGGTCCCATGACGGTTAGTCGCGGGCCAAAGCTATTGCGGACAATCAAGTCAATGGTTTCGGCATCAGCAACACCGGCTTCGAGCAGCGCCAGCGCTTCACGCCACATTGCGTGCTGGATTCGGTTTGCGACAAACCCAGGGGGGTCCGACGAAAGAACCGCGGGAATCTTGTCGATTAACCGAAGGTATGCGGCTATTTTTTGCACCGTATTCGGTGAAGTTCGTTGACCGGGGACAACTTCTACCAGCGGTATAAGGTGCGGTGGATTGAAGTAGTGGGTGCCTACGACGAGCTCGGGATTAGCGTGGCTCTCAGCAATATCGGAGATCCTGATTGCCGAGGTGTTGGTTGCGAAGATGGATTCGGGGGCGAATCGTGATGCCAGTCGAACCAGGTCATTCTTGACGGCGATCTTTTCAACAGCTGCTTCGATGACGATGTGGCTACCGGACAGGGCCCGTCCACTATCGCTGGTGACACTGGTGTTTGCAACGGCTCGATCGGCCGAGCCTAAAGGAGTGAAGCTGGCGTGAATACGTCCATGCATCGAGCGTCTGGACTCGGCGTCCGACTCCAGCACAGTGACTTGGGCGCCGGCAGCCGCATGCAGCCCGGCGATTGCGTGTCCCATGAGACCCCCGCCGATCACCGCGACATTTATTCCTTCCACTGCAGAGATGGGCATTTCTGCAGCAGTAGCCGGTAAGCGCGGCTCATTGTGGATTCCAGTAAGTGAGATTTGCATAAATTCAAGGCTATAGGTGATCCTTGTCACTTGGGAGGTGTGATTCCGCCACACATGCTGCCGATGGCGGTGTGTTCACCACACTTCGATCCTTGAGAACGATGAATAGATTGGCATGGTCGATTATGAGCAACATGGAACCTTCAAGGATAGAGATCCCCCATGGCCGGGATTTTTTGCCGCTGTACGATTCGATTCGGCAGCTTCTAACATTTCGTGATCCGGACGGGATGTTCCACGCCGTGGTGAAGCACGCTTACATGCTGATGGCAACTGACGTTGTCTACGTCAGTCTCTTCGAAGAACACGGGCAGGTCATGCATGTTGCCCATGGCATCCTCGATGCCGCCTACATCCAAAACAGACTCGCCCCGCATGAAGGCATAGGCGGCAAGGTGGAAGCGACCCAAGCGCCAGTATGGACCACCAATTACCTTGAAGACGTGCGCTTTAAACATTCCGCGGAGACCGACGTGATTCTTGAACGAGAAGGGATAGTCGCCCTTCTTGGAGTGCCGATGAAAGCCGGCAACGATTTTTTCGGGGTCCTGTTTGCCGGAAATCGTACCTCTCGAACATTTTCGCCTGAAGAAGTCGCCATGTTTTCCACTTTTGCCGACCTAGCTTCGGAAGCCTTGGTGCAAGCTAAGGAACGGCGTCAAATGGAGGAAAAGCTCGACGAAATGCGGCGAGACCATGAGGCGGCGACGCGTCGTATCGAGCAAGGCAACGAATCCGATCGGGTACACACAGCCATCACTGACCTGCTCTTGGCAGGGGGTGAAGCAACGGATATTCTAGCCACCTTGTCGGCTCATGTTGAAGGTAACGTATTCGCCGACGGGTATTCGGCCGGTTTTTTGGGAATGTGGCCTCCAGAAAGCGGATCCTTGGATCACAGCCGCATGCCGCAAGTGATGGATGCCCTAGCCCGTTCGCGTCGCCTAGGCAGAGCACAAATAGTGGAAGTTGCATTGCATGGCGAAAGCGCCGGAGCACCTGCGAGCAATGGCGGTACTAAGTACCTGACAATTACGGCTATCCCCATCAACATAGATGAGTTTGGTCTACTGCAGGTGGAGAGCGCCAGACCTCTCGAGGTTTCCAAACAATCAACAGTTGAGTACGCCGCAAAGGCACTTGGCTTGTATCTATTGCAGCGCAACGCAGCTTCGGACGCTTGGAAGAAGATGAGATCAAACCTGCTCACAGAAATTTTATCCTCATCCGGAGCCGTCGGGGCCGAAACTGTTGCACATGCAAACGCCCAACGAATTTCGCTTGAGAGAATGACAACGCTAGTTGCCGCACGATGGGATGGAACGGTAGCCCCTATCCGTTCTGCACCTGAAGAATACGAAGGTTACCCGCTTCTGACAGGCGAATACATGGGCCAAATATTCGTGTTGAGTGCGGCGAAAGACACCATGGAATTTGCAGGCCATGTTCGAGAGATCTTTGAAGGACGGGCTGGAGAACGAATGCAGGTCGTAGCCGCCCCCTTCAGCTTCGAGGCGTCCCCTGCCCGTCTCGCAACCCGACTAGCTCGCGCATTGGCCGTTTCCGAGAGAATGGGTTTGAAGTCTCCGGTCCTGAACCTGGATGAGTTGGCACCCTACTCAATGATCATTGATCCAGACCGCGAACAGGACTATGAAGCCTTCATGGAGTTCACAGTAGGTACTTTGCGTAGACATGATCAAACGCACGGAACTGAACTGCTCACGACTTTGGCAACATTTTTTCAGTACGGTCAGCAGCAAAAGCGCACTGCTGAGGCGCTCTTTATACACATCAATACCCTGGTCCGCCGACTCGCAAAGATCGATATTTTGATCGGCAATGATTGGAGGACCGGTCCGCGTTCTGCCGCATTACATTTAGCTGCCCAGTTTGTTTCTTGGGGCTCCATGGAAAGAAATGGAAATTGGAAATAGATGACATTCTGATTTCTGTAAACTTCGATTGTCTACGAAGCGGGTTAGCCCGCCATGAAGAGCCCACCGTTCACATGCAGGGCTTCTCCCGTCATGAAACTTGCAGCGTCCGAGCACAGAAACGCAACGACGGAAGCCACTTCGGCTGCCTCACCGTAACGCGCCAAGGGCGTCTCGGACAGCATCGCGGCTCCCTTGGCCGCTACCAAGGACTCAACCATTGGTGTACGGATGGTTCCCGGCGATACGGCGTTCACTCGCAGTTTTGGCCCCACCTCGTGGGCGAGGCTCCGGGTCAACGCAAGAATGGCGCCCTTCGACGCAGCATAGTGGCCGTGATTCTTGCTTCCCCGATGTCCTGCTACGGAAGCGAAGTTGACAATCGCACCGCCATCGTTCATCCGTGGAATTGACGCTTGAAGGAGACGGTACACGCCGTCAAGATTGATGGACATGACTTTGCGCCAGAGGTCCTCGCCAGTATCTAAGATCGAGCTTTCGGGATAAATTCCGGCGGCGGGAACCACGAAATCTATGCCTTCGCCAAAAGACGCTGAACCCAGGCGCAACGCCTCCTGGATGGCTTCACTGGCCGTTGCGTCTCCCGCGACCGCCACCACACGCACCGCCAGCTGGGCCCTGACGGATTCCAACTGAGCGGCATCAAGATCCATGAGAATGATGTTGGCGCCACTTTGGTGGAACAACGCGGCAATCTGTCGACCGATTCCTCCTGTCGCGCCAGTGAGGAGAAGTGTCTTGCCTGTGAAGTCGAATCGTGCATTCATTAGTACCACGACCCGTCTATGCTCATCCCGCCATCGGCCATCAGCATGTGACCAGTGATGTAGGTGGAGGTCTCTCCGGCCAAGAAATGCATGGCGTCGGCAATTTCCTCGGGTTCCGCAAATCGGCCCATCGGCGTCCGAGCCCTGATCGGCCCATCGACTAGTTTTCCTTCAGCCACGAGGCTGTCTGTCAACTTTGTACGTACATATCCGGGACCGACGGCGTTAACTCGGATTCCGAGCTCGGCCCATTCAGCAGCGAGTGTTCGCGTCAGTCCCCCGATGCCCGCTTTGGCCGCTGTATAGCTGGCTCGTTGGGGCATGCCGGCGTAGGTCGCTACGGACCCAAGGTTGACGATGCTCGCTGCCTCGGAATTTACGAGTAGCGGGTATGCAGCCCTGGCACAGCGCATGGATCCCGTGACGTGTATGTCGAGCATGCGGTTAAAGGATTCATCGCTAACCTCATGGCTGGGGCTCGGGTCGGCGATGCCCGCACAATTTACCAAGACATCCAATCTGCGTTCGGTGGCGGTGATGTCGCTGAAAGCGTCGTCGACACTCACGCGGCTGGTCACATCGATCCATATTCCACGCGCGTCGCTGCCAATGGCTTCGACGGCAACGCGCAAGTGGTCAATGTCCATGTCCAGCAAGACAGCAACGCCGCCGGCTTCCACCCAACGCTTGGCGAAGGCAAAGCCAATGCCGGATGCGCCCCCTGTGATTGCCGCTACCCGTGATGAAGGACTCACTCTGTTGCTCCTTTGACATTTGGATTCAGTTGATTCACTCCAAACCAACTTGTATCCAACCTTAGAGCCAATCCGGGTCAATTAGCTAGATATGTCAACTGTTGCGCTTGCATTGGATCCAATTTAGCCCTAGCGTGGGATCATCGTGACGCCGTTCACGTAACTTGCGCCACTTTTGGGGCGCAATGTTTGGAACTTCCGCCCACGGAGAGAAACCCATGGCTGAAACAACTTCACTTGAACCAACGGCGCAGTGGATTGAGCTGCGCACCTCCCCCGACGACTGGGCGGGCGCCGATCCCAAGTTGCTTGAGACCATGTTGGTTCAGATGCAGATCATTCGATCCTTCGAGGAATCCGTCCTGGAATTGGCCTCAGAAGGCCTTGTCCATGGCCCTGCGCATTCGAGCATTGGCCAAGAGGGCGGTGCTGTCGGATCCGCAGTTTCACTGCGCCCTGGCGACGGCGTCAACGGAACGCACCGCGGGCATCACCAGTTCCTTGCGAAGTCCTTGGCGTTCCTATCCAGTTCAACCGGTGGCGCCATGGCCGCGCAATCTCCAGTCACCCCTCAAGTCCAACACCTCCTCCAACGAACCCTTGCCGAAATCCTCGGACTTGAACAAGGATTCAGTGGCGGACGGGGCGGCTCCATGCACCTGCAATGGCTAGAGGCCGGCGCGCTTGGAACCAACGCCATTGTTGGAGGCGGAGTGCCGTTGGCGGCAGGCAACGCGTGGGCACAGAAGCATACCGATCCGAATTCGGATTCCACCGACCTGACCCTCACCTACTTCGGCGACGGCGCCTCCAATATCGGCTCCACCCTTGAAACAATGAATCTCGCTGCTGCATGGAAGCTGCCGTTGTGTTTCTTCATTGAGAACAACCTCTATGCCGTCTCCACGCATGTCTCGGAAGTTACCGGAGAAGCGCGGCTCTCTGCTCGTGGGCCCGGCTTCGGCATCGCCTCATGGCGAGTGGACGGCATGGATCCGTTAGCTGTGCATTTGGCCACAGAAGCCGCAGCCGAGCACATGCGTGCGGGTCACGGGCCGACCCTCATCGAAGCAGAGGTTTATCGCTTCTTCCACCAAAACGGCCCCTTCCCGGGAAGCGCCTTCGGCTACAGGACCAAAGACGAAGAAAGGTCCTGGCGGGATCGGGATCCGATACTTCGCACGAGGCAGGAAATGATCCGACTAGGCCATATCGACCAGGAATCCATCGATTCCATGACCAAGGCAGTCAAGGCCGCCTGTGCCGCTGCAGTTTCAGCCCTAACAGAAATCGATCCGGCAGGGAAGAACGGCAAGCGCCGCATCCGTCCCGAGCTCTGGCCCCAGCCTGGTTTCGTGGATGTCGGCATCCGCGGTGACCTATCCGAGTTGTCCCATGACGGAATCACGGAACAAAAGGATTTCTCCGGGGAACTCGCCGAGCGCAAGTTCATCGACGTCATTGCCGACGTATTGCAGCAACGCATGGATAGGGATGAGTCAATCGTCGTGATGGGCGAGGATGTGCACCGACTCAAGGGCGGGACCAATGGTGCGACCCGCGGTTTGAAGGCAGCCCACCCCACAAGGGTCCTTGGCACACCGATCTCCGAAAATGCGTTCACCGGGCTGGCAGGGGGCATGGCTATGGACGGCAGGTTCAAGCCAATCGTCGAATTCATGTATGCGGATTTCATGTGGGTGGCTGCAGATCAGCTGTTCAATCAAATTGGCAAGGCCCGCCACATGTTCGGCGGCCAATGCAGCATGCCGGTGGTTTTGCGCTCTAAGGTGGCGATGGGCACGGGCTACGGGTCCCAACATTCCATGGATCCAGCGGGCGTCTTTGCCACGCAACCCGGGTGGCGCATCGTCGCGGCATCCACGCCATACGATTATGTAGGACTCATGAACACGGCCCTGGACCTCAACGACCCGGTGGTGGTGCTCGAACATACGGATCTGTACACCTCCACTGGTACCGGACCCGTCAACGACTTTGACTACCGTCTGCCCGTGGGCAAGGCTGCCGTCCGTCGCCAAGGTAAGGACGTCACGATCCTGACCTATCTGGGCATGGTCGCCCCGGCCCTCGAAGCTGCTGCAGGGGCCACGCTCGACGCGGAGGTCATCGACCTGCGATGGCTGGACCGCGCCAGCATCGACTGGGACACCATCGGAGAATCGGTCAAGAAGACCAACAATGTCATTATCGCCGAGCAGGGCGCTTCAGGCACGGGCTACGGCGCTTGGCTATCCGATGAGATCCAGCGCAGGTACTTTGACCACCTGGACCAGCCCGTGCAGCGCGTCACGGGCGCCGAGTCCTCACCGAGCATTTCGAAGGTCCTTGAGCATGCGGCAATAGCCGGGCACAACGAAGTCACCGCAGGCATCCAGGCCGCCGCCCGAAATCTCGGCCGCGGTTAGCAATCCCCAGGAAAGGAGGAATCCCATGGCAACACTCATCACCATGCCCGCGATTGTCGCGGATGCCACGGACGCGGTATTGGCGACCTGGCTCGTGGAAATCGGAACCGAAATAGGGACCGGAACCCCGCTCGCCGACGTGGAAACCGAGAAGGCCACGGTCGAGCTGGAATCAGAGGCCACCGGGCGCGTGGCGCGTTTGCTCGTCGATGCCGGCGCGCTGGTGGTGGTCGGATCCCCCATCGCCGTCATCGCAGCGGCGGGCGATAACGAGGACGACATCACTGCGGTCCTTGGTGACGGCGGTCTCCAAGGTTCCGAATCGGACGGCAGGGAAACCGCGGCACCTGCGGCTGGCGCAGACAACGCCGACGGGAGCGAGACCACCTTGGACGTCTCCGACGCGCCTCGCCTGTTCGCCTCGCCCCTGGCACGACGGCTCGCCAAGGAAAACGGAATCGATGTGGCTGCAGTAACCGGGAACGGACCGAACGGTCGCGTCTTGCGTTCCGATGTGGAACGCGCCATACGAGACGCAGGCGAAGTTGACATGGTGCTAAACCAGGAAGCCATGCCGAGCCCACCGTCGGCGAGGAAGTCCTCCGAGGAGCGGCCGGTGCCTGGTATTGAGCTGGCCCCAATGTCCCGGATGCGCCAGGCAATCGCCCGGCGCCTCACGGAGTCCAAGACGACGGTTCCGCACTTCTACCTGAGCGTGGATGTCCATTTGGACAAGCTGCTGGATTTGCGCAGGCAAGCCAACGCCAGTGCCAACCGAAAAATCACCGTCAACGACCTTGCCGTTCGCGCGATTTCCTTGGCGTTGCAGCAGGTTCCCGAGGCCAATGTTGCCTTTGCCGGCGACAGTATCGCGCGCCACGAGGATTCCGATATCTCGGTGGCAATTGCCACCGACGGAGGTCTGGTCACCCCAATCGTCAGGGGTGCCCATGCGCTGTCCATTAGCACAATTAGCGCCACGATTGCCGACTTCGTCACTCGTGCCCGGGAGAACAAGATCCGCCCAGACGAGATCGCAGGCGGAACTTTCACTGTCAGCAACCTGGGGATGTTCGGGACCAAGGCATTCTCAGCAATCCTCAACCCGCCGCAGTCCGGCATCCTGGCGATCGGCGCGGCGGAGAAGCGCGCGGTGGTGATCAACGACGAATTGGCAATCGCCACCGTCATGACTTGCACGCTTTCAGCTGACCACCGTGTCATCGATGGTGCAGTGGCGGCGCGGCTCATGACCAAGTTCAAGGAGTTGCTGGAGAACCCACTCAGTATCCTGCTTTAGCGAAGGCGACTGGAAGCGGCTGCCGCGTAGCCCAGGATATTGGCCCGAAACGAATTAGGCTCGAGCTATCCACCACTCGAGAGGGCTGGGATCGGAATCCGATCCCAGCCCTCTCATCGTTGTTCGGCGGGTGCCCAAACCGACTTAGTCGGCCGGTGCAACCCTCAGTTGCGGAAGCGGGCGAACACCTTGTACATGTAGTCGCTGCCCTGGCGCAGCGCCTCGACGTAGATGCGCTCGTCGTTGCCGTGCATTCCGACGAGCTGGTCGTTGTCCAGCACGTAGGGGTAGACGCCGTAGCCGGGGATGCCGCGGGCCCGCCACGGGGCCAGGGAGGTGCCGGCCTCGAAGAGCGCCGGGGCGAAGGCCGCATCCGGGTAGGTCTCCTCCGCCGCTTCGCCCAAGGCCTTGAACAGCGGGGTGTCGATGTCCGCCGGCGGCGTGGCCCAGGTCTTGTCGAGCTCGGCCAGCGTTTCCTCCTCGCTCACTCCCTCGGTCACGGCCAGCGCCACCTCCACGTCGCGTGCGGCCATCATCTCGCGCACCTGCTCCAGGAACTCGCGCGGCTTCTGCCCGCCGGGTATTGCCCGGCAGTTGATGCGTACGTGGGCCGAGGACGGAATCACGTTCTCCTTGTAACCCGCGTCCTCAATGACGAAGGCGTGGGTGGTCCGCAACAGGGCGCTGTGCAGCCACGGGTAGCTGGACTTGGACACCATGACGCGGGCCGCGCGCTCGCGGGCGTTCTGGCTGCGGGCAGAGAGCAGCAATTCGACGGCACGCTTGAATCCGGCGTCCTCCGAGGCCTTGGCAAGGGCGGAGAAGTACTCGCGGGTCACCTCCGTGAGGTGGACCGGCGCCTGCCAATCGCCGAGTTCGGCCACCGCGCGGGAGAGCGCGACGATGGCGGAGTCGGGGTTGGGCTTTGAGGAGTGGGTCGCTGTCCCGCCAGCGGTCAGATCCAGGTTGAAGTAGACCTTGTCCTGCCGGGTGGCGGTGATGAGCATCGGGGTGGTCTTGTCCTTCTGCGCCAGGAACCAGCCGCCCTCGGTCAGCACCATACCGGCGTCCAGCTTGTCCCAGTGGTTGGCGGCCAGCCACCGCGAGCCGAAGGATCCGGCCTCCTCGTCGCAATCGGTGAGCACGATGATGTCCCGGTCGAACGTGGCGCCTTCGGAGATGTGCCGCAGCAGTGCACTGATGGTGGCCGAGTTGGCGCCCTTCATGTCCAGGGCCCCACGCCCGTAAACCTCGCCGTCATGCACCTCGCCGGAAAACGGG
This sequence comes from Paeniglutamicibacter sulfureus, assembly GCF_030512175.1. Taxonomy (GTDB): domain Bacteria; phylum Actinomycetota; class Actinomycetes; order Actinomycetales; family Micrococcaceae; genus Paeniglutamicibacter; species Paeniglutamicibacter sulfureus. The sequence goes on along the minus strand of NZ_JAULBL010000002.1, from coordinate 766,520 downwards.
TCCACGGTCCAGTTTTCCCGTTCCACCGGCACGACGTCGGAGTGGCCGAGGATGAGCAATGGTTTCTCGGTGCCTGTTCCGGGGATGCGCGCAATCAGATGGACGTTGTTCGGTTGCGGGGTGTCGATGATTTCCACGGGAATGCCCGCGTTCTCCCACACGGCCTTGAGCATCTCGGCATGCGGCCGGGTGTCGGCGCCCTGACCGAAGTTCTGTGTGTCGAAGCGGAGCATGCGCTGGAGCAGGTCGAGCGCATCCTTGTCGGCTTCCGGCACCGCCGAGGCGGCAGCTGCGGGATTGGCCCCGGTTGCTGAGGCGAAGACTCCCCCGCCGACGACTCCGGCGGCCCCCAGTGCGGCAACGCCTCCCAGGAATGTACGGCGGCGCAGCGGCGTCTTTGCAACCTCGCCCAAATCACGTGTGATGTCCATTTTTATACCTTCTTTGGTCTTGTGCAGTGCGAGTGCAAGACCCACGCTTGCCGAGCGTCCCCGCACCGGTCAATGGGTGACCGTCGTCACAAGCGCCAAGCGGCCCCGGATGCGAGACGAACGGCGCGCGGGACCCAATCGTGACGACAATGCGACGCCAAAACCGCACTGACATGGGTTTCGACCTATTCGGCGACGGCTCGGGAGGGGCATGTGGTGCAGACTCAGGCCGGTCGGCGATATTCTCGCCCTGGAACGGATGGAGGCAGGTATTTTCTTCCCTGAGACTCGGGTAGCGGGCGAGATTTGGCAAGCACATTTCGCCGGATTCCTTCTATGCTTGCCATTAGTTACCTGTAAGGCGGAGATTCTGTCCCAGATTTCCCGCCGTCTTCGACGTCGCACCATCAGCCGGAGTCTGTAGACCGGAGCCCACCCCACGATCCGTTTCCACGGGAATCGCGTGACATACTTCGACCAACTGACCTGGATGTGCAACCGTTGGATCAGTCCTTCCCTTGCCAGAAAGCCAAGCCCTTGACACTGCCCTCATCGCCCGCCGATCCCGTCCGCAACACGGTGCCGCGAAAAACGCCTCGTATCCACCGCGCCTGGCTTGTGGCCGCGGTGACGGTACTCGCCCTCGTGGCGGCCGCCGCCTTCCGTTCCACCACCGGCGCGTTCTTCGAGCCGCTGGAATCCGAATTCGGATGGACGCGCTCGCAGCTCTCCACTGCGGTGACCATCAATCTCGTGGTCTATGGATTGGTGGCGCCGTTCGCGGCGACGCTGCTGGAGCGGTTCTCGATGCGCTTCGTTGCCGCCCTGGCCTTGGGCCTGGTCTCGGCCGGTGCAGGGCTGGCGGTCTTCGTGTCCGAGGTGTGGCAGCTCTGGCTCCTGTGGGGCGGGCTGGTGGGAATCGGCACCGGTGCCATTGCCCTGGTGTTCGGGGCGGTGGTGGCGAACCGCTGGTTCGCGGCGCGGCGAGGCCTGGTAATGGGAATCTTCTCCGCTGCCAACGCCTGCGGCCAGCTGATCTTCCTGCCCACCATCGTGCATCTCACCGGACTCCACGGCTGGCGCACCGCCTCGCTGCTGGTGGCGGGATTTGCGCTGGCGATCGTTCCCCTGCTGTTCTGGCCGTTCGCCAACAGCCCGGCCGAGGCGAAGACCACGGCCTACGGAGCCTCCGCCGATGCGAACGCAGCGACGGCAACGGCCAAGGCGCGTCCCGCCGGCAACGCCATGGCCGAGACCCTGGGGGTGCTTCGCCACGCCATGCGGTTCCGGGCCTTCTGGATTCTGGCCTTCACGTTCTGGATCTGCGGCTGGTCGACGAACGGGCTGATCCAGACGCACTTCATTCCCGCATCCCACGACCACGGCATGCCGGCAACCACCGCGTCAGGGCTCCTGGCATTGATCGGCGTCTTCGACATCATCGGCACCATCGCCTCGGGCTGGCTGACCGATCGGGTGCGCCCGTGGCTGCTGCTGGTCTTCTACTACGGGTTGCGCGGGGCATCGCTGCTGACCGTCCACTCGCTGCTCGGTCCCACGGTGGAGCCGGTGCTCTGGATCTTCATCCTGTTCTACGGACTGGACTGGGTGGCCACCGTCCCGCCCACCGTCGTGCTGTGCCGGCAATACTTCGGCCCGGTGCGGGCGGCAGTGGTCTTCGGCTGGGTCTTCGCCTTCCACATGGTCGGCGCCGGCGTGGGCGCACTCACCGCGGGGATCGGCCGCGACCTCTCGGGCAGCTACCTGATCGCCTGGATCACCGCCGCAGTTCTCTGCTTCCTCGCCGCCGCCAGCCTGTTCCTGCTGCCCGGCTCGCGGAAGGCCGTTGAAGCGGAACCCGAAAGCGTCCCCGACGAACTGGATCCCTCGCGCGTGGACTAGGCGCCAAGAAGGCCGGCCCGCGATCGCGGGCCGGCCTTCTTGGTGAAAGTTAGTTTTTCAGCGCCGCCCGTACGGCGGGCAGCACTTGAGTGGCCAGCAGTTCGATGGAGCGCAGCGTCTGTGCCTGCGACAAACCGCCCAAGCCCACTTGGGCGAGGAAGCGGGTGTGTCCCAGGATCTCGTGCTCCCAGAGGATCTTCTCCACGATTTCGGCGGGGCTGCCGGCGAACAGGGCACCGCGCGGGCTGGCCCAGGCCTCGAAGGCTGCCCGGTCCAGGCGGCCGGCCCGGGGCATGTTCTGGCCGATGTACGAGGCATAATGCGGGAAGAACGTGTCCTTGGCTCCCTGCGAGGTTTCCTCGACATAGAAATGCGAGGTCACTCCGATCTGCCCAGGCTCCCGGCCCGCGGCCGCGGCGGAACGGCGGTATAGCTCGGCAAGAGGTGCGAAGCGCGGCGGGTCGCCGAGGATGGCCAGGTACAGCGGAAGCCCCAGCTTTCCGGCGCGCACGGCCGAGGCCGGGGTTCCGCCCACCGCGGCCCAGATCGGCAGTGAGTCCTGGACCGGGCGCGGGAAGACACCCGCCTCGTGCAGCGGCGGGCGGGTACTGCCGTTGAACGTGACAGGGTTTTCGTCACGGATCTTCAGTAGGAGCTCAAGCCGGTCGTCGAAATACTCGTCGTAGCGCTGCAGGTCCTGGCCGAAGAGCGGGAAGGACTCCAGGTAGGCTCCGCGTCCGGCGGTGAGCTCCGCACGACCCTGGCTGATCAGGTCCAGCGTCGCGAAGTCCTCGAAGACGCGCACCGGGTCTGCACTGGAGAGCACAGTGACCGTGCTGGTCAGGCGGATGTTCTTGGTCTGCGCGGCGGCGGCCGCCAGGACGACCGGCGGGGAGGAGACGGCGAAGTCCTCGCGGTGGTGCTCCCCCACGCCAAAGACGTCAAGTCCGGCCTCGTCCGCCACGCGGGCCCATTCAAGGATGTCGCGCATGCGCGTGGCTGCGTCGATGGGCTTGCCGGCGGCATCGCGGGTGAGCTCACCGAAGGTGAAGATCCCTATCTCGAACGGGCTAGTAGCATTCATGCGCTTCAGATGACCTCGGCACCGATGTGGGCGGTGATGAAGTCGCGGACGTCATCGAGCTCGGCGGCGTTGATGCCGTGGGCCAGTCCCGGGTAGACCTTCTCAACGAGAGCGGAATGGGCCGGAAGGAATTCGGTGGTGCGGGTGATCGCGAGCGGGGCAATGACCCGATCCTCGGAGCCACGGCCCCAGAACACGGCCGGAAGGTTTTCGCGCAGATCCTCGTCGCCAGGCTGGGTCGCACCGAGGACGAATCCGCCGAGGATCACCGGGGCAATAACGCGCTCGGGGCGGGTGCGCAGCAGCTGGCTGGCCATGAGCCCGCCCTGGGAGAAGCCGATGGGAATGATGCGGGTGGCCGGGTCGACGTTTGCCTCGATCCAGGCCCAGATGGCGGCGGTGGCAGCCTCCACCGGAGCAGCATCCGGGGCGCCGGGGGTGGTGATCTCGAACCAGGCCGCGCCGCCGTTGCCCAGTTCGAGCGGTGCGCGCAGCGAGGCCCAGGGCAGGTCGAACCCGAGGGCTGGGGCCAGCCCGCTGAGGTCCTGTTCGTTGGATCCGAAGCCGTGCAGAAAGAGCACGACCGCGGCGGGCGTTTCGGTAGTGGTCCAGCCGGTTGAACGGACGTCGCGCAGTGTGGTGGTCATTCGTGGATCGACTCCTGGGGCAGAGGTGGTCAGGGAGAGCGCTTTGCTTCTACCTTCAACGATACATGCTTTAGTTTAATCTTCAAGCATAAAGCGCGCGAGTGCCCCTTCCTGCGCTACGTTTCGGATTTGGGATCAAGTATTTCGCACTTTTCGAAGCGTGGAGCCCTCACTACTGTCACAACTCCATCACTCGTGGCGAGGGCACCTAATAGAAATGCGACGCGCGAGCAGTTGCTCGTACGTCTATTTATCAGTAGAGCCAAGGTGGGTTCCCCGCAGAGCCTCGTTCACGCATGTCGGCGGCGATTTGGGACGCAGCTTTCTGTAACGCTTCGACGATTACATCCACCTTTTCCTGGCGCATCACCAAGTGTGTCTCACCTGCGCAGGTGAGGGCAGCGACGCATCCACCCGTAGTGCTGAGTACCGGCACGGCAATCGACGATAATCCGAGGTGGGAATCGTCGGTGCTGAGCTCGAAGCCTCGAGATCGGGTAACCGAGAGGCGTCGTCGGATAATCTCCAAATCGACGAGAGTTCTGTGCGTCACATGTTGGGCTGAGGAACCCCTTGCCGCTCGGGAGAACCACTTCTCGATGAACGCTTCCCCCGAATATGCGAGCAAGACCCGAGGGGCCGCGCCGGCGTTCAGTGGGAGATGTGCACCCTCCTCCATTCCACCGGCGTGGTACGAAGTACCCTCCATGCGCGCGAGACATAGCGCCATATCCTCGTGCTGGACGGACAGCAATACAGCGAGGTTCGTCGAAGTGCGAAGCTTCAGCAGCGCAGGTAGTGCTTGCTGACGGAAGGTGAGGCGGTCGATGGACCTGCGGGCCTTAGCCATGTGACTCGGATGCAGATCAATCTCGCCACTGGCCTTTCGGTACAGGATCGACTCGTCCAATAGCGAGCTAACCAGCCGATACGCGGTACTTCGCGGAACATTGAGCCCGCCGACGATCTCCGTGATAGTGACCGGACCCTCCTCAGCAACGAGATTATAGAGCGCAATGGTGCGTCCAAAGCCAGTCAGTGGTGTTGACAAGTTACGTCCTCCGGTTCCCCCAGGAACCTCAAGTATCACTCAGTGGGACACGTGATCCAAGCTTATGGGATTTCATGAACCAGCTATTGTGCTCCGCATCACACGACCGGAAGCTGAATGTCAACGTCGGTGTTCGGCCGGTGGACCTCACGAAAATCAACGAAGATGATCGGAGTTTGGCATGAAGCCATTCAACAGGCGACCTTTCTTGGTCGGTGCTACCGCGCTCGCTGCGGCCCTCGTATTAAGCGCATGTGGCGGCTCAGGTAGTGCGAATGTTAGCGGAGCGATAAAGGTTGGCGTGGTTCTTCCGCTGACTGGCAACCTCTCGGCCCTCGGCAATGAGATGAACAACGGGTATCTCGTAGCCCAAGAGCTCTTCAACGAGGCGGGCGGTGTGAACGGTCGCGATGTCGAGTTCGTGACTTCGGACGCCCCAAGCCCGGAAGATGCCGTGAGCGTAGCGACCAAGCTGAGTACTGATGCTTCCGTCGCCGCAATTATGGGCTCGTATTCATCCGGTATAGCTATCCCGGCCTCCGAGGTCGCCAACCGGAATAAGAAGCCCTACTGGGAGACCGGTGGTGCCGCCGATGAGATCACTGACCGTGGCCTTGAATACCTATTCCGCACGAGCGGCACTGCGTCCCAGCCACAGACCAGCGCGATGACTGCCGATTTCTTCCAAAATACGATTTCCAAGGCCATGGGCAAGGATATGTCCGAGGTGAAGATCGGAATTGCCCATGAAGACAGCGCGTTCGGTGTTTCCTCTGCGGCATCCTTCAAGAAAATCGCGGATGAGAACGGATGGAACGTTGTCGCGGAACAGCCTTATACCGCCACGACGTCGGACCTTTCCTCGGTGGTACAGAACCTGAAAACCTCGCAAGTGGAAGTCCTGTACTCCGCCGCTTACGTTAATGATGCGATCCTCCTCATGAACCAGTCCGCAGAACTCGGCTTCGATCCGGCAGTCGTTCTCGGTTACGGCGCGGGCTACACAACACCGGATATCGTCAACGCGCTGGGTGACCGCGTCAACGGGATCGTGGCGATGGACGGTGCACCCATCGGCATTCAGGACGACCTGCTCCCCGAGAATCCGACACCCTCATACTCGGAATTCGTTGAGCGCTACGAATCCAAGTTCGATCGCGCCCCGCTCGTGCACGCAACCATTGGTTACGTGGGTGCCATGACCTTGTTCCAAGAGGTTCTCTCCAAGATGACGGACCCCCTCGACGGCGAGGAATTTCTCGAGGTTGCCCGTAAAGTCGACATCGCTCCAGGCGGAACCGCCTCCTACTTCGGCGTGAAGTTCGACGATAAGGGCCAAAACGAACGAGCCATGACCTTCCTCATGCAGTATTCCGACAAGAAGATGGTCACCATCTACCCCGAAAACGTCGCCGCTAAAGACTTCGAGCTCCGTTAGTTGGATATGGGCTAGCGGCCGCATCCGCTAGCCCCGTTCGGCTAACACTCGATCGGAAAGGATTTTTCCATGACTTTCATACAACTCATCGCCTCTGGACTGTTGATCGGAGGTGTATACGCACTGTTGGCTGGCGGTATCACGCTCATCTTCGGAGTTCTCAAGGTCGTGAACTTCGCACATGGTGATTTCATGATGGTGGGCATGTTTCTTACCTTCTTCTTGAACCAAGGGCTCGGGCTTTCCCCTTACGTCGCGCTGCCAATCGTGGCCATAGTCATGTTTGCGTTCGGCGCGCTGATTCACTACGGGTTGATCCAATGGACAATCAACAGCGGGCACACACGACAAATCGTGTTAACGCTGGGGATAGGAATCGTTCTGCAGAGCCTCGCGTTGGTGCTGTTCGGTGGAAATTTCCGATCCGCGACAATGTCGGACAGCTTCACCGGGGCGATCTCGCTGGGGCCCATCAACTTGGGTATGACGCGTGTCATCGCTTTCGTTATAGCAATAGTCGTGACGGTGGCGCTGCTCGTATTCCTTGACAAGACGCTTATCGGCAAGGCGATCCGGGCAACGGCAATGGACGGCTACGCAGCACAACTAATGGGCATCCCTGTGAAGAGAATTTACCTCATCACGATGGGTGTCGGAGCGGCGTTGGCCGGTATCGCGGCTGCAGTGCTCCTGCCGATCTATCCCGTTTTCCCGACCATTGGCATGACCATGATGACCATCGCCTTCGTCGTGGTGGTCCTAGGCGGCCTCGGAAGCGTCGTCGGTGCCCTTATCGGTGGTCTCATCGTCGGAGTCGTCGAGTCAGTGTCCGGCTATTTTGTCGGTGCGGCTCTTAGCCAAGTCATCGTCCTAGCCCTGTTCGGCGTTATCCTCGTCGTTCTCCCGCGCGGAATCATGAAAGGAGAAGCAGCATGAAAACCGAAGCCAGCATGATTGCAGAAGCTAAACTGGGCGATAACGCGGTGGAGGAAATCAATTCCGAGGCTGGCTCACTGCGCTCCGAGTTCACACCTCCGGCGATTATCCTTGCACTCACTGCCGTGCTCACGATCATCGCGTTCTTCTCTAGCGACTCGACATCGCACATCCTCGTCATGACGTTGATTTGGGCATCCGCGGCGACGGCATGGAACATAGTCGGCGGCTTCGCCGGGCAGATATCGCTTGGCCATGCGGCATTCTTCGGAGTCGGCGCGTACGCCAACGCGATCCTGTTTGTAAATTACGGTGTTTCTCCTTGGATCGGCATGATTGTCGGAATGGTAGCGGGCGGAGTGCTATCCCTGCTTATCGGTATCCCGGCATTCAGGCTCCGCGGGCCATACTTCGCTCTTGCCACGCTCGCTGCCGGCATGATCATGTTTTACCTCTCGGTGGAGCTTCAAGACCTCACCCGTGGTCACGTAGGCATGCCCATCCCGTACGAGCCGGGACTGGCGAACATGATATTCGAGAATCGTTGGTCCTACGTGGTGCTTGCTGGCGCATTCCTAGCCCTCTGCGTGTTCGTCTCCTCATATATCCTGCGCCGCAAGCTCGGATACCAGCTAGCAGCCGTGCGCGACGATGAGGACGCTGCCCGTGCCCTGGGCGTAAACGCGATGCGCGTCAAACTCATTGCCGCCACCGTCAGTGGCGTTCTAGTGGGCGGCCTCGGCACAATCTACGGCCAGTACATTCTCTATGTTTCACCTAACAGCGCTTTTGGCATCGAATTCTCCATCGAAGTGCTGGCACTGGCGGTCGTTGGCGGTGCCGGTTTCATATATGGGCCGCTGGTCGGCGCGGCACTCTTGGTGCCCCTCAGCAACTTGATTCTCGATCAGTTCGGGGGCGGGGTTCCCGGCCTGCACACCTTGATCTATGGCATCGTGCTGATCCTCGTAGTGCTCTTCGCACCCAAAGGCTTGTGGGGATTCATCCAGCAAGGCATCGATCGATGGAAGCTCCGGAAGTCGCGCGACGGAACGTCTAGGAAGCCTGCGGCTAAGACCCCACCAGGGGGGCCAACCTTGGCCACCAATGAGCATGAGGAGGACTCACATGGCTGAGCGCCTGATCGAAGCAACCGGAGTGTCGAAGCACTACGGTGGTGTGCGCGCCGTCGACGGAGTGGACTTCCACGTCAACAATGGAGAACTATTGGGGCTCGTCGGAGCCAACGGCGCGGGTAAGAGCACGCTTTTCAACCTGATCGCCGGCTCGACGCAACCGACCACGGGAAAGATCGTGGCGTTCGGCGAAGACGTCACCAAAGCCCGAGACTTCGAAATGTGTCGACGCGGCGTTGCTAGGACCTTCCAGGTCGTGAGGCCGCTACAAGGGATGACGGCTATCGAGAATGCGATGGTCGGAGCATTCTCACAAACGTCGTCCACTGCCGCTGCCCACGAGATCGCCGCCGACGCATGTCGCACCGTGGGCCTCGGCGACAAGATGCAGGTGGTGGCGCAGGACCTGACGCTGTCGGGCCAGAAACGGATGGAAGTCGCACGGGCGCTTGCGACCGGGCCCAAGGTGCTCCTCCTCGACGAAATGATGGCTGGCCTCAACCCTGAGGAACTCGATGGGTTCCTTGACACGCTCCGCGATATCAACCGATCCGGAACAACCCTCATTGTGGTTGAACACGTCATGAAGGCTGTCACCGAACTGGCGCAACGCATCGTGGTGATGAATCAAGGCAAGAAGATCGCCGAGGGCACTGCAGACGAAGTCTTCAACGACCAGGCCGTTATTCAGTCCTACCTAGGAGAGACGTATGCCGCTTCTTGATATTTCCAACGCCGATTTCGCCTACGGACACATTCGTGTATTGAACTCCATGTCGTTCCATGTGGATGACGGTGAAATCGTGGCTCTCGTCGGCGCCAATGGTGCAGGGAAGACTACCGTCATCAACGCGATCTCGGGATTCAACAGGTTGACGTCAGGATCAGTCATGTTCAACGGTCACGACATCACCGATGCCGCACCGTCAAAACTCCCGGAGTTGGGCCTGGTACAAGTGCCGGAGAACAGGCACCTGTTCAAGAACCTGTCAGTCGAGGACAACCTTTTGCTGGGGTCTTACTCAAAGAAGGCCCGCACCGGCGCGAAAGCGACCCAAGACGAGATCTATGCGATGCTGCCGATTCTCGCCGAGAAAAAGGCACAACGCGCTGGTGAGCTCAGTGGTGGTCAGCAGCAAATGCTCGCCATTGGCCGCGCCCTAATGGCCAAACCAAAGTTGATGATGCTCGATGAACCCTCATTAGGCCTCGCACCCATCGTCGTGTCCCAGTTGTTCGATATCATCCGCAACGTCGCAGATCAGGGCGTCACCGTGCTGATCGTCGAACAGAACGTCACCCGCACGCTGCGGATGGCCGACCGCGCTTATGCCATGCAGGAGGGCCAGACATATCTATCGGGAACAGGCGAAGCCCTGCTGACCGACCCCCGGCTGAAAGACGTAATGCTCGGCATTGCGTCCTTCTCCCCCGATCCGAGCGAAACAAGGAAAGAAGTGAGCAAATGAGTGCCAAATCGCTTAACGGCAAGACAGCCATAGTCACCGGCGGCGCACGAGGAATTGGGCGCGCGTATGCGCTCAGACTTGCCCAGCTGGGTGCCGACGTTGCTGTTGTCGACCAGAACGTTCGGTCCTATGAGGAATATGACGCCGAGAACAAGCTCGTCGGCGGAACTCCGGCCGAAGAAGCCCTTAGGAAATTTGGCCGGAAGGCCGAGTCCTACACGTGTGATGTGACCGAGGAGGACTCGGTGAAGTCCACCTTCGACCAGATCGCCGCAGAATTCGGCAGCATCGACATTGTCGTTTGTAACGCGGGAGGTGGATCCGGAACACCTGCGACCACCCTAGCTAGCAGTGTGGACCCTTCGGATTTCACTGCCGTGGTGGAGCGCAATCTCTACGGCACCTACTTCACTTGCCGGGCTGCGGTACCGCACATGCGAGACAACGGTTGGGGGCGCATCATCACGGTGTCGTCGCAGGCCGGACGTCGTGCGGACCGAGGCGGAGGCTACGCCCACTACGGCGCAGCCAAAGCCGGGATCATCATGTACACGAAGTATCTGGCTCAGGAACTGGGCCCGGCAGGGATCACTGTCAACTGCGTAGCGCCCGGCTACATCGCCACCGGACGCCTTTCAGTCATGTTCGAATCCATGGGCAGCGAATCACTCACGGATGAGGTAGCCCTACGCCGATTCGGTACACCTGAGGATTGCGCAGATGTCCTACAATTCCTCGCCACTGATCAGAGTTCCTACGTGACAGGAACCGTCATCCCGATCGACGGCGGCACTACCGAATTTTAAAACCCTGACACACAGTTAGAAAGAAGGAAAGAAGATCATGAACTTTAGTGCAAACGATTTCGGCGCCACAGGCGTCGCCAAGGTCATCGCAGAATTCGAACGCCCGCTCGTCTTCGGTATGCCAGGTGGCCACACGATCAATATCTATGACGCGCTTCATAGCATGCAGGACCGCGTGGAGTGCGTCCTAGTGCGCGAGGAGTCCATCGGTACGGTCATGGCCGAGGCCTACGGCCGCATCGCACACACTCCAGCCGTAGTAATGGCGCAAGGCGCGTGGGTTCTTGGGGCTGGCGGCATCGGGGTTATGGAGGCCCACCTCGGGGCATCCCCGGCAGTGATCCTCATCGATGCTACAGAGGGAGGAAGCTTCTCGCACCACGGTCCATACCAGTCGGGCTTCGGTGGGTACGGGGCATACGATCTGGCCCGGGCCATGGATGCGATCAGTAAGCGCGTGTTCGTGGCGATCGATCCGGTGCAGGCCGTGCAGATGACCCAGCTCGCCTACAAACACGCCATGACCGGGCAGCCTGGGCCGGTGACTGTTGTGTTCCATTCAGCTGCGCTTCTCGCTCCCCTCGGTGAGGATGGAGTTGAGCGACTTCATGCCACGAAGGGTTACGCGCCGATCAATCCCACACCGTCTGAGGAATCGATTGCGGAAGCTGCAAAGGTGCTCGCTAAGGCGATTACTCCCGTGATCATCGCCGGCAATGGTGCTCGCTCCGAGAAGTCCCGTGCAGCTCTTGCCGCATTCGCCCGAGCCCACGGAATCCCCGTAGTGACGACGTCGAGCGGCAAGGGAGTGTTCAACGAAGAATCTTCTCTAGCGGGAGGGACCATGGGATCACACGGCCAAGACTCCGCGAACGAGCTCGTCGCGAGGGCTGATGTCATCATCGCCATCGCGACGAAGCTGGGCTCCTCGGATCTGCTAAATGAGCGGAAAGACCTGGTCGACGCCGGACGCCAGGCGATCGTACAGATTGATATAGAGCCGCTGAACATTGGCTGGACCCAGCCGGTAGCCACGGGGATCCTAGGGGACGCCGCAGCTGCGCTTCCGATGCTTTCCAAAGCGCTCGGAGATAAGAGTTTCGAGGGTGAAACACATGTCCTCGCCAGTGGCGGACTGTACAACGAGATCAACATCGAAGATTGGAAAGATCGGGAACGCGTCCATCCCCGTCGACTCGCGCGGATCCTGAGCGAAGTACTGCCATCCCACGCGACTCTCACCTGCGACGCAGGCGAGAACCGCATATACATGCTGCACGACTTTCAGGTCCGTGAGGGAATGGACCTACTTCAACCCAACGGCGGCGGAGGCATGGGCTACGCCATCCAAGCATCGCTGGCAGTCAACTTCGCTGATCCCGGCCGACTCCCCGTCGCGGTGACCGGCGACGGGGGCTTCGCCATGAGCCTCCACGCGCTCATGACTGCTGTGGAGAGTCAGCGCACGCTTATCGCGGTGCTGATGGACAACCAAATGCTTGGCTGGGTTAAGCACGGACAAGGCGATCGTCCCCTACTGTCCGACTTCCACCCCTTTGATCACGCTGCTATTGCTTTCGCCATAGGGTGCAATGTGGAGTCGGCCCGCAGCGAAGACGAGGTGCGCTCTGGCCTGAAGGCGCTGCTGTCTGCAGGCGGAGTTGGCGTTCTTGTCGTCCACACCGACCCGAACGTCTCCTTCAAGAGCGTCGAGACGAAAATGGCCAGCAAAGGCCACGAAGAAGTTGAAACCTATGAGGACGTAGAAGTCCACTAGACGCTGCAAAGCAAAGCGGATTGGTATGCCACGAGACGATTCTAGGATCGCCGCAACACCTTTTGAAGGTTAGCTGAGTCTTAGAGGGCGGTAGTGTTCGGCTGGTTATCCCAGCCGAACACTACCGCGCCGTATCCTGAGCAAGGAAATGTTGCTCACCGTCGCGATTATCAGCGGTACTTCCACTTGAACGCCTATTCCAACTCTGCGAATCTTGGATGGGCATTCAATGTCTACACGATCATCGTCAATCTGGGCTCAGCCTTTTCTATGACATAGAAAGGAAACCACGGGAATTGACCTGCGCAACTGAGCAAGCTCCCCTTGCACCAGCGTGGAGGTGCGAACCGGTCGCACGTCCCTCACCGCCACTTTGGCCTAATCACCCCAAACCTCTGGTTCCCGCAATGCGGTGGGCAAACTCGCGCGCAAACGATCATCCTCACATCTGCGCGGAGACCTGCGGATCTGGGCCAGCGGGATCCTCAACGCGCTAGTGTCGGAGAACTTCCTGTTCGACCCGTCGCAGCCGATGCATATGCGAGCACAGCAATTGGGCGACTTGCTGGGCGTCAAGAAGACCACGATTGGCAACAAGGGCACCACGGTGCACGGGGAATCCAACCTGACGTTTTACCGTGCGGAAGTGAACCCCAAGCCGTCAAAGTTGGTGAGGGCGTAGGCCTCGTCGGCGAGCAGCAACAGCTGAGGGTTCTCCGCAAGCGCCTGCTCAAGTGCCTTGCAGGTCCGATTCGGCGTGGACCCGTCCGGTGGGGTTGCCGGGGTTGCACAGGATCACCATGCGCACCCCGGCTGCCTGTTCGATGAGCTCACTGCAACGCATTATTGAAGCGCTAATTAGAAATACTTCCATAAAAAGATGCCACTACGCGTTAACAACGCTAAATCAGAACTCTCTTGAAATTTTTCACCGAAGAAGCGAGTCGTGTTTTTTTGCAATGGTCGCCCATGGGATACTCTGCAAAACAAGTACATCTGTCATTCCGCAGCGGATGTTTGACGGTCATCAATTTTCTTGGGAGACACACTTTGCCATACGGATCTTGGGCGGGTATCGAGAGCGAACTGAGCCGCTTTGTGGAAGGCGAGACACAGCAAGCATTGAACGCGTACAAAGCACGTCCGGATTTGGTACGCGAACATAGCAATATCGAACAGGCGATTACTCAGAGTGGGTATGGGCGTAAACAGCTGAATGAGCTAATCCAGAACGCAGCCGATGCCGTCGATCTTCCAAATGGCCGCATACGGATCGTGCTAACGGAGCATGCGCTCTACTGCGCGAATGAAGGTTCGCCCTTTACTGAGGCCGGATACCGTACGTTGATGCTGTCGCATTCCTCGGAGAAGAGAGACGACCAGATTGGGCGATTCGGACTTGGTTTCAAGTCGGTCATTCAGATTTCGGACGCCCCTCAAATTTTCAGCACCAGCGGTTCCGTTAGATGGGACCGAGGACGTAGCAATGAGCTCCTGGAACCGCTGTATCCGGGACTGACGTCATACCCCGTATTACGAATCGCGACTCCAGTGGATCCTGTTGATGCAGCCGGTTCCGATCCCATTCTGGGAGAACTCATGTCCTGGGCGACGACGGTTGTAAAGCTCCCTTTGGTTCAGCAACCTGCATGGCTCGGCAAGGAGATGCACGATTTTCCTCATGAATTTCTGCTATTTTCACAGAACGTTGGTTCCCTAGAGTTCGAAAACAGAATTGACGGGACTTTTACGGCGTGGTCTGCACGACGTGATGGCTCCAATATCATCTTGGAAGACAGTGAAACGAAGGAAGAATGGCGAATCTTCCGATATATGCATCGCATCAGTGAGCAAGCTGCCGTAGAGGCAGGGTCGATCGCAGCTCGAGAAATCGTCGAAGTCACTTGGGCAGTACCCCTGGTTGGCAATCCCCGCCGCCAGCGAGGCTCCTTCTGGAACTACTTCCCGACAAGCCATGTGACAACACTGCGGGGAATTGTGAACGCGGCCTTCAAGATGAACGAAGACCGCCACAGCATGCTTCACACGCTTTACAACAAGGAAATCCTCCAGAAGGCTGTCCCAATACTGGTAGCCGGGGCGTTATCGACGTTTCACGATGAAAAGGATCCCGCCTCGTTTTTGGATCTATTGCCTGCTCGCGGACGCGAGATCATTTCCTGGGCGGACACCGTCATCAATGAGCCGATCTTCGTTGCTCTATCGACCGTCCCCTGCCTGCCAGACAGGGCCGGGGTGCCTCAGCCCATTTCCGATCTTTTCTTCCCCCCTGACCTAGACGAAGCCACTCGCATTGAAGAGATGTGGGATAACTCGGTGAAGATAGATCGGCCCTGGTTGCACCGGTCCGCATCGACTACCAAGGAACGCCGGCTCATGGTGCGCCGGCTCCTTGGCAACGCTAACAAGGGTAGAGCACCAGTCGAGAAATGGCTTGA
Organism: Paeniglutamicibacter sulfureus; assembly: GCF_030512175.1. Lineage (GTDB taxonomy): Bacteria > Actinomycetota > Actinomycetes > Actinomycetales > Micrococcaceae > Paeniglutamicibacter > Paeniglutamicibacter sulfureus. The sequence continues at coordinate 751,384 of NZ_JAULBL010000002.1, read as the reverse complement.
AGAAATCACGCATGGCCATCGGCTCGACGACTTCGAAAATGCCTTGAGAGTCGCGGTGGAGATCGATAAGCGCCATCCGGAGCATCAGGCCGCCATGCGCCGAAGCAGAATCATACTCATGCAGGATGGGAGCGCCCGGCCGCCCATCACTACAAAAGTGTTCCTTCCGCTGGATGGAGAAGACAAGGGAGATAACCTCGTTTCCTACGAACTCCTGCACCACGGTGACTCGGGTACTTTGCTGAAAGCCTTGGACTTCCAGGCTCTTGATGGCAGGGGCAAGGTTGATCGAGTCGCCCGACAGGTTTCAAAGGACTACGAGGACGCGGGGGCAGCAGAGTCTTTTTGGCGCCTTTCGAGAGCTCTACCAGTTCCCGAACTCTTGACTATCATTAACAGTTGGATCGACATCGACAAACTGCTTATCCGTTCAAAAGACGGCCTTTGGCGGCCCACCATTAACGTTTGGCTTCCCAACGGATTGATCGCTTCTGGCAGCATAGGAGACGAACACCTACTTGTGGACGATCAATTTCACAGGCAGGACCTCAACCTCCTGAAGAATCTCAAGATTAAGAGTGGCCTGTCGGATCCCACCTCTATGAACAGTGGGAAAACGTATGAGATGTGGCAGTCGGCGGAGGCTGCGAGAATCTCGGAAGAATCAGTCAATTCAGCCGTACCTGTGTCAAAAGCATCACTTCGTTTCAGCACCGCGATGGGAACTGAAGGGCTCCATCTCCTGTGCAAAGCGTCTGTTCGCACACGCGAAAAGGTAACCCAAAGAATACTTTCTGCCGAACAGTACAAATCTAAGGTGGAGTTCAGTAGCGCCTACAAGACTGCGCAAACCATCGAGGGACCAGACATGTGGTGGGTCCGGAACTTTGGGGTCCTCCAAACGCGACTGGACTTGGTTGACGTCAAGTATTGCACCGGCGCAGTAAACGAGATACCTGTCGGCTTCCTTCCCTATCCTGGGCCGGCACACGCTGAGAAGCTTGGATTGGCGGATTCGGTCGATGCCATCAACTGGGGCTTTGCTCTGCCCTTGGCTGAAGAAAAGCTCCCGGTTGGACGAGTTCATGAGCTATATGGAATTTTGGCAAAACTTGGTGTTCGTCGACCCAAAGAGTTAGTAGTCCAGCAAGCCGATGGTTCCAGCACCCGATACCCAGCGGATTTTGTCGTTGTAGCAAACGACGACGATACATACCAGTTTCTTTTGAAATCCGCGAAGAAACCAGCACTGTATGTCGGAAACACGGAACTGTCGGTTCCCCTGGCAGAACGGTGGAAACTCCAAGCGATTAAGGTGGATCTATTTAGCGCTTTCGAATACTCGGAGGATGTGGAATCGGAAACCAAGACCATTAACGATCTGTTTCCCTTCTTGTCTCAGGTTGAAGCAAAAATCAGGCGGAGCTCCAAATGCGTCCCCTGCCTTTCGTTGCGTACAATCCGGTCAAACAGCTTCAACGACGAGCAAAATGTGGAAGCACATGAGACTTTTCGCGAGGGTATGAAATTCTACTATTCCTCAGCCCTATCCAGTAGAAGGCTGCTCACCGCTCTGTTATTGGAAGCCGGCAGTTCTCGGCGTACCGCGGACGTTGAAGCAGAGATGCGCCGATTAGCGAAAACCGCCCCGGATGCTACGGAAAATGACGAACCCGCCGCAGAGCCCGAGCAGCAGCTCAAGACGCATGTCAGCGGATTTATCCCTCTTGACGCATCTAGGAACTTGGACGAACAAATGAAATTGATTGAACAGGCGGTGCTTCGCTATCTGGATACTCCCGATGCTGACGTCTTTGACTTAAGACTCAACTTTGAAGTGGATGCCTCGCGAGGTATCGCCAGTGAATCGGCTGACAAAGTAATGGAAAATATATCGAAACTCGGCGGCCAAGCCCGGTTTGAGCATTAAGAAAAATGATGGCTGGATACGAACTTGACGAGCGGCAATGGTCTTTTGAGACTGTCCTGCCGGACCCTTCGACAATTGCCGCTATTGGCATGCACCACACCCTTACAAGCGCCCTGGCCGACCTAGTTGATAATTCAATAGATGCCGCTGCCACACACGTACGGATCCGCTTCGTGCAGCAGGGCACCAGCATCTTGGGGCTGCAAATCATCGACAACGGAAACGGCCTAACAGCCGAGGGAATCAAACGTGCGATGACTTTTGGGGCGAGGCGGGAGTACGAAGCGGAGGACCTGGGACATTTTGGGCTCGGCCTCAAGGCTGCCTCCCTATCCCAGGCTTATTCCTTCGAAATCTATTCACGTCAGAAGTGGGGACCAGCAGTTGGTCGCAGAATGGACCAGTCCGTAAGCCTCGACTTCAGCGTGGGGGTGATGGAGGCAGGGGCCGCAAATGAGCGACTCGAAGACGTGTCGGGTATGGACCTTTCAAGCGGCACCGTGGTCGAGTGGCGCGGCCTGAAAGATGTGATTCACACATCCGATCAAGGAGAGCTTACGGAATGGAGATCAGCCAACCTTCGTTCCATCCGCGAACACCTTGGAGTCACATTTCATCGTCACTTGGAACTCGGAAACGTAGAAATAGCAATAGATACATTCGACGTTGATCGCAAACGGGCTCTCCCCCCGCTTCTGGTGGGTGCCATTGACCCGTTCAAAGATTCTTTGCATCGCGACAGCTACCCACGTAATTTTCTAGTCGATCTTCCGGATGGAACATCCTGCACGATTGAGGCACATATGTTTCCCCCGCGCCTAAACTCTCCAACGTTTAACCTGTATGGGGAACCTGGAGAAGCTAGGCAAGGAATCTACTTATATCGACGGGGGAGACTCATATCGGGTGGCCAAAACTGGGCCGGTCTCCGTCTTCCGAAAAAAGAATTGGGGCTTGGTCGAATCAAGATCGATTTGGAGGCAGATGGCGATCACTACATAACTCTCAATCCTGAGAAAGTAACGCCCGTATACTCGGCAGATTTCACCAAATCAATGGCTAGTTCTCGTAGTTTGGGGCCTTCACCCGTTTCCTTGGAATCTTACTTTTCCGACCTTCAAAGGGCGCACAAAGATTCCAAGAGGATGAAGCGCCAAGAAATACAGCTCGTTGAACCCTCGATAGGCCTGAACCCCGCGGTTATGTCCCGGTTAAATGACCTCCAGAATTTCGCTGAATCCGATTCAATTGATCTCCGTTTCGTCACCCTCCCAGCCACCGAGCTCTTCAGGGCCGATCGCATAGCGCGACGAATCGACATCAATGTAGAAATTGTGCGGAAAATTTATGGATCCGAAGGACGCTTTAGCAACCGGGACGGACAGTTGCTCAAGACTTTCCTTTATTTTCTTCTGGAAAACGATTTCAAAGTTGAGCAACGATGGAGCGCTGTGAGAGAAGAGCGACAACGCCTCCTGAATGACGTTCTGTTATCGGCATTTGCTGAAGATTTTAGTGCGCCAGACCCCGAGAAGAATGGTAGTGAGTAGACGATGCACCAAAGCCCCCCGGGAACAATTCCCAGACTGGATCCCGAAACCGTTGAGCGCTATTTCAAATCACCTACTCCTGTCGTACACCTCCTTTTGCAAGATCCTCATTGTGAGCTTCGAATCGAACCATCCACCCAATTCATTGAACTCCAGGTTCCAGGGGACGGCTCGATTCCCGACCTCAGTCTCTTCGAAAACATTGATATTGAATACCTAAACGATTCAACGCAGGACTACTTTAGCCTGAAGCTCGCGGCCGAGGGGATGCACTATGCGGCGTACTCATTTATTGCCAAGATCGTCGAAGAATTGCAGCACGGTAATCTCTTTTCTAACGCCATTTCACGGAGCCTTAACGAATATGAGCTGCTGCTTCAAAATCGGAGCTTGCTGAGCTCTGAGAAGCAGACTGGTCTACTGGGAGAGCTCCTTCTATTGAAGTATCTCTGCCGCATGGACCCGGTCACTGCACTGACATCTTGGCTCGGACCGGAAGCAGAGCAACACGATTTCTCTTTCGGTACCTTCGACCTAGAAGTCAAGACTACGAAATCGGAACGACGAACCCACCGCATTGGCTCAGCCACACAGCTCGAGCCAACCGTTAACCGTGCACTTTTTTTCCTTTCCATCCAGATCACCGCAGCCGGCACTGCTGACAACTCATTTAGCCTCCTCCAACTGGTAAGGGAGGTTCGAGACGATCTGGGACATCATTCAGCACCCTTCAATGATTATTTGGCGAGTTTGGGGTGGAGGGCGGCGGACTCCGATTCATATAACAACAAGTACGTGCTCCGCTCACGACCAGCCTTCTACGCCGTGAATGAAAACTTCCCCTCTATGCAAGACTCGGTTCTGCGCCAGTTGCTAGCAAACTACGAGCATCTGTCCGAAATTTCATACAGGACCGACGTATCACACCTGCAATCCAATTCGATACCAGAAGAGTTAAACGGATTCATTGATTACTCGGTTACTCTACTAAGGATGTCCTGATGCCAAAGTCAGAAGCCCAGGTCGACGCCATCACAAGCGCCATCGCGATGATTGCGGAGAAGGGTCCAAAACCGCTCCTAAATCGTGTCAATTTCTCCTTGGAGGAAGACGGAGTAGAGACACTCACCCCTGCAGATTTAATCAATCTGCTGACACGCGAAGGGGATCCGAACGATCAGATACAGGTCGAATTTCGGCTGGCTCTATCCAGATGGGACCAGACAACCGATGCATATTGGCTTATCAACGAAGCCTCCTCGTCCTCCATCCAGCCCAAGGGCCCCGAAAGACGCGCATACGTGCTTGGGAAACTCGGCTTTGCCGAAAGCGAATATCGATCCATCAACTCCTACTATCCGATCATCAATGCTGGAACGATCGTCGCGAATCCAACCGATGGCCGCTGGCCATGGTATTCATCGGATCGTCGAGCTCGGAGCCATTACTGGGATGTCTACCAAGGCGTATTAAAACGCCGTGGGTTCAGTGCTGATGCCATCGTTGCGTTGGATGAATCAACCACAGAAATCGTTAGTAGGTTCGCAGACCCCACATGGGACGAAACCTACCAAACGAAAGGCCTTGTCGTGGGTCATGTCCAAAGCGGCAAAACTGCGAATTTCACAGGCACCGTAGCCAAAGCGATTGATGCAGGTTATCGACTCATCATCGTATTGACCGGCACCCTTGAGCTTCTTCGAAGCCAGACCCAACGCCGCCTTGACAAGGAGCTAGTGGGTTTCGAAAACATTGTCGGCGGCATAGATCTTTCGGATGAAGCACTTGCCCAAGAAACCATCGATTACATTGCGAACCGGGATGAAGACTGGTTGGCGGGCGATAAATTCGTGAAGTTCGGCTACGACCCTGAAAGCGTTCCAGGCGTTCCCCACATCATTCGCCTGACGAAAAGCAAAGAAGACTATAAGTCGCTGAGAGCCGGTCTCAGTACTCTCGATTACAAATCACATATACGCAACCCTGAGCAGAAGATCTACCATCCGGACAACCTGTGGGATACACCAGTCCGTCTGGTGGTGATCAAAAAGAATGCAGCCGTATTGCGTAAGGTCATCAAGGATCTCAAACAGATTCGCGGCAACACTCAAGACTATCCCGCTCTGATCATTGATGATGAGGCTGACCAGGCCGGAATCAATACGAAGAAGCCCCCGCTGACGCTGACCAAAGAAGAACAAGATGAAGAAAACCAGCAGTCTCGAGAGCGGACTGCCATAAACAAACTCTTGTCGGAACTGTTGGGAATCTTGCCACGTGCCCAGTACGTCGGATACACGGCAACCCCCTTCGCCAACGTCTTCATTGATGCTGCGGACGTTGAGGACATTTATCCCAAGGACTTCATTTTCAGTTTGACCCCTCCCGCCACATACATGGGCGGACGCTCCTTTCACGACCGCGATATGGTCCTTGAACCTGGAGAGACCAGAACGGCTGTTTCAAGCAACCAAGCGGCCTACGTTAGGGACATATCATCAGGGCACAACACTGTGGAGCTGCGGCAACGTGAAATGCAGAGAGCCGTGGATTCATTTGTTCTCTCCGGAGCGATCAAGCTCTGGCGCGAAGCTAGAGGCAGCCATGGAGACTTCAAGCATCACACCATGCTTTTCCATGAATCTGTGAAGCAGGTTGAGCACCAAGCCCTGGCTGAGGAAATACACCGCCTGTGGAAGAGATCCGATTATCTGGGCTTCGACGGATATGACCGCATCGCAGCTCTATGGACAGACGATTTTGACGTTGTCATGCGAGGACTGGCGACGAGGAACGATTCGGAGTTACCCGATTATCGAATGCACCCGGTCCCTTCCTCGTTTGATGACGTCGGCGTCTACATTCCAGAAGTCGTAAAGCGCATTGAAAGCGGCCTCCGCCCAATCGCGGTAGTCAACGGCGACAAGGACAGCGAATACACTCAGGCGGGAGCTGACTTCCAAAAAGGGCCTGTGTGGAAAATGCTGGTGGGAGGGGCGAAACTCTCCCGTGGATTTACGATTGAGGGCCTTACTGTTACTTGGTACTCCCGCAAGGCGCTTGCAGCAGACACTTTGATGCAGATGGGTCGTTGGTTCGGTTTCCGGCCGGGTTATCGAGATCTTGTGCGGCTGTACATTGGACGGAATGTTCCGGCGTCGCCCAGGAATCCCACTCCTTATGATCTGTACGAGGCGTTTGAATCCATGATCGAGGATGAGGAAGAGTTTCGAGACCAACTTGAACAGTTCGCTGAACTCGATGAAAATGGGCAACCTCAAGTGCGCCCCATCGATATCCCACCGCTCGTATCCCAAAGCTTGCCGTGGCTCAGGCCCACTGCACGCAACCGTATGTACAACGCTCAGATCGTTCAATACGCAAAGGGCGACAGATTTAAGGACTTCTTCTATCTCCCCGCGCGGAATCCACAGGAATCCAAGAACCGCGAGAATCTGATGGCTATTGCTCCAGTGCTCAACCTTCTGACGGATGAGGAAACCTTCTTTTACACGACCACTACTGAGAAGCAGTCATCTTATAAAGCCAAGACAGGCCTCGTGCCCGCACAAGTGGTCATCGACGCTCTGGCGTCATTTGAGTGGAGCAAACCCGGCTTTGCAGATGCGGACATTGCCTTCGTAAAAGAAGCAATCAGCAAGGGAAGTATCACTGACTTCAAGGTCGTCATGCCAATTCCTTCAAAAAACCCGGCCATGCGCAAGATTGATCTCGACGTTACGGGATCGGTTTCGTTCCCTATAATTGAACGAAACAGACGCGAGCGGGGGGATTTCTCTGGATCGTCTAGATGGACACGAATGCCGCTGGAAGAGGACTTCACTAAGAAAAAGGGGCCCAACGACCCTTCTTCCCGAACGACGGGGGCAGTCATCATTACACTCGCAGCAGATCAATGGGACGGCCACGCGGCAGTTTCGGATCCCAGCGCATTGCCTCCAGGCGTGGTCAATCCAGAGAATATCGTGACGCTATTCTCCTGGGCTCTTCCCCATGCTGCCGCACCGAAGGGAAAAGCTGGGTTCAGCGTCATGGCTCCAGACCGACCCCACGCTCCCACCGTCGAAGTGTCGTAGATTCGGTGTGTAGATTCGGTACTGCTTGCCGGGGCTCATAGTTGTTGGTGGTCCAGCCTGTTATGGATTCACCACTCTGGAAGCGAACAGAGATGATGGTTCGTACGCTGAGTTAATTGAGCCGTGGCAAGCATTACTTCCTCGCTTTCTGCCAAATAGCCCCTCCTAGTAGTGGTATTCCGGTGACTTGGTAGCGCCCCCTCCGGGCAGTGTGTAACTCTGCCAAATAGCGTCTGATGGTAGTGCTGTTCTGGCGACCGGGTAGTGAGTCCTCCGGGCAGGCGGTAATCGAATTCCGGGGAAGTGGCAGTGCTTCGATCCTTGACTCGGCCCCGTTGTAACCTGGCGGACCTGGTGTTCTCCATCTCCTTAATGGGCTGAGCGAGATGTGGGCATGCGCGGTCCCGGAGGCCGGTGTTCAGGGCTCTGGGCACCGAGTCCGGCTGGGCGAAAACGCTCTGGTGGTCGCCGCGGCCCGGGAACAGCACGGCATACACCTCGCTCTCGGATTTCTCCCGCACCTCGTCCCAGCCGGCGCCTCGCTGCTGGGCCGCCTCGAGAACGGACGTGATGCTTCGCCTTGATTCTACGTACCATTGAATGGCAAATATGCCTAGGCGGTACGCCCATTCCGCGTACCCGGTACGCCATTTCCGCGTAGGCGGTACCGCTTCGGGTTCTTCCGTGTTTCGCTGAGAGGATTCACCGCGCAACAGGCGCCGTGAATCCGAGACAGGAGAAACGCAATGGTGGACCACAGTGCGATCATGTCGTTGATGTTCAAGCACCGCAGCTACACGGAGATCACCGCATCAGCGAATTGCTCACGCCGCGATGTGTCGATGGTGAAGAAAACCATCGAAGCCGGCGCCATCACCGCGGAACAATTCGGGACAATGAGCAAGACGGATACTGCCGCATTGTTCCCCGACGGGCGCAGCAACGTGTCCTCGGAATATGCGCAGCCCGACTTTTCCAAGGTTGAGTATTCGCCGCGATGAAAACGAACCGGCATTTCACCATCCAACAGGCCTGGACCCGCTACATGGATGCCGCAGGAAATCCCGGGAAGAAGTATCAGTATTCGCAGTTTGCCGAACTTTTCGGCCGCTTTGCCGAATCCAACGACGTCGTCGCGACGCTGCGCCACGAGCCGGGCAAGTCGATGTTCGTCGACTGGGTCGGGGACACCATGGAGGTGCAGGATGCTGTCACCGGCCAGATTCACAAGGCCTACCTATTTGTTGCCTCCTTGCCGTATTCGGGACTGGTGTTCTGCCAGGCCTTTGCGAACATGAAGCAGGACGCCTGGAACCAGGCGCACGTGAACGCGCTGGCGTTCATCAGCGGCGTTACGCAGATCATCGTGCCCGATAACGCCACAAGCGCGGTGCACCGGCGACAACGCGGGGACACCGAGCGGGTGGTGACCGCCAGATACCGGGAGCTGGCCGAGCACTACGGCACCGCGATCGTCCCGGCCGCCCCTATCGCCCGCGGCAGAAGGCCCACGTCGAGTCGATGGTGAACACCGTCGAAAAGCGGGTCATCGGCTACCTGGCCGAGGAAACCTGGACCACCTTCGCCGAGCTGAACGAGGCCATCGCCGAGCGCCTGGTGGACGCCAACGAACGGATCCACCGCCCCGACGGCACCACACGGCAGCAACGCTTCGATGCCGAAGAGGCTCCCTTCCTGATGCCGTTGCCGCAGCTGCCCTTCGAATCGGTGGAATGGAAGGAACTTAAACTAGGCAGGAATTACCATGTCGGTTCGGACTATCAGTACTACTCAGTTCCCTACCAGCTGGCGGGCAGGACACTGCGGGTGCGGCTCACCAGTAGCACCGTCACGATCTTCGACGGGCAGCAGATCGTTCGCGAGCACGCCCGAAAAATCGGGCGCAAGGGACAATACTCCACGGTCCTGGAGCATGTCCCGAAGCAACACCGCAATATTGACGGGCTCTGGTCCCGGCCATGGTTCCTCGATTTGGCACGCAGCTTCGGTCCGTCCACCGTCCAGGTGATCACCCAGGTCCTGGACCGCTACCCGATCGAGGCGCAGGGCTACCTGCCCTGCAAGAACATCCTCACCGGGCTGGGGAAGAAGAACAAGGCCCGGTTGGAAGCAGCCAGCCAGCAGGCGCTGAACCTGGGCGGGCATCCCACCTACGGCACGCTCAAAAGGATCATGGCCGCCATTGCAAGTGATGCCCAAGCCGGCGGCCCGCCGGTGCCAGCGGCCAGCGGCCAGCAACGAGAAGAACACCACCCCTGACATCGGTCAGCCCGGTGTCAGGGCGCGCGGGGCGGATCACTACAAGATCGGTGGCCAGCGCAATGTTTAGCCCCGAAGCCCACGAAAAGTTCAAGGCCCTGCGGATCACCCGCCTGGCCTCGAAGTTCGAGGAACTCGCCAACGACGAGGCCAACCACCACCTCACCGCGGAAGGCCTGTTCAATGCTGCGGCCGATGACATCTTGACCGAACGGCGATCCGAAAGCGTTGCCAAGCGTTCGCGCCAGGCGCGGTTCCCCATCCCCGGCGCCTCGCTGGCCGAGATCGACTACCTCGACGGCCGGTCCATCAGCGAGCGGAGCATGAACAAATATGCCACCCACCAGTGGAATGCCGATCCGATGAACCTGATCGTCATCTCGCCCTCAGGCGGCGGAAAGACCTACCTGGTTTGCGCCATCGGAAACGCGGCCTGCCAGTCGGGGCACACCGTGTTCTATAGCAGGATGGATGACCTGGCCCGCAAGCTGATTGCCACGCGCAGCGACTCCATCGTGCACCAGGAACTGCTCAACAAGCTCACCGACATTGACCTGTTAATATTGGACGACTTTTTGACCGTGGGTATCGACCAGAACGCGGCCAGCGACCTCTTCGCGATCCTCGCCGACCGCGAGCACCGTCTCCCGACCGTCATCGCCGCCCAAACCAATCCCAGCTACTGGGTCCAGGCCCTGCCCGACCGGGTGGCGGCAGACTCCATCTTCAACAGGCTGGCAAACAACACCCGCTGGATCCTGATGGGCGACCGCGACATGCGCCGGACCAAGCACGACCAGGCCCGCGCCAGCGAGGATTTCTGGGAGTAAATACCTTCTGCACATCCACCGGCGGAAACATTAGGTGGTGCCGGGATAACCGCCAGGATCCATGGCCCGGTACCGCCTACCCGGAAAATCCGTACCACTTACGCGGAACATCCGTACCGGGTAGGCATGTTTGCCACCATTGAAACTGTTCCTTCCGCCGTGTGGCCCTCATATGGTGGAAGGAGCCTATTTGGTGGCTCCCAAGAACGCGACGGATGGCCCCCAAGGACAATATTCCCGCTTTTTCGTGGTGGCACCAATCGCAATATTGCTGGCCCCCAAAGAGTCAAATATTCAATTGAGAAGTTGCTGTCACGGCAAACGAGCTTGGCATTCAGGTCACACTCACAGTCCGTTGGCACAATAAGGAATGCATGTGACTCTACAAGGCCTGGAAGAAGAGGGATACTGCAAATTACATCTTTGAAATAATCTAGGGCAGCTAGTTCGAACTGACAACAGCATTATCAAGTCTATTCCATAAGTGCGAAACAACGCTCAATATATCCAAGCAATCCTCGTCGTCAATAATTCCAGTGGCTTCGATAACCGATTTAGGCGTGTGAACAAGAGGGTTGCGAAAAGCTGCAACGACTCCTTGGGACAGGAGCATCTGACCTCTGCGCATATTATCCCCAGTTGAAGAAGTCAAACGCGTTCCGTCCTCTCCTTCTAAATACATCGCGAAGATGTCCAGTTTGAGATTGCTAAGCCCATACGCCCCGCTCATTATTGCATCGTCCGTGGCTGCGGTTACGCCCGACTTTTGCCTAACCGCTGCAGAATACTCTTTTACAACTTCATCAACGGCTCGAAGGTAGTCCTGACGCTCATAATCATCTTTCGAAGCCTTCTTCACTTCGGGGTGCAGATGACGCCAGTGAAGCCTCGCATACTCAGGAACCAAGTTCCCTACCCTTGAAAGGACCCTGTCTAGTGTTCCGCTACTCATCTCAATATCATCCGACGTGAGGTCGTCGAGCAGTGCTCCAAGTTGCGCCCCGTCGTCACCGCGTTGCTTGGCTACCCAACTTGAAAGATCTCTACCCGTACGACGTTCCGTCTGCCTCTTTTTCAATTCATTTCGCTGACGACGCCAATCAGACGCTACCCACGATAAGGCGCGAACAATCTGCTTCCTCAGTTCATCGGTCTCTGCCATCTCCCAATTGATCGAACTACGATCAGTCGAAATCACGTCGTCAGTTAAATCATCCAAGTAGTCGGCGTTCAGTGTTCCGGAAAGATATGAAAATGCGTAGCTAGATTCCGCCGCGCCATAGAATTCTGCATCATTTGCCCTACGGCCATTCACATAAACCGTTACGCCACGAAGTGACTGTCTAAGCGTCTTATGCGTAGCTACTACCGTACCGGTAATTCCTAAAAGCCGAAAATACTCTCTTGCCTCGTTATCTCTCGGCAATGATTCTGGAATCGACCAAACAAATTGAATATCGTCGTCATCAAAACGAAGATCAGGAGTTACTTCTCTGCAATCGCCGCCGCTTGCAACAAACAATTTAAAGTCTGAACTAGAATAATCAAAAAGTCTAGAGAGACTCTTTGCGAGTTCATCAATTTTTGTTTTTGATTTCTTAGTGAGGTCGCGAATTTCGATCCGTGTCCCGCTCGATGCTGCTTCCTGACTAATCGTCATTGAATGAGGGTGATACTCCCGATTTTCGCTCGCCATCATGTCCGCCCATACAAGTTCTACGACGGTTGCTTCCTCGATACCACTCCTAGATGTTTTGATTCTAATGAACCGGCCAATACCGAATAGCGCCAATTTACCAATACCTTTTTTCCCAGACACGTTTCGGAGACCGCTCTCACTCTTCGTTTGGAGAACATCCGCCCGCCGATTTCTGCCAATGCGCAAATACTTCTCGTTAAGGTCTCCGATCGACATTCCGTGACCGTCGTCTTCAACGGAAATGAATTCTTTCCCGCTGTCGGGATCAACCTCAATTGCTATCGTGACAGTCTTAGCATCCGCGTCGTAAGAATTCGCGACCAACTCTGCCAGTGCAGCGGGCAATGTCGAATACATCTGGAGACCCAAGTGTTCGATAGTCTTCGGTTCAAACGAAAGTGTTAGTTGTTCATTCATACTGGCCTCCAGTGATTGCATCAGCCGCCTTTTACGGCTTGATGGTAGTGCCCAGTCAAATCGTAACCAGTTTCTCACTATTGCTTCCAAGTTCCCCGGCTCCATGCCGACGTATCATCCCTACATAGGGCGCAAACTCACAAAATCTCAAACGATTGGTCCAAAAACTGGATCCTCTCTTTAAATTCACCGCTTGAACGCGTCCTACTCCAATCAGACTGTGAGGCTATCCACACTGCACGGCGCGCCGGCCATCAGTACCGATAATGGTCCCTTAAACTTGGAGCATGCGAGATTTGCCGGACGGTCTTCCCCCAGTTTCCACCCAGAAGTCAGAACAGTGGACAATGCTCGACCTTTTCGCGGGAGTCGGCGGACTTAGTGAAGGGATTCGGCGAGGCCTGCCTGGTATGAGCACATTAGAAGCCGTGGAGATGGATCCACGCGCAGCTGCCGGATACGCGCTGAACCATGCTGCTCACGTACACACCGGTTCCATCCAATCATGGTTGCGCGAGAAAGCTGAGGCAAAGAGGGACGGAAAAACTGGCGTTCCCCAAGTGGATCTCGTCATTGGAGGACCTCCGTGCCAGGGTTTTTCGACTCTTGGTAAACGCGACGTGGAGGACGAACGCAATTCTCTCTGGCGAGAGTATGCGGAAGCTGTTTACCAAGCGCAGCCACGCTATTTCGTTATGGAAAATGTTCCTGCGTTCTTATCTTCACCCCAGTTTAAACTCCTAAGAGCTATGACTGGAGAAGACGGAATTCTACACAACTATACGTTCGAGGCCCGGATTCTAAATTCCGCTCAATTTGGTGCGGCACAGGTCCGCAAGCGCGTAATAGTTCTTGGCACGCGGATAGGACAGGCTCCTCTATCACACCCCGAACCGACCCACGCAGATGAGTCCACTTGGCGAACTGTAAGCGACGCCATCAGCCATGTGGGAGATGTTGCTCTCTTACCTTCCCGGAAGATCTCCGTCGCCGGCAAGGTAACGGGTGGGCCATTTACGGCACGGGAGCTTCATGTATCTCGTAATTTTTCCCAGAAATCTCTCGAGAGATTCAAAAGCATTCCACTCGGCGGTAATAGGTTCGATATCCCCACTGTACTTCTTTCCGAATGTTGGAAAAAACACAAATCTGGGTCCGGTGACGTGATGGGAAGACTCCACTGGAACAAGCCCTCGGTTACGATCCGAACAGAATTTATAAAACCGGAAAAGGGGCGATACCTGCACCCGGAACTGCATCGTTCCATCACTCCATTTGAAGGCGCTTTACTCCAAGGATTCCCCGATGAATATAGATTTATTGGTTCCATGACAGACATAGTCCGACAAATTGGAAACGCAGTACCTATCCCACTCGGTGTCGCCATTGGGCAACGTATTGCTGAGGCTCTTAGAGCCTCAGACCGACAGGAATAGTCCACCATTCGCTACCTCCATGACGGCTCTCGGACTTTGAGACCCTTCTATGTCTGCCAAGCGTTGTTCAAGTACCTGACATGTGAGTTGAGGACTCGGTAGACCTGTCCACTCTAAGTTGGGGCATATCCCACTTCATCGCTCTTCAGAGATTCCTTCGTTGCCACGCATGGAATCGAAACTGCTGAATAGCGATCGGTGGATGCTTGCTTACACATAGGGGTTATGCTGCTTGTTACTTCTAGTGAATCACCTTGATTAAAATTTTCGAGGACGCGGCCGAATCCAGCGCCATGGTGAAGGCCGCCTGGGCCTCGTGGAGCGGGAAGTCGTGGCTGATGACCTGGGCCAAGACAGGGTGCTCGGCCAACAATTCCACCGCCTCGTCCAGCTCCGTCTCGAAGCGCTGCGAACCAAACACCGTCAGCTCACGCAGACCCAGCTCGGAGAGTGAGATCGACACGGCGTCGCGGGGCAGGATCCCCAGCTGCACCACGGTTCCTCCGCGTCGTGTCGCATCCAGCACGACCTGCAGGCTGGCCGCTGCTCCTGCCGCCTCGACGCTCACGTCGTAGCCGAGCTTTTCGGGGCCATCCCCGTGCAGGATGTTGAAGGTCTCTTCAACGCCTATGGAGCTGGCCACCTCGAGGGCGCGGGACTGCAGGTCCGAGATCGCAACGTATGCCGCACCGCGCAGTTTCAAGACCGCCGCGGCCAGCAGACCGATCGGTCCGGCACCACTGACGAAGCACCGTGAACCCTCAATACGGCCCGCAGCCCGGTCGATTCCGTGCAAGGCAATCGCCAGGGGTTCGGCCAACGCCGCGGTTCGCAGGTCCAGGCCCTCCGGCAGCCGGCGCAGCTGTTGCGCCTGGACGTGCAGCACCTCGACCAGTCCTCCCTGGGTGTGCGGCGTGGTACTGGCGCTGCCCAGGTAGGTGCCGCCCTGGACCAGGTGCATGCCCGTTGGTTTTGCCCCTGGCTCGGGGCACGGAGTTGCCGGGTGGATCGCGACGGCGTCCCCGACGCTCCAGCCGGTGACGCCCTCACCGAGCTCACGCACCCGGCCCACCACCTCGTGGCCCAGGACCAGCGGTTCCTTGACCTCGAAGGACCCGTTGCGGCCATGCTGCCAATAGTGCAGATCGGACCCGCAGATCCCTCCGTAGGCGATATCCACGGCCACTTCCCCGGGTCCAATCGGGGATTCCGGGATATCTTCCACACGCAGGTCCTTGGGTCCGTGCACCACTACTGCCTTCACTACAACTCCTTGGTTATTCTCTGTCTGGTCTTGCCTGCTGGCCCTGTCGGGGAGTTTCTTAGCGGGCCACCGGTTCGGTGTGCTCGAGCAGCCCGAGCTCGTCGCGTCGCGGCATGCCTTCCCAGTCGCCCGGGACCATGCAGGCAAAGGCACCGGTACGAACGGCGGTTTCCAAGCGCTGGTGCGGATCCAGGCCGTTCAGCAACTCGGCAATGTATCCGGCGACAAATGCGTCGCCGGCGCCGACGGTGTCAAGGACCGGGACCTTCACGGCGTCCAGCCGGAACTCGTTGCCGTCAATCAGCGCCGCGCAGCCGGCACCGCCAAGCTTGATGATGACCTGGCGAGGACCCAGCGCAGCGATCCGGCGGGCCAGCTCCATGGGATCCTCGTTCGGACCCACGGCAATGGCGGCTTCCTCGTCCCCGGCGAACACCACGTCGACCTTGGGCAGGATCTCGCGGTAGGCCTTGCCCGCCGCGTCCTCGCTCCACAGCGCCGCACGGTAGTTCAAATCGAAAGACACCAGCACCCCGGCGGCGTGCGCCATCGCGATGGCTGCGTCCACCGCACCGGCGGCTTCTGCCGACAGCGCGGGGGTGATCCCGGTCAGGTGCAGCAACCGGGCGCCCGAGATCAGCGACACCGGAAGGTCGGCGGCGCACAGCTTCGAACCGGCGGAACCGGCGCGGTAGTACCAGACCTTTTGGTGGGTTTCGGTGCGGCGTTCCTTGATCATCAGGCCCGTGGGGGCCGACTCGTCGCGGACCACCACGGTTTTCACATCCTCGGCCCGGATCTCGCGCTGCACCAGGTCGCCAAGGCTGTCCGCCCCGAGCCGCCCGATCCAGGACACCGAGGTTCCCAACCGGCGCAGCGCGATGGCGAAGTTCGACTCGGAGCCGCCCATGCCCAGTCCCAGGGTGGCGGCATGCGCCAGCGGGCCCGCACTGGTGCCGCGCATCAGCGCCATGGTCTCCCCCAGGGTCACCACGTCGGTGTGCTTTTCCTGGCTCATGCCTTTTCCTCGTCTCGGGCGGCCGCGACGGCGGCGACCAGGGCCTTGGCCCTGGCCGTGAGCTCGTCCAGGTTCCCGCCCTTGAACGCGTCTCCGAGCAGCGGGCCGCCCACGCTCACCGCGAGAGCCCCGGCACGGATCCACTCAACGGCCTCGGTCACGCCGACGCCTCCCGAAGGGATCCCTTGCATATCAGGGAAGGGACCGCGCAGGTCCTTGAGGAACCCGGGGCCCACCTGGGATGCTGGGAAGACCTTCACCGCGGTGGCCCCGGCCTTCCAGCCGGCGAACAGCTCGGTGGGGGTCATGCCGCCCGGGTAGACCGGGATGCCCGCCGCCACTGCGGCGACAACGATTGCTGGGTCGGTGATCGGGGTGACAATGAAGCCGGCGCCGCCGGCAATGGCGGCCTCTGCCTCCTCGACCGTGGTGACGGTGCCGACTCCGACGTCGGCCGCGGTTCCGTAGCGGGCGCGCAGGGACGGCAGTTCTTCGAAGACGCCGGCGGTGCTCAGCGTCAGCTCGATGCTGGTGACCCCTCCTGCGACCAGTGCGTCGATGACCGGGGCGTATTCACTCGCATGTTTGGCACGCAGCACCGCCACGATCGGGGTTTCGCGCAGTAGCGCACCGGGTGCCGGACGATTCGTATTCGTGCTCATCGCGACAGCCACCCGCCGTCCACCGGAAGAACCGTGCCGTGGATATAGTCGGCCGCGGGGCTTGCCAGGAAGAGCACCGCGCCTGCAAGGTCATCCGGGTTGCCCCAGCGTCCTGCCGGGATGCGCACCAGGATCTGTTCGTTGCGTGCCCCATCATTCAGTAGCGCCTCGTTCATGTCGGTGGCGATGTAGCCGGGGGCCACAGCGTTCACGTTCACTCCGCGTCCCGCCCACTCGTTACACAGGGCCTTGGTCAACTGCGCCACCGCGCCCTTGGAGGCCGCGTAGGCGGGAACCCGGAAGCCTCCCTGGAAGGTGAGCATCGAGGCGAGGTTGATGATCTTGCCGTTCCCACGTTCGAGCATCGGGGCGCCAAAGAGTTGGCAGAGTTGGAACACCGCGCGGGTGTTCACGTTCATCACGGTGTCGAAGTCCACCAACGGGAATTCGACCGCGTCATGGCGGATCTGGGTTCCTGCATTGTTCACCAGGATGTCCACCTGCCCCAAGGCCAGCGCCTGCGCGGCGGCGCTGGCGACCGATTCCTCGTCGCTCAGGTCCACCGCGATGGCATGCGCGGTTCGCCCGGTTTCCTGCGCAAGTTCGGCCAGCTCGGGAGCGAGCTCGCCGCGCTGCAGCGTGATCACGTTGGCGCCCTGGCGCATGAGACCTGAGGCAATGTGCAGTCCGATGCCGCGGGAGGCTCCCGTGATCACTGCGGTGCGACCGGTGATGTCAAAGACTCCCCCGGTCTGGGTCGTGTGGGTGGACACGGTAGAGCTCCTAGCGGGCAACAGCGAGTGCTGCCGGGTTGTAGATGTTGCGTGGTTCCTTGCCCTGGCACACGTCAATGACGTTGCCCAGGGCGCGTGACTTCAGTTCGGTATAGGACTCCTCGGAGTACCAGGCCGCGTGCGGGGTCAGCACCGCGTTGGGCTCGGTGAGCAGGTCCGAATCCTTGGGAAGTGGTTCTTCCTCGAAGACGTCCAGACCGGCGCCGTAGAGCTTGCCGCTGCGCAGGGCGCGCACCACGGCGGCCGATTCGACGACACCGCCGCGGCAGGTGTTGATGAGCACCGCGCCGTCCTTGGCCATGGCCAGGAAGTCGTCGTTGACCAGGTGGTGGGTGTGCGCATTCAGCGGCACGTGCAGGGAGATGACGTCGGCTTGCTCGAGGACCTGGTCCATGGTGAGCACCTCAATGCCCTCCTGCGTGGTGGTGCCTACCTCGCGGGCCGGGTCAGAGCCGATGACCTGGTAGCCCAGGCCCTTGGCCTTGCGGCCGGTGGCTGCGCCGATCATGCCCAGGCCGATCACGCCGAAGACGCGTCCGCGGATGCGGCGCAGCGGCTTGACCGATTCCAGGGAGAAGGAGCCGGCGCGCAGCTCGCGGTCCAGGCGGGTGATCCCGCGGGCCAGGGTGGCGGCCAGGCAGATCGCATGGTCGGAGACGTCCTCGGTGCCGTAGTCCGGGACGTTGGAGACCACGATCCCGCGTGCGGTGGCTGCCTCGATGTCCAGGGTGTCGACTCCCACGCCGTAGCGGCCAATGGCCCTGAGCCTGGGCAGGGCGTCCATGACGAGTGCGGTGATCGGCGCGTACTGCACCACGATTCCGTCGAAGTCGGCTGCCGCGGCGATGACCTCGTCCTCGGTGTGGCACTGGGCCAGGACCAGCTCGACGCCGGCCGCGGCGGCGACTTCCTGCTCGACGGCGATCGAGTCGTGGTCGCAGTCGGTGATCAAGATGCGGATGCTCATTTGTGGGCGTCTTCTTCCGTGAGTAGGTCGCGGTCCCGGGTTTCGGGGGCCTTGAGGGCGGCGATGAAGGTGATGGCCATCATCAACATCATGTAGATGGCCACGGGGATCCAGGAACCCGAGGCCCAGGTGACCAGGGCGGAGCAGATCAGCGGGGCGATGCCGCCGCCGAAGACCGAGGAGAACTCGCGTCCCAGGGCCACGCCGGCGTAGCGGTAGCGGGAACCGAATAGCTCCGGGAAGTAGGCTGCCTGCACTCCCACGGTGCCCTGCGCGGCGAAGATGAAGCCGAGCACGATGACCACGCCGATCCAGAACAGGTTGCCGGTGTTCAGCAGCATGAAGGCGGGGAACGGGAAGAGTAGCAGGAACCCGGTAATGCCCAGGTAGAGCGGGCGGCGTCCGAACTTATCCGAGAGGTTGCCGGCGATCCAGGCCGAGACGCAGGCGAACATGGCGCCGATGAACAGCACCTTGGGGATGAAGGTGGAGTCCACCGCGAGGTAGGTGATCAGGTAGGAGCCCATGAAGGTCTGGAAGATGTAGGAGTGGGCGTTGGCGCCCACGTTCATGAAGAAGACGCTGAACAGGCCGCGGCGGCCGTTCTTGAACACGTCGGCGGCGGGGGTCTTCTGGCGTTCGGCCATGCCGACCTCGGCCTTGAGCTCCGCCATGACCGGGGATTCCTTGAGGTTGCGGCGGATCAGCCAAGCGGCGATGGTGACGAAGATCGAGGAGAAGAAGACCAGGCGCCAGCCGTAGGACAGCAGCGCTTCCCTCGGCATCAGCTGCACCAGCATCCAGACGACGGCGCCCATGGCGGTGCCGGCGGCGGCACCAACGAAGACCAGCGAGGCGAAGCGTCCGCGCTTGCCCTTCGCGGCGAGCTCGGTCAGTAGCACCACGCCGCCGGCCTGTTCGGCACCGGCGCCGAAGCCCTGCAGGAAGCGGCAGGCCACCAGCAGGATCGGCGCCCAGACACCGGCCTGGGCGTAGGTCGGCAGCAGGCCGATCGCGAAGGTGGCAACGCCCATGAGCATCAGCGTGCAGACCAGCACCCACTTGCGTCCCAGGCGGTCGCCGTAGCGGGAGAAGAACAACCCGCCGAGCGGGCGTGCGCCGAAGCCCACTGCGTAGGCGCCGAAGGAGGCGATGATGCCCACGGCCGGGCTGACGTTGGGGAAGAAGATCGTGTTGAAGATGATCGCCGACGCGGTCCCGTAGATCACGAAGTCGTACTGCTCAAGGGCCGTGCCGACCAGGCCTGCCCAAGCGGCGCGTCGGACGTTCTTCTGGTCATGCCGCAGCGTCGTGGCGGCGGGCTGAGGGCCAGCCGTCACTGTTCCGCTGGCCGGAACACCGTTGTTCTCGTTCATAGTCACCAATCCAAAGAATTGTGCCATCCCTATTATCGGGATGACGTCCCACTTTCAATAAAGTCAACTATAAGCCACCTCACACCCCGAATTGCAACCCCGGTCACATCCGCCGGGGGCCCGGCAAGGAAAGGCCCAAGTCATGCAAGACTGTTGGCATGGAAAAAACGACCGGAGCCAAGACTCTCGAGCGAGGCCTCGATCTGCTAGACCACGTTGCAGCGGGTGTCGACAGGCTCGATGAGATCGCCGCAGCGGCAGGCCTCAGCCGCTCATCCACCCACCGAATGCTGACGTCGCTGGTGGCCGGACGCTACCTCTCCCTGGGCCCGGACAACCGCTACAAGCTCGGCCTCAAGCTGATGGAGCTCGGCGCCCAGACGCAAAGCAGCCTGAACCTGCCGGAGGAAATCCAGTCCCGGTTGGCCGAGATCGCCGTGGCCACCCGCGACACCACGCACCTGGGCATCCTGGAGGCGGACGACGTCCTCTATCTCGCCAAGGCGCGCGGAACCCGCGGCATTGAAATGGCATCGCGACCCGGCGGCCGGCTGCGTGCCCAGAACACCGCGATGGGAAAGATGATCCTTTCGCTGCGGCCACGCGCCGAGGCGCTGACCCACTTCGATCCCACCGCCACCATCACCGACTACTCCCTCAAGACGGTGGAAGACTTCGACCGCGAGCTGACCCTGGTCCGCGAACGCGGCTACTCGCTGGACAACCAGGAAAACGAACTGGGCATCATCTGCGTGGCCATCCCCATTCCCGATCTCAGCGGCCAGCCGGTCGCTTCGATCTCGGTCTCGGCCCCCAGCGTCTACATGCCCCCGGAACGGATCTCGGACCTGGTGGCCCTGCTGAACTCACACGCGCCCCAGATCACCAGCTGCCTGCCGCCGGGATTCAAGGACTCCTGGGACTGACTCCGACCTGACGCTTCAACTCCGGGCAAGAGCACACTGCGGTGTGGCCGCGCTGGTGCAATTATGGGGATCCATTTTGACCTTCCAGGCGGACATTGCGAAGCACGACCTCACCTTAGATTAGATTTCGGAATCTTAAGTCTAAGATTTATGGGCCCTTGATGCAATAGATAGCAGATTTCTGCTAAGTCCCCGATCCAACCCGTGGACCCCGGAAGTGGCTCCATTCACAATCGCCTATTGACCCAGAGCCTCTCCTGGGCAAGAATCCTTTAACACAAAGGTTCTTTGTGCAAAGTTACTTGGTTCGAAGCTATTCAATTCGAGCCATCAATCGGCCTAGGGCTGCACTCAGGTTATCCGGCCATATAGATTAGGACACGAGGATGAAGAAACACATCACGGCCAGCGCTGGGCTGGCCTGCTTGGCCCTCACGTTTGCATTGGCGAGCTGCAGTGGGCCAACCGCGGCGCAAGCACCATCCCCCGGCGGCGACGGCCAGTTGGAGAAAACACAGTTGACCGTTGGTGTTCTACCATTGGCAGACTATGCCGCCGTCTACTGGGCAGACGATCATGGATTCTTTGAAAAGGTCGGCCTCAGTGTGGAAGTTCAGCCGCTCCAGGGCGGTCCAATCGGGGTGCAGAAAGTCGCCTCGGGCGAGCTGGATTTCAGCTTCGCGAACTCAATATCCACTGCTATCGCGACCGCTGGGGGCGCGCCGGTCACGACTGTGGTTTCTAGCAGCAGCCTAGGCCCCCACAGCAACCTGATCTTCGTCAAGCAAGATTCGCCAATCGAGGACCTCGAGGACCTCGCAGGCAAGACGGTCGGCGTAAACACGACCAACAATATCGGGGACGTCACGTTCAAAAACCTTGCCTCGTCTATGCACCTAGACATCAAGCCGAACTGGATCGAAGTACCCTTCAATGAGATAGCGGCTGGCGTCCAAGCAGATTCCATCGATGCCGGCTATCTTCCTGAGCCTTTTGCATCGGCTGCCAGGGAATCCGGGTTGAGAGAAGTTGTAGACCTCACCCAAGGACCCAATGCGGAATTGACCGCGGCAACATTCGTCGCCAGCGACAGCTTCGTCGAGAAGAATCCGAAAACCGTGGTGGCCTTCGTAGACGCCATGTATGCAGCCGGGAACGATATCGCCGCCAAGGAGGCCGAATTCCGCGAATGGCTACCCGGCGTTGCCGGCGTCACCCCCGAAGTCGCAGCTGAAATGGCGCTGCCGGTCTTCGAGTCGGAGATGAAGGTCGAAAAGTTGCAAGCCGTAACCGACATGCTCGTCGAACAGGGCATCATAAAGGAATCCGACGTAAGTCAGCACACGTACCTGAAGTAATCCTTTAGTCGCAACATCCAAACAGAATATTGCCTCTCACTGGCGCGCCAACCCCGAGCTCTAAGGACCTCGGAGTTGGCGCACACTCTGTCCCACGGCGCCGGTACTCCTTGTGTTCCCGGATCGCGAGACGTTTTCCGACGACGCCCGGTGGTATGCCATGTCTTGGAACGCTACCACGCGTAGCTCAACACCTTTCGATGCGATCAAACCGCAACATGGAATAGGCGCGCTGACGGCCGGTGACCTGCGAAGGGGCGGCCCGCACACGAGTCAATGTCGTGATCGCAGAATAGACACTCTCCAGCAATGGCGGAGCATTCCGCTGGCTGCGACAAACCGTCACTGACCCACCACTAGGACACCGCCCCTCTTGCAGGACACTTCTAGAATGCTGCGGGCGAGGATGCCGAGTAAGAAGATGCGCCCTAGATCAAGCCCCCGCGAACGCCAACAATCGATTCCAGGGAGCGGAGCACCGAGAACGGAACCACACCACTGGTACGCGGATTTTCCGGCGAGGGTTTGTTGCGGATGACGAAGCAATATTCCCCGCTGGGACCGTTTGCTTCGATCACATGCTCAGTTAATTCGGCCGTCGGATCACCTATGAGCCTCACGCTGACCACCTCCCAATCCCCAATGGCCATAGCCACGGCGGCGGCCACATTGAGTGACTTAGGGAAAAGTCGTGCGGCATCGCGCGCGGAGCCGGAGAAAATTTCCACAGGTTCGGTGGCAGCGGTGAGTTCGTCGATCTGGGCCTGGACCATCCATGGCTGAAGCAACGAAGACGGCAGTTTCTTCGTGGTCACCACGACGCTATCGTATCCGTCGGAGCGGGCACCGGACGCCAGCAGGTCAAGGCCTCCAATGGCACCGGACGTCAGAAAAAGCCTGCCCGGACCTGCCGCTTCCAGGCTCTGTAAGAACCTCGAGTCGGCCAGTGCCCCCATGGAAGTGATCAACAGGTCAACTCCAGCACAGAGTATCGCCTTTCCATGGGCAAGCAGTGCTTCCTGTCCGGCGCATTCCACGATGAGATCGCATTGCTCCAACGCTTGCGCCAAGTCAAGCTGTGGCGCAGGAGCATCGACCAACACTCCCCGCACAACGATCCCCGCCAGTACGGCGCCGTTGACCCGTCCTGCGGCCAGGTCTGCCGCCACCCGTGATCCGACAGCACCATGCCCGATGACGCCGATCCGGCTTGCGGTCTGTGCCTTCATTTCGTTCCCGTCTACAGGTCCGGCGTCAGTTGCTGTCATTAGACCGCAAGTTCGGAAAGCGTGAGGCTCTTCTCGTAGGCTGCAATCGAATTCCCAGCCTTCTTCAGCAACATCGCCAACTGTGCGATTTCTGCAGGTTCCATGTCGCCCAACATGTGGCGCTGTGTTTCAAGGTGCCTGGCGATGATTGCATCAATAATCTCCTTGCCGCGAGCCGTCAACTGGGCATATACAACCCGGCGGTCGCTCGGTGTGCGCACACGTTCGATCAGGCCTTGTTCCTCCATCCGGTCCAGTCGGAAGGTAATGCCTCCCGTGGTCAGCATGGAGGAGCTTGCCAATTCCCCGGCAGTCTTGCGGTGCGGGGCTCCCGACCGACGAAGATTCGCCAACACGTCAAAGGAAGCAAGTGTTAGCCCGAACTCCTCGTAGTTCTCGTTTTGCATGGCCCGCTGCTGGGCAACAACCCTGGGGAGCCGCCCAAAGACGCCGATCGTTTCGGCGTCCAGATCTGGTCGCTCGCGCTTCCAATCTTCCAAAATATCGTCAACCGAGTCGCCCTCGAGGCGGCTGGCTTGCTGTTCAGTACTCACGGCACTCCTTAGTCTTCATAGAACTATCTTAGCCCTAAGTCTCCCAGTCCAACCCTTGATCGGATCACTTATCCGAAAGGCTTGTCCGCGAACATCAGGCGCCTTACTTTCGAGACAACCAGAAGCGACAGAATGGATCTCTGGGGAATTCACAAATTTTTCGCCACATTCTCAGGACACCGCATCTTGAGAAAGGTCCAGTCATGAACGAAACCACCACCGAAACGACAACCGCACTCGAGGAATTGATCGATTCCTCAATCGCCTCCAGTGAAAGCCGAATCGTCGACTTCGACACCCTCAAGTTCCAGACCAAAATGGGCGAAAAGTTCCGCCGCGGACAGGTCCGCTACATCGGATCCGGCGCCACCGGTGACCACTCCGACGACAACAACATCCTTCAGGCAGAAAACTTCACCTTCTCCAACATGGTGCTCCCCGCCGGATGCGTCGGCCCCGAGCACACCCACCCCGACGTCGAAGAGGTCTTCTTCGTCCTCGAAGGCGAAGTGGAATTCAGTGTCCACGATGTCGAAGACGGCACCAAGAAAGCCAGCCGTATCCTGGGCTACCGCGACCTCATCCGCGTCCCGGCCGGCGTCCCCCGCAGCCTCCGCACCGTCTCCGAAACCGACGCCATCATCTGCGTCATCATCGGAGCCAAAAAGCCAGCCCTCCCCTTCTACCCGCCATCCTCCGAAATGCACGGCGTCACCCACAAACCACAGCGCAAGACATGAAGAGCGGTTCTGGAATACCAACCAGAACCGCTCTTCATGTCTTACATTCCAGGGCTTCACGAATATTTGCAGGACCAACCGAGGGACGGTAAACCGGGACCGGCTGTTCGCGTTTGCGGTCTGGAGTATCCACATCAACCTTAGCCACGAGCTGGCGCCGCGTCTCGGCGTTTGCGCGTGATTGCTTCGGGTTCCTCGAAAATGGCCGAAGACCCACAGTTATCCCAAACCGAAGAGTTTTGGTGCGCGCTTGGCCTGCCCAGTTTGCTCCGTTCAGCACCCATGACGGGTCCAAGCTGGTACGAGCACTGAAACGCCAGAACCGAGCCTTCCCACCGTCGGCCGGAACGAATGATTACCACCCCGGTAAATAGCTCGCTTGCAACTATGTTCACTATCCGGGAGGCGGTCGAACAATCCGAACTCTCGCCTCAGCGAATGTTCCGCTCTGCACTTTGCACATCGGTACAGTCCGGCGCCCAGTGCCCTGCCTTGGATGCCAAGGATCCCGTGGTTCCTGCGGCAGCTTCATC
Source organism: Paeniglutamicibacter sulfureus (assembly GCF_030512175.1). Classification (GTDB taxonomy): domain Bacteria; phylum Actinomycetota; class Actinomycetes; order Actinomycetales; family Micrococcaceae; genus Paeniglutamicibacter; species Paeniglutamicibacter sulfureus. The sequence continues at coordinate 725,685 of NZ_JAULBL010000002.1, read as the reverse complement.
CCTCTCGTGTATTGGTACGTCAATGCGGTGCAGGGGCAGGCCGGAGGTTCCGGACGTACTTGCCACAATCTCGGCCATGATTGACAAAGCCGTCTCATGGGGGGTGCGCGCCCCCAAGTCCAGTCCGATGGGAGAGCGAAGCGATGACAGGGTTTCGGAACCATGTCCCATCGACGTCAGCTTTCCCCGCCGTTCGCCATCGGTGCGCCGGGACCCCATCGCCCCCACATAGGAGAAGCCATGCTTCAAGGCCATGTCCAATACGGGGATATCGAACTTGGAATCATGGGTCAGTACGCAAACGGCCGTGTCTAGGGGGAGGCTCTTTTCATTGATTTGCCGTTCCAGGTACCGCCACGGCTGTTCGATCACAATTTGATGAGCCGCTGGAATCCGTTCAGGCGTGGCGAAGACCGAACGGGCGTCACAAACAATGACATGGAATCCCAAGAACCGGCCGAGTTCGGCCAAGGACGTGGTGAAATCTATGGCTCCAAAGATCAGCAGGTTGCGCGGGCTTTTATACACGTCAATGAGCATGGAAACGACCCCAGCCACCCTGATCGAAGCCGACCTTCCCTTGGCCAATGCATCCGCTACGCGGCGCGAGGCCTCATCAACCGTTTGGGTGGAGAGCCCAGCCCCGTCGAGGAGCCCCGAAACTTCTTCACCGCGCAGTACCAATTCGGACCGGCCGGGCAATCCCTGGGGCCCGTCGAAGACCGTCACCATGGCACAATCGATGTTCGACGCCAAGGCCTGTTGCAATGCGGCAAAGTCGGACCGGGTCGCCGGTTCGTAAGGTTGGATGAGGATTTCGATGGTGCCGCCACAGGTCAGGCCGATTTCAAGCCCGAGGTCATCGCTGATTCCGAAACTGTGCAGTTCCGGCATCCCGGATTCCAGCACATCTTCTGCGGCGGCCATCACCGCCGCCTCCACGCACCCACCGGAAACCGAACCAACGGGTTGGCCCGATTCGGTGACAAACATCGAGGTGCCAATGGCCCGTGGAGCCGATTTTTCGGTTCGTACCACTGTGGCCAGGGCTAGACATTCGCCGGTGGCCTGCGCCCTTTCGAGGCCTTTCATTACCTCACGCATGGAATTCAGTATGCCCCGGAATCGTTGCCGACGGCTTGCAAGGCCATGTATACCCGCTGGGGCGTCATGGGCAGTCCGGTGAGCTGTGCGCCGGTGGCATCCGCGACGGCCTGGGCAATGGCCGGAGCAATTGGAAGCATTGTCCCTTCTCCCATGCCCTTGGCACCAAAAGGTCCTCCTCCATGCCCCTGTGCCTGCGTAATGGACGTGAAAGTTTCCGGGATGTCCTCGGCGAGGGGGACCCGGTAGAGCAGCGCCTCCGCGTTGAGCAGCACACCGTCCTCGAAGCGCAGCTCCTCAAACAGCGCCTGCCCCAAACCGAACACCGCGGCACCTTCGTCCTGGCCTCGGCAGCCGATCTTGTTGATGACCTTTCCTGCATCGCCGCTGACAACCAATTGAAGGAGCGTGACTTTCCCGGTTTCGAGATCCACATCGACCTCGGCCGCGGCCCAGCCTATTTCCCAAAATACGCAGGGGGCTTCCAGCGGTGATTCCGTGGAGCGAGTTGCCTTGAAGAACCCTTCCCCAATGAATTCGAATCCGAGCGCACCAAAGTTCTGCATGACCAGTTTCTTGAGTGGATGGCCCACACCCTCGCTGTCCTCAACAGACCACCCGACCAAGCTGAGTTCCGCGCTTTCCCTGTCCAACTGCTCAGCAGCGTAGTCAAGCACTGCGCGTTTGGCTTTTTCCGCTGCCTGGCGAACCGCACGGCCCATAACAGCAATTCCCGACGAGGCATTGGTGCCCTGGCAGTACGGGGAATTGTCGGTGTCGATCGCAGCATAGGTGACGTCGACGGGTTCGCACCCCAAGACTTCGGCAACTATCTGGCACATAGCGGAGTGCCCGCCCTGCCCCATTTCGGTCAGGGCGCAATTCAAAAATACAGAGCCGTTGCTGCTGATCTTCACCCGGGCCTGCGCCGGCTTGTTCACGCCACCGCCATCCTTCATCCCGATGGCCACACCCATACCGCGGCCCGGAGTTCTCTGCCGGTCCTTGTATCCGATTGTGTCTGCGACAAGGTTAAGTCCAAGCTTAAGGTCTGAGTCGACCGGGGTTTCCCCGGGGACATAGGCCTCGCCCAGATCCTTCAAGTTCTTGAGTCGAAGCTCAAACGGGGACATTCCCAAACGTTCAGCCACAAGATCCACCTGGCGTTCGCTCGCCCAAGAAGCCTGGGTCCCCCCAAACCCGCGGAAGGCACCTGCAGGAACAGTGTTGGTGACAACCCCTTGACAGATGGAATCAATGCGTTTCCAGCGGTAGGCACCTGCCATCCGGTAGCCAGCCTTTTCGACCACTAACGGCGATAGGTCCGCATAGGCGCCGCTGTTGAGCCAGACCCGTGAGTTCCTGGCAATAAATTCGCCATCGGAATTCACCCCGGTGGTTAAGGTGAGGATCGCTTCGTGCTGGGTCAAGGAAAGGAAAACTTCTTCTGTTGTCATGCAGAAGCGCACCGGCCTGCCATTGGCACGTTGCGAGAGTCCGATCGCGATTGCCTCGGCATGCGGTCCGTGCTTTGCACCGAACCCGCCGCCAAGCATCGGAGCATGGACCCGGACCTTGTTATCTGGAAGACCGAAGACTCCGGAGAGTTCCAAACGGATCTGGAACGGGGCCTGGGTGGAAGTCCAGATTTCGATTTGTTCATCGGTTGCTTCTGCCACCGAAACAAAGGGCTCTAGGTGCATATGGTTCATCCGACCAAAGGTGAACGTGTCCTCAAAAATATGGTCACATTCATCCCACACCGACTCGGGACCGGTTTCATAGCGAAACTCATAGTTAACGTTGTGTGCGGAGTGGGTAAAACCCGACGTGCCAGGGCCATAGTGAGGTACATTCGCCACGACCCGGTCGGCATGAATCAACGGTGATTCGGGATCCATCGCGGATTTAATGTCAAAGACTGCGGGCAGAATTTCGTACTCCACCCGGATCAGGTCCAACGCGGCACTTGCCGTGCGCTCGTCAACGGCCGCCACCGCCACGACTGGATCCCCTACATAACGGACCACATCCAGAGCCAAGACCGCCTGGTCCTTGACGAAGGAACCGTACTTGGCAAGTTGGCGAACATCGTCACCTGTAAGTACAGCCTCCACGCCTTCGAGCGCCAGGGCATCGGATGTGTCGATGCCAAGGATGCGTGCGTGGGCGTGCGGGCTACGCAGGACCTTTGCGTGCAGCATTCCCGGCCGGCGTACGTCCACCGTGTAGCTGGCTCTGCCAGTGACCTTTTGGATTGCATCCAGGCGGGGGCGGTCGCTCCCGACAATCGGCCCGGTTGCCTGAACCGATGCCTCAATGATGGCGGTCATGCCCATGCACCTTCCGTTCCTGCTTCACGTGTGAGCTCTGCCGCGCGTTCCACCGATTCCATGATCATTTCGTAGCCCGTGCAACGGCAGGTGTTTGAGCTAATCCAGTCCCTGATTTCGATGCGTTCCGGAGCGGGGTTTTCCCGAAGCAATCCCGTGGTGAGCATCAGCATTCCGGAAGTACAGAACCCGCACTGGTAACCTCCGCACTGGCGGAATGCCTCCTGAACCGGGTTCAGCGTGCCGTCAGACATCTCCAGGCTCTCGACCGTTTCTACCTTGGAACCGTCGACGTCAAAGGCGAACGTCGCACAGGATGCAACAGGCACGTCATCGATCAACACCGTGCACGCACCGCACACGCTTCGTTCGCACGACGACCGGACTCCGCGCTTGCCGCATCGATCACGCAACAAATCAAGCAACGTGACGTTGGTGGGGATGACGTGTTGCTGGCTTTCCCCATTGAGAGTGAACTCAATCTCGACACTGCGGCCATTGGCCGTGTTGCCATCGGCGCAGTTCTGGCAGCCAGAGCCGCACTCGGTGGAATTCTGGACGGTCATAGTGTCGTTCTCTCGTTTGCGGTTGCAATGGCTGATTGAAGGAGCCTGCGGCACAACACTCCGACCAGATGGCGGCGATAGTCAATCGTTCCGGAATAATCGGCGGCCTCTTCGGGAAGCTGCCCCACAAGCGTGGAAGCCACTGATCGCGCATCGAGCTCCCAGACCCCGGCCACCTCCTGGACATGGCTCATGATGAAAGTCTTGCGGTATTCACTGCCACACGTGGCCGTGATCCTCAATCCTGCGGGCCCCTCCGATCGAATGGACAATGCCACCGTCGTGAGCGGGCGCATGGAACGGTCGTAGCCGAACCAGTCCAGTGAATCGGTTTCAACTGTCACTTTGGTCAGCAAGCCCGACGGGGTCTTTTCCGCGTCCCACAACGCGGAAACCGGTAGCCGACGGTCCCCCGATTCGCCACAAAAATGCATTTCTGCATCCACCGCGGATAAGATGATCGGCATTTCATAGCGATGGCGGCGGGACATGAGGTTGCCGCCGATCGTTGCCTTGAAGCGAATGCGCACGGTAGCGATCGATTTCCAGGCTTCTGCCAGCGCAAGGGATACTTCCCTAACTACTGGGCTGGTACTACCCCTGTGGTGGGTAACCATGGACCCGATGCTCAACACACCGTTTTCGTGGGAAATCTCGGTCAATTCAGGAACCCGCTGAAGGGACACCACCTCATCGGGCACCAACCCTTCACGGAACTGGGCCACGAGGTCGGAACATCCTGCCACAATGAGCGCGTTTGGCTTCCGGAGCGCCGTTTCCATTGCCTCAGGCAGTGATGCCGGACGATGTAGTACGAAAGGCGGCAATGATGATTGGCTCTGGGCGATCAGCCCGGAACCAAGCAGTTGGGTACGCATATTGCTCCTGTCATGGGCTGACGCCGACGCCACCCAGGAAGATCTAGCACATTACTAACTATCTTTATCCTAAGATTTAATGTGACATAAATCAACATCATGTCAGGATAGCTCGACGGATAGCGGTTCGCGATTTTGCCCTCAGGTCCTCACTTAACGCGCCCGTGTGACGGCCAGCAGAAGCATGTCCATCACCAACGGAAAGGTGCCGTGACCGTCACACCTATCGTCGCGCATTCCCACCCATTTATTGTGGGCGTCGACACCCACGCTCGCCACCACGTCTACGCAATCCTCGACGCCAACACCGGCGTGCTGCTGGAAACCCGCAAGTTCCCCACCACCGGGGCCGGCATCAACCGGGCCATCACATGGGTCGCCCGCCGCACCAACGCAGATGCCGACACCCTCTCGACGATCGAGGGCGCCGCGCCCTACGAAGCGATCCTGGCCGGCATCGTGACGACCCACAGATTTCGCCGAGGCACCAATGGATGCCAAGAAGCACCGCGGAGTGGGTAAATCAGCCCTGGGCGCCCACCAAATCGCCTTGTCCACCCTGCCCCTGCCGGTTGGAGAAACTGCGTCACCCCCGCCTGAATGACGGGGTGCGCCAAGATCTGCGGATCCTCGTCACCGCCCGGGAATCCATGACCAAGGCCCGCACCGGATCGGTCAACGCGCTCAACGCCCTGGTACGGGCAACGACCTGGGTATCGATTCCCGCAAGAGACTCACCGGCACCCAGATCACCGAGGTCTCAAAGTGGCGCTACCGCGAGGAAGAACTCTCCTGTCCATTGCCCGCACCGAGGCCGTGCGGCTGACTGACATGTCTTGGAGCTCAATGAGAAACTGCCGGCCAATGAGAAGTACCTGGACGAGCTGCTCCAGGCCAGCGAAGCCGCACCACTCCTGGAATTGAAGGGATTAGGTCCGGTGACCGCAGCGACGTGCCTGAGCGCGTGGTCGCACGATGGCCGTCTCAGTAGCGAGGCGGGATTCGCATCCCTGGCCGGGGTGAACCCAATCCCCGCATCCTCCGGGAACACGATCCTGCACCGATTGAATCGCGGTGGCGACAGGTCCCTGAACAGCGCCTTGCATACGGTCGCGAGGTGTCGAATAACCCATGATCCAGAAACCCGCGCGTACGTGGAGAAACGACGCGGCGAGGGTAAATCCGACAGGGAAACCCGCCGGTGCATCAAACAGCTATTTGGCGCGGCGCGTTTACCGGGTGCTCAATGCCGCCGCAGCAGTGGAGAACCCAGCTTGACAGACATAGAAGAGTAGATTCCCGTGGAACCCTCTGCACCACGCTAGGCTACGAGCCGGACAACCTACCAAGAAGAGACAGGCGTCAAACACGGCAAGCATCACCAGCATCCCGCCACCACCACCCCGGATACCAGATCCCCAGGTGACACGGCCCCGACTTTCGACCTCCACGGCGCGCAGTGGCGCTGGAACGCTAGGCAGGAAGCGGCGTGTGGACGTTAAGGATCGGGGGTCACGCCCACTCAAGAGTCACAAGAGCTACAAACACTTACGTTTTTGGCGTTCAGCTTCGGGTTGGGATGTGAACCGGTGGCACGAATGACCCTGGCACAGGGTCCAGCGCCGTAACATCGATCTCAATCACGGCTGGTCCGCAGATTGCCAGCGCCTCGGATAGTGCTTGGTCGAATGTTCCCGCTCCGCGAACCCTCCAGAACGGTAAGTTCAACGATTCCGAGAGCAACTTGAAGTCGGGTGTGTGAAGATCGACTGCGGCCTGGGCAAACCCGTTGGCCTGCTGCATATTGCGCAGCACGCCGTATCCGCTGTCGTTGAAAACCAGTACCACGCACCATGCGCCGGAACCAGCCAACGAGGCCAGCTCGCCAAGGTGCACTGCAAGTCCGCCGTCTCCAACCATGACGGCTGTTGGAACTCCGGGACGGGCATGAGCAGCTCCGATTCCCATGGCTAGCCCCTGACCGATACCTCCGCCGACTGGAAATATATTGGTGTCCCTTGAATACATTTCCAGCAGTCGATTACCCCACTGGCTGGAGGGGATGGTGACGTCGCGAGCTACCACCGATTCTCGGTCGAGCTGTCGACGCAGGCTTTTACAGATCTCTGCGTAGCCGCCGATATATTCAGTCAAGTTCTTGCGCACGGTGTCTCGCGTTTGCTTGATTCGACTAGCCCATTGCGCATCGGGCGCACTGGACCATTCCGATTCGTCGATCGCTTCCAGCACTCGGCTGGAATCTCCGACCAGACCAATGTCTGCTGGGTAGACGCGGCCGATTGCCGCAGGATCAATGTTGATCTGGATATGGGGTGTGGGAAGAGCCATCGCATAGTGCTTAGTCTCGTTGGAGCGGAAATGCGTACCGATGCTCAAGAAGAGGTCGCAATCAGCGATCAATGCGGTAGCTTCCGGCGTTGTGGCAAAGTTGCCGATTACCCGTTCGTTATCTTCCGGAACAATTCCACGACCAGAGTTACTGGTCAGCAGGCCGGCACCGAATCGTTCAAGTAATCTGCTCAGTTCTTTTTCGGCACCCGCGGCCCCTCCGCCGACCCAAATCAGCGGCCGCTTTGCGCGAGATAGCAATTCCACTGTCCGTGCCACAGAAGCTTGGTCAATCTCTGGCTTCGTGATCGCGGTTTGTTCAATGGGGCGCTGTTCTTCGGGTGCCGAAAGATACTGCAAGTCTGTGGGCCATTCAATGCTGGCAGGAGAGTATGGTGCGGTCCCCAGATGGCTAATAGCCTCTTCGAGATCCGCTTCCACGTCTTTAGCGTTGAAAATGGTCCTGGCCCAACCCGAAACTGATTCCAACATTTCAAGCTGCCGCGGAACCTCATGGATCACCCCGCGATTAGAGCCCATAAATTCGCTGTCGATCTGGCCGGTGATGTGCAAGACACGACTTCCGGCGGTGAGCGCTTCGATCATTGATCCGGCGGCGTTACCTGCTCCCGTCCCCGTACTGGTTATCGCTACACCAACTTTCCCTGAAGCCCGCGAGTAGGCGTCGGCGGCATTGACTGCCGCTGCCTCGTGGCGAACAGCAACGAAATTTAGTTCCCGGTCGACCGCTTCAACCAGTGGCAAATTGTGGATGCTGATGACACCGAATGCGGTGTCAACTCCGTGCCTTCGCATGACTTGAACCAAGACATCGCCGCCGGTGGCTTCCTTCTGGATTTCTGGTGACAGTTCTACTGACATTTTGTGGTCTCTTTCATGGCACTATGGACTAAAAGTTAGGGAGTGTATGTGGTCCCAGGTTTGGGAACATGAACAATGCTTCTTCCCGTTTCCGTTGTCGCACCCCGTTTATTTTGGAGCTGGTGACTCCAACGACGCGGAGGGGTTGGGAGCAAAGATCCCGGATGGGCCGCTTCGCCAAATTAGTGGCTGCGGGTTCGGGCAGAAGTCAGCCGTTAGTGTGTATTGACATCGCTCAACTCCGGAACCGAGAAATAGCCGGGGTCACCGGGAACCACCAGGGAACGGTACCCCTGATCAGGGATTCCCGCCATCGCCGAACGCACCTCAGTGGTCGGAGGACCAGCGGTCCCCCACTGATCTGACAATTCCGGGGTCCGCTTCCACGTCCGGCACAGCCAGCTGTCCTCATCCACCTGAGCTACCTCCGAGGTGTACTCGCAGACCAGGCCCGCCGGATCGGTGAAGTACGAGAAGGTGTTGTCACCCGGGCCATGGCGCCCGGGACCCCACTGCGGGGTGATCCCGTTGGTCTTCAAGCTCCCGATCCCCCGCATGAAGTGGTCAATGCTCTGCATCTCGTAGGCAACATGGTTCACCGCCGTCCACGGGGCCTGGTTGAACGCAATCACGTGGTGTTCGGAGTTGCACCGCAAAAAAGCCATCTGGTGCTCCGACCAATCCGAAATCCGCATGCCCAACACTTGGGTGTAAAAGGCAGTGGCCCGATCGATATCAACGGTGTTCAGCACGACGTGGGCAATCTTGCGTGGAATGGCACGCCTCCCGGCCGGCTCCTGCTTGGCCACGGCAAAAACGTCCGCGGAAAGCTCCACCAGGCGCCCCTCCGGATCCACCAGCTGCAAGCCATACCCGCCCGCGGCATCATCCAACGGACCGGGCTCGCGGAACAACGGAATCCCCAGCTCCTCCAGCCTCCTGGCCGCCTCATCAACATCCCGCGGTGTAGCAAGAGCAAAGGAAATACTGCCCAAGGCATTCTGCTCACCCTTCTCAAGCCTCAGGATATGGTGCTCGTCCCCCGTACCCCGCAACCAAAACTTGTCCCCATCCTCCTCAACGGTGGAAAGACCCCAAACCTCGTGGTAAAAATCCTTCGTCGACGTCAACTCCGGCATCTTCAGGGATACCGAACGCAGGGCACGCAGATTGCAAACAGGCTCTGCTGCAAAGAAATTCATGGTTCCAGCCTTCTTTCGGGGCCAAGGTGGACTCGTTTTGAGTTCTACTAATTGAGTACGAAGCGAAGGTGAACCATGGGTCCCGCTCCTCTTCTTTTAGTGAAAAATTCTGATGGTCAGGGTTTTTGGAAATGTTCGGGATGACAGCCTTCTCGTCCTCTTGTCGGGACCCTACCCAGGCCGCAGGTTCTTGCACGACCAACTCAAGCCACGGCGACACCCTGATTGGTCGACCACACCCAAAGAATATCAGCAATAAGATACTTTGTGTCAAGATTAAATTTAACCGTGTCGGTACAGCTTCTCCGCAGGAGGCGATTAATTGAAGATGCAGCGGTGCTACGAGGCCATACTGCCTCGCACACTTCCAAGAAGGTGGGTGAAAGCCACTATTAGCTTGGCGTTGCCTTCATCCGCGTCCGGCTGGTGCGGACAATGCACAGAGACCTGCTTTATTGAATCCCGCGTAGTAGATCGGAGAGGTCACGGGCCGCTCCGATGACACTCCCCTGCACTACGCCCCTAAAGTGACGATCGCCGTCCGGCGCAAATGATTCGCTCGGTCCCACCACACTGATTGCGGCTATTGCCTGACCATCCCTGCCTAGGACAGGGGCTGCACAGGAACTAATCCCCGCTTCAAATCCCGATTCGCTCCAGGCACAGCCATCAGCTCTTGCCGCCCCCAACAAGGGCCGCAATTCGGCAAGCGTTGAGGGTCCTTGGGAGTTCGCTTTCTCCAAGGGATCCGGGCCCAGCAGCTCCTCGATCTCTTTTTCCGAGCATTGGGCCAGCAGCACACGTCCGGGTGTCGTTAGGTGGGCCGGGATCACACTTCCTATGGAAATGTTGCTCACCAGGGGCGTTTGAGGAACTTCGCGGAGCAGGTAGAGGATATTGCGTCCCTGCCTGATCGCTAGATACACAGTCAGCCCCAGCTGTGCACCCAAACGTTCCATCACTGAGCGCGCCAGACCCGGAAGGTCTTGCCCGCTCAGGGACGTGGCCGCCAGCTTCAGCAGTTCGATACCCGGTCGGTGCCCACCTCGGCCACGCTCAATGACGCCGGCTTCTTCCAAATCCTCCAATAGCCGCATGGCAGTGGCGCGATTGATGCCCGTTTCGCGTGACAGTTCGCTGAGATTGGCGGTTTTGCCGCCGGACGCAATGTGTTGCAAGAGGCGGAATGTGCGTAACGTCGGCGAGTCTGCGGGGGTATCGGTAGTCACCGGATCAAGTATTTCAGGAAACTCGCTCAATTTGGGCAGATCGTCCCAACGGCACGTTCCAAGCGTCGTATTCATACACCCAATCCGCAGTCCCACCGGTCTTGAGCCAGCTGTTTTCCCGGGATCCCATTTGGATTTTTGCTGTGCGTTCCCGACGCATGTCTGCATAGTCCAGCAGGGCTTGCTCGACCGAGCCGTCGCCGACAGCGTCGAGATAACGAGCCAAGACGATTCCATCTTCGATCGCCTGCCCTGCACCCTGTGCCATAAACGGCATCATCGGGTGGCACGCGTCGCCGAGCAAGGTGATCCGCCCCTGCCCCCAGCTAGGTAATGGGTCGCGGACGTAGAGCGCAGATTTCAGCACCTCATCGCATGCGCCAAGTAGCTGACGCGCCTCGGGGTGGAAGCTTGCATAGGATTCACGCAATTCCTCAACAGATCCTGGAAGCGTCCATGACTCTTCACGCCAGGAATCCTGCGGTGTCGTGGCAAAGATGAAGACGTCCTTGCCGCTGTTCAGCGGGAAGGTGACGATCTGGGTGTCCTTGTCATCGCCCCACCACTTGGTGAATGCCTCGACGTTGGGCAGATCTCCCAAGCGTGAAACAGGTACAACCGCTCGGTAGGCTACGACGCCGGTGAAGGTAGGGTGTTCGGGGCCGAAGATCGACTCGCGCACGGCCGAGTGGATGCCGTCGGCGCCGACAAGGACGTCAACGGTGTCCTTATTCCCGTCGGCGAACTCCAGGTTCACTACGGATCCGTCCTGTGTTGCCGAGACAAGCTTGCGTCCCAGCTCAACGATCCCACGCGGAAGTGCAGTCTCCATGGCCGTCAGAAGATCCGCCCGGTGCATAGTCAGTTGGGGTGCACCATACTGGTCCTCTGCCGCTTGGGACATTTCCAGTCTCGAGGTTTCTTCGCCCGTATCCCAGGTGCGGCTGATTCGGTGCGTCGGCCGCGCAGCGGTCTTACGCAGCTCTTCCCCAACGCCCAGTCCATCCAGCGCGTTTACCGCGTTCGGGGTGAGGTTAATGTCGGCACCCACCCTGGCAAATTTTGGTGCCTGCTCAAAAACAACCACATCGTGCCCCCTTCGGCTTAACGCAATGGCTGCAGCGAGCCCACCGATTCCAGCGCCACTGATTCCGATCCTGGACATTATCTTCTCCCTCAGTTGATGTGTTTATATTTGAACACATCATTCAAATATGGTCAATGAAGCGGACTCCCAAACCGTCGTATCCTCGCGAGCGCATAGTCCGGATGCCGGGATCCGATACCGGGAGCGTCCACCGGACGTGAGGTGTGTCGACATTGCGCCATCCGCACAAGCGCCATGTGGAAGCGAGCCGACCGCGAAGCTCCCAGCGCTTTCCGCGGGCCCCCAACCGCCGGCGGGCACGACCCTCAGATTTTTCCAGACGTCACTTGCACGCGAAGTGGGCTGACACTGTGAGATTCCCGTGCACGTGCGGCACCATTGGCAAGCGCCGGCCACTGCCGGAACTTATCGCCAGACCCGGACCCGGTCAACCCTAAATTTTGCAGCTGGACACCAGTTCCAGGTTGCCGGGGCGCTCTCATGCGAGGGACAAATCGCAGTCCCACGCCGCGGGGAGGTGCCCCGAAAATACCGCCACGCCCCCAAAGCGGCCCCGGCCAGAAGCTTAGGGGATCGGCCCGCGCCATTCCCTGCTCGAATATCTGGCGAGTCGATGGCGCGGGATCAGCTACCCGCCAGAAACTGCCGAACACCGCGGCTAGGGTCATTCAACGCACTCCGCGCCGGCTGGCCCAACTCCCTGCCATGCCATATTCCTTGGCCACAAAGAAGACCTAGCTGCCCCCAGACGTCAGTGAGCTACACGCACCCAGTCACTCGATGGCGAATCCCGCATTCCCTACTCAACCGAATTAGCGATGTGATCTGCATATTCGTTAATTGAAGATTCGGCTTTCCGAAGGAGCGCGGCGAGTTTCCTTGTTTCGTCGGGCGATAGCCCTCCAAGCATTTTCTGCTGGGTCTCAAAATGCTTCTCGATGATTTCATCAATGACCTTCTTGCCCTGGGCCGTCAGCTGGGCATATACAACCCGGCGGTCGCTCGGTGTGCGCACACGTTCGATCAGGCCCTGTTCCTCCATCCGGTCCAGTCGGAAGGTAATGCCTCCCGTGGTCAACATGGAGGAGCTTGCCAATTCCCCGGCAGTCTTGCGGTGCGGGGCTCCCGACCGACGAAGATTCGCCAACACGTCAAAGGAAGCAAGGGATAAGCCATGCTCCTTGTAGTTCACATTTTGGATTATTCGCTGCTGGGCAACCAGGCGGGGAAGGCGCCCAAAAACCGCCAGCGTACTCGGGTCCAATTCCGGTCGTTCCCGGGCCCAGTCTGCCATGATCGCATCTACCGCGTCATTTTCCACCGCTGACGTTGTCTTGCCCACTGATTCGCCCCTAGCATTCGTCGCCAATTATCAATCTCAATCCTAAGTCTCACAGCGAGCGGAAGGGTTTACAAGATCGTCAAAAAAGAGCCTTGCCAACGTCAGCAATGTAACTTAGTCTTAAGATACTTATATGTCAGAAGCTAGGCCTTCGGGTAAAGCTTCAGAACCGATGCATGTGCCGAGAAAGGTCCAGTCATGAACGAAACCACCACCGAAACGACAACCGCACTCGAGGAATTGATCGATTCCTCAATCGCCTCCAGCGAAAGCCGAATCGTCGACTTCGACACCCTCAAGTTCCAGACCAAAATGGGCGAAAAGTTCCGCCGCGGACAGGTCCGCTACATCGGATCCGGCGCCACCGGTGACCACTCCGACGACAACAACATCCTTCAGGCAGAAAACTTCACCTTCTCCAACATGGTGCTCCCCGCCGGATGCGTCGGCCCCGAGCACACCCACCCCGACGTCGAAGAGGTCTTCTTCGTCCTCGAAGGCGAAGTGGAATTCAGTGTCCACGATGTCGAAGACGGCACCAAGAAAGCCAGCCGTATCCTGGGCTACCGCGACCTCATCCGCGTCCCGGCCGGCGTCCCCCGCAGCCTCCGCACCGTCTCCGAAACCGACGCCATCATCTGCGTCATCATCGGAGCCAAAAAGCCAGCCCTCCCCTTCTACCCGCCATCCTCCGAAATGCACGGCGTCACCCGCTAACCACAGCGCAACACACCAATGGTCGGGTCCCCAGTGGGGACCGGACCATTGGTGTCTCATCCGACCCAAAACTCAGTTACAGTTCTCGGCATTTCTTGAGTGGCACGACGGACAAGGCACACTCAGATTCACTCACGGGCCAGTTGGCACTTGCCCTGTTATCCGCTGCATTCCACCAAACTTTCAAACCCGCCGGCGATTCCCCCATCTACGGGGTGGATCTCGCCGGCCGATTCGAATGGTTTCGCTTTCGCGTTGTTTTGGTGACTGTCGAGGAACTTCTACTGCGATGCCGCGGAGCCAACGATACCTTGAGCCTCAATTTCCACTCTCAGCTGCGGTTCCACCAATGCAGAAACCTCGACTAGCGTCGAACAGGGGAACGCCCCTGAAAACACCTCGGCCCGGGCCCTGCCCACTTCACCCTTTTCGTCGATGTCCAGCAAGTAGATGCGAAGCGCCATGATGTCGTCTAGGGAAGCACCACATTCAGCTGCCAGTAGCTCTATGCGGCGGAACGTTTCCACCGCCTGCTCGTAGGTTCCTTGGGCGTCCGATCCCCCGGCATGCATTCCCGAGATAGTGAAGTGACCGTGATGGACCCTGGCGTTGCTGAACATCATTGGTTTCGGAGGGGCAGGGACGCCCCCTGGAGTGGCTGCGTTCATCGCCCCGTCCGCTCGTTCGATTCCCGCTTCAGCCGCTCCCGAACCGGAAGAAAGTCGTAGGTTGGGTAGAATTCGGTGGAAAAGACACCCCATGCACGACGCTCAAGTTCCACATTGACCTCGTTGAGGTTGCATGCGGGAAAGCGCAGGGTGACTATTTGGCCGATTCCCATGGCGACAACCCAGGAAACGATTTCGCATCCGTTCGGAGGAAACCCGTTCCACCAGTCTCGTTCTTCCAACGAAGCCTGGATCTGTTCCAAATGTTGGGTTTGGTCGTGTCGCAACAAGACCGTAATCATCATGGCGGAATCCGAAGGCCCGCCGTTGCCATCAACGACGGACCCCGGAGATTGTTGCCTCATTTAGGCGGAGCCACCGGCAATGACGGCCGCCTGTTCCACTGCGTCCGCAGCGTACAGTCGGCGGATGCGTGCAACACCCAGGTCATGCTGATACATGTTTTCTTCCTTGTCGGCGTCTGCCGCCAGGACCTCCAGGACTGCACGGTCCTGTTCAAGTACCGCCCAGTGCTTTTCCTCAAGCACCGTTTTGTACATGAATCGCCATACATCCCGCTCCCAATCGGATACCGTCCGGGTACGCCAGTGGAAGATGGCGGAGTTTTCGGCATCAATGGGCGTCGACATTCCGACAATGCCGAATGTTCCGCCGGGCCCCGCGGAGGGCCCGTATGGAATTTCGAGGTCCACGTGGTCCATCGCGCCACGCACAAACTCGACCCAGTCAAAGTTCACGCCGCGCTGATCCGTCTTTTCAAAGAAGAATCCACGTTCGGTCTCGCGGATGCGGAACCTGGCGCTGGTGTCCCCGCCAAACATTGAATGCGAGTCACTATGCAGGAATGCACCATGCATTGGATCCAGCACGTTGTCCATGTAGAAGCGCCATGGCCCGGCCCATTCCGCATAGTTCGGGAACCAAGAAACATCAGGGTTAGCCAACCGCTCGGGCAGTTCAAATTCAGTTGGGACCGAGTCCACTGTCAGCGGAACGAATGCAAAGATCGTATCAGCGGCTTCGAACACCTTCAGCGACGGGGTCGCGATCTTGCCCTCAAGGGCACAGCCCGGCATGCCGGGGACGGAAACTACCTTGCCTTCACCATCGATTTGGACACCGTGGTACTTACATGCCACCCGGTCACCTAGGTGCTGGCCAACCGATAGCGGTGCGCTGCGGTGCGGGCAACGGTCTTCAAGCATACGGATCTGTCCGGTCGAATCCCGAAACAACAGCCAATCGACGTTCAGTCGCTTGACCTTGACCATGTCACCTACACCCACGAAACGCGAGGGATAAATGGGGTACCAGCGGTCCCGGAGGCCTGTTGCCGCTAGTTCCCCGGCGTCGAGTTCCCTCCGGGTTCCCACAACGTAGCGCTTCTTGAGTCCTGTACCCTTGGCGCGACCCGCGACTGCGGACACTGTTGAAGTTGTCATGATCTATGCTCCCAATCGTTTCATTTCAGCGCGAAAATTCTCTTCGTTCCAGGCGGTACCGCCTGGGGCATGCAGGCCCAAGGCGTTGAGCCCGTTGATGATTCCAGGCAAGTCGTGTGTACCGGTGGAAAAGACCTCCGACAACGAACCAGCTAGCTTCAATTCGTAGGCCGTGGCGGGGCCATTACGAGTCTGGTTGGGTTCCAGGTACTGTTCAGACATTATTTTCCTCCTGCGACTGGCCAAAGGTATGTAGACCTTCGGCGATCCTGATAAATGAACTTGTCCATTCATTGAACGAATCGTGTTTGTTGTGGTGAGCCGGAACGGCACAATCATCGATGATGACGAAGACCCCATTGTCGATTCCACCGGCGATGCCCTGGGAAATTGAAATGTCGGTGTCCCTCTCGGGTGTTGCAGCGATGACAAGCGTTGGCGTCCGGATGCGCTTAACTGCCCGAGTGAAAAGCTCGCTGGTGACGTCCACCTCCGGATCACCGAGAATTAGGCTCGTCATGAGTTCTGGATGCGCAGCTGCCAGCAGAATTGCCCCCAGGGCGGTCTCGCCCGACGCGATGACGTTTACTGGGCGATCACCGGCTGCCCTGAGATGGGCAGCGGCTGCTTCCACCCATCGGCCGATCGAGGCTTCATCTTCCTCGGGCATCTCCGCATTCCATGTGGAGGCGTTCAAGGCACTAACCTGATTCATGTACCAGGATGCGGAGTCGTTGCGTGCGGGCAAGCACACAACGCCAAATTTCTGGTTGTTGGTGGTGGAAACCGGTTCAAGATCGAGATCCTCGAAGCCGAGGTCAAAGCTTGTCATTAGGCATTCTTTCTTCGTTCAGAAATCTGTAAAGAGACATATACCAGCGAAACAGCTTCTCCTGCTGGTCTTTTTCGCATGCATTGCACCAAAATCAAGGGTGCCGGAAATTCCGCACTCGGTCTTATTGCTGATGCACCCTCGAGCAAGTTCGAGGGTCAGCGGAGGCCGGGCTTAGATGTAGCGGCCAACACCACCACCGACATCCACCGAGGCACCGGTGGTAAAACCACTGAGCGGGGATAGCATGGTGACGATGTGATAGGCCACTTCCTCGGCGGTCCCGAAACGTCCCATTCCGATACCGCGGTCCAATGCGATCTCTGCGCTCCACTCTTCGTAACTCTGCGTGGTATTAGCCACTTCGAACCGGCGGCGCCATTGTCCGGTGTCGATCAAGCCAAGGAGCACCGAATTGACTCGGGTTCCTTCGGGTGCAAGGTCCGCGGAGAGCGAATGGGTAAGGTTCAATAGCGCGGCCCGAGCCGCTGAGGTTGCCGCCAGACGGGTTTCCGGCTGGCGGGACAGGATCGCATTGACGTTGACAATCGAGCCTTGGCCCGAGCGCGCCAATTCGCCCCGTGCCGAACGAACCATGTTCCAGGCACCGAAGATCTTCAGCTCAAATTCCTCGCGGAATTGTTCTTCGCTGGTCTCATCCAAGGTCGCCATCAGAGAGCGACCGGCATTACACACCAAGCCGTCAATACCGCCAAAGCGGTCATTGGTCAGGGCGACGAAGGCATCAGTCTTGGACTTGTCCGTCACGTCGCAGGTGCCAAGCAGTATCTGATCCGGATCCGCAAAAGTGAATTCTTCAAACGCCGCAGACAACCGCTGCATGTCGCGGGCGCAGGCAGCCACGCGGGCACCTTCGCCCAACAAATAGCGGGCCGTGGCGAGCCCGACTCCGGAGCTTGCCCCCGTGACGATAACTGTCCGGTCTTTAAGCTGCAGATCCATCAGTAATTCTCCTTGGTAATAAACGGGGAGGACGGAATCGGCCGGCCCCAAGTCTTCAGTGTCGGATGAGCGTACGTGTGAAGCTAGTGGCCCATGACAAATCCGCCGTCAACCACCAGCGTTTGGCCAGTGATGAACGCCGCTTCGTCGGAGAGTAGAAATTCGACTGCGCCTGCAACGTCATCCGGTGTCTGTTCTCGCTTGAGCACTCGATTGTTTTCATAGAGCTTGTAGCGTTCGACTGGAACTGTCTCGGTGGCCTCCACCCGTGTCAGTCCGGGTGCAACCGCGTTAATTCGGACTCCATATTCACCGGCATCCCTGGCCATGGTCCTCGTCATGGACATGACTGCCCCTTTGGAACCAACATAGTGAACGAGCCGTGGGGATCCAAAGAGCGCGGCATCCGAGGCGATGTTGACGATTGCCCCTGATTTCTTGCCTATCATTTGCCCAACGAGGTGTTTACTGACCAGCCAAGTGCCATAGGCGTTTACATTCATCACGCGTTTGAAGAAATCTTCGTCCAGTTCCCAGAAGGTGTCCCCGCCGACACCGTCGGCCATGGCCGCATTGTTGACCAGTCCGTCGGCTCCTCCCAGGGAATCCACAAAGGACGCGAGGTCCATGACGGATCCCTTTTCGGCGATGTCGGTGACGTGGGAGACCACGTCATAACCCAGGCCCTGCAGTGTTGAAGCGGCAGATTGTGCAAGCTCCGCACTTTTCTCGGCAATGACTATGCGCTTACCTTTGCTTGCAAGACGTTGGGCGATGCTAAATCCGAGGCCGCGGCCGGCACCTGTAACAACGATCAAACGATTCATGATGACTTCTTCCAAAAGTTCAAGATCAAGGCGGCGACGTCACGGGGTTTTTCCTGGATTGCTGCGTGCCCGGCTTCCGGAACCACTGCAAATTCGGCGCCCGGAATCAATTCGGCCAAGACCTCGGATTCAGCCACCCCGGTGACAATATCGTGTTCTCCGACGAGCACCAGTGCCGGAGTGGTGATTCTTTTTAAGTCCTCCGAGGTATCGGAGGTTGCCATCATCCGTGCAGCGGCACCGTACCCCGGGATTCGGATGCGAGACATGTCATTGCGCACCGCCGCAACCACCTCTTCGCCTGCCATGGGTGAGACTAGTTTTGCGGCACGTTTAGCGGCGAATGCGGTGGCACCAAGCGCTTCCAGCTCCGGCAACCGTGCCAGCATATTGTCCGCAGATTCTTCGGTTCTTCCTGATCCTCGTGTACTGTCCATCAAGATCACTGAAAGCACGCGTACCGGGTTCTGTGCTGCAATGCGGGTAGCAATAACGCCGCCCCACGACGTTCCAATAAGATGCACGCTGGCAACCCCTAGCTCGTCCAGTGCCCTTAATGCCGCTTCAGCGTGTTCGACATCCGGCTTTGGATTCTTCGAATCCCCGTAGCCGGGAGCATCCCAACAAATCGTTTGGAAGCCTTCCGCTGCCAACTCCTGGGCGAGGCCACCACAGGACAGCGCACTGCCGCCGATCCCGTGCATGAGGAACACAGGGGTCCCAGCACCGCGGATGACTAGCGCTAAGCCTTCCGAAGTCGTCAAAGTCCTTGGTTGGTCCAGACGTAGTTCAGTGGTGGATAAGTTCTCGTGTTCGGTATCGGGAGAGAAGCCGTTAGTGTGTATTGACATCGCTCAACTCCGGAACCGAGAAATAGCCGGGGTCACCGGGAACCACCAGGGAACGGTACCCCTGATCAGGGATTCCCGCCATCGCCGAACGCACCTCAGTGGTCGGAGGACCAGCGGTCCCCCACTGATCTGACAATTCCGGGGTCCGCTTCCACGTCCGGCACAGCCAGCTGTCCTCATCCACCTGAGCTACCTCCGAGGTGTACTCGCAGACCAGGCCCGCCGGATCGGTGAAGTACGAGAAGGTGTTGTCACCCGGGCCATGGCGCCCGGGACCCCACTGCGGGGTGATCCCGTTGGTCTTCAAGCTCCCGATCCCCCGCATGAAGTGGTCAATGCTCTGCATCTCGTAGGCAACATGGTTCACCGCCGTCCACGGGGCCTGGTTGAACGCAATCACGTGGTGTTCGGAGTTGCACCGCAAAAAAGCCATCTGGTGCTCCGACCAATCCGAAATCCGCATGCCCAACACTTGGGTGTAAAAGGCAGTGGCCCGATCGATATCAACGGTGTTCAGCACGACGTGGGCAATCTTGCGTGGAATGGCACGCCTCCCGGCCGGCTCCTGCTTGGCCACGGCAAAAACGTCCGCGGAAAGCTCCACCAGGCGCCCCTCCGGATCCACCAGCTGCAAGCCATACCCGCCCGCGGCATCATCCAACGGACCGGGCTCGCGGAACAACGGAATCCCCAGCTCCTCCAGCCTCCTGGCCGCCTCATCAACATCCCGCGGTGTAGCAAGAGCAAAGGAAATACTGCCCAAGGCATTCTGCTCACCCTTCTCAAGCCTCAGGATATGGTGCTCGTCCCCCGTACCCCGCAACCAAAACTTGTCCCCATCCTCCTCAACGGTGGAAAGACCCCAAACCTCGTGGTAAAAATCCTTCGTCGACGTCAACTCCGGCATCTTCAGGGATACCGAACGCAGGGCACGCAGATTGCAAACAGGCTCTGCTGCAAAGAAATTCATTTGGTCAGTGTTCTTTCTTGGCTGGAGGATGGTGCGACAGAATTAATGAATTGCCTAAATGTCCAGGACGAGTTCCGCGGAACGGCAGCGCGAAACACAGATGAACATGGTCTTGTTTGCGGTTTGTTCGGCCGGGCTCAGGAGGAAGTCCCGATGATCCACGTCCCCACGGATGACCCCGACCTCGCAGGTACCGCAAATTCCCTCTGTGCAAGAGCTCGGCATGTCCAATCCCGCCTCTTGGAGAGCGTCCAGGACGGAGGTATCTGGCCCTACAGTGACCCGTTCCCCGCTACTTTGGCAGATAACGTCAAAGGAGTTTTCTTCCGCGTTCGGGTCGACGACAACTTCCGGCGCCTTGAACCTTTCGATCCGCAGCTGAGACTCGTCGGCCATTGAACCTGCCACTGCGTTCATCAATGGCTCCGGGCCACAAACATAAACGAGAGTGTCTGCAGAAATGCTTCCGACGGCGGCCACAAGATCGGGAAACTTTCCGTTGGCTTCGTCATCTGCATGAATGGTGACGTGGTTGGCTGGAAGGGAAGCGATCTCGTCAAGGAACGCCATGCTTGAACGCGATCGTCCGGTGTAAAGAAGCGACCATGACGCTCCCGCAGACGCGACTTCCCGAACCATGGAAATGATCGGAGTGATACCAATGCCGCCGGCTACAAATACATAGTGTGCGGAGGGCTCGATGGCAAAGTTGTTCTTAGGACCGTCTACGGTGACAATGGAGCCGACCCTCAATTCTTCGTGGATTGACTTCGAGCCTCCACGGGAATCAGGCACCTTCAAGACCGCAACAGTCCATCCCGAGGTGTCCGTGGGGTCCGAGCAGAGCGAGTATTCACGCACAAGGCCGTTGGCCAGCTGGAGGCTAAGGTGCGCACCCGGCTTCCATACCGGAAGCGTGCCGCCCATAGGATCCGTGAACCGGAGACTGATGATACCTTCAGCTTCCCAGCCCAGTATCTGAAGCCGCAGGGAACGCAGACTGCTTGGTGTGTCAATAGCGGTAGTGGATTCAATTTCTGTTTCTAAACCCGCGATGCTCATTCCATTTCACTTTCGTCCGTGCGCGATTGCTTCAATTTCAACGGTGGCACCATAGGGCAGCGCTGAAACCTCGACGAACGAACGAGCCGGACGCGGTTCGGAAAAGGTTGCTTCATAGTGCTTGTTCGCTTCGTCTCGCAGACTTACATCCGTGACGAAATAGGTGGTTTTCACAATTTGAGACAAGGTCATTCCAATGGTGGCCAGCCGTTCGGAAAGTCGCGTCATGGCTGCGTCTATGGCTTCTGTACGTCCTCCCACCGCCACGCCGTCCGCATCGATCGACAACGCGCCGGAGACAAAGCCGAATCCGCCGACCTCGAAAGCCGGACTATAGGGATGAGCGCTCATTTTTGGCCTTTCGTAAACTTTTTGGATGTTTTTGTTACTGATGAAGGAGGATTATTGCTTGGCCCACGGAAGAGGAGTTCCCGAGAGGTCCAGGTAGATGCTCTTCTGCCTCATGTACGACCGGATGCCTTCACGGCCCTTTTCAGTCCCAAGTCCGCTATCCTTGGTGCCGCTGAAAGGGGTCGAAATGCTGAATTGTTTGTAGGTGTTCACCCACACTGTTCCCGCGGCTATAGCCTTCGCCGTACGCAATGCTCGCCTGTAATCTGCGGTCCAGATCCCGCAGGCCAGGCCGAATACTGTGTCGTTGGCCTGTGCCACCAAGTCAGATTCGTCATCGAAGGGGAGCACCACCGCCACTGGACCGAAGATCTCTTCCTGGCAAATCAAGGCGTCGTTCCCGACTCCGGCAATGATCGTCGGCATGTAGTAGGCACCGGCTGCCATGGCTTCCCCGTGCGGCGCACCACCCCCGCAAAGGATTTGCGCCCCGGCTTCACGTGCCGCCTCGACCATAGCCGCGACTTCGTCTCTATGTGCGTGCGCAACCAATGGTCCGACCTGCGTGCGGGGATCGGATCCTGGGCCCACGCGAAGAGCGCGCGTAGCGACAACAAGACGATCAACAACTTCGGCGTAGATGGACTTATGGATGAAGACCCGCGAACCGGCAATGCAGCTTTGTCCGGTGGAGGAAAATATCCCGTACAGCACACCTGCGATGGCTTGATCGATATCGGCATCCGCAAAAATAATGGTCGGAGACTTTCCGCCCAATTCAAGCGTGATCGGCATAATCTTTTCGGCCGCTACGTGTCCAAGCGCCCTCCCGGTAGACGTTCCACCGGTGAAGGAAATTTTTCCAACCTTCGGGTGTCGAGCTAGGGCGTCTCCGACGCTTCGGCCCGGACCGGGCAGAACCGAGAGCAGCCCTTCCGGGAGTCCGGCCTCTTCGCAAAGTCGGGCCAACAAAAGGGAGACCCATGGTGCCCACACAGGGGGCTTCACGATAACGGCGTTTCCCGCCGCCAAGGCCGGTGCGAGCTTCTGCGCATCGCTGGCAATCGGGGAATTCCAGGGAGTGATTGCTCCGACGATACCCAAGGGTTCATAAATGGACATGGTCAAGTTTTCGCCCCGTGAAGGGGTAATGGCATCTTCCAGTGTTTCCACGGCTGCAGCAGCAAACTTGAAGGTCCCAGCGGCACTCATCGCCAATGCGCGCGTCTCGCGTAGGGTTTTGCCCGTGTCGAGTGTCTGCAGGGCGGCAATCAGATCTGCGTTTTCTTGGATCTTGGAAGCAATCCGGTGCAAAACAATCGCGCGTTCATGCGGGAGCCAAGTCGCCCAGCCGGAGGCCGAAAGCGATTTGGTGGCTCCCTGGACGGCAAGTTCCACATCTTCAACGGTGGCTCCGTGCAATGAGGCGAAGACCTCTCCGGTCGCGGGGTTCACCGAGTTGATAGCAGCGCCCTCTCCGCGCTTCCACACGCCGGCGACGAAGATTTCATCGGGCGTGGAGACTAGCTGGCGCAATGTTGTCATGTCTTTTACGACGTCATCCAGGACCAAGACACTGCTCAGCATCGTGCTATCTGCCATCATCGTCATTGTCTGCTCGTTTCGTTTCAGAGAACCCGTTCACGACATCCACCTCGTCGTGACTTAGGTCATGTCAAAAGAATACCAGTAATAAGATACTTTGTGTCAAGAGAAATGCCACGAAGGGGTCTCCATCGCGATGGAGACCCCTTCAAGCGAGTGGGTCACTGATCCAACCTGCGCCACTTTTCCCAAAGTTGAATACGAAGTTGCCCTATTCGTCTAGTCCGAGCCACCCCGCAGAAGTGAGGTAACATGCGCACGAAGCTCCACAAAGCGCGGATCCTGTTTGGTTCTAACCTGATCACGAGGACGCGGCAAGTCCACTTCAACCGTCTCGGCAACCACACTCGGAGGTGCTGAAAGTACGATCACCTTGTCCGCCAGGTACACACTTTCATCAATGTCGTGGGTAACCACGAGAACTGTGATTTCGAGCTTTGCCTGGATCTCCAGCAAGAGATCTTCAAGGTCGGAACGGGTCTGCGCATCAACTGACGCATAAGGTTCGTCCATCAACAACAGCTTTGGCCTGAATGCCAGGGCCCTGGCGATGGCCGCGCGCTGCTGCATTCCACCCGACATCTGCCACGGGTACAGCTTTTCCTTGCCTTTTAGTCCCACGGCTTCAATGCTCTCGCGCACGCGTTCGTTGCGCTCGGCCGGGGGCAGGTGCCGGAGCGGGAAGGCCACATTTGCATCAACGCGCATCCATGGATACAGGGACCTTGAGTAGTCCTGGAATACCATGGCCAAGCCATCCGGAACACCGACTACCGGCTCGCCGTCAAAAGCTACTGCACCTTCAGTCGGCGTATCCAGGCCACTGATGATGCGCAGAAGCGTTGATTTTCCACAGCCCGACGGACCGACAATGACGGACACTTTCCCTGCGGGGATTTGTGCCGTAATACTCCGGACAGCCATCAGCGTTCCATAGGATTTGGAAATGCCTTGAAGGTTGAGTTCTGCGGACATTTTAGTCGTGGTTGAACTAGTCATTTTGTTGGGTCACTCCTCGATGCCAGGCCAGGACCCGGCGTTCTACGATTTGGAAAATAGCGTTCAGTAATACGCCCAATACAGCCAAGACGATCAAGATCGACCAGAAGCCTTCGTAATCAAATGTCCGTTGCGTCATCACCAAGAGATATCCAAGACCGTTTTCGGATTTCTGAAGTTCGGAAATGATCATGATGATGAGTGACAGCGACATCGATGTTCGAATACCAGCAAAGATCTTTGGGGAAGCGCCCGGCAGGATGATTTTGGTCAGGACATCCGAGCGTCGGATTTTGAATACAGCTGCCGCCTGCAACCTCTGCTCACCGATCGAACCAACACCATCAATGGTGTTGAACAGAATCGGCCAAACCACGCCGAATGCGATCAGGAAGATTTTAGGGCTGTCGCCGGTGCCGAACAGCAGGAAGAAAACTCCTAGAAGTGCCGGGCTGGGAATCGACCGCCCCAAATGAATCAGCGGCTGGAAGAGTGCTGTAACCACGGGTGAGATGCCCAAGACTATCCCTACCCCGACGCCGACGATTACGGCCAGGGCCAAACCAGCCAGCGCGCGCCCAAGGCTGGGAAGGAGATGACCATACGTCACTTCACCCAAGAATAGCTTGGCAGGATCCGTGCTGAAGTAGTCCGTAATGACTCGCAGAAACGAGGTCCAAGGACTTGCAACAAACAGCTGGCTTGTCGGTGCCTGTGAAAGCAGGAACCACCCCAAAACCAGGATAATCGGCACAACCAGGCGAACCCCAACACGGATGATCCGCTGCCTCACAGCCTGCGATTTAGCATGCACTGACGGATTTGGCTGGATCATCCGGCGTCCGTTTGCAGAAATGCGTAAATCCTTAATGGAATCTTTACTCTTCGCGTTATCTACGACGGTCATTGTGAAAGACCCTTCTTCCATGCGAAAACGGAGTTGTCGATAGCCGCGAACGCCATGTTCACTACAACACCAAGGACTCCGGCAATAAGAGTCGCTGCGTAAACACCATCAAGATTGACCGCATTAGCGCTCGCAATCAAAATGAAACCGCCTATCCCTTGGCCGCTGCCGATCAGCAGTTCGGCACTAACGGTGACGATGAGGCCAATAGAGGCAGCAATCCGGATGCCGGTAAAGGAGAATGGCAGCGCGCTAATTAACTTGATGTGCATCAGCAGGCCAAAGGGCTTGATCCCAAAGGTCTTTGCCGTCGCCACGGCTGTGGTGTCCGTACTGCGCACGCCATACATCGTGTTCAAAAGTATCGGCCATACGCTCGACAATGCCACGGTGATTGCAATCGGCAATGCGCCCGATCCCAGCAGAAGCACCAGGATTGGGCCAACCGCAATCGAAGGAAGCGTGCGGAACACCTCGACCGGCAGTTCAAAAGCAATAAACATCTTGGAGAAGGCGCCCATCAGGCTGCCTAGAATGACCCCGGCGATGGCCGCAATGGCAAGCCCCAGAAGCCAGACCCCCATCGTATACAAGACCTGTTCCCAAAAATTTGCGTCTTGGAGAAGGCGACCCGCTTGCGTGAATACCTGCGTAGGGACGGGCAAACCGGGCTTTGCAAAGATGCCACTTCGCATGAAGAGCTCCCACATCACAAGGATGCCGAGCGTTCCAACCACCCCATATATCACCTGTTGCTTGCGCGTTAGCGTCTGACTAAGCATTTTCACTATTTGGAGCCTGCGACAAATGTGGACTTAGAGGCGTCGAAGGAATCGATAATTCCTTGCTTAATGAGCATATCTGCGATGTATTGAACCTTTGCTACGTCCATTTTCGGCTCCATTACCGGAATAGTCATGGTCTCGGCGACTTCTTGGGAGACCCCGGCTACCCCGGGAAGCCACTGGCGAAATTCTTTTTCCTTCGACGCAATATCGTTCCCTGCCTCGTACATTGCGGTCGCGAAGGCTTCGGTGGTGACCGGGTTGCTTTCGACAAACTTGTTGCTTGCCACGAAAGTTGATACGGGGAGCTTTTCGTTGGGTCCTTCTGTCAAGTCGACTACCTTGCGAAGTCCTGCTTCCAGTGCCGCCGAGCCAAAAGGCTCAGGCATGTAGCCGGCTTCAATAGAATTCGCTTGGACGCCGGAGATCATTTCGTTGAAAGGAACTTCTACCCAGATTGGTTTGGTATCAAGGTTCATCGAACTCGCCAAACTCTGGAAACTCACGTCTCCGATGTTGTTGGTGGTATTGATGCCAACGGTTTTTCCGTCCAAGTCGCCGATGTCCTTAATCGGGGAATCAGGGGTGACATACACACCGATGGAACCCGGCCCCACGCTACTGGTGAGAACGACTGTTGTCACCGGAGCTCCACCGTTAATCGCCTGGGTAGATGACATGGTGTTTGAAAAACTGAAGTCGATTTCGCCGGAGGCAACCTTTTGAACTCCGATCGGACCACCCTGCAACGGAACAAGCTCAACGTCGAGTCCGGCCTTTTCAAAGAAGCCCTTGTCCTTGGCCCAGTAGACGGCCCCGTAATCGGCGAGAGGCATAACTCCCACCTTGACCGCAGCCTTCTCCAACGCACCGGGCTCGGCAGGTGCTTCATTCGGCCCTCCACAGCTGGACAATGCCAACGCGAGAATGCCGGTCACTGCCGCTATTACGAGACGGTTTTTCTTCATGTCGTTTCCTATTTTCGTCGAGTCACCTGGCTAGCCCCGTTCCAGACTCAAGATTTCCGGTCATCTTCAATCGATGAAATGAAAATAGCTTGGATCTAAGAACCTTTGATATGAGATACTCTCATTGCCTCTGGGGCTAGGTCAACCGGTATTGTGTTTTAGCTCATATGTTTCGTCCGAGCGTGAGGGAAGGACGCGATGATCTGGCGGGGAAGGCCCCACGGGTTGGCGTCCTGCAACGCCTGCGGCAACAACTCCGTGGGCATGTTCTGGTAAATCACCGGCCGCTGAAAACGGTAGATGGCGAGCGATCTGCCGTTCGGCGGCATCAAACGCTCCGGCGTCGGGCGGGACTGGGCGCACTAGGCATGGAGGAATTCATGAACAAGAGGATCGTTCGCCTGTAGATGAACAAGTCCTAATCGGTGCCGAGGACAAAAAGACCCCAGTCCATTGAACTGGGTCTGTTAATCGCTGGTGTTATGTCGCTGGTGCCATTAAGCGCGGAGCGCAGGTCCTGGACGAGGTCCCCGGCGGGATCCGCGTGCAGGATGCTCAGCGCGGCCGGGCCCAGGGGAGCAATCGCGTCCGACCCACTCCGATGATCCGAACTCGACATCATCTGTGCGGCCATTCCGATTCCCGATCTCAGTGGAGAGTCGATCGCGTCGATCTCGGTCTCCGCAACAGCGTATACAAGGCCTTGGAGCCGACCTTGCGACCTGGCGGCGCTGTCGAACTCCCATCTATGTCCAACGGCAAAGCGGGTGCCCCGCTTTCCCAACATCGGCTATTAATGGGAAATCAGGGTCCCTGAATTCCCACCATCACCCGGGACCGGGCCAAGCAATCGGCAGCACCAGAGGCACCCATGGGCATCGACCGCGCCATTTGGCCCTCGATCCATTTCGAGGAAGTCCGGTGGGATGTGCCTGCCGATGCCAGCGCGTCCCGTCTTCAGCGGCTTCGGGCTCGAGGACCCCGCCAAGCCGCCATCGTGCCGTCCATCGCGGACGCAAGCCCGGTCAGCAGCCCCCGGGTCCTCGCCCTGGCCGAGGAGGCAACCATTGAGATGGTCCACTTCGACCGGGACCTGGCGAAAGCGCTGCCCCCTTCGAGGCCATGCTGCTGCGTAGCGAATCCGTGGCCAGCTCCGAAATCGAGAACCTCACCGCGGGGGCCAAGAAAATCGCGCTGGCCCAACTGGGAGACCGCTCCAGCGCCGACGCATCACTGATTGCCGCCAGCGTCTGCGCCATGCATGCCGCCATTGCGCTTTCCGACGACCTGGCACTGCCCCTATCCTGTCCATGCACCGGGCCCTGCTTCAGTCCTCGCACCCGCAGGTCGCCGGTGAGTTGCGCACCGCACCGGTGTGGAGCGGCGGCAATTCCCCGCACACTTCGTTCCACCACGCCACGAAGGGATCCAAACCGCGTTGGGGACCTGGTCGGCTTCATGCGCCGCGATGACCTGCCGATCCTGACCCAGGTCGCCATCGCCCACGCCCACTCCCGAGACAATCCACCCCTTCGCCGACGGCAACGGTCGGACGGGCAGGGCCCTGGTCGGCGCGCTGCTGAGAAACAAGGGAGTGACCCAGTTCAGTTCGCGCTGCGAGCCGGAAAGCGCACCCGAGCGTAACCAGTCCTCGCGAAAATGCCACCAACCCCCTGGGTACCATCCATCCGCTTCGGTGGCCGCTGCCGCCGATCAGGCGACGGCAGCCTCCGAACCAGCGGTTAGTTCTGTTAGTTCTGCCAGAACGGGTAGTCGGTGTAACCGGCCGCACCCTCGGTGTAGAAGGTGGAGGCGTCGGGCTCGTTCAGCGGCAAGCCTTCCTGCCAGCGGCGGACCAGGTCTGGGTTGGCGATCGCCGGGCGGCCGACCACCACTGCATCTCCCCAGCCGTTGGCTGCCACCGCGGCCGCGTCGTCGTACGTGGTGACGGTCTGGAACCCGGTGTTCAGCAGGACAGGTCCGTTGAAGCGGGAGCGCAGGTCCTGGACGAGTGCGCCTGCGGGATCGGCGTGCAGGATGCTCAGCGCGGCCAGGCCCAGGGGTGCGATCCCGTCGATGAGCGCGGCATAGGTGGCCGCGACATCTGCCGGATCGCTCTCCAACGCGCCCTGGACGTTGTGCTCGGGGGAAATGCGCAGGCCGGTCCGCCCCGCCCCGATGGCGTTGGCCACGGCGGTGACCACCTCGATGACGAAGCGCGCCCGGTTTTCAGGGGATCCACCGTAGGCGTCGGTGCGGGTGTTGGAGCTGGGTGCCAGGAACTCGTGCAGCAGGTAGCCATTGGCACCGTGCAGTTCCACGCCGTCGAAGCCAGCGGCCATCGCATTGCGGGATCCGGTCACGAACTCCTCGATGATTCCGGGCAGCTCGCCGGTCTCCAGTGCGTGCGGGACCGGGTAGGCGTGCTTGCCGGTGTAGGTCCGGGTGACCCCGTCAACGGCAATGGCGCTCGGGGCCACGACGTGGGCCTGCCCGGTGGTCTCGGTGTGCGTGACCCGGCCGGCGTGCATCACCTGGCCGACAATGAGTCCGCCTTCGGCGTGCACGGCGTCGGTGACCCGCTTCCATCCGGCAATCTGCTCTGCGGTGGCCAGTCCCGGCTGGCGGACGAACCCCTGGCCGGTGGCGCTGGGGTACACGCCCTCGGACACGATCAGCCCCATCGAGGCGCGCTGGCGGTAGTACTCGACGACGTCGTCGTTCGGCACGCCGTCCACGCGGGAACGGGAGCGGGTCAGCGGTGCCATGACGAGTCGGTTGGGCAGTTCGAGGTCTCCGAGGGTGAGCGGGGAAAACAGGTCCATGGGGCAGTACTCCAAACGTTGGGGTGGGTTGCCTGGTGCAACCGGCCACGCGGCAACGCTATTCCTTCTGGGCCTACGAGGTGAGGTGGAACACAGTTCCTGAGCCGTCGGTACTTCCGTGGAGAAGATGTTCAACTACGACCTGATCGGCAATTTCAACGACTCCGATGCGAAGGCAGTCATCAAGCAGGCCCGCGAATCAGGCCAAGTGAGTCCCGAGGCCCCGAACCCGCCCAGGTTCCTGGCCGACCACCCGCTGCCGCCGCGAGCGTCCGTGGAAGTGACCCGCTCAGGGATGCGTCCATGCTCGACATTAGGTCGTCGCGGGAAACGGCGGCCGTTGACCTCGGCACCGGGGATGATCCGGCACCCCCATCCGTTGGATAGACATGCGATCATTAATTTCGACCGCATGATTCCGAGTGATAGAAGGTGGGAAACGCCGTGGCAGGTTTCAGTAAATTCAGCAAGATCCTTAGGGAAGCAGCGAAAAACCCCAAGGTCAGGCAGGCCGGTGGCCAGGTGGTCGACAAGGCAGCGGTCTTGGCTGGAAAAGCCACCAAGGGCAAGCACCTGGACAAGATCGAACGCGCGCGGGAAGAAGCGCGCAAGCGCTTGGACAAGCGCCCCTAACCCTCCGCGCGGGCCGTGGTCATGGACAGGCACCGGGGATTCCGAGTTCGCATTTGCCTCTGTCCGCGGGGAGCGGATGATGCCTGAATCAATCGCGAAGGAGTGAGAGCACGGAGTCTCGTGCTCTCACTCCTTCGCGTTTCTAGTTATGCGCTTCGCGGAACATGGCCATGGGCGCGGCCAGCATCTCTGTGAGGCGTTGGTAGCCGGCGATCGGCCGCCGGGTTGTTCACCGTTCCTGCGTGCCTCGAACCAATCCAGCTCGCTCAGGCCGCTTGTTCCCCGGCGGTGCCCGCCTCCTCGCAGAACACATGTGCCTGCTCGATCACCGGGCGGACCAACTCGCCCTCCTGCGGAACCCACCCGTGGACCAGCGCGCGCAGCCGTGTACCTGCCCAATCCAGGCTCGTTTCATATCCATGCCGCCCGTACAGCGCGGAAGTGACTCGGGCCAGCGGCGCTCCGGTCCGGGCTTCCGCCCCGGTTTGCTTGTCCTCGGGGTCCAGCCGAATGGCAGTCGGCGCCACCGCGGCCACGGCTCGCCTCGACCTCGTCCCGGCCGCTGGCCGAACACCGCTCATTTGGGTCTTCCCATCCCGGGACAATCCGTGCTGGACCGGCAGCCGGAACCCGGGATGGTCCGCATGGAAGTTCCCGTCCACCAGGGTGCCGGGGAACAGCGTTGCATCCGATACGAACGATGCGACAAAGGCGTTTGCCGGTGTTTCCAGCAATTCCCTTGGGGTCCCGATCTGTTGGATCATTCCCTGGTTCAACACGGCCACCCGGTCGGCAAGCCCAAGCGCCTCGGCGCGGTCGTGCGTCACGTGCACCGCGGTCAGCCCTTCCTCACGGGTCAGCTCACGCAGTTCCAACCGGAGTCTGGCACGGAGGGGCTCATCGAGTGCGGAAAGCGCTTCGTCCAGCAGCAGCGCCTGCGGCTTGGCCACGATCGCCCGGGCCAGGGCCACGCGCTGGCGTTGGCCACCGGAGAGCGCCGCGGGTTTCCGGTTGGCATATTCAGCAAGACCTACCTGCTCCAGCACGGCGGCCACCCTCTTGGCCAATTGCGGCCGTGGAACGCCTTCCAGTTTCAGCGGATAGCCGACGTTGCCCGCAACGCTCAGGTGCGGCCAAATGGCGTGGTCTTGGAAGACCATGCCCAGCGCACGCTTTTCGGGAGGCACCCACACTCGGTCCCCGGCCATGGTGCGTCCGCCGATCGCAAGATTTCCGGCGGTCGGCCGGATGAATCCGGCGATGGTCCGAAGGAGTGTCGTCTTGCCCGAGCCGGAGGGGCCGAGCAAGGCCAGGAACTCGCCGTCCTTGACGTTCAGGTCGATCCCTTCCAAGCCCACATGCCCGTCGCCGTAGACATGGCCCAGATTGGTCATTTCAATGGTTGCCACGGGAAGTTCCTTTCAGGAGATTCTTATTTGTCCGCACGGCGGTTGGCCAGCGCGGCGGTGGCCGAGAGTCCGAGGATTCCCACCAGTGCAACCACCAGGGCAAGGGCGGAGGCTCCGCCGTAGTCGCCCGACTGTTGCAGGTTGAAGATGGTCACGCCCAGGGTCTGGCTTCCGGGGGCCACCAACAGGATGGAAATGGTCAGTTCCCGCACAGCCGTCAGCAGCACCACGACCCCGCCGGTCACGGCGGCCGGGCCCGCCAGGCGAGCGGTGACATCCAGCAGGGCACGCAATGGAGTTGCCCCGGCGGAGCGGGCGGCTTCCTCGAGCGTGGTGGACACGGAGTCCATCGGTGCGCGCACGGCCTGGACCACCAGGGCGGTGAATGCCATGACGTAGGCACCCAGGATCACCCAACCGGTATTGAAGATTCCCAGCATGGGGGCAATCAGCAACCACCCCACGGCAATCACCAGACCCGGCAGGGCCTGGGGCAGGGTCGCCGCCACATCGAGTGACCCGTTGCTGCGGTGTTTGCCGCGGGTCAGCAGCAGCGCAATGCCCATTCCCAGCACGGTGCAGCACACCGCCGCTCCCCCTGCCAGCATCACCGAGTTCTCGATCCCGGACACCGCACCGGGTGAGGTGGAAGCCCGAATGATGTTGTCCATGGTCAGGTTTTCCCACGTCAGAGGCACACCCGGGGCCGGCAGCAACGCTTGCGTGGCCAACGCCAGCAACGGCACCAGGCAAATGATCCCCACCCATGACCACAACAGGATGACCAGCGGAAGACGGGCCCGGCCCAACTCCAAATCGATGCCGGTGGCCCCGGAACCCCATTGCGTGCCGGCAGGCAGCCGGCGTTGGGCAAGAACAGTGAGCACGGCGAGCACCAAGAGCACCAGGCCGATTGCCGAGACCGCGGGCAGCGGGTTGCTGGTGGTGCTGGAGGCCAGGTAGCGATACACCAGCGTGGTCAGGGTCTTGTAGCGCTCGGGAAGCCCGATCAGGGCCGGGATGCCGAAGTCGGACAGGTTTCCCACCAGGGTGAGCACGAAGGCAGCAAGCAGCCCGGGACGCAGCAACGGCAGGGTCACCGAGCCGAGTACCTGGGCGGTTCCCGCCCCGGAGATTCGTGCCGCTTCCTCCAGGTTCCCGGGGATCCGCCGCAGCGCGGCGGCAATGACGAGGTAGGCCACGGGGTAGGAATGCACCGCGAGCAGGAACACCACTCCCCAGCCGCCGAAGATGCTCATCTCGGCGTCGATGCCCAGCCCCTGCAGGGACTTGTTGACCGGGCCGTTGGCACCGAGCAGTGCCATCCATGCCATGGCGCCAATGAAAGGCGGGATCAAGAAAGGCAGCATGACCAGCCAGCGAAGCATGCCCCTGGAAGGCACGTTGCTGCGTTCGAGCACCACGGCGAGAAACGCGCCGGCGATGGTGGCCAGCAGTGCTGAGCCGGAGGCACTGGCCACAGAGTTCAGCGCGGCCGTAGCCACCGCCGGATCCCCGAAGACTTGCCGTGCTGCAGGCTGGATTCCCTGCACGGCCAATGCCGCCAGTGGCAGCCCCACCAGGAACGCCACGGCGACCCACACCACCGTGCGCAGCACCCCGAGGCCGTCCCCGGGCCGGCGGGGTCCACGGAACAGCTTCTTGCCCGCCGGCCGCCTCAGAATCGGCGCGGTTGCGCTTTCGGCGTGTACTTGTTCCGGTTTCGCGGCTGCTTTGTCGATGGTGTGGGTCGTCATGGGCGTATTACTTCAGCAGGGAGTTGAAGTACTCGACTGCTTCCGACTGGCCGGCTGCGATCTTGGCCTGGTCCGGGTCCAGCAGGTTGATCTCGTTCAGTGCCGGAGCACCGGCAGGGACACCTGCATCCGAGCGAACCGGCAGGTAGGATTGCATCACCGCCAGCTCCTGGCCTTCCTTGGAAATCAGGAAATCAACGAAGTCGTTGGCGAGCTCCTGGCTCTCGGAATCGGCAAAGACACCGGCGGGCTGCGACACGTAGGGCACGCCATCGCTCGGGTAGCCCACGGCAATGGGTGAGCCCTTGGCGGCCAGTTCGCGCGCCACGTAATCGACCACGATGCCTACCTCGGAGCTTCCCGCGGCCACTGCCTGTCCGACCGGACCGTTGCTTTCAAGGACCGTGGGCTCATTGGCCACCAGCGATTCCATCCACGACTTGCCCAGTGCCGGTTCCTGGAGCCAGACCGCGGTGTTGAATGCAGCTGCACCCGAGACGTCCGGGTTCGGCATGGCGATCTTGCCCTTGTAGGTGTCCTCGGTGAGCGCGGCCCAGCTGGCGGGTGCTTCGGTGATGGCGCCGGTGTTGTAGGCAATGATGGTGGGGATGATCCGGGTGCCCACCCAGAAGCCATCGGGGTCGGCGAACTTCGGATCCAGCGCGGCGGCGTTCTCCACGTCCAGCGGGGCCAGCGCTCCGTCGGCCGCATAGGCCTCGAAGGTGGGGACATCGGCCGCCAGGATGACGTCGGCGGTGATCTTGCCTGCCTGCTTTTCCGTGGCGATGCGGGTCTTCAGCTCGCCGGTGGCGGCACGGAAGACCTCGACGTTGACACCCTCGTTGGCCTTTTCAAAGGCCTCGACGACCTGGTCGATCTTGGCCTGTGGCTCGGAAGTGTAAACGGTGAGGGTCTTGGGTGCTGCCTCCCCCGCCCCGTCGGCGGAGGCTCCGCCGGCGCAGGCGGTCAGGCCCAACACGGGGATCAACAACAACGGGGCAATCGCGCTCATACGCTTGTTCATTTCTTCTCCTTGAAGTGCCGCACCCCCAGGGGTGCGGCTTGCGAGTGGGTGTTACGGGTTTTGCGGGGATCTTCAGAGCAAGGCAGGTTGCCGGGCAGGCATCGTCACCACCGGCGCGGTAACGGCCAAGGGTCGTGGAACCCGTACCGGGGTTGCTGACAGCTGCCCTGCCCCGACCTTGATGACGCTGAACCAACTGGTGTCCTGGTCATGGGCCGGAGCGTCGGTGGCGAAGAGCTTGTGGTTGTAGGAGACCGCCGGTCCGACCCACACCGGAATGCTTCCCAGGCTTCCGGACGTGGGCAGGTGGTAGTGCCCGCACAGGATGGCCCTGACATCACTGCCGGCCAGAACGGCGGCCAGTTCCCCGGGGCGGGCCAGTCCGCGGCCTGCCAGGGCTGGCATCAGGCAGTCAATCGGTGGATGGTGCAGCGCGAGTACCGTCCCGCCGGGGGCGGGAGTCTCCAACACGGCCAACAGCCATCGAAGCTGTGGCTGGCTGAGTCCGCCGGCAGCCTCGCGGAACCCGTGGGTGTCCAGCCCAATGATCCGCAAGCCCCCGATCATGTGCACGGTGTCCGCCGGATTGGGGCCGCTGGCGATGCGCTGTCGATTGAACCTGGCACCCACCGAGCCAGCCGGATCATGGTTGCCCGGCACCACGATGACCGGGCATTGCAGTTCCCTCTCCGCGTGCTCAAACAACCTGGCCGCACGGGCATGGACCTGCGCACCGCGGTCGGCAATGTCGCCTGTCACCAGGATGGCGTCGGGGGAAAACCGGGCGGCGGCTTCCAGCGCCTCGGCGGTGCGCGCCCAGGTGTCGATCCACCCGTGCAGCAGGGCTCCGCCTGTCATTAAGTGGAGGTCCGTCAATTGCACCAACGTGGCGCCGGTTGCACTCATAGGTCCGGGCCGGCTTCCTCTGCGGCACCGGGACCCGCCAACTCCTCACGCAGAATGGTCAGGTCGGCCGGATCCAGCCCGTGGGCCAGTAGGTAGCAGGCGGCCGAACCGAAGCGCGCTTCGACCATGTCCAGTGCAGCGTCGAGGGCCGCCGCCGGACTCTCCAGGTGCAAGTGGAGCGCGGCCTGCAATTCCGAGCTGTCGCCCAGCGCACAGGACAATTCGTGGTTCACGCGTTCGC
Organism: Paeniglutamicibacter sulfureus; assembly: GCF_030512175.1. GTDB lineage: Bacteria > Actinomycetota > Actinomycetes > Actinomycetales > Micrococcaceae > Paeniglutamicibacter > Paeniglutamicibacter sulfureus. The sequence goes on along the minus strand of NZ_JAULBL010000002.1, from coordinate 689,929 downwards.
GGTAGATCGCCGGCAGGTCTCTGGCGCTGCGCGCATAGTCGTCCAGCAGGATCTGCCGCGGGACACCCGCGACTTCAAGGACCAGGGCCACCACCAGGCCGGTGCGGTCCTTCCCCGCGGCGCAGTGCACCAGCACGCCGGTCGGCAGACCTGCGGCGATGGCACCCACGGCCTTGGTGATTTCCGTGCCGCGGGTGGTCAGCAGGCGATAGTAGACATCCTCGATGGCAGTGGCCACGGGCAGTGGACCGAGATACAGCGGGACGGAAACATGCACGGCGCCGTTGGGGACGTAGCCCCGGCGTTCGGCAATTTCGAAGGACTCGCGCAGGTCCACGACCGTCCTCACCTCGAGGCGATTGAGTTCCCGCATGCCTTCGGGTTCAAGTTCGCTGGGGGCAGCGGACCTAAACAGCCGACCAGCACCGGCGGAGGGGACCCGGCGCAGGTTCGGCACCGAAGTGGTGGCTTCCGTGGGGCGGGACATATCGGGGGCTTTCCTCAATGAGTTTTTTTCGTTTCCCTCCAGAGGGAAACCTGCTGGACATTGATTCAAGCCCAGTGAAGTGGCCGGGCGGTTAATTTCTGCTCTCCAGCAGACGACCCCGCGGTCAAGTCTTCGCGCCCGGAGCACGCCCGGTCCCCGTTCACGTCCAGTTCCCAGGGAAGTTGCGTTTGGGAGGTGGTCAGGTTCCCTTACTGTCGGGGTTTCTGGCGCTTGCGCTTCCAGTTCTGGTTTCCCTTGATGCCCACGTGCAGACTTATGGGCGTTCCCGACGGCATGATCCAAACGACGCCGCCCGCGCTTCGAAGGTGAAGTCGGGGCGGCGCGACGTGAAAGCAACAGTTGTTGGTTTACATGGAGCCCACTGCACCCGATCCCTGGTGCGGGGGCCTCGACGACGGCCCCTCACATGCTTGGAATCCACGGGGCGCGGCGGGTCGCCACCGGCATTCCGCCTCCACCTAGTCGGCTGCGGGCGTGGCGTCTCCGGCGGTGCCGGCCCCCTCTTCTTCGTTGGCCCAGGGCACCGGCTTGGCTTGGAGGGCGTCGATGGCAGGTCCCTGGATGACGCTGCCATCGGTGGCGAAGCGGGATCCGTGGCAGGGGCAGTCCCAGGTGGTGTCGGCCGAGTTGAATTCAACGGTGCAGCCCAGGTGCGTGCAGATGGCCGAAACGGCATGGAGCTGCCCTTCGGCATCCTTGTAAACGGCCGTGCTCTCGCCCTTGGCCTCGAACACCTCCCCCTGGCCGGGCGCCAATTCCGCTCGGTCGCGATGGCGGGCCAGTTTGCTGGTCAAATCGGTCGCGATGACCTTGAGGTTCTCCCCGATGAGCCGCTTCGCGCTGGCCACCGGGGTGACGCGGTTGCTGTTGAAAACCTCCGCCCACGGGTTCTCCCGGCCAGTGATGGTGTCGGCAAGAATCAGGCCCGCGGCCGTTCCGTTGGTCAGGCCCCATTTGCGCAGGCCGGTGATCACGTACACGTGCTTGGCGGTGGGAGACATGAGACCCACGTAGGGCAGGCCGTCAAGCGGAATGCCGTCCTGCGTCGACCACCGGTAGGCTATCTCGCCGGTACCCAGGGCCTCGCGGGCGAAGGCGGCCAGCCTGCGGTAGCGCTCGGCCGTGTCGCCGGATTCGGAGACGCGGTGCCCCTCCCCGCCGGCGAGCACATAATTCCTGCCGTCCACGGCGACGGTCAGGATGGAGCGCATGGGTTCGTCGACGCTGATGAACGTTGCGTCCAGCGGCGCATCCTCCACCTGCGCGGCGACGAGGTAGGAACGGTGCGCGAGGCACCGGGCGTCAAACAGCCCCTGGTCGCCGAAGGGCACATTCGTGGCGACGACGACGTCGCGCGCCCGGACGATGCACCCATCCAGGCTGACGATGCAGGGCGAGCCCTCCTGGATGTCCTTCGCACGTGTCCCCTCGAAGACGAAGCTGCCATCCCCGTTGACGGCCCGGGCGAGCCCTTGGAGATACTTCACGGCATGCACCTGCGCCTGCCCGTCGAACCTGACCGCACCCTTGACAGGGAAAGGCAACGGCACATCGGTGGTGAACGTGGCGGGAAGGCCAAGCTCCGTGGCCAATTCGGCCTCCGCACGCACGCGTGCCAGGGCGTCGTCGGATTCGGCGTAGGTGTAGTTGGCCACCGTGCGGAAGTCGCAATCGGTGCCTTCGGCGGCCACCACGTCGGCGATATGGCGGATGGCTGCCTCGTTGGCCTGCCCATAGACCCGGGCGGTGTCCGCATCGTGGCTGTCGCGCAAGTCGGTGTAGGCGAGCCGATGCAGGGAGGTGACCTTGCCGGTGGTGTGGCCGGTGACGCCGGTGCCCACCTTGGAGGTCTCGATGACCGCCACGCTCCGGCCGGCGCGCTTAAGCGCCAACGCCGTCGTCAATCCGGCGATACCGCCGCCGATCACCGCAACGTCCACCTCCACGTCGCCGCGCGGGCCGGGATAGTCGGTGGTTCCGCCGGTGGCAACCCAAAGTGATATTGGTTCGCCTTCGAGCCGTTCACTGTTCGATGCGCTACTCATTGCCTTACCTCCAGATGGCCCAGTATTCGGAATGCCGGCATTGTCCGGCTGGATCAAGTTCCAATGCCCAATGCGGTCAGCGACACCAGGACGACTGTGGCCACAGCGAACAGGCCGTGCCCGTAGATGATCGCGAGCGGGAACCGCGATTCCGGGGTACCTTCGGTCCTGCCGTTCTTCCAGCGCAGGAACATCATCTCCCCCAGGACTGCAACGAGGACCAGCAGGCCGAGCGCGGTCCAGGCAAGGAGGACCTCCTTGTTGACAATGTAGATGATCCACACCACCAAGCCGGCAACCGCGAGGAAGAGGTGGCCGAAGATCAGCGGCGGCACGAGTCGCGTCGGGAAGGAGGCATCTCCCCGGGCAGCGCGAAGACCGCCGTTGCGCAGCCATAGACCGAACATCGTGAGACCCAGGGCAGCGGTGACGAGCCAGCAGAGAAGTGCGGCGATGGCCATGGAACCAATCCTTCCCTCGGGGGGTGGAGCATCGGTCCGCGTCGGCAAAACTTCGACCGATCGCGACTATGTCTTGATCATCGCTTTTCACCGGGGGTTTATCAATGGTCTGCGCGCGCAGGGAAATACTGTCCCGGTCGAACCGGTGGATTGCCCGGATGCTTCCTCGGAAGAAACGGCCACCATCCGATCTGTCAGGAGCTCCGAAATGAAGGCCTTTCCCTGTTCGTTGAACCGACCAATGGACATTGAAGACGACGCACCTGCGCACGCTGTTTGCCCGAGGGCCTAGCCCTGACCGTCGCCGTCCGTCTGCCGGTGGCGCGGAGCGGCTGCCGACGGGTGAACAAGGAAGCTCCCCGTGTGGGATCCGATGTTGCTTGGATCTCCGCACGGGGAGCCTGTGTTGCTGGGCGATGTGGCGGGATTAGTGACCCGTCACGTCCTTTGCAGCATCCTTGAGGTGTTCGCCGGCCTGCTTGGTCTTCGCAGCAGCCTGCTCGCCAGCCCCCTCGGCCTGCAGTTTCTCGTCGTCGGTGGCCTTGCCGGTCTCTTCCTTGATCTTTCCGGCGGCTTCTTCTGCTTTGTTGCCAATCTTGTCATCGAGACCCATGAGGCCCTCCTTCGATAGATGAAAACAGGAACATTCCCTAACTTAGGATTCTTTTCTTGGTGTTTGCTGGGAATCCATGCCGAGTCCGGCAATGAGGCTCTGCCGTGGACAACGAACTCACGGTTCACACGGCGGCAGGGTTGGCGGGAGCCCTTGGTTGGAGCATTGCGGATCGTTCCAACAGGTAGGCGTTGAGCGAGGCGCAGCCAGTTTGAGCGGGTACCTGACCCATCGGAATCCTCGATTTAACCCGCCATTCATGGCGTGCAAAGGTGGACAGGCTAGCCTTCAAGATGCGAACTTTGAAGCCAATGAAAGGGAAAAACCGTGCATGAGCTGGATCTGATCCGCGCAGCAACCGAAGACGTCTCCTCCGCCCGGATACTCCTTCGGGAGCGTACCGATGCGCTGGACGCCATCATCCAAACAGCCTTGGACCATGGGATCTCCATGGACCAGGTGACCGAGGCGAGCGCTTCACCGCAACCCGGAAATGCGCCCACCGTGGACTCGCGGCAGCACCAGCTCGTGGCCTGAGCAAGTTCCTTCAAGTTTCCATTTCCAGCAGCCCGTCAGCGGTGCGACGCCCGACGTCGCTTCCGTTCGACAGCCGATACTTCGCCCGTCCCTATGCGCGTTGCTGGTCCACCGGCGGGTGCTCGGCCACGCAGAACAGGTTGCCCTCCGGATCGGCGAGGGTGGTCCACCGGACGTAGGGCACCTCGTCGAGCACGTCCCACTGGTGCGTGGCTCCGAGCCCGATCAAGCGCTGGACCTCGGTCGCCCGCGGCGTGGTTCCCGGCTGAAAGAACATCCCGAATCCGCCCGGACCGTTGGGCGGCAGGTAGATGCTGTCTCCTCCGGCCGAGGGGTCGGCGCGGGTGACTGCTGCCCATTGCCTGCCCAGATCCGCGTATGTCCGGGTTGGCCTCCGGGTTCTAGAATCGGGATTGACGCAACCGCGGCGGGCCGCCCGGGATCTGCCCGCGGAGGCCACCCGTGTTCGAGGTTCCGGGAAAGGATGCACGCCATGGCCAATGCCCGGGGACCCGCCGACCCGCCGCCGCCCGGCCACACCTCGGGCAACCCGGCGAAGCGCGAAAACGGGATCGTCCTGGATGTGGCCATCGGCTACCTGGACGACCAAATCAAGGAACTGCTCATCCAAGATCCCGAGGTTCGTTCCGGCAACCCAAAAGCCGTCCACGACATGAGATCGGCAACCCGGCGACTGCGCTCCGCCCTTGAAATCTACGGGCATCTTTTCGAGGCAAGCCCACGCCGGAGTCTGGGCCACGAGCTCAAATGGCTGGCCAAGGCCCTGGGCCGTTCCCGGGATGCCGAGGTCGTGCGCGAACGACTCCGTGACCGCATCGAGGAGCTGCCCGCGAAGTGGCGGACCGAGGTTCTCGTGGAGTCCCTCGAACGCGGGCTTGGCGATGCCCTCGACGCCGGACACCGGCGGGTGGGCAAGGCCTTGAAGTCCAGGCGCTATCGTCGGCTGTTGGAGGACCTCGAGCGATTCCGGGACGATCCCCCGGCCAGGGAACCTGCCCGCCGCCCCGCCGGCACCGAGGTCGCGGCATCGGTCAACGACCAGGCCAGGATCGTTGACCGCGCGTACCGGGCCATGGTGCGCACCGAACCCGGGCACGACCGCGATGTGGCGCTGCACCGGCTGCGCAAGGACACCAAGCGGCTGCTGCACGCCGCGGAATCCGCCGCCGGGATCCACTCGAAACGGGCCGCCACCCTGGCCCACCGGGCACGCCGGCTGCAGAAGATCCTGGGCAACCACCAGGACAGCGTGATGACCCGCGCCTTCCTCGAATCCCTGGCCGCCGAACCTTCCCTACGGGAGGATACCCGGCACGCGTGCGAAAAGATTCTCAAGCGGGAGGAAGGCATCGCCAGATCTGCGGCACGACAGTACGCCCGGGCCCGGCGGACATCGGGTGCGCTGCGGTTGCGCCGCTGAGCGTTCGGGGGGGTAGCGGTCCTACTTGCCGTCCGCGTCGAGTTCCTGTTTGCGCGGGAAGTACCAGCGCATCACCTCGCGCAGCTTGTCCGAGTCCTCGCGGGCCCAGTTGCGCATGAGCTCCGAGCCGAAGGAAATCGCCGTCACCGGCTGGGCGCCGGCGGCGATCATCCTCTCGAAGGCGCGGTCGTGGGCGACCTGGGAGATTCCCCCGACGGCGTCCGCCACCGGATAGACGCCATAGCCCTCGGCGAGCATGTCCAGGGTCGGGAAGGTCAGGCAGACTTCGGTCCACAATCCCGCGATGACCACCTTGCGGCGCCCGGTGCCCTCAATCGCCGCGCGGAAGTCCGCGTCCTCCCAGGCGTTCACCCCGCTGCGGTCAATCTCCCTCACACCGGGCAACTCGTCCTTGATCACCTGACTGGTTCCCTGGTTCACGCCCATGTCCACCCCGACGGTGGACAGCACCACGGGCACCCCGAACTTCGTGGCCAGCCGGCACAGCGCCACCACGTTGAGGTCGATCCGCTCGCGCGTGGTCGAGGTGACGGTCCCGTACTGTTCGGGCTGGAAGTCAATCAACGCCAACACGCAGTTCTGCGGCGTGAGCAGGTGGTCCCGGGCTTGGTCGCGCACCGGTTCCGGGGCGGTCTTCTTCTCCATGTCGTGCTCCTCTCGAGTCCCTCGGCGGCCGGACGCGGCCGACCCGTGGCAATTCGTGCAGATGAGAGACACGGTATATCACGATCATGGTCCTGGAACTCAAGGTTCCCGAGGGCCACGACCTGGCTTCGCTCCTCCCGGTCATCGGTTCCAGCCTGCTGACCTACCTGCTGAGCTTCGTCTACATCGGCATCTACTGGAATAACCATCACCACATGTTCCAGGTCACCGAGAAGATCACCGGCGGAGTCCTCTGGGCCAACCTGCATCTGCTCTTCTGGCTGTCCCTCCTGCCGTTCAGCACCGCCTGGATGGATGAAAGCTCCCTGGCCAGGACGCCCGTCGTCACCTACGGCATCAATCTTTTGGCGGCGGCAGCCGCCTACCTCATCCTGCAGCGCGTGATCATCCGCGGGCAGGGCGCCGACTCGGCGCTCAAGCGCGCCATGGGACCGGACCGGAAGGGCAAGGCGTCCCTGGTGCTCTACACCCTCGGGATCCTTGCCGCCCTGCTGGGCGGCGAACACGACAGGGTCTGGGGCTACCTGGGCGTCGCGTTCTTCGTGGCCGTTGCCGTGCTCTGGCTGGTCCCGGATCGCCGGATCGAGCGCAACCTTGGTGCGGGGCATCAACCCGCCTGAATCGGCGTTCAGGAATCGTCGTCGGAAGTGGCTTCCACGTCCTGTTGGCCCTCCGCGATCGGCGCGCTCTCCGGAGCCGTGGCATAGGCGATCGAGAGCCGCCGGTAGGACCTGGTCGCCAGTGCAGCAAGCCCAAGAATGATCGAGGCGATCCCGGAAACCAGGAACACCATCGCGATCCCGCGGGCGTTCCCCTCCCCTAGCAGCCAACCCCAGCTTTGCTTGCCCGGGTCGGAGGCCATGTAGGGAATGATCCAGAACTCGGCCAGCGGCGCGATCATGAACGCGGTGATCGGAGCGGCGGCCGATTCGAACGTCATGGCGAAGCCAAACACCCTGCCCTGGACCTTGTACGGCACCACCTTCTGGATCACCGTCTGCTCGGCCGCCTCCACCGCGGGAATAATCATCATGAAAATCCAGATCCCCACCGCATAAAGCCACCACCACTCGCGGATCGTGAACGTGGCACCCAGCACGCCGGTGCAGGCCACCAGGATCAGCATGGTCCGGATCGGGTTCTTGCCCAGGCCGAACTTGGCCACCAGTCCGCCGCCGATCAGGAACCCGGTGGCGGTCACCCCGAGCACCACGCCCCAGATTTCCACCGGGAAGATCGTCAGGCCGTACGGGTCCATCAGCGCCATGAACACCCCGCCGGTCAGGTTGTTGAAGGTGGTGAACAGGATCAGGGCAAACAGTCCCTGGGTGGCCCGCACCGCAGCGATGCCGGCACGGAGATCGGCGAAGTTCTCGCGCCCCTCTGCCCGCACGATCTTTGGCTCCGGAATCCGCAGGACCAGCAGATGCACCAGCACCGCACCGCAGGCCACCAGCGCAATGATGATCGCGCCTCCCATCCCCAGGAACCCGATGGCCAGTCCGCTGAAGACCGAGGTGATCATGAACGCAAGGCCTTGCACCGTCCCCACCAAGCCGTTGGCGTTGACCCGGCGGTCCGCGGGCACCAGCAGGGTCACGGTGGTGGACAGGGCGATGTTGCGCAGTTGCTCGACCACCGCGCCAATGAGGATCACGAGGGCAAAAAGCCAGAACCAGATCCCGGTCAGGCTCATCAGATCGGCCTCGGGAACCAGCATGAACATTGCCCCGGCCACCCCAAAGCAGGCCACGGTAAACAGCGTGGAACCCACCATCACCGCGTGCTTGCGGTACCTGTCCACCAGCACCCCGAAAAACAGGCCAAAGAACGCAACCAGCAGCATGTAGGTGCCGCCAATGAGCCCGGTGGCCAGCACCGAACGGGTTTCCAGATACACCCAGAAGGTCAGGGCAAACCAGAGGAAGCTGGTGATGACGTTCGCGAGGGCCGTATTGACCAGCACATGCATGAATGTGCGGTGCCCCGTCTTGGGCGGCATTGCATTCGCGGCGGCTTGCCTGTCGGTCGTTTCGATGTCCGCGGAGGACGGATCTTCCTGCGACATGCTCCAAGCCTAGAACCGGGGCGGACACCGCGGTAGGTCAACTCGCAAGGAATCGGCGCCGGTGCCCTCGGTGAGTGTCGGTAAAAGGAGAAGGACGGTGCTTGCGCACCGTCCTTCTCCCGTTGGCATTGGGCATTAGTAGCCCGAGGTTGCCGCCGTTCCCTGCAACAGGTTCCTGCTGCCCGAAACCCCCAGCCGGGTGGCACCGGCAGCAATCATGGCCAGCGCGGTTTCGCGGTCACGGATGCCGCCCGAGGCCTTGACGCCCAAACGCCCGCCCACGGTCTTGGCCATTAATTCCACGGCGTGGATGCTGGCGCCGCCCGCCGGGTGGAAGCCGGTGGAGGTCTTGACGAAATCGGCGCCCGCGCGTTCGGATGCCTCGCAGCAGCCGATGACCTGGGCATCGCTGAGCGCTGCCGATTCGATGATCACCTTCAGGACACGCGGTGCCGGCACTGCCGCCCGGACCGCGGCAATTTCCGCTTCCACAGAGGCGAAGTCCCCGGCCGTGGCCAGGCCCAGGTTGATGACCATGTCGATCTCCGAGGCGCCGTTGGCCACGGCCTCGGCGGCTTCGGTGGCCTTGATGGCGGCCGAATGCTTGCCGGAGGGGAATCCGCACACTGCGACCACGGGAACCGTGCTTTCGGGCAGCGGCAGCATGGCCGGGGAGACGCAAAGCGAATAGGTGCCCAGCGCGGCCGCCTCGGCCGCCGCGGCCAGTACATCTTGCCGGGTCGCCTCTGGCGTCAGCAGCGTGTGGTCAATCAGGCCGGCCAGTTCGGGGCCGTCCACGGTGTTCTCGGTCATCGTTGTTCCTGTCTTGTTGCCTGTTACTTGCATGTGGTGGCGTCGCCGAGACCGGTGAGGTAGTCGCAGAATCCGGGAACATCGTCCTTGACGACGATCCGGCCCTGCAGGACCTGTTCCTTGTTGACGTCGTTTCCGGCGGCGACCTCTCCGGCGATCCGCACGACTTCCTGGCCGAGGGCGAAGGGAGACTCTGCGTTTGTCGCATACATCTGGCCGGACTTTACCGCGCTCAGTGCATCTCCGATGCCGTCGTTGCCGACGATCTGCACCTGGCCCACAAGGTTGCGGGACTTCACGGCGGCCACCGAGCCCAGGGCCATTTCGTCGTTGGCCGCATAGATGCCGTCAAGGGACGGGTTGGCCTGGAGGATGTTGTTGGTGACGTCCAAGGACTTTCCGCGGTCAAAGTTGGCCGTCTGCGTCGCCACGATCTTCACACCGGGGCATTCCTTCATCCCCTCGCGGAAGCCATTGGAACGGTCGCGTGCCACGGAAGTGCCCAAGATGCCCTGGACCTCGGCCACATTGCCCTTCCCGCCGACGGCCTCGCACAAGGCCTTGGCACCGTTCTTGCCCGCCTCCACGGCGTCGTATCCGATGAAGGCACGCAGCTCGCCCTTGTCGGGCATGCGGTCGAAGGCGACCACGGGAACGTCCGCGGAGTTGGCCTGCTGCACGATCGAGCCACCCGATTCACTCGAGGTCGGGTCCAGGATCAAAACGTCGGGCTTCTTCACCAGTGCCGTGGTGGCCTGGTTCAACGCGGCGGTGTCGTCGTTGTTGGCGTTTTGCACATCCAAGGCAATCCCGTCCGCCTCGGCCTGGGCCTTGGACCCGTCGGCAACGGAGACGAAGAACGGGTTGTTCAGCGTGGAGATGACCAGGGTCGCGCTCTTGGCCTCGGCGACCGCGGAATTGCCGCGGTTCACCACCGTGACGACGGCAATGACGGCGATGGCGACGATCACGGCGATGGCAGGAAGCACGAATTTTCCATTGGGCCGCTTGGTCGCCTTGCCCACGGGTGTGCCCTTGAAGATGCGCGCCAGCATGCCCGAGTTCCGGTCAAGGTAGACGGCGATCAGGATGACCAGGCCCTTGACGACGTTCTGCAGGAAGGGCGAGACGTTGAGCAGGTTCAGTCCGTTGTCGATGGTGGCCAGCAGGATGCCGCCGATCACCGTGCCGATGATGGCGCCGCGACCACCGGCCAGGGACGTGCCGCCGATGATGACCGCGGCAATGGCTGCAAGCTCGAGTCCCGTGCCGGCCGTCGGCTGGGCGGTTCCCAGGCGGGCCGTGAGGATGAATCCGGCGATGGCGGCGAGCACGCCCGAGATCGTGAAGGCCAGGATCTTGACGCGATCGGTGGAGATGCCCGAGAGCCTCGACGCCTCGACGTTGTCACCGGTGGCGTAGAGCTCCCGGCCGAACTTGGTGCGGGCCAAGACATATCCGGCGACCGCGGCGACCAGCAGCATGATCCAGATGGGGTTGGCGATGCCCAGGAACTTGCCCTGGCCCATGCCCAGGAACGCGTTGGACGTGACGCCCACCGGGTTGCCCTGGGAGAGCTGCAGCGCCAGCCCGGCAAAAATCGACATGGTGGCCAGCGTGGCAATGAAGGATGGCATCCTCGTCTTGGTGACCAGCAGTCCGTTGACCAGCCCGGCCCCGGCGCCAACGCCAAGTCCGACGAGGAAGCCGGCAACGAAGCCGTGCTCGGCCATGACCATGGCGGAAGACATGGCGCTGAAACCCAGGACGGCGCCGACGGAGAGGTCGATCTCGGCCAGGATGATGACATAGGTCTGGCCGATGGCCAGCAGGGTGACCACCGCCGCGGTGACCAGGATGTTCAAGAGGTTGGTGGGTTGCTGGAACAACGGGGTTGCGATGACCAGGGCGATGGCCACGATGGCCAGCATCCAGACCGCGCGGAGTTGATCCGCTACTGCTGCAAATCGATTCATGACGAGGTACTCTCCAAAGCGTGTTCAAGGACTGAATGCTGGGTTAGTTGGGGGCCGCTCAACTCGGCGACCGGGGTGCCATTGCGCATGACGATCACCCGGTCAGACATCTCCACCAGTTCGGGGAGGTCCGAGGAGACCATCACCACGGCCATTCCCTCGGCCGCGGCGTTCTGGATGATCCGGTAGATCTCCGCCTTCGCACCGACGTCCACCCCGCGCGTGGGTTCGTCCATGAGCAAGACCTTCGGGTTGCTCAAGAGCCAGCGCGCGAGCAGGACCTTTTGCTGGTTTCCGCCGGACAGGGACGAGACCAGGGCGTTCACGCTGGTGGTCTTGATGTTCAGTTTGCCGGAGACTTCCAGGGACCGTGCCCGCTCCCGGGAGCGGCTGACGATGCCTCCGGCGCTGATCTCCTCGAGCGTGGCCAGGGACTGGTTGTGCGCGATGGATTGGCCCAAAGCAAGGCCCTCGGCCTGCCGGTCGGGTGTCAGGTAGGCGATGGACCGGGAGATGGCCTGCTTGGGGCTCTTGGCCCGTGCATCCTTCCCGTCGATGCGCACCTGCCCCTGCGCCTGTTCGAGTCCGAAGAGCGAGCGCAGGATCTCGCTTTTGCCGCTGCCCATCACTCCCCCGATGCCCAGGACCTCTCCGGCGTTCACGGTGAAGCTGACGTCGTGGAAGTCGTCGCCGCGGCAGAGCCCGGAAACCACCAGCCGCTCGGTGGACGTGGCGTGTTCTTCCTTGGGATAGAAGTCGTCGACCTGCTCACCGACCATGGCCGCAACCACCTGCTTTTCGGTCAGCTCGTCCGGGGTCCCGCGCAGCGAGACCTGTCCGTCGCGCAGCACCACAATGTGGTCCGAGAGGGCAAATACCTCAGGGAGCCGGTGGCTGATGTAAATGATGGCCACGCCTTCGGACTTGAGCTTGTTGACCTGCTCAAAGAGCTGCTCGGATTCGCGCTGGTCAAGGGCCGCGGTGGGCTCATCCAGGATCAGCACCCGCACCTTGTTGTGGATGGTCTTGGCGATCTGGACCATCTGCTGCTCCCCCACGGACAGCGAGGAGACCGGCGCGCGGGTGTCAACGTCCAGGCCCACCCGGGCCAGGACCTCGGCGGCCGTGGCATGCATGAGGTTCTTGCGGACGAACAGCGAGCCGAAGCTGCGCTCGTGGTCGCGGGCAAAGAGGTTGGTGGCCACGTCCAGGTGCGGGAAGAGGTTTTGCTTGATTTCCTGGTAGATGACCTGGATGCCTTCTGCCATGGCCTGTTGCGGGGCGGAGAACCTGTGCTCGGTCCCGTCGATGAGGATCTTGCCGGAGTCCTGCTTGTGGGCGCCGGAGATGATGCTGGTCAGCGTGGACTTGCCTGCGCCGTTCTCCCCCACCAGGGACACTATTTCCCCCGGAGCCAGGGACAGGCTGATGCCGCGCAGGACCTCGTTCTCGCCAAAGGACTTGTGGATTTCGACTATTTCAACGGCCATGGCTAGTACACCACCCCGGCCTGGAGAATGACGTTCGCGTACGAGGTCGTTTCGCCGGAGCGGACCGCCGCACGGGCGCCCTTGGTCCGTTCCTTGAACTCGGTGTGCGGGATCAGCTGCAGGGCAATGCCCAATTCATCGAAGCGGGATTTGATCTCGCTAAACATCGCCGGGCTCTGGTCCTGGACCTCCCGGGCCAGAACCACTCCCTCGACCTCCATCTCGTTGAGCACGACATCCAGCACCTCAAGGAACCCGGGTGTGCCGGGCTTCAGTGCGAAATCGATCCGCTCGACGCTTGCCGGAATGGGCAGTCCAGCGTCGGTGATGACGATTTCGTCGGTGTGACCTGTCTCGGAGATGACCCGGCTCAATGCCGGGTTCAGTGTTCCGTTGTTCTTGCGCACGCTTGACGTCCTTGTCGTTCGGGGGCCTGGGTTTATTTGTGTGCGGCGAGGAATTCCTCGACCGCTGCACGGGTGGGGATGCTGGGGCTTGCTCCGGCGACCGTCACGGCCAGCGCACCGGAGGCCATGGCGGTGTTGAGTGCTTCTTCCCATTCGTTGCCGGCCGCCATGGCGGAGCCAAGCGCACCGGCGAATGCGTCCCCGGCTGCGGTGGTGTCAATCGCCGTCACCTTGAACGCCGGGTAGTGCTCCGCGCCCCCGGATGAGACCACGACGGTTCCTGCACCGGCCAGAGTGACGATGGCCCGACCTACTCCACGGTCGGTGAACCAGCGTCCGGCCTCGACCGCCGTGGCGGCATCGGTGACATTGATGCCGGTGATGAGCCGGGCCTCGGTTTCGTTAGGGGTCACGATGTCCACCGAGGCCCACAGCGACTCATCCAAGGCGGTGGCCGGCGCCGGTGCGGGATCCAGCACCACGGTCATGCCGGAGGCGTGGGCAAGGTGCGCCGCGGCGATCGCACTTGCATGCGGGATCTCAAGCTGGATCAAGGCCACGTCGCCGGGGGCGCCGAGTGCGGCCAGCGCGTCGGTGACCTGCTGCACGCCGAGTTTGGCGTTGGCCAGGGGAACCATGACGATGTCGTTCTCGGCCGAATCGTCAACACGGATGTGCGCGATTCCGGTGGGACCGGCGACGCTGAGCACCGAGGTGGTGTCGATGTTCTCGGCGTTCAGCGAATCCAGCACCAGGTCCCGGAAGGAATCATCGCCAACGCAGCCGATCATGTGGACCTCGCTGTTGGCGCGTGCGGCGGCGATCGCCTGGTTGGCGCCCTTGCCGCCCAGGACCATGGAAAAGTCGTTGCCGAGAATGGTCTCGCCGGGCTTTGGCAGGCGGGTGGAGAACGTGGTCAGGTCGCACGTGATGCTGCCAATGACCACTACCTTGCTGGCGCGGGGCGTGTTCGGGTTCATGTTTGGGGGCCGTGTCCTTTGTGCTGGGCTGGGTGCCGGGGAATGCTGAGGTGAAGGGAGCGTTCAGGGTGCCGTGCGCGGAGGAGGAGCCGTGGAGGCACGCAGGGTCAGGCTCACCGGCAGGATGCGCTTGACGGCAGGCGCGTCCGGCTGGGCGAGCCGATGCAGGATCCGCTCTCCGGCGATCTGGCCTTCGAGGCCCGCCGGGCGTGAGATGACCGAGTGCGGAGGGTTCAGGAGTTCCGCCAGGGCGAAGTCGTCGAAGCTCAGCATGGACAGCTCGGCGGGAACGGCGATGTGGGCCTCGTTCAGGGCCTTGAGCGCACCGTGGGCCATGAGGTTGTTTCCCACGAAGATGGCTGTCGGTCGCTCCGGTTCGGCAAGCAGTTCGCGGGTGGCCTCGTATCCGAAGTCCTGCGTGAATTGCCCGATCTTGCGGAAACGCTCGGGGATCTCGACATTGGCCTCCGCGGCGGCGGCGACGAATTGCTCGTGGCGGATCCGGCCGGGTAGGGAAGTCTGGGGGCCGCTGATGATGGCCAGGAGCGTGTGGCCGAGCCCGGCCAGGTGCCGGGCGGCCAGCTCGGCCCCGGCGGCGTTGTCCACCACGACGACGTCGAAAGCCGATTCCTCATGCAGGACGCGGTCGACCAAGACCGTGGGCAGCGCAATCCTTTCCAGCGCGAGCTTGGTGGCATCGGATTCGATGGCGGGCACCAGCACAAATGCGTCGACTGCATCGCTGAGTCGATTCAGCAACTGGACCTCGGTGTCGGCATCCTCGTTGCTGCTGGCGACGACCACGCGCAGACCTGCCGGGGCGATGGTTTCCTCGAGGCCGCGGACGATCTGGGCAAAATAGGGGTTGGAGATGTCCGGAACGATGGCCGCGACGGTGTTGTGGCGGCCCAGCCTCAGGCCGCGCGCACTGGTGTTGGGTCGAAAATCCAGTTCCGCGATGGCTCTGTCAACGGCAGCAGTGGAGCGGATCCGTTGGCCCGCCAGGTGCCGGGAGACAGTAGCGATGGACACCCCTGCGGCACGCGCAACATCGTGGATATTGGCCACGCCGGTACCTCACTCTCACTGTCTTCGTTGACGAATTGATGGTCCGAAATGCCGCATCAGTGATGCCGGACACCAAAACTGTAAAGGTTTACAGTAATCCAGAATGAGGCAAGTCACACGACCTGTCAAGCGCGCATTCGAGACCTTTGTCAACGAGCCCATTCCCGCCATCGAAGAGGTGCGAGCCCTGCGTCCGAACCGAATTAACCGAGTAAGGACTGGTCAAATGGCAGTTACTGTTCCCATGGTTGCCGATCGAAATGCCTTCCGGAGCGGGTGTATTTCATGCCGACAACTCGCCCGGCGCCGAGGGCGCCGAACTCAGTCCGTCTGCAACAAGACCGAGGCCGATATGCTCGTGGGCAATTCGAGCGCGGCAATTCAAGCGCGACAATTCTCAGGTCTCCACTGCCCGAGCAAGGGCAGCCGCCGACGCCCGCGAGCGCTCGCGGACGTCGGCCCGGCATCACGGTCGCGTGGTGCGCTCCAGCAGTTCCAGAACGTGCTCGTAGGGATGATCCGTCGCCCGGGTCATGCCTAATTCGCAGGTCCGATTGCACGAGGCATGCGTGGTCGCGCCGAAGGCGCGTACCTCGGCGGCCTGTACCTCCGTGGCCGATGCCGTGAGTTCGGGGTGGAGCATCCCTCGGTCCCCGGCAAATCCGCAGCAGCCCCAGTTTTCGGGGATCTGTATCGTGTCGGCAACAGCCTCGGCAACGGTCTGCAGCGCCGGGTTCAGGCCCATCCGGGTGGAGGAGCACGTGGGGTGCAGCGCGAGGCTGGCCACCTTCTTTCCCGCGGGAAGCAGCGGCAGGATGTGCTCGGCCGTGTATTCGACCACGTCCATGATCCGCAGTGGCAGGCCGCCTGCGGGAGGCACTTCCTCCTCGATGGCGTGGCGCAGTCCTTCCGTGCAGGATGAGGCGTCACAGAGGATCGGCAGTTTGCCGTTGCGGCTGGCGGCGCGCAGGGCGGAGATGGTGAGCTCCCCCATGCTGGCCCTGCCCTTTTCCATGCCCTTGGAGGACCAAGGGGTCCCGCAACACAGCGAATCAATGCCCTCCGGAACCAGCAATTCCACTCCCGTCCGCCGGGCCAGGGCACCGAAGCTTTCTTGGATTCCTTCCTGCCGTGGGTCGGCAGGCCCGAACATGGTGTTCACGCAGGCGGGGAAGTACACGGCCACCGGTTCTTGCGCCGGTGCGGGTCGTGCTCTCTGACGCCCGCCTGCCGGCAACTCCGGCGAGTACAGCGGCAACACGTCGGCACCCAGCACCGCGCGTCCTGCCTTGTTGGCGCCCAGCACCAGCGGAAGCGGTACCTTGTCTGCGACACCCAGCAGCTTGCCGGCGCCCCGGGTCACCGCCGACCAGTGCTGCGCGGCGGCATCCCACACCGAACCTTCCACCGTGTTCACGTTCTTGGCCCGCAGTTTTTTCACGAGGGTCCCGGTGTTGATGTCCACGGGGCAGGCAGTCTGGCACATGCCATCGACAGCGCAGGTGTCCACAGACTCGTAGGAATAGTCTTTCTCGAGTTCGGCCGCAAGCTTGGTGTCGCCGGCCAGTCTGGCTGTCTCGATCGCGCGCAGCGTCACGATGCGCTGGCGCGGGGTCAGGGTCAGGTTCCGCGATGGGCAAACGGGCTCGCAATAACCGCAGGCCACGCAGCGGTCGACTTCCGGGTCCACGGCCGGCGTGACCTTGATGTGGCGTAAATGCGCCTTCGGGTCCTCATCCAGGATGACCCCTGGGTTCAGCAACCCCGCAGGGTCCAACAGCATCTTGAGTTCGCGCATGACGTCGTACAGTTCGTCGCCGTATTGGCGGCGAACATAGGGTGCCATGACCCTGCCGGTGCCGTGTTCTGCCTTGAGCGATCCGCCCTCTCCGAGCACCAGCTCAACCATGTCCTCGGTGAAGGCCGAATAGCGCCCGAGCTGTTCGCTGGTGTGGAATCCGTCGGTGAGCATGAAGTGGACGTTGCCGTCCTTGGCGTGGCCGAAGATCACGGAGTTCTCGTATTCGTACCGGTCAAAGAGCACCGAGAGTTCGGCGCAGGTCCGCGCCAGCGCCGGAACCGGAACCACGATGTCTTCGAGCAATGCCGTGGTTCCCTGGGCCCGGGCACCGGCAACGGAGGCGTAGAGGCCCTTGCGCAGCTTCCACAATTGGGTCCGGGTCTTTGTGTCCGGGCTGAATTGCGCCGGGGCGCTGAGTTTGAGCGAGTTGGCCAGGGACATTCCCGTGGCCTGGCGATCGGCCAGCTCTTCGGCGCTCGAAGCCGTGTATTCGACCAAGAATGCCGCATGTGAATGCACGTTGAGGTCTGTGATGATCTGCGGGGCTCCCTGCAGAGTTTGACCCACCTTCAACGACAGTGAATCCATCAGTTCAACGGTTGCCGCTCCGGATCCCACCAGCGCCTCGAGCGACTCGTTGGCTGTGAACAGGTCATCAAAGACCATCAAGGATGTGGTGACGTGCTTGTACGCCGGCACGGTCCTAAACGTTGCCTCGGCCACGAACCCGAGGGTGCCCTCGGAGCCAATGATGAGATGTGCCAGGACCTGCGCGGGATCTTCGTAGTCCAAGAATGAGTTCAGTCCGTAGCCCATGGTGTTCTTCATGGAGAACTGGTGCTTGATGGTCGCCACCGATTCCGCATTGGAGCGCACCCGCTTGGTCAGGGCCTCGAGACCGGCAAAGACCGCGGGTTCAAGGGCCCGAAGTTTCTCGTTGGCATCCGGGGCACCGGTGTCGATGACGGTGCCGCTTGTCAGAACGATGACCACTGACTCCAGGGTGCGGTACACGTTGTCAACGGTTCCGCAATGCATGCCGGAGGAATTATTGGCCACAACGCCGCCAATGGTGCAGGCCGCCTCGGAAGCCGGGTCGGGTCCGAACTTGCGACCGTAGAGTGCCAGCCGTGCGTTCAGCGCTCGCACGGTGACTCCGGGCTGGACCCGCACGCGGGCGCCGTTGTCCAAGACATCGATGTCCTTGAAGTTCTTTCGCACGTCGACCAGCAGCGAGTCGGTGACGCCCTGCCCCGAGAGCGACGTCCCACCGGAGCGGAACGTCAGGGGAAGGTTGACTTCGGCACTGGCTTTCAGCAGGGCGCCGACTTCGGCGGCATTGTTCGGGATCGCCACGGCCTGCGGGGTCAACAGGAAGTGGGAGGCATCGTTGGCGTAGGCGTGCAGGTCGATGGGGCGCTGCGTGAGTTGGTCGTCATTGGCCAGCGCGCGGCGCAGTGTGGGAATCAAGATATGGCTCTTCCGTTCCATGAATCGAAAATTTGCCGTCGGTTGTGCGACGGCCTTGAGACCGGCGCCACACCGACCCTATGATTGTCTAACAAGTACACTTGTGTATCAAGCTGCATTCGAGAAAATCTGTCACGATTGTTGTCTCGGTTGCCCGCCAGTCAAAGGATCCCGTCTTCATGAGTCAACGCGTCACCGCGCTTTCCATCATTGATGCAATCGTCGAGGACCTGCGCCGGCGAATCTATGAGGGCGATCTTGAACAGGGAACCGCGCTGACCGAATCGGACGTTGCGGGAAGCTACGACGTTGCCCGGCCGACGGCCAAGGCCGCCATCGAGAGGCTGGTTGCCGATTCCCTCTTGGAGCGCGGTGCCCACAAAACGGCACGAGTGAAGACATTGGGTGCCGACTCGGTCAGGGACATTTATTTTGCCAGGGCCTACCTCGAATCCGAGGTGGTGCGTCGGCTGGCAACGACCACGACAGTGCCACCGGCGGCAGTGCGGGCGAATGCTGAAATTACCGCCCGCATTTCGCAGCCGGCAACGACAGTCATCGACCCAGACATGGAATTCCACACCGCCTTGGTCGACGCGATGAACAACCAGCGGACCAGCGCGATGTACCGGTCACTGTTGGGTGAAGTCCAACTCTGCATGACACGCGTGCAGTCGCTGGAACTGCTCGACACCGCTCGGATTGCTGCCGAGCACGCGGCTATTCTGGAACGAATCGAGGCCGGCGACCCAGAAGGGGCGGCCACCGCGTTGGATGGGCACCTTTCCCAGGCGAGGGAACTACTGGCGGCGGAGCTCGAAGGGAACTTGCACCACCGTTCCTGACCTGCGCCCGAGTTTCCTCGGGGACTTCACTGGGGCACTGCGGGAATTCCAACTTTCGGCGGTGCCCTGCGACGGCTGATTGGATTCGCAGACCCCTGGGCTGAATTCATCCCAGGTGCCTTGGACGGCTACGGTTCGGACAGATTCATGCTGAACGCAGGGAGCTGGGCTCAGCGCGCGGGCGATACTTGGTCATTACGCAACCTCTTGGACAACTCGTGTGCGTGGTGCATCAGCAGCCGGCCCATCTCGGGACGCCGCTCGGGGGAAAACCGCGATTCGACGCCGGTCAGGCTCAGCGCCCAGGCGGGCTGGCCCGCGGCATCGAAGACCGCGGCGCCCATCCCCCAGCTTCCCTCCACGATCAGTGCCGGGTTCTCTGCCCAGCCGCGCGCCCGCGTCTCGGCAATGCGCCTGCGCAACGGGTCGGGGGCGTGGTCGCTTCCATGCTCGGCAGCCAGGTCCCGGCCTTCCAGGTAGCGCTCGATCGCCTTTTCGGGCAGGAACGACAGGATCGCCAACCCCGCCGAGGCCACGCCGAGCGGGAAGCGCTTGCCCTCGTAGAGCACGAAGGAGCGGATCGGGAATGCCCCGTCGGCCCGCAGCAGGCACACGGTCTCGTCTCCCCGCCGCACCGAGAGAAATGCGCTTTCACCCGTCGCCTCGGCCAGGGCGGCAACGTGGTCGCGGGCGATCTCGGTGATGTCGTAGCGTTCTGCCGCAACTGTCCCCATCAGGTACATTTCCGGGCCCAGCAGCCACAGCCCCTCCTGGTTGTCGTGGTCGCAAAACCCCTCGGCCGTTAGCGCGGCGAGCAGCCGGTGCACGGTCGGGCGGGCCAGCCCGGTGCTTCGTGCGACCTCTGCCGTGGAGATGCCCCTGGGCATCGCGGTGCTGACGGCACGCAGCACCGCCGCCATGCGGCCCACCACCTGGGCGCCGGGGAACGAGGAATTCATGTCCATATTATGGTCGAGATTCAGCCAACTAACCACCCATCGAGCAATCCAGGTCACATAGGCCCGATCCATTGACCGGGATATCACCGGATCGGTACGGTCAAAGCAGGACATCGGAGCATTCCACATCGTGGACGACACAAGGAGAACCATGGCAACGAAAGTCATCGGCGACGCCGCTGCGGCGTTGGCCGCAACCGTGCGCGATGGAATGACCATTGCGGTTGGCGGTTTCGGCCTCAGCGGAATCCCCAACCGACTCATCACCGCCCTGCGCGACTCTGGCGCCACCGGGCTCACCATCGTCTCGAACAACATGGGCGTGGACGGCAAGGGTCTGGGCGTGCTGTTGGAAAACAAGCAGGTCTCCAAGGTCCTGGCCTCCTATGTGGGCGAGAACAAACTCTTCGCCCAGCAGTTCCTCAATAAAGAGCTCGAGGTCGAGTTCGTCCCGCAGGGCACGCTGGCCGAGCGGCTGCGCGCCGGGGGTGCGGGCATCCCCGCCTTCTACACCCCCACCGGCGTGGGCACCCCGGTCGCCGAGGGCAAGGAAACCATGGAATTCGACGGCCGCGCCGCGATCCTGGAACGCGGCATCATCGCGGACATTTCCCTGGTCCGCGCCTTCGAGGCCGACCCGGAAGGCAACCTGCGCTACCGGATGACGGCGCGGAACTTCAACCCGCTGGTCGCGGCGGCCGGGCGGGTGACCTTCGCCGAGGCGGAGCTCATCCACGAGGACTACCTGAACCCGTCCCTCGTGGACACCCCGGGCATCTTCGTGCAGCACGTCGTCGCCACCGACGGCATCAAGGACATCGAACAGCGGACCGTGCGCGTCCGCCAGGAGGCATAGCCAACATGTGGACACGCGATGAAATGGCGGCAATTGCCGCAAGCGAACTGACCGACGGCCAGTACGTGAACCTGGGCATCGGCATCCCGACCCTGGTGGCCAACAACCTGCCCGAGGGCGTGAACGTCACCCTGCAGTCCGAGAACGGCCTGCTGGGCATGGGCCCCTTCCCCTACGAGGGGGAAGAGGACGCCGACTTGATCAACGCCGGCAAGCAGACCGTCACCCTGCTGCCCGGCGGCAGCTACTTCGACTCGGCCACCTCCTTCGGCATGATCCGCGGCGGGCATGTGGCCACCGCGATCCTCGGCGCCCTGCAGGTCGCCGCCAACGGCGACCTGGCCAACTGGACCATCCCCGGCAAGCTCGTCAAGGGCATGGGCGGGGCCATGGATCTGGTGGCCGGCACCCCGCGCGTCATCGTGATCACCGACCACGTGGCCAAGGACGGCACCCCGAAGATCGTCGAAACCTGCGACCTGCCGCTGACCGGCGTCGGCGTGGTGGACAGGATCATCACCGACCGTGCCGTGTTCGACGTGCTCGATGCCGCCTTGGTGCTGCGCGCCATGGCCCCCGGAATCACCGTCGAGTCCCTGCGCGAAACCACCGGCGCACCATTCACCATTGACCTTGAGGAAGAAGCAGCAGCATGAGCGCACTGATCGCCGGGTACGCCCGCACCCCTTTTGCCCGATTCAACGGGGCCTTCGGCACCGTGTCGGCCACTGACTTGGGAGCCCACGCCGCCGCTGCGGCGCTCGAACGTGCAGGGATCCCCGCCGACCAAGTCCAGCGCGTCTTCGCCGGCCAAGTGCTGCAGGCCGGTGCCGGGCAGAACCCGGCACGCCAGTCCGCCGTCGGCGCGGGCATCGGCCTCAACATCCCTGCCCTGACGCTGAATGCAGTGTGCCTCTCGGGCACCGAGGCCGTCGTGGCGGGAACCCGCATGATCGACGCCGGGGAGGCAGACGTGGTGGTGGCCATCGGCCAGGAATCCATGTCGCTGGCACCCCACGTCCAGCGCGCCCGGGCCGGAACCAAGTACGGTGCCATCGAAATGATCGACACCCTCGAATTCGACGGACTCACCGACGCGTTTGAAAAGCGTTCCATGGGCTCATCCACCGAGGACGGCAACACTTCCATGGGCATCAAGCGTGCGGAGCAGGACGAGTTCTCCGCCCGCTCGCACCAGCTGGCCGCCGCGGCAGCCGACTTCCACGCCGGGGAGATCGCACCCTTCACCATCTCCTCCCGGCGCGGGGACACCGTCGTCTCCGCCGATGACGGCATCCGCGCCGACACCACCGTCGATTCCCTGGGCAAGCTGCGCCCCGCCTTCAGCAAGGAGGGAACCATCACCGCGGGCAACGCCTCGCAGATCACCGACGGCGCCGCCGCGGTGGTCTTGGTCAGCAAGGCCGCCGCCGAACGCCTTGGCATCAAGCCAATGGCCGAGATCGTCTCCCACGCCCTGGTGGCAGGGCCCGACGTCACGCTGCACGAACAGCCGGCCAATGCCATCCTGGCCGCACTGGAAGGCACCGGCATTGCGCCGGCGGATCTTAAGGCGGTCGAGATCAACGAGGCCTTTGCCGCCGTGGGCGTGCGCTCCACCGCGAAGCTCGGCATCGACCCGGAGATCGTCAACGCCAAGGGCGGGGCCATCGCCCTGGGCCACCCGATCGGTGCCTCGGGCGCCCGGATCGTCGGCACCCTTGCCCGCCAGCTCGCCGAGCTCGGCGCCGGATCCGTGGGCGCCACCGGCATCTGCGGCGGCGGCGGACAGGGAAGCGCCGTGATTCTAAGGGCGCTGTAGCGCCAACAAGCTCGGGCCTCACATTGGCCGAACGCGAACACGGGCACTCCCACACTTCATCGAAGCGTGGGAGTGCCCGTGTTTAGCCCACTGTTCAGGCGGCGTCGAGTGGTTTCACGTCGTGTGTCTTGCCGTTCAGCTCCCGGGCAAGGTCATAGTTCACCTGCATGGCAAGCCATCCTCGGGCGGTACCGGTCCCGGCAAGCTCCAGCCTGACGGCCAGGTTCGGGCTGATGCCGGCACGTCCGTTGACAACGCGGCTCAGGGTCACGCGGGAGACCCCCAACCTCAGCGCGGCTTCAGCGACGGTCAAGCCGAGTTCGGCGAGCACGTCTTCGCGAATGATCTCACCCGGGTGCGGTGGGTTCTTCATCATGGTGCTGTTCCTTCAGTGGTAGTCCTGTAGTCAACGAGCTCGACGTCTTGTCCAGCGAATCGGAACGTCACAGGCCAATTGCCGTTGACCCAGATCGAGAAGTGTCCGGCAAGGTCGCCCTTGAGCTCATGCGTGCGGAACGAGGGAATGGCGAGGTCAGGCGGTGTTTGCGCAATATCGAGCACGCCCAAGATGCGGAGGAGCTTGGCCCCAGGCGCGGGCTGCACGTCCTTCTTGGAATTGTCGCGATAGAGCGCTTCCAACCCCTTGTGCCGGAAACTGACGATCACGAAATTACCGTATCGTGTATCGGCTCACGATACGACTGTTGTCGCTGGCGTAATCCCACCCGCAGGACGTTGACCAGCTCCACCTCCAAGCCCGCCGGATGCGCCGGCACACCTCGCGACAGCGCCTTCATCCGACGGACTGTGGACGGCCACTACCCCGCACCGGAGGACGGGAAGATGAGGCGGTGCCGGGCCGGAACATGCAAGTGCGGAAGGAGACATCGTCGCCTTCCGCACCCGTTTGGTTTCTAGGCCAGGTAGCCCGAAATGGCCGCCACCGCCGCCCGGACCCCGGCCGAAAGGGTCGGTTCCATCTCGGGCAGGAAATACGGCGAGTGGTTCACCGGCGGATGCTCCTGGTTCGCGGGGAATCCCCCGAAGAACCAGTAGACGGTGGGCACGTCGATGGAATCGCCGAGCCACCCCACGTCCTCGCTGCCCATAACCGGCGGGGCCAGGACCACCTGCTCCTGGCCCAGCTCGGCGCGCAGCGACGCGATGACCGACTGCGTCTGGTCCGGATCGTTGTAGCAGCGCGGGAAGTCGTAGACGTGCTCGATGTCGGGTGCGGGCGCATTGGAGGCCTGGGCCTCCGCGTTGACGATCCGGGTGATCGCCTCCAGCACCGTGGCGCGGACCTCGGGAGTCAGCGTCCTGACATTGAGCGTGAATTCGGCGCGGTCGGGAATGATGTTTTCCTTCAGGCCGGCGTGGAACGTCCCCGCCGTCACCACCGCCGGCGTTGTCGGTGCCAGCTCCCGGGAAACGATCCCCTGCAGCCTGGCAATGATGTGGGCGCCGAGCAGGATCGGGTCGATGGAGTCCTGCGGCTGTGAGCCGTGGGACTGCTTCCCGTGCAGGGTCACCTTCAGGGCGTCGGCCAGGGCCATCGCGGTGCCGGAGGAAATGTGCACGGATCCGGCCGCGTAGGGAAAGACATGCTGTCCGAGCACGACGTCGGGCCGCGGCGCCCGCTCCCAGAGTCCGTCCTGGACCATGGCCCGGGCCCCGGCGCCGGTTTCCTCCCCGGGCTGGAACACCAGCACCAGCGTCCCGTGCCACGCCGGCTTGTTTTCCGCGAGGAATCGCGCCGCGGCCAGCAGCACCGCGACATGGGTGTCGTGGCCGCAGCCGTGCATGACCGGGACCTCGGTGCCGTCGGGCAAATGCGAGGTCGCCGTCGAGGCGTAGTCGGCCCCGGTGTCCTCCTTGATCGGCAGCCCGTCGGTGTCGGCGCGGAAGGCCACGGTCTTGCCCGGACCGTTGCGCAGGATTCCCACCACGCCCGTGCCGCCGCAGCGGAAGTTCTCGATGCCGAGTTCGGCCAGTCGCGCCTGGATGTAGGCGGCGGTTTCGTGCTCCTGCATGGAGAGTTCGGGATGCCGGTGCAGGTGCAGGTACTGCTCGTGCATCCAGTCGGTGGCGATGCCCTCGAGGTCCAGGGTGGGTGCGGTCATGATGTGGGTGCTTCCTTTCGTTCGGTGTCCGGCGCCGCGTGTGGCGGAGGCCGGCGGAGGGTTGGATCAGTCGACTTCGACGGCGGTGTGGACTTCTTTTCGGTCCCGCAGCACCCAGGAGAGGATGATCGAGCAGACGACCACCAGCGCGGTGGCGAAGAGGGCCATCTTTGGTGCGGCGGGGACGATGACGAATTGGACCAGCAGGGCAAGGGCCACCGCGATCACTGTCGGCCGCAGGCGCTTCATGCTCACGATCGCCTGCACGAGCACGGCCCCCATGAGCGCGGGCAGGATGTAGAGGCGGGCGACCTCGATCATGCTGGCGGGGACCAGCGAGACCAGCCACGTGCCCAGCAGCCCGACGAAGACCAACAGGCTGGTCAGGTGGACGGTGGCCGCCCCGCCGATGGCCATCACGGCCGCCAGGTCGCCGCGCCGGGTTCCGGGCTTGGCGTTGATGCTGGACTGGGCAACGATGGCGGCGGGGAGCAGTTTGTTGGAGATGTTCCCGATCATGAACGCCTGGTACATCGCGGCCGAGCCGAGGATCGGGAAGTAGGTCAGCGGCTCGACGAACCAAAAGACCCCGAAGGTGGCCGCGACCGCGGCGAACGCGATCCAGACCATGGGTCCGGTGATCTCCAGGCCCGAGAAGAAGACCAGGTAGACGGGTCCGAGCAGCGAGAAGACGAGACCGGCAAGCATGGTCAGGGATCCGTAGCGCGTGGTCTCGGATTCAAAACGGGCCATGGAGGCATCGGAATGGGTGGCGACGGGGGTGGTCATGGTTTTTCTGCTTTCTTGTTTGCAGGGAACGCGGGGCTAGGCCGTGTGCATCAGGTAGGCGGCGGCGATGGCGACCATGATGGCGAAGCCCAGCGCCCATTCCTTGAGCCACCGCGCCTTGAGCAGCTTGGCCAGGAAGAGGCACAGGCACATGGTTGCAGCGGAAATCATCAAGGTGACCGCGTGGATGTTGGACTTGGGCAGCTCCGCGATGGCCAGCATCGAAAAGGCGCCGAGCAATGCGGCGGCCGGGATCAGTGCCATGACCGCCGGATTGGCCTTCGCCAGTTTCTTGCCGCCGCGCTTGAGCACGGGGGTCAGCACCAGGGTGGAGAGCATCCACATGCCGCCCGAGAGGGACATGGCCATGAACGCGACGGCGAAGACCTGCTGCGTGTATTCGGGCCCGCCGAGCACGGTGCCCATGGAAATCGCCGCCAGGGACGCCGAGGCCGTTTCGGTCGAGGCGGAGCCGATCAGCCCGATGCGGACCAGCACCGCCGGGGTCCCGAACAGCGCCAGGAGGGCGATGGCCACCAGCACCACTGCCAGCGAAGGCCCGATGGAGGCGACGGCCCCGGCCCGGAAGGATTCCTTCAGTTCGCGCGTCGGCATGCCGATGTGCGGCGCCGCGCGGCGGGCGGCCTTGATATAGAGATAGGTCTGCACGAAGATCACGGCGAAGACGCCCAGTGCGCAGATCCAGAGGATCGGGGTGTTCGCCACGGCCCAGATATCCGTGGATGTCGGGTTTGCAGCGAGGGGGTGGATTTGCGGCACGGCAACTTCTCCTTTGGTCTCATCGACGCCGCCGCCGTCAGCCACATTCCCGGCTAAACTATGAGCCACGTCTCTTTCGTTCCAGATTGCGCCGCCCCCGGGATTCTGGCAACCAATGAGGGATTTCGTCATGGATTTGTCGTTTTCATGCATTCTGGACCAATTTCCCGACCAGACTATTCACACGGTCCGCGGCGCGCACAGACTGTGGACATCAGGAATCTCGGCCCAGCGCCGATCGACCAACCAATCAAGCAAGGACGTGGAAAACGTGAACGCGATTCAAGACATGGGCGCCCGGGAGATGACCGAAGCGATCAAGCGCTGCGACCTGTCGGCCCGGGAAGCCCTCGAGAGCCACATCGAGCAGATCGAGCGGGTCAATGGCCCGATCAATGCAGTCGTCACCACCGATTTCGACCGCGCCCGCGAACTCGCAGCGAAGGCCGATGAGGCCACTGCGCAGGGCAAGTCCACCGGGCTGCTCCATGGACTGCCGATGACGCACAAGGACACGTTCAACACCGCGGGCCTGCTCACGACCCAGGGCTCGCTCGCCCTGAAGGACAACGTTCCCCAGACCGACGACCTGCAGATCGCGCGGCTGGCCGCGGCCGGGGCCATTCGGACGGGCAAGACCAACGTTCCCGAGTTCGGGGCCGGTTCCCACACCTTCAACGAGGTCTTCGGCACCACCACGAACCCCTACGACACCGCGCTCAGTGCCGGCGGCTCCTCCGGGGGCGTTGCCGCCGTCATTGCCGCCCGCATCCAGCCCCTGGGCGAGGGCTCGGATATGGGCGGTTCGCTGCGCATCCCCGCATCCTTTTGCAACGTGGTTGGCTTCCGCCCGTCCTACGGCGTGATCCCCATGCCCGCGCCAACGGATGCGTGGTCATGGCTGGCACGCAGCGGACCGATGGCGCGGACCGTGGACGACATCGCCTTGTTCATGGAGGCCACCGCCGGCGACAGCGACAGGGTCTTGACACCCAACACGCTCTCCGGCCGCGACTTCGCGCAGCTGGAACCAAACGCGCTGCGCGGAATCCGGATCGGCTACAGCAGGGACTTTGGGATCGGTGTCCCGGTCGAACCGGAGGTCCTGGAGGTGCTGGACGCGCAGATCGCCGTCTTCGAACAGGCCGGGGCGCATGTCGAGGAGGCCTCCATCGACCTGCGCGAAGCCGACCTGGTCTTCGGCAATACCCGAGCGTACGATTTCGCCGCCATGTTGGGCGACCTGGTGCGTTCCCGGCGCGAGATCATCAAGCCGGAAGTCATCTGGAATGTCGAGAAGGGGTGGGCGCTGGACGCCGAGGACCTGATCGCCACCACCGCGGCACGAACCCGGCTGGAAATCGCCGTGCAGAAATTCTTCGCCACGTTCGACCTCTTCCTGAGCCCCGCCGCACAGGTCCTGCCCTTCGACGCCAGCTGGCGCTACCCGCAGGAGATCGCCGGAGTCCCGGCCACCACCTACCTCGACTGGATGCGCTCGGCATGCCTGATCTCCGGCACTTCGCTGCCGGCACTGTCCATACCGGCCGGATTCACCGCCGACGGGTTGCCCGTGGGCCTGCAAATGACGGCCAACCACTACAAGGACGTGGAACTACTGTGCTACGCCCGAGACTTTGAGCAGCGAACGAGCTTCGCCGAGCGCGCGCCGCAGTGGGTTGCAACAGGACTGAAGGGACAGGAAATCCGGTAATGGCGCGTGCCGGGCGCTGGTTCCTGCACGGGAGTCCACAGCGGGACGGGCATTGGATACGCTGTTGCCACGGCCATTGCCTGCCAGTCATTGGCCGACCCGTGGTCGGCGAGCTTCCACTACAAAGGGGACCCCATGGCCCAAGGCGATCTCAGCGCACTGCAACAACGCATCATCGGCGCCCTCCAGGTGGACGGCCGCGCCACCTGGCGCAAGATCGCCCAGGTGCTCGACGAGCACGAGCGCACCGTGGCGAGGCAGGGCTCGGAGCTTCTCGCCTCCAAGGCCATCACCGTCGCTGCCCTGCGCATGCGCGAATCGTCGGTCATCATGCGCCTGGCGTGCACGCCGGGAACGGCCAGACTTGCCTGCGAATCGCTGGCCCAGCGCGCCGACACCACCTTCAGCTACATGGTGACGGGGGTCGGCGACGTGGTGGCCGAGGTCATCTGCGAGGCGCATGCCTTGAACGAGCTGCTCACCTTGCAGGTGCCCTCGACCCCGGGGCTGATCTCCTGCTCGACCTATCCGGTGCTGAAGTACTTCCGCACCATCCGCGGCTGGCGCATCGGGGTGCTGACCGCCGCGGAGGAGCTCGCGCTGCACACCGAGCTGACCCAGGACGACACGCGGCAGCAGGGCGTGCGCGAGGCAGCGGCCCGGCTCACCGAAAACGACGAGCTGATCATCCAGGCCCTGCAGCGCGACGGCCGCGCCAGCGTGGAGGCCGTCGCACGCCAGGTCAGGTTGTCGGAGTCCACGGTGTCCCGGCGCATCGACTGGCTGATCCGCAACTCCCACCTGGCGATCCGCACGCTAGTCGAGCCCGAGGCGCTGGGGCTGAACACCGAGGCGCTGCTGTGGATCCACACCGCCCCGCACCAGGTCGAGGCCCTCGGCGCGGCCCTGGCCAGGCGTCCGGAGGTCCGCTACGCGGCCGCGGTGGCCGGGGACTGCCAGCTGGTTGCCGACATCACGGTCGCAAACCCTGCTCAGCTTTACGACTTCCTGTCGGATCCTTCGTGGAGCAAGTCGATGACCCACCTGCAGAGCACCATGGTGTTGCAGGCGCGCAAGCGCGGCGGGCAGTTGCTCTGACGGCCTGCCCCTCGTCATGCAAATAACCGGCACACCACCCCAGGCAGTACCCTTGCAGGCGAGATCATTCCCGCAAGCAGGAGCCGACCCCTTGACCGCCAGCAGAGTTGTTTCCTTCGGCCACTACCAGCCCGGGCGCATCGTGCCGAACGCGGAACTGGAAAAGCTGGTGGACACCAGCGACGAGTGGATCACCCGCCGCACCGGCATCAAGGAACGCCGCTGGGCAGGGGAATCCGACACCGTGGACTCCATGGCCGCCGAGGCCGGTCGCATGGCCCTTGCCAATGCCGAGGACCTCGACGCCACACAAATTGACCTGGTCATCGTGGCCACCTGCACCGAGCGGGACCGCTCCCCGAACATGGCCGCCCGCGTGGCCAACGCGCTGGGCATGGACCAGGGACCTGCAACCATCGACGTGAACACGGTCTGCTCCGGCTTTTGCCACGCACTCGCACTGGCCCAGCACGCCATCGCCGCCGGCAGCGTCACCAACGCGCTGGTCATCGGCTCGGAGAAGTTCACCGACGCGACCGACTTCACCGACCGCACCACCTGCGTGCTCACCGCCGACGGTGCCGGAGCCATGGTGGTCACGGCCTCCGCGGAATCGGGGATCTCCCCAGTGCTGTGGGGCTCGGTGCCCTCGGTGTCCGATGCGATACGCATCGAGGAATCCAACAACGGCAAGTTCGTCCAGAACGGCCAGAGTGTCTACCGCTGGGCCGTGACCCAACTGCCGGCGATCGCCGCAAAGGTCATCGAACGCGCCGGGCTGGACCCCGAAGAAATCGGGGCGATCGTGCTGCACCAGGCCAACCTGCGCATCATCGAGCCGCTGGCCGCGAAGATCGGTGCCCCCAACGCAATCGTCGCCACCGACGTGGTGTATTCGGGAAATACCTCGGCTGCCTCGGTGCCTTTGGCACTGTCCAAAATGATGGCGGATCAGCCGTTGCCCTCGGGCACCCCGATCCTGCTCTTCGCCTTCGGTGGCGGGCTGTCCTACGCCGGCCAGGTCATTACCGCGCCGTAGCCGCGGATCTGTGGCGGTGGCGGGCGGTTTCGCGTTGTGCGTATCGCCGCCCAGCTCCCGGGCGAGACCAGGGTTGCGCACCCGGGCAACCTGCAGCGCCAGCCATGCACCAACGTTTCCCAATCAATTGATTGACAGTGACCCGTATCACAGTGTTTGCTGGAGTCATGAAGCCAATCGATTGATTGGTTCTGTTTTTATACTCGGCAGCGGGGTCCATGGTGAACATCGGCAAGGTACAGCAGGCTGCCGTACTGCTCTTTGCCCGGCAGGGGTTCGCCGCGACCGGGATCCGAGAGCTGGGCGGGGCCGCTGGCATCAACTCCGCCACGATTTACCACTATGCAGGCAGCAAGGAAGAACTGCTGGTTCAGGTGATGCGCAGCTGCCTTGACGAGATGATCACCTCCGGAGCGGCGGCAATGCGCATCAGCGCCGAGCCGACCATCCAATTGGCGGCCCTGGTTTCGTCGCATGTTGGCTTCACCGCCACCAATCCGCTGACCGCACGGGTGGCCGAATACGAGATGCGCGCGCTCTCACCCGATAACCGCACCGCCATGCAGAAGTTGCGCGATGACTACGAATCGCTCTTTGCGCAGGTCGTCGAGCGAGGGATCCGCGTCGGCGATTTCTCCACCGATGACGCCACCATGGCGCGCCTTGCCCTGATGGAAATGGGAACCGGTGTGGCCCACTGGTACCGGCCCGACGGTCGGCTGACGCTGATCGAGGTTCAACACAATTTCGTGGCCATGGCCTGCAAGATCCTCTCGGCAAACCAAACCATGCTCGATGGTATCGACTACATTCGCCCGCCTGTCGTTGTGGCCAGCGAGCCGACCGGAATTTCGGTCACATTTTCCGGTTAGGGCCATGCGCCGCCAAGACATCGCGAGAGGAAAGAGTATCCATGGAAATACTGTCCAGCACGATTGATACGACCGCCCCCGCCTTCCTCAAGAACGCCACCGAACAGGAAGCGCTGGTTTCCGAACTTCGCCAACGCCTGGCCACCGCTGCCAAGGGTGGTTCGGAGAAGACCCGGCAACGCCACGTGGACCGCGGCAAGCTGCTGCCCCGCGACCGCGTCCAGGCACTCTTGGATGTCGGTTCGCCCTTCCTGGAAATCGCACCGCTGGCCGCGGAGGACATGTACGAGGGCGGTAGCCCGGGCGCCGGACTGATCACGGGCATCGGCTTGGTCCATGACCGCTACGTGATGATTGTCTGCAACGACGCCACCGTCAAGGGCGGGACATACTTCCCCATCACGGTGAAAAAGCACCTTCGTGCCCAGGAAATCGCCCTGGAAAACGGGCTTCCCTGCGTCTATCTGGTGGACTCCGGCGGTGCCTTCTTGCCCATGCAGGACGAGGTCTTTCCCGACCGCGAACATTTCGGCCGCATCTTCTATAACCAGGCCAACCTCTCGGCACGCAAGATCCCGCAGATCGCCGCGGTGCTCGGATCCTGCACTGCGGGAGGCGCCTACGTCCCGGCCATGAGCGATGAGACAGTCATTGTCCGCAACCAGGGGACCATCTTCCTGGGTGGTCCTCCCTTGGTGAAGGCAGCGATCGGCGAAGTCGTCACGGCCGAGGAGCTCGGCGGCGGGGACCTTCACGCCAGGACCTCGGGCGTGGTCGACCACCTGGCCGAGAACGACGCCCACGCCATCTCCATCGTGCGCAACATCATCGAAACGCTGCCGCGCACCCCCGAGCCGGTATGGGATGTCATCCCCGAGGTCGCTGCTCCGATCGCGGACCCGGCAGAAATCTACGGCGCCGTACCCACCGACGTGAACGCCACCTACGATGTGCGCGAGGTCATTGCCCGGATCGTTGACGGCAGCGCATTCCACGAATTCAAGGCCAACTACGGAACCACGCTGGTCACCGGGTTCGCCCGCATCCACGGCCATCGTGTGGGCGTGGTTGCCAACAACGGTGTGCTCTTCTCCGAGTCCGCACTCAAGGGCGCCCACTTCATCGAGCTCTGCGACCAGCGCGGCATTCCGCTGGTATTCCTGCAGAACCTCTCCGGGTTCATGGTGGGCCGCGACTACGAGGCCGGCGGCATTGCCAAGCACGGCGCCAAGATGGTCACCGCGGTCGCCACCGCGCGGGTCCCCAAGCTCACCGTCATCATCGGAGGGTCCTTCGGTGCCGGCAACTACTCGATGTGCGGACGGGCCTACTCCCCGCGTTTTTTGTGGATGTGGCCGGCCGCGCGCATCTCCGTCATGGGCGGCAACCAGGCGTCCTCGGTGCTTGCGACAGTGAAACGCGACGGGATCGAGGCCGCCGGTTCCACGTGGAGCATCGAGGAAGAGAACGCGTTCAAGGCACCCCTGAAGCAACAGTACGAGGACCAGGGAAACCCCTACTACTCCACCGCCCGGCTCTGGGACGACGGGGTCATCGATCCTGTGGACACCCGGCGCATCCTTGGCATGGCACTGGATGTCTGTGCCACCCAACCCTTGCCCGAAACCTCCTTCGGCCTCTTCAGGATGTGATGCGCACATGACCACGAAACTCTTTGACACGGTATTGGTTGCCAACCGCGGCGAGATCGCCGTCCGGGTGATCCGCACTCTCCGGCGCATGGGCATCAGGTCCGTTGCCGTCTACTCCGATGCGGATGCCCGGTCGCTGCATGTGCGCGAGGCCGACGTTGCCATCCACGTGGGCGGCTCCCCTGCCGCCGAAAGCTACCTGAACATCGGCAACGTCATTGCCGCCTGCCGAGCCTCGGGTGCCCAGGCGGTGCACCCGGGCTACGGGTTCCTCTCGGAAAACGTCGAGTTTGCCCGGGCATGCAAGGATGCCGGCATCACCTTCATCGGACCCGGGGTGGATGCGCTGTTGCTCATGGGTGACAAGATCCGCTCCAAGAACCATGTCTCTGCCCACGACGTGCCGGTGACCCCCGGCATTGCCGAGCCCGAGCTCAGCGACGAGGAACTCATCGACGCGGCATCCGAGATTGGCTTCCCGGTGCTGATCAAGCCCTCCGCGGGAGGCGGCGGCAAGGGCATGGTCGCCGTGAATTCCGCGGACAAGCTGCCGGAGGCGCTGGCCAGCGCCCGGCGCACCGCATTGAGCTCCTTCGGCGACGACACGCTTTTCCTTGAACGCCTGGTGCGCAGCCCGCGGCACATCGAGGTCCAGATCCTGGCCGATACCCAGGGGAACACCGTGCACCTGGGCGAGCGCGAATGTTCCCTGCAACGCCGCCACCAGAAGGTCATCGAGGAGGCACCTTCCCCGCTGCTGGCGAACCACCCGGAGGGGGCGCGCATCCGCGAGGAGATCGGTGCGGCGGCCGTGGCCGCCGCCGCCTCGGTGAACTACGTGGGTGCCGGGACCGTGGAGTTCCTGGTTTCGGACGAGGCACCGGGCGAATTCTTCTTCATGGAAATGAATACCCGCCTTCAGGTCGAGCACCCCGTCACCGAAGAAGTTGCCCGGGTGGACGGCGAGCGCATCGACCTGGTCGAGGCACAGGTGCGCATCGCCGCTGGCCTGCCGCTGGGCTTCACCCAGGAGCAGGTGTCCCTGCACGGGCACGCCATCGAGGCACGCGTCTATGCCGAGGATCCGGCCCACGACTTCATGCCCTCCACCGGACGGTTGCTGGCAGTGCGCGAACCGGCAGGGGAACATGTGCGCGTGGATTCCTCGCTGACCGAGGGCTTGGAGATCTCCCCGCACTACGACCCGATGCTGGCCAAGGTCATTGCGTGGGGCGCCGATCGGGACGCTGCGCTGGGCCGGCTGGATGCCGCCCTCGGGCACACCGAGATCCTGGGGGTGCTGACCAACATCGAATACCTGCGTCTGCTGCTGGAGGACACCGACGTGCGCGAGGGAAACCTCGACACCACGCTGATCGAACGCAAGATGCCATCCATGGCGTTCCGCGCCGTCACCGACACCGAAATTGTTTTCGCGGCGGCACTGGAGATGACGCGGCACCCGGGCCGAGGTGGCACCTGGCACGCGCGGGACTCCTGGAGGACGGGAACCCCCGCGGCGCTGGCCACCACCCTCGAGGTGAACGACGGGATTCGCACCCTCTCGTCGGTTCCCACCGCAGCAGGACGCACGTTCACCATGGACGGCAGGGACTTCGACGTCGCGTTCCTGCCCGGAGGTTCGGTTGCCGTCGATGGGATTCAACAACATCCTGCAACGGCATTTGGCGACGAATCCACCCTGTGGCTCAGCCACGACGGCTGGGTTGCCTCCGTGAGATTCCCCGACCGGCACGAACTGCTGCGCCGGGAACTGGCCAACCGCGACCATGTTGCCGGCGAGGCCTCGCCCGATGTCCGCTCCCCCATGCCCGGCACCGTGATCGCGGTGGGAGTGAGCGACGGGCAATGGGTCGAAGCCGGTGAGATCTTGGTGACAATCGAGGCCATGAAGATGGAACACCCCATGAGGGCCCCCGGGACGGGTACCGTACAGATGGGACGTTTGCGGGTCGGTGACCTGGTCAAGGCCAACCAAATTGTCGCAACACTCACCTACGACACCGAGGACGAAGCACCATGAGCATCTTCACCATGGGACCCGCAATCCTGTTCTGCCCTGCGGACCGCCCCGATCGATATGCCAAGGCGCTCGAACGCGCCGACGCGGTGATCCTCGATCTGGAGGACGCGGTGGCACCGGAGAACAAGTCGGCTGCCCGCCAGGCACTGGTGGACAATCCCTTGGATCCGGAGCGCACCATCGTCCGAGTGAACCCGGTGGGCACCGCTGACTTCAGCGCGGACTTGCGGGCCCTGTCCTCCACCGATTACCGCACCATCATGCTCGCCAAGACCGAGGGGCCCGAGGACCTGTCCCGGCTGTCCGCCTACGCGGTCGTGGCGCTGTGCGAGACCGCGCTGGGCATCCTCAACGCCCAGGTCATTGCCGGCACTCGCAACGTTGTGGCCATGATGTGGGGTGCCGAGGATCTGGTCGCCTCCTTGGGAGGATCGTCTTCCCGCAGGGAGTCGGGCACGTACCGGGATGTGGTCAGGCATGCCAGGTCCCAGGTCCTGTTGGCAGCCGGAGCCTATGGCAAGGTTGCCATTGATTCGGTCTACATCGACATCGACGACCACGCGGGTTTGCTGGGCGAGTCCGTTGACGCGGCGGCCTCGGGCTTCGGGGCGAAGGCCTCGATCCATCCCGGCCAGATGCCGTTAATCCGCCAGGCCTTCATTCCCACCACCGAGCAGGTCGACAGGGCCAAAAACGTCCTGGCGGCGGCGGAGAAATCCGCCGGCGTGTTCACCTTCGAGGGGCAAATGGTCGACGAGCCGCTGCTGCGCCATGCCCGAGCCACGTTGGCGCGGCATGCACCAACGACGACGACCCCATGACGAATGCCCCGTCGCCGCTTGCGCAAGCGGCGACGGGGCATCGATTCGTTAGGCCTGGTGCGGAACGATGACCGCCCGGGCGTTCAGCTTGCCCGCCACCATTTTCCGGTAGGCCTCCAGTCCGTCTTCCAACGAGTACGTCTCGATTTCCGGAGTGATCTGGCCCGCCCGATACATGTCGACAACCTCGTGGAGCTCCTCAACGGTTCCCCAGTAGGTGTTGGTAATGACCGACTCGTACGGAGTGGTGAAAAAGCTCCACTCATGCACGCCACCGGCGATCCCGACGACGACGAGCTTGCCGCCCTGCGCCATTGAAGCCGTGGCGGTCGCCAACGTGGGGGTGACACCCACGAAATCGAATGCCGCATCGACCCCACGTCCGCCCGTGATTTCTCGGATCTTCCGGACTTGGTCGGGTCCGGATGGAACGGTGATTGCCCCGGCCTCCTCGGCCTTGGCCATCGCTTCGGGCTTCATGTCCGTGGCGATGATGGTGGCGCCGGTGAGCGCCTTGAGTATCTGCACCGCGATCTGGCCCAGTCCACCCAGGCCCACGACCAACGCAAATCGTCCGCCCGCATTCAGGTGCGGCAGCGCACCCTTGATCGCGTGATAGGGGGTAAGGGCCGCGTCCGCGAGCGGTGCAGCGGCAATCGGATCGGCATCGCC
This sequence comes from Paeniglutamicibacter sulfureus, assembly GCF_030512175.1. Classification (GTDB taxonomy): domain Bacteria; phylum Actinomycetota; class Actinomycetes; order Actinomycetales; family Micrococcaceae; genus Paeniglutamicibacter; species Paeniglutamicibacter sulfureus. Next base: position 653,478 of record NZ_JAULBL010000002.1, on the reverse strand, counting down.
CAGCGGGATCAAGTTGCGTGCCGGAACCGCGACATACTCGGCCATGCCGCCATCACGCCCCAGCCCGATCCCGGCGTACGGATTGGTCGCGGCGTTTTCACAGTACGTGTCTTGTCCACGCGAGCAGGCCTTGCACCGGCCACAGCCAACGGGACCATAGACCAAATAGGCTTCTCCGATGTTGACACCGCTGACACCCTCTCCGACTGAATCCACCCATCCGGAGTTTTCATGCCCGAGCGTAAATCCCGCTTTCATGTTGCCCGGCATCTCTGCCGTGAAATCCTGGAAGATACTCACGTCTGAATGGCATGCCCCGGCACCTGCGACCTTGAGCAAGACCTCACCCGGGCCAGGTTCCGGCTTTCGGACTTCCTTGAGCGTCGGAAACTGCTTCCATTCCTCGAAAACTATCGCGCGCATGTGGTGCCTTCTTCCTGCTGGATGGGCAAACTCTTCACGGGACTCACGCTAACGGTTGTCACTCGTGAATTCCACGGTCGTTCCCACCGGTTCGTCCCTCCGCCACTGAGGTGCATTACGAACATCCTTCCTGCCTGGTCTGACCGCCGCCGATTCGCCGCCGACAATCCGGTGTCCTACATTGGGAAGCAGAATGCCCGCAAACATGGAGAATCCCACGACAATGAACCAAGCCTTCGACCTCGAGCAACTCCTTACCGACCCCGTGGTCGCGGCCCTGGCCCGGGCCGAGGAGACCGCCTGGTTCGCCGCCAAGCCGACCGATACCCCGGCGGGAATCGACGCCTCGGGCATCGACCCGGCCATCGTGGACGACGCCCGGCTCCGGTTCGGCCGCTTCGCCCCTTGGTTCGCCGAGCATTTCCCTGACACCCGCGCTACGCACGGCATCCTCGAATCCCCGCTGGTCGGCATCCCCGACATGCAGGAGGAACTGGGCAGCCGATTCGGTCGCGTGCTGCCGGGCAAGCTGTGGCTCAAGCGCGACGATTCGTTGCCGGTCAGCGGGTCGATCAAGGCACGCGGCGGCATCCACGAGGTGCTCGAGGTCGCCGAGCGCATCGCCATCGCCGCCGGCCTGATGGCCGGGACGGACGATGCCCGCGTGCTGGAACGGCCCGAGGTGCGCGAGGTGCTCTCGCGCCACGGGATCGCCGTGGGATCCACCGGCAACCTGGGCCTGTCCATCGGCATCGTCGCCTCGGAGCTGGGGTTCAACACCACCGTGCACATGTCGATGGACGCCCGGGCCTGGAAAAAGGAGCTGCTGCGCGCCCGCGGGGTCACCGTCGTGGAGCACGCGGGCAACTTCTCCGACGCCGTGGCCGCCGGGCGCCGCACCGCCGAAGAGGATCCGAGCGTCTGGTTCGTCGACGACGAGGCCTCGCTGAGCCTGTTCGCCGGCTACTCGGTCGCCGGGGCCCGCCTGGCCGGGCAGCTGGCGTCCTTGGGCGTCAGGGTCGATGAGCGGCACCCGCTGATCGTCCACCTGCCCTGCGGGGTGGGCGGCGGCCCGGGCGGAGTGACGTTCGGGCTCAAGGTGTCCTTCGGGGACGCGGTGCACTGCGTCTTTGCCGAGCCGGTGAACTCTCCCTGCATGTCCTTGGGCGTGCGCACCGGGTTGCACGATTCAATTTCCGTGGCGGACATCGGCCTGGACGGACTCACCGCCGCGGACGGATTGGCAGTGGGCCGCCCCTCGAGGCTGGTCGGCGAGCACCTGCAGCAGCTGATCGACGGATACGTGACCGTCACCGACGAGCGCATGAAGGCGTTCGTCGGCCTGTTGCACGACACCGAGGGCATCGACGTGGAGCCTTCCGCAGCGGCCGGGTTCGCCGGGCCGTGGCGCATCCTCGAAGACGAAACGTACCGCGCCGCGTTCGGGCTGGATGATGCGGCGTTGGCCAACGCGACCCATGTGGTGTGGTCAACCGGCGGTTCCATGGTGCCCCCGGAGGAGATGGCCGGATACGTTGCCGAGGGCCAGGCACTCATCAATGAGGTTTCCTGGCGCTAGGGACCCCTGCCGCCGGTAGATTGGGATCCATGGAGATCCTCTCAAGCCGGGTGCTGCTGCGGCCCGTGAACCTGCCCGAGACCCAAGCGTTCTACCGCGACGTGCTGGGCCTGGCTGTGTCCCGCGAGTTCGGGCCCGCCGGGCACCGCGGGCTGCTGTTCTTCCTGGGCAACGGCCTGCTCGAGGTTGCGGGCACCCGCGAGGTCGGCAGCGACTCGTCCCTGGTGCTGTGGCTGCAGGTACGGGACGTCCAGGCGGAGCTGGAGCGACTCGCGGGCCTCGGCGTCGGGATCGCTCGGGAGGCGCAGACCGAGCCGTGGGGACTGATCGAGGGATGGATCCAGGACCCGGACGGCACCCGGATCGTGCTGGTGCAGGTTCCCGAAGACCATCCGATTCGGCGCGATGTGCGCACATTGTAGGCAGACACAAGAAAGCCGGGCCCACCCCTAGAGCGATTGGGGTGGGCCCGGCCGTCTTGGTACGGCAGTTGCTGCTGCCGGAGCTAGTTGGCGAAGGTATCGGCCAGCTGGCCCTTGGCGGTCCAGAGACCGAGTGAGTCGCCGCCGTTGTTCAGGACTGCGGTCTCGCCGCCCAGGTAGAACGTCTCGGCGGTGTTGGTACCGGGCCCGGAGTACACGCGCAGTTCCGCGCCCGGCGTCAACTTGAAACCCTTGCCGATGCGCAGGATGTTGTTGGCTGCATCGCGCAGCACGTAGCCGCCGACGTCGATCGTGCGGTTGCCGTTATTGGTCAGGATGACGTGTTCGCCGGTTTCCGGCTGAAGGTCGTTGCCCGGCACGTCGTTGATCGCGTTTGAGATGACAACTCCGTTGTTCGATGGGAAGACCTTCTGGCCATTGAGGTGCCGGTTGACCTGCTGCGGGAAGTCGCCGGTGATGCGCTCGACGCCAAGTTCCAGGGAGGCATCCGCGGCCTCGGTGGAATTGACGGTGTAAACGCCGAGGCCCAGGCCTGCTTCCTTGACCCGAGCTGCGCCTGCTGCGTCGAGGGTGCGGTAGCTGGTGCCGAAGGAATCGGCGTAGGTTGCGTAGTCGGCCAGGACCGCGTCGCCGGGGACGGTGCCGGTCAACTGCTGCAGCGGGACCTCCGGGGCCAGCTCCGCGAAAGCCTTGTTCGAGGCGGCGTCGAAGCCCAGGACCTCGATCTTGCCGGCCTTTTCCAGCTCGCTCCACTCGGCATCGTTGGCCAGGGCATCGGCAACGACCTGCTCGACGCCCGGGGACTGGGACGGGGACTTGATCTCGATGAACACGCCGGTCTCGCCGGTGAGCACGTCGGCCACGGCATCGAAGTGCGGGATCTTTTCGCCGGCGAAGTCGGCCGAGAAGTAGGATCCAGCATCGAGCTGCTGCAGCTCGTTCCAGCTGAAGGAGGTGATCGGGTCGTTGACGCGCTCCGGGAACACTTCGGCGACGTTGGTGGTGCGTGCGGGGGTGTTGTCGTGGAAGATGAACGGGACGCCGTCGCTGGACAGCTGGACGTCGATCTCGACGAAGTCGGCACCCGACTGGCTGCCGGCCTTGACTGCGGCCAGGGTGTTCTCCGGTGCGACGCCGGCGGCTCCGCGGTGGCCGATCAGGATCGGCGCCTCGTTCTCCTGCGGTACGACGGGCGCGGCAACGGCCGGGACTGCCAGCCCTGCGGCCAGGCATGCGGTGAGTGTTCCAAGGGTGATGGTGCGAAGCCTCATGATGGGGATCCTTCGATGTCGGGGACGGACACCCACCACGCTGCCCGCCCCGAACAACGCTGCGGCCACGGTGAGGTGAACCGCGCGTTAAGATCCCGCGTACGACGCCGCCGGACAGGATTGATTTCCCCGGGAGTCGGCGGGATTCGGACCCATCCGCCCGGCCACGACAGTTACTCCATGTGGCGGCTGTCCGCCGAGTGCTTCAGGACCACCTTGCCCGTGGTGCCGCGGGATTCCAGCGCCCTGAACGCCTCGACGACATCGGCGATGCCGTACTGCGTCACCTGGGGAACCTTGATGGCCCCCGAAGCGATCCAGTCGAAGATGTCCGAGGCGCGACCGGCAATTTCCTCCGCCGTGCGCACGTGGTGGACCACGGTCGGCCGCGTGACGTACAGGGAACCAAGCCCGGCCAGCGAGTTCACGTCCAGGGTTGGAATCGGTCCGCTGGCGCCGCCGATCGCGACCAGCACGCCGCGTATCCGCAGGGCCCGCAGGCTTTCGTCGAAGGTCGCCTTCCCAACCCCGTCGTAAACGACCGATGCGCCTTCCCCTCCGGTGAGCTCGCGGACCTTGTCGGCAAACCCTTCGTAGCCGATGGCCTCATTCGCCCCGTTGGCCAGCGCCACGTCCTGCTTGGCCTTGGTGGAAACCGTCCCGATGACCCGTGCACCCTTCAGCTTTGCGATTTGTGTCAGCCATTGGCCCACTCCCCCGGCGGCCGCATGGATGAGCACGGTGTCGCCCGGGCCGACGGCGTAGGTGTCATGCACCAGGTAGTGGGCAGTGATGCCCTGCATCAACGCTGCCACGGCTGTGGCGTCGTCAATGCTGTCGGGGATCGACGCCACCTTGGAGGCATCGACCACCGCGAACTCGGAGAAGCTCCCCTGGCCTCCGGCAAGCCACCCCACGCGCTGTCCGGGCGCAAGCCCGGTGACCTCCTCGCCCAGTGCCTTGATGACTCCCACGCCCTCGACCCCTGCAAGGAACGGGGCCCGCAGCGGTGTTGCCCCCTTGCGTTGGGCGACGTCGAGGTAGTTCACCCCGGCGACGGACAACCGCACCAGGACCTGGCCCGCCGCTGGCGACGGCCGCTCGGCTTGCCGAAATTCAAAGGTTTCCGGGCCTCCGTGTTCGGAAACCACCACGGCGTTCATGGACTCGGGCATGTCGCGTTATCCTGTCCTGGGTTAAATCGAAATCTATGGCTGTGTTCGATGGTCCCCACGCCAGGTTGGGTCGAGCGCCCCCGTGGGGGTTCCCGACCCAGCCTGGCGCGGAAACTCGGTCAGTGCGTGGGGAATCCCAATTCGATTTGGGATTCGCTCGGGTCGGGCCAGCGGCTGGTGACGACCTTGCGCCGGGTGTAGAAGTTGAAGGACTCCGGCCCGTACATGTGGGTGTCGCCGAAGAGCGAGTCCTTCCACCCGCCGAAGCTGAAGGCGCCGATGGGCACCGGGATCGGCACGTTGATGCCCACCATCCCGACCTCAATGTCGAACTCATACTCGCGGGCGGTCTTGCCGTCGCGGGTGAAGACCGCCGTGCCGTTGGCGAAGCGGTTCGAGTTGATCAACTCAACGGCCTGCGCGTAATCCTCCACGCGCACCACGGCCAGGACGGGGCCGAAGATCTCCTCGTCATAGACCCGCATCCCGGGCTTCACGTGGTCAACGAGCGAGACCCCGATGAAGTAGCCGTTGGAATCGAAGTGCTGGTTTCGGCCGTCGACCAATACCTCGGCACCTTCTTCCTGGGCCGAGGCGATGAATCCTGCCACCCGGTCCCGTGCGGCGGCGGTGATCAGCGGGCCCATCTCCGAGTCCGGGTGCGTCCCGTCGCCGACCTTGAGCCCGGGGATGCGCTCGGAGATCTTGGCAACGAGTTCATCGGCGATGGAGCCGACGGCCACGACGACCGAGACGGCCATGCAGCGTTCCCCGGCCGAGCCGTAGGCACCGGAGATCGCGGCATCCGCGGCGGCATCCAGGTCCGCATCTGGCATCACGACCATGTGGTTCTTGGCGCCTCCCAGCGCCTGGACGCGCTTGCCGTTTGCCGCCGCGGTGGAATACACGTACTTGGCGATCGGCGTGGAACCGACGAAGGAAACCCCGGTGATCGCGGGGTTGGCGAGGATCTCGTCGACTGCCACCTTGTCACCGTGAACGACGTTCAGGATCCCGGCCGGCAGGCCCGCCTCCTCGAAGATCTCGGCGATCCAGTTCGCGGCCGAGGGGTTGCGCTCGCTGGGCTTGAGGATCACCGCGTTGCCGGCGGCGATGGCGGTGGTGATCATCCATAGCGGAACCATGGCGGGGAAGTTGAAGGGGGTGATGCAGGCGACCACGCCCAGCGGCTGCCGGGTCTGGTGGACATCGACGCCGGTGGCGACCTGTTCGGCGTATTCGCCCTTGAGGTGGTGCATCAGCCCGGTGCAGAAGTCCACGTTTTCCAGGCCGCGGACGATCTCCCCGTCCGCGTCGGAGAGGACCTTGCCGTGTTCAGCGGTGATAATCGCGCCGAGCTCGGCGCGGCGTTCATCGATGAGCTGGCGGACCTTGAAGAGGATCTGGCTGCGCTTGGCCAGTCCCAGGCGGCGCCAACCGCGCTGTGCCGCAGCCGCGGTGGTGGTTGCCTCGCGCACGGTCTGTGCGCTGGCCAGTGCTACCTGGCCGGTTTGTTCGCCGGTGGCCGGGTTGTAGACCGGGCTGAAGCGTTCGGAGTCGGTGATGGACGTGCCGCCGATGTGGTGGCCGATGGTGGACACGGACAGGTGTTCAAGGGTTTGCGACATGGTCAGTTCTTCTCCTGGGTGTAGCCGGCTACGGTGCCGTCCGGTGAAACGTTCTTGACGATCAGGGAGCAGTCCTTGTCTCCCAGGCCTTCGGCGATCAGTGCGTCGAAGTGCTCGCGTGCCAGGGTCGCCGCGGGGAGCTTGACTCCCGTCATCTCGCCGGCGTCCAGGGCCAGCCCGACATCCTTGCGGGCCAGGTCCACCCGGAACGTTGCATCGAAGTTGTTGTTTGCAGCCGAGGTGTCGATGACGCCCGGCACCGGGTACCAGGTCTGCTGCGCCCACGAGCGTCCCGAAGAGACCGAGGCGATCTCCCAGAAGACCTTGGGATCCAGCCCCAGCTTCTCGGCCAGCTGGGAACCCTCGGCCGAGGCCATCAGGTCGATGAAGAGCATCATGTTGTTGCAGATCTTGGCGGCGATGCCGGTCGTGGCCCCGCCGGCCACGATGGTCTTGCCCGCCAGCGGCTTGATGTGCTCCACCGCTTCGGCCGTGTGCTCCGGGATTCCCCCGATCATGAAGGCCAGGGTTGCGGCGGCGGCCCCCGAGATTCCCCCGGAGACAGGTGCGTCGACGAATTTCAGGCCACGCTCGAGCGAGCCTTCGTGGCAAAAGCGCGAGGTCTCGATGTCTACCGTCGAGCTGTCCAGCAGCAGCGTCTGCGCGGTGGCGTGGGCCCAGATTCCGTCATTGCCCTCGTACACGCTGCGGACGTGCTCGCCCTTGGGGAGCATGGTGAAGACCGCATCGGATCCCTGGACCGCCTCGGCAATGGAGCCAACGATTTCGACGCCATGTTCCTTGGCGGCGATGCAGGCCTCCGGGTTGAGGTCGTATCCCTTGACCTGGTGCCCGGCCGCAACGAGATTTGCGGTCATTGGCCCGCCCATGTTTCCTAGTCCGATCCAGCCGTAAACTGCCATGATTCCTCCTGCGCCGTGGTCCGCCCGATCGGGCCGTGATAGCCACCACACTATGTGTCCACTTCTTGACGTTCAACGCACAAGATGGGCCCAGGTTTGCACCACTCATGTGCGTCAACGCACAATGAGTGCATGGAACGTACCCTTGACCACCACCATCTGGAATCCTTGATCACCTTTCTCTCGGTGGCCCGACTCGGGCGCTACACCGCGGCGGCCGACGTGCTGGGTGTCAACCACTCGACGGTGTCGCGCCGCATTGCCGCCCTCGAAAAGGCTGTGGGCGGCCGCGTGCTCACGCGCACACCCTCCGGTTGGGAGGTCACTGACCTGGGACGTCGTGCCCTGGGGGTCGCCGAGGACATCGAGCGGGCGCTGACGGGCCTCACCGAGACCCGTGCCACCGGCGAACTCGCCGGAACGGTTCGCATCGGGGTGCCGGACGCCTTCGCCGCGCATTTTGCGACCCCGGCCATGGCCGCCCTGCAACGCAAGCACCCGCGGCTTGCAGTCGAGCTGATGAGCGCAACCCAGAGGGCCAGGCAAACCCGTTCGGGCGTCGACCTGGAAGTGGTGGTGGGCAAGCCCCACGTGCACAAGGCTGTGGCGACCGAGCTGCTCACCTACCACCTGGGGCTCTATGCCTCCCGCGAGTACCTTGCCGACCACGGGGAACCGCAGGGGCTTGCCGATCTCGTCTCGCACCGCCTGAACTACTATGTGGAATCCGCGCTGACCATTGACGAGCTGGACAGTGCGACCGAATCACTGCCGCCGATGCCCCGGGGCATCACCTCCACCAGCGTGTTCTCCCATATTGCGGCGACCAAGGCCTCGGCCGGGATCGGCATCCTGCCGGACTTCTTGGCCGACCTCGAGGCCGATCTGGTGCGTCTGTTGCCGGGCGACTATGCACATGCCGCCACTTATTGGGTGGTCGGGCGCGAAGAGGCGCTGCGCAACCCGGCGGTGCTGGCGGCGGTTGCGGCCATGGGAGATGCCACCGGGTAGGGACCCGGGCGCGCAAATGCCTGCGGGAAGCGGCCATCGCCGCTTCCCACAGGCATTGTTGCCTCATGTCTCTGTACTACTTCACGCTGTCGCGCGCCGCGGCCTCCGATGCCTCCGTGTTGATGACGATCGTCCGGGCCCGGTCGGCCTCGTCGATGTCGTGCAGGGAAATACCGTTGGTTTCACGCATGGAGTACACGACGGCCAGGGTGATGATCGCCGCTATGCCGATGTAGATGGCCACCGGCACCCACGACCCGTAGATGCTCAGCAGGAAGGTGGCGATGATCGGGGCCATCGAGCCGGCCACGATCGAGGTGACCTGGTAACCCAGGGAAACCCCGGAGTAGCGCATGCGGGTCGGGAACATCTCGGCCATGATGGCCGGCTGCCCGGCGTACATCAGGCCGTGGACCAGCAGGCCCGCCACGACCACCAGCAGGATCACGAAGTCGTTCTGCGTGTTGAACAGCGGGAAGGCCACGAATCCCCAGACCAGCATGAGCGCGGCACCCAGGGCATAGACCGGGCGGCGGCCCAGCTTGTCGGTGTAGCGCCCGATCACCGGAACGACCGCAAAGTGGATCAGGTGTGCCACCAGCATCAGCAGCAGGATCGTGGAGGTGTCCATCTTCAGCTGGGTCTTGAGGTAGGTGATGGAGAACGTCACCACCATGTAGTAGAGGATGTTCTCGCCCAGCCGCAGGCCCATGGCGGTGAACACGCCGCGCGGGTAGCGGCGGAAGACCTCGGCCACGCCGTAGCCGGCCTCGGCGTTCTGCTCCAGCTCGGCCTTGGCCTCCTGGAAGATCGGGGCGTCGGAGATCCGCGTGCGCACGTAGTAGCCCACCGCGACGATGACCACCGAGAGCCAGAAGCCGATCCGCCAGCCCCAGGCCAGGAAGGCCTCCTCGGACAGTGTGGAGGAGAGCACCAGCAGCACGATGGTGGCGAGCAGGTTGCCTGCCGGCACCGCTGCCTGCGGCCAGGATGCCCAGAACCCTCGTTCCTTGTCCGGTGCGTGCTCGGCGACCAGCAACACCGCACCGCCCCATTCGCCGCCGACGGCAAAGCCCTGGAAGAAACGCAGGACCACCAGCAAGATCGGCGCCGCGTAGCCGATGGCGTCGAAGGTCGGCAGGCAGCCCATCAGGAAGGTGGTGACGCCCACCAGGATGATGGCCACCTGCAGCAGGTGCTTGCGGCCGTACTTGTCCCCGAAGTGGCCAAAGACGATGCCGCCGATCGGGCGGGCGATGAAGCCCACGGCGTAGGTCAGGAACGCCTTGATGATGTTGTCCAGCTCGTTGGCTGCCTCGGGGAAGAAGATCTTGTTGAAGACGAGCGTTGCCGCCGTCGCGTACAGGAAGAACTCGTACCATTCGACGACCGTTCCGGCCATCGAGGCGACCACGACGCGCTTGAGTCCCTTGCGCTCCTGGATACTGTCACTGCTGGGGCGAGATGAAGCCACTTCCAACCTCCGAAGGTTCCACGGACGGCACCTGGGGCAATTGCCGCTTGCCGATCACGCCTCCGAGTATGGCCCAGGTCACAGTGAAGTTGGAAGCGTTTGCACCCGGGATGAGGTGGCCCGTTTGGGCACATGTGCCGTGCGGCAATGCACGGGCATGCGCCTCGGCGGCGGACAGGTGGGCTGATGCATAGACTGGTTGGTGGTTCGACGGAAGGAACACGCGACATGGTTACCCGCTTGGATACCGTAGTGGTTGGCGGCGGGGCCATGGGCTCGGCCACCGCCTGGGCGCTGGCCACACGCGGCCGCGAGGTCACGCTGCTGGAGCAGTTCGCTCCCGGGCACACCCTGGGCGCATCCCACGGCAGTACCCGGAACCTCAACCTTGGCTATGCGGATCCGGTCTACGTGTCCATGCTCGCCGAGGCACTCGGACTCTGGGACCTGCTCGGCGAGCAAAGCGGCCAGACCCAGGTGACGCGCGCGGGAATCGTCAACCACGGCGCCCCGCGGGAACAGGCACGGGTGCTGGCGTCCCTGACGGCTGCCGGCATCGCGGCGGAGGAACTGTCGGCCGCGGAGGCAGGTGAGCGCTGGAGCGGCCTTCGCTTCACGGGCCCCGCGCTGCACATGCCCGACGGCGGGCAGCTCAACCCCGACCTGGCCCTGCCGTCCTTCCAGCAGGTGGCGCAGCGGCACGGCGCCCTCATCCGCCACGGGGTGCGGGTCACCGGGATGAAAATCGCCGGGGACAGGGAGGTCCACCTGGCCTTGGAAACCGCGGAAGGCAGTGAAACCGTGGAGGCCCGCAGCGTCGTTGTCACCGCGGGCGCCTGGACCGGCGAGCTGCTCCCCGGATCGGTGCGCCTGCCGGCCCTGCGCGTCACGCAGGAACAGCCGGTGCACTTTGCCCGGCGACGGCAGGAGGATGTGTGGCCCGGCTTCAACCATACCTTGGTTCCGGGTTCCCCCGGCTTTGAAAATGCCTACTCCCCGGTTTACGGCATGCTGACACCCGGCGAGGGGATCAAGGCGGGCTGGCACGGAACCGGGGCGTTGACCCATCCCGACCGGCGAAGTTTCGCCGCCGAGCCGCTCCAGCTGCGTGCCTTGCAGGACTACGCCCGGCAGTGGCTCCCGGGCGTCGATGCCGATTCCTTCACGGAGGTCAGCTGCACCTACACCACCACGCCGGACGAGGATTTTGTCCTGGACCGCATCGGGCCACTGGTGATCGGTGCCGGGTTTTCCGGCCACGGATTCAAGTTCACGCCGGTCATCGGGAGGATCCTGGCGGACCTGGCCGACGGCAGCGGTCCGGCACCGGCGAAGTTTGCCGCGCGTCGCACCCTTGCCGTGCCGGCGCGGGCCACCGGGGTCGCTCCATCCGCCGATTCCGCCTAGCGGCTGGCGGCCAGCGCGTCCTGGACCTGGTGCGTGGCCCGCTGCAACGCGGGCAGCACGCGCGCCGCGGCGTCCTGCGCACTGACAGGCGATTGCGGCCCCACGCCCATGGACACGTTCATCGCGGCGACCACGGCCCCGTCGGCCGCAAACACCGGGACCGCGACCGAACGCAGGCCCACCTCGAGTTCCTGGTCGACGATCGCGTAGCCCTGGGTGCGCACGCGCTCGAGTTCCTCGCGCAGTTCCGCAACGCTGCCGATCCCGTGTCCGGTCGGCGCGCTCACCCCCGCGGCCAGCAGTTGCTCCAGTACCCCGGGCGCTTGGTAGGCCAGCAGCACCCGGCCCATTGAAGTGTTGGCCGCGGGGAAACGCGTCCCGACGCTGATGCCCACGCGCATGATCGAGCGGGTGTGCACCCGGGCGATATAGAGGATCTCGCTGCCCTCGAGCACCGAGGCGGAGGCCGACTCGTGGACCTGCGAGGAGAGTTCCTCGAGCACCGGTTCCATCAGCTGCGGCAGCGTGGCGCTGGAGAGGTAGGAGTATCCCAACTGCAGGACCTTGGAGGTGAGTTCGAAGAACTTCCCGTCCCCGCGCATGTAGCCAAGCTCTTGCAGGGTCAGCAGGAAGCGGCGGGCCGTGGCACGGGAGAGGTTGGTGCGCTTGGCGACCTCGCTCAGGGTCATCGAGGGGTGCTCGGCGTCGAAGGCGCAGATGACATCCAGGCCTCGGGCCAGGGACTGGACCGAGGTGGAGCCGCCAGCTGCGGCGGTTCCTGCATCCTGGCTCATGGCGAATGGCTCCTGTGTGTTCATCGGTGGTTGCCGCCCAAAATGCATGGACGGGGGAAGGCAAAAAGAATGGGGGCGTTCTTTCGGCGGCCCCCATTCTTTCAGACTTGCAGGGCTATGCCTTGATCAGGTCCACCGGGATCTTGGCGTCGAGTTCCTCGAAGGTGATGCCGTGCGTCGAACGAACGGTGACCCCGGATTCGTCGATGACGAAGATCGCGGACTCGGTGTAGATGCGCGAAACGCAACCCAGCCCGGTGACCGGGTAGGAAAGTGCCTCGACCAGCTTGGACTCACCGGTCTTGGTGAACAGGCCCATCATGACCCAGGTCTGCTTGGCGCCGATGGCCAGGTCCATGGCCCCGCCGACTGCCGGGATCGCGCCCGGGGCGCCGGTGTGCCAGTTCGCCAGGTCGCCCTCGGCCGAGACCTGGAAGGCCCCAAGGACGCAGACGTCCAGGTGCCCGCCGCGCATCATCGCGAAGGAGTCGGCGTGGTGGAAGTAGCTGGCCCCGGCCAGCTCGGTCACCGGGATCTTGCCGGCGTTGATCAGGTCCTCGTCGACGTCCTCGCCGGTGGCGACCGGGCCCATGCCCAGCATGCCGTTCTCGGTGTGCAGGGTGACGCCCTGCTCGGTGGTGAGGAAGTTGGACACGTTGGTCGGTTGGCCGATGCCCAGGTTCACGAACGCGCCGGCCGGGATGTCGGCGGCGACCAGCTTGGCCATTTCGTCGCGGGTCAGCGCGGCCTCGGTGGAGTTGTACTGGCTCATTACTTGGTGCCTCCGATGGTGACGAGGGTATCGACGAAGATGCCGGGGGTGATCACGGTTTCCGGGTCGATCTGCCCGGCGGGGACGATCTCGGAAACCTGCACGATGGCCTGCTTCGCGGCGGTGGCCATGATGGGCCCGAAGTTGCGGGCGGTCTTGCGGTAGACCAGGTTGCCCAGCTCATCGGCGCGCAGTGCCTTGATGAGGGCAAAGTCGGCACTGATCGGGGTCTCGAGCACGTAGCCCTTGCCATCGATCATGCGGGTTTCCTTGCCCTCGGCAAGCATGGTGCCATAGCCGGTGGGGGTGAAGAAGCCGCCGATGCCGGCGCCGGCGGCGCGGATGCGTTCGGCCAGGTTGCCCTGCGGGACCAGCTCGAGTTCGAGCTCGCCGGCGCGGTAGGCCTCGTCGAAGTGCCAGGAGTCGGACTGGCGCGGGAAGGAGCAGATGACCTTCTTGACGCGGCGTTCCTTGATGAGCAGGGCCAGGCCGGCGTCGGCCTGCCCGGCGTTGTTGTTCACGACGGTCAGTTCCTTGGCGCCGCACTCCATGAGTGCGTCGATCAGTTCCATCGGCTGGCCGGCGTTGCCGAAGCCTCCGATGAGCACTGTGGCTCCGTCCTTGATATCGGCGACGGCTTCGGCCGCCGAGGTGGCAATACGTGGTGCCATAAGTTGTTCTCTCCTAAATCTGTTCGGTCAGGGGATGGGGGGGGTTCAACTCCCCCGAGGGTGCCTAGGCGGCGTTCGGGTTTTCCAGCACGACGGCAAGGCCCTGGCCGACGCCGATGCAGATGGCTGCAACGCCCCAGCGCTGGTTGTTCTCCTGCAGCCGGCGTGCCAGGGTGCCCAGGATGCGCAGGCCGGAGGCTCCCAGCGGGTGGCCGATGGACAGCGCACCGCCCCAGGCGTTCACGATTCCGGCGTCGATGTCCCAGGCGCGGACGCAGGCCAGCGACTGGGCGGCGAAGGCCTCGTTGAGTTCCACTGCTGCGACGTCGGACCAGGAGATCCCTGCCTTGGCCAGCGCCTTGTTGGCGGCCTCAACCGGGGCGAAGCCGAAGTACTGCGGGTCAAGGGCCGAGGAGGCGCGGCCGGCAATGCGGGCCAGCGGGGCAGCTCCCAGCAGCTCGCCGCCGCGCTCGGAGCCGATGAAGGCTGCGGAGGCGCCGTCGGACATCGGCGAGGCGTTGCCCGCGGTGACGGTGCCGGTGGCGGCGTCGCGGAAGACCGGGCGCAGCCCGGCCAGGGTCTCGGCGGTGGAACCGGGGCGGATGGTCTCATCCATGGTCACCTCGGTGCCGCGCTTGTTGGCCGGGGGCACGGAGACCACAAGGTTGTCGTACTTGCCGTTGGCCCAGGCCTCGGCTGCCAGCGTGTGTGAGAGCGCTGCGAATTCGTCCTGGTCTTCGCGGGTGACCTCGTACTTTTCGCGCAGCTGTTCGGTGGCCTCGCCCAGGGACACCGTCCATTCCTTGGGCATGGCCGGGTTGACCAGGCGCCATCCCAGGGTGGTGTTGGCCAGCTCCAGGTTGGCCATCGGGAAGGGACGCTCGGTCTTGGGCAGGACCCACGGGGCGCGGCTCATGGACTCGACGCCGCCGACCAGGACCAGGTCCGCGTCGTCGGTGTTGACCTGGCGGGAGGCTGCGATGGCGGCGTCCAGCGAGGAGCCACAGAGGCGGTTCATGGTGGTGCCGGGCAGCGAGGTGGGCAGGCCGGCCAGCAGGGTGGCCATGCGGGCCACGTTGCGGTTTTCCTCGCCGGCGCCGTTGGCGTTGCCGAAGATCGATTCGTCAATGGAAGCCGGATCCAGCTGCGGCGCGCGGGCGACGAGCTCGCGGACCACGTGCGCGGCCAGGTCGTCGGGGCGATGCGAGGAAAGGCTTCCGCCGATCTTGCCGAAGGGGGTGCGGATCGCGTCGTAGAGGTACGCCTGCTTCATGATGTGGGGTCCTGGCTTCCTGGTCGATTTGTTCGCATCGCGAACGCTTGTTCACCAAATGAACTTTATCAGGAGGCCCGGCTCCCATCAAGGGGTTTGGGAAGTATTCCCGTGCGCCGTCGATTCGCGACTTCCACGAGAGAGGCTCCCGAGGACGTTTTACTGACTGTTCTTGCCGTCCTCATGGTCTGGGTCCCCGTCCACCTGCGGGATCATGCCCGTGGCCGGGCGCGGGGGCGTGAGCATCGAGGCGTAGTCGTGCTCGGAGGAGTATTTCAGGAACGACAGGTGCGCCTCGTAGCGGTCAAGCACGTCGTTGATGACCTGCTGCTTGCTCAGGCCCATCAGGTCGTACCCCTCGGTTCCCGTCTGGGTGAAGACCTCGAGGCGGAAGTACACATCGACCTCGCGTGACACGGTGCGCGCGCCGAACGCGGGCACCGGCGCCTCCACCGCCGCCACCTGGTAGTGGAAGTTGCGGTGGTCGTGCATGTGGACCAGCAGCGTGTGCTCGTCGATGTGCGTCTTGGCGTTCGGCGTGGAGGTCAGCTCCGCCTGGTAGCCCAGCTTGTTGAACTCGCCCGCCACCTCTTCCAGGGCCGGGTGGATGGTCCGCTCCACGAATTGCGCGACGGCCTTGTTGGACGGGTAGGCGCGCAGCTGCGCCATCCGCTGGCGCCAGGTCTTCTCCGGGGCGGCCCCGCCGTGCGCGGCGACCGAGCGGCGGCGCATGACGTGGCCCTCGCGCTCGGCGTGTTCCATCCGCAGGACCTTGGAGAAGGAGGCCATGACCAGGTAGGCAATGATCGTGACCGGCAGCGCGAAGATCAGCGTCGCGTGCTCCATGGTCGTCACACCGCCTGCTATCAACATCGCCACGGTCAGCACCGCAGTGACCAGCGCCCAGAAGATGCGCAGCCACTTGGCCCCGTCCTGCGAGGGGTCGGGGATGGATGAGGAGAAGTTGGACATGATCATCGCGCCGGAGTTGGCGCTGGTCAGGTAGAAGAGCAGGCCCGAGAGCGTGGCCAAGCCGATGAGGAACGGGGCGCCGGGGAACATCTCCAGCAACGCGTACCAGCCGTGTTCCGGGCTCTCGATGGCCAGCTTCGCGAACTCCGTGTTGCCGCCGAGCACCTCGCTCATGGCGCTGTTGCCGAAGATCGAGACGATGAAGAAGTCGCAGAGCACCGGGGCGGTGATCGCGGCGATGACAAATTCGCGCAGCGTGCGGCCACGGGAGATTCGGGCCAGGAAGAGGCCGACGAATGGGCCCCAGGCCAGCCAGAACGCCCAGAAGAAGAGGGTCCAGCTGCCCATCCATTCGGCCCCGCCGTCCTCGTAGGCGAAGGTCTGCAGGGTGCGTTCGGGCAGCGTGAAGATGAAGCGCCCGATGTTCTCCACCAGGGCGGTGAGCAGGAAGGAGGTCTTGCCGGTGATCAGGATGTAGAGCATCATGGCCGCAGCCGACCAGAGGTTCAGCTCGGAGACCAGCCGGATTCCCTTGTCGACCCCGGAAGTGCAGGCGGCAATGGTCATGATGACCGCCACCAGCACCAGGGCGATCTGCAGGGCCAGGCCCTCGGGCAGGCCAAAGAGCCAGGAGAACCCGACGTTGAGCAGCACCACGCCGATGCCCATCGAGGTGGCCACACCGAACACGGTGCCGACCAGGGCGAAGATGTCGATGACATCGCCCGTCACCCCCCGCACGCGCTTGCCCAGCAGCGGGTAGAGAGCCGCTCGGATGGACAGCGGCATGCCCCAGCGGTAGGCGAAGTAGCCCATGGCCATGCCCAGCAGCGCATACATGGACCAGCCGGCGATGCCGTAGTGGAACATCGTCCACACGACCGCGTCCTGGGCTGCGGCGGCCGACTCGGCGTCGACGGAGGGCGGGGCGATGAATTGGGTGATGGGTCCGGTCACCGAGTAGAAGAGCATGTCGATGCCCACGCCGGCGGCAAAGAGCATCGCAACCCAGGTGAAGAGGTTGTACTGCGGTCGCGAGTGGTCGGGTCCCAGCCTGACGCTGCCCTCCTTGGAGAAGGCAACCCAGAGGACAAAAAGGACGACCAGGGTGACCGTCACGACGTAGAACCAGCCGAGATTGATCGAGATCCAGGAGACAGCCGCCCGCATCGAGGCCGCAGCGTTGTCCGGCACGATGATGGCCCAGATGGAAAAGGCGAGGATGATGGCCGCGGAGATCAGGAAGACGCGCCAGTTGACCGTGGGGCCAGCATGCTCGACGAGTTCGCCGGGCCCCTTGCTCAGTTCGGTGCTGGTGATCGGGGCACGGAATTCCTCGGCGACGGGGTCCTTGCGCCGTTCACTGACGCCGAAGCGGCTGCGCTCGGGCATGGATTCGGGACGTTCGTTCAGCTTCTTCCCGGCGTCTTCTGGCTCGGCCACGTGCTTCTCCTTTGGTCTGTGGACCAGGTGTTGCCACATGTGGGTCCACGGGACGGGGAACCGCTTGTCAAACAGCAAAAAGCGGGGTCGGATGAACCTATTGCACCTGGTTGCCTGCTGTGCTCATCGTAGGCTTCGTCCGCCGAAATCCGGAAGATTGGCCGCGGTTACTTTAATCTCCACGCGGCGCTGCCGCGGGTCCGCTGTCCCTCGCGGCCAATACCGGATTCCAACTGTTCTACAGTGGTTTCATGGCCAATTCGCGCAGCGGCGACTCGATGCTGGACCGCCTCGTGCGGATCCTCGATGCCTTTGACGCGCAAAATCCCACGTTGACGGTCAACGCGCTCGCCCGCCGCGCCGATGTGCCCCGGGCGACCACCTACCGGCTGCTGGAGAACCTGGTTGCCCACGGCCTGTTGGCCCGCGACACCGACGGCCAAGTGCGCCTCGGGCTGCGGCTGTGGGAACTGGCCAACCGCAGCGCCTCGACGCTGAGCCTGCGCCAGGCGGCCCTGCCCTTCATGGAGGACATCAACCAGCTGGTGGGCCAGAACACCCAGCTGGCGGTGCTGCACGAGGACGACGTGCTGGTCATCGAGCGGCTCTCGCGCCCCGGATCGGTGGTCAACCAGGCCAACGTGGCTGGCCGCATGCCGGTCCACCTGACCTCCATGGGCATGGCCCTGCTGGCCTACTCCCCCGCCAGCGTGCTGGAGGGGTACCTCGCACGCCACGGCGAGGCCATGCTGGCCCGCCACCCGAAGCTGCGCCACGAGCTGGCCGAGATCCGGCGCAGCGGGTACGCGACCTTCGACGGGCTCATCGACCCGGAATCCACCGGCGCCGCCGCACCGATCCTCGATGGCCGCGGCCATGCGCTGGCGGTCCTGGCGGTGGTGCTTCCGCGCGGCTCGGATCTTTTGCCCGCTGCGGTGATGGCCCTTCAGACCGCGGTGCGCGGCATCGGACGCGCACTGGTTCCCGCGACCGACACCTGATCCCTGCAGCTGAAGTAGCCATGGCCGCTACAGCGGCATGGTTCAAGGCTCGTGAGAAATTGGGGGCTGCCGGGAAAGCGTCCCTGGCCCGGGGAAACAGAGGTGGATCAGCCCGAAACCACCGCGCCAGAGGCAATGCATGAAGCCCTACACTGAATAAATGGGCAACGATTCCGCGGTTGCAAAAGATTTCGGTCCAACAAAACCGCTTCCGATTTTGGACGATTCAGCCATGCAACGCGTGCTATGCGTGGTGGCGCACCCCGACGACATGGAATACGGCGCTTCGGCCGTCGTGGCCGAGTGGACTTCCAAGGGAGTCGAGGTGGGCTATCTCTTGCTGACATCGGGCGAATCAGGCATACGGAACCTGCCACCGGCCGCCGCAGGTCCCCTTCGCGCCGAAGAACAAAGGCGAGCTTGCGAAATCGTTGGGGTTACCGACTTGGCCATCCTGGATTTTCCCGATGGGCTGCTGGAACCGGGGCTTGCCCTGAGGCAACGAATTGCCATGCACATCCGCCGCTTCAAACCCGATGCGGTCATGACCATGACGTGGGACCTGGAGACCCCATGGGGACTCAACCACGCGGACCACAGGGCTGCAGGGCTTGCGGTCGTGGACGCAATCCGGGACGCTGACAACCCATGGCTCTTTCGCACCACCGGAGGCGAAGCGGTGGACGAAGCGTGGTCAGTCTCCTGGCTGTTGGTCACCGAGTCCCGAAACACCCACGCCATACCCGTCAGCAAGCACTCGGTGGACCTCGCGGTCGCCTCGCTCGGCGCACATGAAGCCTACCTTGCCGCGCTGCCGGATCACCCGCCACCCCTAGAACTCATCACCTCGATCCTGGACCGGACCGGCAAGGCGGCGGGCAGGAACCATGCGCTGGGTGTTCGGGCCATCAGGATTGGTTGACCTCCAGCGGCGCCGCGGACTCGTCCCCTACATTTTCAGTAATACCGGATGGCCGATGTCCGTCCATGGTCCAAAGCCGTAGACCTTCAGGATCCGCCACCCCAATTTCTTCCCGTGGAGAAGCTTGCGGAGCGCCGCTCCGCAAATTCCAATCCACGGCAGATACCCGGGCAGCACCGGGAGATTCCCGTCCGGATGGCATCCTGCCCGACCGGCCTCATTTCCATTGGGCATGCAGGGCGGCCAGCGCTTCCGTCACCATGGCACTGCGACTGACGCCCGTGGGCACCGCTGCCACCAGCGAGTTGGCCTGGGTTTCATCCGAGAGGGAACGGAACACCAGCGGGCGATCCTCCATGCTGTTCTCGGTCGGTTGCATCAGCAGCGAGTAGGCCAATCCCCGGCCCACAATCGAATGGATGGAGGGCACGTTGGCCAGAAGCCAGCCGACGTTCGCGGTGACGCCATGACGCTGGAATTCCGCCAGCGTATGCTGCAGTGCCGGTTCCAGGTTCAGGAAGGCCGCCGGGAATTGGGCAAGCTGGGCAAAACCAATCTCTTCGTATTGTGCCAGCGGATGCGAAGGGCTCACAGCGACCTTCCGGTGGAATTCCTGGAGCACTTCCATCGTGCAGTCTTGGCCGAACTGGGTCTCGTAGCCGATTGACAGCTGCGTGCGCCCGGCAAACAATGCCTCCTGGATTTCGGGGCCGCTGCCCTCGACGAACACCAGTTGCACCTCGGGGTGGCGAGCACAGAACCAATCGATGAGATGCGGGACCACGTGGACCGCCAACGTCGTGAAAACCCCGATGCTCAGCCGCCCCGACAGTCCGGTGTGCGCCTTGGAGACGGCGTCGCGCAGCCGTTCGACCTGGTCGGCAATGAATCGAGCCCGCGTGGCAACCTCCTGCCCCTCTGGCGTCAGCGCAATGCCGCGGCCCCGCTGCCGCATCGCAAGAGTGACTCCCAGGGCATGCTCCAACTGTCCCAGCGCCAGACTCACCGCCCCTTGGCTGACATGGCAATGACGGGCCGCATTGGTGACCGACTGGGTTTCCGCGATCGCCGCGAAGTACTCGAGTTGCCGCAGCGTGATTTCGCTCATTAGCTCTCCTTATGACCGCGTGCAACTATTCTAGCTAGGCAAATGTGATGGACGACACCAAGATGGAGTCAAGCAATAAGTCGGCACGCAAGCCTTCTTGCCAGGAGCCCCGTCTCCGACTTGTTCATCCACCCGCCGGAAAGCGAGAAGCTCCACCATGACCGATGCCAGCCCGTCTCCGATGATTCCCTATGTAGTCACCCTCGGCACCGCGGGCGGGCCCCGCTGGTGGAAGGACCACGAGGGTACGCCGCGGTTCGGTATTGCCACTGCGGTGGTGGTCGGCGAAACCTGGTACCTGGTCGACTGTGGTCAGGGTGCCGGCCGCCAGGCGAATGCAGCCGGCCTATCGATGTCGAACCTGGGCGCTATCTTCATCACCCACATGCACTCCGACCACACCGTCGATCTGCCCTCCTTGCTCCTCTTCGGGGCGTTCGAACTCAAAAACAGCCCCCGCGGGCCGATTCCCATCGTCGGACCGGGCGACCGCGGCAAGCTGCCGCCGCTCTCCCCGCGGGCCACGGCCACCCCAACGCCGATTGCCCCGCATCGCCCAACACCCGGCATCGAGGGACTGGTGTCTGGCATCCTTTCGGCCTACGCGACCGACTGCAACGACCGGATCTTCGACTCCCTCGCGGTTTCCCCTGCGGCGCAGTTCGATCCGCGAGAGATCCGGTTGCCCGGGGGAATCGGGTTTGACCCCGACACCGACGTCGCCCCCGAGATGGAACCCATCGAAGTCTTCCGGGACGAACATGTGACCGTCACGGCCATTCTGGTCTCCCACCATCCCACCGCCCCGGCCTACGCCTTCCGCTTCGAGACCGTTGGCGGATCAGTGACCATATCCGGGGATACCGCACCCTGCAGCAACATGGTTCGCCTTGCCCGGGGCACCGACCTCTTGCTGCACGAGGCCATCAATCTGGAAGTCCTTGCCGCACAATACTCCGACGCACAGATGCTGCAGGCAACCATGGACCACCACCGCCGCGCACACACCACCGCGGCGGAAGCCGGCCGAATCGCCAGCGATGCCGGTGCCACCCACCTGGCACTCCATCACCTGGTACCGAGCTATTCACCACCGGAAGCCTGGCAAGAGGCCCGCTCGACTTTTGCCGGGACCCTCTCGATCCCGGACGACTTGGAAGTCATTCCATTCGGCCCCGCCGCCCGCGCCGCCGCGCGATTGTCTTCCTCCAGCGCGACCACTCGCTAACTCCCAATTCCGAGCCCTGAAAGGACCACGCCATGAGCCACAGCAGCACTGCCGATCCGGCAAGCCCAGCACCGGAAGGAAAGGTCTATCACGCCAACCCGAAGGAGATGCGCAGGATCCTGTTTTCCAGCTTCCTCGGCACAGCAGTCGAGTACTACGACTTCATCCTCTACGCGACGGCCGCAGGCATCGTGTTCAACCAAGTGTTCTTTGCAGACCTGGACCCGAACGTTGCGCTCTTCGTTTCCTTCGGCACCCTGGCGGTCGGTTACATCGCCCGACCCCTCGGCGCGTTCCTCTTCGGCAACCTGGGAGACAAGATCGGGCGCAAGGCCATCTTGATCACCACCGTATTGGCCATGGGCATCGCGTCCACGCTGATCGGCTTGTTGCCCACCACCGCACAGATCGGGATCTGGGCGCCCATCTTGTTGGTCTCCCTGCGTGTCTTCCAGGGCCTGGCCGTGGGCGGGGAATGGGGCGGGGCCATGCTGCTTGCCTTTGAGAACTCCAAGAAGGGCTCGCGCGGATTCGCCTCCGCCTTCGCCTACATGGGGGCGCCGGCCGGAACCATCCTGGGCACCCTGATCCTTTCGGCGATGTCGACCCTGCCCAAGGCACAGTTCCTGGCCTGGGGCTGGCGCGTACCGTTCGTGTTCTCCGCCGTGCTCATGATGCTGGCCATCTTCATCCGCATGAAGGTCTCCGAATCCCGCGTCTTCACCGAGGTTTCCAAGTCTTCGCAGGAGGCCAAGAAGCGCATTCCCATTGCCGAGCTTTTCCGCCATCACCGCAAGCCGCTGCTCATTGCCATGGTGTCCGGGCTTTCCGGCCAGATGGCGCAGGGCCTGATGGGTGCCTGGGCGATCTCCTTCGCCGTGCAGCAAGCCATCCTGGCACAGACCGAGGTACTGAACATCAAAGCCTTTGGCGGCCTTTTCACCGTCTTGGCCATCATCGTTGCCTCGAAGCTCAGCGACAAGCTCGGCCGGCGAAGGATCCTCATTTGGGGCAACGCAGGAGCCATTGTCCTGGCCTTTCCTGTCATGGCGCTGCTCGACATGGGCAACACGGTTGCCTTCATGCTGGCCATCGTGCTGGGTCTGAGCCTTGTCCAAGGCTTCACCTCCGGGCCCTACGGCGCCTTCGCCGGCGAGCTCTTCCCGACTGCGGTGCGCTACTCGGGAACCTCCATCGGCTACCAGATGGCCTCCACACTTGGCGCAGGATTCACCCCCATGATCGCCACCGCCCTGGTCATCGCCGGCGGCGGGGACCTTTGGCTGGTAGCCCTGCTCTGGATGTCGTTCTCGACCATGTCGCTGGTCGCCCTGCTGTACGCCAAGGACCGCTCCGGATCCGATATCCAGAACCTGGATGCGGACATGGGTGCGGCAATCCAGGCGCCTGCCAACGAGTCCTCGCGCCGCGAAAGAAACGCAAGCCTGCAAGGGTAAGCCTCACTCCATTCAAGCTAGCTAGGCAATGCCTGGGATATTCCGTTCCGCTCGGAGTACCCCAGGCATTGTTGTTGCATCGACTTGGTTATTCGTCCGCGATTACCACGGGCATCGGACACGTCAACAACGCGCCATAGATCTCATGAACCACCACGCCCATCCCCACGGAAAGCCGCAGAAATCCCGGGCCAATCTCCGTAAGAACATCTCCAATCCAAGGATTCCGACGATCTGCCATGGCCAACCAACGCGGAGGTGGCAGTCGCCGCTGTGTCCGGGTCGTGCCGGCGACCTGCGTTCAGGGATGGGACCGGACGTCGTCGCGCAGCACCTCGAGCGCCGCCGAAACCCTGCGCGGCACAGCATGCCCGGCAGGAAGCATCGCCACGATGGAGTTCTGCGGCATCGCATCGGCCACCGGGACGTAGACGACCTCCAGCCCGTCGAACGTGGTCCCCGTGGCCGGTGCGCTGTTGACGAACGAGAACCCCAGACCCCGTCCCACCAACGAGCGAATGGTTTCCATGTTGGTGCTGGTCAACTTGATGTCCAGCTCGAGTCCAAGCGACTGGACCAGCGCAATGAGCCGCTCGGCGGTGGGCGGCACATTGAGGATCACGGCCGGTTCGTGCACGATCTCGGCCAAGTGCACCGACTTGCGTCCGGCCAGGGAGTGCCCGGCGGCCAACATCACCTGGAGGCGGACGTCTGCGATGTGCTCGCGGCGCAGATCGGTGTCGGCCTGCCATGCATAGCCGAAGGCCAGGTCCAGCCGCCCATGGCGGACATCGTCCTGGGTCTGGACCGGCGCCCCTTCGCTGATGCGCAGGTCAATTTGCGGATGGTGAAGGGTGAAAAACTGCACCAGCGGCGGAATGAGCCGGGGAGAGAGCGTCGGGCTGCAGCCGACGCGCAGGGCCCCGCGCATCTGCCCCACGCTCTCGGACACCACTGCCTCGGCCTCCGCCAGGCGCTCAAGCACCGCACGCGCATGGGCGGCGAACTCGGTCCCGGCCGCGGTGGGCGAGAGCCGGCGTGACTGACTGCGGATCAGCAGGTCCACCCCCAGCGATTTTTCCAGCTGTGCAATCGCCATGGAGGCCGCCGCCTGGGAAACATGGCAGGCTTCGGCAGCCGCGGTGACCGACCCGTGGTCCACGACCGCCACGAAATACTGCAGCTGGCGCAGCGTGAGCTCGCCCATAAGTTCTCCTGATGAATCTCATTGAATCAATTGATTATCTATATCATGTGGCGTGGAGCACACTGGAGGCAAGCCAATCACCATCCGACCTAACCGAGGGAAATCCCCATGAGCAACAAGACCATCGGGACGGCAAAGACGCCGCCACGCCATGCTCCCCACGATTCGCTGAACACCAAGGACATGCGCCGCATCCTGGCCTCCAGCTTCGTCGGCAGCGCCATCGAGTACTACGACTTCATCCTGTACGCCACGGCCGCCTCGATCGTCTTCGGCAAGGTGTTCTTCTCGGACCTCAGCCCCTCGTTCGGGCTGTTCGCCTCCTTCGCCACGCTGGCCGCGGGCTACGTGGCCCGGCCGCTGGGCGGCATCGTCTTCGGCCACTTCGGCGACCGCATCGGCCGCAAGAAGATGCTGGTGCTCTCGATGTTGATGATGGGTGTGGCCACCACGATGATCGGCCTGCTGCCCACCACGGCGCAGATCGGCATCCTCGCCCCGACGGCGCTGGTGGTGCTGCGCGTGGTGCAGGGCATCGCTGTCGGCGGCGAATGGGGAGGGGCCGCGCTCATGGCCCTGGAGCACGCCCCGCAGTCCAAGCGCGGATTTGCCACGTCCTTCGCCAACGCCGGCGGCCCGGCCGGTGCGATCATGGCGACCCTGGTGGTCTCCGCCGTGTCCGCCGCCACCGGGGACCAGTTCCTGACCTGGGGCTGGCGCATCCCGTTCCTGCTCAGCGCTGCATTGATCGCCGTCGGCATGGTCATCCGGCTCAAGGTCGCCGAAACGCCGATGTTCAACAAGCTCGCCGAGGCCAGCGAAAAGCGCAAGATGCCGCTGCTGGACGTGCTGCGCAACCACCCGCGCGCCGTGGTGCTGGCCCTGCTGGCCACCGTCAGCTTCTACTGCTGCCAGGGCCTGCTGACCGTCTGGGGCGTCTCGATCGCGGTGTCCAACGGAGTTGAGCGCTCCGGCGTGCTGAACTGGAAGGCCGCCGGCGCGGTGCTGACCCTCGTCGTCACCTTCTGGGCGGCCCGGATGAGCGACCGCGTGGGCCGGCGCCGCATGCTGGTCTTCGCCGGCATCATCGGCATCGTGCTGGCCTACCCGCTGATGGCGCTGCTGAACAACGGCACCATGTGGGGCTTCGCTGTCGCGATCGCTGTGGGCAACGGCCTGGTCCAGGGCCTGCTTTACGGCCCGATCGGCGCCTTCGTGGCCGAACAGTTCCCCACCCACGTCCGCTACACCGGTGCCTCGCTGGCCTACCAGGGCGCCTCGGTGGTCGGCGCCGGGTTCACCCCGATGATCGCCTCCGGGCTTGTCATCGCCGCCGGCGGAGGATTCGGCCTGGTCGCCGGGTTCTGGATGGTCGTGATGGCCATCGGCCTGGTCGCGGTGCTGCTGACCCGCGAAAGCTCGAAGACCAGCCTCTCCTAACAGCCGACCGGCCACCCCGGCCACCGCAGCACCGCGGTGGCCGGGGTGCCGGCACATTGTCCCACGAAATCCAGCGAAAGAGAAGTCCCACGATGTCCGCCCAGATAAATTCCGGCCCCTTCCCCGTGCGCGGGTACGGCTCCTTCACCGGGGCGGTCTCCGAAAAGGCCAGCGACTCGGTCCCGGCCTGGAAGCCGCCGGTGCACGCACCGCGGGGGGCGCCGAACGTGATCGTGATGCTCATGGACGACATGGGATACAGCGACATCTCGCCCTTCGGCGGCGAGATCGACACCCCCACGCTGGCCGAGATTGCCGAGGACGGTTACCGGCTGGGCAACTACCAGACCCCGCCGATGTGCGCCCCGGCCCGGGCGGCGCTGCTCACGGGGATGAACCCGCACCGCGCCGGCTTCGCCTACGTCCCGCACATGGATCCCGGGTTCCCCAACACCGCCATGGAACTTCCCGCCGATGCCCCGACGCTGGCGGAGAACTTCCGGGCCGGCGGATACGCGACCTTCATGGTCGGCAAGTGGCACCTGACCGTGGAATCGAAGATGCACGACGGGGCGGCGAAGGACAGCTGGCCACTGGCCCGCGGCTTCGAGCGCTACTACGGCTGCATGGACGGGTTCACCTCGCTCTTCCACCCGCACCGGATCATCTCGGACAACAGCCAGGTGGTCATCGACGAATACCCCGCGGACTACTACCTCACCGACGACCTGACGGACAAGGCGCTGGGCATGATCGGCGAGCTGCGCGCCAACGACCCGGCCAAGCCCTTTTTCCTCTACTTCGCCCACCAGGCCGTGCACGGCCCGCTGCAGGCCAAGGCCGCGGACCTGGAAAAATACCGCGGACGCTACGAATCCGGGTGGGACCATATCCGCTCGGCGCGCTTCGCCCGCCAGATCGCCGCCGGGCTCTTCCCCGAGGGCACCGCCTGCGCGCCGCGCAACACCGAGCCGGGCGCCGAGGTGGTGCCCTGGGACGAGCTGGAGGCGGAACAGCGCCAACTCTTCGCCCGCTACATGGAGGCCTACGCCGCTGCCGTGGACAACGTGGACCAGAACCTCAAGCGGATCACCGACCACCTGAAGGCCACCGGCGAATACGAGAACACCATCATCGTGTTCACCTCCGACAACGGGGCCACCGCCGAGGGCGGGGACACCGGCACGCGCAGCTACTTCAGCCGCTTCGGCGCCCCGCGCTTCGGCCTGCCCGAGGACTGGGACGCCGACGTGGCCCGCGACCCGGAACTGATCGGCGGGCCGCGGGCCTACGTGCACTACCCGCGCGGATGGGCCTACGCCTCCAACACCCCGTTTAGGCTCTACAAGATGCACACCTACGGCGGCGGCACTCGCGTGCCGATGCTGCTGTCCTGGCCGGCGGGGTTGCCGAAGGCCGCGGGCGATGACGGGATCCGCCACCAGTACGCCTACGCCACCGACGTCGGCGCGACCCTGCTGAACCTCGCCGGTGTCTCCCCGCTGGAGCAGCGCCACGGGGTCCCGGCCCAGGAAACCGACGGGATCCCCTTCGATAGGTGGCTGCGCGAGCCGACCCTGGACTCGGCGCACACCGAGCAGTACACCGAGCTCAACGGCCGGCGCGCCCTCCTCGACGGCAACTGGAAGGCCGTGGCCCCCGAACCCAACGGGCCCGGCTGGGAGCAGGGCACCTGGGAGCTCTACGACCTGGCAGCCGACCCGACCGAGACCGTCGACGTGGCAGCCGCCCACCCGCAGAAGGTGCGCGAGCTGGCCGAACGCTGGCGGGCCGCCGCCTGGCACAACCAGGTGTTCCCGCTGAACGACGACGGCTCCTTCAACCGCAACCGCCCCGCCACCGAGCTGCTGCTCGAGGCACCGGCGACCCTGTACCCCGGCGCCCCCACGCTGGAGCGCTTCCGCTCCGCCAAGCTGATCCGGCTGCGTTCCTTCACCGTCGACGTGGCCATCGACCACGGGCCGGGGGCTGCCGGCGTGCTCGTCGCCCACGGCGACCAGGGTGGCGGCTACGTGCTGTACACCGAGGACGGGAACCTGACCCTGGCCTACAACCAGTACGGGAAGATGCTGCGCACCGGCGCACCGCTGGAGCCCGGCAGCCACCTGGTCACCCTCGACTTCATCGCGCGGCCCGGGATCAAGTGGGATGTGCGGCTGCTCGTGGACGGGGTGGAAACGGCGCGGCTGGAGAACCTGCTGCAGCTGACCGGGATGGCGCCGTTCGCCGGGATCAGCGTGGGGCTGGATCGCGGGGGCCCCGTGGACTGGGAGCTGTCCCGGCGCCACGGCGCCTTCCGCTACACCGGGACCCTGCACCGGGTGCACTACACCCCGGGCGCGAAGGCCGACTACAACCCCGAGCAGGTGCTGGAACTGGACCGGGAGATGGCCCGGGTCTTCGAATAGCCGGCCGGCTTCCGCCCGTCAGCCCGTGCGGGCGACGGTGCGGAAGCCGGTGTTGCTGCTGGCCGAGTCCGCGCTGTTGGAGGTGCGCGCCGAAAGCCGGTAGCGATTGCAATAGGAGTCGTGGCAGAGGAAGGACCCGCCACGCATGACCCGGCCGCGCCCGATGCTGGGCCCGGCCGGGTCGGCGTCGGGCGAATTGCGGTAGTACTTGGGCAGGAACCAGTCGGCGCACCATTCCCACACGTTGCCGCTGACTTCGTGCAGCCCGAAGCCGTTGGGCGGAAAGGACGTGACAGGGGCAGTGCCCAGGAAACCGTCACCGAGCGTGTTGCGCGTGGGGAATTCGCCTTGCCAGATGTTGCACAGGTGTTCCCCGTCCGGCCCGTGCAGCTCGTCGCCCCACGGGTAGCGCCGGGATTCGAGACCGCCGCGGGCAGCGTATTCCCATTGGGCCTCGGTGGGCAGGGACCGGCCCGCCCAGGCGCAGTAGGCCTGCGCGTCGTTCCACGAGACCTGGACCACCGGATGGTCGGCGGCGTCCCGCCAGCTGGATTCGGCCCCGTGCGGATGGGCCCAGTCGGCCCCGCGCACCGTGAGCCACCAGCCGGCGCCCTCGGCGCTGCCCACGATATCCCGCTTCGGCGCCCTGACCAGCAGGTGGAACACCGCGGAGAACCCGTAAACCTCCGACTCGGTCAGGTACCCGGTGGCCTCCACGAACCGGGCGAACTCGGCGTTGGTCACCGTGGTGGCATCGATCGCGAAGGGGGAAAGCCGAACGGCGTGCACCGGGACCTCGCCGTCCTGCGCGTAGCCCTCGTCGAAGGCATCCCCCATGGCAAAGCGCCCGCCGGCCAGCGCCACCTCCTGCACCGTCCGCGGGCCGTCGTCGAGCATGCCGGAGGGCACGGCCGGGTCCACGGCGGGGGCAGCGGCTCCCGCTGTGGCAGGACGCGGACGGTCGGCGGGGTGGCAGCAGGACACGGCGGTTCTCCTCGGGCTTCGGGCTTTGTTCAAGGGTAGCGGAGGCACACCTCCCGGACTCCGCCGCCGGCGGGGACCGGCTACCGCACGCGGAATACGTCGATGCGTACGCCGGTCGCCAGGCGCTCGCCGACGCCCAGGAACAGCGTGCGGTTCATCCAGGCGTGCGGCCCGGAGTCGTCGGCCGAGAGGCCAGGCACGCAGCGGAAGTAGACGCGGGAGGGATCGACGGTTTCGCCGGCCATCATGCGTTCCAGGTCGGCGGGGTCCGCCGAGCGCATAGCCCGGTTTTCCACCAGGATCCGCTGGCCGTCGTCCAGCTCCAGGACGTAGTTGGCCTCCAGGAACGCGAGATCGGGCGCCGGGTAGCGCTGGAAGTCGGCCCCGGCATCGAGCACCTTCCCGGACAGGCCCGGGCCGGCCACCGTCCCGCCGCGGATCGGGGCCACCCGGCGGATGCCCTGGGCGGTGGTGCCGATGTCGATGGTCGGGCTGACCTCGACGTCGATGGTTGCCACGAAGTCGAGTACCGGCGGGGTTGGGGTCTGGGCCACGGCCGTTCCTTTCACGATGTCTGCCTTCATTTTGCCCTGTTCGGCCGGGCAACCCGCGCCCGTGCCGGACGCCGGGTGCGGCGCCCCGGGTGCGGCGCTCAGTTCGGCTCGATGGTGATGATGGCCGGGCCCGCGTGGGCCGCGTCGGAGCGGGCGCCGGTGGCGGAGGTGACGGCGCGCGAGACGCAGCAATTCATCTTGGTGGAGAGCCGCTGCTGGCGTTCGGAGTAGAACACGTCGCGGTGGTCGATGGCCCCGGAGAGCGCGGTGATGCGCACCTCGCAAAGTCCGCATTCGCCCTTGCGGCAGTCGTACATCATTTCCGCCCCGGCGTCCTCGAGGGCCTCGAGCATCGAGCGGCCCTGCGGGACCACGACCTCCAGGTCAAGCTTGGGGACGCGCACAATGAATTCCTCGGGGTCGTACCAGCCGCTGTTGCCGAAGGTCTCGTAGCGCAGGTTCGGCAAATCCAGTTCGCGCTCGGCCCAGTTGCGGCGCACCGCATCCATCAGCCGGATGGGCCCGCACATGTACAGTTCGGTGTCCGCATCGGCGCGGCCCACCAGCTCGGGGACCCTCAGCGGGCTGCCCTCGTCGTCGACGTGCAGCTGCAGCCGTTCCCCGTGCAGTTCGGACAATTCGGCCAGGTAGGCCATCGCGCTGCGGGTTCGGCCCACGTACACCACGGTGTAGTCGGCATTCAGCCGCCTGAGCACCGCGGCCATGTTGGCGATCGCGGTGATGCCGATGCCACCGGCGAGCAGGATGTAGCGCCGCGCGCCGACGCGCAGCGGGAAGTTCTGCAGCGGCTGGGTGATTTCCAGTTGCTGCCCGGGAACCAGCGAGTGCATGAAGATCGAGCCGCCGCGCGAGAGCGGGGCCTTCATCACGCTGATCACCAGACGGGTGCCGTCGTCGCTGGATTCGACCACCGAGTAGGAGCGCTTGGCCGCCTCCCCGTTGACCTGAACCATCAGGTCCACGTGCGAGCCCGGCTCGGCCTTCAGCGGCAGGGAGGGTATGAGCACGATGCGTGCAATGCCGTCGGCGACCGGAACCACCTGTTCGACGGTGGCCGATTGCCAGGTTTCAATGTTTGTTGCTGCCATGGTCCTTGTCCGTATCCCTTCGTAGTCCGTCCACCCCTAGGCGGAGACGGCCAGGCGTCCCTCGGCGGCCAGCATCGCCTCGAGGATGCGGCGCACCCACATGCCGCCCGAATCGATGTTCAGGTTGTAGAACTCGTAGTCCGGGTTGGCGTCGATGGCTGCCTGCTGGGCCATGAGCATTTCCTCGTCCTCGCCGAATACCCCGTGGACGCCGTCGCGCAGCTGGGTGGTGATCAGCTGGCTGTCCAGGCGGTAATTGCGCATGAAGGCCCAGAAGTAGTGGGAGGAGCGGTCGGTCTCCGGCGTGATGGTGTTCATGACGAATCCGTTGACGCCCTGGCTGCGGTCGCCCTCCGGGGCCCCGGTGCCGGCCTTGGCCACGCCCACGTCAATGTTGATGGTCGAGGGGGCCTCGAAGTTGATGATTTGCCAGCGGTCGACCTTGCCTTCGAAGTCGGGGAATTTGTCGCGCATGTTCTTCGCCCAGAACGGCGGGGCGTCGATATTGCGCATCCAGCGGGTGACCGTGACCTTGTTGCCCTCGCGGACGGTGACGAAGTCCGATTCACTCAGCTCCTCCTGCCCGATCGTGGAGGAATGCACGAATTCCTCGTGGGTGAGGTCCATGAGGTTGTCCAGCACCAGCTGGAAGTTGCAGGCCGCGTGGATGGTGAGCCCGTCCCCCGCCCACTCGTCGCTGGACATCTGGTGCATGTCGGGTACCAGGTCCGGGTCGGCCAGTGTCGGGTCGCCCATCCAGATCCACACGTAACGGTAGCGCTCCACGACCGGGAAGGAGGGAACGGTGGCCGAGGGGTTGATGGTTTCCTGGGCGGGCATCGAGACGCAGCGGCCGGCCGAGTTGTAGACGATCCCATGGTACGGGCACTGGATCCCGTCCTTGCCCACGGTCTTGCCCTTCGACAGCGGGGCCAGGCGGTGCCAGCAGGCGTCGGCCAGGGCGACGGCCTTCCCGTCCTCGGTGCGGTACAGGGCCACCGGACGGTTGGCGATGCGGCGGGACATCGGCTTGCGGGTGACCTCGTGGTCCCAGCCGGCCACGTACCACGCGTTCAGAGGGTGTGGCAGGACCTTGTTGGTGGTGGAACTGGTCTGGGAGACGACGGTCATGGCGGATTTCCTTTCGATACGGCAGCTAAACTACCTATCGACATAGTTAGTGGTGTTGGTCAAAGACTAACTGTCGATATAGTGATTTGCAACACCCGCCTCCGAAGAAAGTCGCCATGAGCCTTCGCAATGCCCTGTTCGCCCTGCTCGTCGTGGAGCCGATGACCGGCTACGACCTGCACAAGCAGTTCGAATCCTCGGTGGGCCATGTGTGGCACGCGCCGGATTCGCAGATCTATCCGGAGCTCAAGCGGATGGAGGCCGAGGGGTTGCTCGAGGGTGAGGAGATCCCGTGGGGGCCGCGCGGCAAGAAGCGCCAGTACCACGTCACCACTGCCGGAAAGGCTGCATTCAGGGCGTGGATGGACACCCCGCTGGAATATGCGCGTACCCGTGATCCGGCCCACCTGAAGGCCGCCTACCTGGAATGGGCGGACCCCGCAGCCGCCAGGGAGCAGCTGCGGGCCCACATCGAGCACCACACCGGACTGCTGGCCCAGTGGCGCGAAAAGGTCAGGGAAATCGAGGACGGCAGCAGCGCCATGCTCAATCGCCGTCTGGCCAACACCCCGAAAGCCGACCGCGACAAGACGATCGCGTACAAGATTTTCACCTACGAAGGGCTCATGTCTCAAGCCGAGGCCGAAATCGCCTGGGCGCGGCGCGGCCTGAAACTGGTCGACCGGCTCAACGCCTGAACGCCGCCAATGTCCGCCGCGGACCCGGCCCGGCCAACGGCCCGCGCCGGGCGCGCAGGCGGGCCGCCGGCACCCGGCGGCCATGGACAGCACCCGGATTCCGGGATATACCTATGGGCATAGGCAATGACGCCGATCCGCCCCACAGGGGCACGGAAAGGGCAAATCCCCATGACCACCGACCATCCCGGATCCACGTTCGCCGCCGCCGACCTTTTGGCAGGGTTCTCCCTGGAAATGACCGGCAAGGACGTGCCCGAGCTCCGGGCCGCGGCACCCACGCTGCCGCCCGGCACCCCGGTCAACGTCACGTTCCTGGGCAACGAGGACCTTGAGATGCGCGTGGCGGCCGCCGCGGCCGTCAAACAGGCCGGGCACCACCCCGTGCCGCATGTTTCCGCCCGCAGGATCTCCTCCGCCGGCGACCTCGACGGTTTTCTCGAGGCACTGGCCCGGGTCGGGGCAGCCAAACACGTCTTCGCCGTCGGCGGTGATCCCGCCGAACCCATGGGCCCCTACCCCGATGCGCTCGCGCTGATCACCTCCGGCCGGCTCGAGGCAGCCGGGGTGGAAAAGGTGTCGATCGCCGGGTATCCCGGCGGCCATTCCGACATTGCGGAAGGTCCCCTGTGGGCAGCGCTCGAGGCCAAGGCCGCCTCGCTCCGGGAACAGGGGCTGGAGGGCGAGATCATCACCCAGTTCGGGTTCGACACCCTGCCGGTGCTGGAGTGGCTGGCCGAGCTGCGCGGCCGAGGAATCACACTGCCGGTGCGCATCGGCGTCCCCGGGCCGGCGGGCATCAAGCGGCTGCTGGGCTACGCCCGGAGGTTCGGCGTCGCCTCCTCCGCGGGGATAGCCAAGCGCTACGGATTCTCCCTGGGGAACCTGCTGGGAACCGCCGGGCCCGAGCGCTTCGTCGCGGACCTGGCCCGGGACCATGTCCCGACGCTGCACGGACAGATCAAGCTACATTTCTACACCTTCGGCGGCATCGAGACGACCGCGGACTGGGTCGCCGCACATCGCTGACGCCCAACAACATGCGACAACGGTGGCCCGCCGGGAAATCTCATTCCCGGCGGGCCACCGCCGTCATGTCATCTGCGTGCTACTTGGCAGGCAGCAGTGCCGCAAGATCCGGGACCTGCTCGATGAGCCCGCGGTCCAGCGAGATCTCGGCAATCTTCTCAATGGAAGCCTCATTCACCTCGGTGTAGAAGCGGGGCATCGTGAGCTTCTCAATCACGTCCGGTTCCAGCGAGGTGTAGTCGGGAAGAACCGCCTTAGCCTTATCCGGGTTCTCATCGGCGAACTTCTGCGAGGCAATCATGGCCCGGGCAAACTTGGCCGCCGTTTCGGGATTCTCCTCGATGTACTCATCCGAGGTGAAGTAGACGGCGACGGTCAGGTCATCGACCGGCTCGGCGTAGT
This sequence comes from Paeniglutamicibacter sulfureus, assembly GCF_030512175.1. Classification (GTDB taxonomy): domain Bacteria; phylum Actinomycetota; class Actinomycetes; order Actinomycetales; family Micrococcaceae; genus Paeniglutamicibacter; species Paeniglutamicibacter sulfureus. Next base: position 619,520 of record NZ_JAULBL010000002.1, on the reverse strand, counting down.
TGGAGAAGACCGGAACGTTTCCGTCTGCCTCGGAGATGGTCACGAAGGGTTCGACCGCCGCCATCGCATCGACGTTGCCGGCAGCGAGCTGTGCCGCCATGTCGGGGAAGCCCATCTCCACGAACTGAACCTTCGTGTAGTCTCCGCCGGCCAGCTTCACGGCCTCGCTGATGGTGGAGTCGGAAATGTTGTTCAGGGTGTTCACGGCGACCTTCTTTCCCACCAGGTCCTTGATGTCCTTGATGCCGCTGTCCGGCTTGGTCATCACCGCGGCAAAGTCCGCCTTGGTGTCGCCGGTGGAGCTGCCCCCGGGTGCCACCATCTTCAGCGGCAGGTTCTTTGAACGGGCCACGATCATGGAGGTGACGTTCGAGAAGCCGAAGTCCATCTGCTTGCTCGTGATGGCCGGGACGATGGCCGCTCCGCCTTGGGCCAGGGTCAGCTTGACGTCTAGGCCTTCCTTTTCAAAGAGCCCCTCCTTGACCCCAAGGTAGATCGGGGCAACGTCGACGATCGGGATCACGCCAACCTCGATCTGTTCCAGCGCGGTGGCCGCACCACTGCCAGTCGCCGCCCCCGTGGACGATTCGGCCGGGCCGCTCGACGGCGATCCGCTGCCGCAGGCGGCCAGGCTCAATGCCGCAAGCAGGGCCAGGGCCCCCTTGATCTTTTTCATGCTGGTCTCCAGGATTCTCGGGGGTCTCCCCGAATGACGAGTGATGTACGTCGCATACTACCTATTTTGATAGTGATTTGGGGAGAGTTTGGAACTAATCTTTTGCGCCTCGCCAACTTGTGGACCCTCACCTCGATCACCGTCGGGCGGGCGCGGCCTGATTTTCGCGTGAATAGCTATCGACTTAGTGAGTTGGGTGGCTTAGGGTCAGGGTAGCGGCCGGTAGGCTGCGCCTTCGAGTTCCAGGGCGGACCCCGTCGTTGCGGGCACCGCTCCCCCAAGGAAAGGAAGCCTTCTCGCATGTCACCCAAGAACCTACAAGACGTCCTGGATGCCGCCGGAAACACCGTCGAGCTGTTGCGCAATTCCCAGCTTGGTGCCTACGTCTATCCGGTCGTGGCCCCGGAGTTCTCGAACTGGCGCACCGAACAGCGGGCCTGGCGGGAAACCGCCGTGCTCTACGACCAGACCCACCATATGGACAATCTCTTCATCAAGGGCCCCGACGCCCTGAAGCTGATCTCCGACACCGCCATCAACAGCGTTTCCAACTTCCCGGTGAACCGAGCCAAGCAATATGTACCCACGACTCCCGCAGGCCACGTCATCGGCGACGGCATCCTGTTCCACGAGGAGCAGGACGAATACGTCTATGTGGGCCGGGCGCCGGCCGCCAACTGGTTGCTCTTCCAGTCCGAGACCGGCGGGTACGACGTGCAGATCGAGGTGGATCGCCGCTCGCCCTCCCGGCCCATGGGCAAGCCGGTGCGACGCACGTACTGGCGATTCCAGATCCAGGGTCCACAGGCCTGGAACATCATCGAGAAGCTGAACGGGGAGCCGCTGGAAAAGCAGCGCTTCTTTTCCATGGACACCATGACCATCGCCGGCCAAAAAGTACGCACGCTGCGCCACGGGATGGCAGGGGCGCCCGGGCTGGAGATCTGGGGTCCGTACGAGTCCTACGACCTGATCCGCGAGGCGGTGCTGGAAGCCGGTGCGGAGTTCGGCATGATGCCGGTCGGGGCGCGGGCCTATCCCTCGAACACCCTGGAATCCGGGTGGATTCCTTCTCCCTTGCCGGGAATCTACACCGGTGAAGAGCTGCGCCCATACCGCGAATGGCTGGGAGCCGACAGCTACGAGGCCACCAACGCCGTGGCCGGCAGCTTCGACTCGGCGGACATCGAGGATTATTACCACACGCCCTGGGAGCTCGGATACGGGTCCTTCGTGAAATTCGACCACGACTTCATCGGCCGCGAGGCACTGGAGAAGATCGATCCGGCCACCCAGCGCAAGAAGGTCACCTTGGCCTGGAACGCGGAGGACCTGGGCACCATCCTGACCTCCATGCTCGATCCGGACGCCCTCCCCTACAAGTACTTCGACCTGCCGCTGGCCAACTACGGATCCTCGAACTACGACCGCGTCATCGATGCCGACGGCAAGACCGTGGGCCTGTCCATGTTCACCGGCTACAGCTCCAATGAGCGCCGCGGCCTGTCCCTGGCCGTGGTCGATCCGGATGTTCCGGAGGGCACCGAGCTGCGGGTGGTCTGGGGCGAGCCCGACGGCGGGACGAAGAAGACCACCGTCGAGGAGCACCGCCAGTTCGAGGCCCGCGTGGTGGTCAGCCCGGTGCCGTACTCGAACGTGGCCCGGGCCGAATACCAGGGCGGATGGCGCACCTCCTACGGGAAGTAGGCCGGTTACGGACGCAGGGCCGCCGGCTCCCTCGGGAGTCGGCGGCCCTGCCTCGTTGGTCGACCAAGGCGCTACTTGGCGGTCATGGTGATGGCTTCCTCGGGGCGGTGCCCCTGCTTGGCCTTCTGGATCTCCGCATACACGTGGTGGCGCAGCTCGGTGAAGCGCGGCAGCGACCGGGTCTCCAGCTGGTCCCGCTCGGCCGGAAGGTCGATCATGATGTCCTCCTGCACGATCGTCGGGGAGGAGGACAGGATGATCACCCGCTCCCCCAGGTAGATCGACTCGTCGATGTCGTGGGTGACGAACAGGACCGTGACGCCCAGCTTCTTCCAGACACTGCGGATCAGGTCCTCCAGGTCCGCACGGGTCTGCGCGTCCACCGCGGCGAAGGGCTCGTCCATCAACAGCACCTCGGGCTGGTAGGCCACGGCGCGGGCGATCGCCACGCGCTGCTGCATGCCGCCGGAGAGCTGCCACGGGTAGGACTTGGGCACGTGCGCCAGGCCCACCGCCTCCAGCGCTTCGGCCACCAGGCGCTTGCGTTCCTCCTTGGGAACCCCGGCGTTTTTCAGCGGCAACTCGACGTTCTCGGCCACCCGCAGCCAGGGGAAGAGGGAGCGGCCGTATTCCTGGAACACCACCGCCATCTTCTTCGGCGGCCCGGTGACCTTTTGCCCGTCCAGCAGCACCTCGCCCTCGGTGGTGCCCAACAGCCCGGCAATGCACTTGAGCAGCGTCGTCTTGCCCGAGCCCGAGGGACCGACCAGGCAAACCAGCTCGCCGCGGCCCAAATCAAAGGTCAGGTTCCGCACCGCCTCGATGTCCCCGGCATCGGTGTGATAGACCTTCTTCAGTCCGCGGACCGACAGCAGTGCCTGCCCCTCGGGCAGGGTCCGCCCGCCTTGGTGGGACGTGGGATTGTTAGACAGCATTTTCAACCTCTTTCAGGCCGTGGTACCAGCGCAGCACGCGCCGCTGGACCCATTGGAATATGAAGGACAGGGCCACGCCGATCAGCCCCAGCACCACGATGCCGGACCACATTTCCGGGACCGCGAAGGACCGCTGGAACTGCACGATGGTGAACCCCAGGCCGGAGGACGAGGCAAACATCTCGGAGATGACCATCAGGATCAACCCGATGGACAGCGCCTGGCGCACGCCGGCCATGATCGTCGGGGTCGCCGAAGGCAGGATCTGGTAGCGGATCCGGGAGAACCCGGTGATCCCGTAGGACCGCGAGGTCTCGTTCTGCACCGGGTCGATGGAACGCACGCCCTCGATGGTGTTCAGCAGCACCGGCCAGACGCAGCCGGAAATGATCACGGCGATCTTCATCCCGTCGTTGATGCCCACCAGCAGCATCAGCACCGGCACCAGCACCGGGGGCGGCAGCGCGCGGAAGAACTCGAACACCGGCTCGGTCACCGCACGCAGCGTGCGGTTCAGGCCCACGGCCAGCCCCAGCACAATGCCCAGTACGATCGCGGCCAGCACGCCGACGAGAAGGCGCATGATGCTGGGTAGCACGTCGGTGAGCATCCGCTCCCCGAACCAGGTCTCCACGAACGTCGTCAGAAGCTTCGCCGGGGTGGGCACGAAGAAGTTAGGCTCCCCAGAGGTCGCCAGCCACCACCAGGCCAACAGGATAAGCGGCAACCCCAACAGGTAGCCGAAGGATTTCAGGGTTTTCATACCGTCGCCTCCCCGCGAACCGACGGGTGCCAGGACAGCACCCGCTTCTCCACCACCCGCGTCACCGCGTTGATGCCCACACCCAGGAACCCGGTGGCCAGGATCAACGCATACATCCCCGAGATCGCGCCGCCGGACTGCGCCAAGGCAATCTCCTTGCCCAGCCCCGGGGACCCGATCAGCAACTCCGCGGTGATCGCCAGGATCAGCGCCACCGAAGCGGCCAATCGGATACCCGTCATCAGGTACGGCAGCATCGTGGGGAACACAACGTCCCGCACCCGCTGCGCGTAGGAGAAGCCGTAGGACCGCGCAGTCTGCATCGCCACGTTGTCCACGTCCGCCACCCCGTAGAGCACCTGGATGAGAACCTGCCAGAAGCAGGCGTAAACGATCAACAGCAGCGAGGACTCGATCTTGATGCCAAAGAGCAGCACCGCCAGCGGGATTAGCGCCACCGACGGGATCGGACGCAAAAACTCGATGGACGAGTTGGTGAAGCGGCGCAAAAACGGGGACATCCCGATCACCAGGCCCAACACCAGCGCGGCCACCACCGCAATCGCCAACCCGATCGCCCAGGCGGCCATGGTGTCACCCACGGCCACCCAGAACGCCGTCAAACCCAGGTCCGTCACCAGCGCCGCGATGACCTCGGAAGCCGGCGGCAGGTACTTGGCCTGCACCACGCCCAGTGCCGGCATCAGCTCCCAGAACCCCAGGAACACCACGATGCCCACCAGACCCAACACCCACTTCGGCAGACCCTTGGACGGCGCGCGGGAGGCCTTGGCCTTCACCGCGGCGCGCGTCGATGGTTCGGTCGTATGGGTCATGGCAACAGGGTCTCGAGGTCAACGGGCTTGGAAATGGCCCCGAATTCCCGGGTCGCGTCGCCGAGCTTCTGTGCTGCGTCCTTGTTGATGTCCACGCGGTAGCGCGGCAGCACCAGCTTGGCGCGGGTTTCCTCGTCGATCTTGGTGTAGGTGCCCACGATGTCGCGGACCTCCTGCGGGTTCTCGTTCGCGTATTCCAGCGACTTGTTCATGGCGCGCTGGAACTTGGCCGTCAGCTCGGGTTCGGCGGCGACCTTGTCCGTGGAGGTGAAGTAGCCGGCGATGTCCAGTTCCGCATCGAAGTCGGAGAAGTTGTTGCTCACGACCCGCGCGCCGTCGCCCTTGGCCTGGACCAGGAAGGGATCGAGGATCCAGGCGGCATCCACTATGCCGTTTTCCAGGGCCGCCGGGGCCTCGGGGAACGGAACCTCGACGAAGTCAACGGTGCTCGGATCCCCGCCGTCGTCCTTGACGACCTGCGAAACGGTGATGTCTCCGATGTTGGAAAGGTTGTTCACCGAGACCTTCTTGCCTGCCAGGTCCTTCGGACTCTTGATGGGCGAGTCCTTCGGGACCACCACGGCACCGAAGTCCCCGTCCTCGTTCCCGGAGGTGGTCACGCCGTTGGCAACGACCTTCATGCTCAGGCCCTTGTCATTGGCGACCATGAGCGAGACGTAGTTGGAGAAGGCGAAGTCGTAGCTTCCTGATTGGATCCCCGGCACGATGGCCGAGCCGCCGGTGGCGGTCTGGATGTCCAGGTCCAGGCCCTCGGCTTCGAAGAAGCCCTTGGAGTCGCCCAAGAAGATCGGCGCGGTGTCCACGATCGGGATGACTCCGACGGTGATCTTCTCCAGGCCGGCTCCGCCATCCGCAGCCGTGGAGGCGGTCTGGCCGCTGGGCGACCCCGAACCGCAGGCGCCCAGGGCCAGGATCCCCAGTGCGGCCATTGCGAGTGCAAGTTTGTTTCTCATGAATCCTCATCGTGCCTTGACGGTGGGTGCGGCGGGATGCCCCGCCATGGATCGTTGGGCGTGCGGCGCGGGGAGTGCCCCCTCCGCGCCGCACGCCGGTTGCTGCATGTCGCGCCCGGGGGCGCGGCGGCTACTTGACGGTCATGGCCTCGACGTCCGGGGCCTTGGAGAGGAATTCGAGCTTGGCTGCGAGTTCGGCGAGCTTGGCCAGCTGGTCGCTGGGCACGGCGCCGTCCCAGGTTTCCATCTTCAGGTTTTCGGCCACCTTGGCGTCCATCTTCATGAATTCCGGCAACATGGCCTTGGCGCCGGCCTGGTCGCCCTCGGCCGCTGCCAAGGTTTCGGTCATTGCGGCCTTGAAGTCGGCGACGACCTCGGGGTTTTCCTGGGCGTACTTGCCGCTGGTGAAGCTGACCATGGTCGGCAAGCCCGGGATGGCCTTCTGGTTCGGGTAGCCAAGCAGTTCGTTGTCCGGGTTGGCCAGGGCCTTGGACAGGAACGGCTCCGGGAGCCAGACGGCGTCCATATTGCCGCGGTCGAGCTGGGCTTCCATGTCCGGGAACGGCATCTCCGAGAATTTCAGGGCGCCCGCGTCCCCGCCGTCGATCGTGGCTGATTCCATGATGGTCAGGTCGCCTTGCGTCTTCAGTGCATTGACCGAGGTGGTCTTGCCTGCCAGGCCGGCAAAGTCCTTGATTCCCGAGTCGGCGCGCACGACCACGCCGTTGATGTCATCGCCCTCGGCCTTGGAATCCGAGTAGCCGGAGACGATTTTCATGTCCAGGCCCTTGTCCACGGCGGTCAGCACGGAGAGCGGGTTGCCGACGGCAAAGTTCAGGTCCCCGGTGGAGACAGCGGGCAGCATCGCGGCACCAGCCGAACTGGTCGTGAATTCCACGTCCAGCCCGTGCTTTTCGAAAATCCCCTTGTCGATTCCGTACTTCACCGCCACGGACGGGGCGATGGGCAAGACCCCGACGACCACCTTCGTCAACGCGCCGTCGCCCGAGGCGCCCGCCGACTCGCTGTCGGACGCGGCCGAGCCGGAAAGCGAGCCCTGGCCGCAACCGGTCAGCGCCAGCGCGGCAATCGATGCGCCTGCGATGAGCGTGGAAAGACGCTTCTTCATGAGTTCTCCTTGCTAGTCCGGGGGCCAAGAAACCCCGGCTTCATTTGCGATGTGTGACCCTCGCCACAGGCCATATCTACAACCTAAACCAAACCATTGAGTAAATCAATAATTGTTCATTGAATGCTCTGGTCGGCCTTGGCACATGGGCTGCGGGGCCAGTGCCAGCGGGCAGGAAGGCAGGTGGCCGTTCGCCCCGCAGCCGGGAAACGCCGGAGGCGGGGGAAGACACGCTTGCGCCTTTCCCCGCCTCCGTAGTCTTGCCCCGGGCTCAGGCCAGGGTGCTCTTGCGGTGGTTCTCGCGCAGGTCGGTCTTGCGGATCTTTCCGCTGGCCGTGCGCGGCAGGTCCGCAACGACCTCGATGGTGCGCGGGATCTTGTAGCGGGCAAGCTTCCCGTCGAGGTGGGCGGCGATGTCCTCGCGCGTGACGTGCTGTCCCTCCGCGGGAACGATGACCGCATGCACGGCCTCGCCCCATTTCTCGTCCGGAACGCCGATCACCGCCACGGAGGCCACCGCGGGCAATTCCATGATGGCCTGCTCGACCTGGGCCGGGTAGACGTTTTCCCCGCCGGAAATGATCATGTCCTTCAGGCGGTCCGCGATGAAGAGGAAACCCTGGTCGTCCAGGTACCCCATGTCGCCGGACTTGAACCACGTCCCGTCCTGGAAGGAGGACGCCGTGGCGTCCTCCTGGTTCCAATAGCCGGGGATCACGTTGGGGCCCTCGATCAGGATTTCCCCGACCTCGTGGGCGGGAAGGTCCTCCCCCAGGGCGTCGACGACGCGAATGCCGGTGAAGAAGTGCGCAAGACCGGCCGATCCGGCCTTTTCGCGGGAGTACTCGGGCTGCAGCGACGTGGCCCCCGGGGCGGTTTCCGTCATGCCGTAGCCCCCGGAAAAGGACAGCCCGCGGGCCTCGTAGGCCTCAAGCACCCGCATCGGGACGGCGGATCCGCCGCAGGTGAGCATGCGGATCGAGGAAAGATCGGTGGCTTCCCACGCGGGGTGCTCGGCGAGCATTTGGTAGGTGGTCGGCACCCCGGAGAGCGCGGTGACGCCGTAGTGCTCGATGGCCGCCAGCACAGCCGAGGGCTCGAAGCGGTCCTGCAGGACCAGGGTTCCGCCCTTGAGCAGGGTGGGCAGCGCGCCCATCCCCAGGGAAGCGACGTGGAACATCGGTGCGATCATCAACGCCACCTGGGTACTGGTGACGTCGTAGTCGACCAGCACGTTCAGCGAATTCCACGTCATGTTCCCGTGGGTCAGGATCGCGCCCTTGGGGTTCCCGGTGGTGCCGGAGGTGTAGAGGATGATGGCGGTGTCCTCAAGCGCGACCGGCTCGTCCCGGTGTTCCGCCGAAGCCGAGCGGATGGCCGCCTCGTAGGACCCCACGGTCTCGGGGTTCTCCTCCACGACGAGCCGCGCGGCGACGGGGGCGATCTCGGTGGCCGCCGCGGCCAGGGACTCCAACTGGCGGGCGTTGACCAGCAGGCTGGTTCCGGAATCCTGCAGGGCAAAGGCCACCTCGCGCGGTGCCAGCCTGGTGTTGACCGGAACAAATATCGCGCCGAGGCTGCCGCAGGCAAAGAGCGTCTCGAGGAAGGCGGGATGGTTGTTGCCCAGGTAGGCCACGCGGTCCCCGCGCCCGATCCCCGCACCCGCGAGCGCGTTGGCCAGCCTGTCGATGCGCTCGGCCAGCTCTTCGTAGCGCAGCGTCACCGCGCCGTCGATGACGGCCGTTTGTCCGTGCGACTTCACGCGGCGTTTGTGGATCCAGCTTCCAAGTCCTTGGTTCAACATGAGCGTTTCTCCTTCCATCCACCGCTGTTTCGATGGCGCTGCCGAGGTGTGTTCAAGTGTGGGGGCTGTGCAATTTCGGGCACAAGGGGGGCGCCACGGTGGGCGCGGGGCTTCCCGCGCCCACCTGGGTCAGCCGCACCGGGCCAGCCGCCGCGCGGCGTGCCCGGAACGACGGCTAGGCGTAGAAGCGGTAGATGCCGCGGGACACCACGGCCGGCTTCGGGGCGCCCTCGACCTCGACGACCTGGTCGACGGCGATCTGGTAGCCGCCCTTGACCTCTTCAACCTCGGAAATCTGAGCCTTCATGCGGATCTGTGCACCGACGGGCACCGGCGAGGGGAAGCGGACCTTGTCCAGGCCGTAGTTCACGCGGGTGGAGACCCCGGTGACGTCGAAAAGCTCGGACCAGAAGGCGATCTGCAGGCTCAGGGACAGGTAGCCGTGGGCGATCGGACCGCCGAAGGGGCCGTCCTTGGCCTTTTCCGGATCGGTGTGGATCCACTGGTGGTCGTCGGTCGCGTCGGCAAACGTGTTGACCTGGTCCTGGGTGACGGTGCGGAAGTCGCTGTACCCCAGGTCGGTGCCGGCGGCGGTTGCGAGCTGTTCGTAGGAAAGAACTGTCTGGCCCATGATGGGTACTCCTTTTAATTACGTGGTTGGTATTGACGTGTTTGGTAGGGATTTTGGCGGTGCCGGGGCCCTGGCCTAGCGGAAGGCCCCGATGCCGGTGATGGCCCGGCCGAGGATCAACGCGTTGATCTCGTCGGTGCCCTCGTAGGAATAGATGGCCTCGGCGTCGGCGTGGAAACGGGCGACATCGTAGTCAAGCACGATGCCGTTGCCCCCGCAGACCTCCCGCGCCAGGGCAGCGGTCTCGCGCAGCATGCGCGCGGTGAACATCTTGGCCATGGCCGAGTTCTCATCCTTGTAGATGCCCTCGTCCTGGGCCTGGGTCAGGCTGGTGACCATGGCCAGGGAGGCTGTCACGTTGGTGAGCATCGTGGCGAGCTTTTCCTGGATCAATTGGAAGGACGCCAGCGGCTTGCCGAACTGGTGGCGTTCGGTGACGTATTTCAGCGCTGCCTCGTAGGCGCCGGCCGCCGCGCCTGCGGCGATCCAGGCGACGTCCGAGCGCATGTTGCGCAGGCACGCCGCGACGTCGGCGAAAGAGTTGATGTTCGCCAGCCGCGCCGTCTCCGGAACCCTGACGTCAACCAATTCGATGTCGGCGTTCTGCATGATCCGCAGGCTGGTCTTGCGCTCGATCTTGCTCAGCTTCAACCCGGGGGCATCGGTGGGAACCAGGAAGCACTTGACCTTTCCGTCCGCGGTGTCGCGGGCGAAGACGGCCAGCACGTCCGCCTGGGCCGCTCCGCCGATCCAGCGCTTGGCTCCGTTGATCACCCAGTGCCCTCCCCGGCCGTCGTCGGTGAATGTGGCAGTGGTGGCCAGTCCCCCGGCGATGTCCGATCCATGGTCCGGTTCGGTGAGCGCGAAGACGCCCTTGTATTCGTAGGAGGCGATGCGCGGATCCAGCTCCGCGGCCTGCTCCGGACTGCCGCCCAGGTTCACCGTGGTGCGGAACAGCCCGGACTGGGCGTTGTAGAAGGTGACCACCGAGGCGTCCACCCGGGCCAGCTCGAAGTTCCTAAAGCCCCCGAAGAGGCCGCGAACCTGTTCGCCGGCGGCCAGCACCTCGGCCGGGCGCATCATGTCCAGCTCGATCAGCGGGGCGACGATGGATTCGGGGAATTCCCCGCGCTCCCAATGATCGGCGAGCACCGGACGCACGTGCGTATCAAGCACGGCGCGCAGGCGCAGCAGCGCCGCCCGTTCGGCGTCGGACAGCAGCCGGGCGAAGCCGTACTGGTCACTGGGGTAGAAATCGGTCATGACTTGCCCAGTCCCAACACCCGCACCGCGTTCTCCTTCAAGATCAGCGGGCGAACCTCGTCCTTCAACGGCAGCTCGGCGAAGGCTCCGAGCCACTTTGCCGGGGTGATCAACGGGTAATCGGTGCCGAAGAGCACCTTGGTCGAGAGCACGTTGTTGCTCATCTTCACCAGCGATGCCGGGAAGTACTTCGGGCTCCAGCCCGAAAGGTCGATGAACACGTTCGCCTTGTGCGTGGCGATCGAGTTGGCCTCGTCCTGCCACGGCACCGAGGGGTGGGCCATGATGATGGTCAGCCCCGGGAAGTCCGCGGCCACGTCGTCGAGCAGCAGCGGGTTGGAGTAGCGCAGCTTGATGCCTCGCCCGCCGGGAAGCCCGGCGCCCATGCCGTTCTGCCCGGTGTGGAAGATGCACGGCAGACCCAGTTCCTGGAGCACCTCCCACAGCGGGTAGAACTCCTGGGAGGAGGGGTCAAATCCCTGCAGCGAGGGATGGAACTTGAAGCCGCGCACCCCGAGCTCGTCCGCCTGGCGGCGCGCCTCGGTGATCGCGGCCGGGCCGGTGCGCGGGTCGACAGAGCCGAAGGGGATCAGCACGTCGTTGTTGCGCGCGGCCCCGGCCACCAGGTCGTCAATGGAGTTCGGCTCGTGGCCCAGCGCGGTGCGCGCGTCGACGGTGAACAGCACCGCCGCCATCTTCGCGTCGCGGTACACCTGCGCGATGCGGTCCACCGAAGGGGTGCGGTCCTCGGACTTGAAGTACGCGGCCGAGGCCTCGAAGAGGTCCTCCGGCATGGCCTTGTGCCCGCAATCATCGACCTCGACATGCACGTGCATGTCGATTGCGGTGATCGCCTCAAGGTCGATCCTGGATTCGTAGCGAACGCTCATCGTGGTGCGGGTGCTTTCTACTTGGCGGCCGGTTCGGGCTGCAGCTCGGCCGGCAGCTCGGGGAACGTCTCGCCGACCGACTGCAGGTTATCGGAGAACGGGAAGCGTTCGCGCAAGGCGGCGTAATCCCAGCCGCCGTCGTTGAATTCCGAGGCGATGGCCTCCGGGTGGCTCCAGAGCTGCAGGCGGTCCCCGCCGGCGCCGATCGCCTGGCCGGTGATGTTGCCGGCTTCCTCCGAGGCGAGGAAGGCGATGAGTCCGGCGACGTCGTCGGCGGTGCCGAAACCCAGCTCCTTGCGGAAGAAGTCCGGCATGGCCTCGCCGCGCTGGTCGGCCTCGACGGCCTTGGCGAAGAACGGGACGGTCTTGGTCATGGCGGTGGCTGCCACAGGGATGACGGCGTTGACGGTGACCCCGGCGCGCTTCATTTCCATGGCCCAGGTGCGCACCATGCCCACAATGCCGGCCTTGGCGGCGGCGTAGTTGGTCTGGCCGAAGTTGCCGCGCTGCCCGGTCGGCGAGCCGATGGTGATGATGCGGCCGGCGATGTTGTTTTCCTTGAAGTAGCCGTAGGCCTCGCGGACGCAGGTGAAGGTGCCGCGCAGGTGCACGTTGATGACCGTATCGAAGTCCTCGTCGGTCATCTTCAGGATCGACTTGTCGCGCAGGACGCCGGCGTTGGTGACCAGGATGTCCAGGCGCCCGAAGTTTTCCACGGCGGAGGCCACGAGCGCCTTGGCGGTTTCAGTGGAACCAACGGGGGCCACGACCGACACGGCCTTGCCGCCCGCCGCGTTGATCGAGGCTACGGCCTCGGCGGCCACGTCTGCATCGACGTCGTTGATGACCACTGCGGCACCCTGGCGGGCCAGTTCCTGCGCGTAGCTCAGGCCGAGTCCGCGGCCGCTGCCGGTAACGATTGCAACTTTTCCAGACAGTGACATGTCTGCTCCTTCAAGGGTAGTTATTGCCCCCGCCGACCCTGTCGTGGGAACCTTGCTATATACATAACAACTTAAACTCTTGATAAAGTCAACGATTAAGTTTCTTATCAATCCCGAGGGGCAGCAGCATGGCGACCAAGCCGGGCACCACCATGAACACCATTGAACGATTCCTGGACAGCGAACTGGCGGGAGACATCGAGTTCCTCACCGCCCGCACCCGCTCACTGGGATCGGCACGCGCCAACAGGCTCCTGGCCCCGCTGGGGCTAAAGGTCCGCTCCTACTCGGTGCTCTCGCTGGCCTGCAGCGGGCTGGCACCCACGCAGCGCGAACTGGCGGAATTCCTTTCGCTGGATCCGAGCCAGATCGTGCCGCTGGTGGACGCGCTGGAGGGCGAGGGGCTGGTCGAGCGGACCGCCGACCCCAACGACCGCCGCTCGAAGGTCATCACCGGGACGAAGGCCGGCGAGCAGCTTTACAAGAAGGCACGGACGGCCACGGCCGAAGGTGAAGCCATTGCCATGGCGATGCTGAGCAAGCCCGAACAAGAGACCCTGCGCGAACTGCTCTCGCGCATTGCCTTCCGTGATTAGACCGAGTCCCCCGGCAACGCCCGCGCAGCCCCCGCACCACTGCGCAACGAAGGAACCACCCGCCCCTCCGCAGCACCGTTTGGTCTCGACAGCATCCTTCGGATTTGGAATTTGCGACGATATCAACCTCAAATCACCGCATATGAGGCATTATTGAACCATGCCGAAAATTCGAGTCTCCGAAGCAGCCCGCTTCCTCGGTGTCAGCGACGACACCATTCGCCGCTGGACCGACAACGGAACCCTTACCGCGCATAAGGACGATTCCGGTCGCGTGGCCGTGGACGGACTCGAGCTTGCCCAACTGTCACGCAGCCAGGCCCAGCTCCCCGATGACCAGTCGCTGGTTGGGTCCTCGGCCCGCAATAGGTTCGTCGGATTGGTCACCGGCATCACCATGGATACCGTCATGGCCCAGGTCGAGCTGCAATGCGGCCCGTTTCGCGTCGTGTCCCTGATGAGCAGCGAAGCCGCCCGCGAACTGGGACTCGAGCTGGGATCGATCGCCACGGCAGTGGTCAAGGCGACCACCGTCATCATCGAATCCCCGCAGGGAAAGACGGGGACATGAGCGTCCGCCGCAGGATCGGCGCTGCAATCGTCCTCGCCTTGGCATGGGTCCTGGGACTGGCCGGATGCGCATCCCCCGCTCAGCCACCACCGGTCGGCGCGGGCCCGAGCGGGGAAATCACCGTATTTGCCGCGGCCTCGCTGAAGGCCCCGTTTACCGAGATCGCGGAAGGATTCGAGGCGAAACACCCGGGCACGGCGATCGGGCTGAACTTCGCCGGGTCCTCTGACCTAGTCACCCAAATCTCCGCCGGAGCACCCGCCGATGTGTTCGCGTCGGCCGACCCAAGCAACATGGACAAGCTTTCCGCGGCGGGGCTCGTCGACGGCGCGCCCACAACCTTCGCCACCAATACCCTGGCCATCGCGGTCCCACCGGACAACCCGGCCTCGATCGCCACGTTTTCCGACCTTGCAACTCCGGGGGTGAAGGTCGTCATCTGTGCGCCGCAGGTACCGTGCGGTGCAGCAACCAAGAGCGTCGAGGATGCCGCAAGGACAACGCTCACTCCGGTCAGTGAGGAATCCTCCGTCACCGACGTATTGGGCAAGGTGACCAGCGGTGAGGCAGATGCCGGGCTGGTCTATGTCACTGACGTCTTGGCGGCCGGCGACAAGGTCAAGGGAATCAAGTTCCCCGAATCCAAAACGGCGGTCAACGCCTACCCGATAGCCGGTGTCGCCACCAGCGCTAACAAGGATCTGGCCAACTCGTTCATCTCCGCCGTGACCGGCCCCGAGGGCAGGAAGGTCCTGGCCGATGCCGGCTTCGGAAAGCCGTAGGGCCCCGGTGTTTCGCCGCAGCGGCACCGGGTACTCCGCCGTTCCCTCGTGGATTTACGTCCTCGCCTGCGCGGGAGCATTGTTTGTGCTGCTCCCGCTGCTGGCGATGCTCGCCAGGGTTAATTGGCCCCAGTTCATTCCTCTCATCACCTCCGAATCCTCGCTGAGCGCGCTGGGGTTGAGCCTGCGCACCTCGGCGGCCAGCACCATGCTGTGCATCCTCTTGGGCGTTCCGCTGGCGCTGGTCCTGGCCCGTGGAAGCTTCCCGGGCCAGCGCGTGCTGCGGGCCTTCGTGCTCCTGCCACTGGTGCTGCCGCCCGTGGTGGGCGGCATCGCCCTGCTCTACACCTTCGGGCGCCAGGGCCTGCTGGGCCGCAGTCTTGAGATTGCGGGGATCCAGATCGCGTTCTCCACTACAGCGGTCATTCTGGCCCAGACCTTTGTTGCCCTGCCCTTCCTGGTCGTCAGCCTCGAGGGCGCCCTGCGCACCGCCGGGGGAAAGTACGAAGCCGTTGCAGCAACTCTGGGCGCCCGTCCGACCACGGTGCTGCGTCGGGTGAGCCTTCCTTTGGTGCTGCCCGGCTTGGCCTCCGGGGCGGTCCTCTCCTTTGCACGCAGCCTCGGCGAGTTCGGGGCAACGTTGACCTTTGCCGGTTCCCTGCAGGGTGTCACGCGGACCCTGCCCCTGGAGATCTACCTGCAGCGCGAGACCGATGCCGACGCGGCAGTGGCCCTGTCCCTGGTCCTGGTTGCCGTGGCCGTCATCGTGGTGGCCCTGTCCTATGGCGGGCACCGCACGAAGAAGGCCATGCCGGGGGCGGCACGGTGACGATCCGTTTTGAAGCCACGCTCACCGCACGGCATTTCGACGTCTCCCTGGATCTCGCCCGGGGCGAAACCCTCGCGGTCTTGGGACCGAACGGGGCCGGCAAGTCGACGTTGCTCTCGATCATGGCCGGGTTGCTGCGCCCGGATTCCGGAACGGCGTCCATCGGCGAGCGCACGCTCTTTGACCTCGATTCCGCGCGCCCGCAATGGTTGGCGCCGCACGCGAGGGGCACCGCGTTGCTTGCGCAGGAACCCCTGCTCTTTCCGCACCTGAGCGTTCTCGAGAACGTCGCGTTCGGTCCGCGGAGCAAGGGCACCGGAGCGGCCAAATCCAGGGTGGCGGCCCGTCAATGGCTCGAAGCCACGGACACCCAGACCCTGGCCGCACGGAAGCCCGGCGAACTGTCCGGCGGGCAGGCGCAGCGGGTCGCTGTCGCCCGGGCGCTGGCAGCGGGCCCTGACCTGCTGTTGCTCGACGAACCCATGGCGGCCCTGGACATCCACGCCGCGCCCCTGATGCGTCGGTTGCTCAAACACGTCCTCGCCGAGCGCAGTGCCATCATCATCACCCACGACATCCTCGATGCGCTCATGCTGGCGGACAAGGTCGTCATCTTGGAGAACGGACGAATCACCGAGAGCGGTCCAACCCGGGACGTACTGGGAAGGCCGCGATCCCGCTTCGCCGCCGGGCTCGCCGGGCTGAACCTCGTCACCGGCACCGCGCACGGGGATGGAATCGACACGGCCTTCGGGCGGATCTTCGGAACTCGTGAATCCGAGCTGGTCCCCGGCGAGGCGGCGGCCGCGGCATTCCCCGCTTCCGCCGTCTCGGTGTACCTGGAACCGCCACACGGAAGCCCGCGCAACATGCTCGAGGCAACCGTGACGGACCTGGAGCCGCACGGCGACGCCATCCGGGTGCGCGCGGGTGACCTGGCCGCCGACATCACCCCGGCGGCGCTGGCGGACCTTGGACTGGTGCCTGGAACCCGCGCCTACTTCGTGCTCAAGGCCACCGCCGTCACCATTTACGCGGCCTGATCTCCCTTTCCGTCTTTGCGGGGACGCTGGGAGACGCGGCAGATAATTCTCATTCAATGAGATGGTCGTGGCCGTTTGGTGTCCGCGCCCACAGACTGGATGCAGATACCCCACAAACCCAGATCGCTGCCGGGAGCACACCACACGACGACGTGCCGCTGCCACCCGCCGATCCGCCGCACCAAAGGAACGCGATCCCCCCATGGCACCAGCGCGCACCATTCTCAAGACCCAGGTCGGCATCGTCGGCGGCGGCCCCGCCGGCTTGATGCTTTCGCACCTGCTCGCCAAGACCGGCATCGAGAACATCGTCGTGGAGGCCCGGGACCACGAGACCATCCGCAACACCCACCGTGCCGGGATCCTCGAATCTCAGGCCGTGAAGATGCTGGTGGACTCCGGTGTCGAGGGACGCGTGCTCACCCACGGGGACGAGCACGCCGGGATCGACCTGCGCTTCAACGGCGAATCCCACCCGCTGGACTTCCGCGACCTGGTCGACGCCACCGTCACCCTCTACGCGCAAAACGAGGTCTTCGTCGACCTCGCCGCCGCACGCAAGCGCGATGCCGGCGATGTGCGCTACTCCAGTGAGGTCACCGAACTGCTGGACCTGGAAACCGACACCCCCAAGTTCCGCTTCACCGACGAGACGGGTGCCGAGTTCGAGGTGCACTGCGACGTGCTGGTCGGCGCGGACGGCTCGCGCTCCTTCTGCCGCCGGCAGATGCCCGACACCAACCGCAAGGACTTCAAGGTCGAGTACCCCTTCGCCTGGTTCGGGATCCTCACCGAGGCACCCAAGTCCGCCCCCGAACTCATCTACGCCAACTCCCCGCACGGCTTCGCGCTGATCTCCCAGCGCTCCGAGACCGTCCAGCGCATGTACTTCCAGTGCGACCCGAACGAGAACGTCGATGACTGGTCGCAGGACCGCATCTGGAACGAGCTGCAGCGCCGCGTCGACGGGCCGGACGGGTTCACCCTGAAGACCGGGAACATCTTCGACAAGACCGTGCTGAAGTTCCGCTCGTTCGTGCGCGAACCGCTCTCCCACGGCCGGATGTATCTCATCGGCGATGCCGGACACACCGTCCCGCCCACCGGCGCCAAAGGCCTGAACCTCGCGTTCGCCGACGTCAAGGTGCTCTTCGAAGCCCTCGACTCCTACTACTCCACCCGGAACGAGTCCCTGCTACACGGCTACTCGGACAAGGCGCTCAAACGCGTGTGGAAGGCGCAGAACTTCTCCTACTGGATGACCTCGATGCTGCACACCCCGGTGGACGCCGACCCGTTCATGGCCAAGCGCGCCCTGGGCGAGCTCGACACCGTCACCTCCTCGCGCTATGGACAGCAATATCTGGCCGAGTCCTACACCGGCTGGCCGCACGCCTAGCCCCGCCCCCGTTCACCCCCTTCACCACATCCGCACGCCCCACCGAAAGGAGCACGCAGTGAGCACCCAAACCACCGCGAACGAGACGTTCAACGATTCGCACGTCCTGGACCCCGCCGCCACGACCGTCTCGCAGGAATCCATCAGCAAGGAAATCACCGACATCCACGCGGCCTACCGCCAGTCGGTCGTGGACGGGAAGAAGGCCGAGACGCAGCCGCGCATCGACTTCGCCCCCTACCGCTCCTCGCTGCTGCGCCACCCCACCAAGAACCTGCACCACGCGGACCCCGAGACCATCGAGCTGCACTCCCCCGCCTTCGGCGAGCGCGACGTGCACGCCCTGGAGTCGGATTTGACCATCCAGCACAACGGCGAGCCCATCGGCGAGCGCATCGTGGTCGCGGGCCGCGTGCTCGATGGAGACGGCCGCCCGGTCGCCGGCCAGCTGGTGGAAATCTGGCAGGCCAACGCCGCCGGACGCTACATCCACAAGCGCGACCAGCACCCTGCCCCGATCGACCCGAACTTCACCGGCGTGGGCCGCTCCATCACCGGACCCAACGGCGAATACTCCTTCACCACCATCAAGCCGGCACCCTACCCGTGGAAGAACCACCACAATGCCTGGCGCCCGGCGCACATCCACTTCTCGCTCTTCGGCACCGACTTCACCCAGCGCATGATCACCCAGATGTACTTCCCGGGCGATCCGCTCTTCCCCCTCGACCCGATCTACCAGGCGATCACGGACAAGGATGCCCGCGACCGCCTGGTCGCCACCTACGACCACTCGATTACGTCGCACGAATGGGCCACCGGCTACAACTGGGACATCGTACTCACCGGCAGCAACCGGACCTGGATGGAAGACGAAGAGGGAGATCACTAACATGGCACAGTCACCAAACACCCAGGCCCCCGCGCTCAAGCTCGCCGCCACGCCGGGCCAGACCATCGGCCCGTTCTACGGCTACGCGCTGCCCTTCGAGAAGGACAACGAGCTGGTCAACCAGGCCCACCCTGCTTCGGTGCGCCTGCACGGCGTGGTCACCGACGGTGCCGGCACCGTGATCCCCGACGCCCTGCTGGAAATCTGGCAGGCCGATGAGCACGGCAACATCGTCTCCAAGGACGGCTCGCTGGTGCGCGACGGCTACACCTTCACCGGCTGGGGCCGCACCGCCGTGGACAACGTCGGACACTACACCTTCACCACACTGAACCCCGGGGCAACCGAGGCCGGCAAGGCACCGTTCATCATGCTCACGGTGTTCGCCCGCGGCCTGCTCAACCGCCTGTTCACCCGCATCTACCTGCCGGAGGACACAGCGGCGCTGGCCAGCGATCCGCTGCTCTCCTCGCTGGACGACGCACAGCGCAAGACGCTGATCGCCACCCGCGAGGCCGACGGCTCGCTGCGCTTCGACATTTCGCTCCAGGGCGAGGACGAAACAGTGTTCCTCTCCTACCCGCGCGAGAGCTAGCCAACGCCGCATCCCGCATGTGACCCCCGTGCGCCACGGAACTCGCCGATCCCCTCCCAAACCGGGATGATGGAAAAGGCGGGTTCCCGCGCTGCGGGGGTTTTGTGGGGTTCACGCCCCCCCACCGCCTGCAACACCCCCGAACCACAGACCCACAGGAGAAGCACCGCCCATGTACCCGGCCGATTACGGATTGTTGACCCCGGCATGGGCGGCGACGCCCGTGGCGCAAACCGCCTCGGACGCCGCCTTCGCCCAGGGAATGCTCGATGTCGAGGCAACCTGGGTCAAGGTCCAGGCCGAAGCCGGGCTGTGCAGCTCCGCGGATGCGCAGGCCGTGGAGCAGATCGCCAAGGTCGAACTCTACGACCTGGCCGCACTCGCCTCCGCGGGCCCGGACGGCGCCAACGCGCTGATCCCGCTGCTGGGCATGATGCGCAAGCAACTCGCTGACACGGGGGCACCGGCCACCGCCGCGACCGCCCTGCACCGCGGGGCCACCAGCCAGGACATCATCGATTCCGCCCTGATGCTCGTTGCCTCCCGCTCCATCGCGGGGATCCGCACCGACCTGCTCACCGCAGCCGGCGCCCTGTCCGAGATCAGTGCGGCCCATGCCTCGACGCTGTGCGTGGCGCGCTCGCTCACCCAACATGCACTGCCCACGGTCTTCGGGCTGCGCGCCGCCAATTGGCTTTCATCCCTCACCGCCGCCGGGCGCCAACTGGACGCCGTCGCCGCCTCCCTGCCGCTGCAATGGGGCGGTGCCGTGGGCACCCTGGCCTCGCTGCACCAGCGCCTGGGTTCCGCGCTGCCGTACAAGTCCGAAAAGCGCCTGGCCGAACGCGCCCACGAGCTCACCGCCGCGCTGGCGGCAGAACTCGGCCTGGTCGCACCGATCGCCCCGTGGCACACCGTGCGCCAGCCCGTGCTGGGGCTCGGCTCCGCGCTGGGATCCGTCATCGCCGCCGCGGGCACCTTCGGCGCCGACGTGCTCACCGCCTCGCGCCCGGAAATCGGCGAGCTGTCCGAACCGCGCGAGGCGGGCAAGGGCGGGTCCTCGGCCATGCCGCAAAAGCAGAACCCCGTGCACTCGGTGCTGCTGCGCAACGCGGCACTCTCCGCCCCCGCCCACGTTGCCGCGCTCTACACCGCCGCCGGCACGGCGGTGGACGAACGCCCCGACGGCGGCTGGCACGCCGAGTGGGCTTCGGTGCGCGAGCTAGTCCGCCTGGCCGGGGGCGCCGCGCACCATGCGGCAGTCCTGGCCACCGGGCTGGTCGTGCACCCCGAGGCCATGTCGCGGAACATGGCCCTGTCCGGGGACCTGCTGGTTTCCGAACGCATCGCCACCGTCGCAGCACCCCTGGTTGCGGGCGGCAAGGCCGCGGTGCAGGAACTGGTCCTTGATTCCCTGCGCACCGGCACCCCGTTGCGTACCCTGTTGCAGGGGGCGCTGCCCTCGGACATGGACAACCAGTTGTTCCTCGATGACCTGCTGGACCCGGCCGGCTACCTGGGTTCGGCCACCGATTTCATTACCCGTATCCGCGAAGACTTCACAGATTGGAAGGACTCATGAGCATTCCCGCCCTGACCCCGTCCCTGCTGCATTCGGCAGCCGACCTCCCCACCCTGGTGCTGGGCCCCTCGCTGGGCACCGGCTCGCTGGCCCTGTGGGGACCGGCCGTGCCGTTCCTCAAGGAACACTTCCAGCTGGTGGCCTGGGATCTGCCCGGCCACGGCGAGTCCGCGCCGTCAACCGAGGAATTCTCCATGGCCGAGCTGGCCGCCGGTGTCATCAAGATGATCGAGGCGTTGGAGACCGACAAGGCCATCACCGCGTCGGCCCCGCTGTTCTACGCCGGCGTTTCCGTGGGCGGGGCCATTGCCCTGCAGCTGGCCAACGACTTCCCCGGTGCCTTCGCCGGGCTCTCGGTCATCTGCTCCGCGGCCAAGATTGGCACCCCGGAGGGCTGGACGGAACGCGCCGAGCTCGTGGCCAAGGCCGGCACCCCGGTGGTTCTCTCCGGTTCGGCCGAGCGCTGGTTCGCCCCCGGCTTCATCGAGGCCAACCCGGTGGTGTCCACCGACCTTTTGCACAACCTGCAGGATGCGGACCGGTTCGCCTACGCGCACGTCTGCGGCGCCCTGGCCGGCTTCGACCTGCGCGAGGCGCTTCCCTCCATGCAGGACCCGATCCTGGCCATCGCCGGTGCCCACGATGTCGTCTGCCCTCCGGCCGACGCGCAGTTCATCGCCGAGCACGCACCCAACGCCCAGGCTGCCACCATCGACACCGTCGCGCACCTGGCCCCGGCCGAGGACCCGAAGGCGACCGCCGCACTGTTGGTCGAGTTCTTTGCTTCCGTCACACAGGAGACCAAGGCATGACCGATTCTTCCCGCCTGCCCGGCGACACCTACGACGCCGGGCTCGAGGTCCGCAAGCAGGTCCTGGGCACCGAACACGTCGAGCGCGCCACGGCCAACTCGACCAACTTCACCGACGAGTTCCAGGAAATGATCACCCGCTACGCCTGGGGCACCATCTGGACCCGCGACGGGCTTCCGCGCACCACACGCAGCGCCATCACGCTGACCGCGCTGATCGCCGGCGGCTACTGGGAAGAACTGGAAATGCACGTGCACGCCGCATTGCGCAACGGCATGACCCCGGACGAGATCAAGGAAGTCTTCCTGCAGTCGGCCATCTACTGCTCGGTGCCTGCGGCCAACACCGCTTTCAAGATCGGCAAGGCAGTCCTTGCCGAATATGAGGCGCAGGACGCCAAGTAGGCTTCCTGCCACACACAAAACGCCGGGCCCCTGACGATTCAGCTGAATTGTCAGGGACCCGGCGTTTTTGGATCATGTCCGGGCGTCCGCGGCCCGTCGGTGACAACTGCTAGGGGTTGGAGCTCTGGGCGCCGTGCGGGAGCACCACGTCGTCCGCGGAGCGTCCCGCGAACGGAAACAGGACAAGGAGCAGGCCCAGGCCCACCGCCGCACCAATTAGCTGCGCCACGATGAAGCCGGGGGCCGATGCGGGGGCGATGCCGGCAAACGTGTCGCTGAAGATACGTCCCACGGTCACGGCCGGGTTCGCGAACGATGTCGAGGAGGTGAACCAGTACGCCGCCCCGATGTAGGCACCAACCGCCGGCGCGGCCAACACGCCCCTGTTGGTGGCGGCCAGTGCGAAGATCAGCAGGACGAGCCCGGCGGTGGCAACCACCTCGGCCAGCAAATGCCCCGGGGTGGCCCGGTCCTTGGTGGAAATTGAGGTGCCCACCTCGAACATGGCGTTCGCCAAGACGCTGCCGCCGATGCCACCCACCGTCTGCGCCACCACGTAGGTTCCAAGCTCGGGCACGCTCAGCCCGGTGCCGCTGCGCCTGCCCAGGATCGAGTCGACCAGGGAAACCACGGGATTAAAGTGTGCGCCGCTGACCGGTCCCAACACGAGGATCAACACCGTCAGGCCCAGCACGGTTGCGGTGCTGTTCTGGAGCAGCTGCAGGCCGATGTCGTTCGGGGAGAGCTGCTGGGCGGCAATCCCCGAACCGACGACGATGGCCACAAGCAAGCCGGTTCCAAGCACTTCGGCGATGGCGCGGCGCCACAATGGCGGCTGGTGTGAAGTCATGGAAATCAGCTTGACAGAATAATTTATCTCAGTCAAAGTTGAACCAATGAATATTGAGCTAACGGATTCCCTGAGGGAGCGTGCCGCCAGGCATGCCGCCCTCGCGGATCCTGCGCGACTGCGCATCGTGGACATGCTGACCCTGGGCGACCTTTCCCCCAAGGAGCTGCAGGCCGAGCTCGGAATGCCCTCGAACCTGCTTTCCCACCACCTGCGCGCGTTGGAAGGGGCCGGCCTCATCATGCGCCAACGCTCCGAGGCGGACAAGCGCCGTAGCTATTTCCGGCTGGCCACCGGCGCACTGGACGGGCTGGTCCCGGGCACCGAGCACGGTGCCCACCGCATCCTGTTTGTCTGCACGCGCAATAGCGCCCGTTCGCAACTTGCGACCGCGCTTTGGCGGCAAGTCAGCGAAATCCCCGCGACTTCGGCCGGGACGCATCCGGCGGACCGCATTGCCCAAGGCGCCACCGAGGTTGCCCTTCGCCATGGCCTGGAGCTTACGAGCCTCGCGCCCCGAAGCTTGGAGCAGGTGGCCCGCGATGGGGACTTCGTCGTGACGGTGTGCGACAACGCCCACGAGGAACTGACCGAGCTGGACGGCATCCATTGGTCCGTTCCCGATCCCCTGCGCCTGGACACCGGCGCAGCCTTCGAAGACGCCTACCTCGATATCGCCCGCCGCGTCCAAGGCCTCGCGCCCCGGCTGCACGCCGCCTAGCCGCGAATCCCCGAACCCAATCCAAACAGACACCAGCCCCGCCCACCACAGGAGAATCCAGTGAGCACTGAAACCACCAAGAAGCCATCCGTCCTCTTCGTCTGCGTGCACAACGCGGGCCGCTCCCAGATGGCCGCCGCGTTCCTCACCACGCTTTCCCGCGGCGCCATCGAGGTCCGTTCGGCGGGCTCGCAGCCCGCGGACGCGGTCAACCCGGCCGCCGTCGAGGCCATGGCCGAACTCGGCATCGACATGTCCGCCGAGATCCCCAAGGTCCTCACGACCGAAGCCGTCAAGGAATCCGACGTCGTCATCACCATGGGTTGCGGCGACGAGTGCCCGTATTTCCCCGGCAAGCGCTACGAGGACTGGGTCCTCGAGGACCCCGCCGGCCAGGGCGTAGTCGCAGTCCGCCCGATCCGCGACGAAATCAAGACCCGAATCGAGGGCCTCATCGAGTCCCTCGCTCCAGCCGCCGCCTAATACGCCCCGGATCCAAGAGACCACGCCGTGAGCGGACCAGGCAAAACACCGATAGTGCTGTTCGCCCGTAGCAAGCGCGGAATCAAATCCCGGCTCACCGCGGCACTCAACATCCAATGGTTGGAGGCGCCGGGTTGCCGAGGTGAAAACACCTTGCATTAAAGTGCGTTCCGACTTTCGGGAAGTAATGTTCCGGATCCGCGGTTGTGATGGGGGACAGTCATTATTCCTTGAAGGGACTCCCCCATGACCATTCTCGTCACCGGCGCCACCGGCAAGCTCGGCCGCCTCGTTGTTGAAGCACTCCTGGAGCGAAACGTTCCAGCGGAACAGATTGTGGCCGGGGGCAGGAACCTTTCGAGGCTCGCCGACCTCGCCCAACTCGGGGTCAAGGTCCGCGCCATGGACTACTCCGACCCCGCATCGCTGCGCGAGGCATTCACCGGTGTCGAGAAATTGCTGCTGGTATCCGGCAGTGAGCCGGGTCCGCGCGTGGCCCAGCACCTCGACGTCATCGAGACCGCCAAGGAGGCAGGTGTCCAGCTGCTGGCCTACACCAGCATCCCCAACGCCGACACCACCACCATGGCCCTGGCCGAGGACCACCAGGTAACCGAGCGGGCACTGCGCGACTCCGGGATCCCCTACGTCCTGTTGCGCAACGGCTGGTACCTGGAAAACTACACCGACCAGCTGGAAGGATACCTGCAGCATGGCTCGGTCTTCGGCAGCGCGGGCGAAGGCCGGCTCAACGGCGCCAGCCGGGCCGATCTGGCACAGGCCGCCGCGGCGGTGCTTCTCGCGGACGACCAGGCGGGCATGGTCTACGAGCTGGGCGGCGAAGAATCCTTCACCCTTGACGATCTGGCCCGCGAGGTCAGCACCGCCACGGGCCAGACAGTGACCTACCAGGACTTGCCGGAGGAGGATTTCTCGCGCTTGCTCGTGGGCGCCGGGGTGCCCGAGTCCTTCGCGAGGATCCTGGCAGACAGCGACAGCGGCATCGCCCGCGGCGAGCTGCTCGTCGAGGGCAACGCCCTGAGCTCCCTGATCGGCCGGCCCGCCACGACGCTGGCCCAGGCTGTTCGCTCCGCCGCCGGTGAATTGGCCACCCAACAGGCCTAACCGCCGGGGGGCAATGGTCCGAGGCGAGCGGCCGGCAGGGGTATCCGCCACGGAACGCCCTGCCGCCCGTTCATGGACTTGTCCGTCTTTCGGTTCGTTCAACGGCGCGACCGGGCGGCATCTTCCGGGTTCGCGTCGGTGCACCGCGGCCGTGTCTGCACCGTACCCGCCCCGGGGCTTCTAGACTGGGGCCATGCGCATAGCCGTCCTCGATGACTACCAAGACGTTGCCTCTTCCCTCGCCGACTGGGATTCGCTTCCCGGCGAGGTCGTTTTCTTCACCGCGTTCCTGGGGCACGACGATTCCGCGGTCGCCGCCGCGCTGCGGGACTTCGACGTCATCGTGGCCATGCGCGAACGCACACCCTTCACCGCGGAGCGGCTGCGCCGGCTCCCGTCGTTGCGGCTGCTGGTCACCACGGGCATGCGCAATGCCTCGATCGACCTGGACGCGGCGAGCGACTTGGGCATCACCGTGTGCGGCACCGCCGGCAGCCCCGCGGCGGCTACCGAACACACCTGGGCGCTGATCATGGCGGCGGCCCGCCGCCTGGATGTCGAGTTGTTCTCCGCCGCACGCCCGGCGGCACCCGACCAACCATGGCAGCAGACCCTGGGCACCGAGCTGTCGGGAAAGGCCCTCGGGGTCTACGGCCTGGGCAAGCTGGGAAGCCAGGTCGCCCGCATCGGCCAGGCCTTCGGAATGCGCGTCATCGCCCACAGCCAGAACC
This sequence comes from Paeniglutamicibacter sulfureus, assembly GCF_030512175.1. Taxonomy (GTDB): domain Bacteria; phylum Actinomycetota; class Actinomycetes; order Actinomycetales; family Micrococcaceae; genus Paeniglutamicibacter; species Paeniglutamicibacter sulfureus. Next base: position 593,553 of record NZ_JAULBL010000002.1, on the reverse strand, counting down.
TCACCGCCGAACGCGCCGCGGAGGTCGGGGTCGAGCTGGTCGGCGAGGATGAGCTCTTTGCGCGCAGCGACGTGCTCACCATCCACCTCAAGCTCTCCGAGCGTTCCACCGGCGTGGTGGGAGCGCGGCAGCTGGCGCTGATGAAGCACGGCTCGATCCTGGTCAACACCTCGCGCAGCGCCATCATCGACGAGGATGCCCTGGTGGCTGCATTGGAATTCGGCGCCCCGGCGCTGGCCGCCATCGACGTATTCGACATCGAGCCCCTGCCCGCCAACCACCGCCTGGCCCATACCCCCGGGGTGATCGCCACCCCGCATCTGGGCTACGTGACCGAGGACCAGTTCAGGATCTTTTACACCGGCGCGGTCAAGGACATTGCCGCCTGGGCGGCGGGGACGCCGGTCAACCTGCTGGGCTGAGCCCGGGCGGTGCCCGGGGAATCCTCAGTACTCCAGCACCTCGGCGCCCAGCAGGGCCTCCTGGACGGCGGCCGTGCGGTTCCGCAGCGCCTGCGCCACCGCGGCGACCGCGGGCTGGCGCAGCGAGTCCGGGCGCAGCACCATCCAGTACGGCAGCCGTTCGGCAAAGTCCCCGGGCAACAGCCGCACCAGATCCGGGTGGCGGTCGGCCATGTAGCAGGGCAGGAAGCCGATCCCGGCCCCGGCACGCGTGGCCTCGACGTGGACGAAGACGTTGGTGGAGCTGAGCGCATCCGACATCCCGGGAACCAGCCGGCGCGGGGCATCCAGGTCATCGACCTGCAGCATCGAGTCGACGAAGTACACCAGCCCGTGTGCGCCCAGTTCGGTGACACCGGAGGGCGTGCCGAATTCATCCAGGTAGCGGCGCGAGGCGTACATCCCCAGCGTGTAGTCGCCGAGCCGGATCGCCTCCGCCCGGTGCACCTGCGGCTCGCCGACCACCACCTCCAGGTCCAGCCCGGAGCGGTGCTGCAGCGCCCGGCGGGTGACGTTGACGATCTCCACGCTGAGCTTCGGGTGCTTTCGGCGCAGCTGGGCCACCGCCGGGGCAATGATGAACGCACTGAATCCGTCGGTGGCGGAAATGCGCACCACGCCGGCGATCTTGTCCGCGTCTTCATCGCCCGCCACGATGGTGGCCACCGCGGTTTCCACGTCCTCCGCCGCCCGCACTGCCCTTCGGCCCAGGTCCGTCAGCTCCCACCCGCCTACGGTGCGCGCCAGCGTTCGGCCCCCAAGGGCCTTTTCCAGGGCGGCGATCCGGCGCGAGACGGTGGTGTGGTTCAGGCCCAGGCTTTCGGCCGCGGTCGTGAAGCGCCCGGTGCGCGCCACGGCGAGCAGGATCAGCAGGTCATCGGGGTTGGCGGCGGTGCCGCCGGGTGACGGGGATTTCATATCTGCAATTCTGCACCCGATCTCTGCCTAAGTGGTCATTGTTGCAGAGTCGGGTTCGTGTCCATACTGGGTGCAGTCTTCCTGTGCGATGGGTCACAGGACCACCCGCAACGCCGAGGTCGACGCAGACACCGGCAGAACAAAGGAGTGCGCCGATGAGCGTCAACCAGCCAACGGATGTAGGCACGAAAGAGGACTCGGGGCTGAGAAAGATTGTCGCCGCCTCGATGGTGGGCACGGTGGTGGAGTGGTACGAGTTCTTCCTCTACGCCACCGCGGCTTCCCTGGTCTTCGGCAAGTTCTTCTTCCCCAACGCCGACAGCGAGCTGGACGGCATCATCGCGGCATTCCTGACCTACGCGGTGGGGTTCATCGCCCGGCCGCTGGGCGGCATCGTGTTCGGCCAGATCGGCGACAAGCTCGGGCGCAAGCACACGCTGCAGGTCACCATCATCATGGTCGGCGTGGCCACGTTCCTGATGGGCTGCCTACCGGGCTTCAACTCCATTGGCTACTGGGCCCCGGCGCTGCTGGTGATCCTGCGCTTCATTCAGGGCTTCGCCGTGGGCGGCGAATGGGGCGGTGCCGTCCTGCTGGTGGCCGAGCACAGCCCGAACAAGTCGCGTGCGTTCTGGTCCAGCTGGCCGCAGGCCGCCGTTCCGGTGGGCAACCTGCTGGCCACCCTGGTGCTGCTGGGCATGAGCTGGATCCTTCCGTCCGACCAGTTCCTTTCCTGGGGCTGGCGCGTGGCCTTCTGGCTGTCCGCGGTCATCGTCGTCATCGGCTACTACATCCGCACCCACGTGTCCGAGGCGCCGATCTTCCTTGAGGCCCGCGCCCAGGTGGAAGCCGACAAGGCAGTCAGCTACGGCGTGCTTGAAGTTGTGAAGAAGTACCCCAAGGGCATCTTCGGGGCCATGGGCCTGCGCTTTGCCGAGAACATCCTCTACTACATCATCGTCTCCTTCACCATCGTGTACCTGAAGACAGTGCACGCCTATGACACGAGCCAGCTGCTGCTGGCCCTGCTGGTCGCCCACGTCATCCACTTCCTGGTGATCCCGCAGGTCGGACGGCTCTCCGATGCCTTCGGGCGCAAGCCGGTCTACCTGGCCGGAGCGGTGCTCGGAGCCACCTGGGCGTTCTTCGCCTTCCCGATGTTCGACACCCGCAACCCGGTCGTCATCATCCTGGCCGTCACCATCGGACTGTGCTTCCACGCGCTGATGTACGCCGGGCAGCCGGCCATCATGGCCGAGATGTTCCCGACCCGCATGCGCTACTCCGGGGTTTCCCTGGGCTACCAGGTCACCTCGATCGTGGCCGGCTCGATGGCGCCGATCATCGCGACCGCCTTGCTCAAGGACTTCGGCTCCTGGCTGCCGGTGGCCATCTACGTCGCGGCGGCCTGCGCCGTCACCGCCGTCGCGGTGGTGACCCTGAAGGAAACCCGTGGCGCCTCGCTCCACGACATCGACGACGCCGATGCCCGCAAGCACGGGCTGAACACCGCCCGGGTCAACGGCTAAGCGCCCCCGCGCCCCGCACCCACCACGTTCTACCCAAGGGAAAACACATGACGAACCAGGAAACCGAACGGACGACCACGTCCGCCCTGCAGCCGCTCTCGGGAAGGCGGGCGCTGGTCACCGGCGGCGCCAGCGGGATCGGCCTGGCCGCGGCGCGCACGCTGGCCGCCCGCGGCGCCCACGTCGTCGTCGCTGACAAGGACGCGGCGGGAGCCAGGACGGTGGCCGCGGAAGTCGGCGGCACCGCCTGGGCGGTGGATTTGCTCGACCCGGCCGCCGTCACCGACGAAAAACTGGCGCAGGCGCTGGACGGGGTGGACATCCTGGTCAACAACGCCGGGATCCAGCACGTCAGCCCGATCCAGGACTTCGAGCCGGCGGACTTCCGCCGGATCATGACCCTCATGGTGGAGGTCCCGTTCCTGTTGATCCGCGCGGCGCTGCCCAAGATGTACGCGCAGGGATTCGGACGGATCATCAACGTCTCCTCCGTGCACGGGTTGCGCGCCTCCGCGTTCAAGTCCGCCTACGTGACGGCCAAGCACGGGCTCGAGGGCCTGTCCAAGGTCACCGCGCTGGAGGGCGGGGAGTTCGGGGTGACCAGCAATTGCGTCAACCCCGGCTACGTGCGGACCCCGCTGGTGGAGAAGCAGCTGGCGGACCAGGCCCGCGTCCATTCCATCCCCGAGTCCGAGGTGCTGGCCAAGATCATGCTGACCGAGAGCGCCATCAAGCGCCTGGTCGAGCCGGAGGAAGTCGCCTCGCTGGTGGCCTGGCTGGCCGGTGACGAGGCCTCGATGGTCACCGGCGCCAGCTACACCATGGACGGCGGCTGGTCGGCCCGTTAGCTTTCGCCTTCCGCCCCGCAGCAACGAAACCGTCCCCGGGCGGGCGCATCAAGCGCCCGTCCGGGGACGGTTTGCCGCAGCGGTCTAGACGGTCCGTGGGGCACGAGCCAGGTTTGTCTCCAGCTCTGCCGCATTCTGCCGCACCAGGTAGGCGGGGCGGTCGCGCTCCACCCGCCAGCTCTCGGAGAGCGGGCCGATGTCCACCGTGTCAAAGCCGAACTCGTCGTAGAGCTCGGCCACGAGTGCCGAAGCGTCTGCATGGTCGCTGGCAGTGGCCATCGCCCGGCGGTTTTCGGTCCCTTCCGGGCTTCCGGTCGTGGTGATTTCTGCTGCGAGAATATGGTTGAAACCCTTGGCCACCCGCGAGTCCCGCAGGTGCTCCTGGACCATGCCCGAGGTCGTGGCCTCCCCGCGATCCAGGGCCTCGATGTGGCCGTCGCGCTCCCAGTAGTAGTTGATGGTGTCGATCACGACCTTGCCGGCCAGCGATTCCGCCGAAATCCGGTCCAAGTTCCCCAACGGAATGGTGAGCACGGCAAAGTCCGCCGCGGTCCCCGCTTCCGAGGCCGTCGCGGCACGCGCCCGGGGCCCCAGTTCGACCACCAGCTCCGCGAGGGTTTCGGGTCCCCGCGAGTTGCTGATGACCACGTCGTAACCCAGTTGCACGGCCTTGCGTGCGATCTGGGAGCCAATGTTTCCTGCACCGATGATGCCGATGGTTGTCATGTGGATCACAACAACTTCACGGCCATCGGCATTCCATGCGGATCGGCGGGGCCCGGTCAAGCCCGTGTCGGGCGGGGCGGTGCCGGCGTTTCAGCCGTTGGGCAGGCCTATCTGCCCAAAGAGCGAGAGCCGGATCCTGCGCGCCTCGCCCATGTGCCGGCGCATGGCCTCCTGCGCCTCGGCGCCATCGCGGTTCCGGATGAGCCGCACCATCTCGGCATGCTCGTCCAGGGAATCCGCCCACCTGGCGCCGACCGACAGGGTCGAGGAGGGCGCGTGGATCTGGTGGGTCGACAGGCGGTCCAGCAGGTCCTTCAGGATCGGGTTGTGCGCCGCCGTCCAGAGTGCGGAGTGGAACTCGATGTTGGTGCGCAGACGCGTCTGGTCATCCGGATCCGGCAATGCCCTGTCCCGATCAACCAGGCCCTCGAGGCGGATCAAGTCCATCTCGGTCCGCGTGGCGGCTGCTTCCAGGGCGGCCTGCCCCTCCAGCAAGATCCTCAGGTCGTAGACCTGCATGAGCTGCTCGGGGTCGATGTTGCGCACCTGGAGCCCGCGGACCCCGCGTTCGAGCAACCCCTCCTGCTGGAGCCGGCCCAGCGCCTCGCGCACCGGGGTGCGCGAGACGCCAAAGCGGTCGGCCAGGGCCACTTCCTTGAACGCGGTGCCCGGAGCGTGGGAGCCGTGCAGTATTTCGGCACGCAGTTCGGCATGGATCGTCTCCGAATCCACCTTTGCCGCCATCTCAACCCACCTCCGCCCCGCGCAAAAGGGGCTCCGTCGTAATTTCTTGCCTAGGCCAGCGTACCGGCACGGCGCCCGAACACGACGCCGGCAGCAAGCCCTGAACCGCCCGGGTAGTTGGCGGAGAAGAGCCCGCCGAGCATTTCGCCGCAGACGTACAGCCCGTCGATGTGCTCGCCGTCCTCGTTCAGCACCCGGCCGTGGGTGTCGGACTTCAGGCCGCCGAAGGTGAAGGTGATGCCACAGGTGACCGGGTAGGCGTAGAACGGGCCGGTCTCCAGGGGCATGGCCCAGTTGCTCTTCGGCGGGGTCACCTTGGCCGCGCGGCCATCGAGCACGTTCGGGTCGTAGGCGATCGAGGTGTCGATGGAGCCGTTGAAATCGCTGACGGTCTTGGACAGCGCCGCGGCGTCCACGCCCAACTTGTCCGCCAGTTCCTCGATGGTGTCGGCGATGACCTCGGAGATGCCGGGCATCTCGTATTCCTCGGCCCGCAGCATTGGGCGCAGCGAGGCATCGAAGACCTGGTAGGCAACGGAATCCGGCTGCTGCAGGATGACCCTGCCGTACTTGGCGTAGGTGAGGTTGCGGAAGTCGGCGCCCTCGTCCAGGAAGCGCTCGCCGCGGTTGTTCACGATGATGCCCAGCGGGTAGCTCTGGCGGGTCAGCCGGTTGGTCAGCTCGCGGTTGGATTCGTTGATGGCGGGGTCTGCATCCCACTGCACGGAGTGGCAGGTTCCCCAGTCCCCGCCCTTGGCCGCGCCGGCGGCCAGGCCGGCAGTGATCATCTCGCCGTGGTTGAAGGCGGTGCCGCGGATCCTGGCGTTCTCCCAGCCTTCGCCCAGGTGCTTGCGTCGCAGTTCAGGGTTCGATTCGAAGCCGCCGGCACCCAGGACCACCGATTCGGCGCGCAGCTCCTGCACGCTGCCGTCCTCGGCGCGGACCTTGACGCCCTTGACGGCGCCGTCCTCGATGATCAGGTAGAAGACGTCCTGTCCGTAGCGGACCTCGGTGCCGAGCTTGGCCGCGACGGCGACGTGGTCGTGCATCAGGCCCTCTCCGCCGCCGACGTTTCCGACATGCAGACCGCCCCAGAAGAGGTAGCTGCCGTCCTCGCGCTCGTAGGCCTGGCGCTCGTACATCAGGCGGTACTTCAACCCCAGGCCCTGGAGCCAGCGCAGGCCCGGTGCGGACTCGGTGACCAGCACCTCGGTCAATTCCGGGTCGTTGCGTCCCTCGGTGACCTTCTTGAGGTCGGCAGCGTAGTCGGCGGCGGAGTACGGCGGGACAACGCTCACGGCGTGGCGCTCGTCGGCCTCGATGAAGTCGCTCAGGTCCTCGAGCCCGTCGTGGGCGATGCGGGTGGCGCCCGCGGTGTAGTAGCTGTTGCCGCCGAACTGGTTCTGTGGCGCCTTCTCCAGCAGCAGGACCTTGCGCCCGCGCTCCCTCGCGGCGTGCGCCGCGGTGAAGGCCGCGTTGCCGCCGCCCACGACGATGACGTCTGCCGCGAGTTCGTTGCCTGCTTCGTTTTCCATGCTGCCCATGATCGAGCCTCCCTGTCTTCGGCCCCCGTCCGGAACCTTCTGGATACGAGTGTATACACAAATATACAAAGAGCGCCAGAGGGTGTCGTTCCCTGGTCGGTGAAGCGGGGCTTGGCGCGGCTACCGGCCGGTCCAGCGGTAGCGGTGTTCCGGGCGGCCGGGCGCGCCGTACTTGGGCCGCAATTCCGCCAGCCCGCGCCCGGCCATCATCTCCAGGTACCGCCGCGCACTCACCCGGGAAATTCCGCAGGTCTCGGAGATCTCGGCGGCGGACATGTCGCCGGTCCCGCCCGCGCCAGCCGCAGCGCGCAGCGCCTGGCCCACCAGCTCGACGGTTGGCCGGGAAAATCCCTTGGGCAGCGGCGCGTCGAGTGCCGCAGCAGCCGGCACGGCCTGTCCGTCGCCGCGGACCGCGAAGCCCTGAAAGCCTCGAGCCGGCGGTTGAAATCGGTCACGGTGAAGGGCTTGACCAGGTAGTCGTCGATGCCGCGGCCAACGGCGAAGCGCACGGTGTCGCGCTCGCTGGCAGCGGTGATCATGATGACGCCGGTGTCGTGCCCGCTGCCGCGCAGATCCTCCAGCACCTGGAGGCCGTCCATGTCCGGCAGGTTCACATCCAGCAATACCAGGTCGACGTGCTCCGCCTCGAGAAACGCCAGGACAGGCCCGCCGCGCTCCAGCACGCCGGCCACCTCGAACCCTTCGAGCGCTGCCACGTAGCGGGAATGAAGGCGTGCGATATCCGGATCGTCGTCGACAACCAAGGTCCTAATCATGCCGGTTCCTCCGTTTGGCTTCCCGGCGCCGTCCCCGGCGCCACCCCATTCCACTCGACCGCGAACAAGGCCCCTCCCAGTTCCCCGGTATCCACCGACACCGAACCGGCACGGCGCCGGATCACCCGGTCCACGAGGGCCAGGCCGATGCCGCGCCCGGTGTCGGCCTTGCTGCTCACCCCGCGGCGAAAGATCTGATCCACCTCGCCCGGGTCAATGCCCGGTCCGCTGTCCTCCACCCATATGCCCAGGCGCCCGGGCCCGGCCTTCACCAGCAGCCGCACCGTTCCCCCGTCACCGGCGGCCTCGATCGCGTTGCCCAGCAAGTTCCCGACCACCGTCAGGACGTCCTCGTCCGCACGCCAGCCCGGTTCGATGCGGGATTCCGGATCCACCAGCAGCCTCACCCCGGCTTCGCGCGCACCTGCCGCATTGGCGCCGACGAGCCCGGAGAGCGCCGGATCTTTCAGGATCCCGGCGTCTGCCCCGAGGGCGGCGCCGCTGATCCGCTGCAGGTACTCGGCGGCCTCCCCCGGCTCGCCAAAGGACAGGTAGCCCGAGAGCACATGCAGCCGGTTCGCGAACTCGTGGGCCTGCGAGCTCAAGGCGTCGGCGAGGCTTCTTTGCCCCTGCAATTCGCGCAGCGTTTCCTCCAGCTCCGTGCGGTCCTGCAGCGTCAGCGTCCGGCCCAGCGACTTGCCGTTGGCCAGTGCCTCGCGCCGGGTTGCCACCAGGATGCGCTCCCCCGACAGGACGTATTGCGTTTCCTCGGCCCACGGGTCTTCACTGCCGAGCTGGGCGCTGACCGTGGGATCGAGTACCTCGGAGGCCAGCTTCCCCACGACCTCCCCCGTCAACCCGAGCAGGCGCCGCGCCTCGTCGTTGACCAAGGTCAGCCGCCCCGCGGAATCCACGCCGACGACGCCGTCATGCACGCTGAACAGCAACGCCTGCTGGGACTGCAGCAGGCCCGCCACGGCTTCGGGCTCAACTCCGTAGATCCGCCTGCGGACCACCCGCGCGACCACCGCCGAGGCAACGGTTCCCGCGGCCGCCGCGCCCAGAATCCAGGGAGCCACCTCCGCCACGATTTCCAGCAATTCCCCGCGAATCTCGCTCTGCAAGATGCCCACCGACACGGTTCCGACAATTTTCCCGTTGAAACGCACCGGCTCCTTCGCCCGAAGCGTCACGCCCTGCGGCCCCATCTCCGTGCCCCTGAAGGACTGCCCCTCCCGGACCGCGTCATGGTCGGAGGATACCGGCTCCCCGATGAGTTCCGGTTCCGGGTGCGCCACCCGGATGCCCGCCAGATCCGCCACCGTCACATACTGGACACCGGAAACCGAAGTCGCGAGCTCGGCAATTGGCGCGATCACCTCGGTGGCCCTGGGTCCATCCAGGCTTTCCCGCACTGACCCGTTGGCGGCCATCTGGAGAGCCACGGTGTGAACACGCTCAAAGGCGACTTCTTGGGTCCGGTGGTCCTCGAAGACCAGGATCACCACGGACACTGCGCTCATCAACCCCAGCACGATTCCCAGCTGCATGGCCAAGAGCTGTGCCCGGCGGCGGTGTCTAGACAGGGATCGCACTGTGCTTCGGGCCTCTTTCACTTTTCGTTGACTTTGTTTTCTTTACTGTTCTTATGAACTAAAGCACATTTTCGCTGTGCTTCAGATCACTTCTCTGGCACCTTTGTGGTCGAGGGACCCGCCAATGACACCCGGTCCACCACCCATGAGATTACGGATGAAAATGAGCAAGAGCATAATCAAGAAGACGCTGTACGGCACCGTCGTCGCTGTCGTGGCGGGCCTGGCACTGGTCAATGCGGCCGCAAGCGGAGGCGAGGCGACCGCGCGTTCGAAACTCGTCCTCATGGCCCCGGCGGCTCCCGGCGGTGGCTGGGACGGGTTCGCCCGCGAGTCACAGCAGGCCCTGAAGTCAGGTGGCGTGGTGAACAACGCGCAGGTCGTCAATGTGCCAGGTGCCGGCGGAACCATCGGCTTGAGCCAGTTCGTCCAGATGCACGGTCGCCACGACATGTTGATGGTCACCGGCGGCGTCATGGTCGGCGCCATCGAGCTCTCCGACTCCGAGTCCACCTTCGACGACATCGTGCCCATTGCCCGGCTTGCAGATGACTTCGCCGTGTTGGTGGTGCCGGCCAAGTCGGAGTTCAAGACGCTGGATGACTTCGTCAAGCGCTGGAAGGAGAATCCCGGCGGGACCTCGATCTCCGGCGGTTCGCTGGGTTCCATCGACCACCTGCTGACCGGCTTGGTGGCACAGAAGGTCGGCATCGATCCGATCGAGACCAACTACATCGCCTACTCCGGCGGCGGCGAGGCGCTGACCTCGATGCTTTCCGGAACGACCGTCGGCGGAATGTCGGGTTACAACGAGGTAGCCGATCAAATCGAATCCGGCAGCCTGCGCGCCTTGGCAATTTCCTCGGAAGAGCGTCTCCCCGGAGTCGATATCCCCACCTTCAAGGAACAGGGCGTCGACGCCTCGATGGCCAACTGGCGCGGCGTCGCCGCTGCCCCCGGCATCACCGAGGAGCAAAAGCAGGAATTCGTGGACATCGTTTCCGAATACCGCCAGACCGAGCACTGGCAGGGAGCTCTGGAACGCAACAGCTGGACGGACAGCTTCATGACGGGCGATGAATTCGAGGAGTTCATCGACTCGGAGGTCGCAGTGACCAAGGACATCGTGGAAGGACTGGGACTGTGAAATCGATCGACGAATCCTCCGCAACCGTGCGGACGGCAGATGACTACCCGATACGCATCACCGGCTTCTGGTCGGGACGCAGCGAGCTGATCGTCCCGGCATTGGTATTCATCCTCGCCGGCTTCCTCTCCTACGGGACCGCGACCATGCAGGTGATGGGCACCAGCGTTCCGGGCCCGCAGTTCTTCCCCACCATCGTCTGTGTGCTGCTGTTCTCGGTGGCCGCCATCCACACGGTGCAGATCCTGCGCACTCGGCGTTTCCCGCACGAGGACAGCGAAGGGCAGAACCCCGACTTTTCCACGGACATGCTCGGCGATCTGGCCGACACCGAGCGCACATCCATCTACGGCCCAAGCACGCTGCCTTCGGCCACAGGCAAACGCAAGGCCTACTCGGATTGGAAGACGCTCGGAATGGTCATCGGAGCAGTGGCTGCGTTCATTCTGGCGCTGCCCGTCCTGGGCTGGATACTGAGTGCTGCTGGCCTGTTCTGGGTCGTGTGCCGCGCTTTGGGAAGCCGACGTCCATTGTTCGACCTCAGCGTCTCCATCCTTTTTTCCGCGGTCATCCAGCTGGCCTTCAATGCCGGACTCGGCCTCAACCTGCCCTCCGGCTTCCTGGAAGGACTGATCTAACATGGAATCCTTATCCCTGTTGATGGAGGGCTTCTCGCAGGCCCTGACTCCCATGAATCTTTTGTGGGTGCTGATCGGCGCGGTCCTCGGAACCGCCGTGGGCGTGCTGCCCGGACTCGGTTCGGCTATGGCCGTCGCGTTGTTGCTTCCCATTACCTTTTCGCTTGATCCGACCGCGGCATTCATCATGTTCGCCGGGGTCTACTTTGGTGGTCTCTTCGGGGATTCAACCTCCGGGATCCTGCTTAACACGCCAGGCAATTCATCTGCCATCGCCTCCACCTTCGAGGGCCACCGCATGGCACTTGATGGCAGGGCCGCGAAGGCACTGGCCACTGCGGCCATGGGAGCTTTCATCGGTGGCCTCATTGCGACGACGGTAGTCGTATTCTTCGCCCCGGTGCTGGTGAAGATGGCAACGGCATTCGGCCCCGCCGAATACTTCGCCCTGGCGGTCTTCGCCTTCCTTGCGATTTCCTCCGTGGTCTCCGATTCAGTGGTCAAGGGCCTGATGTCCTTGGGACTGGGTCTCGTCCTTGCCCTGGTCGGCGTGGACGGCCCGTCCGGAACTGCCCGCTACACCCTGGGCTTGCCGCAGCTCTTCGACGGCATGTCCATCGTCGTGATCACCGTTGGGCTGCTGGCACTGGGTGAAGTCCTGCATATCGCCTCGCGTATCCACCGCGACGAGACAGCCGTCCGGGTTGAATCCAAGGGCCGGCCGCGACTGGAACTGAAAGACATCCGCAGGGCCATGCCTGCCTGGTTGCGCGGCACGGCATTCGGTGTTCCCTTCGGCGTCATTCCCGCCGGCGGTTCCGAGGTACCCACCTTCCTGGCCTACGGCACGGAGAAGCGGCTCGCTGCCCGCAATGGAGACACCGATTTTGGCACCACCGGCTCGATCCGTGGCGTTGCGGCCCCGGAAGCCGCGGCGAATGCCACGGCCGGCACCGCCATGGGCGCCCTGCTCGCCCTCGGCCTTCCCACCTCGGCAACAGCTGCCATCATGTTGGCCGCCTTCCAGCAGTATGGAATGCAGCCGGGCCCGTTGCTGTTCGAACGCAGCGGTCCGATGGTCTGGACGCTGCTCGCGTCGCTGTTCATTGGCTTGGTCGTCCTGCTGATCCTGAACATGCAGTTCGCCGTGCTCTGGGCCAAGCTTCTGCTCATCCCCCGGCACTACCTCTATGCGGGCATCACGGTGCTCTCGGTACTTGGCGTCTACGCGATCAGTTCCTCGATCGTCGACCTGTGGATCTTGCTGGTCATCGGCCTGTTGGGCTTCCTGATGCGCCGCTACAAGTTCCCGCTCGCCCCGGTACTGATCGCGGTGATCCTCGGGCCGCTGGCCGAAACGGAACTGCGCCGCGCGCTGACTGTCTCGGAAGGCGACCTGTCGATCCTCATCGACAGCCCGGTCACCATGGTGCTGTACGGACTGCTGGCCATCACCCTCGTGATCACCGGCATTCAGCACCTCCGCCACAGCAAGGCGGCACGGAACCAGGCTATGAAATTCGACTCCGACAAGATCGGCGTCTAGGCATTCGGGCTTGCTTGACCCGAACCACCAGCTAAGGGGGTGAAGGTCGACACGGATTGTGACCGTGTCGACCTTCACCCCCTTTTTTTGAGTTGGGCTGGAACCGACCCCTCGCTGCGGGACGGATCGTCAGTTGGTCCGGTTTAGAACGGGTAGGGCGCGATCTCCGGGCGCATGGTCAGCCACTGGGTCTCGGTGAAGGCCTCCATGTTGGCCGCCGGTCCGCCAATGCGCCCGCCGTTGCCCGAATCCTTGACCCCGCCGAACGGAGAGTTGGGCTCGTCGGAGACGGTCTGCTCATTGATGTGGACCTTTCCGGAATCGACCCGGTCGGCAATCTTCATGGCCATCCCCACGTCCCCGAGGATGGACACCGAGAGCCCGTAACTCGACGCGTTGGCCATCTGCACCGCTTCGTCGATGGTGGAGAAACTGCGCACCGGAGCTACAGGTCCAAAGATCTCCTCCTTCCACGCATCGTGGTCCGGGTCCAAGTCCGCCAGGACGGTGGGCGGGTAGAACCATCCCTCGCCGCGCTTCCCGCCGGCCGCCAGCCGGGCACCGCCGGCAACGGCGGACTGCACCATGGAATCGATCCGCTCCAGCTGCCGGCCATCGATGATCGGCCCGATCGCGACCGTGCCGGACTTCGGGTCGCCGACCGGCAAGTTCCGTGCCTTTTCGGCCAGTGCCGCCACATAGTCCTCGTAAATGTCCCGGTGCACAATGTGCCGGCCGGTGGCCATGCAGATCTGGCCCTGGTGCATGAAGGAGCCGAACGCAGCCGCGGATGCCGCCTTGGCCAGGTCGGCACCGGGGAGCACGATCATGGCGCTGTTGCCGCCCAGCTCGAGGTGCGCACGCTTGAGCAGCCGCGCGGCGCTTTCCCCGATCTTGCGACCGGCGGCCGTCGACCCGGTGAACGCAATGACGCGCACCTCCGGTGCTTCGACCACGGCGGCCCCGACATCCGCGCCGCCGGGAAGCAGATGCAATAGCCCCTCGGGCAATCCGGCTTCCTCGAAGATCCGCATGATGGTCACACCCGCGCAGACCGAGGTGCGCGGGTCGGGCTTGAGCAGCACCGCGTTGCCCAGGGCCAACGCCGGCGCAACGGCACGAATGCCCAGGATCAGCGGGAAGTTGAACGGGGCAATGACGCTGACGACCCCGACCGGGCGGCGACGGGCGAAGGACCAGCGTTCTTCGTTGGTGGTGAGCACCTCGCCGGCCGGAAGCGACGGCAGCGCGGAGGCCTCGTAGCACTCGTTGGCCGCGGTGTGCGTCTCGAGCGCAGCCTTGGCGGGAATGCCCCCGGATTCGCGCACCAGCCACTCATTGACCTCGTCCGCGTGCTCCTCCCAGAGCAGGCCGGCCCTACGCAGCACCGCTGCCCGTTCCTCCGGCTTCTTCGCGGCCCAGGCAACCTGTGCCTTGGCGGCCGCCGTGGCAGCACGCAAGACGTCGTCGGCGGAGGCCAATCCGAGGGTGCCAAGTACGTTTCCGGTGGCGGGCTCCACGACGTCTTGGGTGCCGGCGCCGCCGACCACCCAGCCGTTGACGTTGATCTTCGAGTTCCAGAGTGATTCTTCAAGCAATGACACTTTGTGGTTCCTTATCTGGTGGACTGGTGTGCGGTGCATGGGCTTCGCAGGCGGGTTGCTTGGGTCGGGGAACTTGCGGTTCGTTGGTTGCCAGGTAATGGGAACATCCCGCCGGCCGTGACGGTTCGCTGGTTGCCCCTCCAACCTGGCCCTTCTCGTGCGGCCTGCCCCCTATGCCCACGCTAGGCCGGAAACTGGCAACAGTCCAACGAATTTGCCACCCCGTGTACATCGGGCTCATCGATAAGCTCACGGGTCCAGAGATTCTGGGCATTGGCCCCCGCTCGTCGAGGAGTACCTGCCGCGCCTCCATGTGTTCGCCACTGTCTGCCTACCCGGGCGCAAGTTGGTGGCGGAGCTTTCCAGCGCTTAATCACTGGTCGATGAACACAACTCCCCGCTGACGCCGGATGCATTCCACCCGCATCGGCGCACGCCAAGTCGATCCAGACGCCCCGAGGCCAAGCGCTGCCCCAACAGCTCCGGCCGCGATCTTCAGGTGATTCTCAATGTCGCGGCCGGAGGCAGTTAATAAGGTATGAAAATCAGTGTCCACGGTCGCCGGGTGGTAGCCGGGGTCGGGATGGAACGGCAGAATGGGCATATGCCCGAGACCGCATCGATCCACCGGTGGCAGACCCATCCGGTCACGCCCGAGAACTTCGAGGATTTCGCCGACGTCATCAACCCGACCCGGCGGGACACGCACTGCTGGTGCCTCTCGCACCGCTTGGGCGTCAAGGACATCGAGGAGCTCGGCGGCGGCAATCGCGAGACCGCCATGCGCAGGCTCTGCGAGCGGGAGAATCCGCCAGGCGTGATCACATACCGCGACGGCGAGCCCGTCGGGTGGTGCAGCATTGGCCCTCGCGCCGAGATCCCGCGGCTGGCGGCGTCAAAGCTCATCCGGCCCGTGGACGGTGTCCCGGTGTGGAGCATCATCTGCGTGGTGGTGCGCAGCGGGCACCGGCGGCAGGGCGTCATGGCCCGCCTGCTTGAGGGGGCCGTGGAGTACGCGGCTTCCCGCGGCGCGCCGGCCATCGAGGCACACCCCGTGGATCCCCCGGGCAGGATGGACACGACCATGGCGTTCGTCGGAACCCGGTCCATGTTCGAGCAGGCCGGGTTCCGCGTCATCGGCACCACCGACGCGGTGGCCAGCAGGATGCCGCGGCTGATCATGCGCCGCGACCTCCGATCGAATCCCTGACCTACTTCGGGGTTAGGTGAGCGTCCAGGAGCGCTTGGAGAGCCCGAACCAGAAGCCGTCGATGGCGGTCTTGGCCTCGATGCCTCCCGAGGCATATGCCGCGCCAAGGGCTACATAGAGCGGTGCCCAGTGCTCGGAGCGCGGGTGCGCCTCGCGGGCGGCAGGCGCCTTGTGCAGGAAGTCGAGGATGGAGTCCACGTCGCCGCGGCCCATGGCCTCTTCGGCCCAGTGGTCGAATTCGCTCGATGCGGCCGGCGGGGTGACGTCGGGTCCGCCTGCCGGGTTGAACCAGCGCAGGTTGTGCGTGGTGAAGCCGGATCCGATGATCATGGTGCCGCGGTCGCGCAGCGGAGCCAGAGACTGGCCGAGGGCGAAGAGGCCCTGGGGATCCAGGGTGGGCATTGACATCTGCACCACCGGGACATCCGCGTCGGGGAACATTTCCTTCAGCGGCACGTAGGCGCCGTGGTCCAGGCCGCGGGTCTCGTCGCGTTCCACGTGGTGGCCGTGGGTGCCGGTCAGCCGGGCGACCTCGTCGGCCAGCTCCGGTGCCATGGGGGCGTCGTAGCGCACGTCGTAGTAGTGCTGCGGGAAGCCCCAAAAGTCGTAGACCAATTCCTGCTTCCGGTGCGTGGCACTCAGCGACACCGGTGCATTCTCCCAGTGCGCGGAAATCATCAGGATGTCCTTGGGCTTTTCCATGGTCCCCGACCAGCCTGCCAATTGAGATGTCCACGTGGCGTCGTCGGCCAGGGGCGGGGCGCCGTGGGAGAGAAAGAGTACCGGTGGGCGGTCGGCTGCAGTAGTCATGTAATGAGCATACACCTTATTTAGTTGATTCTTCAAGTAAATAAGGTGCTGTTCACCGCTCACCAAACCCCGGAGGTGCCAGACGCGGATTCGTGCGGGCCTGGCGTTGCCTCGACATTCTGCTGTGCAGAATGTCCTGGCACCGGGAAGGAGACCGGTCCTACGGTTGATGAACCAGATCACAACGCCGCCTTTGGGCGCCGGCATACCGAGGAGCAGCATGCAGTTCTACCAGGATGGCTACCGCCCGGGAGACCCCGACATCCGCCCCGCCGCACCCGGCCGCCGCGCACCGGGAACTTTCCCCGAGCAGGTGGACGTGCTCATCGCCGGCACCGGCCCCGCCGGGTCGGTCCTGGCCGCCCAGCTGGCCGAGTTCCCCGACATCTCCACACTCGTGGTTGAGCGCCGCGAGGCGGCCCTCGAACTGGGGCACGCCGACGGCGTCGCCTGCCGCACCGTGGAGATGTTCAACGGCTTCGGGCTGGCCGAGCGCCTGATGCGCGAGGCCTACTGGGTCAATGAGACCAGCTTCTGGGGCCCGGACTCCGCCGACGGGATCGCACGCACCGGCCGGATCCAGGACGTCGCCGACGGCCTCTCCGAATACCCCCACGTGATCGTGAACCAGGCCCGCATGCAGGACCTGCTGCTCGAGCACATGGCCAACTCCCCTTCCCGGCTGGTCCCCGACTACGGTCTGGAACTCATCGACGTATCCGTCGCCGAAACCGGCGACCACCCCGTCACAGCAACGCTGCGCCGCACCGGGGCCGAGCCAGGGGCGGATATCACCGTGGCCGCGAAGTACGCCGTGGGCTGCGAGGGCGCCCGCTCGAACGTGCGCCGCTCGCTGGGCATCAAGATGCAGGGCGATGCCCGCAACCACGCCTGGGGCGTCATGGACATGCTGGCGGTCACCGATTTCCCCGACATCCGCCTGAAGTCCGCCATCCAGTCGGCCTCCGGCGGATCCATCCTGCTGATCCCGCGCGAGGGCGGCTACCTGGTGCGCCTCTACGTGGACCTCGGCGACATCGACCCCGGTGATCGCGAGGCCCGGAGCCGTTTCACCGCCGATTCGGTCATCGAGGCGGCACAGAAGATCCTGCACCCCTACACGCTGGATGTGAAGGAAATCGCCTGGTGGAGCGTCTACGAGGTGGGCCAGCGCATCGCCGAGCGGTTCGACGACGTGCTTCCCGAGGACCGCGGCACCCGCACCCCGCGCGTGTTCATCGCCGGGGACGCCTGCCACACCCATAGCGCCAAGGCCGGCCAGGGCATGAACGTCTCCATGCAGGACGGCTTCAACCTGGGCTGGAAGCTGGCGGCGGTGTTGCAGGGCCGCAGCCCCGAGGCCCTGCTGGACACCTATTCCGAAGAACGCCAGGTGATCGCCCAGGAACTGATCGACTTCGACCTCAAGTGGTCCACCGCGATGGCTGCCAAGCCCAAGGACCCCGCCAACCCGGATGCCGGCGGCATGGATGCCGCCGAACGCCAGGGCATCTTCACCCAGGGCGGCCGATTCACCGCCGGATTCGCCACCGACTACCGCCCGGGCATGATCACAGGGGAAGGCACCCACGAGCACCTGGCCTCCGGCTTCCCGGTCGGCGAGCGCTTCCACTCCTCACCGGTCATCCGGCTCGCCGATGCCAAGCCGCTGCAGCTCGGCCACCAGGCGCTGGCCGACGGCCGCTGGCGGATCTACGTGTTCGCGGACGCCGCACGCCCCGACGCAGCCGATTCCCGCCTTGCCGCGCTCTGCACCTTCCTGGCCGAGGCCCCTTCCTCCCCGGTGTGCTCCTTCACCCCTGCCGGGGTCGACGACGACGCGGTCTTCGACGTGCGTGCGGTGCTCCAGCAGCACCACCGCGACGTGGAGCCCGGGGACGTTCCCGCGTTCCTGCTTCCACGCAAGGCGCCGCTGGGACTCATCGACTACGAGAAGGTCTTCACCGCGGATGCGGCGAACGACATCTTCGCCGCACGCGGGATCGACCGCGAGCTCGGCGCCATCGTGGTGGTCCGCCCCGACCAGTACGTGGCCCACGTGCTGCCGCTGGATGCCCACGCGGAGCTGGCCGCCTTCTTCGCAGGCATCATGCGCGCCCCGGCGCTCGTCTGACCTTGATGCGGTCGCGGGCTCCACGGAACCCGCGACCACCCGTAGGATTCTGTTGTGCAGAAAACTAATCGGATCGTCAAACGGCCCGTCCACGCCGTCGAATCGGTGGAAAATGCCTTGCGCATCCTGGTGCTGCTGCAGGAACGCGATGCGCTGCGCATCGTCGATGCGGCCAGGGAGCTGGGCGTGGCACCCTCCACCGCCCACCGGCTCCTGGCGACTCTCGTCTACCGGGGCTTCGCGGTGCAGGATCCGCAGAAGCACTACGCCGCCGGACCCAACTTGCACCTCGATGCGGCACGGAATCCGGCCCGAAGACTGGTCGCCGCGGTGCGACCGCAGCTCGAGGCGCTGGCTGCGGCGACGGGCGAAACCGTGAACCTGGTGGAGCGCATCGGGGCGAGCGCCCGGTTCCGCCACAGCGTCGAAGGTCCGCAGCTGGTGCGGATCGGCGACCGCACGGGAACGGTGCTCCCGGCCGGCACGTCCTCCGCCGGATTGGCCGCACTCTCGGTCCTCTCCGATGCGGCCGTTGCCCAGCTCTACCGCCGCCGTGCCACCCGGAGCGAGGGCAACGAGCTGGATGCCGGGGGCCTTGCCCATTTGCTCTCCGAGCTCGCCCAGGTCCGGGCCAGGAACTACGCGATCAACATCGGCCGCACCGAACCGGAGCTCGCGGCCATCGGCGCTCCCGTGGGTCCGCTGGCCAACGGGAAGTCCTTTGCCTTGTCCCTCAGCGCACCGATCTCCCGCGCCGGGGACCTGCAGGGCGCCCGGGTCGTTTCCCTGCTGCTGGCGGCCTGCGCCGCTATCCGCGGCACCCTGGACACGCACCCGGAATGACGGAGCGCCCCCGACACCGAGTGTCGGGGGCCTTTTTTCCGGCGGGCCGGGAACGGCTAAAGCACCAGGAACGGGACCAGCAGCGAGGTCACGAACAGCACCAGCGCGCCGCCGAGCCGGTTGGTCAACGCGGCGAAGGGCATCAGGTGCATGCGGTTCGCGGCGCTGAGCACCGCGACATCTCCGCTGCCACCGGTGTCGGCCATGACCAGGCCCGGGGTGATGGAGGCTTCCACGAAGTTGAACTTCATGAGCCAGCCCAGGATGCCGGAGGTCAACGTCGCGATCAGCACCGTCACGACGGTCAGCAGGATGAACTTCGGGTTGCTCAGCGAGGCTACGACCTCGTCCATGTTGATGTAGCTGATGCTCACGCCCACCAGCAGCGCCGGGACCATGGTGGCGCCCACCATGTCGCCCCAGTCGGCCGTGGATTCCTCGATGTCCTTGGGCAGCCATCCGAAGATCTTCACCGCGGCGGCGGCGATGATGGTCCACGCGTAGGGGTGCAGGACCTCGAGGTAGGAGCCGACCAGCTGCCCGAAGATAAACAGCGCGCCGGCAAAGAGCAGGCCCTTGCCCAGGGCAATGAACGAGGAGGACTCGTTCTTGGGCGGCAGGGAAAGCTCGGATTTCTTGCCCTTGATGCGCATCAGCTCGCCGTGGCCGTTGAACCCGACGAAGAACTGCTTGCGGGTCTTGCCCAGCCCGTTGTAGATGCCGGCAATGATGATGCACACGATGTTGGCCACCACGACGGCCGACATCAGTTCCCCCATGAACGTCGCCGAATCCTCACCGGTGCGGGCCGCGTACATCTCGCTCATCGGCAGCGCGCCCACGCCCAGCCCGCCGGCCATGATGGGGGCGGCAATGAACAGGATGCCCTCCATGAACCCGAAGCCGGTGGCAGCACCCAGCAGACCGACCAACACGAACGTTGCCACGAGGCAGCCGACCAGCGGCACCGCGAAGCGCGGTCCGGCCTTCAGCAGCAGGGCGCGAGGCATGCCCAGGATGGAGCCGGCGATGATGGTGATGACGAAGAAGTCCAGGAACCCGTGTCCCTTGACGAAGTTCTCCACGACCTCCACCAGGTTTGCAGGCAAGAGGTCGAAGGACATGAGCGTGGCTGGAATGAACGTGCACAGCACCGTGGGCAGGCCGAAGTCGCGCACCACCGGGAACAGGTTGCCGATCCAGATCAGCAGCCCGCCGAGCAGGATCGTGACAGTGAAGCCCGAGAGCATGGAGTCCGGCAGCTTGCCGGTGGCTGCGGCAATGAACACCATGACGGCAAGCACGATGAAGAGCGCTGCCGGCAGGCTGGCGATCCGGGTGCCGCGCGGGCCGGGGAAGTGCGTGCCGCGCAGCTTGCCGACATGGGGTTCGACGCGGCGTTGGACGCCGGGATCGTCGGGGTGCTGGTTCCCAAGGGTGGAAACGGGGTTTTCAGTCTGAGACATCGTCGTCCTCGCAGAATGATGGGGCGCACCGGCTCCTGACGGAGGCATCCCGGCGTGCGGTGGATGGGAGGTGTTTCTAGTGCCCGGTCAGGGCGTTCACCGGCAGTGCCGGGGAGTTGGAGACCGCATCGCTGCCCAGCCGTACTGCCCGGTTCAGCCCGGCTTCGTCGATGCCGGTCTCGTGCCCGGCGGCGTGCAGGTGGGCCACGAGTTCCTCGGTGGCAAGGTTCCCCGCCGCGCCCGGGGCAAACGGGCAGCCGCCGTAGCCACCCAGCGCGCTGTCAAAGCGCGTGATGCCCGCCGCGATGGCCGCGTCGATGGTTGCCAGCGCCTGCCCGTGGGCGTTGTGCAGGTGCAGGTAGTAGGTCAACTCCGGTTCCGCGTCTTGGACGTGGCGCACACTTTGCATGAGCCGTTCGGTGGGGGTGGTGCCCAGGGTGTCGGCCAGTCCGATCTGGGTGATGCCCATGGCCTTGTAGGCGCGCACCACGCGCAGCAGGTGGCCGGAATCGATCTCGCCCTCGAAGGGGCAGGTGAAGGCGGTGGAGATCCCGGCGAAGAAGTTGATGCCCGGGTGGGCGGCCACGTCGGCGGCGAGGGATTCGAGTGCCTGCTCGATGCTGTACCCGGCGTTCGCGGTGCTGTGTGTCTGGCTGGCGGAGGTCACCACCTGGATGTGGGTGGCACCGGCGGCCACGGCCCGCACGATCCCCTTGCCGTTCAGGGCCAGGGAGGTGAACGTCGCCCCGGTGCCGGTCGGCAGTCCGGTGAGCACCGCGTCGGCGTCGCCCATCTGCGGCACGCGGGCCGGGTTCACGAAGGAGGCGACCTCGAGCCGCTTCACGCCCGAAGCCACCAGCGCTTCGGCAATCGCCAGCTTGTCGCCCGTGGAGACGATGACGTTTTCGTCCTGCAGGCCGTCGCGCAGGAAGACGTCGGTGATGTGGATCTGCATGTCAGTTCTTCTCCTTGACGCCGAGCGAGTCGATGTCCTGGATGCTCAGTCCGGCCAGGTCGCGCAGGACTTCGTGGGTGTGTTCGCCGAGTTCCGGACCGATCCAGGCCACGCGGCCCTCGTGCCCGGGGATCTTGGGGACCACGCCGGGGAAGCGGATCAGCTCGGGTTCGTCCTCGATGATCACCTCGTGGGTTTGGATCATGTCGCGGGCCAGGTAGTGCTCGTCCTTGGCGATCGAGGGGGCGTCGTAGACCGGGCCGGCAGGCACCCCGGCGGTGTCCAGCTCGTTGAGCACCTCGGCCAGCGGCATCGAGGACGTCCAGGCGGCGATGGCTCCGTTGAGTTCCTCTTCGCGCGCCCCGCGGCCCTCGGTGGTCAGCAGGGTCGCATCGGCGGCGAGGTCTTCGCGTCCGATCGCCTTCATGAGGCGGATGAACACCGAGTTGGAGTTGCCGCCGATCACGACCTCCAGGTCGTCCCCGCACGGGTAGGAGCCGGTGGGCACGACGCCCGGCAATGCGCCTCCGGTGCGCTTGCGGACCATGCCGTAGGCGTCGTAGTCCGGGACCAGGGACTCGAGCAGGGAGAAGACGCCCTCGTAGAGCGCCACGTCGACGATCTGCGGGCCCTCGCTTTTCACGCCCTGGGCCTTTTGGAACATCAACATCAGCGCGCCGATGACGCCGTAAAGACCCGAGACGGTGTCCCCGACGCTGGCTGCCGCGCGGCCCGCCGGGCGGTCCGGTTCGCCGGTGATGTAGCGCAGGCCGGCGAAGGACTCGGCTGAGCTGCCGAACCCGGCACGGTTCTTGTACGGTCCGGTCTGTCCGTAGCCGGAGATGCGGAC
Source organism: Paeniglutamicibacter sulfureus (assembly GCF_030512175.1). Taxonomy (GTDB): domain Bacteria; phylum Actinomycetota; class Actinomycetes; order Actinomycetales; family Micrococcaceae; genus Paeniglutamicibacter; species Paeniglutamicibacter sulfureus. The sequence continues at coordinate 571,209 of NZ_JAULBL010000002.1, read as the reverse complement.
CATGACCAGGTTGGGGTTCGCGGCGTGCAGCTCCTCGGGACCCAGTCCCCACTTTTCCAGCGTCCCCGGGCGGAAGTTCTCGATGACGACATCGGTCTTGGCCACGATCCGCAGGACGGCCTCACGGCCCAGCTCGCTGCGCAGGTCCAGCGCGACGGATTTCTTGTTTCGCCCCATGGTCCGGAAAAGCATCGAGGTGGTGCCGCGGGTCTTGCGCCAGTCGCGCAGCTCGTCGCCGCCCTCGGGCTTCTCGATCTTGATGACTTCGGCCCCGAAGTCACCGAAGAGCCGTGCAGCGAACGGGGCGGCAATGAAGCTTCCCAGTTCCAGCACGCGGATTCCCTCGAGCGGCAGCGTACTGCCCGGGAGGTGGAGATTTTCAGTCATGGTCTTCGCCCTTTCCAAGGTGACTGCATCGAAATTTCCCACACAATGGGATATGATTCCCTGCAGGCAGGAAGACAGTAGCAAGTGATTCAGGACACAGCAAGAGGCGTTGCGGCAAGAGCTTCGCATCCAGCGCCCCTGACCGCGGTCCTTGGGCGCGGAACCCGACATCACGGGCTGTTTTCTTGATTCATGAAAAATTGCGTCACAACCCACGGGCGGCAGACACGCTCGCCCACACCATGAGGAGACAGTCATGGCCGAGTCGGCAGCCACCAGCAACCGCATGCTCGAACGAGTCGCCATGGTCCTTGATGCGGTGGATGGTTCGTCGGCCTCGGCCAGCGAACTGGCACGGCGCACCGGCCTGTCGGTGTCGACGGTCCACCGCTTGGCGCTGTCGATGGTGGAGTACGGGTTCCTGCGCCGGATCGATGACGGCGACTTCAAGCTGGGCCACCGCTTCGTGCGCACCGCGTTGGAATCGATTGCCGCCCCGGTACTCACCGAGCTGCGCAATGCCACCGGAGAGACCGCCCAATTGTGGATTCGCCGGGGAGAACGGCGCATCTGCCGGGTGACGGTGGACAGCCAACACGAGCTCAAGGCCACGCTCCCGGCGGGCTCCGTGCTGGAACTGCCCAACGGGTCGAGCGGACGACTGCTCTCCCGCGATCCCGAGGCCCTCGATTCCGTGGAGCAACACGGATGGGTTGAATCGGTGGGCCGGCGAACCCCGGGCCTGGGCTCGGTCAGCGCACCGGTGATGCTGCGCGACCAGATGATCGCCACGCTCTGCCTGGCCATGCCGCTGATCCGGGTTGAGACCTCCCCCGGCCTGGACTTCGGGGAGAAGGTCGTCCGCGCGGCGCGGCTGATCGGCACCGAACTGGAAATGGGCAAGCAACTCTAGGGATGCCTCCCCGGGCTCAGAGGCCCCAGGCCCGCGCGTTCGCCAATGCCTGCTCCACGTCGGAGGCTTCCAGTTTCCGATACAGGCTGCGCATCTGGGACTTGACCGTGTTTTCGGACCGGTAGTCTGCCTCGGCGATCTGGCGGCGGGTCATTCCCGCACGCAACTGCCTCAAGACCTCCTGCTCCCGCACTGTCAGCACCGGCCGCCTGGGCAACGGCGTGGGCGCAAGATCCAGCGCGTACCCCAGCCGCTGGAGCTCTTCGGGATCAAGCTCCAGGTGCCGGCTCACCTCGGACCACCCGGGGACCATGCCCAGAATCGCGAGTTCGTAGAGGACCCCCGAGTCCCGATGCTGCTGCTTCACTCGCTGCAATGTCGCCGGAGTCGGGCCCCGGGGGTTCCTGGCGGCGATATCCAAATACAGCACCAGGTTTCCCCGCCGGCGCATGCCCCCGGTGAGCGGAACTTCCTGAAGGGCGGCCAGGGCTGCGTCGGGATTCCCGCCCAGCAGGTGCCCGAGCGCCACCAGCAGGGGGTCCCTGTTTTCGATCCCGGTTCCAGGGCGCACGCCGCCGCGCTCCAGGATCTCGGCCAGCAGCAGCGTGTCGTCGAACAACCGCCGCGCCAGGGGCGCGGCCGCCGCGTAGCGACGCTCTTGGCGCAGGGAGGAGATCAAGTCCCGCGCAGCATCGAAGATGCCGGCATTGAGTTTCTGCAGCGCCAGCAGCTGGACATGTACGGGCCAGAATTCGTCGTTGTCCACGACGGACGGCAGGGCGCCCATCTCCACATCGAAGCCGGCGTAGTCGAGCCGGGCCAGGGCCATGAACGCACGGGCCATTGCGGCCGTGCGCTCCACCATCACCTTTCCCCACCCGACTTCGCCGATGGAGGCATCGTGCTTGGCCAGCCAGCGCATGGCAGAGCCACTGTCCCCTTCCAGCACATCGAGCAGCGCCATCTTTCCTGCCACGTCGGCCAGCAGGAAGGCCTTGCCGGAGACCTGCGCCCAGTGGAAGCCCTGCTCATAGGCCTGGCGGGCCTCGGCATCGCGGCCGGCCAGCTGCAGGGTAATCCCGGCCTGGAGATCAACCATCGACACCAGGGCCGGGTTGAGCCTTTGGGCGTCAAGCGCACGGTGCAGCGCCTCGCGGAGGCGATGGGCGGCGGCCGCCGCTTCCGGGTAAAAGCCTGACTGCCGCAAGTGGAGCATTTCCAGAATGCCTACCGTCAGCGCGTGTGTGTTTGGCTTGGCGTAGAGTCGCACCGTGTCACGATGCAGGCGCTGGGCCGTTTGGTTGGTGGCGTAGTCGGGTTCGAACCCCGGCAGCTGCAGTGCAAGTCCGTCCCGGTCCGCCTGGCCCAGCATCCGCAGGCCGATGCGCATGTATTCGGTCTGGTTCGCAATGAACCGCGGGATCTTGGCCGCGATCACGCCCAACTGCTTGGGGTTGCGCATGAGGATGTCCACCCAGTTCTCCAGCAGCATGTTCAGCAGCGCCTGCCAGCTGCGGCGCGCCACCGCCGACTCCACCGCTGCGCCTACCCCGCGGGTTGCGGCCATCGCGTTGACGGCGGCCTGTTCCAGCACGACGGTGGACTCGCGGCCACGCTGTCCAACCCGTTCCACCAACACCTTGCGTACCATCGCCGGCATCATCCAACCGCCTCGCCCGTCGGCTTGCACCAGGCCCGCCTCGACGAGTTCATCCAGGGTGTGGACCACAGGGGAAAATTCACCGTAGAAAGCCTCGACGGTGCGCCTGTCGTATGCGGGCAGGAACGCCGCCTCCGACAACGCCCCGTCTGGATCGCGGCTGGCCAGCCAGATGACCAGGCCGCTGCGGATGATCTGCTGGGCGCGCGGGCGCGCCTGCGGATCCGCTGCAAGGGCCCGCGTCGCCGCGAGCCACCCTCCGGACAATTCGTGGATGAGACGGGCCTCGTCCCGCTCGGCCGCCGTGCCCGGGCCGACAAGCTGCGCCGTCTCGCTGGCGTCCAGCAGCAGGTCGCGGTGTTTTGCCACGAGGCACGGGGTCCGCGAGGAGAGGTCCCAGAGGGAGGCGGTCGGCGCCAGGATGACGGCCACGTGCAATGTGGCATCCGCACGGAGCCGTTGAACCAGCAGGTCCACTTCGGTTGCCTCGTCGATGTCCCCGCCGGACCAATCGAGAACTTCCCCTACCTTGTTCCCGATCCACGAGCGCGCAAAAATTTCGCGGCCGGTTCCGGCCGCGGCGCGGATGAACAGCAACCTGCACGTTCCGTCGTCCCAGGCAAGGAACCTCGCCAAGGCAGGATGAATCGTCTGTCGACCGGATGCGGCCCCCATGCCACCCCTTTCCCCCCCTATGCACTCGTTGCACGTTCACCGGTGCGCCGAGGTGGCACCTCCGGCTGTTCCTCAGGGATCCCGCCAGTGCCACATGGCGACGGGTCTCTTGTTACCTCATCTGTTACCTCATCCTAAACGCCATTTCCCCGTTTTGACCCTCTGTGGCAGCACCTGGACGCCGCCCCCCGATGGGCCGGGAAGCCGGCAGCAATTCACTGCGGCGGTTTTCGGCTCCTTCGGCGCGCGGCAGTTTCCCCAAGCTTCGGAATGTCCTCTCGGACACATTGGCCACCCGCGGTGCCCCCGACTCCCCTAGAATTGGGCTGAATCCCCTGTTTTTCGCCGCTTGTGCGACACCTGCCCCTTAGTTGCGCCGGTGGGTCCCACCGAAGCCGGCGCCCCGCAAGCCCATTCTTCCGAACGGACCCCCGCATGCCTTCCCTGCCCGCCACCGCAACCGCCGTGCCGACGCCCGTCGAACGCCAGTCGGTGCTTCGCACCCTGCGCTCCCCGAAGCTGCTCGGCGTGGAGGTCCTCGGCGGGTTGGTGGTGGCGCTCGCGCTGATCCCGGAGGCGATCGCGTTCTCCATCATCGCCGGGGTCGACCCCAGGGTCGGACTGTTTTCGGCTTTCACCATGGCGGTGACCATCGCGGTGGTGGGCGGGCGCCCCGCGATGATCTCGGCCGCCACCGGTGCGGTGGCCCTGGTCATCGCACCGCTGGTGGCCAGCCACGGCGTGCACTACCTGGTCGCTGCCATCCTGCTGGCAGGCGTGTTCCAGGTGCTGCTGGCGGTGTTGGGCGTGGCCAAGTTGATGCGCTTCATCCCCCGCCAGGTCATGGTCGGGTTCGTGAACGCGTTGGCGATCCTGGTGTTCATCGCCCAGATGCCCGAGCTCATGGGCGTCCCTTGGCTGGTCTACCCGTTGCTGGGCCTCGCCCTGTTGATCGTCTTTGGGCTGCCGAAGATTACGACGAAGGTCCCGGCCCCGCTGGTGGCGATCGTGGTGCTGACCCTGGTGACTGTCTTCAGTGCCATTGCGGTTCCCACGGTGGGCGACAAGGGTGAGCTGCCCTCAAGCCTCCCGGAGCTTTTCTTCCCGCAGATCCCGTTGACCTTTGAGACCTTCCAGGTCATTGCGCCGTACGCTCTGGCGGTGGCATTCGTGGGCCTGCTCGAATCCCTGATGACCGCCAAGCTGGTCGACGACGTGACAGACACCGGCTCCAGCAAGACCCGCGAGGCCTGGGGCCAGGGCGTGGCCAACCTGGTGACGGGGTTCTTCGGCGGCATGGGCGGCTGCGCCATGATCGGGCAGACCATGATCAACGTGAAGGCCTCCGGGGCCCGGACCCGGATTTCCACGTTCCTGGCCGGCGTCTTCCTGCTGGTGCTGGTGGTGGTCTTCGGCGACGTCGTGGCGCTGATCCCCATGGTCGCGCTGGTCGCGGTCATGATCTTCGTGTCGTGGGCGACCTTCGACTGGCATTCCATCCGTCCCTCCACGCTGCGCCGCATGCCCAAGAGCGAAACCTCGGTCATGCTCATCACCGTGGTGGCCACGGTGTCCTCGCACAACCTGGCCGTGGGCGTGGGAGCCGGAGTGCTCACCGCGATGGTGCTCTTCGCCCGGCGCGTGGCGCACTTCGTCACGGTCAAGCGCACGGTGGATGCCGCGGGCGAAACCGCAACCTACACGGTCAACGGCGAGCTCTTCTTTGCCTCGTCCAACGACCTCTACACCCAGTTCCAGTACGCGCTGGATCCCGAGAACGTGGTCATAGACATGCACGCCTCGCACCTTTGGGACGTTTCCACGCTGGCGGCACTCGACGCCATCACGGCCAAGTACGAGGCCGGCGGTAAGCGGGTGGAGATCGCTGGCTTGAACGAAGCCAGCGCCGCGATGCGCGAACGCTTGGCGGGGCACCTGGGCTAACGCTTCGGCGCCCTTGGGACCTTGGCACGGTCCTTCGGCCCCGCCCCGCACGTTTAGACCCGGCCGCGCTGGCACGGATCCCGCGCGCCCGCTGCCTTCCCGCCCCGATGGCTCCTACGACGCGGCCCGCGTAGTGCGTGTTGGTTTCGGTCCAGGCCGAATGCATGTCAATGGTTTTGCGATATGGGCGGTGCTGGCATGCTAATGGTGTGAGAACGATCCTGACTGAACCACCCCGTACCGCGCTCAGCTGGAAACTCTTGCCGGCATTGTTGCTCTCGGCGTCCGGAGTTCTGCTTTTTGGTGTCGGCAATGACCCGGTGGGTTACGGCCTACTCGCCCTGGCCCTGATCACGGCCGCGATCATCGACTCCGCGCTCGCGCGCCACTTGGCGCTCATTGCGGTGGGACTGGTGATCATCAGCTTGGTCCCGTTGAATGCTGATTTGAGCATCCAGCACATGGTCCTCATGGGTGGTGCACTCGGGTTGGCCGTGCTGGTGCCATGGCTGACCTCGCGTTTTGCCTACCGTGAAGAGATCATCAAATTTCCGGTGAACACCGGCCGCAAATGGCCATTGGCGGCCAAGCTGTACCTGATCGGTGTCGTAGCACTTGGCTACCTCATTTTGCCGGTGTACCTGATCAGCACAGGGGTCTACCAAAACTGGCCGGATGCATCGGATCCCATCATCTTTTGGCGGCTCTTCTTGGGCGTGAATGCTGTTGGCATTTGGGATGAGCTGTTCTTTATCTGCACCACCTTCACGCTGCTGCGGCGACACTTTCCGGACTGGCTCGCCAACATCCTGCAGGCGGTGATCTTCTCGTCTTTTCTCTGGGAGATCGGCTACCAGGCCTGGGGTCCGCTGTTGACCTTTCCCTTCGCGCTGTTGCAGGGCTACACCTTCAAGCTGACGAAGTCGCTGACCTACGTCGTCTCAGTGCACCTAATCTTCGACTTCGTTTTGTTCCTCGTATTGGTGCACGCGCACAACCGCGATTGGTTGGCGGTTTTCTTGTACTGAGCCCCGACTGTCCGGTTCGGTGGACGAGTTCCCCCGAGGATGGTCCCGCATCAACACCTGTTCGAAATCGGGACGGTTCGGCAATGATGGCCATGGTCCGGCTACGGGTGCAGCCAGGCAAACGCCAATGGGTTGAACCGTTGCTGAAGCATGCGGTGTCTTGACGATCAGGCGGGCAGACCACATCCGGCTCCAGACCAGACTCCGCCGATCCAGCGCCCACAGGTAGCGTGAGAGGGTGTTGTGGAAAGTAGCGATGGCTGCGAAAATCGCAGTCATGATCGGCACGTCAAACACGGGCGCTCGCCAATTGCCTCGCCAGGTTCCCGACATGGACCATCACGGTGCCGGACTGCTCTTGGGCCGCTGTCTTGATTTGCTGCGATCCAGCCGAGTTGATAACCAGGAACGATGTCAGGCTTTAGTCGACTGCCATCAAGATCACAGAGAAACCGATGGCGCGGGAATGTTTACAGCCCGACACGGCGTGGACATCTTGTCGCGATAGCCCCGGAAGCGTCGCCACACCCAGTGGGCACCCCCCGCTACCGCGAACAGCGCCGCAATTGGAAACAAGCGCGCGGCGCGGTGTTCCCGACCTTGCCCACACCCTCGGAAATACCGGCCGGGCAAACCGCCCGAAAAGCCTTCCACATCCACACCCCGACGCCGCACCACCGGAGCAGCGATCCACCCCCTCTATATTCACCACAGACAGCGAGGACCGGGAAAATGACAAATACGACCCTGGATGGCATCCACCGGCAGGCTTATATCGACGGACAATTCACTGACGCAAGCGATGCCGCCACCTTTGAGACACTCAACCCTGCAACCGGCAAGGCCATCGCCAACATCGCAGCTTGCGGTCCGGCCGACGTGGACCGTGCCGTCGCTTCCGCCCGCACGGCTTTTGAATCAGGTGCCTGGAGCACGGCAGACCCCAACGTCCGGAAGAATACCCTGCTCCGCTTCGCGGATCTGATCGAAAAAAACGTGGCGGAATTGGCGGAATTGGAAACACTGGATGCAGGTAAACCGATCACTGATTGCCGGGACTTCGATCTCCCAGACGTGATCAATACGTTGCGTTGGTACGCGGAAGCCATCGACAAGGTTTTCGGCAAAACCTCACCCACGGGGTCGGGGCACCTCGGAATGATCGTCCGCGAACCAATCGGCGTTGTCGGGGCAGTACTGCCGTGGAATTTTCCGGCCGCCATGCTGATGTGGAAACTGGCGCCGGCGCTGGCGGCTGGCAACTCCGTAGTGGTCAAGCCGCCGGAACTGGCATCGCTCACTACGCTTCGCATCGCTGAGCTTGCCACCCAAGCGGGATTGCCGGACGGCGTCTTCAACGTCATACCGGGACTCGGCCATGTGGCAGGCAAGGCACTGGGCCTCCACCACGACGTCGACATGATCACTTTCACCGGGTCAACGGAAATTGGCCGCGAATTTCTTCGCTACTCCGCCAACAGCAACCTGAAGAACATCGTGCTCGAATGCGGAGGAAAAAACCCGCAAATCATCACCGCCGACAACGGCGACCGCCTCGACCAGATAGCTGCTGACCTGGCCGATTCGGCGTTCTGGAATGCAGGCCAGAACTGTTCAGCGGGGTCACGGATCCTGGTGCACGAATCCCTCAAGGTCCCCTTTGTCGCTGCCCTGGCCCGCGAAGCCTCGGCGCGCAAAGTCGGTGACCCGACGCTGGACGCCACAGTCATCGGGGCGATGATCGAGGAGGACGCCATGGATCGTGTCTTGGGATTTATCGATCAAGCCAAGACCGCCGGCGCCCGAATCGTCACGGGCGGGAAACGCGTCCTTGAAGAAACCGGTGGCTGGTTCATAGGACCCACGGTCTTGGACGACGTCACCGCCGATATGTCCGTCGCCCGCGAGGAGATCTTTGGCCCGGTCGTCGCCGTTCTTGGTTTCACCGATTTGGATGAAGCGCTTCGTCTGGCCAACGACACAGAGTACGGTCTGGCGGCCACGGTCTGGAGCAGAGACATCGACACCGCACTGCGACTGGCGCGAGGAGTGCGGGCCGGAACGGTTGCCGTGAATGGCTACAGCGAGGGTGACATCACGACGCCCTTCGGAGGGTACAAGACCTCTGGTTTCGGTGGGAGAGACAACGGATTGGAAGCGTTCGAACAGTACACACAGATCAAGACCATCTGGATCACCCTGCACTAACGCGGCCAACCAGCGCGCAAGGCCTCCAGCTGATAAGGGCCACGCCACATTGGCAATCCGCGGCTGGCCACGTCCACAGTCACAGCCTGCGTCATCTGTGGCACCGCACGGCATTCTCCCGCCGCTATGCTGGGGTCATGCTTCCCGAGATACCTGATCCCGTAGTAGTCGCGGCGAAAAAGTCGGTCACGCGACTCGTCATGGCGTTCCTGGCCGTGCAGGCCGCCGTAGTCGGCGCCTTGGTCCTCTACGATGCCTTCAAGCACCGGCAAAGGACGAAGCGCCCGAATTTCCCACAGCCCGGGGTATTCGAAGGACGCGTCGCGGATTCGGAGGTGACGATCTACACCTACGGCGAAGACCTCTACGCCGATATGCTGGCCGCCATCCGGGGCGCCAAGACCCGGGTCTTCCTGGAGACGTTCATCTGGAAGTCCGACGACACCGGGAGGCGGTTTAAGGAGGCGCTGGCCGAAGCCGCCGAGCGCGGCGTGGAGGTCTTCGTCGTCTACGACGGATTCGCCAACCTCGTTGTTCCGCAATCTTTCTACCGGTTCCACCCGAAGATCCACGTCTACCGATTCCCGGTCCTGCGCCCGTCCAGGTTGTTCACCCCGCTGCGCAGCACCGGGCTGGACCACCGCAAGCTATTGGTCGTGGACGACGAGACCGGCTTCGTGGGCGGATACAACATCGGGGACCTGTACGCCACCGAATGGCGCGACACCCATGTGCGGATCACTGGTCCCTCCGTGTGGGACCTGCGCCAGGCCTTTGTGGGCGTCTGGAATACCGTGTGCGCAGAGCCGGAGATCCCGCACCACCCCCCGCAGTCGTGGGACCCACATATCCGGACGGTGAACAACATCCCGGCCCACCTGGTGTACCCGATCCGGGGCATCTACTTGGAAGCGATCAACCGCGCGCAGAGCCACGTCTACATCACCACCGCCTACTTCATCCCGGACAAGCAAATCCTGCGCGCCCTGATCGCTGCCAGCAAGAGGGGCGTCGACGTCAGGCTTATCCAGCCGGAAGACTCAAACCACGTCCTTGCGGACTGGCTCTCCCGGGGGTTCTACACATCCTTGCTACGCGAAGGAGTGACCGTCCTGCTCTACCGCAACGCGATGATCCACGCCAAGACCGCCACCATCGACGGCCACTGGTCCACAATCGGCACCGCCAACATCGACCGGCTGAGCCTGACCGGGAACTACGAAACGAACTTGGAGATCCACGACCGGGCATTCGCAGCCGACATGGAAAAGATCTTCGAAATCGACAGCACAAACTGCAGGGAACTGACACTGACTGAGTGGAAGGAACGGAACTTCGCCGCGCCGATCAGCGAAACCATCCTCATCCCGCTGCGCCCGTTCCTCTGATCATCGGCCCAGACCCACGCGAAACTGAAGACGCTGTTCCGCCGAGTCTCCTCGCCGATCTCTGGATACTAGGGGAAAAACGCGGTTGAGTGCCGCTGCCCTGCGGACTTGAGCGGCAGTTGAGCTTCGTTTCCAGGAAGAGACTTCCGAAACCTTGAGTTCGGATACGTTAGCTGATGTTCTGGTGCATAACCGAAATTCCGACAAGAAATCAGGAGATTCGAATGCAGCCTGACCGATTAGATCCGGAAAACTTTTCTACAGCTCACATGCTGGCTGCCCGGTTTGGCAGTCTTATCGGACCATCCAACGAGTTCTATCGTCCAGGCATAATTCGCCAGTTGCTCGATGACCGGGCGGCCCTCGTGCGCAAACCGTCAGGGGATGTTGAAAAGACCGAGCATCCGCGTGCGGCTCTTGAGGCTGTCGCTGCATTTCTGTGGTCCTCTGCCCTGCGCAGCATGGATGCTTCCTCAATAATGGGAATAGTCTGCAATGGGTTTCGAGAGTCAGGGATCGACGCCGTTGAAGTGCTTCCCTATCTAGATGGGTATGTGCGCGTCGTTGATGAGCAAAGCGAACACCAAAGCACGTATGTCCGTGCTGCGGAATTGGCACTGATTGAAGCAGTTCAGATTGCCGCGTTGACCGTTATGGAATATGACGAGGTTTTCCAAGATCGTCTGTCTCCCGGGGATTCTCGCGAAATCTAGAACAGTCGATTCGAGCCATTGGACAGCGACCGAATCCTTCGAGTTCCTTCGCAATGCATGGGATCACCGGAACCAGAAGCTGCATAATTTCGCCTTGGAAACAACCTCTCGAGTTCCCAGTCGCCGGCCTCTACACCTTGTGAACCCTAGATGGACCGGTATCGGTCAATCTCGGGAAACTAGCGCGAACGCCAAGATCGATCGGCCAGCCAGGTATTGCCCGTCCCCGTACGAAAGGAGTTTCCCGTTGGCCTTGGTCAATCTCTCTCAAGCACTGTTTCGGGTCCGGCTGGGAAGTGACGATGGCGGAACATCATGAATCGGGTAGAGCGGATGCCTACCGATCTGTGATCAGGCCTCGATAGGGGCTGTCACCCCGTCGCAACTGCAATCTGTCGTCCGAGCACGGGGATACGCCGTTCGTACGGGTCCGAACCAGCACGCGAAGTCCCTCTCACATGAAATCGATTCCTGCATGCGGGTATGGACTTCGGCTACTCGGACCGGGTGCCAGAGGGAATGTCCCCAACCGAGGTACCGCGCTTAAGGCGAATGGGACCACGAACGTTGTCAGCTTCCACCGGGATACCCTTCTGGGTTGCAACGATCTCGCCGCGGCAAGCCATCTCGGACGCGACACGACGGACCTTGCTCATGTGGTCACGCCAAGCATCCCCCTTACCACTCACGATTCGGGCGACTTCGCTCGGGCAAATCGACGAGTCTATGCGCTTGCGCAGAAGTGCTCGGATGGTCGCAGAAATTCTTTCATTGAAGGCCTGGGGCTCGGGCGCCTCCCACCAAGGTTGGCCGCGCTCACCCAGCGCGATCTTTGCATCATTGACTCGTGCCCGAGCCTCGTTCTCATGGGCCTTGACGGCTCGTCGGGCGGCCATAAGTTCCTCGACGAGTTCCTGGCGAAGTTTCGGAGGGATGGAGGGATCGCTCGCTCTCCACTTTCTCCCATTGATGATGAGGTGGTGTCCGTCCGGGGTGGTGTCCGGTGTTTTGTCGTGTGTCACGATCGGGCTCCCCCTGCTGGCTCATGTGTCTTCGTCTTGGCGTCCTCAACTCATCGAGAGTGTCTCCATGATACTGACGTTGTCCCGGGCCTGGCGCTCAAAAACCAACGAGCCAAAATGGCGCTTTGCGCATTCGTTTGACTCCTTGCTTTCCGAATGCCTAGCCGAAGTACGACCACCGGTCAGGTGTGCCGGGATCCGCGTGCCGGGCCTCAGCCTGTCAGCTGGATGGCCCCGCGATCTTCCGAAGTTCCCGCACGTGTGCGTCGAAGGCGGACCTCCCCGCCCCGGTGAGGGACAACCAAGTGATCTGGCGAGCGTCGCTGCGATCCGAGGATGCTGCTTTGCCAGATGAGACGTAGCCGGCCGTGGCGAGGATCTTCACGTGTTTGGAAAGCGTGGCGTCAGCGACCTCCAGCGCATCTCGCAGCACTGCGAAGTCGAGACGGTCGACCCGACGCAGGAGTCCGCAGATGCGCAACCGCACGGGGGCGTGGATGACGTCATCGAACCTAGCCTCGTTCACGTGCCAACAACTCCACTGCCGACCGATAGGCGACACCGGCCAACCACGTTGTCGTTGCAAACGCGGCCAAGCTAGCCAATGCGACCGGCCACCGCAGACCGAACGAGACGAAGCCGAGTGAGACGCTGAAGAGCGCAAGACAGCTGGCAACGATCCCGCCCAGAGCCCAGCTGGCATGCGCGCCCATAGTGCGAAAGCCAACACCGGTCTCGCGCCTGATTAGGTGTGCCACCACAAGTGCCCCGACGAGAGCCAGCCAGCTGCTGGAGGGCGGGTCATAGTTCTCACCGGGGTTGGTGGTCGCAGCCGTTGAGACCCACCACGCGCCTACGGCTCCGAAAGCGGCCAAGAGTACCCACGGTGTCTGAAGGCTCGCTGCGAGGCGCTTACGGTCGAACGCCAGCGTGTCCAGGGCATTTGCCGCCTCTTCTGGCGACGAACCCCTTAAGTTACTTTCCATAGTGGAAAGAGTAATGGTCACTTGTCACTATGGCAAGTGAATCTGGCGGTGATGGAAAATTTGCGCGCAGTTGCTCCCGTAGGATCAGCCTTCCGTGCAGTCGACTTCGACAATTAGACGGCATGTGCCGTGGAGTCATCGATCCGACCTGCGGTCCGCCGGATTCATTTTCGGCTTTTTCTCGCGAGTTTTGCGATACTGCACTCTGGCAAGCGCAACCCATACGAGCGCCATCACCGTGAAAATGACCCCGGCCCCGAATTCATCAGTGGCAAGCTGCCATACCCCGTACTCCAGAAAATACAGGGCAACGACGAGAGCCCAGAGGTAGCTGTTGGATGCCTTAAGCATGGGTCAATTCTCCACCGGGTACCGCCGAACGAAAATGCTTGAGATCGGAATCCGAGGGCGTGGAGAGGATATCGCCCAAGCGTCTTCACCGAACCCGAGATCTTCTGGCGCAAGAGATCCGCTACGGTAAACCTTCGGTGCGGAAAATCAGGTCCGGGCCTGGATCAGCGAACTCTCAAGCCAGCCGCGCTCCGGCTTGCTCAGCGCTCGCGATGACACCCCGTCCTCGGCTAGTGGAACCATCACCGTGGTCCCGTCAAACACCGGCTGGCCGTCCATATAACCGGAGTGGCGCACAGTGAAAGACTTGGTGCCGATGCGCACCACCCCGACCCGAATGCGGATCTCCGGCCGATAGAGAACCGGGCGGAGGTAGTCCACCTGCAGCGAGGCCACGACCAAACCGAATTCGAACCGCCCGGTGTGCGCATCGGGTCGTGACCAACGCAGCCGTGCCTCTTCCATGAGCGTCACGATTCGCGCGTTGTTAACGTGCCCCAGTGCGTCCATGTCCGACCAGCGCAGCTGCAAGGAGAGTTCGAAGGGCTCACCTGTTCCCTGGCCTGCATTTTCGCGTGAGGTTTCTTCATTCATCCCACCATTGCACCAGAGCCGCGCGGAAAGTCCGCTGTTGTTTACGGCACCTGGCGACCCGGTGTTTCCGGCGCATCGCTAGGATGGGTGGATGCGCCTATGGAGCCTGCACCCCCAATACCTGGACACTAAGGGCCTGCTCGCCTGCTGGCGGGAAACCCTGTTGGCGCAAAAGGTGTTGGACGGAAAGACCACGGGCTACCGGAACCACCCGCAATTACAGCGTTTCCGGGCCACGGAAGATCCACTCGCCGCGGTCGGAAACTACCTCGAGGGCATCGCCCTGGAGGCAGATGCGCGCGGCTATAACTTCAACCGGGCATTGGTTTTGCGCCCGCCTGCCCGCGGCCCGATCCGCCTGCTGACGGTCACCGCCGGTCAGGTCGGCTACGAGCGCGAGCACCTGCTGGGCAAGCTGGCGATGCGCGATCCGGATCGCGAGGCCCTGTTGGCAGCGGATGATCCGCCCCGGCTGCATCCCGCCTTCGGGGCCGTCCCCGGGGACATCGAGTCCTGGGAACGGCCCGAAGCCGGACGCCGGAGCTAGCCGGCCGGGGTGAAGTCCCGGACCCCGATGTAGTCCGGGCGCGGCTGGTCCGCGCCGAACGGTTCGACCAACGTGTTTTTGACGCTGTTGAACACGATGAAGATGTTCGAGCGCGGGTACGGGCTCACGTTGCCGTTCGAGGCGTGCATGCAGTTCGAATCGAACATCACTGCCCCGCCGGCCTTGCCCTCGAGCACGTCAATCCCGTATTCATCGGCGAACCGGGTCAGCGTCTCCTTGTCAGGGGTTCCTGCTCCCTGCATGATGAGGGACTTCTTGTAGTTGTCCTCCGGCGTTTCGCCACCGCAGGAAATGAACTTCTTGTGCGAGCCGGGCATGATCATCAACGGCCCGTTGAACGTGTAGTTGTCGGTCAGCGAGATCGAGATGCTCACCGCCCGCGGGTCCGGCATGCCGTCCTCGGCGTGCCAGGTCTCGAAGTCCGAGTGCCAGGAAAATTCCTTGCCCTCGAAGCCAGGCTTGAAGTTCACCCGGGACTGGTGGATATAGACCTCCGAGCCCAGGATCTGCCGGGCCCGGCCCACAACGCGGGGGTCGTTGGCGATCTTCTTGAAGACCTCGCTGGTCCGATGCACGTCGAAGATCGAGCGCACCTCCTGGGACTTCGCCTCGATGATGGTCCGCTCGTCGGTCCTCACCGACGGGTCTTCCGACATCCGGCGCAGTTCCACCCGGAGAACCTCCAACTCCTCGGGGTCCACCAGCTGGTCGATGGCCAGATAGCCCTTGGACTCGAAACCCTGCAGGGTCTGCGCGTCAATGGGTCCATCGGCGGCGGTTCCCCAGGCCACCGGGCCCGGGCGATCAAGCACCGTGTAATTGCTGCCTGTTCGTGTTGGATACGCATCGTGGTGGCGACGCAATATCTCCGTCATGTCCGTTCCTCCTCGGTTTTTTAACTTGTCTGCGCCGTACCGCGCAGACACGGATGTGCCGGACCCTTCGGGGCCGGCACATCGCACTGCCCTGCCCCGTGGGGCAGGCAAGTCCACGGGGGGCGAATGGCCCCCCGATGCGGGTCAGGAAGCCGAAACCGCCTCTTCGACGATCAGCGGGTAGACGCCGTTCTCGTCGTGGATCTCGCGGCCCGTCACCGGCGGGTTGAACACGCAGGCCATGCGCAGCTCGGTGGTGGCGCGCACGGTGTGCTTCTCATTGCCGTTGAGCAGGTACATGGTGCCGTCGCCCAACTGGTGCACCTCACCGGTCTCCTCGTTGGTCAGCGTCCCCTCGCCCTGCACGCAGTACACGGCCTCGATGTGGTTGGCATAGTGGAACGTCGAGGTGGTCCCGGCGTAGATCACGGTGTCGTGGAAGGAGAAGCCGACGCCCTCCCCCGCAAGCACCATGCGGCGGCTGCGCCAGGTCTCCGACTTGACGTCGCGGTCGGTGTCGTTCAGGTCGTTCAGGTTGGTAACCAGCATGTGTCCTCCAAGGGGATCGATAGTGTACTCGGCGGCCGTTGCCGGCCATGGAAGTCGGGGGGGTGATTAGGCGGAGGCCAGCGCCGGGGTGCCGGCGACGGTGCGCACTGCCGCGGCGAGGATCGCCAGGCCGCGGCCCAGTTCCTCGTCGGTGACGGTCAGCGGCGGCATGAGCTTGACGACCTCGTCATCGGGACCGGAGGTCTCGACCAGCAGTCCGTTCGCAAAGGCCTCGGCGGCGACCTTGGAAGCCGTCTCCAGATCCGGGAAGATGATGCCCACGAGCAGGCCGCGGCCGCGGAGGCCCGCGCCCTCGACGGTGCCAGCGATTTCCTCGAGTCCGCGGTGCAGCGTCTCGATGGTGCCCGCCAGCTGCTGCTGGAACTTGTCGTCGGCCCAGTAGGTGCGCAGCGCGGCGGTGGCGGTGACGAAGGCCGGGTTGTGGCCGCGGAAGGTTCCGTTGTGCTCGCCCGGCTCCCAGACATCCAGTTCCGGACGGAACAGCGTCAACGCCATCGGCAGCCCGTAGCCGGAGATCGACTTGGAGACGCATACGATGTCCGGCTCGATCCCGGCTTCCTCGAAGCTGAAGAAGGTGCCGGTGCGGCCGCATCCGGCCTGGACATCGTCGACGATCAGCAGGATGTCGTGGCGCTTGAGCAGCGCCGCGAGGCTGCGCAGCCATTCGATGCGGGCGGCACGCAGGCCGCCTTCGCCCTGCACGGTTTCGACGATCACGGCGGCCGGCTTGTCCACGCCGGAGCCCGAATCCTCCAGGACCCGCTCGAGCCACATGAAGTCGGCGGTGGTGCCGTCGAAGTAGTCATCGTAGGGGATCTTGGAGCTGTTGGTCAGCGGGATGCCGGCGCCCTTGCGCTTGAGCGAGTTGCCGGTGACCGACAGCGAGCCCAGGGTCATGCCGTGGAACGCGTTGGTGAAGGAGAGGATGTGCTGGCGCCCGGTGACCTTGCGGGCCAGCTTCAGGGCGGCCTCCACCGTGTTGGTGCCGGTCGGGCCCGGGAACATGACCTTGTAGTCAAGGTGGCGCGGCTTGAGGATCAGTTCCTGGAACGTCACAAGGAACTCTCGCTTGGCCGGGGTCATCATGTCCATCGAGTGGACGACCGCGCCGCTGGAAAGGTAGTCCAGCAACGGCTTGGTCAGCGCGGGGTTGTTGTGCCCGTAGTTCAGGGCGCCGGCGCCGGAGAAGAAGTCCAGGTACTCGGTCCCGTCCTCGGAAGTCTGCGTGGCGCCTTTGGCGTGCGTGAACACGACGGGCCAGCTGCGGCAGTAGCTGCGGACTTCGGATTCCAGGGTTTCAAAAATATTGCTCATGGTCTTTCCCTTCAATAGGTATGACAAAGCTGCGGCCGGTCCTCGAAGGAGCTGGCCTCGGTGCGAAGATACTGATGGTGGTGCGGGCAGGTCGGGCCGCCCGCTGGCCGCAATGGATACGGCGTGGTCAGGAAATGGTGCCGCTAGCGGCTTCCGGCGGCAGCCAGTTCAGGCACCGGTGAATTGGTGCCATGCCCCAGCGGGCCGATCCTGTACAGGTACTCGGTGTCGTGGTCGTCCGGGTAGAGCTCGGGGGTAAACAACGCCGTCCGGGTCAGTTCGGCACCGTGCCGTTCGGCGAAACGGGTGAACAGCCGGTTGGAAGGCGCGTTGTCATCGGTGACCGTGGTCTCGAGCAGTTCCGCGCCGCTGCGTGTTGCCAATTCGTCGAGCATGGCCGCAGCCAGGCCGCGCTGCTGGAAGTCGGCACCCACGGCGACCTGCCACACCATGAGTGTTCCCGGGTCCTCGGGGCGCAGGTAGCCGGTGACGAAGCCGGCCGGGGCACCGTCGATTTCGGCGATGAGCGACGTCTCGGCGAAGTCGCGGGCCCAGAGCAGGTACGCGTACGAAGTGTTCACGTCCAGTACTTGGCTGTCGTGGGCCATCTGCCACAGGGCGCGGCCGTCGGATACTGCTGGTTGGCGGAATGTTGCCTCGGACAATGTGTTTTCGAGTTCTTCAACCATCCATTCCAACGTAGCCATATGTCAGCAGAACTCAACCCCGAGTCCGGGGATTTGACAAGAATCGGCCAACGCCGGGGCTGCCGGCCCATTCGGAGGCATCCCATGGGCGACTAAGGAAGCGCGGGGGTCGAGCGGGACCCGAAAAAGGCCCGAAATACCGTTATCATTTTGTTATATTACGAAGGGTCCCACGGCCCCGGGCGCGATCCGGGGGCAGAGTGGTCGACATTGAAGGAGCGGACTGGCATGCGGGAAAGCTGCAACGTCGCCGAATGAATCCGCTCATCGGAGCATCTACCTCTGTTGCGGGCGATCGCCGGAGACCCGAAATCGACGCCACACCGGGTATGACGCCACACCGGGTATGCAGAGACCCGTTCCCCGTGGCCACCGGGATCCAGGGAACCCTGGCCGTCAATCCCGACCCCGCTTTCGCCTGCCAATGGAGTTGGCCAAACCGGGCGCCGCTTACCCCCCTAAGGCTTGCACGTAAACCGCGGCCTAGCTTCCGGGATACGTGCCTGACGGTACGCTGCGGTGCTTTCCTGCGGGTGGGAGCCGCCTTTAGCGTTCAGGAAACTCGATGATCTCGCTGCGGATCAGGAACCTCTTGCCCTCGGGCGCTTCCACGGAGAACCCCGAGCCTCGTCCGGGAACCACATCAATGGTCAGCTTGGTGTGCTTCCAGTACTCGAACTGCTCCCGGCTCATCCAGAAGTCCAGGGAGCCCAACGCACCGTCCTCGCCGTCCGGCAGCGCGAACGTGCCCAGCAGGATGTCCGAATCGCCGGTCTTGAACTCCCCGGCCGGGAAGCACATGGGCGAGGACCCATCGCAGCAGCCGCCGGACTGGTGGAACATCAGCGGCCCGTGCCGGTTCCAGAGCTTGCGCAACAGGTCAGCGGCCTCCTGCCCGAGCGCCACCCGCGAAAATTCCTCGCCGGCAATCGCCGGCGCCGACTCGATGACGTTTTCCATGGTCGTGCTCCCTTGTGCTTGTGGGTGTTTCCAATGGCAGACACCACCGCCCGGCACCGTCTTGGGGGATCGGTGCCGGGCGGGAGGTGTGGAACGGTTCCTGCACTGGCCCTGCCCTGGTTCCACGGGGCAGGGGGCTGGGCGTCCGCTACTTGTTGACGTAGTCGATGACCACGCGGCCATCGATCTTGGCGTGCTTCATTTCGTCGAAGACCGCGTTGACGTCCTCAAGCGGGCGGGTGTGGAAGGTGGGCTTGATCTTGCCGCGGGCGTAGAACTCCAGCGCCTCGTCCATGTCCTGCCGGGTGCCGACGATTGATCCGCGGATGGTCAGGCCCTTGAGGACGATGTCGAAGATCGGTGCCGGGAAGTCCCCCGGCGGCAGGCCATTGAACACGATGGTTCCGCCGCGCCGGGTCATGCCGATGGCTTGGCCGAATGCCGCCGGGTGCACCGCGGTGACGAGCACCCCGTGGGCGCCGCCGGTGGCCGCCTGGATGGCCTCGGCCGGGTCTTGCGCGAACGCGTTGACGGTGACCTCGGCGCCGTGGCTGCGGGCCAGGGCCAGTTTTTCCTCGGCGACGTCTACCGCGGCGACCCGCATGCCCATGGCGACCGCGTACTGCACTGCGATGTGCCCGAGCCCGCCGATGCCGGAGATGACGACCCACTGGCCGGGCTTCACTTCCGTCTGCTTCAGGCCCTTGTAGACGGTCACGCCGGCGCAGAGCACCGGGGCGATCTCGTACGGGTCCGAACCCTCGGGGATGTGTGCGGCGAACTTCGCATCCACCAGCATGTATTCGCCGAAGGAACCGTTGAGAGAGTATCCGCCGTTCTGCTGCGACTCGCAGAGGGTTTCCCAGCCGGTGCCGCAGTACTCGCAGCTGCCGCAGGCGCTGGCGAGCCAGGCGTTGCCGACCAGGTCGCCGACCTTGACCTCGGTGACGCCTTCGCCGATCTTCACGACGTTGCCGACGCCCTCGTGTCCGGGGACCAGCGGGAGGATCGGCTTGATGGGCCAGTCGCCCTCGGCGGCGTGGAGGTCGGTGTGGCAAACGCCGGAGGCGATGACCTTGACCAGCGCCTGGCCAGGGCCTGGCTCGGGGATCTCGGTGGTTCCAACGGTGAGTTCGTCGCCGAAGTTCTCGACTATGGCTGCGCGCATGGTGCTCATCAGTATTTCCTTGTCATTGGTTGATGGCGCGGGGACAGGGGGTTCGTGCACCGGAAGGTGACTGGCCCCTGATCACGCACCACGGAAGCAGGGCGGAAAGCGGGTGGTGCTCACGTGCGGGGGTGGTGCGCATTGGAGGGGTCGGCGGCTTTCCGGCCGCCGACCCCAGGGCGGTTTAGAAGAAACCGAGCTTGTTCTCGGAGTAGGAGACCAGCAGGTTCTTGGTCTGCTGGTAGTGGTCCAGCATCATCTTGTGGTTTTCGCGCCCGATGCCCGAGGACTTGTAGCCGCCGAACGCCGAGTGCGCCGGGTAGGCGTGGTACTGGTTGACCCAGACGCGGCCGGCCTGGATGTCGCGGCCTGCGCGGTATGCGGTGTTGCCGTTGCGGCTCCACACCCCCGAGCCCAGCCCGTAGAGGGTGTCGTTGGCGATCTCGATGGCGTCCTCGTAGCCGGAGAACTTGGCGACCGAGACGACGGGGCCGAAGATCTCTTCCTGGAAGACGCGCATCTTGTTGTGGCCCTCGAAGATGGTCGGCTGCACGTAGTAACCGCCGGCCAGGTCGCCCTCGAGTTCGGCGCGGCCGCCGCCGGTGAGCACCTTGGCGCCCTCGGCCTTGCCGATGTCCAGGTAGGAGAGGATCTTTTCCAGCTGGTCGTTGGAGGCCTGGGCACCCATCATGGTCTCGGTGTCCAGCGGGTTGCCCTGCTTGATGGCCTGCGTGCGCTCCACGACGTCGGCCATGAACGTGTCGTAGATGGATTCCTGGACCAGGGCGCGCGAGGGGGCGGTGCAGACCTCGCCCTGGTTCAGCGCGAACATGGTGAAGCCTTCCTTGGCCTTGTCGTAGAACGCGTCGTCCTTGGCCGCGACGTCCTCGAAGAAGATGTTCGGGGACTTGCCGCCGAGTTCCAGGGTGACGGGGATGAGGTTCTCGGAGGCGTACTGCATGATCAGCCGGCCGGTGGTGGTCTCGCCGGTGAAGGCGATCTTGCGGATGCGTTTGTTGGAGGCCAGCGGCTTGCCGGCCTCGACGCCGAAGCCGTTGACCACGTTCAGCACGCCGGCCGGGAGCAGGTCGCCGATCAGTTCCATGAGCACCAGGATCGAGACCGGGGTCTGCTCGGCGGGCTTGAGCACGATGGCGTTACCCGCCGCCAAGGCCGGGGCCAGCTTCCACACGGCCATGAGGATCGGGAAGTTCCAGGGGATGATCTGCCCGACCACGCCGAGCGGCTCGTGGAAGTGGTAGGCGGTGGTGTGCTCGTCGATCTGCGAGAGGCCGCCCTCCTGGGCGCGGATGGCGCCGGCGAAGTAGCGGAAGTGGTCGACGGCCAGCGGCATGTCGGCGTTGATGGTCTCACGCACCGCCTTGCCGTTGTCCCAGGTCTCGGCGACTGCGAGCATCTCCAGGTTTTCCTCGATGCGGTCCGCGATCTTGTTCAGGATCACGGCGCGTGCCGCCGGACTGGTCTTGCCCCAGGGTCCGGCTGCGGCCTCTGCCGCGTCAAGGGCGGCCTCGATGTCCTCGGCGGTGCCGCGGCCGACCTCGCAGAAGCCCTTGCCGGTGACCGGGGTGATGTTCTCGAAGTACTCGCCCTTGATCGGGGCGACCCACTGGCCCCCGATGTAGTGCTCGTAGCGGGACTTGAACTGGACCAGGGAACCCTCGGTGTTGGGGTTGGCGTAGACCGTCATGACGACTCCTTGCAATCGGTGGTGTGGTGCGACTCTGGACGTGAGCCTACTCACACCAACGTTGCGGCAAGGTTGCATCAGTCCCTTCCACGGCGCCGGGCACCTCCGAACTATCCCCGGCACCCGTCATGTGCCGGCAATCCACGTTGCACCATGACCCGTTTCGCCCGCCGCCACAGTTGCCCGCGTCCACTCTCCCCCACATTTCCCCGTTCCGGCAGCGGCCCGGGTCGTGGGCGGAGCACACTCGAGCGCATGAGGACTTCCGCTGCACCGATCCCCCCGAGGGGGCATGCGCGCACCGACACCGCGATCCGCCACCTCGCCGACGCGGTGGCCCGGTTGCGTGCCGCGCAGCGGGAGCTCGACGGGCTGGAGCCGGACGCGGCATCCGCCGCACTGTTGCTGGGCCTGCTGGAACAGGGGAACCGGGCGATCGCCTACGAGCAGCTGCGCACCGCCTTCCGAGCCGATGCGAACCAGGTGCACCGGCTGGACCCGGACACCGCGGCCGCCATCGACGCGCTGGCCGCCGACCCCGGCGCCTTGGCCGAGGGCACCGCGGAAGTTCCTCCTGAACGGATATGCCCGGGGATGGCACCGCACCGCGACACCGCCTCCTGGTTGCAGGCGCACCTGCACATCTCGGCCACCGAAGCCCGCCGCCGGATCACCGGCGGCCGTTTGCTCGTCGCACCGGCACCCACCCCGCCGGAGTCTCCCGACCATGGCCAGGACCGCCGGTCGCCAGATGAACCCGCAGCACGCGTGTCGGCGCCCCTGTTCCCGCTGCTGGCCGGGGCCGCGGCCGACGGGTCCGCCGACGTGGGCACCCTGGCGCAGCTGGCCGGGCGGCTGGAGTCGATGCAGCCGCGCATCGCCGAACGACCCGACGCGGCGAACCTGAACACCGCCATCGAAGAATCCCTGGTCCACGAGGCCCGCACCCGGGAGCCGAGGCACTCCCACAAGGCTCTCGCCGACTGGGGCACCTATCTGGCGGAGAACGGCGCCCCGATCACCGACGAGGAGATCCTGGCCAAGCGCGGCATGGTTTACCGCGGTTACCGCGACGGCTGCGACGAGTACCTGTTGCGCTGCGACCCCATCGACTCCGAAACGATCCTCGCCTTCGCCGAGGCCTGGACCAACCCGCGCTCCGACAAGCTCCCGCCCGCCTCCGCCTCTACCGGCGGTCTCGCCATCGATCCCGGCACCGGCACCACGGGCGCCAGCGGCCCGGGTCCCGACGCAGCGCAGGTCTCCGACGCCGCCGCTCCGGTCGGCATGCCCGCGCCCGAGTGGGCAGTGGCCCCGGGCACGAGCCCGGACCTGGTCCCGCGAAGCGAATGGGCGTGCGGACCCCCCGCCACCGCCGACGGCACGAATGCTGCGAACCCCACCGCCAAACCCTGGGACACCTCGACGTGGTGGGAGGCCCGCGACCCGCGCACCGCCCCCCAACTGCTGTTGGACGGGGTAATCGCCGCCATCAGCGGCACCCTGAACGGCACCGGCGTCCCCGAATCCGGGGGCCTGCGCGTGAAGGTCGGGGTGCTGATCGATTACCGCGCCCTGCTGGGCCAATGCGAGGACGCCGGGATCACCGACCACGGCCGCCCGATCTCCGCCGCGAGCATCCGCCGCCTCGCCTGCAACGGCGACATCCTCCCCGCGGTGCTCGGCACCGAGGGGGAGATCCTAGATCTGGGACGGGAGGCACGCAGCTTCTCCCCGGCGCAGCGCAAGGCCCTGGCCATCCGCGACCGCGGCTGCGTGGTCCCCGGCTGCCACCGTCCTGCCGCAACCACCGAGGCCCACCATGTGAAGCCCTGGCAGGAGGGCGGGCCCACCAGCGTGGACAATGGATGTCTGACCTGCGCTTTCCATCATCTGCAGGTCCATTCCGGCCTGATCACCCTAAGAATGGTCAACGGGATCCCGTACGTCATTGCCCGGGCCGGGCAGCCCCGCGGAGACCCGGAACGAAACCTGTACTGGCACCCCGAACTGCGCACCGCCGGCTACACCCCGCCGATGTTCACCGACTAAGAACGGGTTTCGAGCCGTTCAAGCGCGGCAACCACCATGGCCCGGCGGGGCGAGCGGGCGGGCAGCACCTGCAACGTGGTTCCGAGGACCTCCTCGTCGTCCTGCACCTCGGGCAGCTCCAGGAAGCGAAGAAGTTGCGCATCGGTGCCATCCTGCAGCATCCCCTGCCGCAGGGCGGCAAAGACCTCGTCTCGGATCACCTCGATGCCCGGGGCCTGCGAGCGCGGGAGGACCGGACCCGCAAAATGGGCCAACGCTGCGTCGAGGTCACCGCCTTCTATGGCTAGCAGCACCTCCCGGGCGTCGCTTTGCGGCATACTCCCGAGCCGATACGGGCGAGAAAGGGGTACCAGCAGTGGATCGAATTCCGCCAAGACCTTGCGCAATCTGACCATTTCCGCCCGGAGCGTTCCCACATCGGCGGCATCGGGATTGAGATGCAACAACTCGACCAATTCCTCGCCGGTTAGCCCGCGGGGATGCCAACTCAGCAACGCGAGCAGTTCCGCGTGCCTGGTACTTAGATCAATGACCTTGTCGCCGCGGTGGAGCTCCGCTCCGGCGCCGGAGGTCAGCCGAAGCATTGACCTCGATACCGGTTCGGATTTCACCCGGGAGGCCGAAGGAACAATAAAGGACCTTTGCGACGGTTCGACTTTTTCCTGGTGCCAGCGCAACTCGGACTCGGCCGCCGCCACCGCCGCTTTCAGGAGTGCCAGTGAATGTGCGGCGACGGCTTCCTCGCCGCCGGTAATGTCCACGACGCCGAGTATTTCCCCGGTGCCTGGCGCATGGATGGGGACAGCTGTGCAGCTCCAGCGTTGGGCAATGGGGTCGAAGTGTTCCGCACCTGAAACCTGCACTCCGCCTCGGGTGGCAAGCGCCGTGCCCGGCGCCGAGGTACCCACTGTGCGTTCGGACCAATCGGCACCGGGCACAAAAGCCATGGATTCGGCGTCCTGCAAGGCCTGGCTGTCTCCTTTGACCCAGAGTAGGCGTCCCGTGGGATCCCCGATGGCCAGGATCAACCCGGTCTCCCGTGCCGGTTCGAGAAGGAGCCGGTCAAAAACCGGAAGAACAAGCCGCAACGGCGAGGTGCTCCGCAATTCGCGCAGGGCATCGTCGCTGAGCACCGTGTGGGCGTTGGATTCGGCCTTGCCCTTGTATTCCAGGGACCGCAGCCATGATTCGCGAACAACGTCGCGCAATTTCCAAGCCACGTGGTCGAGCGCCCCGATTCCCAGCGTCTCGTGGGCCGCCAGCGCACTGCGCTGCAGTGCCGGCGATGCCGGAGAATTGAGACGCATTTTTCACCTTCCGGGGAACAAGGAGCCAAGGCGTGGAGTACCGACTGACACCCAGTGTGATCCCCTTCACCATGCGCTCCCCAGCTTAGGTGAGATTCCTGGTCAGCTGAACCCCAAATGCACCCACGGCGGTCACCACATTCCCCGTGCAAGCGCAGGGATCCCGCAACCCTTGCCCCGACCCCCATGGCCCGAGCATTATGGGTTCGTGACGGTTTCGCACTTCACGCCCATGCACCCCCTTTCCCCCAAGCAAAGGAGCCGGCCCCATGGCCCGCATGATTTTCGTCAATCTTCCCACCAAGGACCTCACTGCCTCGGATGCGTTTTATGCCGGGCTGGGATTTGAAAAGAACACCGACTTTTCCAACGACGTGGCCTCCGCATGGATGATCACCGAGACCATCTGGGTCATGGTGCTCACCGAGGAGTTCTACTCCTCGTTCCTGCGCAACGGAGACAAACCCACCTACGGCGCCGGCCCGCGTGAGGTGCTCAATGCCATCAGCGGGGAAACCCGTGAGGAAGTCGACGAGTACGCACGCCGCGCACTTGAACATGGCGGAACCATCTACCGCGAGGCAGCGGAGGAGTTCCCGGGCATGTACTCGGTGGCCTTCCTGGATCCCGACGGCCACGAGTGGGAAGTGGGCTGGATGGACATGTCATCGGCCCCCGGGTCCTAAGGAACCTGAAAAGAAGAGGCAGTCGTTCCTTGCGCTCCATAGGTCGCAAGGAACGACTGCCTCGTGGTTTCCGGTGCAGGGGCCTCCAGGGTCACCCCGTGCAGGCCTCGTTGGAACAACCTGCATCGCGTGGTGCCCAATGGGCCTCGTTCTCGCCCTTGTCCTCCCACACGATATGGCGATGCTGCCCGCATCGTTCGCAGGAAGGCGCCAAGTAGGTGGCGCGCTCGGCATCCGTGTACAACTTGTAGTCACCCATGTTTTTCTCCCTTGAACCTTGCGGAACTAAAGTGCAATCACTCTACGCCCGAAGGGGAGGGGAACTCTAGGATGCCGGGTGGTGGCGCTTGAACTTGCGGTAGTGGTTTACCGTGCTCACCAGGATGTAGAACCAGCGGCGGGGATTGGTTTCTTTCTTGTAGTACAGCGGGTGGCTATAGCGCTTGGCCGAAATGAGTTCCTCGACCTCGTTCTTCATGTCGCCCGGAAGGTAGCGACGCAAAAGGCGCAGCGGGAGGATGTTGTAGAGGTGGAAGTTCTCCGCGACCTCTAGCTCCGCTCCCCCGGATAATCCGCCGCGAAGGTATTCCTCGACGTAGAAGCGCGTCACGTTGTGGCCGGCAGCGGTGATATAGAAGTGGTTGCGGCCCAGGCGCGGGTTCAGTTCGAAGAACTTGTAGGTCCCGTCGCGCGGGTCCAACTTCATGTCGAACATGGAAAAGCCGGTCCAGCCGAGGGCGTCGAGCAACCGGGACCCTTCGGCAACCGCCGTCTCGTTGGGCTGAGTGACAATGGCAGCGGAGTTTCCCAGCGCGCCGGGGGCATGCTCCTCGACGATGACCCGCCCGCAGGAGACAAATCGGACCTTGCCGCTTCGGTCGCTGAAGAACGTGGCCAGGTGCATGCCGCTGTCATCGCCCGGGATCAGGTCCTGGATGACCAAGGTGCCGGCGTACCCGGCGTTGGAGGCGTTGGCGATGAGCTCAGTCAATTCCGCCAGCGATGCGACGGTGTGGACCTTCTTCTTGCCCGCGAACTCCAGTGCACCCCAGGCCACTCCGTCCGAGGGCTTTACGATGGCCGGGAACGGAACCCCCTCGGCGGCAAGCTCCGCCTCAAGAGCCACCGGATCCGCGGATGCCCCGGCACAGTCGTGGACCACGGTGGCCGGGTAGCTGACGCCAAGGTCGCGGCAAAGTTCGTAGAAAGCATCCTTTTCCGTGGCCCGGTCCAACTCCGCATTGCCCACATAGGGGATGGTGAACCATTCGGCGAGCTCTTGGGCATGGGTGGCGATGAAGCGGATGTGCTGGTCGGCGGCACCCAAGAGCAACAGCGGCCGCTTGGCACCGTTGGTGCCGCCGAATTCGCGTCCCAGCCCGGACACGAAGGCGGCGAACGCCGCCGGATCGTCCTGCCGGGCGAAGGGCCGCGGCACCAGGACCCGCGAGTGCTCGGTAATGCCGGTCATCACCGAGGGGACGACCACCGAAAGCACGTCGTACTGCTCGTGGAACTCGCGCGCCAACGAGTACGCGCCGATGTCACCGCCCAAAATGACAGGGACGAAGGGCTGGTTCTCGTTGATCTGCATGATCCAAAACTATCAACCCGGCACAAATCGGATACCCCATGGGGGTACTTGACTTAATACCCTCAGGGGGTATTATTTGGGGTATGGAAAACATCACCCTTCCGATCGACGAGCATGTCGGCCACGGATACACAGCCAACAAGGAAGCGCTGCTGAAGCGCCTCAACCGCATCGAGGGCCAGGTCCGCGGCGTCAATCGGATGGTCAATGAAGACAAGTACTGCATCGACATCCTCACGCAGATCTCCGCCATCAACGCTGCCCTGCACAAGGTCAGCCTCGGCCTAGTCGAAGAACACGTCTCCCATTGCGTCGTGAACGCCGCAGCGCAGAGCATCGAAACCGGCGACCAGTCCTTTGTGGACGAGAAGGTCGCGGAGGTCACCACGGCCATTGGCCGACTGCTGCGCTAGGGGGGCTGCGCTAGGGGGGCACACGCGATCCCTGAATTCCACACACCCAAGAAACCACTCCCCAGGAGAAAACATGAGCGATACATCTAACGGCGGTTGCTGCGGCGGGAGCTGCGGATGCAACTCGAATGAAGGACTCACCATCACCACGCGACCGGAGGGCATCATGAGCCAGAACAACATCACCCTAAAGATCGACGGCATGACCTGCGGCCACTGCGTCGCATCCGTCACCGAGGAACTGCGCGAAGTTGAAGGCGTCACCAATGTAGAGGTCTTCCTCTCCGCAGGAGGCACCTCGACCGCCAACGTCACCACCAACTCACAGGTGGATAACGCAGTGCTGACCCAGGCAGTCCAGGAGGCCGGCTACACCGTCGTCTCCACAGACGCCTAGGCCCACTCCCGATTGCCAACGCACGGGGCGAGCACCCAGATGCACGGACCATCGCCCGCCCCAGGAACGGAAAAGATGAGCAACGAAACAACCTTCCCCGCCAACCAACGCATCATAGAACTAGATATCCAGGGCATGACCTGCGCATCGTGCGTGGGACGGGTTGAGCGCAAGCTCGGCAAGATCGACGGCGTCGAGGCCCTGGTGAACCTGCCGCTGGAATCGGCGCGGATCACGGTCCCGGAATCCATCAGCGACGAGCAGATCATTGCGACCGTGGAGTCAGCCGGATACCAGGCCAGCCTGAAGGCCGACCGCTATGCCGCCGCGCCTTCCCAGGCGCAGTCGGCTTCCATCGGCACTGTCGAACCGCCCAAGGCCCCGCGCACGGACCACATCACCGGGCACGGCGGAAACGACCTGAAGAAGCGACTGGTTGGTGCCGCGATCTTCACGGTTCCGTTGTTCATCATTTCCATGATCCCTGCGGCGCAGTTCCCCCACTGGGGTTGGGTCGCGTTGGTTCTGGCCACGCCCGTAGTCTTCTGGTCGGCCTGGCCGTTCCACCGCGCCGCCGCGATCAATGCGCGGCACCTGGCCTCCACGATGGACACGCTGGTGTCGATCGGGGTGCTCGCCGCGTACTTCTTCTCCCTGTGGCAATTGGCGGTTGACCCGATGCTGACCGCCCACATCGGCATGCCGATGAGCGAACACGCCCTGTACTTCGAGACCGCAGGCGTCGTGGCGACGTTCCTGCTTTTGGGACGCTTTCTGGAGGCGCGCGCCAAGTCGAAGGCCGGGGACGCACTGAAGACGCTGCTGGACCTCGGCGCGAAGGAAGCCGTCGTGCTGCGCGATGGTGTCGAAACGAAGATCCCCGCCGCCGAACTGGTGCCCGGCGACGAGTTCGTGGTGCGCCCGGGTGAAAAGATCGCCACCGACGGCTTCGTGGTCACCGGCCACTCCGCCGTGGACACGGCACTGGTCACCGGAGAATCGGTGCCTGTCGAGGTCGGACCGGAAGACACCGTCACCGGCGCCACCATCAACACTTCCGGCCGCCTGCTGGTGCGCGCCACCCGGGTCGGCAAGGACACCACCCTGGCCCAGATGGGCCGACTGGTTTCCCAGGCGCAGACCGGCAAGGCCCCCATCGCCCGGCTCGCCGATAGGATCTCCGCCGTCTTCGTTCCGATCGTGCTGGCCATTGCTGTGCTGACCTTCGTGTTGTGGCTGGTATTCACCGGGGATATCAACGCCGCGGTTGCCGCCTCAGTCGCGGTGCTGGTCATCGCCTGCCCCTGCGCGCTGGGCCTGGCTACCCCCATCGGCCTGCTGGTGGGGTCCGGACGCGGGGCCCAACTGGGCATCTTGATCCGCGGACCACAGGTCTTGGAGGACACCCGCAAGATCGACACCGTATTGCTGGACAAGACCGGAACCATCACCGAGGGCAACCTCGCGGTCACTTCCACCGTCCCGGCCGCCGGTTTCGATGCCGCCACGCTGCTGGCCCTGGCCGGCGCCGCGGAATCGGGTTCAGAGCACCCCATTGCCCACGCCATCGTTGCGGCGGCGCGTGCAGAGGCACCGTTGGCAAAGGCCACAGCGTTCACCTCCGCCCCCGGTGGCGGGGTCAAGGCCCGCATTGGAGACCGGACCGTGGTTGCGGGACGGTCGAGCTGGATGCGGGAAAACGGAGTCCAGCTCAACGAGTCAGACCACCTGAGACTGCGCGAGGCCCAGCAAACCGGTGCCACCGCCATCATGATCGGTGTCGACGGCGCCTTCGCCGGACTGGTCAACCTCTCCGACACCATCAAGGAGTCCTCCGAGGCGGCGATTGCCCGGCTGAAGGAACTGGGACTGCGCCCGGTGCTGTTGACCGGCGACAATGCCGCAGTGGCCGCGCAGGTTGCATCCCGGGTCGGCATTGCCGAGGCCGATGTCTTTGCCGATGTCTTCCCCGAGGGCAAGGCCCAGGCCGTGCGCAAGCTGCAGGCCGAGGGCCGGGTCGTTGCCATGGTCGGCGACGGGGTCAACGACGCTCCGGCACTCGCCCAGGCGGACCTCGGGATCGCCATGGGATCGGGAACCGACGTCGCCATCGAGGCTGCGGACCTGACCATCATGGGCAATGACCTCAACCAGGTGGCCCAGTCCATCGAGCTGTCCCGCAAGACGCTGGGCACCATCAAGATGAACCTGTTCTGGGCCTTCGTCTACAACACCGCCGGCATCCCGGTGGCGGCACTCGGGTTCCTGAACCCGATGATTGCCGGGGCTGCCATGGCCGCCAGCTCCGTGCTGGTGGTCGCCAACTCACTGCGACTGCGCAGCTTTGGGCGCAAGTAGCAACGTCCGAGCCACGACGAGGCCGGTGTGTGGCGGCAGCGCTTCCCGTCTGGGGCACTGCGGCTGCACACCGGCCTTGCGTGTTGGCCGCGCTGGCTACCGGCTGCGCAATTCGTCGGCCCGTACCAGCAGCACGCCGCCGACGATCAACAGTCCTCCGAGCAACTGGACTCCTGCGGGCAGCTCACCCAGCAGAAGCCACGCCCACAGCACGGCGAAAAGCACCTCGGTGAGCGAGATGAAGGAAGCAAGCTTCGAGCCCAGTGTCCGGGCTGCCATGATGCCGGTGACATAAGCGATGACCGTGGAGAACAGCACCAGTCCGCCCAGTGCCACCCACCACTGGGTTTCCCAACTGGCCAGCTTCACGGGCACGAACCTCACCTGCATGTCCAGCAGGCCGACCACACCCAGAATTCCCATGGCCGCTGCCCCCACAAGCAGCCCGCCGGTGGCCAGCACGATTGGAGGCAGTGCGCCATCGGCTCGGGCGCTGACGAAGAAGTAGACCGTCAAACCTACGGCAGCACCCAGTCCCCAGAGCACCCCAATCGGGTCAACGCGCGTCTCACCCGCCAGATCCAGGACGGCGACCAGGCCGGCGAGGGCAAGGAGCGCGCCACCGATCGTCATGGCCTTGGGAGTCCTGCGGTGGCGAACCCACAGAAAGAGCACGATCAGCACGGGGGCCAGGTACTCCAGCAGCAGCGCCACTCCCACATCGAGTCTTTCGACGGCCAGGAAATAGCAGAATTGGCAGGCGCCGACGCCGAAAAGCCCAAAGAGCAGGATCGACTTCCAGTTGCGGGCCAGCAGCGACCACTTGCCACGCATGATCAGCAGCGTGGGAATCAGCAACACCAGTGCTGCGCCTGCCATGCGCAGCGTCACCGCCGCGGCGGGACTCCAGCCCGCCTCCAGCAGCGACTTGGCGAACGAACCAGACAGGCCGAAGACCGCCGATGAAAACAGCGCAATGCCGACGCCGCCCAGGCGTGGGCGCGAGGACGACACCGGGACTGCAGGGGGTGACAGCTGTGCCAACTGTGTGGGGATTTCTTCTCTTGGCACGGCGATACGCTCCTTGGCAAAGTCGGCCCGACGCGCGAAGGGGGCTTGTGGCCGCAACGACTGTCAGGAGTAAAATTATGTATGATCATGACACTAGATCCACGGGGGTTTCCCCGTCAATCCACAGTGCACCACAGGAGTCACATTGATCTTTGCCCCTGACACAGAGGTTGCCCTGGGCACTGTCGTTGCCCTCATCAACTCATCAGTCCAAGCTTCCGACGGGCTGCTCACGCGTGCCGACCTCAACGAGTTCCTCAACGAGCAGGGGTTCACCGGCTCTCGGACCCACAATGACGCGGAGCTGCGCTCGGTACGCCAACTGCGCTCCCAGCTGCGCAAGCTGTGGTCCGCCTCCGAGGAGGAGGCCGTGGACAGGGTCAACAACATCCTGCGCAACGCCCGCGCCCTGCCGCAATTGGTCAAGCACGACGGGTGGGAATACCACATCCACGCCACCACGCCGGAGGCGCCACTGAGCGAGCGCATGGCGGTGGAAGCCGCCATGGCCCTGGTGGATGTGTTGCGTTCGGGCGAATTGTCGCGCCTGCGGGCCTGTGCGGCCGAGGACTGCGAGGCGGTGCTGTTGGACCTCTCGAGGAATCGTTCGAAGCGCTATTGCGACACCGGCAACTGTGCCAACCGGGAGCACGTGCGCGCATACCGCCAGCGAAAATCCGAGCAAAAACCCGGGCTGTGAACATACACTGGAGCCAGGGCCGAAAGTGTATTAGGCCCGCCGATCGGAGGAGCCACCGTGAACAGCGAAGAAGCCCCGCAACCACACGCCGCTGACGAGTACGAAGTCGACCTGGAGAAGTCCCATGACGGCCCGGCAAGAGCCGCCGCCCGCTGGGCCGCCGCGCTGGTCAATGGCTTCTTCGGCGGAGCCGGATCCGACGCAGTCGGTGCTGCCGTCGTCGTCCACCGGATCGACAACAAAGCCGAGGTGCTGCGCATCAATGCGGGCAGCATCGAGGATGCCGAGTCAATGGTGGCGATGGTCCGCTCGGACCTCGAGGAGCTGGACCACGACGAATTCCTGGATCGCTGGGGCGGGCGCGACGGCGCCGAGCCCGCGCTCTAGCCCGTCAGCAGCACAAGCCATGCCGTGGAGGCAACCACCTGGCCTTCACGGATCTATCCTGCGGGAAAGCCTTGCCGGCGCCTGAACCTGTGCTCGGAGCCCTTGATCATCGGGACAAACACCAAAAGACCAAGCGCGAAAATGAAGGCGCCCGTCAGCGCCGCCGTGCGGAAGCGATGTACGTCCGGTCGCCGTGAGGGACTGGGAAGAAGCCTTGTTGCAACAAGGTTGCCAAGAAATCGACGCCCGCACTTTCTTCACCGCCACCGCCGGTTAACCAACGATGCCGCCCGGGATTCCCGGGCGGCATCGTCCAAAAGCGTGGTTTATCTAGTTCTTCTTCTTGGGCTTCGCGTCCGGGGTTTCCGACGAGCGGTTGACTCCGGATCCGGTTCCCATTTCCTCGGGGTTTTCCTTGCCCGCCATGGTCATCACGGAAATAATCAACAAGCACGCGACGAAGGCGACGCCAAAGGCCACAAGCCCGATGTCGATACGCAACGGGTTATCCGAGCCACCGGTTGACGAAATGGTGGCAATGACGCCGGCAACGATGCCCATGACCAAGGAGAAGGAAAGGGGTGCCTTGATGCTCTGCTGCCAAGATTTTTTCTCGGCTGGGGTGTTGCCCACGAAAGGCCCTCCTACAGGTTTTTGGTTCAACATTTATTCTAGCTCCAAAGCCCGGTCTCGGGTTCCTTCGCGGCATGGCGCAGGCCGAAGGCCGAGATCAGTACGAACACCGCCAGGATAATGGCGCCACCGCCTGCCAGACCGAGCAATCCGTGGGCGTCCAAGTGCAGACCCATCAGCAGCGACGCCCCCGCGCCCAGGGACACGAAGCCGGTGACCAGCTGATCCTTGAACGGGACGAACTCGGCGCGGTGCCGAATGAAGACCACGATTTCCAGTGCGCCGGCGAGGATCCACGCGGCGGCCCCGGCGATCGCGACCACAAGGGTCTCGGGACGGAACGCCATGACCAGGCCCGCGAGGATCATGGCCACCGCGGAACCCGCATAGAGCCCGCGCACGGACTTCGGGGCGCTCGGGACGCTGGCATAGTCCCAGAGGAACTTTGCGCTGATCACCATGAAGGCAGCCAACGAGTAGGCCAGCACCTGGTTGTTGGCGGCGGGCCAGAATATGGACACGAGCGCAAAACCGGCGGCCGTCGCGGCGCGCCCCATCACTGGGGTGGCTACTTCGGCGGCAATGGTTGCGGGGATTTTTACTGCAGGCACGTCCACAAGTCTACCGGCGATGGAACCTCCGGCCTCATTCGCGCCCGGGCCGCCGACGGATCAACCCCGGGCCGAGGTCGGCGATCGTGGCCGCTCCCATGAGCTGCATGTTGACCTCGATTTCCTTGGCCAGCAGTTCGATGACCCGCGCGACGCCTTGCTCGCCACCTGCCATCAGCCCGTAGAGGTAGGCGCGGCCAATGAGGACGAAGTCGGCCCCGGCGCAGAGCGAGGCGACGATGTCGGCACCGGACATGATGCCCGAGTCTAGGATGATCTCCACCCCCGCACCGACTTCGGCACGCACCTCGGACAGCGCTTCGAAGGAGACCGGGGCACGGTCCAGCTGGCGACCGCCGTGGTTGGAGACCACCAGTCCGTCGGCCCCGGCGTCAACGGACTTGCGCGCGTCCTCGGTCGTGAGCACCCCCTTGACGAAGAGCTTGCCGTCCCAGATCGAGCGGATCCATTCCAGGTCGGCGAAGGAGAGCGTCGGGTCGAACATCGAGTTGATCAGGGTGGGCAGGTCGGTGGCGCTGTTGGACAGCGAGGCGAACTTCAACGAGTCGGTGGTCAGGAAGTTGAACCACCATTCGGGGCGGTAGGAGGCATCCAGCACCGTTTTAAGGTTCAGCTTGGGCGGGATGACCATGCCGTTGCGGGCATCGCGCAGGCGCTGGCCGGCCACGGGAGTGTCGACGGTGACCAGCAGGGTGTCATAGCCCGCGGTCCTGGCACGCTCCAGCAGCTGGCGCGACTTCTCGCGGTCCTTCCACAGGTAGAGCTGGAACCAGCGGCGGGACTCCGGTGCCGCCTCGGCGACCTCCTCCAGCGAGCGGGTGCCCATGGTGGACAGGGAGAACGGGATGCCGGCGGCCGCGGCGGCGCGCACCGCGCCGGTCTCCCCCTCGGCATGCATGAACCGGGTGAACCCGGTCGGGGCGATGCCGAAGGGCAGTGCCGAGGACGCACCGGCAATGGTGGTGGACAAATCCGCCTTCGCGGTGCCGTGCAGGATGCGCGGAATCAGCTCGATCGAGTCGAGTACCTCCCGGGAGCGGCGGTAGGTCAGCTCGCGCTGGGCCGCGCCGTCGACGTAGTCGAACGCCGGTGTGGGGGTGCGCCGCTTGGCGATGGCGCGCAGGTCCCACACGTCGGCGGCCTTGGCCAGTCGTGCCGCCCGCCTGTCCAGGGTGACGGGCTCGAAGTTCATCAGCGAGCGAAGTTCGGATATCTGCGGCAGGCGGCGCTTCATGGGGGGGTGTCCGGCTTTCTGTGGATCGTGCGTGGGGGGATGGTGCGTGGGGCACGGGGAAGGGCGGGTCAGTGGTTGGCGGGAACCCTCAGGGAGAGCAGAACGGCGATCGCCGAGAGCAGGCAGCATGCCAGCAGGTAGCCGGCGGCCAGGTGCGTGCTGCCGTCCGCGGCGTTGACCAGGGCGGCGGCTATCAGCGGGCTGAGCCCGGCAACCACGGCCCCGTTGGTCTCGCGAGCCACGCCGATTCCGCTGAGTCGGCGCTGAGGCGGGAAGAGGTTGGTGAGGAATGCACCCTGCGCACCGCTGGTGGCCGGGATGACCAGCCCGTAGCCCAGCGCGATCGCGGTGAAGGCCAGGGCGAAGCTGCCGGCGCTGAGCAGCCCGAAGATCGGGTAGGCCAGCACCGCGCCCATGACGGAGCCGAAAAGCAGCACCTTCGCGGCGCCGAACCTGTCCGAAAGTCGGCCACCCACCGGGGTCAGCGCGACGGAGACCAGCGAGCCGAGGGTGACGGCCAACAGCGCGTCGGACTTGGCCAGCCCCACCAGCGGGGAGGTCATCAGGCTCAGCGCGTAGACGGCCAGGATGTAGTTCATGGCATTGTGCCCGGTGATGGAGAAGAACCCGATGAGGACCTGGCGCCAGTCGCGGGCCAGCACGTCGCGCAGCGGCAGCCGCGACTTCGTGCGTTCGGCCGCCGCCTTCTCGACGGCCCGGGAGTACTCCGGGGTTTCCTCGAGCCGGTTGCGGATGTACAGGGCCAACAGGAAGAGCACCGCGGAAACGAGGAACGGGACGCGCCACGCCCAGTCCAGCAACGCCTCGGTGCCCAGCGAGGACACGGCAAAGAAGGCGAAGGTGGCCAGCGCGATGCCGGCCGGCGGGGTGGAGAGCACCAGCGAGGTGTAGAAGCCGCGGCGCTTCGGCGGGGCGAATTCGGCCACCAGGGTCATGGCCCCGGCCAGCTCGGCTCCGGCCCCGAAGCCCTGCAGCAGCCGCAGGATGACCAGCAGCAGCGGGGCGGCCGCCCCGATTGCCGCGCTGGTAGGCAGCAGCCCCACGCCGACGGTGGCCACGCCCATCAGGACGATGGTGAGCATCATGGCCGGGCGCCGGCCGTACTTGTCGCCGATGTGCCCGACGATGACCCCGCCCAGCGGTCGGGCGACGAACCCCACCGCGAAGGTGGCAAAGGCCATCATGGCGGCGGCCGAGGACACCGCCTCGGAGAAAAAGAGCGGGGCGATGACCAGGCCGGCCGCCGCTCCATAGAGCGCATAGTCGTACCACTCGATGACCGTGCCGAGAACCGCGGCGAAGACTGCCCGGCGTCCGGCCGGAGTGAGCCGCTGGTTCTCGGCGCGCTGTTCCTCGGCGCGAAGCCCGGGGTTAGTGGTCATCGTTGACATCCATCCGTCCAAAATCCTGAAAAATCCCTGAAAGATATTTCTAACAGGGAGGTAGTATCTTTCACAAGGGCCGCGGAAGCATCCGGCCCAATGTGACGCGGGCACCGACGCCCGCCGACCCGAGGGAGTTTCACCGATGAGTCCATCGCTCACCGATCGCCTGGTCGTGCAATTGCGCGCGGCCATCCTCTCGGGAAGGATCGCCCCGGGCAGCATCGTGGTCGAGCCGCGCCTGGCCGAGGAGTACTCCGTTTCCAAGACGCCGGTCCGCGAGGCGCTGCGCCTGCTGACCTCCCAGGGCCTGCTGACCGTGTTGCCCAAGAAGGGCTATCTGGTGCGCACCATGGGCCTGCACGACGTGCAGGAAACCCTTGACCTGCGCATGCTCCTGGAACCGCACGCGGCGGCCGCCGCCGCCGGATTCCTGCCGCAGGAACTCACCGTGAAGCTGCGCCAGCTGCTCGATGCCCAGGCGGCGCTCTCCGCCGCCGACCCGCTGGGGGCCATGAAGGCGGCCCAGGACTTCCACCAGGCCATCGCGGACGCCTCGCGCAATTCACGCCTGGCCGATTCCCTGCGGCGCTGTTTCGACGAAACCGCCCGCGCCCACCACGTGCTGCCGGGGCTGCAGCACTACATGGGTGCCCCCACCGAGCTTGCCGAGCACGAGGCCATCTACGCCGCGATCGCCGCGGCGGATGCGCGGGCGGCGGAGGAAGCCATGCGCGTGCACCTGCGTTCCATCCGCACCGCCATGGCCCAGCAGTTCACCGACCCCGGGAGCCTCTGGGCCTGAGTCTCCCCGCGGTTCAGGCGCCCAGGCGCATCCACTTGTCGGTGCGCACCCGCCATGTGAGCGTCGCGGCGCGGGCGAGCATGAAGCCCAGGCCGAATGCCACCCAGATCCAGGCGACGGCGGAGACGCCGGCGTGCTCGAAGAGCGTGACGATGAAGAGCAGCGGCAGGTAGACCAGCAGCGTGAGGACGCCGGCTACCGCCAGGTAGCGCGCGTCCCCGGCGCCGATGAGCACCCCGTCCAGCACGAACACGAGCCCGCAGACCGGTTGGGACGCGGCGAGGATCCAGACCCCGACCATGGTCGCCTGCCGCACCGAGTCATCCGTGGTGAACAGCGCGCCGACGAACGGGGCGATGACCGCAAGCAGCGCGCCGGTTGCCGCGCCGAAGTACAGGCCCCAGCGGCACATGGTCCTGGTCAGCAGGTTGGCCCGCACCGCGTTCCCGGCCCCCAGCTCCTTGCCGATCAGCGCCTGCGCCGCAATGGCCAGCGCATCCAGCGCAAAGGCCATGAAGGTGAAGATGGTGAAGACCAGCTGGTGGGCGGCGAGCGTGAGTGCACCCTGTCCGGTGGCCACCCAGACGGTGGCAAGCAAGGCCAGGCGCAGCGACAGCGTGCGCAGCATCAGCCAGGATCCGACCTGGCCGGTGCCCAGCACCCCGCGTCCGTGCGGCGCCAGCGACTGTCCGGCATTGCGGATCCGTGGAATGAGCATCCACAGGTACACCGCGGCCATCCCCCATTGGGCGATCGAGGTGCCCAGCGCGGCACCGGCAACGGACATCCCCAGCGGGTAGACCAGGATGAGGTTAAGCGCGATGTTTGCGGCAAAGCCTATCCCCGCCACGTAGAGCGGGGTCTTGGTGTCCTGCATGCCGCGAAGCACCCCGGTTGCGGCGAGCACCAGCAGCATCGCGGGTATGCCGAAGGTGGAATATTGGATGTAGTCCACCGCGAACCGGAGCACCTCGCCCTGGGCTCCCATGGCGGCCGCCAGCATGGGTGCACCGAAGAACCCGGCCAGGCCCAGGACCACGCCCAGGCCGAGGGCAAGCCAGATCCCGTCGCGCCCGGCGGCCATGGCCCGCCCGAGGTCGCCGGCGCCGATGGCCCGGGCTACGGCGGGGGTGGTGGAGTATGCCAGAAAGACCATGAGTCCCACCGCGGTTTGCAGGACCGTGGTCCCCAGCCCCGCGCCGGCAAGTTCGTTGATGCCCAGGTGCCCGACGATGGCCATGTCGGCCAGCAGGAAGAGCGGCTCCGCAATGAGAGCGCCCAGCGCGGGAACCGCCAGTGCCAGAATGGTTCGGCCCAACCCGCGGGACGCATCGGGGGTGACGACCTGTTTCCTGCCTGCTTCTTTCACCC
Organism: Paeniglutamicibacter sulfureus; assembly: GCF_030512175.1. Lineage (GTDB taxonomy): Bacteria > Actinomycetota > Actinomycetes > Actinomycetales > Micrococcaceae > Paeniglutamicibacter > Paeniglutamicibacter sulfureus. Next base: position 532,427 of record NZ_JAULBL010000002.1, on the reverse strand, counting down.
CACCAGCCTACCGGGCACGGTCTCGCCCACGATGTCCCCCAGAAGCCATTGACACAAACAGGTTTGTGTCACAAACTTGTTTGCAGATCGATTGTCGTTTCATTCCATCCCCCGGCACCGCGAAGGAAAGGCATCACCATGAACACGAACCCTGCCCCCGACTCCCACCAGCAACTTGATCCGCGCGCCGCACTGGCGGCGATCAACCAGACCATCGCGGCAACCCGCGCCTCCATTGAACCCAACGTCGCGCTCATCTACTTCGTGTGGGCCCTCGCCTACCTGGCCGGCTACGGGCTGCTGCACGGCGCAACGTTCGGCTGGATTCCACTGGCCTACACGACCGCGCTGGTCCTCGGCGGGATAATCCTGCTCGCCGCCGTGGCCTACACCGCGGTTCTGGGCATCCGTTCCGGATCCCAGGTGCGTGGGGATTCCAAGTTCGCGGGCATGGCCTACGGCATGAGCTGGATGGGCGGCTTCGCCACCGTGGCCATATTCAGCATCGCCTTCGCCAGGCTCATGCCGGACTCCGCGCAGCTGGCGACCGGCTGGCTGATCAACGCGGTGGCCATCCTGGTCGTCTCCCTGATGTACATGGCCGGGGCCGCAATCTTCCAGGACCGAGACATGTTCATCCTCGGTGCCTGCTTCACCGCGCTGAACGTCGCCGGGCTTGTCGCCGGACCCGGGACCTTCATTTCCATCTTCGCCATCGGCGGCCCGGTCCTCTTCATCGCCGCCGGGCTCCTCGCACTGGCTCGCCGCCGCGCTTCCTCCCCGGCGGCGAAGTAGCCATGGCCGAGTTGGATCCACTCATCCACGCGGATGCCCGGTTGCGGGTCATGTCGGCGCTGAACACCCTGGGGCCGAAGGAATCCATGGCTTTCCCCAAGTTGCGCGAAATCCTGTCGATGACCGCGGGCAACCTTTCCACGCACCTGCGCAAGCTGGAGGACGCCGGGTACATCTCCCAGGTGAAGGTCATCGAGGGCCGAAGCCCTGCCACCTATGTCGGCATTACCGCTCGGGGCGTCGCCGCGTTCGAGGCCTACAAGGCCCAGCTCATCCAACTGCTTTAACTGCGCTTTCCCCGCATGCAGCAAGCCCCGTCCATTGCTGGACGGGGCTTGCCGTTAACTACTCAGAGACGATGCCCTAGATCGCAGAAGCGATCCAGATTACCAAGGCAACGGCGACGAGAACGCCTACGATTGTCCATACAAGGTTGCTTCCACGCATGTGGTCCACTTCCAATCTCTTCGTTGTTACTTCTCAATATGGGTATACAGAGAACTTCTTTAGCATAACGGGTGGCGGCGCCGGAGCCAGCACGATTTGCACAGACTCGCCGGGAAACCCGTCGTCGGGCCCGCTTTCCCCGCCAAGCCTAGGGGTGCCGACGCAGGCCCCCGAGTGCCAGCAGCGCCGCCAGCACCAACAGGGAAACCACCGAAACCACCAACCCCGGCCAGTTGGCGGCGTTGAACGCCATGCCGATGGCCCAGCCAAAGAGCGAAGACCCGGAATAGTAGGCCAGGTTGTACAGGCTGGCGGCCTGTGCCCGCCCACCGACGCCGAGCATTGGAATCCAGCCGCTGGCCACCGAATGGGCGGCAAAGAACCCGGCGGTGAACACCAAAAGCCCGAAGACGACCGTGGGCAGGAAATCGACCAGTGTCATCACAAGGCCCGCGGCCATCAACGCAATGGAGGTCAGCAGCACCGGCAGGCGGTTAAAGCGCGCCACCATCGCCCCGGACTGGCGCGATGACCAGGCTCCCGACAGGTACGCGACGAACACCAGCGAGGCCAGCGAGGCGGGGATCAGGAAGGGCGCGGCCTCCAGCCGGAATCCCAGGTAGTTGTAGACGGCCACGAAGCCGCCCATGAGCAGGAAACCCTGCGCATAGAGCACCAGCAGCGGCCCCTTTCGCAGGTTCATCCACAGCTTTTTCCACAAGGGAATCCGGTTCGGGCTGCGCCAGGGCACGGGAGTGAAACCGCGCGGCTTGGGAGCCACCGCGATGAAAACGCCCGCGGCGACGGCTGCCATCACCGACACCACCAGGGTGCCCAGGCGCCAGGAAACAAATTCACTCAGCGGCCCGGCCACCAGGCGTCCGGCAAGCCCGCCAAGGGTGGTCCCGGAAATATAGGTCCCGGCGGCAACCGCCGAATGCAGGGGCGACACCTCCTCCGATAGGTACGCCAACGCCACCGCGGGGATCCCGCCCAGGGCCAGGCCCTCGATGAAACGCAGGGCCAGCAGCCATTCGAAGCCAGGGGAAAATGGCACCGCAAGCCCCAGCGCCACGGCCGCCGTCACGGCGATGGTCATGGCGCGCAGCCGTCCCATCCGGTCGGCCAGCAGCGACCAGAAGAGCACCGAAGCGGCCAGGCCCAGCGTCGCGGCGGAAACCGCAAGCGCCGCATCGGCTTCGCTCACCGACAGGTCGCGGGCCAGTTCGGGCAGCACGCCCTGGACCGAGTACAGCTGGGAGAAGGTTGCCACCCCGGCGGCGAACAGCGCCAGGATCATCTTGCGGTAGCCGCGGCTGCCATGGGCATGGCCGTGCCAGTGCGCTGAATCTTCGGGAACGCTACTCACCTGTGCGACGGTCTTTCGTTGGATATCTACTGCTGGAACAGCGGCAGCAGCGTATAGGACAGGATCAGCGCCACGGCATTGTTGAAGACGTGTAGGACGTAGGAGTAGGCCAGCGACTTTCCGGTGACAACGTAGGCGAGCGACATCATGATCCCCAGCGTCGTATAGGGAATCGCGCTGGTCAGGTCGAAGGAACCGGATCCAATGAAGTGCAGCGAGGTGAAGAGCACCACCGAGATCGGCACGCAGACCCAGACGTTGAGCTTGCGGCTGAGCTTGCCGATCAGCAGGTGGCGGAAGATGTATTCCTCCACGAAGGGGCCCAGGATCACGGTGACAACGAACATGGTCGCGAACGGCACCGACCGGGTCATGCCCTCGATGGCCAGCTGGTTCTCGCTCTTGACCGGATTCCCCATGGCAACCAGCACGATGGCGCTGACGATCAGGGACCCCAGCCAGCCCCCGGGAACCATCAGGGCCTTGGCCCACGGGTGGTACTTGAACGTGGCGAATGAGGAACGCAGCGCCTCGAAGCCCATGATGATCGCCCCGGTGAACACCACGACGTAGATGATGAGGTTAACGCCGAATTGCGCCGAATCCTGGTTCTTGAAGGCCTCGACGAAACCCGGGACCAGCGCCAGCAGTCCACCGGCGCCTAGGACAAAGAGCACCAGGTAGGTGCCCAGCACCACCACGTCCCCGCGCCGCATGGGCCCGGCCTCGAAGACCGGTTGCCGCTTGCGCGGCAGCGGGGCGTATGGGTATGGGACAGGAGTTTGCTGCATGGTTTCCAGCCTACCGAGCGTTCCCAGGTCCGGAATCCACTTCCGCGCCCCGCACACTTCTCACTCGACGCGAAGGCCCAGTTCGTTGGCGAGGATCGGGGCCAGGTCCAGGAGCTGCTCGTAGCTCACCGTGGCGCCCTTGAGCGCAGTGATTCCGGAGAGCGTGCGCAGGCGCGCCCCGCGCAGGTCCACGTCCTTGAGCTTGGCGCCGTTCAGGGCCAGGGTGTCAATGGTGCAGTCGATGAAGGTGACCCGTTCCAGGTTGGCGCCTCCTGCATCGAGCTCCTCGATGTGCACGTCGCGGAATTCCACGTCCTTGATCCTCGCGCGGCGCAGGTTCAGGTAGCCGAGCTTGGCCCGCTCGAACTTCACCGAGCGGAACGTGGCTCCGTAGAGCTCGGCCGATCCGATGCGTCCACCGACCACTGCGGTGTTCCACCATCCGGAGTCGGGTGCCTCGAGCACCGGGGCATTGACCTCCTCGATGCGGCAATCCCCGAAGGTCACCCTGGCCATGGGTGCGCCCTGCAGTGAAACCGAGCGGAAGATGCATTCGGTGAAGACCGCGTCCTCCAGGTCCACCCCCGCCGCGTCGTCGGATTCGAAGAGCAGGCCCTCGGCGCGCCCGTCGGTTTCCAGCCCGGTCAGGTCCCCGGACCCGGTGGTGGCCGGTTCCTTGAAGGCGGGCAGGCGGGGGGCTTTCACGGATGCAGGCATGGGCATCATTTTATGCCGCACACCACGCCGGCACCGGGCAGGGGCGTGGGTAGGCGCACGTTGGCTTTCTCACCTCGGTGACAACTTGACGGGAGGTCCGGGGCAGTGTCGACGCGACGGTGGAGGGGGTTCCCCACCGCCGGCCCTAGCCGCCGGTGCCGAAGACCGGGTTTTGGTCCAGTTCCCTGGCGAGCATGGGCGCCAGGGACGCCGAGAAGTCGTGGGACAGATGTGACTGGTCGTAGTAGGTGATCAGCGAACCGATGACGGCGAAGCAGGTCTCTTGCGAGCAGATGGAATTGGTGAGGTCCGCGCGCACGATGCCGCGTGGGGCGGCATCGCTGTCCAGCGCCTTTTGCAGGTTCTCCCTGATCGACAGGCCCTCTTTGCGGGGCACCGCGCAGGCCAGCGGGTCGCGGGGGTTCGAGGCCACGCACGTGGGCACGTTCACGTTTCCCAGCCGCGGCACCTCGTGGATCACCGCGACCGTCTTGCCGGCATCGATCCAGGATTGCCACAGGCTGGTGAAACCCTCGGTGGCCGGGTCGGCGAATTCGTAGCCCGGGGAGGAGATCCAAGAGCGCTTGTTGCCCTGCGCGGCCACGATCACGGCGTCAATGTCCCGATCCGCCGCGAGCCGCGGACCCAGGGCACGCACCGATTCGGTGCATAGGCGCTCGGCCGTGCCGCTGAGCTTTTCGGAGCCCTTGAGCGCGGCGACCGAGGGCGAACAGCCGGAGCGGATGTGGGTCACCAGTTCCCAGTCGCGCTCCTCGGCGATTTCCACCAGCGCCGGCAGCCAGGCCGAGGCGTGCGAGTCCCCCACCACGGCAACGCGCAACCTGGGGTCAGTGGTCTTGCCGAGACGGCAGCTGGATTCCGCCACCTGCAGGGTGTCGGTTTCACAGCCCGGGAACAAGGGGCTGCGCACCTGCTGGGAGACGGCAACCGCCGAGGGCCAGGGTGCGAAGTCCGAGGCGACGGGCAGGCAGTCGGCCGCGTGTTCCAGCGTCCCGGCGCCGTAGCACGTGGAGGCGGTGTCCATCCGCGGCAGGTTCGCGCTCTGCGCCGACGCAGTGGTGCCCGCCCACGCGATCGATGCCAGCAGCATCATCCCTGCCAGCGCAAAGACCAACGTGTTGCGCACCGGCTTCAGCATTTTCCCGAAGCGCAGCGGATCCTCGATCAGCAACTGCGATAGCCAGGCCAGCAGGATTGCCAGTCCCAGGATGCCTGCCTCGTGGTACCACTTTGGTTCGGCGTGCAGCACGAAGGGTGCAACGATGATCAGCGGCCAGTGCCACAGGTAGGCCCCGTAGCTCACGTCCCCGACCCGGCGCACGGGGTGGATCGAGAGCCAGCTGGCGTGGGAGAACCAGCGCATGCCCGGGCGCTGCGTGCCTGCGGCGGCGAGCATCGCGGCGGTGCCGAGCACCGGAACCAAGGCCATGGTTCCGGGGAAGCGGGTCTCGGTGGGGATCAGCAGGGCACCGGCCAGCAACAGTGCGAGCCCGCCCCAACCCAGCAGCGCGCCGCGAAGTCCACCGACCCCGCGATTCACGCAGAACAAAGCGACCACGCCGCCGGCGGCAAACTCCCAGGCCCTTCCGGCCGTGTCGAAGTAGGCTGCCGAGGGGTTCGCGGTGGTGACCCAGAGCCCGTAGGCAAAGGAAAGGAGCATGATCGCTCCGATGGCGACCAGGAAGAGCCTGCGGGTCCCTGGTCCGGAGAAGCCACGCCGGTCGATGCTCGCCCGCGGCACCAGCTTGCCGGCCACGAACGCGGCGCCCAGGATCAACAGTGGCCAAGCGAGGTAGAACTGTTCCTCCACGGAGAGCGACCAGTAGTGCTGCACCACGGTGGCCATTTGCCCTGCGGCCGAGTAGTCGGTGGCGTCGGCCACCAGCGCCCAGTTCTCAATGTAGAACCCGGCGGCGGCAACATGCTTGAACATGGTGCCGTGCTCGGTGGCAGGGATGAAGAAATACACCAGTGCGGCGCTGGCCAGGAGCACGGTGAACGCCAGGGGCAGCAGCCGCCGGATGCGCCGGGCCCAGAAAGTTGCCAGCTTGATGGTCCCGGTGGCGCGCATTTCCCGGAACAGGTGCGCGGTGATCAGGTAGCCGGAAATCACGAAGAACACGTCAACGCCGATGAATCCGCCGGTGAGCGCGCCGGGGCGCAGGTGGTGGATGATGACCATCAGCACGGCGATGGCGCGAAGTCCCTGGATATCGGCCCGGAATCCCACCGAGGAGCCGTTGGTGTTGATCCGTGGACCGTCCACAGATGGGGTCCCGTGCGGGGATGGCTGAGGGGCGGAACCGGTTCGAACTGTCACTCGGGCAAGCCTATCCCACCACCCGAACCCTCGATCCGTCGTGGGGCCACAAGTTGATACTTCCAACAAATGGCGGTGGCCCCGAAGGGTGCGGATCCTTGGGATCCGCACCCTTCGGGGCCATCTGCGCGCTGGCAGTGCCCGGCGCGCTACCGGCGCACCGGTTCTAGCCTTTCAACTCCGCTTCGGCGTCCTGTTCAAGGGCGGGCTCGCTGCCCTCGAGCACCGGGGCGCCGCCGGGGGCGTTTTCCGCGTCGAGAACCTCGGCCGGGCCGGCGAACTGCGACTGGTACAACCGGTAGTACGCACCGCGGGCGGCCAGCAGCACCTCGTGGTTGCCCTGTTCCACTATCCTGCCCTCCTCCATCACCAGGATGGTGTCGGCATCGCGGATGGTGGAGAGACGGTGGGCGATCACGAAGCTGGTCCTGTCGCTGCGCAGCGCCGCCATGGCTTTCTGCACCAGCAGTTCCGTGCGGGTGTCAACCGAGGAGGTCGCCTCGTCGAGGATCAGCAGCGACGGGTTGGCCACGAACGCGCGGGCGATCGTGATCAGCTGCTTCTCGCCGGCCGACACGTTGGTGCCTTCCTCGTCGATGACCGTGTCGTAGCCCTCGGGCAGGGCGCGGACGAACCTGTCAACGAAGGTGGCCTTGGCCGCCTCGATGACCTCCTCGTCCGTGGCCTCCAGGCGCCCGTAGCGGATGTTCTCCAGGATGGAACCGCCGAAGAGCCAGGCGTCCTGGAGCACCATGCCGACCTTGGAGCGCAGGTCGGCCCGGCTGATCCGGGTCACGTCCACCCCGTCCAGGGTGATGCGCCCGGAGTTCAGCTCGTAGAAGCGCATGACCAGGTTCACCAGGGTCGTCTTCCCCGCGCCGGTGGGGCCGACGATGGCCACGGTGTGCCCCGGGTGCGCCTCGAAGGACAGGTCCTCAATCAGCGGCTTGTCCTCCGAGTAGGAGAAGGTGACGTGCTCGAACTCGACGTGGCCGTCGGTGCGGGCCGGCAGCGACGCGGTCACGGTGTCCTCGTCCTGCTCGTCGGCATCCAGCAGCTCGAAGGTGCGCTCCGCGGAGGCAACGCCGGACTGGAGCATGTTGGCCATGCCGGCCATCTGCCCCAGCGGCTGGGTGAACTCGCGCGAGTACTGGATGAACGCCGTCGCATCTCCCAGGGACATCTGCCCCGAGGCCACGCGCAGGCCGCCGACCACGGCGATGCCGACGTAGGCCAGGTAGGAGATGAAGTTCATGACCGGGAAGATCATGCCGGAGACGAACTGGGCGCCGAAGGAGGCCTTGTAGAGCTCCTCGTTCTTCTCGTGGAAGCGGTCCAGCATGTCCTGCTCGCGCCCGAAGACCTTCATCAGGTCGTGGCCGGAGAAGGACTCCTCGATCTGCCCGTTCAGTGCACCGGTGTTCTTCCACTGCGCGGTGAACAACCCCTGGGCGCGGGAGCCGATGACGCCCGCGGCGACCGCGGAGAGCGGCAGTGCGATGAGCGCAATCAGCGCCATCTGCCAGGAGATGATGAACATCATGATGATGATGCCGATGACCGTCAGCAGCGATTGCACCAGCTGGCTGATCGCCTGTTGCAGCGCGTTCTGGATGTTGTCCACGTCGTTGGTGACGCGGCTGAGCAGGTCGCCACGCTGGCGCGTGTCGAAGTAATTCAGCGGCAACCGGTTGAGCTTGTGCTCCACGTCGCGCCGCAGGCCGTAGACGACCTTCATGACCAGGCGGTTCAGCAACCAGCCCGAGGCCCACATGAACAGCGAGGCCACGAAGTACATGGAGAGCACGATGAGGATGTAGCGGCTGAGCAGGGGGAAGTCGATGCCGACGCCCGGGACGAGGTTCATCTTGGACATCATCTCGGCCAGGTCATTCTGCCCGGAGGCACGCAGCCCCTCAATGACCTGCTCCACCGGGACATTTGCGGGCATGTTCCCGCCAATGGCGCCGGCGAAGATTACGTCCATGGCCTGGCCCAGGATCTTCGGTGCGATCACCGAGAGAACCACTCCGGCGGCCGCCAGCAGCAGGACCACGGTCATGCCGAGTTTTTGCGGGGCCAGCAGCCCCACCAGGCGCTTGGCCGAGGGCCAGAAGTGCTTGGCCTTGCGGACCGGGAGCGAGTCGCCGAACATGTCGGAGGCCCCGGCCGTGTCGAACTCGTCGATCTCGTCGGTCGGTTCCACGACTGCCGTTGTTTCCTTCTTGGTGCGTTTTGCCATTTAGGCCACCTCCTCCACTGCCAGCTGGCTGGTCACGATTTCCTGGTAGGTTTCCGAGGATTCCAGGAGTTCCTCGTGCGTTCCGCGGGCAACGATTTCGCCGTGGTCCAGGACCAGGATCTGGTCGGCGGCGGTGATCGTTGAGATGCGTTGGGCGACGATGATGACCGCCGCATCCTTGGTGGGTTCCTTCAGCGCGGCCCGCAGGTGCGCGTCGGTTGCCACGTCGAGTGCGGAGAAGGAGTCGTCGAAGAGGTAGATCTCCGGCTTCGCGGCCAGGGCCCGGGCGATGCACAGGCGCTGGCGCTGTCCTCCGGAGACGTTGGTGCCTCCCTGGGAGATCTTCGAGCCGAGGCCGTCCTCGCGTGCTGCGACAAAGTCTTCGGCTTGTGCGGTGCGCAGGGCATCCCACAGGTCCTCTTCGCTGGCGTGTTCCGCGCCGAAGCGCAGGTTGGAGGCAACGGTTCCGGAGAAGAGGTAGGGACGCTGCGGCACGGTGGCCACCGCGGCGGAAATCTGCGCGCGGGTCAGCTCCGTGACCGGAGCCCCGCCCACCAGCACTTGGCCCTGCCTGGCGTCGTAAAGCCGCGGGATCAGGTTCAGCAGCGTGGTCTTGCCCGAGCCGGTGGACCCGACGATGGCGGTGGTTTCGCCGCGTCGGGCGGTGAATGAGATGTTGTTGAGCACCGGCGCCTCGGCACCCGGGTAGCCGAAGGTGACGTTGCGGAACTCGATGGTTCCGGGGGCGTCCATCTCGGCGACGCGCTCGGTCTGGTCGGTGAGCGACGGGACCATGGTGGTGACCTCGTCGATGCGCTCGGCGCAGACGATGGCGCGCGGGATCATCATGGCCATGAAGGTTCCCATCATCACCGCGATCAGGATCTGCAGCAGGTACTGCAGGAACGCGGTCAGCGCACCGACCTGCATTTCGCCGGTCTCCACGCGGTGTCCGCCGAACCACAGCACGGAGGCGGTGGCGATGTGCAGGATCATGCCGATCAGCGGGAACATCAACACGAAGAGGTTGCCGACCTTCACGCCCACGCGGGTGAGCTTGGCGTTGGCCTCCTCGAAGCGCTCGGTCTCGTGGGGTTCGCGCACGAAGGCACGCACCACGCGGATGCCGGTGATCTGCTCGCGCAGCACCCCGTTGATTCCGTCGATGCGGTCCTGCATCTGGCGGAAGAGCGGCATCAGGAAGATGACCAGGACGCCGACGACCACTAGCAGCACGGGCACGGAGACCCAGACCAGCCAGGACAGGCCGACGTCTTCGCGCAGCGCCATGATGATGCCGCCGATGCACATGATGGGGGCCGAGACCATGAAGTTCAGGCCCATCAGCACCAGCATCTGAACCTGCTGCACGTCGTTGGTGCCGCGGGTGATCAGCGTTGCGGCGCCGAACTTGTTGACGTCTTGCGCGGAGAACGCGGTGACCGCGTCAAAGACGGAATGGCGCAGGTCCCGGCCGATGGCCATGGCGGTCTTCGCGCCAAAGTACACGGCGGCGATGGCCGTGAGCACCTGGACGAACGCGACGGCAAGCATCACGCCGCCGGTGCGCCAGATGAAGTCGGTGTCGCCCTTGACCACGCCGGTGTCGATGATGCGCGCGTTGAGGCTGGGCAGGAAGAGGGTGGCGATGGTGGTGGCGAGCTGGAAGAACAGCACGGCGGCAATCCACCACTTGTAGGGTTTCGAATGTCTAAGTATGAGCTTTAAGAGCATCAGGCAGTGTCCTCATGATTTTTAGCCGCACGAATCCACCATGGTTTGGTGGCCCTTCGAGGGCGGCAACATGGCATTTTTCAGCCAAGCATTGGTCACTCTACCCTCGATGTCCCCCGGTTTGACCCTCCCAAAGACTGATTTTTCCAAAGGGTCTACATCGCAGGATGTAGGGGTGAAACGGCGACGACAACCATCATGCCTTGCAGCGCACGGTTTTCTCCGATTCCCTTTCAGTGTCCGCGAGAAAACCCTAGGCTGGAAACGACATCAACAATTTGCTTGATCGAATGGAGAATTTCATGTCCTTGACTTCAACACCCTTGTCCGCCGGCGAGCGCGCACCCAAGTTCACACTGGCCGACGCGCACGGCACGCAGGTAGCCCTGGACGACTATGCGGGCAAGAACGTTGTGGTGTACTTCTACCCCAAGGCGGCGACGAAGGGATGCACAACGGAGGCCTGCGATTTCAGGGACAACCTCAACTCGCTGCGGGCCGCCGGCTACGAGGTCCTGGGCATTTCCCCGGATGAGGGCGATGCGCTGGCCTCGTTCGCCGAGGCCGAGTCGCTGAATTTCCCGCTGCTCTCGGATCCCGATTTTGCGGTGGCCACTGCCTATGGTTCGTACGGGCAGAAAGAGGTCAACGGCAAGAAGTACTCCGGCGCCCTGCGCAGCACCGTGGTGGTTGACCCGGACGGGAAGGTGGCCCTGGTCGAATACAACGTCGCCGCCGACGGCCATGTGGCCCGCCTGCGCGAGGAACTCGGGGTCTAGGAAGCCACCCGCGCACCGGCTCCGCGGTCCCGGCGCCGGTGCCGGTGCCGGTGCCACGGCGGTTAAAAAGGCGGCACCGGCGCGGATCGTGTCCGCGCCGGTGCCGCCCCCGTCTTCCTACTGAGAGTCGGAAGCCCCGTTGACAGAGAACTCGTGGTTCTCCGTCGGGTCGGAGAGCGCATCGGCGTTCGCCCGCGCCGCGGCAATGTCCCGGATGCGCCCGCGCGAGGCGTACCAACCGATCATCAGCGCCGGGATGATGACGATGATCGAGGCAACGGTCCAGGTGCCCACCGGGGAATCGAAGGCCATCAGCACGATGACAGCGGCCAGGAAGGCGAGGGTCAGGTACCCGGTGTAGGGCGCCCCGATCATCCGGAAGGCCGGACGCACCGCTCCCCCACGCTTGGCCAGGCGATAGAGCGCCAGTTGGCAGAGCACGATCATGCCCCAAGAGGCGATGATGCCCAGCGCTGCCATGTTCAGCACGATCTCGAAGGCATTGGCCGGAACAATCGCGTTGAGCACCACGCCGAGGCCAGCCACCGCGGCGGTCAGTGCGATGCCGCCGTAGGGCACACCCTGCTTGTTCAGCTTGGCGGTGAAGCGCGGAGCGGATCCGGCCAGCGCCATCGAGCGCAGGATGCGCCCGGTGGAATACAGGCCCGCGTTCAGCGAGGACATCGCCGCGGTGAGCACCACCAGGTTCATGATTGAGTCCATGCCGGAAACTCCGATGGACCCGAAGAACGTCACGAACGGGGACTCGCCGGCCTTGTAGGCGGTGTAGGGCAGCAGCAGCGAGAGCAGCACCAGCGATCCGACGTAGAAGATGGCGATGCGGATGATCACGGTGTTGATGGCCTTGGGCATGACCTTCTCGGGATTCTCCGTCTCGCCTGCGGCGGTGCCGATCAGCTCGATCGAGGCGTAGGCGAACACGACGCCCTGCATCACCACGACCACCGGCAGCAGGCCGTTGGGGAAGAACCCGCCGTTGTCGGCGATCAGGCTGAAGCCGACTTCGTGCCCGGGAATCGGGGACCCGAAGATGACGAAGTAGATGCCCACCGCCAGGAACCCGACCAATGCGAGGACCTTGATCAGCGCGAACCAGAACTCGAGCTCGCCGAAGACCTTCACCGAGACCAGGTTCAGGCCCAGCACGATCAGCAGCGCCGCAAGCGCCCACACCCACTGCGGGACCGAACCGATCCAGGGCACGTACTTGGCGAAGAAGTTCATGTACAGCGCGATCGCGGTGATGTCCACGATGGCCGTCATGGCCCAGTTGAGCCAGTACAGCCAGCCGGTCACGAATGCGGCCTTCTCCCCGAAGAACTCCCGGGCGTAGGAGACGAAGGAACCCGAGGAGGGACGGTGGACGACCAGTTCGCCCAGGGCGCGCAGGATCAGGAAGGCGAAGAACCCGCAGACCGCATAGCTGAACATCAATGCCGGTCCGGCGCCGGCCAGCCGGCCGCCGGCGCCCATGAACAGGCCGGTGCCGATGGCCCCGCCGATCGCGATCATCTGGATCTGGCGGGATTTGAGCCCCTTGTGCATTCCCTTGTCCTCGGCGGTCAACGCCGAGTTGGGGGTGTCGGGTCGGTGCGTGGTGCGGGTTTCTGGGATTTCACGTGTCATGCGCAGGTGCCTCTCGGGGAGTGTCTGGGGGCTTGCTCAAGGGTGGAACGGGTTGAAACGGTGGGAACGCTTGGGGGGCTTATTCGCTGAGGTTGGCCAGTCGCTCGGGACGCAACAGCTCGTTGAGCTGCAACTCGGTGAGCAGCCCGTGCTCCAGAACCAGCTCGGCCACGCCGCGGCCGGTGGAAAGGGCCTCGAGCGCGATCTTCGTCGAAGCCGCATAGCCGAGCTGCACAGTGAGCGCGGTGACCAGGCCGATGGAGTTCTCCACCTGGGCCCGCAGCTTCTCCTCGTGGGCGGTGATGCCGACGATGCACTTGTCGGCCAGCGTGATGCAGGCGGCCTCCAGGTGGCGCATCGACTTGGTCAGGCTGTGCACGATGATCGGCTCGAAGGCGTTGAGTTGCAGCTGCCCGGACTCGGCGGCCATCGTGATGGTCACGTCGTTGCCGATGACCTCGTAGGCCACCTGGTTCACGACCTCGGGGATCACCGGGTTGACCTTGCCGGGCATGATCGAGGACCCGGACTGCACGGCCGGCAGGTCGATCTCGCCCAGCCCGGCGCGCGGGCCGGAGGAGAGCAGGCGCAGGTCGTTGCAGACCTTGGAGAGCTTGACCGCCACGCGCTTGAGCACCCCGGAGAGGTGGACGAAGGCACCCACGTCGGCGGTGGCCTCGATCAGGTCGAAGGCGGTTTCCAGCTTCAGCCCGGAGATCGCCGCCAGGTGCGTGCAGGCCAGGGCCGAGTAGCCGACCGGCGCGTTCAGCTCGGTGCCGATGGCGGTGGCGCCCAGGTTGATCTCGTGGATCAGCAGCGTGGATTCGGCCAGGCGCGCGCGGTCCTCGCCGAGGGTGACGGCGTAGGCGTTGAATTCCTGTCCCAGGGTCATCGGGACGGCGTCCTGCAGCTGGGTCCTGCCCATCTTCACCACGGTGCGGAATTCCACGGCCTTGGCGGCGAAGGCCGCGCCGAGGTGCTCCATGGCGGCCACCAGCGAGGCGGCGCCGAAGATCGTGGCCACGCGCACCGCGGTGGGGTACACGTCGTTGGTGGACTGGCTGAGGTTGACATGGTCGTTGGGGTGCAGGTACCGGTACTCGCCCTTGGCGTGGCCCATGATCTCCAGGGCACGGTTGGCGATGACCTCGTTGGCGTTCATGTTCGAGGAGGTGCCGGCGCCGCCCTGGATCACGTCGACCACGAACTGCTCGTGCAGGTTCCCGGCGATGATTTCGCGGCAGGCCTCGATGATGGCGGCGGCGCGGGTCGCGTCGAGCAGCCCCAGTTCCAGGTTGGCCTGGGCGGCGGCCTGCTTGACCATGGCCAGCGCCGTGACCAGGTGCGTGTTGGTGGACAGCGGCTGGCCGGTGATCGGGAAGTTTTCCACGGCGCGCAGCGTGTGCACGCCCCAATATGCCTCCGCGGGAATGTCACGATCCCCGATCAGGTCGTGTTCGCTGCGGACCGCGCGGGGCGCGGCGACCTGCAAGGTGGCGGTGGATTCGGACATGGCTCTCCTAGGGGTGGCGGTGAGGCGGATATGCAAGGGGGTGGAAGTTTTTGGGCGCGCGCCAGTGCGGGCGGGAGTGCGGTGGAGCGAGGAAGGGAGGTTGCTAGGGGAAGGGCAGACCGGCCAGGGTGCCGACGGGCTTTCCGCCGCCGAGCACGGGGAGGTGGTCGAATGCGGCCAGCCTGCCAGGATCCAATCCCAGGGCCAGCAGGGCGGGGACGGCGGCGGGCATCCGGGCCCGGTCGCCTCCGTCGGAGATCTTCAGTGCCACGGCGGAGCCGTCGGGCAGGGCGATGAGCTGGATGCCCTCAAACCCGTCCTTGGCCAGCACGCCGGGGAAAGTTTCCATCAGGGCGGTGACGTCGCGCCCCAGCCCGGCAACCATCAGGGGATGGGCGCGCATGGCTGCAGCGACCTCGTACTCCGCCGTGCCAACGGGTGCGGTGACAAGTTTGCCGAAGGCCCTGGCCATGGAAGAAAGGGAGAGCGCGAAGACCTCGGTGCCGCAGCCGTCGGCGCTCACCACGGTGATGGGTTCGCCGGTGAGTTCGGCGACGACCTCGCGGATCAGGGTGGGCAGCGGGTGGTCGTGGTGCAGGTAGGTCTCGGTGTCCCAGCCGTTGAGCAGGCAGGTGGCGAGCATCGCGGCGTGCTTGCCCGAGCAGTTCTGCGCCAATTGGGTGGGACCGTTGCCTTCGCGGAGCCAGGCCCGCTGTTCGGCCACCCCGTAGGGCAGGTCGGTGGAGTTGCGCAGCGCGCCGGGTTCCAGCCCGGCGTCGGCGAGGATCTTCGCGGCCAGGTCGCGGTGATCGACGGAGCCCGAATGGCTGGCGGAGGCCAGTGCCAGCTGCTCGGCGGAGAGCCGTAGTCCGGCGCGCACCATGGCAACTGCCATCAGCGGCTTCAGGGCCGAGCGCGGATAGATAGGAGCCGTCGGTTCGCCGCGGGTGAGCACGGTCCTGCCATCGGCGCCCAGGGCCACGAGCGAGCCGTAGTGGACGCTTTCAACCAGTTCGCCGCGGGTCTGCACGGCCAGCGGGGCGTGGGCCGGGAAGGTGGAAGTGCTCATGCGGTTTCTGCTCCGAGGATCTTGGTCAGCGCTTCGTCGACCGCGGCCAGGTGCCCGGCCATGGCCTTGCCCGCCGCGGCGCCGTCGCGCGCCTCGATGGCGGCGAGGATATCGCGGTGTTCGGCGTGCGAAGGGTGCTGGCGGCCGGTGATGAGGTTGATGGTCTCGGACTGGTTGACCATGGCCTCGCGGATGTCGCCCACGACCCGTTCAAAGACCCCGTTGCCGCTGGCCGCGGCGATCGTGGCATGGAAGCTTGCATCGAGGGCCACCCACCGCTGGGCGTCGTCCTCGTCCTCCATGGCTTCGATGATGCCGCGCAGCTCCTCGAGCTGGTCGGGGGTGGCGCGGGTGGCGGCGAGTTCGGCCGCGGGGATCTCGATGTGCGGGCGCGCTTCCATGAGGCTGCGCGCGGAGAACTTGCCCAGCACCAGGTCGTCGCTGGCCTTGCCCGCGATGACAAAGGTTCCCTTGCCGGTGTGCGTCTCGGTGAGGCCAAGGGCGGCGCAGGAGCGCAGGGCCTCGCGAACGACCGAACGGCTGACCGCAAACTTTCCGGCGAGCACCGATTCGGAGCTCAGCTTGTGCCCCACGGGCAGCTCCCCGGACTCGATGGCATCGCGGATGGCAGTGAATACGGCCTCGGCCGCGCTGACCCGGACGATGGGCTGCGGTCCGGCCGTCCGGCTGTCTGACAGGTTCATGCGTTGAACCATGTCACTCCTCACAAAGTGCTGTCAAGGCGCCGCCCGGCGGCCCCGTCGGGATCCACTCTCACCCTGCACCGGGGGCGCCACAAACATGCCCGTCAAGGCGCAGATTCAGGCGCGGCGTCTTGTGGAACCACAGCGCGCGCAGTTAGTTCCCGGGCGGGATCGGGGCGGCCTTCCGACGATGGTCAGGCGAGTCCGCGGAGGCCCGTCCATGGAGCCGATTCAGACAGGCGAGGTCTCCGCGCCCGCCCAATGGGTGCGCCCGAGCCGCGGGCAACAAGGTAACGGGACAGTTTTTACCAAATCGCCAGTGCGCTTGGCGATCCTGCCCGCGATGCCGTGATCGTGCCGCGGGAACACGGCAACTGCCGCCCCTGACAGGAATGGCCCCGTCCGTTGGGACCGAGCCCTTGGTGTCACCTGCGCGGTTGGGAACATCGGTGGATTTTTCGGGCTCCATCAGCGCAGAGGCCGCGTCGGCTGCGCCATCGGACAAGGCCGGACGCTTACCCGGATTTAGGCGCGCGACGGAATCAGTGCCCGCATGTAGTCTTCGCTATTCGCTTGCGCTGCGGTTCGCTCCAGTGCCGCGGCAATGCGCCCCTGCGGCACCACCACGATGCCGTCGTTGTCCCCCAGGATTGCGTCCCCCGGGTGGCAAACAACATTGCCGCAGGCCACCGGAGCGCCGATGGTTCCCGGTCCGTATTTAAAGGGGCCCGCGGGGCTGATCCCGCGCGCGAAGACCGGAAGCCCCATGGCCAGCAATTCATCGATGTCACGGGTCGCTCCGTCAATCACGACTCCTGCAATACCCCTGTTGATGCAGATCTCGCCCAGAATGTCGCCGAAGCACGCCCTGCCGGTGTCACTGTTTGCGTTGATGACCAGGACGTCGCCTTCGCGTGCGTCATCGAGGGCCCGATGAATGGCGAGGTTGTCCCCTTCGCGGGTGTTGATCGGAAGAACCGTGCCGGCCATTTTCAGCCCGGGGGTCACCGAGCGCAGGGCCGAGTGCATGACGCCCATGCGCCCCTGGGCATCGCCGATCAGGGCGACAGGGAATTGGGCCAGCTGCCTGACACCGTGCAGGTCCGGTCGCTCCCATTGCGGGCTGAAGTGGAGGGACTCCGTGGGTGCGGTGATGATCATCTGAAACTCGTTTCCGGTGCTATTTTGTTTGCAGTCCCTGTTGACCACCAAGTTTCGTCGTATAGACATTCGTCGGCTCCTTATAAGCCTGAAGACCTAAGGATATTTCTCAAGCGTGAATCAAAAAATTGCCTATCAGGGGGAACCTGGATCCAATTCGAGCGTTGCCTGCCAGGAGATGTACCCGGATTTCGAGCCCCTGGCCTGCTCCAGCTTTGAGGAGGTTTTTGCCGTCGTGGCCGACGGTTCGGCGGAGCTGGCGATGATCCCCATCGAAAATTCGATAGCGGGTCGCGTTGCGGATATCCATAGCCTTCTGCCGGCTTCCAACCTCCAGATCGTTGGGGAATACTTTCTGGGCATACGCTTCGACCTGCTCGGAATCCGGGGCAGCAAACTCGAGGATGCAAGGGAAGTGCACAGTCACATCCACGCGCTGGGGCAATGCCGTGGAATAATCCGGTCGCTTAAGTTGACTCCGGTCATCGCCGGGGACACCGCCGGTTCGGCGCGGGAGGTAAGTTCCTGGAACGACCCGTCCAAGGTTTCCCTCGCACCACCGCGGGCCGCTGAAATGTATGGTCTTGACGTGCTTGCCTCCGGAGTGGAGGACGACCCCACCAACACCACGCGATTTGTGGTCCTTGCCAGGGAAAAACCGCTGCCCGCGCGCCACGAATTGCCCGAAAATGTCATCACGACGCTGGTTTTCCGGGTTCGAAATGTTCCGTCGGCGCTCTTCAAGGCCCTCGGTGGATTTGCCACTTGTGGAGTCAACATGACGCGCATAGAAAGCTACATGGTGGGCGCGGAATTTGCGGCGACCATGTTCTTGGTGGATCTTCAAGGACACCCGGAGGACGGGCCCCTGAAGACTGCACTGGAGGAGCTGGCGTTCTTCACATCCGAAATCAAGATCCTGGGCGTCTACGCCGCACAGGACTACCGAATCCGGGGAAACGGCGAACACTCATAGATCACTGGGTCCGCTAACTGCTACTTCAGTCTGGGACGGACGCACCTGGCCATTCCGGGGATGGGGTCTCCTGCGGGGAACACTAAATGAATATCGCGTCACGACATGGACAAGCGCTGACCTGCGGGGATACGTTGAATAACCGGATCCGCAACCAGGCTATGGCAACCCGCAGTGCCTGTGCGCGGCCAGAACGGAAAGGCGATCCCCGTGGTTGACCCCTCACTTCTTGACTCCCTGGACGGCCAACTTGAGTGGCAGCGGGAGCTCTACAAGCACTTCCACCGCAACCCCGAGCTCGGCCTCCAGGAGCACCAGACGGCCGCACGCCTCGAGACGGAGCTCGCGGCCCTGGGCTACGACGTGCAGCGCATCGGCGGAACGGGCGTGGTCGGGGTGCTGGCCAACGGCGAAGGGGCCGTGGTCCTGGCCCGCGCCGACATCGACGCGCTTCCGGTCACCGAGGACACCGGACTGGACTATGCCTCCACGGTCGAGGGCGTCATGCACGCCTGCGGCCACGACATGCACATGGCCACCCTCCTGGGCGCCGCGAAGGTGCTCGCGGAGAACCGGGAAGCCTGGTCCGGCACCCACATCGCGCTCTTCCAGCCCGCCGAGGAAACCGCCGCCGGGGCCAGGGCGATGGTCGCCGACGGGCTGGTGGACAAGCTGCCGCGTCCGGACGTCGCGCTGGCCCAACACGTCATGCCAGTGGAGGCTGGACTCGTCGGCACCGCCGCCGGGCCGATCCTCTCCGCCGGGGACAGCCTGAAAATCACCGTTCACGGCCGCGGTGCCCACGGTTCGATGCCGCACAACTCCGTGGACCCCGTGGTGCTTGCGGCCTCGATCGTGCTGAAGCTGCAGACCATCGTGTCGCGGGAAACCATGCCCGGACAGTTCGCCGTGGTGACCGTCGGGTCCTCCAACGCCGGGACCGCGGCCAACATCATCCCGGCCAAGGCCGAGCTTCGGCTGAACATCCGCACCTACGACCTCGCCCTGCGCAAGCACATCATGGCCTCCATCGAGCGGATCGTGCGCGGCGAATGCGCCGCCGCCGGCTCGCCCCGGGAGCCTGACTTCGAGTACTACGACCAGTTCCCGCTCACCGACAACGACGCAGAGGTGAATGCGCGTGTGACAACGGTCTTCACCGAGCATTTCCCTGCGGGACAGGTCTACCAGGCCACCCCCGCGACGGCATCCGAGGATTTCGGCGCCATCCCCGGCGCCTTCGGCATCCCCTACAGCTACTGGATGGTCGGCTGCGTCCCGGCCGACGACTACCGCAAGGCGGTGGCCAACGGGACGGTGTCCTCCGACATCCCGGCGAACCACTCCCCCTTCTTCGCCCCCGCCATCGACCCGACCCTGGAAACCGCAACCCGCACCATGGTCCTCGCCGCCCTGGCGTACCTGGGCAAGTCCAACTGACCGAAGGAACGTGGAACACCATGGGCGCTGAGACCCACTCCCCGACAACCACCGCCTGGAAACCCACCGACAAGTGGCTGCTGGGCATCGTCCTGGCGGTCATCAACTTCTGGCTCTTCGCCCAGACCCTGCTCAATGTCATCCCCGGCATCCGCGGCCAACTCGGCGTCGAGGAGACCCTGGCGAACCTGGCGGTGTCCGTCACCTCGCTGTTCTCCGGCATCTTCATCGTGGTGGCCGGCGGACTGGCGGACCGCCTGGGCCGGGTCAAGGTCCTTTACGCCGGCATCTGGCTCTCCATCGCCGGATCGCTGCTGATCGCCCTGACCCCGGAGAACCTCGGCGGGCTGACCAGCACCATGTTGTTGGGTGGCCGGGTGGTCCAGGGGCTATCCGCGGCCTGCATCATGCCCTCCTCGATGGCGTTGGTGAAGACCTTCTACGAGGGCAAGGCACGGCAGCGTGCCCTGTCCTTCTGGTCGATCGGCTCTTGGGGCGGGTCCGGCTTCTGCTCGCTCTTCGGCGGGCTGATGGCCACCAGCGCACTGGGCTGGCGCTCGATCTTCTGGATCTCCGTGGTGCTCTCGATCCTGGCGCTGGTGCTGCTGCGCGGCACCCCGGAGTCGAAGGCCGAAAGCGACCCGGCCGCCGCCAAGCGCGGTTTTGACTGGGGCGGACTGGTCGCGTTCATCGTGCTGCTGGTCTCGATCAACGTCTACATCTCACAGGGCCCGGCACTGGGCTGGCTAAGCCTGCGCGGACTGGGACTGATCGCCCTCGCCGCGGTCTCGGGACTGGTCTTCCTGTACATCGAGACGCATCGCGCGGGTGCCTTCGTGAACCTGAAGCTGTTCGCCAACGGCACCTTCACCGGCGCCACGCTCTCCAACTTCCTGCTCAACGGCGCGGCCGGCACGCTGATCGTCTCCCTGGGCTTGGTGCAGATCGCCGCGGGCATGAGCTCCCTGCAATCGGGCCTGCTCACGCTTGGCTACCTCATCGCCATCCTGTCCACCATCCGGGTGGGCGAGAAACTGCTGCAGCGCTTCGGGCCGAAAAAACCGATGCTCTGGGGCTCGATGATCACCGGCGTGGGCATCCTGCTGTGCTCGATGACGTTCCTGTACATCGACCAGTACATCGTGCTCTCCGTTATCGGCTTCACGCTCTTCGGAGTCGGGCTGGGATTCTACGCCACCCCGTCCACCGACGCGGCGCTCTCCAGCGTCCCGGACAACCAGGTGGGCGCGGCCTCGGGCATCTACAAGATGGCCTCCTCGCTGGGCAACGCGATCGGCGTCGCGATTTCCGCGGCCCTGTACGTCGCCGGGCAGGCGGTCAACCCGGAACTGATCCAGTCCTGGGGCCTGTTCATCGGCCGGCAAGACAACGTGGCGTTGCGCTTCGGAGGGGCCATCGGCCTGCTGTTCAACGTGTTGATGGTGGTCATCGCCATTGCCGCCATCATCGTCACCGTTCCGGCAGAGCCCAAGGACCGGGTGCCGGAGCCCGAACCCAAGGAGCCGCACGACGTCGCTCCCCCGGCATTCGGCAACTAGGCGTCAGCTGATTGAGCAGACTTTTCGAGGGCTGGTTCCAGTGCTTCGCACCGGTACCGGCCCTCGTTAGCATTGGGAGCCAATGCGGTTGGTTGCATGTTGACTTCCGGGCACCCAGCTGCGCGGCCACGTTCCATGCCCCCATGGCGGTGTGTGAGGTAAATCTTCTGCTGTCGCAGAAGGTTCGGTGCCGCCCCCTCGGGTCCGCGGCCACGCCGTCTCATTTGTCGATTGGCAGTTCAGGCGTCAGCACAACGGCAACCTGAACGCGAAGGTCGACCCGCCACCAGGGTTTTCCACTGCATTGATGGTTCCGTTGTGCCGGGTAACGATCCGGTGGCTGAGTGCCAGCCCGAGGCCGCTCCCATCGGCCTTCGTGGTGAATGCGCCATCGAAGATCCTTCCGTCGGGGAAGCCGGAAAGTCCCGATCCGCGGTCAATGACCCGGAAGACCGCTGAGTCATCTTCGCATGCCGTTTCAAGAGTCACCACGCGCCGTTCCTCTGGGAAGCGAGACATCTCCTCTATCGCGTTGCGGCACAGGTTTAGCACGACTTGGCCGATCAGCACCTTCTCGCAGAGCACCGGAAGTTCTCCGGGATCCAGTGCCATCTCTAGCGTTGCGGAGTGCCGCGAGGCCACGAGCTCAACGAAGTACATGCAGTCCCGCACCACGGCGTTCAGGTCAACGTGCTGTTCGGACGTTTCCAGCGTGCCCACGAATCCACGCAAGCTGCGCAGGATCTGGTTGGCGCGCTCAATTTGGCGCTGCGCGTTCTCCAGCCCGAACTCCAGGTCGACCGCGCTCATCTTGCCCGCCCGGTATCGACGCTTGACCCCGTCCAGAAAGTTCGTCGCCGCGCCGAGGGGCTGGCCCAACTCGTGCGAAAGGGCCATCGCCATGTCGCCCATGACGTTGTAGCGGGCCAGGTAGTTCAGGTGTTCCTGGTCCCGCTCGCGTTCGATGTCCGCAGACACGCGATCGGTGATGTCGTGGAGGAACATCAACGTCCCGGACAGGTCATGCTTCAGGTCGATGCTCTGGCAGGCGGCCCCGAACCAGCGTGATTCACCCTGCGGCGTGCGCAGTTCCAGTCGGCAGCTGACCATGCCGGCATCCGCAGCGCATTCGGCCGACACCCGGGCAAAGGTTATAGCCGCACCGCCAAGGCACAAATCAGTGAAATACCGCCCAACAACCTCGTCCGGGTGCACACCCAACTGCGGAAAGACCGAATTGCTGGCATAAGAAATCAGCCCGTCGGAACCCACGACGAGAATGGCCTCGCCCATGTTCCCGATGAAGGCGTTTAGCCGTCCCTTGGTCCGCTCCAGCCCGCTCTTGAGCTGCTCCTCGCGTTCCATGTCCCTGAATTCAACGAGCACCACCTCGCGCTCGGGCAGAATTACGTGCCGGGCCAGCGCCTCAGTCAGGAAATCCTGCCCTTCCTTGTTCCGGTACATCCATTGCGTGCGGCTGGCACCGTGCACCACGGCATCCTGCAGCCAGCGGCGCCCGACGGTCCGGCTGTAGGGTTCGGCCAGGCTGCTCATGTCATCAGCTTTCAGCGGTCGCAACTCCTCCAGCGTGAAGCCGAGCACCCGGCACGCCGCCGGGTTGGCCCAGAGGATGTCCTTCGACTCCGCGTCATGCATCAGGAGGCAGTGGTCCAGCCCTGTGAGCAGAATCCGGGCATCGGCCTCGGAAGGTTCGTAATTTTGCGTATTCACGGCTTCCAGTTCTACCCCAGTCCGGCTTCGCCGCAATAGGTAGTTACTTCAGTTGGAATCAATCTTTCTTTGTCTGGAGGCACGTAAACACCCATTGAAGGGCAGTAATTGGGTAAATACCGTGATTCAGACAACACCAGCAAGACCCTCGACATCCGTACTTGCCTCAGAAAAGCTACAAGCTAGGAGCCCTCTCCATGACGACCGTTGCCGAAGCACCCGCGCAGGACGCGCTGACCACGGTCCTGGAACTCATCGACCGGCGACGCGAGGAGTTCAACACGAACCGCTTCGTACCCAAGGACGTTATCGACGCATTCAAGGCGGCCGGAATCTACCGCGCTGCCACCCCGCTCCAGTTCGGTGGCGACGCGCTCCCGCCCGCGGAATTTCTCCGCAAGATCGAACTGATCTCCACCGTCGATGCCTCGAGCGGTTGGGTAGCGAGCTTCGGCTCAGCACTCGTGTACTTGGCCGCACTGCCCGTCGACACGCAGGCCGAATTGTACAAGGACGGACCCGACTTGGCTTTCGCCGGCGGACTCTTTCCGGTCCAGAAGGCACCGGTGAAGGACGGGAAGTTCCACATCAAGGGCACCTGGAAGTTCGCCAGCGGTTGCAAGGGCGCCGACGTGCTTGGCGTCGGCATCGCCGGTGGCGAGACCGCCGCAGGCAAGCCGCGCACCGCGTTGCTGCGCCCGGACCAGGTCATCATCAAAGACAACTGGGACGTCATTGGCCTGCACGGAACCGGCAGCCACGACCTTGTCGTTAACGGGGTCGATGTGGATCAGGACTGGACCTTCATCCGCGGCGGCGAACCGATGATTGATGAGCCGCTCTACCACTACCCCACGATCGCCTACGCCGCCCAGGTCTTGGCCGTCGTGAACCTCGGTGTGGGCCGTGCCGCGCTTGACTATGCGACACAGATCGGCGCCGGACGGACGGGCATCACCGGAGCCCCGAAGCTCGCCGATCGCGCGTATTACCGGATCGATCTGGCAAAGGCCGAGGCCGAGCTTCGTTCGGCACGGGCCTTCTTCTATGAGATCACCGAAGAAACTTATGCCACGGTAGTGGCCAACGGACAGGCCACCGACTCCCAAAAGGCTCTGCTTCGCCTTGCCTCCACCCACGTCGCCAAGGCCGGCGCCCAAGCCGTCAACACCGCCTACTCGCTCTCCGGGACAGCGGCCATCTACGACGGGAACCCGCTGCAGCGTCATCTGCGCGATTCGGCCGTCGTCACCCAGCACGCGTTCCTCGGCGATGGCATGTATGACGGCACTGGCTCGGTCCTGATGGGCCAGCCCCCGGTCATCCCGGGCTTCATCTAACCAGACCACCTGCTCACCCACCGCACGAACCCCTCGAAGGAACAACCATGACAGCGAGCGATGCCCGCCCCGAACCGTTGCGCACCTTGTTCTGCATCGGCATCAACCAGAACTTCTTCAGCCTGCCCAAGAACGAAATCGGCCCGGTGTGGGTCGCCTTCTCCAGCATGCTTTCGGCCATGGCCGCAATGCCCGGTGTCGATGTCATCGGCAACATGGACGACGACTCCCACATGGTCGGTCCCTCTGCCGGATGGCCTTGGACCTGCTACGTGATGGCCGATGTCGACACACAGGAAACGGTCAAGGCCGTGTGCAACCTGTTCCGCACCACGATGGTCGACGACGACCACGCGCTGTGGACCTATGCGCACATTGAGGCCCGCATGGGCCGTGCCCTGACCATCCGCAGCGATGTCGAGATAGCCAAGTAGCCGTGGCAGGAATCAGTGCCACCACGAACGTCGCCGGGTTTGAAACACGACTTCAACTGCTGGAGGCCGGTGAATCGATCCGCTGGATCATCGCCCGCTACATGGAACTGTGCGACGTTCCGCAGCCGGAATTCGACCTAGCCGAACTCGGCGCGCTGTTCACCGAGGACGCGACTTGGCAGGGCATCGGGCCTGAATACGGCGAGAAGTTCGGCAGCTACAACGGCAGGGACGCCATCGTCCGCATGTTGGGCAGCCACCTGTTGCCCGGCGGCCCGTTCACCGCAAACGCCCATGTGCTGGGCGAGGGGCGCATCAACATCTCGTTCCCCACGGCATCGGGCAGCTGGATCATGCAACAGGTCTCCGCGTACACGGACGGCCGCCAGGAAGTGGTTGCCGCCCGCATCACGGTGGACTTCGAACTAGACGGGGCCATGGCCCGGATCAAGACCTTCCGCACGCAGCGCCTCGTGGCGCTCTCCCCGGCGAACCTCGCCACCCCACACTAGCCACCATCCCCAAGGAGTCACTGATGAGCACCCCCATCATGGAGAACCAAGACGGCTTCTCCGCACTTGCCTCGACCGACAGGGTCGCCGGGCAGCTTTACACCGATCCGGATATCTTCGAAGCCGAGCTGGAGAAGATCTTCTACAAGACCTGGGTCTGGGTGGCCCACGAAAGCGAGATCCCGGACAAGGGCAGCTTCAAGAAGGCCATGATCGGTCGCCAGCCGGTGATCGTCACCCGCGACCGCAAGGGGTCGTTCAATGTCCTGCTCAACCGCTGCCGCCACCGCGGCGCCTCGGTCTGCGAGCCGGACAAGGGCAAGGCCAACGGCTTCACCTGCCCGTACCACTCTTGGTCCTACTCGCTCGACGGCCAGCTGCGCGGTATCCCGTACCCCGAGGGCTACGAGGGCGTCATCGAGAAGAAGGACATGCCGCTGCAGAAACTGCGCGTCGAAAGCTACGCCGGGATGATCTTCGCCTCCTTCAACGCGGACATCGAACCGCTCGAGGACTTCCTGGGCGACGCAAAGCTCTGGATGGACCGCTTCATGATGCAGGGTGCCGGCTACGGGATCAAGGTCCAGGGCGAGCACAAGTTCCGCTTCGACGGCAACTGGAAGATCCAGCTGGAAAACACCACCGACGGCTACCACTTCCCGATCGTGCACCGTTCGTGGATGGCCTCCGTTGACGCCGAAACGGCCGACATGCTCTCCTTCATGACCGACGAGAACGCGGTGACCCATGCGCTGGGCAATGGCCACAGCGTCGCCATCATGGTCCCGGAGCACGTCGATCTGGATGCCGATGACGGAACCGAGGAACTGCAAGAACGCTTCCGCCACATCATCGACGAGCTCTCCGAGACGATGCCGGCAGATCAGGTCCGCCGCGTCGTGCGCTCGATGCACGGCGCGGGGTTCAACCTGAACCTTTTCCCGAACGTTGCCATGTCAATGTCCTTCTTCCGCGTCCTGCGCCCGATCTCGGTCAACGAGACCGAGATCCAGCACCTGGCCCTGGGCCTGGACGGCGGACCGGAAAGCGTCAACCGCGAACGCCTGCGCATCCACGAGCACTTCCAGGGACCGTTCGGCTTCGGCACCCCGGATGACTCCGAGGCCTGGGACCGCGTGCAGCGCGGCGCCTACGCCAACCCCGAAATGCCCATCATGGTCAACCGCGGCCTGGGCCGCGAAAAGACGGTGGACGAAGGCTGGAAAACCTCGCACGTGACCGACGAATCGGGCATGCGCGAATCCTACTCACAGTGGAAGAAGATGATGAGCGATGACTAGCGAAAGCACGCTGACCGCCCCCCTTGAAAACGGCTTCGCATCCGACGCGCTGCTCGATCCGCTGGTCTCCAAGGCCATCGCGCTAATCTGGCACGAGGCGACACTGCTCGACGCCAAGGACTACGTGGCCTGGGAGGGCCTGTGGACCCCCGACGGCAAGTATGTGATCCCGATCGATCCGGACACCGATGACTTCGAGTCCGGCTTGAACATGGTCTACGACGATGCCCGGATGCGCCGGATGCGCGTGACCCGGCTAACCGAGGGCTATTCCATGTCGGCGGTCGCATCGGCTCGCACCGCACGCACCATCTCCCGCTTCACCGTCACGTCTAACGACGGTGAGTCGGTCACGCTGCGCTCGGCGCAGATCATCGTCGGATTCAAGCGCGAAAAGCACCTGCTGCTGGCAGCCGACTTGGAGCACCGGATCAGTTTCGCCGACGGCAAACCGCGCCTGGATTTGAAGGTCGTGCGCCTGGTCAACTCCGACGGGGCCGTCACCGCCTCCGGATTCCTGCTCTAGGGCCCCGGAATGACTACGACGACAGACAATCAGACGACCGCCGGGAAACGGGTCGACAACGGCCAGGTCGCCATCGTCACCGGCGCCACCCGCGGCCTGGGCGCCGTCATTGCGCGCACCCTGCACGCTGCCGGCTACTCGGTGCTCGCCACCGGCAGCCGAATCGAACCGGTCCAGGAACTGGCCGACGAGCTGGATCCAAGCGGCAAGACGTCAGCAGCCGCGGTCCTCGATGTCCGCCGCAAGGAGGACTTCGAGGCGGCCCTTCAGTCCGCGGTGCAGCGTTGGGGAGCTGCACACGTGCTGATCAACAACGCCGGCCGTTCCCAGGTCCAGCCGCTGATGGACATCAGCCCGGAGGACTTCTCCGAGATCGTTTCCACGAACCTCGACGGCGTTTTCCTGGGCTGCCAGGTCTTCGGCAAGCACTTCGCCGGAAACGGCTATGGTCGCATCGTGAACATCGGTTCGCTGGCCGGCCAGAACGGCGGCACGGCCACCGGCGCCCACTACGCCGCGGCCAAGGGCGGGGTGGGCACGCTCACCAAGGTGTTTGCCCGCGACCTGGCCTCCGGCGGCGTCACGGTGAACTCGGTTTCCCCGGGTCCGCTTGACCTTCCGGTGGTCTACGAGACGGTTGCCGCCGACAAGCTGGAGGCAGTCAAGGCGAACATTCCCGTGGGCCGGCTCGGCTCCGCGGAATTCATCGCCTCAACAGTCGCCCTGCTTGCCTCCCCCGAGGCGGCATCGGTCAACGGTGCCAGCTGGGACATCAATGGCGGGCTGTTCATGCGCTGATCGCCTCAGCGATCGGCGCATGGCGGCCCCACAGGTTAGAAGCCCCACCCAATTTAGAGGAGTACGGACATGAAGAAGGTCCGGGTCAAAGTGGCCGTGGTTTCGGACGAAACCAGCAGCATCAAGACATTTCGTTTGGAACGCGCCGACGGGTTGGACTTTGCCCCGGCCCCGGCGGGGGCGCACATCGACGTTGTCGGCCCCACGGAGGTCACTCGCCAGTACTCCCTCTGCAATGCACCTGACGAGGGCTCGTACCTGGTCGCGGTGAAGCTCGAACCTGCCTCGCGCGGCGGTTCCGCCGCGCTACACGGCGATGTCTCGGTGGGCACCGAACTTGAGGTCAGCGAGCCGCGCAACTTGCTCAAGGTTGCCACCGATGCCGACCGCCACATCCTCGTGGCGGCGGGCATCGGCATCACCCCGATGATCAGCATCGCCTACAACCTGCACCGCTCGAGCATCGACTTCGAGCTGCACTACTTCGCCCGCTCCCACGCGGAGGCAGCTTTCACGGAGCTGCTCGAGGAGCGCTGCGGCTTCACCGAATCGGTGCGCTTCCACTTCGGGGTTCCGCGCAACGAGCAGGGCACCATCATGACTGCGCTCGCCCGGGACGCCGATACCGGCGTACACGTCTACACCTGCGGCCCGGTGGGCTTCATGGACAACGTCCGCAAAGCGTTCGCCCCGGTTGTCGGCGAGGACCAGGTCCACATCGAGCATTTCGAAGCCGAGGAGATCGACACCTCCAACGACACTGCCTTCGAAGTGGAGCTGGACACCGGCGAGATCTTCGAGATCCCGGCCGATCGCTCAATCGTGGACGTGCTCCAGGAAAACGGCATCGAGGTCGATACCTCCTGCAAGGAGGGAATCTGCGGCACCTGCGTCATGGGCGTCCTCGATGGCGTGCCCGAGCACCGCGACAACTGTCTCTCCACTTCAGAGAAGGCGGCAAACGACCAGATGGCCACCTGCGTTTCCCGGACCTGCGGCAAGCGCCTGCTATTGGAGCTCTTCTAGATCTGCCCTTAATTCATCCATTTCGAAAGGCACCTACATGAAGAAGCACGTCAGCTACCTCAAAATCGTGGCGGCAACAGTCGCTGCCCTCTCACTTGCTGTAACCACTGGTTGCTCACGCCCGGCCGAGGGAAACACCAAGGTCGACGCCAACGGACCGGTCAAGATCGCCGTGGGCATCGACACCACGTATGCCCCCTACTTCGTTGCCGAGGATGAGGGACTGTTCAAGAAAGCCGGTGTCGAAGTGGAGTTGATCCAGTTCGGCCGCGGCGGCGAAGCCGTCGACGCACTCGCTGCCGGACAGGTCCACCTAGCAGGCAGCTCGGACGCCACCACCATCACCCAGTTCCAGCAGAGCCCGGAACTGATTGCGCTGTTCGCCACCCAAACCTCGGGCGAATACGTCAAGGTAGTCCTGCGCAACGGCGTCAAGCCCGAGAACGTCAAGAAAATGGTGGTCGTGCCCGGTCTGAGCGAGATCGCCACGGCCAAGTACCTCGAGGCCAAGGGCATCGATGCCGGATCGGTCGAGTTCATCACCGCTACGCCGAATGACGCCTCCGCCCTGCTGAAGCGCGGCGACGCCGACGGCTTCGTCATGTGGGAGCCGTGGCCAAGCAACGCCGTCGCCGAAGGTGCTGGCACTGTGGCAGAAACCACCGGCGACTATGACTGGTTCTACAACCACTGGGTGATCGGCCGTTCCGACTTAGTCAACGCCCGTGACGAGGCAGCGCAGAAAGTCGCCTCGGCCCTGGCCGAGGCTGCAAGAATCGTGGAAGCCGAACCGGAGCGCGCAGTGACGGCCACCCTGGCGCACACGAAGGTCCCCAAGGAGCAGATCCTTCAGGCCATCGACCAGATCGACTACGAGATCCGTTCTTTTACCGGCAAGGACCTCGAGACCGGAAATACCATGGCCGACTACTTTGTCGGCACGGGCGTGCTGAAGGAGATGCCGGAGCTGGACAAGCGCATTCTTGTGGACTGGATCAACAAGAAATGAGGTTCCTGCCATGACAACGACTGCCACAGCCCCGAGGGACGGTTCCCGCGGTGAAACCTCGGGAACCAGCGTCCAGTTGGATTCGGTGTCGATCGGCTTCGGTTCGACCGAAATCGTGGAGGGCATCAGCCTCGACATCAGGCCCGGAGAATTCGTTTGCCTTCTGGGACCCAGTGGATGCGGCAAGTCCACGCTTCTGTCATCGATTGCCGGATTCACGGCAGTCACCGGGGGAACCATCACCTGCGCCGGAGAGCCGGTGCTTGGGGCCAACCCGCATGCGGGAATGGTCTTCCAGCAATCGGACGCGCTGTTCGACTGGATGAGCGTGGCGGCCAATGTTTCCTACGGCCCGAAGATGCACGGCGCTTCTAAGGCCGAACAGTCAAGGATTTCCGACCGTTTCCTCTCCATGGTGGGATTGCGAAAGGCTGGGGCAAAGTTCCCGAACCAGCTCTCCGGTGGTATGCGTCAACGCGTACAGATCGCGCGGGTGCTGGCCAACGAGCAGCCGCTCGTGCTCATGGACGAACCGTTTGGTGCCCTCGATGCTCAAACCCGGGCCGTGATGCAGGCGGAGCTGACCCAGATCTGGGAAGAAACCGGCTGCACCGTGGTGTTCGTGACCCACGATATCGACGAGGCGGTGGCGCTGGCCGACCGCGTCGTGGTCATGTCCTCCGGGCCGAAGGCAGGACTCAAGAGTGTCTACGACCTGAATCTACCCCGCCCCCGCGAGCGCACCTCCGCTGAGGTCGTTTCCGTCTACGAACAACTGCGCGCTGATATCCGCGAGGAAGTCGCCGCGTCATTGCGTGCCCAAGGATTGGATGACGAAGGATGAGCGCCCTGGAAACAGCACCTCGCGTGCAGCCTGTCGTTGAACCGCCACGGAACAAAAAAGCCTGGCAAGGAGCGCGTCAGCTTCTATGGTGGGCCGCATCGGCTGCCATCGGTCTCGCGCTGTGGAGCGTCGTGGCCTGGTGGTACGGCCCCACGGCCGTGGCTTCGCCGATGGAAGTTGCCGCTGCCGCCGTCGAGCTGACCGTCGACGGAACACTTTGGGTGAGCATCTGGGCCTCTACGCAGCGGATCCTGATTGGCTGGCTGCTCGGCGTCGCGGTGGGCGCACCCATCGGCATCCTCATGGGTCGCCTGAACGTCGTTCGGCAGCTGTTGGACCCGTATATCGAGTTCTTCAGGTTTATCCCGCCCATCGCCTTCGTGACGCTGGCCGTGATCTGGTTCGGCATCGGTGAGACGTCAAAGGTTGTGCTGATCTTCTACACCTCGGTATTCATCGTCACGGTGAGCACCATCGCGGCGGTGCTGGCCATCCCGGAGAACAGGATCAACGCGGCATCGAATCTGGGGGCCAGCCAGCGCCAGATCATGACCTCCGTAGTGTTGCCCTCGGCTATTCCGGGCATCGTCACCGGTGCCCGGCTGGCGATGGGAAACAGCTTCCTCACCATAGTCTCCGCCGAGATCGTTGCCGCCCAGCACGGCCTGGGCGCGTTGATCTGGCAAGCAAGAAACTACGGACGCATCGACTGGACCTTCGTTGGAATCATCACCCTAGGGTTGTTGGGCTTCACCATAGACAGGATCCTGCGCATTGCCTCGGGCAGGTACCTTGCCCGTTACGGGGTGAAGAGCTAGCCGGCTGTGACGCGAGAATGGCCCGGTTTCCTTGGGAACCGGGCCATTCTCGCGTCAAAATCGAAGGAAAGCGGTGGTCATGCCTCCTCCGGGCGGGCCCGTCCGTGGGCCGAGTCCCCTACAGGTCTACGGCGAGGTCGATCCGCTGGCTCAGCACGTCCCTGACCAGCGTTGATATGCTCTCCGCATTTGTCTTTGACTTGATCCGTGCCCGGTGCACGTCGATCGTCTTCACGCTAGTGCCCAGTTTCCGGGCGATGTTCTGGCTGGGCAGTCCGTCGATGACCAGCAGCAGGATCTCGCGTTCGCGCGGAGTCAGGGTGCGCAGCCGTTCCAGTACCTGTTTCCGCTCGGCGGATTCGGCAAAGCGCACCTCGGCCAGTTCGAGTGTCTCCTGCACGGCGTCGAGCATCTGTTGGGGATCGTAGGGCTTCTCGAAGAAATTAACTGCGCCCTGCTGCAGTGCACGCACCGACATGCGGACGTCGCCGTGGGCCGACACGAAGATGATCGGGATCGGTGCCCCAATTTGGTTCAAGGTCTCCTGAAGGGCGAACCCTCCGGTCCGGGGCATCCGAACATCCAAAACCAGGCAGGAGGCTCGCTCCCTGTCGTACCCATCAAGGAAAGACGCCACGTCGTTGTAGCTCTGCGAAGCAATATCGACAGAGTCCAGAAGCCAAGCCAGCGAGGTGCATAACTCGTCGTCGTCATCGACGATGTACACGATCGGTTCAGTGGTCATCGTTGTGTTAGTCATGGTCTCCAATTTCGACTGCTACGACATGGAACCATAGCCATTCCCTGAAGGACCTGCAACGGCCGGACACTAAGGGAACTACCTATCCGCATTGGGCCAGTTGCCCCGAACCCTAGGGCTACTGGGGATATCCCGGAAGTGATTCAGTTCATAGATTACTAACCAAGCCCGCGGAAGTCTGAATAAGACGCCTCCGGGTAGTCCCCAGCCACCCACTTGCAGCGGGCGGCACCATCCGATCAGGAGAGCACCATGACCCAGCTAACCCAAATCCAAACGGACTTTCGGACTGCGATGGCCCACCTTCCGGCCGCGGTCAGTATCATCACCACGGATGGGCCGCACGGGCGGCTGGGCATCACTGTCAGCGCCGTCTGCTCCGTCACCGATTCGCCGCCCACCATCCTGGTGTGCGTGAACAAGAACAGTGCCGCCCACGACATATTCAAGAACAACGGCAAGGTCGGCATCAACATCCTTGCAGGTGAGCAAGAGGAACTGGCGCGCCATTTCTCCGGTGCGACCCAAGTTCCGATGGACCAGCGCTTTGCCTGGGACATCTGGGAGAAAGACACCGACGTCCCGGTTCTCGCCGACGCCCACGTCAAGTGCATCGGAACCATCGAAGCCATTACCGAGCAAGGCTCGCATTCGGTCCTTTTCATCCGGCTTGACCGGGTCGAGGTCAACAACGACAACAGCGGACTCGTGTACTTCAACCGCGCCTTCCACCCCATCGGCCAGCCGGTCGCCGTCTAGCCCACTGCCAACCACAGCGGGCCGCCAATACGCGATTCGTCGATGACCAAGGATTCCACATCATGACAGCAGTTGAAGCCGCCGCTCCCGTATCGCTTGCAGCCTCTATCCAGCGCCTGGCCACCGGAGTGGCCACACCGCTGGATCTGGTCGGCGAATCGCTGGCACGGATCGAGGCGCTGGATCCGGAGCTCCGGGCCTGGGTAAGCGTCGATGCCGACTCTGCCATCGCCGCGGCCCACGGCTTGACCGACATCCCGGAGGGATCGCGGGGGGCACTATGGGGCACCCCGGCGGGGGTGAAAGACATCATCGACGTGGCAGGGATGCGCACTGGCTGCGGTTCGGCGATCTTCGACCAGGCACCACCGGCAAGCGCCGATGCCGGCTGCGTCGCCGCCCTGCGGGGTGCCGGGGGCATCGTGCTGGGCAAGACGGTCACCACCGAGTTCGGATACTTCGCACCCGGGCCCACCATCAACCCTCACCGGCCGACCCGTGGAACCGCACCACACACTCCGGGCGGATCATCCAGCGGATCGGCCGTCGCGGTGGCCAGTGGCATGGTCCCGTTCGCTTTCGGCACGCAGACAGCTGGCTCCCTCACCCGTCCCGCTTCCTACTGCGGGGTGGCCGGCCTGGTCGCCCCGATCCACGCGATCCCAACGGACGGCGTCACCGGGCTGAGCCACAGCCTGGACTCGATCGGCTTTCTGGCCGCCACTGCCGCGGACCTGCGGATTGCCTACACCGCGATCTCCGGCACTCCGGCACCCGCCCAGGGGGCAAGGCGCCCACCCAGGTTGCTGGTTTGGGACGGTACCGACATCGCCCCTGTCTCCGGTGACATGCTTTCGGGCTTGCACTTGGCCATATCCGCCGCCAGAACGCGGGGCGCATTGGTCGAGTCGCTGGGCTCGGCCGCAGCCGTGCGGGACCTGGTCCCGCTGCATATGAGCGTGATGGCATACGAGGCCGCTTGCACGCACAAATGGTTGCTGTCGCGGAAGAATGAGGTCAGTGGTCCGCTGGCCGATCTCCTGTCCAGTGGCGACCTTCTGGCCGACGCCGATTTCCACCGGGCCATGGCAGGACTCGCTGCAGCCCGCAAGGACATCCTTAATCGGCTCCAGCACTTCGACGCCATCATCGCCCCCGCGGCACCCGGATCGGCACCCGCAGGATTGGCCAAGACTGGCGACCCGATCCTCAGCCGCCCGTGGCAGGCCCTCGGTCTACCGGCGGTCACCATGGCCGGGCTGCGCGATGCAGCGGGCATGCCGCTGGGCATCCAGGTCATCGGCAACCCGGGGCATCCCGGTGGCCTGCTGGACATCGCAGAGTGGCTTGAGCCTTCCCTGGCCCAGCACTAAGGCTTTCCCCTACTCGGGCGAGGATTACCCGTATTCAGGGGCGGGAATCAGCAATTATCGGCTGTGCTGCACACCACATAGTCTTCAATGGTCACTCGAAATCTGCCGGATTTCCGGCCACCCTACTCCCACACACACCTTGAGGTGCCAATGTCTTCAACACAGCTCCAGAGCGACCGAACCCTGGGCGGTGCAATCCGCAACGGGCGAATGAACCGCCGCGCATGGATCATCACGATCATGCTGGTCCTCTTCCAGATCGTTGCCTTCGCCGACAAAGCAGTACTCGGTCTCGTTGCCTACAAGGCGATCCCTGAACTAGGCATCAGCACCGTTCAGTTCGGCATGATAGGCAGTGCGTTTTTCTTCCTCTATGCCATCGGCTCCGTGCTCCTCGGCCTGATCGCGGGCCGCACCTCTGTCAAGTGGGTCATCTTCGCCATGGGTCTTGCCTGGGCCGTGCTCCAGTTCCCGATGCTCTTCGGCGGCGGTGCAGCTATCCTTCTGGTCACCCGCATCCTGCTAGGCGGCGCCGAAGGCCCAGCCACTGCCATGTCACTCTCTTCGGCCCACTCATGGTTCAAACCGGCCGACCGGGCGCTGCCCAGCAACCTCATTGCCATCGGTTCCACGCTGGGACCGGTTCTGGCAGCCCCGTTCCTCGCCTTTATCATCAGCAACTTCGGCTGGCGATGGGCCTTCGGCGCCCTCGGCCTGGTAGGCCTGGCGTGGGTCATCGCCTGGTTCATCCTGGGTGCCGACGGACCATTCGGCAGCTCAAAGAACAAGGAAACGGCCGAACCAGAAGCCGAAGCGGTTGCCAATGCCCCGGTCCGCGAGAAGACCGCCGCCGAAATAGCCTCGGACCAGCGGACCAAGCAGTATGAAGACCAAAAGCCGGTCAAGGTCACCTGGATCCTGCTCAGCGCATCGTTCCTCGTTGCCGCTTTCGGCGGTTTCACCAACTTCTGGACGCAAGGCTTCCTCACCACTTGGTCGCCGAAGTACCTGGCCGGCGTCGTCAATATGTCCCCGGAAATGGTTGCACTGATCACCACCTTCCCGTGGATTTTCGGCGCGGTTGTCCTGCTGGCCCTCGGTTTTATGGGCCGAAACCAAATGCGCCGTGGCAAGTCGGTACGCGTTGCACTCGCCGCACCGTTCGGCATCTGCCTCGTCCTGGCCGGGGCCTGCTTCCTGGCCCTGCCCTTCGTCTCTGGACCGATGGTCGTCGTGCTGCTGACACTCGGTGCCGGTTTCAGTGTCATCTATCCGATGGCTCCCTCGGCCATGGCTTTCGCCGTCGGTGCCGGACAGCGACCGGTGATCATGGCAACCCTCGGTGGAGTCGCTTCGATTGGTGCCATCATTTCACCGACAGCCGTCGGCATGTTCATGCAGCAGGCCGGCTACCGGACCGCCGCCAAGGGCACCCCGGAGACGGCCGAAATGATCGGCAACATGATCTCCGGCGTAAACCAGTCGCTTACCATCGCCGGTGGGCTGCTGTTGGCGGCAGGCATCCTTTCTGTCATCTTCTTCAACCCGGACAAGACCGGCCAGCGCCTGCAGCGACGCCTCGCCCAGAAGAGCAACAGCTAAGAAACGTCCGCCGCAGTTCGGGGCATGACAGCGGTGGGATAGATTCCTGCTGACTGGGATCCCGACCGGCACCACAAATAAAATACAGTCCCTTGAGGACTGGCGTAGGCGGTTGCGGCTGTTTCCGGTTCTATTCGGTGACGGCGGCAACCGCCTCCTTGCGCTGGGAACCTGAAGCATGAGACACGGGAAGTCGACGGCGTCATGGCGCTGCCGATCCCGCACCCAATCCAACTTCCCGCGGGAGAATTCACGTCGGAAACGGAACTGGCTGAATGGTCGAGCCCTCGCCCGAAGTTCTAGGGCCCCAAACATGCATCGGAGTTAGTCGTTGCGAAACGCACTCGAGCCCCGGCGCAACCGAAGGCCAGCGAACTTGTCGCTTTCCTTCGGTAGTTGCTCGGGGCTCGAGGACGGTGACGGCACCGTTGAGCTGGTGGCGCTTTCCGGGCGGATCCTAGTCGACCCAGGCGGCGTCGGCGGTCCAGTACTCCAGGCCGGCCTCGCTCACGCCGTGTTTCCATTCGCCCGTCCGTTCCAGCTTTGGCTCAACCGTCACCAGCGACTTGTCCGCTGCGTCGGGGCCATCCGCACTCACGCCCCAGTGAACCCAGTTCACTTCAAGATCGTTTTCATCGTGAACAAACAGGTCTACGTGGTGCCACCCATAGTTAAAGGTGTCTGTGTAACACGTCAGGAACATCTTGTGGTGGTTCTTGGGGTATGGCAATTGGACCTCCATGTGATCGCTTTTCCAGCATGCTACTGGCTGAAAGGCAACCGTGACATGGGGGTTACCTTTACCTCAAGCCAAGGCCGGACGACACGGCCGTCAATATCATTCAGACCCCTACGTGAGTGGCGACCTCTATGCAGTGCCATGTCGGGTCCGGTCTCGATGCCACCCATTGACGAGTGGACCTGAACCGTCCCATCGACCCGCGGGCCGAGCTTCACATCACAGCCAAATTGGTTGCACTTTGGCAACCAATTCCATATAGTTGATATCAATCAACCATATTCCTGCTGTTTTTGGAGCCCCTTTTGTCCCAGACACCCACCCCCACGAAGGCGGAACCGGAGAAGTCCGAATCGGGCATGACTCACCGCCAGGTCATGCAATCACTGACCGGACTGCTCATGGGCATGTTCGTCTCGATCCTCGCCGGAACCGTGGTCTCAACGTCCCTTCCTGTCATCGTTTCGGACTTGGCCGGCGACCAGACCTCCTACACCTGGGTCGTCACCGCGACTCTGCTGGCCACCACGATCTCGACCCCGATCTGGGGCAAGCTGGCCGACCTGGCCAACCGCAAGCTGCTGCTGCAGCTTACCCTGCTCCTCTTCGTAATCGCCTCGGCCATCGCCGGGTTCTCGCAGGACACCAACATGCTCATCACCATGCGCGTGTTCCAGGGCCTGGGCGCCGGCGGGCTGACCGCGCTGACCCAGATCGTCATGGCCGACATCATCTCCCCGCGCGAACGCGGCAAGTACATGGGGCTCTTCGGCGCCGTCATGGCGCTGGGCACCGTGGGCGGCCCGCTGATCGGCGGCTTCATCACCGACGCCATCAACTGGCGCTGGAACTTCTTCATCGCCCTGCCCTTCGCTGCAGTCGCGATCATCTTGATCCAGAAGACGCTTCACCTTCCGGCCCAGGCCAAGCGCAAGGTCTCCATCGACTACGCGGGCATCGTCCTGCTTTCGGCCGGCGTCTCGTCGCTGCTGATCTGGGTTTCCCTGGCCGGCAAGGACTTCGAGTGGGCCTCGGCGACCACCGCATGGATGGTCGGCGGCGCCGTTGCCTCCCTGGCCGCCTTCGTGATCGTCGAGTTCAAGGCCTCCGAGCCGATCATCCCGTTGACGATGTTCAAGAACCGCACCTTCACCCTTTCGGTCATCGCCTCAATTTCCGTGGGCGTGTCGATGTTCGGCACCTCGGTGTTCCTGGCCCAGTACATGCAGCTGGCCCGCGGCGCCAACGCCACCCAGTCCGGGCTGATGACCATCCCGATGATGGCCGGGTTGCTCATCATCTCCACGATCGCCGGCGCGATGATCTCCAAGCACGGCAAGTGGAAGGCCATCATGGTCGTCGGCTCGGTGCTGCAGCTGGCGGGCCTCTACCTGCTGGGCACCATCCACTACGACACCAACTTCGTGCTGGTTTCCGCCTACATGTTCCTCCTCGGCGCGGGCCTGGGCATGGTCATGCAGAACCTGGTGCTGATCGTGCAGAACGCCGTCACCCCCGCCGAGATCGGCGTGGCCTCCTCCGGCATCGCCTTCTTCCGCTCTCTGGGCGGCACCATCGGCGTCTCGGTCCTCGGGGCCCTGATGGCCACCAAGGTCGCGGACCTGATGGGTTCCAAAAGCGCCGAACTGGGCGCCGCGATCGCTGCCCTGGGTGAGAAGGGCAAGGACCTGGCAGAATCGCTGGCCTCCGGGAACATCCCCGCCGTCCACTCCCTGCCCGAATCGGTCCGCACCATCATCGAGTCCTCCTACGGCGACGCCGTGGCCCACGTCTTCATGGTGGCGGCCCCGTTGAGCATCCTGACCATCCTCGCGGTGGCCTTCATGCCCAACCTGGAGCTGGGCAGCCAGACCCGGCACCAGCGCGAGGAAGCCGAGGCCGCGGAGCGGAACCTGGCCGAGGTCAGCGAGGCCGCCATCGCGGCGACCCCGCGACTCGCGGACGAAGACACCTCGGCCCGCCACTGACATGGACGCTCTGGCCGATCCCCTCGCCGTCACGGAACGCGCGGGCACAGATGACGCCGTGATGTCGTCCCTGATCGACGAGGTCGAGCACCAATTCGCGACGATGTTCGTCAACGCCCGCAACAGCATCCGCTCCAGGGCCGCGGCCATTCATCCCGAACTGCACCCGCTGGGGTTCAGGGTGCTCACGATCCTCTCCCGCTCGGGAGCCCGTCAGCAGGGGGCCTTGGCCGAGGAGACGGAGGTGGACAAGGCGATGATGAGCCGGACCATCAAGCAGCTCGAGGCCCTGGGCCTGGTGGAGCGGAGCATTGACCCGAACGACGGCCGCGCCCTGCTGGTCGCCATGACGGATCTGGCCCGGGCGCGCTTCGACGCGACGCTGGCCAATGCCCGCCGCGTGCTCCACGACCGGCTCGCCGAATGGGAGCCCGGCGAGGTCCGCCGCTTCACCGACCTGCTGGCCAAGCTGAACGACTCGGGCATCTAGCCCCATCCCCCAGCCACGTGGTCCCTGGTCCCGGAATGAAGATCTTCGGGGCCAGGGACCACGTGCGTATCGGGTAGCGTTTCAGTCAGCGCCACCGGTCCCCCGCACGGGATCCCGAACCAAGGAATGCCCCCATGGGATTGCTCTTCAGCCACGACACCCTGCCCCAGCGCGTGCTCTTCGGCACCGGCAAGGCCGCCGAACACCTGGCCGCGGAGGTGGCTGCATTTGGCGCCTCGCGGGTCATGATGATCGCCGGGCGGCGCGACGCCAACACGGCCGCCGGCCTTTCCGCCCGGCTCCCGGTCGCCCTGCACTATTCCGACATCGTCCAGCACGTGCCGATCGAAAGCGCGGCACGTGCCCGCGCCGCCGCCCGGGAGCACCGCGTCGACCTGCTCGTGTGCCTCGGCGGCGGGTCGGCCGTGGGACTGGCCAAGGCCGTCGCCCTGGACACCGGATTGCCCGTCATCGCCATCCCCACCACCTATGCGGGCTCCGAGGCAACCAACGTCTGGGGCCTGACCGAGGACGGCCGCAAAAAGACCGGTGTCGACGCGCGGGTGCTCCCTGCCACCGTCATCTACGATGCGCAGCTCAGTCTCTCGCTGCCCTCGGGGCTCTCGGTCGCCTCGGGGCTGAACGCCATGGCGCACTGCATCGATTCGCTGTGGGGGCCGCGTGCCGACCCGATCAATGCGGCACTCGCCGCCGAGGGAATCCGCGCCCTGGCCACCGGCCTGCCGGCCATCACCGACGACCCGGCGGGAATCGAGGGCCGTGAGCAGGCGCTCTATGGCGCCTACCTGTCGGCGGTGGCCTTCGCCTCGGCGGGTTCGGGCCTGCACCACAAGATCTGCCACGTGCTGGGAGGCACCTGGAACATGCCACATGCCCAGACCCACGCCACGGTGCTGCCCTACGTGTTGGCGTTCAATGCGCCGCACGCGCCCGAAGCCGAGTCCCGCATTGCCGCGGCCTTTGGCAGCCCCACGGCACTTGAGGGGCTCAACGCGCTGCGGAAGCGGCTGGACGCACCGCGGGCGCTGAAGAACTACGGATTCGACGCGGCGGACATCCCGGAGGCGGTGTCACTCATCCTGCCGCAGGTTCCTGCCATCAACCCGAGGACCGTCACCGGGGAAAACCTGACGGAGCTGCTCACCGCTGCGCTCCACGGCACCGACGCGGCCGGCCTCTCACCGGTCAAAGCCTGAACGCAGCCAAGCCACCGGCGGCTCGAACCTTGGCCGCGGCGATGTTGCGGCCTGTCGGCACGCCACCGGCATCCGGCTGGCCGTCGGGCAGGTTGCCGGGCGGCATGGCGTTCCCTTACTTCCTTACCTCGCATGAACCGGAATTGACCCCGCGTCGGCCTCGCAATTTATAGTCGGGGTATGGAACAGCGCGTATTGGGCAAGACCGGACGGAACGTTTCAGTCATCGGACTGGGCACCTGGCAGCTCGGGGCCGACTGGGGCAACGTCGACCCGGGGCAGGCGCGGACCATCCTCGCGGCTTCCGCCGAGGCCGGCGTCACCTTCTTCGACACGGCCGACGTCTACGGGGACGGCCGCAGCGAGCAGGCCATCGGGGCGTTCCTCGCGGAGAACCCCGGCACCGGCATCACGGTGGCCACGAAAATGGGCCGCCGGCTGGAACAACGGCCGGAGAACTACAACCTGGCCAACTTCCGCCAATGGGTGGACCGATCCCGCCGCAACCTGCGGACCGAAGCCCTGGACCTGGTCCAACTGCATTGCCCGCCCACCGCCGTCTACAGCCGCGCAGAGGTGTATGACGCGTTGGACACCCTCGTCTCCGAGGGCGCCATCAAGAACTACGGCGTCAGCGTCGAACGGACCGATGAAGCCCTCGAGGCCCTGCGCCACGACGGCACCGCATCCGTCCAGATCATCCTGAACGCCTTCCGGCTCAAGCCGCTGGACGAGGTGCTCCCCGCCGCGAAGGCCGCGGGAGTGGGCATCATCGCCCGGGTTCCCCTCGCTTCCGGCCTGCTCTCGGGGAAGTACACCAGCGAAACCAGGTTCGCCGAAGACGACCACCGCAACTACAACCGCACCGGCGCCGCCTTCGACGTCGGGGAAACCTTCTCCGGCGTGGATTTCGAGCTGGGTCTCCAGGCCGTGGCCGAGTTCCAGCAGCTGGTGCCGCAGGGCGTAGGCACAGCACAGGCGGCCATCGCGTGGGTGAGTGCCCAGGACGGCGTCACCGCGGTCATTCCCGGTGCCCGCACCGTGGAGCAGGCCCGGGCCAATGCCGCCGTCGGGGCCGCAATCACCCCGGAGTTCGACGA
Organism: Paeniglutamicibacter sulfureus; assembly: GCF_030512175.1. Classification (GTDB taxonomy): domain Bacteria; phylum Actinomycetota; class Actinomycetes; order Actinomycetales; family Micrococcaceae; genus Paeniglutamicibacter; species Paeniglutamicibacter sulfureus. Next base: position 490,776 of record NZ_JAULBL010000002.1, on the reverse strand, counting down.
AAGCGTCCGCTCCATCTATGACCGCTACTTCCGCGAGGCGGTCCACCCCCGCTGGTGAATGCCCGGCGGGGCCGCTTACGATCCCGCCGGGGGCCTCAGGGCAGTTGTCGTTGCGCTTGCCGGATGCCGCGCTGCGCTATGCGGTCTTTTGCCGGCCGGCCGCCGGCTACCGGATGGACTGCGCAGCGGCAACCGCGGTAGCGGCCGGATCCTGCGCGGTCGGGGAGAGCTTCGCGGGGTCGCGCCGGCCGGTGCGCGTGGCCCCGATGCCGGCAACGATGACCAGCACGATGCCCAAGATCGCCGCCGGGCGCGGGACCTGGTGCAGGAAGATAAGCCCGACGGCCATGGCAATGGCCGGCTCCAGGCACATCAGCGTTCCGAACGCCGCGGTGGTCAGCCGGCGCAGCGCCAGCAGTTCGAGGCTGAACGGGATCACCGGCAGCAGCAGCGCCAGGGCGAAGCCGATCGCCAGCACCTGCGGATCCATGCGCCCGATCACGCCCGGTCCGACCACGAGCGTCGCGGCAAGCGCCGCGACGGGCATCGAGATGGCCAGGGCGCCGATCCCGTCGACCGCGTCCCCGGCGCGCTGGGTGAGCAGGACGTAGACGGCCCAGCACCCGGCGCCCGCCAGGGCGAAGAGGACGCCGGTGAGGTCCGCGGCACCGTGCCAGGGTTCGGTCAGTCCTAGCACCCCGGCCGCGGCAACCAACGCCCACCATCGCCCGGCGCCCCGGCCCTGGATGATGGCAACTCCCAGCGGGCCCATGAATTCCAGCGCGCTCGCGGTGCCCAGCGGGATCGTTTCCACCGCCTTCATGAACGCCAGCGTCATGCCCGCGGTGGCCAAGCCCAGCAATCCGCAGATCCCCAGAGTGGCTCGGCTGAACGTCAGGCGCCAGGGACGGGCGATGGCCACCAGGATGACGGCCGCCCAGGCCAGGCGCAGCCAGGCGACGCCCTCGGATCCCAGGGAGCCGGCCAGCCCGATCGATGCGGCCAGGCCCAGCTGGACGCAGCCCATCGCGGCAAACGCCATCATCGATCCGACGGAGGCGGAACGTGTGGCGGAGGCTGGTGCGTGACTCATGGTTCCCAGTAGACCGGAGATGCGCCGTCCATGTCCACGCGAGAATCATCAACATATCGTTCGCCAATCCTGCACAATAGTTCATATGGAAACCCGGCGCCTGCAATACCTGTACGAGCTCTCCCGCATGGGATCGATGCGCGGGGTGGCGGACATCCTGGGCACCACGACCTCGACCGTTTCCCAGCAGATCGCGCAGCTGTCGCGGGAGACCGGGGCCCGGCTGCTGGAGCCCGACGGACGCGGGGTGCGCCTCACCCCGGCCGGACGCCGACTGGCCGAGCACGCGCAAACCATCCTCGCTGCCGTCGACGCCGCCCGGCTCGACCTGGATTCCGGGGCCGAACCCTCCGGAACGCTGCGCGTGGCCGGATTCGCCACCGCGATCCGCAGGACGCTGATGCCGGTCATCGAGGAACTGGCCGAGCACCACCCCCGGGTGCGGATCGTGGTGCTCGAGCACGAGCCGGCGGAGGCGCTGAAGCTGCTGGCCGCCGACGACCTCGATCTGGCCCTGACCTACGACTACAACCTTGCCCCGGACGAGGTGGGTGCGGACATCGAAACCCTGCCGCTGTGGAGCACCGCGTGGGGGCTGGGCGTGCCGACCGCCGAGGCACAACGTTTCGCGGCGGCCGCAAAGATGCCTGACGCCGCGGCGGTCCTCTCCGCCTTCCGGGACCGCGACTGGATCGGAAACTCCCGCAACATTGCCGACGAAACCGTGCTCCGGCTCATCTCCTCGATGGCGGGTTTCGAGCCGGCCTTGCGCCACCAATCCGACAGCCTGGACTTGGTTGAGGACCTGATCCTCGCCGGCCTGGGCGTGGGGCTGCTTCCGGCCGACCGGCCGCAACGCGAAGGCATCGCCATCCTGCCGCTGCACCACCCGGACCTGCAGCTGCGCGCCTTCGCCCGGACGCGGCGGGGACGCAGCGCCTGGCCTGCACTGGCCCTGGTGCTCGAGCGGCTCCGCAACGGCTGAGCGGCGCCAGATAACAGACGACCGGGGCAAGGTTCCGCAAGGCGGGCCCTGCCCCGGTCGTCCCCAGCAACCAGTTAGCGAACCCCGCGGAACTTCACTGCGGAAGCAAGGGCAACGATGCTGACGCCCGCAAGCACCGCCAGGTAATAGCTCGGTGCCATCGCCTGTCCCGTGACCTCGATCAGGTAGGCGCAGATCATCGGCGTGAATCCACCGAACACCGCCACAGCAGTGTTGTAGCTGAACGACAGGCCGGTCGCGCGGGTCTTGGCCGGGAAAACATCCGCCATGACCGAGGGCAGGGCGCCGAAGTAGACGGACTTCAGCAGGCCCAGGACGATCATGACCAGCGCCAGCACCAGGAAGGTCCGGCCGGCAATGAGCCACATGAACAGCGGGATGGTCAGTACCGCGATCGCGATGGCGGCCGGGACCATGATCCGGATGCGTCCGAACCTGTCGGAAAGGTGACCGACCAGCGGGGTGAGGAAGGTTAGGATGACACCGGTCAGGATCAGCGAGGTGAAGGAAATCGACGGGCTGATCCCCAATTGCTTGATGCCGAAGGTCGGCATGTACTGGATGACGAAGTTCAGCGCGGTGGAGATCGCCAGGGCGCCGCCGGCCATCAGGACGCCTGCCTTCTGCGAGACGAAGACATCGCGCACCGGTGCGTGCTTTTCCTCCGGCGCCACCTCGGCCAGCGGGGCCTCGTCCACGTAGCGGCGGATCATCCAGCCGGCCGGGCCCACCAGCAGCCCGATGACGAAGGGGATCCGCCAGGCCCAGGCGTTCATCTCGGCCTCGCTGAACATCGACGTCAGGATGACCACGGTGATGGCGGCCATGAGGGCGCCCAAGCCCTGGCTGGCGAATTGGAAGCTGCCCAGGAACCCGCGCCGACCCTCGCCTTGCGCAATGAGGTACGAGGTGGCTGCCCCGAACTCGCCGCCGGCCGAGAAGCCCTGGATGAGACGGCCCAGGATGAGGCCGATCGGGGCCAGGATGCCGATGGCGTCATAGCCGGGCATGAAGGCGATCACCGCCGTTCCCAGCACCATCAACCGGATGGTGAGCATCAGGCCCTTTTTCATGCCGTTGCGATCCGCGTACGAGCCGAGAATCAATCCACCCAGAGGGCGAATCAGGTAGGAGACCCCGAAGACCGCGAAGGCCTGGATCACCTCGACGGCGGGGTTGTCCGAGGGGAAGAAGTTGTGGCCGATGTAGATCGCCAGCAGGGCATAGATCGACATGTCGTACCACTCGAGGGCATTGCCGATCGTGGCGGCGGCGATGCCGCGGGCCATGGATTGCTTGCGGGGCGCCGGAGCGCCCGGTGCTTGCGGGGTTGCGGCGATCGGGTTCTGACTGCGGTTCATGGGAGTTCCCCTCGGGAGGCGGTGTCAGGCGTGGGTGGACAGGACACTGGGCGCGAACGGGCTGTTGCCGCGGACCCCCAGGTCGTGGAAGAGACCGCACATGAGCTGCAGTCCCTGGCGGGCGATCGGTTCGAGCATGTGTTCGTTCGGGGCATGCTGGAGGCATCCGGGATACGAATGCGGGATCCAGAGGGTTGGCAGGCCAAGGGTCGATTCAAAGACGGCGTTGGGCAGCGAACCGCCGATGTTGGGCAGGATGGTCGTCGGCAGGCCGGTGCTTTCGCGCAGGGACTCGGACGCCCAGTAAACCCACGGGTCATCGGGTTCGATCCTGCTTGCCGGAAAGCTGGTCAGCACCTTCGCCCTGACCATCGGGAAGCCCGCTTCGTTGAGTGCGCGCTGGACCTGGCCCTCGAGGTCCTGCACGTCGGTGCCCACAACGAAACGCAGTTGAAGGACGGCATGCGCGGTGCCGGGGATGGCGTTGACGGGGTTCTGCGGATCCGCCGCCCCGATGGCCAGCACCTCGAGGGTGTTCCACCCGTAGACGCGTTCGGCCGGGGTCAATTCCGGATCCCCCCAGCCGGCATCCACGTTCGGGTCGTCCCGACCCGTGGCGACCTGGATGCCGTCCAGCGCATTGCGCACAGCGGCGGGCAAGGAGGACGGAAGCAACGCCGGGAGCTTGATCCTGCCGTGTCCGTCAACCAGCACGCCAATGGCGGCGGCCAGGGTGGTGGCGGGATTGCGGATCAGTCCACCCCAGTTTCCGGAGTGGTAGCTCTCCGTGCGCAGGTCGGCGGCGAGTTCGAAGGTGACTCCACCGCGGGCGCCGAGGAAGATGGTCGGGGCCTGGGCCGATAGCCGGGGCCCGTCCGAGGCGATGAAGACATCGGCGGCAAGCTCCTCGCGGTGGGCTTCGGCGAACTCCGCCAAGTCCGGGGAACCGATTTCCTCTCCGGACTCAAAGAGGAACACCACGTTGAACCCGAGGCTCCCGTGCGCCTCGAGCAGGAATTCCAGGGCCTTGAGATTGACCAAGTGCTGGCCTTTGTTGTCCGCCGAGCCGCGCCCGTACCAGCGTTCGCCCTCGGCGCTGAGGGTGAAGGGATCCCTGCCTTCGTCCCACTGGCCCTCGTGTCCGTCGACCACGTCGGCGTGGCCGTAGCAGAGCATGGTCGGAAGATCCGGGTCCTCGATCCGGCGGCCGACCAGGAAGCTGTTGGCCCCGCCGTTCCACTCCGCGTGGATCCGGTTATCGAAGCCCATCTGCTGGAGCCGGGGAGCGATCTTGTCGGTGAGGTATGAATTCAGTTCAAGGCGGTTTGCCGAGTTGGTGCTGACGGTGCGATGCCCGACCAACGCCGCCAGCTCCGAGAAGAATCCCCCGCCATCGACAAATGACGCCGCCTTCTTCAATATTTCCTTGCGATTGCTCATGCCCGCACATCCTTTTGGTTGTTGTATCGTGAATCACACTAAGAGCAGCGACGGGCATCCACCAGTAGCATTTTTCGCAACCCCGTTGACTTGAAGTCAAACCTGATGAAATGAGAATCGAATCGTGCAGATGCTGCCCACGTCCCTGGTCTACTTCCATGAAGTGGCCCGCACCGGCTCCATCACCGATGCTGCCGAAGCGCAGCATGTCTCGGCCTCGGCCATCAGCCGGCAAATCACCCAGCTTGAGCACTCCACCGGGGTCGCGCTGTTCCGCCGCCACCCGCGCGGAATGCAGCTGACAGATGCCGGGGTGCTGTTGCTTGCCCACACACGCCGCAGCGAGGCGGAGGCCGAGGAACTGCTGGGCGAATTGCGCGAGCAGGCCTCGGGCAAGCAACGGACGCTTGAAATCGTCAGCTCCGAGGGCCTGGCTGCCTATCGGGTGCCGTCGGCCATCGCCGCATTCTGCCGGGAACACCGAGATGTGTCGATCCAGCTCACGGTGCTTCCGTCGCCGGAGGCAACGCGCCGCATCGTCGATGGGAGTGCAGACGTGGCCATGATCTTCGCCCTGGGTCCGCAGCGCGACGTCACCGTGGAATTCTCCTGCCCGGGACCCGCCTACGCGGTGGTCGCCGACGACCATCCCCTGGCCGCGCATGCCGAGGTCTCGCTGGCCGAGCTCTGCCAATACCCGCTCTCACTTCCCGCCAAGGGCATCAGCCAGCGGGAGCTGTTCGACATTGCCGCCCAAATGGAGGGACTGGCACCCCGCATTGCGATGATCACCGACCACATCAATCCGGCCATGGAATTCGCTCGATCCGGTGTCGGGGCAACGCTGCTGAGCCATTTTGCCCGGCGCGAGGGCCTCACCGACGGGCTACGTTTCATTCCGGTTGACCACCCGGCGCTCGGCGAGCGCCGGGCACAGATCCTCACCATGCCGAGGCGCCGTCAATCGGCATTGGCCGCGGCATTCATCCAAACCATGACCAAGGTCCTGCGCCAGGACTAACCAGCCGCCGCGGGCCGTCGGGGGAGGTTACTTCAGCAGCGCGACGTCGGAGACCAGGTCGATGTGGGCCTGCATGGCCGCGGCCGCGGCCGCTGCGTCGCCATTCCTGATGGCCCGCGCGATCACCTGGTGCGATTCAAGCGAACGCTCCGGGCGGCCGGGCTGCCCCAGGGACTCGAGCCTGGTCTCGAGAACCATTTCGGCAATGAAGGTCATGAGCTGGGCCAGGACGCGCGAGTGCGCGGCGGCGGTCACCGCCTCGTGGAAGAGTTCGTCGCCTCGCTCACCGCGGCCGCCCCCGGCGATCTCGCCGGACATGACGTCCAGGGCCTTCTCGATGCGCTCGAGGTCGGCGTCGGTGCGCCGCTCCGCCGCCAGCGCCGCGAGCTTCACCTCCAGGGTGCTGCGCGCCTCCACGATTTCGGGCAGCCTGTTTTGGTGTTCCCGGAGGTCGCGCAGGACGGTGGCGATGCTCGGCCGGTAGACCAACACCGCGCCGGTCCCGTGCTGCACGTCAATAACGCCCAGGACCTCGAGTGCCACCAGCGCCTGGGCGATCGTCGCCCTCGAGACTCCCAGCTGGTCGGCGAGGTCCCGCTCGGCCGGCAGGTGGTCGCCGGGGCCCAGCTGCTCGGATTCGACGTAGCCGAGGATCTGTTTCATCAGCTGCTCGTAGAGCCGCGGACGCGCCACCTTGCCCAGCGATGCAGGCTTTTCCCGAGCCACGATAGACCTCCCAGCGTTCAAGTGTTAACTCCAATCTACACCGGACGCCCATTGACAAAGACACCTACTGTCTAGGAGGCTAGTCCAGTGACATCGTGACGCGACTCACACCATTGGATCTGAACAAAGGAATCGCATATGTCCCCCGCCGTTATTTCCATCATCGTCCTGGCGGTGATGTTCTTGATTGCCACGGTGCTCCCCATCAACATGGGGGCACTCGCATTTGTCGGCGCGTTCCTGTTGGGCGCGGTCTTCTTGGGCATGGATTCCAAGGACATCCTGGCCAGCTTCCCCGGGGGTCTGTTCCTCACCCTGGTGGGAGTCACCTATCTCTTCGCCATAGCCCAGAACAACGGGACCATCGACCTGCTGATCAACAAGGCAGTGAAACTCGTCGACAACCGGATCTCCCTGATTCCGTGGGTCATGTTCATCATCACCGCGGCCATCACCTCGGTGGGCGCCCTGGGTCCCGCGGCGGTGGCCATCATGGCACCCATCGGCCTGAGCTTCGCCGCCAAGTACAAGATCAATCCGCTGATGATGGGCATGCTCATCGTCCACGGAGCACAGGCCGGCGGGTTCTCCCCCATTGCCGTCTACGGCGTCATCGTCAACGGGCTCATCGCCGAAACCGGTTTTGCCTTCAGCCCCACCGCACTCTTCCTCTCCAGCTTCGTCTTCAACCTGGTCATTGCCCTGGTGCTCTTCATCGTCTTGGGCGGAAGCAAGCTCGCCGGATCCCGCGCCGGGCAGCTGGCCGAGCGCGTTGCGGAGGCCCGCCTGGAGGTCTCGGTCGGTGCCCGCACCGCCGACGTCGACTTCAAGGGTTCCGGCAGCGGAACCTACGGCCCCCGCGACCCGGCCGGCGACGGCGCCGCCGCGACCAAGTCCTCCGGCGAGCGCTTCCCGCAGGTCATGACGATCCTGGGCCTGATCGCCCTGGCTGTCATTGCGCTGGGCTTCAAGGTCGATGTGGGCTTCGTGTCCATCACCATCGCCGTGATCCTGGCACTGGTGAATCCCAAGGCGCAAAAGGGAGCGGTCAACAAGATCAGCTGGTCCACCGTGCTGCTGATCTGCGGAATGCTCACCTTCGTCGGGGTCCTCGAGGAAGCGGGGACCATCGAGTACGTCTCGGACGGCGTCGCGAACATGGGCATGCCGCTGCTTGCTGCGCTCATGATCTGCTACATCGGCGCGGTGGTCTCGGCGTTCGCCTCGTCCACCGCGATCCTCGCGGCACTCATTCCCCTCGCGGTCCCGTTCCTCGATTCCGGTTCCGTCAGCGCCGTGGGCGTGGTCTGCGCACTGGCGATCGCCTCCACCATCGTGGATGTTTCGCCGTTCTCCACCAACGGCGCACTCGTGCTGGCCAACGCCCCCGAGGGCACCGACAAGGACCGCTTCTACAAGCAGATCCTGGGCTACGGCGGCATCGTCGTCGCCGTCGGACCGCTGCTGGCCTGGCTCACCCTGGTCGTGCCCGGCTGGCTCTAACCTGCTTCTTCTCCCCCTCCCCCCACCAGTTAAAGGAGTCTTCGTGAGCACCACCGCGTACAAGACGCTGCCAACCATCCCCGCCACCGCCGCCGGACCGCTGGGCGGCTACACCGTGCTGGACCTGACCCGCGCCCTGGCCGGCCCGCATGCGGGCATGATGATGGGGGACCTCGGTGCCCGCGTCATCAAGGTCGAGTCGCCCGAGACCGGGGACGACACCCGAAGCTGGGGTCCCCCATTCGTGGGACCCGAGGACAACCCGCAGGCCACCTACTTCCTGTCCTGCAACCGCAACAAGGAGTCCATCGCCCTGGACCTCAAGAGCAAGGAGGGCAAGGAAACGCTCTCCCGGCTCATCGAGCGCTCCGACGTGCTGATGGAGAACTTCCGCACCGGCGTCCTGGAGCGCCTTGGATTCGGCGTCGAGGCGCTGCACGAGCTCAACCCCCGGCTGGTGATCCTCTCGATCACCGGATTCGGGCACGACGGCCCCGAATCGCACCGCAGCGGATACGACCAGATCCTGCAGGGCGAGGCGGGCCTGATGTCCCTGACCGGGTCCGGGCCCGATGACCCGCAGCGGGTGGGGGTTCCCATCGCCGACCTGCTCTCGGGGATGTACGGGGCCTACGGTGCCCTCGCGGCCCTGCTGGAACGCGAAAGGACCGGGAAGGGGCAGGTCGTCCGCACGTCCCTTCTGGCCGCCATCGTCGGCGTCCATGCCTTCCAGGGCACCCGGTCCACCGTGGCCGGCCAGGTGCCCCAAGCCCAGGGCAACCACCACCCGTCCATCGCCCCCTACGGGCTCTTTGGCTGCCGCAACGGCAAGGTCCAGATCAGCGTGGGCAGCCAGAAGCTGTGGCTGGCCTTCGCCGCGGCCTTCGGGCTCGAGGGTACCCGGCCGGAATTCGCCACCAATGCCGACCGGGTCAAGAACCACTCACTTCTCCTGGCCGAGATCGAGGCGGCCTTCGCGCACCACGAGCCGGCGGACCTGCTGGCGAAACTGGATGCCGCCGGCATCCCCGCCGGCAAGGTCCGCACGCTGGACGAGGTCTACGCATGGGACCAGGTCGCCGCGCAGGGCCTGCTGGTGGATGTTGAGCACCCGGTGCTGGGCAAAATCACCCTGCCCGGCCCGCCCCTGCGCTTCTTCGACCCGGCCACCGAGGCAGAGACCACCCGGACGGCACACACCGCTCCCCCTGTGCTGGACGCCGACGCCTCCTCCATCCGCACCTGGTTGGACGAGGAAACGGAGGCACGGCCGTGACTGCAACCGAACTGAAGGCAAAGCGCATGACGGCAACCGAACTGATCGACACGGTCCTGGATGCAGGATCGTTCACCTCCTGGGACGCCCCGGTCCGGCGCCCGGTCATCGGCGAAAAATACGCGGCGGACCTTGCCGCCGCAGAGGCCAAGAGCGGCGTCGATGAATCCGTACTCACCGGTGAGGGGCTGATCCGGGGCCGCAGGGTGGCGGTCATCGTCTCCGAATTCCGGTTCCTCGCCGGCTCCATCGGGCAGGCCGCCACCGAACGCATCACCTCGGCCATCGAACGCGCCACCGCCGAGGGGCTGCCGCTGCTGGCGGGCCCGGCCTCCGGCGGCACCCGCATGCAGGAGGGAACCCTGGCTTTCCTCGGGATGGTCGCCATTACCGATGCGGTGCGCCGGCACAAGGAAAGCGGGCTGCCCTACCTGGTCTACCTGCGCCACCCCACCACCGGCGGGGTCATGGCCTCCTGGGGGTCCCTGGGGCACATGACGGTGGCCGAGCCCGGCGCGCTGCTCGGGTTCCTGGGCCCTCGGGTGTTTGAGACCCTCAACGGCACCGCGTTCCCGCCCGGCGTCCAGGTGGCGGAGAACCTCTACCGCAAGGGGCTCATCGACGCCGTGGTGACGCCCGGGGAACTGCCGGCGATCGTCGACCGCGCCTTGCGGATCCTGACGCCCACCCAGGGACCGGACCCGGCCATCGTGCCGGAGGTACGTGCCGGGACCCCAAGCGACGCGAGCGCCTGGGAATCCATCCTGATCAGCCGCAACCCCCGGCGCCCGGACCTGCGCATGCTGCTGGCCGCCGGGGCGGTCGATGCGCTGCCGTTGAACGGCACCGGCCAGGGAGAAAAGGACCCGGGGTTGATCCTGGCCTTGGCCAGGTTCGGGCAACAGTCATGCGTGGTGCTGGGCCACCAGCGCCCGCGGCACAAAGACACCCCCGCGATGGGCCCCGCCTCGCTGCGGGAGGCCCGCCGCGGCATGCAGCTGGCCGAGGAACTCCAGCTGCCGCTGCTGACCATCATCGACACCGCCGGGGCGGCGCTGTCCAAGGAAGCGGAGGAGGGCGGGCTTGCCGGGGAAATAGCGCGGTCGCTCAACGAGCTCATCGGCCTGAAGGCGCAGTCCGTGTCGGTGCTGCTGGGCCAGGGAACCGGCGGCGGGGCACTGGCGCTGCTGCCGGCGGACCGGATCATTGCCGCCCAGCACTCGTGGCTCTCCCCGCTGCCGCCGGAAGGAGCCAGCGCCATCATCCACCGCACCGCGGACTTAGCCCCGGAGGTCGCCGCCGAACAGGGCGTCGAGGTCGCCTCGCTCGCACGCATCGGCCTGGTGGACCGCGTGGTCGAGGAACTTCCGGATGCATCCCTTGAACCGCGGGAATTCTGCACTCGGATGGGCCAGGCCATCGAGCTGGAGCTGGCCCATGCCCGTGCGATCCCGGAAAACGAGCGCTTGGCCCGGCGCCGGGCAAAGTTCCGGACGCTGGGCGCCTGACGGGACACACCGCGGCGCCCGGTCCCTTCGGGGCTGGGCACCTGCTTGTGCCCGGCCCATATTCAGGCCAGACTCGAGGTAAAGGGGCGACGCCCACGCCCTCATCCGCCCGGAGGAGCCAAGCCATGTCGCATCACAAGAAGCGCCGCTATACCGGAAAGGTGCCCCACCCCCTTGCCGCGGGGCACGCTCAGATACTCGAGGTCGCCGTGGAAGCCGGCCGCAGGGCCGGGCGAAAGGCCGCAAAGAAGAAGTTGAAGCGGGCTTCCCGGCATGACGGAACCAAGCTCTCCAAGGCATTGCGTGAATCGGTGCTGCGGGACGCGGAGAAGGCAGGTGGCAAGGCCGCATACGCGGCCGCCGCCAAGGCAATCCGGAAGGCCGGGCACCGGATCGCCGTTCCGACGGACCTGCACCAATCCACCGGGTCGCCGCTCGCGCCGGGCCCGATCCATGAACCCATGCCGGTCCCCAGGCGGCGGATCAGCGGTTCGCAGATCGTGATGGAAGTCCTGCGTGTGGAAAGGCCCAGCCGCAGCATGGTGCGCATCGTCGCCGGCGGGGAAGGTTTCGACGACTTCGAGTCCAACGGCGCGGCCGACCAGTACGTCAAGCTGTACTTCGCGAACCCCGCCCTCGGGCTGCTGGCGCCCTACGACATGCGTTCGCTTCGCAAGACGCTGCGGCGCGAGGACTTCCCTGCCTCCCGTTCCTACACGATCCGCCGCCACGACCCGGTGGCCCGGGAACTGGCCATCGAATTCTTCATCCACGAGCCCGCCGGTCCGGCCGCCGCCTGGGCAGCGGCAGCGCAGCCCGGCGACCAGCTGGTGCTCTCCAAGTCCAAGGGCAAGTTCCGTCCCGATCCGAAGGCCGAGCAGCACCTCTACGCAGCAGACGACGCGGGGATCCCGGCCATCGCCGCGGCGCTGGAAATGCTGCCGCGCACGGCATCGGGGCGGGTCTTCCTCGAAGTGGAGGGCCCGGAGGACGAACAGGAGTTCGACCTACCCCTGCACATGGAACTCACCTGGCTCCACCGCAACGGCGAACCCGCGGCCGTTAGCAACCTGTTGGCCGACGCGTTGCGGGACATTCCGGCTCCGCATGGACGCGTCGAGGTTCTGGCGCTGGGCGGGCGCGACGCGGTGCGCGACATCCGCAAGCTGGCCTCGCACTGGGACATCGAGCAGCGCAACATCCACGTTTCCAGCTACTGGACCGCGCGCCGCCCCGGGCGCATGTGGCCCGTGCCGGCAGCCGAGGGTCCGCGCCCCGCGACCGGGCAGCGGAGTGCCGTAACGGATGATTAGGCCGAAGGAAGGCCCCGGGTGATCTGCGACAGGGAACGGTTCACTTGGAAGACCTTCCCGCGGATACCGGTAATCCCCCATCCGGCCAGCCTGGCGCTGTGCATCTTCAGGTACGCCCGGGCGTCTTCCTCCGCGGTGAACAGGTAGACTCCCCCGGCCTCGCCCGTCTCACTGTTCTCGGTCCACAACTTCCAGATCAGGCCGGGTTCCTGTGCGATGCTGTGGGCCAACTCGGCATAGCCTTTGGCCATCTCATCTCCAAAGGGCCCCTCCGTGGGGAAGTCGACCTGAACCATCCACAGGCTCTCTTCCGACCGGAGGGCGTCATTATTTGTAGTAGTCATTGTTTGGCTTCACTTTCCATGGTGGCGAGCAGGATGTACGGCAGTTGAATGAGTTCCGAAGTCCGGCAGGGCGGACGATTGTCACAGGCATCAGGGCCAAGCCCCACCCTATCGGGGGCGTGCCACACGCAAAAAGAGGCCCTGCGGTGCGGTGCGTCAACTATTGACGCTACGCACGGTTTCGTTCATTGTCGCCCGGTGAAGCCTGGGCAACGACGACGCAGTCCAGGGCCGGTCGAAGTTTGCCGGCCACGGCCCTGGTTCTGGTTTCAGCGGACAAGATGGACATGCCCGCAGCGCGCAGCCAGCCGGCCACCTGGGCCGGGGTCTGCAGCACTGCGGGATCCTGCGGACCTCCAGTCCCATGCTCGAGGTTGGAGGCATCGTGGCTGACAAACAGGAAACGGCCACCCGGGGCCAGAGCCCCGGCCGCGACGGTCACCGCTGCCTGGAGCTGCGTTGCCGGCAGCTGCAGATAGGCAACGAGCACCAGGTCCGCGCTTCCGGGCTCCGGTGTGATGGCGGTTGCGTCCTGCATGATCCACTCGATGTTCTCGCCCAGAGCCTGTGCCGTCGCCACGTTGCGTCCCACCTCCAGGCCTGTGGAAGAGAAATCAACGGCCTTCACCTTCCAGCCCCGGTCGGCCAGCCACAACGCGTGGCGTCCCTCTCCCGCGGCCAGGTCCATCGCCCTGCCCGGCGCCAGCGCGCCAAGTTCCTGCACCACCCAGACATTCGGTGCGGCGCCCCACACTCCGGCCGGGTCGGCATACCTGCGGTCCCACGCCGTCGCGTCAAGCGGACCAGTTGTTCCAGTCATCAGCCAGCTCCTTCATCAGTGGTGCACATCGTGCTTGCTGCCCACCACGGGGATGCCGGCGGTCCCATGGCGCCATGATATCCCCGGGCAAACGTTGTTCGAACCTACGCGCATTGCTCCGCCGGCCCTTGCCGAGATCGACGGCGGTCGCGCTACCTTGGACTCATCGTGTTTCGGCGCATTCGGGCTTTGCAGGGGATGCAATCCGTCGACGCAGCGGGCACGCGGGGACGGCGAACCAGCAGAGGGCCGCAGCCACGGCGAGGGCGGCGTCGGTGACGACGAGGATGAGGTTCGCCGGTGCCGGCAGTTCCTGAAAGAGCACGAAGATGCCCATACCAAGCACGAAGAAGCCAAAGCCCTTGCGCAACGAGGATTCGGGGATGCGTCCGGCGAGCCGGGCACCAATGAATGACCCGAGGATCGCGGCCGTGGTGACCCCGCCGACCAGCGCCCAATCCAAGGAGACCGTGGTGAGGTATCCGCCGAGTCCGGCGAAGGACTTCATGGCGATGACGATCAGCGAGGTGCCGACGGCCACCGGCATGGACAGTCCGCCGAGCAGGGCGAGCGCGGGCACGACGAGGAAGCCGCCACCGGCGCCGACCAGGCCGGTGACCAACCCCACGACCAGGCCCTCGAGGATGACTTTGGGCACCGGGAGCTCGCCGTCGTGGGCCACGGGCGAGGGGACCTTGCTGCCGCGGATCATGGCCAAGGAGGTGGCGACCATCATCAGCGCGAAGGCGACCATGAGGATGGTTCCAGGGATGTGGCCGCCGAGCAGGCCGCCTCCGAAGGCCCCCGCCATGCCGGCGGCCCCGAAGACCAGCCCGGTGCGCCATTTCACGCGTTTCTTGCGGGCGTGGTCCACGGCGCTGACCGCGGAGGTCGCGCCGACCACAAAGAGCGAGGCGGCGATGGCTTCCTTGGGGTTCATGCCGGCGACATAGGTGAGGATCGGGACCGTGAGGATGGATCCGCCCCCGCCGAGCAATCCGAGCGAGAGTCCGATCAGCACCGACAGCAAGAGGGTTAGAGCGAGGGTAAGGGTCATGGAGAAAGTCCTTGCGGGGTCGGGGGGCAGCTCTGCGCGCGGCGGGTGGTGGCCGTCGGGGAGTTTTCGCTAGGTGACGGGCAAGCCGGCACGCTGCCAGGCGTTCATGCCACCGTCCATGTTGTCGGCGGTGAATCCGGCGCCCGTGAGTGCGTCGGCGACGCGGGTGCTGCGGTTGCCACTGCGACACACCACGATGACGGGACGCAACCGGTCGATCTCCTCCAGCCTGTTGCCCAGCTCCCCCATGGAGATGTGGATGGCGCCGGGGATCATGCCCTCGGCAACTTCGAAGTCTTCGCGGACGTCGAGGATCTGGTCCTCACTGCGGCGCCGGTCGGCGTCGACGACGGTGATATCGGGCATGGTTGTTCCTTTGGCGCGTTGAGGAGTGAGTGCCTTTCCTGCCCCGGGGTGTCAGTCCCGGGGCAGGAAAGGGCTGGGGAAAGGCCGACGGAGCCGGCCGGGGTGGTGTTAGGAGTTCCTGCCGGGCAGCTGGGCGATGACCGATTCACGGGTTGGCTCGTTGCCGGTCTTGTTCCACGGCATCTTGGACAGGGCCTTGCCCATGGCGCAGGTATTGGTGGCAGCCGAGAAGGTCAGGCCCGCACCGATGACACCGGCAACGGTGCGCAGTTGCGGGGAGAGGAACTTGCCCCCGGCCAACCCGGCGACAACCAGGGAACCGGCGGCCATTCGCACCTGGCGTTCCAAGGCCCAGCGCTTGGAACCCTGGACGGTTTCTCCGCCGGCCTGCTGGTATCCCGGCACGCCCCCCACGAGGACATGGGCATCGTTGAAGCCGACTCCGGCGAGCTTTGAGCGGGCCTCGGTGGCGCGCACGCCCGACTGGCAGACAAGTACCACCTTGGTGTCGATTCTCGCGGCAAGCTCCGCGGTGTGCTCGGCCAGCAGCGGGAGGGGGACGTTGTAGGAGCCCTTGATATGCAGGCTTTCGAATTCGGCAGCGGAACGCACGTCGAGAACCACGACATGGTCGCCGGAGGCAATCCACTCGTTGAGCTCTACGGGGCTGGTGGTCTGGGGAGTCGTGTTCATGGCTTTGGGGCCCTTTCCGCCGGGCAGGGTGCCCGGCCGGTCCCGCGTCCGGAAGGGATGATGCGGGACCGCTTTATGCTGATCGGGTGGTAGGGGTGGGTGGGGCGCCTAGGCGTCCTGCGATTGCTTCCAGGCGTTCCATCCGGCGTAACTGCCCTCGAGCTCGACGACCTCGTGTCCGGCGCGGCGCAGGGCGGAGGCTGCCACGGAATTGCGGACGCCGGACTGGCAGTAGCTCACGATCACGCCGTCGGACGGCAGCTGGTCAGTGTGCCACAGCACGCGGCCGGCGTTGAGCTGTTCGGAGCCCGGGATGTGCCCGGCGGAGTGCTCGGACTTGTTGCGCACGTCGAGCACCATCGCCGCGTCGAACCGCGCCAATTGGGCGGGGGCCAACGTCTCGGGGGTGTAGGTCGGAAGACCCTCGAACGAGGTCACGTAGCCGGCGACGTTGTCGATGCCCACGCGGACGAGGTGGTCCCACATTTCGGTGGCCGTTTCGCTGCCGGCTGCCAACAACACCAGCGGGCGCTGGTCGGTTTCCGGGTCCATGGCCCAACCGCCGTAGCTGGCTGCCTTGTTCCCTGCCGGGATGTTCAGCGCCCCCACCACGGTGCCCTTGTGGACCTCGCTGTGGTGGCGGGTGTCGACTATGCCGATTTCGTCGGCCGCTAGGGCCTCAACGACATCAGAGCCGGACATCTCGACCAGCGGTGCGCGTTCGCTCATGATGGCCGGTCCCTGTCGGTTTTGTCGCTTCATCCGGCCAAAGTAGGCGTGGGCGTCGGGCTGCCCGTCGAGCAGGGTCTCAATGAATCCGGTCTCATCGTTTGCCGCGAGGTAAGGGCCCCACCAGGAGAAGTTTCGTTCATATCCGACGGTGGAGGACGGAATGGCGCCCAGCGCCTTGCCGCAGGCACTGCCTGCACCGTGGCCCGGGTAAATCTGCACATAGTCGGGCAGGGTCAGGAACTTCTCCTTGAGCGAGACAAACAGGTCGTGCGCCCCGGCGAAGCGGGTGTCGGTGCCGCCGACTGCCTCGTCGAGCAGATCGGGACGGCCCAGGTCACCCGAGAACACGAAATCTCCCGTGAGCAGGAAGCCCGGTTCGTCGCTGAAGGCGCCATCGGTGATCAGGAAGGAGAGGTGCTCGGGGGTGTGGCCCGGGGTGTGCAGCGCTCGGAGGGTGATATTTCCCAGGATGATGGTGGATTGGTCGAAGAGACGGTTGGCGTCGAATCCGTACTGCCAGTCATCGCCCCCCTCACCGGAAACGTAGATCGCCGCGCCGGTGGCGGCCGCCAGTTCACGGGTACCGGACAGGTAGTCGGCATGGATGTGGGTTTCCGTGACGGCCGTGATCTTCATGCCGTTCTTCGCGGCAAGGTCCTGGTACACCTGAATGTCGCGGCGTGCGTCGATCACGACAGCTTCGCCCATTGCCTGGCAGCCGATGAGATAGCTGGCTTGCGCGAGGTCCTCGTCATAGATGCGTTCGAGAAGCATGGTCTCTCCTTTGGTTGCGTGAGTCAAAAATAATACCCCCTGGGGTATCTCGCCATCACAAACAATAATACCCCCGGGGGTATCCGTCAACCGATCCATAGGCCAGACCCCCAGATGCCCTCTGCGCAGAAAAGCGGCGGTCGGCACCATGGTGAATGATGCCGACCGCCGGGCCTGGGATGGTTGGGCTTAGCGGCCAAAGAGGCGCGCGAAAAACCCACCGCCCTTGCGGGATTCCCTCGAGGCACTTGGATCGCAGGTGCAGCGTTCGCTGCGTGGCACGTGGGCCATGACCTGCTTGATATGCTGCCCGCATCCGGCCCAGGTGGTTTTCTGGCACTTGCGGCATTTGGTCGCACGGCACATGTGGCGGCTCCTCGCGTCTCGGTTTATCGAGGGCCCATTCGCCCCCTCTGCATTCGAGTATGACACATACCCCCAGGGGTATTTAAAGTCACTGTCCCGAATCACCGGAAAACCCCCGGGGGTATAGAATTGATGAAACCAACACCCGGGAGGGACCCACCATGGAACTTGAAGCGGACACCATGAAACCGGCCATCAACAGGCTCAAACGAGCCCAGGGCCAGCTGAACGCGGTGATACGCATGCTGGAGGAAGGCAGTGACTGCCGCGCGGTTGTTACCCAGCTTTCCGCCGCCTCCAAGGCCATCGACCGTGCCGGGTTCTCCATTATCGCCACTGGCCTCGAGCAGTGCCTGAAAAGCGAGGACCCTGCGGCCGACCGCGCTGACATGGAAAAGCTCTTCCTCTCACTGGCATAGTTCCCAACCAGCCAACGCCGCAGAATTACTTCAATGCCTTCAAATTCCATAGGCAAAATAATTCACGCGATCCGTATCGTAGTTCCTTAAACCCGGGAACCCTCGGTGACTGTTTCCGAGACGACTGGCCGCTCGGATTCGGCTGAAGGTCCTGCCGATGCCGACGTTTAGCCGCCACTGGTGGTCTCAGTTCGGCATGGCGAGAAGGATTTCGTCTGCTGCCCGAAGACCGGAACGCACGGCCCCGTCCATGTAGCCGTTCCAGACGGACGAGGTCTCCGCGCCCGCCCAGTGGATGCGTCCGACGGGAGCCGCCAGGGCCTTACCGTACTGCGTCCAGGCGCCGGCACCCAGCCGCCCCCCGTAGCAGCCACGAGTGAATTCCTCCGCCGTCCAGTCCTGCTCCACGATGTCGAAGGGCTTCGCCGCCTTCGGCCCGAAGTACTTCACCAGGTCGGCGACGACCAGCGCACGGCGCTCCGCCTCGCCCAGTGGGCTAGCGGTGCGGGCATGGTGGCCCTCCAGGAAGCCGACCAGCACTCCGCAGGACCCGTCGCGCGGACTGTTGTCCAGCACGACGTTGAAGGGGTCATCGAAACTCCACACCGTGCCGCTAAGCCCCTCCTCGCGCCAAAACGGCGTGTCGTAGCCAACCTGGAACTTGATCACGGCCCCGGCCGGCATCTGCTGGGTAAGTCCGTCGCGCAACGCAGGCAGCGGCGGATCGTAGCGCAGGCGCCCGGCCAGCGTCTGCGGGATGGCGACGATGACGTGCCCGGTCGTGAGACTGCCTCCCTCGTACTCGACCACGACCCCGGACTCGTCTTGGCGGATGGTCCGCACCACGGCGTTGAGCCGCACCGACTCCCCCAGCGCCTCGGCCATCCGCTCGGAGATCAGGTGCGTTCCGCCCACGATCCTCGACTCCTGCGCACCGCCCGTGGTGGTCATCAGGGATTCCAGGCTGGTTCCCGACTTGACGTAGAACAGGAAGTGCAGAAGCGAAAGCTCCGGCGACTCGGCCGAGAACAGCGAGGGCACCAGCAGCCGGAAGAAGCGATGGGCCAGCGCGTCGGAGGTGTTCTCAACCACCCACGAGTCCAGGGTCTGCCGATCCAAGTCCCCGGCTCCGGCCGTTTCCCACGGCTCGCCCAAGACCACCGTGGAGGCCATCGCCTCCAGCTCCTCCCAGAGCCGGTTCACCTCCGCGGCCGTTTCTGGCGGAAGGCCATAGGACTTGTCCGCGTAGCGCACCACCTTCCCGTCATACGCGGTCAGCGACTCGCCTTCGTCAAAACTGGTGAAGGTCTCCAGCCCCAGTTCCTCGATCAGCCCCAGCACCGCATCCTGCGTCGGGCCGACCCATTGGCCGCCCAGCTCCACCGGCTCCCCATTGCTCAGGAAGCCGCCCATATTGCGCCCCGCCACCCGGTCGCGGGCCTCCAGCACTGCCACGGACCGGCCTTCCGCCACCAACTTCCGGGCAGCGCTGAGACCGGCCAGGCCCGCACCCACGACAACTACGTCCACATCAAACATCCAAAACCTCCACTAGGTCATTGCCTTGGCCACAACACCGGCGCGTTAAACGACTTTGTCCCGGGGCGCTGGCCCCGGGACAAAGTCAGCGGATCTAGCCGGCGACCGGTGCGAACGCGGCGCGTCCCTGGACAGCGGAGGAGCCG
Source organism: Paeniglutamicibacter sulfureus (assembly GCF_030512175.1). GTDB lineage: Bacteria > Actinomycetota > Actinomycetes > Actinomycetales > Micrococcaceae > Paeniglutamicibacter > Paeniglutamicibacter sulfureus. The sequence goes on along the minus strand of NZ_JAULBL010000002.1, from coordinate 471,273 downwards.
AGGTCGCCCTTGGGCAGCTCGGCGCCGCCCTCGACGGACGTCACCCAGGCGTCGGCGGTGGCGACGGTGGCGAAGTTGGAGTGCAACAGCACCATCAGTGCTTCGTGCAGCTGCTGCGCATCGACCTGGCCCGCCTCGTTGGCCAGGTGAACCGCTCCGCTGGCGTCGGAGAGGATCTCCACGCCGAAGCCCAGCGGTTCTGCGGCCGCGGCGGTGGCCAGGTCGCAGTTGTTGGTCATGTAGCCGACCAAGGTGATGGTGTCGATCTGGTTCTCTCGCAGCCAGGCCTCGAAGTCGGTGCCGGCGAAGACGCTGGCGTAGCTCTTGACCAGGGACTTCCAGGAATCCTTGCGACGGGCCTCAATCTCCGGGTGCAGCTTCCAGCCCTTGGAGCCCTCGGCGAACACTGGCGCCCATGCCGGGTACTGGTGCTGCACGGCGACGACGGGCATGCCCTGCGCATTGGCCAGGTCGATGGCTCGGGTGATGTTCGCCAGGGAATCGTTGCGGTTGGGGTACTGGATGGCGAGTGGCCCTTCTTCGGCGAAGTAGTCGTTCTGCACGTCGACAATGACCAGTGCGCGGCGCAATTCAGCCATGGTGGGCTCCCATTCGTTGTGTTTGGTTGGTGATTCCAGCATGGCAGGGCCCGCTCGGGTACAGTGAGTGGCGTATATGCACATCTTCGATGGAAATGGGCCAACATGAAGATCGCCATCCACGCCTTCGATGGCATGACCATGTTCCACCTCGCCACGCCCCTGCTGGTTTTCGGCGAAGTTGCGCGGTTGGGTCTCGCCCCGGACTGGACGACGGCGGTATTCAATGACGCGGGGCAGCCGGTGCGCAGCGCCGAGGGCAACCTGATCGGCGACATTTCCGGGCCGGAAACTGCAGCCGACGCCGACCTCGTGGTGTTCCCCTCTTGGCTCTCGGAGCTGCCCGATCCCTCCGGGGAACTGCTTCGGCTGATTCGCGAGGCCCATGGGCGCGGTGCCGCCATTGCGGGCCTGTGCCTCGGCGCCTACCCGGTCGCCTGCAGCGGCGTGCTCGACGGGCGCACGGCCGTGACGCACTGGGGAGCCGCCCGGGAGGTCGCGGCCAAGCCGCATGCCGCGGAATTCAACGATTCAGCCCTCTACATCGACCACGGCGACGTGCTCACCTCGGCCGGCACCGCTTCGGCCCTGGATGCCTGCCTGCACATCGTGCGCACCCGCCTCGGCTCGGCGGCCGCGGCCACCGTGGCGCGCCAGATCGTCATCGCTCCGCACCGCGATGGGGGCCAGGCGCAATACATCGCCCGCCCGCTGCCGGATCCCGAGTTGGACGGGCCGCTGGGCCGGACCATTCAGTGGGCACTGTCGAACCTCGACCAGGACCTCGAGGTGGACGCCATGGCGGCCCATGCAACGATGAGCAAGCGGAACTTCACCCGCAGGTTCAAGGAGGTCACCGGGCTCTCCCCCGCGCGCTGGGTGCTGGGCCGGCGGCTCGACGATGCCCGCCAATTGCTGGAAACCACCAACTGGAGCATTGCCCGCATTGCCGAATCCTGCGGCTTCGGCAGCGCGGTGACCTTCCGCCAGAACTTCGTTTCCGCCTATTCCACCACGCCGACCTCATACCGCCACCGTTTCACCGCCCGCTGAGCGGCGGGCCGTTTACGCCGAGGCGGAGCCCGTGGCGCGACGGCGATCGCCCAGCTGCAATGCGAGAATCACCAGGGCATAGGCCAACGCCGGAAGCAGTGCCCAGCCCCAGTCGCCGAACTCCACCTCGAACGCCTCGGCCGTCGCCCCGCCCATGTTGATCCAGGCGGCGAGCGGGACGCAGAGCGCCCAGGCCAGCCCCACGGCGAGCATGCAGGTGCAACGGGAGGTGAGCCCGAGGAACTTCGCGCCCAATGCGCTGAACAGCGCGGCCAACACCACGAAACCGAAGGCCACCAGCAGCAGGGTGTTGACCATCCGGAATTCGTTCAGGCCGCCGTGGCTATTGCCGGCGAGCACGAAAAGGATCGCGCCGGTGAGGACCGCGGTCACCACCATCCCCAGGCAATTGACCCGCTGCCAGCTCGGGGCCGCCGAATCCCTGCCCGGACCGCGGTCCGGCGGGGTCGCGGAATACGCCTGCGTCCTGTCTGTCCCCGCCATGGCGCTCCCCCGGCTCGAAGTTGTTCGGCCCCACGTCGACGTGGTGCGATGCGTGGTGCAAACCCGCACCACTCCAGCATATAGTCAACCTCTTGGATAAAGCGATTGGCGGGCCGATCCGAAGTTAAGAATACCGGGCCGCTCCGGCGATCCCCGCACCCTCAGCGCGGTCACTGACCAAGGAGACGCGTTGAAGGTGGCGGGAGAAGCCGGGGCGGCCCGGAAGTTTAAGTCGGCTCGGCGGCCTAGACCTCGCCGCGGCGAATCAGCTTGCCCTGCGGGGTCGTGAAGTCGACCTCGGTGCCGCGCACGAAGGTCCGGCGGACCTTGCCGGCCAGGACCTTGCCCTGGTACGGGGAGATCGGGTTCTTGTGGTGCAGCTTGTTCACATCGACCAGGAAACTGTCCTCGGGTGCGAAGAAGGCGAAGTCGGCGTCGTTCCCCAGCGCGATCGCACCCTTGTGCTGCAGGCCGGCGATTTCCGCCGGGCGCTTGGACATCCAGTCCAGCACGGTCTCGAGCTTGATGCCGCGACGCTGGGCCTCGGTCCAGATCAGCGCCAGGCCCAGCTGCAGCGAGGCGACCCCGCCCCAGGCCACGCCGAAGTCGCCGTTCTCGACGTCCTTGAGGTCGATGGTCGAGGGCGAGTGGTCCGAGACGATGCAGTCGATGATCCCGTCCTCGAGTCCCTTCCAGAGCAGTTCGCGGTTGGAGGCCTCGCGGATCGGCGGGCAGCACTTGAACGCGGTGGCGCCGTTCGGGATCTCCTCGGCCAGCAGCGTGAGGTAGTGCGGGCAGGTCTCCACGGTCAGCTTCACGCCGTCGCGCTTGGCCGATTCGATCATCGGAAGCGCGTCGGAGGAGGACAGGTGCAGGATGTGGGCGCGGGCGCCGGTCCAGCGGGCGCGCTCGATGACCTCGGCCACCGCGACGTTCTCGGCGCCGCGCGGACGCGAGGCCAGGAAGCGGTCGTAGTGGTCGCCCTCGGCGTTTGGGGCGCGGTCGATGGCGCGCGAATCCTCGGCGTGGACCAGCATCATCGAGTCGAAGGACACGATCTCGGTCATGTCCTCTTCCATCTCGTCGGGTTCGAGGTACGGAAATTCCTCGACGCCGGAGTGGAGCAGGAAGCACTTGAAACCGAAGACCCCCGCGTCGTGCAGCTCGCGCAGGTCGGACTTGTTGCCCGGGATGGCCCCGCCCCAGAATCCGACGTCCACGTAGGCCTTGGCCCGGGCAGCGTCCTGCTTGAGCTCGAGGGCCTCGACGTTGACGGTCGGCGGGATCGAGTTCAGCGGCATGTCCACGATCGTGGTCACCCCGCCCGCGGCGGCGGCCTTGGTGGCGGACTCGAAGCCCTCCCACTCGGTGCGCCCCGGCTCATTGACGTGCACGTGCGTGTCCACCAGGCCCGGGATCAGCACCTCTTCGGCGGAAAGCTCGATGAGCCGCGCGCCGGAGAGGTTGTTGCCCAGCGGCTCGATGGCCACGATCTTGCCGTCGCGGATGCCGATTTCGCGCGCGACGGTTCCGGCGCCCGTGACGATCCGCTCGCCGCGGATCACCAGGTCGAAGTCCGCGCCTGTGTTTTCTTCCGTCCGTGGCGTCGTTGCCTCGGTGAGCTCGGTGTTGCCCATGGTCTCGTCCTTAGATCTCGTGCGTTGGAAAATGCGGTGGTTGGCGGGGTTACGCGGGGGCCGCGTGGGTGGCCAGGAATTCTTCGGCCAAGAGGGTTGCCGCCCGTTGCACAAGTGGTCCACCCTCACTCATGCAACGGGCAACATCGGGTTCCAGCTCGAGCAGCGACCTGACAGCGGTGAAACCCGCGTCGGTTGCCTGCTCGGCGGAAAGTTGGTTGCGTCCACAAATTGCGTAGACGGGAATGCCGTGGGCGGCGGCCAGCTGGGCCACGCCCACCGGCGTCTTGCCCTCCAGCGACTGGGTGTCGAGGCTGCCCTCGCCGGTGAACACCGCGACGGCCCCGGACAGTGCTTCTTCCAGTCCGGTCAGCTCCAGCACCACGTCGATGCCGCGGCGCCGGGTTGCTCCCAGCACGGCCATCGCGGCGAAGCCCACGCCGCCGGCGGCCCCGGCACCCGGCGAGGAGACGAGTCTGTTGGTGCTCTCGGTGCCTAGCTCGTTACCCAGGAGTCGAGCCCAACGGTCAAGTGCCGCATCGAGGATCTCCACCTGGCCAGGGTTCGCACCCTTTTGCGGGGCGAAGACGAAGGCTGCGCCGTTGGGCCCGGTGAGCGGGTTCTCCACATCGGCTGCGAGCGTGAAAGAGGTCGAGGCGATGCGGGTATCGAGCCCGGAGAGGTCCACTGTCTCAAGGGTGCCAAGCGTTCCGCCGCCCAGCGGCAGCTCGTTGCCCTGCTCGTCCAGCAGTCTGGCGCCGAGTCCCTGAAGCATGCCGGCCCCGCCGTCGGTGCAGGCGCTCCCGCCCACGCCGAGGATGACCTGGGTCGCCCCGGCGTCCAGCGCCGCGGCGATTAGTTCGCCGGTGCCGAGGCTGGTGGCCCCGAGCGCATCCTTCCCGCCGGGCAGCCGGTCCAGGCCGGAGGCCTCGGCCATCTCCACGACGGCCACCTCCTCCCGCAGGCCGAAGGCAGCGCGCACCGGCTCCCCGGTGGGCCCGGCGACCGTCGCCTGGTGCAGCTCGAAGCCGCATTGGGCGGCCGCGGCGAGGGTTCCCTCTCCGCCGTCGGCGACGGGCACCGCGAGCGTGCGCGCCCCGGGCATTGCCGCGCGCACCCCCGCCTCGATGGCGGCGGCAACCTGCGCGCCGGTGAGCGATCCCTTGAATTTGTCCGGTGCCACTACTACCAACATGGTGTGCCGCCTCCTCTCGTGTTTTTCCGGCCTAGACCGATGCGCCCACGTGGACGCCGTGCGATGCTTCCAGCGGGGCCAGCGCCGTGGGGGCGTCGGCGGCCGCGGTGGCCAGGTCCTCGAACTCGTTGACTGCATCCAGTTCAGCACCCATGGCGATGTTTGTCACACGCTCCAGGATGACCTCGACGACGACGGGCACCTGGAACTCCGCGGCCAGGCGTCCGGCCTCGGCGAAGCCCTCGGCCAGCCTGGACGGGTCCTCCACGCGCACCGCCTTGCAGCCCAGGCCCTCGGCGACCTTGACGTGGTCAACGCCGTAGCCGTTGGTCTCCGGGGAGTTGATGTTCTCGAACCCCAGGGAGACGTGGTAATCCATCTCGAAGGGGCGCTGCGACTGGCGGATCAGGCCCAGGTAGGAGTTGTTGACCACCACGTGGATGTAGGGCAGCTTGAACTGCGCGCCGACGGCCAGCTCCTCGATCATGAACTGGAAGTCGTAGTCGCCGGAGAGGGCGACGACGGTGGAGTTCGGCTTGCCGCGCACCACGCCCAGGGCCGCAGGGCCGGTCCAGCCCAGCGGGCCGGCCTGGCCGGCGTTGATCCACTGGCGCGGACCGTAGACGTGCAGCATCTGCGCGCCGGCGATCTGGGACAGGCCGATCGTGGAGACATAGGTGGTGTCGCGGCCGAAGGCCTCGTTCATTTCCTGGTAGACGCGCTGCGGCTTGATCGGCATGTTCTCGAAGTTGGTCTTGCGGTGCAGCGTGCCCTTGCGCGCGGTGCACTCATCGGCCCAGGCCGAGTAGTCGGGCAGGGTGCCGGCGGCCTTGCGGTCGCGGGCCGCAGCCAGCAGCTGGTCGATCGCGGCGCCGGCGTCGGAGATGATGCCCATATCCGGGGAGAAGACCCGGCCGATCTGGGTGCCCTCGATGTCGATGTGCACGAACGTGCGGCCCTTGCGGTAGGTGTCCAGGCCGCCGGTGTGGCGGTTGGCCCAGCGGTTGCCCAGCCCCAGCACGAAGTCGGAAGCCAGGAAGGACACGTTGCCGTAGCGGGTGTGGGTCTGGATGCCGACCATGCCCGACTGCAGGCGGTGGTCATCGGGAATGGTGCCCCAGCCCATCAGGGTCGGGGAGACCGGGATGTTCAGCAGTTCGGCCAGCTCGACGAGCTTGTCCGAGGCGTTGGCGTTGATGACCCCTCCGCCGGCAATGATCATCGGGTGCTTGGAGGCGACCAGCAGGTCCAGGACCTTCTCGGCCTGGCCGCGGGTGGCTGCAGGCTTGTCCGGGACCAGCGGCTCGTAGGCGTCGATGTCGAATTCGATCGTCGCCATTTGCACGTTGATCGGCAAATCCAGCAGGACCGGGCCCGGGCGTGCCGAGCGCATGATCTGGAAGGCCTTGGCGAAGTATCCCGGGACCAGGCCCGGCTCCAGGATGGTGGCTGCGAACTTGGTGACCGGCTTGGCGATGGACTCGATGTCCACGGCCTGGAAGTCTTCCTTGTGCAGCTTGTCGGTCGGCGCCTGTCCGGTGATGCAGAGCATCGGGATGGAATCGGCGATCGCGGCGTAGAGGCCGGTGATCATGTCGGTGCCGGCGGGGCCCGAGGTGCCCAGGCACAACCCGATCTTGCCCGTGGCCCGTGAGTAGCCGTCGGCCATGTGGCTGGCCCCCTCGACGTGGCGGGCCAGCGTGTGGCGGATGGTGCCGCGGCGCTGCATGGCCGAGTACAGGGGGTTGATGGCAGCACCTGGCAGCCCGAAGGCCTCGGTGGCGCCTTCCTTTTCCAGGATCAGGACAATTGCATCAACGACGCGCAACTTTGCCATGGTGTTCAGCTCCTTGTGTCAATCCCCGGCGCCGGCACTTGCCTGGCGGGAGGAGGGTGTGGGTTTGGGTGGACCGATGGCGCACAGCGGGTGCTGGCCGCGAAGGATCCCTGGGGCGGACGGTGCGGTGCCGGCTTCCGGGCCGGCACCGCACCAACTGCCCTGCTTGCTAGTTGGCGGCTACGGGTTCGGCCGGCACGTCGGCGGATCCGCTGAGGCGTTGTACGCCGCGGAAAAGTCCGGAGTGGTCAAGTGCGCCGTCGCCGCTGGCCACGGTGGAGGCCACGAGCTGGGCGACGAGTGCGCCGAGCGGAAGCACGACGCCCGCCTCGCGGGCGGCGGAGGTCACGATGCCCATGTCTTTGTGGTGCAGGGCCAGGCGAAAGCCTGGTTCGAAGGACCTGTCGAGGATCTTCTGCCCCTTTTGGTCCAGGACCTTGGAGCCGGCGAGCCCGCCGCCGAGGACCTCCAGGGCCGCGTCGGTGTCGACGCCGTAGGCCTCAAGGAACACCACCGCCTCGGAAAGTGCCTGGATGTTCGCCGCAACGATCAGCTGGTTGGCTGCCTTGACGGTCTGGCCGGAACCCGAGGGGCCCACCAGCACGATGGTCTTGCCCACGGCATTGAAGACGGCCTCGGCGTCGGCGAAGTCTGCTTGCTCGCCGCCGACCATGATGGAGAGCACTCCGCCGATGGCACCGGCTTCGCCGCCGGAGACCGGGGCGTCCAGCGGGCGGAGTCCCGCGGCGCGGGCCTCGTCGGACAGGCGCGCCGCCACGTCGGGGCGGATGGAGGAATTGTCGATCCACAGAGCGCCGGACTTGGCGTGCGCGAAGACCCCGGCCTCGCCGGTGACGACGTCTTCGACGTCAGCGGAATCCGGGACCATGGTGATGACGACGTCGACGTCGGCCACGGCCTCGGGGATGGACCCGGCACCCTTGCCGCCGGCGGCCACGAGTTCCGCGGTCTTTTCCGGGCTCCGGTTGTAGCCGGTGACCTCAAAGCCTGCCTTGGCCAGGTTGATGGCCATGGGAAGGCCCATGATGCCCAGGCCGATGAATGCGATCTTGTGCGTGTTCGACATGCCGTGCTCCTGAAAACTTGTGCGTGCTGGTGGCTCGGGCAGCGCGTGCCCGAAAAGGTGGGGGCTGCTTAGACTGGCTGGCGGATGAGCCAGGTGAAGGCCTCCGCGTGGGCGGCCTTGTATTCAAGGGCGACGCCGCCGGCGTAGCCGAGGTCGCGGGAACGGGTGACCCATTCGCCCAGTGGCAGGGTTCCGGTGCCCGGTGCGCCGCGTCCCGGATCGTCGGCGATTTGGATGTGCCCGAATTCGTGGGCGTGCTCCTCGATCAGCGTGGCCACGTCGTCGCCATTCACGGCCAGGTGGTAGAAGTCGGCCAGCAGCTTGACGTTGGCTGCGCCTGCGGCGTGGACCTTTTCCAGGACAAAGAATGCGTCGGCGGAGGTCTTCAGCGGGTAGGCCTCGGATCCCGAGATCGGCTCGAGCAACACCGTGCCCCCGATCCGCTCGACGCCCTTGGCCGCGGCCACCAGGTTGGAAACGGCCAGTTTGTCGTGCGCCTGGCCGTCGACCCCGGGCTGCCGGTTTCCGTACAGGGCGTTGAAGCCCTTGCAGCCGGTGGCCTCGCCAATACCTGCCACGACGTCGATGTTGTCGAGGAACTCGGATTCGCGTCCGACCCAGGAAACCAGTCCGCGGTCGCCGGCCGGCATGTCGCCGGCGAAGAAGTTCAGGCCCTCGAGGGTGACGCCCGCGTCCTTGATCGATGCAACAAAGGCGTCGACCTCGGAGTCGGCGGGTACCGCCGTGGCAAACGGCCACCAGAATTCAACGCTGTCGAAGCCCGCGGCCTTGGCCGCGGCGGCGCGCTCCAGCAAGGGGAGCTCGGTGAGCAAGATTGAACAGTTGACGGTGTAGGCCATCTTCGACTCCTTCATGGTTCCAACTTCCATATTGTGAAATATGTTTATTGCTTGATGAGAACTCTAGCGAGTGGGCTGAGTCACTGTCAAGGGTGCGCAACACCTCCGCCCACCGACCAGCCACCACGCCCCGGGCGACGGAATTTGATGCGAACCGGGCGTGACCAGTGAAATTTGGGCCACAGGATTTTTCCGATAATTCCACCTGACGAAAATCCTTTTCTTTTACATGGAATCGTGTCATCATCGATCCACGAAGTAATCTCCGTCACACCCCCCTGTGGTGAAAGGTACGAGCTCTCATGACCCATCCAGATGTGCGCACTGCGACGTCAGAATCCAGCGTCCCGCCCGTGGTCCAGCACGAACTGAATCCCCATGGGCTCAGCGCGTCGCTGTACAACAGCGACCTGGCACCGACCACCAAGGCGGGAAGAACCTGGTCCAGCTACAGCATCTTCACGCTGTGGGCCAACGACGTCCACTCCCTGGGGAACTACGCATTTGCGATCGGGCTCTTTGCACTCGGCCTGGGCGGCTGGCAGATCCTGCTGGCCCTGGGCTTCGGCGCAGTCCTGCTCTTTGGGCTGTTGAATTTTTCCGGCTTCATGGGCGAAAAGACCGGCGTCCCGTTCCCGGTCATGAGCCGCATTGCCTTCGGCATCCGCGGGGCACAGATCCCGGCCCTCCTGCGCGGTGCGGTGGCGATCGCCTGGTTCGGCATCCAGACCTACCTGGCATCCGTGGTGCTCGTGGTGATGATCCTGGCCGTGGCCCCCTCTGCCGCGGATCTTAACTCCAACAGCATCCTGGGCCTTTCCACCCTTGGCTGGATCTGCTTCGTCTCCCTCTGGGCGCTGCAACTGGTCATCGTCAGCTACGGCATGGAAATGATCCGCAAGTACGAGGCCTTCGCCGGCCCGGTCATCCTCGTCACCATGGGTGCGCTGGCCATATGGATGTTCGCCCAGGCCGGCGGCTCCATCGCCTGGTCCACCGGGGACGCCAAGACCGGGGTCGACATGTGGCTCGGAATCCTTGGCGGCGGCGCCCTCTGGGTCTCCATCTATGCAACCTTCGTGCTGAACTTCTGCGACTTCACCCGCAGCGCGCGCTCCAAGGGCTCGATCGTGCGCGGCAACTTCTGGGGCATCCCGCTGAACATGCTGCTCTTCGGCGTGATCGTCGTGGTCATGACCGGTGCCCAGTTCAAGATCGACGGCTCCATCATCGACAGTCCCTCGGACGTCGTCGCCGCCATTCCGAACACCTTCCTGCTGCTGGCGGCATCGGCGGCCCTGCTGATCCTGACCATCGCGGTGAACCTGATGGCCAACTTCGTCGCCCCGATCTACGCGCTGACCAACCTCTTCCCCAAGGTGCTGAACTTCCGCCGCGCCGGCATCATCTCCGGCGTCATCGGTCTGCTGATCCTGCCGTGGAACCTCTACAACTCCCCCGCCGTCATCACCTACTTCCTCGGCGGTCTGGGCGCCCTGCTCGGCCCGCTGTTCGGCATTATCATGGCCGACTACTGGATCCTGCGCCGCGCCCGGATCAATGTCCCGGACCTCTACCGCACCAACCCCGAGGGCACGTACTTCTTCACCCGCGGCGTGAACTTCCGCGCCATCACAGCCCTGGGCATCTCCGCCATTGCGGCACTGGTCCTGGCCTTCTCCCCGGCCCTGGGACACGTCTCGGCCTTCGCCTGGTTCATCGGCTCCGGCCTCGGCGCCCTCGTCTACCTGGCCATCGCCAAGCGCGGCCAGGTCCACCAGGACGTCGACGGCGAGGCCATCGCCGTCGCCCCCACCCACTAGGGCCCACCGCCCGCTTCAGATCCACCGCCACACAGGAGTTTCCCCATGCGCATTCTGGTCCTCAACGTCAACACCACCGCGTCCATGACCCGGTCCATCGGCGACTCGGCCCGTTCGGCGGCCTCCCCGGGAACCGAGATCGTCGAGCTGACGCCCGACTTCGGCGCCGATTCCTGCGAGGGAAACTTCGAGAGCTACCTCGCCGCCATCGCCGTCATGGACAAGGTCGTGAACTACACCGAACCCTTCGACGCCGTCATCCAGGCCGGCTACGGCGAACACGGCCGCGAGGGCCTGCAGGAACTGCTCGATGTCCCGGTCGTGGACATCACCGAGGCGGCCGCATCCACCGCCCAGTTCCTGGGGCACAAGTACTCCGTGGTCACCACGCTGGACAGGACGGTTCCGCTGATCGAGGACCGGCTGAAGCTGGCCGGGCTCACCGACCGCTGCGCCTCGGTCCGCGCCAGCGGACTGGGCGTGCTCGAGCTCGAGTCCGATCCCGAACGCGCCGTGGCCGCCATCGTGGAGCAGTCTCGCCAGGCGGTGCAGGACGACAAGGCCGAGGTCATCGTGCTTGGCTGCGGCGGCATGGCGGAGCTTGAGGCCAAGGTCGCCGAGGCCACCGGCGTGCCGATCGTGGACGGCGTGCGTGCCGCGGTGACCATCGCCGAATCCCTCATCCGGCTGGGGCTGAGCACCTCCAAGGTGCGCACCTACGCCACGCCTCGACCCAAGGTGGTCACCGGCTGGCCGATCACCAAGGCCGCCGTCAACGCGGGCTGACGCGCCGGAAATCGAGGACCACGCTTGACGGGGGGCGGCTGCCGGTACGGCAGCCGCCCCCCGTTCATTTGGCCAATGGTCGCGGGTTTGGCCTGCAGCTTGAAGCACGCCCGATCGTGCCACCTCCCGCGTCTTTGGGTTCGCCGAGGCCGGAAGACACTTCGCCGCCGCCCTTTGCGGGATGATCGGTAGGTGGAACTTTCAATGGCTTCGATCCCGGCGGGCAAGGCCCGCCTGCGCGACGCCCGATCCGATGCGGTCCGCGAGGTCAGCCTCCGCCCGTTCCATCTCTCCGAGACACCTGTCACCCAGGCCCAATGGGCGGATGCGGACGGTGCCGAACTCGTCGAGGCCTCCGCGCAGGATGTGCCCGCCCACCCGGTCACCTGGTTCGAAGCGGTGCGCTGGTGCAACAAGCTCTCGCAGGACCACGGACTCGATCTGGCCTACGAGATAGCAGGTCGAGAGATCACCTGGAATGTCGGCTCCGGGGGTTTCAGGTTGCCGACCGAGGCCGAATGGGAATTTGCCTGTCGCGCCGGCACCACGGCACCCACCTATGCTCCCCTGCCGAAGATCGCATGGACCTCCGGAGACGGAGTCAGCGGCCCGCAACCAGTCGGGAGCAAGGAGCCCAATGGCTTTGGCCTTTTCGACATGATCGGCAACATCTGGGAATGGTGCTGGGACTTTGCGGACACGGCACGCTACGGGGACTACAGAAGTCTGCGCGGCGGCGGCTGGGACGACAAGTCCTGGAGCTGCCGTGCCTCGGTGCGCCGGGGCAGCGCACCCGATGCCGTGCTTGAGGACGTCGGATTCCGGGTGGCTCGAGGAGCGGTCGGCGAGCGCGGCGAGGCCGCTGCACAGGGGTGGTCCGCCACCACGGATCGCCGGCGCGCCGATATCCGCGGCCCTCTTCCCCTCGGGTGGACGCCATTGCGGAGCCTGCTGCGTGACTGACCGCGTCCCGCAAGTCACCCCATCCGTGGGCGTATACTTTTTCGCATGTCCATTTTGATCTCGACCCCACCGCCCCGCGGGCGTTCGGAGGTAGCCGGCGTCTTTTCCGCCGGCTCGAGATAAGGCTGTCCATTTTCGGTGATATTTCGCGCCCTTTTGGCGCGCCCACATCCGCCGCCGGGTGATCGGCGACTCGTCGCCCGACCGCGCGCGGATCCTTTGCCCCACCCGAAGCATGCCCCTCCCCTTCGCCGCGGCGACGAAGCGGCACGACAGTCAGGCCCGAAATTACCATGCATTCACTTTCCGAAAAACAGATCCGCACATCCTTCATCAATGCCTCGATGCGCGAACGCAAGGCCATCACGCTCCCGGAGGACTTCGACTCCCTGGATTGGGACACCTTCGAGTTCCTGGGGTGGAGGGATCCAAAGCTGCCCTTGGTCGGCTATGTCGTCACCGTTCTCGACGATGCACCCGTGGGCATCATGTTCCGCAAGACCGAGGGCAAGATCCGCAACCGCCCCCAGTGCTCGTGGTGCGAAGACGTCGACCTGCCCAACGACGTGGTGTTTTTCAATGCCAGGAAGGGTGGCCAGGCCGGCCGCGACGGCGACACCATCGGCATCCTGGTGTGCGCCGAATTCCAGTGCCCCGCCAATGTCCGCATGATGAAATCGTTGCCCTACCTCGGTTTCGATCGCGAGGCGGAGGTCAACCGGCGCATCACCGTGCTGCGCGAACATGTCTTGAACTTCGCCAAGCGGGTGCGCGACGACGCCTGATCCCGGCAGCTGGCCACTTGCGGAACGACGCAATTAGCCCCGCGACACCAGCCATGCCAGCACGTCGCCATCCAGCTCACGGTCCGCAAGGATGAGCCGGGAAGCCGGCCGGTCCCCGACCGCTGCGGCGGTCTGCGGCGACGGAGCTCCCTCCCAACGGAGTTGAAGACCGGCCTTCTGCGCCACCTTGAGCGATGCGGGGTTGGTGGAAAGCACCCGGGCGATCACCGGCACCGAATCCCTGGCGGCATGGGCGCGTTCCACCGCGTACCTGGCAAGTTCGGTGGCGAATCCGTGGCCCCAGCAGGCCGGGTCCAGCCGGTAGCCAAGGTTCCATACGGGCGTGCCGGCAACCGCCGCAAGCAGGTGCACTCCCCCGGTGCCCAGTACCTGGCCGGGCTCCAGGGGCGGGTAGGCGCCGGCCTCGCCCAGCCGCACGACCCAGTGCGAGAGGCCGTGCTCCCGCCAGCCGGCGCCAAACGTTTCCAGCGAGGCCTCGGTCTGCCGCGGATCCGTGACCCGTTCGCCGGGGATGTGCGCCCAGGTCCGCGGATCGCCGGAGATCGCGAAGACCTCATCCAGGTCCTCGGGGACGGGTGGATCGAGACGTAGCCGTTGCGTCATCTGCCGGTCCGGGATCATTCCACCAAACTACCGTCCGGCGGCATAAAAGCCGGGAATGGCGGTCCGGCACCGAGCCACGCCCCTGCATATGAGTCGATACCGGTTCGATATGGATTGGATTCCGGGCCCATCGCCGGCCCGCGCGTTGGTAGGGTGTCTGCATGATCAACACTGCCCGCCTGCACTCGGACCTTTCCCGACTCGGCCGCGAAACCAACATGATGCTGGCCACGATCGACACCCTGTCCACCGACGAAATGTCGGCGCCGTCCCTGTGCGAGGGGTGGAGCCGGGCCGACGTCATTGCCCACCTGGCATCCAACGGCCGTTCGCTGGTCAAGCTCATTGACTGGGCCGCCACCGGGGAAGAGCAGCAGCTCTATGCATCCCCGGAGGCCCGCAACGCGGAGATCGCCGCGCTCGCTGCCCTGCCGGGCGGGGAACTGGTCGAGAAATTCCGCAGCGCCGCGGAGTACTTCGCCGAACAGTGCGAGCGCCTGGCCGGGGAGCTCGCGGTCCAGGAAGTGAACCTGCACGGTAAGGTCATCCCCGCCACTTCCATCGTGGCTCTGCGCATCGCCGAGGTCGTCGTGCACCACCACGACCTGGACACCGCCTGGACCATCGAGGAGGCCGACCCTGACTCGCAGCTGGACGCCGTGGAGGCGGCGGTGCGCACCATGCGGGCCAAGGACGCCCCGGGCATGACACTGGTGACCGAGGAAGGCGATGAGTGGGTCGTCGGCGACGGCGCCCTGCAAATCAAGTCGGACCGCGAGGGCCTGATCGAGTGGCTCGCGCGCGGCCAGGCACGCTACATTGAATCCAGCGGACCCCTGCCGGTGCTCCCGGCCTGGTAGCAAACGCCTCTCACCGGCACCACCCCTTTCCCAACGGGCGCCGGCCGAGACCGGGGCGAGGGTTCTCCCCTCCCCCAAACACCGTCGGGCCCTTTGAACGCATCGCGTTCGAAGGGCCCGACGGTGGTTAAGCGGGGTGCAGCATTACAAGGCGATCTGGCGGTTCTGGTCCTTGTAGAGCAGGTAGCGGAAGTTCGACGGTCCGCCGGCGTAACAGGCCTGCGGGCAGAAGGCGCGCAGCGACATGTAGTCCCCCGCCTCGACCTCGACCCAGTCGGCGTTCAGCCGGTAGACGGCCTTGCCCTCCAAGACGTACAGGCCGTGCTCCATCACGTGGGTCTCGGCGAACGGGATGGAGGCGCCGGGCTCGAAGGTCACGATGTTCACGCCGAAGTCGAAGGCCACGTCCTGCGGGTCAAGCATGCGCGTGGTGCGCCACTTGCCCTCGGTCTCCGGCATCGCGCCGGGCTCGATGTCGCGCTCGTTGCCGACGACCGGTCCCGGGGCCACGACGCCGGCCAGGACCTCGTAGCGCTTGCGGATCCAGTGGAAGGTCGCCACCTCGACGCCGTTGTTGTGGGCCTGCCACGCAGTGCCGGCCGGGACGTAGGCGAAGCCGCCCTCTTCCAGGGTGTGCGCGGTGCCGTCGATGGTCACGGTCAGCCGGCCGGAGACCACGAAGACAAAGGACTGGACCTCGGCCTGCGGCTCCGGGTGATCCGAGCCGCCGCCCGGGGAGACCTCCACGATGGACTGGGCGAAGGTGGTCGAGCCGCCGGCAACCGGGCGGTTCAGCACCCAGGCGCGGGTGCCGGTCCACTCCGGGAAGACCGAGGTGACGATGTCGCGCAGCACCCCGCGCGGGATGACCGTATAGGCCTCGGTGACGATGGCGCGGTCGGTCAACAGGTCGGTCTGCGGCGGGTGCCCTCCGTAGTTCGTGTAGTAGCTTGCATCCGCACGAGTCTGGATCTTAGACATTCGAGTCCTCCGTCTGTGTTGCTCGCGTCAGGGCGATTGATTCAAGGGTGGATAGGGAAATCTCTGCTTCCGCGGCGATCTCCTCGGCGGTCAGTGCGCCGCAGACCAGGCCGCGGCGGATGAAGTTGGCCAGCGCCTTGGCGGTGGCCGGTTCGTCCATGATGGCCGATTCGATGCGGTGCACGTAGTTGCGCAGGCGCGCCGCCGCGGCGGCAAAGCCCTCGCGGTAAAACGCGTAGGTGGCCAGGTAGCGGGTGGGCAGCTGGTTCTGGTGCAGGTCCCAGCCCTGGTAGATCCCGCGCTCCAGATGGCGGCGCACCAGCCGGGCATGCAGGGCCCAGGCGGCCTGGACCTGTTCCGGATCGCCCAGGGGCAGGATGTTGGTGGAGCCGTCGGAGAGGTGCACGCCGGTGCCGGCGACGGCCACCTGCATGACGTTCTTGGCGTAGTCGGCCGCCGGGTGCTCCATGGACTGGTAGGCCGCCGCGATGCCCAGCGAGGCCGAGTAGTCGTAGGTGCCATAGTGCAGCGAGGTGATCCGCCCCTGGCCCGCGTGCAGCAGCGTCGCAGAGGGGACGGTGCCGTCGTGGGCGAGGATCAGTTGCGGGGTTTCCATCTGGACCTCGAAGCGCAGGCGGCCGGCGGGCAGCGAGTGCGCCGCCTCCAGCTGCTCGCAGACGAAGACCATGGCACGGACCTGGGCGACGGTGGTGACCTTCGGCAGGGTCAGCACCAGGCCCGGCGGCAATTCGCCGGCGCGGGCCAGTGTGGAGACGAACAGATCCAGCGTCCGCAGCCCGCGGGCCCGGGTGGGTGCCTCGAGGCACTTGAAGCGGATGCCGATGAACGGCGGAGCCACGCCCGCCGCCACGGCCTTGGCGACCTGTTCTGCCGCTGCAACGGCCGCGGCGTCCTCGGCCGTATCGCCACGGTTGCCGTATCCGTCCTCGAAGTCCAGGCGCAGGTCCTCGATGGGCTCGCTGCCCAGCTTCGCGGCAACCAGCGCGGCAAGTTCCTGCGGCTGCGCCAGTCCCAGCTTCCCGGCCAGGTCGGACAGACCCGCCACGCCGCCTGCGGCTTCAAGCGCCGCGGCGCCCCAGGCCGCGGGCAGCTCGGGGGTGAAGCGGTCGGCCGGGACATAGGCGGTGTGGATCGGCTGGCGCCGTCCGTCGTCGCCCGGGTAGTTCTGCTCCAGCAGTTCGTCGGTGGCTGCCAGGTCGCTTTCGACGCGTGCCAGTGCGGCCGCGCCCAGCGCGCCCTGGCGGATCATTTGGCCACCAGCTCGGTGCTCAGCAGGCGGTAGGCAGGCAGCGTGAGGAAGTCCTCGAAGTCCTCCTCGCGCCCGGAGACCAGTCGGCCGATGAGTTCGGCGGCCGGGGCATAGTAGGCGGCGAAGGTTTCCTCGTCGTTGACCTCGTCGCGCAGCTTGGCGACCTGGACGGCCAGGGCATCGGCGACGAGTTCGGCGGTGATGGTGTTGCCGGTGTCTGCGGCGACGACCTGGTTGTTGATCTGCTGCCAGATCTGCGAACGGGAAATCTCCGCCGTTGCCGCGTCCTCCATGAGGTTGTGGATGGCCACCGCGCCATTGCCCGAGAGCCAGACGGCGGTGTATGCCACTGCAACGTAGAGGTTGGCGTTGACCCCGGCCTCGGTCACCGAGCCCGGTGCCGAGGCGACGTCGAGCAGTTGTTCGGCGGTGACCGCGACCTCGGGACGCTGGCGGTCGATCTGGTTGGGCTTGGCGCCGAGCACGGAGTCGAAGACCTCCACGCAGATCGGGACCAGATCGGGGTGTGCCACCCAAGAGCCGTCGAAGCCGTCGTTGGCCTCGCGGGTCTTGTCGGCCCGGACCTTCTCGAACGCGGCGGCGGTGACCTCCGGCTCGCGGCGGTTCGGGATGACGGCGGCCATGCCGCCCATCGCAAAGGCACCGCGCTTGTGGCAGGTGGCCACCAGCAGTTCGGTGTACGCGCGCATCATCGGCGCCGTCATGGCCACATCGGCGCGGTCCGGCATGACGAACTTCTCGCCGGCCTCGCGGAAGTACTTGATGATGGAGAAGAGGTAGTCCCAGCGCCCGGCGTTCAGGCCCGAGGCGTAGTCGCGCAGCTCGTAGAGCATCTCGTCCATCTGGAACGCGGCCGGGATGGTTTCGATGAGCATGGTGGCGCGGATGGTGCCGTGCTCGATCCCGAGTTCCGCCTCGGCGAAGGCGAACACTTGGTTCCAAAGGCGGGACTCGAGGTAGGACTCCATCTTGGGCAGGTAGTAGAACGGGCCCTGGCCCGATTCCGCCAACACCTTGGCGTTGTGGAAGAAATGCAGGCCAAAGTCCACCAGCGCGCCGATTGCCGGTGCGCCGTTGATGAGCACGTTGGCCTCCGGCAGGTGCCAGCCGCGCGGGCGGACCACGACGGTGGCCAGCGGTGCGTCGGTGCGCAGCGCGTAGGACTTGCCGTTGCCCGCATCTTCGAAGGACAGGGTGCCGGCGGCCGCCTCGGTGAGGTTCACCAGCGCGTCCACGACGTTGTGCCAGGTCGGGGTCGAGGCGTCCTCAAGGTCGGCAAGCCAGACCTTGGCGCCGGAGTTCAGCGCGTTGATGGCCATCTTGGCCGGGGAAGCCGGGCCGGTGATTTCCACGCGGCGGTCCTGCAGGGCGGCCGGCGCCTGGGCGACCTTCCAGTCGCCGGCGCGGATGTCCGCGGTGGCCGGGTCGAAGTCCATGGTGCCGGTCTTGGCGACCTCCGCGCGGGCCTTGGTGCGTGCCGCCAGCAGCTCCTCGCGGGTTCCGGCGAACTTCTCGTGCAGCTTCAGGACGAAGGCCAGCGCCTCGGTGGAGAGGATCTCATCGGCCTTGGCAACGGACGGGGTGTGGGTCAGTGTGATGCTCATCGTGGTGGACCAGATCTTTCTTGCTACTTGTTCTTCACGGCCGCGGAGGAGACGGCCTCGGCAACGTCTGCGGCCACGTGCGGGTCGAAGACGGAGGGAATGATGAAACCTGGGTTGAGTTCATCTTGGCTCACCCGGGCGGAAATGGCATCGGCTGCGGCCAACAACATTTCGTCGGTGATGTCTGAAACGCGTGCGTCGAGCAGTCCGCGGAAGAAACCCGGGAAGGCCAAAACGTTGTTGATCTGGTTCGGGAAGTCCGAACGGCCCGTGGCGACCACTGCGGCATGGCGGCCGGCGGCGATCGGATCGACCTCCGGGTCGGGGTTGGCCATGGCGAAGACGATGGCATTCTCGTTCATGGCCTCGATGTCCGCCTCGTCCAGGACGTTGGGGGCGGAGACGCCGATGAAGACGTCGGCGCCGACCATGGCTTCCCTGAGCGTCCCGGTGAACTGTTCCGGGTTGGTGTTGTCGGCCAGCCACTGGCGGTGCGGGTCTGCGGAAACATCGGTGCGGCTGATCGCTCCGTTGCGGCCGGCGGCGATGATGTTCTTGGCGCCGCGGGCGGCCAGGAGCTGGATGATGGCGTTGCCGGCGGCACCGACGCCGGAGACGACGATGCGGACCTTGTCGATCTGCTTGCCGACCACAAGCAGCGCGTTGGTCAATGCTGCGAGGGTGACGATGGCGGTGCCGTGCTGGTCGTCGTGGAAGACCGGGATGTCCAGCTCCTCGCGCAGGCGGGCCTCGATCTCGAAGCAGCGCGGTGCGGCGATGTCCTCGAGGTTCACCCCTCCGTAGACCGGGGCGAGGGCCTTGACGATCATGATGATCTCCTCGGTGTCCTGGGTGTCCAGGCAGACCGGCCAGGCATCGACGTTGGCGAACTGCTTGAACAGCGCGGCCTTGCCCTCCATGACCGGAAGCGCGGCGGCAGGGCCGATGTTGCCCAGGCCCAGGACGGCGGAGCCGTCGGTGACCACGGCAATGGTGTTGCGCTTGATGGTGAGGTTGCGGGCGTCCTCGGGGTTCTCGGCGATGGCCATGCACACGCGGGCAACCCCGGGGGTGTACGCACGGGAGAGGTCGTCGCGGTTTCGCAGGGCGACCTTCGGGACGACCTCCAGCTTGCCGCCCAGGTGCATGAGGAAGGTGCGATCCGAGACATTGCGGACGTTCACGCCGTCCAGCGCATCGAGGGCATCGCGGACCGATTGGCCGTGTGCGGCATCGGTGGTGTTGCAGCTGACGTCGACGACCATGTGGTCATGGCCGGATTCGGCCACGTCAAGTGCCGTGATTGACCCTCCGGCGCGGCCCACGGCCGCGGCCAGTTCGCTGGTTGCAGTGATCGAGACGGGCGTTTGGACACGCAGCGTCAGTGAATATCCCGGGCTAGGTACAGCCATATCGTCCTCCTGAAAAAGTTTCCGTATAGTGGATACTATTATCTACGAAGTGAAATGACAAGCACTTATGTGGAGTGGGTCACGGGAATTGTGATCAAAGTTTCGGATCGTGGAAGAAATAGCTTGGGTTCCGGTAGTGTTGCACCACAAGACTTGACCGTTTGCGGGACCTTTTGACGGTTCCCGCCCGCGCACCAGCAGACCCAGGAGCATCGCCATGGCCGAAGTAAAGACGACATCGGGCGTCCAATCCGTCGAGCGCGCCTTCGAGCTCCTTGAACTCATTGGCCGGGCCGGCGGGGAGGCGGCCCTGAGCGAACTTGCCATGGACACCCCGCTCCCGCTTCCCACCATCCACAGGCTGCTGCGCACCCTGGTAGGCATTGGTTACGTCCGCCAGCTGAACAACCGCCGCTACGCCCTCGGCCCGCGGCTGATCCGCCTGGGCGAGGTCGCCAACCGCCAGCTGGGCGCCCTGTCCACGCCCATCCTGCAGAACCTGGTGAACGAACTGGGCGAGTCGGCCAGCATCGCGGTGCTCGACGGCGACATGGTCACCTACATTTCCCAAGCCCAGTCGCCGCACGCGATGCGCATGATCACCGAGGTCGGTCGCCGCTCGTCGCTCCACGGAACCGGAGTGGGCAAGGCAATCCTGTCGGTGCTGGAAAACGACCGGGTCCAGCGCCTGGTCAACCAGGCGGGCATGGCGCCCCACACGCCGAAAACCATCGGCACCATGCACCAGCTCTTCGAGGAACTCGATCAGGTGCGCACCCGCGGCTATGCCATCGACGAGGAAGAGCAGGAGCTCGGCGTGCGCTGTCTGGCAATGGCGGTCCCCGGCGCGCCGACCCCGATGGCGATCTCCGTCTCCGGGCCCGTCACCCGGCTCAACGACGAGTTCGCAGCCAGGGCCGTGCCGCGCTTGCGCGCAGCGACGGCCCAGCTTTCCGCGGCCCTCGCCGTCACGACGGGCTAGGGCGACCGACCGCACGGGACGTCATGGAACCGGGAATTCCTGAATCCACTTTGTACGCACGATCCTTCATCGCGTCGGCGCCTTGGCGCGCGCTGCATAGGCGAGCCGCCGCGTAGGGCGGGAAGCCGCGCGGCTTTCCATGGCCACGATGCACATGATCGGCGCGTTCTGCGACCGGCCCTGCCGTGCCCAGGCGTCCAGCAGACCGTTGCGTCACTGGACTCGGGGCTGCCCGCCGGCCCGGTACGGTGCGGAAAACGAGGAGGTCACCCTCTTGCCGCCCCTGGGATCCTCACCAGCATGCTCTCGATACCGGTCCCATGCCTACGAAATGTGAACAAGCATCTCGCGGGTTTCCTAAGCCGGAGCCCAACACCTGGAGCTTCCACCTCCAAACTGTGACGACGTGTGGACCGGAAACACTCCCCCGTGGAGCACCGCCAGAGAGCAGTGGCCATGTTGCCCCCTCCTGCCAACGCCGTCTGGCTGCCCATATTGGTGCGTTCTTCGGCATCACCCGCGAATGCTTCAGGAGCCAAGATCGTCCTTCTGCTGTCGGCCGCGGGGCACCACGAAATGGTGCATTTGCATATCCTCGCAAGGGCGGGCGAACGTGCCCAAGGACCGAGTCAGCCAATTTCCTGTCAGGGAGGACGGTCGCTCGGGCCCCAAGGCCCGACGACATGGCAGCGACAACGCTCGTCGGGCCGGGATCCCTGGGCGAAGCCTCCGGATCCTAAGGGCATGGGGAGTCGGTGATCGGTTGGACATGGTCCTTGCTGCCCCGCCAGCTACGACCCGGAAACTGGGCCCACCAACTGACGATTCCTTTGGATTCATCCCTTGAACCTGCCCCCGGCACCGAGCCGCAGGCGGCCGGTTGTCGCCTGCGCTACCGCACGGGGGCACCGGGACCGAGCGGAATGCCCAGCGCCCACCAGGCGAGGAACAAACCGAGCCACACCACGAACATGATCAACGCACACGGCAACGTGAAGGAGATCAGCGTGCCAATGCCCGCCTTCTTGTTCAGCGTCTGGAGGTAGCCCACACAGAGAACGAAGCTGGTGCTCATCGGGGTGATGGAGTTGGTGCACGAATCGGCGATGCGGTAGAGCGCCATCGTGGTGGCAGGATTTGTCCCGAGCAGCATCATCATCGGGATGATGACCGGTGCAACGAGCGCCCACAGGGCCTGACCGGAAGTGATCATCAGGTTGAGGACCGCGATGCAGACGACAACAATCAAGAAGAGGCCAACGCTGTTGATCCCCAGGCCTTGGATGGCATCGGAACCGACCACGGCCACCACGGTGCTGATTTTCGTGAACTTGAACAACGCCAAAAACTGGGAGACGGCAAAGAACAGGACGATCAGCGGTGCAATCGAACGAACGCCGTCGGCCATGAAACGAGGGATGTCTGAGGCGGAGTCCAGTTGCCGGGAACCGGAGGCGAAAGCCGTGCCCAGAACCAGAAAGAACATCGACAGGAAGAATGCTATGCCGTCCAGAAACGGCGATTCCAGGAACTCCCCGCCCGCTCCACGCAGCGGTGATCCCGCAGGAATGATGGCCGCGGCCAGCAGCGCGAGGAAGGCCACCGCGGAGAGTCCCGTGACGCGCAGTCCACGGCGTTCCTGCTCGTCGGAGAGCAGGGCGCTGGGAGCCATGGCGGACATTGCCGCCGTGTCGGCCTGCTCGGTGTCGACCACCAGGGTGTGCTCACGCTTCTTCAGGATCAGCTCGGTGACCAGGGTGACCGTAATCGCCAACACTATGGCTGAGACCGTCGTGAAGTACATGTTGTCCGTGGCTCGAACGGTGACACTCGGATCGATGAGGTGGGCGGCCTCGGTGGCTACCTTTGCAAAGACCACATCGCCGGGGGCGATCAGTGGATTGGCATCTCCGGCTGCATTGATCGAGACGAAGGCTACGATCATGCCCAGCATCGGAGAGCGGCCTACGGCCTTAAAAGCCACCGCGCCCAGCGGAATCAACACCACGTAGGCGGAGTCGGAGAGGAACTTGGAAAGCGCGCCGCCCAGAGCCACGGCGAATACGACGGAACGCGGCGACACATTGCTGAGCGCACGTCGGGCAATGACCTCGAAGAGTCCGGACCTGTCCGCCACGGCAACGCCCAGCATGACGATCAGCACCGTCCCCAGCGGCCCAAACGTGACGAAGGATTCCTCCGCGCCGGTCAGCAGGGAGCGAATGGCCTCGACGCTCAACGCGTTGTTGACCCCGACAGTCTCTCCGGTCGCGGGATCCGTGACGCGCACCCCTGCGCTCGACAATATCCAGCTGGCGACGGCAAGCACGCCGAAGAGAATCCAGAACAGCCAGAACGGATGCGGCAGTGCATTGCCTGCCCTTTCCACGCTGGCGAGCAAACGGAGCCCGAGCGATTCGCTCCGGCCTCCGATTTTGGTGATGGTCATGGATCCTCCAGTAGTGCGGTAACCCTGAGCCGCGGATTGCCCAGTAGCGTGGGAATCGAAAACCCCACTCGTGATTTGTATTACAAGCACCGCGGTGCTGGGAGATGATTATCCAATTTTCGACAATCGTTCCGGAAGTTGCGACGAGGATTTGGAAACTGTCCCGCGAGATGCATAAGGACGGTTCAATGAATGCCAACCAATGATCCCCACCATTCGCCGACGTCGGAAACGTGCCGCCAGGTAGGAGAAGTCATCTGGTCAGGGTGGCCAGCAGGTCCGGGCCCATCCTGAGCACCGTGGCGGTGTCGATGCGGTGGTAGACCAGCTTTCCCTGGCGGTCCGAGACCACCAAGCCCGCTTCGCGCAGTACCCGCAGGGATCGGGAGATCTGTGCCGCGGGTTGACCGAGCCTGACCGCAAGATCGGAGGTCGTCATGGGCTCTGCCGAGATGTGCCGGAACAGCTCCATTCGGGAGTCGGCACTAAGCGCGCTGAGCCTGCCACGCATCTGCTGGATCTGCAGGAGTTCCTCCTGCGGGGTCTGCGCCGGAAAATGGACGATGACCGGGTACCCGGCATTGTCCTTAACCGTGAGGTGGTTGCCGATCCAACGCGAGGGGACCAGCAGCAGCTGGCGTCCTGCCATCTTCACCCGGCGTTGCTGGAGCGTGTCGAAACGGACCTCGGAGGCTCCGCGGAACGCCTTGGCCGTGACGCTGAGCGAGGCGATCGTTGCGATGGGGTCGTCGCGGTTCAGCTTGTCTGCGAGTTGGGCTGCGGCGCCGCTGATGTTGAGGGCGAGATCCTCCCATTCCTTCCTGAAGAACGAACTCCAGCAATCCGAGCAAAATTCGATGATCCTCCGCCTGAACTGCTCCGGGTCATTCAGAAGTTGTTCGGCCAACTCGAATCGGCCCAAAGATCGCGACCGGCACGTGTCAAGGAACTCCCGACGGGTTTTTTCATCATGCAACAGTTCCGAGGCTGCCGGGAGGTCCTTGCTGAAGCCGCGGATGGCTTCGGCCGCCATGGAGACGAAAGCCTCAAGCGGCAGGGCGGCCATGCCAGCGAGTTCACGGTCAAGATTCTGCTTTGGTCCGGTGGACACCGGAAAGAAGAATCGTGCGCGACCGTGCCCACAGGGGCGAGAGAGCGTTGAACTCGGCGATCAGCCGATCGTCCAGATTCCGCGCGATGGCCTGAACTTTTGCGGACGATTCGAAGTGATGGTCAGGTTCCGCCAAGACGTGGAGTACCGCCATCAGTTCGGACAGGGGGGAGACCGATACGCGCAGGTTGTTGATGTCGAATCCTGCAAATTGAAGTGCAATGGCCATGAGACCTCCTCTGCCATGCCGGCCTTGTTACGAACAGTTGACTCAATTCAGCCAACTGTCGCACGCGGCGCCGGTTCACTGGCTAACTTCATGATGTAGGGCTCCGCCGGCGCAACCTAAAAGTAACACCGGGAAGTGAAAATCAAGGAATGAGATCACAGTTGACCAGATATATCGACGACAGATCCTTGCTGTCTGAGGAAGTCGGCCATCCGCAGGAATTCATGGTTGCGATGAGTGATGGATGCCGGCTTGCCACCGACGTATACCTGGGCGATGCTCCCGAAGCGCCCCGGCCCGTACTCTTGGAACGCACACCCTATGGGAAGCGTTCAAGCCGGGATTCGGACCAGTCAATACATGACCAGCCAATACCTCTGCCATCCGAGATCGCCGATTTTTTCGTCCGACGAGGCTATGTCGTGATCCGTCAGGACTGCCGCGGCCGAGGTAATTCGGAGGGCGAATTCGTCAAATACCTCAATGAGGGACAGGACGGGGTAGACACGATCGCCTGGATCGAAGCCCAGCCCTGGTGTGACGGGCGTGTGCTGATGAACGGGGTGTCCTACTCGGCCCATGTGCAAACGGCGGCGGCTGCTTTGGCCCCCTCCGGCCTGGCTGCCATGTTTATGGACTCGGGCGGATTCTCCTCGGCCTATGAGGTGGGCATGCGCATGGGCGGCGCCTTCGAACTCAAGCAGGCCACGTGGGCCTTCCGCCATGCGGTGCGAAGTCCGGCAGCAGCAGGCGATCCCGTTCTCGCTTCCGGGCTGGCCGCGCTGAACGTAGCGGACTGGTTCCACCAGACGCCGTGGCGGCAGGGCAGCTCACCTTTGAGTCTGGCCCCCGATTATGAAGGCTACCTGCTGGAGCAGTGGGCCCATGAGAACTTCGACGACTACTGGGCACAGCCTGCAATCTATGCCCGCGATTCCTACGACAAGTTTCCCGATGTGCCAAGCTTCCACATCTCCAGCTGGTACGACCCCTACATTGCCTCGGCCATCGAGAATTTTCAGCAGCTCGGAGATCGCAAGTCCAGTCCGGCCTACCTGCTCCTGGGACCCTGGACCCATGGGAAACGCTGCCAGAGCTACGCAGGCGACGTCGACTTTGGCCCGGCGGCATATTTTGACGGCAATCTTGCTCCGTCGTACCTGGACTTTAGGGCTGATTGGATGGACGAGGTCCTGGGACGGGACACGAGTGCCGTGCAACGGGCCGCTGTCACCTATTTCCTGATGGGTGGCGGCAGGGGCAATGCCACGGCCCATGGCCGGCTGGATCATGGCGGCCGATGGGAACACGCGGCTACGTGGCCCCCGGAAAACGCGCAAAGGGTCACCCTGTACTGCTCGCCAGACGGGGGACTGATTCCCGAACCGGTCGAACAGGAAACCTCTATCACCTATGCCTTTGATCCGAACGACCCGGTCCCCACCATCGGTGGCCAGGTCACCAGCGGCGAACCAGTCATGCGCGGCGGGGCCTACAACCAGGTGCCCAGCGACGAAATCTTCGGAGCCAGCCAGCCGCACCTACCGCTCAGTGCCAGGCCCGACGTTCTGGTATTCCGCACCCAGCCCCTGCAGGAGCAAGTGGGCATCGCAGGTGAAGTGACCGCGGAGATCTTCCTCTCATCCTCGGCCAAGGATACCGACCTGACCATCAAGCTGATCGACGAGTACCCGCCGAGCCACGACTTCCCCCAGGGTTTTGCCATGAATCTCACCGAAGGAATCCTGCGGGTGCGTTATCGCAATTCCTTCACCAAACCTGAATTAATGGAGCCCCACCGGGTATACCGCGTCACGGTCTCGGCACCTGCGACCGCAAATCTCTTTGCCGCAGGCCATCGGATCCGCCTTGATGTTTCATCGAGCAACTTTCCGCGCTTTGACGTGAACTCAAATACCGGCGGGACGATTGCCACCGACAGGATCAAGATCGTGGCCGAAAACACCGTGCACATGTCGGATGCCCATCCGACGTCGCTTTCACTAGACGTGTTACCCGACTAGCTCCATTGCCTCGCCGGTTGGCAGAACCGGCAATGGAAGCGATGTGTACAACCCGAAAATGCGCGTCCGCACGGACCCAGGGAACCGGGTCGACTGTGGTTCCTGGATCCGTGCCAATGGCCGCACGGGCCAGAGTCGCTCAGTGAAGCTGCGGGGGCTTCCCGGATCGCACGAACTCGGACTCGTCCGGGCACGGGACGCCGGCCGCCTCGCATTTCTTGCGATACTCCTCGACGATGCCCTTGAATTCGTCGTCGTCGACGACGGGGATCTCCTCGCCGTCCGCGGCGATGAGCTTGCCGGACTTGAACCGGTCCCCGTCCAGTAGCCCGCGGACTTCCTCCGCCTTGACGATGCGCGGGATCTGGTCGGCAATGAGCATGCGTGGTGGGGCCGCGGCATAGGCCGAACCGTGTCGCTTCGGGGTGCCGATCTTCAGCTCATTGAACAGCAGGTTCAGTGCCACGGCCATGACCGCGGCCGAGCTGATGCCGGAGTGGAAGATGGTGGCGAACCAGGTCGGGAACGCATCGTAGAAGTCGGTTTTGACGATCGGCAGCGCACCGAAGGCGATGGAGGTGGCCACGATGATCATGTTCAGGTTGTTGTCGTATTTCACGCTCGCCAGGGTGCGGATCCCCGAGGCCGCAACGGTGCCGAAGAGCACGATGCCTGCCCCGCCCAGGACCGGGGTGGGGATCGCGGCGACCACGCGGCCGAGCACCGGAAGCAGGCCCAGGACAACCAGGATGCCTCCGCCGGCCGTGACCACGAAGCGGGATTTCACCCCGGTGATGGCCACCAGGCCGACGTTTTGCGCGAACGCGCTCTGGGTGAAGGTGTTGAAGACCGGGGCCAGGATGCTGGAGGCCATGTCGGCGCGCAGGCCGTCGGCGATGCGCCGCGAATCGACGCGGGTCTTGGCGATCTCCCCCACCGCGAGGATGTCGGCGGTGGTTTCGGTGAGGATCACGATGACGACGATCGTCATCGAGACGATGGCACCGACCTCGAACACCGGCCACCCGAAGGCGAAGGGCTGCGGGAAGGCGAAGATGGCGCCGCGACCCACGGCCGAGAAGTCCGCCACACCGAGGAACACCGCAATGACGGTGCCGATGACCATTGCCAGCAGGATCGACAGGCGTGAGATCGCTGCCTTGCCGACCTTGGAGAGCAGCAGCACGATGACCATCGTCATGCCGGCCAGGCCGATATTGGCCAGCGAACCATAGTCGTCGGCCTTGGCGTTTCCGCCCATGGCCCAGTTGGCCGCTACCGGGATGAGCGAGAGCCCGATCATCGTGATGACCACGCCGGTGACCACCGGCGGGAAGAACCGCACGATCTTCGCGAAGAACGGGGCCACCAGGAAGCCGATCGCGGAGGCCGCGAGGACCGCGCCGAAAACCGACTGGATGCCGCCGTCGCCGTTGACGATGGCCACCATGGTGGAAACGGAGGCGAAGGAGGTGCCCTGGACCAGGGGAAGCTGGGCGCCGAAGAAGGGGACGCCGACGGTTTGCAGGATCGTGGCCAGACCGCCGACAAAGAGGCAACTGGCGACCAGCACGCCGATTTGTTCCGGGGTGAGCCCGGCGGCACCGCCAATGATCAGCGGCGGGGCGATGATGCCGCCATACATGGTCAATACGTGCTGGAGCCCGTAGGCGATCGTCTTGCCCAGGGGCAGCCGTTCGTCCTCGGGACGGTGTGTAGTATTTTTGACTTGCGCGGCCTTCATGTCTGACTCCTTGACGGGTTGCGACGCATCGGGGGTGCGCGCGTTGCACCGCGCGCACCCCCGAGACCTCATCGGCTAGCAGAATCCGGGCGTGTTTTCCCAGATCGGATGGGCTGCGGAGGCGCCCTCGCGGGTGATGGCCGCCTCGATCAGGCCGTACGGGCGATCCGCGGCAAAGAAGACCTCATTCGGGTTGTCCTGTCCAAACGGGGACAGGTCGACGAGGAAGTGGTGCTTGTTGGGCAGCGAGAACCTGATTTCCTCGATCTCCGGATGCGCCTCCAGGACCGCCTCGCCCATGTCGAACATTGTCTGTTGCAAGGCGAAGGAATGCTTGGCCGCGAAGCCAGCCAACAGCAGTTCCCGCACCGAGTCGTAGACGGCATTGAAGTCCACGTCCCCTCCGGCAACCGCGTTGGAGTTGTAGCGCCAGCGGCTGCTGACGTCGGTGGCCAGGATCCGGTCGCCGGTTTCCTGCAAGGTGGTGTAGCGGTCAACGGGGAAGTTGCGGAATTCGCTGGCGGTGGACTTGAGGACCGTGAGGTCCTTGATCCCGGCGAGCACCGAGGCCTCGCCGTCCTTGATTTCCAGGACCGCGGTGCGCACCTCGGACTTGTTCCGGGAGAACGCGTGATCGTGCTCCTGGATCCGGTCCCAGAAGTATTGCTCGGCTGCCCAGCGCCCGCCCGTGACCCAGTCGAATTCCGTGGTGAAGTGCGCACCGAGCCGCAACAGGAACGCCTCCGGCGAGCCAACGCCATCCCGGGCAAAGCCGTAGACCGTGTTTTTCTGTGTATCGGTTGGGA
Organism: Paeniglutamicibacter sulfureus; assembly: GCF_030512175.1. Taxonomy (GTDB): domain Bacteria; phylum Actinomycetota; class Actinomycetes; order Actinomycetales; family Micrococcaceae; genus Paeniglutamicibacter; species Paeniglutamicibacter sulfureus. The sequence continues at coordinate 442,027 of NZ_JAULBL010000002.1, read as the reverse complement.
CAACGTGCCGGTTGTCGCCGTCGATGTGCGCGGCCAGGAAGTCGCCGTGAAGCTGCGAGGTCACGTTCAAGTCCTCGATCTCGTGCCGCTCGGTGTCCCGGGTGATCTTCACCAGCCGGACCTCGGCCTTGCCGTATTGGTTGGCGCCGAGAACGATCTTGGTGCCGGTCTTCTTTTCGGCTGCAAAGGTGTTCATGATATCTAGCTCCCTCGGTACGTGGAATATGCAAACGGGCTGATAAGAAGAGGTACGTGGTAGTGAGCGGCGGTGTCGCCAACGACGAAATCGATGCTCACCGCGGGAAAGAAGGTTTCCGTACCCGTCTTTCCGAAGTAGTCACCGGTGCCGAACGCGATTCGGTGGTGACCTGCTTCAACCTTTGTCGGACCGAGTGACTCGATGCGTCCGTCGGCATCGGTGACTCCTGATCCGATTTCTTGCCAGCCGGATGCCGTCTTGGCTTCCAGCGTGGCCTTGACACCGGAGGCAGGCCTCCCGGTCCCGGTGTCGAGTACATGGGTGGTGATGTGGCTTCTCGCAGCCTGGTTGGCGCTCATCGAAGGCTCCTTTGGATTCGTTGAGGGGAAGGAAAAAGCTTAAGATTCCGGTGGACGTGATCTAGCTTGAGGGCACGCGGCCGAAGCACGCGTCGAGGCGAAGGAGGGCGATGGCGCGCAGCTGTTCTCCGACTTCCGCCAGTTCGGCCTCGGGGTCGTTGTCCAGTCGGCGGCGCAGTTCAGCGAGAATTTCTTCGCTGCTTCGGCCGGCGGCGCGTATCAGGAAGACGCGTTCGAACCGTTCCTCGTAGGCACGGTTGCCGGAGAGAAGCTCGGCGGCAATTCGCCCGTCGAGATTCAGCGTGGATTGTTCGCCGCGGCTGAGCGTTGCTTCCGCGGATGAACCGGCGGCGCGTTCCCCGATCCGGGGATGGTGGGCAAGCGCCACGTTGATCTCCGCTTCGGTGAACGGGTCGGCGGCGTTTTGCGCGCAGGCCAGGAGTTCATCGATGGAACCAAAGGGGCGGGCGCTGAGAATCGTCTCAATCCAGCGGCCAATATCTGCACAGGGCCGAAGCACTGCGGCCGCGTCAGCCAAGTCGAGGTCGTTGAAACGGGAAATGTCCATGGGGTGATCAGCTCTTTCAATCCTGCGAGGTTTTCCTGCACCATCCAGGGCTGAACACCCTTACCACCGGCTTGGCACCGGCTTCGACTCGATGTTTCTGGATGGTGGAACTTTGCTTTCACACCATGCAACTCGGATCACACCCTTCCCGTCAAGGGTTTGGCCGAATCTTTTCCCGCTGCCCGCCCACCCCTGCCCGGAGGCCGGCGTGAAGCAAGTTGCGGCGAGCCCTTGCCTTTCCCGTGCTCCGCGTACATACTTAATTTCACCAAACAATATTTAGATTTCGCATCTTGGAATCTTTGTCGTTTCGAGGAGGACCGCATGAACACCAGCCAGCCCATCGCTGAAGCATCCAGCGAGAAAAAAGCGCGCGCACTTCTGGAAACCTCGACGGCACTCAGCACCGGAATGTTCCACCCAATCGGCGGATTGGACCCGGACATGAGCCGTGTCCCGCGCAGTCCCAGGCCACGCATCGGACTCTGGTCGTGGTTGCGCGCCGCTCGCAGGTAGCTCCCGGGAGTCCGGCTCGAGGGCCCCGGAGCAACTGCCACGAATTGCACACCACGTCGAAAGAACGGCCACGGCGGTGGAACCCCGGCCCGGCACGGGTGTCCCGCCGCTGCGGCGGTCTCCTCAGTAGGCTGGGGTCGAATGCCTGAACGCGAACACTTCGCCTGCAGGCACAGCCGATCAATGCCAGTCTCACTTCAAAGGATGATTCCGCTTGAACCCTGTCCCCAATCAGACCGTACCCGCGCGGCGAACCATGCTGGTCACCGGGGCCGGTTCCGGAATCGGACGCGCAGTCACCCGACGCATGCTCGAGGCCGGGTGGAATGTGGTTCTTGCCGGGCGGCGCGCGGCGCAGCTGGAGCAGAGCGCAGGCACACACCCCAACGCGCTCGTGGTGCCCACCGACATCACCGACCCATCGGCCGTGGAACGGCTATTCGCCGCCGGGATCGATCGCTTCGGCAGGATCGACGCGCTCTTCAACAACGCCGGGGTTTTTGGCCCCTCCGCAACCATCGGCGAGCTCACGGCGCAGCAATGGCAGGATGTCTGCGCAGTCAACCTCGGCGGTGCCATCCATTGCGCGGGTGCCGCGTTCAGGCACATGCAGGCGTCCGGCGGCGGTCGCATCATCAACAACGGTTCGATCAGCGCGCAGGTGCCGCGCCCCGCCTCCGTTGCCTACGCGGTGACCAAGCATGCGATCACGGGCCTGACCAAGTCCATTGAGCTCGACGGCCGCCCCTACGGAATAGCGTGCTCGCAGGTCGACATCGGCAACGCCGCCTCCGAGATGATGAAGGATGTCGGCGCGACCTCGGGCGCGCTGCAGGCCGACGGAAGCCGGAAGGTCGAGCCCACCTTCGACATGGACCAAGCCGCGGCAACCATTGAGTTCATTGCCGCCGCACCGGCCGAGGTGTCGATCAACCACGTCACCATCACCGCCGCCGGGATGCCGTTCATCGGCCGTGGCTAGGGCCGGCCAGTCCGCGGCACCCTAGAGGTGCGCGGCAAACAAACGGTCGAGCTTGATGAACGAGGACTCCCATCCGGCACGCGCCGGCTCCAGGACCTCGGACGGCAGCGGACCCTGGGTGATCCTCAGCGCGGTACCCGCCGGGCAATCGGAAAACTCCACGCGCAATTCGATGACCAGGTTCAGGGTCATTTCATGCGGTCCATCTTCCCCGACCAGCAGCTCATGGTCCCTGACCTCGGTGAATGTCGCATGCACCGGCGAAGTTTGGGTGGGGTCCTCAAGCAAGTGCATCACGAACTTCTGTACGCCGCCGACCCGGGGCTCAATGTCCACCGTGTCCACATGTACGCCCCAGCCCTCCGGGCCGAACCATTCGGCCAGGATTTCCGGTTCTGTAAAAGCTGCCCACACCGCGCCTCGGGGTGCGGAAAATTCGCGATCAATGACGAGTTTGCCCATATCCATGCGCACGAGATTACCCCGGTTCGAGCGATGGACCGAATAATCCGCCGCTTCTGTGGGGGCAAACACGCACCACCGGTTGATGAAAGGATTGGGATCATGACCGTGATGAAATCAATCCTGCTCTTCGGCGTGGCCGCCCTGCTCGAAATCGGGGGCGCCTGGTTGGTATGGCAGGGAATCCGCGAGCACCGGGGCTGGCTATGGGTCGGGGCCGGCGCCGTGGCCCTGGGACTCTACGGCATCGTGGCCACGCTCCAACCCGACGCCAACTTCGGCCGCATCCTGGCCGCCTACGGCGGCGTCTTCATTGCCGGTTCGCTGTTGTGGGCGGTCTTCCTTGACGGGTTTCGTCCGGACCGCTGGGACATCGCCGGTGCCATCGTTGCCCTGGCCGGGGTCGGGCTGATCATGTACGGCCCGCGCGGGGCCTAGGAGCACTGCCCGAGCCCGGATGCTGGTCCCACTCCCATCTCCTGGGAGCACCCCACGAGCCGGCCCTTCTCGGCATCGTTCCTCGCCTCGTGCATGAAGCGCACCTCCTCACCCGGCACACCACGGGCCGCCAGGTCTTCCCTCAACTGGTCGAACACGTTCCAGTCCGGGGATGGGGTGCCCAGGTCGCAGAACACGATTTGAAGTGCCCCGGGGCCGGGTGGGGTTCCCGGTGGCCGGGTCTTCGTAGATCCGGTCCTAGTTCTTTTCATACAGCCCAGCGATCAAGTCGACCGCCGCACCGGTCTTGGTGGCCGCTTCCAGCAGCTCGAGAGTCGGGTCCGCCAGGCGCATGCCCAAGGCTGCCTTGCGGCCACCGCTGGCACTTTTCAGCATTGGGATGTCGCCTCCCTTCCGCTCTACGGCCACTCCCCACAGATAAATAACAACCGGTAATAAATATTATGTCAACCAGAATAGAGACAAAGTGCATTTCCTGCACTTTGTTGAAAAATGGAGAATCTTCCTCGATGGAGCATCATCCCTGATCAACCAAGGATTCACCATCAATGATTCGTGGACGGTCGACCCGTCGCGGACGCACTTCACGGCTTCCAGCAAAGGGCGGTTAACCAAGTACTTCATGATTTCTATTGCAATTTACGCAGGAATCATGCAAATATCGCAGGCATGAACGCTGGTCGTTGTCATCGCTGAGCACGGCAATGTGGTGTCCTTCCCGCACCGCGAGCTCGAACCAGATGCCGATGCCTTCCTTGAGGAGATTCTTGACGGGTAGGCACAGGCCCAACGCGCCCGCAGCCTGCGCGAGCACCACATCTCCGTGGGTCGCCGCAACGTCATGCACTTCACGGACTTCTCGGGCAAGTTCCCCTGGCAATGGTTGCCGGTCGACGCCGACGACTGGTTCGCCCACCTACGGTCAGGAGGAAGGGACGGGAAGAGCGTGCGGTCCGCGCTTCCGTGCCCCACCATCCCTGGTGAGAACCGAATGGAGTTCACTCAGACGCTCGCCGAGGACGGCTCTGGCGAAGGGAAATTTCCTGTGTTCGCTAGGTGTCCCGCAACATTGACGAGTTTGATGTTGCTACGGGAACTGGCTTGTGCCAAAAGGGTAAAGGCCTCTGCAGCCGTGAGCTTGTAACGCTCCACGAGGATGCCTTTGGCCTGACCGATGACGTCCCGTGAGGCCAGCGCCTCACGCATCTGTCCAATTTTTGTGTGCCCATGAAAACCACGGTCGCATGCGCCGCAACTAGCATCCCCGCGCGCACCGATTCCCCGTCAAAGGCGTTGACCTGCCGGCTGTAGAGATTGAAGGTTCCCGCATTGTTGCCATCGGTGAATAGCTGGAAGCAGAGCATGCTTGACGCACCCAAAGCGCGGGCCTCCAGAGAAAACCTGGGCCAACGACTCTCACTGGCCATGTCAGGAATCATGATTGTTTTACGTTCGTAGACGGAGTCGAGGCACGGCCCTTGCCCGACCTGCTCCTGCAGCGCATCCATTCTCTGGGCCAAGTCCCCCGAGAAGGCCCTGGCCTCGATCTTCTGGCGATTCACCACCAGGCCGATGGATGCTTCCTGGGCCCCGGGGATGAGCCCAACGGCTGTGCACGCCAGGCAATCAAGTACCGCCGTTTCGTCCATTTCGCTGTGCAACAGGCGGGCAAGCACATCCATCAGCTCTGCCAGGCCACCTTCCAAGGGCATGCATCGGTCCTTTTCGTCTTCACGGATGCTGGTGTCCGCCCGATTCTCGGCCATGCCCCATTCTTGCAACCAACTGCCGAACCACCAACACCGGAGTACTCAATATCTTCACGGCAATCCGATTCGACCGGGCACACGCAATCGGCATCACTGACGAGGGCCCGATTTTTCGGCCCCGGACCCCGTGGTCAGGGGTTCCAGATTTGGTCCCGGTGATGCAGCATGTGAGGACGCAGCAAGTAGCTGCGGCACGATCTCCGGAAGGGGCCGCACCAGGACCAGCCACACCGCACGCACGGGCACCGAGCGCAACAACGTCCAGAAGCCGGCGCTGGCCGTCGGCGCCGTTTTGCTGCTTGTCGGGATCTTGGGATGCGTTCCCGGATTCACCACCAACTACGACCAATTCTCCTTCGCTGGCCACCACTCGGAGGCGATGCTGATGCGCGTGTTCCAGGTGTCCATCCTGCACAACATCGTGCACCTGCTCTTCGGGGCAGCAGGCATTGCGACGGTCAGGACCCGGGACGCGGCCAAGCACTACCTGCTCTGGGGCGGAGTCATCTATCTCGTCTTGTGGGTCTACGGGCTGCTCATCGACCACGACAGCGACGCCGACTTCGTGCCGATGAACGACGCAGAGAACTGGCTGCACCTGGTCCTGGGCCTCGGCATGGTCGCCCTCGCACTGCTCCTCACCGGGACAAGAACAGGACCGCGGGCACGGCCAACACATGATAGACCCCGCTGACACGATGGAATCCGCGGCATCGGAAAGCGCACGAGTACCCATCCGTACCGGCGTTGCACCTGGTCCGCGATGCCATCACCGCCCGAAACCTGAGTGGGATCCGCATCGCCGACGACCGACCATTCGTAGCTACGAGCCCGACCGGCGACTCTGCCGGGGTCCACAAGACCCCGGCAGAGGCCATGGAATACCGGACAGCTCGGGCTCGGGCTCGGGCTCGGGCTCGGGCCAGACTAACCGGTTCGGTGCTACTGCTTCTTGAGGGAGATGTGCGTAGTGAATTTGGCTGGGGCATCGAGGTTTGCGTCATCATCTATGCCTACGCGCAGCCGTCCCACCAGTTCGCCGCCCAACCACCCCGTCCCCATGGCGATGACGGCTGCCAGCAGCGCAAGCACGAAGGCCATGGTGCCAGGCACGTTTTCCTCGGCGTTGCCGCGGAGCCACCAGCTGATCGCGAACAATACGATCATGACGGTGTTGCCGGCACCATGCAGCAACCCGATGCGCTTGGCGCGTGTTTCCTTTGGGATACCGGTGAAATCGATCAGCCCGAATACTGCGGCAAGCAACCCGCTCAGTACTCCGGCGGCGATCATCAGGTAAGAAGCCGTCGTGAACCGGCCGTTGTCGGTCAAAAGTCCGATCACGTCGAACACGACCGCCGTGGCAAGCAGCCCGAGCGGGAAGACAACCAATTGCTGGTGAATAGCATGCCCTGCGGCTTTTGCCCTGCTCTCCATCTCCGCCTCCATTGACGAATGGTTGGGGTGCCCGATATGTATGGCATCCAGTTGCGAGGCTATCCGCCATTTCCCTTAGAAGCCAGAGGCCAGTGTTGGGCTTCAGAACCTTCTGGTCCCGGACGCCGCCTGGCAGGACCTTGACGCAGCAGGACCCTTCGCGGGGTTGACCCACGGTGACCCGTGGACCGAGCATGGCGTCGATGATTCCATCGGGGGCGCCATCTCCATGGGGCAATCGATCTCCCAAGCCAGTTCCAGGGTTCGGTGAACAGTCAGTTGAGAGGTCAATGCCAGGGCCACGCGGCGCTCGGAACCGAATTCGCCCAACACCGGTTCAAGGACGCGCTGAGAGCCTGCCTCTTTCCCTCTAAGCCTTGGATCAGCCGACTTGGTCGATGGCGCGGACAACTGCAGCCCTCGCGGCAGCGTTCAAAACCCTGTCAATGCCTGCGGCGCGCTGTTCTGCCACCTCGATTCTTGCCCGGGCTGCGTGGTGGCCGTTCCCCTGGTCGGCTTCTCTTTGGCCGGGGTGGCGGTTTCAGCTGCGGATCCACCGCGGCGGAGCTCTTCATTTCCGGCAACAAGTGTGAACATACTGGACTGATAAGCATCCATACCGGCGAAGAGGGACTTGATGCAATGAGGGCAGTTACCTGGCAGGGAAAGCGTTCGATCAGCGTGGACGAGGTGCCGGATCCGGTCATCCAGGAACCCTCCGACGCCATCATCAAAGTCACCTCCACCGCAATCTGCGGCTCCGACCTCCATCTATACGAGATACTGGGCCCCTACATGAAGAAGGGCGATATCCTCGGCCACGAACCCATGGGGATCGTCCAGGAGGTCGGCAGCGCCGTCAGGAACCTGAAGGTCGGTGACCGGGTGGTCATTCCCTTCAACATCGCCTGCGGCACGTGCCTGATGTGCCGCCTGGACCTGCAGTCGCAGTGTGAAACCACCCAAGTCCGCGAAAAAGGCCTCGGCGCTCCCATCTACGGGTACTCCGAGCTTTATGGTTCCGTCCCGGGCGGCCAGGCCGAATACCTGCGCGTGCCCTTCGCCGATTATGGCCCCATCAAAGTGGGCCAGGACCTGCCCGATATCCGTTATCTTTACCTCTCCGACATCGTGCCCACCGCCTGGCAGGCCGTGCAGTACGCGAACGTGCCCGACGGCGGCACCCTGACGGTCTTCGGATTGGGACCGGTGGGGCAGTTCGCCGCGCGCGCCGGTGTGCATCTGGGGTACCGGGTGATCGGCATCGAGCCCGTGCCCGAACGGCGCGCCATGGCCGAACGGCACGGCGTGGAAACCCTGGACTTTCACGGGAACATTGGCGATGAACTGCGCGAAATGACCGGAGGCCGGGGGCCGGAATCCGTCCTGGACGCCGTGGGCATGGAAGCCCATGGCTCCCCGGTCGGTACTTTCGCCCAGCATGCGGCCGGCCTGCTGCCGGACCCGCTCGCACAAAAAGCCATCGAAAAGGCCGGGGTTGACCGGCTGAGCGTTCTGCACGCGAGCATTGACGTTGTTCGCCGCGGCGGCACTATCTCCATCAGCGGCGTTTACGGCGGCATGGCGGATCCCATGCCGATGCTGACCCTGTTCGATAAGCAGATCCAGATGCGCATGGGCCAGTGCAACGTCAAACGGTGGATCGATGATCTTCTGCCCCTGGTAGAGGACCCTGCGGACCCGCTCGGCGTCACCGACCTGATGACCCACCAAATCCCCCTCGATGAAGCCCCCGAGGCGTATGAGGTGTTCCAAAAAAAGCAGGACCACTGCATCAAGGTCGTCCTCAAGCCCTGACCGACCCCTCATCTACCCGGAACTGCAACTGAACCGGTGAGAAGGGAATCCTGTGACACATCCCCCGAGAGGTGAAAAACCAGACGGCACAGCATCTCGAGGGCCTTGGGACCTTGGCCTCCGCGGCCCTCGGCCTTCCCGGCCGGCTCTGTTCCTGCCCAGCATGTGGAGCGCCGTGTCGCTCTGTCAGGAACAGGGCCCCTCATGAGGGTGGGCAGTGGAGCGCTGTACGGTTCCGGCTTGTTTGTGGTCAACGAGGCGACTGCTCCTTCGCTGCGTGTGTCCCCGGGACCCAAGGAAAGCCCCTGGCGGGCGAACGCAAGAGGCATGGACGCGCACATGGTTCCCGGAATGGCCAACAAAGCCTGCCGCGTCAATCCGACCGTGCCCGCTGATCATTACCCCGCAGTGGCTGCCCCGCCGGGCCGGCGGGGACGGTGAGAGGCCAAGGCCGCGGGGCACCTGGAGCGGTGGTCGTGATCACGGGTGCTTCCAGCGGTATCGGGCGGGCCACCGCACACACCTTCGCCAAAGCCGGTGCCCGCCTCGTCCTCGCGGCCCGCAGCGCGGAAACCCTTCAAGAAGTCGCCGCCGAATGCACCACGCACGGAGCGCAGGTGATCGCCGTGCCCACCGACATCAGCGACGAGTCCCAGGTCCAGGCCCTCATCCATTCAGCGGTTGAAGCGTTCGGGCGGATCGATGTGTGCATCGGCGGTGCCTCCGTCTACAGTTACGGGACCTTCGAAACCACCCCACCTGACGTGTTTCGCCGAATCGTTGAAACAAACCTTTTCGGTCCCGTCCACACTGCCCGCGCCGTGCTGCCGCACTTCCGGAACCAGGGCCACGGAACCCTGATTCTCATCGGATCGGTCTATGCCAAAATCACCTCGCCATATATCTCCCCCTACGTGACCAGCAAATTCGGACTGCTCGGCTTCACGGAGGTGCTGCGCCAAGAGTTACAAAAATCCAAGCACATCCACATCTGCCTGGTCCTGCCCGCAACAATCGACACCCCCATCTACCAGCACGCCGCGAACTACACCGGCAAACGCGTGCACCCGCTGCCCCCCGTTGCTTCCCCGCATCGTGTGGCCCGGGCGATCATGGGGAACGCGAAACGGCCACGGCCGGTAACCGTAGTCGGCCAGATCCAGCGCACCTTCGTCCCGGTCCACGGCGTTTTCCCGCGGTTCTACGACCGGTGCATCAACCCGGTGATGGACCTGCTCGCCCTGCGAAAAGGCCCCGTCTCCCCTTCGAGCGGTACGGTCTTCGCCCCTGACCCTTCAAGCAACCACGTCACCGGGAATTGGCGGTCCAACCGCATCAGGGGCTTCGGCACTGCCGGCACCATTCTTGGCCTCTGGTTGATTCTCCGGCACAGGCGCCAGCCGGATCACGGCCCTCGGTTCTTGGTGGTACTTCGTTCATCTGGGACCAGAAGCATCGAAAAACGAGGGCGGCTCAAGCGATGCGACACGCCGGAGGGCCAACCACTTTCTTGGTGGTTGGCCCTCCGAAGGTTCAACGTCAAGCTCAGGAGAGTAAATCGAGCTCCCAGTCCTTGACGTCGGCCAACGGGGCAAAAAGGCTCGCGTCCAGCTCGTCGAGAGGCCGCCCGTGGCGGACCCGATCCGGCCAGTCTCTGTTGCCCAGAGCCGCCTTGCCCAAGGCAATGACATCGGCTGTGCCGTCGGCCAGCAGCGCTTCAGCTGTCTCGGGGTCGTCCAGGTGTCCGTTGGCGATCACCGGCAACCCGGAGTGCCGCTTGGCCAGGGCGGCCAGCGAGGGACTCCCGTCGCCGAACGCCGGAGCATAGGCCTTGTACTCGGTGGTGTGGATGAAGTCGACGCCTGTGTCACCCAGAGTGGAGAAAATGATCTTGGCCTCATCAATTCCACCGGCCCACCGGTGGTCGTGGTCACTGACCTTAGCCTGGGAGATCCGGATACCCACGGTCATTTCTGGTCCGACGGCCTCACGCACGGCACGGGCGATCTCCGCAGGGAAACGCACCCGGTTCTGGGCGGAGCCTCCGTACTCGTCAGTGCGGAGGTTGAGGTAATCGGTGAGGAACTGGTCCAGCAGGTAGCCGTTGGCGCCGTGAATCTCCACGCCATTGAACCCGGCAGCCTTGGCGCGCAATGCGGCATCCACAAAGCCTTGTCGAACGTCCTGCATTTGATGCCGAGTGATTTCAGCAGGCACCCGGTAGGGCCCCTCGCCGCGATAGAAGGCCAGTTGTTCCCCCTTGGGCGCGACCTCGGAGGGACCCACCGTGGCGTCCGCAAAGCGGCTTCCCTGCGCTTGGGATCCAGCGTGCATGAGCTGGGCGAATATTGCGGACCCTGATGCGTGGACGGCGTCTACAACCCTGGCCCAGGACCGGGCCTGTTCATCGGTTGCCAGACCAGGCTGATGCAAGTAGCCCTGGCTGTATGAAGTGTCGGGATAGATCCCCTCGGTGATCAGCAGTCCGAAGCCGCCCCGGGCGAAAGCCTCGTAATAGGAGACCATCTTGTCCGTGACCAATCCGTCCTCGGTGGCACTGACGCGGGTCATGGGGGCCAACGCCACACGGTTGGGCAACAACGTGGAACCGATCTTCAGACGCGACCAAAACGGGCTGGGGTTTGTCATGTTTATCTCCTTGGATCTTCAGGGTTGGCGCTATTCCGTTGGGAAGCTTGAGCATATTGGTTACCCAAACGATTGTGTGCGTAAACACGGCCAGCGTTCGGTTTGTTGAATTTTCGGGATTTCTAGTTTGGTCTGTCGGGGACCGCTTTGTCGCCAACTGCACCGTGCATGACCAGGTCCATGCATAGGCGGGGCATGGATCCGCACGAGAGCGGCAGGGCAGAAGAAGCAGTTCAACGGCTTGCGCACTTTAGTGCTAACTCGCACTGCCTTACCCGCGTTCAAAGTACGACATTCTTCATAGTACTAGAACTATCGTACAATAGATTCGCAGTCAATTCAGCAATCGAGGAGGCCAAGTACACGTGCGCGCTCTCGCCCACCCGTCCCAAGCAGAGATGCAGCTGGACACCGTGCTGTCCGCGTTGTCCGACCCAGTGCGACGACAAATTGTTGGCCAACTCGCGAACGCATCAATCGATCAGGCTTGCAGCGCCTTCCAACTGCCAATCAGCAAGTCCACCTCCACATATCACTTCAGGGTCCTGCGTGAGGCTGGCCTGATTAAACAGCGCTACAGCGGCACCACGATCCTCAACACGCTACGAGCAGCCGACATTGAAGTCCGGTTTCCGGGATTGCTGCGGGCGGTTCTTCAAGCCGCCCGAAGTGAAACAGCCGTCGCCACATCCGAAGTGCAATGATGGGGTGCAGTTCCGTCGGTTGGTCGCAGAAGCCCGAAGCGCCCCCAGGGCGGGACTGCCTGACGTGCGGCAGCTCCCGCCTGAATCACCGAGGCTACGCGACGTGCCAGCCTCCACAGTGCTTCATCCGGCGTCCTGGAAACGAGCAGCGAAGTGTCGTTTTCACGGGGCCGGGGCCGGCAGCGGAACAGAGCCCAGGATGGTCCCGTCCACTGCAACCATGGTGAACGGCGCGAGCCGGTGTGGGAATTCCACCGCCGCGCTATGTCCTTCCAATGCCCTGACGCCGAGCCCAAACGCTGCCAGGCGGAGATGCGTTGGAGCAGCACCGGATCGAACAAGGACGACTGCAGATGCGCTCCTGACATCCGCGGGCGGAGGCAGGTAGTCGCTGAATTCCTCGGCTCTTGCGGATCCCCGGTATTCAACAAGAGCCGCATCCAAGGCTTCCCAGCCGGGGACGGCGCAGTGCGGTGCAACCAGGTCGAGCAGTTCGTCAAAGTTCGAAGTGGTGCGAGCCGCACCTGTTTGTCTGGTAACCGTCCACCCGCCGGGGAACGTGCCGACCTTGATCCCACGGCACACCCCAGTGAGGAAACGGCCAATCGAGGCACGCCGGATTGGGCCGGAGACCATGGGTCCGGCCCAATCCGGTGCGATGCGTGCGCAGGCTCCACACATGTGCGGGCCGAATTCCTTCCGGTTACTTCTGGCGCGGGTTGCGCGCCTTGAACTCTTCAGCGATGGAGTTGAAGTCGGTCCACTTCACGCCCTCGTGGCTGTTGATGTGCTCGATCAACCGCTCAAGCATCAGCAGGACCTGCGGCCGGCCGGAGACGTCGGGGTGGATCGTCATGGTGAAGACCGCATGGTCGTGTTCGCGGTACACCCAGTCGAACTGGTCGCGCCACATTTCTTCCAGGTGGCGAGGGTTCACGAATCCGTGGCTGTTCGGGCTGGACTTGATGAACATCATCGGCGGCAGGTCATCGAGGTACCAGTTGGCCGGGATCTCCACGAGGTCGGTTTCCACGCCGCGGACCAGTGGCTTCATCCAGGTGCTGGCGGGCTTGTCGTAATCGATCTTGGTCCAGCTGTCCCCGACACGCACGTAGTACGGCTCGAAGTCGCGGTGCATGAGCGAATGGTCGTAGGCGATGCCGCGTTCAAGCAAGAGCTCATTGGTGACGTTGGAGAACTCCCACCACGGCGCCACGTAGCCGGTCGGCCGTTTCCCGGTGCGCTGCTCGATCAGGTTGATGCAGTGATCCAGGATGTCCGTCTCCTGCTCGCGGGTCATCGCGAGGGGATTCTCGTGGCTGTAGCCGTGGACACCGATCTCATGGCCGGCCGCGACAACCTCGTCGAACTGCTCAGGGAAGGTTTCGATCGAGTGGCCCGGCCAGAACCAGGTTGCCGGCAGGTCGTACTTCTTCAACAAGGCGTTCAGTCGCGGGACGCCGACCTCGCCGGCAAACATGCCGCGTGAGATGTCGTCCGGGGAGTCTTCTCCCCCGTAGGATCCGAGCCAGCCACCTACGGCATCAACGTCGATGCCGAACGCCACGGAAATTTCTTTTGCCATCTTCATTCCTTATCTTGTTTCGGATCGGTTTAAATGTGAGCTGCGAGCAGCTCAGGGTTTGGTTTTTGGCCGTGTGAGAGCATCAATGCCAAGAGCAGGCGGGCCTGGAAAAGTGGCAGCGAGCCGAGCTGCAGCGCGCCCGCCCTGACCACGTCGGCCCCGCCTCCGTTGCCGTAGAACGGGACCACGGGGCCTTCTGGAACCCGGGTGCCCAACCCTACGGTGATTCCAGCCTGCACGGCTTCCTCGACCCAGGCCAGGATCGACGAATTGCCGTTGCCCACGCCGCTGCCGGCGATGATGACGCCTCGGGCTCCCGCCTCAACGGCGGCCCTGGCAAGGGTGGCGTCGGAACCCGGGTGGACGGTAACGATGTCGACTCTGATGCTATCGAATGCGGGCGGGGGCAGGGCAAGAGCCCTGGGCCGGATGGGGGCCGACATGAAATGGGGTTGGCCGTTTGCGATTTGGCCGATTGGTCCGCCGTCCATGGTCTTGAAGGGGGAGGGCGCGACGGTGTGGGCCTTGCGGGTGCCCCTGGCTGCATAGATGTTGCCGGCGAAACTGATCATCGTGCCCTTGTCGCGGGCGGAAGGACTTGCCGCGACCGCGATGGCCTCCTGCAGGTTTCCCGGGCCGTCCGGGCAGGGGTGGTCGGCAGGGCGTTGGGCGCCGGTCAGCACCGCGGGCTTGGAAGAGTGCTGGACCAGGTCCAGGAGATATGCCGTTTCTTCCATGGTGTCGGTTCCGTGCGTGACTACGACGCCATCCACGCCGCCATCGGCCAGTTCCGCGGCGACAGCTTCGCAGATCAGGCGAAGTTCGCGGTGGCCTAACAGGTAGGAACCGAGCCGCATGACATCACGTGAGGACACGTTGGGCCCTCCAGCGGCGATGCCGCCGAGCAGTTCGCCCGCTCCGCGGCTTGCAACCGAGGCTCCTCGATCGTTTTCGCTCGAGGCAATGGTCCCTCCCGTTGCCAATACCGAAACCTGAGGCATGCTATGCACCTTCACCTGGACCCTTCTGTCGCATGGATAGTCCCGCTTCAATTGCTGCCGCGGGAACGAATACCGCTAGCATGCCCCACACAAACGTTTGCCGCAAGTGCGTCATGTCACGTCGCCGCTATGAAATATGCTGGGTCATTGATGAGTGCACAACCGGTCGCGCAGGCAGCCGAGGCACGCGGCACCTTCGGAGGAGACATGGACAAAGGTTCAGGACCCGTTACCTTGCGCATGATTGCCGATGAGGTCGGGGTCAATGTTTCCACCGTTTCGCGGGTCATCAACTCCTCCGACAAGGAGGCCCGGCGCTGGGCCTCCAGCGACATGATAGACCGAATACGAACGGTGGTTGCCGCCCGGGGCTACCAACGAAACCCCCACGCAGCGAGCCTGCGCACACGTCGCTCGGGGCTCGTGGGCGTACTGGTCCCCCGGCTTCAGGACTTTGTCCTGGCCACCGTCTACGAAGGCATCGAAGAAGCCGCAACGGAGCAGGGGATCTCCACCTTTGTCACCAACTCCCTCGACCGGCCGGAAAACCAGGCCTCCCGCACCGAGCTCATGCTCTCGCGGCGCGTTGACGGGCTCATCTTCGGCGATGCCCATACGGGGGACCCGTTTCTTGACACCCTCGCCAAGCGCGGCATCAAGTTCACCCTGGTCTCCAGGCGGTCGGGCGACCACATCTCCGCCACGTGCGACGACATCATGGGCGGTAGGCTCGTTGCCGAGCACCTTCTGGCGACCGGCCGCAGGGACATAGGCATCCTGTCGGGCCGCGACTACGCCTCCACCGGCAACGACCGAACGGCCGGGGTGGTCCAGGCCTGCTTGGAAGCAGGCATCAGGATCCGTCCCGAGCGGATCGTCCACGGAGGCTTCGATGCCCCGGGCGGACGGCAGGCAACCGAACGCCTGCTTGTGCAGGGTGGCTGCCCCGATGCCATCTTCGCCACCAACGACTTCGCCGCCATTGGCGCCATGGGCGTCTTGCGCGATCGCGGCATCACGGTGCCCGACGACGTGGCCATCGTCGGCTACAACGACACCCCACTGGCGGCCGAGCTTTCCATCCCACTGACCACGATCCATTCGCCGATGCATGAGATGGGACGGGCCGGGTTGAACCTGCTGCTCGCGATGCTGCGTGGCGAACCCGTCGAGTCGGTCCGACTGGCTCCTGAACTGATTGTTCGCGCCTCGACCGCAAGCTGAAAGTCAGTAATGCCTCGGTCGTAAGGGTGACAAGCAACACCTTTCCCGTGTATCGTCCCTTTCTGACACATGCACAAACGTTTGTGTATGTGCTCTCACACACTCACGCAGGTTCCCCGCATTCCACGGGCCCATCTTGTTCGACCGTTTGCGCAAAAGTTTGTGAAACTTTCTCCACCCGAAAGGAAAGGAGCAGTCCATGGATTCCACAACATCGGCATCACGCCGCACCCAGACTGCCGCTACAAAAATAGAACCGTGGAACGTGTGTTCCACTCGTGGCAGACCTGGGACGGGTGGTTTCCGAAGCGGGTGGAGCATTCTTCAACCCAGCCATAGTGCTCGGAACACAAGTAGCTGCAAAACTCCCTCACCACGTACTGGTAGGTGCGAATCGTCGAGGGAGCCAGTTGCTTGACTGCCACCAGATGCATCATCCACTTCGTCAAAATCGGCGGCGGTCCAGTTCCAGTTCCAGGGCCAGTCGTTGATATACGCCTGAAACTGCGAAATCTGGCTCACGGTGCCTCGCACGGAGGATTCCTTGAGGTTCCGTCCGCCACGCTGGCGCATCTGCCAGCCCTCCAGCATGGCAGTGAAAACCGATTCTGCGTCGTTCAGGAAGGAGACACCCGGCAAAAGCGACAGCGAGGCAGAACCCGGCGGCACTCCTCGATCAGCCACAATAATCTTCCGTCTAATGCACTATTCCTGCATTAGACGGAAGATTTCTCGGTATGCCCAGAGTGCGGAGTGTTCCGTCCTTTTCGGGGTCGGGGGAAGAATCGCCCGGAAATTCACGCTAAGGAGTCAGCGGCCTGTTGATTGGGGGGCATGGCGGTCGATTTTCTAAGTGATGAGCAGGTCGCAGGGTTCGCGGATTCCCCGACGAGGTACCAGCGGAGGACCTGGAACGTTTCTGTTGGTTGGACGATGCCGGCTTATTGGTGGTCGGTCGCCGCCGGGGAATGCACAACCGCCTGGGATTTGCTGTTCAACTGATCACGGTGCGGGTAGATGATGTAGTCCCCCACGGCCTCCCGGCCTCCTGGCCCAGCTTTTGGGTGAAGGTCTCCTTCACGTTGATCACCGTCAGGACACCGACTCCCTGTTCCGCCAGGGCGCCGCGTGTCCGTTCGACGGCGTCTTGCCAAGACAGCGGCACGGTGATGGCGTGGGTGTAGTTCACTGTGGTTCTCCTCGGGTCGTGGTGTGGAGGCGCGCCGTGGGCAGTTGCGTGCTCCGCTACGGTAGGGGACCTCGGTTCCGTGCCCACGCTACGGGTTGGTGTGGTCGCGCGGCAGCATTGCCGGGGCATCGCCGGCAGGGGTTGGCCGGGGATGCGGTGGGTGCGTTTCATACATGCGGATCGCGACGGCGATCGCTGCGGCCACACTGAGTGCCGCGGCCATCCACAGTGCCGCGTTGAGCCCCACGAGGTCGGCGACGATCCCGCCGATGATGGCACCAACGGCGTATCCGAGGTCGCGCCAGACCCGGTAGATGCCCACCGCTCGTCCACGCCATGAGGGATGGGCGACGTCGCCGACTGCGGCCAGCAGAGTGGGGTACACCATCGCGGTTCCCGCACCGAGCAACACCGTTCCGGCCGCCCACCCTCCAAAGCCGCTTCCGAGCGCGATGATCGCCAGGGCTGTGGCCTGGACCAGCATGCCGGCGGTGATGAGGTGCTTGCGCCCGATCCGGTCAGAGAGGGCCCCGGTGAACATCTGGCCAATGCCCCACACCCCGGGATAAAGGGCGAAAAGCAGGCCGATCTGGCTGGTGCCGAGGTCCGCAGTGGCGAACAGCAGCGGGAACAGGCCCCAGGAGAGGCCGAAATTCAGGTTGTTCACCAGGCCGGCCAGGCTCGCCGAGGACAAGGCAGGTTCGCGGAAGCTGGTCAGGGAGAAGATTTGGCGGTTGGATAGTTTGGCATCCCGACCATGCCGGGCGGAGGCGCCCCGGGAGGCAATGTTTCCGGCATCCAGGAGGGCGTGCGGGCGGGTCTCCCTGACGAACACCCCGGACAGCAGCAGTGCCAGGGCCGTGTAGGCGATCCCCAGGAGGAAGGGCGCGGGTCGCAGCCCGTATTGTTCGGCGTGGTATCCGGCCAGTAGGGAGGTGGCGGCCACGGCCCCGTAGCCGGCGGCTTCGTTCAGGCCCATGGCCAGGCCTCGTTGGGCCGGACCCACCAGGTCGATTTTCATGATGACGGTGGTGGACCAGGTCAGGCCTTGGTTGATGCCAAGCAGCACGTTCGCGGCGATGGCCCAGCTCCAGTCCGGGGCAAGGATGAGCATCAGCGGCACCGGGATGGCGAAGAGCCAGCCGGCCAGCAGCACGGGTTTGCGTCCGTAGCGGTCCGAGAGGGTTCCGGCGAACCAGTTGGAGGTTGCCTTGGCGATCCCGAAGGCGGCCACGTAGGTGAAGAGGAACGTGTATCCGCTGAGGCCGAATTCGGCGTGGGCCAGCAGCGGCAGGACGGCTTGCTGCTGCCCGACCATGCCCCCAACCAGGGCGTTGATCGCGACGAGCAGGGCGAACTGGGTCGCGTTGGCGCGCAGGCCCAGGGCGGTGGCGGCGCTGTGCTGGTTTGCCATCCCCGCATGCCCGCTGCGACGCACGTCCCTGGGATCCCCCGCCACCACCACGGCACCCGAAGCCCACTAGCCCTCCGGCTCCTTGCCGTCCTGCCGCCCAGCCCCGGCACCCCAGGAGTCCGAGCATGAAGCAGCCTGTCGTCGCGCGCACCCCCACCTTGAAATACGTGATTGACCCCGTGCCCATCCTCAAATCCAAGGGAGTGCTCTAATGCCCCGTTCCAGGATCCCCCATGCCCCCGACTCCAACGCACCCGGTTCCACGCCCCCCGGGCGCGGTGCCGGCCTGTGGTCCAGGGTCGCTGCGTTCTCCTGTGCCGGTCTGGCCGTGCTGGCCATCGCCGGCTGCGCGCAGCTGCCCGGCAACGCCGAGGGCACCGCCCAGGTTTCCCCGACCGTGGAGGCCTCGGTCCCGGTGATCGAGAGCCCGGAAGAGGTCGCGGTGAAGGTCATGAGCCTGTTTGCCCGGCCCGATGAACCGGAGCAGCGCTGGCACGCCGAGATACGCCCCTATCTGGAGAAGGAATATGCCATCGAGGCCGAGTACATCGACCCGGCAAGAATCCCGTTCGACAAGATCCTTTCCGGTCCGGTGATGGACGGTACGGAGCATAATGAGCAGGTTGTAACGGCTGATTTCAAGACCGATGCCGGGACTTGGTATGTGGAGCTGCATCAGAATGCACTCGGTGGGAAGTGGCTCGTCGGTGGCATCCACGAACTGATCAAGCAGTAGAGATGAAGAGGCAGTGACCGCTTAGAAAAATAACCGGTCACTGCCTCTTCATCTCTAGCCAACGAATATGGCTATGTGGAAACCCCTGCCGGCATTCGGCGTAAACACGGACCAATTCCATACTGAGGTCAACAACCCAACAAAAGTTCCGAACACTGGGGCCAAAAAAATCTAGACCAATATGGATAAGCCCGCTGATTCTTTAAACATGCACCGCACTAGGATGCCTTTATCTATTCGTATGTCCTTTCGTGGCTATCCGAGGCCGAGCTGCACGAAGATGAACCACACGAGCATAGGGACAACTGCGATCATTGCGATGGCCCAGAGGAGGAGAGCGCGGAAGAAGAGTCGTTCGTCCTTTGGTGGGGCACTAGCCATGAGGAGCGCGCCGCTGGTGGACATCGGACTAACATCCACTACCGAAGAACTGATGGCAATGGCGGTGACAACTCCGATTGGGCTGAGCAGCGGGTCCAAGGAAATAGGTGTAACAATGGGACTGATTACTCCAAGTGTTCCGGTGGTCGAGGCGAAAGCAGAGACTATAGCGACAACATAGCTCGTAATCAGTGCTGCAATTGATCCGTTACCGAGGCTAGCGATACCGGCCTCGAGTTCTTTCAACGCGCCCATCTCTTCGAGCATTCCGACATAAGTGACGATGCCTGTTACGAGGATAATCGCGTTCCAAGGCAGCCCCTCAATAGCAGGCTTTTGAACTCCGGGCTTGATGCAGATCAGTGCGATAGCGATGATCAGGGACGCAACGCCAACATCCAAACTGAAAACCGTGGTTAGAATCAGTAGGGTTCCCACCCCGGCAAGCGTAAGGATCCTCATAGGAGTCGCGTCCACTTTCACCGGTGCCCCGAGCGAAACTTCGATATCGGGTTGCGTGCGTGGGTCGGCTACAGCGACTCCGGTTTGTGTTCCGGTTGTCGTTCGGTACTGACCTGCGTCATGACCCACGGAGTCATCGGCCAGAGTGGTCCTAAGAGCAGTCCCGCTGCTGGTTGATTCTGAGCGGGGGAGAGGCCGTCCGCCACGCCTGTTCATAATGGCCTGGATAGCGACGTAGGCGATGAAGGCGAGGATAGCGTTGAATATGAAGCAGTAGAGGAAGAGCTTCAGGGAATCTCCGGAGGCATCCGCGTTATCGAGCATCACATTGGCTAGAACACCAAAGGGGTTGACCGGAGAGAAAGCACCAGCGTTGGCTCCTTGGACGATGACTAAACCCATTGCGAGCGTACTGATCCTGAACCTAGAACCCAATGCCAACGCCACAGGTGCCACAATAGCGATCGCCGCAGGCGTGAATGCTCCTGCTGAAGCCAAGCCGGCGGTCAGAAGAAACATTAGTACCGGCACTAGGAAGCGCCGGTCTCCGGCGAGTCGCTCGGCCCAGTACGCGAGTAGATCGATCGTGCCGGTGACGCGCACGATTCCAAACAGCAGCGTAGCTCCAAGAAGGATGAAAAACAGGCCGCTGGGGAATTGTGCGATGACGTCTTTGATGGGCATCCCAACAACGAGACCTCCGACGACGAATGCTGCTACTAATGCAACGAGGCCTGCGTTGACGCGCGTAAATGAGCCGAGAGCAAACGCCCCAATCAGAACGAAGAATGCGATCAGAGACAAAGACATGGTGACTCTCCCCTAAGCACGCCGAGAAGCAACAGGTGCGTAGGCTCCGGAGAGCAGACCCCCAGCTCCGGCAATTGAAGGTTCATGCCCGAGCGCTTTCAGGATCTCGTACGCAGTTGCCGTTGCGGCCGTAATGACGGGTACTCCCAGCAGATCCTCTGCTTTCTGGACCGCAGGTAGTGATGGCATCTGCACACATGCCGAAAGAATCACGGCATCAATACCCTCACGATTGAGGCCTTGAGCAATCATCGGAAGTTTCTGTGGATCCAATGCACCAACGGCTAGATTGTCATCAACTTCTAAGCTGATCGCATCGACTACCTCTATGCCGGCACCTTCGATGTACTCACGCACCATTTGGGTAAGGGGCAGCATGTAGGGCGCTACCATCGAAACCTTTCGTGCCCCGATTGATTGCAGAGTACGCACTAGTGCGCCGGCACTGCTTGAAACCGCAGCAGGGTGACCGTTCTCCTCAGCCGCGGACGCAATGATCTTTTCTGATTTTTCATGGGAATTGGGGCCCTGCGCCATCACCGCCACGAGACAGGCGTAAGCAATGACATCGACGGCGGCGTCAGAAACCGCACGAGCGCATTCCCCCGCTTTATCCACCATGGCCAACAGTTCCTCGCGGTTGACGTTCTTCAGTGCAGCACGCGCGGAGTGGAAGGTGTAATGATGACCCGTGGCCTCTGACTGGCGGCGGAACAATTCCGGAAGTTCCGTTTCCATAGTGGTGTTGGAGCTGGGGACAATGAGTCCGATTCTGGACGTTTTGGCATCCTTCTGTTCAGGGAAAGTTTCGCAAGTAACGGCTGACATGTTCACGGGTTCTCCATTGAAAGCGCAGAATCATAAGTGGGGAATCCCACTCTGTAAGTTGTGAACTCAGTATGCGGGTTATTTGTCGATTGTGTCAACTACGTCACACTACGGACACGAGTGATCTGGAATAAGCAACACCGCAGATGCACAGCGAGGTAAAGTCAGGGCTTATGGAAGCAAAGAAAGCGTCTGCAGCCGCGCCGATTCTCGTACTGCAGAAAGTGGTCCAGATTCTTGACTGTTTCACTGTGGAGGATCCTGAACCGACATTGCAGCAACTGATCAAGAAAACACGACTGCCGTCCAGTACATGCCAACGACTGGTTCAGAACATGGTCCGAGAAGGATTTCTAGACAGGGAAGACGACCGTTACCGCATCGGAATCGGTTTGGTTCGTTGGGCTACTCCAGGCACAGTCGGGCTTGATGTCGTTCGTCTCATCAAACCGATCCTTCAGCGACTGAGGGATGAGACCGGTGAGAGCGCCTGTCTCTACACCAGAGACGGAGCTTTTCGAACGGTTGTGGCTGTTGCTGAGACACGACATGTCGTAATGCGCCCATTCATGGTTGGGCAAGTGATGCCAATTCATGCTGGTGCACCTGGGAAGATCTTTTTGGCATACGATCCTGAAGCCTGGGATGCGCTGAGGGACTTGCCATTGACAAAGTTTGCTCCCTCAACCCCGGACAAGCTAGAAATCCTTGAGCGGCAAGTGGAAACTGCTCGCGAACAGGGCTTTTATGCTGCCTTTGGCGAACGCCATGAAGATGTTGGCTCTATCAGCGCCCCCGTATTCGGTCATATGGGGGCCCTCACTGGTGTTCTAGGTTTGGGGTTCCCAACGCAGCGGGTCGGCCCCAACGACGTTGAACGACTCGGCCCCATCATCGCCCGCTATGCGGTTGAGGCTAGCAACGCATTGGGATACTCGAATCCAGATATATAGATGTCTGGCCCACAATACAGTGACGGTCAACACAGGTCGATAGCATTGGCCGCGAACCTTGGGATACTGGCTGTGCGGAAAAAACACATCGGGGCTGTCGATTGATGATTGACTGGACAGATGACTTCGCACTTCTACCGCCCAGCAGAGGGCCACCGGCTTCCGCACGATCCGTTCAATGCAATTGTCGGGCCGCGTCCGATCGGTTGGATTGGGACACTTTCCCCTGCTGGAGTTCGCAATCTCGCCCCGTACAGCTTCTTCAATGCCTTCTCCTACAAGCCACCACTCATTGGCTTCTCAAGTACGACCCGCAAGCACACCGCGCTCAACGCCGAGCTGAGCGGTGAGTTCACCTGGAACCTGGTCACGCGCCCCCTTGCAGAACAAATGAACGCAACGTCAACGACGGCCGACCTCGATGAATTCGTCGCATCCGGCTTGGAAGCCGCCGATTCCGTTGATATCAGTGCACCGCGCGTCGCCGCCTCACCAGTAAGTTTCGAGTGCCGGGTCAGTGACATCATCCCGCTGCGCGGTGCAGACGGGCACGCTTCCACCGGTGTACTCACGATCGGGGAAGTCATCGCGGTGCACATCGATGAAGCCATGATTCCCGAGGGTATTTATCAGACAGCTCTCGCCCAACCTGTCCTGCGTGCAGGTGGGCCAAGTGCCTACTTCGAGATCCTTGCCGAGGGCCGTTTTGATCTCGTGAGGCCACGCTAGAACTTCAGCAACATATAGAGAGCAGACCAGACAGCTTCTGTGGCTTTCTTGGGTCCGTCAATCGAAGCCGAGCGTCGCGTCCGCACGGGAACCTTCACCGGGTCATTGATCGGTGAGAGGGCGAGCGTGGACGTCATACGCAAGCCGATAGCTACCGCCCTGTCGGTATTGGCCCTGTCCATGCGGACACGTCCGCCTCTACAGGTATAGCCAATGTTCTAACAGCAGCGCTGCATATGCCCGTTGTTCTTGAGGCACGGATCAGTCGTGGGAAAGTTCGTGTTCTAAAGATGTGCCCTCTCAGAAGCAGCCTGGGTTTCCTCAGCGCTTCAGCTGGCATCGATGCCCCAATCCTCTGGCCGGAGCTTGTCGAATAGAGGGGCCTCTCGTGCCCCACAATAGCGGCATGGTGAAAATTTTGATACGACCCGAACTCACAAGATGAGGTTGAATGCCCGCGCTGCAACGGCCGCGGTGTATTCGGACTCATGGACAGCATGTGTACGTTCTGCCGCGGCAATCAAGTTGTCGCCACAGAATTCGCCGAGGAGTACGACCGAACTCACAAGATGAGTTCTAGGACCACCACTAGGCCTCGATCCACCGACCCACCCCTGACCGCCGTTTAATTTCGGTGGCTTACCCCGAGGTCGCCGCGGGCCACCATGATGGCGTCGAAGGCGTCGATGATTTCCTCCAGAGCGGCCACGGCCTGGGGCTTTTCGATCTTGGCTATGACGGGGGTGCGTCTGCCTTCCTCATCCATGATTTCGTGGACCCGGCGGATGTCGGCCGCATCCCGCACGAAGGACAGGGTGACAATGTCGACGCCGGTGCGCAGCGCCCAACGCAGATCCTCTTCGTCCTTGGGGGCCAGGGCGGGGATGCTGACGGCCACGCCGGGAAGGTTGATCCCCTTGTTTTTGGAGACGGCTCCCGCCACCACGACCTCGGTCACCACATCGGTGTCCGTGACCGAGGTCGCGCGCAGCGCGACCTTCCCGTCGTCAACCAACAGGAAGTCGCCGGGACTCACATCGCCGGGCAATCCCTTGAAGGTGGTGGAACAGATCTAGGCGGTACCTTCGATGTCGTCAATGGTGATGGTGAACCGCTGTCCCGCGGCGAGGTGGTGTGGTCCCTTGGCAAACCGCCCGAGCCGGATGTTCGGTCCCTGGAGGTCGGCGAAGATCCCGACGGGCCGGTTCAATTCTTCTGCGGCCTTGCGCACATTGAGGTATGTCTGCTCGTGCACGTCGTGCTCACCGTGGCTCATGTTCAACCGGGCAATGTCGACACCCGCTTCCAGGTCGGCGAGTGTGGCAGCGTAGCTGCCGATGGCGGGACCGAACGTGGCAACGTTCTTGGCGCGTCTCATGAATGGATGCTGTCCTTGTGCGGGGTAAGGGTGGCGGATATTTGTTTTCCGAGCTCCGTCAGTAGCGCCGCCGAAAGCTCGGGGTCGCGGGAACTATCCAGGGCGGTCATCGAGCTCAGCGAGAAGTACCAGCCGGCCCCTGCTTCCGCCGCGACGGATTCCGAACCTTGGGAAGCCTAGAACAGGGTGGGGGTGTCCGGGTCGTGGTTGAAGCGTATCGCCGCGATCCGTTCCTGGTTCCATCCGTTGGCCAGCAACTCGTCACGCAATCGCCGTGACCTGTCTGATTGGGCGACACGGCCAACGCCCCAATAGCGCAAGCCCGTTCCATTGCTGTGGCGCCTCTTCTTGATCCGGCCGAGCATGTTCTCCCGGTGGCTCCCCGGCACCAGATGCGAACCGGGATCCGCACTGGCATGGATGCACAGTGGTTCGTCGCAGTCATGCATCAACGAGGGCGTATCATCAAGCCACACACCTGTCAACAGCCAGTAGGCGTAGCGGTGCGGGCGCACCGCCCTGGTATGTCCGTCCCGGTTCACGGTGACCCTGCCGTATCCGTCGTCACTGATCGCTCCGACCCAGAACCAGCAGCCCTCAGGACGCGGTCCCTTGATGACCTTGGACCAGAACCGTCCATCGGCTGCGCGCATGCGAGTGGGCTCCTTACTTGGGGGCGTCGTTGTTGTGGGACACCGACAGCATGGCCGAGGCCACGTACAGCGTGGAGCCTGCCCCCATCCGGGAGAGCAGCCCCGCTGCGATGCGTTTGCTCCTCTATTTATCTGGAAAAGCGCGTTCAATCCCGCCAGGATCTCATAGGGAATGTGGCTAGGTTGTTCAATCGCCTGCTCCGGGGAAAGGTGAAGGGGATGTCTGTTCTCTTAGGCTGTCGTTTTCATGGCGGGGGATGTCATTTAGCGTCTTTAGCAACGAAAATGAAACGCCGGGCATAGCCTTCCTCCTCACATGCTTCAAGCGGCAATGGCGCCACAGACGCCCTTGCCGCTTGAATCGGCAGCCCTTCTGCCTGACGCAAGAAGGGAACAACGAGCGAAAGGTGTGGAGCCCGGCACTCAAACCAGCGACCACGGTGTGAACGACGATCCAGAGATCAGGAAACCGCTGAATCCCAAAAAACGGAAATCAGCGGTTTCCTGCACCACGGTAAAACCCCTTGGTTAGTGAGCGTCGCTCTTCGGCACGCCGTCTGTAACTTTAGACAAAGTTTCGTCGATTTTTTGGGCGAGATGCTCAGCAATGGCCAACGCAGATGTTGCGCCGGGAGAGGGGGCATTTCTCAGCGCGGTGACGCGACCCAGTTGTTCGATAACGAAGTCATCCACCAACTGTCCGTTTTTATCCATCGCCTGCGCGCGGATTCCGCGGGTAATTGGGGTGGACTGTGCTCCGTCCAAGCTCGGGGCGTAGGCGGCGGCTCCCGCAAGGAACTTTTTGCGAGAAATCACTGCGCCAAATTCATGGATGGCGGCCTTGATGTTCCGTGATGCGAACCTCCAGAAGGCTACGCTGAACACCACGTCGAGGCTGTCCTTGATCCCGATGCCCCAGCCCTTGTAGTTCTCTCGTCCAAACGAAAGAAACGCATTCGGGCCAACCAGCATTTCGCCATCGACTCGCTTGGTGAGATGTACGCCGAGGAAAGGGTATGCGGGGTCAGGAACCGGGTACACGAGTCCGTTGAGGATGCTCCGGTGTTCCGAAGCAAGCATCGAGTACTGGCCGAAGAATGGAACGATCTTGGGATACGTTGCCCCTCCCGCGAGACGGGCGACCCGGTCAGTCTGAAGGCCGGCGCAAACAACGAGATAGTCAAACCGGTGGCTCGTTAGCTGCCCATTGCGGTCTACGGTCACGGTGCATTCTTCCCCGGTATTGGAGATGTCTGTGACCTCGCTGTCCAGCAGGAGCTTCCCTCCCGCGTTGGTCACGTCGTCGATCAGTGCGCGCGTAACGGCCGCATAGTCGATGATGGCGGTGTGCGGGGAATGCAGTGCCAAGCGTCCGACGGCGTTGGGTTCAATTTCCCGGATCTTTTCGGGTCCGATGAGCTCGACATCAGGTACACCGTTGGCCGTGGCCTTGGCGTAGATATCTCGAACCCTGCGCTCTTCCTCAGCGGTGAGCGCTACGACGAGCTTTCCGCACTCCTCGTAGGGAACGTTCTTGGCAACTGCGTAGTCGCGCAGTAGATCGACGCCACGCCTGCACAGCCGGGCTTTGAGGCTTCCGGGCTGGTAGTACAACCCTGCGTGGACGACCCCTGAATTATGGCCAGTCTGGTGGGACGCGACTTCGCTTGCCTTGTCGATAACGGTGATCTGCGCGCCCGGATGGCGAAGTGTCAGTTCTCTCGCCACTGCCGCACCGATTATTCCGGCACCCACGACGCCGAACGAATATGTAGACATTGCTACGTCTCTCCTTGTGAATGTGTCTTGGCTCTTACTTGAATTGGGATAATAGGTAAATGGAATCCGTCAATCGCAACGCAACCCTGACTGAGCAAGCTGTCGATTCAATCCGATTGGAAATCGTCCAGGGTTCACTCATTCCCGGCCAGCTGTACACGGGATCAGAGGTCGCCCTTAAGTTGGGCGTTTCCCGCACCCCGGTCCGCGAGGCACTCATGGAACTCGCGCGTCGTGGCATGGTACGTATCGAAGACAAGAAAGGATTTCGTGTCCTCAATACGTCAGTGGAGACCTTGATCCAGGTTTTCCAGATCAGGGTGATGCTTGAAGTGCCATTGTCTCGGCTGGCAACCATGCGAAAGAACCATTTCTCTTCTGTTCAATTCGAATCCTCGGTAGAAAAATTTCGGGCAGCTGCCGAGTCAGGTGATCCTGACGCGGTGCTGCGCGCGGACAGAGACTTTCACCAAACTTTGCTCGCCGGCTCAGGGAATGAAAAGGCGTTGATCATGCTTCAAGAACAACGTGATTTTGTTCTCAGCACCGGCGTCGGGACCGTCCCCACCTCCCGTTCTGCCAGGGAATGCTTCGATGACCATGCCGACATCATCAGCGGCTATCGAGAAGGCAATGCTCAGGCGGTTGAACGTGCGGTGTTCAGACACATCACGAATACCGCACGGATTCTGATTCACCAGGAAACCCAGAATCGTCCCGAATTCGCTATGGCGGACATCGAACATTCATTCGCCTGGTTGTCCGAGCCAAGCAGAGGTGTCCTCTGACTCCGGCTCCCCTTGCAGGTCAGATGTTGAGCGCGATGTACTTTTCGATTTGGTATTCTTCGATGCCCGCATGCCCACCTTCCTTGCCAAAGCCAGAAGCCTTGATCCCACCGAACGGTGCCGCCGGATCGGCCACCACTGCGCGGTTGACGCCGACCATACCGCTGTCGAGTCGCTCAGCGGCCTTGATCGCCTTGCTCACGTCCCGCGTGTAGACATAGGAAACCAAGCCGAAGGGCGTTTGGTTGGCCAAGTCAAGCGCGGCGTCGTCGCCTTCGACCTCGTAGATGGAGGCAACCGGACCAAAAATCTCACTCGTGGCAATGGTCGAGTCCAGACCAGCATTCGCGACCACCGTGGGGTTAATGAAGAAGCCTGGCCCCTCGGTCGAGTCGCCACCGAAGATGATCTCCGCCCCTTCGGCCACCGCGTCGCTGAGGAGCCGCTGCACGCTGTTGCGTTGCTTCTCATCGACCAAAGGTCCGACATTGACCCCGTCTTCTGTACCTGCTCCGACCCGGAGCTCGGCAACTTTCGCCAAGAAGCTTTCCCGGAAGGCAGGAGCCACGGACTTCTCCACGATGATGCGGTTCGCGGCAACGCAAACCTGCCCGGCGTTGCGGAACTTCGCTACCACCGCACCCGCGGCGGCCTCTTCCACATCCGCATCGGAAAGAACGACAAACGGGCCGTTTCCGCCCAGTTCCATCGACGTAGCCATCACGTTGTCCGCCGCCTGCTTGAGCAGGGTGACGCCAACTGCCGTCGAGCCGGTAAAGCTGACCTTCTTCAGTTCGGTGCGCGACATCAGGGCCTGCGACTGCTTGGACGACGAACTCGTGGTGACAAGGTTAACCACGCCCTTTGGAAGCCCGGCCTCGTGTAGGACCTGCACAAACATGTGGGTCACCAACGGTGTCAGCGCAGCTGGCTTGATGATAATCGTGCACCCGGCGGCCAGGGCCGCAGCCGCCTTGCGCGCGCCCATGAAGAGCGGGAAGTTCCACGGGGTTACCAGGTAGGAAGGGCCAACCGGCTGGCGCGTGGTGATGATTTTGAAGCCGCCGGTGGGCGACTCTGTGTAGGTGCCCTGCTGTTGCGTGACCAGCTCCGAGAACCACTGGAAGTAATCCGCCGACACCTGGACTTCGCCACGCGCCTCCGTGAGCGGCTTGCCCATTTCAGCCGACATCACCCAAGCAATTTCCTCCTTGCGCTCGACCAGCAGCTCGAAGACCTTGCGAAGAATATTGGAACGGTGGCGCGTCGTGGTGCTTCCCCACGCCTCCTGGGCAGCGGTCGCCGCGGTCAGGGCATCGAGCGCATCGTGTGGGCTGGCATCGGAAACGGCCGCAATCTCGGTCTCATCTGCCGGGTTCTGCACGGAAAAGACCTTTTCCCCCTCCGCTGCCCGCCATTCACCATCGATGTACAGCCCCAGCGGAACCTCGATCTCTCCAAGCTTCCCGGTAATCGTTTTCCATGGAGCATCAGTCATATGACATCTTCCTTCTATACTAGATTGCACATTTTTCACACTGAATTCAGCAGCGTTCTTGACATACATGTTACATGCAAGGAAGTATGGCTGTGACATAAAGTACATATTTTGTGAAGCCCCCTGAGCGGAGTAATAGATGCCCAACGTTGCGCAGACGCATCGCCATCCGGCGAGACGCGTAGCAGCCGCCTCGATGATCGGTACCACCATCGAATGGTATGACTACTATATTTTCGGCACTGCCGCGGTCCTCGTTCTGAATGACCAGTTCTTCCCCCAGTTGTCACCCGCAGCCGGGACCCTGGCAGCGCTCGCCACCTTTGCCGTCGCCTTTATCGCCCGCCCTTTTGGTGGCATCCTCTTTGGCCACTTCGGTGACAAGGTTAGCCGCAAGACCATTCTCGTGTGGTCCCTGATACTGATGGGTGTCTCCACTTTCCTCGTCGGCTTCTTGCCTAACTACGATGCCATTGGCATCTGGGCCCCGATCCTCCTGGTCGTGCTCCGTTTCCTCCAAGGATTGGCCGTCGGCGGCGAATGGGGAGGCGCGGTCCTTATGGCTCTGGAACATGCGCCGAAGAACAAGAAGGCCTTCTACGCATCTTGGACCCAGTCGGGCGTCCCTGCTGCACTGGTCCTTTCCTCCACCATCTTCTTGCTGATGCAGCAGATGGACGAAGCCTCCTTCCATGCGTGGGGATGGCGGGTACCCTTCTGGATTTCGTCCCTCTTGATCCTCGTTGGATTGTTCATCCGCTTGCGGATCACGGAGTCCCCGGAATTCCTCAAGATGAAGTCGGAAAAGCGTGAAGTTCGAGTTCCACTCTTCGAGTTGCTGCGCACCGCATGGTGGCCACTAATCCTCGGCACCCTGACGCTGGCATCACCGAACATCATCTTCTACATCTCTTCCGTTTACCTGCTCAGCTACGGTCCCGCTCACGTTGGACTCAACCGTGAATCCGTCTTTATTGCCCTGATCATCGCGGCCAGCATCCAGGTCTTCACCATCCCACTGGTCGCAATGCTCGCCGATCGAATTGGCAAGAAAACCGTCATGCTGGCCGGTGCCGCCCTAGTCGCTCTTCTGATCTACCCGGTATTCTGGCTTGTCAACACCGGGGAACCGATGGGCGCTCTTGCTGCGATGATCCTGGCTCTGCCCATTGCGCACGCAACCGCCTATTCAGCTGTAGCCAGCTTCATCCCTGAACTTTTCCAGACCGAAGTTCGCTTTACTGGTAGCTCTCTGGCTTATCAACTCGGTGGAATCATCACCTCGGCTCCTGCTCCGTTCATCGCCGCGTACCTGATGCAAAATACCGGCTCTTCCACGGCCGTAGCCACGTACATTGCCGTCGCCGCGGCCATTGGATTCGTGGCCATTGCCCTGGCTCGCAGGGCCAAGGATCCCCGCAGCCCGCAGGAAGCCGACGCCGTTTCCGTCTCGGCCGACTAACAGCCGCGAAGGCGCAATCGTCGGACGATACGCTTACAAGAATCAAATTAATGGACAGCGAGCCTTTCAGGAAAAAATAAACCTGACAATGGCCCCAAGAATGGAGTAGTTCCATGCCCAAAGTGGCTGTGTTGAAAGAATTCAATGAATCGGTCGAGTTGCAGGAGTATCCAATGCCCTCCGCAGCGCCCGGCGGCGCCCTGGTGGATGTTGCGCTCGGCGGAATCTGCGGCACCGATGTCCACCTGCGCACCGGGCACCTTTCCGTGCCTCTGCCACTGGCCATGGGACACGAAGGAGTCGGCCATATCCGGGCACTTGGCGAGGGACTAACCACCGACGTTGAGGGCCAACCACTGACGGTGGGCGACCGCGTTGTATGGGCCAACAACATTCCCTGCGGCAGCTGCTACGAATGCCTTGTGCTGAAAGAACCAACGCTCTGCCTCAACCGCAAGATCTACGGCATCAACCGCAAAGCTTCGGATGCACCACACCTTCAAGGTGGCTGGGCAGAAACCATATCCCTAGAAGCAGGTACGACCATCATCAAGCTGCCGGACACCGTCAGCTTCGAGGAGGTAATCACACTAGGCTGCGCGGGACCAACCGCCATCCATGGTGTCGTTGAAAACCTTACGATCGAACCCGGTTCGATCGTCGCGGTCCAGGGAGCCGGGCCGGTGGGTCTGGCTTCGGCCATGTACGCCAAGGCCATGGGCGCCGCCCAGGTCATCATCCTAGGTGGCCCAACCTCGCGTATTGAGGTCGCTTTGAAGATAGGAGCTGCGGATATCGCGATCGATATGGATACCTACCCGACCGCCGAAGCACGTCTTGCAGCTTTCCACGAGATTGCCGGCCAGGGAGCAGACGTCGTAATCGAATGCGCCGGTATACCATCCGCGGTGGCCGAATCCATAGACCTGGCGCGGCCAAACGCCCAGGTACTGGTGCTCGGGCAATACACGGATCACGGCCCCACTCCGATCAACCCCCACCTGATCACCAAGAAGCAGCTCAAGGTGTTCGGATCCTGGGGCTTCTCGCCGGCACACTACGTCAAGTACGTGAAATCACTACCGCAGCTGGTCAAGAATCACGATCTGGCTTCCATACTCTCCGTATACGACTTGGAGAACGTGAACGAAGCACTTGCCGATGTAGCATCAGGCGCGGTTACAAAGGCCGCCCTAAGACCTCAGACAGGGAACTAACCAGAAGTAGGGCCAGGGAAAAATGAAATGAGGGCGTTCGCATGCCAACGTGCGAACGCCCTCATTCTGTCCCCAGCAGAGCCGCTGCCGGCAGGGCTATGGCGGTTCGGGCCAGGTCATCGGCACCGGAGGTTCGGGGATGGTCCTTGATGGGAAGTTCCGTGCGTATCCGCTGCTGGATTTGATCCCGCTGGGCCGGGGTCAGGCGTTCGAAGGCTTCGCGGTGCATCTGCTCTATTTGGTGCGGATCGGCTGTTTCCAGGAGGTAATCGTAGCGCGCGATGGCCGCCCGGTCGGCGTTGCTGATCACTCCGGATGGAACACGCGAATCGGAGCGGTGCGACTGTGCACGGCACGCATCGGGGGAAGCTGGCCGACGGCCGGCAGAACCCTCGGTGGCGCGTCCGTCGCCGGTCAGGGTATCGGCTTCTGCTGCAGTGCGCACGATCGCACGCCAGTCTTTCTGGCCGGCGCTTTGGGCTGATTCGTCGTACCGGACTTGTCCAGGGCTTTCAGGGCGAGGCCGGTGAGTTTGGAGAACATGCTCATTTGGAGTCATCCTTCGTGGTGGAGGGATCGCTCGGTGCAGGTGCAGCGGGACGCTTTTGGTTGCCGCGGGTCTTGAACAGGCTCGCGACGGTGGCCACGGTGATCGTGGCGGCAATAAAGAGCAGGGAGAAGGAGATCGGGATTTCGGGGATCCACAGGAGCGGCTGCCCGCCGTTGATGAAGGCAAGCTCATTGACGTGCAGTGCGTGGAAGACGAGCTTCACGCCAATGAACGCCAGGATGACGGCAAGGCCTTGGGAGAGGTAGACCAGTCGCTCCAGCAAGCCGCCGATGAGAAAGAACAGCTGGCGTAGCCCCATCAAGGCAAAGACGTTCGCCGTGAAGACGATGTAGGCCTGGTCGGTGAGCCCGTAGATGGCGGGGATCGAGTCGACAGCGAAGATCAAGTCGACGAACCCGATGGCGATGATGGTGAGCAGCATCGGGGTAACGAACCGCTTGCCGTCCTTCTTCACGGTGAGCTTGTCTTCGTGGTACTCATCGGTCACCGCCAAGTGGCGGCGTATGAAGCGCATGAACCGGTTGTTGGCCGGATCGCTTTCGTGGTTTGAGAATGCCTGCCGGTAGGCCAACAAGAGCAACAGGGCGCCGAAGACGTAGAAGATCCAGGACAAGTTCTCGATCAGCGCCGCGCCGACGGCAATGAAGATGCCACGCAGTACCAGCGCGATGATGATGCCTACCATCAGTACCTTCTGCTGGTAGATCTTCGGTACGGCGAACGCACCCATGACCAGCAGGAAAACAAAGAGGTTGTCAATCGACAGTGCCTTTTCGGTAAGGTAACCGGCGAAATATTCGCCCCCGTATGTCCATCCCGAGAGCGTGCCGATACCGACACCGAACAGCAGTGCGAGGCTGATGTAAAACACCGACCATCGGGCGGATTCACCGATGGACGGCTCGTGGGGCTTGCGCACGTGGACGAAGAATTCGTAAACGAAGAAGACGATCGTCACGGCAATGGTGATGATCCAGATCAGGGGCGATACCTGCATGAGGGTACTCCAAAGGGATATTGCGTGGACATGACGCCAAGGTCTCCTCCGCTCTGATCAGATCAGAACCGATGGCCCGGGATGCACCAATGCATACGTATTGACGGACCGATCGCGAACGGGAGTACTCCCCTTGATACAAATCAGACTACAACATCGCCGACCGGTCGTTGATGCCATGAGTCCAAGATTCAGGATTTACCCAGCGAATTCCTGGCGACTGTGGAGCCTTCACGACAGGCCAGTTGGGAGTCCACGATCCGGTTTTGGGCAGGTATTCGGGATTCCACCAGGACGCGGGTGGGGAACGGCGCTGGAGCATGCAGTGGGGTGGCCACCGAAATGATGGCCACCCCTCCGTTGCCGTGACTAGAGTGCGGTGTTGCTGTCGTGGCGGATCTGCCCGACTAGTTCTTCCAGCATGTCCTCCAGGGTCACCATTCCGGTGATTGCTCCGGTTGCCGTGTCTCGCACCAGGGCGAGGTGGGCACCATTGCGTTGCATGGCCTGCAACGCCGGACGCACGGATTGGTCGGCCATGAATTCGGGCAAGGCCCGCACGACATCGTCTTCCAAGGGGAGGATGCGGGCCCCTGGGTCCAGTCCCAACACATCCTTGATGTGAACGTAACCCACCGGGGCGCCGGTGGGATCGGTCAACGGGAAGCGCGAGAAGCCATGTGCGGCTGCTGCTTCGACATCTGCCGCACATACATCCCGCGGCAGCGTCTGGACCCGGGCGAAGTCGATGGCCACCGAACCGATGGTGCGGGCATCGAAGCTCAAAGCCCCCATCAGCAGGCGTTCATCGTGGTGGTCAAGGAGTCCGCCTTCGCGGGATTCGGCGACCATGCTGGCCACTTCGTCCCGGGTGAAGGTACTGGCGACTTCATCCTTCGGGGTAACGCCCATACCGCGCAGCACCAAGTTGCCCATGCTGTTCATCAGCCACAGGACAGGGCGCAGGATCTTCACCAGGACCACCATGCTTGGACCCAAGACCAGGGCCATCCGTTCGGGTCCGGCAAGGGCCATGTTCTTGGGCACCATTTCCGCGAACACGACGTGCAGGTAGGTCACCAAGGCGAGTGCGATCGCATAGGACAGGGGGTCGATCCACGAGGCCGGGATGCCGATCGCCTCGAAGGGACCGGCCACCGCGTACTTCACCAATGGTTTGGTGACGTATCCCAGAGCAAGTGAACACACGGTGATGCCCAGCTGCGCGCCTGCCATGACGAGGGAGACGTTTTCGATGGCCCATAACGCCATCTTGGCGCTGCGGCTCCCGCGTTCAGCCTGCGGTTCGATGATACTGCGGCGCGCGGAGATCAACGCGAATTCTGCTCCCACAAAGTAGAAGTTCGCGGCCAGCAGCACGAGGGTGACAACGATTCCAACCACATCGCTCATCGGGTTTCCTCCAGGTCATCGAGTTCGGTGGCCACCACGTCCAAGGCGGCGATTCGCGCGCCTTGGACCTCATTGACAGTGAAGAGCAACTGTTTCCGCAGTTGGCCGGGCAATCCCGGTACGACCAACGTGACAGCGTCCCCCCTGGAAGCTAAACGGCCCAGATGCAAGGTGACCAGACCGGCGAGGGTTTCGTAGTCGGAATTCTCCGGAATCTCGCAGCCGATCAGATCGTTGGCCTCATCCGGGCGCAGGGAGGCATCCAGGAGCCAGTGGTTCTCCGCGAGGATCTGAACGGTGTTTTCCTCGGGGTCATGCTCGTCGCGAACCTCGCCGACAATTTCCTCGACAAGATCCTCGAGGGTGATAAGCCCGGCGATATCACCGGTTTCATCAATCAGCACGGCCATTTGCATGCCGCCGCCGCGCAATTGATCCATCAGCTCATCCAATTCGATGGTGTCGGGAACCAGGATAGCTGTTTCAGCGTATGCGCCCACCGGGGTGGTGGAACGCCGGGCGTGGGGCACCCCCAAGAGGGTGCGGATATGTACGAGCCCGTCTGCTCGATGACCCTGGGCATCGAGCAGGGGGAACCGGGAATGACCGGATTCGGCGGCCAAGGCCAAGATGCTGTCGACGGATTGGTCGGCGGTGACCGAAACCATCCGGGTTCGCGGAGTCATGACATCATGTGCACGGCGGTTGCCAAAGGCCACGGTGCGCCGGAGCATTTCCGCCGTTTCCGACGGCAGCACCCCTTCACGCGCCGAGTGGCCGACCAATGCCACCAGTTCTTCGGCCGACCGTGCCGATGCCAGCTCTTCCTTTGGCTCGATGCCGAAACGGCGCACGATCCAGTTGGCGTTGCCGTTGAAGAAATACAGAAGGGGCCGGGTCACGACGCTGAACCCGCGCTGGAAACCCACCACGGCCTTAGCCGTGGCGAAGGGCTTGGCGATGGCGAGGTTCTTGGGGACCAACTCACCAAAGACCATGGTCAAGATGGTGGCGATGACCAACGCCAGCGCGATGGAAATCGATCGAGCCGCCGTTTCGGGCATCCCGGCGGACTGCAGTGGTCCAACGACCAGCGCCGCGATGGCGGGCTCGGCAAGAAAGCCGATGCCCAGGTTGGTCAGGGTGATGCCCAGTTGGGCGCCGGAGAGCTGGGTCGAGAGGGTACCCATCCCCCTGAGCACACCGACTGCACGCTTGTCACCGGCGTCAGCGGCCGCCTTGACTTCATTTCGGCTGACCGTGATCAGGGAAAATTCCGCGGCGACGAACAGGCCACATCCGAAGATCAGGATGATGGCCAGAAGCAGTGATATCCACTCCATCTATTTGCACCCCCTGCTGTGATGCATCCCTGGGGCGTGCTTGCCCAGCAGAGGGCTTGGACTGTGATATTGACTGCCGCTTGGAGAGTCCATCATTCCTTTCTGGCCGGAGTATCTTCCTACGGCCTAAATACTTCGACTGATTATCCAGCAGACCAGGATCACTTTCGGAAGGAAGCGGACCTTATTCGCCAAATATCCCACGTTTTCACAGCATATACACATCTCTATCCTGATACGCACCTCCTGCACACCTTCAGATTCAGCCGGATTGGGTGCCGCGACCATGGATCCCCCAGCGCGACACTCGAGCAACAGAAATCCAGCATCAAAAAACATTGAAATTCCACGGATGTAGGATTCCCACGAGCCCCGCCCGAGATAATGCATAACCGGTGAAGGTGGAGCAAACGCTACTCTCAAGTCCTGCCATCGCATCTGGTCGGGTGTGCCCGCGTCTCCACGAACCAACAAGACCTCGCCGCCCAACAAGCCGGGCTCAGGGCACTCGGCGTGCCCGACGATCTGGTCTACGTCGACCACGGGCTCACCGGGCGCAACCGCGAACGCCCCGGCCTCCAGCAGGCCCTTGCCGCCTGCCGGGCCGGGGACACCCTGGTGGTCACCAAGCTCGACCGCCTCGCCCGCTCCCTGCCCGACGCGAGCGACATCGTCGAGGACCTCACCAAGCGCCACATCAAGCTGAGGCTGGGTGGGAACGTCCACGACCCCACCGACCCCGTCGGCCGGCTCCTGTTCAACGTCCTGGCCATGGTCGCCGAGTTCGAGTCCGACCTCATCCGCGCCCGCACTCGCGAAGGCATGCAGATGGCCAAGGCCAAGGGCAGGCTCCGCGGCAAGCAGCCCAAGCTCTCCCCCGCCCAGGAAAAACACCTCGTCGCCCTCCACCACAGTGGAAAGCACACCAGCGCGGAAATCGCCGAGCTCTTCGGGGTCGTCGGCAGCACGGTTTACCGGATTGTTCAGCGGTCGATGTAACCGCGATCGCCTTTCCCTCCGCGTCGAGAGCTAGAGTTATCCCGCCAGCCCAAATTACTAAGAGCTATCTGGAAAAGAACAAAGTCGTCCCGTTGAAAGAGGGCCTTCGTATGAACGATCCCAGCAAAGAGCGCATAACCGTCCTGCTTGGCGCGGGAGCTTCAGTGAATGCTGGAATTCCTGCTTCCGTCGATCTTACGAAGAAGATTGTGGAAACAATCGATACAGCTCAAACGCGGGCTATTCAATGAGAGACGACCATATCAATGCTGCTATTAGACGTTGGATCAACAGTGCCCACGATCCCAGGCTCTCGATAATTGATCCCTATCCACCTGGCTTCACTGGGCACAACAACCAACGCAAAAAATTCTATGTTGACGTTCTCAGAACAATTCACGAATTCGATTCTTCGACTGGGCAACACCGGCTCAAATCAGGTCATCAGTTTCTCGGAACTTTTGCCGCAGATGGACTGTCCTCGAACGCAGCTTCAATGCCCTGAAGCAATGGCGCGGCGTGGCGACCCGGTACGACATGCTCTCGCTGACGTGCCGGTCGGCGGTCGTGCTACATGCCGTGCTCATCTGGAGCACCGCCATCAAAAAATCACGATTAGGAGACGCGCCCTAGGAACCGACATTCCGCTGTCCACCCTGGACCGTCGTTCCCGCAGACGGAGGAGCCTGCCCGGAAATCGCCGTGCTGGCAGGAGGAATCGGCCCGCTCCGCCGGGACAAGCGCCTGATGGCATTGCACACCAGTACCCATCCGAGGACTCCGGCCAGGCAGACCCGCTCGGCAAGCCCGAGCAGATTTTGCCCACTGACGGCCGTCAAACCCAGTGACGCGAATCCGGCCGTAGCCAGTGCCGCAAAAAAGACGATGGTCGGGTAGGCACTTCTAAACCCAGGGCCCGAACGCATCCACTTCGTCAGCACCCAAATTCCTACCAGTGCCGCCAAGAAACCCGTGCCGGCAACGTAGAGATGAACGGTGCCGGCAACCGTCGCCGGACTCAGGCCGGACTCGACGCCAACATCGGTCGGGAAAAAGGCCAAAACCGCCGAACACAGGTCCCCGATACCCAAGAACAGAGT
This sequence comes from Paeniglutamicibacter sulfureus, assembly GCF_030512175.1. Classification (GTDB taxonomy): domain Bacteria; phylum Actinomycetota; class Actinomycetes; order Actinomycetales; family Micrococcaceae; genus Paeniglutamicibacter; species Paeniglutamicibacter sulfureus. The sequence goes on along the minus strand of NZ_JAULBL010000002.1, from coordinate 403,595 downwards.
CCCTGTGCGCCGAAGCCTCGAAACCCGGCCGACCCGGTTTATGGCTGCAATGACGCACATGGTGGTGACGGCCCGGCCGAGGAAATTCAGATTCATGATCCACCCGAACGGACCAACCGCCAGGTTGCTTTCGGCGTCACTGACCACGCTGTAGTGCGGGGGCAGAAACTGGAGCACCACGTCGACAAGGACGTAGACGGCGACGCCGACCATGGCTGCGACGGCAAACCTCCGTCGGGCAGTGTCCGGGCTCTGCGGGATCATTGCCCAAGCTTCCCACATTGGCATGTCAGCTTTTTCCGCACGGCTCCGATACCGTGGAACGGACAAGGAAAACACGAAAATGCTCCCCGGAAACAGAGGTTTTCTTGTGAGGCAACACATCGATCCACAACTAGGTCTTTTAAGGGTCACCACAACCCTTGAATCCGGGTCGCCGCGGTGTTGCACTAAATGTCATGGACAACGACGCACGCACCATCCTTGCCATCGGGACCAAGAAGGGCCTCTGGCTGGCCGAAAGCACAGACCGCGAAAACTGGAATCTCACGGGGCCCCACTTCGCCAACCTCGAGGTTCCCTCCGTGGCCATCGACACCCGGGACGGCAAGACCCGTATCCTGGCCGGGGTCAACGACTGGCACTGGGGACCCACTGTCGTCTACAGCGGCGACGCCGGCGCAACCTGGTCCGAACCCGAGCAAGGTGCCATCAAGTTTCCCGCGGACACCGACACCGCATTGGCGCGGATCTGGCACCTGCGCCCCGACACCGCCGATCGTCCCGGTGTCGTGTGGGCCGGGTGCGAACCGATCTCGGTCTTCAAGTCCACGGACTCCGGGGAAAACTTTGAACTGAACCGCGGCCTGTGGGACCACCCGCACCGCAGCGAATGGGGTGCCGGCTTCGGCGGGGCGGCGGTGCACAGCATCGTGCCCAATGTCGTGGACGAAAACGTCGTCCACGCGGCCATGAGCACCGGCGGGGTGTATCGCAGCACCGATGGCGGCGACTCCTGGGAACCCCGGAACAAGGGCATCAAGGCGGACTTCTTCCCGGAACCCTTCCCCGAGTTCGGCCAGTGCGTCCACCACATCACCGCGGATGCCGAAAACCCTAACCGGCTCTACGCCCAAAACCACGGCGGTGTTTACCGGAGTGACGATTCCGGCGATGAATGGAACAGCATCGCCGATGGCCTACCGGCGGAATTCGGCTTTGTCTTCCTGTCCCACCCGCGCACCGGCGGCAGCGTGTGGACCATTCCGCTCAAGGGCGCCGAGGAACGCAACCCGGTGGGCGGAAGGCTCTCCGTCTTCCACTCCACGGACGCCGGGGACACCTGGAACGAGCAACACGCCGGATTGCCCGATGCCGACTGGAACGCAGTGCTGCGCGACGCGGCGGCGGTGGACGATCACCCCGAAACCGTGGGCGTCTACTTCGGCACCCGCGGCGGAGAGGTCTTCGCCAGCAACGACGAGGGCGCGCACTTTGTCACGGTGGCCCAACGCCTGCCCGATGTGCTCAGCGTCCGGGCCGCCCAGGTCAACGGTGCGGGGAAATGACGGACATTACCGTCGAAGTGCCCTCGGTGCTGGCTTCCACGCTTGAGGGCCAACGCAGCCTGCAGGTCCCGCTGCCCGAGGACGGCACGGTGGGTGGGATCCTGGATGCGCTCGGCGAGAAATACCCGCTCTTTGGACGGCGGGTGCGCGACGAACGCGGCGAGGTGCGCCGCTTCGTGAACGTCTTCGTCGGGCCGGACAATATCCGCACCCTTGAGGGCCTGGGCTCGCCGGTGCGGGAGGGGCAGAGCGTGCTGATTATGCAATCGGTGGCTGGCGGCTAGCGGAGGATCACCCGGGCCCGACGGGGCAAGCACCGCGAGTCCCGCGCCGTGGTGCAGGGCGCGGCACCCGGGGCAGGGCGGGTCGCGGGGGTGCCGAAAAGCGCCCCCGGCACTACGCTGAAGACATGAGTAACCTCGAGGCTGCCCCTGACGAGTTGGTTTGCGGATCGGATGAGGCGCACGCCGGAATCGAGTTGCTTCTCCCGCGCAATGTCCCGCTCGGCGGGCCGCGCGCCATGGATGTGCGTCGCACGCTGCCGCAAAAGCAGCGCAGCCTCATCGGCGCCTGGTGCTTCCTTGACCACTACGGGCCGGATCCGGTGGGTGAATCCGGCGGGATGAAGGTCCCGCGCCACCCGCACACCGGGCTGCAGACGGTCTCCTGGTTGTTTACCGGGGAAATCGAGCATCGCGATTCGGCGGGCTTCCATGCCATGGTGCGCCCCGGCGAGGTGAACCTGATGACCGCTGGCCGCGGGATCAGTCACTCCGAGTTCTCCACCCCCGAAACCACGACGCTGCACGGTGCCCAGCTGTGGGTCGCATTGCCCGATTCCGCGCGGCACATGCCGCCGACCTTCGCCCACTACCGCCCCGAACCGCTGGCCGGCGACGGATGGTATGTCAGCGTCTTCCTGGGCGAGCTGTCCGTGGCCAACGACGGCGGAGCCGACCAACACTCCGAATCCCCCGTCGCCACCCACACCGAATTGCTGGGGGCAGAGATTCGCCTGGAACCCGGCACCAGCATCCGGCTGGCGGTGAAGGCGCACCACGAGCATGGCGTGCTGCTGGATTCGGGTTCCCTTTCCGTGGGGGCCGATGAGCTGCCAGTAGACCATTTGGCCTACCTTCCGCCAGGGAGCCAAGAGCTCACCCTCACCGCGGGAGAGAAGCCGGTGCGCGCGCTGCTCATCGGCGGGGAACCGCTCAACGAGCAGATCCTCATGTGGTGGAACTTCGTGGGCCGCACCCACGATGAAGTGGTCGAATACCGCCGGCAGTGGCAGGCGGAGATCGGTGCAGAATCCGGCGACGCTTCCACCAAGCGCTTCGGGGACTTCCCCGCCGGCGAGCCCGCCGCCCTGCCTGCACCGGCGCTGCCATCGGTGCGGTTGCGGCCCCGCGACTGAGCAAGACGCCAACAAGATGAAGGAGCCGGTGGGCATCGTGTCATTGCAAGAGGAACTGGCCAAGCTGCGCCGGGCCCTGGCCGAACGCGCGGCGCTGGGCGACCAGCTTGATGCCAAGCGCGAGTTGGAGCACTTCGTTTCCTTCCGCGCGTTGCGCGAGATGAACGAGGCCGCCGCCCACTTTGAACGCGCCGGATGGCAAGTCGATCGGACCGAGGGCCAGGATGCCAATTCCCGATACCTGCTGCGCGTCTACCGAGACCAGGCCATCGACGTGGAAAGCGCTGAGCATGCCCTGCGCAACGTGCACGCCATCACCGGCAAGCACGGAGGGACCTACGACGGTTTCGGCGCCATGTTCATCGATGCCCCCGACAGCGAGCCCAGGGGCTTCTTCGGCCGACTTTTTGGAAACCAATGACACCCAAGGGACAGGAACAAGGAATGAGCGAAATCCATGTCGAGCACAGGCCCGAACGCAGTCGCTACGCCCTGCTGGACGGGGAAACGGCGATTGGGGCGGCACACTACCGCGAGCTGGAAACCGCCGGCGGTGTTGAGCGGGTCTTCTTCCACACGGTGGTCGACGAGTCCTACGCAGGACAAGGACTTGCCGGAAAGCTCGCTTCAGCCGCGCTTTCCGACACTGTGGAACAGGGCCACAAGATCGTCCCGGTTTGCCCGTACATCAAGGTCTACCTGACCAAGCACCACGAGTTCGACGCCGAACTGGTGAAGCCCACACCCGAGCACCTGGCGATCCTGCCGAAGGCATGAGCCGCGGCCTGCGGATCAGTCCTCCAGTTCGAGTCCAAGCTCGGTGAGCGCAGCGCGCAGGATTACGATGCCCTTGGGCCCGAAGCCGTGCAGGTCCAAGAGCGCACCGGCGCCGTAAGCAGCGGCCTGCTCGAGAGTCGTGATTCCCGCCCCTTCCAGGGCGCGGGCCGCGGGAGCGGAGATCCTGGGCAAGGGATGGCTGGTCATCTCTCCAGCGTAGCAATGCCCTCCCGCAGGTCGCGGGACTGGCGGACAGGCCAGGAACCCGGAACCTGGCCCACTCAGGCGGTCAAACAGTTGATATGCGTGGATATGCTTCAGGAATGGAATTCACCCAGGAGCTCACCGTCAATGTCCCCCGACCACGTTTCATCGAGCTCTTTGACGACCTCGAGAACCTCAAAGTCTGGCAGGAGGGGCTTATTTCCTTTGAGGCCCTCACCGGCACGCCGGGCCAACCCGGGTCCACGTCCCGGCTGGTCTACAAGCAGGGCAGGGGCACCATGGAGATGGTCGAAACCGTGACACGGCGCGACCTGCCAGAGGCATTCGACGGCGTCTACGACGCAAAGGGAGTGCACAATGTCTGCCGGAACGAATTCCTGTTTAGGCGGAGCTTTCGGTAGCGCATGTGGAACGAACCGGTAGCAAAAATGTAAGTATCCGGTAGCGCTTCGGGGGATTCAGAGTCAGGATTGCTTTCACCCACGGCAACAGGTCGTGGACAGTGAAAGGAAACCGACCGTAGTGGCTGATTACAAACAAATCATGGCCCTGCTGGTGCAGGGCAATTCGTATCGGCAGGTCCAAGCGCGAGCCGGTTGCTCGCATCGAACGATCTCCAAGGCCCGCCAGGTCCTTGACGACCAGAAACTGACCACCCTTGATCAGGTCGGTGCGCTTAGCGATGAGGACCTTGACCGGCTTTTCAGCGATGGCCGCAAGAACGTGTCCAGCGAGTTCGTTCCCGTCAACATCGATGCCGTGGTGAAGGCCCGGATCGGCCGGAAAAAGCCACCGTTAAAGGTCATGTGGGCCCGCTACCTGGACACCCCGCACACGGGCTCCGCCCGGTTTTACGGGTATGAACGGTTCTGCCAGATCGTTGCCGAGCACGTGAAGGCCAACGACCTGACCAGCCCGCTTACGCACGAACCCGGACGCACGATGCAGGTCGACTGGGCCGGGACCAAGATGCAGCTGACCGACCCCATCACCCGGGAAACCACGAAGGTCTCGGTCTTCGTGGCGTCGTTGCCGTATTCGGGCATGATCTTCGCGTACGGGTCCCTGGACGAGAAGCTTCCAGCGTGGTGCCAGATGCACCGCAGGGCCTTTGAATATTTTCAAGGCGTGACCCAACTGGTCATTCCCGACAATGCCTCGACCGCCTCGAACCAGATCAGCCGCTATGAAAAGGCCCGGGACGTGAACCAGTCCTATGAGGCTTTCCTGGAGTATTACCAGAGCGCGGCAGTCCCGACCGGATCCTACAAGCCGCAAGAGAAAGGCCACGTCGAGGCCGGGGTGAAGATCGTGACGAACTGGATCATCCACTATCTTGCCGACCGGCGCTTCACGACCCTGGATGAGCTCAATGAGGCCGTGGCCGAACAGATGGACATGATCAACGAACGGACGCCCTTCCGCGGTGAGCCCCGCTCCCGGCGTGAGTGGTTCGAGGAAGCCGAGCGCCCCGAGTTGATCGGCCTCCCGGATGAGCCGTGGCGGGAAGTTCAGTGGCGCAAGGCGAAGGTCTCGCGGGACTGGCACGTGCAGGTCGACACGATCAAATACTCGGTTCCGCACCAGCACGCCGGGCAGACCCTGGACGTGCGGGTGGTCGGTGAGCAGGTCACGATCCTTGCCGGCGGGGCAGTGATCGCTTCGCACCAGCGTGGGGCGCGGCGTCATTCCTACGTCACCGACGCCGACCATGCGCCGCACGGGTATGAGGACACCTCACTGCTATGGACCCGGGCCTATTTCATCCGGCAAGCGACCAAGGTCGGCCCCTACACGGTCCAGGCTTTGACCCGGTTGCTGGAGCGGAAGAAGATCGAAGCCCAGGGCTACCGGTCGTGCTTGAACATCCTCGAGCTGGGGAAAGGCAACAACCGCAGCCTGTTGGAACAGGCCTGCCACGACCTCTGCGTGCACGACGCGAGGAACCCGATCAGCTATACCGCGGTCAAGCATCGCATCGCCGTCCTGCGTGCGGACCATGCCGGGCGTCCTGCAACTCTCGCTCCTGGCCCGGGGCCGTCCGCTGCGACGGGGAGAACGGTGGGCGTCCGGGATACCAGCCGTGCCCACCTGGACGGGATCTCGCAGTTCAGTCTCGAGGCGCTGACCAACGCAAGCCTGACCGAGCCGACGACGGGGGAAGGCCGTGCTTGACCACCACCTGACGGAAGATGACATGGGGCTGTTTACCAGGTTGCGGATGACCGCGTTCGGCCAGGCTGTCATCGACATGGCCAACGATCCGGCCTATGACGAATGGACGTTCTCCCGCAAGGTCCGTCACGCCTTGGACCAGGAGACCACGGCCCGGGCCCAGCGTCGGGTGGTGAAACTGCTCAAGGAGTCGAAAACGCCCAACCCGGCCGCTTGCATTGAAGAGATCCACTATCTGCCCGATAGGACGCTGAACCGGGAGGTCGTGGCACGGCTCGCGTCGTGCCAGTGGATTGAGCAGACGACGAATCTGGTGATCCTCGGGAAATCAAGTGTCGGCAAATCGTATTTGGCCCAGGCCTTGGTCAACGCGGCTTGCCGGCACGACCACACGGCACGCTACTTCCGGCTTGATGACCTGGCCAATAAGCTCGCGGTCTATCATCGGGCGGACTCCGAACGGCTGAAGTTCCTCGGAGACCTGCACGACTGCGATGTCCTGGTCCTGGATGATTTCCTGACCACGCCGATCAGCCCGGAGACTGCGAGCGAACTGCTCAATATCCTTGCAGGACGTGAACACCGGGGCGCCACGGTGGTGACGTCGCAGTTCGATCCCGAGGACTGGTACAAGTCGCTGCACGATGCGGTGATCGCCGAGTCAATCCTTAACCGCATTGTTTCCAGCAGTGAACTGATCCAGCTTGACGGGCCGAATATGCGCCGGCGCGCCCACGCCGATCAAGGAGCTGAGCCTGCAAGCTAAAGCGGTGGGGTGCTGGTGCGAGGGTTCGGGCACTACCGGGTCCTCGCACCAGTGCTACCGGTTCGTTCCACAGGCGTTACCGAAAGCTCCGTCCATACAATTCCATGATCTCGATGGAACCGCCACACGCTGGGTTGCCCACAATGTCTTTGAGTTCACCGGTTTCATGCGAATCGTGGCATTGCTCTTTGCCCCCATGTTCAGGAAGCAAAACCTGAAGACGATGACCGCCTTCAAGGAGTTTGCCGAAGCCCGCGCCTAAGCGCCGTAATGCAGGATCAGCGCCGTGAGGAAACCAAGCGCAGCAATGAATCCCGTGAGCATGTGCTGTTCCTCAAAGGCCTCGGGGATCATGGTGTCGGCGAGCATCGCCAGAATGCCGCCCGCTGCGATCGCGGTGACCACCGCGATGACCTCGCCCGGGGCGTTGTCGAGAGCCAGGAAGCCGATCATGGCGGCCAGCCCTGAAAGCAGCGCAATACTCCCCCAGATCGCAAAGATCTCTTTCGGCCCCTTGCCCGCACGCTTCATGTCGGCCGTGCTCGCCAGCCCTTCGGGCACGTTGGAAATGAAGATGGCCGCCAGCATGGTCGGGTTGACGGCGGTGCCGGAAAGCAATCCCACACCCAGCACGATGGACTCGGGAATGCCGTCCAGCAATGCTCCGAGGGCTACCGCGGCTCCCCCGTTCGGCGCTGCGCCATCGCGGCTTCCGGCCCTCGTGGCGACCTTGCCCCGGCGTCGGTGTTCGGCTCCGAACCGCACCAGCAGGGAGTTTACGCCGACATAGATGGTGGCTCCGGCCAGGAAACCCATCACCGTGGCCCCCAGTCCGCCGACTTCCTCGGCCTCGACCACAAGTTCAAAGGCGAGGGCGGAAATCAGGACTCCCGCGCCGAACGCCATAACGCTCGAGACGATTTTCCGCGGAATCTCCAACCACCAGGCCGCGGCGGCACCGAGCAGCAGCGCAGACCCGGCGACGGTGCCCCACATCAACGCCTGCATGGACATCAACATGGCGCCACGCTATCGCATAACGACTATTCATGCAGTGATTTCGCGCAACCCATGATCGACGGACAAGCGCTGGACCCACGCACGTGCCTCGGCGGATCGCTTCGGGAACGCCAAACGAAAGCGGGCGGTTGCTCCGCCCCGAAACGGGGAGGGCAACCGCCCGCCGGGCGCCATGCGGTGGGAATTAGCCCATTCCGTCCTGTGCCATGTTGTTGAAGCGCGAGTAGTGGCCTTGGAACGCGACAACGATGGTCTTGGTCGGACCGTTACGGTGCTTGGCCACGATCACGTCCGCCTCGCCGGCACGCGCCGACTCCTTGTCGTAAATGTCCTCACGGTGCAAGAGGATGACCATATCGGCATCCTGCTCGATGGAACCGGACTCGCGGAGGTCGGAGATCATCGGCTTCTTGTCGGTACGCTGCTCCGAACCACGGTTCAGCTGCGACAGCGCGATGACCGGAACGTCGAGCTCCTTGGCCAACAGCTTCAGCGCACGCGAGAATTCGGAGACTTCCTGCTGTCGCGACTCGACCTTTTTGCCCGAGCTCATCAGCTGCAGGTAGTCCAGCACCACGAGCTTGAGGTCGTGCTTCTGCTTAAGCCGGCGGCATTTGGCGCGGATTTCCATCAGCGACATGTTCGGCGAATCGTCGATGAACAGCGGAGCGTCGTTGAGCCTGCCCATCGTGGTGGCGATCTTCGACCATTCTTCGTCCTGGATCGTACCCTTGCGCAGGTTCTGCAGCGCGATGCTCGCCTCGGCCGACAGCAGGCGCATGGCGATTTCGTTGCGTCCCATTTCCAGGGAGAAGAAAACGGAGGTCATGTTGTTCTTAATGGACGCTGACCTGGCAAAATCCAGTGCGAAGGTCGACTTGCCCACCGCGGGACGTGCAGCAATAACGATCATCTGGCCGCCATGCAGCCCCTGGGTCAACTCGTCGAGTTCGAAGATTCCGGTGGGAACACCGATCACGCCCTCGCCGCGGCTGCCGGCGGATTCGATTTCATCGACGGTGCCCTCGATGATGTCGCGTAGCGGGACATAGTCTTCGGCAGTCCGGCGTTCGGCGACCTTGTAGACCTCGGCCTGGGCCTCGTTCACGATGGCGTCGACTTCGCCGTCCTGCGAGTATCCGAGCTGCACGATCTTGGTACCGGCATCAACCAGGCGGCGCAGGACCGCACGTTCGCGAACGATCTCGGCATAGAAGCCGGCGTTGGCAGCGGTGGGCACTGACTGGATGAGCGTGTGCAGGTAGGCCGGACCGCCAATCCGGGTGATCTCGCCGCGCTTGGTCAAAAGGTCCGAGACCGTAACGGCGTCGGCCGGCTCACCGCGGCCGTAGAGGTCGATGATGGCCTCGTAGATGGCCTCGTGCGCCGGGCGATAGAAGTCCAGTCCCCGCAGCACCTCCACGCAGTCCGCGATGGCATCCTTGGACAGCATCATGCCGCCCAGTACGCTTTGCTCGGCTACGAGGTCCTGCGGCGGGGTGCGTCCATAGTCCGATCCATGTGAATCGGAGCTGGTTTCGGTGCTGGCTAGCGACACGGGTTTTTCCCTTCAAGCTGCGCGGGTTCCCAAGTTTTCCGCATCATTACCTATTCAGTGTCTCAAGGAGCACGGACGATTCGTTAGGTTCAAACTCACACGTGCCGTAGGGCACCGCGAACCTGTGGAAATAGGTGGGGAACACTGTCACCATAGACCTGTTTTCCCACAAACCCAACACGGTTATCCACAGGCCGTGTGGATAACCTGTGAACCTTGCGGCGTGTTGTGTGCACAGTCTGGGGAGAACATTGTGGATTACACCAATTTTCTATCCATAACCAGACTTTGACTAGGCACTATGTAGATCAACCCCTGTGGATACAAAGTATTTATCCACATCCTCCACACGCGGAAAAGTCGGTTATACACACAAAAACCCCGGGATTCCGGGCTTGGATTGGCCACCATTTCATAGTTACCCACAAGCTATCCACAGACACGCCGGAACTTCCCGCGGATCTGGGGATAGCGGGGATTGATGGAGATCACCAACGACTGACATACTGGGCCGCATGAGCGCCAACAAGACCGCACCGACAGCCGTTGACCCGGCTCAATTCATATCGGCAGTGTCACATCCGACCAGGCGCGCGGATGCCGAGGTCTTGCTCCGGATGATGGAAGAGGTCAGCGGAGAGCCCGCGGTTATGTGGGGCCCGACAATCGTTGGGTTCGGCAGCTACCACTACAAGTACGAATCGGGGCGCGAAGGGGATGCCAGTGCCATCGGCTTCTCCCCGAGGGCGGCGAACCTTGCCCTCTACGGGCTGACCATTGCACCGACCGCCGGCCCCCTATTGGAGAAATTGGGCAAGTGCAAACGCGGGGCATCGTGCCTCTATGTGAACAAGCTTGCCGACGTCGACCTGGACGTACTCGCCCGGCTTGCCCGTGACGGCTACCGGTACATGACTGGCGTGGTGCACCACTCGTCTTAGGAAAACGTGTTGGCAAAGGCAAAGGGCTCAGTCCCCGTGGCATCGAATCATGGATTCGGTACCACGGAGGCTGAGCCCTCGCATTTCAGGTTCCCTAGGAGACCAGCTGTTCGGCATCCAGGCGACGGAATGCCGAACCGTGGAACACCAGCGGTGAGTGGGCGTTGTCGTGCGTCTGGTGGCCGTGCACGCGCAGCAGCACCACATGGTGGTCGCCTGCAGGAACCTCTTGCTCGACGGAGCAATCGAGCCACAGGGTGGCGTCATGCAGGAACAGCGCACCCTCATCGGTCGAATCAAGACGAAGCCCGGCGAACCTGTCCCCCGACTTTGAAGCGATCTGCCGGCACACGCCCTCGTTCTTTTCGCTGAGCACTGAAACCCCGATCCGCCCGTTGGTGCGCACCAACGGCCAGGTCTTCGAGGTGTTCTGGACAGCAAACATCACCAGCGGCGGATCCATGGAGACGCCAACCGTAAAGGACGAGGCAATGATTCCCTGCGGTTGCCCGTCAACGATGGCGCAGAGTGCGGCAATGCCGGATGGATGCTGGGCAAAGACGTTGCGCAGGGTGTCGGGGGTGAGGTCAGAGGTGAGTGTCATGGTGCTCAATCCTTCGGCTTCGGCCCACCATCGCGGTGCGTGCTACACACGCGCCAACCAACGAGGTGTGCGGTACTTGCCTCCGGGGTTCCGGTAGGCCGAATCATCACCTGGAGCACCCCACTACCGTGAGAGGGTTGCCGGCCAACGGGCCAGGGCCTTACGTTGACACTCTTGATTCTTCACCAACGTTAGAAGAAATAATTACGTCTCGTCAAAGTTTGTTTCGACATACGAAGTCACGAAGAGTAAGAATCGAAGATTGTGCGATCATTTGCCTCGATGGTGCCACAGTTGCCCGAGACGCCCGCATTCGTTCCCGAACGCGTGGACGACAGCTCTGGGGCCGAAGAAGACGATGACATAGCCCGGAATTATGGTTGGCATACGTGCCACAAACGCGGTGGCCGGCACCTCTTCCACCTACGAGAGGTCCGAAACTCCCGTATAAGTCGCATAGGACGCATCGCCGATGCGCTCGTAGACCAGGATGGCAAGCCCGCCCGGGGTGCTCGTGGTGCTGGAGAGCCGAAGTCCTGTGGGTGCGCCTCCCTCCGGGAAGAGTCGCCTTCCATGGCCAAGGACCACCGGCGCCACCACCAGTCGCAGCTCGTCAATCAGCCCCTCGGCGAGCAATGAAGCGGCAAGCCTGGCGCTCCCGTGGATCTGCAGCTCCTTGCCGGGGCGCGCCTTGAGGTCGGCAACCCGGGTCGCCACGTCACCGGAGAGGATGGTGGTTGGATCCCAGGTTCCCTCGCCAAGCGTTTGCGAGGCCACGTACTTGGGCAGGGAGTTCATGAGCACCGTGAAGGGGTCGTCCGGGTCGGTGATTTGCGGCCAGTCCCTGGCAAATGCCTCATAGGTGCGGCGGCCAAGCAGCAGCCCGTCCGCTTCGCCGAGCCATTGCGCGGCCTGTTCGATGAAGGCCTCGTCCATGTGCGGGACGAACCATCCGCCCTGGGTGAATCCGTCGGTGGTGTCTTCCTCGGGAGACCCGGGGCCTTGCGACACCCCGTCGAGACTCACAAACTCCGTTAATACCAGCTTCATGACCGCGCCTTCTCGCTTGTTTGGCTGCCCTTTCCCGGGATTCGACGTGGCAGTCCATCCAGGAGGGCACTGCCCCATTTGGCCAAGCTACTCGACGGGAACGCCCGGCGCCAGACCCGATGCACCAGAGGAGGCCTTAAACCACTATGGACCCCGCCGAGGGCGGGGTCCACAGTGGTTTGCCGTCACACAAGACGGCGGGTGCACAAGGAATTACTTCTTTGCGGCAACAACCTGCAGTGAAACGGTTGCGGAGACATCGGTGTGCAGACGCACGGTCGCGGTGTAGTTACCCGTCGACTTGATGTGGTCGTTGATCTCGATGTTGCGCTTGTCGATCGCGCCAACGCCGGCGGCTGCAACAGCCTTGGCGATGTCGTCGGTCTTCACGGTGCCGAAGAGGCGACCGGTAGCGCCGGCCTTGACGGTCAGCTTGACCGGCTTGGCGGAAAGCGAAGCGGCAAGTGCCTTGGCGTCTTCCAGGGAAGCAACGGCGCGAGCAGCACGGGCGGCCTTGATCGACTCAACCTGCTTCTCACCGCCCTTGGTCCAGGTGATGCCAAAGGCGCGCGGGAGAAGGTAGTTACGTGCGTAACCGTCCTTCACCTCAACGATGTCGCCTGCGGCACCGAGGCCGGTAACTTCGTGGGTCAGAATGAGCTTTGCCATGTTGGTATACCTTCCTTAGCCGCGGCCAGCGCCGGAGTAAGGCAGCAAGGCTACTTCACGCGCGTTCTTGATGGCCTGTGCGATCTTGCGCTGTTCCTGTACGGAAACACCGGTAACGCGACGGGCGCGGATCTTTCCGCGATCGGAAATGAACTTGCGCAGCAATGCTACGTCCTTGTAGTCGATGACAGTGATGTCAGCGGCCTTCAAGGGGTTGGACTTTGGTTTGGGCTTACGGAGTTCAGCCTTAGCCATCGTGGAGCTCCTTTATCAGGTGGAGCCCGCAGAATTTTCTGCGGGATGGTGAATAATTTTGTTTAGAAGGGTGGTTCGTCGGAACCCGGGTTGCCCCATCCGCCGTTGTTTCCTCCGGCAGGAGCACCCCATGGATCGTTCGCCGGTGCATTCCAGCCGCCGCCGGAGTTTCCGCCAGCGTTGCCGCCACCGAATCCACCGCCGCCGCCTTGGTTGCCACCGCTGAAGCCGCCGGCATTTGCGCCTGCGTTCTGTTGGCCACCAAAGCCACCACCACCGCCGGCGCCGGAGCGCTGGGTGCGGGTGACCTTTGCGGAAGCGTAACGCAGCGACGGGCCGATTTCATCGACCTCAAGCTCGGTGACGTTACGCTTTTCGCCTTCCTTTGTTTCGTAGGAACGCGACTTGAGGCGGCCCTGGGCGATGACGCGCATGCCCTTGGTCAACGTCTCGGCGACGTTTTCGGCAGCCTCACGCCACACCGACGCACGGAGGAACAGCGTGTCGCCGTCCTTCCATTCATTGGTCTGGCGGTCGAAGGTTCGCGGGGTCGAAGCAATGGTGAAGTTCGCCACTGCCGATCCTGACGGGGTGAAACGCAGTTCCGGGTCAGCGGTCAAATTACCAATAACCGTAATGACTGTCTCGCCTGCCATTGGAGCCTCCTAAAGTGTTGTTCTACGAAGATCGAAGAGCAGAATTACTCTGCAACGACCTTTGCCTCTTCCGGGCGGGTGATCTTGGTGCGCATGATGGTCTCATTGAGGCCCAGCTGGCGATCAAGCTCTGCGGAAGTAGCGGGGGTGGCGGTGAAGTTAACTACCGCGTAAATGGCCTCATTCTTCTTCTGAATGTCGTAGGCCAGGCGGCGACGGCCCCAGATGTCAACGTTCTCGATGGTTCCACCATCGTTACGGACAACATCGAGGAACTTACCGAGGGTTGGTTCAACGGTTCGCTCGTCGACCTCGGGGTCGATCAGCACCATCAATTCATAAGCACGCATGTGAACCCACCTCCTTTGGGCTAAACGGTCACGGCATTTCCGCAACAGGAGGTTCTTTGCATTTGCTGTCGCCACAACCCGATTGCCGGGCGCGGCAGAAACAGCCTCAACCATTCTAGCGGAAAATCACTGCCGCGCCCGACTACGCCGGGTGCGGTGCATCACCCGGGCTCACCGCTCGGGGTCGATAAGCCCGTCGGCGCGAAGCAACGCCTCAAGCCGTTCGCCGAAGACCGGGGCCAGCGTCCGTACATAGGTGTCAGAGACATGGTGCTTGTCCCGGTATACCAACACGTTCCCGATGACGGCGGGGCAGAATCCGTCAGCGCAGAACTGGTCGGAGAAATCCAGCACCCCCGCACGTGGCTCCAACCCGGCCGCGGCCAGCGTGTAGTCATTGGCCTCAAAGGCCTCGGACACCGGGGCGCCGCAGGTGGCAAGTTCGTCCGGGTTCTGCGCCACGCAGTCCCGTGCATAGGACTTCGTTCCGGGTCGCGGGGTGTCGATGATCGGGTAGACCCGGATGCCGGCGTCCTCGAGCTTGCCCCAATACTCGGCGAAACCCTCTGCGGCCCCCTTTTCGAAGGTGGCCCCGGCCCAGTGGCTGGTCACCACCGCGTCCACGTCCCCGCGTTCCAGGATGCGCTCCAGCGTGTCCTCGTTTGCCTGGTGGCAGGAAATGCTGCCGTCGGCCTCGGCGGTGCGCTTGGTGGCGTTGAACGGGCAGGAGTTCTTCAGGTAGGTCAGCAGTGTCCAGCCCTGCTCCTTGGCGGTCTCTTCCATCGCCCGGTACCAATGCGTGGCATGCGAGTCGCCCACCAGGGCCACGGTCAGGGACCCGTCCTTGGCGCCCTTGGCGCATTCGACGGTGATAGGTGACTTCGGTTTTTGCACGCACTCTCCCAGGTCGGGCAGGTCGTGCTCTGCGTCGGCGGGGACCGGGACGATCTGTTTTTGGCCCTCCAGGTAGGCGGGGGCGCCGGCCGGGACCGACGCGGCGCCAAACCCTGCCGGAGGGGCGGCCAGCAGGGTGGCGACAGCGCGTTCCTGTGCGGCGATCTCGCGCTCGGCCAGCGTCCCGGGGGCCACCGCGAGTGCCGCGACCAGGACCAGGGCGGCCGCACCGGCACCCAGGGCACGCCAGTTCGAGGCGGCGAGCGGGGCCAGGGTCCGCACCGGGGTTTCGATCCAGCGGTGGCTGGCACCTGCAAGCAGCAGCGAAAGGACCAGCAACCCGATGCTCTGGGCGGGTCCCGGCTCGTCCTCGGCGAAGAACAGGAAGAAGGTGAGCGCCGGCCAGTGCCAGAGGTACAGCGAGTAGGACACGTTGCCCACCCATTGCACCGCGGGCAGTTCCAGGAGTTTTTGCGGGGCCAGGACTCCACTGGTCTGGCCGGCCAGGATCACCGCCAGGGTTCCGGCGACCGGAAGCGCTGCCGACAGCCCAGGGAAGGGTGTGCCGGCATCGAAACCGAAGGCTGCCGCCGCGATGGCTGCAAAGCCGCCCCAGGCCAGCGCCGTCCGCACGCCGGGGACATCGAGCCATCGAGCGCCGCGTGCCGCCAGCCCGGGTTCGGGCGGGGCGAGCAGCAGCGCCAACAGGCCACCGGCGGCCATTTCCCAGACGCGGGCGGGGGTGATGAAGTAGGCCGCAGGATTTCCCGAACCCACCAGCACCATCGAGTAGGCCAACGAGGCGATGATGACGATGCCGAAGACCAGCAGGAGAGCGGTGCGGGGAAGGCCGCCGCTGGTTTCCCGGCGGCCGACGCGTTCCCGGGCCCCGATGCCACGCAGCGACCGGGCCACCCATACGGCCAGCAGCACCAGCAACGGCCAGACGAGGTAGAACTGCTCCTCCACCCCCAGGGACCAGAAATGTTGCAGCGCGGTCGGCTCTGCATCGGAGGCAAGGTAGTCCACGGCATCGGCGGCCAGCACCCAGTTCTCCACCGAGAACGCCGAGGCAAGGGCCGCGGTGCCCACGGTCTTCCATTGCGTGGCCGGCAGGAAGGCCATGGTGGCAGCCAGCACCGCGAGGATCACCGCAAACGCGGCGGGCAGGATCCGCCGGACCCGGGCCGCCCAGAAGCCCGGCAGGTCAATGCGACCGGTCTTGCGGACCTCGCGCAGCAGGTGCCCGGTGATCAGGAAACCGGAGATCGCGAAGAACACGTCGACGCCGATGAAACCGCCCGGGACCAGGCGTGGTTCGAGGTGGTAGGCCACGACCAGCAGCACGGCCACGGCGCGCAGCGACTGGACCTCGGGCAGGAAACGGCGTGGTGGCTTCGGTTCGGCAATCATGTCCGCGAGCAAAGCACGGACCGGTTAACAGCGGGTAACCACCCGGTGTTAACCGCGCGTTTCCCGGCGAACTCTCAGGCTGCGAAGAACGCCTCGGAGATCTTCGCCAGGCGCAGCGGATCGGCCACGCCGCACATCTCGCGCGCCGAGTGCATCGACAGCAACGGGATTCCCACATCCACCGTGCGGATGCCCAGCCTGGTGGCGGTCAGCGGGCCGATGGTCGACCCGCACGGCATCTGGTTGTTGGACACGAATTCCTGGTACGGGACATCTGCCTGCGCGCACAACCTGGCGAAGAGCGCGGCTCCCACCGCGTCGGTGGCGTAGCGCTGGTTGGCGTTGATCTTCAGCAGCGGACCGGCCCCCAGCAGCGGGCGGTTGGCCGGATCGTGGCGTCCCGGGTAGTTCGGGTGCACCGAGTGCCCGGCATCGGCCGAGAGGCAGACCGAGTCGGAGTAGGCGCGGTTGCGGTCCTGGGTGTCGGCGCCCAGTCCGTGCCCGATGCGCTCGAGCATGTCGGCTAGGAACGGGCCGGATGCCCCGGAACGGGAGGCCGAGCCGATCTCCTCGTGGTCGAAGGCGGCGAGCACGGCGATGTGTTCGCCGGTGCCCGCGGCCGCGTGGTGCACCAGGGCGGTGAGCGAGGCGTGCACGGAGGAGAGGTTGTCCAGGCGCCCGGAAGCGAAGAACTCATTGGAGCCCCCGAAGACCTCGCCGCGCTGCGCATCGGCGACCACCACGTCGTAGCCGCCGATTTCCGCCGCATCCACGCCGGCCGATTCGGCCAGCACCGCCAGCACGTCGGCCTCTGCCGGGTTCCCGATCCCCCACACCGGGTTCATGTGCTGTTGTTTGTCCAGGGTGAGACCGTCGTTCACGGTCCGATCCAGGTGGATGGCCAGCTGCGGGAAGCGCAGCATCGGGGCGGTGCGCGCCAGCGCCTCGGTTCCGTCAAGCAGCACCAGGCGTCCGGCGAGCAGCAGCTCGCGGTCCAGCCAGGAGTTCAGCAACGGGCCGCCGTAGACCTCCACTCCCGCCTGCAGCCATCCGTGGGCCCCCGTGGTGGGCTTGGGCTTGAGCTTGAAGGAGGGCGAATCGGTGTGTGAGCCCACGATGTGGAAACCGGTGCTTGCGGTGGCGTCGACGGGCTGCACCCAGGCGATGATCGCCCCGTCGCGCTGCACGTAGTGCCCGCCGGGGCCCGGCTCCCAGGCCTCGGACTCCGAGAGCTCGGTGAAGCCGGCCGCGGCCAGCCGGCGCGCCGCCTCGGCGGCGGCGTGGAAGGAGGACGGCGAGGCGGCGACGAAGGCGGACAGGTCGTTGATGTGCTCGATGGCTGCGCTGGACATTCAAGGTTCCCTTGGACTCGTGGGCATGCGGGTGTGGTGCGCGGGCCGGACCGGGGTGGGCGGCCGGGGCACCCTAGGTGCGGGTGCGGAGCAGTGCCACCACGAGGGCGCCGACCCCAAGGACGATGCTAGCCCAACCGGGAACGGGCAGGGCGAAGAGCGTGAGCAGGAAGGCCCCAAGGACCCCCAGCACCACGGCCAGCAGCAGCCAGGGGCTGCGCAGGAATTCCGAGTTCATGGTCGCTTGTCCTTAGTAATCCAGGCCCTGGCTGGGGATGACCAGCCCGGTCTCGTAGGCGTAGACCACTGCCTGCACGCGGTCGCGCAGGTGCAGCTTGGTCAGGATTCGGCGCACGTGGGTCTTCACCGTGGCCTCGGAAAGGAAGAAGCGGTGCGCGATCTCTGCGTTGGACAGCCCCTCGGCCATGGCCCCAAGCACCTCCAACTCGCGCGGGGTCAGGTCCCCCAGCAGCGGGTCGCGTTCCGGTGCCGGGGAGCTGGAGCGGTTCGGGGCGCCGTCGCGCACGTAGGTTTCCAGCAGCCGGGCGGTGACCCGGGGTGCCACCACCGCGTCGCCGGAGGCCACCAGGCGCACCGCATTCACCAGTTCCTCGGGTGCCACGTCCTTGAGCAGGAAGGCGCTGGCCCCGGCCTGAAGCCCGGAGAACGCGTATTCGTCCAGGTCGAAGGTGGTCAGGATGATGATCTTCGCCTCGGGCAGTTCACGCACGATGCGGGCGGTGGCCTCGATGCCGTCCATGGTGGGCATGCGCACGTCCATGAGCACCACGTCGGGCTTGAGCTTGATGGCCTGCCGCACGCCGTCGGCCCCGTCGGAGGCTTCCCCGAGGATCTCGAGGTCGTCCTCGCCCTCGAGAATGAGCCGGAAGCCCATGCGCAGCAGCGGCTGGTCATCGACCAACAGCACCCCGATGCGGGCGGAGGAGGTGGAAGTGGCTTCGGACATGGGTGTTGTTCTCACGTTCCTTGGTGTTGGGACTTGGGGGTCGGGCGCTTGGCCTGGGACGTCGAGGAGTCCCCGGGACATGGGCTCTGGTGCGGCAGTTTGAGCCTGGCCACGACCGACCAGCCGCCGCGGGATGCGGGCCCGGCGTGCAGCGTGCCATCGAAGAGCGCTGCGCGCTCCTTCATGCCGCGGATGCCCTGGGCCGATCCGATCATCTCGCGACGCGCTTCCTGCTGCGTGCCGTCGTCGTGGATCCGCACCGTGACATCGTCGCGCAGCCGGTGCACGGTGACCTCCACCGCGCTCACGTTGCGCCCGTAGCGCAGCACATTGGTCAGGGATTCCTGGATGATGCGGTGGACGGTGAGCTGGAAGGTCGCGTCGTCCGGCAGGGCGGGACCCGACTGGGTGTAGCGCAGCGGCAGGCCGGCCACCTGGAAGCCTGCCAGCATCTCTTCGAGGGATCCGCCGGCGGGCTGCGGTTCCAGCGAGACCCCGTCCCCGGTGCGCAGTACCCCGATGACCCGCCGCATGTCGGCCAGGGCGCGGCGCCCGGTGCCGGAGAGTTCGCCCAGAACCTCCCCGGCCCGCGCCGGGTCGCGCTTGAGCACCACCGCTGCACCGTCGGACAGGGCGATCATCACCGAAAGCGAATGCGCGACCACGTCGTGCATCTCGCGGGCAATGCGGGTGCGTTCGCGCACCTGGGCCAGGGTCTGGACCCGCTTGGCCCAGTTGTCCAGCTCGGCCTCGTGCAGCCGGTTGTTGCGCACCGCCGCGCCGATGGCCACCGCCGCGGCGTTGGTGCCCAGCAGGAAGGCCAGGGACAGCGTGATCGTCAGGGTGCGCCCGCCGATTTCGGCCAGGGCAGCCTGGTCCTCCGGGGAATCGGTGAACATGGACGGCAGCCCCAGCATGACGAAAACCAGCCCCTGCAGGGCGGTGATCAGTGCGGTGAGCGCGAACATGCGCCGGGCGGCATATTTGGTGGATGCGGCATACAGTGCGATCCACAGGCCGGCGCTGCCGCCGAAATACGAGGAATCGAGCAGGGTCGCGACGGTCTCGAAGAGCACCACCACGATCAGCACGAACATGGGCCGGCTGCGGCGGAAGAACAGCGAGGCGCCGGTGAGCGCGAGCAACCCGAGGGTTGGCCAGTGGGACGCCAGCGCCGCCTCGGCCAGGCTCGGCCCGGTCAGCAGCAGGTACAGCAGCACCACGGCGGTGTCGACCAGTAGCGGCCGGCGGCGCATGAATCCGCGCAGCGGTCCGATGCGCTGTGCCGAGATCTCGGCAAGGCTCGACTCCGGGTCCCCGGAGTCGAGCGGCGCCGTGTTTTCACTCATGTCCCTGAGCCTATCGACCAATGGCCGGTTCTAGATATCGCGGCGCTGTAGCAACATTGCGGCGGCGGCCAGCGGGATGGCGATCCAGGCACCGACCACGAGGCCGGCGGCCCAGGTCTCCAGGGCCCCTTCGGCGCCTGGGATCTGCATCAGCGCGGTTCCGGCGTGGTCGGGGAGGAATCGAGCGGCATCGGCCAGCCATTCCACCATGCCTGAGAGCCCGTCGACGGTGATGGGAAGCACGAAGAAGAGGGCTGCAAGCACCACGATGCCGCCGGCGGAATTCCTCAGCATCGCACCCAAGGCCAGGCCGATCAGCGAGACCATCACGACGTAGAGCACCCCGAACCAGAGGTTGCGTACGAAGGCCTCGGAGGCGAAGTCCAGCGGAAGGTTGTAGTTGTCGGCGATCGGCTTGGTGACCAGGAAAGCGGACAGGATCGATGCCAGCGCGACGAGTGCCGAAACGATGGTGACCATCAGGGCCTTGGCCCAGAACACCGGCTGCCGCGTGGGAGTCGCCACGAAGGTGGAACGGGCCGAGCCCGTCGCGAACTCGGAACTCATCACCATGACGGCGAGTGCGCCGATGATCAACTGGGCAACCATCAGCCCGCTGACAGGCAATGAGGCGGCAAGGACATTCATGTCCCCCATCTGCGCCGCCATTTCCGGTTCGGACGCCATGGCCTCCAGGGATGCACCGACGCCCCAGGTGCCGAGCGCGGCGATCCCCGTCATGGCCACGAAGGTGGCCATGACCAGGATCAGCGTGGAGGGCAGCGAGAAGAACTTGATGAACTCGCTGCGCAAAACGCCGGCGAAGCTGAGCTTTCCGCCACCGGCGGCACCGGGTGCGGCGGTACGTGGTCGTTTCATGGTCGTGGTGCTCATGGCTGGTCCTGCTTTCCGGTGGTCGCGGCGGCAAGCTCGTTGCCAAGGTGGGAGTGGTACTCGACCTCGTCCTGCGTCAGCGCCATGTAGGCGGCTTCGAGGGACTGCTGGATGGGCGTCAGCTCGTGGAGCAGGATCTGCAATTCCATCGCGCGCGTTGCAATTGCCCGGCCATCGAGTCCGACGACCTGGATGGTTTGCGCATCGACTCGGGTCAGGTGAACGTCCTGCGCGGCCAACGCATTCATCAGGTCCTCGGCCGAATCGGTCTTGACCTTGCAGGTGGGCACATTCGCCCCGTCAATGATTTGCTCGATCGGGGCATCGGCGAGGATCCGGCCGCGGCCGATGACGATGAGGTGGTCGGCGGTCAACGCCATCTCGCTCATCAGGTGCGAGGAGATGAACACCGTCTTGCCCTGTGCCGCTTGGTGGCGGGCGAGGTTCCGGACCCACAGCACGCCCTCCGGGTCCAGGCCATTGACCGGTTCATCGAGGATCAGCGTCTGCGGGTCGCCCAGCAGTGCCACGGCGATGCCCAGGCGCTGGCCCATCCCCAGGGAAAAGCCGCCGACCTTCTTGGTCGCGACGGAACCGAGTCCGGTGAGCTCGATGACCTCGTCGACGCGGGTATTGGGGATCGAGTGGGTCGCGGCAAGGGCCCGCAGGTGGGTGCGCGCGCTGCGCGACCGGTGGACGGACTTGGCTTCGAGCAGGGCGCCGACCTCGCGCAACGGCGCATGGTGTTCGGCGTACCTGCGGCCGTTCACGCTCACGCTGCCGAAGGTGGGCCGGTCGAGGCCGACGATCATGCGCATGGTGGTGGATTTTCCCGCGCCGTTCGGGCCGAGGAATCCAGTGACCTTGCCTGGCTGGACGGTAAAGGAGATCCCGTCCACCGCACGCTTGGTGCCATAGTTCTTGGTCAGTGCCGTTGCTGTGATCATGTCTTCAACGTTACGGAGGACCGCCTCCGCGGTCGCCGCCCAAGCGGATGATCTTCACGGAATCGACAGTCACTCTTTCGGCGTACGGGTTTACCCTGAGGGATCCCGGGGCCCAGGCGCTGGTGCCGCCCGACGAGGGCCTGGGATCAGCCGGCCTGGGCCCGCTCCAGCTTGCGGGCGTACGCCCGGGCCGCGCGCACGCGGTCGCCGCAGCGGGTGGAGCACCAGCAGCGCCGGGCGTGCGTCCGCAGCAGGAACCGGTCGCAGGAGCTGGCCTCGCATTGTGCGATCAGCTCGGCCTGGCCGCCGGTCAGCAAGGCGGCCGCGTCCTCCGCGATCTGGGCCATGGCGTGTTCGACCAGTTGGGTCACGGGATGTCGCAGGACCCTGCGCAGTCCGCTGCCGGTGTCATACTGCAGCAGCGGTGCGCTGGGCACCTTCACCAACGCCTGGTTTACGCTCTCCACTGCCTCCGGCGCCGGAGCGCCGCCCGCCACCCGGGCGGTGAAGAGGGTGCGCAAATTTCCGCGCAACCTCGTCAGCTGGTCCTGGCAATAGGCCAGCAGGGCGGTTTCGGCCGGAACCAGTCGCTGTCCGACGAGCCACGCGGTGGCTTCGGCCGGGCTCCCCAGGTCGTCCGCCACGCGTCCGCCGGGAAGGCTCACGACGCTATTGACCAGGGCGAGGCTCGGGTGGTCGTCGGCGCCGGGCGCGGGGGGAAGCGGGATCCTTGACATAGATCTCATGTTACCAGCTGTATTTTCCCGTGATAAGCCGGTAGGCTGACTATCACGCCTATCTGATACTTCTTCCGTGATAATTGAGAGAGAACCCATGAACCAGTCACGCCCCCTGGGCAACGCGCCCTTCGTCCTTTCGGTGCTCGATAATGCCATCACCGGTGTCGGGCAGACGGCGCAGGAGACCTTCGAGGAGATCATCGCACTGGCGCAGTTGGCCGAGAAGCGCGGCCTCGAGCGCTTCTGGATGTCCGAGCACCACGCCATGCCCGGTGCCGTGACCTCCTCGCCCCAGCTGATGGTGGCCCGCCTGACCGGCGAGACGCAGCGCATCCGGCTCGGGGCCGGTGGCGTCATGCTGCCCAACCACTCACCCTTGGTGATCGCCGAGCAGTTCGGCATGCTCGAGTCGCTCGCCCCGGGGCGCATCGACCTCGGCCTGGGCCGCGCGCCGGGAACCGACGGGCAGACGGCGGCGGCACTGCGGCGGCGCCACAACGCCAACGACGACTTCCCCCAGCAGGTGCTGGAACTGCTCGGCTTCATCGAGGACGACTTCCCGCAGGGGCACCCGTACCGGGACGTCCACGCCGTGCCGGGTCCCTGGCTGGCGGAACAGAACCGGGTGCCGCGGCCCGAGACGAATCCCGAGGTCTGGATCCTGGGCTCCTCCCCGTACTCGGCGCAGCTGGCGGGCCAGCTCGGCCGCCCTTACGCCTTCGCCCTGCAGTTCGGCAGCGCCGACGTCGTCACGGCCATGCGGCTGTACCGCGAGAACTTCCGGCCCTCGGCGTTGCTGGACCAGCCCTACAGCCTGGTCAGCGTGGGCGCGATCGCCGACAACGACCCGGCCGAGGCGCGCCGCCAGTCCACGTCCACGGCGATGGCGATGATGCGCATGTTCCAGCGCAAGCCCTTTGCCATGCTGCCACCGGACGAGGTCGCGGCCTACCCGGCCAACGACCACGAACGCGCGATCCTCGAGGAATGGACCGACCGCACGCTCCACGGCACCGCCGCGGACGTGGCCCAGGGCCTGGAGCTGCTCCACCGCCAGACGGGGGTCGACGAAGTGATGCTCGTGGTCGGCGGCCACTCGCGCCACGCCCAGACCCGGACCGTGGAGCTGATCGCCGACCACTACGCCCTTCCCGTGTTGTAGTCCGGGACGCTAGCGGTCCTCGGATTCGAAGACGCAGAGCGCGACCTGGACGCGGTTGTCTGCGTCGAGCTTGTCCAGCACCCTCCCGATGTGGGTTTTCACCGTTGCCAGCGAGATGAACAGCTCCTCGGCGATTTCCTGGTTGGAGCTGCCGCGCGCCATCGCCGCGGCGATCTCGCGTTCCCGCTCGGTGAGCACAGCTAGCCTTTCGAGTGCTGCGTTGCGCCGGGTGGATTCCGGCCGCGAGCCGGCAACGGCGATGAGCTGCCTGGTCACCGACTCCGAGAGCATGGTGCGCCCGGCGGCAACCTGGTTGATCGCCTCCATGAGCTCGGCCGGCGGTGTGTCCTTGAGCAGGAAACCGCTGGCTCCCATCCTGAGCGCCGAAAGCACCATGTCGTCGGTGTTGAACGTGGTCAGGACGAGGATCTTTTGCTCCGGGCTGGCCCGCAGGATGGCCTCGCTTGCGGCCAGCCCGTCCATGACCGGCATCCGGATGTCCATGAGCACCAGGTCCGGTGACAGTTCCGCGACCATCGACACCGCCGAGCGGCCGTCGGCGCATTCGCCGACCACATCGATGCGCGGGTCGGATTCGAGGATCATGCGCAGTCCTGCCCGCACCAGGTTCTCGTCGTCGACCAGCATGATGCGAATCGACTCGCCTACTGTCCCCACGGCAGCCACACCTTCAGCACGAATTCTCCCTTGGTCCCCGGATCGATCTGCAGTTCCCCGCCGGCCAACCGCACCCTCTCGGCCAGGCCGGTCAGCCCCAGGCCCGAGCTGGGCAGGGACCCTGCACCCGAGACGAGGGACGGAACCTGGGTCAGTCGGTTGGAGACGCGCAGGGACAGCCGGTCCTCCGCGTGGCCTCCGATCTCCAGCATGACGTCTTGCCCGGGCGCGTGCCGGCGGGCATTGGTCAGCGCCTCCTGGACGATCCGGTACAGGTGGCGCCCGGTGGACTCGGACAGGACGTCCAGGCGTTCTCGCGTTTCCGCTTCCAGGACCAACTGGACTTCGGTGCCCACCGCACGGCTGGCATCCAGGATTTCCTGCAACTGCCCGAGGTTCGGCTGCGGCCTGGCCAATTCGCCGTCAAAGAGCGTGTTGGGGTCGCGCAGCATCCCCAGCACCTCGCGCAGCTCGCCCAGGGCCAGGTGGGAGTTTTCGCGGATGACGCCGGCCGTCTGCCTCGTTTGCTCCGGCGTCAGGTCGCTGCGGAATTCCAACGCCCCGGAGTGCAGGGCGACCAACGAGAGCCGGTGTGCCAGGACGTCGTGCATTTCGCGCGCTATGCGGGTGCGCTCGTCGGCCTTGGCCGCGTGGAGCTGTGCCTCCCGTTCGCGCTCGGCACTGTGCACTTGCCGGCGCAGGGAAACGGCGAGCTGCCGCCGACCCCCGACGTACATCCCCAAAAGCACCATCAACCCGACCATGACCAATGCCACGATGCCCACTTGCCACCAAGTGGTCGTGTCGTCTTCCGCCACCAGCTCGGCACCCACCAGGCACTCCCCCAGCGGCACGGCGGCCAGGAACATCGCCGAAATGCCCGCGATCTCCCAGGGCCTCCTCCGGGTGGCCAGGGAAATCACGCCCAGCACAGCGAACCCTGCGCCGATGGAGGACGGAATCGACAGCAGCACCAGGGCCGCCGAGATGGGCACCGGGTAGCGATGGCGGAAGGGATAGAGCAGCAGGGCGGCCAGCCCGCACAGCATGTCCAGGCCCACCAGCAGGCCCACCGCGTCCATGTCCGCCTCGGAGTCCGGCGAATACGATTCGTAGACAAAGGAAAAGAAGACGAATCCGAGCACGAGGCCCAGGCCCACGCGCCAGGCCTGGGACAGGAACCGGCGCAGTCGGGTGCGCGGGGCGGTCGGTTCGAGTTCCGTGGTCATGGGCTTAACGTTACCGGCGGGGCCCGTGGCCCGGTATCGACCGAAAGGACCACGTGGGACCGTCTTCCCGGCCGCGGAAAGATCGTCCCAATTGGCGAGGCGCCCGGGGCCCCTGGTGATACAGAATGGTGACATGAACACGATCCCGCCGCCGCAACTGCCCCCGGCACAGAACCCGCAGCCCGGCCAGCACCCAGCCCAATGGGTTCCGGTGCCCCCGGTCCCGGCCGAACCGCTGCCATTTCACCGGCTGGCCCGCACCTACTCCGCCTACCGCTGGTGGAAGACGCTGCTGGTGGGGCTCATTGCCCTAGGCCTGTACCTGGGCCTACTGCTGCTGGCTGCGATCGTCTTTGTCTTCGTCGCCATCGGAAACCCGGAACTGGAGAGTGCCGCCGACGAAGTCATGATATCCATCGATTCGATCGACATGTCCGACCCGTTCGTTTTTGTCATCTCCATGGTCTCCCTGATCCTGATGCTGCCGGTGATCCTGCTGGCAACCCGGATGATGAATGTCCAGAAGGTCGGATCGCTGACCTCGGTGGCCGGACGCATGCGCTGGGGCTGGCTGGGGCTGTGCGCGTTGGTTGCCCTCGGCGTGCTGGGGCTGAGCTTCGGCATCACCTTCGTCGTGGACGCCTTGTCCGGGCTCGGCTTCAGCCCGGATTTCAACGCCCCGGACATGTGGCTCTTGCTGGGGCTGACCATCCTGCTCGTGCCGTTTCAGGCCACCGCCGAGGAGTATGTGTTCCGCGGGTACCTGATGCAGCTGGTGGGCGGCTGGCTGCGCCATCCAGCCTTCGCAATCCTGTTGCCCATTCCCCTCTTCATGATGGGACATGCCTACGACATCTACGGTCAGCTGGATGTGGGTTTCTTCGCCCTGGCCGCAGGGTGGCTCACCTGGCGCACCGGCGGGTTGGAGGCCGCCATTGCCCTGCACGTGGTCAACAACTCCGCCATCTTCTCCCTGGGCGCCATCGGCCTGGTCGATGTCAGCGTCACCGAAAGCAACCTGCCCAGCCTCATCGCATCGATGGCCACCACGACGGTCTTCGTCCTGGTCATCGTCTGGCTGGCGAACAGGCGCAAGATCCAGCGGCTCAGCGTCCCGCCCGCGGCGGCACCGGCGATCGCCCCACCGGGTTATTGGGTGCAGCCCGGGGACGCACCGCGCCAGCCCTGAGCCGGGTTGCCGGGTTCGGCGGCGCATCCCGGTGTAGGTTTGGGCAAACATCGTTGAAAGGGTTCACCGTGAAGGCAACCGGCCGCAGCGCCCGCAGGACCTCGATGGCGATCCTGCCGCTGGCAGCAACGATGCTGCTGCTGGCCGGATGCGTTCCGTTGGACGGACCGGCGCCAACCCCCTCGGCGTCCGCATCGCCCTCGGCACCGGCCAAGAGAGCCGGAGGCGACCCGAACAATTGGGCGAGCTGCGAGCATCCGGTCATTACCTCGGGTCCACCTCGCGAGGAGGACTGGAGAATCATCGGAGCCATGGAACTGGACACGACCTCGGGTGGGAAGAAAACCACGCAATACCTCAGCGAGAGCTATGAAGCGACGATCAGTTGGGACGGGGCCGGCCCTTCCACCGGTAGGTTCACCGAGGATATCGGCGACACCATCGGCTACCCCACGCTGGGCGGCATTGAAGGGCTGGACGGCGTTGTGGAGTTGCTTGAGTCCATCGAGGAACCAACCAAGACACTGGGCTACCAGGCCGTAAGACAAGTCTCCGTGCCGATCACCCTGGAGTGCGGAAACCTCTCCGACCAGGGAAGGGTCAACAGCTGGAAAGACAAGGAGCGGGGAGTCTTCGATTGCTCGGAGAACGAGGGCGAGATCGTCGATTCCCCCATTCCCATGGCCCGGGATAAATACTGCCCCGAAAGCTGATCCCAGGCCCGCGCGCCGACGCCCCTGCCGACGCCAAGACGCTGCGCGTACGCTGGGGAGCGACAGTCGTTTTGAAGGAGGGCGCCGCCAAGGCGGCGTACCTGGTTCGGCCAGAAAGGGACCAAACATGGAGCATGCTCCGCGGCGATGGCGCCAAGCCCCCGTTCCTCTGCTGCTGGCACTGACGGGGGCGTTGGTCCTTGCCGGCTGCCAAGGCACCGGGTCCACGACCTCCACCCCGGACTCCTCGTCGGTGTCGGCCTCGACCTCCGTGCGCAGCGTGGTGATCATCGGCGATTCGCTGAGCACCGGTTTTGGCACCAGCGCCGAGAACGCCTGGCCGAACCTCATCGCCATGGCGCCCGGGGACGACTCGATGCAGCTGAATCTGCTCAACGCTGCGCAAAACGGCAGCGGCTATCTCAACGTCGGCGTCACCGGCTCCACCTTCGCCCTTCAGGTGGAACAGGCTCTGACACCGGACGCCGACCTGGTGGTGTTCTTCGGCTCAATAAACGATCTTCACCAAGACCCCACGGAGCTGGCGGCTGCCGTGGGCCGAACGTACGCGGCGGCCAGGGAGAGGGCGCCGCGCTCCGCATTCCTGGTGGTTGGGCCACCGGCGTACAGCACCCGGCCGGAGGCAAGGTTCCTGGCGCTGCGGGACGCGGTCAAACAAGAGGCGCAAGCCGCCGGGGCAATGTACGTCGATCCCATCGAACGGGGCTGGGTCGTCGCTGATGCCGAGCGATTCGTGGGCCCGGACGGACTGCATCCCTCGGTGGAGGGGCACCGCCACCTGCGGGAAAAGATGGAGGCGCTCATTCTCGGGGCGCTCAAGGGGCAGCCCGACGTCGCGGCCCGGTAGCCGGCCCACGATTCAGCGAATGACCCTGTTCGCCCGGGCCCTGTCGATGGCGGCGGTGCGGTTGTCCACCCCGAGCTTGTCGTAGATGTGGATCAGGTGCGTCTTGACCGTGGACTGGGAGATGAACAGTTCCGCGGCGATCTCCTTGTTGCTCCGCCCGCGGGCCAGCAGCTGCAGCAACTCGAGCTCGCGCGGACTCAGGTCGGTGGAGTTGGCACGGGCCTCGGGGGTCACCCTGGCGGCAAGGTCCGCCGAGAGCACCTGCTCCCCCATTGCGGCGGCCTCGACCGCCGCGAGCACCTCGGGCAGCGGGGCGTCCTTCAGCAGGTAGCCTGCCGCCCCGGCATCCAGCGCCGCCCGGATGTCGGCGTCCGAGTCGTAGGTGGTCAGGATCAGCACCGGCGGGCCGTTCTCGGCACGGATCTTCTTTGTGGCGGTGACACCGTCCATGCCGTCCATCTGCAGGTCCATGAGCACCACATCCACGCGCTGGCCCAAGGTCTTCAACCGCTCCAGCTGCGCCAGGGCCGCGGCCCCGTCGGAGGCCTCTGCCAGCACCGAGAGCCCGCCCTGTTCGGTGAGCACCGCGCGAAGGCCCGCCCGCACCACCGGGTGGTCATCGACCAGCATGATCTTCAGATTAGGCATCGTCCTGGCTTCCTTCCGTGGTGAAGGGGATGCGAACGCCCAGCACCGTTCCCTCCCCGGGGGTTGATTCGATCTCCAGGGAACCCCCCAGTAGTCCCAGGCGCTCGCGCAGCCCGGCCAGCCCATAGCCGGTGCCGTCGGCACGCGGCTCAAGAGGAAGTTGTGCGAGGTGCATGCCGTCCCCGTCGTCAAACACATCAAGGGTCACGGCATCCGGCAGGTACCCCAGGCTGAGGACAGCGCGTTTGGCGTGCGCGTGGGCAGCGACGTTGGCCAGCCCGGACTGGGCGGCGCGGATAAGTGCCGCGGAAACCTCGGCGGGAAGCGCGGTGGCCGGGCCGTCCTGCCGAAAGGTGATCTCGAAACCGCGGCCGGCTGCCGCCGCGGTGCGTTCGGTGGCGACACAGAGTCGGCGCAACTTTCCGACCAGGGAATGGGCTCCGTCGCCGGCCGTGGATAGGTCGGCCACGAAATCGCGGGCCTCGGCGAGGTTTTCGGCGGCGGTGGCGCCGATGGTTTCGAGGCGTTCGGCCGCAGCCCGGGTGTCCCCCGCCGCCAGGGCTGCCGTGGCGGATCGGGAAACCAGCACGATGCTGGAGAGCCCCTGGGCCAGGGTGTCGTGGATTTCGCGGGCCAACCGGGTGCGTTCGCCCAAGGTCCCCGCGCGGTGCTGTTCCTCGGCGAGCGCCGCCCGGGTGGCCCGCAATTCGTCCAGGGCAAGGCGCTGGTTAACGCCCTCGGTGTACAACGCCCGATAGGCCATGCCCATGATGACCGCGAAGATCGCCCCGACCATCGGTCCCAGGATCTGGGGAAGGGCGAGGGACCCGGAGTGGAACCATCCGGCCGCAACGACCGAGGCGGTCAGCAGCGCCACGGCGATCAGGGAATGGCGTTGGCCCAGGATGTGCAGGTGCAGGAAGAAGAGTGGGAACGCCAGCCAGGAATAGTCCGCGTGCAGGTAGAGCAGCACGAGCCACAACAGCACAACCCCTGCAAGCCACCAATTGGCCCAGCGCACGGTATTTGGCGCCCGTCCGGCGGAATGGCGCTTTTCCGCGATGGTTCCGGCCAGATACAGCGCTGCCAACAGACCGGTGAGGGCGATGGCCGTGATCAGCCGGAGCATCGTCGTTTCGGAAAGCAGCGCGCGCACCAGCCCGACGCCCAGCAACACGGCGAAGCCGACGTGCAGCCCCACGCGCAGAACGCGCAGCACCATCTCGCCGGCCGAGGCGGTAGGGGCATCTGCGAGGCTCGGCTCGGCCCCGAGGCTGGGTTGCGGGGCAGGATCTGTCACAACACCCAGCGTAGCCGCGCACCTTCACGGACCGGCTCCACCAAATGGTTGATCCCACGCTTCGTCTTGCTCGGGAAATGGCCCGAGCTCCCCCGGTTCATGGCGGAATCTAGTGAAGTCCAAGGATGTATAAGGGAGTATAGGTTTTTTCCTATTCTTTTTACCCGCGGATTCCCGCTGCCTACCTGTGGATCCCGAACTCGTGGTCAAGGGCGCTCAGCGCCGCAAGGTGGCCGCTCATTCCGTGCACCGACGGACCCGGCGGGGTTGAACTGGAAGCCAGATAGATCCCCTTGGCCCGGGTCCGCCACGGATCGGTGGACAGCGTGGGGCGGACCAGCATGCCGCGCATGTCGGTCGCCCCGCCCGAGAGGTCCCCGCCGACCAGGTTGGGGTTCTGAGACGCCAGTCCCGGCGCGGTAACCGCCTGGCTGTATTCGATGGTGTCGGTGAAGCCCGGGGCCACGGCCTCCAGTTGGCGGTCCATTACGGCGGTGAGGTCCGCGGGGTTTCCGTTGGGCACGTGGCAATAGGCCCAGAGCACGTGCTTGCCCTCCGGCGCCCGGCTTGCATCGAAGCGGCTGGGCTGGGAAACGATCGCGTAGGGCGCGCTCGAAACATCGGTGCGCACCCGGCGCTCCTCCCTCCCAATCTGCGCGGCGGTGCCACCCAGATGGATAGTGCCGGCATTGGCAAGCTCGGTGTTGCGCCACGGCACGGGTGCGTTGAGGACATAGTGGATGAGGCAGGACCCCGGAGCCCGGCGCGTGCCGGTGAGGATGTTCTTATATTTCTGCGGCAGCACCCGCCCGGCAATGGAGGCCAGTGCCTCCGGGGAGGTGTCGAAGAGGACTGTCTTTTCGGGGATCTGGGCCAGGTCGGTGACCTCGGTGTCCAGCTCGATGCTCCCCCCGGCCTCAACGAACATGCCGGCCAACGCATCGGCGATCGCCTGCGAGCCACCGATGGGGATCGGCCACCCCCCGGAGTGCGCAGCGGCAGCGAGGAAGAGACCGGCACCTGCGGTGGCGGGCCCGCGGCCGCCGCCGGCGGTGTGGGCTGCGCACCCGGCAATCATCGCAGCGGCGAGTTCGCCGGTGCCCAGGCCCGGGACCATGAGTTGGGCCGCGCGCAGCCCGAAGACCGTGAGTGCACCGAGTTGCCGCGGGAGGCGCAGCAGCGGATGCAGCAACAGGTCGGAGGTTGTTGCCATGCGCTCAACGACGGGCCCAAGGATTCTGCGGTAGCCGTTGCCGTCCGCGCCCAGCGCCTGAACGGTCCGTTCCAGGTCCCGCCAGGCAATTCCGGTCCGGCCGTCGGGAAACGGGTGGGCGAAGGAGATCTCCGGAACCACGAAGTCGACGCGGTCCCGCAGGCCGATCTCCGCAAAGAACGGGGAGAGCAGCGCCATCGGGTGCACCGCCGAGCCCAGGTCGTGGATTGCCCCGGGGTACCCCAGCCCCCTGGTGCGCGCGGCACCTCCCACGGTGTCGTTGCGCTCAAGGAGCCGCACCGAAAGCCCCGCCCTGGCCATCGTCAGGGCTGCGGCCAGCCCGTTGGGCCCGGCCCCGATCACCGCAACGTCATGCGCCATGCTTTGCTCCCAGAACGAACCGGTCTTTCGCCCCGGCAAAGGCACCTGCCTGCGGATCGGACTGCCCCACCCGGCGCACCGGGTCCAGCTCGGGGTCGTACATCGACTGGACCACCCGGTACATCAGGTACCCGGTGGCGATCATGTGCCCCAGCACGGCAAAGACGTAGAAGGAGGTGGGGAACGTGTTGGAGGCCTGGATGTCGGCGGTGGTGGCGTAGAGGTACATCCAGATCGCCCAGAAGTGCAGCACCTCGAAGAGTTGCCAGATGAGGAAGTCCTTCCACTTCGGCCAGGCCAGTGCCGCCAGCGGGATCAGCCACACCACGAATTGCGGCGAGTAGACCTTGTTGAACATGATGAAGGAGGCGACGATGAGGAACACCAGCTGGCTCAGCCGCGGGGCCACCGGGGCGTTGAGGCCGAGATAGGCAATGAAGGCACAGCTGGCCACGAAGAGCCCCAGGGCCAGGGCATTGATGGTGGCGGCATCCAGCTCCGCCATCTGCGGCACGACGCCGGCGGTGACGTTGAAGATGTGCCAGAAGGAGGACAGCCCCGCCCCGCGGTCCTCGGTGAAGGTGAAGAAGTGCTTCCACGCGTCGAAGTTCACGAGGGCCATGGGCAGATTCACCGCCAACCAGGCCAGGGCCGCCCCGGCCAGCGAGACGATGAGCGGCTTGTACCTGCCCGTGCGGATGGCCAGCACGATCACGGCGCCGAAGAAGAGCAGCGGGAAGACCTTGATCGCGGTCCCCACACCGATGAGCACCCCGGCCAGGAAAGTGTTTTGCCGCGAGAAGGCCAGCATCGCCAGTGCCAGGCACGCCACGGCCCACATGTCCCAGTTGATCGAAGCGGCAAGGATCATCCCCGGGGCCAGTGCCACCATGGCGGCGTCCCAGGGGCGGCGCCCGGCGGTCCGTGCGGTGGCCACGACGACGACGAGCCACAGGCCCGCCACCAGGAAGAGGTTTAGGTCGAAGAAGGCCAGCGACCTGTCGAATTCACCGGCCGGCACCAGGGCAGCGGTGAGCGAGGCGATGACTGACATCAACACGGGATATTCGAACTCGGCGCCGGCGGCGAAGGGGGCGAACGCGTTCTCGGCAAAGCCGCGGGCGTGGAAGAGTGCCGTCCAGTCCGAATAGCAGGCCCACGCATAGGGGTTGGTGCCGCCCCAGCCATTGAGCCTGCAGGCATTCTTCGCCAGAACCGCCAGCAACGCACCGATCACCGTGAGGATGACCAGCACGCGTTCGACGGTGAAGAACCCGGGGGCGATGCGCCCCGGGCTGGAGTGCCTGCCCAATGGCCCGCCAATGACCTCGGTGAACTTGCGCAGGAAGGCGTCGCTGCGGCTCGGCACGGTGATGCGCATCGGTGCGAGCCGTGGCTTCGACGGGCCCGGGGCGGGTGGTTGGCTCATGGCTTTTAGCCTAGTGCCCGGCGCCGGGAGGTGCGTGATGCGCGGTGGCGCACGGTGTTTCGCCCTTCCGCAGTGCCCTACTCGGCGCGGCCGGGGAATTGCGCGGCGAGCCGCTCGAGCGTCCGTTCCATGTTCGGCCCGGTTCTCCGGGTGAAGCCCAGGAGCCGAAGCATCCACTGGTGCCGCAGCCGGCTGGCGTCCCAGGTTTCGCTGACCAGTGTCCCGGACCCTTGGGGTTCGAGTTCATAGCGCCAGCGGTGTCCGCTGAAATGCCTCCATGCGATCGTCCGGTCCTGCTCGAATTCGACCACGGTGTTGCTGATGCGATAGGGAACGCCCAGACGCATCTGCATGCCGAATTCGCTGCCCAGGGTCAGTCGCTGTGACCGGCCGCTGGAGGCCCGCACCGTTCCGGAGCCGTCGATGACAGGGTGCATTTCGGGATTCGTGAGCAGCTCGAAGACCTCGTGCGGGGCAGCAGCGGGGATGAAGCGCCGGCGGGTCTGCAGGTAGCGGGAGTGACTCATCAGCCCATCCTATGCACTGCCCGCACCGCGCAGCGGCACATCGGGCCAGGACGAGAGGGCGGGGACCGGGTTTTGGTGGAATGCCGGTCTATGCCGGAGGTTTCCGGTGTGCCATTCTGGGTTGACCGGCACCACCAGGGAGAATTCCGATGAGCACTGGAACCACACCGGCCGGCCTCGGCCCGGAGACCGCCCAGGGCCTTTTGCTCGGCCCCATGCTCCGCCACGTGGACAACACCTCCGCCAGCCTCTGGGTCGAAACCGCCATGGCCTGCACCGTCGAGGTCCGCTGCGGCGCGGACTCCTGGCAGGCAGCGACGTTCGGTGCCCACGGCCACCACTACGCGCTGGTCGAAGTATCCGGGCTAAAGGCGGGAACCGTCCGTCCCTACACCGTGCACCTGAACGGAAAACGTGTCTGGCCCATCGAGGACGGGTTCCCCGACTCCATGATCGCCACCCTGGATCCGGCCAAGGAACCCCGGCTGGCCTTTGGATCCTGTCGCACCAGTGTCCCGCATGACGAAGCGGGCAATCGTACGCACGGGGTCGACGCAATGCGCGCCTACGCCCTCTCCATGGCCGGGCTCGAGCACGGCCGCTGGCCCGACCTGGCATTGTTCCTTGGCGACCAGGTCTACGCGGACTCCACCAGCCTGGAAATGCAGGAGTTCATCCGCAGGCGCCGCAACATCAAGGAAGCCCCCGGGGAAGAGCTGAAGGACTACGAGGAATACGCCCACCTCTATAGCCTGGCCTGGTCGGACCCGGCCAACCGCTGGCTTCTCTCCACGCTGCCCAGCGCCATGATGTTCGACGACCACGACATCCGCGACGACTGGAACTCATCCCTGGAGTGGAAACGTGAGATGCAGAAGACCGGCTGGTGGCACGAACGCATGGTTTCCGGGATCGGTTCGTACTGGATCTATCAGCACCTCGGAAACCTCTCCCCCGATCAGCGGGCTGCCGATCCGCTGTGGCGGCGCATCGCTGCCCACACGGGAACCGGCGAGCTGGACCTGACCGCCGAGCTGGACGAATTCGCCGAGCGCGTCGACGCGGAACCCGAAAGCCACAGTTGGAGCTACTGCCGGGACTGGGATGCGGTGCGCCTGATCGTGGTTGACTCCCGGGCCGCACGCACCTTGGACCCCGGCCGGCGTGCCCTGCTCGACCCGACTGAACTTGCGTGGCTTGATGGGCGGATGCGCGGCGGCTTCCGCCACCTGCTGATCGGCACCTCGTTGCCCTTCCTGCTGCCCATGGGCCTGCACCACGTGGAATCCTGGGATGAGGCCATCTCCAGCGGAAGCCGCAGAAGCCTGCGGGGC
Source organism: Paeniglutamicibacter sulfureus (assembly GCF_030512175.1). Classification (GTDB taxonomy): domain Bacteria; phylum Actinomycetota; class Actinomycetes; order Actinomycetales; family Micrococcaceae; genus Paeniglutamicibacter; species Paeniglutamicibacter sulfureus. Next base: position 368,337 of record NZ_JAULBL010000002.1, on the reverse strand, counting down.
TGGCTGGGCGAGCGGTTGCGCAGGACCTTCGACCTTGAACATTGGGCGGCCTTCCAAAGCAGCTTCCAGGAGGTCGCCCGGTTTGCCACGGAGGTCGCCGACGGCAAGCGCGGACCGGCCCCGCAGACCGTCACGTTCCTCTCCGGGGATGTGCACTTTTCCTACGTTTCCGAAGTCGAACGACAGGGCGGCAGCAGGATCCTGCAGGCCGTGTGTTCCCCGATCCGCAACCCGCTGCCCCGGTTCCTGCGGTACTTTGCCGCAGCCTTGGCGCTGGGTCCCGCGGTCCCCTTCGGGGCCTGGATGGCGAGCCAGGCGCACGTGCCCAACCCCCCGTTTGCCTGGAGCGGCATCAAGGGGCCGTGGTTCGACAATTGCCTGGCCATCATTGAGGCCACCGGCGACGGACTGGAAATCAGCTGGGTCACCGGGGTGGTCCGGGATGGGGACCATATGCATCCGAGGTTGGACACCGTGGAGGTTGCCTCGCTTCGGGCGCGCGGGGACCACACGCATTCGCCGGAATCGTAAACGGGGCGGGGATCTCCAGGGCACCGCCCTGCCGGCAACCGCGGGCACCGTCCGATGCCCGGCCGCACCTGCCCCGTACGGTATTTGCCGCCGGCTCAGTACACCCGCTCCGTGGCGAATCGCAGGGGGCTCAGTTCCGCCCGCCGCCGGACCAGGTCCACGGCGTGTGCGTCCAGCCGCCGGTCCTCCTCGCTGACGGGCACCAGCTGCCGCACCGCGGAAGCGCGGCCGGACTCGTCACGGGCGACGAAGATGGTCATGCACTGGGTGGTGTCGCGCCACTGCGTTTCGCGGGGGTCGCGGGCGCGCACGTGCACGGCGATGTGCATGGAATGCGGTCCGGTGTGGATCAGCCGCGCCTCGAGCTCGACGACGTCGCCGATGTGGATGGGATTGGTGAAGTGGATGCCCCCGGAATAGACGGCCACCGCATCATCCCCGCACCACCCCATGGCGCAGGCCCGGGCGACCTCGTCGATCCAGCGCATCACGATCCCGCCGTGTGCGTTCCCTCCCCAGTTCACGTCCGTCGGGGAGGCCAGGAACCTGAACTTCTCGCGAGGCGCGGTGCCGGCCTCCGTGTACTCCTGCGCCAGCATGGCCTGGCGGATCTCGGCGCGCGCGGCCACGCGGTCGGCCGCCCCATGTGCCAGTTGGGCCGCTGCGGCATCGGCCGGCTTCCAGGGCGGGACCGCCTTGGCGCGGCGTTGCTCGTCCATTGCCACGAAGACCAGGATGCAGTCCATGGCGGGCTTGAAGACGCGTTCGCGCACGTCGGCGGCGTCGACGGTGACCACCACCTGCATGCTGCTGCGCCCGGTGTGCACGATCCGGGCGGTAACCTCGATCAGGTCGCCGTTTTCGATGGGCCGGGTGAAGTGGACGTTCCCGACGTAGGCGGTGACGCAGTAGCCGCCGGAGTAGCCGACGGCGCAGGCGTAGCCGGCCTTGTCGATCCACTCGAGCACGCGCCCGGCCTGGACCGTGAGCCCGTCTTCGGAAACATCGGTCGGTGCGGCCAGGAAGCGCAGCGTCATCACGTCGTTCATGTGCCAATACTAGCCATGTGCCGCCGCAACAGACGCTTGTGGCCGGCACCCGAAACAGGTACCGGCCACAGGTGCACTCATCGACCCCGAAGGGTCAATACCATTTCTGGACTAGTTGCTTTCGGCGGCGGCGCGGATGCCCTCGAGCACTGCCGAAACCTGGCCGACAACCTCTGCGTCGTCCTTCGGGTGGGTCTCGGCGAAGCGGACCAGCGAACCCGGGATGGAGAGCTTGACGTCTTCCAGCACGGTGGCGCCGGCGATGCCGACGGCCTTGCGGGCCTCGTCCTGGGCCCACACGCCACCGAACTGGCCGTAGGCGGTGCCGATGACGGCGGCGGGCTTGCCGAAGACGGCACCGGCGCCCATCGGGCGGGAAAGCCAGTCGATGGCGTTCTTCAGCACTGCAGGCATGGTGCCGTTGTACTCGGGGGAAACCAGCAGCAGGGCGTCGGCCGCACCGGCGGCTTCGCGCAGGGCGACGGCAGCAGCCGGAACCTGTCCCTCGACGTCGATGTCCTCGTTGTAGAACGGAATGTCCTCGATGCCGGCGTAAAGGTTCACCTCAACGCCCTCAGGGGCGTTCGCGACGGTGGCCTCGGCCAGCTGCTGGTTGGTGGAACCGTTGCGGAGGGAACCGACGAGGGTCAGGACGGTGGTTGCCATAAGAGGGAGTCTCCTGTTTTTTCGGGGGGGGTGGTGCTTGATGCGTCAATCAATGTCAACCACGCAATGGGCCTCTCGATTCCCCACACCGCCGTGACGAGCAACACATTGGCGGATGCTCGGAAGCGGCCGCGTAGGGAGAATCGTGGGCGTTCTTGCGGTCATTGCCGTGGTGATCTGGATCGTTTCAGCTTTGCAGGACAAGTTCTCGAGGTATACGAAACGAAGTCCGCCACAGATCGGCGATGCCTGGCCGTTAGAGCCAGCCCTCGGGATTGACCCACTTGCCGTTGACGATGACCTCGAGGTGCAGGTGGGGGCCTGTTGAGTTGCCCGTGCTGCCAGCCAGGGCGACGACCTCGCCGCGCCCGACCTTTTGTCCCACGGACACCTTGAGGGCCGAGTTGTGGTTGTAGCTGGTTTCCAGCCCGTTGCCGTGGTCGATTTTGACGCGGTTGCCGGAGTGGCCGGCCCATTCGGCCTGCACGACGGTGCCGGCGGCGCTTGCCTTGATCGGCGTACCCATGGGAACTGCGTAGTCCAGGCCGTTGTGGTTCATGTACCCCGGACCGGTCGGGTTCTTGCGGAAACCAAAGCGCGACGTCAACCGGATACTGTCCACCGGCTGGGCGAGCTTGGTGACTTTTCCGGTGTCAGCGGTGGCGGCGGGCGCCGGCTTGGCGTCCTTGGCGACCTTTGCGGCGGCAACGGTCGTGACAGGGGCCGGCTTCTTTTCCTTCTTTTCCACCTTGATGAACTTGCTGGTCACCGAGGCGCGATCGACCGTGAGCTTGTCGCTGGCCGGGGCTTTGACATCCGCGACGGCGGTCTGGGCGACGCGCTGGGGCTCCGGGGCAACCTCCTCGGCCTCCTGCGCGGGGGCGGCAGCGAATGCCAGGGCGGACACGGCGGCGACTGCTGCGAGCTTGTGCGCCAACCCGAGGCGGGGGCGCCGGTTCCGGGGGGCGAACTTCCGAACGCTGTCCAGTTTGCCGGCTTCCGCAGGCATCGGCAGGGGCACCGACTGTGCACCAGATGCGGAAGGGACTTCGGCGGCGGCCATGGATGAAGCGTCCGGGGCCGCTCCATAGCGGAGGCTTGCCACGAATCGGCGGCCGGCATACTCCGTGTCATTCGGGGATTGCGCGGAATCCGGGACCGCGCCGAGTGCGCGGCGGCCCGACCGCCGGGAAGTGTTTTCGCCGCTCGCGATTTGCTCCATGGAAGCGTTGGCGGGCTTGGCATCAACGGGGCCGGACGCGCGGCGGCGCGCGGAATTATGGTGCTGGGTCAAATGATTACCTCTCATGTATCGCCTGCGAAGTTAGCTGTCGGATTCGAGTCATGAGATTAACTCGGCCGAGCCCACCAAGGTGGACTCAACTTCACCCCGAGATCCATGGTGCAAGACCAGGATCGGTTGATTGGGTCCTCCGCCCCTACCGGGAATTTTTACTCCGCGATCCGCCGGTAGGGTTGGGCGAACCGGATCGGGACTGGGTTGCCTAGATGCGACCCGATGTAAAACCCTACGAGGGTAAATACAAAAGTTACAATTCCGTTATCAATCCATGCGGCGGACAAATACGTGGATGCCGACACCGGTCGATGGCTCCCGCTCCCTCGATCCCGTATACCCGCACAAGTGCGGACTTCCGGCCCTTTCCATGGTGACTAGGAGCCCGGTCGGATGGCGTCATAGTAGGGCTGCGCCAGCAGCCCGGATTCCATCTGGATGGCAATAGTCAGGAGCTCCCCCGGGGCGGTAGCTTAAATGTGATCAAGTAGACGGTGGGCCCGGGCTCTGCGGCGGTGCGGATGGTGCAGTCCAAGCCGGTCGTCGGGCTGATTCCCTCCATTGCGGCTCACCACGCCTTCAACCAGTTGCGGATAATGCGGCAGGTTCAGTAGGTGAAGACCCGCAAATCCATCCTGAGTTGGACCTTCTTCCTTAACGGGAACATCGTGGCCGCTGCGAAGTCCTTGTTGATGGACAGGACTATCACCTGCCTGCGTCTCGGCGTGCGGAAAAGGGAACACTGGCACCTCCACGCCTCGGGCAAGAAGGACCACCGTCCCCCACCAGCCGCTTGCCTGAAGGGCAAGCGGGCGGGTGACACCCTGAAGCAGGCATATTCCGTGCTGCCGTGCTGAAAGCATCTCCAGGCCGTCACCCCCGGCATCTCGCCGTCGGCGAACATTGCCCCGCCGGAATCACGCCCGGGAATATCCTGTTGGCATCCGCGTTAACTTGAGCCAATAGCACTCAAGTATCCAATAGGAGGAAACATGCCAGCATTCTTTGGCCCATCCGGCGCCGGCAACGGCTCTTTCGAGGATTTCCTGGCGCGCTACCTGCAAGGCCAGCGCACCAGCCGCTTCGGGCGCCCCGTCGACATCACCCGACTGCTCAGCCGCCACACGCACGAGGTACTGACCCGTGCCGCGCAATTCGCCGTTGAACACGGCCACACCGACATCGACGCGCTGCACTTGCTGCGCGTGATGCTCGAGATCGAGCCCGTCGACGAGGCCCTGCGCCGCTCCGGGGCCGACGCCGGGGCGATTGCCCGCGACGCCGAACAGCGCTTGCCCGAATCCGGACCGCGACACTCCGAATCCGCTCCCGCGCTGACCCCATCGGCCCAGCGCGCCCTGCTGGACGCCTACCAGGTCGCCCGCGCCTTCGGCTCAACCTACATCGATCCCGAACACCTGTTCCTGGCATTCGTGCTCAACACCGAATCCCCGGCCGGGCAGGTGCTCGGCGCCGCCGGAGTCACTCCGCAGACCCTGCAGGCCGCCGCCGAGGGTGCCGAACAACAACGCTCCGGTTCCGCTCCGACCCAGCGGAAATCCGCCGAGGCCAACCAGCCCGCCAAGGGTGAGACGCCATTGTTGGAGAAATTCGGCATGGACCTGACCGCCCGGGCCGCCGAGGACGGGCTGGACCCGGTGATCGGCCGCACGCAGGAGATCGAGCAGACCATCGAGATCCTGGCCCGGCGCACGAAGAACAACCCGGTGCTGATCGGCGAGGCCGGCGTCGGCAAAACCGCCGTTGTCGAGGGCCTCGCCCGCGCCATCGTCGCCGGCGAGGTGCCGGATCAGCTGGCAGGCAAGCGCATCATCGCGCTCGACTTGCCGGCCATGGTCGCCGGCACCCGCTACCGCGGCGACTTCGAGGAGCGCCTGACCCAGACCATGGACGAGATCGCCGCGCAGGACGGGGAGGTGATCGTCTTCATCGACGAGCTGCACACCGTGGTCGGCGCCGGCTCAGGCGGCGAGGGATCCATGGATGCCGGCAACATCCTCAAGCCCCGGCTGGCCCGCGGCGAGCTTCACCTCATCGGCGCCACCACGTTGGCCGAATACCGCAAGGTCGAGAAGGATCCCGCCTTGGAACGCCGCTTCCAGCCTGTGACCATCGGCGAGCCCTCCCTTGAGGACGCCGTAACGATCCTGCACGGATTGAAGGAAAGGTACGCGCAGCACCACCGGGTCACCTACACCGACGAGGCGATCCGCGCCGCGGTGGAAATGTCGGCCCGCTACGTGACCGACAGGTTCCTGCCGGACAAGGCCATCGACCTGATCGATACCGCGGGTGCCCGGCTGGGCCTCAAGCGCGGACCGGGCATCGACACCGTGGCGCTGAAGTCGCGGATAGCCGAACTCGCAGCCGCCAAGGACCGCGCGGTGGCAGAGGAGCGCTACGAGGACGCTTCGCGTTTGCGCGACGAGGCCGAGGAAATCTCTGCCCGGCTGGCCGAGACTGAGGAGTCCGGCACCGGCACCGCCGACGCGGTGGTCGACGAAGCCCAGATCGCCGAGGTCATCGCCCGCGCCACAGGCATCCCCGCCGCGCGGCTGACGGAGGACGACAAGGAACGCCTGGCCCGTCTGGAGGACGAGCTCCACGACAGGGTCGTCGGGCAGGACGATGCTGTGGCTGCCGTTGCCAAGGCGGTTCGCCGCTCCCGCACCGGGATGGGCGACGAAAACCGCCCGGTCGGCAGCTTCCTCTTCCTGGGCCCCACGGGCGTGGGCAAGACCGAGCTGGCCAAGGCGCTGGCGGCCTCGCTCTTCGGCGACGAGTCCGCCATGGTGCGCTTCGACATGAGCGAGTTCGGCGAGCGCCACACGGTCTCGCGGCTGGTCGGCGCCCCTCCGGGATACGTCGGCTACGACGAGGCGGGGCAGCTGACCGAACGCGTCCGCCGCCGCCCCTATTCGGTCGTGTTGCTGGACGAGGCGGAGAAGGCGCACCCCGACGTGTTCAACCTGCTGCTGCAGGTGCTCGACGACGGCCGGCTCACCGACGGGCAGGGCCGCACCGTCGACTTCCGCAACACCGTCATCATCATGACCTCCAACCTGGGATCCGAGTTCCTGGCCAGCCGCGGTGCCCCGCTGGGCTTCGGTAGCGATTCCGGCACCGGGTCCGAGCGCGAGCTGCGCGCCAAGGTCATGGGCCGGCTGCGTGAGACCATGCGTCCGGAGTTCCTGAACCGGATCGACGAGACGGTGCTCTTCCGCAAGCTGGAGGCGGAGCAGCTGCGCGGGATCGTGCGGCTGCAGTTGCGCCGCACCGAGGCCCGGCTTGCCGCCAACGGCATCGGCCTCGAGGTGGACGAGGCAGCTGTCGCCTGGATCGCCGCCGAAGGCCACGAGCCGGAGTTCGGCGCCCGCCCGCTGCGCCGGGTCATCCAGCGCGAGCTCGACGACGAGGTCGCGGACCTGTTGGTCACCGACGAGTTGGCCGCGGGAGGCACCGTGACGGTGACAGCCGACGAATCGGGCCTGCAGGTTTCGGCAGGCCGGGAAGCTGCACTCGCGGCGTAGCCGGGAAGGAAGCCAGAGGGGGCGGGAAGAATTTCCCGCCCCCTCTGTCGCGTCTTCGGCCTGTGCTGGATTGTGTGGGGGCCGGGGAGCCCCACCCAGGCAGAAACCTTGGGGGTTGAATGTCGCGCAAGAAAAGATGGGAGCGCAGTTCCGGGCGTGTTCGCCGCACATGGAAGCTCGGACTGGTCATCGCCCTTCTTGCGCGGCTCTACCTGCGCGGCCCGACAGTGGAGGGGCCAAGCCAGGAACGGAACAGGTACCAACCCGCGTGCCGCAGCTCTGAGTCGGCACCGACTGTTGAATGGCCTAGGTGTCGCGTAGCTGGTCCAGCGCCGCCTTCAGGCGGGTATCGGCATCGGCGGCTACCTCGCGAATGGCAGGGTTCCCACTAATGCGGGACAGGACCTGCGCGTCAATGGTCTCTATCGTGGTTTCGGTCGCGTCCAGTGCCCTGCGGACCACCACGTTGCACGGCAACAAGGCCCCAAGTTCGGGCTCGGTGAGCAATCCCCGATTGGCCAGATGCGGATTGCAGGCCCCAAGTATCAGGTAGTCGCCGATCCGGTCGGCCGATTCGGCACTGATCTTTGCCGTCAGGACGGCGCGCACATCGATCTCGGTCAGCACCCCAAAGCCCTGGCGCCCCAGTGCATCCTTGGTGCGGGCCACTGCTTCCTCCCAGTCCAGCGAAACGGTGATGCTGTGCGTGTAGCCCATGTCAGTGGTCCTCTCGCTCCCCCAGCGCCGTGCGCGTCGGGTTGCCGGTGTTTGCGGCCCAGCCTAGCCGCGATCCAAGACGCTGTCTGCCCCTCGGCCAACAATCACCACGCCCGGCACTGCCTGGGGGTTGTTCTATTCATGGCACCTGTCCCGTGGCGGTCTTTCGTTCCACAGGCACGAAGTTTTCCCTGGGTCCAGGGTTGCACATGAGCCAGAAATCGTAGTCGAACCGTCGGTTCGGGTCCCCGACGACGAACCATGCAGCCATGATCCGCCGACATTCAAGAGCGCTGGTGCCATTGCGCCATAAGGCAAACCTGGCAGCGACATTGATTTGGTGGGGGGATGCAGCACGTCCCACCCCCAAGCATTCATAGTGATCCATAGCTTCTCCCCCAAGGAAACGCCCGACAGTCCCCCAAACCTATGCTCCACCTGGCGAACCAGGCAAGGTATGCGTGAAAACATCGCACAACAGGCGAGCATCTGGGAACCGCCGGACCCTTTCCGGCCCATCGAGGTTGGGATGAACGGAGCTCAGGCGTGAAGGGACTTGAGGCCAACAACGCCGCCGATGATCATCAGCAGAAAGAGCACTTTCAGGATCGAGATCGTCTCGGTGCCAGTGGCCATCGCGTAAACGACCGTCAGCGTCGCACCGATTCCGACCCATACCGCATAGGCGGTACCGAGTGGCAGTTCCTTCATCGCATAGGCCAGGCCGGCCATGCTCAACACCAGTCCCACGGCGAATACAACGGTAGGAACCAACCGGCTTAACCCTTCGGATCTACCCAACGCGGTGGCCCAAACGGCTTCGAGAACACCGGAAACAATGAGAATAAACCAAGACATGACTGACTCCTCGCGGGCCGTCTTGTCGCACACCGGGTACGGCACCCATCGTCCGGAACCCCTGTCATGAGGCTTCTTCCCAGATTTTCACACATCGCAGCCCCGAGGCAAGGCGGACGTCGAGCCGGAACGCCCATCTCAACAGGGCTCCCCGCGGTCACCGCATGTTTACCGGCGCGCCATCTTCGGTTGGTGAGGGTCGGGGAGGATGGGTTCGCGCGCCGCTCCCCCGGCCGCGCCAATCCAACACCGCACCGTGAGGCAAAACATGAAGAAGTCCCTGTCCGCTGCCCTGGCACTTGCCGTTCTGGCCACGCCCCTGCTGGCCACGCCGGCCGGCGCCACCACCGCACCGGCCAACAGCACCGTCGGCACCCGCGACGCCCAGCCCGGCTTCCGCGTTCTGCCCTACCTGCAGAACCCGAAGCCGGATGCCATGACCATCAGCTGGATCAGCGAAACCGCCGACCCGGGAACCCTGAGCGTCACCGGTCCTGGTATCGGCAACGGCAAGGGCCAGGGCGCGGGCAACCAGCGGGTGCTCACCTCGACCCCGAAGTACATGCCGCTGATGGAATACACCCAGAAGGAACTGGACCAAAGCATCAGCGGTCTGGTGAAGGGTTCCTGGCTCAAGGCCAACACCAACTACAAGCACACGCTCACCGTCGAGGGACTGAAGGCCGGCAAGGACTACAACTACACGGTCGCCCAGGGCGGCAAGCGCCATGAGGGCACCTTCACCACCGCACCCGACGCCGAGTCCTGGGAAGACCTGCGGCTGATCGCGTTCTCCGACTCCGAGACAGAACCCATGGGCCGCGTCGAGCACCGCGAGTGGGAACTGAACCCGGTCAACGGCTACACGCCCGACTCCGAACAGCGTCCCGGAAGCGATTCCGCCTGGGCGCAGAAGTTCGGCTCCACCACCCGCTACGGCGACTTCACGCTTCGCTACCCGCTCAGCCAGGACACCGCGATGCGCGAGAACATGGCGGCGATCGAGGCGGCCGACCCGGATTTGATGCTCATCGCCGGCGACCTGGTCCAGGGCGCGGGCTACCAGCCTGCTTGGGACGAATTCTTTGGCTACTTCGCCGGCGAACACGGCGACCTTGCCTCCAACGTCCCGCTGGTGACGGCGCTGGGCAACTGGGAGACCTATGCGGGGATCAACGGCGGCTACGGCTCGCCCGCCGACCAGTCGCCCGCGGTCATTTCCCGGAACAAGTACCTCTCCTACTTCGACAACGACGGGGACGCCGCCAACCCGGCGGCCAAGGGCTCCTACTACCGCACCGACCACGGGCCGGTGACGGTGCTGACCCTGGACTCGACCAACGGCGAACCGGACGAGAACACCAAGACCGGCACCCTCTCCGGCGAACCCTTCTCCGGGGACGATTCCAACCTCACGGCGGAGAACCTCTCCACCGACACCCAGGGCGAGTTCACCGACGCCGACTACGACAAGGCCTACACCGAACTCTTCGCGGGCACCACCGCGGAGGATTCCGACCTGCCCAACATGTCGGTCGGCGGCGAACAGTGGAAGTGGGCCGAGAAGCAGCTGGCCGAGGCCCGCGAACAGGGACAGATCGTGATCGTCCAGTTCCACCACGCCGCCTACTCCTCGGGCGTGCACGGAACGCCGCCAAACCACGAGCACGCGGACAACCAGTCCGGCACCGCGATGCGCGCCTACTCCCCGCTCTTTGAGAAGTACGGGGTGGCCACGGTGCTCTCCGGCCACGACGAGATGTTCGAGCGCTCCTGGGTCGACGGCGACGGCGACGGGCAGGGCTTCCACTCCTACGACGTGGGCGTCGCCTCCGACGGGCTGCGCGGCGAGCAGCAGGTGAAAAACGAGAAGGGCGAGTACGAGCCGCTGCGCTTCAACACCCACTCGAAGTGGTCCGCCGCGGCCAACCAGCCCGAGACCTGGGCCACCGACGAGAACGGAACCCCGCAGCTTCTTGACGGCGGCCTGCACTACGGCCACCTGCAGATCGACATCACCCGGCAGGGCGACGGGGCGAAGATCAAGCTCAGCCCCATCTACCTCTTTCCGGTCCTCGACGAAGACTACAACCTGGTCAAGACCGAACGCCGCGTCTACGACGACGTCGTGGAATTCGCCGTCGGCGCCGACGGAACCGCCAAGAAGTAGGGCTCGAAAGCAAGAGAGCCCCGGGACGGATGCGGCCGATGCCGCATTCGTCCCGGGGCTTTCGCGTGGGTTCCTACAGGCCGGGTGCGACCTGTTCGCGGACCTGTTTGCGCAGGATCTTGCCGAGCATCGAGCGCGGCATCGCCTCGATGGCCACGATCCGCTTGGGCACCTTGTAGCCCGCCAGCTGTCCGCGGCAGTGTTCGCGCAGCGCGTCCTCGTCCAATTCCGTCCCGGGCTCCAGCTCCACGGCGGCAACCACCATTTCCCCGCCGCGTTCCAACGCCTTGCCGAACGCGGCTGCGTCCAACACATCCGGGTGGGCGCGCAGCACGGTCTCGACCTCGGTCGGCGAGACGTTGAAGCCGCCGGTGATGATCAGCTCCTTGGCTCGGTCCACGATCGTGGTGAAGCCCTCGGCATCAACCGTCACCACGTCCCCGGTGCGCAACCAGCCGTCGGCGGTGAGCGTCTTGGCAGTCTCCTCCGGGTTGTTCCAATAACCGGCGAACACCTGCGGACCCTTGAGCAGCAACTCGCCGGGCTCGCCCTGGGCCACCTCGATCGACGGGTCATCCAAGTCCACGACCTTCATGTCCGTCGAGGGGAACGGCACCCCGATGGTCCCGGTGCGCCGGGTCGGGTGGAAGGGGTTGCCCAGGGCCACCGGTGAGGACTCGGTCATCCCGTAGCCCTCCACCAGCAGGCCACCGGAGACCGATTCCCAGAGTTCGACCACGGCATCGGGCAGGTTCATGGCCCCGGAGATGCAGTACTTGGCCGAGCGCAGCGACACGCCCTTGGCCTTCGCGGCCAGGGCCGTGCGCTCGTAGATCGGCGGGACGGCGCAGTACACGGTTGCTGGGGACTTCTTCATCGCCGCCAGGACCAGGTCCGGGTCGAACTTGGGGAAGAGCACCAGCAGGCCCTGCTTTTTCACGCCGAAGGTCAGGTACAGGGTCATGCCGAAGGCGTGGAACATCGGCAGGATCGCGTAGAGGATTTCCTTGCGTTCCTGCGCCCCGGCCATCCAAGCCTCGCCCTGCAACGCGTTGGAATACAGGTTGTAGTGGGTGAGCATCGCACCCTTGGGCCTTCCCGTGGTCCCGGAGGTGTATTGGATGACCGCGAGGTCCTCCACGCCCGGGCGCAGATGGGCGGTATCGATCCGGCCGGCCTTGAGCAGGTCCTTGAAGGCCATGGTCCCGGGGGCGGGCGCGGTCAGCGCGGCCTTGGAGGCGCGGAGCTTCTTCACTGGCAGGTTAAGCGCCATGCGCTTCACGGCCGGGAAGGCTTCGAGCAGGTTCACCGAGACCACGGTGTCTATGCGCATGTCCTTCGGGAACTGACGCACCGATTCGGCCGCCTTGTCCCAGGCGATGACGACGCGGGCCTGGTGGTCCTCGAATTGGTGGCGCAGTTCGCGCGAGGTGTAGAGCGGGTTGTGCTCAACGACCACCGCGCCCAGGCGCAGCACCGCGTAGAACGCGATGACGTGTTGCGGACAGTTGGGCAGGATCAGCGCGACCCTGTCCCCGGCACGAACGCCGAGCAGGCGCAGCCCCTCGGCGGCGCGCTCCACCTGTTCTCCGAGCTCGCGGTAGCTGGTGCGCTTCCCGAAGAACTCGGTGGCCGGGCTGTCCCCCGCCTCGGCGACGGAGCGCTCGAACATCGCGCTCAGGGATTCGGTGGGCAGCTCGATCTCGGCCGGGACGCCCGGCTGGTAGTTCTTGGTCCAGGGGTGCGCGGCAGTGTTCTCCATGGTTCCATCATGCCGCTTCTCACGGCAGGGGAACGACCTGGCGGATTCTCAGGCGTCGGCGAAGATGGCGAAGGGCGGGGTTTCCAAGCCGTCGGCGAGCGCCTCGGCGGGGTCGGTGCCCAGCGCGCGGATGGCGTTGTGTTCGTCCACGTGCACCACGGACGGCTTGAAGGCGCGGGCCTCGGCGTTGGTCATGGAGGCGTACGTGATGATGATGACCAGGTCCCCCACGTTGACCAGGTGGGCGGCGGCGCCGTTGATGCCGATGACCCCCGAACCGCGCTCCCCGGCAATCGTGTAGGTCTCCAGCCGGGCGCCGTTGGTGACGTCCACGATCGAGACCAGTTCCCCGGGAAGGATGTCAGCCGCGTCCAAAAGGTCGGCGTCGATGGTGATGGATCCGACGTAGTGCAGGTCCGCGTGCGTGACAGTGGCGCGGTGGATCTTGGACTTGAACATGGTGCGCTGCATAGGGGGGGATCTCCTGGAAGGGGGTTGTGCTGGGGGCGACATTCATCCTTGGATGCCATCCCCGGGCCACCGGCTTGGTGCAGTGAGTGTTCCGGCGCCTAAGACATTGTAGACGCGCCGGCTTCCGGTTGTCTGTGACGTACTTGGAGTCAGGGAACCGCGTTCGTGGCTAACCATCGGATGCCTGACTCGGAACCGAACCGTCGCGGCGGCACCCGGGCATACCCTGCCAGTACACGCCTCGGCAGGGCCTCCGTCAGCGATTGCCCATGATGATTTGATTGACTGGGACGGATCGACGCACCGCGTGGTGCGGACCGCAATCCTGTCGTCTCGCGGCAGGCGGCCTTGCGCCTCTTTGTATCCGACCCGCAGTGAAACCTTCCTATCGCAACACGGAGAACCATGCTTCAAGTCAACGCCTACGCCGCACCGTCCACCACGGAAGACCTCGTTCCCACCCTCATCGACCGCCGCGAGGTCGGGGCGCACGATGTGCTGATCGGTATCAAGTACTCCGGGATCTGCCACTCGGACATTCACACCGTGCGCGGGGAATGGGGCCCCCAGCAGTACCCGCTGGTCCCGGGCCACGAGATCGCCGGAATCGTCACCGAGGTCGGAGCCGCGGTCACCCGGCACGCCGTGGGCGACCGCGTGGGCGTTGGCTGCATGGTCAACTCCTGCCGCGAATGCGTCCACTGCCGCGCCGGCGAGGAGCAGTACTGCCTGTTGGGCAACATCGGGACCTACGGCGCCACGGATGTCGACGGAACCATCACCCAGGGTGGCTACGCCACGGCCGTGGTGGTGAACGAGGACTTCGTGGTGAACATCCCCGCCGCCCTGGAACTCGACGTCGCCGCTCCCCTGCTGTGCGCCGGCATCACCACCTACTCCCCGCTGCGCCGCTGGGGCGCTGGACCTGGCAAGAAGGTCGCGGTGATTGGGCTCGGCGGGCTCGGGCACATGGCGGTCAAGATCGCCCATGCCATGGGCGCGGAGGTCACCGTGCTGTCGCGGACGCTCAAGAAGCAGGAAGACGGTCTGAAGCTGGGTGCCGAGAACTACTTCGCCACGGAAAACCCCGAGACGTTCGAGGTGCTCGCCGGGTCCTTCGACCTGATCATCAACACCGTCAGCGCCGGTATCGACATCAGCGCCTTCCTGCAGCTGCTGGCCCTTGACGGCGCTCTGGTCAACGTCGGCGCCCCGGCCGAGCCGCTGCCGGTCAACGTGTTTTCACTGATTACCGGCCGGCGCTCGTTTGCCGGTTCGATGATCGGCGGCATCCGCGAGACCCAGGAAATGCTGGACTTCTGCGCCGGGCACCGGATCGCCGCCGAGGTCGAGGTCATCGCGGCCGAGGACATCAACAAGGCCTACGAGCGCGTGCTCGCCTCCGATGTCCACTACCGCTTCGTCATCGACGCGGCAACGCTGGCCTAGGTTCCGCACGGCCTCCCCCGGCGGCGGCACGCGGGCGGATCCCTACCCCCGGTCCAGGCGAACGCCCAGGATGCGGTCGTCGTCGGGGCCGGGGTTGCCCCGCCCGTCGGTGTTGTTGGTGAGAATCCAGAGTTCCCCGTCCGGGGACACTGCCACGTCGCGGATCCTTCCGAACTCGCCGTTGTAGTGTTCGGTGGAAGTGGAGGGGTCGGCGACGGGCACCTGGCGCAGCACCGTACCGCGCAGGTTCGCGATGAACAGCGTCCCGTCCACGTGCACCATGCCGCTGGGGCTCGCGGCACCGGGCTCCCACTGCTGCACGGGGTTGGTGAAGCCCTCCTCGTCGGCGATGCCCTCGACCCGCGGCCAGCCGTAGTTGGCGCCCGGAGTGATGATGTTCAGTTCGTCCCAGGTGTTTTGCCCGAATTCGGCGGCGAACATGGTGCCGTCCTTCGCCCAGGCCAGGCCCTGTGGGTTGCGGTGCCCGTAGCTGTAGACCAGCGAGTCGGGGTACGGATTGTCCGGTGGCACCGCTCCCTCGGCGGTCATCCGCAGGATCTTGCCGCCCAGGGAGTCCAGGTCCTGCGCGCTGCCGCCCTCTGAGGCGTCGCCCGCCGTGGCGTAGAGCATCCCGTCGGGGCCGAAGGCCAGGCGCCCGCCGTTGTGGACGCCTGCCGCGGGGATTCCCTCCAGGATTGTCTCGGGGCTGCCCAGGGCCAGCGACCCGGGCGCACCGGTCAGCTCGAAGCGCTGGATCCGGTTGCCCCCGGCCGCGGTCGAGTACACGTACAGGCGGTCCCGGGGATCGACGGCAAGGCCCAGCAGACCGCCCTCCCCGCCGTGCCGGACGCCGGGGACGGTTCCGATCTCGCGCGTCGTGCCGTCCTCGGCAAGTTCAAGGATGCGGGCGGAGTCGCGTTCGCTGAGAAGCGGGGTTCCGTTGCGGAACACCACCGACCAAGGCGCCTGCAGGCCCGTGGCCACCGCCCGCGGGGTGCCCGCCGGCGCCGGATCCCGGGGCGGTGCCGAGGTGGCCGTCCCGGATGCGGAGAGGGACGGGGAAGGCGGGGGCGTGGAGGGGTCCGGGCCGGTCGGCGGCGCCGGGGTGCAGGCCCCCAGCACGACGGCGATCCCCAGCCCGGCCGCGAACAGCGAGGCCGCGCGTACATGTTTCATGGTTTTCTCCCGGTAATGGATGCGGACCGTGCGACCGCGAACGGCCCCGTGAGCGCGGTGGTCAAGCCCTGGTTGCCCACGCATCGATCCCGCCGCTGAGGTGCACCACGTCTCCGTAGCCGGCGGAGCGCAGGGCATCGAGCGCCTGTCCGGAGCGGACCCCGGACTTGCAGTGCAGGATCAGCGGCACGCCGCGGGGAATCCCGTCCAGCGCGGATCCGTCCTTGATTCCCGCGAGGGGCACCAGCACGGACCCGGGGATGCGCGAGATTTCGAATTCCACCGGCTCGCGCACATCGAGCAGCACGAAGTCCGCTGCCCCCGTATCCCTGGCGGCCAATCGGTCGGCCAGCTCCCCGACCCCGATCAGGGCCTCGTCCGCCTCTCCCCGGCTACCGGGCGCGGAGATGCCGCAGAAGCTCCCGTAGTCGATGAGTTCGGTGATCGGGGAGGCCTCCGGTTCCCGGGCGATGCGCAGTTCGCGCCAGCGTGCTCCGAGCGCATCGAAGACCAGCAGGCGGCCCAGCAGGGTTTTGCCCACCCCGGTGATGAGCTTGACGGCCTCGGTCACCATCATGGCCCCGATCGAGGCACACAGCATCCCGAAGACACCGCCCTCCGCGCAGGAGGGGACGGTGCCCGCCGCCGGAGGCTCCGGATAGAGATCGCGGTAGTTCGGGCCGTGCTTCGCCCAGAAGACGCTCACCTGTCCATCGAAGCGCAGGATCGAACCCCAGACGTAGGGCTTGCCCATCAGCGCCGCGGCGTCGTTGACCAGATAGCGCGTGGCAAAGTTGTCCGCGCCGTCAAGGATGACGTCGTAGCCGGCGAAGATCTCCAGCACATTGGTCGAATCCAGCCGGACCGGATGCAGCACGATCTCCACCCCGGGGTTGATGGCGGCGATCGATTCGCGGGCGGACTCAAGCTTGGTGCGGCCGATGTCGTGGACCCCGTGGATCACCTGGCGCTGCAAGTTGCTCAGCTCCACCGTGTCGTCATCGACGATTCCCAGCGTTCCCACGCCGGCGGCTGCCAGGTACAGCAATGCCGGCGATCCCAGGCCACCGGCGCCGATGACCAACACCTTGGCGTTGCGCAGCCGGCGCTGTCCCTCGAGCCCGATCTCCGGCATGAGGGCATGGCGGGAGTAGCGTTCGAGTTCCTCGGCGATCAGGGGCGGCCCCGGTTCCACGAGGGGCGGCAACATTGCCATGTTGTTTTCGACGAGCGTCTGACTCAATGAAACCTGCCTTAGGGGGACAAAAGGGACAACAAAAAATGATCCGCCGTTTGCAACCAGAACAATGTTGGTCATCCCCGCGAAACGCTTTTGGGGGATGATCCTTAAGGAGTGGGGCTACTGGCCATCCACGGGAGAGCCGTCGATTTCGCGGCCTTCCTCGGTGCACAGGCATAGCCTGTTGCCCTGCGCATCGGTGGCCACCACAAACCTGGGGGCGGCCTCGGGGTCCAGGGCAGCGCCGGTGGCTTCCAACTCGCTGAGGATGGGCGAGCTTTCACTGTGCGGCACCGTGATGTCCAGGTGGAAACGGTTGGCGTTGGGCGTGGCGGTCTTTTGGAACCACAGGGCCGGTCCCCGCCCGAAGGGGTCGGCCAGGCTGCCGTCCATCTGCCGCTTGTAGCCCAGCGCCGTGCGCCAGGTTTCCGAGATGGCGTCCTCGTCGTCGGTGTCGATGGCGATCTCCACCACGCGCAGCAGTTCAGGCTTGGCCACGGCGCCGGAGTTCTGCGCCTGGGCGGAGATCGACCGGGCCAGCGCCGCATCGCGCGCACTCACCCTGCCTCCTGCGTCGTGCGAGGTCAGGGTGATGAATAACGTGTCGTAACGCCAGTCAACGTCGGGGTGGTGGTTGGCTTCCTGGGCCAGCGCGCCGATGGTGGAGAACAGCGCCAGGGCGGAGGCCGAGGACTCGCACTTCAACGCTGTGCGCAGTGCACCCATTCCGTAGCGCCACTGCGGCAGTTGCAGCAGATTCGCCTGGACTTGTTCGAGTGTCAGAACGTCTTTTGCGGGCATGGTTCTCTCCTTCGGGTTCCGGTTCTAGAGATCCGGGCGTCCCTCCATGGCGGAGGAGGCCAGGGCGTGCGTGCGCCTGGGGATGCGCCCTGCTTGTGCCGCCAGTCTGCCACCAATGACGGCATGTCTAAAGGCCTGTGCCATGGCCACCGGATCCTGTGCCCGGGTCACCGCGGAGGCCAGCAGAACCGCGTCGCAGCCCAGCTCCATGGCCAGCGCGGCATCGGAGGCGGTTCCGATTCCGGCATCGAGGATGACAGGGATCGAGGCCCGGGAGACGATCAATTCGATGTTGTGCGGGTTCAGGATTCCCAGCCCGGTGCCGATCGGGGCGCCCAGCGGCATGACGGCCGCGGCCCCGAGCTGTTCGAGGCGCAACGCCAGCACCGGATCGTCGTTGGTGTAGGCGAAGACCTTGAAGCCGCGCTCCACCAGGGCCTCGGTGGCCTCGACGAGTTCGAGCGCGTCGGGCAGCAGAGTGTGCTCGTCGGCGATCACCTCGAGCTTGGCCCAGTCGGTCTCCAGCGCCTCGCGGCCCAGTTCGGCGGTCATGACCGCCTCGCGGGCGGTGAAGCAGCCGGCGGTGTTGGGCAGCACGCGGATGTTGTTCTCGAGCAGGAGGTCAAAGAGGTTGGTGCCGCCGGTGGACCCCGGCCCAGGCGCGCTGTAGCGGCGCATGGCCACCGTGGTCAGCTCGGTGCCCGAGGCCACCAGCGCGGCACCCAGCCCGTCCAGGCTCGGGGCGCCGCCGGTGCCCATGATGAGCCGTGAGCCCAGGGCGATGCCGTCGATGACCAGCGGTTCGGCCTGCGTGAGTGTTTGTGTCATGGTCCTTCGCTTTCTTCCAAGAGGGGGGCGGGGCGGAGGTGCAGGGAGGTGCTTAGCCGCCCTGGACGGCGGTGACGATCTCGATGTCGTCGTGCTGCTCGAGCTCGGTCACCGACCACTGGCTGCGCGGCACGATCCCGGAGTTGCGGGCAACGGCCACGCCCAGACGTCCGCCGTCGGCTGGCTTGCCGGTGGGCAGCAGCTCGCGGCCGGTGACGTCGGTGACCAGTTCGGCCAGGGTGGTTCCTGCGGCCAGCGGCCGGGGGGCGCCGTTGAGTTGGATGGTGCTCATGCATACTCCTTGGGTTTCAATGCCGGTGAGAACCGGTCGGGTCGGAAGCGGTCCCAGGCGGGGTCGCCGCGGCCGGCGACCAGCTCGAGGACGATGTGGGCCGCGACCGGCGTGAGCAGCACGCCGTGGCGGAAGAATCCAGTGGCGATCAGCAGACCCGGCACATCCGCACCATCCCAGGCCGCCACGCGTCCGAGCAGCGGCGCGTTGTCGGGGGTCCCGGGGCGGGCGCGGGCGGTGGTTTCGATGAGTTCGAGCTCGGCGACCGCGGGCAGCAGCACCTGCGCGTCGCGCAGCAGCTGGTGCACTCCCCCGGCGCTGACCCCCAGGTTGCCGTCCTCGCGGGCGGTCGCTCCGATGACCACGGTGTCATCCTCGCGCGGGACCACGTATACCGGCACCCCGCGCACCATCCCGCGCAGCGTGGCGGTGGTCAGCGGGCGCAGGTGTGCGGGCACGCGCAGCCGCAGGATGTCCCCGTGCACCGGACGCAGCGGAAGCACCAGGGATTCGGGCAACCCTTCGAAGCCCGCGGCGCCCAGGCCGTTGGCGAGGATCGTCTCGCGGGCATGGATCGCGGTGCCGTCGGCAAGCAGCACCCCGGTGACCGGGGAGCGGGAATCGGCGGGGTCCTGGTGCAGCAAGCCCGTCGCCCGGACGCGGACGAGGGTCTTGGACGGTTCGGTCCCGTCACGTTCGCGGCCCACGGCGGCCAGGCGCGTCAGGATGGCTTTGGCCAGGGCCCGCGGGTCGACCTGGTGGTCCTGTGTGATCAAGTGGGCGGCGGAAATGTTCGGCGACAGCATCGGCTCGCGCACCCTGGCCTCCCGGGTGGTCACCCGGTCCACCTGAAGTCCCTGCCGGGTTTGTGCCTCGCGCAGGTCGCCCAGCGCGGCGCGGTCGGCGGCGTCGGCAGCGAGGGCCAGCGTGGGGGTCGTGCGGTATCCGATGTCCAGCCCGGTCTCGGCGGCCAGGGTCCGGGCAAAGCCGGGCCAGCGGGCGGAGGAAGCCAGGGTAAGGGAAAGCAGGTCCTCTTCCTGGTAGTGCAGCTCGCTGACCGGGGCCAGCATGCCGGCAGCGGCGAACGTGGCACCGGCGGCCGGGTCCGGGTCGATCAGCGTGATCCGGTGCCCGGCGCGCTGGGCTTCCAGGGCGATGCCCAGGCCGATGATTCCGCCGCCGATGACGGCAATGTCGGTGGACAGGGGGTCGGGCACGGTGCACGACATCGAGGTCTCCTTCCCTACGCCGGTATGAGCCGGATCAGGTTCCACGCCGCCCCGGTGTGGGGACGGCGTCTGTCGGTCGGCGCAATCGGCGCCCTCTCAGCCAGCTTTCCTGGCTCCCGCGGTACTGAACTAGTCTATGAGACATGAGCCAGATCACCACCCAAGATGAAGCAACCCCCGTCTTAAGCGCTCCGGGCCTCGCCTCCGCACGCCTGTACTTGTGCACCGATGCCCGGGCCGACCGCGGGGATTTCGCCGAGTTCCTGCGTGCCGCCTATGCCGGCGGCGTGGATATCATCCAGCTGCGCGACAAGAACCTGGACGCCGGTCAGGAACTTGAACTACTCCATGTGCTGCGCGCAGTGGCCGGCGAATTCGGCAAGCTGTGGTCGGTGAACGACCGCGCCGACCTCGCGATGCTCTCCGGCGCACCGGTGTTCCACGTGGGCCAAAAGGACCTGCCGCTTCCGGGTGTCCGGTCCTTGCTCGGCCCCTCGGCCATCGTGGGGCTGTCCAGCCACGATCCCGAACAGATCACCGCGGCGGATGCAGACCCCAACACCGACTACTTCTGTGTCGGCCCACTGTGGGCCACCCCGACCAAGCCCGGCCGCGCGGCCGTCGGACTGGAGATGGTGGAACACGCCGCCGCCCTCCAAACATCCAAGCCGTGGTTCGCCATCGGCGGGATCGACCTCGCCAACGTGGAGCAGGTCGTCGCCGCCGGAGCCTCGCGCATCGTGGTGGTGCGCGCGATCACCGACGCAGACGACCCGACCGAGGCGGCCAGGGCATTGCTTTCCAGGTTGCCGGAACTCGGCTGACCCCGGACAGCAAAAGGCACCCCCGGGATCTATCGTGACCACAACGGAACCCGGGGGTGCTGTGCGAAACGGCGATTTCACCGGGCATTCCTACCAAGGCGAACTTTTGCCACGGGTCATGTCGGGAACGGATTAGTCGGATCCACCATGCGGCCTGCCTGAAAATCAGGTTTCCGTGGTATCGCTGGGCCTGAGCAGCGTCATGAAAGACGAGTGACCATGCGCAGCGAACATAATGGTTGGAATCGACCCGCCGGACCCACGTGCGGGTCTTGGTCGGGCGGGAGCACTCATGGATGTCAGGCAATTGCGGTATTTCCTGGCGGTTGTCGACCATCAGGGGTTCAACCGGGCCGCCGAAAAACTTCTCATCGCCCAGCCATCCTTGTCGCAAGCGATCAAGGCCTTGGAGCAGGAAGCGGGGGTCCCACTGTTCCACCGAGTGGGCCGCCGGGCGGTGCTCAGCGAAGCGGGCAAGGCCTTGGTGGGGCCGGCGCGGTTGGTGGTCAGGGATCTGGAGGCGGCACAGTCGGCCATGGCTGACGTAAAGGGCGTGCGTAGTGGCCGGCTCGAGCTGGTCGCCATGCCGTCCCCGGGCGTGGAACCGCTGACCACGATGATCGCCACCTACACCCGGTTGCATCCATCGATCACGGTAAGCACGGATGCGGCCTTCACCGTGGATGATGTGGTCTCCTCGGTGCGCGACGGTAGCAGCGAGGTCGGCATTCTGGGATCGGACCGACCGATTAGGGTCCCGGATGTCGATGTCCTGGAACTGGAGCGTCAACCGTTGGTACTGATCGTCAACCCGCAGGAAGATGACTTTGGTGGCCGCGACGTGATTTCCCCGCAAGACCTGGCCGGCCACCGGATGGTGGTTTCCCAGCGCGGTTCGCTCATGCGCTCATTGGTCGACAACATCCTGGCCAGCGGAATCAAGGTGGAGATCGCCGTCGAAGTCGCGCACCGCACCTCGGTGCTGCCGCTGGTGCTGGCCGGGGTGGGCCATTCGGTCATGCCGCTGTCCTGGGCACCTCTGGCACGGCAATCCGGCCTGCGGGTGTTGCACATCGAGCCGGTCTCAGAACTGCATGTGGCCATCCTGAGCCGGCAGTCCAACCTGACGCCCGCAGCCAAAGCCTTCCTTGACGTGGCCCGGGACTACGCGGCATCCCATGACGATCACATTGGATAGGTTCCGCCTATTTGGCGTATGCAATTTCAGTCTTAGACGTATCTCATGACACCCGATCTAATTGAACCCAACGCCGCATGTGATGCGGAGCACTTTCAATTAGGAGTTATTTTATGAGCCAGACCCAGATTTTCAAGATTGCCTCAATTCCCGCCGACGGAGTCGGCAAGGAAGTTGTCGCAGCCGGCCGACGCGTGCTGGACACCGTCGCCGAACAATCAGGCGGCAAGTTCTCCTTCGACTGGACCGAATTCCCGTGGGGTTGCGAATACTACGCAGAGCACGGGGTCATGATGGACCCCAACGGCCTGGAGACCCTGAAGGGCTTTGACTCGATCTACTTCGGTGCCGTGGGCTGGGAAAACGTTCCGGACCACATCAGCCTCTGGGGCCTGCGCCTGAACATCACGCAGAACTTCGACCAGTGGGCCAACATCCGCCCGGTGAAGTTCCTGCCCGGCGTCACCTCCCCACTGCGCAAGGCCGACGACACCGAGCTCGACTGGATCGTCGTGCGCGAAAACAGCGAAGGGGAATACGCCGGACTGGGCGGGCGCAACCTTTCCGGCCGCGGCCCGGGCAACGAGGTCGCCCTGCAGACCGCCCTGTTCACCGAAAAGGGCTGCGAACGCATCATCCGCTTCGCCTTCGACCTGGCCCGCACCCGCACCGTGAAAAAGGTTTCCTCGGTCACCAAGTCCAACGCCCAGCAGTACGGCATGGTGTTGTGGGACGAAGTCTTCAACCGCGTGGCCCTGGACTACCCGGACGTGCGCACCGAAAGCGTGCTGGTCGACGCGATGAGCGCCAAGTTCATCCTGAACCCCGAAGACCTCTCGGTCGTCGTGGCCTCGAACCTCAACGCCGACATCCTCTCAGACCTCGGCTCGGCGCTGGCCGGCAGCCTCGGCCTCGCCGCCAGCGCCAACCTGAACCCGGAGCGTCGCTTCCCCTCCATGTTCGAACCGGTCCACGGCACCGCGCCGGACATCGCCGACCAGGGCATTTGCAACCCCATCGGGGCCATTGCCAGCGCAGCGTTGATGCTCGACCACTTCGGACTGCCCGAGGAAGCCCGCCGCATCGAGGCCGCCATCGAGGCCGCGACCGGATCAGGTCACCTCACCCGTGATATCGGGGGTTCCTCGGACACCGAGGCCGTCACCGAGGCCATCGTTGCGGCGCTGAGCAGGAACCTGGCAGCCGTCTAATATCCCGAGCCTTCCCGGAGTCCGGGCGCCATCGGCCGCCCGGCCTCCGGAACTCCCCCGCCGCGAAACGCTTTCCGTTTCCGGCCCACCCATCTTTCCAAGTCCCGCTTCCGAGCATGCGTGAGAGTCCGGAGCCCGACTTGTTCCAACAACGAGGTAGGAATCATGGACACCACCATGCATAGCGAGACCACCGGACCTGTGCGCAAGCGCTGGTACCGCCAGT
This sequence comes from Paeniglutamicibacter sulfureus, assembly GCF_030512175.1. Lineage (GTDB taxonomy): Bacteria > Actinomycetota > Actinomycetes > Actinomycetales > Micrococcaceae > Paeniglutamicibacter > Paeniglutamicibacter sulfureus. Next base: position 344,791 of record NZ_JAULBL010000002.1, on the reverse strand, counting down.
TGTACTTCTGGGTCCTCATCGCAATCGTCGCCGGCGTCATCGTCGGTTGGCTTGCGCCATCCACCGGCGAGGCCATGCAGCCGATCGGCACGACATTCGTCGAGGCCATGCGGATGCTGATCGGCCCAATCGTCTTCCTGACAATCGTCGGAGGCATCGCCAGCGTCGCGGACCTCAAAAAGGTCGGGGCCACCGGCCTGAAGGCGCTGGGCTACTTCCAGATCGGCACCATCTGCGCGATGCTGTTGGGCTTGGTCGCCATCAATATCTTCCGTTTGGGAGACGGCGTGAACGCCGACGCAAGCCAGATCGAAACCACCGGCAAGGCCGCCGAATTGATCGAAAAGGGCGAGAACCAGCAATGGTGGGAATTCCTCACCCACATCATTCCCGGATCCATGGCCGCCCCCTTCGTCGAGGGCGACATCCTGCAGATCATCTTCATGGCCGTCATCTTCGGCATCGCCCTCAATGCGGTGGGCAAGATCGGCGCCCCGGTCCTGGACATGGTCCAGCGGCTGACCGCCATCGTCTTCAAGGTCCTGAACTTCATCATGAAGGCGGCTCCGCTGGGCGCGTTTGGCGCCATGGCCTTCGCGGTGGGCAAGTACGGCGTGGAGACGCTCTCCAGCCTCGGGTGGCTGATCCTGCTTTTCTACGGCACCTCAATCATCTTCGTTATCGTGTTCCTCGGCGGGATCATGGCCTTCCTGGGGTTGAACATCTTCAAGATGTTCAAGCACTTCAAGGAGGAGCTCCTGCTGATCCTGGGCACTTCGACGGCCGAACCGGCGCTGCCCGGGCTGATGCGGAAGCTGGAGCACGCGGGCGTCAAGAAGGAGACCGTCGGACTGGTGGTTCCCACCGGCTACAGCTTCAACCTCGACGGTGCGGCGATCTACCTCTCGCTGGCCGCGGTCTACATCGCGCAGGCCACCAACACCGAGCTGACCGTCGGGCAGCAGTTGGGCATGCTCGCGGTCATGCTGCTGACCTCCAAGGGCGCGGCCGGCGTTGCCGGCGGCGGGTTCATCGCCCTGACCGCAACCCTGAGCACCCTGGGCACCATCCCCGCGGCGGGCATCATGCTGATCTTCGGCATCGACAAGTTCATGTCCGAGTGCCGCGCCCTGGTCAACTTCTGCGGCAACGCGGTGGCCACCCTCTTCATCGCCTGGTGGGACAAGTCACTGGACATCGATCGGGTCCGCCGGGTCTTCAACGGCGAGGACGTCCCGCCGCTTGAATCCGGGGACGCCGACACCGGCGGGCCGGAGGCCTCGGATGCCACGGAACCTCCCTCGGTGAATGGACCGGCAACAACGAACGAGACTCTGGTGGGGGCGGCAGCACGATGAAGATCTTGCTGGCCCTGGACAAGTTCAAGGGATCGCTCAGCGCCGCCGAGGCGGCCGACGCCCTGGCGGCCGGACTGGGAACCGGCCCCGTCGGACGCCACGTCGAATGCCGCGTCCTCCCGCTGGCCGACGGCGGGGACGGAAGCATCGAGGCTGCACTGGCCGCAGGCTTCAGGCCCCTACCGGCGCACGTGCGCGGGCCCGACGGTTCACCGGCCATCACCACGCTGGCCTTCAACGGATCCGCCGCCGTCGTTGAGGTCGCCACCACCTCGGGCCTGCAGATGCTCGCCCCCGGGACACTGGCCCCGCTGTCCAGCAGCAGCGACGGCTTCGGACAGGGGATCGCCACAGCCCTGGGCCACGGGCCTAAGCAGGTGGTTCTGGCCCTGGGCGGCAGCGCCACGACCGACGGCGGTGCGGGCATGCTCTCGTCGCTGGGGATGTGCTTTTTCGACGAATCGGGGCGGTCATTCGTCCCTTCCGGCGGCACCCTGAAGAACATCGCCTACCTCGAAGCCTCAGGCATGCTCCCCCTGGCAGGAATAGACCTGGTCGCCGCCAACGACGTGCAGAATCCTCTAATGGGTCCAGACGGGGCCGCGGCCGTGTACGGGCCGCAAAAGGGCGCCACCGCACAGGACGTGCAGTTGCTCGAGGCAGGACTGGCCCACTTGGTCCGGAAACTCGACGAGGCTGGGTTGCCGGGGAGCGCCTGCGCCTTGGCCCCCGGGGCGGGCAGCGCCGGCGGAATCGGCTTCGCCGCAATGCTGCTAGGCGCACGCATGGTGTCCGGTGCGGACTTCTTTCTGGACCTGCTTGGCTTCGAGACGGCACTGGCCGACTGCGACTTGGTCATCACGGGCGAAGGAAAGCTCGACACTCAGACGCTGGCCGGAAAACTGCCTGTGGTGGTGGCCCGCCGCGCCGCGCCGGTCCCGGTCGTTGCGGTGGTCGGCCACAACGCCCTGGGCGTCGGTTCGCTGCCCGAGAACCGCATCTCCGCCATCCACTCGCTGAGCTCGATGACCGCCCTGGATAGTTCCAGCGACGCCGAGCTTTCGGCGGCTTTGTTGACGGAGCTCGGAAAACAAATATCCGCCACCCTTACACCGCGCAAGGACAGCATTCACTCATGAGACGCGCCAAGATCGTTGCCACGTTCGGTCCCGCCATCGGCAGCTACGCTGCCACACTCGCTGTCCTGGAAGCGGGTGTCGACATTGCCCGGTTGAACATGAGCCACGGAGAGCACGACGTGCACGAGCAGACATACCTCAATGTGCGCAAGGCCGCACAGGAATCGAACCGGCCAGTGGGGATCTTTGCCGACCTCCAAGGCCCGAAGATCCGCCTCGGCCGCTTCGCCGAGGGACCCCACGCATTGGCCGCCGGGGAACGTTTCACGATCACGATCCGTGACGTCGTGGGAACCGCCGAGATCTGCTCCACCACCTTCAAGGGATTGCCCGGCGATGTGAATCCCGGCGACATCCTGCTGATCGATGACGGAAAGGTCGCCCTGCGCGCCCTCTCGGTCACCGACACCGACGTGGTGACCGAAGTCGTGGTGGCCGGCCTGGTCTCCAACAACAAGGGCATCAATCTTCCCGGCGTGGCCGTCAGCATCCCCGCGCTCACCGCCAAGGACGAGCTGGATCTCCGTTGGGCGCTGCGCACGGGAGTCGACATGGTCGCGTTGTCCTTCGTGCGGGATGCGGCCGACATACAACGGGTCCACGAAATCATGGACGAGGAAGGCCGACGCACCCCCGTCATCGCCAAGATCGAAAAACCCCAGGCCGTTGACGCGCTCGAGGAAATTATCGACGCCTTCGACGCCATCATGGTGGCCCGCGGCGACCTCGGCGTGGAGCTGCCACTGGAGGAGGTTCCCCTGGTGCAAAAACGCGCCATCGAGCTGGCCCGCCGACGGGCCAAGCCGGTGATCGTAGCCACCCAGGTGCTCGAGTCCATGATCGAGTCCCCAACTCCCACCCGGGCCGAGGCTTCGGACTGCGCCAACGCCGTGCTGGACGGTGCCGATGCGGTCATGCTTTCGGGGGAAACCAGCGTGGGCAAATACCCGGTCGAAACGATCCGCACCATGGCCAGGATCATTGAATCCACCGAGGACCACGGGCTCGAGCGCGTGCCCCCGCTGGGCACCGTGCCCAAGACCCAGGGTGGATCCGTCACCCGGGCCGCCGTCGAGATCGCCAACCAGCTCGGCGCCACCTGTATCGCCACGTTCACGCAGACCGGGGATTCGGCACGAAGGCTCTCCCGACTGCGTCCGGCCCGGCCGGTTCACGCGTTCACGCCATCCACTGCAGTGTTGAACACCATGGTTCTGGCCTGGGGCGTCACCGCCCACCGGGTTCCACCCGTGGAGCACACCGACGCCATGATCGGGCAGGTGGACGAGAAGCTGCGGGCCAACGGCCTGGCCGCACCCGGGGACCTGGTCGTCATCACCAGCGGTTCACCCCCGGGAATCCCCGGGTCCACCAACTCCATCAAGGTCCACCGCGTGGCCAGAGCGGATAGCTGAGGAGGCGGTTTCCGGATCGCCTTGCGAAACGGACAGCTCGTGCTCGCCTTGCAACCACCGGGAAGGCGCGCCCGGGGCAACGACGCCACGTCCTGGTGCATATTTCGCTCGGCCCCGGACGCACCTGGTCCTTCACCGCCGCCAACACCTCGAAATGATCGACCTGATGAACGGACTCACTTCCGGTCACGGCTTGTCCCGGGCTGGAGGCACCAAGCCGATACCCGTAATTGTCCAGACATCGTCTGGACAATTACGGGATCTCGGGAGCCATCACGGCCGGACCCTAATAGTGTGTCGCAGCTAATGTTCGAGTCCCAAGTTCCGATAGCCACCCCTCCATTGGCAAACCCACTCCTCCAGTCCCGCTCTGGGTTGAAATCATCCTGAGTGCCGCAGAACCGCTCCAGCTCGATTAGCGACCGAGAGGCGGGGAACTTGCGGGCGACCTCTTGGAAACCAGTCAGCGGACCTCTTCTGCGTACGCCACGTATTCGATCTGTTTCTCCCACGCGAGTTCCGTAGCGATCGCCCGCACGCCTAGCCACACGGAAAGCAACTGATTCGTGTCATGATCCAATCGGTTTTTGGTCATGACTGAATACGGCGATACAGGTAAGGAGTTCACGGATAGGCTTTCCCGGGAAGTTATTTGTCACCGGACCGGGGGCCGCAGCCCGTTATCGACCGGAAGCGCAAACTGCACGTTGTAGGCGCCGCCGGCAGCCAGCATTTCCCCCTGGCTCCCCTGTTCGACGATCCGCCAGGCGTCCATCACCAGGATCAGGTCGGCGTCGCGGATCGTGGAGAGCCGGTGCGCGGTCACCGCGCAGCGCGGCCACGGCCTCCTGCACCAGCACCTCGGTGCGGGTGTCCACCGAGCTGGTGGCCTCGTCCAGGATCAGCACGCTGGGTCTGGCCAGGAACGCGCGGGCGATGGTGATCAGCTGCCGCTCGCCCGCGCTGACGTTCTCGGCCTCTGCGGCGAGCACCGTGTCATAACCTTCGGGCAGCGAGCAGACGAACCTGCCCACGTAGGTCGCGGTGGCCGCGTCAATGATCTCTTCCTCGGTGGCCCCGAGCCGCAGGCGCAACAGCATATTCCCGCTGCGCCTTCTGGGCTGGGGCATGGCCACGCGGTGATTTGCGGAACCGGACATTTTCCGAAGCGAGTCGCGTGCGCGGCGGACCACAAGGGCACTTTGTCCCCGCGCTCCAGGCGCGCGAGAAAGCCTGGCAGTTTCCAAGAAGCCTACGCCGGCATCGGGGCGATAGTGTAGGCACGGGAGTTCCGCCCACGCGGAAACGGCACGAAGGGGAAAAGCGATGACCAGCGAGATGACCACCAACAGGCCCGCATCGGTGCACGCCGCGGACAGCCACGAGGTGATCCGCGTGCGTGGCGCGCGGGTGAACAACCTCAAGGACATCAGCGTCGAGATCCCCAAGCGCCGCCTCACGGTGTTCACCGGCGTCTCCGGATCCGGCAAGTCCTCGCTGGTCTTCGGCACCATTGCCGCCGAGTCCCAGCGCATGATCAACGAGACGTACTCCGCGTTCGTACAGGGCTTCATGCCCACCCTGGCCCGCCCCGAGGTCGACACGCTCGAGGGGCTGACCACCGCGATCCTGGTGGACCAGGAACGCCTGGGCTCCAACCCGCGCTCCACCGTCGGCACGGTCACCGACGCCAACGCGATGCTGCGCATCGTTTTCTCGCGGCTGGCACAACCCCACATCGGCTCCCCGCAGGCGTACTCCTTCAACGTCCCCTCGGTCTCCGGCGCCGGCGCCGTCACCCTCGAAAAGGGCGGCAAGAAGATCAAGGAGCGGCGCAGCTTCTCAATCACCGGCGGCATGTGCCCGGAGTGCGAGGGCCGCGGGAAGGTCAACGACTTCGACCTCACGGCACTCTTCGACGCCGAAAAATCCCTGTCCGAGGGCGCGCTGACCGTTCCCGGATACTCCATGGACGGCTGGTACGGGCGCATTTTCTCGGGCTCCGGCTACTTCGACATGGACAAGAAGCTGGCCAAATTCACCAAGACCGAAATGCATGACTTGCTGTACCGGGAGCCCACCAAGATCAAGGTCGAGGGCATCAACCTCACCTACGAAGGCATCATCCCCAAGATGCAGAAGTCCTTCCTGGCCAAGGACGTCGAAGCCATGCAGCCGCACATCCGCGCCTTCGTGGAGCGCGCCATTACGTTCACCGCCTGCCCCGAGTGCGGCGGTACGCGCCTGGCTGAGCACGCCCGAAACTCGAAGATCGACGGGAAGTCGATCGCCGACGCCTGCGCCATGCAGATCAGCGACCTGGCAGCGTGGGTCCGCTCGTTGCGCGAACCCTCGGTCGCCCCGCTGCTCGGCGCCCTGGGCGACACGCTGGATTCCTTCGTCGACATCGGGCTGGGCTACCTCTCCCTTGACCGTCCCTCCGGTACGCTTTCGGGCGGCGAGGCGCAGCGCACCAAGATGATCCGCCACTTGGGTTCCTCGCTCACCGACGTCACCTACGTCTTCGACGAGCCGACCATCGGGCTGCACCCGCACGACATCGACAAGATGAACGAGCTGCTGCTTGCCCTGCGCGACAAGGGAAACACCGTGCTGGTCGTCGAGCACAAGCCCGAGGCCATTGCCATCGCCGACCACGTCGTTGACCTAGGCCCGAAGGCAGGCACCGCCGGCGGGCAGATCATGTACGAGGGCAGCGTGCAGGGCCTGCGCTCCAGCGACACCATTACCGGGCGCCACCTGGATGACCGGGCGACGCTGAAGGAGACCGTGCGCACTTCCACCTCGGCGCTTCAGGTGCGCGGCGCCAACACCAACAACCTGAAGAACGTCGACGTGGACATCCCCCTCGGCGTGCTCACGGTGCTCACCGGCGTCGCCGGGTCCGGAAAAAGCTCGCTGGTCACCGGTTCGGTGGCCGGGCGCGAGGGCGTCATCAGCATCGACCAGGGTTCCATCAAGGGCTCGCGGCGCTCCAACCCGGCCACGTACACCGGGCTTCTGGAGCCCATTCGGAAGGCCTTCGCGAAGGCCAACGGCGTGAAGCCGGCGCTGTTCAGCGCGAATTCCGAGGGCGCCTGCCCCACCTGCAACGGCGCCGGGGTCATCTACACCGATCTGGGCATGATGGCCGGGGTCTCCAGCACCTGCGAGGAGTGCGAGGGCAAGCGCTTCGACGCGATGGTGCTCGACTACCACCTGGGCGGCAAGGACATCTCCGAGGTGCTGGCGATGTCGGTGGCGCAAGCCGAGGAATTCTTCGCCGCCGGCGAGGCGAAGCTGCCGGCAGCACATAAGATCCTCTCCCGGCTCTCGGACGTGGGCCTGGGCTACTTGGGCATCGGCCAGCCGCTGACCACACTCTCGGGCGGCGAACGCCAACGCCTCAAGCTGGCCACCCACATGGGAGAATCCGGCGGCATCCTCATCCTGGACGAGCCGACCACAGGTCTGCACCTGGCCGACGTCCAGCAGCTGCTGGGCCTGCTGGACAAGCTGGTGGAGTCGGACAAGTCGGTCATCGTGATCGAGCACCACCAGGCGGTCATGGCCCACGCCGACTGGATCATCGACATCGGTCCGGGCGCGGGCCACGACGGGGGCACCATCGTTTTCGAGGGGACCCCTGCGGAGCTGGTGGCCGATGGTTCCACGCTGACCGGCAAGCACCTGGGAGCCTACGTCGGAGCGTAGCCGTCCCGCTACGAGGCCGGGGTGCACTTCACGCTGGTCACGAGCAGGACCTTGGACAGCTCCGCCGTGACGCGCGCCGGCGCGCCGCTAAGCCCCGAGGCCGTGGGCGTGATTGTCACGGCATACACGTAGGTGCCCAGCAGGGCCGCGCCGTCCAGGCGCAAGGTTGCCGTTGTGTTCGATGTGGTTTTTGTGGTCGTGACCGAGTTCCGCACGGCTTGCACCGTGTATCCGGTGGCGTCGACTGCGCCCCATTTCAGGGTCAGATCGGAGTATGAATCGCCCAACAGCGGCCCGTCCTTGCGGGTACAGGTCACGGTTGCGGGGTTGACGCCCTGCGGTGCCCACGCGCCGGCAACCACGGTGGAGGCCACCGACCCGTTCAGCGTCCACAGTGCCTGTGCTCCGGTGGCGCCGAGCCCAAGGACCACGATGACGCCGTAGACAATCGCCGCGATGCGCCACGAACCGGACCGCTCGCGGGTGCCGCGCGCGCTCACGCCGACACCTGTCGGGAGGCCTCGTCGTCCTGGCCGGGGGTCGCCGCGGCACGCCGCCGTGCGAGAAGTCCGCGGATCATGGTGATGGCACCGTAGCCAATCAGCCCGGCTGCAGCAAGGTTGCCCACCAGTCCGCGGTCGTGGTTGCCTAGCCAATTGGCCGCGAATCCTGCGTACGGCACCGCGTAGAACAGCTTCCCGCGCATCTGCACCTCGGTGACAGGGGTTTCATCGGCAACATCGTTGTTGTCTCCCCGGGTGACCAGCGTGCGCATGCCCGACTGGTCCGCGGCGAGTGATTCGATGCGGTGGGTGATGACTTCCGGGCGGCCAGATTCAAGCTGGTAGGTCACCACGTCGCCGACGTTCAACGATTCAAACGGGGCGGGTTTGACGACCAGCAGCGTTCCCGGTCCATAGTTCGGCAGCATGGAGCTGGTCAGCACCGAATAGGCCTGCGACCCCGTGAGTGCGGGGACCACGATGAGCACCAATGCTGCCAACGAGGCAGCAACCAGGGCGACGAAACTGACGGCGGTCCCGGCCCGGCCAAGTGCCTGGCGGGCGAAGGATGAATGTGCTGCCGTATGCCGGGACATGGGGGACCATACCTTTCTGGGAGGTGGGTTTACTGGAGTTGGGTGGCGTTGAGGTTGAAGCCAACGCCGGCAACCGCTCCCCCAAGGGTTGCCGGGGCATTGGCCGCCAGCGCGACTGTCAGGCAGAGCGTGCCACTTTGGCCCTGTCCCAGCTCCACTGCCGTTGACACGCGGATCACCGAGCAATCGGCGCCCTGGACCCTGTAGAGGTCGGTGGTGAGATAGGGCGCGAGCGCACCTGTTGCCTTTGGCAGTCCCGGATCCACTCTGATGCGGAACGTCCCGCTGCCGGCGTTGCTCGAATTGGTGAGTGTGACGGCGGTGGTGCGGGTCGCTCCGGGCAGTAGCCCGGTGACCCCGGGAATCGTCACGGTTTGTCCCGAAACCGAGAGCTGTTGTGCCGTGCCCCCGGATGTCTTAACGGCCAACGAGAAGTCGGCACCGGTCACGATCTGGCGTGTCGATGTTTCCGTTTGGTTCCACGCGGCAAGGGTTCCCTGCACCGTAAACAGCGCCAGGATGGTTGCGGCCCCCAAGATCGCAACCATCCTCAGCGTCGTTTTCGTGCCCATGCTGTGCTCCTCGTGGGTCAAGATTTCAGCGGTGGCGCTATGGCGTGCTGACCGGCGCGATCTGTTCCAGCTTGAAACCGATGGTTCCCAGTGCATTGCTGGCCTTGGCGCCCTCGGTGCCGGTGGTTGCTTCCAGGAATGTCACGCTGACAGTTGCGGTGTATTCACCGTCCGAGTTGGCGTCAAGGGGCGCGATGACGGGGGTTCCGCTTGAATTTTTCAGGGTCGCGCTGCCGACCTCGAGGTAGGAGGCGAACTCGGATCCGGCCAGATTGTTCGTCAGCGTGAGCGACGCGCTCATCAAGTCGCCATCAAGCGCCACGGTGACAGGCTGCGAGAAGTGCAGCTCGTCGCCCGGGACGACCTTGTAGGAATCCAGTTCGATCGCGGTGCCGGCGTCATTGGTCCAGGTTCCGACGCCCGCAGTCAGGTCAAGATCGCCGGAGACAATGGTTCCTGCCGGCTCGGCCACTGATTTGTTCCACACTGCGAGCGTTCCACCGCCTCCCAGCAGCAGTGCCACGCCGAGGCCGGTCGCAAGAGCGCCCTTCGTCATCTTGTTCGTCGTGTTGGTCCTCCACAAGTCCTGCGCCGGACCCAGCGACCGGTGCAACACCTACTGTGCAGGTCGAACCACAAGATGGAGATGGATTTTTCGGCAGGCTTCCTCCAAGCTTTCCGCAATCGACTCAAGGCTTGCTTTGGCCGTTCTTGCGGGAACCTTGATCGTTGGCGTGTTTCCTCAACGCCAGCCACAAGTCCTTGCGCCAAACCAGGGGATACACCTGGCCATGCTTGTTCGCACGGCAGTTTCCCTCAATGCATCACGCGCCTACAGAGGGTACAACCCATCTCTTCGTCAAAAGGCCATGCCCCCTAGGGAGACATTGCCTTTTCACAACGATGGAAGGGCCGGGCGCCACTGGATCAGCGGTTTGCTGCCGCAATTACCTCATCGGGCGCCTGGGTTCCGGCCGCTTCGTGGGCGCGCAACACCTTGCGGGCACGGTCGCGCTTCAACCGTTCGCGCGGATCGCGGTGCGGCAATTGGTCCGCGGGGCCAAGGACGGTGAATCCCAGGAACTGCAGGCGCCACAGAACGCGGTAGGTGAGGCTCAATCCCGTGGTGTCCTCGACGATGGGCAATTTCTTGTCACTCATGGGTTTCCAGTCACTTTCTGTGGGACAACAACCCGATTGCGAGCGGATCGTCCGGTGGGCTGCCTCGGTTCAAGTGTAAGCCAATGATTGGTACACCAACTAATTGCCCCGGGACATCCTCCGACGAATTCGGAGGGTCTTAGTGGGTCGCCTTGGAGGCGGCCGCGATGACCTTCTTCATGGTCGCGTGGAGGGCAACGAGTTCGTCGCCGTCCATATCCAGACGCCGCATCATCTCCCTGGGCACCTCAAGGGCAAGCTCCCGGGCGTCCCTGCCTTTTTCGGTCAGCACTATCTCCAGGGTCCGCTCATCGGCCGCACTGCGGCTGCGCCGCACATAGCCGAGAGCTTCAATTCGCTTCACCAGCGGCGACAGCGTTCCGGGGTCCAATTGGAGCAGTTCACTAAGGCCCTTGATTGACAGAGGTTCATGCTCCCAGAGCGTCAGCATGACAAGGTATTGGGGATGGGTTAGCCCCAGCGGCTCAAGGACCGGCCGATAGGCCGCGACCACGCTGCGCGACGCCAAGGACAGCGCAAAACAAACCTGGTTCTCCAACGCCAGCGGATCTACCGGCGGTTTTTCGCTCACTTTGTTCCCTGCTTTGGTGGATGGTTCCGTCCATCCATCATAGGTACGGAAAACAGTTCCCGTCGCGAGAGACCCGGCCGACGGCAGCCCGCGTGCCCTAGGGCCGGACGCGGTACACATCCCCGGATACGCCGTGCCAGCCACGGTGGCCCCGTCACCGACCGGATTCGCGCTCCGGTCCCGGTGCAGCACCCGCCGCACGACGAAACCCTGCCCCCCATGCCCGGCCTGCATTTACCTTCCCTTTGGGGCAACCCGGCTGCCCAAGCGATACCCAATCCTTAATTTCAACCATGGCAAAAGCGTCCTGACAAGGGGTTATCATCGACATTTCCCAATAGTCTCCCAGTTGTCGCTTCCCGTTAACCTAAATGCGGTCGGCTCGTTGACTTGCGCCGATAGCGTCTTTGGTTGTGAGTACGAACAGCGAAGCGAAGACCCTGGTCATCATCCCGGCCCGCGGGGGATCAAAGGGAATCCCGCTAAAGAACCTGCGCAGGATCGGCGGCCAAACCTTGCTGGCCCGGGCCATTGAATCCGCGTTTGCCACGCCGTCAGTTCTCGACGTCGTGGTCAGCACGGATCACCCGGACATCAAGGCGGAGGCGTTGGCAAACGGCGCAACAGTCATCGACCGCCCGGCAGAGATCGCCGGTGACACAGCAAGCAGCGAATCGGTGTTGTTGCACGCCCTGGGCACGCTGGACGTTCTCCCCCAAATCACTGTTTTCATCCAATGCACCTCGCCGGTCATCGACCCGGCAGACCTGCAGGCGGCCATCACCACGGTTGCCAGCGGAGCGGCGGACGTCAGCTTTGCCGTGGTTCCCGACCACGGGTTCCACTGGAGCTGCGACGAAACCGGGGCCGCCCAGGCCAGCGGACACGATGCCGCACGGCGTCCGCGACGGCAGGACCGCGAACCGCGGTTCCGCGAAACGGGTGCGTTCTACGTCATGGACACCGCGGGATTCCTTGAGGCGGAACATCGCTTCTTCGGTTCCCTGGCCCTGGCCCAGGTGCCGGAGGACCACGGAATCGACATCGACACCGAGGCCGATCTGGCCTTGGCCCAATGGCGACTGACCCACAACACGCCCGTGGCCGGGATCGACGTTGACGCGCTGGTCACCGATTTCGACGGCGTGCACACCCCGGACACCGCCTACCTCGGCCAGGACGGAAGCGAATCGGTACGGGTCTCCCGCTCCGACGGAATGGGCATCTCGTTGCTGAAGAAGGCAGGAATCCACCTGCTGATCCTGTCCACGGAAACCAACCCCGTGGTCACCGCCCGGGCCACCAAACTCGGCGTGGAAGTCGCCCAAGCCGTGAGCGACAAGGCCACCGTCCTGAACCAATGGATCGCCGACCGCGGCCTGGATCCGGAACGCGTCGCCTACCTTGGCAACGACGTGAACGACCTGGACGCCATGAACCAAGTCGGCTGGCCACTGACGGTGGCCGACGCCCAAGACTCCGTACACCTCGCGGCCCGGCACCGCCTTTCGCGGCTCGGCGGCCGCGGCGCGGTGCGGGAAGCCGCCGACCTCATCCTGGCCGGCACCACCAGCCAAAACACCGTGACGGCCGCCGTCCCGGCATCCGGGCCACTGGAACCCTCACTGGTTCGCTAGGCCCCCACAGTTTTCCACCAATTCTCGCCGTGACCTTCACATAACCAACCCGAACGGTCCGGCAATCAACGAAAGGAAAGTCCCCCATGACTATCACCACCACGGAAACCGCACCCGTCGCCATCGGCGAGCAGACCCTGGGCACCGGCCAGCAGGTTTATGTCATCGGCGAGATCGGCATCAACCACAACGGTGACATGGAGATCGCCAAGCAGCTCATCGACGTCTCCGCCAAGGCCGGCGCCAACGCCGTGAAGTTCCAGAAGCGCACCCCCGACATCTCCACCCCGATGGACATGCGCGACAAGATCCGTTCCACCCCGTGGGGCGACATGACCTACCTGGACTACCGCTACCGCGTCGAATTCGATGCAGCGCAGTACAAGGAACTGATCCGCTACGCCGCAGCACAGGGCCTGCACGCCTTCGCCTCCCCGTGGGACGTCCCCTCGGTCGAGTTCATGGAAGAGCAGGGCGCAGTGACCCACAAGGTCGCCTCCGCCTCGGTCACCGACATCGAGCTGCTCAAGGCCCTGGCCGAGACCGGCAAGCCGATCATCCTCTCCACCGGCATGTCCACCATCGAGCAGATCGACAAGGCCGTGGAGACCCTCGGCACCGACAAGCTGGTCATGATGCACGCAACCTCCACCTACCCGCTGCCTCCAGAAGAGGCCAACCTGCGCATGATCACCACGCTGCAGGAGCGCTACCAGGTTCCGGTCGGCTACTCGGGCCACGAGCGCGGCCTGCAGATCTCGCTGGCAGCAGTCGCCCTGGGCGCCGTCACCGTCGAGCGCCACATCACCCTTGACCGCACCATGTGGGGCTCCGACCAGGCCTCCTCGCTGGAGCCGAAGGGCTTCGAGGCACTGATCCGCGACATCCGCATCCTCGAGCAGGCCATGGGCGACGGCGTCAAGAAGGTCTTCCCGGGCGAGCTGGCACCGCTGTCCCGCCTGCGCCGCGTCGATGCCTAACCCGTAGCATTCTTCGCATAGCTTCAACACCGTGGGGTGTCCGCCTACCAGGCGGGCACCCCACGGGACTAGGTGGCCACATATGCCGTCGACCAGCCTCCCAGACCTAAGGACCACACCGAGATCCCCATGCCCTCCACAGCCACACTTCCCCCCGTCAAGGCCCGCGTCCCCGGCCGCATCAGCGTCATCATCCCCGCGATGGACCAGCAGGATTTCATTGGCGACGCCCTGGCGTCCCTGGCCCTCCAGCAACTGAAGGGAAGGGAACTGGAAGTCCTGGTTGTCGATGACGCCTCCACCGATGCCACCGTGGCAATCACCGCGGAGTTCGGCACACGCATTCCCGGCCTGAAGATCCTCACGCACCATGCCAACCGCGGGGTGTCCGCCGCCCGCAACACCGGGCTGGAAAACGCCAGCGGCGAATTCGTGGTCTTCCTGGATCCCGACGACTGGTTTGCCCCGAACCACCTGGCACAGCTGGCCGACGGGCTGGAGGCACTGGACGTGGACTTCGTGCGCTGCGACCACGTCCGGGTCACCGGCGCGAACCGGACCCTGCACCACGCTCCGCAAGCCAACCGAAACATCGTGTTGGACCCGGCCGACGACATCTCCCCCATCCACACCGCGACCATGATCGACTACCCCCTGGTCTGGGCGGGCATGTACCGCGCCGAGGTGCTGGAGGCCGCTGCACCGCGCTTCAACGAGGAGCTGCGCACCTGCGAGGACAGGGCCTGGATGTGGGAGCTGTGCCTCAACGCCAAAAGCTACGCGGTCCTGAACGCGCCGGGGGTTTTCTACCGCCGCGGACTTCCCGGCTCCCTCACGCAGGTCTTCGACGACCGGCAACTGGACTTCGTGAACGCCTATGCAGGGATCCTGGACATGGTGCTGGACGATCCGGCGCACGAGGCCCACGCACCCAAGGCACTGCGGCAATTCCTCGCCGTTTCCTGCCACCACCTCAAGCGCTCCGCCGAGTTCCCGCCCGCCCTGCGCCAGGCCCTGCGCTTGCGCATCGCCGACCGGCTGGCGATGGTGCCGGCACCGCTGCTGGAAGACGGGCTGGCCCAACTCGACGCCAAGCGCCGCAAGACATTGACCGGCCTGCGGCCCTCCGCCGCGGCCAAGAGGGAAAGCAAATGATCCAACTCATCCAGGCGTCCACCTACTTCCAGGTCGTCTCGCTGGCCGCGATGGTCGATGCCGGCCTGCTCCCGGAGGCCGAGCGCCGCGTCCTGGTGCTGGCCAACGGCAGCCAGATGCCCGAAATCACCACACCGCTGCGCGGGAACCCGGGCTTCGAGGCCCTGGCCGCACGCTTCGACGACGTGGTGGACCTGGGCGAGCTGCTGTGGCCACGCCGCCCGGGGCAGTTCAATCCCCGGAACGAGGAACTCCCGCTCTTCGAGAAGCTGTTGCGCCACCGCTGGAACCTCGGCGCGGGGCAGGTGTCGCTGGTGCTCGAATCCATCCAGGTGAACCCGGCCCAGGCATTGGCCAGGATCTTCTTCGACGCACCGATCTCCGTGCATTCGGACGGGTTGATGTCCTACGGCCCCACGCGCAACAAGCTGTCCGTGCAGATGACCCAGCGCCTGCGCGAGACCATCCACATCGACCTGGTGCCGGGCCTGGAGCCCATGCTGCTGCTCGAGGCCCCGGTACAGCGCAAGGTCCTGCGCCTCGAGCCGCTGGCCGCCGTCTTTGCCGAGCTGGCAGCCGCGGCAGGGCCCGCCGGCCTCGACCTGCCCCAAGGCGCAGCCCTGGTGGTGGGCCAGTACCTGGGCTCGCTGGGCATCCTCGACACGGCCAGGGAACTGGAGCTGCACCATCACATGCTGTTGGCAGCCCGGGAGGCCGGGGCGGGCTCCGTGGTGTTTAAGCCGCACCCCAGCGCCGGCCCGACCGCCGCGCTGCAACTGCGTGCCCGCGCAGAGTCCCTGGGTCTGGAGTTCCGGATCCTGCACACCGACCTGCTGGCCGAAACCGTCATCACGCTCATGAGCCCGTTGGTGGTCATCTCCTGCTTCTCCACGGCATTGATCAGCGCCAAGTACATGCTTGGCACCCCTGTCATCGCCGTGGGCACCGGGGACTTGCTGCAGGAACTGAGCCCCTACCAGAACAGCAACCGCATCCCTGTCTCGATCGTCGACGCCCTGCTCGTCCAGGAGCTGGCAACGCCCGCCGAGGCGGGTCCCGACGACGAACTCACCCCACTGCTGCGCGCCGTGGCCTATTGCATGCAGTACCGCAACCTGCCCGGGCTTCGCGAGGATGCCGCCGCGTTCCTGGAGTCGAACTACTCGTCCTTTGCCGCGCATTTCAAGCGCCGTCGGCTGGCCGCCCTGGACCTGCCCCCGACCTGGGCCCACCCCTCGCGGGCCAACCGCAGCCGGGTCTGGGGACGCAGCATCAAGCGTCGTGCCCTGCGCGTCGGCTCCCGTTCCCTGGAGAAATTGGCACGCACGCTCCAGGAGACTTCTTCCCGTGTATCCCGCTGAATCGGCCGTCGCCCGTCCCCGCTTCGGACATGCCGAGGTGTGGGTGGAATCCCCGCTGCAACTGCTCTCCGCCATCGAGGCGCACGGAGCCGGGCTGCTGGGAACCACCAGCCGCATCCACCCGCGCGGGGGCACCACGACGCTAGACGCCACCCTGGCCACGCTCATCGCGCAGGCCCCGGCGGGCGTGCAGTTCGCGCCGTCCACCGCTGCCCCTCCCGCGCCGGGATCCGCCGGGGCCCGGCGCTGGGTGATAGGCGACGCGTATTCGGGAAGGGTCCAGCGCGCCATGCTGGGGTACATCGCCGTGAAGGAAGTGGTGATCATCGACGACGGCCTGGCCACGCTGGGTCTCATCAAGGCGCTGGTGTCCGCCGAGCCGACCCCCTTGGTGCGTCCGCGCTCCCGCACGAACCCGGCACGCCGGGCGTTGGGCATCGCCAGCTGGTACCGCCTGCGCGCCCTGGCCCGGGCGGGCCGCCTGCTGATCTTCACTGCCCTTCCCGTCGAGCCCGACATCGCGCAACGGTTCCTGGAGCTGGGCGGGCACCTGGAGTCCCACCGCTTCGAATGGTTAAACACCCAACCGGTGACCGAGCGGATCAACGAGCCCACCGTGGTTGTCGGTTCGGCCATGGCCGCCGACGGGCTCATCCACGCGGAGCCGTACTTCCGCTGGCTGGATTCGCTGACGCTCGACGGGCCCGTCGCCTACTTCCCGCACCGCCGCGAGTCGGGGAAGTTCCTGGCCCTGCTCGCGGACCACGACCGAATCGTGGTCCGCGAGCACACCATCCCCATCGAAATGCGATTGCGCTCGCTGCGCCCCGGCCAGGTCGTGCGGGCCTTGCCGTCCACTGCCCTGCCGTCCCTGCGGCTGCTGCTGGGCGAGGGCGGGGTGCGGATCCTGGGCCAAGGGATCCCCGCCGCCTGGTGGAAACCCGCCGCCACCCCAGAACTTCGTTCCCACTTGTCCTCGTCCCTGGAGCTGTTGACCCCGTGAACAATCTTTCATTCAGACCCAGCATCGTGGCCGTGGCCGACTCCGATTCCTACCTGAAGCTGGCCTGCACCACCCTCTCGGCCCTCGGACCGGAATGGGACCGCCGCGTGGTGTTGGTGCGCACCCCGATCGCCCCCACCCCGGAACAGATTGCCGCCGCTACCGCCGGCACCTGCTTCGAGGCCGAGGACATTCCGGTCATTCCGCGGGCCGCGCTGAACTACGACTCGCTCGAGGAACACATTATCTTTGCCGCGGCCACCGGACCGGTGGTCAGCGAGCTTTTCACGAAGCTCCTGCGCTCCAAGACCAACTCGGCGCGCCCCGCTGCGCTGATCTCGGCGCTGCCCGGCGTCGCCTACCCGGCGACCACCAAGGGATGGGCCTACCGGCGAAGCGGGGACGCGTTTATCGTGCATTCCCATGCCGAGGCCCGCGAATTCTCGCACCTGGCCGACATGGAGACCGGCCACAGCCCCGACATCCTGGTCTCGAAGCTTCCTTTCCTGAAGACCGCCGGGTTCCCGCAGCCCCAGACCTCCCCCATCGACACCGTGGTGTTCGCTTCCCAGGCCAAGGTCCCGGTCCAGCGCGCCGAACGCGAGGAGATCCTGCTGGCCCTTGAACGGGTGGCGCGGTTGAACCCGGACGTGCGCGTTCTGGTCAAGCTCCGCGCCCGTGCCGGGGAACCACAGACCCATGCAGAGGCCCACCCCTTCGACGCCCTGTGGGAGCAGCTGGTGGCCGAGGGGAAGGTCGGGGCCGGGCACGTGGAGTTCGTGACCGGAGCCATGGACCGGGTGCTGGTTCCCGGTTCCGCGTTGCTCACTGTCTCCTCCACGGCTGCGTTGGAGGCGGTGGATCGTGGACTGCCGGTATTGGTGATGACCGATTTCGGCCTCAATGACCAGATGCTCAACTCAGTCTTCCGAGGCTCCGGGCTCTTGGGAACCCTTGATGACGCGGCAACATTGCACTTTTCTTTCCCGAATCGCGCGTGGTTGCGGGAAAACTACTTCCACCGCCGCGGCCCGGAATTCATCTCCGCGCTTTCCCACTATGCCCAGCGTGCCCAGAACCAGGCGCTGACCACCTCGAACGAGCAGCTGGCCATGGTCCGTGACGTCGCTTTCAGGCAGCGAGTACGCACCTCGCTGCCACGCCCTGCCCTCGAGGCGCTGCTGCGGATACGGCGCTGGTGGCTGCGCGAACGCGGCTCGCGGATCTGATCCGCCAGCCCGCTTGTACCACTGAAGAAGCCCGTTGGGAATAACCGTCCCGCTTTCTCACTTAGCATTGTAGATGTGCTGGACGGTGGGCCTTCCCCTGCCCAGAAGTTTTGATTTTGAGGAGACAAGGTGTCGGAAAATCCGATTCGGGTTGCAATTGTTGGCGTAGGCAACTGCGCCACGTCATTGGTGCAAGGTGTTGAGTACTACCGTGACGCGGACCCGCAGGCCACGGTTCCCGGCCTGATGCACGTCCAGTTCGGAAAGTACCACGTCAATGACGTGCAATTCGTGGCTGCCTTCGACGTGGACGACAAGAAGGTCGGACTGGACCTGGCGGACGCAATCCACGCCTCCGA
This sequence comes from Paeniglutamicibacter sulfureus, assembly GCF_030512175.1. GTDB lineage: Bacteria > Actinomycetota > Actinomycetes > Actinomycetales > Micrococcaceae > Paeniglutamicibacter > Paeniglutamicibacter sulfureus. The sequence continues at coordinate 326,017 of NZ_JAULBL010000002.1, read as the reverse complement.
GAACAACACCATCAAGATCGCCGACGTCCCGACCTCGGGCGTCACGGTGCAGCGCGGCCACACCCTCGACGGCCTGGGCAAGTACTACCGCGAGACGATCACCGAATCCTCCGCTGAGCCGGTGGACATGGTTGAAACGCTGAAGGCCGCACAGGTCGACGTCCTGGTCTGCTACCTGCCGGTCGGCTCCGACGCCGCCGCAAAGTTCTACGCACAGGCATGCATCGACGCCGGCGTGGCCTTCGTCAACGCCCTGCCGGTGTTCATTGCCGGCACCAAGGAGTGGGCCGACAAGTTCACCGCCGCCGGCGTCCCGATCGTCGGCGACGACATCAAGTCCCAGATCGGCGCCACCATCACCCACCGCGTGATGGCCAAGCTCTTTGAAGACCGCGGCGTCACCCTGGACCGCACCTACCAGCTCAATGTCGGCGGCAACATGGACTTCAAGAACATGCTCGAGCGCGACCGCCTGGAGTCCAAGAAGATCTCCAAGACCCAGGCCGTCACCTCCAACACCACCGCGGTGCTGGAGGCCGACGACGTGCACATTGGCCCGTCGGACTACGTCGCCTGGCTCGATGACCGCAAGTGGGCCTTCGTGCGCCTCGAAGGCCGCAACTTCGGTGATGCCCCGGTGTCCCTGGAATACAAGCTTGAGGTGTGGGACTCCCCGAACTCCGCAGGTGTCATCATCGATGCCGTGCGCGCCGCCAAGATCGCCCTGGACCGCGGCATCGGCGGACCGATTCTCTCGGCTTCCTCGTACTTCATGAAGTCGCCGCCGGAGCAGTACAACGACGACATCGCCAAGGAAAAGGTCGAGGCCTTCATCCGCGGCGAAGCCTAGGACTCAACGCCGCACCCGTGTAAGGGGTGCGAACCGTCGAAGCCACCACGGTTGCCCGTGGTGGCTTCGACGGTTAATCCCCGACCAGGGGGTCCCTGCGCCTTCCCGCGATCATTGCCGGGTCAGCGCGATTACGACAGGCCGACGGCCCGCCCGTTTTCGTCAACATCCATGCGCATCGAGGCCGGAACCTTGGGCAGGCCCGGCATTGTCATGAGGGTCCCGGTGATCGCCACGATGAACCCGGCACCGGTCTTGGGAATGAGATCCCGCACGTGCAGCGTGAACCCCTCGGGAGCGCCCAGCAGCGTGGGGTCGTCGGAGAACGAGTACTGGGTCTTGGCCATGCACACCGGGAGATTGTCCCAGCCGTTGTCATGGATTTGCTTGAGCATCCGCGTGGCAGCCGCGGAATACTCGACTCCGGCGCCTCCGTAGATCTCCCGCACGACCGTCTGGATCTTCTCCTCGACGGGACGATCCAAGTCGTAGAGAGGGGCAAAATTGTTCGGGGCCTCGATGGCCCGCAACACGGCGGCGGCCAGCTCACCGGCCCCTTCTCCCCCCTGTCCCCAGACATCCGCCACAGCGCATTCGATGCCGTTGGCGGCTGCCCATTCGGTGACAACCGCGATTTCTTCCTCGGTGTCCGCGGTGAACCTGTTGATGCCGATAACCGGCTGGACCCCGAATTTCCTGACGTTTTGGGCGTGCCGGACCAGATTGGCCATGCCGTCGCGTACCGCTTCGACGTTTTCGCTCTTCAACGCGTCTTTGGCCACGCCGCCATGCATCTTAAGAGCACGAATAGTTGCCACCAGGACCACCGCATCGGGATTGCAGCCGGCATAGCGGGCCTTGATGTCCATGAACTTCTCGGCGCCCAAATCCGCCCCGAAGCCAGCCTCGGTGACCACGATGTCGGCCAGCGAACGGGCAGTATTGGTGGCGATAGCCGAGTTGCAGCCGTGGGCGATGTTGGCGAACGGTCCTCCGTGGATGAACGCCGGCGTTCCGGCCATGGTCTGGACCAGGTTGGGCTTGATGGCGTCCTTGAGCAACATAGTCATGGCGCCGGACGCCCCTAGGTCGTCCACGGTGACGGGGGTCTTGGCGTAGGTGTATCCGATCGTCATCCGGCCCAGGCGAGTCCGCAGGTCATCGAGACCGGTTGCCAGGCAGAAGACCGCCATGACTTCCGAGGCCACGGTGATCTCAAATCCCGTTTCGCGCGGAACACCTTCGGTCGGGCCGCCAAGGCCGATCACGATGTTGCGCAGGGCTCGGTCGTTCATGTCCATGACGCGCTTGAAGGTGATCCGGCGCGGGTCAATTCCCAAGGCATTGCCCTGATGCAGATGGTTGTCGAGTAGCGCCATCAGCAGGTTGTTGGCGCTGGTGATGGCATGGAAATCCCCGGTGAAATGCATGTTGATCTCATCCATGGGCAGGACCTGCGAGTAACCGCCACCGGTGGCTCCGCCCTTCATGCCGAAGATCGGCCCCAGCGACGGTTCGCGCAGGGCGATCATCGTCTTGGCGCCGGCGGCCGCAAGGGCATCTCCCAGACCCACCGTGATGGTGGATTTCCCCTCCCCGGCGGGCGTTGGGGATACTCCGCTGACCAAGACCACTTTTCCGAGTTTCGCCCCGCGTGCTCTCAGGCGTGCCGGATCGATCTTGGCCTTGTAGCGACCGTAGGCCTCAACCGCGTCTTCCGGAATCCCGGCCGATGCGGCAATCTCGGAAATTGGCTTGAGCACGGCCCGCGAAGCAATCGCTAGATCACTCATGTCGGCTTCCGGCATCGCTGTCATAGTGTGTCCCCTATCTGGATTCCCGGTGGCGGGGTGATTGAGGACGTTCAAGGAGTCTGGCCGTCCTCGCTACACCTTCAAGCTATCACCGCATCAGCGGAACAAGGAGAAGCCCGGCCCCGTGACCGGCAGGTCTCGGCCTTTTAGGGATCCACCGGAAAGGCAGCGACCGCTCCGGCAAAGCCCAGAACCACGTGGCTTTCACCGGAATCCTGTGCCTGGAGCGCGCCGACACTGACACCTCTGGCTTCCTTGCCGCCTGCCGCACAGGGATAGAGCAGCGTCCCGCCGTTGCCATCCTCGGGCTTGGTGTACTTGGCATCCTTGGTGCACAGGAAGCGTTCCCCGGCGGCGACATTGATGGTCTTGCCGGTACGGGTGTCTAGCAACGTCGGCGTCTCTTCCGCTGCCAGGAAGAGGCTTGCCCCGCCGTCATCGGGTGCGTGGGCGACATCCAGGTCGGCAGCCCTTGGGTAGCTTTTGGTCTTCCAGATGACCTTCCCGGTTTTCGGGTCGAACCCTTCCAAATGGACTTTGACATCCTCGAATCTGCCCTTGGTTCCCTTGGCTTCCTTAAATCTTCCGGAGTCGAAGATGCATCTCACTGGATAGGCTTTTCCCTCCTCCAGCACAGTCTGTTTCCGGCCCATGGGGGGCAGGCAGTAAGTGGCTGCCCCCTTGGCTTTCCACAGGGTCTTTCCGTTTTCGGCATCTATGCCGAACATCATTTCCTGGCGGAAGTCCGTATCGCGGGCGACGACGTTTCCCTTGCTGTCCTGGGTTTCCTTGTGTTCTCGGCCGATCCAGCCGGAGTAGACTCCGAGCTTTTCCGAGTAGTCAACGTTCCAGCCCTGACCGGGTGTGTAGCCCGGTCCCATGGCCTTGGCCAGGGACACTCCCCACACTTTCTTGTTTCCCTTGAGCCGCAGGAGGTTGCTCGTGTTTCCGGTGTAGTGCCCGTAGAGTTCCCCGCCGCTGATTGGGAAGATGGAATCCCCCAACTTGTACTGCGGCGTGAGGGTTCGCTGGGTTCCACGGTCGAGGTCGACACGCATCCGCTGCTCGTCATTGATGTAGGGGTTGATCGAGAGATAGCACATGTCCTTGCTGTCTGGGCAGGAGGACGGTCGGGACCTGATCAGTTGCGCGGGCCCCTTGTAGACGACCTTGCCCGAGGCGATGTCCACGGCCACCGGCTTGGTCCAGACACCTCCGCTCCAGCCATCGCGTGGTTTCGATTTCTCCAGGAAGAGCGCCATGTCCTTCCCCTTGGCCGTCTTACTCAGTTCCACCGTCATGTTGACGCCGCTGGGTACCCAGCCCGGGACAACGGTGACGCCCCAGAGTTTCTTGCCCGTGGTTTCCTTCAGCCCCACCAGCTGCAGCCCTTTGGCCCCTTCGGCGAGCACGACCGCCACCCCGTTGACCACCCGGGGGCGGTCCAAGACCTTCATCTTCACGCTCCATGAGGGTTCGACCATACGGGTTCGGCGATTGGCTAGTTCCGCCGCCGCGTCGACCGCAGGTGAAGCGGGCGCCAAGGCGTCCGTTCCCGAAATTGCTCCACCGGCCGATTCCGGTCCCGGCGTGCAGGAACCAACCATCAGCCCGACACAACAGAGTACGACTGCAACGGCATATTTCCGTTTTCCCTTGTCCATGCCCTCATCCTAGGAATTGCGCCCATGCGATTGACCGGTGCCGGCGAATCTGTGGATAACTCCAGTGCCAGCGGGACCGTGCCCTTTGGGCGCCAGGGTTCGAGGTTTCCGTCCCTTTCCCGCGCAGTGGGAGAATGGAAGTCATGTCCTCAACTCCCCCATTTGCCTTGCTTCTCGATGTCGACGGTCCCATCGCATCTCCGGTGACCCGCGATGTCGCACCGGAGGTCATCTCCCTGCTCCTGGAACTCGCCGTCTCGGGAATCCCCGTTGTCTTCAACACCGGGCGTTCCGACGAGTTCATCAAGCGCCAGGTGATGGGACCCATGATCACGTCGGGCATGCCCGAAAACCTTAAAATCCACGCCATCTGCGAAAAGGGAGCCACTTGGTTCACCTTTGATTCAACCGGCGCCGGGGAAGTCCACATCGACCACGGGCTTGCTGTCCCTGGGCACTATTCGGATGAAATTCGAGAGCTGGTGGCCTCCAAATTCGACGACCACATGTTCTTCGACGAGACCAAACGCGCCATGGTTTCGGTGGAACAAAACATCGATGCAGCGAACCATGAATACCGGCGCGCCCAAGAGCAATTCGATTCGGCCGCCATGGACGCGATGGCCCGCAGTGGCCTGGGCGTTGAACGACTGGAGGTAAGCCAACCGGATGCGAATGAGGAAATCTCCTACCGGGTCGACCCGACCATCATCTCCACGGACATTGAGTCGGTGGAACTGGGCAAGGACCTCGGTGCCAGACGCACCCTCGAGCTGTTGGCCGCGGATGGCATCTTCCCCGCGGAGTGGTTCACGGTTGGCGATTCCCGCACCGACTACGCCATGGCCGACTGGCTGGCGCAAAACGGGCACCGGGTCAGCCACGTCGACGTGCGCCCGGGCGACGGCATTCCTGCAGGGAAACCCTACCCGGTGCTTACCGCGCGGGATCTAGGTCTGGGACAGGACATCATCCACGACCATGCAGGATTGGCGTTCCTCCGCCATTGGCGCGCGCAGCTCGACTGAGCAGCCGCCTGCTTCCGATTGCCAAGTGGCAGGAACCAACTTTAACCGGCAAAGCCCGCCGGCGAAGCCGGCGGGCTTTGCACAGTGGGTTACATACTCGTTCATGGTCATGCTCCTGGGTGGGTGAGTGACTTGCATTCCGGGCCAGGCTTTGTGGAGACCTGGTCCTAATTCACTCACCGCACGCGGAAGATCATGTCCATCGGAAGGTGGTGACGTAGTTCGCGATCCCTTGCATCGGGGTTGAACTGCGTCTGAAGCCAAGCCTTGTTCTTTGGCTTGCGTTCCTTTGCACTCATGGTGGTTACCTCCCCTCAACGGTGTTGGAGGAGCGGAAGGTGGCCTGTTCCGTGGGCCGCGAGCTGCGGGCACGCAGCGCTTCCGGCCCGGTGAAGATTAGTTCAGCGGAGCGAGCAACCTGGGTGGAGATCGATGAGATCTGGGTAGACATGATAAAAGTTCCTCAAGGATTTGGTCGATTAATGACTCATCAGCCTCGGGAACTTTGAAAAGCTAGGGAAGTACTAGCAGGGCGCCGTTCCGGAGGCGGGGGAAGTGGCTCGAGCGGTAAGGCCGCCGAAGCCATGACGGGGCACATAGAAGCCGCCGAAATTCATTGAAGTAATCATCATTCCCACCTCCTTTTCTGGAAGAACATGCCAGAAGATTCTGGCGCCAACATTGTCTATTGGATTTCGATGTCTCATTGAGACTTCTCAATCACAGGTTCCACGATACACACCGCGATAGGGTTACGCCACTCATTTTTCCAAGAGTTTAAAACGGGGAACCTCGTCTCGGCGTGTTTGGTGCGACACGCCGGGACAAGGTTCCCCCGGGGACTCCTTGGCCTACTGCTCTGCTGCTTCGGGCTGCATCCGCCACCACTGGAGCAGCGCCGCAATTGCTTCCTCTTCTTCGATCGGCCCGTTGTCCAGGCGACGCTCGAGCAGGTAGTTGTAGGCGCGACCCACCACGGGACCGGGCTTGATCCCAAGGATCTCCATGATCTGCTGGCCGTTGAGGTCCGGCCGCACGGCGGCCATTTCCTCTTTCCCGCTGATCTCTGCAATGCGTGCCTCAAGGTCGTCGTAGGCAAAGGCAAGCCTGTCCGCCTTCTTGCGGTTGCGCGTGGTCACGTCCGACCGCGTCAACCGGTGCAGCCGCTCCAGCAAGTCGCCAGCGTCGTGAACGTAGCGACGCACCGCCGAGTCGCTCCACCCTGCATCTCCGTACCCATAGAAGCGCATATGCAGTTCAACCAGGCGGGCCACCGCCTTGGTGGTGTCATTGTCGAAACGCAGGGCGCGCATGCGGGCCTTGACCTGCTTGGCACCGACGACGTCATGGTGGCGGAAACTGACAGCACCGTTCGGTTCAAACTTGCGAGTCGCCGGCTTGCCGATGTCATGCATCAGTGCGGCGAAGCGCAACACGAAGTCGGGACCCGGCACCGGGCCCTCCGCATCACTTTCCAGCTCCATGGCCTGCTCCAGCACCGTCAACGAGTGCTGGTAGACGTCCTTGTGTCGATGGTGTTCGTCGAGTTCCAGGCGCAAGGCGGAAACCTCCGGAAGCACGATGTCTGCCAGCCCCGTGTCCACCAACAGGTCGATGCCGGCGCGCGGATCGACACCGTTGATCAACTTCACCAGTTCGTCCCTGACACGCTCGGCGGAGATGATCTTGATCCGCTCAGCCATTTCCTTCATGGCCGCGCGCACCTCGTCCGCCACGCCAATGCCCAGCTGGGAGGCGAATCGCGCGGCACGCATCATCCGCAACGGGTCGTCGGAGAAGGACATGGACGGGGCACCCGGCGTGCGGACCTCGCCCTCGGCCAGGTCGGCGGCTCCGTTGTATGGATCCACCAGTTCCAGGCTCGGCAGGCGCAGCGCCATCGCGTTCATGGTGAAGTCGCGGCGGTAGAGATCGTCTTCCAGCCTGCGGCCGAAGGCCACGATGGGCTTGCGGGAGGAAGGGTCGTACGCATCGGCCCGGTAGGTGGTCACCTCGATGGTGTGCTCGCCCTTGCGCAGCGCAATCGTTCCGAAATCGCGGCCCACCTCCCAAGTGGCATCGGCCCATCCGGCCACCACCGCAAGGGTTTCATCTGGGGAAGCACTGGTGGTGAAGTCAAGATCCGGGGACACTCGGCCCAGGAAGAGGTCGCGCACCGGTCCCCCCACCAGGGATAGTTCAAAGCCGGAATCGACAAACCGCTGCCCCAGCTCAAAGATGACGGGGGGCAAAATATCGGAGAGGACCTGTGGGGACGGTAGCTGCTGCATAGTTCTTTAAGGGTGCCAGACTTTCGGGACGGTGACATGTTCCCGGCCTCCCCGATTCGGCGTTAGCTTCCACACGCCTGATGCCGCCGCTTCGCACCGAAGAATGGAATCACGCGCCGAGCGGGCGGGGCAAGCCACGAAGTGACGCAAAACCGATAGAGTGGTTTCCATGGCTCATCCAGTTCCCAGCGCCCCGAAGCGCACGCCGTTGACTGCGTCAATGGCGCATGCGCAGGCGCAGGTGGGCACCGGACACCACCCGTTGCCCACTGTGGAGGAAATCTCGGCCGGCGGCGTCGTCATCGACACGTCGCTTCCCAGCCTGCCGGTGGCCATTATCGCCAGGTACAACCGCGGCGGACGCCTTGAATGGTGCCTGCCCAAGGGCCACCCCGAGGGCGCCGAAACCAACGAAGAAGCAGCCGTCCGCGAAATCGAGGAAGAAACCGGCATCGCCGGCGACATCCTTGCCCCGCTGGGTTCGGTCGACTACTGGTTTACCGTCACCAACTACCGCGTCCACAAGACCGTGCACCATTTCCTCTTGCGTGCAACGGGCGGCGAACTGACCATCGAAAACGACCCGGACCACGAAGCCGTGGACGTGGCGTGGGTCCCGCTGCTTGATCTCGGCAAGCGCCTGTCCTTCCCCAATGAGCGGCGCATCGCCGATCTTGCGCGTGAAGTGCTCCCCAACTATGTCCCAGGTATCTAAACACCCCGCGCGTCCCAGCACGCCTCCACAGACCCCGGCCAAGCAATCACACAGCCAGTCCAAGGCCTACGCGCTAATGGCGTCGGGCACCATGGTCTCCCGCGTACTCGGCTTCATCCGCACCGCGCTGCTGGCTGTTGCCATCGGCTCGAGCACCACGATGGCCGACATCTTCGAGAAGGCGAACGTCATCCCGACGATCATCTTCATGCTGCTGGCCGGCGGCATCTTCAACGTGGTGCTGGTTCCCCAGCTCATCAAGGCCTCGAAGGCGTCCGACCGCGGATCCGCGTACACCTCCAAGCTCGTGACCCTCACGATCGTGGTGATGGGCCTTGCCACGGTGCTGCTGGTTTCCATGGCGGGACCGCTGATCAAGGTGCTGACCCTGGACTGGACCCCGGCGATGATCGCCATGGGAACCACGTTTGCGTATTGGTGCCTGCCACAGATTTTCTTCTACGGCGTCTACGCGGTGATTGGCCAGGTGCTCAACGCCCACAGCCGGTTCGGTGCCTATATGTGGGCACCGGTGGCCAACAACCTGGTGCAGATCTGCACCATCGGAACCTTCATCATCCTCTTTGGCGCCTACTCCGGGGACGGCGACCAGCTGGCCGCCTGGACCTCCGAGCAGACCGTCCTGCTGGCAGGCGGCGCCACCCTGGGCATCGCGGTCCAGGCGCTGGCCCTGTTCTGGCCTTTGCGCCGCGTCGGACTGAACTTGCGCCCGGATTTCTCCTGGCGCGGCATGGGCCTGCGGCACGTGGGCAAGCTGGCCGCCTGGACGCTGGGGTCGATGATGGTGGGCAACATCGCCTCACTGATCAACTCCAAGTTCGTCTCGGCCGCGGCTCCGGCACGTCTGTTGCTGCCCGACGGCGGGGCTACGGTTCCGGGCGAATACGCCTTGAACACCTCCCAGCTGATCACCGTGCTGCCACACTCCATCTTTGCCCTCACCTTGGCCACAATGCTCTTTAACGAGTTCACCAAGGCCTTCCATGAGAAACGCCGCGAGGACATAGCGCCACTGCTCTCTCGCGGGCTGCGCACCAGCGCGGTTCCGATCGTCTTCGCCTCGGTGGCCTTCATCGTGCTCGCCGGGCCGTTGGGCCGGCTGTTTGCCGGCAGCTCCTCCACCGCGATGTTGCAGGGCGCCGCCATCGGCCAGTTGTTGCTTCTCACGACGCTCGGGCTGCCATTCAAGTCCATTCACTTCTTCATGATCCGTGTCTTCTTCGCCGAGGAAGACACCAAGACCCCCATGCTGATCCAGACCGTTGTCGCCAGCCTCACCGTCGCATTGGCCTTCGTCGCGGTGCAGGTCCTGCCTACAACGGACATCGCCCGGGCCGTGGCGCTGATCTACGGTGCCACCAATGTGCTCTCCGCGGTGATCGCGCACTTCCTGATCGTCCGCCGCTATGGCGACTACGGCAGCGCCAGGGTCGCGACCGCGTATATCCGCATCGGCATGATGGCCACCATTTCCGGTGCCGTGGGGGCTGTGGTGCTGTGGCTGCTGGGCGGCTACGACTGGGGATTTGCTTGGAGTTCCATCGGTGCCGCGGTCGTCTCGATTGTCGTCGTCGGGTCCGTCATGGCCCTGGTCTACATCATTTTGCTGCGCCTGATGCGCTCGGAGGAGCTAGATGATTTCCTGGGTCCGCTGGCCCGCCGAATCCCTTCACTGCGGCGGTAATCGGAGCAACTGGCGGGTTCGGGAGACTCGGCGCGCCCCCGGCTTCGGCTTGGGACTTCGAGAAATCCCGTCCCCATCCCGGTAACATGGAACGGGGCACCCACGAGGGTGCCGGCAACGCAAAGTAATCCCGGGAGGGAATCGTGTCGCAGCCCATCGACGCCGGCGCCATGCTTGGCGGCCGCTACCAGGTCACCGAATTGGTCTTGACCTCAGCCGACGGAGACCAGGTCCTCAGTGGCATCGATCAGGTGCTCAACCGGCCTGTCAGCATCCTGGTCGGTTCAACGGCCAATGCCTCGCAGCTGGCCACGAGTGCGCGCGAAATTGCCACCGGCGAACGCTATGCCGCGGTCCAGGTCCTGGACCTGGGAATTTCCGAGGGAAACACCTACCTGGTGACAAACCTTGCGGAGCCCGCAGACCTTCTGGATCTGGTGGTCCAGGTCGATGCCCCCTACGTCGAGCCGTTCTACACCGACACCCTGGGGACCGAGATCTTCGGCGTGACCCGCTCAAAGGAGCCGGCACGCTACGAAGACGACGCCGAATACTACGAGGACCAGCGCACCCAGGAAGAGCAGCGTCCATCCATGCTCGACCGGCTGCCGGAAATCAGCCTCAACGAGAAACTAAACAGCATCAAGGGCCGCTTCGGCCGCGGCAAGCAGACCCCGCCGTCGGTCCCCCCGGTTCTGCCCGCTGCATCGGTGGGTTCGAGCACCGAGCAGGCTCCTGCCGTTTCGGCGTCCTCTCCCTCCGCCCCTGCCCCGGCGGCTTCCTCCCCGACCCCCGCGCCACGCGAAACCCCTGCCGCGACGCAGGCCACCCCCACCACTCCCCCGGCGCCCACGGCACCGCCCGTCGGCCAGCCTGCTCCCAAGGTCACTCGGATGGAAACCACTGACCACACCGAGGAACCCGTCGTGACGTCCGCTGCCGCCCTTGCAGCGGCGCAGAAGTCCCGTGGCATCAACGTCGACGAATCGGGCCAGCGCGTGGCCTCCAGCTTCCCCGTCGCAGCCCAGTCGTACTCGGAGCCGCTGCAAGAGGACTACGAGGATGAGGACGAGGAAGCTGGTGAAGGCCGAAAGAAGACCACGCGCCTGCTCGTGGGTGCGTTGCTGTGTGCAGTGCTGGTCTTGGCCGTCGTCTTCGCCTTCAACGCATTGGGCGGCCGCGCCCCCGAACCCGTGGCCAGCGACTCCCCCACGCAAAGTGCCCCCGATACCAGCGGCGGCAGCGAGCCGGCCTCGGAATCGCCGAGCGCCGCCCCCGTCGAGCCCGTGGTCGCCGACCTCTCGCGCATGGTGCCTGGCAACCAGGACCTCAACGCGGAGACGGACAGCACCCTTTCCAAGGCGATCGACGGCAACCCGGCAAGCCTCTACAGGTCATACTCCTACACGTCCCCCCAGTTCGGCGGACTTGCATCGAACATGGTGCTCATCGCGGAGCTGGAAGAAGTTTCCGACGTCACGGAAATCCAGCTTGAGGGTTTGAACGGCACCGGTGGATCCTTCGAAATCCGCGTCGGTGAAACGGACGACCTTTCCGATGCCAAGATGGTTTCCAGCGGTTCCTTCACCGGACCGACTGTAAGCGTCCCGGTCAGCGGCGAGAACGGTGCAGCTGCCAAGGGGCAATACGTGTTCCTTAACGTCACCGAACTGCCGCGCCGCGCCTCGGGCGGCAACGCCTCCCGCCCGTACGGCCTGCAAATCGGCGAGTTCCGCGTCTCCTAGCCCCACCCGGCCGGGAATACCAACACTGCATTGGCTGTTATGCAGGACAGTCCCCCTTACCCGCGGCGTGTTTGAACCAGGCCGCACTCATGAAAGGTTCACCGACCCGTGGCCACAGAAGCACAAGACGCCATCCGCAACGTCATCATCATCGGTTCGGGCCCCGCCGGCTACACCGCGGCCGTTTACACGGCACGTGCGAACCTGCAGCCCCTGGTCATCGCCGGCTCGGTGACCGCCGGCGGCGAGCTCATGAACACCACCGACGTGGAAAACTTCCCCGGCTTCCCCGAGGGCATCATGGGTCCGGACCTCATGGACAACATGCAGAAGCAGGCCGAGCGTTTCGGCGCCGAGATCCTCTTCGACGACGTCACCGCCGTCGATCTGGCCGGCGACGTCAAGGTCGTCACCCTGGGCGACGGCACCGTGTACCGCGCCCACGCCGTGATCCTCTCCACCGGCTCGGCCTACCGCGAGATCGGCCTGCCCGACGAGAAGCGCCTTTCCGGACACGGCGTCTCCTGGTGCGCGACCTGCGACGGCTTCTTCTTCCGCGAACAGGAAATCGCCGTAATCGGCGGCGGCGACTCGGCCATGGAAGAAGCACTCTTCCTGACCAAGTTTGCCTCCAAGGTCACCGTGGTCCACCGCCGCGATACCCTGCGCGCCTCCAAGATCATGGCCGATCGCGCCCTGGCCCACCCGAAGATCGAATTCATCTGGGACTCCGAGGTCGTTGGCATCACCGGCGAGCAGAAGGTCACCGGCATGACGCTGCGCAACCTCAAGACAGACGCCCGCCAGGACGTCCCGGTCACCGGCATGTTCGTAGCCATCGGCAACGACCCACGCACCGACCTGGTCAAGGACGTACTGACCCTCACGGCCGAAGGAACCATCGCCGTCGAAGGCCGCACCTCCAAGACCAGCCTCCCCGGCGTCTTCGCCGCAGGAGACGTCATCGATTCCTCTTACCGCCAGGCCATCACCGCCGCCGGCTCCGGCTGCGCCGCGGCCCTGGACGTCGAGCACTACCTCGCAGACGTCCACTCCAACGCCGCGACCCCGGCAGCGGTTTCCGTCTCCAACTAGATCCCCTTCCCAAGCACTGGGAAGAAATCCTTAACGAAAGGTGCAGGCCATGAGCCAGACCAAAGACGTCACCGACGCAACGTTCCAGGCCGATGTCCTCGAGGCCGCCAAGCCCGTCATCGTGGACTTCTGGGCCGAATGGTGCGGCCCCTGCCGCCAGCTGACCCCGATCCTCGAGCAGATCGCGGCCGAGCACGCCGAGAAGGTCGACGTGGTCAAGGTCAACGTCGATGACAACCCGGCCATCGCCGCCAAGTACGGGATCACCAGCATCCCCGCCGTCTACGTCTTCCAGGGCGGCGAACATGTCGCGACCTCCATCGGCGCCAAGCCAAAGCCGGTCCTGGAAAAGGAATTCGCCGCGTACCTCTAATACGCGCCCTCGAATCCACCAGCTCGGTGCATCCGCCCCACGGGCCGGATGCACCGAGCATTTTTTAAGCCCTACCTCGGGTCCGTCTCCCGATCGAACGACAATGGATACGCTCTGGAACAAGTGCTGTCCATATACAATTGAAATTGTTTGTTTACCTAGAAAACGTAGTCGATCCTGTTCGACTCGGCATCGATGCCCGGTTTTAGTTTCCGTAACTCACTAGGATCTACACACCTGCCATAGATGGCCTCCGGCTTGTCGACACCTCAGCCATTTGCTTGCAGCCTCAAGCTTCGCGAACAGCAACAATGACGGAACGCTGTCAGTCCGCGCCGAAACACTTGCCCCTGTTCGGGCAACACGCCCGATCAAATCCGACCGTCCGTGAAGTTCACGGACCGCTGGTCTGCAGCTCGTCACCCACACACTGCCCCGCCATATCCAGGATTGACGCAGACGTTTTCCTTTGCGCGACAGTGAATCCGTGGCTTCAGGCTTGGTTCGTGTTGGGTCTGACGATGCCTCGTTGTTCAACGCACGCGCGTGCACGATCCACCGACTGAGCAATTCAATGGTCGCATCCGTTCCAGGCTTGCCGTTGTCAGCTCCCCATCGGTTCCCAACCCCTCGATGTTCTTGGGCGGGGAGCCGTGAGACCTCTTGGCGGAGAGCATCCGCCGTGCCTGTTCGACGTCGACTGAATATCCGGAGGTTTGAGAGCCACCGGATATTGCCACCGGCCTCCAACGGTTCCTCGCCGGCCTGGACGGCATCGATCTTCTCGCGCAAGTTGTACGTTCCGGTTTCGCTACAGATGGTGTTGATAATGGTCCGGTCCATGTTCGCTTCGGCGTGGCCGCCGAAGCCGAGTCGATGGCGGTAGCCATTCTACGGATACTGCCTGCAGAGCACCGGCGAGGTTGAGCCGCAGCGGCGGTCCCAAGACTCGATCCGCAGGCAGAGCCCCTTCCCTGTAGCGCGCTCCGGCAACAGCCCGCGGATCGGCGGCAGAATGGAGTCCGCAGTGCATTTCCAGAGCTTCGCGGTGCCCAGCAGCATGTTGTCCTGAGCAATCGGGGCAATCGGTCGAGGCCGGACCGACTCACTCATTTCGCAGGGCCTGCTCCAAGTCGACGGCAAAGCGGTTCCCATGAAGACTATTCCCGTTTCCCCGGGATGGTCCCCACGCGCAGTATTGACGCCTTCCAAGGCGCAATTGGTGGCTCTGAACGGCAATATTGGTGACTCTCTTAGAGTCAGATATTCATCACCAAAATTCGCTCAACGCTCAGGACGTCCATGAATCGTCACCAAGCAGCCACCAAATCTCTCTGCGATACCCCACCGTCGAGTATCCAGCGGGCGGTGCGGCGTGTGCAATTCTTTCTCCGTTCTAATCAAGCGTGATTTGTCCCGAGCGACGGCACCTCGACGTTGAGTTCGCGAGGCAAGTTTGCATGTGAGCCTTGGATGGTCGCCGGTCATGTGCATGCAGTTTGTGACTGCCCGCGATTTTCGCCCGACAGGAAATCAGGCGGTGACGGATGATCTTGACCGGCGCATTCGCATCTCCGCGAACCAACCCGGATGCCGATTGGTCATCAGGCATCTGTCATGAGCGACCGTTGTCCCCGGTGTGTGGCTCCCGGGCCGCATGTCGCTCATATCCATGATGGTTCATGCACACCACGGGATGAACAGGATTGGGTTACATTTATCGATCCTTCATGGGAAAGGCCTTCGATCCTGCCCCTCATCCCTCCATGTTCAGCATGCCAGTAGTACCGTTTGGGCAGGCTTGAAGCCGTGGGCTAGTTCGAATTCATTATCCGTTGGGCGCGTGCGGGTCACTGCAACAATGGAGGGCTTACCGTTCGAGGCGCCTTGCATGCGCCGCCACTCCCCCAAAGCTGCGCGTACGCGGCTTCTGCGCTCCTGTGCGCCGCTCCCCCAGTCGCGCGACGACCGTGATCTACTGCGGTCAGGGATCGGCATACCGACCGTTTCATCCTGAACGATTCGACCCTAGGTTGGGCGGCATGGGCACTGTTTCACGTGAAACAAACACGGCCAGCCTCCGTAGATCACGATTGGTGCCTTACGCGCTTACGGAGTGTTTCACGTGAAACACTCAACATCTTGGCCAGGTCTCGATTCCCTTCTCAAACGATAGGAACTAGATGTTTCACGTGAAACCGTACCGAAGTAAGATCCCGCATGCACTCCGAGCAGATTATTCAGCCATTGCGCCTCTCCCCAGCTTTCCCCAAAACACCGTGGTGCTCGGGCACGACGTGGTACAGATTCTTGACAAGCATTCCTCACTGGTCTGCACCTGCCCGCGCGCCTTCGGGAAGCACACCGAGACGATCTTCGTCCCCGCGTCCCTGGTCCTGATGCTGGTGATCAAGCCCGGTAACTGAGCCCATTCGCCGTTGCGGACTCTGGTCACCGACCCGGCGTGACTGGTTGGACAAAACCACCGCCACCGACCGGCGATGGTTGTTCAACGCGGTGGATGCCGCGCCCGGGACCACCGGGTTCAAGGTCGCGATAAAGGCCGCCCACACCCTGATCGCGCATGGGCACGAATTGGACATGGCCATGCTGTCCCGCCAAGGTGGACTTGAGCTTCTACGACACCTTCTCCACCCTGAATATGACCACCAGAGAAGCCGCATGGATCGATCACCGTCCAATACCTGCTCGAGGCCGGCAAGCATGCCTCGCTCACCGACACAGTGCTGACCGAATGGGCCGAGAAGGGCACCCCGAAGCAAAGTGACTACCTACACGGGGTGTTGGTGTCCGAACGCGAATCGGGGCGGCAAGAACTGCTGAAGGCCGCACTGCTGCCGGCCATGAAAGTCCTCACCGGGTTCGACTACAGCAACGTCAGGTTCCCCGAGGACTACTGAGGCCATCCCTTGGAATCCCTGGACTTCATCGAAAGAGTCCAAGACCGGTTCCTTTACGCAGACATGGGCACGGGATAAAACGCACATGGCCACCGAACTGGTGGCCGCCGAGTGCCGGCAGGGCATCCAGGCGAGGTTCTTCACCACCTCCGCGTTGGTGGTGATACTGCGCCTTGCCAAGGAGGAGGACCGTCTGGACAAGGAGCTCGCGTCACTGACCAAGAACCAGTTGAACGTCATCGCCCTGTGCCGAGGTCGGGATTATGCCGATACCCTTCACGGAACGTCGGACTCGACCCTTGCCCACATGAGAAACGGGATGGAAACCGCTGGCGTCCATCGACATGGTCCCGTGGTGGGGTTGATGCTGCTTTCCAAGGAACAAGGTGTCCGGAACGGAGGGCAGGATCATGGTGGGTACGCGGCGGAAACCGGGACGGATGGTGCCCAATATCTTGGAGTTCGAATCACGACTGTCGTCGTTGGGCTACACGCCTGGGACGACCGGGGGCATGTTGAAGGTGGTTGGCAATGTTGGTAACTGGCTTGTCTTGGAGGGATTGACGGTCTCTGACTTCAACGAGCGCAGGGTGGAACCCCTCGATGAGTAGCGGCACGATGCCGGGTATCGACAGAAAAAGCACCGGAGCGTTTACACATTGCTGATGGCTTTCCTACGCGAGCAGGACGTGCTCCCGGCCGCACTCGTCAAGCCGCCATCAGCCCCTAAAGCCTTCTTGCGGGGTTATCGGCACTGGCTGGCTGCTGAGCGTGATCTCTCGGAAATGACCATACTTCGATACGCCAATTTGGCGCGGCGGTTCCTCGACACAACCGTCCGCCCTGCGGAGGTCGGACGTGGCAGCGTTCATGCTGCTCGAGAGCGGGCGGGTGAGTTTGGGTTCCGCGCGCGGACGCGTGGCCGAGGTTCGTTCGCTCTTGCTCCACCTGGCAGAGCTGGATCTGGCGATTTCAGTGTCGTCGGTCGCAGGATGGAGGGATGCCGGCCTGCCCGTTTCACTGACGCCACCGAGGTGGAGAAGTTGGTGGGTTCCTGCGACGGAACGCGGACATCGGACACGCGGGACCTAGGAAAGTATTCCTGATCGAACCAGCCCCCGAAAACCTATTCGGCCTGACCTCGTCGTGGACGTGCTCAGGTGTGCCTGCCCTCCAGCCGATGCACGGGGGTCCCTCCTGTCGGTTTGCTCCCGCATCGGGGACGGTGGCACCCTCCCTACATCTACTCGGCCCGGTACGTCGCGGGGTTGATGGCCCAGTCTCGGTTTGCACTGGGTCCGCGGCTGCCTGCGGCAACATACAAATCGCTGATTGGGTTGTTGAGCGTTGCTGATCCGGGAATCTAAGTGCGGAAAGACCCGTCTCGTACCCTTCCAGAATGGGGCCAGGGAGGCCATGGGCTCCTATACAAAACTGCGGGGTGCGGTGCATCCCCAGCGCCAGACCAACGCGTTCCTCGTGACCGTCACCGGAAAGGGGCTCTTCTATACCGTGGTCGGCGGGACCTTCCGGGACCTATGCGCGAAGGCGGCGTGGGAGTCGGCGCGCCACACAGCCCTAAGCTCCACGACCTGAGGCACACGTTCGCGGTGAATACCTTGGTGAAGTGGTACCTGCGGGGAGCCAACGAGCCTGCCCGGACGCCGC